>NZ_QICZ01000001.1:0-4168242 GCF_003201065.1 Pantoea sp. JKS000250 | reverse complement strand
TATTATCCTTAATACCACCATGATAAACACCATCAACAATATGATATGCATGAATAAGTTCATGTGAGAGTGAAACATACGATATTGAAGGATCTAAGATTGGGAAAGGATGACCATCATCTTTAATCCCTGCTGATAAAGCAGGATTCCAGTAAACCGTGGCCGATGTTCCTGGTCCCTTTGAAACTAAACCATCTCTTCGAGCAAGACTTTCTGCAATCTCACTATGATAAGAATCAAATTCATCATATGGCACATTGAATCTTTTTATTTGAGACATCGTCAAACGGGGGGCGATAAAAGTATCAATTTCGTTAGGAGTGATTTTTATGTTTTTCCCTCTTACAGATATATCCCTTAACTCTACTAACAATTCATGACCTATCGGACCAGAATTTATTTTTTGGAGGGCTGATTCAACTACATGCCATTGCTCTTTATTTTCATATTCAACAACGATATTTTTTGCTATGTGGCTCGTTGTTAGTGTAATTGTCATTTTGTCACCACATTATATTTCCATTCGGAAAGTGAGGCCATGTTCATTACGTAGACTGTTTTCAGAAAATCGTTCGTTGCGAAATTCATTCATCCCTATCACCCGTTTCTCCTCTAAAGTCGATGGTTCATTATCCAGATTTTCAAGAATAGGATCTATAAGAACAGATCCTTCCATCATATGAAATGCATGAATGAGATGATGTCCGAGGTTAATGAAATTGTTTGAGGAATTTAAAGAAGGATTTGGCTTCCCTGCTCTGTCAAGTTCACTTGATAGAAAGGGATTCCATTGAATAACTGCATTTGAACCCTTCCCTTTTTCGCCATTAAAATTAAGAATGGAATGATAATAAGCAATTGTAAGCATATACAAATCATCATCATCTAAAGCGTCATACTCAAGAATTTCTTGAGCTGAAAGAGTAGCATGTGAATTATTTTTAAGTGTTTGGTCTATGACAAGATGGACTTTTCTTCCATTTTCATTTAGACGTTCTATTTCTTCAAGGAGTGCTTTCCCGTTCGGTTTGCTTTTTAATTTCCTAAGACTAAAGTCAAGGTCAATGAGATCGCTATAATGATTATACTCAATACTTAGATTTTTTAAGTGTAAAGAATTAACGATATTTCTCATATCAATCCTTAAATTCATTACTATTTAATTCTCGGCTCTAGCTCATGTTCTCGTCGAATATTATTTTCGCTGTATTTTTCAAATTGAAACTCGCCTATCCCAATCGTCCGCCTCTCTTCAGCAGCGCGCTTAACACCTGTCCGAGCTTGTTCCTCATGACTATCAGTTAGAACATCACTTTTCATTATATGTAGGGCATGAATAAGCAAATGAGAAAGCGGGATGTAATTATTAACACGTTGATAATCATTTGTTGGGATTCCGTTTCTAACATTTCCTGATATTCGATTATTCCATGTTATTTGAACATTTGTTCCAGCTTCTCGAGAACCGCCAACTGGATAAGTCATTTTACTTGAAAGCTCTTCAGCAATATGGTTATTAACAAGATCGTTCTCATCTGGAGATGCATTCCAATCGATAGCCTGCTTAGGACTTAAAACGGATTTTGAATTATTTACTCCAGCGTTATCTATAATAATTCGAATCTGTTTACCCTCAGCCCCGAGACTTTGTATTTCGTTTAATAAATCATTACCGATTGGTCTGCTTCTTATTAGAGACAAAGCTCTTTCACAACTGTTGAATTGGTTCCCATTTGTATAATTAACAATAATGTTTGTCACTACAGCCGATGGCAATGCTTGAAGCATAATATTCTCCGATTGATAGTTACTTAATAACAATTCCTAGTTTTTCAGCTTCCTGTGAACTCATGATTGAAACATAAGAACTACGCAAAGGAAGATTGTGTTCCTGCCGGATTTTATTTTCTGTATATTTTTCATTTTGATATTCCCCTAATCCAACAGCACGATCTTCCTCTTCCCTTACCCCCTTATCTTCTGTTAAATAAGTATCTACACGTTGCCCCCCTAACCACATGCCATTCATCATATACAAAGTATGAATCAATTCATGTGCCAAGCCTATAAATGATTCCTCTCCTGTTTTAGCTGCATAAGGATTACCATGTTCATCTACATAAATCGAAACATCAGGATTGAAAGAAATGTTTGCACTTGAACCTTCGCCATGAGTTCCATCGGGGCTGGGTTTACTGAAAACACCAACATTAAGTTTATTTTTCACTCTAGGATCTTTGCCAGTCACTAGTTTAAAATATTTTGGACCTGATAAAGTATGATGAACAGAAGTCGGTTTATTTCTGTTTACGGTAATCACAACAAATTTTTCTTGTGAACTCATTGCCGCAATATCCTTCAGCAGCCCATGACCAACACTTTTGCTTGCTATCTGTTTTAATTTAAAATCAACTTCTTTAATATCTTCCGCTGAGCTAGCATCAATTACGATATTAGCTGCAAAACTGCTTCTTGATGTTAACATAAGTCATCCAATGTTTTTCCATATTAACTTCAAAACTCACTAATATTGCTTTCTTACATTCAAACCATGTTCTTTTCTGACGCCATTTTCAGACTTGTTTTCGTTACTGTATGCTGCCATTCCTACCGCTCGCACCTCTTCATTCCAGGTTGGTGTGCCTGGGTTTTTCGGTTTTCCGTTAAACTCTCCTGTAAATGACCCTTTCATAATTCTATAACCATGAACAAGTTCATGAACCAGATCAGCAAACGAATACTCAGCATTTTCTCCTTTCTCTCTCATTCCGTTTTTATTGATGATTAATCCCTCATTAGGGTTCCAGGTAATATGAGCGCTTGTCCCTTCCCCCTTAATACCAAAATCAATAGCACTTGCTAATATATAAGCAGTTTTGATATTCTCATCAAAAGTCATTTGATTGGCTTTATAAGCCTTCATTTGTGATTCAGTCAGCACAGGTCTTGCCTTCGCGTGCTCAAGTGAACTGACTATGATTTTAAGTGACTTCCCATTTTGTGTGTTTCTGACGACCTCCTGAATGATACTTCTTCCGTTTGGTTTTGAATTTATTTTAGCTAAAGCACTTTCAGCCTTATCATATCCCCCTGTTTCATATGATTCAATCATTATTTCTGGAACAGTCTTGCTTCGCTGTATGAAATTCATCATCTTTTCACTTTTTACTTTTAATATTGTTTATTTTCTTTGATTTAAAAATTGTTCTGTTTGATTGCTTTGAAATTTCGTTTTTTCTAACTCCCCTTTTTTATTGTCGTCCTCTTCAAGTAACTTATTAAACCATCTTGAAATGACAGCAAGAGTAATATTTATTTTCTCAAGCATCATCATCATTTTTTCAAGATAAATCTCTTCTTCTTTCAACCCCCCCCATAATACGAGCTTATTTTCTTCTTTGTCAGCTGCAATTGTAATGATTGATTCTTGATCTGGAGTTAGATTTGCTTGTAATAATTCCAAGAGCATTTCCTCGCCCGGATTTTCAGGCATGGGAAGAAAAGCAATCATGATTAGTGTGTTTAGTTCAGTTTTCTCAAGATAAACCTCCCCTGTTTCTAACGTAAGAGAATAGTAACCATGAGGATTCATTTGCATATCTGGAACGCGAAGTTGTCTGAATAGAGGTTGCAGTTTTTGAAAAAGTTTTTCAGGAGTCATAGTAATCTCAATTTTTATTTAAAAAACATTTTGTAACCGACGAGGAATTAAGTATGATTTTCTGAGCTGTAAACCGTGTTCTGCACGAATCGTATTTTCCGTAATAGGTCTGTCAGCGTAGCGACCTAATCCAACAGCTCGATATTCTTCTTCCATAGCTGGTGATGAAGGATCTTGACTATCTCCATTATGTCCTACGAGTGAGTTACCTTTTAAAAATCTGAGAGAATGAATTAATTCATGAACCAGTGAAACAAATACTAAGTCACGTCTATGACTGCGTTTTGGCTCCCCGTTATCAACATCTACAGATTGAGTAGGATCAAATTCAATGTATGCTGATGTCCCTTCTCGACGTGATTTTGATGGAGGCTTGCGTGAAATATAAGAGGCTAGAGAGTTATGATCTTTGTCATACGGATTATTGCTAAGTTTTAAACTTTTGAAATAATTTAATTGAGATTCAGTAAGCATCGGTCGTGCCGTGTGACCTATATGATATAGACATGCTATTTTTACGAACCTTCCATTATCTGATAGTTCTTCTATTTTTTTTAAGAGAGTATTTCCTATCGGTTTGCTTTTTATTTTTTTGAGTGAACTTTCTATAGCATTTAAATCATTATCATCATACCCAGCAATTAAAATATAAGGAGCCTCTCTGCTGTATCTTTCAACATATTTCATGTTAACCTCTTTTTTTAGACATAATAATTAGTTAAATAATTAACAAATCAGTTCCAAAAAAAAGATTAGTGTATGAATTATAATGATAAAAAAGGAAAGCTACGTTAAGCCCTGCTGATGCAGGGCTTGAAAAGGATATTAAGCAAAACCGCCATTAACACGAAGGATTTGACCATTGATCCATTCGCCTCCAGGACCAACTAAAACCGCTACCGCTTCAGCGATGTCCTCCGGCGTACCAATACGGCCCAAAGGTGATTGTCCCTTAAACCATTCAATTTGTTCGTCAGTTTTCCCTTTATAAAAAAGGTCCGTACCTGTAGGGCCTGGTGCGACAGAATTCACACGAATGTTCCTCCCCTTGAGTTCATTCGCCAGTACGCGAACAAGACCTTCTACCCCTAGTTTTGAGGCGATGTAACCACCGTAACCAGGGAAATTTTTAGCCACAACGCTTGATGAAAAAGCGATGATTCGACCGCCGTTAGAGACCAGTTGAGCTGCATGAGACAGTACGAGGTAAGAACCGATGAGATTTGTGTTCACAATTTTCTGAAACGTCTCAATATTATCAGGTTCGATTTTTGCCATTGGCATGATCCCCGCGCTGTTGATCACCGCGTCAATGCTCCCTTTGATCTGCATCACTTCATCAAACATGTTTTTAACCGATGCAGAATCACTGATGTCAGCCTGAACACTGGTAGCATGACCGCCATGAGAAACGATTTTCTCAACCAGGGCTGAGGCTTTCTGGCTGTTGCCAGAGTAATGAACAGCTACAGCGAAACCATCTTTAGCCAGACGTTCTGCGATAGCCTCACCGATACCGCCTGTAGCACCTGTAACGAGTGCGACTTTATGAGCTTGATTCAATTTTATACCCTCTATGATTTTCATATGTGATTGTTGAATGAAATCAACGAGGCGATGTTATCTGAGAGACAGATTCAGGCGTTTTAAGGTGTGCGAATTGAAAGGCAAAAACCCGCGATTTCGCGGGTTGAGGCAGTATCAGAGAATTTCTTTTCCAACAGGTTTCATGTTCAACCAGGCTCGATCCTCTTCCGAAAGCTCGACCTCTCCGGCTGGATAAGCTTTCATGAGTTCATCTAAGGTGAACGAAGTATTTGTTTCTTCACTGGCTTTGCTTGTGATTGTTTTTGCAGCGCCTGAGAGAATTTTGTTTACTAACTCGGAAACGTCGATACCGGCTTCATCGATTGTTTGATACAACGCGTTATCGACCTCAACAGATGAACTCGGTTTGCTGATGATAAGCTGTCTATCGATCACCTGAGCCTGTAAGGTTTCGCCGTCTGTCCACGCCAGTTGTTGAAGAACTGAATTCGGAATTCTGATGGCGGCTGAATTGCCCCATCTCTTGATCTGTAGCGTTAACATCTTGAATCCTCCTCTTATTGTTTATACATTATAGAGACGACGACTTGAGGTTTCAATCTAGCGAGATCTCAGGCTTATCCTGTCGTCTCTCAGAATCAATCTGAATTACAATTTGAGAAGTCTTAAGGATAACCCTAGCCTTAAAAGCAAACTTCCTGAGGTCATTTCGAACGCTTATGAAGACGCGATTCTTATGGCCGTAAAAGAAACCGGTTTAGATGAAATCACTTTTCCTCAGCTTTGTCCCTGGGAATTTGAAACCTTCATAAACGAAACCTTCTATCCCTAACCTCTCCTATTAATGCCCCTTTGGGGCATTTTTTTTGCCCAAAATTCTGAAAAAAAAATTCTTCGAAATTCGCTCAAAATGCACTGTCATTCGTTGATACTTTGTGTATACTCTACATTGTAGATACTTACTCAGGAGCGAATAGAAATGAACAAAGCAAAATTTTTCGAAGAAATGAAAGAATGTCGTGTAAACGCATCGGCTCACATCACAATTTCTCCGAGAAGTGGCGGCAAGACAGCGTTAGTAATGAATCAGTCTGGCGCGCCAAATGCTTTTCTTTCTAGTCACAAAGACGGTTCCGATGCGATGCATAAAGCATGGGACAAATATGAAGCATGGCTGAAAGAATACTTTATGAGTCTCGATGAAGCCATTGAGTCAGACCAGGCTGAGGCGGTTGAAGAAGATCGAGAGGTTTCAGCGATGTTAGTTGAGGCTGATGAACTGGAAGAAGTCTCAGAACCAGAACAAAACGATGCAGTTGAAATCATTCATGGTCAGGCTTTGGTGATGAATGCTGAGATTGATGTTCTCTCTCAACGCTTAGCAGATCGTCGTTGTTATTGGTTAAGCGAACAAGCAATTCGGAACGCTCAGGTGAAAATCATCACTCAGTATAAGCGGGATGCTTTTAATGACGGTCCGAGGGTCATTCAACACATTCTGAAAGTGATTGTGATTTCTCGGAGACTGGCTTTAAACAAAAAGGGATTGTGTGAGATCGAGCCGAAACCAGGTCGTCTCGTTGAGTTAAATGACTGTGAGATTCCGTTTTAAGTTAAGTTTTACAGAGAGAATTTGTTATGGCTCGTCGTCGTTCATTTGTCAATCGTGACTTACCACCGAATCTGTATGTTCGGAACAACGGTTATTACAGCTACAAAGATCCGAGAAGTGGCAAAGAGTACGGTTTAGGGCGTGATAAACGCTATGCCCTGAACCAGGCAATTGAAGCAAACCTTGAGCTTTATCAGGACCTGGGTCAGCCATTGAACCTGCTCGACAGAATCAATGAGGTGAAGAAATTCACCTTAAACGACTGGCTTGAGACCTATGAGAAAGAGCTTAAACGCCGCAATCTGGCTGCGAAAACGATGGAGAGCTATGAACGGTTTTTAAGAACCATCAAAGAGAGTATTGGTCTTTTCACGATGGATGACATCGACACGAAAGCTCTTGCTGATTTCCTTGCGCCGTGGCGAGACGATGGAAAGGCAACGATGCACAACAGGATCAGAAACTTTCTCAAGGATGTTTTTTCTACTGCTATCGCTCATGGTGTGATTGAGCGAAATCCTATTGATAACATAAAAACGGAGAAAGTTACTGTGTCCCGATCTCGTCTGTCCCTTAGTGATTTCAATCTGATCTGTGAGCACACCCCTGATTTATATCCCTGGGCGCGTCCCTGCTTTGAGCTGGCGCTTCTCACTGGTCAGCGAATCGGTGATATACAGGCTATGAAATGGGAGGACATTCGTCAGGGTAAGATTTACATCATTCAACAGAAAACCGGATCGCGAGTGGCTATCGATACCTCACACGGCCTCAAGGCGATCAACAAAAACATAAAGCAGGTTTTAGATGAACTTAAGAAGTTCAAAGATGAAAGCGATCATGTAATCCCTGTTTCAGGTGGCCGCGATAAGCTGTCTCGCGCTTTCCTCAAATCCCGAGCGGCGACTAAGCTCAAATGGGAAGGAACAGCGCCCTCTTTCCATGAAATCCGCTCTCTGTCAGCGAGGCTCTACAAGGAAGAAAATGATGGTGAGTTTTCTCAGCGGCTGTTAGGTCACAAGAACTCAGCGATGACTGACAGATACACTGATACAAGAGATAATGCCTTCGTTGAGGTCTAATCCAGTTCCCACACAAACCCGCCATAGGCGGGTTTTTTGCTTCTTGAAAGCAAATTTTGAGTGTCGCGAATTTGTGATTACTGGTAGTATGCACTTTCAATGCACACGTTAGGAGGTAATCATGAAAGGTCGTGTAACTATCACTGTTGATAAAGACCAGTATGATTTTCTGATTCAGGCTGGCGTTAACTGTTCAGGTCTGGCTGATGAAGTTTTCACTAAAGAAGCCAAACGTATCAAGGCTGAACGCTGGAAAGAGGAAAATCGAGCTGGTATGGCCGAAGTCGCTGCTTTCATTGAGGAGCATGGTTCTTTGAACGAAATGTACAGAGGTCAATAAGAATGCAGTTTGATGTTTTCTCACATAAAAATTCAAATCCTTATCCTCTTTTGATCGAAGTGCAAAGCGATATTATTGATTTGCCGGGAAGAAGGGTTATGGTTCCGCTTGTGCATCATGAATCTTTTTCTGAAAAAGTAAGCAACGATCTTTGCCCTGAGATCAGAATTAATAATGAAACATATCGTGCTGTTATTTATGCGATTGGTACAGTTCCAGAGAGGTTTTTAACAGAAGTTGTCGGTGATGTTAGTCATCATGGTAATGAAATTAAAGATGCGCTTTATCGCATGATTTGGGGATTCTAAACCTTCTATACGCTTCTAACCCGCCCTCTGGCGGGTTTTCTTTTTATCTCTCGGTATTACTTGAGCTGAAGAAGGATAGCAAAGAGGATAAAGAGACAGCCGCAAATCTGATTAAACAGCTTGCCCATCTTGATTGATTTTACATCCCACCTGACGAAAAACTTTGCCAATGCATATTCAAAACAAAACTCTGTGAATGTCAGCGTTAACACAATGATGATCGCTTGCAAAAGCAAGCTGTGATTTTTGGTCATAAAACTCGGAATGAGCGAGATAAAAAACATCAACGCATTAATATTTGTGACAGCGGAGATAAAGCCTTGTTTAAACAGGCTAAAATTATCACCGGCAATGAAGCCTGTTTTCTGATTGATTTGGCTGGGTGGAGAGTTGATCAGCTGCAAACCGATCACAGCAAGATAAATTGAACCAACGACTTTGACAGCATTAAACAGCGTTGGCATTGATTCAAGTAACGAACCCAATCCCAGGACACTGATCAGGATGAGCACAGTGAAACCGAGAAGACCGCCTGCAATCGTCCAGCGCGTTTTTTTCAAGCCATAACGAGTAACATGACTGATAATCAAAAGTGCGTTAGGACCAGGAACAATACATGCCCCGGTACAAGTGAACAATAGAAGCAACCATGTTTGAAAACTCATTAACTTTCCTCTTTTCAGGTGATTGGATGCAACACGAAAGGTTAAAATCACCTGATAAGATTTTGTTCATAGATCCGAGCTTTTATGATGACCGTTCAAAGCGCTGTTAAGGAATAAACCAATTCGCTCACTGAGCGTTTTGAACGATTTTCGAATTATTTTGAACTGTCGATTCAATCCCTTTGATTCTAAAGAAATTTTTATACAGAAAATTACTGGATTGACAGCGGGAGCGTATGTAAACGATGAAAGCGTTAAAACCCCGTCAGCCACAAACGCTGGCAAAACGTCTCAGCCTGTTGCAGGACGCATTGAATAACAGCCTGAACTGGATTGAGACCACCCGTGAGCAGTCGCCGCGTCTGGCGCTGGAAGCAGAAACCCTGACGCTGCAACTGCGCCAGGCGCGCGTGCAGACTCAGGCGCTGGCACAGCAGGTGGCGCGTCCGGTCACGCTGGCGCTGTTTGGTCAGTCCCAGGCGGGTAAAGCCTGGCTGCTGAACGAAATGGTGGCCGATGCCCAGGGCCAGTTAGTGACCCGGATGGGCGATAAACAGCTGAGCTGGTTCCAGCATATCAATCCCGGCAACCTCGATTTTGCGACCGCCACCCGCTTCAGCCATCAGCGCGAACCGCTGTCAGGCGAATGGCCGGTTGAACTGACGCTGCTGAGCGAAGCGGAACTGGTGCGGCTGATGGTCGCCTGTGCCAGAGCGTCCACGCCCGACACCGCACAGATCGACAGCACACTGCAGCGCCTGCAGCGTCATCGCCTCACCACGCCGCTGGCCGGTCTGGAAGGCGACGCGCTGGTGACCCTCTGGTCCTGGAGCCGCCGCCGCCCGCATCACGATGCGCGGCTGGATCGCCATTTCTGGCCGCAGGCCGTTGAGCTGGCACCCTGGCTCAGCGTAGACGACCGGGTGCAGCTCTTTTCATTGCTGTGGCCTGCTCAGCCTGCCCTGAATGAAATGCTGCGTACCCTGCTGCACCTGCGTCATCAGCTGCGTAACAGCAGCCGGGTACTCGCGCCACTGAGCCTGCTGACCGATGCATCACTGCTGCCCGCCGAGCAGCTGATTGTGCCAGGCAGTGAACAGGATCAGCAGCAGTCAGTGGAAGTCTGCCCGATGAACGGTAATCGCATCGGCAAGGCGCAGAACGTGCCGCTGGGATTACTGGCGCTGCTGACGCTGGAGGTGCTGGTCCCGCTGAGTTCCACTCCGCGAACCGCGCTTTATGATGATGCCGATATGCTGGAGCTGCCCGCGCCGGGTCAGTCCAGTGATACAGCAACGCAGGAAGATCGCCAGCGCCTGCAGCAGCAGGATCCGCTGCGTGCTCAGCTGCTGGAACAGAAACGCGCCCTGCTGCCTGGCTTTTACGCCGCGCGGCAGGCGATTGATCTGCTGCTGGTCTGCACCGCAGCCAGCCACCGTCAGGATGCCGATCTTGCCAGCGAAACGCTGCGCGAATGGCAGCGTCACCAGCCTGCCCAGGAATCCGCAGAGAAACCGCGTCTGATCTGGGCGATTACCCCTTTCGATGCCCGTCATCAGCAGGTCAACGTAGATGAGGCGGTTCAGCGTCAGATGGGACAGCCCGGTCAGCACTGGGGATCGATGCTGGCGCTGGATCGCGCAGGCGTCGACCGCATGGCGAGCTGGTTGCTGGAGGAGATGCAGCCGGAAGCCCGCCGCGACATGTTGCTGGCTCAGCTGGCACAGATTCAGCACACCGTGGTGGAGCGGCGTCTGCTGCCCTGGACCGAAGCGGGTGCCAGCCCGGAGCAGGCGGCACGCAAACAGAATATCGCCGACACGCTGCTGAAGTGTTTACAGCATCGCACCGGCCTGCATGGTGAGCTGCTGGAGCGCCTGCAGCCGCCGCGTGAAGCGCTGCGCCAGCTCTGGCTCAATCAGTCAGCCCTGCCAGGCAGCAAACCGGCCACGATTCAGGCACCGGAAAATCAGTTTGGTATCGGCTTTGAATTTGACCTGTTCAGCGAGAGTCCGGCGGAAGCGCCGGTTCAGCCGCGTCAGAGTCTGCAGAGCACCCAGCAGTATCCCCGTCAGGTGCTGCTGCTGTGGCTGGATCATCTGCGTCAGCTGCCGGAAAACCGCAGCCTGCTGGCGTTGCTGAATGTGGACAAGGCGACGATGGAGTGGCTGGTTGAAGAGTTAATTACAGCCGGTTTCCGCACCGATATCGCACAGAAACTGCAGCAGGCGCTGCATGAGCCGGATACCCAGAGCGTCAGCCATGAATCCCGCGCCGATCGTCAGGTGACGCGGGCGATGACGGTGCTGGGGGATTTTGTGGCCTGGCTCGGCTTTTTACAGCGGCCTGAATCGGAACGCCCTGCCAGCCGGGTTAACCGGGGTCAGGCGATTTTCTCCCGTCCACCGGCACCCAGCGTCAGCTTCAGTGCCGGTCAGCGCCTGACCAAACTCTCTGCTGCGCCGGCCAACCACACCGCCTACTATATCTACGACTGGCTGGTGGGGCTGAATCAGGTGATCATTGAGAACAATGGTTACACCGGCGGCGGCGACCTGCCGCTGGCGGCCCGCGAAGCGCTGATTGCGCTCCTTAAGCCCCTGCGCACTTAATCGATAATCAGGCGCAGTTCGCCCTCCAGCGACTGCGCCGCCTCTTCCAGCAGCGCCAGCACCGGCGCTAAATCGGCCTGATGCGCAGCATAGTGCTGCAGCCACATCGTGGCAGGCAGCGCCATTCCGCCCGTCAGCCAGTCCCACAACGCATCCAGATTATGTCCGAAGCTCTGCGGGCAGCCGCTCTGCTCAGCAAACTGCTGATAAAAGGCCGCGCGCGTGGTGAGCTGACGCAGGTCAAAGGTCAGGTTAAGCATGATCAGGGCACCTGTCTGAAGCTGCGGTAGTGATCGGTGGAGAGAAATACCAGCCCGTCAGAGGAGTAAACCAGGCGATCGGCGTCGCGGTGACCGCAGCGATAATTCACATCCGCTTCATACCACTGACGGCCCGCACGCGCGGGCAGTCGCTTTTCACGGTTGGTAAAGCGATCGCCGCCGATAGCTCTGCCCGGCAGCACCTCGCACAGATTGCCTGTAGCCGGATTCCAGCCACGCTTACGCGCATCACTTTTAGTGAGGTAGTAGTCCGGCAATTGCTGATGCTGCAGCACCCAGCGCGCCACGGTATGGGCGTCAGTCAGGGTGGCGATATCCGCCTGCGCAGGGGCTGAAACGGTATTCAGATACGGTTTAAGGCCGTAGAAACAGGCCGCGAGGACAAGAAAAAGTCCAATCCAGAGTTTTTTTGACATGATGGCATCCGTGACGACAGGATGCAGATGATACCAGTTTTGCGCCCGGAGAAAAGCGCGGGCCAGACAAGCTGGCCCTGGCGAGGTTATGCGGCGTGCGATTCCCCGCTGTGCCGACGCCATGCACCCGGCGCGACACCATACTGACGTTTGAAGCTGCGGTTAAAAGATTGCTGAGAGTCGAAACCTAACGAGATCGCCACATTGAGAATCGGTTCATCGGTGCTGGTCAGACGATCGGCTGATTTCTTCAGCTTCTTAACCCGGATGTATTCACCCAGTGGGTAGCCGGTATGTTCTTTGAACATACGCTGCAGGTGCCATTTGGAGTAACCGGCGCGTTCTGAAACCGTATCCAGGTCCAGACGTGCTTCAATGTTGTTATCAATCCAGTCGATTAAATCATGAATAAAGGCGTCACTCATCATTCCAGTCTCTCCCGTCGCTGTAGCGAAAAGTATTAGTATCAGTTGCAGTTACACTTAAGGGTGGCTGACTATGCCATTTAATGCAAGTTTTATTAGTACATTAAATGCCGCACTGTTTGTAGGGTTTTAACGCAACGGGTCAGGCTTTCAACGCTCTGTCCAAAACCGCACATAAAGTGTATCTGTTATTCTTGCAGTTTCCCGCGACGCAAGCCTACACTCCCTGCGATTAATTGCAATATTAAAAGTTGCAAATATTGGCCTGCAGGTCGTCTTTTATATCTATCGCGGAATAACAACAATGATTACGAACCGGGTTCGTCAGGGTTTAACCCTCTTAGGGATGGTACTGCTCATCACGCAACTGAGCAGCTGCGATAAAGGTGTGGCGCAAAACGCCCCACCGCCACCGCCTGAGGTGAGTGCCGCGCCGGTGCTGATCAAGCCGGTCAGTCAGTGGGACAATTTCAATGGCCGGGTAGAAGCGGTGCAGAGCGTACAGCTGCGGCCGCGCGTCTCGGGCTATATCGACGCCGTTAACTATCGCGAAGGCGATGAGGTCAGAAAAGGTCAGGTGCTGTTTACCATTGATGACCGGAGCTACCGCGCGGCGCTGGAGCAGGCCAAAGCGGAACTGGCACGGGCGCGCAGTCAGGCCAGTCTGGCCCGCAGCGAATCGGGCCGCAGCGAGAAACTGATTGGCACCCAGGCGATTTCCCGCGAGGCGTGGGAACAGCGTCGCTCTGCTGCCAGCCAGGCGCAGGCCGATGTGCTGGCCGCTGAAGCCGCGGTCGACATGGCGCAGCTGAACCTCGACTTCACCCGCGTCACTGCGCCGATCGATGGCCGCGCCAGCCGGGCGATGATCACCGCCGGTAACCTGGTGACCGCTGGTGACAGCGCCAGTGTGCTGACCACGCTGGTGTCGCAGCAGCAGATGTATGTCTACTTCGATGTCGATGAAAACACCTTCCTCAACTATCAGGCGATGACGCGTCAGGGCCAGCAGCGCCATGCCCTGCCCGCTGAGATTGGCCTGGTCGGCGAACAGGGTTTTCCGCATCAGGGCAGGATCGACTTCATGGATAACCAGCTGACCGCCAGTACCGGCACCATTCGTATGCGCGCCCTGCTCGACAATCAGCAGCGTCAGTTCACGCCGGGTCTGTTTGCCCGTGTGCGTCTGCCCGGTAGCGCGCAGTTCGAAGCGGTGCTGATTGACGATAAAGCGGTCCTGACCGATCAGGATCGCAAGTATGTCTACGTGGTGGACGGTGAAGGTAAAGCGCAGCGGCGCGATATCCAGCCAGGCGCGATGGTGGAAGGCCTGCGTATCGTTAAATCGGGTCTGCAAGCCGGTGACAAGGTCATCATTGCCGGTCTGCAAAAAGTATTTATGCCCGGCATGCCGGTCACTGCTCAGCAGGTCGCCATGCGTGCGGCAGCCGCTCAATAATTCGAGGCCGCTATGGACTTTTCCCGCTTTTTTATCGACCGGCCTATTTTTGCTGCGGTGCTGTCGATCCTGATTTTTGTTACCGGCATGATTGCCATTCCGCTGCTGCCGATCAGTGAATATCCCGACGTTGTGCCACCCAGCGTGCAGGTGCGCGCCGAGTACCCTGGCGCTAACCCGAAAGTGATTGCGGATTCCGTGGCGACGCCGCTGGAAGAGGCGATTAACGGCGTCGAAAACATGATGTACATGAAGTCAGTGGCCGGTTCGGACGGCGTGCTGGTGACGACCGTGACTTTCCGTCCGGGCACCGATCCCGATCAGGCACAGGTGCAGGTGCAGAACCGCGTGGCACAGGCGGAAGCGCGTCTGCCGGAAGATGTGCGTCGGCTGGGTGTTACCACCCAGAAGATGTCGCCGACGCTGACGCTGGTCGTGCACATGTTCTCACCGAACAATACCTACGATTCGCTCTATCTGCGTAACTACGCCACGCTCAAGGTGAAAGATGAGCTGGCGCGCCTGCCGGGTGTCGGTCAGATCCAGATTTTTGGCGCAGGTGAATATGCGATGCGCGTCTGGCTTGATCCCAATAAAGTCGCGGCGCGCGGCCTGACGGCCTCTGACGTGGTGACGGCGATGCAGGAGCAGAACGTGCAGGTCTCTGCCGGTCAGCTGGGCGCGGAGCCGCTGAAAAAGCAGAGCGACTTCCTGCTGTCGATCAACACTCAGGGCCGACTGGAGAGCGAGCAGCAGTTTGGCGATATCATCCTGAAAACCTCTGAAGATGGTTCGCTGGTGCGGCTGCGCGATGTGGCGCGGATTGAGATGGGATCAGGCAGCTATGCCCTGCGCTCCCAGCTGAATAACAAAGATGCGGTCGGTATCGGCATCTTCCAGGCGCCGGGCGCTAACGCCATCGACCTCTCCAATGCGGTTCGCGCCAAAATGGATGAGCTGGCAACCCGCTTCCCTAACGATGTGAAATGGGCTGCGCCTTACGATCCGACCGTGTTTGTCCGCGACTCCATTAAAGCGGTGGTGCAGACCCTGCTGGAGGCGGTGATTCTGGTGGTGCTGGTGGTGATTCTGTTCCTGCAGACCTGGCGCGCCTCGATTATTCCGCTGCTGGCGGTGCCGGTTTCGGTGGTCGGTACCTTTAGCGTGCTCTATCTGCTTGGCTTCTCGCTTAACACGCTGAGCCTGTTCGGGCTGGTGCTGGCGATCGGTATCGTGGTGGATGACGCCATTGTGGTGGTGGAGAACGTCGAACGTAATATCGAGATGGGACTCTCGCCGCGCGCCGCCGCCCATCAGGCGATGCGCGAGGTCTCCGGGCCGATCATCGCCATCGCGCTGGTGCTGTGCGCGGTGTTTGTGCCGATGGCGTTTCTCTCTGGCGTGACCGGGCAGTTCTACAAGCAGTTCGCCACCACTATCGCGATCTCCACGGTAATCTCGGCCATTAACTCGCTGACGCTCTCGCCTGCGCTGGCGGCGATGCTGCTGAAAGGACATGATGCGCCGAAAGATCGGCTGACGCGGATCATTGATGCGCTGTTCGGCTGGCTGTTCCGTCCGTTTAACCGCTTCTTCCAGCGCAGTGCGCACGGCTATGAGTCGCTGGTCGGCCGCACGCTGCGTCGCCGTGGCGCGGTATTTGGCGTCTATATCCTGCTGCTGGCCGGTGCCGGCTTTATGTTCCACACCGTGCCGGGTGGCTTTATCCCGACCCAGGATAAGCTCTATCTGATTGGCGGCGTGAAGATGCCGGAAGGCTCCTCACTGGCACGCACCGATGAAGTGATTCGTAAGATGAGCGAAATCGGTATGCAGACCGATGGCGTCGCCTATGCGGTGGCCTTCCCCGGCCTGAATGCGCTGCAATTCACCAACACCCCGAACAGCGGAACGGTGTTCTTCGGCCTGAAGCCGTTTAATGAGCGCAGGCACACAGCAGCGGAGATTAACGCAGAGATCAACGCGAAAATCGCGCAGATCCAGCAGGGCTTTGGCTTCTCGATTATGCCGCCGCCGATTCTGGGGCTGGGTCAGGGTTCGGGCTATTCGCTCTATGTGCAGGATCGTGCCGGTCTGGGCTATGGCGCATTGCAGACGGCGATTAATACGCTGTCGGGCAGTATCATGCAGACGCCAGGCATGCACTTCCCTATCTCCTCCTATCAGGCCAACGTTCCACAGCTTGATGTGCAGGTTGACCGGGATAAAGCCAAAGCTCAGGGCGTGTCACTGACCGCACTGTTCAGCACGCTGCAGACCTATCTCGGCTCGTCGTACGTGAATGACTTTAACCGCTTTGGGCGCACCTGGCGCGTCATGGCGCAGGCGGATGGGGAGTTCCGCGACAGCGTCGAGGATATTGCCAACCTGCGTACCCGCAACGACCGCGGTGAGATGGTGCCGATTGGCAGCATGGTGAACATCACCACTACCTACGGCCCCGATCCGGTGATCCGCTATAACGGCTATCCGGCGGCGGATTTGATTGGCGATGCCGACCCGCGCGTGCTCTCTTCGGCGCAGGCGATGAGTCAGCTGGAAGCGATGTCCGGTCAGCTGTTGCCTAACGGTATGAACATCGAGTGGACCGACCTGAGTTATCAGCAGTCAACCCAGGGCAATACCGCGCTGATTGTCTTCCCGATGGCCGTCCTGCTGGCGTTCCTGGTGCTGGCGGCGCTGTATGAGAGCTGGACGCTGCCGCTGGCGGTGATCCTGATTGTGCCGATGACGATGCTCTCTGCGCTGTTTGGCGTCTGGCTGACTGGCGGAGACAACAACGTCTTCGTGCAGGTCGGACTGGTGGTGCTGATGGGCCTCGCCTGTAAGAACGCGATTCTTATCGTGGAGTTTGCGCGCGAGCTGGAGATTCAGGGCAAAGGGATTATCGAAGCGGCGCTGGAAGCGTGTCGCCTGCGTCTGCGTCCGATTGTGATGACCTCAATCGCCTTTATCGCCGGTACCATCCCGTTGATTCTGGGTGAAGGTGCGGGTGCAGAAGTGCGCGGCGTGACCGGTATTACCGTGTTCTCAGGTATGCTCGGCGTGACACTCTTCGGCCTGTTCCTGACGCCGGTGTTCTATGTCGCCCTGCGCAAGCTGGTGACGCGCCGGTCAGATAACGCGGAATCAGTGACGGCGTAAACCGTAAACGTTAACAGGGGCGATCGGGTGATCGCCCCTTTTTTTGTCTGAGATGGGCAGCATGTTAATTAACGCTGCTTTAATTTTTCATTTAGCGTTTCAACGATAAACGCTTTCAGGGACGTTTCATTTTGCGCAGCAGCCTGCGAGAGCCGCACGCCCAGCGATTCAGGATAGCGCAGCGTAAAGGTCTTGATTTTTTCCTGCTCCGCATAGGGATGAATGCCGGAGGCAGCGCAATCTTCCAGGTATTCGCGCAGCGAAATCTCCCCTTCTTTGTGCAGGCCCTGCACGCTGTCAGAGACAAAATCACAGTAGCCTGACAGGCCAGTAAAGCGTCCACGGAACAGGTTGATTTCGGGAACGTAAGTGATGACTGCGGGTTACCCGGCGACAGTAGCCAGATCAGAATAATTATCCATCTTAAACTCCTGCATTATTCTTGCAGGCAGATAATCAGGTACGAATCTCAATTTGGGCTTTTCGTCCCAGTTGCGCCAGCGCCATTTCCACTTTTTCAACTTTCGATGAGTGCTCAACATCCAGCAGTCGATCAACCTGTGGGCCATTCACGCCCAGCTGGCGTGCCAGATCGACTTTACGAGTGCCGGTTTCAATCATTGCGTTATAAAGTGCCGCTTTCATCGCCACCAGCACAGGTACGGAGACAATGTATTCACCTTCCAGCGGTTTACTGGCGACCGGAATCGGACGACGGGTATCCATCTCAAGAGATATAGCCGTCACCAGTCCATCTTTGGCTTCTGACAGTGCTTCCTCAACGGTGGCGCCGACGGAATGCAGTAACGGCAAATCACGACACGAGACCTCATAGGTATCGGTTTTGGCGTCATGGGTTAAGCTGACGGCATAATTAAACATAGGGTTACCTCTCTGATCGGGCTCACAGGCCCAGATCTTTTAAAATTTTTCTGCGCGTACCTTCAGGCATTTCTTTCGCTCCATGATCCGGAAAAATGGATTGCCTGTCGCCCAGGAAGACCTTGAAATGGCTGCTTCCACTGCGGTGCTTAGTCAAAATAGCGCCCTGCTGAATGAGCCAGCGTCTGAATTCACTGTACTTCATCGCGTTCCCTCGCTGTGTATAACAGCAAGAATAACATTAGTGGTACTTAAGGCAACAATAATGTTGGGCTCCTGACTGGGTTTTCAAACAATTTATTACGTTTATCGCGATGACCGAACTCAGAAAGATGGGTATTGATTCATGGCAGATTTGAGGCAGGACGTCACTGATCAGCACGCATAAAAAAAGCCGCAATCAGCGGCTCTTTTTGCAGAGTTCTTCACTCTCTTCGGGTTCAGGTTCCGGTACGGCGGTGCAGTTGCTGGTGTCGCGTTTCTTCAGCTCGTTCAGCGCGTCGGCCACAGTGCGTTTTGCGAGTACATCCAGCGATGCCTGCTCGGCTTCGTCGGCTATCGACTTGAAGTACCAGCAGAGGTTGGCACTGACCAGACAGCGCGGCGCGACATCGGGACGCGCGGCCCAGATTTTTTTGTCTTCGATTACAGAGACATAGATATCCCGCAGGGTAATGTCCGAAGCAGGACGGCCGAGATGAATCGAACCGGTACGGCCCAGCGTGGAGACGATAATGCCGTCACGGGTCAGCGGGACCATTAATTTTCGGATGAAACTGGGATTCGCTTCCAGCCCATAGGCCAGAATCGCGCTGGTAGAGCGTTTACCCATTTGCTCCGCCATCGCTACGCTCAGAACCATTTGCAAAGCTGTCGGGAAGCGGTAATCAAGCATTTCTTTATCCTGAGTTGCGGTGCATCTTATTGTTTTATTGCCGCATAAGTGAACAATCAATGAGCAATAAATATAACAAACACTGTTGCTTTTTTGAAGCAAACCGGCAATGACAAGGCACGTATTCACCAAAGGCGAAGGCCTGATAGCACAAGGTGCTTACCCTGCTCCTCACCCTTATCCTGCCGGAAACGGTGAGCAGTTTGATCATGCGGTGGTGACCGACGCCGCCGGTAATCGCTGCTTCAGCGCCATAACCAGCACCACGTTAAAGATTGCTAAAGCGCAAAGCAACCACAGCGTCGCCGATGCCCCCATCTTTTCAAACACATATCCGCCAATCAGCGGCGTCAGTGCCTGTCCCATTAGCGCCGGGCGGGCCATTTTCCCCACCACAATCGCGTAAGACTCTGGTTTGACCATCGCCAGCGGTAAAGTTCCGCGCACGATGGCGCGTAAGCCATTTCCTGCGCCATACAGCACCATGCTCAGCAGCGCCATCTGCGGAAAGAGAGCCAGCAGCAGCAGGCCCAGCGCCACCAGCCCGACGGAAAAAAAGGTGGTGCGGATCGGATGACTGCGTTTGAAAACAATATCGACGATGCGCGAACCTACCTGACACGGGCCGAGCACCGCGCTGATCGCCAGCGCCGACGTTAGCGTATGGCCACTGGCCTGCAACAGCGTGATAAGCTGCACAGAAATCGCCGTCATGATCACCGACGCGAGGGTAAAAATGGCGCACAGCAGCCAGAACAGCGCAGGTTCAATCTCCGGCGTAGCAGAGTGTCTAACTCCCCTTTTCGCAGGCGACTTAGCATGGCTCGCCGGTAAGGCAAACAGATAGGC
This sequence comes from Pantoea sp. JKS000250, assembly GCF_003201065.1. Classification (NCBI taxonomy): domain Bacteria; kingdom Pseudomonadati; phylum Pseudomonadota; class Gammaproteobacteria; order Enterobacterales; family Erwiniaceae; genus Pantoea; species Pantoea sp. JKS000250. The sequence goes on along the minus strand of NZ_QICZ01000001.1, from coordinate 4,148,042 downwards.
AGGCAGCACGCAGACCACCATCATTGCCGCAATAATCAGTGACGCATCTCGCCAGCCAAATCCATGAATCAGCAACGCCGTTCCCGGCCAGACCAGCGTGGTGCAGAAGCCTGAAATCAGCGTAATACCAGTGATCGCCGAACGCGCCTGACTGCCATAACAGGTGCCGAGTGTGGCAAACAGGGCATCGTAGAGGCCCATCGCCATCCCTATGCCGATGATCACCCAGGCAAACAGAAACAGCGGCAGCGAATCGCTGACCGCCATCATCACCAGCCCTACTGCCATTACCAGACCGCTCAACGCCAGCAGCAGACGACCGCCGGTACGGGCGATAATCCTGCCGGCCAGCGGTGACAGCAGGCCTGACACCAGTATCCCCGTCGAGAGCGCGCCGTAGATCCACTGCTGCGACCAGCCCGTCTCAGCTGCAATCGGGTTCGCCATCACCGCCATCAGGTAGAACGACCCTCCCCAGGAGAGGATCTGCACCAGGCCCAGGGTGAAAATGGCGACGATACCGGGTTTATTGTTCTGACTCACAGGCGATCTCTTCATTAGCAGGCGAACCGTTTTTATAACATGTTCTGCCAGAAGCCAGAATGCGGGACGCTCTTTTCACTGGATAGCCAGGCAGGCCGCACGTTTTTAATGGTATAACTAAAGTATGTTGTAACTATAAAGTACTTGCATCCCTGACAGGCATCTGCCACATTGTGGACGTTGTAACTATGGAGGCACAACATGACGCGCTACGACTTAGTGGCTGATATGCATCAGTGTGTAAACGACCTGGAACTGGCGCTGGGCGAGCTGCGTCAGCAGATTGAGGCGCAGCCTTTGCTCATCGCCCGCGTCTTCAGCCTGCCGCCGGTGGTGAAAGGCCGCGAACATGAAGCGATTACGCAGATCGACGTCGAGCAGCATCTGGGCGACAGCGCGTTGAAGATGGCGCTCGACCACTACTGCCGCCTGTTTATGCAGCATCAGTCTGAACAGCTGAGTACCAAGGCTGCTGTGCGCCTGCCTGGGGCACTCTGTATCGAATGTGATGAACAGCGCGAAGCGGAGATCGGTTCGCTGGTCGACCTCATTAATCAGCTTAAGGCGCGGCTGGAGCAGCTGATTACGGTGGACTCGGGCCTGCCGAGTGAAGCGCGTTTCGAGTTCGTTCACCAGCATCTGCGCGGTCTGATTACCCTGAATGCCTACCGCACGATCACCCTGCTCAGCGCCCCTGACAGCCTGCGTTTCGGCTGGGCCAACAAGCACATTATCAAGAATCTCAAGCGCGAAGAGGTGATCGCCCAGCTGGAAAAAAGCCTGAAGGCGGGACGTGCGCAGGCACCGTGGTCGCGTGAACAGTGGGCGGAAAAAGTGCAGGAGGAGCTGGCAAGCGTGCGCGCCCTGCCCGCCTCGGCACGGCTGAAAATAAAACGTCCGGTGAAAGTCCAGCCGGTCGCACGCGTCTGGCGCGCGGACGAAAAAAAACAGACCCAGCTGGCCTGCCCGTCACCGATTCTGGTAATCTGCCGCGATCGCAGTCAGGTTCCGGTGCTGGGCGAGCTGCTTAATTACGACGCGGATAACATTACGCATCGGCATAAACCCGCCGCTGAACCACTGAATCTGCTGATACCCCGACTGCATCTGTGGGTCGATTGCCCGATATAAAAAGAGGCCAGCATCCGCTGGCCTCTTACTCATCGCTGAGCTTACGACTTCATGCTGCCGACCATCTCTTCCGGACGGACCCAGGCATCAAACTCCTCTTCAGTGAGGTACCCCAGTTTCAGCGCCGAACCCTTCAGCGTCAGCCCCTCTTTATGCGCCTTCTTGGCAATTTCAGCCGCTTTGTCATAGCCGATGTGGGTATTCAGCGCCGTCACCAGCATCAGCGATTCGTTCAGCAGTTGATCGATGCGCTCACGCACCGGCTCAATACCGACGGCGCAGTGATGATTAAAGCTGTCCATGCCATCCGCCAGCAGGCGAATTGATTGCAGGAAGTTATGGATCACCATCGGGCGGAAGACGTTCAGCTCAAAGTTACCGGATGCGCCGCCCATATTGATCGCCACGTCGTTACCCATCACCTGACAGCAGAGCATGGTCATCGCTTCGCACTGCGTTGGGTTAACTTTGCCCGGCATGATGGAGCTGCCAGGTTCGTTTTCCGGAATAGCGATTTCACCGATGCCGCAGCGCGGGCCGGAAGAGAGCCAGCGCACATCGTTGGCGATTTTCATCAGTGAAGCGGCCAGCCCTTTCAGCGCGCCATGCGCATGCACCAGCGCATCACAGGTTGCCAGTGCCTCAAACTTGTTTGGTGCGGTGACAAATGGCTGCTGCGTCAGATCGGCCAGCGCCTTCGCCACGCGCACTGCATATTCCGGATGGGTGTTCAGACCAGTGCCCACCGCGGTTCCGCCCAGCGCCAGCTCCGCCACGTGCGGAATGCTCTGTTCGATATGCTTCAGGTTGTGCTCCAGCATCGCCACCCAGCCGGAAATCTCCTGGCCCAGCGTCAGCGGCGTCGCATCCTGCAGATGGGTACGCCCAATCTTAACGATGTCTTTAAACGCATCAGACTTCTGGCTGAGCGTCTTTTTCAGTACCTGAATCTGAGGGATTAACTGTTCGCGTAGCGCGATGACGGCGGCAACATGCATCGCCGTCGGGAAGACGTCGTTGGAGCTCTGGCTCTTGTTCACATCGTCGTTGGGATGGACCAGGCGCGACATTCCGCGCTCACCGCCGAGGATTTCACTGGCGCGGTTCGCCAGCACCTCATTCATGTTCATATTGGTCTGGGTGCCGGAGCCGGTCTGCCAGATCGCCAGCGGGAACTCGTCCGCATGTTTATCCGCCAGCACTTCATCCGCCGCGCTGACGATCGCATCTGCGCGGTCAGCGGGCAGCAGTCCAAGATCGCGGTTAACGCTGGCCGCGGCGCGTTTGGTCAGTGCCAGCGCATGCACCAGCGCGGTCGGCATTTTTTCGGTTGAGATACGGAAGTGTTCCAGCGAGCGCTGCGTCTGCGCGCCCCACAGTTTGTCTGCCGGTACATCGATGGGGCCCATTGAATCTTTCTCAATGCGGTTGCCTGCCATGAATACGTCTCCTTCACCTTGTTTTTAAAAGAATGACCGCCAGGTCGTTGCAATCAACTGTCGGACAGTCAGGATAGTAATACACAATAATTTAACATTATCAGAGCTTAGCGTCCTTTTGCGCTGGATATGTATTTTTACCGGTAGTTTCTGCTTTAATAGCCGCAATAATTTCCCGTGATAAAGGGTTAAACAATGCAAAAAATGAACAATTCGCTGCAAAATTACGCATGGGGCAGCAAAACGGCGTTGACTGAGCTTTATGGGATTGCCAATCCCGAGGACCTGCCGATGGCAGAGCTGTGGATGGGCGCACATCCGAAAAGTCCCTCAACCGTGATGGAACAGGGCAGCGCGCGTTCATTACGTGACGTGATTGATGCGGCGCCCGACGCGATGCTGGGTGACGCGGTAGCACAGCGCTTTGGTGAACTGCCGTTCCTGTTCAAAGTGCTGTGTGCCGATCAGCCGCTGTCGATTCAGGTCCATCCCAGCAAACGTGCGGCCGAAGTGGGCTTTGCCCGTGAGAATGCGGCGGGGATTCCGCTGACGGCCGCCGAGCGCAACTATAAAGATGCAAACCACAAGCCGGAGCTGGTCTATGCGCTGACACCGTTCCAGGCAATGAATGGCTTTCGCACGCTGACGCAGATGGTCTCCCTGCTGGAGCCGGTTGCAGGTGCACATCCTCAGATTGCCCATTTTTTGCAACATCCGGATCAGGAGACGCTTGCTGCGCTGTTCTCTACCCTGCTGTCACTGGAGGGTGAAGCGAAATCGCTGGCGCTGGGCGTGCTGAAATCCGCGCTTGATGCGCAACAGGGTGAGCCGTGGGACACCATCCGCATGATTGCGGCTGAATACCCTGACGACAGCGGCCTGTTTTCACCGCTGCTGCTGAATGTGATCACCCTGCAGCCCGGCGAGGCGATGTTCCTCTACGCTGAAACCCCGCACGCGTATCTGAAAGGCGTGGCGCTGGAGGTGATGGCCAACTCTGATAACGTATTGCGGGCCGGTTTAACCCCGAAATATATCGATATCGACGAGCTCATGGCCAACCTGAAGTTTGATGAAAAACCTGCCAACTCGCTGCTGACGGAACCAGAGCAACAGGGTCATGCGCAGCGCTTTCCGATTCCGGTGGAAGATTTTGCCTTTGCCATCCATAGCCTGAACGCAGAACCGCAATCGTTGGCGCAACAGAGCGCCGCCCTGCTGTTCTGCATCGAAGGCCAGGCGATTATCGCCAAAGACGATCAGCAACTGACGCTGAAACCGGGTGAATCCTGCTTCATTGCCGCCAGCGAATCGCCGGTAACGGTCGCCGGTACGGGCCGGCTGGCGCGGGTATTTAACGACTTAGGGTAGAGCGGCTGACGGAATCTCTGTTAACTGCTATTATTTCAACCTATTAGCTTTTAAACGCCTGCGGGCGTTTTTCTTCGGTCGCTGGGGTAAACCTGCGGCATAAGCGGACTCAAGGATAAGGACGAATCAGCAATGAAAAAGACCAATGTTGCCGTAGGTGTCATCATCGCACTGGGCGTAGTCTGGACTGGCGCGGCGTGGTTCACCGGCAAGCAAATTGAAAGCCACAGGGATGAGCTGGTGCAGAACGCCAATGCACAGCTGAACGCTTATGCCCCTAACAGCCGACTGAAGATCAGCTATCAGGACTATCAGCGCGGCGTGTTCAGCAGCAAGGTGAATCTGGTGGTTCAGGCTAATTCGCAGACGGAAGATAACCCGCTGCTGAAGCCGGGTCAGAGCATCATCCTGAATGAAACCATCGATCATGGCCCTTTCCCGTTTGCGCAGCTGAAGCATTTCAATCTGATCCCGAGCATGGCATCCGTTCATACCGAGCTGGCTAACACCGATGCGGTGAAGAAGCTGTTCGAGCTGACCGGCAATAAATCGCTGATTAATGCAGATACCCGCATCGGCTACAGCGGCGCTACCGATACCGCGCTGCGTGTCCTGCCGGTTGACTATCAGAATGCGCAAACCGGCGAGCGTTTTGCCACCAATGGCGGCACCTTCAATGTCAGCGCTGATAATAAAGGCGATAAAGTGTCGCTGGACAGCGATGTGGATAGCCTCGCGCTGACCAGTAAAAATGAGATGGGCCAGCCGGTACTGTTCACTGTCAATGGTCTGAAGCTGAGCGGTAACACGCATCTCAGCCCGGAAGGCGTACGCATCGGCGATCAGTCGGTGGACATTGAGAAGGTGAATGCCAGCATCAATGGTCAGGACGCCCTGACGCTGCACAAAATGAAAGGCACCTCCTCTTTCGATAACAGCGCCGGTAAAATTGGCGGCGATATTGATTACAAAGTGGAAGGCGTTCAGCTGCAGAAGCAGGACTTCGGTCAGGCAGCGCTGAAGATGAAGCTGTCACAGTTTGATGCGCAGGCGGTCAAAGCCTTCTCCGATCGTTACAACGCGCAGATGCAGGAGCTGCTGACCCAGCCTGGCGTTGCGGAAGATCCTATCCGCTATCAGGCAGGCGTGCATCAGATTCTGATGGCCAATCTGCCGATGCTGCTGAAAGGCTCGCCATCCATCAGCATTGCTCCGCTGAGCTGGAAGAATGACAAAGGTGAAAGCACCTTCAATCTGACGGCCAGCTTCAACGACCCGTCTGCCGTAACCGGTGAAGCCCAGACGCTGAGCGCTATGGTTGACCGGGTACTGAAAAGCCTGGACAGCAAGCTGGTGATCAATATGCCGATGGCAACCGAAACCATGCACAAAGTGGGTCTGGCTGAGGGTTATCAGGCGGATGATGCCCAGAAGCTGGCGGATCAGCAGGTGAAAGGTCTGGCAGCAATGGGTCAGATGTTCCGCCTGACTCAGCAGCAGGATAACAACATCGTGACCAGCCTGCAGTACACCAACGGTCAGGTGAACATGAACGGCGACAAGATGACGCTGGAACAGTTTATGTCCCGCTACATGCTGGGTATGCCGACCAGCGAAGGCATGCCGCAGTAAGCGCTGTCGTCCATCTATAGCGACCTTCGGGTCGCTTTTTTTATGCCTGAACGCTGATTTGCCCACCGGTTATGGGTAATTAAGCAGCATCCGGCGCGGCTGTTGCGCAAAGAGCTGGCGCTGTTGCGCAAGATATTTTTATAATGCTCTGCACTTCACCGACAACTCAGCGAGTGCGCCATGATCGATTCTAAAATTCCTCTGACTGATATTCACCGCCACCTTGATGGCAACATTCGTGCACAAACCATTCTCGATTTAGGCCGCCAGTTTAATCTTGCCCTGCCCGCCTCAACGCTGGAGACGCTGCGTCCGCATGTGCAGGTTGGCCAGAATGAACCTGATCTGGTGAGCTTCCTGCAAAAACTCGACTGGGGCGTGAAAGTGCTGGGCGATCTGGATGCCTGCCGCCGCATTGCGCAGGAAAATGTCGAAGATGCCGCGCGTGCGGGCATTCATTATGCTGAACTGCGTTTTTCGCCCGGTTATATGGCGATGACCCATAACCTGCCGATTGCCGGTGTGGTGGAAGCGGTCATTGACGGGGTTCGCGCTGGCCGTCAGCAGCACAATATCGACGTGCGTCTGATTGGCATTATGAGCCGTACCTTTGGCGAAGATGCCTGCCTTGCCGAACTGGAAGGTTTACTGGCCCATCGCGATCACATCACCGCGGTCGATCTGGCGGGTGATGAGCTGGGCTTCCCGGGCAGCGAGTTCCTGAGTCACTTTACCCAGGCGCGCGATGCCGGTTTCCGCGTTACCGTGCATGCGGGCGAAGCGGCCGGTCCGGAGAGCATCTGGCAGGCGATTCGTGAGCTGGGCGCTGAGCGTATCGGTCACGGCGTGAAAGCGATTGAAGATCGCGCGCTGATGGATTTCCTGGCGGAGCACCATATTGGTATTGAATCCTGCCTGACCTCCAACATCCAGACCAGCACCGTGCCTTCACTGGCGCAGCATCCGCTGAAAACCTTCCTGGAGCATGGCATTCTGGCGACCATCAATACTGATGATCCCGCGGTTCAGGGCATTGAGCTTGCTCATGAGTATCATCATGCCGCACCGGCTGCCGGTCTGAGCGCAGCGCAGATGCGTCAGGCGCAGGAGAATGGACTGACGATTGCCTTCCTTAGCGACGCTGAGAAAGCGGCTATTCGCGCCCGCGTGCAGTAATCTGCTCGTTGCAGCCATAAAAACGGGCCGGATATCCGGCCCGTTTTAATGTAAGGAAATGCTCAAGGACAGGTGGCTTTAAGACCGAGCTTACACAGGGAACGGGGTCAGATCGGAAAGACGCAAAAGCCGCCATCCCTGGCATGCTCTGCCCGCTTTTAAGCTTGTCAGGCATCTGCCCGAAGTATTAAATGACCATTATTACACTCACCCATTAAACGCGCTTCAGCGACAGCGTCTGGCGTTTCTCGGCGGATTGCAGACCCAGTTCGATCAGCTCCATCACCTGAATCGCCTCTTCCGCCGTCACCGGATTATTACCGCGTCCGGCAATGGCATCGCGGATGCCCGCGTAGTAAGCCGGATAGTTGCCCGGCTGGGTCAGCTGCGTGGTTTCGGTCAGGGCGTCGCCATCAACCAGCGTCAGCGTGCCGTCGCGCATGTCATAGCCCCAGTCCTCCTGCGGCGGGAAGTCGCCCGACTTCAGGCGATCTTCCTGCGGATCCAGACCATATTTAACGTAACTGCCGCGCGTGCCGTGAACGGTATAACGGGCGGATTCTGCCGCCACCAGCATGCTGGCGTGCAGCACGACGCGGCGCTGCGGATAGGTCAGCGTGGCGTGGAAGTAGTCGGTGGTCTGCGCGCCCGGACGCATTTCGGCCAGATCAACATTAATGGCGACCGGCGGGCCAAACAGTTGCAGCGCCTGGTCCAGCAGATGCGGCCCCAGGTCATACCAGATTCCGCTGCCTGCACCCTTCATTTCACGCCAGCGATTGCGCACTTCCAGACGGAAACGGTCAAAATGCGATTCGAAGTAACGCACTTCACCCAGTGAGCCCGCTTCAAGCAGGGATTTAAGCGTCAGGAAATCGCTGTCCCAGCGGCGATTATGGAACACTGATAGCAGCAGCCCTTTAGCTTTTGCCAGCGCATCCAGTTCGCGCGCCTGTGACAACGTCACGGTAAACGGCTTATCGACCACCACATGTTTACCGGCATTCAGCGCCGCTTTAGCCAGCGGGAAATGCGTATCGTTGGGGGTAGGAATGACAATCAATTGCAGAGTCGGATCGTCCAGCAGCGCCTGAGGATCGGCCACCACCTTCACGGCGGGCCAGTCGGCGTGGACTTTGCTGGCGTCGCTACTGGAAATGGCGGCCAGTTCGACGTCCGGCGTTCCCGCAATCAGCGGAGCATGAAACGTTTTACTGGCAAAGCCGTAGCCGATCAGACCAACACGTAATTTATCGCTCATTTGGATTCCTCTCAGAGCCTGCCTGGCAGGCTCTTAGTTGATAACCTGATTGATTTAAGACTATTAACCAGGTGAGGACAAGGCGGAATCCCCCGAAAAAACTAAGAGATAGCACTTCGCGCCAGGGGCCAGGCCGTCTGCGCCGCCAGGCTGTCGTGCGCGTCCTGATTGCGGCGGCGGAAGTCGCTGGGACTGACGCCAACACGCTTGCGGAATACCCGTGAGAAGTAGAGCTGGTCGTCGTAACCCACTTCGCGCCCTACCGAGGCGATCGGTTCCTGAGTGGTCTGGAGCAGCAGTTTGGCGCGGATAACGCGCTGATCTTCACGCCAGCGCAGCAGGTTGACACCCATCTGCTCGCGGAACAGGTGCGCCAGTCTCGACGGTGACAGGCAGACGTGACGCGCCACCTCTTCAATCTTGACCTCGCTGGCGAGATGGTTGGTGACATACTGACAGGCTTCGATGACGCGCGGGTCGCGGATCAACTGATGGCTGCGCGGATCTTCTTCAACGGCACGCAGCAGCAGCCGTTCCAGCAGGTTCATCGCCAGCTCTTCCGCAAAACGGCGGCCCGAGTTGTGCGTCTGTTCGATACTGGCAAACAGGCGGTCGAACTCGCCACGCAGCGATTCCGGCAGCAGCAGTCGTCCCACGCCCTCCTGCTCATCCTGCCAGCGCAGCCAGTCGTGCCAGTAGGCGCGCGGACGGAAATAGACCCAGCGGTGGAACCACTGCGGGCTGTCCGGCGCGCGGCCGTAGTAGTGAGCGGTTTTTGGCTGAAAAAGCAGCATTTCGCCTGGTTCGCAGTCAAATGCCCGCTCGCCGTCGAATACCCGCCCTTTGCCTTTAATGGTGAGGTTCAGAATGTAACCTTTCATGCCGTGCGGGCGATCGATAAAGAAATCGAGCGGCCCATCAGCGGTGATGGGCGTCAGCCCCGCCACCAGCCAGGCATTGAATGAATAGCCCGGCAACAAGGGGTTTTGCTGCTCGGCCGGTAATTCGCGGTGATACATAGCGACCTCACTCAGTCTGTTAGTGTTCGGATAGCCCGCAGAGGCGTCTGCTTCTGCGGGCCAACGGCTCGATCAGTCAGGCTTTTTTCTGTTTGTAACGGTCAAAAATCACCGCAGCTAACAGTATCAGACCGCGCACCACATACTGTGAGAATGGCGAGATATTCAATAAATTCATCGCATTCTCGACGGTGCCGAGAATTAATACCCCTGCAACCACGTAGGAAATCTTGCCGATGCCGCCCTTCAGCGACACACCGCCCAGTACGCAGGCAGAAATCACCACCAGCTCATAGCCGATGGAGGTCATTGGCTGACCGCTGGTCATACGTGACGCCAGGATGATGCCCGCCGCTGCGGAAACCAGCCCGGACAGAATGAAGATGATGATGCGGGTACGCACCACCGGCACACCGGCCAGTCGCGCCGCCTCTTCATTGCCGCCAATTGCCAGGGTATTACGGCCAAAGGTGGTTTTGTTAAGCAGGAAGCCGAAGATCAGCATGGTCGCCAGTGTCAGCCAGATGGGTGCTGGCACGCCAAGCCAGTTGGCAAAGCCCAGCTCAAAGAAGCGCTCATCTTCGATCCCGACCGCTTTACCGTCAGAGAAGATATAGGCCAGGCCGCGCACAATCTGCATGGTCGCCAGCGTGGTGATCAGTGCATTGATCTTCAGTCGGGCAATCACAAAGCCATTGATAAAGCCGGTGATCATGCCGAGCACCAGACCGGCTGCCACGCCAATCCACAGGCTTTCGGTCATGTTGATCACCACGGCGGTCACCACACCCGCACAGGCGATCACCGAGGCGACCGACAGATCGAAATCCCCGGAGGCCAGACAGAACAGCATGCCGCAGGCGACCATGCCGGACATCGACATCGCCAGCCCTAAGCCTTTCATATTGATAAACGAGCCAAAATTCGGCACAAAAATCGCACAGACAATAAACAGCAGCGCAAAGACCACCAGCATGCCGAAGTTGTCCCAGATGCGACCTAACTGCAGGCCGCCGCGTGAAGCGGGCTGCGGCGTATTTGAGGTCGTGGATGAAGCCATGATGATCTCCTGTCAGGCCACGGCGGCCGCTTGAGTGGTTTTGGGCATCGCCAGGCTCAGCGTCTGCTGCTCCGTGGCGTCGTCGTGCAGCAGTTCACCGGCTATGGCACCTTCACGCATCACCACGATGCGATCGGCCAGGCCCATCACTTCCGGTAAATCGCTGGAGGCGAACAGCACCGCAATGCCCCGGTTCGCCAGCTGATAAATCAGGTTATAAATTTCATGTTTGGCACCGACATCGATGCCGCGCGTGGGCTCATCCAGCAGGATCACTTTCATATCCTCGGAGAGCCAGCGTCCCAGAATCGCCTTCTGCTGGTTACCGCCGGAGAGGTTCATGATCAGCTGATCGGCGCTGGGCGTTTTGATGTTCAGCGAGCGTATATGGCTGTCGGCGTTTTTGTTTTCCCAGCCATTTTTAATCAGGCAACCGGCGGTGAGATTATGACGACGGGCGCTGATATTGATGTTGTCGCGCACCGAGTGCACCGGAATAATGCCCTCGGCTTTGCGGTCTTCCGGGCAAAGCATGATGCCCGCACGGATAGCGTCGATGGGTTCACGCAGCGGCAGCGGTTTGCCGTCCAGGATCACCTGACCGCCACGCAGACGCGTGCCGCCAAATAACCCTTTCAGCAGTTCACTGCGTCCGGCTCCGACCAGACCAAACAGACCGACGATTTCACCGGCATGAACTTTCAGCGAAATCGGCGTCCGCACGCCCTTTGCTTCGACCTTGTCCAGTTCAAGCCGCACGTCGCCTTTAGCGCGTGGTGAGTAGCCATAGATATCACCCAGATTACGGCCCACCATCGCCTGCACCAGATCGTCGTGATGGGTGTTAGCCATGTCAGTAAAGGTCCGCACGTAGCGGCCATCTTTGAAGACAGTGATGGCGTCACTGAGGGCGAAGATCTCCTCCATGCGGTGTGAAACGTAGAGCACCACCCGGCCCTCCTCGCGGAGCTGACGGATAACGCGGAACAGGTTGTCGATTTCACGCGCCGATAGCGAACTGGTTGGCTCATCAAAGGCGATAATGCGTGCGTTGCGCGCCAGCGCTTTGGCAATCTCCACCATCTGCCACTGCCCCAGCGACAGGTATTTCAGCGGCATATCAGGGTCGATATCCATGCCGAGATTTTTCAGCTGCAGGCCCGCCTCAAAGCGCATCAGCTTACGATTGACCAGCCCATGTTTGTGCGGAATCTGGCCGAGGTAGATGTTCTCCGCCACGCTCATTTCCGGCACCAGATGCAGTTCCTGGTAAATAATGGCGACGCCCGCGTCCAGCGCATCTGTGGTGCGCTGAAAGCTCATCGGCTTGCCTTTGATACGAATCTCACCGCCGCTCGGCTGATAACTGCCGCTGAGTATTTTTAACAGCGTCGATTTGCCTGCGCCGTTCTCGCCCATCAGCGCATGGACTTCACCGCCCCGGCAGTCGAAGGAGATATCCTGCAACGCTTTCACGCCAGGGAAGGTTTTACTGATGCCATGAAACGACAGAAATGCTGAATCAGTGTTCATGTTGGTCCTCACTCTTTCGCGCCACCGGCCTGTCAGGGCGGGCGGCGCGAAATCGGCTATTAAGGATGCCGGGCTGCAGACAGCCCGACAGGCTCAGGGTTACATCAGTCCTTTTTTCGCCAGTTCAGTTTTGAAGTTGTCACGGGTGATCAGCACCACATCGGTAACTTCGGTGAATTTCGGTGGCTCTTCACCTTTGCTGACCCAGTTGTAGAGCATCTGGCTGCTTTTGTAGCCATGGATATCCGGGCTTGGCAGCAGCGAACCGTAGAAGCCGGTCGCCTTATCTTTTGACAGTTCACTGATGGCATCGACGCCGTTGATGCCGATGCCGATGACGTCAGCCGCTTTGAAGCCCTGTCCTTCCGTGGCACGCACGCCGCCCAGCACGGTGTTGTCGTTCATGCCGACAACCAGCCAGTGTTTGACTTCAGGATGCTGCACCAGCAGGGAGTTACCGGCGTCAAATGCGCCAGGGATATCGTTAGATTTGGTGGGAACTTGGTAGATCTGGGCTGCCGGGAAGCCAGCGGCTTTGATCGCGTCCATTGAGCCGCCGGTACGACGACGTGCGGTGTCGAGTTCGTTCGCGGTAATCGCCATCACGCCGGTAGTTTTCACATCCCAGCCGCGTTTCTGCATCTCTTTATAGAGTTCCTGCCCCTGACGCTCACCAATTTTGGTGGCCGCCATCATCACCAGCGGCACGGTGTCCATCGGCTTGCCTTTGGCAGTAACGAACTGATCATCCACGGCGATGACTTTCAGGCCATAGCCGCGTGCCTTCGCCATAATGGCGGAACCGAGTTTCGGATCGGGAGTACAGATAACAAAACCTTTCGCGCCGTTAGCCGCCAGGCTGTCGATGGCATTCAGGGTTTTTTCACCATCCGGCACGGCAATTTTGATGACATCAAAGCCAAGATCTTTGCCCGCTTTGTCGGCGAATTTCCATTCAGTCTGGAACCAGGGTTCCTCTGGTTGCTTGACTAAAAAACCCAGCTTCATGGTCTCGGCGATAGCGGATTGTGACATAACCGCTGCCAGGCCGATGGCCGCGAATGCTTTAGTGAATTTATGCATGATGCTCTCCGGTACCAGGTTATTTTTCGCTGCTAATAACGAATCGGTGTAAACGCTACCAGTTAATTTTCTTATGTGGGTACAGCCATAAATCAGTGCGTTAGGCTGGCATGTGTTGACAGACTGTCCAGACGCTGGGCTAGTTTTAGCGGTATTAGCGAAGAAAAATGTAGAGCGGTATCACACATTAAAATCACGACAAAATGATCCATATATTCAGCAAATTTAACCGGAGCTTAACTTTTGCAATGGATCACAAAATCACTGCCGATGACAGAAAAGTGCATATTGTCAGCCAGCGATGACTAACTGTTCCGGCGCGCCGAACCCAGGATACAGGAGTTAACTAACTACAGGAGATTCCGATGCGTGCTGGAGCCATCACCCTTGGGCTGGACTTTGGTAGTGATTCGGTGCGTGCGCTGGCCGTGGATTGTTATAGCGGCAAAGAGCTGCAGAGTGCGGTGTGCAGCTACCCGCGCTGGCAGCAGGGCTTATACAGCGATCCGCACACTAACCGTTTTCGTCACCATCCACAGGATTACATTGACGCGATGGAGCAGGCGCTGCTCGGCGTGCTGAATGCACTGAGCGACGATCAACGCAACGCCGTAGCCGGCATTGGCGTTGACAGCACCGGTTCAACCCCGGCGCCCATCGACCGCGACGGCAACGTGCTGGCGCTGCGCCCGGAGTTCGCGGAGAACCCCAACGCGATGTTTGTGTTGTGGAAAGATCACACGGCGATAGAAGAAGCCGAAGAGATTAATCAGCTGTGCCACAGCGGCCGCTTCCAGGATTACAGCCGCTATATCGGCGGCATTTACTCATCGGAGTGGTTCTGGGCGAAGATTCTGCACGTGTCGCGTGAAGATGCGGCCGTGCGTGAGGCCGCCGTTTCCTGGGTCGAGCTGTGCGACTGGGTGCCTGCCCTGTTAAGCGGTACCACCGCGCCAGATAAGCTGCGCCGTGGCCGCTGTGCGGCCGGGCATAAAGCACTGTGGCACGGCGACTGGAACGGCCTGCCCGATGTCGATTTCCTTAATGCACTCGACCCGCTGTTAACCCAGCAGCTCGACTCCCCGTTATTCACAGAGACCTGGACCGCGGATCTGCCGGTCGGCACGCTCAGCCCCGAGTGGGCGCAGCGTCTGGGCCTGACGCAGACCGTCACGCTCTCCGGTGGCGCATTTGACTGCCATATGGGCGCAGTCGGTGGCGGAGCTAAACCTTATACGCTGGTGAAAGTGATCGGCACCTCCACCTGCGACATCCTGATTGCTGACGCAGAAAAAGTTGGCGATCGCGATATTAAAGGCATCTGTGGTCAGGTCGATGGCAGCGTCGTGCCTGGCGCTATCGGGCTGGAGGCCGGTCAGTCTGCCTTTGGTGATATCTATGCCTGGTTCAGCCGTTTACTGGGCTGGCCGTTACAGCTGGCGGCGCAGCAGCATCCGGAGCTGAAACCTCAGCTGGCTGAGATGCAGAAAAACCTGATTAAAGATCTGACCGAAGCCTGGGCCGCCAATCCGCAGCTCGACCATCTGCCGGTGGTGCTGGACTGGTTTAACGGTCGCCGCACGCCAAACGCCAATCAGCGTCTGAAAGGGGTAATTACCGACCTGAATCTGGGCACCGATGCACCCGCGCTGTTTGGCGGTCTGGTCGCGGCAACCGCGTTTGGCGCACGCGCCATTATGGAGTGTTTCGAGCAGCAGCAGATCCCGGTCGAGAGCATTCTGACCCTCGGCGGCATTGCGCGGAAATCTCCGGCGATTATGCAGGCCTGCTGCGATGTGATGAACCGGCCACTGGATATCGTCGCCTCTGACGAGTGCTGTGCGCTGGGTGCGGCCATTTTCGCCGCCGTCGCCGCCGGTGTTCACGCCAGCGTGCCCGATGCACAGCAGGTTATGGCCAGCCCGATTGCCGTGACGCTGCAGCCCGATCCGGCGCGTGTCGCCCGCTATCAACAGCTTTATCAACGCTATCAACAATGGTGCGTGACGGCAGAACCGCAGTTCGCCGCCCGCCCCGCTTACGCTACGAGCCTGGCCCAACAGGCGTAATTGTTGCAGGCAGTCTGGACACGGACAGCGTGAAACAGCCAGCGTACACGGAGTACGTGAGGATTACTCGCTGTGCTCGCCCCTTCAGGGCCGCACTTCAGGGCGTTCAGGTTGCTAAAGCAGCCTGTGTGAGCACTGCCCGGGTTCAGACTGACAAATAAATTAGCCTACTAAGGTAGGCGCAAAGTAAAGGAGTGGTTTTATGGAACAGTCAAACAACTACAGCGTGTGGTTTGTCATCGGCACGCAGCACCTCTACGGGCCGGAGACGTTACGCCAGGTTGAACAGCATGCACGTCAGGTCGTTGAGGGGTTGAATCAGGCCGGTTTACCCATGCGTCTGGAGCTGAAACCGCTGGTGAAGTCACCGGATGAAGCGCTGGCCCTGTGTCGCGACGCAAACTATGACAAGCAGTGCGCCGGGATCATTACCTGGCTGCATACTTTCTCTCCAGCCAGGATGTGGATTGGCGGCCTGAGCGTGCTGAATAAGCCGCTGCTGCAATTCCATACCCAGTTCAATGCGGAGATCCCGTGGGACAGCATGGACATGGACTTTATGAACCTGAACCAGACCGCGCACGGCGGCCGTGAGTTCGGTTTCATCGGCGCGCGCATGGGCCTGCAGCACAGCGTGGTGACCGGTCACTGGAAAGATAGCGCCAGTCAGCAGCGTCTGGGGAACTGGATGCGTGCAGCGCTGGCAAAACAGGCTAGCCAGCAGCTGAAAGTCGCGCGTTTTGGCGACAACATGCGTGAAGTGGCCGTGACCGAAGGCGATAAGGTCGCCGCACAGATTCAGTTCGGCTATTCAGTGAATGGCTGGGGTGTAGGCGATCTGGTTGAGGTGATCAATGGCGTCAGCGATGGCGACGTAAATGCGCTGATCGACGAGTACGAAAGCCTGTATCGTTTTACCGATGTTGCTGCATCTGGCGGCGAAAAACGTCAGAACGTGCTGGATGCCGCGCGCATTGAGCTGGGTCTGAAACGTTTCCTGGAAGCGGAGGGCTGCCATGCCTTTACCACTAACTTCCAGACGCTGCACGGCATGACACAGTTGCCCGGTCTGGCGGTTCAGCGTCTGATGGGTCAGGGTTATGGCTTCGCAGGTGAAGGTGACTGGAAAACCGCTGCGCTGCTGCGCATTTTCAAAGTGCTGGCAGGCGATCGCAAAGGCGGCACCTCATTTATGGAGGATTACACCTATCACTTCTCACCGGGCAACGATCTGGTGCTCGGCTCGCACATGCTGGAAGTCTGTCCGTCGATTGCCATTGAAGAGAAGCCATTAATCGATGTGCAGTTCCTCGGCATTGGCGATAAAGCCGACCCGGCGCGCATGATTTTCTCCACGCCAGCGGGCCGTGCGGTTAACGCCAGCGTAATTGATATGGGTGATCGTTTCCGTCTGCTGGTTAACGTGGTGGATGCTATCGAGCAGCCGAAACCGCTGCCGAAGTTGCCGGTTGCCCGCGCACTGTGGAAAGCGCAGCCATCACTGGCGACTGCTTCCGAAGCGTGGATTCTGGGCGGCGGTGCGCACCATACGGTGTTCAGTCAGGCGCTGACGCTCGACGATATGTATCTGTATGGTGAGATGAATGATATCGAAGTGCTGGTGATAGATGAGCACACCACCTTGCCTGCGTTTAAAGACGCGCTGCGCTGGAATGAAGCGTATTACCGGTTGAAACGTTAATAGGTGATTAAGCGGCGCTTTAGGGGTTCTGAAAAGATACTGCTTCAGGATTGATAAGGTGCCGTTTTTTAGTAAATAAGTGCTATTGGCGGGCGTTCCGTAAAGTCGCCGTAAATACATCCCTGTAGGCTCGGCCGCCGGACGACTCGCCTCATCCATGAGGCTCGCCCGCAAGCGGGCCAACGCTTCGCGTTGTTCAAAAACGCTCCCGGCGTTTTTGTCCATGCGGCGGACGCTTTACTCCACTACCCGTCATCCCCTCCTTTTTTGTGGCACCTAAGCGATTTTTTAAGGATCCAACCATTCCTGGCAGCAATTAAAAATCTCATGTACCAGACGCCTTACTTCACTGCTGATTTTAGCCTGCTTAATCTCAACTTTGCGTTCGCACGTTTAATTACAGCAATGATCAAGCCCAACCGGGAAGGAATGGTATGCCTGAAGAGCAAAGCGTCCGCGCCAGGGATGGCGCGGCCGATCCGCATGGATGCGGGAACCCTTTGCGATCAGGCATACCTTTGCTGACCTTACACCCGAATCCCATAGCGATTATTTTCCCGGTAATACATAAGAACACCGGTCTCTTTGCTAAAACTCAACTCTTTCACCATCTTGCACTTTCCTCCACCAGCCTGTATTGCTACATACCTGATAAAAAAAGGTTAAAGCGCCATGCAAATTGCCGATCTGAACCAGCATCCCGACTACGCCTCACAAACTGCACAACTGCTGCATACAGAATGGTCACATCTCCCTGCATGGTCGGATCAGCCCACTATCCTTACGCGTTTAACAAAACGGAATCAGACCGGCTCGTCGGAATTTACCCTCGTCGCCACATCGGACGGCGAAACGGTTATCGCGACCTGTAGCGTCATCCGTTATGAACTGGACGACATCGCGGCAAGGGAATACTGGATTGGCGAAGTGGTGACGGATAAGAAATTCCGGGGCCGGGGCGTGGCGAAAGCCTTGATCCAGCAAGCGATTGTCCGGGCAAAACATCACCAGATTGGCGAGCTCTGGCTCTATACCCCCGATCAACAGGCGTACTATCAGCGTTCAGGATGGCGGGCGGTCGAACAGCGGCACATAGCGGGTGAAGACGTCACGGTGATGGTGCTGCATCTGGCACAATAAATGGCGGCTCCTGAGAGCCGCCATTCAGCCATTTATTCAGCCAGGGATTCGTTTAACCGGTGCGTTCTGCTGACGATCCCAGATCACCGTCAGTAACCGCTGCAGCGCGATAAATGCGAACAGCAGAATCCCGATGGCGATCTTGGTCCACCACGAACTCAGCGTGCCGTCAAAATTAATCCAGGTCTGGATCAGCCCCTGAATCAGCACACCAAACAGCGTGCCCAGCACCGTCCCAACACCCCCCGACAGCAACGTGCCACCAATCACCACCGACGCAATCGCATCCAGCTCCACACCCAGCCCGGCCAGCGCATATCCTGCCGAGGTATAGATCGAGAACACGATGCCAGCCAGCGTCGCCAGCGTGGTGGAAAGCATATAAATCTTGATGGTAGTCGCACGGGTTGAAACGCCCATCAGCTGAGCCGACGTCATATTGCCGCCGATGGCGTAAACCCGGTTACCAAACCGCGTACGGTGCGCCAGAATAATCCCGCCTAACACCACCACCAGCATAATCACCGCCAGCAGACTGAGACGCCCTCCGCCCGGCACTTTCCACGCCAGACTGGACAGCAGGGTGTAGAACGGATGATCGATGGGAATCGAATTCTCGGACACCAGATAAGAACAGCCGCGCAGGAAAAACATCCCCGCCAGCGTAATGATAAAGGCCGGGATCTTCAGCGCATCGATCAGCCAGCCCATCATGGCGCCGAACAGCGCACCCAGTGACAGAATCACCGCAAACGCCAGCAACGGATCGATATGAAAATCACCAATTGCCCGCGCCAGAAACACGCCGGTAAAGGCGATCACCGCGCCGACCGACAGATCGATACCACCCGACAAAATCACAAAGGTCATGCCGACGGCAATAATGCCGAGGAACGCATTATCAGTCAGGATATTGCAGATGACCCGGGTTGAGGCAAAGCCCGGAAACTGACTCAGACAAAACAGGTAACCCGCCACAAACACCAGCAGCGTGATCATCAGCGGAAGATGACGTTTAATCATGTCGGGCGTCTCCGTTTCAACATCGCAATAAACCGCGGTGACTGCAGCAACAGCACACACATCACCACCACCGCTTTCACCACCTGATTCAGCTCCGGCGGGAAGCCGGAAAGCAGAATCCCGGTATTCATCGACTGAATAATCAGCGCGCCAATCAGCGACAACACCAGATTAAAGCGGCCACCCATCAGCGATGCACCACCAATCACCACTGCGAGAATCGCATCCAGCTCCAGCCATAAACCGGCATTATTGGCATCCGCGCCGCGAATATCCGCCGCGACAATCAGCCCGGCCACAGCGGCACAGACGCCACTGATCGCATAAGTCGACATCACCACCAGCCAGCCGGTCACGCCCGCGTTGCGGGCCGCGCGCAGGTTAATCCCCACCGCTTCGATAAACAGACCCAGCGCGGTCTTGCGCGTCAGCAGCCAGACCGCCAGCGCCACCACCAGCGTGATCCAGACCGGCACCGGCAACATCCACAGCGAGCCGTTACCAAACCAGCCAAGGCTGTCACTGTCGAACGTCACAATCTGCCCCTGCGTAATCAGCTGAGCGATACCACGCCCGGCGACCATCAGAATCAGCGTGGCAACAAACGGCTGAATACGCAGCAGCGCCACCAGCACCCCATTCCACAAACCACAGGCTAAACCGGTTCCCAGCGTGCAGAGAATAATAAACGGCACACCATGTCCGGCGACAGTCAGTGTGGCGGCGGTCGCGCCCGCTATCGCCATCACTGCACCCACGGAAAGATCGATGCCGCCGGTAGCGATCACCAGCGTCATGCCAATCGCCAGCAGGGCAACCGGGGACGCACGGTTAAGAATATCGATTGGGCTACCGAACAGACGCCCATCCTGTAGGTGCACGGCAAAAAAGTTACTGGCTACCAGACTGTCGATCAGCAGCACCAGCAGCAGCGCGGCGATTTGCGGCATCCCTGGCGGGAACTTCAGCTTACGACGTGGCATTTTTTCAGTTGTCATAGAGGAATCAGGCATGTTTAGCCCCTCCGTCCGCGATAGCATTGACGATCGACGCCACCGAAAGCTGCTCCAGCGGAATTTCTGCCACCTGCTTCAGATCGCGCATGATCAACACCCGATCGGCATAACCGACCAGCTCTTCGAGTTCAGAGGAGATCACCAGCAGCGCCAGACCATCGGCGCACAGGGATTCAATTAAACGGATAATCTCGGCGTGTGCGCCTACATCAATGCCGCGCGTCGGTTCGTCGAGGATTAAAAACTGCGGTTTAGTCACCAGCCAGCGCGACAGCAACACCTTCTGCTGGTTGCCGCCCGATAACAGTTCCACCGGCTGCTCGGCGTGCGGCGTGCGAATACCCAGACTCTTAATAAAACGATCGGCAATCGCCTGCTGCTCGCGCTTTTTAATCGGCCTTAACCAGCCGCGCTGCGCCTGCAAGGCCAGAATAATATTTTCGCGAACGGAGGCCGCGCCGATAATCCCATCCGTCTTTCGATCTTCCGGGCAAAACCCCATGCCGAGCTGTGAGGCTCTCGCCGGATTAGTAATCTTCTGCACTTTCCCTTTGATCTTCGCGGTCCCGCGATCGGCCCGACGAATACCAAACAGCACTTCGGCGGTCTCTGTGCGGCCCGAACCCAACAGACCGGCCAGGCCGACGACTTCACCGGGACGCACTGCCAGGTTAAAGGGTTCGATAGTGCCCTTCCTGCCGTAATCTTCAAACGACACCACCGGCTGATTACTGCGCAGCGTGCTGCCCTGACGCTGTAATGCAGTCTCCAGCAGTTCACGACCCAGCATCAGCTTAATCAGTTCAATCTGCGTCAGCGTGGCGGTATCGCGAGTGGCGATAAACTGCCCGTTACGCAGCACGGTAATCCGGTCAGTAATGCGGTACACCTGGTCGAGAAAGTGGGTCACAAAAATCAGGCTCATCCCTTTGGCTTTCAGCTGCGCCATCAGGGTAAACAGCATTTCGACTTCGCTGGCATCCAGGCTGGCTGTCGGCTCATCGAGGATCAGCACCTGGGCCGAAAGATCCACCGCGCGGCAGATGGCAACAATCTGCTGCATCGCCACCGAGTAGTGACCCAGCGGACGTGTCACGTCGAGGGAAAACCCGTAGTTCCGCATCAGCGCATCGGCATCACGCACCATGCGGCGACGGTCGATCATGCCAAAGCGACGCGGCTCACGACCAATATAGAGGTTATCTGCCACCGACATGTTCGGCAGCATATTCACCTCCTGATAAACGGTCCCGATGCCCATCTCCTGTGCCTGCGCGGTGTTATGCGGGGTGATCGGCTCACCATTCAGGGTAATCGTGCCGGCATCACGGCTGTAAACGCCGGTCAGCACCTTAATCAGGGTCGATTTGCCAGCACCGTTTTCCCCCAGCAGCGCCATAATCTCCCCTTTGCGGATATCAAAGGAAACATTGCTCAGCGCTTTAACGCCGGGAAACCCTTTGCTGACGCCGCTGATGGATAACAGCGGTATTTCATTTTGCGTCATCATTTTGCTCACTCCGCCTTACGTCATGAAAAACCGCCCCGGGGGGCGGTCTGCGGCTGGTCTGGGGCGGGTCTGTGGATCAGTAACCCATACCCTTTTTCTTATCCAGCTCCGTTTGCGCGTCAGCAGGCAGAAACAGCTTTGACTCGGTCTTGATGACTTTAGGCGGCAGCGTGCCATCTTTTTTGAATTTCTCCAGGGCATCAAACGCCGGGCCAGCCATGTTCGGCGTCAGCTCCACGTTGGCGTTGGCTTCACCTGCCAGCATCGCTTTGTAGATATCAGGCACACCATCAATTGAGCCGGTCAGTATGTCTTTGCCCGGTTTCAGGCCCGCTTCTTTAATCGCCTGAATGGCACCGATCGCCATATCATCGTTATGTGCGTAAACCATGCAGATGTTTTTGCCGTTGTTCTCAGCCTTGATAAAGCTCTCCATCACCTCTTTACCCTTGCTGCGGGTAAAGTCACCGGACTGCGAGCGGATCACTTTGATGTTTGGATGGTTGCTGATCGCTTCAGCAAAGCCTTTCTTACGATCGATTGCCACGCTGGCCCCGACGGTGCCCTGCAGTTCCACCACGTTACACTGCTTGTCGCCCACGGTTTTCACCAGCCAGTCGCCAATCAGTTTGCCTTCCAGAACGTTGTCCGCCGTCACCACAGCCTGATAGAGCGATTTGTCTTTCACCACGATAGCGCGGTCCAGCAGGTAAACCGGGATTTTGGCGTCTTTGGCTTCTTCCAGCACCGGCTCCCAGCCGGTCTGTACGACTGGCGCGATGAAAATGGCATCAACGCCCTGGGCAATAAACGAACGTACTGCCTTGATCTGATTCTCTTGTTTCTGCTGCCCGTCGGCGATTTTCAGGGTGATTCCGCGTTTTTTGGCTTCGCTTTTCGCCACGCTGGTCTCAGCCGAACGCCAGCCAGATTCCGAACCGACCTGCGAGAAGCCGACCGTCATATCTGCAGCGAGCACCGGGCCGGTTAACGCGGCGCTGACCAGCGTGGTCAGAAGTAAACGTTTCCACATAGTTTTTAATCCTCTGAAAGGCGTTTGCTGTTTAGGGTAGAGAGCCTGCTTAGACTGGACTAAAAAAGCGTGCATAATGGCGACACACTTCACAAAACAGAGCAATTTAAAGGAGTTACGTTCAGCCGGACGGGTTCGCTGGTCACAGCGTTATGGATAAAATGGCTGAGTAATAAAACAACGCTCGTTAAATAATTGTAATAAACAGAATCGCTTATGCTTAACGTCACTGGAAACGATTACAGACAGGCGTACAAAATGGGTTATCCGGTCTGCGATGAACAAAAAATGGGTTTTGTGATTGTCCGCACAGTCGTTCACGCGTACAGACTGGGCGCGAAACGTTTCTATGCGTGTGGTTTCAAAAGGATTAATTTTTCTGCCCTGAAAATGTCAGAAAGGAGGCATTAACGCAGCGGCTGGCATAAAGGGACGAAAAATGATATTTAAGATGCGCGTTTAACGCTGTATTCCGGCATGGATATTTGTGAGCTGATACGCTGTTTAAAAGCATCGCGCGGGCAGGCTGGCACAGACAGCAATAAAAATAGCAGATTTGGACTTTTAGTGGCTAATAAGGAGCTTTAGTCTGATTTTCGCTTTTTTTAACCGGCCCGATCTGGACAGCCCTGGCTTGCCCCCTATACTGAGCACTCCTTTGTACTTCTATCTGTTATGGCAATGATGACTGCGCACGATTACCTGCTTAAATTCCGCAAAGTAAATAATTCAGACAGTCTGGAAAAGCTTTTCGATCACCTTAACTACTCCCTTACAAATGATATGGAAATCATCAATATGTATCGGGCTGCCGATCATCGTCGTGCCGAACTGGTTTCTGGCGGACGGTTATATGATCTTGGCTGTGTCCCTAAAACGGTGTGGCGCTACGTGGTCTGATTTCCGGCTGATTAATCGCTCTCTTTACCTCTGACCTTGTCCGGATGGGCGTGCCCCTCTGGACATGTTATTCTGCTGCGCTTCGACTCCCCGAGACAGGAATAACCACGATGAATGAACAGGTTGCTGCGCCACGTATTGGTGGCTGGCTTTTGCTGCCGCTGGCCTGGCTGATAATGACCCTGTTAACCACCGTTCTGGTGCTGGCGATGTATCTGACCCCCCTCTTTAATCCGGAATGGCGTGTGGCGCTGTTTTCACACGGCAGCACCCTGCTCTCTTACTGGGCCATTTCGCTGCTTACCGCCGTGGCGGTCTGGGCCTACAGCCTCTGGATCAGCTGGCTTTTCTTTAAGCGTTCCCGCCGTTTGCCGCGCCACTATCTGCTCTGGCTGCTGATAACCGTGCTGCTGGCGCTGAAAACCTTTGCCTTTACGCCGGTTGCCGATAGCCGTGCTCTCCAGACGTTACTGCTGTCACTGCTCGCGGCGGCGATATTTGCGCCCTATTTCAAACGCTCAAAGCGGGTAAAAACCACCTTTATCGCGCCGTAACGCTGTGAGTTATGTCAGGAATTTAATTCTGAGTGCGGTCTGCCGCCTTGCGGGAGGCGCGGGTGTTGAGATACGCCGCGCTATCAATGATAATAAGCCGCTTTCCGGCTCCCAGGCGAAAAAATGACCGATTATCTGCTTCTCTTTGTTGGCACCGTGCTGGTGAATAACTTCGTATTAGTGAAGTTTCTCGGCCTCTGTCCATTTATGGGCGTTTCCAAAAAACTGGAAACGGCGATTGGCATGGGCCTCGCTACAACATTCGTGATTACGCTGGCCTCTATCTGCGCGTGGCTGGTCAACCATCTGATCCTGCTGCCGCTGGATCTGGTCTATCTGCGCACAATGGCCTATATCCTGGTGATCGCTGTTGTCGTACAGTTCACCGAAATGGTGGTGCGTAAAACCAGTCCGTCGCTCTATCGTTTACTGGGTATCTTCCTGCCGCTGATCACCACCAACTGTGCGGTGCTGGGCGTGCCTCTGCTGAGCGTTAACCTCAACCACACCTTTATGCAGGCCGCGCTGTATGGTTTCAGTGCCTCTATCGGCTTCTCGCTGGTGATGGTGCTGTTCGCCGGGATGCGTGAGCGTCTGGTGCTGGCCAATGTGCCTGCCCCGTTTAAAGGCAACTCCATTGCCCTGATTACCGCGGGCCTGATGGCGCTGGCATTCATGGGCTTCAGCGGTCTGGTGAAATTCTGATGACCGCGATCTGGATTGCTGTTGCCGTATTAAGTGCCCTGAGCCTGGTGTTCGGCGCCCTGCTGGGTTACGCCTCGCGCCGTTTTGAGGTGGAAGAAGATCCTATCGTTGAGCAGATTGATGCCATTCTGCCGCAGAGCCAGTGTGGCCAGTGCGGCTACCCTGGCTGCCGTCCCTATGCTGATGCGGTCGGCAACAACGGTGAAGCAATCAATAAATGCGCGCCGGGCGGTGAACAGACCATGCTCAAGCTGGCTGCGCTGCTGAACGTTGAACCGCAGCCGATTGATGGCGATGAAATGGCGAAAGAGCCGGTGCGCACCGTGGCGTTTATCGATGAAGCCAACTGCATTGGCTGCACCAAATGTATTCAGGCCTGTCCGGTGGATGCAATTGTCGGCGCAACCCGCGCCATGCACACCGTGCTGAGCGATGTCTGCACCGGCTGCGATCTCTGTGTCGCACCCTGCCCGACTGACTGTATTGAAATGCGTCCGGTCGCCACCACGCCAGCTAACTGGAAGTGGGATTTGAATACCATTCCTGTACGGGTGATCCCGGTAGAAACTCATGCTTAATCTGTTTAACTTCCTGAAAAAAGAGAAAGTCTGGGATTTTCAGGGCGGTATCCATCCGCCGGAAATGAAAACCCAGTCCAACGGCACGCCGCTCAGCGAACTGCCGCTGCCGCACCGTTTTATTATCCCGCTGAAACAGCATATCGGCCATGAAGGGGAGATCGGCGTTGTGCCCGGCGAGAAAGTGCTGCGCGGTCAGCCCCTGACGTTTGGTACTGGCCGCATGCTGCCGGTCCATGCGCCCACCTCTGGCGTGATTGAGGATATCGGTCAGCATATGACCGCGCACCCGTCGGGCCTGTCCGAACTTTGCATCTTCCTGACGCCGGATGGTGAAGACCGCTGGATGCCGCTCGATCCGCTGCCAGACTACCGTCAGCATCCGCGCGCCGACATCGTGCAGCGAATTCACGATGCGGGCATTGCGGGTCTGGGCGGCGCGGGATTCCCGACCGCCACCAAACTGAAAGGCGGCCTGCGCGGGGTTAAAACCCTGATTATCAATGCGGCAGAGTGTGAACCTTACATCACCGCTGACGATCGCCTGATGCAGGACTACGCCGCCGAAGTGCTGGAAGGCAGCCGCATTCTCGCCTGGGTGTTACAGGCTGAGCGGGTGTTGATTGGCATTGAAGATAATAAACCTGAAGCGATCGCCGCGCTGAAACAGGCGCTGGGTAGCGAGCGCGATCTGCAAATCCGGGTGATCCCGACCAAATATCCTTCTGGTGGTGCCAAGCAGCTGACCCGCATTCTGACCGGCATGGAAGTGCCGCACGGCGGACGCTCAACCGATATCGGCGTGCTGATGCAGAACGTCGGTACCGCCTGGGCGGTCAAGCGGGCCATCATCAACGGTGAACCGATCACCGAACGCGTGGTGACACTGACCGGCGAGGCGATTGCCCAGCCGCGTAACATCTGGAGTCGTCTTGGCACGCCAATCAGCCATCTGCTGCATCAGGTCGGATTTACGCCTGCGCCGCGTCAGATGGTAATCATGGGCGGTCCGCTGATGGGCTTTACCCTGCCATCGCTGGATGTGCCGGTGGTGAAGATCACCAACTGTATTCTTGCGCCCTCTGCCAGTGAGATGGGCAACAATGATGAAGAGCAGTCCTGCATTCGCTGTTCCGCCTGTGCCGATGCCTGTCCGGCCAAACTACTGCCGCAGCAGCTTTACTGGTATAGCCAGGGCGGCGATCACGATAAAGCGCGTGCCCACCATATCGATGACTGCATCGAATGCGGTGCCTGCGCCTATGTCTGCCCGAGTAATATTCCGCTGGTGCAATATTACCGTCAGGAAAAAGCGGAACTGCGCGCCATCGATCTGGAAGCGAAACGCACGCTGGAAGCTAAAGCCCGCTTCGAAGCGCGTCAGGCGCGCCTGGAGCGTGAAAAACAGGCCCGTGAAGCGCGTCATGAAGAGGCAAAACAGCGAGTTGCCCGCACCGATACCAGTGAGCTGGCAGCAGCTAAAGCGCGGGTGAAAGCCCGTCAGTCCGCTGAATCGGATGAAGCGACGCTTGAAGCGCAGCGTGAAGCCCGCCATGCGCAGGCGCGTCTGCGTCAGGCTGAGGCGCAGGCTGAAACCCAGCCGGTAACGCGTCAGTCAGTCGATCCGCGTAAAGCGGCGGTTGAAGCCGCGATTGCCAGGGCAAAAGCGAAGAAAGTCTCACCGGCTGATACGGCTGCTGACGCCAGTGTCGATCCGCGTAAAGCCGCCGTCGAGGCCGCTGTAGCGCGCGCCAAAGCGAAGAAAGCGGCCCAGGCTGAAGGCGCTGATGCGACGGCTCCGGCTGCATCGATGAGTGTTACAGAAGCCGCACCAGGCACCACTGTTGAAACCGACCCGCGTAAAGCCGCGGTTCAAGCCGCTATCGCCCGTGCCAAAGCGAAGAAAGCAGCACAGTCTGAAGGCGCTGATGCGACGGCTCCGGCTGCATCGGAGAGTGTTTCAGAAGCCGCACCAGGCACCACTGCTGAAACCGACCCGCGTAAAGCCGCGGTTCAGGCCGCTATCGCCCGTGCCAAAGCGAAGAAAGCGGCACAGGCTGAAGGCGCTGGTACGACAGCGTCGCAGAGCGTGACTGACGCCGCGCCGGACGCTGCGGCTGAAGCTGCACCGGACGCCGCCGTGGAAACCGACCCACGCAAAGCCGCGGTTCAGGCCGCTATCGCCCGTGCCAAAGCGAAGAAAGCGGCACAGGCTGAAAGTGACGCCGATGCCGCTTCCCGTGACGCCGCAGCGCTCGCCACCGCCGCGCATTTTGCGGTAGAGAAAGCGGAACAGGCGCAGGAGCAGGCAAATAACGCCAATGCTGAACCCGAACAGGCACCTGAACTGAATCAACCCGATGATGCGCGCAAGGCTGCTATTGCTGCCGCCATCGCCCGTGCCAAAGCGCGTAAAGCGCAGTCGTCTACGACGCTTGAGGATTAAATGGCTTTTCGTATCGCAAGTTCTCCTTATACCCATAACCGCCGCAGTACCGGCAACATCATGCTGCTGGTGGTGCTGGCGGCGGTGCCAGGTTTTGCTACACAGTGTTATTTCTTTGGCTACGGCACCGTTTTACAGGTCTTACTGGCGACCCTTACCGCCTGGCTGACCGAGGCGGCGATCCTGCGTCTGCGTAAAGCACCGGTTGCCAGCACGCTGGCGGATAATTCGGCATTGCTGACCGCCATCCTGATCGGTATCAGCCTGCCGCCGCTGGCCCCCTGGTGGCTGGTGGTGATTGGTACCCTGTTTGCGGTGGTCATTGCTAAACAGCTCTATGGCGGACTCGGCCAGAACCCGTTTAACCCGGCGATGGTTGGCTATGTAGTGCTGCTGATCTCCTTCCCGGTGCAGATGACCAGCTGGCTGCCGCCTGACACGTTACAGGCGATTAAACCCGGCCTGATGGACAGTCTGAGCATGGTGTTCCGGGGCCACACGCTGGCGGGTGACACCATGCAGCAGTTGCAGATGGGTGTGGATGGCATCAGCCAGGCAACGCCGCTGGATACCTTTAAAACCGGCTTACGCGCCGGTCACAGTGCCGAACATCTGCTGGCGCAGCCGATTTACAGCGGCGTGCTGGCCGGGCTCGGCTGGCAGTGGGTGAACGTCGGTTATCTGGCGGGCGGCCTGTTCCTGCTGTGGAAGAGTGCGATTCGCTGGCATATCCCTGCCGCCATGCTGCTGTCACTGGCGTTCTGCGCCACGCTGGGCTGGTTCTTCTCACCGGAATCGCTCAACAGCCCGCTGATTCATCTTTTCTCCGGTGCCACCATGCTGGGCGCGTTCTTTATCGCTACCGATCCGGTAACCGCGTCGACCACCAATCGTGGTCGTCTGGTTTATGGCGCGCTGATCGGCCTGCTGGTCTGGCTGATCCGCAGCTTTGGCGGCTATCCTGACGGCGTGGCGTTTGCTGTGCTGCTGGCCAACATCTGCGTGCCGCTCATTGATTACTACACCCAGCCGCGCGTTTACGGCCATCAGAAGGATTAAGCGATGCTGGAGACGATTCGCAAAAATGGCGTCACGCTGGCGATTTTCGCCGCGATTACCACGGCCGCTACCGCTGTGGTGAATACGGTCACCAAACCGACGGTAGAGCATCAGACCCAGTTACAGCAGAAAAATCTGCTGGATCAGGTGGTACCTGTCGAGCTGTATGACAACAACATCCAGCAGGATTGTTACGTTGTCACGGATGCAGCGCTGGGTAATAGTGCGCCGCATCATCTCTTCCTGGCGCGTAAAGGTGGCAAGCCGGTCGCGGCGGCACTGGAGACAACGGCGCCTGACGGCTATTCTGGTGCGATACAGATGCTGGTCGGTGCCGATTTCCAGGGTAAAGTACTGGGCGTGCGCGTAATCGAACACCATGAAACGCCTGGCCTGGGCGATAAGATCGAACTGCGCATCTCTGACTGGATCAACAGCTTTAATGGCAAAGTGGTTCAGGGTCCGTCTGACAAAGCCTTTGCGGTTAAAAAAGATGGCGGCGACTTCGATCAGTTTACCGGCGCCACCATTACCCCACGCGCGGTGGTCAATGCGACGAAACGCACCGCGCTGTTGATGAAAACGCTTCCGGAGAGACTCTCTTCGTTACCGGCATGTGGAGACACAAATGAGTGAAGCTAAAAGTCTGCTGGTTGGTGGATTGTGGAAGAACAACTCGGCACTGGTGCAGCTGCTGGGTCTCTGCCCGCTGCTGGCGGTCACCGCGACCGCCACTAACGCGCTGGGTTTAGGCCTTGCCACCACGCTGGTGCTGACCCTGACCAACAGTTTTATTTCCGCCTCGCGCCGCTGGGTGCCGTCGGAAATCCGTATCCCGATTTATGTGATGATCATCGCCTCGGTGGTGAGCTGCGTGCAGATGCTGATCAACGCCTATGCTTACGGTCTCTATCAGTCACTGGGGATTTTTATCCCGCTGATCGTGACCAACTGCATCGTGGTCGGCCGTGCTGAAGCCGTCGCCTCTAAAAGC
Source organism: Pantoea sp. JKS000250 (assembly GCF_003201065.1). Lineage (NCBI taxonomy): Bacteria > Pseudomonadati > Pseudomonadota > Gammaproteobacteria > Enterobacterales > Erwiniaceae > Pantoea > Pantoea sp. JKS000250. Next base: position 4,118,065 of record NZ_QICZ01000001.1, on the reverse strand, counting down.
AGCATCCCGCTCTCGGCGCTGGATGGCTTTGCCATCGGCATGGGCGCAACCTGCGCCATGGTGGTGCTGGGTTCGCTGCGCGAAATTATCGGCAGCGGCACGCTGTTTAACGGTGCCGATCAGCTGCTTGGCCCGTGGGCGAAATCGCTGCGTATCGAAGTGGTTCATTTCGACTCGCCGATGCTGCTGGCCATGCTGCCGCCTGGCGCATTTATCGGCCTGGGCATGATGCTGGCGTGCAAATACCTGATCGATCAGAAAATGAAACAGCGTGCAGCGCTGCGTGCTCAGGCGGCAGAAACCGCTGCGCCTCAGAACGCCGTCGGGAAGCCGGTGTGAATCAGACCAAACGCACCGAAATCCTTCACCGGCTGCAGCAGAACAATCCGCATCCGACTACCGAGCTGAATTTCAGCTCGCCGTTTGAGCTGCTGATTGCGGTACTGCTCTCGGCGCAGGCGACCGATGTCAGCGTCAACAAGGCCACCGCAAAGCTCTATCCGGTGGCCAACACGCCCGCTGCGATGCTGGCACTGGGCGTGGATGGCGTAAAGGAATACATCAAAACCATCGGCCTGTTTAACAGCAAAGCGGAAAATGTGATTAAGACCTGCCGCATTCTGCTGGAGCAGCACAACGGTGAAGTGCCGGAAGATCGTGCGGCGCTGGAAGCCCTGCCCGGTGTAGGCCGTAAAACCGCCAATGTGGTGCTCAATACGGCCTTTGGCTGGCCGACGATCGCCGTTGATACCCATATTTTTCGCGTCAGCAATCGGACGAAATTTGCGCCGGGTAAGAATGTCGAAGAAGTTGAACAGAAGCTGCTGAAGGTGGTTCCGGCTGCCTACAAGGTCGATTGCCACCACTGGCTGATTCTGCACGGCCGCTACACCTGCGTGGCGCGTAAACCGCGCTGCGGCTCCTGCCTGATTGAAGACCTCTGCGAGTATCCCGACAAAGTCGAGTGATCCCACTGATGACTGACCCGCTGCGGCGGGTTTTTTATTGTCTGTCTGTGCCCGCTGCGTGACGTCTTCTGCGCGATCCCTCCTTTTCACCACGCTTTCTGACGCGCAGGAATACCGGCACAGTTTGTCGGGTTGTTACATTGATGTTGATGATGGAAAATCGCCGCCCCTGACGATAAGAAAATGTTATGACACGGTGAGTAACGTAATGAAGAAGAGCCCTTCTGCTGGAAGGCATCCTCTGCGTCTGTTTCTGGCGCGCCTCTGGCCGCATCCGCTGGCAGTGAGTAACAAGCATGTGGTGATCGCCGGACTGGGTGCGGGCATTGGCCTGGTGCTGACCAGCCTGCTGAGCCACTGGATGCTGGGCGAACTGAACCTGTGGTTTGTCGCCCCAGTTGGCGCATCAGCTGTCCTGCTCTTTGGTTTGCCTGCCAGTCCGCTGGCGCAGCCGTGGGCAATCGTTGGCGGCAACAGCCTGTCAGCGCTGGCAGGCGTCACCGTCAGCCAGCTGATACCCGATCCGGCCATCGCCTGCGGTGTCGCGGCCTGCGTGGCGATCCTGCTGATGTTCCAGCTGCGCTGTCTGCATCCGCCCGGCGGCGCGGTGGCGCTGACCGCTATTCTGGGCGGGCCATCGGTACAGCAGCTGGGTTATCAGTTTGTCCTGACGCCAGTCCTGCTCAACTCACTGACGCTGGCGCTACTGGCTCTGCTGTTTAACAATCTGGCCGGTCGCCGCTATCCGCATCCGCTGGCCCCTGAAGAAGTCAAACCCCAGCCGGTCGCCATGCCGGTCCCGCTGACGCGCGCCGATCTGCATCAGGCTTTACAGGGCGGCGAACTGCTGGATATTGACGAAGATGATTTGCAGGCACTGCTGCTGCGTGCGGAAGAGATTGCCCAGCGCCGTCAGTTTAGCGGCTGAAGCCTGCCTGCTGCTGACGCGTCCCGTTCTGCCGGCACGCTCCGTATGGCCGAATGACACACACAAAGTTGATCGCTGCCACAGTTTTGCTCAGCCGCTTCGCCTCGCCTTTCCGGTAACGTCCTGATAACACAATCCCCCAGGCCGGACGCCCATCCGGTCCTGGGCGGATGCCTATAGAGCCGGCCTTTTCAGCGCCCTACACTTTGCTCTTCTTTACGTTTCTCATGAGGAAGAACGATGGATAGCGCCTTGTCCCCGCAGCACGATGAGCTGATCGCCTCCGCCATCAAAAAATTCTTCACCCATATCATCCCGATGCTGGTGGTGATGCTGATTATTAATCAGATCGACCGCGCCAACATTGGCTTTATTAAAGCCGAACTGCGTACCGATGCCGGGATCAGCGCCGCCGCCTTTGGTCTGGGTGCGGGCCTCTTTTTCATTGGTTATGCGCTGTTTGAAGTGCCGAGCAATCTGATGATGAAGCGCTTTGGTGCACGCGTCTGGCTGACACGCATCATGATTACCTGGGGATTGGTGGTGGTCCTGACCGGATTCGTCACCTCACCCATTCAGTTTTACCTGCTGCGCTTCTTGCTCGGCGTCGCCGAAGCGGGCTTCTTTCCCGGCGTGCTGTTCTATTTCCGTCAGTGGGTGCCGAATGCCTGGCGCGGCCGGGCTACCGCGATGGTCCTGAGCGCCACGGCTGGCGCCTTTCTTTTCTCCGGGCCGATCACGGGTGCCATCCTGATGATGCACAACTTTCTGGGGATAGCAGGCTGGAAATGGGTGATGTTCCTTGAAGGCGGCGCCTCGGTGCTGGTCGGGATCCTCGCCGCCTGGGTGCTGGTATCGCGTCCTGCTGATGCGCGCTGGCTGAGTGATGCAGAGAAACAGGCACTGGCGCAGCAGCTGAACAGTGAAGAGGCACAGCGTGACGCGCTTAATCGCGAGCCGGGCAAAATGTCGCTGTTACGCAATCGCAGCCTGCTGTTCTTCTGCGCAATCTTCTTCACCATGACCATGACCGGTTATACGCTGGTGTTCTGGCTGCCGCAGATTATTCAGCGCATACAGGGGTTCAGCAGTTTTGGCATCGGGATTCTCACCGCTGTGCCATGGCTGTGCGCCATTATCGCCATCAACCTGCTGAGCCGCTTTTCAGACCGCCACCGTGACAGACTCGATAAAGCGCTGGGCGTTGCCATGCTGGTCGCCGCCTGTGGCACTTTTATGGCTACGCTGGGTTCCCCGTGGTTTGGTTTCCTTGCGATGATCGTGGCCTGTATCGGCTCAAAAGTCAGCGCCACCTTTTTCTGGCCGATGCCGCAGGGAGAACTGCCCGCCTCGATTGTCGCACCGGGCATTGCGCTGGTGAATTCTGTTGGCAATCTTGGCGGCTTCTTCGCACCGACGGTGTTTGGCTATCTGGAGATGAAGACCGGTTCCACTACCGGCGGCCTCTATGCGCTGACCAGCGTTTCGCTGCTGACCGGGCTGTGGCTGTTGCTGCGCCGCAGGCCATCCCCGCCTTCCCTTGATCCTATGGAGAATCACCATGTCAGACAGTCCAGTCATTAAAACAATGCGGGTGGTGCCGGTCGCCGGTTATGACAGCATGCTGCTGAACATTGGTGGCGCGCATAACTGCTACTTTACCCGCATCCTGGTGATCCTGACCGATTCCGCAGGCCGTACCGGCGTGGGCGAAAGTCCCTGTCACGCTTCGACGCTGGCGCTGCTGGCACGTTTTCGATCGCAGATTGAGGGCAGCGAACTGCTGCGGCTGAATGCGACGATCGCCACACTGTTTGCCAGTGATGCACGCCATCAGCAGACCGCGCATACCGATGACATCCACATTCCGCAGATGAACCCTGAGAAGTTCTACAACGCCACCGCGGCGATTGAAGCGGCGCTGCTTGATTTGATGGGCCAGCATCTGAATCTGCCGGTTGCCGAATTACTTGCCAGCGGCAGGCAGCGCGATCGGGTGCCGGTACTCGGCTATCTGTTCTATATCGCCGACCGCAACCTGACCAGCATGAACTATCAGACAGGCCAGTCTGGCGGTGATGCCTGGCTGCAACTGCGCCATGAAAAAGCGATGGATGCGCAAGGCGTCGTGCGGCTGGCTGAAGCCGCAGCGGAACGCTATGGCTTCCGCGACTTCAAACTCAAGGGCGGCGTACACCACGGCGAAGTGGAGGTAGAGACGGTCAACGCCCTGCTGCAACGCTTTCCGCAGGCTCGCGTCACGGTCGACCCCAACGCCAGCTGGTCGCTGGACGAAGCCATTTATTATGGTAAACAGCTGGCGGGCCGCATTCCCTATCTGGAAGATCCCTGTGGCGCGGAACAGGGCTACTCCGGCCGGGAAACGCTGGCCGAGTTTAAACGCGCCACCGGTATTCCGGTCGCCACCAATATGATCGCCAATGACTGGCGACAGTTGCAGCATGCGTTACAGCTCAATGCTATCGACATTCCGCTGGCCGATCCGCACTTCTGGACGATGCGTAATGCACATACCGTGGCGCAGCTCTGTCAGGAATGGGGGCTGACCACCGGGTGCCATTCAAACAACCACTTTGATGTGTCTCTGGCGATGGTGGCGCATCTGGGGGCGGCTGCACCCGGCGATCGTCTGACGGCCTTTGATACGCACTGGATCTGGCAGGATGGACAACAGCTGACGCAGCATCCGCCGCAGATTCGGGATGGGCATCTTGAACTGCCAGAGGGGCCAGGGCTGGGCGTCACCCTGAATATGGAACGGGTCGAAGCGGCACATGCCCTCTACAATTCGCTGCCGGATAAAAATCGTAACGATGCGCTGGGCATGCAGTTTTTGATTGAGAACTGGTCGTTTAACGCCAAACGCCCGGCGCTGCTGCGCTGAAGAAAAGCAGCCTGTGACAGTGTCACAGGCTGCTCACTTTTTAGCGCTGCGCCAGCGCCGCCTGCATCCAGGCAACGACCAGCGGAGACTCTTTTTCCTGCAGCGCTGCGCGTTCTGACTGGAACAGGGTGGCAACAAAGAAAGGATGATCCGGCAGCTCCACACCGCGTACGTCCCCCGCGTCATCCCAGGCAGTAATACGCAGGGTGTTATCGCCCAGCGCCGCACTGAATTCCGGGTTGACACCAAAGTTACAGTGATAGCCTTCATCGCTGCCCAGCGTGCCGTAGGCCGCAGCAATACGTGAACCGGGTTCGAACCTGACCGCGCCGCGCTGCTCCACCAGCGAGCAGCTCAGCGGAGCTATGACCATGCGCCCGCCGGTGTCGGTTTCGGCATGACTCGCATCGTGCCAGCCCAGTACATTGCGCGCATACTCGATGACCGCATACTGGAATCCCCCGCACGACCCCAGGAAAGGCTTTCCGCTTTCCCGTGCCCAGCGAATGGTGTCAAAAACGGCCTCATCATTATGGTAGGGACTGCCAGGCACGACCCAGACCGCGTCACTGCGCCTGAGGTCGGATTCAGCGAGTTTTTCGCTGGCAATCCATTCAGCTTCAACCGTAATGTTCAGCCAGCGGGCAGCACGTTCAATAGCAAGAGGAATGGCCTGATGGGCAACCGCATCAGCGCGGTAGTCACCAGCCAGAGACAAACGCAGGGGGGACGACATAAACAGATCCTTTTCGGGGAAATTGAAAGGTTACAGGAATGTTAATTTCAAGTCGAGCATCCTGAACGCCGCGTCATAATGCTGCCACTCAGTACAGAGACCCTCACCCCTTCACCAGAGCCTGCTCCCCATTTCTTAAGCGGAAACTTTTTGCCGGTTTATGCTGCCGACAGGCTTTTCAGCCTTCCTGCGCAGCAACGCAATCGGTTTCTTGTTTTGCTTTCTGAATTAAATCGCGGGTTTGTGCTCTCGATCAGCAATTGTATGCTTTGCCGCCAAAGGAGACGCGTTAACGTTTACTTTTTCGTCATATTGCCTGGATAATGGCCTGAAACCTCCTGTAAATGCTGCTGATAAAATCTGCAGCAAACGTTTCATCTGAATTACTCTCCATTAGCAGTTAATGTTAAATCCATCCAGCGTCTCGCTCACATTCAGTTGATTTATACTGACATGATCTTTTTCATCAAAATTAAAATCTGATCAACAGTTTGTTATAAGGTTTTTAACCCTGGATTATCAGCTCAGGCCGGTTGTCAGAAAATTCTTGCCCTGCCGCCCGTAATCAGCCAAATTAGTCGCCGCTTTTCCCTTCTAATAACAATCTCGCGCATGAAAAACTCACATGACGCGGACTTAATTGCTGTCCCGAAACAGGGTATGAAAAAACTGAGGTACATGTGTCAACTGCAAACAAACACACTGATGAGGCTGTCAGTCTCAATGCGTTTAAACAGCCGAAGGCGTTCTACTTAATCTTCTCGATTGAGTTATGGGAACGTTTTGGCTTCTATGGCCTGCAGGCCATTATGGCGGTTTACCTGGTGAAGCAACTGGGATTGTCTGAATCAGACTCCATCACCCTGTTCTCTTCATTCAGCGCGCTGGTTTATGGACTCGTCGCCATTGGCGGCTGGCTCGGCGATAAAGTGCTGGGCACCAAACGTGTGATTGTGCTGGGCGTGCTGGTACTGGCACTGGGTTATGCGCTGGTAGCATTCTCCGGTCATAACGTCAGCATCGTCTATATCGGTATGGCGACCATCGCCGTGGGCAGCGGGCTGTTCAAAGCGAACCCCTCTTCGCTGCTCTCCACCTGCTACGACAAAGATGATCCGCGTATCGATGGTGCCTTCACCATGTTCTATATGTCGATCAACATCGGTTCACTGTTTTCGATGATGCTCACACCGTGGTTAGCGGCGAAATATGGTTACAGCGTTGCCTTCTCGCTGTGCGTTATCGGTCTGATCATCACCCTGTTTAACTTCCTGTTCTGCAAACGCATGGTTAAGGATTACGGTTCTAAGCCCGACTTTGCACCGCTGCAGGTCGGAAAACTGCTGATGACGCTGGTTGGCGTCGTAGTGCTGATCGCGCTGGCAAACTGGATGCTGCATCATCAGGTCATTGCACGCCTGGTGCTGGCTGTGATTGCGCTGGGTATCGTACTGGTGTTTGCCAAAGAAGCCTTTGCACTGCAGGGCGCGGCGCGTCGTAAAATGATTGTGGCCTTCCTGCTGATGGTCGAAGCGATTCTGTTCTTCGTGCTCTATATGCAGATGCCAACGTCACTCAACTTCTTTGCTATCCGCAACGTTGAGCACACAATTCTCGGCATTACCTTTGCGCCCGAGCAGTTCCAGGCGCTGAACCCGTTCTGGATCATGCTGGCCAGTCCGCTGCTGGCGGCGCTCTACAACAAGCTGGGTGATAAGCTGCCGATGCCGCACAAGTTTGCCTTTGGTATGGTGCTCTGCTCCGCTGCGTTCCTGGTGCTGCCGGTGGGCGCGAAGTTTGCCAGCGATGCCGGTATCGTTTCTGTTAACTGGCTGATCCTGAGCTATGCGCTGCAGAGTATCGGTGAACTGATGATCTCCGGCCTCGGTCTGGCAATGGTGGCACAGCTTGTGCCTCAGCGTCTGATGGGCTTTATCATGGGCTCCTGGTTCCTGACCACCGCTGGCGCGGCGGTCATTGCCGGTAAAGTGGCCAACCTGATGGCGGTGCCTGAAAACGTAACTGACCCGCTGATTTCGCTGGCGACCTACAGCCGCGTATTCCAGCAGATTGGTATCGTGACCGCTGTCATCGCTCTGCTGATGCTGATTACGGCACCGTTGCTGAACCGTATGACGCAGGATCCTGACGCGAAAAAATAACGTGCAGGCGTCATCGCTGCCGTGACACGAATCAGCCGGGCTCTGCCCGGCTTTTTTTATTGCTGACCCTTTCCCCTCATCGATCCCTGATCCTTATCACTGGTAATTCCACCCTGAGCCTTTACTATGCTGTGATCCCATTGCAACAAGGAGTACATGGTCATGAAACTGTTTTGCAAAGCAGGAGCCTGCTCTCTTTCTCCCCACATTGTTATGCGCGAATGCGGGCTGGACTTCACGCAGGTGAGTGTTGATCTGGCCACAAAACTCACTGAACGGGGCGATGATTTTCGCCAGATTAACCCTAAAGGCCAGGTGCCCGCGCTGCAGCTCAGCGACGGCTCCGTGCTGACGGAAGGTGTTGCCATTGTGCAGTACCTGGCAGATCTCAAGCCCGATCGCCATCTGCTGGCACCGGTCGGCAGCCTGACGCGTTATCACACCGTGGAGTGGCTCAGCTACATCAGCAGCGAACTGCACAAAAGCTTTGGGCCGCTGTTTCGTCCCGGTTACTCCGATGAGGTGAAAGCACAGACGCGCAGCCAGCTGGAAGCGAAATTCCGCTATGTCGATGCGTCACTGCGCGACAGACAGTGGCTGATGGGGCTGCATTTCAGCGTGGCGGATGCCTATCTGTTTGTGGTGACGCGCTGGGCAAAAGCGCTGGGACTGGATCTGTCCGGCTTTACGGCGCTGGAGGCGTGGTTTGATCGCGTTGCCGAGCGTCCTGCGGTGCAGGCGGCGCTGAAAGCGGAAGGCTTAGCCTGAGTGAACAGGGCCGGTTAACCGGCCCTTTTGCATTACAGCTTTTCTGCCGCGAAATGCTGCGTCGGACTGGCGATGGCATCCTGGGCCGCCACCAGCTGCAGCTCATACTCGCCCATCTGGTGGGTTTTCAGCATCACCTCATAGACCGCCGCAGTGACGTGCTCCAGCGCATTCTGCAATGATTTGCCGTGCAGCAGATTCACCAGCAGCAGACCGCTGGTGAGATCGCCCACGCCGACTGGCTGACGCACACCAAAATCGACCAGCGGACGGCTGATGTGCCAGGCGTCTTCCGCCGTTACCAGCAGCATCTCAAAGCGATCGCTGCGACGACCGGCGCGCGCCAGGTGCTTCACCAGTACCACGCGTGGTCCCTGGGCAATCAGCGCCCGCGCCGCGTCGACTGCCGCGTCGACGTCGGTAACGGTGCGTTCGCTCAGCATCTCCAGCTCAAGCAGATTCGGGGCGATAATGTCGCTGGCCGGCATTGCCATTTTGCAGTGAAACTCCGCCACGCCGGGTGCCACAATGCAGCCTTTCTCGGGGTGACCCATCACCGGATCGCAGAAGTACCAGGCATTTGGGTTAGCTGCTTTGACCTGCCGAACAATCTGCAGAATCTGCTCGCCCTGCTCTGCCGAACCCAGATAGCCGCTCAGCACCGCGTCACAGGTCTTCAGGCGGTCAATATCCGCAATACCTTTAACGATGTCGGTTAAATGCGTTGCAGGCATCACCGTGCCGGTCCAGTGGCCATATTGCGTATGGTTGGAAAACTGTACGGTATTCAGCGGCCAGACGTTTGCCCCCAGGCGGCGCATCGGAAACTCAGCCGCCGCGTTACCGGCGTGACCAAAAACAACGTGCGACTGAATCGCTAAAATATTTTTCACTTGTTTGCCCTTTCCTGCCTTGCCATAAAAAAGGGCCGGAAACCGGCCCTGAAATCTTACTGCCAGTTAATCAGGCAGTAATGTTTCTTGCCGCGACGCAGCAGCGTAAAGCGGTTAAACAGTTTGTCGCTGTCGCTGAAGCGGTATTCCGCATCAGACTGCTTTTCACCATTCAGAGAAACGGCATTGGAGCCGATCATGGTGCGAGCCTGACCGCGAGACGGCACCAGCTCAGCTTTCACCAGCGCCTGCTGCAGATCGTCGTCAGTGCCCAGCACGATAGTGGGCATACCATCCTGCGCCAGCTGTTCAAAATCGGCTTCGGTCATGTCGCTCACGGAGCCTGAGAAGAGGCTGGCCGTAATACGTTTTGCCGCCGACAGCCCCGCTTCGCCATGCACCAGACGCGTTACCTGCTCAGCCAGCACATACTGCGCACGTGGCGCGGTGCCGCTGTTTTTGTCCTCTTCTTCCAGCGCGTTGATCTCTTCAATGCTCAGGAAGGTGAAGAACTTCAGGAAGCGATAGACGTCAGCATCCGCGGTGTTGATCCAGAACTGATAGAACTTATACGGGCTGGTTTTCTTCGCATCCAGCCAGACTGCGCCGCCTTCAGTTTTACCGAATTTGGTGCCGTCAGACTTAGTGATCAGCGGAACGGTCAGGCCAAACACCTGGTTCTGATGCAGACGACGGGTCAGGTCGATACCGGAGGTGATGTTACCCCACTGATCGGAACCGCCAATCTGCAGCGATACGCCGTGACGCTCGTTCAGGCAGGCAAAGTCATAGCCCTGCAGCAGATTGTAGGAGAACTCGGTAAAGGAGATGCCCTGATCGTCACGGTTCAGACGCTGCTTCACCGCTTCTTTATTGATCATCTGGTTAACGGAGAAGTGTTTGCCGATATCCCGCAGGAAGGTCAGCACGTTCATGCTGCCAAACCAGTCGTAATTGTTGGCGGCGATGGCGCTGTTGCTGCCGCAATCGAAGTCCAGGAATGGCGCCACCTGCTGGCGGATCTTCTCAACCCATTCGTTGACGGTGTCGCTGGTATTAAGTTTACGCTCTGCGGCTTTAAAGCTCGGGTCGCCAATCAGGCCGGTTGCACCCCCGACCAGCGCCACCGGCTGATGGCCGGCATCCTGAAAACGCTTCAGGCAGAGCAGCGGTACCAGATGGCCCAAATGCAAGCTGTCAGCAGTGGGGTCAAAGCCGCAATAGAGCGAAATTGGCCCCTGCGCCAGTTTCTCTGTTAACGCGTCTTCATCCGTCACCTGGGCGATAAGGCCCCTCTCCTGCAATTGTTGTATCAGGTTACTGCTGGTCATTACTGACTCCAAATTGATCAGACTGCACCTATGCTGGTACACAGCTTTCCGCTGAGTTGCGGAATCGAAAAAAATGAGGGCTATAGCATAAAGCGCTGACGCCTTCTGTGCCAGCGCTGATAGGGCGAAATGATGCAGATTCAGGGTGCCAGACGGTCGATTTTCCAGCCGTCGTGATCGCGCTGATAGATGAAACGATCGTGCAGACGATGTTCGCCTCCCTGCCAGAACTCCACGGTGTGAAATTTCACCCGGTAGCCGCCCCAGAAGCTGGGCAGCGGCACGTCGCCCTGCTGGAACTTCTGCTTAAGCTCAAGGAACTTTCCTTCCAGAATGCCACGGCCCGAAATCCGGCTCGACTGCTTCGACACCCAGGCCCCAATCTGGCTGTCGCGCGGACGGCTGTGGAAATATTTCAGCACCTCCAGCGGCGACAGTTTCTCCACTTCACCCAGTACCATCACCTGACGCTCCAGGTAGTGCCACGGGAAGTGCAGGCAAATGCGCGGATTGTGCGCCAGCTGCAGCGCCTTGCGGCTGCCAAGGTTGGTGTAAAACACCATGCCCTGCGCATCGAAGTGTTTCAGCAGCACGATGCGCTGCCACGGCTGGCCCTGCTCATCCACGGTGGCCACGGTCATTGCCGTGGGATCGGGCAGTTTTGCTTCACACGCCTGGCTCAGCCACTGTTCAAACAGGGCTATCGGATCATCCGGCAGATCCTTACGACGCAATCCGCCGCGGGTATATTCGCGCCGCAGATGGGCAATGGTGTGTAGCGTTTCGCTGTCGCTCATAATGCTCGCCTATTCAGATAAAGAGTCAGCTGGCAGGTTGCAGCTCACAATCGTTCACGACGATTTTATCATTACGTTCGATAAATGCGCCGTTTCCTTTGGACCAGAACACATAGGTGTTGTCGCTGTAGCGCGCGCCGGAAGCGGATACCGTCTGCTTCAGCGTCAGGGGCTGGCCATCCATAATGAAGCTCACCTGCTCTTTCGCCTCATCCAGCGTCACGGTCAGGGGCAGGGTTCCGCAGCGATAGTGCAGGGTCTGCGGCGACGGTGGCTGTTTATGCATCAGGCTACAGCCCGAGAGCAGCAGCACCGCGGTAACGGTTAATCCTTTCAACATTAGCGGGTCTCCATCACGAGTGAAGCTGGCATTATAAGAAGGATTTGGCGCGAAGTAAGTGGGAATCCACGCCAATCTGGTGGATGCTGTCAGGCAGCCTGAATTATTGCGCATTTTCAGACGGTTGTCTGAATGCACAGGCCGCGTTCTCAGGCTACGCTCTATAGATCTTAAGCGAGGGAAACAAACATGAAATTTGATAACGAAGATGCATTTAAGCTGGCCGTGGCGTTTATGAACCACAAAGAGAATGCCACCGTCGCCAGCAGCTACTTTAAAACCTTTATTGACACCTACCAGAAATTTGACCGCTGGCTGAGCGCATCCGATCCGGTCAGCGCTATGAAAGCGGAAAAAGCGGCAGCCAAAGCCGGCGAAGACTCCCTTCTTTGATCCCTTTCCTCACTGGCCCGATAGTCATCAGGATATCGGGCCTGCGGACATGATCAGCTGTTAACGCTGGTGCAGACGATTACCCCCGGGCCGACTCTGGCTTTAACAAAGAATATCGGCTTCGGCTGCTGTGCTTATTTCCTGCATTGGCGTCACGTTTATTCCGGCCCGGTAATGTCGCTGTTAAAACGGCATAAACAGCCGTGCACATTTGCAATAAATGCTATTCCCTGCCGTCATTCCCCAGAATAATCGCTACACCCCCCCTTTTTTGTCTAAAAAACCGGCAGCGAAACGTGTCAGGACCAGCAAACTCTATAAAGCCGTCTATGCTGTAAACGTCTGGTTATACTTCATGGAGTTGAAAAAAAATGAAAATGAAATCCCTGTCAGCCATTGCTTTGCTGGCTCTTTCTTTAGGTACGCTGGCGGGCTGCGCCTCGAATCAGTCGATTAAGACCACTGATGGCCGCACCATTGTGACTGATGGTAAACCGCAGATCGATTCAGATACTGGCCTGGTTTCTTATCGCGATGCTCAGACAGGAAAAACTGAGCAGATCAATCGCAATGAGATCAGTAATATGAGTGAACTCGACAACTAATATAAGGTGAATAAGATGAAAAAAGCGCTGATTTTACCTCTCGCCGCATTGATTGGTATGACCGTATTAACCGGCTGCACCCGTACCAGTTATGCGATTCAGACTAACGATGGACGCACCATTATTAGTGATGGCAAGCCTTCTGAGTCAGATGCTGGCCTGCTGGCCTACACTGACGCCAATGGCGTGAAGCAACAGATTAATAAAGCGGACGTTAAAGCGGTCTCTGAAGTACCGAAGAAATAAACCGGGCACGCTCGTCCAGTTAATAAAGCCGCCTACGGGCGGCTTTATTTTTTCCTGCGCTTAGTACGCCATGTGGCGCGACCGAATTTCTCTGTCACCTGCCGATTCCAATCAGAAATATCCGTCATGCTTTGGCAATAATATGGCAGGCAGCATAGCAATAATCGTGACTCACCCGCCTGTTGCTTATCTGAATTTCAGGCAATACTATCCTTTTTTACCAGCTTAATAGCTCAGACTGCTTTATCCGTAAAACAGACGTTTGCTTTTATTGTTTTTTATTAGAGACTTATCGCTTCGCTTAAAGGTTCATTTTATTTTTAAAATTTAAACCGCGTTTATCGGCGGTTTCCGATCTTTTAGTCCGGATTGCCTTTAACTAGACTATTCATATCGTTATTCAATCAGGAGGTCGCTGATGGTTTACCATGATAAAACAATCGGTCATAGGATTCTTGGTGAAGCCGCAATCAATCTGGCGTTTGAAGAGCAGGAGATTACACTGGTATCACTGATTCGCCAGCTGGGTGAAATGGCTGAAAACGAACGTAGCGATGAGCGCGTCGCACAGATTGCTGATACACGCAACTGGCTCAAAGGCTTTATCGAGGCCTCAACGCGCGACCGCGCCGAATTAAACTGGCTGGTCGAGACCGGACAGGCGCCGGTTTTCCTCAAAGATTATCGTTAATGCGCTGAATGACTGCGCTGTTGGTTCAGGGTGCCAGGCCTCGCCTGGTGCCATTACGCCTTTCCCTGCACCACGCCAGTTTTTGCATTTTTTCTGTTTTATCGCTAAACGCTATGCTGATAGCACAAAAACCTCCTCTTCTGCGCTGAAATAGCTATGCAGGCTCGCCTTTTTTGTATAACTTTGCCGCGAAGCGATCGTTTTTCCATCACCTTATTACAGGAAATCACCCATGTACCCGAACCAGAGACTGCCGCGGACGGCAGACGATATTGCCCGTTATTTTAATGCGGCAAGTCTGCCCTCACAGCAGGAAACGCTGGGCCAGGTAGTGGTGGAAATTCTGCATGCGGGCGGGAACGTAAACCGTAAAGCGATCTGTACCAAACTTCTTCGTCGGCTGGAAACAGCGTCTACGCAGGAAGAGGAGCGTCACTACCGTGCTCTTATCAGCCTGCTGTTTGGCCGTTAGGCAGCAAACGCTCTCTGCCAGCGACTTCCGTTAGTGCGTCAGCGGTTCTCCGCTTTCCGTCACCTGCTGTTGCAGCGGATGTTTCGCTGCGCGGGTTTCAAATCCCCCCTCGGCAGCAAAAACAGAGCAGCCAATAGCGGCTACGAGTGTCAGTAAGATTGCGGTTTTCACGAAGCAGGCCTTAATTATTACGCTACAGAATAAAACGTAAAAGCCTGGCACATAAACAGCGCCGGGAAAAGCGCACTGCAGACTTTCTCTGTCCGACAAAATACGGGCGGAGAAATGCCGGCTTATTGATTGACCCGCCCCGTAACGATTACCCCAGTACTTTTAATGCCAGCGCCAGCGTCTGCTGTTCGTTGCTCACATCGCTGACCTTGCCTGCCACCCGCATACCGTAAGCAATGCAGAGGATTAAACCGGCTGCCGCTTCACTGTCCAGCGTGTTATCGATTGAGCCATCCCGTTGCCCCAGCTCCAGCAGCGAGACCAGGAAGCGCTGATTACGCCGGACTACCTCATCAATACGCTGCGCCAGCGCCTGATCCATCGTCTGCAGTGCAATGGCGCTGGCAACGACCAGACAGCCGCGCCGCCCTTCGATAGCACGCGCCGAGTCGAGATAGAACTGCAACAGCTCGGTTATTTTTTCCCGTCCGCTGATACAGGGTGCCAGACGACGGCGCAGCTCGGTATTTCTGAGCAACAGGTAACGTTCAAACACCAGCAGAAAGAGCGAGCGCTTATCTTTAAAGGCCTTATAGATGCTGCCTGCGGAGAGGTTCATCGCCTCACCCAGATCGCTTATTGATGTGGCGTGATACCCTTTTTGGCGGAAAACGATCATGGCGTGATCCAGAGCCTGTTCAATATCGAACTCTCTGGGCCGTCCCCGCTCTTTGTTTTTATGCGCTGTCGCTGTCGTGATCATTGTTACCGGTCTGGGAGGTACGTTCCTGTCAGAATCAGCCCGGATTCTATCCCAGGCACGGGTAACAAGTATAGATAGCGGCGATCGGCCAGCGACCTGACACTGACGGATGTCCGTTTCTGTCGCCCGATGATCAAGGGAAATAACCGGTTGTGCCCTGCAACCCGACACAGGTTACAGGGCAAACCGGTCACGACTCATTCAGATAATAACGCGGTCTCTTTGCGGCGATCTGCCCGTTGCTTCCTGCGTTGCTGGGCGTTTATTTTGATGAGCCATAACATAAACTGCTTAATAAGCAGGCTGGCGTGGCTCTCATTGTCAGCAAAGCATAAAAAGAGTCGGGTTTTGATATTGTTGTCGTCGTCGACCGCATAAATCTCATAGTCGTCGTGGTGGCGGGATTGAATGATTGCTGTGAAATGTATTGCAGGCCAGAGCATTACTCTGGCTTCAAACTCTCTGAAATCCATTATATTTACCTGGTTATTTTTTTAAAATGCCCGATGAAAAACGACTCAATCGGGCCAGGCAAAGCATAACTTCCTGTCACTTTAATCGCGTGATAAAAAAAGCTTTTAGCAGACGCTGTTACGACAGCAACAGAGGAGGCCGGACCCGCACCTACTTAACCGCCACCACCGGCAAATCTGCTACCCGTGTGGTATAGGCAGGTGACAGCATCTCGCGCTTCATCGCCCAGGCCTTGTTGATTCCCTGCCCGGCAAACCACAGCTTTCCGCTGCCGGTTTTGTTAATTTTATCCATCAGCTGCATCAGCTCCTGGCTGTTGCGGCGCGGCTGATGCTCATCAAACAGATCAAGCTGTGCCACGCCCTGACTGAAAAAATCCCCCAGCACGATGCCCGCCTTGATATAGCGATATCCCTTAATCCAGATGTTATCCAGACACGCCATTGCTACGTTGATGATGTCGCGGGTGTCCTGCGTCGGGATCAGCAACGTCTCTATAGACTGATTGCCATAAAAGGGTTCGTCAGTTGCGTGCGGGCTGGTGCGCAAAAATACCCCTATCTGACGGCAATACTGGTTCTCACGACGCAGTTTCTCTGCCGCGCGCTCCGCATAGGCACAGACGGCTTCGCGCATCTGGTCATAATCGGAGATGCGGCTGCCAAACGAACGCGAACACATGATTTGCTGCTTATCCGGTGTCACTGACTCCAGTTCCAGGCAGGATTCGCCACGCAGTTCCCTGACGGTACGCTCCATCACCACGCTGAACTGTTTGCGAATAGATTCGGTGCTTTGATCGGCCAGATCTTTCGCCGTCATAACGCCCATGGCGTTGAGTCGTTTGCCGATCCGGTGCCCCACGCCCCAGACGTCAGCCACATCGATCAGTGCCAGCAGCTTTTTCTGTCGTTCGGGGTCCGACAGATCGACAATGCCGCCGGTTTTGCTCCACTTTTTGGCCGCAAAATTCGCCAGCTTGGCCAGCGTTTTGGTCTGTGCAATGCCGACGCCGACGGTCAGATGGGTCTCTTTGCGGATCCGTTCTTTGACCTGACGGCCAAAGGTCTCCAGCGCCATGCAGTTCTGCACGCCGGTGAGATCCATAAATGCCTCATCGATCGAGTAGATTTCTACCGAGGGGGCCATCTCTTCGAGGATGGTCATCACCCGATGGCTCATGTCGGCATAGAGCGCGTAATTTGAGCTGAAGACCTGTACCGCATGACGCGTCAGCTCTTCGCGCATTTTAAAATAGGGCGCGCCCATTTTAATGCCGGCTTTCTTTGCCTCGGCGCTGCGCGCAATCACACAGCCGTCATTGTTCGACAGCACCACCACCGGTTTGCCTTTCAGATCGGGCCGGAAAACGGTTTCACACGACGCATAAAAGCAGTTCACATCGACCAGCGCGAACATGGTCAGTGCGTCGATTTAATAACAAAGGTCACAACACCAAACACCTCCAGCGCATCTTCGGTCTGGATAGCGATCGGTTTAAATTTGGTATTCATCGGCATCAGTTGCAGGCAGGGATGAAGCTGAAGACGTTTAACGGTAAATTCACCGTCGACGGCGGCCACCACGATATCGCCATGTGAGGCGGTGAGCGAGCTGTCGACCACCAGCATGTCACCATCGTTAATGCCCGCCTCAATCATCGACTCGCCGCTGACGCGGACAAAATAGGTGGCGCTGGGATGCTGCACCATCAGCGCATTGAGATCGATACGTTGTTCGACATAATCCTGCGCCGGGGAGG
Organism: Pantoea sp. JKS000250; assembly: GCF_003201065.1. NCBI lineage: Bacteria > Pseudomonadati > Pseudomonadota > Gammaproteobacteria > Enterobacterales > Erwiniaceae > Pantoea > Pantoea sp. JKS000250. Next base: position 4,100,660 of record NZ_QICZ01000001.1, on the reverse strand, counting down.
GAAATCCACACGGCACACGTTCGATATAAAGCGGTAAAGGCATAACGGCGCGAATGTCCGCAGGTTTAATGAATTCCACAATTTCACTCCTTTCTCAGATTACTGTATATAAATACAGTAATAGCTAATCCCCCATTTAATCAAGTGACACGGAACATTTTTAGGCAAAGGAGTTGATGGTAATGCACTTTTTTAACCTTCTTTTTTCTCACTGCTGTGAGAGTAAGCAGAAACGGGTTACTTTTGCCGCAGTACGGGAATATCAGCGTTTTTTTCTTTCAGTAACTAATCTTATAAATTCACCCGCTGATTATTTTTACTTAAGGAAAATCTGACAACGACTCTGTGGCATTCGCTGAGGTTTGAATATTCAACGCGGGCTGGTTATTCTGCCTTTTTTAAGGCCTGGAGGGGTTATGGCAGACGACGATCGAATTAAACATCTGGAAGAGGCAGTTGCACAGTTAACGGTTGAGACCACGGTATTAAAAGCGATACTCGGTCAGCAAATTGCGCTGAATAATCTCAACTACAAAGGGAAATTTGACGATGTGCTGGCCGCCCTGGCAAAAGAATATGCCGAACGCGGTCTGGAGGAAGGCAACAATCAGGCAATCCATGACGCCCTGCGCCAGTATATTAAATATGAGCCACCCGCAATGGAATAGGGCTTTCCGGCAGCGTCCGCTCACCGGACGTTACCGGCTCCTGAACACTGCCATCCCCTGACCTGCCCCGTCCCCGGGTTAGTATTTACGCCTGGCTATCACTCTCCAGCGCATCCTGAATCGCATCGGCCAGATTACCAATTTCATTCGCCACGGCCTGCAGGTCCCAGGAGGCTTTTGAGCCGGTTGCTGACGTTGAAGCGCTGACGGACTCCTTTGCCACTGACAGCGCCGCTGCCACAGCCACTGAACGTTTATGTTGTTCCTGAGTCACGCCCGCAGGCGGAATCGCAAAATAGTCGTGAACCATGATCATTTCCTTGTGATGAATAAGGGCTCAACCTTAGCCTTCTGCATCAGGCGTGGGAAGTGAATTATGTGGCATGACCTGTCAGGCGGACAGGATTGCAGCAGTCGTGTTGCGTTGTCCGTTTTTCCTGCGCAAAAAACCTGTACGGCCTGTACAGGTTTTTTGCTGAAATATCTGGCTGAACGGCTATTGTATCGTTTTCGCACGGCTGAAAAAAAAGAGGCGTTACGCACCAGCGGACACTATCATCCTGCGAAAAAAATCTTTTAACACCCTGAATTAAATCAGATAAAGACTGGAAACCCGATACGCTTCCGTTGTCTGCCTGCCCCTCAACACCTCTGACCAGTGATCTTTTGTCAAATTTTATTGTACAACTTTGCCATTCTTGTATAACTTTGTCTCGTGATGTTAAATCACTTGTAACGAGTGTGCTTTGCACCGCATCTGAAGGTGTTGTGGATTTCCACCTTCAGATGCAATTTTTTTTGCGTCAGCCGGTTACCGGATCTGAATCAACGCATACTCCCCCAATTTCTTATGAGGCCTGACATGCAAACAACGATGAATACAGAGTCTCAGATTTCTGATTACTTCATGAACTCTGGTACAGCGCTGACGACTGAAAAACAGGTTATCGCCGCGGTCCATGCTGAACTCGCACGAGCCAAAGCCCATGTCTCCGATAAAGACATCGTGCTGGGCCTGATTCACCACCTGGAGAGCGAGCGCGACGTGGTTAAGCAGGATATTTACCGTCAGGCTCTTGAACATGTTCTGCAGCGTGCAACAGCTACCAGCGAAAGCTAAAAACCTGTGTCTGTTATGACGGAACGCGAATTAGCACGGATGCTTTTCCACTACGGAATCGGCCCCTTTTAAAGGGGCTTTTTTATTGCTGCTGCACTGCATCACCCGCCTCTTTTTTACCTCCCGCATAGCCTCCCCTGCCGGACCACATATAGCGCTACTATTTACCGTTTTTGCCGCTTATTTCACCTTAAATTGCGATTAATTGCTCTCGGTTCGCTTTATGTATCCAATATCTGTGTCCAGGCTTTTTCTGCATCCACTGCAAACACAGACGAGGAAAATAATCATGTTTCATCATTCATCAAAACTTCAATTCCCGGTTCGTGTAGAGAAGCCCGATCCAGAGTTTGCCATGCTGTTACAGCAGGCCATCGGTGGCGTCGAGGGTGAGATTCGTGTAGCGATGCAATACTTTTTCCAGGCGATGGGCGCGCGGGGTGATGCGCGGATTCGGGATCTGCTGATCTCTACCGCCACCGAAGAGCTGAGCCATATCGAAATGCTGGGCTACGCCGTAGCGCTTAACCTTGAAGGCGCACCGCTCTCTTACCAGGAAGCGTCAGCGAAAGATCCGGTCGTTAATGCGATTCTGGGCGGCATGAATCCGCGCCATATCCTCTCTTCCGGTCTGGCGGCAATGCCGGTGAACGCCAACGGCATGCCGTTCGACATGAGCCACATCTACGCCTCTGGCAACGTGGCGGCCGATATGCTGGCTAACGTCACCGCAGAAGCCACCGGCCGCGTACTCGCCACCCGCCTCTACAACATGACCGAAGATAAAGGCATGAAGGATTTCCTCTCCTTCCTGATCGCCCGTGACACCATGCACCAGCAGCAGTGGCTGGCGGTGATCGAAGAGATGGGTGGCCTGAACGCGTCACTGCCGATCCCGAACAGCTTCCCGCAGGAACATGAGGCGCAGGAGCACTCTTACTACTGCCTGAATACCTCGCTGGATAAATCGCTGCCGGAAGGACGCTGGAGCAGTGGCCCCGCTTATGATGGTCATGGTCAGTTCAGCGCGAAACAGCAGCCCGAGATTCTGGGCGATGAGCCGCTGCTCGGCAATGCCCGTCCCGGCTCCGGTGCGCAGTCAGAGCAGATTGACGGCGTTACGCCACCGAAACCTTAATTGCCCTCCTGTCAGGGATCGATGCCCTGACAGGTTTTTCCCATCTTTTTTATGGAGGAGACGTCATGTCATCCACTCAGCGTCCACAACCCCCTTCGAAGAGCAGCAGCAGACGTGGCCCGGCAGTACCGCCGCGATGCAGCCACAGCCCGATCATGGTGAAGAGAGTTATCAGGGTTCAGGCCGTCTGGCGGGTAAAAAAGCGATTATTACCGGCGGCGATTCCGGCATTGGCCGGGCCGTGGCGATTGCTTTTGCCCGGGAAGGGGCTGACGTGCTGATCTCTTATCTTGATGAGCATGAGGATGCGCAGGATACCGCCAGACTGGTTGAGGCCGCCGGTCAGAAAGCGATTTTAGTGCCCGGTGACATTATTGATGCATCACACTGCAACGCGCTGGTCGATAAAGCCGTTGAAGCCTTTGGTGAAATTAACATTGTGGTGAATAACGCGGCGTATCAGATGACGCGCGAATCGCTGGATGAGATCGGCGACGACGAGTTTGATCGGACGATGAAGACTAACCTGTACGCGATGTTTTACATCACCAAAGCGGCCACAAAACATATGCCTGCAGGCGGCTCGATCATTAATACGGCCTCGATCAATGCTGACCAGCCGAAACCGAAACTGCTCGCCTATTCCGCGACTAAAGCCGCCATCGTTAACTTCTCTGGCGGCCTGGCAGCCCTGCTGGCGGAGAAACGCATCCGTGCCAATGCGGTCGCACCTGGTCCCATCTGGACACCGCTGATCCCATCGACCATGCCGGTTGAACAGGTGAAAAACTTTGGCAGTGAAGTACCACTGCAGCGTGCCGGTCAGCCTGCTGAGCTGGCACCCACCTATGTGATGCTGGCCAGTGATGAAGCCAGCTACATTTCCGGGGCCACCATTGCCGTTACAGGCGGCGTCGCGATTATTTAACGTCTGCCGATTCCCTGGCCCCTTCAGCCAGGGGATCCTTTAGCAGCTTCTGCGCGACGCCCCACTGCCAGAGCGGTTCCCGCGCCAGATTTTTCATTTTCACTTCGCACATGATGTCGAAAGCCTGAAACGACAGCGCCCACCCATTCAGCGTCGGATTGAAGAAGAAGTCAGAGTGCGCCCGCAGTTTGCTTTTGCTCACGCCCAGTTGCTGCTGATCGGGCCAGCCCTCCTGCGGAATAATCCCCTCCTGAGAAATCGAATAGTGCAGCACCGGTCGCACGCCGCGCCAGGAGTCGATTACCCTGGCCACACGCGCGTCATCCGGCTGAATAAACTCGCTCTCTTTCACCCAGTGATGGTGGATATCCAGCACAACCGGACAGAGGGGTGCCGCCTGCAGCACATCATCCAGCGAGCAGGAGATCTCATCATTCTCCACCGTCAGCATCAGCCGCGCCTCCGGGCTGAGCTGATTAAACGACTGCTTAAAGCCGTCGAAGCCCGCCTTACCATTCATATGAATGTTGATTTTAAAATCCTGGAAGGTCTTACCGTAGCCCATCAGACAGGCGCAGAGCGTGTGATACTCCACATCCTCCAGTGCGCGCACCACCACATCGGGATTATCGGAAGCCAGCACGGTATATTGTCCCGGATGGAAGGAGAGCCGGATATCATGTGCCCGTGCCAGCTCGCCACAGCGGGCAAACAGCGGATAAAGCTCAGGCAGGAATTCCGCAAACAGCGGCGTCGCTTCGGGCACCGTGTAAAGTGGCAACAGATCGCTGCCGATACGCATCATTCGCAGCGGCGGCGGTAACGTGGCCAAATGCTCAAGCGTCAGGTAGAGATTATTGAGATTAGTAACGGTGATCTCATGAACCAGCTGATGACGTTCAGCGTGCGGTAAACTCAGAAATCGTTTACGGGTCGTCGCGCGAAACGGGAAGAACTGTTTGCCATCGCTATTGAGATATTTACATGCAAAGCCTAATTTCATGACTGCTCCTGATTAATGCTTATCAGAAGTGTAACAGGCCTCTGGCGACCAGCCAGTCGCGGGCCACAGCGACAGACTGAATAATGACAGGGAGAGAGACTATGCAGGGTCACGCGATCCAGCGCATCGCTATCGACGCGGCTGAACGGCTGCCCGCCGCCGAATCAGGCTATCCATTCGGGCCGGAACATCAGGTTTATAAAGTGTGTGGAAAAGTGTTTTTACTGCTGACCGAACTGCGGGGCGTACCGATTATTACCCTGAAATGCGAACCGCAGCAGGCAGAGCTGCACCGGGTGATCTATCCCTCGATCACTGCCGGTTACCATATGAATAAGCGCCACTGGATTACGGTGTATCCCGGCGACGGTCTCTCGCCAGGCCTGATTCAGCAGCTGGTTGAAGAGTCATATCAGCGGGTGGTGCGCGGCATCCCCGCCTCACGACGCCCGGTGTGGGTGGGATAAAGGCGGCGAAAGGTAATAATGAAAACCCGCTGTGACCAGCGGGTTTTCAGCCCCGCCCCGGCACTCAGTGGTGCAGCATCTCATCCACCACCTGTGCGTTCGTCATCTGGTAAGGGTAATAGGTTGGCCAGTTGTCCATCTCCGCCAGCAGGGCCTGCTGAGACTGGTTGCCCATAAAGATATGGAAATGGGCGGACTTTCGCGGCCCGATGGTGTGGTCGCTGAACTGCACATATTTCGGCGCCTGACTGCTGGCGTCCTGGCACTCGAACAGGTAGCGCACGCCTTTCTTCCCGGACGTATAGGTCAGGATTTTGTGGCCTGCATAGTGATAGTGGCAGGCGCTGACCTTATCGCCGACGTGGAACTCCATCACGCCATTTTCGATCCCAATGGTATTGACGTCGGTGGCGTAGCCTTTGCGATAATAGGCCTTGTACTGTTCTGCCGTTTTACTGTTGTCCTGCTGCGCTTTCTTCTGCCAGACCGGGTCCAGTTCGCCGCTCTGCAGCAGCGGATAGACCGACTGCCAGATTCCGTCCCAGTCAGAGAGTGGACGATCTTTCACATCGCTGTCAGCGAAAACCCCTTCAGCCGCCTTCTGTTCCATCGCTGACAGCGGTTTTCCATGGGCATGCGTACCCTGTGCCAGCGCCTGCTGACTCATTAACAGCGCGCCGACGAGTCCCATCCATTTACCTGCATGATTTTTCAAAGCCTGATCCCCGATTAATGTAACAGCCAGAAATGTTATGATATAACATTTCACAATTCAACCGTGATGAACACTTCCCGGCATTAATTTTATTTAATGGTCAGGGGCCTCTTCTGGTACATCCCACTCGCCGGTAATAAGCGGAACTGCCGTGGCATCAAAGCGGGTTGCCACTATAGCGGGCGCGGACTGAGAGGCCGCTAAGCCAGACGGCACAAGGCGTGAATAAGCGAAGCGATAAGGAGGGCTGAGAGATAAGCGCGCGTTTTGAACCCGATAAAAAAGGCGTTGCGGGGTAGTTTAAATCGCGGATTTAACCTCAGCATTGTTCAGGTTGTTCTATATTTAGTGTCGCCGAACGTAAAATAACAGCTGGAGCATGGATTAATGTCGAAAGAAACCGAGAAGAAACCCCTGAGCGAACGCGCGCCGACCACCGGTCCGGAATCATCAGAACCGGGGCTGGGATCCCTGGCACCGAAAGATGGTTCGCATCAGCCCCCAGCCGAACCGACCCCGCCAGGCAAACAGCCTACCGCCCCGGGCAGCCTGAAAGCGCCACAGACACACAACGCCAAACTTGATCAGCTTGAAGCCAGCCGCAAAAACGGCACCGACCGCCCTCTGACCACCAACCAGGGCACACGCATCGCCAACGATCAGAACTCACTGCGTGCCGGTTCGCGTGGTCCGACGCTGCTGGAAGACTTTATTATGCGTGAGAAGATCACGCACTTTGACCATGAGCGTATCCCGGAGCGTATCGTGCACGCCCGAGGCTCTGCCGCACACGGCTATTTCCAGCCTTATCGTTCCCTGAAAGATCTGACCAAAGCGCAGTTCCTCAGCGATCCCGAGCAGACCACCCCCGTCTTTGTGCGTTTCTCCACGGTTCAGGGCGGCGCAGGTTCTGCCGATACCGTGCGTGATATCCGCGGTTTCGCCGCCAAGTTCTACACCGAAGAGGGTGTGTTTGACCTGGTCGGCAACAACACGCCCGTGTTCTTTATTCAGGATGCGCACAAATTCCCTGACTTTGTGCACGCCGTGAAGCCGGAACCGCACAACGAAATCCCGCAGGGTCAGAGCGCCCATGACACCTTCTGGGATTACGTCTCTCTGCAGCCGGAAACCATGCATAACGTCATCTGGGCGATGTCTGACCGCGGCATTCCGCGCAGCTATCGCACCATGGAAGGCTTTGGTATCCACACCTTCCGCCTGATTAACGCCGAAGGCAAAGCGACCTTTGTCCGTTTCCACTGGAAGCCGGTGGCCGGTAAAGCCTCGCTGCTGTGGGATGAGTCGCAGAAACTGACCGGCCGCGATCCCGATTTCCATCGTCGCGATCTGTGGGAAGCGATTGAAGCGGGTGATTTCCCGGAATATGAACTGGGTCTGCAGCTGATCCCGGAAGAAGATGAGTTCAAATTCGACTTCGATATTCTGGATGCCACCAAGCTGATCCCGGAAGCGCTGGTGCCGGTTGAGATCGTCGGTAAGATGGTGCTTAACCGTAATCCGGACAACTTCTTTGCCGAAACCGAGCAGGTGGCGTTCCACCCAGGCCATATCGTGCCGGGTCTGGATTTCTCCAACGATCCGCTACTGCAGGGTCGTCTCTTCTCCTATACCGACACGCAGATCAGTCGTCTGGGCGGACCGAACTTCCATGAGATCCCGATCAACCGTCCGACCTGCCCATACCATAACTTCCAGCGTCAGGGCATGCATCGTCAGGATATCGACACCAATCCGGCAAACTACGAGCCGAACTCGATCAACGACAACTGGCCGCGCGAAACCCCACCTGCTGCAACCGGTGGCGGCTTCGAGAGCTATCAGGAGCGGGTTGAAGGTCATAAAGTGCGCGAGCGCAGCCCGTCGTTCGGTGAATATTATGCGCAGCCGCGCCTGTTCTGGAACAGCCAGACAGAGGTTGAGCAGCAGCACATCATTGGTGCCTACTCATTTGAGCTGAGTAAAGTAGGTCGCGCCTATATCCGTGAGCGCGTAGTCGATCATCTGGCACGCATCGATACTAAGCTGGCGCAGGGCGTGGCGGATAACCTTGGACTCGCCCTGACCGATGAGCAGCTTAATATCCAGCCGCCGGCGGCAGTGAACGGCCTGACCAAAGATGACAGCCTGAGCCTTTATGCCATCCCGGATGGTGAGATCAAAGGTCGTCAGGTGGCGTTGCTGCTGAGCGACGGCGTGAAAGCGGCTGATGTGCTGGCGATTCTGCAGGCGCTGAAAGCAGAAGGTGTGCACACCAAACTGCTGGCACCGCATATGGGCCAGGTGCGTGCGGATGACGGCTCAGTGCTGCCGGTTGATGCCACCTTTGCCGGTCTGCCTTCTCTGACCTTTGATGCGGTCATCGTGCCGAATGGCAATATCGATGCCCTGCTGTTAAGCGGCGATGCCCGTTACTTCCTGCTGGAAGCCTATAAACACCTCAAGGTGATTGGTCTGGTGGGCGACGCGCGCCGCTTTAAAGCGCAGTTCGGCCTGGAAGATGCCGATCAGGAAGAAGGCATTGTGCAGGGCGACTCCGCTGAGATCGCGCTGATGTCGGATTTCACGCAGGCGATGAAAGCGCACCGCGTCTGGTCCCGTAGCCAGAAGGCACAGTCCGTTCCGGCCTGATGCGTTGAGTAAATAAAAAACCGCCTCCAGGGGCGGTTTTTTTATGCCGGAAAGCGTAGCACAGTCGCGTGCGCGGTGATCCGTCAGACGTTCCGTTATCAGAAGGTCTGCCAGTTCTCATTGTCTGTCACAGCGACAGGCTGACGTTTTGGCACAGCAATCGCCTTCGCAACCGGTGCGGCAGAGAACGCTGCGTGCAGCGTGCCGGTTTTGAATACCGACACCGTTTTACGCAGGTAGCTCGCCTGCTCTTCCAGCGAGGCGGCGGCAGTGGCGGACTCCTCCACCAGCGCGGCGTTCTGCTGCGTCACCCCATCCATTTCTGAGACTGCAATGCAGACCTGCTCAATGCCCCGCGTCTGTTCGGTCGAGGATGCCGCAATCTCTTCAATCAGCTGCGTCACACGACTCACCGACTTCACAATACTCTCCATCGCGGTGCCCGCTTGTGCAGCATGACCGGCACCGGTTTTGATGCGCTCTGCTGAGCGGTCGATCAGTCCACGAATTTCCTGCGCGGCGCTGGCGCTGCGTCCGGCCAGCGAGCGCACCTCACCCGCCACCACCGCAAATCCACGCCCCTGTTCACCGGCACGCGCGGCTTCAACCGCAGCATTCAGCGCCAGAATATTGGTCTGGAAGGCGATGCTGTCGATAATGGCGATAATACCGGCGATCTGATTCGAGCTTTCGCTGATCTGATCCATGTTGGCAATCACCCGGGCAACGGTCTCACCGCCCTGCAGGGCCGTAGCTGACGCCTCTTTCGACACCGTGGTCGCCTGCTGTGCATTGTCTGCGTTGAGCTTCACCGTCGAGGTGAGCTGCTCCATGCTGGCGGCGGTCTGTTCCAGCGCGGCTGCCTGCTGCTCGGTACGGGAAGAGAGATCGGTGCTGCCGGCGGAAATTTCCGCGGCACCGGTGAAGATAGAGCGGGTGGCGTCATCGACTGAGGTAATGGTCACGACCAGCGCATCACGCATCTGCTGCAACTCCTGAATCAGCTGGCCCATCTCGTTGCGGCCCTCATGCTGAATCGCAGAGGTTAAATCACCGGCCGAGATAGCGCGCATATGAGCGGTCAGTCTGGCCAGCGGGTTAATCAGCAGCTTCTGCAGTCCCATCCAGACTGCCACCCCAATCACGCCGGTGATCAGGCCGATGGCCAGCAGCGCCCAGAGTGCATCTGTCAGGCTGCGCTGGTTGTGCAGAGAGGTATCTTTCATCAGCTGGATGTTCACTGCACGCCAGGCCTCATAGGCCGTGTCGAGCTGATCCTGTGCCGCCTGCGCTTCAAGGTTGCCATAGGCCGGGTAGTTGCCCTGCTTCAGAAAAGTGACAGAGGCCAGCATGGTGTCACGCATATGCTGATAAGCAGTCTGAACCTGCGTCGACTGGGCTTCACTCTGTCCTGCTTTACGCGGCATCGCCTGCCACGCTTTAAAATCTGCATCCGCCTTTTCCGCTGACTGACCCGCCTGCTCCAGCAGCGCCGCCATCGCCGCCAGCGATTTAGGGTCCTGCTGATTTTTCAGGAAACGGATCGCCACGCGGTTGATGGTGACGCGGGTTTTAATCAGGGTTTTCACCGCATCACTCAGGTGCTGCTGCTGCAGCGTCAGCTGCTCGGCCGCCACGAAGTTTTTGTCGGCTTTTGACACGCCGTTGTAGAACAGAAATCCGGTCAGGGTCAGTAACGTAATAAAGACGGCCAGCACCGCCAGAATACCGTGAGTTATTTTAAGATTTTTAAGCATGTCCGCAGACTCATATCAGAGAAGATAAAGCTGTTATCGGCCAGCGAGGGATTTATCTGAGCGCAGTCGCAGAGAAGCCTGCTCTCCGCACCACGCCGGATGCAGCCAGCACGTCGTACTGCGCTGAAAAAAGAGTGTGACGCCGCCTGAACGCATTCGGCGCTTAACAAGCGCCCCCGTGCTGTGGTTGAATTCGCCCCTTACATTTTTAGCACGTGGTTAACATGCATTACATTCAGAGTCTGATGAGTTTTATTGAGGGGAACCGGGTGCTGTCGATTGGCTTCAGCCTGCTGCTGCTGATTATGGCCGGGATGGTCACTCACCTGATCTGCAAATTTTTCATCGTCAAAGTGATCAGGAAGGTCTTTTTCAGCAGTCATAAAAAAGACGTTCCGCTGGATAAAGATGTCCGCCTCTCTCAGAAGCTGTCAAATTTTGTGCCGGTGATTGTGGTCTACAATTTCCTGCAATTCATGCCCGGCCTGCCTGAAAATCTGAAAGTGGCGATTCAGACCATCTGCGGCATTCTGTTTTTTGTCTATCTGTCGATCTTCTTCAACGAAGTGCTGGAGATTGTTAACAACTCCTACTCGCGCAAATCCAAGCGCAAGAATCACTCGATCAAGGGCTATATCCAGATTGGTAAGATCCTGGTGCATATTATCGCTGCGATCATGATTCTGGCGATTATGTCCAACAAGTCACCCGCGATTATTATCTCCTCGCTGGGTGCGGTCGCCGCGGTACTGATGCTGATCTTCCAGCATACGCTGCTGTCGCTGGTGGCGAATATTCAGCTCTCCTCCAACGATGTCCTGCAACTGGGCGACTGGATTGAGATGCCGGACAGGAATATCAGCGGCGAGGTGATCGATATTGCGCTGCATACCATCACCATCCGCAACTGGGACAACACCATTTCGCGCATCCCGACCAAGAACTTCCTGACCGAAACCTACACCAACTGGCAGGCGATGTTCTCCTCGGGCGCGCGCCGCATCATGCGCAGCTTTTATCTTGATCAGAAGTCGATCACCTTTGTGAATCAGGAGATGCTACAGGCGATGAGCCAGATCCGCCTCGCGGGCGAAACAATCACTGAGCTGCTGGATGGACGGGATATCAATGCTGTCGGCGACCGCTGGTTTATGGAGAACGGCATCACCAATCTGATGGTGTTCCGTAAATTCCTGAGTGCCTGGCTGGCCCAGCGCGATGACATTATGAAAGAGATGTATATCGTGGTGCGGCCGCTGAAGCCGTCGCCGGATGGGCTGCCGGTGGAGATCTACTGCTTCACCTCATCCATTTTCTGGGCCGATTATGAGAATACCCAGGCGGCGATTTTTGAGTATATCTATGCCATGTCCCGATTCTTTGAACTGCAGATTTATCAGCATCCGGCCGGGTCTGATTTCGCCCGTCTGGCGCAGCCGCGTCCCGTCAGCGGGGATGCAGAGCCAAACGGCATGCCGTAACCCGTGACCTGCTGTGGCGGTCCCGCACCGCCACGGTAGCTCAGGTCATTAACTCTTACTCAGCGCATAGTTCAGCACTTTGTCATTCTTCATCTGCACGGTCAGCGTCTGCCCTTCGGTGGTGTTCAGGGTGCGCGCCTCACTGTAGGTCCACTTCAGCAACCGCTGCCCGTCCGGGTAAGGGGTCTCACTGTCAGGCTGACCAAACAGCGCAATCAGCTGGGCTTTGGTCGTCTGACCGGCATGAATGTGCTGCAGATTACGGTTGTCCAGTCGGTGTCCGACCCGGTTAGAACAGGCGGAAATCAGTAGCAGCAGTGTGACTAACAGAACGCGTTTCCTCACGTAATATCCTTTTGAAATGTTCAGCGCCGCAGATCCTCCAGCGTGACCTGCGCGATCGCGCTTAAGCTTATAGCGAATCCGCGCCATCCGGCAGGGTTTTCTGGGCCTGCCCCCCATGATTCTCCCCAGCCAGAGGCCGATTCAGAACAATTAACGCAAATTAATGCGCCTGAACCGCCTGCCGCCCTGCGACTGCAACATCTTAGTCTATGATTACTCTCTGTATGCCGCGTGGAAGCGGTCTCACTTTTCCCTTCCCGCCGCATCACGCTGAATACCAGTCCAGCTTCCTGGCTGAAGAGGCGCGCCAGCCCACCTGGCATCCGGGTCTCACTGATTGCTTTACGATTTTTTGACGCTTACGTCATCGACATCCTATTCGCGCGGTGGTCACCATCGCGTATTTCCAGGCTAAATGAGGCAACTGAATGGAATCCAAATCTTTTTCTAAAAGTTGGGGCGCTGAACGGGTTGCCAGTGACGAGGTGCGTTTCCGCCTCTGGGCAACCGGTCAGCAACGCGTGACGCTGCGTCTCGCCGGTAAAGATATTGAGATGACACCGCAGGCTGACGGCTGGTTTGAAGCCCAGGTCGCCGGTGTGGCTGCGAATGCCGAATATGATTTTGTACTGGCGGATGGCACGGCCGTGCCCGATCCCGCTGCCCGCGCCCAGAAAGCGGAGGTCAATGGGCCCTCCCTGGTGATCGATCCTGACGCGTATCGGTGGCAGAACACAGGCTGGAAGGGTCGTCCGTGGACGGAGTCAGTGGTCTATGAACTGCACATCGGCACCTTTACCCAGGAAGGCACCTTCCGGGCGGCAATAGAGAAGCTGCCGATGCTGGCCGAAACCGGCATCACCATGATTGAAGTGCTACCGGTGTCGCAGTTTGGCGGCAATCGTGGCTGGGGCTACGATGGCGTGCTGCTCTATGCACCGCATGCGGCTTACGGTTCGCCGGATGATTTTAAAGCCTTTATCGATGCGGCGCACGGTCTCGGCCTGTCGGTGGTGCTGGATATCGTGCTGAACCACTTCGGCCCGGAGGGCAACTATCTGCCGCTGCTCGCGCCGGACTTCTTCCATAAAGAGCGCCAGACGCCGTGGGGCGCCGGTATCGCCTATGACGTTGATGCGGTGCGCCGCTATATCGTGGAAGCACCGCTCTACTGGCTGCAGGAGTTTAATCTGGATGGCCTGCGCTTTGATGCCATCGATCAGATTGATGACCCGAGCGAAAAGCATGTGCTGGTTGAGATTGCCGAGCGCATCCGCGCCACCATTACCGATCGCCCCATTCACCTCACCACCGAAGATTGTCGAAACGTCACCTTCCTGCATCCGCGCGACGAGAACGGAGATGCTCCGCTGTTTACCGGCGAATGGAACGATGACTTTCATAACGCCGTACATGTACTGGCAACCGGTGAAACCCACGCCTACTACCAGGACTTCGCTGACCAGCCGGCGCAGCGGATAGCGCGGGCGCTGGCAGAAGGCTTTGTCTATCAGGGCGAAGTCTCAGCACAGTCGGGCGAGCCGCGCGGCGTGAAGAGCAGCAGTCAGCCGCCGGTCGCCTTTGTCGACTTCATCCAGAACCATGACCAGACGGGCAACCGCGCGCAGGGCGAAAGGCTGGTCTCGCTGGCAGGTGCAGAGCGGACACAGGTGCTGCTGGCCATGCTGCTGGTCTCGCCACACATTCCGCTGCTGTTTATGGGCGAAGAGTATGGCGAAACCCGACCATTCCTGTTCTTCACCGATTTCCACGGCGATCTGGCTAAAGCGGTGCGTGAAGGTCGCGCCAGAGAGTTTGAAGGCCATGCCGGTCACGGCGAAACGGTGCCGGATCCTAACGATGTCACCACCTTTGAACAGTCGAAACTCGACTGGCAGCGCACAGAAACGCCGGAAGGTCAGCAGTGGCTGGCGCTGACGCGTCATCTGCTGGCGCTGCGTCAGGAACATATCGTGCCGCTGCTGCAGACCGCTGGCGGTGATACCGGTCAGGTGGTGAAAACCGCAGACGGTTTCCTGGCGGTGCGCTGGGACTTCCCGCAGGGCACGCTGTCACTGGCGCTGAACGTCGGCGACAGCACGCAGCCGATTCCCGATTTGCCGGGTGAAACGCTGTTTGCCTGGCCGCAGACCGCAACCGAACTGATTCCCAACGCTATCGTGGTGCGTCTGGCTAAGAGAGAAACAGAATGACTATTCCAACCGCAACGTACCGCATCCAGTTCCGCAACGGCATGACCTTTGACCGTGCGGCGGCGCTGGTGCCCTACCTGAAACAGCTGGGCATCAGCCATCTTTACGCCTCGCCGATCTTCAGCGCCACCGCTGAATCAACCCACGGCTATGACGTGACCGACGTTAACCAGATTGAGCCGTCGATTGGTGGCCGGGAAGGTTTTGACCGCATGGTGGCCGCGCTGAAAGCGGCCGGGCTGGAGCTGATCCTCGACATCGTGCCGAATCATATGGCCGCCTCGCTGGAGAACCCGTGGTGGCGCGACGTCATTGAACATGGCGAACAGAGTCGCTATGCCACTTATTTCGATATCGACTGGTCTCGCCGCCTGACGCTGCCGTTCCTCGGTGACACCTTTGAGGCGGTGCTGGAAAACGGTGATATCAGCGTGCAGCGCGATCCGCAGACCGGCAAACCGGCGCTGGCCTACTTCGACAATTTCTATCCGCTGAAACCTGAGACCTGGCAGGATCGCGAAGAGTCGGTGCTCGCCCTGCGCGATGCCGCAGAGATCGCCGAGCTGCACGACCAGCAGCCGTGGCGACTGATGTCCTGGCGCGACGCGCCCAACGACCTCTCCTACCGCCGCTTCTTTGAAGTAACCGGTCTGGTGGGCGTGCGCGTGGAAGATAAAGCCGTCTTTGATGCCGCGCATCAGCTGATCCTCGAACTGGTTCACAGCGGCGCGGTGCAGGGATTGCGCGTCGACCACGTGGATGGCCTGGCCGATCCGCGCGGCTATCTGGAGCAGTTGCGCCAGGCGGCCGGTCCCGACTGCTATCTCACCGTGGAGAAGATCCTCGGCGACAATGAACAGCTGCCTGATGAGTGGCCGGTTTCCGGCACCACCGGCTATGAGTTTATGGCCGCGCTCGCCAATCTGCTGGTTGACAGCGATCGCCTGAGCGGACTGCGTAAAGCCTATCAGGCGGTGATTGGCAAAACCGTCGACATGAAAGCGGAGCTGCGTGCCGCTAAGCTGCTGATGGCCAACCGCAACTTTGCCGGTGAATTTAACCGCTTACTGCAACTGGCATTGAAAATTGCCGATGCAGAGGGCACGACTCAGCCGGAAGCAGAGCTGAAAAATGCGTTGCGTGAGCTGCTGGTGGCCTTCCCGGTTTACCGCACCTACGGAACGCCGCAGGGCCTGACATCCGCCGACACGGCGCTGCTGCAACAGGTCGTCAGTGAAGTTAAAACGAGCGATCATGCGCCCGACACCCAGGCGCTGGATTTCCTGGCCCGCATTCTGCGTGCAGAGATTGCCGACTCCGCCCGCGACGATGCCACGCAGTTCCGCACCCGCTTCCAGCAGCTGACCGGCCCGCTGATGGCGAAATCGGTCGAGGACACCCTCTTCTTCCGGCAGCACATGGCGCTGGCACTGAATGAAGTCGGCGCTGAACCGCTGGCGCGTCACTTCTCGCTGGATCAGTTCCATGCAGAGATGCAGGCGCGGCGCGAACATCAGCCCGATGCACTGTCGGGCACCTCAACGCACGACACTAAGCGCGGCGAAGATGCCCGTGCGCGGCTCTATACCCTGACCGAAGCGCCACAGCGCTGGGCGGAGTGCGTCAGCCGCTGGCGGGAGATGAACAAGGATCACGTCGTACGCCTGAAAGATGGCCCGGCACCGGAACCGGCCGTGGAGTGGATGCTGTATGAAGCGCTGGCCGGCGTCTGGCCGACCACCCTGCAGCCACAGGATGCGGAAGGTCTGGCGGCGCTGGAAGCCCGCTTTGTGGTCTATGTTGAGAAAGCGATGCGTGAAGCCAAACTGCGCACCGACTGGGCCGACAATAACGATGACTATGAAGAGGCGGTGCTGAGCTATGCCCGTCATCTGCTTGCGCCTGGCAACAACGCCTTCCTCAATGATTTCTGCCAGTCACTGCAACCCTTTATGCGCGCCGGCCTGGTCAACAGCCTGACCCAGACCGTGGTGAAGCTTACCGCACCAGGCGTACCCGACATTTATCAGGGCAGCGAGGCGCTGGACTTCAGCCTGGTCGATCCCGATAACCGCCGCGAACCCGATTTTGATGCGCTGGCGGCGATGCTTAACGCGCCGCAGCAGGACGGCAGTGAGACGCACTGGCTGCGCGGTCAGGTCAATCAACAGGCGATTGTGAAGCTGTTAACGCTGCGTCAGCAGCAGCCAGAGCTGTTCCGCCACGGTGATTATCTGGCGCTGTCGACAGAGGGTGAGCATCAGGACAAGGTGCTCGCCTTTGCCCGCACTCGCGAGGATCAGGCGGTCATCGTGATTGTCTCACGGCGGGTCTTTAACTCACTGCCGGAGAATCTCGATCAGCCGCCCGAGGCGCGCTGGGCTGATACCCATATCGCCCTGCCCGCCGCACTCGGCCAGCGCCGCTATCAGGATGTGCTGAGCGGTAAAACCTTTGATGCAGGCGACAAGCTGCCGCTGACAGAACTGGCATCGCAGTGGTGCGCCGTGCTGGTGGCACAGTGAGTGTCGGGAAGAATTTAGTTTATTACGCGTCAATCTGTTCACTGAATAACGAGGCATAAATGTCAAACAGTCAGCGTTTTGAAATTACGGCGGGTTACAGCCATTTGCTGGGGGCCAATTTTGATGGCCAGGGCGTGAACTTTGCCCTGTTCAGCGCCCACGCCGAGCGGGTTGAACTCTGTCTGTACGATCCCAGCGGTAAAACGGAAATTGCCCGGCTGGAGCTGCCGGAATATACCCACGAAGTGTGGCACGGCTATATTCCGGGCCTGAAGCCCGGCGCGCTCTATGGTTACCGCGTCTATGGCCCTTATGACCCGGAAAATGGTCATCGCTTTAACCCGAACAAGTTGCTGCTCGACCCGTACGCCCGTGAACTGGCGGGCGACATCGCGTGGAACGAGGCGCACTTCGCGTACGATCTCTACCATGACGATAAAGATCTGACGTTCGACACTCGTGACAGCGCCCCGTTTACGCCTAAGTGCCGGGTGATCGACCCGAATGAATTCGACTGGCAGGATAAAAACCGCCCGAATGTGCCGTGGCCGAAAACCGTCATTTATGAAACCCACGTGAAAGGCTTTACGCAGCTCAACACCGCACTGCCGCCGGAACTGCGCGGCACCTTTGATGGTATGGGTCACAAAGCAACCGTCGACTATATCAAAAGCCTGGGCATTACCTCCGTCGAGCTGCTGCCGGTGCACTGGTTCCCGGACGATCAGCATCTGCTGGATAAGGGACTGAAAAACTTCTGGGGCTACAACACGCTGGGCTTCTTTGCGCCCGCGACCCGCTACTTCGGGCCACGCGGCATTCAGGGCTTCCGTGACATGGTGCGCGCCTTCCACGACGCCGGTATTGAGGTCATCCTCGACGTGGTCTACAACCACACCGCCGAGGGTAATGAGCTGGGTCCGACGCTGTCGTTTAAAGGCATCGATAACTTCTCCTATTACCGTACGATGCCCGACCAGCATCGTTACTACATCAACGATACCGGCACCGGCAACACCGTGAATACTTCGCATCCGCGCGTGCTGCAGATGGTGCTCGATTCGCTGCGCTACTGGTCTGAGTCGATGCATATCGACGGTTTCCGTTTTGATCTCGGCACGATTCTGGGCCGCGAACCGGATGGTTTTGACCCGCGCGGCGGCTTCTTCGATGCCGTGATGCAGGACCCGATCCTGTCGCAGAAAAAGCTGATTGGTGAACCCTGGGATATCGGTCCGGGTGGCTATCAGGTAGGTAGCTTCCCGCCAGGCTGGGCAGAATGGAACGATCAGTACCGTGACACAGTGCGTGACTACTGGAAAGGCAACAACGTCTCCACCGACTTCGCCGCCCGCCTGCTGGGTTCCGGCGATCTCTACGACCAGCACGGTCGTCGTCCGTGGGCCAGCGTCAACTTCATCACTGCCCACGATGGCTTCACGCTCAACGATCTGGTGTCGTACAACGACAAACATAACGATGAGAATGGCGAAGACAACAACGACGGTCACAACGACAACCGCTCCTATAACTACGGCGTTGAAGGCCCGACCAATGACGAAGGCATTAACGCGGTGCGCGAGCGACAGAAACGCAACTTCCTCGCCACGCTGATCTTCTCTCACGGCACGCCAATGCTGCTGGCAGGTGACGAGTTTGGCCGCAGCCAGATGGGCAACAACAACGGCTACTGCCAGGACAGCGAAATCTCCTGGGTACACTGGGATAACCTGCCAGAGTCCGCGGAGGCGCTGCGCGAGTTCACCCGTCAGATCCTGACATTGCGTGCTCAGCAGCCGTTGCTGCGTCGTGAAAACTGGCGCGACGGCATGGATATCAAATGGTTTAACGCCGGTGGCGGCTTCCAGCAGAGTGAGCAGTGGGATGAAGGCTCAACGCTGGGCGTCTATATCGGCCGGCCGGATCTGCAGACCGAGGAAGGCATCTGGCATGACGTGCTGATGCTGCTTAACCCGTTCGAAGGCAATGTGCCGTTCCGCATTCCGCAGTTTGGCGAAGGTGGCTGGGTGCTGGAGCTGACCACCAGCGATGTGGCGAAGCGGGGTCTGGTAATCACCAAAGAAAAAGATTTCGAGCTGGAAGGACGCAGCTTCGCTCTGTTCAGACGTCCCTAGTCACTGAACAGGTTAACAATCAGGCAACAGGCGTAGCGCATTTCGCGCTGCGCTTGTTTTTTTGCAAATCGCTGCCAGGCTTAACCGGTTGTTAACAGTAAGAATTGATGCTGATAAGGAGGCATAATGTCCAGATTTACACAGAAGGTTGTGGTTGTGACAGGTGCCGGATCCGGCATTGGCGAAGCCAGCGCAAAGCGCTTTGCTGAAGAAGGGGCATCCGTGGTGCTGGTAGGACGCACCCGACAGAAACTGGAAGAGACGCTGGCTGAAATGACGGCGGGTGATCATCTGGTGGCGGCCTGCGATGTCTCAGAAGCCGGACAGGTTAAACAGCTGTCAGAAACGGTGCTGAAGAAGTATGGCCGTGTAGATGTGCTGGTAAATAATGCGGGCGTTATCGTGCAGGGCCGCATCCATGAAGTCGACCTCGACGCATGGAAAACCCTGATGAAAACTGACCTTGATGGCGTTTTCCACGGTGTTCACTACTTCATGCCAGCGCTGCTGAAGAGCAGAGGTAACGTCGTCAACATTTCCTCCGTTTCCGGCTTAGGCGGTGACTGGGGTATGAGCATCTATAACGCCGCTAAAGGGGCAATTACTAACTTCACCCGTGCGCTGGCGATGGATTACGGTGCGGATGGCGTGCGGGTCAATGCCATCTGCCCCGGCTTCACCTTTACCGATCTGACCGAAGATGCGAAAAAGGATCAGGAACTGCTGGAGCGTTTTTACGATCGCATTCCGCTGCGTCGTGCCGGTGAAGCGGATGATATCGCTCGTGCAATTCTCTTTATTGCCAGCGATGAAGCCAGTTATATTACCGGCGTCAATCTGCCGGTTGATGGCGGACTTACCGCCTCAAATGGCCAGCCTAAACAGGCATAAGTATCAGGGCAGCGTATTACGCTGCCTTTTTTATTCTGAACGCCCCGCCCTGTTAATTCCCTTTATTCTCTTTTACTGCTGCCATTTAATTTCAGTGAATTAATGCTTTGGCGTATGGCGGGTTGGCGTTGCCGCGCGCGCTGGTTTAATTGCCGTGCTGGTCGTGGTCGGGCAAATAAAGGTGCTCAGGCAGGCATTACACAATATGGCATTAGCGTGATGGACTTTCGCCACCGCCAGCGCCTGCTGTCGGGTATAAAGCGAACCAATAAAAACGCGTTTATCGTTCTTTGACAGATTAACGCAACCTTCTTTGTGTAAAATCCATCCACCCATGGGACGCGGGCACAGATAATAATAGCTGGCTTTGAGCATGGTAGTCATCCTGATAGTTGCTGTATGTGTCGTAAAAAAACGAACCAAAATTCGTAAGAGGTTTTATTTGTAATCTGAAGCTTTATTAAACTAACTGAGAATTATCCCTAAAACCACTTTATTGCGTAACGCAAACCGACTTTGAGAATATGCCCTTTTCGGTCTCTATTATCGCTTCAGTCATTCAGCGCGCTTAACGTTCCCGTCCCGCTTTGCAGCCCCGCTTTCATTTAAAGTCTTAATGCATCAGTAAAAAACTGAAATTCAGATTAATCTTTACAAAACAGAAGGTTAATTAGACTACTGCTGCAAACGGCCAGATAGGTTACGGCAGTTATGATTAGAGCCACAACAAACGACATTAACCGCCGCAGAGATACTTATGAGTATTGATAAACTGAGGCTGAAAAAGTGTGAACGCGGCAGAGCGCCTTTCTTTTAGCGAAGCGCTGAGATAGGCAGAGTCGGGGGTTTATCAATAACGGCGGGCGTAATTAACGGCGACTGGCTTGAAAAAGTAAAACGATCGGTTTACTTTTAAAGCATGAAAAAGAGAGATGATATCCTTCAGGCCGCCGAGCGGCTCTTCTATACCCACGGCTTTCACGCCACCAGTACCGATCAACTCTGTCGCGAAGCGGGCGTTTCGACACGCACGCTTTATCATCATTTCGCCTCCCGTGAAGCACTTACCGCCGCGGTGCTTGACGCCCGCGAACAGCGCTTTATGGCGGCGCTGCTGCCAGCGCAACAGCCTGAGGCAATCGCGCATCTGTTTACGGTACTGGGTGAGTGGACGACGTTAAATGGCGCGCGAGGCTGCTTCTTTCTGAAAGCCTGGGGGGAATATGCCGAGCGGGATAGCGGGCTGGCATCTCAGGCACTGGCCTTTCGCGCCACGATGCGCGCTTACATTACGCAATGCGTGACGCATCTGGGCGGCGAAGTTAATCAGCAGCTGAGTGATGCCATCTGGATACTCTTTGAGGGAGCGATTACCACCGCGCTGATTACCGGTCCTGCCGCTGTACGACAGGCGGCACAGGTCGCCAGCCAGTTATTGCAGCGTGGTGAGGTCAGATGAGGTCACCCGCCGCGCTGGCGCTGACCGGCTTTAGCCTGATTGCTGTGACTTACGGCATGGCGCGCTTCTCGTGGGGATTGATGCTGCCTTCGATCTCAGCCGATATCCCGTTCAGCCCGCAGCAGGCAGGCTTGCTGTCAGCCTGCAGCTTTGTGGCCTACTGCCTCACTATTCTCACCGCAGCCGCACTGGCAGACCGCTATGGTGCCCGACTGACCGCGCTGCTGGCGGCCCTGAGTGCCGCATCGGGGTTGCTGCTGCTTGCCTGCGCCTCCTCACCGCTACTGCTGGCGACAGGACTGTTTGTTGCCGGATTGAGTTCAGGGCTGGCCTCGCCTGCACTGGCCGCGGCTGTCAGTAACAGGATTGCGGCTGTAGATCAGCCGCGCATCAATACCCTGATTAACGCCGGCACCAGCGCCGGTATCATTCTGACCGTGGTGATCCTGAGCGTGCTGCCAGGCGGATGGCGGGCCGCTTGCATGCTGTTCGCCCTGCTGTCACTGGCCTGTATGCTGCCGGTAATCCGCGTGCTGTCGGTTCATGCTGTCGGCAGCGCTACTAAAGCGCGACGCTGGCACCAGCGTCTGTACCGTCGCGCTATGCGCCGGCTGATGGGCATAGCGCTGGTTTCAGGTCTGATCAGTGCGGCCTGGTGGAGCTTTGGGTCGGCGCTGCTGCGCCAGCATGTCGGCGTAGATGCAGAGACCGCCCGTTTACTCTGGCTGGTTGCCGGAGGTGCAGGCATTGTGGGTGCAGCAACCGGCCCGGTCGCTGCCCGTATCGGGCTGAACGCGGTTTACCGGCTGTCACTGTGCGGAATGGCATTGCCACTGCTGGTTCTGGCCTTCAGTCACGGTGAATCTACCGGTTTACTGGTTGCGGTGGCCTGCTGCGGCGCAGGATACGTGACGTTGTCGGGCGTGTTGCTGGTATGGGGAGCACAGGCCACGGCTGAAGAGCCCGCGACAGGCGTCGGTATCCTGTTTTTTATGCTGGCAGTCGGTCAGGTTGCGGGATCGCTGCTGTTTGGTCAGCTTTACGCCGCGCTGGGTGCCGGTACGGCATTAACGCTGTTTGCGCTCAGCGCCCTGATCCTGCTCCTGCTGTTTATTACACCATCGCAGAATAGTGACGCATCAGATAAATAAGCCGTAAATTACAAACAGCGTCATAAATCGTGGCGGGAATTAACTGATAATGTTATTTACCAGACAGCGTAAAACAGAACTGCCCAGCGCATCAGAAATAATAATGTCACTTTTATAATTAAACGGATAAAGGCAGCCCCGAAGTTTTTCAGATCGCGCGGATATTTTTAATCCGTGGATTCACCTTTTGCTGAAGTAAATCTTCAGCGGGACCCAGATAATAAGGCACCGCACACTGCTTACCATCTTTGGTAAAAATAATCTGGTTATCCTGCAGGAATAACGCCGTAAAATGGCCCAGCACGACCCCATTTAATTCGAAGCAGTGATTTCGTGCTGCACGCAGCCCCTGCTTACTATTCAGAAAATCAACAAATCGCATCACGCTGCGCCTCCCGTCAATTAATTCACCCTATCGGAACGGCACAGATAATAGCCTTAACCCCGTTGCGGATCATCCGGCTGACGCTGTTTTCAGAATAGGCTTAACCGCCATTCAGAAGCGGGACACAACCGGCGAGGATAACTATTCCCTTTTCGCCAGGCATAGTCCTGGGGGAAGCGCCCGTATTGAAATTGCTGACGCGCACGAGATTTATATTGCGCGCTCTGAGCGCCCGCTATACCGTTGTTTTTCAACATGTGCAGACGATCAGGGCAAACCTCATGATGGAAATTTTTGATGCAGATGAACGCCACATCCCGGCGATTCAGCAGATTTACGCCTGGCATGTCCTTAACGGCACCGGCTCATTTGAGACCGTGCCCCCTGACGCTGCAGAGATGGGCGAGCGAATGCGTAAGATACAGCAGGCGGGGCTGCCGTGGTTCATCGCTGTCAGCGACGGCGACGTACGTGGATTTTGCTATCTGGCACCTTACCGCCCGCGCCACGCCTACCGCCATACGCTGGAAGACTCGATTTATATCGACCCCGGCTTTCAGAAGCGCGGTGCCGGTTCACGTCTGCTGGAGCATACCATCCAGTGGGCGGAGCAGAAAGGCTACCGCCAGTTGATCGCCAACGTCGGCGACAGCGAGAACCGGGGGTCGATTGCCGTGCACCAGGCAGCAGGATTTGAAATGACCGGCATTCTGCGCTCGGTGGGGTTTAAACAGGGCCGCTGGCTGGATACCGTTTTTATGCAACGTTCTCTGGGAACAGGCGATACCACGCCGCCAGTTGACTAAAATATTAGCGTCAGAATAAGAAAGTCATACTGGCCCTCGTTTTCCCAAGGAGAAGCTTCTGGTAAGGTGCCTTAACAAAAAATAAAAAATTCCGGAAACCTTTATGTTGTCGACAATCATCTATCGCAGCCACATCACTGAACATGTGCAGCTCGAGACCCTGAATGATTTGGCGCGGAAAGCGAATAAAATCAACAAATCGTCCAGTGTCACCGGAATTTTACTGTTCAATGGCACGCATTTTTTCCAGCTTCTGGAAGGCCCGGAGGCGGCGGTTAAGGCGGTCTATAGCCGGATTTGCCAGGATCCGCGCCACCACAATCTGGTCGAACTGCTGCGCGATTACGCTCCGGCGCGACGTTTTGGTCATGTTGGTATGGAGCTCTTCGATCTGCGGCTGCACGATCAGGAAACCGTGCTGGAGTCAGTGCTGGAAAAATGCACGACGAAATATCAGATGACCTATGCCGATCGTGCACTGCAGTTCCTGCGCACCTTTGTTGAAGCGCGCGAAAAAGAGAACTATTTCGAGATCCCTGCCGCCAGCGGCTGGACGTTTATTCGTAATGAGACAGAGCAGCGCGAAGGCGATGCGGCGCTGTTGGCTACGGATGAAGTCAGCTTTGCGTTTCAGCCTATTGTTGATCCCTTCGCCTGCGAGATCGTTTCACTGGAAGCACTGCTGCGCGGTCCGCAGGGAGAATCGCCGCTCGACTACTTTGCCCGACTGACACGCGAGCAGCTTTATCAGGTCGATCTGCAGTCGAAAAAGATCGCCTTTGCGCAGGCGAAGAAGCTGAGGATTGAGGGGATGACCCTGTCGATCAATCTGCTGCCGATGACGCTGGTAGAAGTGCCCGACGCCGTCCCCTTTTTGCTGGATGAGATTGCGGCCCATGGGCTGGTGCCCGAGCAGGTCATGGTTGAGTTCACCGAGAATGAAATCATCTCGCAGCCGGAAGCGTTTGAAGCCGCCATCAGGCAGCTGAAAGCGGCCGGTATCAGCCTGGCGCTGGATGATTTCGGTGCCGGTTTTGCCGGGCTGTCGCTACTGACCCGCATTCAGCCCGACAAAATTAAGATCGATCGCGCCATCATCTCTGACGTGCATAAAAGTGGGCCGAAACAGGCGATCATCCACGCCATTCTGAAATGCTGCGCCTCACTGGAGATCGGTGTGATCGCCGAAGGCATTGAACAACCGGAAGAGTGGATGTGGCTGGAAGCCGCGGGCGTGACCCAGTTCCAGGGGTTCCTGTTCTCGGAGCCTGAACTGAATGGCGTTGCGGCCGTGGCCTGGCCGGAGCTGATTTAACCTCCTGCGATTTGGATGATTTTACGTCTCCCTGCCTTGCTGGATCACCCGGCGGCTGCTAAATAATTAACAGCGCCGGAGGATCATCTTTCTGTCATCTTCCCGCGTCACAGTCAGTCATGACCCCATCAGTGATTAAATGTTTAGCAGTCAGATGTTCAGTGTTTAGGCCAGCGCTACGCGCCATGCGTGCGACGTGACTCCCGGGACAGCATTTGAGGAACTGAATGAAGCAAATCATCCGCGGTGATAAAGAACCCTCCCATATTCTGGCAGCGACCCGTGCGCTCGAAGCGCACTACGCCCGCTACGGAGAAGGTAATAAGTACCATCCCATCATCTATTCCATCGCATACCGCAGCCGGTTTTATCAGGTTGAGGTCATTACCCGACGTGAAACCATGGTAGCCACGGTGATTACCGGGGTTCGTAATCTGACGCATCTCTCCGGCGCCGCC
Organism: Pantoea sp. JKS000250; assembly: GCF_003201065.1. NCBI lineage: Bacteria > Pseudomonadati > Pseudomonadota > Gammaproteobacteria > Enterobacterales > Erwiniaceae > Pantoea > Pantoea sp. JKS000250. Next base: position 4,075,048 of record NZ_QICZ01000001.1, on the reverse strand, counting down.
TGACGGCCGCCTGCTCGCCTGCGGGGGCAAACTGGCCCCCGCATCCCCCGCTTAACGCCGGTAGAGGGAATTGGCCGGATAAATTGCGCCTATCACGCTTTTCTCTCGTGCGCCCGTCACCGCAGGCAGATTGCCCGGCAGACCGGAGAGCGTACGGAACGCCAGCCAGGCAAACGCCAGCGCCTCCATGTCATCACCACTGATACCCGCCGCATCGGTGGTCGCCACTTCCGTTCCCGGAAGGTGTGCTGCCAGCCGCGCCATCAGCAGCGGATTGCGACTGCCACCGCCACACACCAGCAGACGATCGCAGCCATCATTGAGTAACACCTGCTGTGTAATGGTGATGGCGGTCAGCTCCACCAGCGTGGCCTGCACATCCTGCGGTGCCAGACCCGGGAAATAGCGCAGATGCTGCTCCAGCCAGCCCAGATTGAAGTGTTCGCGCCCGGTGCTCTTCGGCGGCGGCAACGCAAACCAGGGTTCGCGCAACAGCGCCTCCAGCAGAGCCGGGATCACCGAGCCGCTGCGCGCCCACTGCGCATCTTTGTCATAAGGCTGACCCTGATTGCGCCATATCCAGGCGTCCATCAGCATATTGCCGGGACCGGTATCGAAGCCGCGCACCGCCTGTCCCGGGATCAGCAGCGAGAGATTGGCGATGCCACCAATATTCAGCACCATGCGGCGTTCTGCGGCATCCATCAGCAGCGCCTGATGAAAAGCAGGCACCAGCGGCGCGCCCTGCCCGCCCAGCGCCATGTCACGGCGGCGAAAATCGCCCACCACGGTGACGCCGGTTGCCGCGACGATCTGGTTATTGTCACCAATCTGCAGCGTATTTGGCGCGTCACTCTGGGGCTCATGCCAGACGGTCTGACCATGACAGCCAATCGCCGTGATATCGCTGGCCTCCAGCGATTCGCGCTTCATTAATGTCACGACGGCTTCAGCGAAGAGCTGGCCGAGGCGGGTATCAAGCTGACCGAGCTGTGACAGGGTCAGGGACTGACCCTGGCAAATCGCCAGAATGGCCTGACGCAGCGCAGGTGGCATCGGATGGCAGTAACTCGCCTGCTGCGCCACCATATTCTCATCAATGGCGGCCAGCACCACATCCACGCCATCCAGGCTGGTGCCTGACATTACCCCGATATAGCGTCCTGATTTCATAACCATTCCTTACTTCCGGCGGGAAGTGCGATTCATCTGCGGTTAGCCTGACAAATAATGATCGCTAATTCTATGATTAAATTCTTTTTATCCGATCGTGCTGACCAGTAACGTTACGGGACTATTTTTAAACGACGATTGAATTATTGTTGATCTTACATAGTCTATGCTTCGTCTAACCGTGTTTTATTCGGACAGGGATTAATTTGCCAGTTTTGTGTCTTATACTGTGTGCAGGATATAGCGATAAACGTGGCGCCTTCTCGACTAAAGGAGTTTCAAATGATTAAGCGTGTAATTGTGGTCGCTCTGGCCGGTGCGATGCTGGCAGGTTGTAGCAATACCAGTACGCTGTCGGGTGACACCTACAGTGCCAGTGAAGCCAAGCAGGTGCAGAGCGTGTCGTACGGTACGTTAGTCTCTGTGCGTCCGGTGAAAATCCAGGGCGGTGATGAAAGCAACGTCATCGGTGCAATCGGTGGTGCGGTGCTGGGTGGCTTCCTGGGTAATACCATTGGTGGCGGCACCGGACGTAGCCTGGCAACAGCCGGTGGTGCGGTTCTGGGTGGCGTAGCAGGCCAGGGTGTTCAGGGCGCAATCAATAAAACCGATGGCGTTGAGCTGGAAATCCGTAAGGATGATGGCAACACCATTATGGTGGTTCAGAAACAGGCCGCCTCGCGTTACTCCGTTGGCCAGCGTGTTGTCATGGCGTCCAACGGCAGCCAGGTGACGGTTTCACCTCGCTAAGGCTGCAAAACAAAAAACCGACGCCCGGGCGTCGGTTTTTTTATTTCTCTTTGTGCTGAAGTTCGAGAATGTTTTTCTCAAGCCGGGCGATCAGCGTCACCATCTGACTAATCTCTTCCCGACTGATGCCGGACAGAATGTCATCCCGCGTCTCATCAATCACACTCTCAACCTGTTCGATAATCGGCTCCGCCTGCTGCGTCAGCTTAATGCGCTTGGCGCGACGATCGTTGGCGCAGGTCGAACGGGTAATCAATCCTTTCTCTTCCAGTTGATCCAGCGTCCGCACCAGCGAAGGCTGTTCAATACCAATCGCCTTGGCTAACTGAATCTGCGACTGTTCGGGCGGCAGTTGATGAATATTGTGCAACGTCACCCAGTGAGTCTGAGTCAGCTCAAGCGGCTTGAGCCGCTGATCAATCAACGCGCGCCAGATGCGCACCAGGCGAGATAAATCCGTTCCGAGGGGCGTATCCATTTCATCTCCTTATAATTAGCTTGCTAGCTATCAAGCCAGATTTTACACTATTCTGCGAGTTTACAGGACAAATTACAAATCCCGGACCAGGCTACGATTACGCGGCAGCGCGTTCAGTCTGCCGTCTGGGTTAACGAAGGATGTTATCACGTGCTCACTCCTGCTTTTTCAGGTGCGAAACCGCTAACCGATTTGGTCGTGGGTGCCTCGCTTTTTTTCCCGCCGATATTCAAAGCGGTGCTGCTCGGCTTCTTTTTCTGGCTGCTGATTCACCCGCTGGTGCGCGGCTGGATCTACTCCGGCGACGTCTGGCATCCCACCCTGTTTGATCTCTCCCTGTTTGTGCTGTGCGTTACCGCCGCACTCTGGCTCATCGGTCACGGATAATCGATATGAAATTTAACGCGGTAAAATACTTTTCAACGCTGATTGTGTTTGCGCTGGCGCTGCTGGCCGGTGGCTGGCTGTGGAACTACTACATGCAGTCGCCCTGGACGCGTGACGGAAAAGTGCGGGCAGAACTGGTGGATATTACGCCTCAGGTGTCGGGCCGGATTACGCAACTGAAGGTCAGAGACAATCAGTTCGTGCATCAGGGCCAGCTGCTGTTAACGCTGGACCCGGTGCCATGGCAGATTGCACTCGACAACGCTGCCGCCCAGCTCAGCAAAGCGCAGGCGGACCTGGCGAAAGCGCAGCATGAATATCACCGGCGCAGCAGTCTGCCGCGTAACATCATCTCCGCCGAGGATCTGGATGCGGCACGCTTAAGCGCGGAAGCCACCGCCGCCAGTGCCAAAGCCGCGCAGGCGGAACTGGAGCGAGCGCGCTGGAATCTGCAGCAGACGACGCTGACCGCACCGACAGATGGCTGGATCACGAATCTGACGCTTCGTCCCGGCAACTATGCGACAGCGGGGTCGCCCCTGTTTGCGCTGGTCGACAGCCACTCTTATTACGTCTTAGGCTATTTTGAAGAGACCAAGCTGCGCCATATTCACGCTGGTGCGGCGGCTCAGGTGGTGCTTTACAGCAATGGCATGCGGCTGCAGGGCCAGGTGGACAGTATTGGCCGCGCTATCTATGACCAGAGCATTGAGACCGACAGCGGTCTGGTGCCTGATATCAAACCCAACGTGCCCTGGGTGCGGCTGGCGCAGCGGGTGCCGGTGCGCATTCGTCTCGATCCGCTCCCGGCTGATGCCAGTCTGGTTGCGGGCACCAGTTGCACCATCACCATCCAGCCATGAATGTTCAGTGGCTGGCCTGGGATCAACTGCCCTGGATTAAGGCGAACGGCGGTCAGTGGCGCTATGCGTTGCGGAATGCTATCGCGATGTGTCTGGCGCTGAGCATCGCCTATGGCCTGGATCTTGATGAGCCTTACTGGGCGATGACCTCCGCCGCCGTGATCAGCTTTCCTACCGTGGGCGGCGCGATCGGTAAAAGTCTGGGCCGCATCGTCGGCAGTCTGCTCGGGGCCACCGCCGCGCTGCTGATTGCCGGACATACTCTGAATGAGCCCTGGCTGTTTACCTTTGCGATTGCCGGCTGGCTGGCGCTCTGCACCGGCATTGCAAACCACTACCAGAACAATGTCGCCTATGCCTTTTCGCTGGCGGGTTACACCGCCGCTATTATTGCCTTCAGCAGCGTCAACATCACTGATATCACCTCGCTGTGGACGATCGCCCAGGCTCGCGTCTGTGAGGTGATCTCCGGTATTCTGTGCGCCGGTTTGATGATGATGGTGCTGCCGAGCACCTCCGATGGCGAAACGCTGATTACCTCCCTGAAACAGATGCATGCGCGATTGCTGGAACATGCGGTATTACTGCTGCAGCCCTCGGCCAGCGATACCATTCGCACCGCACATGAAAACGTCATCAGCCAGATCCTCACCATGAACCTGCTGCGCATTCAGGCGTTCTGGAGCCACTACCGTTTTCGCCGACAGAACAACGTCCTGAACTATGTGCTGCACCAGCAGTTGCGACTTACCAGCGTGCTCTCCAGCCTGCGCCGTATGCTGCTCAACTGGCCTGACGCGCCAGAGGCGCTGTTTGAGGCGCTGCAGCAACTGCTGGCGGAGCTGGCAAAACCGGCGTGTGATAAATATCGTCTGGCGCAAATCCTGCGCAGCGTGACACCCGCAGCGGATGGCGACTACCGGCAGCGCGCCTTTTGTCAGCGGCTGCGCTACTTCTGCTGGATGTACCTCAACGTGCTGCGCTGGATCCGTCTGCTGGATCGCGCCGATGCCGATACCCGCTTTCAGCCACCGCCGGTTCCGGCGCTGGCGCGTGACAGTGACAGTGCCGAAGCGGGCTGGAGCGCCCTGCGCACCTTCTGCGTGATCGTACTGGGCTGCGCCTTCTGGATTAATACGCAATGGTCTTCCGGGGCCTCGGCGCTCACCCTGACCGCCATTGCCTGCGTGCTTTATGCCTCTGCCCCCTCACCCGGCGGCAGCGTCACGCTGCTGCTGAAAACGCTGCTGTGGCTGTTTGCATTTAGTTTTGTGATGAAGTTTGGCCTGATGGTGCAGATCGGTCAGCTATGGCCGTTTTTACTGTTTCTGTTTCCGCTGCTGGTGACGCTGCAACTCTTCAAGCTGCAACAGAAACAGCGCGCCGGGATGTGGGGGCAGTTCATCGTCTTTATGGGCTCGTTTATCGCGGTGACTAACCCGCCCACGTGGGATTATCAGGACTTTTTTAACGATAACATCGCCAAAGTCTGCGGAGTGCTGCTCGCCTGGCTGGCGTTTCAGATCCTGCGGCCCAGCTCCGATGCGCGGCGCAGCCGGCGGCATATCTGGGCACTGCGGCTGGCGTTTCTCGATCAGCTGCGGCAACGACCCCGGCTCAGCGAGAGCCGCTTTGAATCACAGATTTATCATCGCATCAGCCAGCTCAGCCATAGCCGGGATGAGCAGGCGCGCGTCTGGCTTCTGCGCTGGGGCGTGGTGCTGCTCAACTGTTCGCATATCGTCTGGCAGCTGCGTGAATGGCGCGCCGGTTCAGCAACGCTGATGGCATTTCGCGATAACAGCCTGCAAAATTTACAGCAGATTATCAGCAGCCGCGGCGTACGGCACAGTTCGCTGGAACAGATGCTGACGGAACTGGAAGCGACCATTACCGCGTTACTGGCGCTGGAAAACAATGAGGCCAGCGAACTGGCGGGGATTATCTGGCGATTACGCTGTTCGCTGGCACAGCTGAAGCAGGCTGTGCCGGAGTGATTACTGGCAATACTGCTGCTGTTGACGGTTAAAATCATCCTGCAGCTGTTGCAGCGTTTTATGGCCCTCGAAGCGGGTTTTATCCATCTCGGTCATCGGTTCAATCACCAGCGCTTTCTCATCAGGTGAGAAGATAAAGCGACGCGTCAGTTCGGTGCCGGTAAAACTCTGACCGTGAATGCCACCGCACACCATGGTCATGGTGCGGCGATAAATTGTGGTGTCAGTGAAATTGGTTTCAGTGGCGCTGCGAAAAACCTGATCGCACCCCTGCGCTTCCAGCTTGCGCACCATGTTGCGACTGAGCCATTCACGACCTCTGGCGATCTTTTCACAGGTGACACGCATCTTGCTGGTATCAATGGTGCGCTGAAGCTCGCGTCCGGTTTCAGTGACCAGCTGCGTATCATTGGGTTTATCGCATCCCACCAGCAGCAGACACAGCAGTAATGCACCCTTGAATTTCATTTTCCCGCTCCTTTCCTCATCACGCTTTCTTACCTGAATCAATATCATAGGGGGGAAATGACGGGGATGGTATAACAATTCATAAACAGGCGGGATAAAAAGGGCGGCTATCGCCTGCCGCCCGGAAATTCAGATAACGCCGCAGGCATAACGCGCCCCGCCGCCGCCCAGCGGTGTAGGATGATCGGCATGATTATCTCCGCCAGCATGTACCATCAGCGCTTTGCCTTTGATCTCTTTTAACGACTTCAGCCGTGGCGCCAGCACCGGATAGGTGGCACTACCTTTCTCATCAACATAGATCGCGGGCAGGTCGCCCAGGTGACCTTCAGCATACGGCCCCAGATGTTTGCCGCTGTTAGCCGGATCCAGGTGACCGCCAGCCGCACCGGCGGCGACCACTTTCCCCTCAGATTCACCCGGTTCACAGCTGCCTTTAGCATGGACATGAAAACCGTGAATGCCCGGCTTCAGTCCCTGCAGGTCCGGCGTAAACTGCAGACCATACTGGGTCTCGTCAATCTTAACGGTGCCCAGCGATTTGCCAATCCCTTCAGCGGTAACCTGATGGATCGTAATCTGCTCGCTGGCAGCCTGTGCTGAGCCGCAGGCGATCAGCGCAAAAAGCGCAACTGCTTTCATTTTCATGTTGACTCCATTTGTATCCCAGGGTTTGAGATAAGTCTGGTCGCTGTTGCACTATTTTGCCGAAGATTGACGCAGTTTTACGCTTCAGGGCACATCAAATCCCAGCGCCGCTTTGCGAATACGGAACCACTGCTGCCGCGACAGGGATAAATCCAGTGCCCCGGCGGCTTCGCTGACGCGCGCCGCTTTGCCTGAGCCGATGATCGGCAGAGGCCGCGACGGCAGCATCAGTATCCAGGCATAGACCACCTGCTCCAGACTGGTGGCACCGGTTTCCTGCCGCACCATCTCCAGTTCATTACGCAGGGGCTGGAAGTGAGGATCGTTGAACAGACGTCCGCCACCGAGACAGGACCAGGCCATCGGACGAATGCGCAGTTGCTGGCACTGATCCAGCGATCCATCCAGCAGCACGCTTTGCTGGACGGGTGAAATCTCCAGCTGATTCGTGACCAGCGAGAACGGCAGACGGGATTGCAGCAGTGAAAACTGGGATGGTGTGAAATTCGAGACGCCAAAATTCAGCACCTTGCCGCTTTGATGAAGTGCCATAAAGGCTTCAGCCACTTCGTCAGCCGCCATCAGCGGATCGGGACGATGGATCAGCAGCAGGTCGAGACGATCGGTGTGGAAATGGCGCAGCGAGTTTTCAGCACTCTGCAGGATATGATTTTTGTCGGTAATGTAGTGGCCAATCTGATGTTCAGGTCGGGCGCGGGTGGCAATGCCGCACTTGGTCACAATCTGAAGCTGATCGCGCAGTCCGGGAGCCAGCTTCAGCGCCTCGCCAAAGGCCGCCTCACACTGGTAGTCGCCGTAAATGTCCGCATGATCAACGGTGGTAATGCCGAGCCTCAGATGGTGCTCAATAAACGCAACCCGCTCCTGCGGCGACATGCCCCACTCCATCAGACGCCAGTACCCCATAACCAGCGGTGAAAAATCGGGGCCCTGTAAAGCGATGGCCTGCGGTTCTAACATGACGTTCTCCCTGTTGCGCGTTGGCTGTAATTAGTGTGTCAGAGAGTATAACGGAAAGCGGAAAGTCGTCAGAATAACTCCGGCTGTTGTGGCTCGGGTGGCTCTTCGCCTTTCTGCTGCCGCTGCAGGCGCAGACGACGCTGCTGACAGAGACGAATGACTTCCCGCTTTTGCGCATCGCTGAAGCGCAGCCAGTTGAACCGCTCATCGCGGCTGCGTAAACATCCCAGGCAGTAGCCACGTGCATCGGTCTGGCAGATGCCGCGACAGGGGCTGGGAACCGGGAAAAACTCAAGCTGCTCGGCCACCATGACTCCGGATTAACAGAATAAACAGTCCAGTAAAAAGCGTAGCCTGGATGCACAGGAATTAAGCTTTGCCCCGTCAGAATTATCCTTTTCTCTCACGAGTGAGTGAACACTCTGTGCCAAATGCACGGTGCAGCGTTGCATTAGACCAACCGGTCTACTACTCTCTCTGCCATGAATAAGACGCTACAACGCAATGAAACCCGCGAACACCTGCTCCAGACAGGTGAACAGCTCTGTCTGCAACGCGGCTTTACCGGAATGGGCCTCAGCGAACTGCTGACGCAGGCGGCGGTGCCGAAAGGCTCCTTCTACTACTATTTCCGCTCTAAAGAGGTGTTTGGCGTGGCGTTACTGGAACGCTACTTTGCGCGTTATCTGCAGGATGTTGAGTTACAGCTCAACCAGACAGACGGCACACCGCGTGAACGTCTGCTAAATCATTTTCGTGCTGCGGTTGAGCTGTTTGTGCAGCAGGGACACATTGTCGGTTGTCTGGGCGTGAAAGTTTCTGCTGAGGTCTGCGATCTTTCAGAGCCGATGCGAGACGCACTGCAGCAGGGTGCAGGAAAGATTACCGCGCTCTATGCCCGGACGCTGATTGCCGCAGAGCAGCAGGAGTCGCTGAGCCTGCCGCAGCCCCCGGCGCAGATGGCAGAGTTGCTGTCGCTGTTATGGCTGGGCGCCAGTCTGCAGAGCAAAATTTCCCGCGAGGCGCAGCCACTGCGTCTGGCACTGAGTACCATCGAACAGTGGCTTGAAAGCCACTGATTTTTAAAAAACGTGTTTGTAGACGACTGGTCTACTAATCAGGAGCTATTATGGCGAGTACCCAGCTGTTTCGTCCGCTGAAAGTCGGCGCAATTACCGTCCCAAACCGCGTATTTATGGCACCGCTGACCCGTCTGCGCAGCATTGAGCCAGGCGACATCCCTACCCCAATGATGGCGGAGTATTACCGTCAGCGCGCCAGCGCCGGTCTGATTATCACCGAAGCAACCCAGATCTCTTTCCAGGCAAAAGGCTATGCCGGTGCGCCAGGCTTACATACGCAGCCACAGATTGCCGCGTGGAAAGTGATTAACGAAGGTGTCCATCAGGCAGGCGGTCATACCGCCGTACAGTTATGGCACACCGGTCGTATCTCGCATAACAGCGTGCAGCCGGAAGGCAAAGCACCGGTAGCGCCATCCGCCATTGCAGCGGGTACGCGTACGTCACTGCGTGCTGAAGATGGCAGCGTCTATCGCGAAGACACCTCTGTACCGCGCGAACTGACGGTGCCAGAGATCCAGCAGATTGTGGCCGATTTTGGTCAGGCTGCGGCGAACGCACGTGAAGCAGACTTCGACCTGCTTGAGCTGCATTCCGCGCACGGCTACCTGATTCACCAGTTCCTGGCACCGGGTTCAAACCAGCGTACCGATGAATATGGTGGCAGCATCGAAAAACGCGGTCGCTTTGCGCTGGAAGTGGTCGATGCGGTAATCGCCAACTGGTCAGCCGATCGCATTGGTATCCGCGTCTCGCCTATCGGCAGCTTCCAGAATCTGGACAACGGTCCGGATGAAGAAGAAGCGGCGCTGTGGTACATCGGTGAGCTGGCAAAACGCAACATCGCCTATCTGCACCTCTCTGAACCAGACTGGGCCGGCGGCAAGCCTTACACCGACGCCTTCCGTCAGAAAGTGCGCGATCTCTTCCCGGGCGCCATCATTGGTGCCGGTGCTTACACCGTTGAGAAAGCGGATGATCTGATTGGTCGCGGTCTGATCGATGCGGTTGCATTTGGTCGTGATTACATTGCTAACCCGGATCTGGTTGAGCGTCTGCAGCAGGATGCCCCACTTAACCCACAGCGCCCGGAAAGCTTCTACGGCGGCGGCGCGGAAGGTTATATCGACTACCCGACACTGTAATCTGTTTGGGCTGCCGTCCGGGACGATGACGGCAGCCATTATTCAATGGCGATTTTCATCGCTATACTTAGCGCCTGGGTCATCCGGCGATGGCGTTTTATTTAAAAGAGGATGTTATGCGTTTACTTCATACCATGCTGCGCGTTGGCGATCTGCAACGTTCAATCGATTTCTACACCCGTGTGCTGGGCATGCGCGTGCTGCGTCAGAGCGAAAACACCGAATATAAATATACCCTGGCGTTCGTAGGCTACACCGACGAAAGCGAAGGTGCGGTGATCGAGCTGACCTACAACTGGGGCGTTGATAAATATGACCTCGGTGATGCTTATGGTCACATCGCGCTGGGCGTCGATGACGCAGCAGCAGCCTGCGAACGTATCCGCAAAGATGGCGGCAACGTGACCCGTGAAGCGGGCCCGGTTAAAGGCGGCTCCACCATTATTGCCTTTGTTGAAGATCCCGATGGCTACAAAATTGAGCTGATCGAAAACAAAGATGCCGGTAACGGCCTGGGCAACTAAACCTGCCCCTCAGCCCGCCTGACCCGGTGGGCTGAATCCCCTTCTCTGCGCTTCATCTGCTGCACCCGGCCCCGTTTTTTGCCATAATACGCGCTGCCCTTTTTCTGCAACGAGATCCTGATGTCTGAATCGAATTCCCCTAATGCACTCAATCAACGTTTCCGTGGCTTCTATCCGGTGGTGATCGACGTTGAAACCGCTGGTTTCAACGCGCAAACCGATGCGTTACTGGAGATTGCCGCTATCACGCTGAAAATGGATGAAGAGGGATGGATTCAGATTGACCAGACGCTGCATTTCAACGTCGAACCCTTTGTCGGATCGCTGCTGCATCCGGAAGCGCTGGCCTTTACCGGTATCGATCCCAGCAATCCGCTGCGCGGCGCGGTGAGTGAATATGAGGCGCTGCACGCTATTTTCAAAATGGTGCGCAAGGGCATTAAAGATAGCGGCTGCAACCGCGCCATTATGGTGGCGCACAATGCCACGTTTGACCTGAACTTTATGTCAGCGGCAGCAGAACGTGCCAGCCTGAAGCGCAATCCGTTTCACCCGTTTGCCACCTTTGATACCGCAGCGCTGAGCGGACTGGTGCTGGGTCAGACGGTGCTGGCGAAAGCCTGCATTGCGGCGGGAATGGAGTTTGACAGTACCCAGGCGCATTCAGCGCTCTATGACACTCAGCAGACAGCGACACTGTTCTGCGAGCTGGTGAACCGCTGGAAACGGTTAGGTGGCTGGCCTCTGCCCTTCGCCGGGGGCGACGCAGACGCCACGACATCCGCATAAGGGATGCCACAATGAAAAAGGCCGACATAATGTCGGCCTTTTTTTATTCTGCTTCTTTAAACTTTTCTGCAGTCTCTTTGATTAGCGTCTGCAGTTCACCACGCTGTAACATCTCAACGATGATGTCACATCCACCGACCAGCTCGCCATCCACCCACAGCTGTGGGAAGGTCGGCCAGTTGGCGAATTTCGGCATTTCGGCACGAATGTCCGGGTTCTGCAGAATATCCACGTAAGCAAAACGCTCACCGCAGGCTGACAGCGCCTGCACCGCCTGTGCAGAGAAACCGCAGCTTGGCAGTTTCGGGGAACCTTTCATGTACAGCAGGATCGGGTTTTCTGCGATCTGGCGCTGAATTTTTTCTACAGTACTCATAATTGCCTTCCTTAATTCGTTACTTCGTGTTTGTTTATTGTAGCGACTTCGCAGCGTGACTGAAAATGAGATTTTGCGCGCTGCCCGATTAAATGACCATCATTGTTAAGTTCCGTGCGCAGGACATTTAACTTCAAGTATTAACAGCTGGTAACAGTTTAATAATTCGTAATAATTCCGTTGGTATAACATGCTGAAAATGTTCATTTTCAGTGCAATCACGTGGCCTGCAAAGATTAACATTAAAAGGCATTACAGTTTTTAGGCGAACTGGACTAGAATGGCCTGGGCACTGATCCTGGATCAGATTAATCTCAACTTTGTCGCGGTGCGTAGTGGCCCTGACAACTTAACTAATTAATGGACTATGCGTTTAATCATTACGCTTTTTATGCTGGCCTTTGCGCAACTGTTTTTCAACATCGCCGCTGCGTCGCCTCACTCGCCGGTGAACGTCAGTACGCATAAAGCAGAGAAAAAGAGTGCGCGCGACGATGAACGCCGCAAGCGTCGCCCGGTAAAAACGGTGACGAAAAAAACTCGTCTCAGCCCTGATCAAAAACTTAAAACGAAAAAACAGAAAAAAGTCGAACTCACTGCTAAACAGACGCCTGCTAAGAAGACCTCGCTCAAAACCGCCCGTATCAGCAAAAGCAAAGAAAAAAATAAAGAGAAGAAACGCTATGGGCATCAGCGCCAGCTGAAAACCGCTGAGGTCACCACCCGCGAGCCAGGCACGATTAAAATGAGCAAATCCCACCGCCAGCGCTATCAGAAGGCGCGTGAGACCGCAATGACCAAGCTGATGGGGCAGTTAGGTAAACCCTATCAGTGGGGCGGCACTTCTCCACATACCGGTTTCGATTGCAGCGGTCTGGTCTGGTATGCCTATAAAGACCTGGTGAAATTTAAGATCCCGCGTACCGCTAACGAGATGTATCACCTGCGTGACGCCGCGCCGATCAAGCGTGAGTCGCTGGAGAAAGGCGATCTGGTCTTCTTCCGTATTAATGGCCGCGGCACAGCGGACCACGTCGGCGTTTACCTGGGCGATGGCAAGTTTATTCAGTCGCCGCGTACCGGCAAAGATATTCAGATCAGTGCATTAGGGGAAGATTACTGGCAGCGCCACTATATTGGTGCCCGTCGGGTGATGACGCCGAAAACCATTCGCTGAGCAGCACTATAGTCCGAAAAAAGCCGGGATAATCCCGGCTTTTTTATTAGTGCAGAATGGCAGTAAAACTAAAGGCCACAATCATCAGCAGACAGCCGACAGTGGTCATCAAAGCCAGTTTTAAATCGGTACTCATTGCTTGCTCCTTAGTCACACACTTTGCAGGGATATGGCATTTTCCCACAGGGTCCGGTAAAAATCTCGTTTTATCCGTTCAGCCTTGTTAGAATCCCGCCTTTGTTGCGCAACGCGCTCAACCCTGATTCCGTTTGCGCATCTTTTCAGGCGTTTTTTCTCCGCCAGCCGCCTGTTTACCGGCCAGAAAAGCCGCATTTTTTCGGAAAAAACCCTGAGCAGACGCAAACGTTTAACATTACGCTTATCATAGAGTTAGGTAAGCACTGGAGTCCTATTTTCATGGCAACAATTAAAGATGTGGCGAAACGCGCTGGCGTCTCAACGACCACTGTTTCGCACGTCATCAATAAAACCCGCTTTGTCGCTGAAGAAACACGCGAGGCGGTCTGGCAGGCAATTAAGGAACTGCACTACTCGCCAAGTGCGGTGGCGCGCAGCCTGAAAGTAAACCACACCAAAACGCTGGGCCTGCTTGCCACCTCCAGCGAAGCGCCCTATTTCGCTGAAATTATTGAAGCGGTTGAAAACCACTGTTTTGACAAAGGCTATACGCTGATTCTGGGTAATGCGCATAACGATCTGCAAAAACAGCGCGCCTATCTCAGCATGATGGCGCAGAAGCGCGTCGATGGTCTGCTGGTGATGTGCTCTGAGTATCCGGACGATCTGCTACAGACGCTGGAAGAGAACCGCAATATCCCGATGGTGGTGATGGACTGGGGCGAATCGCGCGCCGACTTTACCGATACGGTTCTCGATAATGCCTTCCAGGGCGGCTATCTGGCGGGACGTTATCTGATTGAACGTGGACACCGTGATATTGGTGCTATCCCCGGTCAGATGGAGCGCAATACCGGCGGCGGACGCCATGCCGGTTTTCTGAAGGCGCTTGAAGAAGCGGGTATTCAGCCACGTGCCGAGTGGATTGTACAGGGTGACTTTGAGCCGGAATCAGGCTATCAGGCGATGCAGCAAATCCTGTCGCAGAAGCAGCGCCCGACCGCCGTGTTCTGCGGCGGCGACATCATGGCGATGGGGGCCATTTGTGCGGCCGATGAGATGGGTCTGCGCGTGCCGCAGGATATTTCGGTCATCGGCTATGACAATGTGCGCAATGCCCGCTATTTCGCCCCTGCCCTGACCACGGTGCATCAGCCAAAAGCCCAGCTGGGTGAGAAAGCGCTGGATATGCTGCTTGACCGCATCACCAGTAAGCGCGAAGTGTCACAAACGATTGAAGTCCATCCGACGCTGATTGAGCGCCGTTCAGTGGCAGATGGTCCGTTCCGCGACTATCGCCGCTAATCCTCGCTTAACCACTCCTGATTAAGCGTTTGCGCATCACCCAGATAGCTGAGCAACCAGCCTGTCGCCGGTGATGCGCGATCTTCTGCCCAGCTGACGCAACAGGGGCTATCCGGAAATGCCACCGGCAGCGCCAGTTCGACCAGCTCGCCGCTGTCGAGCAGTGGCCTGGCCAGATGACCCGGCACCATCGCCACACACAAGCCTGCCTGCACACACTCCAGTCCGGTTTGCCACTCCGGCACCACCAGCCTGCGCTGGTTATCCAGCGTCCATGTCATACGACGTGGCAGTGCGCGTGATGTATCTTCCAGCACCAGTGACGGCCAGCTACGCAGCGTGTCGTCATCGATCTGGCTCGCCTGCGTCAGAGGATGATCGGGCGCGACCACGCAGCGCCAGTTGAGCGTACCCATATCGCGAAATGCAAACCGTCCGCCTACCGGAATCGCCTGGGTGGCCCCAATCGCAACTTCCACCCGGCCATCGGCCAGTGCATCCCAGACGCCGTTAAAAACTTCATAGCTGATGATCAGTTCCATATCGGGGAAGTGGCGATAGAAGTCTTTAACCAACTGCCGGGTGCGCTGAGGCTTAGCGATACGGTCAACGGCAATGCTGAGCTGCCCGCGCCAGCCATTGGCCAGCTGCTGACACTGCCGCCGGGTAGCAAGCATTTTTTTGATGACGCTACGCCCTTCCCGGACAAAATGTTCGCCTGCTGGCGTCAGCACCACTTCGCGATGCTGGCGTTCGAACAGCGGCACTGCCAGCCAGTTCTCCAGCTGACGCACCGTGTAGCTGATGGCAGAGGGCACCCGATGCAGCTCCTGAGCAGCGGCGCTGAAGCTGCCCCCGCGGGCGACCGCGTCAACAACCTCTAATGCATATTCTGACCACATAATCTGCCTTCAAAAATTTTAACAGCAACCGGCAAATATTACCGTTTCACAGCGGCAAACGCACCTTTTACACTCTGCCGCGTTTATCCTGCAAAAATGAGAATGAGATGCTGTCTAATAAAGGATTTATGCCCTATCTTGCCCTGCTGAGCATGCTCGGCTTTTTAGCCACTGATATGTATCTGCCCGCCTTTGGTGCGATGCAGCAAACGTTTAATACCTCGCCGGGCCTGATCAGCGCCAGTATGAGTCTCTTCCTGGCGGGTTTCGCCTGTGGACAGCTCTTCTGGGGACCGCTTTCCGATCGCATTGGCCGTAAACCGGTGCTGCTGGCCGGACTGGCCATGTTTGGCATTGGCTGTGCGGGCATGTTGTGGGTCAATGATATCACTCTGATGCTGGCGCTGCGCTTTGTGCAGGCGATTGGCGTCTGTGCTGCGGCCGTGAGCTGGCAGGCGCTGGTAGTGGATCGCTATCCTGCCGCGCGCGCTAACAAAGTCTTTGCCACGATTATGCCACTGGTTGCGCTCTCCCCAGCGCTGGCCCCGTTGCTGGGTGCCTGGCTCATCGGCCATTTCCACTGGCGTTCGATTTTCCTGGTGCTGACGCTGATTGCGGTGGCATTAATTCTGACCACACTACGTCTGCCCACAGTACGCCAGGAAGCACGCGAGAAAGGAGCTCAGCCGGGCTTTTTCACCCTGCTGAAATCACGGATTTACAGCGGCAACGTGCTGATCTATTCCGCCTGTTCAGCCAGTTTTTTTGCCTGGCTGACCGGCTCGCCGTTTATTCTGGCGGATCTGGGCCTTTCACCCGCCGATATCGGCCTGAGTTATGTGCCCCAGACGCTCGCCTTTTTGATTGGCGGATTCGGCTGTCGCGCCCTTCTTAACCGCTTTAATGGCGCTCAGCTGTTACCGTGGCTGCTGGGCATTTACAGCCTGAGCATTCTGGCGCTGTTTGCCGTCGCGCTGTCAGGCGTCAGCACGCTGGTGAGCCTGATGGTGCCGTTCTGCGGTATGGCGCTGGCTAACGGCGCAATTTATCCAATTGTGGTTTCCAGTGCACTGACGCCCTTCCCGCACGCCACCGGTAAAGCGGCCGCATTGCAGAACACCTTACAGCTAGGACTCTGCTTTGCTGCAAGCCTGGCAGTCTCTGCCGGATTAACGCATGCACTGTTTACCACTACGCTGATGATGACGGTGACGATTCTGCTGGCGCTGGTGGGTTACGCCATGCAGCGTACCGCAAGCGCACAAACTGTTGTTGCCTCCACACAACCTGCCTGCCAGAATAATCACTGACACACTGACTTTTTCGTTAGCATCCTAACAATAAGTCATTGAATATTGACCCGCGTGAGCATATACTCATCCGGGTCAACAAATCTGTAATAAATCAACAATATAATAACGTAATAATCTGATTGGCATCCTGTTGCCGGGACGGTATTCGCGCGCGTTATTCTTACCCTGACCGACCTGCTGCAGGCTATTCCAGTCCTCTGTATCACACAGTCAACCGGTGTGCGGATTCATCCGTACCGTTTCTCAATGCCTGACGAAATTGACTACTCTTTGTTCAGGTTCAGATTGGACAGGTGGTGGAAAATCTATGAGTTCATCTTATGCAGAAGCAGTGAGTCCTGAAGAAAACCATTGGTATCGTATCGTCCACGAAATGCTGGAAAAAGCGGATATTGAAATTAATGGTTCACGTCCCTGGGATATTCATATTAATCATCCCGGCTTTTTTAAGCGTGTTCTGCAGGAGGGATCGCTTGGGCTCGGTGAGAGCTATATGGATGGATGGTGGGAGTGCGACCGGCTGGATATTTTCTTCCATCAGGTGCTGAAACATAAACTTGATCAGCAACTCCCGCATCACTTTAAAGATACGCTGCGCATCGCCGCTGCCCGCTTAACCAATCTGCAGTCGAAAAAACGGGCCTGGATTGTCGGTAAAGAGCATTACGACCTGGGTAACGATCTCTTTTCACTGATGCTCGACCCCTATATGCAATATTCCTGTGGCTACTGGAAAGAGGCCACGACGCTGGCGACGGCGCAGGAAGCCAAGCTGGATATGATTTGCCGTAAATTAGCGCTGGAACCCGGAATGTCGCTGCTGGATATCGGCTGTGGCTGGGGAGGACTCGCGGAATTTGCCGCACGTCATTATGGCGTCAACGTGCATGGCGTGACGATTTCCGCCGAACAACAGAAACTTGCGCAGCAGCGCTGTAGCGGATTAGACGTCACGATTCTGTTGCAGGATTATCGCGATCTGAATGAGCAGTTTGATCGCATCGTTTCAGTAGGCATGTTCGAGCATGTCGGGCCGAAAAATTACGCCACCTATTTTGATGTGGTCGATCGTAACTTAAAGCCTGACGGAATTTTTCTGCTTCACACCATTGGCGCGATTAAAACCGATATGAGCGTCGACCCCTGGATCGATAAATATATCTTCCCCAACGGCTGCCTGCCTTCAGTGCGTCACGTGGCGGATGCCAGCGAGCCGCATTTTATTCTGGAAGACTGGCATAACTTTGGGGCCGATTACGACAAAACGCTGATGGCCTGGCATGAGCGCTTTATGCAGGCCTGGCCGGAGCTGGCCGATAACTATAGCGAACGCTTTAAGCGGATGTTCTCCTATTATCTCAATGCCTGTGCCGGCGCCTTCCGCGCGCGGGATATTCAGCTATGGCAGATTGTGTTCAGTCGCGGTGTAGAGGGTGGATTACGGGTGGCGCGGTAGTGCTCTGTCATGCAAACGCTGCGAATGCCAAATCATATTGAATCTCACAGCAACGAATAAGCTTAACGAGCAGGGAACTGGGTCAGAAGAGGAAAGCGTCGCGCGCCTGTGACAAAAACGCCGGGAGCGTTTTTGAACAACGCAACGCGTTGGCCCGGCAACGGGCGCACCTCAGGGATGAGGTGCGTAATCGCGCGGGCCGGGCGTGCCATGGATGGCGGATTTTGCGTCTTTCCGATCTGACCCTGTTCCGTGTGATGGCTCGGTAAAACAGCAAAACAGTTCAGATCCTATCACTACTCTCAAAGGCGCTTACACACCCTTTATTAACTCTCGGCGGCAGGCTGGCCGGTCAGCATACTCATCGCCGCCGCGGCATCGCGCTGTGCTAACACCCGCTCAACGGTCTCTACGATTGCCTGTGTGTGCGGATCGATCTCAATGTTGACCCGGTCGCCAAAAGTTTTCGCGCCCAGAGTCGTGCGCTCCAGCGTTTCCGGAATCAGATAGACGCAGAATTTGGTCTTCGTCACATCACCTACCGTCAGACTGATACCGTCGATGCCGACGAAACCTTTATGCAGAATATATTTCATCTGCATCGGATCCTGGATTTTAAACCAGACTTCGCGATTGTGTTCTGACTGGATAATCCTGCAGATTTCAGCGGTGGTCATAATATGACCTGACATCAGATGACCGCCTATTTCGTCGCTGAATTTCGCTGCACGCTCAATATTCACCACATCGCCCTGGCGTAAATCGCCAAGGTTAGTCACGCGCAATGTCTCTTTAATTAAATCAAAACTGACGCGGTCACCTTCGATTGCCGTCACGGTCAGGCAGCACCCGTTATGGGCTACGGATGCGCCCAGCGCCAGTCCCGGCAGGAGCTCTTCTGGCAGTCGGACAGTGTGGGTACGAAACAGTTCTTTTTCTTCAATGGACACGATTTCTGCGGTGCCCTGTACAATACCGGTAAACATAGTCTTTGCCTCTGCGAAGTTTACGCTAGTTTATCACAGCTCCGGTCGGCTGATAGATTTCACCCCACCTCACCCCATTAATGGGGTTCAAAACGCATTGTGTGACAAAGATTGGCGAATTCTGTTACCCCGGTTACACTGGTTCGCGCTATTCCCCGGGCTTTCTGCCCTTTTAATTCATTTAATAAGTCAGGTGTTAACGTGCAGAAGTATTTAACAGAAGCGCGTCAATTGCTGGCCCTAGCGATTCCGGTCATCCTTGCTCAGGTGGCCCAAACCGCAATGGGATTTGTGGATACCATTATGGCCGGCGCAGTCAGCGCCACGGATATGGCCGCCGTTGCTGTCGGCACCTCTGTCTGGCTTCCTGCCATCCTGTTTGGTCATGGTCTTCTGCTTGCATTGACGCCCACCGTTGCGCAACTCAACGGTTCAGGCCGCCGCGAACGCATCGGCGAACAGATCCGCCAGGGCTACTGGCTCGCCTTTTTTGTCTCGCTGCTGATTATGGTGCTGCTGTGGCACGCCGGTTATCTTATCCGGGCGATGCATGACATCGATCCCGCGCTGGCGCTTAAAGCCGAGGGCTATCTGCACGCCCTGCTGTTCGGCGCGCCAGGCTATCTCTTCTTTCAGGTGCTGCGTAATCAGTGCGAGGGGCTGTCGAAAACCAAACCCGGCATGGTGCTGGGCTTTCTGGGCCTGATGTTTAACATCCCGCTGAACTATGTCTTTATCTACGGCCATTTCGGCATGCCCGCGTTGGGTGGTGTCGGCTGCGGCGTGGCAACGGCATCGGTCTACTGGGTGATGTTTATCTGCATGCGCTTCTGGGTACGCCGGATGGGCAGCATGCGCGATATCCGGCTGGAGAGTCTCTGGTCACCGCCTTCGCGTCCGATTCTGAGCCGTCTCATGACGCTGGGATTGCCGGTAGCACTGGCGCTGTTCTTTGAGGTCACGCTGTTTGCCGTTGTGGCCCTGCTGGTTTCACCGCTGGGCATCGTTGACGTGGCTGGCCACCAGATTGCCCTGAATTTCAGTTCACTGATGTTCGTGATGCCGCTGTCGCTGGGTGTGGCGACCACCATCCGTGTCGGTTATCGTCTGGGCCAGGGCTCTACCGAGCAGGCAAAAGTCGCCGCCTGGACCGCCCAGGGTGTGGGCATCAGCATGGCAGCGCTGACCGCCATTTTTACCGTGACGTTTCGTCATCAGATTGCCCTGCTCTATAACGACAACCCCGAAGTGGTCACACTGGCAGCGCAGCTGATGCTGCTGGCAGCGATTTATCAGTTCTCAGACTCGATACAGGTGATTGGCAGCGGGATCCTGCGCGGCTATAAAGATACGCGCTCGATTTTCTTTATTACTTTTATCGCTTACTGGCTGCTGGGACTACCCGCTGGCTATCTGCTGGCGCTGACCGACTGGCTGGTGCCCCGGATGGGGCCTGCGGGCTTCTGGTGCGGCTTTATTATCGGTCTGACCTCTGCGGCGGTAATGATGATCTGGCGCATCAGACGCTTACAGCGGTCACCTGCGGAAATCATCCTGGCGCGCGCAGCGCGATAACCGTAAAAGCGGGCTATTTATGGCCCGCAATGACGAAAAAAACGACGGTTAGCACAGTTGCTGCTCAGTCATGGCGAAAAAACTATTTTCCCCTTGCCAGGCTTCTGCGCTGCCGTTAATATTCGTCCCCGCTGTCGCCCTGACAGCATGTTGCGCTCTTAGCTCAGTTGGTTAGAGCACCACCTTGACATGGTGGGGGTCGATGGTTCGAGTCCATTAGAGCGCACCAAGTGCGTCCGTAGCTCAGTTGGTTAGAGCACCACCTTGACATGGTGGGGGTCGGTGGTTCGAGTCCACTCGGACGCACCAATATTCAGTATGCGCTCTTAGCTCAGTTGGTTAGAGCACCACCTTGACATGGTGGGGGTCGATGGTTCGAGTCCATTAGAGCGCACCACTTTCAGAATTTCTTCAGCTTGCGCAACTCTCCCTTTTATTGATCTGCATCGCTTCCCCTTCTGCTTTTTGATTGGTTTTCGCATACTTAGCGTCTATACTGTCCCGCGTTGCTTACTTGAAAGGTTTCAGCGATCACGTGCTTACTGCGATAACTCAAATGATTTGCGCAACAACAGCGTGGTGGTTACCAACCGTAACCGCACAACTTCCCTGCACGCCTGGCCTTCGTCACCTATTCTTACTCAGTACTGCCCATTTCAGTCTCAATCAGAATTTTCACTTCGATGCGCTGCCATCGGATTTCGCCCTTATTCATCCATCACAACTTACAGAAAATCCGTCATGAAAAAGACTAAAATCGTTTGTACAATCGGCCCGAAAACCGAATCCGAAGAGATGCTGACTCAACTGCTTGAAGCGGGCATGAATGTTATGCGTCTTAACTTCTCTCACGGCGACTACGCCGAGCATGGTCAACGCATTACTAATATGCGTGCTGTCATGCAAAAAACCGGTCGTCAGGCGGCTATCCTGCTGGACACCAAAGGCCCTGAAATCCGCACCATGAAGCTGGAAGGCGGCAACGATGCGGCGCTGAAAGCAGGCCAGACCTTTACCTTCACCACCGACCAGAGTGTGATCGGCAACAGCGAGCGCGTTGCGGTGACCTACCCGGGTTTCACAGCCGACCTGAAAATTGGTAACACCGTGCTGGTCGATGATGGCCTGATTGGCATGGAAGTGACCGAAGTCACCGAAAATACCGTCGTGTGTAAAGTCCTGAACAATGGCGATCTGGGTGAGAACAAAGGCGTTAACCTGCCAGGCGTCTCCATCCAGCTGCCTGCACTGGCTGAAAAAGACAAGCGCGACCTGATTTTTGGTTGTGAGCAGGGCGTAGACTTTGTTGCCGCCTCGTTCATCCGTAAACGTTCAGACGTGCTGGAAATTCGTGAGCACCTGAAACAGCACGGCGGCGAGCATATCCAGATCATCTCTAAAATCGAAAACCAGGAAGGCCTGAATAATTTCGACGAAATCCTCGAAGCGTCTGACGGCATCATGGTTGCGCGTGGTGACCTGGGTGTTGAGATCCCGGTTGAAGAAGTGATCTTCGCGCAGAAGATGATGATCAAAAAATGTAATAAAGCACGCAAAGTGGTTATCACCGCGACGCAAATGCTTGATTCAATGATCAAGAACCCGCGCCCTACCCGCGCAGAAGCCGGTGACGTGGCGAACGCCATCCTCGATGGTACCGATGCAGTCATGCTGTCTGGTGAGAGCGCTAAGGGTCGTTATCCGCTGGAGTCGGTCACCATCATGGCGACCATCTGTGAGCGTACCGACCGCGTCATGAAGTCACGCATCGACAGCCAGAACGATACCCGCAAACTGCGTATCACTGAAGCAGTCTGCCGTGGCGCGGTAGAGACAGCTGAGAAGCTGGAAGCACCACTGATTGTGGTCGCGACCGAAGGCGGTAAGTCTGCTAAAGCCGTACGTAAATATTTCCCGAACGCCACCATTCTGGCACTGACGACCAATCAGACCACCGCACGTCAGCTGATCCTGAGCAAAGGGATTGAGACGCGTCTGGTCACTGAAATCGCCTCAACCGATGATTTCTATCGTCTGGGTAAAGAAGCGGCGCTGGAAAGTGGTTATGGTCAGAAAGGCGATGTTGTGGTGCTGGTATCAGGTGCATTAGTACCAAGCGGAACTACCAACACCGCTTCTGTACACGTACTGTAAAACTCTTTTTTGCCATTATTTTAAAGCGCCTTAACGAGGCGCTTTTTTTATTTCTGCTTAAACCAAATCCCGGAAAATTCCAATCGAAAATAACTATTCAAATACTCTTAATATTAAGGTTAATCCGATTAAATCTCTCTGTTTTCGCTAAATTTTTTTATCATATTCTGGGATTCGCTGCTTCTTTGAGCGAACGATCAAATTTAAGCATCTTCTCATCAAAAATTTATTCTCAACTTAAAAAGCTTTGTGTAATACTTGTAACGCTACATGGAGATTAACTCAATCTAGAGGGTATAAATAATGAATCGTACTAAACTGGTACTGGGCGCGGTAGTTCTGGCTTCAACTCTGCTGGCTGGTTGCTCAAGCAACGCTAAAATCGACCAGCTGTCTTCAGACGTTCAGACTCTGAACGCTAAAGTTGATCAGCTGAGCAACGACGTGAACGCAGTGCGTTCAGACGTTCAGGCTGCTAAAGATGACGCAGCTCGCGCTAACCAGCGTCTGGACAACCAGGCTCACTCTTACCGTAAGTAAGAGTTCTGGTTTAAAAATGGCGCCTTTAAGGCGCCATTTTTTTTGCCCAAAATTCAGTGCCCTTTCAGGCACTCATCCTTTCAGGGCTGCGCAGCTTTACCTTCGGCCTGCCCATCCGGGCTATTCGCGCCCGCAGAGGCACTCTCCAGCCCCGCAGGCGGCACGGTATCACTCTGCACCGGCTCGCCACTGCTGACCAGTACAGGCATGCCTGAGCGTCGCGTTAAGCTGGCTTTAATCAGCGCGCTATCACTCTTCTCACTCTTCATGAATTTCTTCAGGTCACTGCCGATCGCAATGGGCATAGTCTGCGGATCGTCTTTATCATTACGGGACAGCGGCTGATGCACTTCCACGTAGCGTTTCCCATCCGGCTCCACAGCATACTTCACCGGCTGATTGATGATCTGAACCCGCGTCCCTTTTGGGGCTGCGTTAAACAGCGCTTCTATGTCCTCAGAACGCAGACGGATGCAGCCTGAACTGACCCGCATGCCGATGCCAAACTTCGCATTGGTACCGTGGATCAGATACTGCCCGGTGCCACGCGCCAGACGCATGGCAAACTGCCCCATCGGGTTATCCGGTCCAGCGGGTACCACGCCAGGTAATGTAATGCCCTCTTTGGCGTAACGCTTGCGGATGTTCGGGGTGGGCGTCCAGGTGGGATTCGGGATTTTCTGGCTGATCTGCGTCACCATGACTGGTGTTGCCGCCCCCAGCTGACCAATGCCGATAGGATAGACGATGACCTTATCTTCCCCTTTGGGATAGTAGTAGAGACGCAGTTCGGCCAGATTCACCACAATCCCTTCGCGCGGCGTATCAGGCAGGATCATCTGTAGCGGCACCGTCAGCTGGGTACCCGCTTTGGGCAACCAGGGATCGGTCCCGGGATTCGCCTCCAGCATGCCCAGTAGCCCGACCTGGTAGCGGGCCGCGATTGATTCCAGGGGTTGTTTATCATCAGGAACCTGAGTCAGAACGTTTTCGCCAATCAGGCGACTGTCAGGCGGTGGCAGCGGGTATTCGGTGGCGAATGCGGGTGCAGAGAGCCCAAAGCAGGTCAGCAGCAATGCACCGGCTAAACGTAAAGCAGGTTTCATGCAATTTTCTCGTCAGATAAAAAAACAGACGCCGGATGGCGTCTGTCGAGTGTAACTTAGCTGAGGTTCTGAGCGGTATGGCGAATAGACCGAATCATCGCCTCCAGCCCCTGCGACCGGGTGGGCGTCAGGTGCTGCACCAGGGCCAGTTCGCCAAACCAGTGGCGCACATCCAGCGCCAGAATTTCGGCGGGTGGCAGGTTCTGATACAGACTAAATACAATAGCAATCAGACCTTTAACGATAGCGGCATCGCTATCACCTTCAAATGCGATGGTGCCATCTGCCTGCGGGGTCATTCTGATCCACACCTGACTCTGACAACCCGAAATCGCGTTTTCCGGCTGGTGTAATGTTTCAGAAGATTCCGGAAGCTTTGAACCCAGTTCGATAATGTAGAGATACTTCTCTTCCCAGTTAGCGCAACGGTTGAAATTGCGAACCAGTTTCTCTTTTTCAGGCAAATTCGCCATCAGTGACTCCGTTAAAACTGTTCAGCCGCCCAGCAGACGATGAATACGCGTCAAACCGGCAGCCAGACGATCCACTTCCTCTTCACTGTTATAGAAGGTGAAGGAGGCACGGCACATCGCCGGGACATTGTAGTGCTGCATCAGCGGCATCGCACAGTGATGTCCGGTGCGGATGGCAATACCATATTGATCCAGGAAACTGCCGACATCAAAGGCATGATGTTTGCCCAGGTTGAAGGCAATAACACCGGCACGTGACTGTGGGCCGTAGATCTGAATATCCGGAACGGTGCCCAGCTTATCGAGCGCATAGTTCATCAGTGCCGTCTCGCGCTGATGAATGGTATCCAGTCCCAGCGCCTGCACATAGGCCATCGCCGCGCCAAAGCCGATAATGCCCCCGGTGTTCGGTGTGCCTGCTTCAAAACGCCATGGCGCACTATTCCAGGTGGTGCCGGTGGGCAGCATGACCTGACCGATCATCGAACCGCCGCCTTCCCACGGTGGCATCTCATCCAGCAGCGCTTTGCGCCCATAGAGAATACCGACGCCATTCGGACCGTAGAGTTTATGGCTGGAGAAGACGTAGAAGTCGCAGCCGATATCCTGCACATCCACTTTGTCATGCATCACGGCCTGCGCGCCATCCACCAGCGTAATCACGCCAGCGGCTTTTGCCTGGGCAACGATGGCTTTAACCAGGTTAACGGTGCCGAGCACGTTTGACACGTGCGTCACGGCCAGCAACCGCGTGCGGCTGTCGATCAGCCCCGCCAGTTGCTCCAGCGCCAGTTCACCGTTGTCATTTAAGGGCAGCACACGCACTTCTGCGCCGGTACGCTGCGCCAGCATCTGCCACGGCACGATGTTGGCGTGATGCTCCATCTCCGTGATGATCAGGTTGTCGCCAGACCTGAGGTTACTGCTGCCCCAGGTATTCGCCACCAGGTTGATGCCTTCAGTGGTGCCTTTAACGAAGATAATCTCTTCCTGGGACCCGGCATTAATGAAACGGGCAGCCTGATCGCGCACGTTCTCCATATCGCTGGTCGCCTGCTGGCTCAGCGTATGGATACCACGATGCACGGCCGCATAGCCGTGCTGATAGAAATGACTCTCGGCGTTAATCACCGACAGGGGACGCTGTGCGCTGGCTGCACTGTCAAGATAGGCCAGCGGATGACCGTTGACCTCACGCTTCAGGATAGGAAAATCAGCCCTGATGCGTTCGAGATCGAAGTTCATCATACGTCGCCTCCGGGAAAACGTTGTGCGATACGCTGCAGTACGGCCTGACGCATCACTTCATTTTCAAGTGTCTCGGTGAGTTCGGCTGCAAACGCATGAATAATCATGGTCTGCGCCGCATCCTGCTCAATACCGCGAGAACGCAGATAGAACATCTGCTCATCGTCGATACGACCAATGGTAGCACCGTGGCTGCATTTAACGTCATCCGCGTAAATTTCGAGCTGCGGCTTGGTGTCGACTTCAGAAAGCTTGCCCAGTAACAGGTTGTTATTGGTCATCTGCCCGTCGGTCTTCAGCGCATGCTGTGCCACTTTGATGTGACCGTTAAACACCGCACGCCCTTTGTCACGCACGATGGTTTTATGCATCTGGCGGCTGATACAGTGGCCTTTGTTGTGCTCCAGGTAAGTACGGGTATCCGCCACTTCCTGTTTCACCGGCAGTACCAGGCTGTTAATTGCCAGCGTGGTATTTTCGCCATTCAGCTGAGTACTGGTGTTGTGACGCGACAGGCCCGCACCCAGCAGGAAGCTGGTGCTGCTGACCTGGCCATCGTTGCCAATCACCAGATCGTTATGCGCAAAGTGATAGCTGGCGCTGCTTTCAAAGGCGAGCTTAGTGTGAGTCAGTTTCGCATTGTCACCAATCGCAAAGGTAAAGCGCGTGCCGGTGAAATGGGCGCGCTCATCCAGAGAGACGTAGTGCTCAATGACTTCCGCTTCGGCACTCTCTTCCAGCTGCAGATGATGGCGATAATGAACGGTGTTCATGCCCGTCTGCTGACCGCTGGTGATATGCAGCAGATAGACCGGACGGGCAGCGGCTTTACCGCGTGCCAGACGCAGGGTCGTCACCTCCTCTGCCAGGCTCTCAGTCAGATGCAGGAAGACTTCCGGCTGAACCGCAGCGGGCAGCGGACGGCGCTCGGCGGCCACGCTGTGCTGAACCTCAAACAGTTCGACGTCGCGGCTGCTGAAGGCGGGTTGGAACTGACCATCCACATACACAAGACGGATGGCATCCAGCGGCAGGGCCAGTGCATCAACCTGTTCAGCGCTCAGGGTCTGCGGCGCATCGGGCAGCACAAACTGCTGGGACAGCAGCGTGTCCAGCGGCGTGTACTTCCAGTTTTCATGCTTGCGGGTTGGCAGACCAACACGCATCAGTTGCTGCCAGTGCTGCTGTGCCTGCAGAGAACGCACGTCGCCGCGCGATTCAAACAGGTGATGCCACTGTTGCAGCGCAGAATCACTCTTCGTCGGTAAGCCAGCCATAACCTTGCTCCTCCAGCTGTTTCACCAGCGAGAAGTCGCCAGATTTCACGATTTTGCCCTGATACAGAACATGAACGAAGTCTGGCTTGATGTAATCCAGAATACGCTGGTAGTGGGTCACGATGATAAAGGCACGCTTCTCATCACGCAGGCTGTTTACGCCATTCGCGACGATTTTCAGCGCATCGATATCCAGACCGGAGTCAGTTTCGTCCAGGATGCAAAGCTCAGGTTCAAGCGCCGCCATCTGCAGAATGTCGTTACGCTTCTTCTCACCACCGGAGAAGCCAACGTTAACGGAACGAGTCAGCAGATCTTCCGGCATCTTCAGCAGATGAATTTTCTCTTCAATGAAGTCCTGGAAATCAAAGCGATCCAGCTCGTCCTGCTGACGATATTTACGTACCGCGTTGACCGAGGTTTGCAGGAAGAACTGGTTGCTGACGCCCGGAATCTCTACCGGATACTGGAAGGCCATAAAGATGCCTTCACCGGCACGCTCTTCAGGGGCCAGTTCCAGCAGATCTTTACCTTTGAAGCTGACTGAACCGCCGGTCACTTCATAATCTTCACGGCCTGCCAGCGTCGCTGACAGCGTACTTTTACCGGAGCCGTTCGGCCCCATGATGGCATGCACTTCGCCCGGTTTAATTTCGAGATTCAGGCCACGCAGAATGGCTTTATCTTCAACACTGACCTGCAAATCTTTAATGCTTAACATTCTTATTCCTTCACATTGCTTCCGGCAAGGCGTGTGACGGCATCAGCCCACACTGTGCTCAAGGCTGATGGCTAACAATTTCTGGGCTTCCACAGCAAATTCCAGTGGCAGCTCCGAGAATACGTCTTTACAGAAGCCGTTCACGATCATCGAGATGGCGTCTTCTTCACTGATACCGCGTTGCAGACAGTAGAACATCTGATCTTCGCCGATACGTGAGGTCGTGGCTTCATGCTCAAGCTGGGCGGTATTGTTGCGGGTTTCGACATACGGGAAGGTATGTGCGCCGCAATCAGGGCCAATCAGCATTGAGTCACACTGCGTAAAGTTACGGGCATTGGTGGCAGTTGGCATGATTTTCACCAGACCACGATAAGTGTTCTGACTTTTACCGGCCGAAATCCCTTTAGAGATAATGGTCGATTTGGTGTTTTTACCAATATGGATCATCTTGGTGCCGGTATCGGCCTGCTGACGACCACTGGTCAGTGCCACCGAATAGAACTCACCTACCGAGTAGTCCCCGCGCAGAATGCAGCTCGGGTATTTCCAGGTGATCGCTGAACCGGTTTCAGACTGGGTCCAGGACATCTTGCTGTGGTCACCTTCACACAGCGCACGCTTGGTCACGAAGTTGAGGATACCGCCCTCGCCTTCGCCGCCAGGGAACCAGTTCTGAACCGTCGAATATTTCACTTCAGCATTTTTATGGATGATCACTTCCACCACGGCGGCATGCAGCTGATAGCTGTCACGCACGGGGGCTGAACAACCTTCGATATAGCTGACGTAGCTGTCTTCATCGGCAATCAGGATGGTGCGTTCAAACTGACCGGTTTTCGCCGCGTTGATGCGGAAATAGGTCGACAGCTCCATCGGGCAGCGAACCCCTTTCGGGATATAAACGAAGGTGCCGTCAGAGGCGACCGCCGAGTTCAGTGCCGCAAAGAAGTTATCGTTAGCCGGAACCACCGTACCGAGATACTGCTTCACCAGCTCCGGGTGTTCCTGAATCGCTTCGCCGAATGAACAGAAGATAATCCCCTGCTCCGCCAGCTTGCCGCGATAGGTGGTTGCCACCGAAACGGAGTCAAAAATGGCATCAACCGCCACTTCCCGCCCTTCACGCACCGGCACACCCAGCTGATTAAAGGCGTTCTCTACTTCCTGCGTCAGGTAGTCGCTGGCTGGCGCGCTGCCGGAAGCCTGGGTCACACCCGGCTCTGAGGCACAGGTGTCATCGCAGTTACCGCAGGAGGGCGCGGAGTAGTAGCTGTAATCCTGATAGTCGAGTTTTTCGTAGTGGGCTTTCAGCCAGTGTGGCTCTTCCATTTCAAGCCAGGCACGAAACGCTTTAAGACGAAACTCCAGCATCCACTCTGGCTCGTTACGCTTGGCCGAGATCGCCCGCACCACATCTTCATTGATGCCGTTGGCAAATTCTTCGGTCTGCAGTTGGGTAAAGAAGCCCTCTTTATAGTTGAGCTTGCCTTCCCAGATTTGTACATCGTCAGATGTTTCGCTGTGTCGTGACATATTTCACTTACTCGACGCCAAAGCTCTCACCGCACCCGCAGGCGTGCTGAGCTTTAGGGTTATTGAATTTAAAAATCTGATTCAGGCCTTCACGAACATAATCCAGTTCAGTGCCATCAACGAATGGCATCGCCTGTAGCGGCACAAACAGCGTTGCGCCGTGGAATGAGAACTGCAGATCGTCTTCGACGGGTTCTTTCACCAGATCCATGACGTAGCCGAACCCGGCACAGCCGGATTGTTTTACGCCCAGACGCAGACCCTTGACGTCAGGGTCCTGAGCCGCCAGATTGAGAATTTGTTGCGCTGCGGTTTCAGTCAGCGTCAGACCTTTCCAGACAAAATCGTCGGGTGAGAAAGAGTCTGTATTAACAGATGCCATGTTGATACCTCTTGAGTCCGGACCTTTTCAGGCTATCCCCCTATGGTAGTGATCTGACCAATCACTTCAACCTCTTGTTTTGCAGGGATAATCATCTTGTGCTGTTTTATTTGCTCAATTATTAAGCATAGCTGCTTCCGTTCATCCTGCGTGAACAGAGTCAGCCTCAATAAGCCAGTGATAACCTATTAATAAATCACTCTATTTGAAATAACCATTTTTGATAAAAATGCTTATTGATAGGTTACGCCTTTCTCCGATGTAAACAGATTGTTATTTCCGATTATACCGACAGGCAGGATAAATCGATAAATTTTTCTGTCCTGCAATTGCAATCCCGGCATGGATGAATATGATAATTATTATCATTAACATTCAGGGTGACGCCATGATGCTTTCTGTCTCCGCCTGGCTGCAGCATAAAATCGACGAATACCAGTTTTCGGTGCGTGATATCACCGTCGACTTTTATATGGCGCAGGCAAAACTCGACCGGGCCGACTGCACGATTCATCAGTTACGTCAGTTTAACGATGCCTGTCAGGATATGGCAGAAGTCTGCCAGTTGAACGGTGACGACCAGAGTTACCTTCATGCGATGGGTAAACTGCATCACCGGCTGGTGCTGGAGATGGGAAACAGCGATCGCGATCGCCTGTTTCGCCTTCAGGCCTATCAACTGGCGCGATTGTCCCTGACCCGCCTCTGCCATCAACTGGCCATGGTCGGAGAGTGGAACAAAGCCACCGTGCTGCAAAGTGACTTCGTGCGTCACGCAGGCTGGATATTCTAATCCAGCCACGGCGTGACGTCGCGCACAATTTTTTTACATTAGCGTTAACAATGCCTGAAGCGGATGGCGCATGCCGTTGCCTTCCACACGCTTGACCTGGCTGCGGCATGAATAGCCGGTGGCCAGACAGCGCTGGCGCGGCAGTCGCTGAAGCTGCGGATGCCAGGAGAGCGCATAGATCCCAAGCGAGTTTTCGAGGTTCTGACTTTCGTGCCCATACGTGCCCGCCATGCCGCAGCAACCTACATTGATGTTCTCCAGCTTTGCGCCAAAACGGGAGAAAATCGCCTGCCACTGGGTGGGCGCTGAAGGCAGCGCGGTTACCTCGGTGCAGTGCGCAAACAGATACCAGGACTCCCCGCCCGTGGCCTGCACCTCACGTTCTGCCAGGGCACGCTCTAACCATTCATGCACCAGCAATACGCTGAAGTCGCCGCGCGATTCACCCAGCGTCTGACGATACTCATCGCGATAGCAGAGCACGGTAGCCGGATCGACGCCCACCATCGGCAGTTCCAGT
The DNA here is from genome assembly GCF_003201065.1 of Pantoea sp. JKS000250. NCBI lineage: Bacteria > Pseudomonadati > Pseudomonadota > Gammaproteobacteria > Enterobacterales > Erwiniaceae > Pantoea > Pantoea sp. JKS000250. Next base: position 4,043,785 of record NZ_QICZ01000001.1, on the reverse strand, counting down.
TTTGCGACCCGATTAAGAAAATCGGCGGTACGGGCTGCCGTGCGGGCGAAACGTTGCAGGAAGCCTTTCACGTGCTGCGCTTTACCGTTTGGCGAGAAAGGCAGCAGCACCGGGCGATGCCCCAGCTTCTCAATCAGCCTGACAAAATCGTTAACCAGCTGTGCCTCATAGAAGCTGGTAAAGGGATCCTGTACCACCAGCACACAGCTGGCGCGCTCCGTAGCTGACAGTCCTTCCAGCTGTTCCAGCGTCATGTTCATGGCGGGATGGCCACTGAGCTGCTGTTTCAGGTTAGGAGACGAAAGCAGCGGCAGATCGACCATGCCGATATGCGTTTTGCTTAACTCTTTCATCCACGGCTGGCGCAGGAAGAAGTTAAATACTTTTGGCGCCTTCGCCATCAGAGGCGCATAGCCTTCGACCGCCGCCACCAGGTGATCGCTGACCGGGCGCAGATAACGGGTGTGATAGAGCTGCAGAAAGCGCGAGCGGAATGCGGGCACGTCAATTTTAATCGGACACTGGGTGGAGCAGGCTTTGCAGGCCAGACAGCCGGACATCGCCTCTTTCACCTCGTGCGAGAAGTCATACTCCCCTTTACTGGCGTGCCAGCTGTTGCGGGTACGGGCGATCAGCCCGCGTAGCGACAGGCTGTTTTCCGGCAGCTGCTTTTCCAGTGCCAGCGGATCGACGCCCTGCCCGGCCAGCAGTCGCAGCCACTCCCGCGTCAGCGTTGCCCGCCCTTTTGGCGAGTGAATACGGTTGCGGGTGATCTTCATTGACGGGCACATCGGGCTGCGGGCATCAAAATTGAAACATAACCCGTTGCCGTTACACTCCATCGCTCCACGCCATTCATCCCGGACCGTTAACGGAATCTGCCGATCGTATGTTCCGCGCTTCACCGCATCGACCTGCATCATTTCGTCGTTGCTGTTAAAGGGCGTACAGATTTTACCCGGATTCAGGCGGTTAAGCGGGTCAAAGGCCGCTTTGATGCGGCGCAACTCATTAAAAAGCGTCTCGCCGAAGAATGCCGGACTGTACTGGGCGCGGAACCCTTTACCATGTTCGCCCCACAGCAGGCCGCCATAGCGCGCGGTCAGCGCCACCACTTCGTCGGAGATCTGTTTCATCATCATCTCCTGCTGCGGATCGCACATATCCAGCGCCGGACGCACGTGCAGTACGCCTGCATCGACGTGACCAAACATGCCGTAGCTCAGGCCGTGGCTGTCGAGCAGCGCGCGAAACTCGACAATGTAGTCCGCCAGTTTTTCCGGCGGAACGGCGGTATCTTCGACAAACGGAATCGGCTTAGCCCGGCCTTTAGCATTTCCCAGCAGGCCCACCGCTTTTTTACGCATGTTATAGATGCGCTCAATGCCCGCCAAATCGTTACAGAACTGATAGCCAATCACGCCGCCCTGCTGCTGCTGCATCAGCGCATCAAGCCGGGCACACAGTTTTTCTATCTGCTGATCGATGAGTGCGGCGTTATCACCGGCGAACTCAACGATGTTCAGACCCAGCATCTCTTTATCGGGTACGTCAGCAATCAATTCACGCACTGAGTGCCACACGATATCTTCCCGCGCCAGGTTCAGCACTTTGGAGTCAACGGTCTCAACTGACAGCGCCTGCGCGTCCACCATAAAGGGTGCGTTACGCAGGGCGGAATCGAAGGAGTCATATTTAATGTTTACCAGCCGCCGCACTTTCGGCAGCGGGGTGATATCGAGACGTGCCTCAGTAACAAAAGCCAGCGTGCCCTCGGCACCACAGAGCAGGCGCGTCAGGTCGAAGGTTTGCATATCGTCGCTGAAGACGTGGCGCAGGTCGTACCCGGTCAGGAAGCGATTCAGCCTGGGAAACTTTTCCAGAATCAGATCCCGGTGCTCGCGGCAGCGCATCAGCACCTGCTGATAAATACGGCCTTCGGGGGTTGCCGTCTGCGCCAGCGTTTCAGCCAGCGCGGTGGCCATTGGTCGCGTATCAAGAATATCGCCGCCCAGCAGCACGGCGCGCAGGCCCAGTACATGGTCTGAGGTTTTACCATAGACCAGCGAACCCTGACCCGACGCGTCGGTATTGATCATGCCGCCCAGCGTGGCGCGGTTACTGGTGGACAGTTCAGGCGAAAAGAAAAAGCCGAAAGGCTTCAGCCAGGCATTCAGCTGATCTTTGATGACGCCAGCTTCGACCCGCACCCAGCCCTCATCGGTATTGATCTCCAGGATGCGGTTCATGTAGCGCGACATGTCCACCACAATGCCCTGATTCAGTGACTGACCGTTAGTGCCAGTGCCGCCGCCGCGCGGGGTAAATACCAGGCTGGCAAAGCGTGCTTCTCCGGCCACGCGGGCGAGCAGCGCAACGTCCGCCGTCGAACGCGGAAAGAGCGCCGCGTCGGGCAACAATTGATAGATGCTGTTATCGGTAGAGAGTGAAAGACGATCGGCATAGCTGGTCGCCATGTCGCCGGTAAAACCCTGCTCTTTCAGCGACTCAAGGAACGTCAGCACCAGTTGAACGAGGCCCGGTGCCTGCGAAATCTGTGGGATCATGATTGTCTGACCGAAGGTGTTGTAAACGTTTGCGTTTATACGTGAGCGATTTCTCGTTTTATCATATTTTTTCTGCGGCTGCCCTTTTTTCAGAAAAGACAAAAACCTTTCTCCGCGACGCTGTTTAAACCCTGGCAAATAGATCATGATAAAAACGGGCATCCGAATGCCCTGAAATGAAGGATTAAGACGAGGTTATGAGTCAATGATGAAAAGCCAGTACCGGGATATGGATTTACCGCAAATACTCTTTACCCTGATGTTCATTCTGCTGCTGATTGTCGCCTGTTTATGGGTGGTGCAGCCGTTTATTCTGGGCTTTGCCTGGGCCAGCATGGTGGTAATTGCGACCTGGCCATTGATGCTGAAATTCCAGCGCCTGTTGTGGGGACGCCGTTCGCTGGCGGTGATCGTGATGACCATGCTGCTGTTGCTGCTGTTTATCATCCCTATCGCACTGCTGGTCAGCAGCCTGATCGATAACAGTGCCCCGGTCATCGCCTGGGTTACCCAGGGGCATACGATGCCGCAGTTGCTGTGGCTCAGGGATGTGCCGATGGTCGGCAAAAAGCTTTATGTCAGTTATGACACGCTGGTGGCGAGCGGCGGTGCCGGCATCATGGCTAAAATCCAGCCCTACATTGGCCGTACTACCGGCTTTTTTGTCGCGCAGGCCGGTCATTTCGGCCGCTTTATGATCCATCTGGGCGTGATGTTGCTGTTCAGTGTGCTGCTTTACTGGCGCGGCGAGCAGGCTGCACAGGGCATTCGTCATTTTGCTTTCCGCATGGCGGGACGACGCGGTGATGCCGCCGTGCTGCTGGCGGCACAGTCCATTCGTGCCGTGGCGCTTGGCGTGGTGGTGACGGCGCTGGTGCAGGGCGTGCTGGGCGGTATCGGTCTGGCGATCTCCGGTATCCCCTATGCCACGCTGTTAACGGTGCTGATGATCCTCTGCTGTCTGGTTCAGCTCGGTCCGCTTCTGGTGCTGGTCCCGGCTATTATCTATCTCTACTGGAGCGGCGATACTACCTGGGGAACCGTGCTGCTGGTCTGGAGTTGTGTGGTGGGCACGATGGATAACGTTCTGCGTCCGATGTTAATCCGGATGGGTGCAGACCTGCCGATGATCCTGATCCTCTCTGGCGTAATAGGTGGCCTGTTTGCCTTCGGCATGATTGGTCTGTTTATCGGGCCAGTGGTGCTGGCTGTTTCCTACCGTCTGGTTTCCGTCTGGGTTCATGAAGCGCCAGCTCCCGATAATGACCCACTGGCCGTGGCTGAAGCCCTGGCCGATCATGAGGGTACCCCACCAGCCGTCTGATTCACAGCAATGACACGCTGTGTCACTCTATCCTGTGAGCATTGATTAGTGCGGTTAATGATGATTAGCCGCACCCCTTCTCAGAGACTCGCCAGATTTTGTTTTCCATTAGCGATTTTTAAGAAAAAAGCCATCTTTGGCCTTTATTTGACCTTTCTGGCCTAAAAAAGATTACTTTCTGCACTGTTTCTTAAGTCAAACGGCGAAGTAAAGGTGACAAAAGATTATCGGCTTTAAACTAATAAGAGGATTCTTAAAGACGCCAGCCAGCGGTATGAATAACATGTTTCCTATGTTCGAAATCAAGCTAATGATTTTCAGACAACCTGATTCCCCTGAGTAGAGTAAAGAATTGCTGTGTGTAGTCTTTGCCCATCCCCTGTGATGGGCTTTTTTTTTGCCTGAATATGACCAGCTATAAACAGAAAAAGGCCCGCAGTGCGGGCCTTTCATCATTTCTGTAAGCGTCGTCAGGCGGTTTTGTTTAACTGTGCCAGACTCACCCACGTTTCCACTACAGTGTCCGGGTTCAGCGACAGGCTATCAATGCCCTCTTCCATCAGCCATGCGGCAAAATCCTGATGGTCTGACGGTCCCTGTCCGCAGATGCCGACATATTTACCCTGCTGCTTCGCGGCCCTGATCGCCATGGAGAGCAGGGCTTTAACGGCTTCGTTACGCTCGTCAAACAGCGCAGAGACGACGCCGGAATCGCGATCCAGCCCCAGCGTCAGCTGGGTCATGTCGTTGGAGCCGATTGAGAAGCCATCAAAGTGCTGCAGGAACTGCTCTGCCAGCAGCGCATTTGACGGGATCTCGCACATCATGATGATCTTCAGCCCGTTCTCACCGCGCTTCAACCCCTGCCGGGCCAGCTCTTCCACCACGGCCTGCGCCTGATCCACCGTGCGCACAAACGGAACCATGATTTCGACGTTGGTCAGGCCCATCTCGTTGCGAACGCGTTTTACCGCTTCGCACTCCAGCGCAAAGCAGTCGCGGAAGTTATCCGCCACATAGCGACCTGCGCCACGGAATCCGAGCATCGGGTTTTCTTCTTCCGGCTCATAACGTTCACCGCCAACGAGATTGGCATATTCATTGGTTTTAAAATCGGAAAGTCGGACAATTACGCGTTTCGGTGCAAATGCCGCACCAAGCGTGGCAATTCCCTCCGTCAGGCGAGCGATGTAAAACTCCACCGGATTATCAAATCCTTTCATCATTTTACGGATCTGCTGCTGCAGTTCCGGCGTCTGCTGATCAAATTCAAGCAGCGCTTTCGGGTGGACGCCAATCATTCGGTTAATAATAAATTCCAGTCGCGCCAGGCCAACACCTTCGTTCGGCAGACAGGCGAAATCGAAAGCACGATCGGGGTTACCTACGTTCATCATAATCTTCAGTGGCAGCTCAGGCAGCGAATCGACCTGCGAACTGGTGACGTCGAAGTCGAGCAGTTGATCATAGACGTAGCCGGTGTCGCCCTCGGCGCAGGAGACAGTGACCTGATGGCCCTCTCTCAGCCGATCGGTCGCGTCGCCACAGCCTACTACCGCTGGAATACCCAGCTCACGCGCGATGATCGCCGCATGGCAGGTTCGTCCGCCTCGGTTAGTGACAATGGCTGACGCCTTTTTCATGATCGGCTCCCAGTCCGGGTCGGTCATGTCCGTCACCAGCACATCGCCTTTTTCAATGCGGCTCATTTCGCTGATATCGTGGATGACTTTCACCACGCCTGCGCCGATACGATGACCGATGGCTCGCCCTTCAACGACGACGCTGCCCTGACCCTGCAGCGTATAACGCTCCATTACCTGGCCATTTGAGCGCACGGTTTCAGGACGCGCCTGAACAATGAATAGCTTGCCGGTGTGTCCATCTTTGGCCCACTCAATATCCATCGGCCGCTGATAGTGCTGTTCAATCAGCACTGCCTGCTTCGCCAGCGCCTGCACTTCCTCATCGTTCAGGCAGAATCGGTCGCGTTCGGCCTCAGGCACATCTTCAATGCGTACCTGTTCGCCATGCGCCTGAGAATCGGCATACACCATGCGCACCTTTTTCGAGCCCATATTGCGACGCACGATAGAGGGACGATCGGTCGCCAGCGTTGGCTTGTGAACATAGAACTCATCCGGGTTAACAGCGCCCTGCACCACCATCTCACCCAGTCCCAGGGCGGCAGTGATGAAGACCACCTGATCAAAGCCGGATTCGGTATCAATGGTGAACATCACACCTGACGAGGCCAGGTCCGAACGCACCATGCGCTGTATGCCGGCAGAGAGCGCCACGCCACGATGGTCGTAGCCCTGATGCACGCGGTAGGAGATAGCACGGTCATTAAACAGTGAAGCAAAGACATGCTTGACCGCCACCATCACGGCGTCGATGCCCTGCACATTCAGGAAGGTTTCCTGCTGGCCGGCAAAGGAGGCGTCGGGCATATCTTCGGCGGTGGCAGAGGAGCGGACGGCAAACGACGCGGCCGCATCATCGGCAGAGAGTTGCTGATAAGCGTCCAGAATGGCGGACTCCAGTTCCGGCAGAAACGGCGTTTCCACCACCCACTGACGAATCTGTTTACCCGCTTTAGCCAGCGCATCAACATCATCAATATCCGTCTCATCCAGCAGCGCATAAATTCGCTGGTTCAGCCCGCTTTGATCGAGAAACAGGTTAAAGGCGTACGACGTGGTCGCAAAACCATTGGGTACGGAAACGCCCAGCGACGACAGATTCGTTATCATTTCACCTAAAGAGGCGTTTTTACCGCCTACCCGATCAACATCATGCATACCAAGCTGGTTATACCAGAGCACCAATGGCTGTTCCTGAGTGGACATCGCGCTTATCCTTTATCAATTATCAATGAATGGACACAGAGAGTGAGCTGTTTTCAGCCTGGCATATCACCCCATCAATAACGATCTGTTGAATCGTTAAAGCAGAATTTCAGCCGCAGTTTCGGAATTGTGAGCGGATTATTTTGCTGTTGCGCAAAGTCGCTATTTTTCGCTAACTGATTGATGTGACAGGAAATGGTAGATTTTCAGCCACTTAAGCATTCTGTTTTGTTGCGCAACAGACGCAGGACTATTCGTGGCCCGTCCACGTTTTGAAAAGAATTCCGGCGACTCGAAACGCCTTTTCATTTTTGTTAGCGTGATGAAACTGCAGACAAATAATCCGGACAGACCTTCCAGAAATTAAAATCAGAGATGATTTATTGAGTCGCATCGCTCATGCTGATGGCTCACTCCTGGCTGAGGCTGAATTCATTATGACAACTGACAGAAGCGTTTTTTATATCTCCGATGGCACAGCGATTACAGCTGAAGTCCTGGGCCATGCGGTGCTGTCGCAGTTTCCAGTCAATATCACCAGCCTGACGTTGCCATTTGTGGAAAACGTCCAGCGGGCGCTGGCGGTTAAAGCCCAGATTAACGCGCTCTATCAGCAGAGCGGCGTGCGGCCGCTGGTGTTCTTCTCCATTGTCACGCCAGAGGTGCGCGACATTATCGTGCAGAGTGAGGGTTTTTGTCAGGATATCGTGCAGGCGCTGGTGGCTCCCCTTCAGCAGGAGCTGGGCTTATCGCCTGCGCCGGTGGCACACCGCACCCACGGACTGGACGCCAGTAATCTGGGGAAATATGACGCACGTATTGCGGCGATCGATTACGCCCTGGCGCATGATGACGGCATCTCGCTGCGCGGGCTGGAAGATGCGCAGGTTATCCTGTTAGGCGTCTCGCGCTGTGGCAAAACACCCACCAGCCTCTATCTCGCAATGCAGTTTGGTATTCGTGCCGCCAACTACCCCTTTATTGCCGACGATATGGATAATCTTAAACTGCCGCCCGCGCTGCGCGCCCATCAGAATAAACTGTTCGGGCTGACCATCGATCCGGAACGGCTGGCAGCAATACGGCAGGAACGGGCGGAAAATACCCGCTACGCCTCAATGCGCCAGTGCCGGCTGGAAGTAGGCGAAGTCGAAGCGCTGTTTCGCACCCATCAGATCCGCTATCTCAACAGCACTAACTACTCGGTCGAAGAGATTGCCACCAAAATTCTCGACATCATGGGCCTGACGCGCCGTATGTACTGAAAGGGAATCGGGTCAAAGATGTAAAGCGCCGCTGCCGTGGGTTTTGATTTCATTGTCAAATCACGGGTTGAATTCGCAGACTAATGGTTTATTGTGACCACCATCACTTCCCGGTATTTCACCGCTGCGAAGAACCGTTTTCGAGAAACTCATGAAAAAAACCGACGAACTGCGTACCGCACGCATTGGTAGTCTGATTACCCCCGCCAGTCTGGCGGCTGAACATCCTGTCTCCGCGGCGATTGCCGACAACGTCACCGTTGCCCGTAAACGTATCGCCCGTATATTGACGGGTGACGATCCGCGCCTGCTGGTAGTGATCGGGCCCTGTTCGCTGCACGACCCGAAAGCAGCCCTGGAGTATGCTGCGCGTCTGAACGCGTTACGCATCCGCTATGAAGATCGGCTGGAGATTGTGATGCGTGCCTACTTCGAGAAGCCTCGTACCGTCGTAGGCTGGAAAGGGTTAATCTCCGATCCGGACCTGGATGGCAGTTACGATGTGAACCGGGGTATCAGCATCGCCCGCAAGCTGCTGATTGATATCAACGCGCTGGGCCTGCCCACCGCCACAGAATTTCTGGATATGGTGATCGGCCAGTTTATTGCTGACCTCATCAGCTGGGGCGCGATTGGCGCACGTACCACCGAAAGCCAGATCCACCGCGAAATGGCCTCAGCCCTCTCCTGCCCAGTCGGCTTTAAAAACGGCACCGATGGAAACGTGCAGATCGCGGTGGATGCGATTCGCGCCGCACGCGCCAGCCACATGTTCCTGTCGCCGGATAAACTGGGTCAGATGACTATCTACCAGACCAGTGGCAACCCGCATGGTCATGTGATCCTGCGAGGCGGTAAACAGCCTAACTATCATGCCAGTGATGTCGCCGCCGCCGCGGAGAGCCTGGCGGCCTTTAATCTGCCAGAGCAGCTGGTGATCGATTTCAGTCACGGCAACTGTCTGAAGCAGCATCGTCGTCAGATGGATGTGGCGGCAGAGGTAGCAGAGCAGATTAAATCAGGATCGCGGGCCGTTGCCGGTGTGATGATTGAAAGCTTCCTGGAAGAAGGCAATCAGAAAGTGGTAAGCGGTGAACCACTGGTTTATGGCCAGTCGATTACCGATCCCTGTCTCGGCTGGCAGGAGAGCGAACAGGTGCTCGCCCTGCTGTCCGAGGCGGTTTCTCACCGCCTCTGAGTCTGAATCAGCTGGAGCAGCTCACCTCTAAGGTTTTGCCCCAGTCTGGCGGCCGCTGACGATACTCAGCGGCTGTCTCATCACTGAAGGGCTGCTGTAACGCCTGATGCAGACGGGCCAGCGCCCCCTTCTCTCCCCGCTCCGCCTCTTCAATCGCCTGCTGCGCCAGATAGTTGCGCAAAATGACAGCCGGATTAGCCGCCTTCATCACAGCCTGTCGTTCTTCATCACTAACCAGCTCATCCATGAGACGATTTCGGTAGCGCTGATACCAGCCATCAAAAGCCTCACGATCGATGAACTCGTCGCGCAGCGCTGAACGGCTTTCAGCCTGTTGGGTTTCACTCAGCAGCCGGAACGTCAGGGTGTAATCAGTGTGCTCCTGCGTCATCAGCGCCAGCAGATCGGTCAGAATCTGATTGTCGCTGTTCTGCTGCGTCAGCAGACCAAGCTTCGCCCGCATCCTCTCACCCCATACCCGCATCAGTTCAGGCTCATAGGCGCTTAGCGCCGTCCGCAACTGCTCAGTGGTCAGCAGACCCGACAGCGCATGCGCCAGACGGTTAAGATTCCACATGCCAATCATCGGCTGATTTTCAAAGCTGTAGCGCCCCTGATAGTCGCTGTGATTGCAGATGAAGTCAGGCTGATAATCATCCAGAAAACCAAACGGGCCGTAGTCGATGGTCAGGCCAAGGATCGACATATTGTCAGTATTCATGACGCCATGCGCAAAACCCACGCTCTGCCACAACGCAATCAGGCGCGCGGTGCGTAACACAATGTCGGTAAACCACTGTTGATAGCGGTCCGCTTCCTCTTCCAGATGGGGCCAGTGATGACGAATGGCGTAGTCAGCCAGCTGCTGCACTTTCTCCTGCTGCTGGCTGTAAAAGAAATGCTCGAAATGACCGAAACGCAGGTGGCTCGGTGAAATGCGCATCAGCATCGCGCCACGCTCAGTAGTTTCGCGGTAGACCGGCTCATCGCCTATCGACAGGGTCAGTGCGCGCGTGGTGGGGATACCCAGATGGTGCAGCGCTTCCGAGGCGAGAAACTCACGGACGCTGGAACGGATCACGGCACGACCATCGCCCATGCGGGAATAAGGCGTCAGGCCTGCACCCTTGAGATGCCAGTCAAGTTTGCTGCCATCATCCAGACGCTGTTCACCCAGCAGGATACCGCGCCCGTCACCGAGCTGACCCGCCCAGACACCAAACTGATGACCACTGTAGACCTGCGCCAGTGGCTGCATGCCGGGCAGCAGTGCCTCACCGTGCCAGACATCGTGACCGTGACCTTCAAAGAGCGCGCTATCCAGCCCCATTGAGGTTGCAAGCGGTGCGTTGTGATACAGCAGCCGTCCGCCTGCCAGCGGCGTGGGGTTCAGCGCGGTATAACATCCGGTCAGCTCACGTAACCAGGTGTTGTCAAAAGAGGCCTTGCCTGCGGACATTGTTTCTCCCATGCGATACTCAGCGATACGTAGGTTAGTCCTTTAGTGTAACGCTGATAGCAGGGATTAACAGGTTCTATCAGCCGGGATGCTGAGAGGAAGGCATGCGCTCGTCGGCACAGAGCAGTGAACGCAGTGCGTCAGATTTTACCACCGGGAAGAGCGCACCCTGAAAATCGGCACCATTCAGCTGGCTGACTTTATCGAACAGCACTTCGTCATCAATACCGCAAATAATCAGCCGGTCACAATGGGCGCGGAAATTATCAATAATGCTCTGAATAAATGGCACAAATGAAGCGCGTTTTGCCAGCGATTGAATAAATTCTTTGTCGAGACAGATGCAGCTGAATAAATTATCGTAGACCGCATTAGAGGGTGTTTTGCCCGCGCCAAAATGTGAAAGCGCTAAATTAAACTCAGCATGCAGGCTCGCCAGCAGCGGATTATTTTTGCCCAGCTTGAGTTGCGGAAACGTTTCAGTGATATTCAATAGAATGAAAGGCAGCTGTTTTATTTTGCGCATGACTAATTCACTGGCAAGCAGCGTCCGGGCCATGCCTTCATCAATACGGATAAAAGCTGACACGGAATGCGCTTCAAATAATCCGCGATTCTGCTCCAGCAATCCAATCTGGCTTTGCAGCAGACGTAACTGCTGCGACTCATCAAGCTGGGGAAGCAGCAGATCCTGAGGCAGGGTGATGGGCGCACTTTCATGCACAAACTGCGTTACCAGCTCGACAGCGGTCAACCGTCCGTCAACATCACAGACAGGATAAAACCAGATTTCCGACTGATAGTCGGCCGAGAGATGAATTTTCATTTTAATGCCAGAATATGCGGCGATGGGGATATCGTATAGGAATGGTCAGCCGCAGGCAATAGTGCCAAATCATTGAAGAGACGAACTTCTTTACCCTTCCATTTCCGTTTGGCAACAGCCGAACACGCTTAAGCCAAATACAGGTGATAAAACACCGGTTATTAGTGGAATTAAATCAGCCATTATTCTGTTTATTAAAATACTCGTCCTAAACGTTCATTTAAAATAAAACTTTTACTCGTTGTTTTAACTCTATTTAAAATTGGACTTAAGTCTGATTTCGCGAAGGTGCTGTTAAATACGGCGAGCCTGCCAGAACACTTTTCGCCAGTAGACATTGTCGAGTGAGGAGCGAATGACGCCCTGACTGGTCGAGGCGTGGATAAAAGCGTTATCGGTATCATAGATGCCCACATGCAGGCCATTTTCACCGCGTCCGGTTTTGAAAAAGACCAGATCGCCTGGCAGCAGTTCATCTTTGCTGATGCGGGTGCCTATATCGCTTTGGGCTGAGGTGGTGCGCGGCAGTTGCAATGCAAATTTATCGCGGAAGGTCAGATAGACAAAGCCGGAGCAGTCAACGCCGTTACGACTCATGCCGCCATAACGATAAGGCGTACCGCGCCAGTGACCGAGCTGATCGTTCAGTTCCGCTATCACGGTGATTGAATCGGAAAGACGGCCATTAATCGGCGGGGCGTGATGACTGCATCCCGTCAGCAGCAGAACTAAAATCAGCAAACCCAGGCGCATCGCCAAATGTCCTTATCAGAAGTTGCAACCGGCATAATGTAGCGGTAAAGCCCGCCAGGTAGCAAGTGTCAGGGCAGAACGGTCAGCAGCGTGCGTCCTTCAAGTTCAATCTGCCGGAAAGCAATCTGGTAGAGCGGTGTCAGGCGCTGCGGCGTCAGAACCTCTGAAGGTTCGCCCTGCGCGATCACCTGCCCGCTATCCATCAGCCAGACCCTGTCTGCCTGCTGCAGACTGTGGTTAAGATCGTGACTGCTGGCGACAACACCAACACCCGACGCGCACAGCGCCGCAATCAGATCGTCCACCGCTTTTTGCTGGCCGATATCCAGCGCCGTCAACGGCTCATCAAGAATCAGCAGCCGCCCGCAGGGGTTGATGTAAGGATCGATCTGGGCACAGACGGCTGCCAGCCGGACGCGCTGCCATTCCCCGCCGGAGAGCCGGGTTAGTGAACGCGATAACTTATCCTGCAGCTGAAGCCGCTGCAGCAGCATGCTGAGACAGGCATCGGCCTGTGGCCCCACCGGTTTCAGGTGCAGACGCAGATAGTGCCAGACCGGCATCTGACTCAGTGGGGCCTGCTGCTGTGGCAGCCAGCCGCGCACCCTTGACAGTGCCGCGCCGTTCCAGTCACTCAGCACCTTTTCGTCCAGCAGCACCGTGCCGGAGGCAGGTTGTAGTCCGGCAATCACACTCAGTAAGGTGCTTTTACCGGCTCCGTTCGGGCCTGCAATGTGCAGCAGCTGACCGGCGGCAAGCTCGCCGGTCAGAGGCAGCAGCCGTCCGGGGACGGCGGCCTGTTGCAGGCGCAACAGCATCTATTTTGCCAGCGCCTGTTTAATCGTTTCCAGAATGATGGGATCTTCCGGCGTCATGTCAGGTGCAAAACGCTGGATCACACTGCCGTCACGGCCAATCAGGAACTTTTCAAAGTTCCATAGGATGTCGCCCTGCTCTTTCGGCGCGCGCCCTTTACTCTCCATACGTTCGTAAAAACCGCTGCCTTCCGGACGCACCGCGTCAGGCCGGGCCGCGATCAGCTGCGCATAGAGCGGATGACGCGCCGGGCCATTAACCTCGGTTTTGGCAAACAGCGGGAACGTTACGCCATAGGTGGTACTGCAGAAAGTTTTGATCTCCTCACTGCTGCCCGGTTCCTGTTCCAGAAACTGATTGCAGGGGAAACCGAGGACGCTGAAGCCCTGATCCTGCCAGGCTTTCTGCAGATTCTCCAGCTCTTCGTATTGCGGCGTCAGGCCACATTTCGAGGCAACGTTGACGACCAGCAGGACTTTGCCCTGCCACTGTGACAGCGTGGTTTTTTCCCCGTCGAGCGTAACCAGTTCAGTCTCATAAATGTTCATGCTTTTTCCTGTAATGGATGCGGTTGTGGATGCAGAGTAGCCAGCCGAAGCTAGCGCGAAGATTTCACCAGTAAAATAATAAACAGTGGCGCGCCCAGTGTCGCCGTCACGACGCCTATCGGCAACTCCGCTGACGTCAGTGCCAGACGTGCCACGATATCGGCGGCCAGAAGCACCGCCGCGCCCGCCAGCGCCGATGCCGGCAGCAGATAGCGGTGATCGCTGATGCCGCTCAGACGCAGCAGATGCGGGATAACCAACCCGACAAAACCTATGGCGCCGGCCATCGCGACGCTGATGCCGACCAGCCAGCCCATCGCCAGCACCAGCAGGTTACGCCAGTAGAAAAGTGACAGCCCGAGCTGACGGGCGGACGTCTCGCCCAGAGCCAGCAGATTGAGAATCGGCCCGGTCGCCCCCAGCGCGAGCATCACCGGCAGCAGTGCCAGCATCATCCAGCCATAGCGCCAGTCAATGCCGCTGAATCCCCCCATCATCCAGTACATCAGCTGACGCAGATCGAGACTGGTGCTGAAGTAGACCGCCCAGGTCATGATGGCACTGCAGATAATCCCCAGCGCCACGCCGGTCAGCAACAGCCGGGTCACTGAAAGCTGACGATGGGCAAAATACAACAGGATTAGCGTAATTATCAGCGCACCGGCCATCGCCGCCAGCCCCAGGCTCCACAGCGAGCCGCTGCCCAGCAGCACGCCGAGCACCAGACCGATACCTGCGCCGTTCGAAACGCCGAGCAGACCTGGCTCCGCCAGCGGATTGGTAAACAGCGCCTGCATCCCCACGCCGCATACCGCCAGCGACGCCCCCACCAGGACGACCGCCAGACTGCGGGGCAGCCGCAACTGCCAGACAAAGAGCTGTCCGCTATCGCTGAACCACGCAGAGGGCGCGATCCAGCTGTCCCCGGCACAGAGGCTGAGACAGAGCAGTGCAGAGAGCATAAGGGCGAGCGCAATCAGCCATTTCTGGCCGCGTTGATCGGCCTGGCGCGCGAACGTATCGAGCAGAGACATAAGCGGGATTAGCTGAGAAAACAGTGATTTGATTGTAGAGGGATTGGTGAAAAAAGAAAGGCTGATGAGGCGGTCTGCGCCGGGATGGCCTGGACTCTAAAGGATAGGATGAGCGGCAATGCTGCATGCTGTCATTATGAAAAAAGGCCGCTTTCGCGGCCTTTTTGAAACGCTGAAATTCAGTCAGTCTCTTTGGGTGTAGCGTTCTCTACGCGGCTTTTCAGCTTCTGTCCTGGACGGAACGTTACTACGCGACGCGCAGTAATCGGAATATCTTCACCCGTTTTCGGGTTTCTGCCAGGACGCTGGTTCTTGTCACGCAGGTCAAAATTGCCAAACCCAGACAGTTTTACCTGTTCTCCATTTTCCAAAGCGCGACGTACCTCTTCGAAAAACAGCTCTACTAACTCTTTGGCATCGCGTTTGCTCAGCCCGAGTTTCTCAAACAGGTACTCTGACATCTCAGCTTTTGTAAGCGCCATAGGTTCAATCCCTCAAGGTTGCCTGGAATCGCTCTTTTAATGCCGCAACGCATTTGCCAACGGTCGCGGCAATCTCCTCTTCTTCGAGTGTCCGGCTGGTATCCTGCAAAATCAGGCTGATTGCGAGGCTCTTGTAGCCCTCAGAAACGCCCTTACCGCGGTACACGTCAAACAAGTTTACGCCAACTACCTGATTTACGCCAACTTTCTTACACTCCGCAATGATATCTGCTGCAGGGACGTTTTCAGCCACTACAACGGCAATATCACGGCGGTTCGCCGGGAAGCGAGAAATTTCGCGCGCGTCAGGCAGGACGCGGTCTGCGACCTTATTCCAAAGCAGTTCAAAGACTAAGGTGCGGCCATTGAGATCAAGCTTACGTTCCAGCTCAGGATGTACAACGCCGATAAATCCGATATGTTCATCATGCAAATAAATCGCCGCGCTCTGTCCTGGATGCAACGCCGGATTCGCCTCAGCCCGGAAGCTAATCTCATCCAGTTTGCCGGTTAAATCGAGCAGCGACTCTAAATCGCCTTTCAAATCATAGAAGTCAACTGTCTGACGCGCCAGATCCCAGTGCTCTTCAACACGGTTGCCGCTGATGACGCCAGCCAGCATAAGATCCTGACGGATGCCTAAATCCGCCTGCGTATCTGGCACAAAGCGTAAGCCGCTCTCGAACAGACGTACACGGCTCTGCTGACGGTTCTGGTTATAGACCACCGCACTGAGCAGACCGGTCCAGAGTGACAGACGCATGGTCGACATATCACTGGAGATCGGGCTTGGCAGTAACAGCGCCTCTTCACCCGGATGCAGCAGCTGCTGGATTTTCGGATCGACGAAGCTATAGGTAATCGCTTCCTGATAACCTTTATCCACCAGCAGGTTTTTCGCGCGTTTCAGCGACAGATTCGCTTCACGGTGACGGGTCATGACCAGACCGGCCTGAACAGGTACATCAGGAATATTGTTGTAGCCATAAATACGGGCCACTTCTTCGACCAGATCTTCTTCAATGGCCATATCGAAGCGCCAGCTCGGCGCGACGGCCTGCCACTGCCCTTCACCTGCCGTCACGTCACAGCCGAGACGCGTCAGAATGTCGGTAACCTGCTCATCCGCAATCACGTGACCAATCAGACGGTCCAGCTTTTCGCGACGCAGCGTAATGGTCGCCGGGACAGGCAGGGCTGCCTGATGGGTCTGATCGATGATCGGGCCTGCTTCACCGCCGCAGATGGACAGCAGCAGTTGGGTAGCACGCTCCAGCGCGGTATGTTGCAGCGCCGGGTCAACGCCACGCTCGTAGCGATGAGACGCGTCGGTATGCAGACCGTGACGACGGGCGCGGCCGGTGATAGAGAGCGGATCAAAGTACGCACACTCGAACAGGATGTTCTGCGTTTCGCCGTTCACACCCGAATGTTCGCCACCAAAGATTCCGGCCATCGCCAGCGCTTTCTGATGATCGGCGATCACTAAAGTATCACTCTGCAGGGTGGCTTCAGTGCCATCCAGCAGCGTCAGCTTTTCGCCCTCTTTCGCCATGCGCACCACGATACCGCCATCAATACGGTCAAGGTCGAAGGCGTGCATTGGCTGACCCAGCTCCAGCAGAACGTAGTTGGTGATATCGACGACCGGATCGATAGAGCGAATGCCACAGCGACGCAGCTTCTCTTTCATCCACAGTGGCGTAGCTGCCTTAACGTTAATTCCTTTCACGACACGGCCCAGATAGCGCGGACAGGCTTCTGGCGCGTCAACCTGAATCGGGAACGTGTCGTTAAGCGTCGCCGCGACCGGCTGCATCTCCGGCACCTTCAGCGGCAGGCCGTTGAGCACGGCAACATCACGGGCGATACCGATCAGACCCAGACAGTCGGCGCGGTTAGGCGTGACGCTGATTTCAATGGTGTTGTCGTCCAGCTGCAGGTACGCGCGGATATCGGTGCCAACGGGCGCGTCAGAAGGCAGTTCGATGATGCCGTTGTGATCGTCGGAAATACCCAGCTCGGAGAACGAGCAGAGCATCCCTTCAGAGGGCTCGCCACGCAGTTTAGCCGCTTTGATTTTGAAATCACCTGGCAGCACAGCGCCGACGGTCGCGACAGCAACTTTCAGTCCCTGACGGCAGTTCGGCGCGCCACAGACGATATCCAGCAGGCGATCGCCACCGACGTTGATTTTGGTGACACGCAGCTTGTCGGCATTGGGGTGCTGACCGCACTCCACGACTTCACCAACCACAACGCCGTGGAACACACCGGCGACGGCATCAACGCCGTCCACTTCCAGACCGGCCATGGTGATTTGTTCAGACAGCGCAGCGCTGTCCAGGGCTGGATTTACCCATTCGCGTAACCAGAGTTCACTGAATTTCATTGGATATCCTGCCCTTACTTAAATTGTTTGAGGAAACGTAAATCATTTTCGAAGAAAGCACGCAGATCGGTCACGCCATAGCGCAACATCGTCAGACGCTCCATGCCCATACCAAAGGCGAAACCAGAGTAAACTTCCGGATCGATGCCGACGTTGCGCAGCACGTTAGGGTGCACCATGCCGCAACCCAGCACTTCCAGCCACTTACCGTTTTTACCCATAACATCCACTTCTGCCGATGGCTCAGTGAACGGGAAATAAGAAGGACGGAAGCGAATCTGCAAATCTTCTTCAAAGAAGTTGTTCAGGAAATCGTGTAGCGTGCCTTTCAGATTGGTAAAGCTGATGTTTTTATCCACGATCAGCCCTTCCATTTGATGGAACATCGGCGTGTGCGTCTGGTCATAATCGTTACGGTAGACGCGGCCTGGCGCAATAATGCGGATAGGCGGCTGCTGAGTCTGCATGGTGCGGATCTGCACGCCAGAGGTCTGCGTACGCAGCAGACGCGTGGCGTCGAACCAGAAGGTATCGTGATCGGCACGCGCCGGGTGGTGCGCAGGAATATTTAGCGCATCGAAGTTATGATAATCATCTTCAATTTCCGGCCCTGTTACCACGCCAAAGCCTAACTCACCAAAGAAGGTCTCAATGCGATCCATGGTGCGGGTGACCGGATGCAGACCGCCATTCTCGATACGACGACCCGGCAGAGAGACATCAATGGTCTCTTCAGCCAGACGGGCATTCAGCACCGCGGCTTCCAGTGCGTCTTTACGGGCATTCAGTCGATCGGTAACCTGCTGCTTCGCTTCGTTGATTACCGCACCCGCTGCAGGGCGCTCTTCTGCTGGCAGCTCGCGCAACGTCGTCATCTGCAGTGTGAGATGTCCTTTCTTACCCAGGTATTCGACGCGCACTGCGTCAAGGGCGGCGATATCCGTCGCCCCGTCGATGGCCGCCGTGGCGCTGGCCACCAGTTCTGCGAGTTGGGACATAGTTTCCTCTTTTTCCAGTCAGGCTGGTCAGTTCTCGTTGGGACCTGCCGGTCCAATATGCTAGCGCCAGAAACAAAAAAGCCTCCACGAGGGAGGCTTTTAGCGCGATTTTTCGTTTCTTCTCTTATGCGCAAAAGCCCCCGAATGTCAGGCGCTAAAGTAAAAAAAGAAACGGAAAATAGCAGCATTCATGCTTGCGGTTACCTTGTCATGCGATACAGGGGGTCTATTGAAAAGCTCAGCGACAAAAATGTCAATCTTTTGCGTAAGTTACAGGCAATAAAAAAGGGAGCAAGCTCCCTTTTCCATCTGACTTACGCCAGGGCTGATTTCGCTTTTTCGACCAGTGCAGAGAATGCCACTTTGTCGAATACGGCGATGTCGGCCAGGATCTTACGGTCAATCTCAATGGCTGCTTTTTTCAGACCATTGATGAAACGGCTGTAAGACATGCCGTTCTGACGCGCCGCTGCGTTGATACGCGCGATCCACAGCTGACGGAACTGACGCTTACGCTGACGACGGTCACGGTAAGCATACTGACCAGCTTTGATAACAGCCTGGAAAGCAACACGGTAAACACGTGAACGTGCACCGTAATAGCCTTTAGCTTGTTTTAAGATTTTTTTGTGACGTGCGCGAGCAACTACACCACGTTTTACACGAGCCATTTAGCTCTCCTGTTTAATATTCTGAATTAATGAAAAAAATTTACTTATGCGTACGGCAGGCAGGCAATAACCAGACCCAGATCGCCTTTTGACACCATGCCTTTAGGGCGCAGGTGACGTTTACGCTTAGTAGATTTTTTAGTCAGAATATGACGCAGGTTTGCGTGTTTACGCTTGAAGCCGCCAGAAGCGGTCTTCTTGAAGCGCTTAGCCGCGCCACGTACAGTTTTAATCTTTGGCATTTTAAAAATATCCACTTCGCATTGTTAATAACATGACCCAGACAGGCGAACAGATAACCGCACAGCGCGAACGCTGCGCGGTCATCGCTACTTGAAAGCCTACTGTTTCTTCTTAGGAGCGAGCACCATGATCATCTGGCGGCCTTCGATCTTCGAAGGGAAGGATTCGACAATGGCCAAATCCAGATCTTCACACAGGTCTTTACGGACGCGGTTAAGCACTTCCATACCGATCTGCTGGTGCGCCATCTCACGACCGCGGAAGCGGAGCGTGATTTTGGCTTTATCGCCATCTTCCAGAAAGCGAATCAGGTTGCGTAGTTTGACCTGATAGTCGCCATCATCGGTTCCAGGACGGAATTTGATTTCCTTAACCTGAATAACTTTTTGCTTCTTCTTCTGTTCCTTAGAAGATTTGCTTTTTTCATAGAGGAACTTGCCGTAATCCATAATACGACAGACCGGCGGTTCGGCATTCGGGCTGATTTCGACTAAGTCGCCGCCCGCTTCCTCGGCTTTTTCCAGAGCTTCGCGTAATGTGACAATGCCAATCGGCTCGCCATCCATGCCCGTTAAGCGCACTTCAGTTGCGCGGATTTCACTGTTAATTTTGTTCGGACGCGTCGGTAGTACTCGTTTTCCGCCTTTAATACTTTATTCCTCCAATTGGTGAAGATTTCGGCTGCGAATCTCTTGTTGAAGTTTCTCAACAAACAGATCGACATCCATCGATCCCAGGTCTTTACCACGGCGGGTGCGAACGGCAACTTTGCCAGATTCCACCTCTTTATCACCGCAGACCAACATATAAGGGACGCGACGTAATGTGTGCTCGCGGATTTTAAAGCCTATCTTCTCATTTCTCAAGTCTGCCTTCACACGAATGCCAGCATTCTGCAGCTTACGCGTCAAAGACTCAACATATTCCGCTTGTCCGTCGGTAATATTCATTACCACAACTTGCAGCGGTGCCAGCCAGGTTGGGAAGAAACCGGCGAATTCTTCGGTAAGAATACCGATGAAGCGCTCCATCGATCCCAGAATCGCACGGTGAATCATCACTGGCGTCTGACGGTCGTTGTTTTCACCCACGTAGGTTGCTTCAAGGCGTTTTGGCAGGGAGAAGTCTAGCTGAACTGTTCCGCACTGCCAGGCGCGATCAAGACAATCGTACAAAGTGAACTCAATTTTAGGGCCGTAGAACGCGCCTTCACCTGGCTGGAACTCAAACTCAATGTTGTTTTCGTTCAGCGCAGCGGCCAGGTCTTCCTCGGCACGATCCCACATCTCATCTGTACCGATGCGCTTCTCAGGACGGGTGGATAACTTCACCACAATCTTTTCAAAGCCGAAGGTGCTGTACATGTCATAAACCATGCGGATACAGCTGTTCACTTCGTCACGCACCTGCTCTTCTGTACAGAAGACGTGTGCATCATCCTGGGTAAAGCCGCGAACGCGCATCAGACCGTGCAGCGCACCTGATGGCTCATTACGGTGACAGCTACCAAACTCTGCCATACGCAGCGGCAGGTCACGGTAGGATTTCAGACCCTGATTAAAGATCTGAACGTGTCCAGGACAGTTCATCGGTTTGATGCAGTATTCACGGTTCTCCGATGAGGTGGTGAACATTGCTTCTTTATAGTTTTCCCAGTGCCCGGTTTTTTCCCACAGGACGCGGTCCATCATGAACGGACCTTTCACTTCCTGGTATTGGTACTCTTTTAATTTGCTGCGGACAAACACTTCCAGCTCACGGAAGATGGTCCAGCCGTCATTATGCCAGAAGACCATACCGGGTGCTTCTTCCTGCATGTGGTAGAGATCCAGCTGCTTACCAATCTTACGATGGTCACGCTTCGCCGCCTCTTCCAGACGCTGCAGATAGGCTGCCAGCTGCTTTTTGTCTGCCCATGCGGTGCCATAAATACGCTGCAGCATTTTGTTGCTGCTGTCGCCGCGCCAGTAGGCACCGGAGATCTTCTGCAGTTTAAAATGATGGCAGAACCGCATGTTCGGCACGTGCGGACCGCGGCACATGTCGACATATTCTTCGTGATGATACAGGCCAGGCTTATCGTCATGGCTGATGTTTTCATCAAGAATAGTGGTCTTGTAGATTTCGCCGCGCGCCGCAAAGACGTCGCGTGCTTCCTGCCAGCTGACCTTTTTCTTCACCACATCGTAGTTGGTTTCAGCCAACTGATGCATGCGTTTTTCCAGCAGGTCGATATCTTCCTGGGTCAGGGTACGATCGATGTCGACATCATAATAGAAGCCGTTATCAATGACCGGGCCGATCGCCATTTTGGTATCCGGCCACAGCTGTTTAATTGCGTGCCCTAACAGGTGCGCACAGGAGTGACGGATAATTTCCAGACCCGCTTCATCTTTTGCGGTAATGATCGCAACAGCGGCATCGTCGGTGATGGGATCAGCAGCATCAACCAGTTCACCGTTAACGCGGCCAGCGATACAGGCTTTCGCCAGACCTGGACCGATGTCCAGCGCAATATCCATGACACTGACAGGGCGGTCAAACACGCGCTGGCTGCCATCAGGAAGCGTAATTACAGGCATTTCATGTCCTTATTTGCAGTGGTAAGCCACACGAAAGCTTACATGCAACGTAATGTAAAATGAGTGACCTGGCGTGATATCAGACCCACATTGTCGGAATGTCGCCAGGATTGCAGTGCGGAACAGATGATAGCAGTTTTCGCCGACGAGAAAAACCATCCCCTTTTCGCTAAGCCATGGA
The DNA here is from genome assembly GCF_003201065.1 of Pantoea sp. JKS000250. Lineage (NCBI taxonomy): Bacteria > Pseudomonadati > Pseudomonadota > Gammaproteobacteria > Enterobacterales > Erwiniaceae > Pantoea > Pantoea sp. JKS000250. The sequence goes on along the minus strand of NZ_QICZ01000001.1, from coordinate 4,021,594 downwards.
GCGAACAAAAAAAAGCGGCCTGACACACAGTGTCAGACCGCCGGGCTTGCCGCAGGCAAAAATGCGCTTACATCGCGTAAGAGAGCATGATTGAGGTTTTGGTGTCGGTGCGATCTGGCGCAGACTCAGCCGGATTGTTGTTCCAGGTGACGTTGTAAGCCAGCTTCAGCGCGAAGTGGCTATTGATAGCGACCTGCAGGCCGGTTTCAGAGTTCACCGTGGTGTCTTCACCGAAGCTGCTCAGCACGGATACGCCCTGAATAAATTTGGTGGTATCGGTCAGCTGCCACTGATAGCTCACAGCGCCATAGCCCAGCGCCTTGGTCTGATGACCGCCAGCGTGGTAATCGTCATAACGTACACCCGGACCAAATTCCGCACGCAGCGAGTGCACTGGACCGTTCAGGATCTGACGACCGTAACCGGCAGTCAGCACGTCACGTGAATCGTAACCATTGAAACGATCGCTTAACCAGCTCGCCTGGCCAAACAGGTAGTCATAGGAGTTGAGGTTATAGCGTGAACGACCACCGATGTTGTACGTCTCTGAAGAGCGTTCATCATTTGACGAGGTGTTCGCTGCGTTACCCCACAAGCTGTAGGCCATAGATGACTGATACCATGTCATATTGGTCTGAGCAGTCAGCGATGAACTGGTGGTGTTACCGGTTTGCGCCAGGTATCCCGCAGAAGCAGAACCTTCAAATGGCTTTTTAGCCGTGGAAGGGTCATCCATTGAGGTGAATACGGCGTTATCGGCCAGTGCCTGGTGACAAAACGCTCCGGCGGAGAGCAAAAGAACAGCAGACAGCTTGTTATAGGCTTTCATTAAATGTGATCCGTGCGACTGTTTAAAAAACGGAGAGTCTGAAGCGTTTTGCCGGGCATTCAATGCAATTTACGGTAAGTTTTGTAAAAAATTATTAACTTACACAAAATGCCTGGAATCACCCTGACAACCCATGTTAATTGGGACTCATCTTATTAACGTCGCGCATTATAGTGCTGCCCAAATGAAAAGCCAGACGTAACGGCAGAAAGATTTTTACGTCATGGGCAGTACTCCTGACACTGATTTACGCTATGCGTCACGACAGACACCCAGCATCTCTTTCATAATTCGCCTGAATTTTCACCATAGTCTACGCTCAGTTCAGTTTCTCTTTCCCGGAGGTGCCTTATGAGCAACACTGCCCTGGCCCGCTATATCGTGACCTTTCATTATCAGGAGTCGGGATTAAGTGACATCCTGGAGCTGACCAGCGCGATGACCGCCGCCGGTTTCACCACCACGCTGGCCGATGAAAATGGTCATCCCCATGAGCTGGGCACGAACAGCTATGGCATTGTCAGTACGCTGGACGCTGAGGATCTGCGACAGCAGGTTGCGGCTGCCGGTGAAAACGCCCTGGGTCAGAAACCGGATGTGACTGTCATCACCTTTGAAGAGTATCTGCGGGACACTGCCAGTCATCGCCCCGCCACCTCGGCGCCGGAATAAAAAGGTGCAATCACGCTGGTTTTGGTGAATATTCAGGCATCAGCATCGGACTTACGCAGCGAACAACGAGGATAGCCCTATGTGGTCAGCCATCAGTCGTCTGTTAAGCGAGCAGTTAGGCAACGCCGAAATCACTCAACGTCACGCCCTTGCGGGTGGTGATATCCATCCCACCTGGCATATTCGCTACGGCGATCACGATGTCTTTGTCAAAAGTAACAGCCGCGAGATGCTGTCGCTTTTTACCTGGGAAGCCGACCAGCTTGCCTTGCTGGCGCGCACCGGCACGGTTCGGGTGCCAGAAGTGTATGGTGTGGGTCATCATCGCGAGGAGAGCTTTCTGTTGCTGGAATATATCAGGCCACAGCCGCTTGATGAGCAGAGTGCATATCAGCTGGGTCAGCAGCTGGCGCACCTGCACCAGTGGAGCGAACAGACGCAGTTCGGCCTCGATTTCGACAACAACATCACCACCACGCCCCAGCCCAATAGCTGGCTGCGGCGCTGGTCGGTCTTTTTTGCCGAACAGCGCATTGGCTGGCAGCTGCAGCTGGCGGCCGAAAAGGGAATTCAGTACGGGGATACCGAGCTGATTATCGCCTCCGTGCAGCGGGTGCTTGCGTCACATCATCCGCAGCCGTCGCTGCTGCATGGTGATCTCTGGCCCGCTAACTGCGCCAGCAGTGACAATGGCCCCTGGCTGTTCGATCCCGCCTGCTACTGGGGCGACCGTGAGTGCGATTTAGCCATGCTGAGCTGGTACCCTGACCTGCCCCGCCAGATTTATGACGGTTATCAGGCTGTGTGGCCCCTGCCGGATGGTTTTTCGCAGCGTCTGCCGGTCTACCAGCTCTACTATCTGCTGAACCGGGCTAACGTGTTTGGCGGGCACTGGCCCGGCGATGCACAGTTCGCCATTGGCCAGTTGCTGGATGAGGATGCGCTCTGCACCCGTCAGGCCAGACCGGCCTGACGGCGTTCACGGTCAGATAAAGCCCAGCAGCGACAGCGCAAAATATCCGGCTATCGCAATCACCACTGGCAGGACATAAAGCGGGAAGATCTGCAGGAAGATGGTGTGACGAGGAACGCGCACCTTCTCTTCCAGTTGCTGACGGCTGCGTCCTTCACTGCCCTTTGCCTGCTCCAGAATCATCTGATCTTCAATGCCCTCTTTGACGTGACGTGCCTGCCGTCTCATCCGCGCGCCTGATGATTCCAGCGCCAGCCCGACAAAAATCAGAATGTAGATCAGCCAGAAACCCAGATTCATCTGACCGTTAAATTCCGGTACCGGCGAGTTATGCCAGAAAACGTTCAGGAATGGCGTGTTGAAGCGCAGCATATCGACAATGACATGGACGAAATCAAGCATAACGGCGTCAATGCCCGGCTGCTTCTCGCTGTGCTTAAACATAAAGCTCAATACCGAAATAATGGTCGACAACAGTGCCACTAAAAAGAGCACCCAGCCCACCACGCGCTTAAGGATGGCGATACGGCCAGCCTGTTGATAGGTCATAATATCTCCTGAACCTGGAATCCAATTTGCCGTCAGTCTACCTGCCAACGAAGAAATTTCCCAAATAAAGCGTGGTCAATCGGATGAAGCATGCGTCAGCAGAGAATGATGTTATGGTTAAACCGACTTTATTTATAAGGAGACCGCTGATGACCTGGCACCGCCCTGTCCTTGCTGCCCTGTTTGACATGGATGGCTTACTGATCGATTCTGAACCGCTGTGGGATCAGGCTGAACTGGATATCTTTTCAACGCTGGACGTCGACCTGTCACGACGCAGTGAAATGCCCGATACCCTTGGCCTGCGTATCGACCAGACTGTGCGGATGTGGTACGAAACGCTGCCCTGGCAGGGCCCCTCTCAGCAGGAGGTTACTGACCGTATTATTGCGCGCGCCATGACGCTGGTGGATCAGACGCGGCCGCTTCTGCCTGGCGTGGAAACGGCGCTGCAGCTCTGCCAGGAGCAGGGAATGAAAATCGGCCTGGCCTCAGCATCGCCGCTCATGATGCTGGAACAGGTACTGGAGATCTTCAACCTGCGCCACTATTTCGATGTGCTGGCTTCAGCAGAAGCACTGCCCTACAGCAAGCCCCATCCGCAGGTCTATCTTAACGCCGCCGCCAGCCTGGCAATTGATCCACTCAACTGCGTCACGCTGGAAGACTCGTTCAATGGCATGATCGCCACCAAAGCGGCCCGCATGCGGTCGATTGTGGTGCCTGCCGCTGAACACCGCGATGACCCGCGCTGGGCGCTGGCGGATGTCCGGCTGGACAATCTGACCCAGCTTAGCCTGCAGCATCTGCAGGGATGATAAACAGCCCGCGCATAGCGGGCTTTTTTTTACCCGCTGCGCCTGCCGGTTGATCTGCTCCGCAAAAAATAAAACAACGTTTCATTTTTATTGAATTCCCATCCCGCTCTGCCTAAGATGCCTGAAGCGTCCCCATTCGGGGCATGAATAACCTGACCTGCAGAGAGGCCTGAGATGGACGTTCGCCAAAGCATTCACAGCGATCACGCTAAACAGCTCGACACTGACGCGCTACGCCGCGAGTTTCTGATTGAGACGATTTTTTCCGCTGACAATTATACCCTGACCTACAGTCACACCGACCGCATCATCATTGGGGGCGTGTTGCCGGTTAATAAGCCAGTCACTATCGGTGATGAGATGGGAAAGCAGCTGGGCGTCAGTTACTTTCTTGAACGCCGCGAGCTGGGCATGATCAACATTGGTGGCCCGGGTCTGGTTGAGGTCGACGATAAAGCCTGGGAGATCGGTCATGAAGAGGCGCTTTACATTGGTAAAGGTGCGCGCAACCTGCTGTTCCGCAGCCTGAACCCGGCCCAGCCCGCTAAATTCTATTACAACAGCGCACCCGCACACTGCACCTTCCCGGATAAGAAGATTACGTTACAGGAAGCCGCAACTGCCACGCTGGGTGATGCTGCTACTGCCAATCGTCGCACCATTAACAAATTTATCGTGCCGGATGTGCTGCCCACCTGCCAGCTCACCATGGGCTTAACCCGACTGGATGAAGGCAGCCTGTGGAACACCATGCCCTGTCACACCCATGAACGGCGCATGGAAGTCTATTTCTACTTCGATATGAGCGAAGAGAGCGCGGTCTTCCACATGATGGGAGAACCCCAGCAAACCCGCCATCTGCTGGTACATAACGAGCAGGCGGTCATCTCACCCAGTTGGTCAATTCATGCCGGCGTCGGCACCCAGCGTTACACATTTATCTGGGGCATGGTGGGTGAGAATCAGGTCTTTGATGACATGGACCACGTCAAAATCAGCGAACTGCGTTAAGCAGAGGAGAAGCATAAATGGTACTGAATACGTTTGATTTAAAAGGCAAAGTGGCAATGGTGACCGGTTGTAATACCGGTCTGGGTCAGGGTATGGCTCTGGGGCTGGCTCAGGCTGGCTGCGACATTGTAGGCGTTAACCGTTTCGAACCTGACGAAACGCAGCGTAAAGTTGAAGCACTTGGCCGCCGTTTCTGGTCGATATCGGCTGACCTGATGAAATCTGATGTTGCGTCGCAGGTTGTTGAGCAGGCGGTCGCAGCCGCGGGCAGAATTGATATTCTGGTCAACAACGCCGGGATTATCCGTCGTGAAGATGCACTGAACTTCAGCGAGCAGGACTGGGATGATGTGATGAACATCAACAGTAAAACGGTCTTTTTCCTGTCACAGCAGGTAGCCCGGCAGTTTATTGCTCAGGGTAACGGCGGCAAGATTATCAATATCGCCTCTATGCTGTCGTTCCAGGGCGGCATCCGCGTGCCTTCCTATACCGCGTCGAAAAGCGCAGTCATGGGTTTAACGCGTCTGATGGCGAACGAGTGGGCGAAGCATGGCGTTAATGTTAATGCGATTGCCCCAGGCTATATGGCTACCGATAACACTGAACAACTGCGTAAAGACCAGGCCCGAAGCGATGAGATTCTGGGGCGTATCCCGGCAGGACGCTGGGGCGTGCCTGATGACATGATGGGCCCGGTAGTTTTCCTGGCCTCTTCCGCGTCTGACTACGTTAATGGCTATACACTGGCGGTAGATGGCGGCTGGCTGGCTCGTTAATCTTTCTGGCAGAGCGGGCGGACAGTGTTTCATCACTGTCCGCCTTGTTAAAAATATTCATGCTTCGTTACAGCGTCACATGTTCTCATTTACTGGATAAATCCCTATACTGGATGCATCGACAGCTTTCTTTGCAACCAGGTTTTATCATGACGGGCGAAGGCCACATCATTTTTGCCATTGCCAGCGCTATTTTTGCCAAACGTGCTGAGCTGACACCCATACTGGCGCAGGCCGACTGGTGGCATCTCGTTCCTTCAGCCCTGCTGACATGCCTCCTGCCCGATATCGATCACCCCAAATCTCTGCTGGGACAGCGACTACGCTGGCTTTCTCATCCTATTGCGCGCGCGTTCGGCCATCGGGGCTTTACCCATAGTTTGCTGGCGGTGGTGGCCGGTTTATGGCTTTTTCAGATAAACCTGCCCCAGTCGTCGCCGATACCGGCAGACGTACTACAGGGTCTGACGCTGGGCTACCTCAGCCATATTGTGGCTGATATGCTGACGCCCGCCGGGGTTCCGCTGCTGTGGCCCTGCCGCTGGCGCTTCCGTCTGCCGATTCTGCGCAGTCAGAAAGGAAATCAGCTTGAGCGGGCGTTATGTCTGGGACTGGTAGGCTATGCGCTGTGGTTCCCGGTCGGCATGCCATCTTTTGGTGCAAACGGCTGGCCGGCTCAGCTGTTTGATACGCTACAAAATGGCGTCGGACGGTTAATTTCCAGTCATACTGCGCAATAAAGCCGCACAAAACGTCATTAAGTTATAAACCATGCCATTTGGATATAAGGTGCCCTCTCCGCCTGCTGTTACCATTCCCGCTGTCTTAATTCGTGATTAACATTATGCGGCTTTCCCGCGTGGGAAAGCCGCATTACTCTGGAGTTTCAGTATGGACCTTCCTCTTACGCTCAATATCGTGGCCTTTGTGGTGCTGCTGGTATTGCTCTCCCGCTTCAGCCGTCAGAACTGGAGCCTGTCGAAAAAAGTGCTGACCGGTCTGGTGATCGGCGTGCTGTTCGGCCTGGTTTTGCAGTTGATCTACGGCGAAAACAGCGCAGTGGTAAAAGAGTCTATCAGCTGGTTTAACATCGTCGGTAATGGCTATGTCCAGTTGCTGCAGATGGTGGTGATGCCGCTGGTGTTCGTTTCTATTCTGAGTGCGGTGGCCCGTCTGCATAACGCCTCGTCGCTGGGGAAAATCAGCGTACTGACCATTGGCGTACTGCTGTTTACCACCGCGATTTCGGCGCTGGTCGGCGTCTTCGTCACCGGCCTGTTTGGTCTGAGCGCGGAAGGTCTGGTTCAGGGTGTGCAGGAAACCGCGCGGCTGAGTGCGATCCAGAGCAACTATGTCGGCAAAGTCTCTGACCTGAGCGTGCCACAGTTGGTGCTCTCCTTTATCCCGAAAAACCCGTTTGCCGATCTGACCGGCGCTAATCCAACGTCAATTATCAGCGTCGTCATCTTTGCCGCATTCCTGGGTGTGGCTGCCCTGCAGTTGCTGAAAGATGATGAAGTGAAAGGTCAGCGCGTGCTGGTCGCAATCGACACGCTGCAGTCATGGGTTATGAAGCTGGTGCGTTTAGTGATGAAACTGACGCCATATGGTGTGCTGGCGCTGATGACCAAAGTGGTTGCCGGTTCAAACCTGCAGGACATCATCAAGCTGGGCAGCTTTGTGGTCGCCTCTTACCTCGGTCTGGCCATCATGTTTGGTGTTCATGCTCTGCTGCTGTCGGTGAATGGCATCAACCCGCTGCGCTTCTTCCGTAAAGTGTGGCCGGTGATCACCTTCGCCTTCACCAGCCGCTCCAGCGCAGCGAGCATTCCGCTGAGCGTAGAGACGCAGACCCGTCGTCTTGGCGTGCCGGAGTCGATTGCCAGCTTCGCGGCATCCTTCGGTGCCACTATCGGCCAGAACGGCTGTGCCGGTCTCTATCCGACCATGCTGGCCGTAATGGTTGCGCCAACTGTCGGGATCAACCCGTTTGACCCGCTGTGGATTGCAACCCTGGTCGGGATCGTCACGCTGAGCTCTGCAGGTGTGGCGGGCGTCGGAGGCGGTGCCACCTTTGCCGCCCTGATTGTTCTGCCTGCGATGGGCCTGCCTGTCACCCTGGTGGCGCTGCTAATCTCCATTGAGCCGCTGATTGATATGGGTCGTACGGCACTGAACGTCAATGGTTCGATGACCGCCGGTTCCCTGACCAGCCGCTGGTTAGGTCTGACCGATAAGCGCGTACTGGAAAGTGACGACAACGCCGAGCTGGCGCACCGTTAATCTGCTGTAAGCCTGGCGCGCCCGCGCCAGGTTATTTCTGCCCTTCCTCTCCATAATCCTCCCCATTGATGGCGACGCCGTTAAGAAAGCGTTAAGCATGGTAAACAGGCGAAAAATCGCCGCTTTAGTGCTTGTCTTTACCCGGTAAAAAGCGAATTCTGCATCCAGTCTTATGAGGAGGACATCCGATGAAAAAAATTATTGCCTCGCTTCTGACGCTGGCGCTGTTGACGCCCGCGCTGGCTTTCGCCCACCCTGGCGACTGGGGCCCGGGTGGATGGGGCCGACATGGCGGACCCGGCCCCCACTGGGGGGGTCCTGGCCCGGTGCGTTTTTTACCTGAAGCCGCTACCGCGGTGCTGATTGGCGGACTGACCTACTACCTGCTGAACGGCAGTTATTATCAGCGTCATGGCGAAGAGTATGTGGTGGTCGAGCCGCCAGCAGAGTCGCGGGTCAGCAGTGAAATGCGGGTACTCGACTTTAATGGTAAACGTTTCTATGTGCAGGACGGCCACTACTACCAGCGGCAGATAGACGGTGATTATGTTGAGGTGCCGCGGCCGGCGGGATTGTAGTCCGCGCCGCAACGAAAAACGGCCCGTCATGACGACGGGCCGTTTGCTATTCAGGGGTGCTACGTATTACTGCTGAACCTGCGGATCGGTGTCATATTCCGCGCAGCTCTGGAAGCCGTAGTTCATCACACGGCCAGTGTCGTTATAGCTCACGAAGTAAGTCTGTGCTTTACCGTCGCGCTGACCCAATACGTAAGTCTGGCAGGTGCCGCGCGCGTGAACCATGGTGATTTCAGTAGACGGCGTACCGGCGATCTGACGAACCTGATCGCGGGTCATACCTTTTTTAACATCCTTAACGACTGGCTTAGTCACGTAGCTTTCAGCACGATCGTAAGTCGTACAACCAGACAGTGCAGCCAGCGTCAGCGCCGCAGCGATACATCCCATCACTTTATTCATCTTGTTGTTCCTCATTGATTGTCCATGTGGAAACAAGCCTGGAACATAAATGCTGATTTATCAAGTTTATGAGCAACAATTCATCGCATAGCAAATGTCAGGATATCGTAAAGAAGGCTGTTTTGCTGTCAACGCAGACGTATACTTCCCCGCAAAACAGACACCCTGTAACGATTCATTTTCAGACTCATCGGCCATCATCAGTGAGGGCGTTGATCAGTGTGGTAGCGGCGTTACGGGTATCTGCAATTTACTGCCTTGCCCGCTTTCTGTTCACCCCACCGCTGACGACTCCGAGGATAAATGACCCCTGTACATTCTAACCGCCTGGTTTACGCCATTACGCTCGGCCTGCTGGCCGCACTTGGCCCGCTCTGCATTGACCTCTATCTGCCTGCACTGCCACAAATGGCGCAGGATCTGCACACTGAAACCGCAACCGCGCAGCTGAGTCTGACCGCCGGCCTGCTGGGTCTGGGCGTTGGCCAGCTGCTGTTTGGCCCGATGAGCGATAAGTTTGGTCGCCTGCGCCCGCTGACCCTGTCACTGGTGCTGCTGTTTATCGCCTCGATGGGCTGTGCGCTGGCGCAGGATATTAACCAGCTGCTGCTGGCACGACTGTTCGAAGGGTTAGCAGGTGCGGGCGGCGCCGTGCTGTCACGGGCGATTGCGCGTGACATGTATAGCGGTCATGAGCTGACGCGCTTCTTCGCGCTGCTGATGCTGGTCAACGGTCTGGCGCCGATTGGTGCACCGGTACTGGGCGGTGTGCTAATGACGATAGTCAACTGGCGCGGCATCTTTATGGTGCTGGGCGGCATTGCCATTCTGCTGATCCTGCTGGCACGCTGGAAGCTGCATGAAACACTGCCAGAAGAACGGCGCAGTAAAGGATCGATTTTCTCCGCTTACGCCGCGCTGGGTCAGGTGATAACCCATCGCCCCTTTATGGGCTTCTGCCTGACGCAGGGCTTTATGATGTCCGGGATGTTCGCCTACATTGGTGCCTCACCGTTTGTGCTGCAGCAGATTTATGGCCTGTCGCCTCAGGCCTTCAGCTTTTGCTTTGCGGCCAACGGTTTTGGTCTGATCATTGCCTCGCAGACCAGCGCCCGTCTCTGTCCGCTTTGGGGCGAGTATCAGGTGCTGAAAGGCGGGCTGACGCTGGCCTTTGTCGCCTCCAGCCTGCTGCTGTTGACTGCGCTGCTCCATGCACCGCTGGCACTGCTGCTGGTCGCACTGTTCTTTACCATCGCCAGTAATGGCGTGATCGCCACCACCGCCTCATCACTGGCGATGCAGAGTCAGGGACACCGCGCGGGCAGCGCCTCTGCCGTGATTGGCGTCACCATGTTCACGCTGGGCGCAATTACTGTGCCGATCACCGGCATCGGCGGCACCTCGGTACTGAGCATGTGTGCCACCATTTTCGGCTGCTTTATGATGGCAATTCTGATGTTCAGCGTGCTGGCGAAAAAACCGCTACCGCAGGTAAAAACTCACTGATTTCGCAACGTTAAGGCGTAATCAGTTGCCGCTTAAGCTTGTTGTTTTGGCGAAGGCACGTTAGCTTTATTAAAACGTTCGCATCGAGCCGACAGGCCACTGACCTGAGGAGAAGTTCATGTCACTGCAGCAGGAAATTATTGAAGCACTGGGTGTGAAACCCGCTATCGACGCCGACCAGGAAGTGCGCGTCAGCGTCGATTTTCTAAAAGCCTACCTGAAACGTCACAGCGGACTGAAAACGCTGGTGCTGGGGATCAGCGGCGGTCAGGATTCAACGCTGGCGGGTAAGCTGGCGCAAACGGCGATCAGCGAGTTGCGTCAGGAGAGTGGTGACAACGACTATACCTTCATTGCCGTGCGTCTGCCCTATGGTGTGCAGGCGGATGAGCAGGATTGCCAGGACGCGCTGGCTTTCATCAAGCCTGACCGTTCGCTGGTGGTCAATATCAAAGAGTCAGTGCTCGCCAGTGAGCGCGCGCTGAAAGACGCAGGTATCACGCTTTCTGACTTCGTGCGCGGCAACGAAAAAGCGCGCGAGCGAATGAAAGCGCAATACAGCATTGCCGGCATGACCAAAGGGGTAGTGGTCGGCACCGATCACGCGGCGGAAGCGGTCACCGGATTCTTCACCAAGTATGGCGATGGCGGCACTGACATCAACCCGCTGTTCCGCCTGAACAAGCGTCAGGGCAAACAGCTGCTGAAGCATCTTGGCTGCCCGGAACATCTCTATCTGAAGAAGCCGACTGCCGATCTGGAAGATGATCGTCCAGGCCTGCAGGATGAAGTGGCGCTGGGTGTCACCTACGAGATGATCGATGATTATCTGGAAGGGAAAACCATCAATCCTGATAACGCCCGCATCATCGAAGGCTGGTATCTGAAAACCGAGCACAAACGTCGCCCGCCGATCACGGTATTTGACGACTTCTGGAAGTAATCCCGCGCCTCCTTTGCCCCGGCAAGGGAGGCTTCTCTCACTCACCTTGTTGATCGCTGTATGCCTGCCACCGTTTCGCGCGCCACCCTTATCGGGCTTATCGCCATTCTGCTCTGGAGCACCACCGTTGGCCTGCTGCGCAGCGTCAGTGAAGCCTTTGGCGCTACCGGCGGCGCGGCGCTGATCTACAGCACTACCGCCATGCTGCTCTGCCTGACCCGCGGCCTGCCAAAGCCCGGCGCAATGCCTGCAATCTATTTATGGCTGGGCGGCATCCTCTTCGTGGGCTACGAAATTTCTCTGGCGCTGGCTATCGGGCTGGCCAGTGATCGCAGTCAGTCGCTGGAGCTGGGGATGATTAACTATCTCTGGCCCTGCCTCACCATTGTACTGGCGATCCCATTTAATCAGCAACGTTTCCGCGTCTGGCTCTGGCCCGGACTGCTGCTGTCGCTGCTGGGTATCGTCTGGGTGATGAAAGGCAGCGGCAGCAGCTCGGCTGCGCTGCTATGGCAGAACATGCTGCGCAATCCTGTCGCCTACGCACTCGCCTTTATCGCCGCCCTGACCTGGGCGCTCTACAACAACGTTACCCGCCGCTTTGCCCGGGGTTCGAACGGCGTTACGCTGTTTTTTATCCTGACCGCGCTGGCACTGTGGATCAAATATGCCATCAGCGATCGTTCTGCGCCGATGACCTTTGCGCTGGTCCCGCTGCTGGAGGTGCTGTTTGTCGGCCTCTCTACCGCCATCGCCTACTCCGCCTGGAACCACGGGATTCAGCAGGGCAACCTGACGCTGCTGGCCACTGCCTCCTACTTTACGCCGGTGCTGTCGGCCCTGCTGGGATCGCTATGGCTCGGCCTGACGCCACCGCTGGCCTTCTGGCAGGGGGTCGCGATGATTACGTTGGGTTCGCTGATCTGCTGGCTGGCGACACGGCGTCTTTAATCAGACGGCTGGCGATCATTTCGCCTGCCTGTTATGCTGTATGGACAACCAGTAAGTGGAGTCCATTTTGGCCAGACGTGCTGCCATTCTTCGCCCCGAACCCGACGCGAATACAATTTATCAATATCCTGAACACCTGCGTGAATGGCTGGAAGGTCTGCCGAATCACCCTGGCGTCTATACCTTTCACGGCGAGAGTGAGTCGCTGCCGCTCTATATCGGTAAAAGCGTGAATCTGCGTTCGCGGGTAATGTCCCATTTTCGCACTCCTGATGAGGCGAAAATGCTGCGTCAGTCGCGGCGAGTCAGCTGGATCCCTACCGCTGGCGATCTCGGCGCACTGCTGCTGGAAGCGCAGATGATCAAAACCCAGCAACCGCTGTTTAATAAGCGACTGCGCAAAAACCGGCAGCTCTGTTCGCTGCAGATTACCGATGGCAAACCAAACGTGGTTTACGCAAAAGATCTTGATTTCAGCCAGTCTCCCAACCTTTTTGGCCTCTATCGCAGTCGCTTTGCCGCCCTTGAACGACTGAAGCAGCTTGCGGATGAGTATCAGCTCTGTCATGGCCTGCTGGGTCTGGAAGCGCTGAGTGCGGGACGAGGCTGCTTCCGTTCGGCACTGCGCCGCTGCGCCGGTGCCTGCTGCGGTAAAGAGCCGGTCAGCGATCATCAGGATCGTCTGCTGGAAGCGCTGGAAAATGTGCGGGTCTTTTGCTGGCCGTGGCAGGGTGCCGTAGGTCTGGTGGAGGAAGGCAAAGAGATGACGCAGATCCACGTCATCGACCACTGGTTCTATCTCGGTTCGGTCAGCAGCATGGATGAAGCCAGAAAACTGCAGCGGCCCAAAGGCGGTTTTGACCACGACGGCTACAAAATTCTCTGCCGCCCGATTCTGTCGGGTGCCTACCCTATTCTTCCGCTATAAAAAAACCGCCGATGCTGCCCACTCATTTCAGTGGACAGCGTCGGCGGTCTCAGACCGTTGGCTTAATTAAGGTTATTCAGCCGGTTCTGCTGGCGGTGCCATTTTTCCTTCGTGCGGGCCTTTCTCAGTCAGACGCTTTTCAAAGTTCGCGTTGTACTGTTTTTTCTGCTGCGGCGTCAGCACGTTATAGAGCTTGTTCTGCGTTTCCAGCATCTTCAGCGCATGCTCCTTTGCATTGGCAGACATTTTTTCTGCCTGCGCTTCTGCTTTGCTCTGATCAAAGCTGTCAGAGGCAATGATGCTGTGGGCTGCGCGACGCTCATCCAGCGACGGACGCTGCATATCTTTGTGGCTCTCTTTCATGATGTCGCGCATCTGCGTTTTCTGCGCGTCGGTCAGGTTCAGACCTTTAAACATCATCTCCGGGCCATGGCGCATCGGCGGTTTGTGCATCGCTTTTTCGCTGCCCGCTGGCGGTGGAGTCAGGTTATCTGCTGCTGCATGGACGGCGGTGGCTGCACCAAACGCCAGCGAAGAAGCCAGTAAAAGGGAAGTCAGTTTGCGCATAATCGTGTCCTTATAATTCATGATAATGACGACAGCACTCTGTCGCGTCTTCGGAAACAAGCATACGACGCTGAACGTCAACTACTCAGAGCCTGAGTAAAGCCGTGAAAGCATAAAAGATAAAAATCGGGCAATCATGAAGAGAATAAGAAGAAAGGCGTGAGGAATTGAAAACGTTTATAAATTTACAGCGAATTTCGCAGAAATCATGGAGGAGTGTAATGGTTACGACAAGAAAGCGGAAGGCTCTCTCCCGCTTTTCCTGCCGATTTTTTAGCACCGATGAACGGCACCGGTAACTTCAGGCATCAGACCGGCAGTGCCTGGGTTTGTTCGCCCTCTTCTATCAGCATCAGTCCGGCACGCAACCCGGCGGCTACATTGGGGTTCGGGAACAGCACATATTCCCGTGCCTGCTGCACGTAATAGCGGGTGTTGCCATCTTCCGCCAGCAACGTCCCCTGTGGAAAGGCGGTAAAGTTCAGCGTTTCCGGTGACATATGCAGCGTAAAGTGCTCACTCAGCCGGGTGATCTGCTGCGCGACCCGATAATGGCGCGGCTTAACCGTAGTGACGGGCATGGCTTCACCATAGAGTAACGATGCCAGCGCCTGCTGTGCCGCACTGAACTGACTGAGATCGTTCTCGCCAAACGGCAACGCTTTGCCCAGCTCCAGGGTGCAGCTGGCCGCACCGAAGTGCTCGCAGCTGAAATGAGTAAAGGTGCCGCCCGGCGCACGATGAAATACCAGCGCTTCCAGACCGGCTGCGGCCAGCCAGTCGAGAAACCCGGGCGGCCAGGGGCGCTCGTTGTACGGCATCACGCCGAACTGAGGATGGTAAGAGCCGCGAATCGCGGTGTGCATGTCGAGATGCCAGCGCGTCTCACCGCACTCACCCAACTGCCAGAACGTTTCCAGCGTCTGCTCCAGCCGCAGCACGCGGCGGGCCTCATCGCTATCGTCAATCTGCTGCCAGCGTCCGCCAAACAGCCGGTTGATGTCATAGCGCACATAGCGCTTGCCAGCCCGCAACGCTGACGGGTTACCCAGAATCACCAGCATGCGCTGCTGCAACGGTTTTTCGCCGCGCAGCAGGGGATTAATCAGCTGGTTCACGATTTCAACCGGGGCGGTTTCATTACCGTGGATCCCGGCGGAAAGCACCAGCGCCTGTTTAACCGGCACCGTTGGCTCCATTAACAGTATGCCGTGATACAACCACTGCCAGCGAAGATGCGCCGTTTCACCACTACGCTTACGCGGTACTTCGCCGGAGAGCGTTTGCTGTAAAAAGTCCTGCATCGTTCCTCCTTTTCGCCCTGTGCAGGCGGCAGCCTGAGCTGCCGCCTCCTTCACTGCTGAAATGCATATACGTTTCCTAAGTCTAGCAGCTTCGTCAGTTCATCCAGCGCGTCACGTCCCTCACGCAGCAACTGCGGGTCGACCAGGTCGGCCTGGGTCAGGCGATCGCGGTAGTGACGGTCAACCCAGTGATTCAGCGTATTGAAGAGCCTGTCGTTCATCAGCACCGCCGGATTGACTGCCTGCTGCTCCTGAGGCGTCAGCACCACCCGCAAACGCAGGCAGGCCGGGCCTCCCCCGTTATACATGCTTTCGCGCAGATCAAACACCTTCAGGGCTTTCAGTGGCGTATCACCTTCGACCTGTTCACACAGATAGCGCCAGACACCCGGATGCTGACGTGACTCTTCCGGCAGCACCAGCATCATGCTACCGTCAGGACGGCTGAGCAGCTGGCTGTTAAACAGATAGGTCTCTACCGCCTCTTTTACCGAGACCCGATCTGCTGGTACTTCCAGTGTCACAAAGCCGGGTACGCGCGCCCGAAGCTGCGCCAGCAGCTCAGGCTGATTAACAAAGGCGTGCTGATGACAGAACAGCATCTGCTGGTTGCTGACCGCAATCACATCGTTATGAAACACGCCCTGATCGATCACTGCAGGATTCTGCTGCGCGAAGAGCACGCTTTCGGGTGAAAGCTGATGCAGACGGGCCACTGCCTCGCTGGCCTCACGGGTCTGCCGCGCCGGATAACGCTGCGGAGCGTTGCCCTCATGGCTGCTGTCGCGGCCATAGACAAACAGCTGCACGCCGCGCTCGCCATAGGCGCCGCCGAGCCGGTTGTGGTTAGCCGCCCCTTCATCACCAAACATCGCCACCTGCGGTAGCGCATCGTGCACCGCAAAATGGCGATCGTCGCGGAAGATGGAACGCAGCAGCCAGGCCGTTTCCGGCGCTTCCATCGCCCGGTGGAATTTGTTGTTAAGGTTTGCCACCGTCAGGTGAACCCGGCCATCCACGCTGTCCGCGGACGGCGAAACCGTAGCGGCATTGGCAACCCACATCGCCGACGCGGAGCTGCAGGCGGAGAGTAATCCCGGCGCGGTTTTGCCGGCTGCCGCCAGCACCTGCTCATCGTTGCCGCTGAATCCGAGCTGACGCAGCGCCGCAATATTGGGCCGCTCATGTGGCGGGATCACTCCCTGCACGTAGCCCATATCGGCCAGCGCTTTCATCTTCAGCAGCCCCTGCTTTGCCGCCAGACGGGGATTCGAGGGCTGCAGCTGATTGCGGGTTGAAGCTTCGTTACCAAACGACAGCCCGGCATAGTGGTGCGTTAATCCCACCAGTCCATCAAAGTTGGCTTCGGTTGCCTTCATGATGTTTTCTCCGGCGCGGAGAAATCCAGGCCCGGCGACAGCGTGGCGGGCAGCGTCAGGTCCGGCGTCTCTAGTGAGGCCATCGGCCAGGCGCAGTAATCCGCTGCATACCAGGCGCTGGCGCGATGGTTACCCGACGCCCCAATGCCGCCAAACGGTGCCGTACTGGCTGCGCCCGTCAGCGGTTTGTTCCAGTTGACGATACCGGCACGCGCTTCCAGCAGCAGCTGATCAAACTGCTGGCGCGAAGGCGAGATTAATCCGCACGACAAGCCGTAACGGGTCTGGTTCGCCAGCGTAATCGCCTCATCAAAGGTGTCATAGCGGACGACGCCCAGCAGCGGGCCAAAGACCTCTTCATCCGGGATGCCCTGCACATCGGTTAAATCGATAATGCCTGGCGTCAGTATGGCGCTGTGGCGATCCGGCCAGCGCATCGCCAGTAGTACTTCGCCACCCGCCTCCACCCGACGTTGCCACTCACCCATAATCTTCTCTGCCGCGCCGGTGGAGATCACGCTGCCCATAAAGGGTTGCGGCTCAGCATTCCAGGCGGCCGGTTGCAGTCGCCCCGCCACTTCAGCCAGCCGCTGCAGAAAGGCATCACCCGCCTCGCCACGTTTAACCAGCAGACGCCGGGCGCAGGTGCAGCGCTGACCGGCGGTAATAAAAGCGGACTGCAACGTGATGTTGACGGCCGCATCCAGGTCAGCCGGTTCTTCTACAATCAGAGCGTTATTGCCGCCCATCTCCAGCGCCAGCATTTTCTCAGGCTGACCGGCAAACTGGCGATGCAGCTGATAGCCGGTATGGGCGCTGCCGGTAAACAGCAGGCCATCAATCTGGCTACAGGTGGCCAGCGCCTGACCGGTTTCACGTCCGCCCTGTAACAGCGCCAGCACGCCATCTGGCAGGCCCGCGGCCAGCCAGATCTCAACCGTTTTCTCGGCGGTCAGCGGCGTCAGTTCACTGGGTTTAAAGACCACGCAGTTACCCGCCAGCAGCGCCGGAACGATATGCCCGTTTGGCAGATGACCGGGGAAGTTATAGGGGCCAAATACCGCCAGTACCCCGTGCGGACGATGGCGCAGCGAGCTTTCGCCTTCATGCTGCTCACCGGTACGGCTATGGTAGGCCTTCACCGAAAAGCCGATTTTATTGATCATCGCGCCGACTTCAGTCAGCGCTTCCCAGCGCGGCTTACCGGTTTCACGGGCGATGGTTTCTGCCATGTCTGTTTTGTGCGCTTCAAGCCCGGCGGCAAATTTCTCTATGATCGCCTGCCGTTCCGCCAGCGGGCGTCTGGCCCAGGCAGGAAAGGCGGCGCGCGCTGCGTCACAGGCCGCCGTGACCTGCGCGGCCGATGCTGCCTGGCCCTGCCATAACGTCTCGCCGCTGACCGGATCCGCTTTGGTCAGGATCTCCGCGTCGCCGCTCAGCCATTGTCCCTTTATCAGGTGCGTCATGCTGTTTTCTCCTCTTTGCAAAGCGTCACCACGCGCAGGCTGTCGCCCTGCTGGCAGTGGAGCGCCCGCATCTGTTCATCCGTGAGCTGCACGCTGTCGCTGTCGGCATGGGCCGGGATCAGCGCCACACGGAACTGGCGGTAATGGTTATTGGCAACCAGGCAGAGCGGCGCATCAGCCGGATTTTCGCCCGACTCTGCGCTGCGCAGACGGCTTTTGCGCACGGCGCGAATGTGGTCGATATCGCACTCCAGCGTCGGGCCGCCATCAAAAATGTCGACATAGTTAAGGTAGCGGAAGCCTTCCGCCTCCAGCACGGCACGGGCCGGGGCGGTGTGTGGATGCACCTGTCCGATGACGGCCTGCGCCTCTGGCGTCAGGTAGTCGATATAGAGCGGATGCTTCGGCATCAGCTCCGCGATAAAGGACTTCTGGCCGGTGCCGCTGAGGAAATCGGCCTTACTGAACTCCATTGAGAAGAAACGGCTGCCGACGCTCTCCCAGAACGGTGAATGGCCCTGCTCATCGCTGACGCCACGCATCTCAGCCACCACCCGATTGGTGAAGCGTTCACGGAAACTGGCCATAAACAGGAAGCGGGACTTGGACAGCAGATAGCCGTTTTTGCCGTCACGGTAGTCAGGATCGAGGAACAGCGTGCAGAGCTCACTGCTGCCGGTGTGATCGTTACTCAGCGACAGAGTGGGCAGCGCGGCATAGACATTCAGCTCTTTCGAAGCATGCACCTGGGTACCGACACGAAAGTTGTACCAGGGATCCTGCAGGCCGACCGCTACCTCAATGGCGCAGATGCCCACGGCGCGGTTATCTTCACTGTCCGCCAGCACAAAGACATAGCCCTGCTCTGCGCGCGGCAGCGTATCCTCCCAGGTCTGCAGCGAACGATCGATACGCGCCTGTAACGTGGCGCTATCGACGGGCAGCGAGGTCAGCCCGCCGCCGGTTTTACCGGCCAGCGCCATCAGCTGGCTTAAATCATCGCGTTCAACCGGACGGATTACCATCATGATGCGGACCCTCGTACCAGGCGTTCACACACCTCAGCAAAGCGTGCCATGCCGAGCTTCACTTCCTGCTCACTGATATTCAGCGCGGGTGCAAAACGGACCACGTTAGCCCCGGCAATGAGCACCATCACGCCCATCTCAGCGGCGGCCAGATTGATCTCTTTGGCTTTACCGGCAAAGTCGTCGCTGAGCACCGCGCCAATCAGCAGACCCAGACCACGCACCTCTTTAAACAGATGCAGGCGCTGATTGATCTCATCCAGGGCCGCGACAATCCACTCGTGACGCTGCGTGACACCCGTCATCATGTCAGGCTGGTTGATCAGCTCCATCACTTTACCGGCGACCGCGCCCGCCAGCGGATTGCCGCCATAGGTGGTGCCATGGGTGCCGACGCCCATCACCAGCGCCAGATCGTCCCGGGTCAGCATCGCACCTATCGGGAAGCCGCCGCCCAGCGCTTTGGCGCTGGTGAGGACATCCGGCGTGACGCCATAATGCATATAGGCGTAGAGCGAACCGGTACGACCCACGCCGCTCTGCACTTCATCAAAAATCAGCACGGCCTGATGCTTATCACAGAGTTCACGCAGTCCACGCAGGAACGCCGGATCGGCAGGCAGCACGCCGCCCTCACCCTGGATCGGTTCAACAATGACGGCGCACGTATGGTCATTAATCAGTTCAGCGGCTGCAGCCAGATCGTTAAACGGTGCATGCTGGATCTCAGGCGGTAGCGGCGCAAAATCTTTTGAGTAGGCGGGCTGACCACCGGCTGACACGGTAAACAGGGTGCGCCCGTGAAACGCATTCTTAAACGCCACGATGCCACTTTTATGCGGGCCGACACGGTCATGTGCCACTTTACGGGCCAGCTTCAGCGCCGCTTCGTTCGCTTCCGCCCCGGAGTTACAGAAGAACACCCGGTCAGCAAAGGTGACGTCGATCAACTGCTTCGCCAGCCGCAGGATCGGTTCGTTGGTGTAGCCATTACCGGTGTGCCATAACCGTGCGGCCTGTTCCTGCAACGCCTGCTGCAATGCCGGATGCGCATGCCCTAACGCATTAACAGCGATGCCACCGGCAAAATCGATGTAATCTTTACCGTTTTGATCCCAGACGGTGGAGCCTTCTGCGCGAACCGGTATAAAGGTCGCAGGTGCATAAACCGGCATCATCCATTGATCGAAATCGTGACGTGAAACGTGCAGTGCCATAAACCACTCTCCTGCTTTACTTTACCGGCCAGGTAAAGCTTATGTTTTAAAATTGTTAAAGGATGTTGTAGTGCAGCCCTACTGTAGAGTGCAGTTAACGTGCCAGCCAGAGAATTAATGCATAAAATGGTCATCACAACGGAATATCAATGAGTTAGACGCTGAAAATATTCAATTAATTTGCATATATAGTGAATAATTGTCTGATTGCAGCGGCAAAGCCGGGTTTTAAACAGCGGAATTATGCATTCGCGGGATGAAATATCGCTTTTGTGATCGCTGATAAATTATCTCTCCA
The DNA here is from genome assembly GCF_003201065.1 of Pantoea sp. JKS000250. Lineage (NCBI taxonomy): Bacteria > Pseudomonadati > Pseudomonadota > Gammaproteobacteria > Enterobacterales > Erwiniaceae > Pantoea > Pantoea sp. JKS000250. The sequence continues at coordinate 4,001,113 of NZ_QICZ01000001.1, read as the reverse complement.
TAAAAACCCATTCCCTGCCCTGTTTTAGCGCAGTTTGCCTCTCACTGGTGCAGCGGTCGTCGCCGGATTTCGCCTGGCCTGAGAGCGCTAAATAGCAAAATTTAACAAACTATTTTCATTTATCACGCCGGGCGGATTAATTTCCCCGCCTGTCATCGATTAATTTATGAGCAATATGATGGCATTTTAATCAGCATCGAGCAGATTATTTCTGACGTGATTATCGGGCGGGAAATAATATTTCTGAAAAGATGAACAGATATTAATATGCAGACTAATGATTAGAAGAAAACCCTTGTGGAATTATCACTTTCTTAAAACTCACTATAATTAATACAGAGAGCGATCTGATTTAATTATATACAGCTAACTTATGGATTACAGTGTGTTTTTATAACTAATTTATTGATTGTAATGTAATTTAACACCACTTCCTCAAAGGCTTTATTAGAAGAAATTCTTATTACCTTGTCATTTAATCTTCTGTTCGTCGCTGTTATTCATTAGACGAATATAGACATCACATTTTGTTACTTTTATTGCACTTTGTAATTTTAACTTTTTGTGTCATTTTCATTTCACCCCGAAACAGGGGAATAATAATTAATGAATACAGGGTAATAATTAAATGATGAAGCGCACTTTACTGACGGCTATTATGCCGTTACTGATCGGTCTTTCTTCCGCACAGGCCGCAGAAATTTACAACAAGGATGGCAATAAGCTGGACCTGGTCGGCAAGATTAACGTGTCACACCTCTTTTCTGACGACGATAACAACAACGGTGATACCTCTTCTTATGCCCGTTTTGGTTTCAAGGGTGAGACGAAGATTACCGATCAGCTCACCGGTTATGGCTTCTGGCAGTATCAGTACAGCCTTCACAACTCTGAAGGCAGTGACGCACAGGCCACCAACCGTACCCGTCTGGGCTATGCTGGCCTGAAATTTGGTAAGGCCGGTGCGCTGGATTACGGACGTAACTATGGCCTGGTCTATGACGCGCTGAGTTACACCGATATGCTGCCGTTCTTCGGCGGCGATTCCGGTTATACCGACGCCTTCCTCTCTGGCCGCTCAACCGGCGTGCTGACCTGGCGTAACAGTGATTTCTTTGGTCTGGTAGACGGGTTAAATCTTGCTGCACAGTATCAGGGTAAAAACGACCGCAGCAGTAATATCGACGGCGTGCGTCGTTCGAATGGCGATGGTTTTGCCCTCTCCGCGTCTTATGACTTCGATTTCGGCCTGAGCTTCGCTGGCGCGTTTGCCAGCCTGGATCGCACCACGGCGCAGAACGCAGCCGCACGCGGTGAAGGCGAAAAAGCTCAGCACTGGGCAACCTCAGTCAAATATGATGCGAACCAGGTTTATCTGGCCGCAATGTACGGCGAAACCCTGAACGCCACGCCGATCAGCGGCGGCTTCGCCAACAAAGCGCAAAACTTTGAAGCCGTGGCGCAGTATCAGTTCCTGAACGGCTTCCGTCCATCCGTGGGTTACGTCTCATCGAAGGGCAAAGAGATTGAAAATATCGGCGATGCCGACATCATTAAGTACACCGCCGTGGGTGCCACTTACTACTTCAACAAGAACATGTCGGTCTATGGTGAATACCGCATCAACCTGTTGAAAGATAACAACCCGCTCGGTCTGGCGACCGACGACATCACCGCGCTGGGTCTGATTTACCAGTTCTGATGAGACAGCAGGCCCGGCGCTTCCTGCCGGGCCTGTTTACTGACTCACGCCAGCCATAATCCGTTCTCACGCCGGTTTCAGCCCAGCGCCCTGACTAAGTTAACCGCCACAGCCTCTTCCTGCATCAGCTCTTCCACGTTGGCCGATGCCAGCAGCGTGGTTGCCTGCCCGGCAGGCACCGGACGGCTGAAAAGATACCCCTGACCATAATCACAGCCGCGTTTTCTCAGCCACCGCAGCGTAGCGACATCCTCAATGCCCTCTGCCGTAATTACCACATTCAGCCCCTGACAGAGCGCCAGCAGCGTTTCCACGACTTTTCGCTGCTCCGACCCGGTCACAATTCCGGCAATAAACGTCTGATCAATTTTGATTTTGGTAATCCCCAGCCCCAGCAGTACGGAGAGGTTGGAATAGCCAGTGCCGAAATCGTCCAGTACCACGCCGATACCGGCCTCTTTCAGCAGGCGGATCGCTTCACGGGCATCATCAGAGATAGCCATGACGTTCTGTTCCGTGATCTCCAGTTCCAGCATGACCGGTCCGGCATGCTGCATGATGCGGGACAGACAGGTGGTCAGCGACGGTCTCAGCAACTGCTCCGGGGTAATGTTCAGCGACAAGCAGAGCCCGGCAGGCCATGCCCGTGTTGCACTGACCGCATCCTGCAGCAGTGCCACGGTCATGCTGTCCATCAGCCCCAGCCGTTCCACCACCGGCAGAAACTCAGCGGGTGAAACCGTCTGCCCCGACGCGGTGATCCAGCGTGCCAGTATTTCAAAACCGGTAATGTTTCCGCTTCGCAGCGACACCAGCGGCTGCAGAAAGGGAACGATGGCGTGGCCGCTGACGGCAGCAACAACCTCCTGCTCCAGCCTTTCCCGCTGGCGAAAGCGCAGTTCCATATCTGGTGTGAATCGCGCCAGATGAAAACGCGTGTTCTGTTTAGCTTCGTACAACGCCAGATCCGCCGCCCGCACCACATCGGCCTGCCCGGTGCAGGCTGAACTGGCAATGCCTGCAGAGAGACTGAGGAAGGTATGCGGGCCGGTCCGGATGGATGCTGCATGCTGACAGAGACTTTCAGCGGCGGCCAGCGCCTGCTCAGCCTGCGACGCCGAGGTTACGATAGCAAACTCATCCCCACCAATGCGAAACACCTGGCTCTGCGTGCCCGCCGAGGTGGTCAGCAGTCCGGCCAGCGCAACCAGCGTGGCGTCACCCTGACGATGACCGTTCAGGTCATTGATACTCTTGAAATCATTGATGTCGAGCAGCGTCAGGGTATAAGGCACTTCGCCGGTATTCAGCGCAGCAAGGTGTGCGGTGAATGATCGGCGATTCATCACACCGGTCAGCGCATCCGTGCCGGCCAGCCTGAGTGCGTTTTTTTCTGCACTCAGCGATCTGCGCACCAGATTCACGATAAACAGCGCCGGAATAATCATTGCCAGCCCGGCAAATGCAGTCGCAGTCAGGATAAAACGCACCCGCTCGCTGGTTTCGAAAACGGGATCGTAGCCCAGGCCCAGCAGGCTGGAAATCCGCGCCTCAAGCCCGAATTCCCACAGTGTGGAGAGTAAAATGATGGTCGCAATATTCAGCACTGCGAGCCAGAAAAGTTTCAGGCGCATGCGTTCATTCCCGGTGATGGAGAGTGTCAGAGTGTTGTTTTAATTATCAGTAAAAACCCGGGGTGGTTTTCTCATAGCCTGTCAGCTTGACTGCCGACGATCATCACCCCTCCGCTATTTCTGCTCATAGAAATCACGCGTTCTCACCCGCCTCGCGCCAGCACAACAGAAGACCTGCTCTGCGCGGCGCGGCGCAGGCCGGTAACGTCATCAATATCGATGAGTGTTCTATCGGCAGCGGCGGCCAGATTAACAGGCCGGTCCGGTTATATTTATGCATTACGACGGTTTCGACGGGTTATGCGACCGGAAAGGCGGGACACCACACAGCGCGTCAGGACATACTAAGTAAGGGACGTTAACTTACGAATTAACAAGAGTTTGCCCTGTCATCGCTGCCGTAAGTCGTTGCGCAAATTTGCGTGACGAAGCCTGGAAGCACGACGCTTTTTTATTTATTTCCGGTAGTCTGATTGCATGGTAGACATTCCGGCATATCGTGCTTTTATCGCACAAAACTAAATAGCGCTCAATTTAGTTAAGTCCAACCCTACAGAACTCTCTCCGGCTGCCGATACCGAGTTACCCAACGAACTCTTCTGGAAGATCGATGAAAATCTCAACGCGCCTTAGCGCAGGTTTTGGCCTGCTGATTTTGCTGTTTATTATTTGTGCCGGGACCGCGATTCAGGCGCTGAACAGCGCCCGTAATAGCATGGACGAGGTGGTCAATGTCCGGCTGAAAAAGTACCAGACCGTGCTGGATATGCGTGGCGGCGTGCGGGATATGGCCATTGCGGTGCGTAACCTGGCCCTGATGACCGATCCTGTTGCGATGAAGCCAGAATGGGAACGTCTGCAAAAACAGCGGGCGCTTTACATCAGCAATCGTGAAGCGCTGTCGCGCATGATGCAGACAGACGCCGGCCCCGCGGGACGCGAGGCGATGAGCAGAATTGAATCTGCCGAAGAGGCCGCGTTATCCACCCTGATGAACGCCGGGAAACTCGGGCTGGAAAACCGTCAGCAGGAGGTTACCGACTATCTGTTGACCGTAGCGCGTCCTGCGCAGCAGACTCTGCTTAAAGCGATCAACGATCTGACTGAGCTGGAGATGCGCAACAGCCGGGATGCGGTGGTGGAAAACGGGAACGCTATCGCCCGCACCACCTGGATACTGATCATCCTGGCAGCGATCTCCGTGCTGGCTGCGGTCGCCACCTGCGCGTTTATTGTGCGTATGCTGATGCGTCAGCTGGGCGGCGAACCTGTTCAGGCACAGAAGCTGGCTGCCGCGATCGCGGCTGGTGATCTCACTTCCGCGGTTACGCTGCGCGGTGGCGACAGCACCAGCCTGCTTGCTTCGTTAAGCGGTATGCAGACCAATCTGCGCGGGCTGGTAACGCAAATCAAGGATGCTTCCGCTTCGGTGGCGCTGGCGGCCGATGAGATTTCCCAGGGCAACAGTGAGCTGTCATCCCGTACCGAGCAGCAGGCTGCTGCGCTGCAGGAAACCGCAGCGAGCATGGAGCAGCTCACAGCCACGGTAAAAAGCAATGCGGCGGGCGCGCATCAGACGGCGGGCTCAGCACGCGAGGCTGCCACACTGGCTCATGCAGGCGAAGCGGATGTTCAGCGCCTGTCAGAAACCATGCATGACATTTCGCTGAGTGCCGTGCGGGTGCGTGACATTACGTCGGTGATTGAGGGCATCGCTTTCCAGACCAATATCCTGGCGCTTAACGCCGCAGTAGAAGCAGCACGTGCCGGGGAAGACGGTCGCGGATTTGCCGTGGTCGCGGGTGAGGTCCGATCGCTGGCCCAGCGCAGCGCCACTGCGGCACGCGATATCAAGCAGCTGATTGAGCAGGCGGTGACGCAGGTCGAGGAAGGTGTCACGGTGGCCGCAGGAACGGGTGAGCGCATCCTGAAAATTGTCAGCCGCGTAGGTGAACTGGCCGATGCCATGGACAACCTTTCACTCTCCTCCGGTGAGCAGATGCAGGGCATTTCCCAGGTCAGCATTGCGGTGAGTCAGATGGACGGCGTCACGCAGAATAACGCCGCGCTGGTAGAAGAGTCCTCTTCTGCGTCACAGTCCCTGCTGGCGCAGGCGCGCGACCTGCGTGGCATGGTCGGGACCTTCACCGTATGAACCCTTCCGGCGGACACCGTTCCGCCGATACGGCTGATCTTATCAGCCGTATCGGCGGGCTAAAACAGGACGTGGATATTCTGCTGCAGCAGCTCAGCGAAGGGGAGTATCTGAGCGTGGATACCTTCGCCAATAACTGGATACATCTGACCGAGCTTTACAGCCGGATTCAGGCGCACATGAGTGACCGCGCCCTGATGGATAAACTGGTGCGTAGCGACCTGCTACTGGCCGCTGATCTGCTGGCGGTGGGAAGAATGATTGCGGTCATGGATAACTTTCTGCGCTGCGCGGTCATTACCCGATGACCGGATCGTGGCGCTGACAGTGTGCGACATTCGCTTCTGCGTTAAACGCTGAAATGATGCGGCAAATTTCAGCCGATTTGCCCCTGGCGCACGTTGTGTGCCAGGGGCTACGCCCGGTTATGTTGACTTCAATTTAATTTGACTCAATACTGAGCCACCTTTCACACGGAGGCGCAGCCAACGGCTTTTCCTCTCGCCGCGAAAGCGCCTGAAAGTTAGGTGTCTGATACCCGACAAAAGATGCTGCCGCAGTCCGCATCTTCCCGATACACGCTTAGCAAGACTTCAGGGCTGACAAGCCACCGGTGGTCTGGCTCTCCTGCCCCGGACTGAGAATGAGTAAAGATATGAATGATGAAACCGCGGGGATCGCTGATACCTCTCCCGCCAGTGCAGCGCCTGAAACCATCGACCAGTTTCTCTGCTTTGCGCTCTACTCCGCATCGCTCGCCATGACAAAGCTCTATCAGTCGCGGCTGAAACCGCTGGGGCTGACCTATCCGCAGTATCTGGTACTGCTGGTGCTGTGGGAAACAGATGCCCTGACCGTCTCCGATATTGGCGCACGCGTGCGGCTGGATTCCGGCACACTCAGTCAGCTTCTGAAGCGGCTGGAGAGCGCAGGCATCATCTGTCGGCAGCGTGACACCGGGAAGGATGAGCGCCGGGTTGTGGTCTCCCTGACGGAACAGGGCCACCAGCTCAAAGTCGCGGCGGCGGGCGTCCCGGCCGATATGGTCTCCGTAATGGATACCGCCTGCAGTGAGCTTGGTGAACTGACGACACAGGTTGCCACGCTGCGGGAAAAACTGCTTAAGGCCCTGCCATGATGCTGGCTTTCGATAAACGTGCGGGCAGGCTGAATCACCGAAGCGTTGTCCGATCAGATGCTTTTCAGCAGAATTGCTGCACTGGAGTTTCTTTTGAGTACCGATAAACCAGCGGATATGGATGATGTCTATGCCGTGGTAGGACAGGCTGTTTCCAGCCTGCTGAAGTCAGGCAAGACGGCAGGCATACAGGAAATCATCGCGTTCCTGAAACAACAGGAAGCGCGATCGGTCAACGGCCAGAGAGAAGTTTACGCCAGAGCCGTTCGTGTCGTGACGAAACTGGTTAACTGACCCCTGCCGGGCTGAGCGACGCTTTTAAGGTAAGCGTCACAATCGCCATTCCTCATTCTCCTGTTCGTAACAACGCCGGACCTGGCCCAATGAATCCCTGTTCTTCAGGGGCACGCCTTCACCGGCCCTGTTTATCCGGCCGGTTCAGACGTCGTTATTCGCTATGTGCTGCCCGGGCAACGTCTCTGACGGCGCTTTCAACCCGCTCTGAATCTTTCTGAATGCTGGCTATCACTTCCCCCGCCTCACGCATCAACAGTACCCCCTGACCGGTGTTCGCCAGCGAAGTTTCAATTCCCCGCAGCACCTCTCTGGCCAGTTGATTATTCCCTGCTACCACCCGCTCAATTTCTTCGGTCGCACTGCTGACGCTGGCCGCCAGGCTGCGGACCTCTGCCGCCACGACGGCAAAGCTGCGGCCCGACGTGCCTGCGCGCGCCGCTTCAATGGCGGCATTCAGTGCAATAAGGCGGGTCTGCATGGCAAAGCGCCGGATGGTTTCAACCATGCCATCAATGCTGTCAGACTGGCTGTTCAGGCGCGTGACGTCTGCCGACACCACACTCATCTCTTCAGCAATCCGGCTGATCATCTGAATGCTGTTGTCGATAACATCCGCGCCCGCCTGTGCACTTCCCCGCGTCTGGACAGCCATGTTCCAGGCATTTAACGCCGCGTCATACTCCTGCTGATTACGCAGCACCTGTTCCGTCACATCGGTGGCGAATTTAACAATTTTAGTAAGCTGTCCATCGCTGTTGAATACCGGATTGTAAGTGGCCCTGAGCCAGAGCGGTTCGCCACGCCGGTTAAGACGGGGAAACTGGCCCGAAAAGAACTCGCCCTGATTCAGCCTCAACCAGAACTGCCGGTACTCCTCACTCTGAGAGAGCGCATCCGAACAGAAAAGCCGGTGATGCTTTCCTATGACTTCGGCAGCCTGATAGCCGGTAGCCTTCAGGAAGTTATCATTTGCCTCCAGCACGTGGCCGTCAGGACGAAAGGCGATTACGGCCATGGAGCGGCTGATCGCATTGATAATCGACTCCTGCTCCAGTGATGACTGCATTCTCTCTGAAATATCCGCGGCTATTTTCACGATTTTGAAAACCCGTCCGCGCCGGTCAGTCACCGGAATATAGCTTGCCTCCAGCCAGACTGGTCGCATGCCTTTAGCCAGCCGCAGATATTTATCACTGAAGCTTTCACCTGCCGCCAGACGCTGCCAGAAACGGCGATATTCTGGCGAGTTCACCAGCGCGGGCGGACAGAACATGCTGTGATGCTGACCAACAATTTCGTCCGCCCGGTATCCCATGGCCGCCAGAAATAGCGGGCTGGCTTTCTGAATAATGCCCTCAGGCGTGAACTCAATTACGGGCATAGCGCGCCCCAGCGATCGGAATGACGCGGCGGCGTGCAGGCCACGCTGACGGAGAAAAGAAGGGACAAGATATTTCAGTAAACTCAGGCGCATCAGCAGGACCAGTAAGCGGTGGAATTGCTTTTGTTATCGGCATATTGCCGGCGTCCCTTACGCATCGCTGCGATAGTTGCAGCTGATGATTGCAACACGATGTTACTACTGACACATAAGCCTGACGTTAGCCTGTCATCAGCACGACTCTGTGATGAACCCGGCCGGACGTGCCATGCACCGCGCCGGCCGGATTTACCTGCCAGCGCCGTGCTGGCAGGTTTCCGTTAGAGCGCCGTGCCGGTGGGTGCCATTAAATCGTAACGATCGTTCTGCGGGGATGCGTCCATGGCCATCGGCGGCTCAATTTTCAGGGTGATCCAGTTAGAGGTGACACGCTGCTGCTTGCTGTCCTCCAGCGTCACCGACAGCCGGTATTCGTTGCTGGCGTCTGGCGACGGATCCCATTGCGGTAGGATCACACTCCAGCCCTGCGGATCCGCATTATTGGCCGGTGGCGTCAGGCTCAGCGCCTGCGTGTCACCCTGCCAGCTCACTGCCTTGATGTCATTGCTGGCCCGCACCTGCAGCTTCAGCGGCAGGCTCTCGCCACTGCTTAACTGCCAGGGAGGTGTCGCCAGGAACACCGACAGCGTTTTGCGCTGACGGAATGCGAGCACCGGCGTATCGCTGCGGGTCACGGTATCGTAACGGCTGCCGCGCAGGGAGCGCGCTTCGGCGACGTTACCGGCATCAAGCTGACGGCTCAGCGCCACGCCAAAGCGGTAGTTCAGTTTCAGCCCCAGTTGATCCTGGCTTTCACCGGCACTGCTGGTTTTGTGGGTGGCCGACAGCGTTACCAGCGGCACCGGCGTGTAAGAGAGGCCAAACGACATGGCGGAGGGATTGTGATAGCGGTTGCCGCTGTTAAACAGATCGACATTCTCACCCAGATATTGCTGATAGCTCACCGAGACGCCCAGTTGACGATAAAAGGGCAGATAGCTCTGGCTGGTGATGTCATAGCCGCGCGCCATGCGCTGCTGCTGCGAGTTGCCCAGATTTTTCCAGCCGGAAAGCGGCTGATAGTAGTTGGCAGAGAAACGCATCGAATCACTCCAGGCCTCAGTCCCCACCGAGGCGCGCTGCAGGCCGCTGCTGAAGACATGATCGACAAAGCCGTTGTAGCCCAGCAGCCAGTTACCGGCGTCCCAGCGTTGTCCCAGTCCCGCATTGCCGACCAGACCCTCGCCGGTATCATGCAGGCCAAGCTGGCTGAAGGTAAGCAGGCTGTTCTCGTCGGCCAGTGCGCTGAAGAGATCGCCGCCCGTGCCGGCAAAGTTACCGTTCATGTCGACTTTCAGATCGAGCTGCGCGGTGCCGTAAGGGGAAAGCAGTGACTGCCCTTCACTCTCGACCCGGTCGGCCACTTCATCGCGCAGATGATTGAAGGCCCAGACGCCCGCCTGCTGGCCAAACGTCACATTGCTGTCGCTGTTGTTACTCGCTTCACCGATGCTTTTCGCCACGGCTGCCAGCTTTTTACTCCACGCTTCATCCTCGTCGCGGGTGCTGCCAAGCGTCGGCAGCGACTCACTGTAGCGCGCAGGATTGTCGAATGGCGTTTCTGACACTGCCGTTTCAGTCTGAAACGCACGGGCGCTCTGCAAGGCAGAGAGCGACAGCGCAATCAAAGAGAGAACCCCTGTTTTCCGTATCATGTCACCCGGCACGTTGATTGATTTGTTGCTGCGATAAAGTCAAATTCATTGACAGTTACCTTAACATATTGTGACGGCGATGCAGGACAGCAGAGGCAAATTGTGCATATACCAGAAAAGTCTGGCACAAAAAAAGGCCTGCTGTGCAGCAGGCCCGGGGTTATCTCTGGCGTCTTCAGGAGAAGATTAAACCGCCATCCACGTTAATGGTCTGTCCGGTGATATAGCGCGCATCGTCTGAAGCCAGAAACGCCACCAGCCCGGCCACATCCTCCGGCTGACCGGCACGCTTCAGCGGAATGTTTTTCACCCACTCCGCCATCAGCTCACCTTTGCCGTAGGTTTTCTCCTCGCTGCTGAGGATCTCGCCCCAGACGCGATCGTTGTAATCCCACATCTCACTCTCAATGATGCCGGGACAGAAGGCATTGACCGTAATGTCCCACGGTGCCAGCTCCAGCGCCAGACTCTGCGTAATGCCGATGACCCCCATTTTGCTGGCGGCATAGTGCGGCGTGTAAATAAAGCCCTGTCGTCCCTGCCCCGATGAGGTGTTAATCAGACTGCCGCTGCCCTGCTTCACCATATATTTCGCCGCTTCACGACAGCAGAGCCAGACGGCAGTGGTGTTCACGGCCAGAATCCGTTCAAAGTCGCTTTTCGGCATGGTGTCGAAGCGGTCAATGGTAATCACGCCCGCATTCTGAATCGAGACGTCAATCTGACCAAAGCGTTCAAAGGCCTGCTGATAGAGCTGCTGCACCGCCGCTTCATCTGTGACGTTGACCTGCAGCGCCAGAATCTCACTGCCATACTGCTGCGAAAGCCGGTCAGCGGTGGCAAAGACCCGATCGGCATTCGACACCATCACCAGCCTGGCCCCATCGCGGGCGAAACGCGCCGCGATCCCGGCACCGATGCCGCGACAGGCACCGGTAATCACCACTGTTTTTCCAAGTTGTTCGCGGCTCATAATCGCTCCTGTTAACTGTGACGGATATCAGTGAGAGGCACTGCCTGCTGCTTTTTTTCATGGCGACGCAGCAGCACCACTTTGCTTTGCAGACGTTGCTGGAACTGGTCGATCACGACGGCTGTGACAATCACCAGACCTTTAATCACCATCTGCCAGAAATCGCTGACGCCCATCATCACCATGCCATCCGCCAGGAAGACGATAACGAACGCGCCAATAATTGAGCCGGACACCCGGCCACGTCCGCCCGCCAGCGCCGTGCCGCCCAGCACGGTGGCACCAATGGCGTCCATCTCAAACATGTTGCCGGTCATCGGATGCGCGGTCTGCAACTGAGACGCCACTACCAGCCCGACCAGACCGGCGCAGAGGCCGGAAAAGGCGTAAACAAAAATTTTCACTTTGATAATCGGCACGCCCGCCAGCCGCGCGGCGGACTCATTGCCGCCAATGGCGTAGATGTAACGGCCCAGCGGGGTTTTGCGCGTCAGGTAGAGGCCGAGCAGCAAGAAGCCGAGCATCAGCCAGATCGGCAGATACACCCCCAGCACGGTACCGGAACCCAGCAGGGCAAAACCGGTGTTGCCCAGCGCGGGCATCCCGACCAGATTGGCGTAGGTGCCGCCATCGTTGAACAGCAGTGCCGCACCGCGCGCCACATACATCATGCCCAGGGTGCAGATAAAGGGAGCCACGCCCAGCCGGGTGATCACCGTACCGTTAATCAGCCCCACCAGCACGCCAAAGATCGCCACCACCAGAATCACTTCAGGTACGTTGAGAAACAGCGTATTGCCGCCCCATAACGGAATGCCACTGGTCAGCAGCGCACCCGCCACCATGCCGCAAATCCCGGCGACCGCGCCGACAGAGAGATCGATACCGCCGGTGAGGATCACCAGCGTCATCCCTATCGCCAGCAGCCCGGTAATGGCGACGTGCTGCGTCATAATCAGCAGGTTAGAGGGGGTCAGAAAGTTCGGCACCATCACGCTGAAGAAGCCGACCACAATCAGCAACGCAATAAAGGTGCGCGCCTTGAGCAGGTACATATAGAGCAGATATTTTTGGTTCATGACGTTCTCCGGCCAGCTTAGCCCAATGGGCCAGGTGCTTAATCCTGCGGGGTTGATGCCGCGATCAGATGTTCTCTCGTTGCCGCTGCGCGGGGCAGATCGGCCGTTATCCGGCCATCGGCCATCACTAAAATGCGGTCCGCCAGCGCCATCACCTCATCCAGCTCGGACGACGAAAACATCACGGCCAGCCCCTGTTGCGCCAGATTGCCAATCAGGTGATAGACGTCGGTTTTGGCACCGACATCAATGCCGCGCGTCGGCTCATCCAGCAATACCACCTGCGGCCCGGTCATCAGCGCCTTACCCAGCACCACCTTCTGCTGATTACCGCCACTCAGCGCCGTGACCGGCAGATCGGGATCGCTGACTTTAATCGCCAGATGGCCGATCATCTCACTGACCCGCTGCTGCTCCCGGCCCGGATTCAGCAGCCCCAGCGCCCGACGAAAACCGCTCAGGCTGAAGTCAGAAAGCGTCATATTGGCAGTAACCGACATCAGTTCAATTACCCCTTCGCCTTTACGATCTTCGGGCACCAGCGCGATGCCGCTTTTCAGCCGCTGCTGAAAACTGCGTTTCGCCAGATCCTTACCTGACAGCCGGACCCGGCCCGACTGACAGGGCATCAGCCCAATCAGCCCCTTAAACAGCTCCGTGCGTCCCGCGCCCAGCAGTCCATAAATGCCGATCACCTCGCCTTTACGCAGGCTGAAACTGACCTCATTCAGCTTGTAGCCGCCGTTCTGATGCAGCGCGGTCAGCCCCTCAACCTCCAGCACCGTTTCCCCTTGTGGCGCAGGCTGATAGTCGAACTGTTTTTTCTTATCGCCCACCATCTGGGCGATAATCCACGGCACGCTGGCGTCGCGCACCTCGCGCTCACTGATAAAGCGCCCATCGCGAAAAATGGTGATGTGGTCGCCTATCTCCATCAGCTCTTCCAGCCGGTGTGAGATATAGATAATGGTGACGCCGCGTCGCTTCAGCTGATCGATGACATTGAACAGCACTTTCACTTCCGACTGGCTCAGGGCGCTGGTGGGTTCATCCATGATCAACACCCGGGTATCCTTCGACAGCGCCCTGGCAATCTCCACCAGTTGCTGATGCCCGATGCCCAGCTCGCCCAGCGGCGCATAGGGATCGACATCGAGCTGCAGCCGCTGCAGCAGCGATTTCGCCAGCGCGTACTGATACTTTTCATTGATGACGCCGCGCTGGAAAAACTCGTTGGCGATAAAAATGTTGTCCATCACGTTCATGTTGGGAAACAGATTCAGCTCCTGGAAAATGATACTGATCCCCTGCTTCTCCGCCTGATGGGTGGAGTTCAGCGATACCACCTGGCCATCCAGCAGGATCTCGCCCGACGACGGCGTTTCCACCCCGGCCAGCATCTTCATCATGGTGGACTTGCCGGCCCCGTTCTCCCCGATCAGGACATTCACTTTGTTGCGATAAACGCGATAGCTGACCTGATCGAGCGCGGTCACACCAGGATAGAGACGCGACACGTTGCGCGTTTCGATAATCACGTCGCCGGACGTTTGCGGTTGCGGATTTTGCATCTGCCGCTCCTTATTGCCGGGTGATAGCAGCCGGAGTGATATCCGGCAGCTGTTGCGGAATGTCCCAGCTGCTGAACACGCCAGTAACACTCACTTTGTCGCCCACCTTCGGCGCGAACTGCTGCATCAGGGTTGAGGCGTGCTGGTTGATCGCCTTGCCGTAATCACCAAACAGCACCTGATCGTTGAAGTCCTGATAGCTCGCGCCTTTATAGACATCGCGCAACGCCGTGCCACGAATGATTGGCCCGACCTGTATAGTGACACTGTCACCTGATTCATCCTTCACGGTCATCTTTCCGCTGCGGGAAGTGGTATTGACAGCCGTTACCTCGCCGCGAACGGAAACGCTGAAAACACAGGGATTCTCAGCCTGACTGCGATAGCCATAGGTCTGACAGGCGCTGTCAAAGTCTTTGGCAGATTGCAGCGACGACATCAGCGTCGCCAGCGGTTTCGCCTCGGCCTGGACCTGCGGCACCAGCTTCTGCTGCCAGAGCTGGTCGATGTTGGCCATCTTCGGATTGGGGGGATTCTTCAGGTCAGCCAGCTCCTGCTGCGACACAATTTTGCAGCCACCTGACAGCATGACCACCAGCGTCAGCCAGACTCTTCGGGACATCTTCTTCTCCCTGGCGCCCGCTTTCGCAGGCGCGGCAGCGGTTAATTACGACTTGTAGTTAAAGTCCTGGACGCCTTTGGCGTTTTCCGGGGTAATCAGAATGCCGCGGAACATCACCCGCTGTTTTTCCGGCTTCACGCCTTTCTGAATGAAGTTATCGAGATCGGTCACGCCTTCGGCGGCGATCGCCTGGGCCTGCAGCATCACCGTGGCTTTCAGCGTGCCTGCTTTCACCGCATCGCGTTCATCGTTGCTGCCATCAATCCCTACCACGATCACATCGTTGCGACCGGCTGCTTTGAGTGCCGCAATCGCGCCCAGCGCGACCGGACCGTTACCGCAGATCACCCCTTTCACATCGGGATGCGCCTGCAGGATGCTGTCCATGATGCGCTTGCCGTCGATCAGGGTGCCTTTGGCATCCTGACGCGCCACACTCTGCATATCGGGATATTGATCCAGCACCTGATGGAACGATTTTGAGCGGGTCACACAGTTGTTGTCGGCCAGGTTACAGGCGAGCTCGGCGTATTTGCCCTTTTCCCCCATCTTCTCGACAAAGACGTTGGCCACATCTGAACCCGCCTGAAAGTTGTTGTGGGTGATCTGCGCCAGCGCCACGTCATCCACCGGAATTTCACGGTTGATCAGCACGACAGGGATCCCGGCATCTTTGGCTTTTTTGATCGCCGCCACGCTGGCGGTGGAGTCGGCGTTATCCAGCACGATACCCTGCACTTTCTTACCGATAGCGGCGTCGATCAGTTCGCTCTGCTTCTTCACATCTTCGCCGTGCGACAGCACCGTGGTTTTGTACCCCAGCGCCTGTGCTTTGAGATTGGCGCCTTTGGCTTCAGAGGCGTAGTAAGGATTATCGAGTGAGTTAACCAGAATCATAATGGTGCCTTTTTCGGCGGCCAACGCCGCCTGAGAAACCAGACAGGCAGCCACGGCAGTGCACAGCAGGGTACGGTTTTTCATGATGTTCTCTCTTATCGTTATGGCAGGGTATGAAGTCCCGGGTGTTGGGTTGGCCTTACCAGATGGTGAAGCCACCATCGATCATCAAATCTGCGCCGGTAATCATGTCGCTGCCGTTGCTGGCGAAGAACAGCACGGCGGCGGCGATCTCATCGGTATAGGCAAAGCGACCGAGCGGAATCAGCTTTTTCATCTGCTCGCCTTTCTCGCCTCGCCAGGCTTTCTCGCCCATCGGCGTCAGTACCACGGTGGGCGACAGGGTATTCACGTTGATGCGGTGCGGAGCAAACTCTTTGGCCATCACTTTGGTCATGCCCAGCAGGCCCGCTTTGGCGGAGGTGTAGGCGACATGGTTGTCGATCGCGATGGACGCCGCCTGGGAGGCGATATTAATAATTTTGCCGCCCGCTCCGGCACGAATCATCAGCCGTGCGGCCGCCTGCGAGCAAAGGAAAGGTCCGGTGAGATTCACCGCGATCTGCTTCTGCCACTCGGCAAAATCGGTCTCAATCACCGGCTGCAGCATCACGTAGCCTGCGCAGTTGACCAGGATATCGATCCGGCCATAGTGGGAAACCACCGCGTCAAACGCCTCTTCCACCGACGCGGGAGCGGTGACATCACAGCAGACAAACTGCACCCGATCGGCCGGGAAGTCAGCCTGCAGACTGGCAACTTTCTCCGCTTCAAACGGCGGATAGAGCAGTGCCAGACGCGCGCCCTTCTCCAGCAGCATGCCATTAGTCGCCATCGCGATGCCGCCTAGCCCGCCAGTCACCACCGCCACCTTACCGGCCAGGTTCATTGCGGTATCCACGCCGTAGCGCAGGTTTACGTCATATTCACCACTCATCCCACTCTTCCCCTCATATTTTTGCTGATGCCGCTGACTCAATCATTTTCGAACAAAAATATAAGCTATCGAAAAGAAATGATATGTGGGGCAGATCAAATTTCGACCATCTGCCGTTCAAAGCGGCTTATCTGATTGAAAAGACGTGATCTGGCTTCCAGTCCCGAAATAAAGCCTGCTGCCTGCAATCCGGAAACCCTGAGAGATTCAATAACCTGCGGATTATTTGTTTTCGTTCGAAAATCAAAGGTAATTCAGGTCATCTCGCATTCATAAAAATGGCGCGTTAAACTCAGCGACAGAGACCTTGTTCGCCCGAGCCATCAGGTTACTGGAAAAGGGAGCATTTCGATTGAAAAGCAAAAGTGAGCAGTTCGCTGACATGCAGCAACGCCGCGAGAAAATTCTGGAGATGATCCGTGAAGATGGTACGGTCACGGTCAAAGCGCTGACCGAGACCTTTGGACTGACTGAAGCCACATTACGCAGCGACCTGCGCATGCTGCAAAAACAGGGGTTTGTGCAGCGCTACCACGGTGGCGCAACGCTGATGACGGGCAAGCAGAATACCGGCGCGATGCTGCTGGAGCGGCAGACCCATCTGGAGGAGAAAGAGGCGATTGGCCGACTGGCGGCGCAGCATATCGAAAATGGCGACACGGTGATTTTCGATTCCGGTACCACCACCACCGCGATTACCGACGCCATCAGCCATATCCGCCGTTTATCGGTGGTGACCACGGCGGTTAATATCGCCCTGAAACTGGGCGGCGAGCCGGGCATTAATATCCTGCTGACCGGCGGAACCTTTAAGTTCCCGACGCTCTCCACCTCGGGCGAGAAAGCGGCCAGTTTTTTCGAAAATGTGCTGGCCGAAAAACTCTTTCTTGCCACCGCCTGCATTTCACCGCGTCTGGGCCTGAGCTTCCCCAGCGAAACGGACATTAAGGTCAAACTGGCGATGATCAAATCAGCCAGCACGGTTTACGTGGTGGCGGACTCCAGCAAAATCGACAAGGTGTCGATGTTCGCGCTGCCCTGTGACTGGAGCAACATCCACTACCTGATTACCGACAGCGGCATCAGCACCGCGCAGGTTAAAGCGTTTGAAGCCTTAGGCGTGAAAGTGCTGGTGGCCCCGCTGCCGCTGAAGCGGGCGATGTAATGCTCCTGCTTTTTTTATGCAGGAAGCCTGGCACGTGCACTGCACCTTACGAAACACGACAATACCCAACGTTCAGGCTCACACCACTTGTGTATACAATGTATATTGCGTTAGCATGTATCTACATTGTGTATTGGAGGCATGTTAAATGATTCATGGAAATGTTAAACGCTGGGGTAACTCTCCAGCAATACGTATCCCGGCGACATTGATGCAGGCACTCAATCTTAATATTGATGACGAAATAAAAATCGATTTGGTTGAAGGAAAACTCATTATTGAACCTGTAAAGCAGGAAGTTGGTTACTCTCTTGCAGAACTGCTTGAAGGCGTGACAGAAGAAAATCTGCACGATCCGGTTGAATGGGGTGAGCCTGTCGGGAAGGAGATTTGGTAAATGGTAAGCCGTTTTGTGCCTGAAGCCGGAGATATCATCTGGGTGGATTTTGATCCGACCAAAGGAAGTGAGCAGGCAGGTCACAGGCCAGCTGTTGTTCTTAGCCCGTTTGCTTACAACAATAAAACCGGCATGTGTGTCTGTGTACCCTGCACAACGCATTCAAAGGGATATCCGTTCGAAGTTCCCATAAGCGCTGAGAAAGATAGCGTTGCCCTATCCGACCAGGTAAAAAGCATCGCCTGGAAAGTCAGGGGGGCCATGAAAAAAGGTGTCGTTTCCGCAAGCGAACTTCAGCAAATTCGTGGAAAGATAAAAGTCATCATCGGTTTATAGCCTCAGTAGTTTCTGAACAATCAGACACATCGGTCTTTCCGAAAATGATTCTTCAAGGCAGGCATTTTCTGCCTAAGCAAACCGCACCGGTCTGCCCCCACATCCCGGCACGTGCGCGCTCACCATCCGCACCTAATTCAGACCCGTTCCCGCAAAACCCCGCACCAATGCTAACCGTGCAGGAATGGCCTGCCTGAAAAGCAAAGTGTGCGAGCCAGGGAGGGCGAGCCCAATCCGCAGGGATGCGGGATCCCTTTGCGATCAGGCAGGCCTTTCCTGCACGACGCACCCTATTTCCACTCCATTTCAGCAAACCAGCAAAACCCCGCACCAATGCCAACCGTGCAGGAATGGCCTGCCTGAAGAGCAAAGTGTGCGAGCCAGGGAGGGCGAGCCCAGTCCGCAGGGATGCGGGATCCCTTTGCGATCAGGCAGGCCTTTCCTGCACGACGCACCCTATTTCCACTCCATTTCAGCAAACCAGCAAAACCCCGCACCAATGCCAACCGTGCAGGAATGGCCTGCCTGAAGAGCAAAGTGTGCGAGCCAGGGAGGGCGAGCCCAGTCCGCAGGGATGCGGGATCCCTTTGCGATCAGGCAGGCTTTTCCTGCACGTCGCACCGTACTTCCTGCACGACACACCGGCTCTTCAAATCATTCCTGCTTTCTCACCCAAACCTACCTGCACCTAATCGCGATCCGCTTCCGCAAAACCTCCGCACCATCGCCAGCCGTGCAGGAATGGCCTGCCTGAAGAGCAAAGTGTGCGAGCCAGGGAGGGCGAGCCCAGTCCGCAGGGATGCGGGATCCCTTTGCGATCAGGCAGGCTTTTCCTGCACGACGCACCGTACTTCCTGCTCAAGGCACCCGACTTCCTGCACGTCGCACCGGCTCACCGTCGCATCCCCCCGCACCTGCAAATCCGCCCGATAAAAGCTCACGACCTCACCCACCACCAGCAGCGACGGCGACACCGGCTTCTCCTGCGCTACCGTCTCCGCCAGGCCACCCAGCGTGGTAATCAACACCCGCTGATCCGGCCGGGTTCCATTCTCAATAATCGCTACCGGCGTCTCCGGATCACGCCCCTGCGCCTGCAACTGCGCACTGATCGACGCACTCCAGCTCAATCCCATATAAAACACCAGCGTCTGATTCACCGCCGACAGCGCGGCTGCATCCAGCTGCGGCTCGCCACTCCGGCCATGGCCGGTAATCAACCGCAGCGACTGCGCACAATCCCGATGCGTCAGCGGAATCCCGCTGGCCGCCGCACAGCCCACCGCCGCCGTAATCCCCGGCACTACCTCACAGCGAATCCCGGCCTCCTGCAGACTCACCATCTCCTCGCCACCGCGCCCAAAAATAAACGGATCGCCTCCCTTCAGCCGGATCACATTGCGCCCGCTGCGCGCCAGATCCACCAGCAGCTGATTAATCTGCGCCTGCTTCAATCCGTGCTGCCCCGGCTGCTTACCTACGTCAACGCATAACGCGCTCTCCGGTACTTCCGCCATCACCGCTTCACTCACCAGCCGGTCATACACCACGACTTCAGCCCGCTGCAGCAACCGCAACGCCTTCACCGTCAGCAACTCCACATCGCCAGGGCCTGCGCCCACCAGCCACACCGCACCCTGCGGCTTTGCCACCCCGGCAGGGGCCAGTAACTTATCCAGAGAATCAATTGCTCGCGTCATCATTCCTCCACAACCACGTCTGACAACAAAAGCTGCTTCAGCTCCGGAATACAGGAGCCACACTGCGTGCCGCACTTCAGCTTCCGGCCCAATGCCTGAGTGGTTCGACACCCCTGCGCTATCGCCTGCAAAATCGTCTGTTCACCCACCGCCATACAGCTACAGATAATCCGGCCTGCCGCGCTGCGCTGCGCCGACTGGCCCGCCAGCACGCTGTGCCGCCCGGCAGCGTCCTGCGGCGCATCCGCAAAGGCCGTCGCGACAAATGCACTATCAATCGACGGCAACATAGATCCGGCATAAAACGCCAGCTGTAACTCGCCGTCATGCCATGCCAGCAGCCGGTAATCATTGCCGCTGCCGGTGGCGAGCTGCAGGTCACAGCCTGACACATCAACCTGCCCGGCCAGCCACGCCTGCGGCGATCCCTCGCCTGCTACCGCATAACGCTGCACCGCCGCATAGGGCGCACGCGACCAGTAACGTAATCCTGCGGGCTGCGTAATCCCGCGCTGCCACAACCAGCCCTGCCAGCTCACCGCCAGCGGCAGAATCCGGACCGGCGTCTGCTTCAGCGCAGGCTGCCCTGAAAACGGACAGGCGCGGGCGGCGACCAGCATATCGACGTGACTCTGCTCACTGAACTGCCGGTTCCAGTGCATCGGCACAAACAGCTCACCGCGCCGTATGCCGGCATCAGCGCGCACCCGCGCACTGATCCAGCCCTGCACCGACTGCACCCGTGCCAGACCGCCTGCCGTCACGCCATACTGCTCAGCGTCAGCCGGATGCAGCGCCACAAATGGCTCATCACAATGCTGCATCAGACGCGGCACCAGTCCGGTGCGCGTCATGGTATGCCACTGATCGCGCACCCGACCGCTGTTCATCAATAGCGGATAAGCCGCATCACGCGGGGTTAAGGCAGGCGTGGCCGGGACAAGCAGCCGGGCTTTGCCGTCAGGGTGAAAAAAGCGGCGATCGCCAAACAACCGCGCACAGCCCTGCGGATGAGCAGCATTTACCGGCCACTGAACCGGACGCAGCGCATCCCATTCGGCCTGGCTCAACTGCGCCAGCCCGCTGATATCAAACGCCCGCTGACCGCCGTTCTCAAACCCCGACAGCGCCGCGTGCTCGCAGAAAATCTCCGACGGATGCTGCCAGTTAAATCCCTCACGGAATCCTGACCGCTGCGCCACCTGCGCCAGCAGCCACCAGTCAGGCCGGGTATCACCTGGTGCGGCGGCAAAGGCGCGCTGCCGCGAAATACGTCGCTCTGAATTGGTGACCGTGCCGTTCTTCTCGCCCCAGCCCTGGGCGGGCAGCAGAATATCGGCAAAGGCGCTGGTATCGGTCTGCGCCATCACATCTGAGACAATGACCAGCGGACAGGCCGCCAGCGCCTGCGCCACGCGATTGCCCTCCGGCATCGACACCGCCGGATTGGTGCCCATAATCCACACCGCCTTCACCTCGCCTTCGGCAATCGCCCTGAAGAGATCCAGCGCCATCAGCCCCGGCTGGCGGGCCATCGCCGGGCTGCGCCAGAAACGCTGCACCCGGTCGCAATCCTCGTCAGTAAAACTCATGTGCGCCGCCAGCTGGTTCGCCAGACCGCCCACTTCGCGACCGCCCATGGCATTTGGCTGTCCGGTCAGCGAAAAAGGCCCGCAGCCCGCACTGCCTATTTTACCTGTCAGCAGATGCAGGTTAAGAATCGCCTGGTTATTGTCGCTGCCAGTGGCGGACTGATTAATCCCCATGCACCACAGCGTCAGCACCCGATCGTGCTGGCTGACCAGCCGGAAAAAGTGCATCACCTGCTGTTCCGTTAAATCACAGGTCTCTGCGACCCGCGCGACATCCCACTGCGCGGCGGCGGCCAGGGTTTCACTCACGCCATTCAGGTGCGGCAGCATGCTGGCATCAAGGCCATCGTTCTGCGCCAGCCAGTGCAGCAGACCGGAAAACAACGCCGAATCGCTGCCGGGACGCAGTGGCAGATGCAGATCGGCCTGATCACAACTGGCCGTGCGGCGCGGATCGATAACGACTATGCACATCGCCGGTCGCTGCTGCTTCGCCTGCATCAGCCGCTGCCAGACCACCGGATGCGCCCAGGCAGCATTGGACCCCACCAGCAAAACCAGATCGGCCTGCTCCAGATCCTCATAACAGCAGGGCACCGCATCGGCCCCCAGCGCCCGCTTATAACCGACTACGGCTGATGCCATACAGAGCCGCGAATTGGTATCGATATTGGCGGCACCGATGTAGCCCTTCATCAGCTTATTGGCAACGTAGTAATCCTCGGTCAGCAACTGGCCTGAACCGTAAAACGCCACCGCCTGCGGACCATGCTGATCGATCACCGCCCGTAATCCTGCCGCTGCCGCATCCAGCGCCGCATCCAGGCTGACCGGCTGGCCGTTAACCTGAGCGGTAAGAAGACGCCCCTGTGGCGTCAGCGTCTCGCCCAGCGCCGCGCCCTTAACGCATAACCGGCCTGCGTTGGCGGGATGGTGCGGATCGCCGATCACCGATGCCTGATGATTGCCCTGCGGCGTGACGCAGACGCCACAGCCGACGCCGCAATAGGGACAGGTACTGTTCATGATGCCTGCGCCAGCGGATTTTGCGGACGGTTTGCCAGCCAGATCTGCCCCGCTTCCAGCTTCACCGGCCAGCAGCGCAGCTGATGCTGCGGATTATCCAGACTCTGCCCGTCACGCAGCCGCACCCGCTGCTTGTAGAGCGGAGAGATCACCACCGGCTCGCCGCCGACGTCACCCAGAATCCCGCGCGACAGCACGCTGGCATCGCTGCCGGGTTCACGATCCTCCAGCGCATAGAACGCGTCGCCAAAGCGGAACAGCGCAACACGTTCGCTGCCGAGCCGCGCCCCGATCCCCGCTTCTGGCGGAATCGCCTCCAGTGCGCAGACGGCGCTCCACGGCTCGGCGGGCAGCTGCAGCAGCGGGCGCGCAGCCACGGCTTCAGGCTGCCGCTGGCCGCGTACCCGGCTGTAGTGCAGGGTTTCATCGGGCTGCTCGCTGTTGATCGTCGGCGTAAACAGTGCGAGCCGCGACGGGTCCGCCAGCGTGGTCTGCCACTCACACTGCCAGGCGTCAACCACCCGCTGCATCTCCAGCTCCAGCGTCTCACCCAGCCCAAGGCTATCCTCAATCACCACCTGGCGCAGGTACTCGAGACCGCCTTCCAGATTGTCCAGCCAGACGCTGGTGCGCTGCAGACGATTAGCCGTACGGATATAGAACATCAGCAGGCGATCGACATAGCGCAGCAGCGTGGCATCGTCGAGGTCGCTGGCGAACAGGTCGGCATGGCGCGGCTTCATGCCGCCATTGCCGCAGACATAGAGGTTCCAGCCCTTTTCGGTGGCGATCACGCCGATATCTTTGCTCTGCGCTTCCGCACACTCGCGCGTACAGCCCGAAACCGCCATCTTGATCTTATGCGGGGCGCGAAGTCCCTTGTAACGGTTCTCCAGCGCGATGGCGAAGGCGGTCGAATCCTGCACGCCGTAGCGGCACCAGGTCGATCCGACACAGGACTTCACGGTGCGCAGCGACTTGCCGTAGGCGTGACCGGTTTCAAAACCGGCCTCAAGCAGCGTCTGCCAGATAGCGGGCAGCTGATCGAGCCGCGCGCCAAACAGGTCGATACGCTGCCCGCCGGTGATTTTGGTGTAGAGGTCATAACGCGCCGCCACTTCACCGATGGCGATCAGCCCCTGTGGCGTGATTTCACCCGCCGGAACGCGCGGCACCACCGAATAGGTGCCATCTTTCTGGATGTTGGCGAAGTAGCGGTCGTTGGTATCCTGTAGCGGCAGGTGCGCCGGTTTCAGCAGATAGTCGTTCCAGCAGGAGGCAAGAATCGACCCCACCAGCGGCTTGCACACTTCACAGCCCTGACCCCTGCCGTGTGAGGCCAGCAGCGCATCAAAGGTTCTGAACTCACCGGCCCGTACCAGGTGATAAAGCTCCTGCCGTGAATAACTGAAGTGGTCGCAGACATCTTTTTTCACCTCGACGCCGAGAGTTTCCAGCTGAAACTCCATCACCTGCTTCACCAGCGCCGCACAGCCGCCGCAGCCGGTGGCCGCTCTGGTGCAGCTTTTGATGCTGCTCATCTCACCGCATCCGCCTTTCACCGCCTCGCAGATATCTCCCTTGCTGACGTTGTGACAGGAGCAGACCTGGGCGCTGTCGGGCAACGCCGCGACCCCTGACGCTTTCGGCGCACCGGCCAGCGCAGGCAGGATCAGGCTCTCCGGCGCGGCAGGCAAGGGTAAATCGTTGAGCATCATCTGCAGCAGCGTGGCGTAATCGCTGCTGTCCCCGACCAGCACGCCGCCCAGCAGTCGGGTGCCCTCCGCAGAGACCACGATTTTCCTGTAAATGCCTTTTGGCCCGTCGGTCCAGTGATAGTGCTGACTGCCCGCCGTGCGGCCATGGGCATCACCGAACGACGCCACTTCCACGCCCAGCAGTTTCAGTTTGGTGCTCATGTCCGCGCCGCTGAAGGCAGCCGGTTCAGCCGCCAGATGTCCGGCCAGCACACGCGCCATCTGATAGCCCGGCGCGACCAGGCCAAAGATCTGACCGTTCCACAGCGCGCATTCACCAATGGCAAACACGTCGTCATCACTGGTCTGACAGCGATCGTTAATCTCAATGCCGCCGCGCGGCCCGAGCGTCAGGCCCGCCTCGCGCGCCAGCTCATCGCGCGGACGGATACCGGCGGAGAACAGCACCAGGTCGCCGGGTAAATGGCTGCCGTCAGCAAAACGCAGCACCACGCTGCCGTCGGGCTGCTGCTCAATCAGCTCGGTCTGTTTTGAGGTATGAACCGTCACGCCCAGCGCATCGATCTTCTGACGCAGCATCAGCGCCCCACCCTCATCGAGCTGCACCGCCATCAGGCGTGGTGCAAACTCCACCACATGCGTCTCCAGCCCGAGCTGCCGCAGCGCATTCGCCGCCTCCAGACCCAGCAGGCCGCCGCCAATCACGATACCGCGCTGGCTATGACGGGCGCAGGCGGCAATGGCATCCAGATCATCCAGCGTGCGATAGACAAAACAGCGTTCGCCGTCGTGGCCCGGCACCGGCGGGACGAACGCGCGTGAGCCGGTCGCCAGCACCAGCTTATCCCACGCCAGCTCATTGCCCGCGCTGTCACGCAGGCTGCGCTGCTGGCGATTGATCGTCACTACTGTGCAGCCGCTGCGCAGTTCAATACCGTGCAGGGCAAAGAAGTCTGTGCCGACCAGCGACAGATCGCCGGCCGTTTTACCGTTGAAATAGTCTGACAGATGCACCCGATCGTAAGCCTGCTGGCGCTCCTCGCCATAAACCACGATGTGATAGTGCTGATGCAGTTCACGGGCAACCAGCTGTTCAAGAAAGTGGTGACTGACCATGCCGTGACCAATGACGGCTAAAACCGGTTTACTCATCTCAGGACTCTCTGCAGCCTGTGGCTGCGGTTCAGGTTGATCGTGATCGAACAGGGCATCGAGCGTGACAGAGTCGGCGCGCTGCAGACGTTCCAGCAGCGACGCGCCCTGCCGGGTGTCGCCGGAGAGCAGCACGCCACAGAGGCGGCCCTGACGGAGAAAAAGGCGGCGGTAGTCGCCGGAGAGCGGATCAAAACTGCTGATGGAGGGTGCCTCGCTGACGTCGCCGGCGCTGAACAGCGAAATGCCGCTGACTTTGAGCCGCGTCGCCAGCGGCTCACTGACGAAATCTGCCAGCGGCGATCCCGCCAGCTGCGCCGCCAGAATCTGTGCCTGCGCCAGGCAGGGCGCGACCAGGCCAAAGGTTTCGCCCGCGATTTCGCAGCACTCGCCCACGGCGTAAACATCGGGAATGGCGCTGCGCAGCTGACCATCGACCAGAATGCCGCGCTGACACGGTAGCCCTGCCGCCTGCGCCAGCGTGACCTCTGGCTGAACACCGATGGCAATCACCACCTGCGTGGCGGCGCAGTGACGCCCGCAGGTTAGCGTCACGCCCGCCTCGTCAATCGCCGACAGTCCGCTGTTCAGTTCGCAGTGGATACCGCGCTGCGCTAAGGCCGCCAGCAGCAGCTCACCCGCTTTTGCATCCAGCTGGCGATCCAGCAGCCAGGGTTTATGGTGCACCAGCGTCACCTCACGTCCTCGGGCGCGGAGTGCCGCCGCCGCTTCAATACCGAGAAAGCCGCCGCCCAGGATCACTACCGGTCCCTGGCCCGCCAGCAGTCGCCGGACGTCGGCGATGCTGCGAAAACCCATGACGCACTCTGCGTCGATGCCGGGAATCGCGGGCAGACGGGGCTGCGATCCGGTGGCAAACACCAGCCGATCCCAGTCGAGCTGGCGCTGATCGGTCTGCACCGTCCGCGCCGCCAGATCGACCTGCTGCACGGTTTCACCGTTCAGCAGCGTCACGCCGTGCCGCTGATACCAGTCGCGATCGTGGATCAGGGTGTCAGTGAAGGACTTTTCACCCGCCAGCACCGGCGACAGCAGCACGCGGTTGTAGTTGCCGTGCGGCTCGCGGCCAATGACCGTAATGGCGTAACGCTGAGGCGCACGCTGCAGCAGGCTCTCCACCATCTGCATCCCCGCCATGCCATTGCCTATCACCAGCAACCGTTGCCTCATGGTCTGCTCCTTACGCTGCCGTGGTCTGTTTTTCATAGAGGAAATGCAGCACTTTCTGGCGCAGCTGGTGATAGCGCGGCTCATCCGCCAGCGCCACCCGCGAGCGCGGTCGCGGCAGATCGACGGTGAGGATCTCCCCGACCTGTGCCGCCGGGCCGTTGGTCATCATCAGCACCCGATCGGAGAGCAGCACCGCTTCATCCACGTCATGGGTGATCAGCACAATGGTGGTATTCAGATCCTGCTGAATGCGCATCACGCTGTCCTGCAGGTGGGCGCGGGTTAAGGCATCCAGCGCGCCGAATGGCTCATCCAGCAGCAGCACGCGCGGCTTCATCGCCAGCGCCCGCGCAATGCCGACACGCTGCTTCATGCCGCCGGAGATTTCGCCAGGCCGCTTGTGCATGGCGTGGCTCATCTGCACCCGATTAAGGTTGTGCTCGATCCAGTCGCGCATCTCCGCTTTGCTGAAACGCCCTTTAAACACCTGCTGCACCGCCAGTTCGACGTTCTGAAATGCCGTCAGCCACGGCAGCAGCGAATGGTTCTGAAACACCACCGCACGCTCCGGGCCAGGTCCGGTGATTTCGCGGTTATCACACAGCAGTACACCGCTGCTGGGACGGGTTAATCCGGCAATCAGGTTGAGCAGTGTCGATTTGCCGCAGCCGGAGTGGCCGATCAGGCTCAGGGTTTCCCCTTCGTGGATATCAAAACTGACGTTGTCCAGTGCCAGAAAGTCGCCGCTGGCGGTGTTGAAACGCTGGCTCACCTGCTGAACGCGAATAATGTGTTGCATGGTGTTCTCCTTATTTTTCCCAGCTGAAACGACGGACCAGCAGCATCAGCGCCTGCTCCAGCAGCAGCCCGACGACGCCGATAATCAGGATGGCAATCAGAATGTTTGCCACGTTGAGGTTGTTCCACTCGTTCCAGATCCAGAAGCCAATCCCCAGCCCGCCGGTCAGCATTTCGGCGGCGACAATCACCAGCCAGGCAATGCCGATAGAGAGACGCACCCCGGTGAGCACCGCAGGCAGCACGGCGGGCAGCAGGATCCGGCGCATCACCGTCCATTCAGAGAGCTGTAGCACCCGCGCCACGTTGAGGTAATCCTGCGGAATACGCTGCACCCCTTCAGCGGTATTGATGATCATCGGCCAGATGGAACAGATGAAAATGGTCCAGCTGGCGGCAGGTTCGGCGCGCTGAAACAGCAGCAGTCCAATTGGCAGCCAGGCCAGCGGACTGACCGGCCGCAGCAGGGCGATAATCGGATTGAACATCCGCGCCATAAAGGTAAAGCGCCCCAGCAGAAAACCCGCCGGGATGCCCACCAGCGCGGCAAGGCCGAAGCCGATGGCGACGCGCTGCAGCGAGGCCAGCACGTTCCAGCCGATGCCCTGATCGTTGGGGCCATTGCTGTAGAACGGGTCAGCAAACAGCACCTGCGCGGCCTGCCAGGTGGCATAAGGCGAGGGAAACGAGGGTTCGGACAGCGCCGCGAGCTGCCACACCAGCCACATCAGCAGCAGGCCGCCCGCGGCGGGAATGGCGCGCTGCAACAGCGGACGCAGCCGCGCCGGACGAACTGCGGCTTTCGGGGTGATCTGTAGCGGAATAACGGTGGCACTGCCGGGGGTTTGCTCCGGCTGCGCCAGGGCGCGCGCGTCAGTTTTCATGGCAACCTCTCTTAACGTTTGATAGCGAAACTGGCGGCGTAGGCAGCAGGATTGCTGCCATCCCAGACTTTGCCGTCGATCAGGGTGCTGCTGCGCATCTCACTGGCGGGCAAGGCAATCTGCCCGACGGCGCTGGCGGCCTGTTTGTAGATGTCGATGCGGTTGATCTGGCGGGCCACGGCGAGGTAATCGGGATCGCTGGTGAGCAGTCCCCAGCGTTTCATCTGAGTCAGGAACCACATGCCATCTGAGAGCCACGGAAAACTGACGTTGCCGTTGTCGAAGAAGCGCATCGGATGCGCGTCCTGCCACGACTGTCCCAGCCCGTTCTCGTACTGACCAAGCATCCGCCCCTGCAGCGTCTCCACTTTGGTGTTGATCCAGGCTCGACCGGCTAACACCTGTGCGGTTTCACGGCGGTTATCGTCTGAGGCATCGATCCAGCGCGCCGCCTCCAGCACCGCGGCAGTCAGCGCGCGGGCCGTATTGGGATTCTCTTTCACCCACTGTGCACGGGTGCCAAGCACCTTTTCCGGATGCTCCGGCCAGATCTGCTGGCTGGTGGCGGCGGTAAAACCGATGTTGTCGCTGATGGCACGCTGGTTCCACGGCTCGCCGACGCAGTAGCCGCTCATGTTGCCAATCTTCATGTTCATCACCATCTGCGGCGGCGGCACGACCACGGTGCGCACATCGTCAAACGGATGAATGCCGGCATTCGCCAGCCAGTAGTAGAGCCACATGGCGTGCGTACTGGTAGGAAAGGTGTGGGCGAAGGTCAGGCTGCCTTTGGGGCTGCCATCAACGGCTTTTTTCAGGCTGGCCGCATCGGTAACGCCACTGGCTTTCAGCTGGTTCGACAGAGTGATCGCCTGGCCGTTGTGATTGAGCGTCATCAGGTTCGCCATGTCGTGCTGCGGCCCCGCTACGCCAAGCTGCAGCGCGTAGATCATGCCGTAAAGCACATGGGCCGCATCCAGCTCGCCGGAGGTCAGTTTGTCGCGCACCGCCGCCCAGCTTGCCTCTTTGCTGACCTGCAATGTCAGGCCATACTTTTTGTCGAAGCCCTTTACCGACGCCATGACGACCGGCGCGCAGTCGGTGAGTGGGATAAAGCCAACCCGCACCTGCGCCTTTTCTGGCGCATCCGAGCCTGCTGCCCAGACTGCATTTCGTAATCCCGGCACGATCCAGGCCGCACCCAACGCTGCACCGGAGATCAGCGCCTGACGTCGTGTCAGTGAAAATGGCGTTTTGCTCATCATGTTGCCCCTGAACAGAAATAAAAAAAGGCGTCCTCCGACAAGCCGAAGCCTGCGGATGGACGCCTTTATCCAAAGCACTGACCCCACCGCCATTGGCGGGAGCAATGCGTACTCTCTATAGGGTTAAAGCAAAGGGTGTGCCAGATCGCTGGAGCCGCGTTAAAGCCGACGTGCGGTGATGCGCTGCTGAATAATTAACCTTCTTTGCACGTTTCTGACGCAGATCACGCACAAAGGTTGTGCAGCTACCTCGTCCGGGTTAGTTGCTCAGGGTCTTCGCGACGGCCAGCACTGCCTGCGCGATCTCCAGTACGCGCTTATTCTGATTCATCGCACTTTTGCGCAGCGCCTGCCAGGCGGCCTCTTCGGTGAATCCCTGCTGCTGCATCAGCCAGTGTTTGGCCTGATCGATTACTCGTCGCTCGTCGAGTGAAGCGCGCATCGATGCCAGCTCATCTGCCTGCTGCTGCAGGCGCTGTGACTGCTCACCAATCAGCGACAGCACCGAGCGCCCGAGCTGCGGGGCCAGCCCGTCACTGCTGAGCGTTGACGCGCCAGGCAGCCAGTCAGCTCCGCAGACGTAGAGCGAGAAGTTGCTGTCACTCTGCACGACCGGCGATGCCGCCTGTTGCTGCGCCTGCTTAATCGCCTCACGACAGCGCTGCATCAGCGTGGCCGTCAGGGCATCCTCCAGCGTTTTCATCTGGTCCAGACGCTCGGAGAGCAGGGAAAACCACTCCAGCGCGCCGGTTTCATCATACTGGCTACCGGTGCAGGCGATGCGCCGCAGCCGTTCGATATCCCGGCTGGCCTGAGACAATGGCTGCCAGCTTTCACAGGCGGCGCTGTCGGCAAACTCCCGGAAGGTGGTAAAGCTCTGCTCCTGAGCCGCAATCAGCGCCACCATCTGGCTGCGCTGCTCAGGCGTGAACTGCCGCGCCGCAAAGCCAGCAGAACCGATGGCCCGCTCCTGACCTGCCAGCTCTTTGCCCTGCATAAAGCTGAACAGCGCGATCAGTGCACGCGAGATATCGGGATCGCTGGCGGTGTCGGCTGCCTCAAAAACCAGATTAAGTAAGGTGCGGATAACCTGATTAAATGCCGCCATCGCCGCCGCCTGATCCCGCTCATGCTGGCTGATTTGCTGACGCAGCAGCGGTAATTCCGCCAGCGCCTGCAGGGCAGCCGCAATCAGGTTGCAGAAACGACTGAAACCGGGCTGTGCGGTGGCGGACGGCAGCGCCTGATAGAAATGGTGCAGGCCGGCGCTGACCTCCTGCTGACGGGCGTGACGCTCGGTGCTGAACAGCGTGCCACCGGAGCAGATCCAGAGATTGTTTGCGCCGCGTTCCCGCTGCAGCCGATGAACCAGCTCACTGACGGCAGCCATCAGTTCGCCGGTCTTAAGCAGCCGTTGCAGGCTGGCAATATCGCTGTCACGCGATGCCTGCAGCCAGATCAGGGCATCCATGGTTCACCTCTCCGCCATTAAAACTTTTCTGAAGCAAAAGGCGTGCCGCTTTCCGGAAAAAAGGCGGACATATCCGGCGCGTAAATTCTGATTTTGATAAGATTCTTTGGGTGAAGAGATAAATTTTATCGGTAACGAACGATTAGAAATGCTTAATAGTTTCCAATCGGATCCATTGCATGTCAGAATGCGCGGCAATATTCTCAACCAGTTTGTCTCTGCGATAATTCAGTTCGCTTTAACTATCACATTGTCTGGCGCTTTTCTTATATCGCAGCCTGCCCCGAAAGCGCCTGCTATCACGCATCGCCAGTGGGTGCAATGGTTTGAATTCTCAAAAGTCTTAGGTAGACTAAACGCGTAACTATCCTGATGTAATCTGAACTTTTTTTGAAAAACAGACTTTCGGCACGATGCGGCGCGAAAAACAGCGCCTCCTGCATCGGGCCTGGTAATATGCAGATACTTTGATGAGATCACGAGGAACATGGTGAAAAAGAGTCTTGCGTTAACGCTGCTGGCGGTGCTTACCCTGGCAGGCTGTAAGGCCCCGCCGCCGCCCGTCACTGACGATACGCTGGTCACCAGCGAAATTAACGGCGTCAAACTGGTCCATCGACACGCTGTCGCGGCACCGACTGAATTTGAGCCGGTCAATCAGACCTGGCGGGCGCTCTATGGTGCCTCGGTCATGACCTCGCCGGATTACGGCGGCAAAGTCGTTCGCTATCTCGAAACGGGTAAACCGTTTGAAGTATTAGGTAATGTGGAGCACAGCTGGCTGGCGATTGCTGACCAGGCTGATGGCCCGTTAATTGGTTATGTGCCGTTAAAAGCGGGCGTAGAGAGCAGTCGTTACGATGCCACGGTGCAGAGCGATCGTCCCCGTCCGCGGAAAGCGAAACAGGTCTGTGTGGCTGTCGGCGGCGCGAGTAAAGCCTGTCGGACTAACGATACCGCGACCTGGATCTTAGACTGAATATGAAATCCGGCGCATATTGCCCGCAGCACCGTCCTGTGCTGCGGGTACAGGGATTTGCCATTGGCTGGAAGATCACGAATTAATGACTGTGGAATCCCCTGCGCGTGAGGCGACCCCCTCAGGCAATGAGAATCTATTACTTCAGGCTGCGGCGCCACTGCTGAATGCGGTGGTGCAGATTCGTCGGGCAGCCACCCATGACGACCCTGCGGGTCTGCGCCAGTCTCTGATCGATGAAATCCGCCAGTTTGAACAACGCTGTAAACAGACAGGGCTGCCGTTTGAGATGATTATCGGCGCGCGTTACTGCATCTGCAGCGCGCTGGACGAAGCCGCAGCGCAAACCCCCTGGGGCACGCGTGGCGTCTGGTCGGGCAATGGCATGCTGGTGACCTTTCACAATGAAAGCTGGGGCGGCGAGAAATTCTTTCAGCTGCTGTCGCGCATTTCACAAAGCCCGCAACAACATCTCTGGCTGCTGGAAGTGGTGCAATATTGCCTGCTGCTGGGCTATGAAGGCCGCTATCGCGGCAGTGAAAATGGCCGCGCCCAGTGCGACGGTATCCGTAAGCGCCTGAAAAGCCTGATTGACGAGACGCGCGCCCAGCGCCAGACCCCACAACCCCCGCTGGTCGAGGTGCATCCGCTGGTCAGTACCCTCGCCCGCCCGATGGTGCCGCTCTGGGCCTGCGCCATGCTGGTCGCGCTCATCGGCTGCCTGATCTACAGCGGCCTGAACTGGCGGCTCGGCAACGCTGCCGAACCGCTGCTGCGCACCATCTATCAGACCCCGCTGCCGCAGATTACTGCGGGCCGCCGTCCCTCTTCTCCGCAGGCGCTGCTCGATCTGCGTCAGCGACTGAACGATGTGATCGCTGCCGGGCAGCTAGAAGTCAGCGATGGTGCCTTTGGCAGTAAAGTGATTATTCCCGCAGACAAACTGTTTGCCGAGCAAGGCACGGTGATCAACCCGGTGGGCCGCGCGCTGCTGGCCCGCGTCTCAACCGCGATGAAAGATGTCAAAGGCACCATTCTGGTGTCCGTATTTACCGACGATCATCCGGTGGATAACAGCCGTTTTGCCTCCAGCTATGAGTTCTCATTCGCCCGCGCCCGTGCCATCACCCAGCTGTTGCAACTGCAGCTGGAGGACGGTCATACGGTACGCTCTGAAGGCCGTGGTGACAGCGACCCGCTGCTGCCCAACGACAGCAGCGAAAACCGGACCCGCAACCGCCGCGTTGAGATCACCCTGTTTGCCGCGCCTGAAACGCTCAGTAATCATCAAGGAGCACAATAATGCGCGCTTCCCTTCGCCTGCTGTTAACGCATCGCCTGCTGTGGAGCTTTATTGGCGTCACGGCGCTGAGCTGCCTGGTCTGGATGCTGGGCCCGTTCTGGACATGGGGCGAGTCGCGTCCTCTGGAACCGGTGCTCCCTCGCCAGCTCACCGTGAGCGCTCTCTATTTTCTCTGGATCCTGTTCCAGCTGATCCCGTCACTTTATCGTGCCTGGTTTAACAGCCGCTTACTGACCCAGCTTCAGCTGGCGGGCAACGACGATCCGGCGGAACGTCAGATGACTGAGGAGCGGCTTAATCAGCGCTTCAGCGAAGCAGCGATGCAGCTGAAACGCACGCAGTTTGGCCGTCGTCACAGCGGCAATCTGCTCTCGCGCTTTAATGCTAATTATCTCTACCAGTTGCCCTGGTATCTGGTGATGGGTGCGCCCGGTGCCGGTAAAACCACCGCGCTGTTTAATGCGGGCCTCGATTTCCCGCTGACCGATACGCTGGGTAAACAGGCGATTCGTGGCGTCGGCGGCACCCGCAACTGCGACTGGTGGTTTACCGACAGCGCAGTGCTGATTGATACCGCGGGGCGGTATGCGCTGCAGGAGAGCCAGCGCGTGCGCGATGCCGCGGAGTGGCACAGTTTTATCAATCTGCTGAAACGCTATCGCACCCGCCAGCCGATTAACGGTGTCATCATGACGATCAGCGTGGCCGATCTGCTGAGCGATTCTGCCGAAGCGCGTTTTGCCCAGGCCAGCGCGCTGCGTGAGCGTATGGCGGAACTGCATCAGCAGACCGGTATTCACTTCCCGGTCTATGTGATGGTCACCAAAACCGATTTGCTGAAAGGCTTCATGAGCTACTTTGGCAACATCGATAAAGCGCGGCGTGACGCTATCTGGGGCTTTACGTTTAACCGTGAGACGGGCAAGCCGCACAAAGATGACTGGCATCGTCATTTTGGCCAGCAGTTCCAGCGGCTGGAAGAGCAGCTACAACAGCAGCTGGCGGAGCAGATGACCCAGGAGCGCGATCTGAATGAGCGCGCTGAATGCTTCCTCTTCCCGCAGGAGTTCGCCTCACTGCGCCCGCTGCTGAACGAGTATCTCGATATCGTCTTCTCTGATCATCAGGATGCCGTCGCCTGGAGCCCGCGCGGCCTCTTCTTTACCAGCGGTACGCAGGAAGGCCTGCCGTTTGATCGGGTGATGGGTGAACTGAGCCGTAAACTGCAGTTACGTCAGGCGGGCGAACATTCGATTGCCGCCTGGGACAGCGTTAACCGCAACAGTCCGATTCCCGGCAACAAAGGCCAGAGCTTCTTTATTCGTGACCTGCTGAGCGATCTGATCTTTAAAGAGAGCGGACTGGCGGGCAGTAATCGCCGCTGGGAGTATCGCAATCAGCTGTTCCACTGGATTGGCTACGGCGTGCTGGCAGGCGCGCTGCTGATTGCCTCCAGCCTGTGGAGCATCAGCTACTACCAGAATCAGCACTATCTGCAGCAGGTGGCCGCACGGGTGCCGGCCATTCGTGAGCAGAGTCAGCAGGTGATTCATCAGCCTGCTGATAATATTTTTGATCTGCTACCCTTTCTGAACAACCTGGTGAAGCTGCCGCTGTCGGAACGTTTTTCTCTCGATAATCCGCCGCTTACTATGCGGGCTGGCTTATATCGCGGCAGTCAGGTCAGCGACGCCGCCTGGGTGCTTTATCAAAATGCGCTTAAGTCTTTGCTGCTGCCGCGCGTGGCGCAGCAGATCACTAATATTCTGCGCAACGATCCGGGTGATGATAACGCCTACAGCCGCAATGCGCTGCGCGCCTATCAGATGCTCTATCAGCCGCGCAATTACGATGGCGAATTTTTACGGGCCTGGCTGCTGCAAAACTTGCAGCGCTCGCTGCCCGATACGGTCAGTGCCCGCGATCTGCAGCAGCTCGACTGGCACCTGAGCCAGCTGCTGGATCAGCAGATTCAGTCATCGCCTTATGCGCGTGACAATGCACTGATGATGCGCAAGCTGGCAGACAATCTTAAAATCGCGGGCCAGGCGGGCAGCGTGCTGGCGGCAGCACCGCTGCACCCGGCCGCGCGATCACACTCGCTAAGCGAGTAATGGTGAGGTGAACATGGCTGCTTACACCGCCCCCGGCTGGTACGGCAAGCTGCCGTCGACCGGTGACTTTCTGCACCGTCGTCTGAGTGAGCAACAGATTAGCCCGTGGAATCACTGGTTCCAGCAGGGATTAATACACTGGCATCAGCAGGCCTGGTCATACAGCGCGAACTTTCTTCACGCGCCGGTATGGAACTTTGTCCTGCCGGTGACCGCGACCCGGCCACACGTACAGATGGGCTGTCTGCTGCCCTCCTGTGACCGCGTCGGCCGCGCCTGGCCGCTGCTGGCACTGCACAGCTTTCCGCTGGCGCAGTGGCATCCGGCTCAGCTGACCATCTCCGGTGACTGGTTTCAGGATCTTGGCGCAACCCTGTTACGGGCGGTTCAGACGCCGCTGGACGGCGAGCAGTTAGAGCAGCAGATACAGGCGCTGCCGCCGCTGCTGGTGCCTGCCAGGAAGCCCTCAGAGATTATGGATGTGATCGGTTTTCAGGATCTGCCCTGCACGCTGAGCTGGCGTGAAGTGGCCGAACGTTTCGACCCTCAGCAGCATATGAGCTACTGGTGGAGTAATCGCAGTGATGGTTTTGCCCATGCGACCCACAAGCACAGCGGCAACCTCACGGCGCAACTGTTTTCGTTACTGTTTAACCCGGCGGCAGGTGCACAGCCGGGACGTAATGGCCTCTATCCTCCGATGTTCGAGTGAGGCCGGATGCGTTTGCCGTTCAATCTGGGATAAATCATGCAATTTACCATCGTGCAATGCACTACGGATGTTCCGGTCAGAAGCGTCGCGTTTCAACCGCCTGGCGGCACCATTGGCCGCAGTCAGGACAACGATCTGGTGCTGCCGGATGAGACGCGGGCTATTTCGCGCCTGCAGGCGCTGGTTCACCTGTCGCATGACGGGGAGTGCCGGCTGACCAACCAGGGCAGCGTAACGCCGGTCGAGCATAACGGCATTACGCTGGGTCGCGGCATGCAGGTGCTGCTGAAGCACGGCGACGCCTTGCGCATCGGTGATTATGCGCTGGAAGTGCGCGATCCCGCCTGCCAGAACGCGCAGAGCGATCCGCTGGCGCTGTTTGCGGGTGACAGCGCCCGGCCCGCGAATCCTTTGGGTATTCACGAACATCATGAGGTTGAGGATCGGCTGCTGGTCAACGACGTGCCGCCTTCACGTCATGAGCGGCACAGTGATGCGCGGCTGGCGATCGATCCGCAGGCCAGTGAGCCGCGCCGGGCGCTGACAGCACAGCCGGTGGATCAGGATCGGCTCATCGCCGCCCTGCTGGACGGCATGGGGCTGAGCAACGGTCACGCCACGCCGGTTGACGAAGAGCAGATGCGCATTACCGGCCGGATGCTGAGCCTCTTTTCTCAGGGCACCGTGGCGCTGCTCTCATCACGTTCCATTCTCAAACGGGGCGTGAAAGCGGACATGACCATGATTCTGAATGAGGCCAACAACCCGTTCAAGATCCTGCCCTCCGGCAAAACCGTGCTGATGCAGATGTATCAGAGCCAGATGCCCGGATTTATGCCGCCGGAGCAGGCAGTGCGCGATGCGCTGGTCGATCTGCAGGCCCACCAGCTGGGCATGATTGCCGGAATTCGCGCCATTATTGCGGCGATGCTGCAATCCTTTAATCCGCAGCGGCTGGAAGAGCAGGCGCGCGCCGATGGCCTGGTGTCAAAACTGCCGTTTTCCACCGCGAAGAAAGCGGCGTTGTGGGACTACTTCATGCGTAATTACCAGCGTACGGCTGGTGAGATAGAAGATGATTTCCATACGCTGTTTGGCGAAGCTTTTCTTCATGCCTATGACATGGAAGTGAATCAGTATAAAGATTCTCAGACGCGGGTGGACGACGCATGAAAATCGTTTTTGCCAGCCGCTGCCAGCAGGGGCTACGCGATGAGAATCAGGATCGCACCGGTGCCGAGCTGGATGAGCGAAAAGCCTGTTTTGTGGTCTGCGATGGCGTGGCCGGTCTGCCCGGCGGCGAGATGGCGGCACAGCTGGTGCGCGACACGCTGCTGAGCCAGATACAGGCGCACACCGACTTTACGCCGGAAATCACCCACCAGGCGATCGAACAGTGCCGCTTAGCGCTGCATGAGGCACAGGGTAAAAATCCGAAATATTCCCGCATGAGCACCACGCTGGCAGCCCTGTTTATCGACCGCCAGAAACAGCGTGCATGGTGGGCGCATGCCGGTGACAGCCGGGTTTACCACTTCCGACGGGGCGTGCTTCACGAGGTGACCCGGGACCACAGTCTGGCCCAGCAGCTGAAAGAAGCGGGCTATGAAAATACCGGGATTAACAGTAATTTACTCTATAATGCGCTCGGCGCTGAGCCGCCTCGCTTAGTCAGCTTCTCGCAGGAGATTGCGCTGGAGGATGGGGACGCTTTTCTGGTCTGCACCGATGGCTTCTGGCTGAATCTGAACAGTAGTGAAATGGAACAGGCACTGCGCATGGTGAATGCCTGCGAAGAGTGGCTGGCTCTGATGGAACAGGCGGTAAGCCGCAACGTTAAGAAAGATAATCTCAGCGCACTGGCGGTCTGGATTGGTGAGCCGGAGGAGGCAACACTGCTCTATTCACTGGCTGATTCGGCGCGCTTTCTGCCGCCTCGTTTTTGATTCCAAGGATCCTTATGAAACTGTGGTTGCCCGGCATCATCACTCTGCTGATTGCCTTTAACGCCCAGGCTGAAAATTATCGTGTGGTCTACTCCCCCAGCCTGGCGCTGGAGGTTTATATCGATAATGTGGTGAGTAAAGCGCCTGACGACTGGTGTAAAGAGACGCTGCCGCTGCGTATCGTCTCTGGCAAAAGCAAGGATTCGGCCGTGCTGACCACCTTTTTACCGCGCGTGGGCACCCTGCTCGCGAATCAGTGCGGCTTACTGGACGAACTGCCCTGGCAGATGACCAATAAAGAAGGTGGCGTTTTGGCCAGCGGCAGCGCCAGCAAGTTGCAGAACTGGCGCCCGATTGTGATGGCGGATGCAACCGCCAGCGCGAGTGACAGCAATGCCGCCCCGCTCGACCTGTCACGGCCCGCCAACAGCACGCCGCTGCAACATTTTGATCTCCCCAGCGGCTGCCATTTCCGCACCGCCTGGGATGAGAATGCGCGGACCCTGTTCATCCCGGATGTCAGCAAGCAGCAGTGCTCACCTGACGGCTGGGCAGAAGGCAAAAGTGAACTGACGCTGGCGACAGCGGATCACCCGACGCCGGTTGCGGTCACCTTTTATCAGGGTTACCCCATCGCCAATCTGACTATTCCGGACAGCAAGCTGGAAGTCATTGCCGCGAATAATCAGCGCATGATTGTGACACGCCCGGATACGCCAGATAGCTGGCTGGTGCTGCCCTTTGATGCCCGGCAGCATGTCTGGCGCTTCAATGGTGCGCTGTTAATAAAGATGGATAAGAATGCTGCGCAGCAGGACGCTGACGCTGTGAAATCGCGAGTCGATACATTGCGCAGCCAGTGGGCGCCCTATTTCATGCCACAGCAAAAAGTGAATGTGTTACTCATCGACACCCTGCACGCGGATCTGGTTGATCCTGCCATTGGTGCCTGGCGTAACATCAATTAATTACCGCGCAGCCTGACGACCAGGCCGTGTACAGAGAGTTCACTATGTCGGCAAATGATAATCCGAAAACCGTTCCGAATGCCCTGCCTGACGGATACCGTTTTAATGAATTTGAGATCAAGGAAGTGATCGGAGGCGGCGGCTTCGGCATCGTCTATCGCGCGTGGGATCACCAGCTTGAACGTACTATTGCCATTAAAGAGTATATGCCCGTGTCGC
Organism: Pantoea sp. JKS000250; assembly: GCF_003201065.1. Taxonomy (NCBI): domain Bacteria; kingdom Pseudomonadati; phylum Pseudomonadota; class Gammaproteobacteria; order Enterobacterales; family Erwiniaceae; genus Pantoea; species Pantoea sp. JKS000250. The sequence goes on along the minus strand of NZ_QICZ01000001.1, from coordinate 3,962,037 downwards.
TGGCTGTCCGTGCCGCCGACTTAACGCTGGAGCTGCGCGGTGAACGTTTCCAGAAGCTGTTTAATGCCGGGCTGACCAGCTTTATTCAGGAAGCGCGTCTGCTGGCCCGCTTCAATCATCCCGGTCTGCTGCACGTGCTGCGCTTCTGGGAACAGAACGGCACCGCCTATATGGGCACGCTTTACTACAGCGGGATGACGCTGAAAGAGTGGCAACTGACCAGCCCGGCCTCGATTTCTGAAGCCTGGATCCGCCGCCTGCTGCCGCCGCTGCTGGGAGCTATCAGCACCATCCATCAGGCCGGCTATCTGCATCGCGACATCTCGCTCGATAATATCCAGATTCAGGAAAACCAGCTGCCGGTGCTGCTGGACTTCGGCTCGGCGCGTAAAGAGATTGGCAACCTCTCTGACGAAACCGAAATCATGCTTAAACCAGGCTTTGCGCCGATTGAGCAGTACAGCGAAGAAGGCGAAGTCGAACAGGGACCGTGGACCGATATTTACGCGCTGGGCGCGGTGCTGCACAGCCTGATTACCGGTAATCCACCGCCAGTCAGTGTGGTGCGCTGTATTGAAGATAATTATCAGCCGCTGGTGGAACGTCAGCCAGAAGGCTACTCGCTGCCGCTGCTGCATGCCATTGACTGCGCGCTGGCCATGAAACCCGGCGATCGTCCGCAAACGATTGACGCCTTTGCGGCACTGATTGATCTGCCGGTCAGTGATGTGGAAGCCGTGGTAAACAGCTTCCCGGTGCCGGGCGAGCCGCCTGTGCTGCCCGTCGAGGAGCCGGTTGAAGCGGCCCCGCCGGTGGTGATGGCGATGAATCACGCTGCGGCGTCAGCGGAGCCGGTAACGCCGCGTACGGTGCGGCGGCTGTCGCCAGGCTTACCAGGGCTGGCTGCCGTGGCGCTTCTGGCCGTGGTCGTCACCGTCTGGCTGGCTAATCGCCACAGTGCCACACCGGATGTCGTTAACAACCTGGCAGCCGCGACGCAGACACCTGCATCAGCTCCGCCGCCAGCCGCCGTGCCTGCTGCCCTGGCGACGGTTTATCTTAAGCTGGAAAGCGGTGAAAGCGTGGTGCTGAATGGACAGCCGGTTGAGGTTAAACCCGGCAGCAGCGGCTTTGCCGCGCTGAATCTGGCGGCAGGACAGTATAAAATTGACGTGAAGAATGGCAGTGAGATGCACAGCCAGTCTCTGACGATCGATAAGCCCGGCACCTGGCTGATTAATCCGGGTAACTAATCCCCGGATCGATCGTAAAAGGGTGCGACATTGTCGCGCCCTTTTCTTTGCGGCCGGCCCTGCTCAGGCCTGCCTGAGGCAGGATTGCTGTAACGTCCTCACCTGATGCGCCAGCCGGCTCAGACTCTCTTCTTCCATGCCGCGCCGGGTCAGTTCTTCTTCCAGCGCAAACAGATACTGTGCATTCGATCCCAGCGGGCCACTTGCTGCGGCAATTAAAGGCGCAATCGCCTCCGGGCAGGAGTCCGATTCATAGAGCGGATGGCGCGGGTCCATAATAAAGGTCAGCGCAGTGACGCTGCGGCCATCCTCCAGCTGTAACTCACACCATGTCGGTAAATAACAGCCGGTGATCATCTCCCGCTTCCACAGCAGCGCCAGCTCTTCATGTAACCGCGCTTCCGGCAGACGAAATGCCAGTCCCGTCGTGCGGCCACCCTGCTTCAGCGCCAGCATGCGGCCAGGATGCGTGGCGGTGCCACGTCCGGCAATCAGCCGCAGACAGAAAGCGCGATGCCAGCCTTCCAGCGAACCGGACGCGACTTCGTCCGCCTCAAAAATCGGGTTCCACATCAGCGAGCCGTAGCCAAAGATCCAGACCGGACTGTGATCGGGACGGCAGGCCAGCGTGGCTGCCAGCGAAGCCGCGCGCTGCTCGCAACTCCAGAGCAGCGTCTCATCGATATCCCCGAATGACGTTTTACAATCCGCTTTTAACAGAAATTCCCGGGTAAGCAATGCGACCTCCTCGACTTCAACAGCGTCCTGCAGAATGGCTCCTGTAACATGACGCCAAAACAGCACTGCGTTTCGATCATCAAATTGACATTAATCTATTTACGCGCGGGGTTTCAAGCGTGATTCCGGTCGCAGGTTAAAAAAAACCAGATAAACCTGATAGCACAGACAAAAAAAAGGACCAGATAATCCTGGCCCTTTACCGCAAACTGGCTAGCCGCCGGGTTAACGTTTAGGGTGCCACTTATCATCGTCGCCTTTTTCGTACTCTTTCTTCACGGCGGCCCAGGCGACTTTATGCGCGACCTCTTCCCGTGAATCATCGCCGCGGCGATCTTTAGCCTCTTTATACTGATCCCATGCGCTGTTAAAGGCCTGTTGATAGATATCCTGCGCGTGCGCAGGAAGCACATGTTTTACATTGTCAGGTAAGTCGGCTCGGTTAGCGTAAGGCATAACGGCTCCTCAGTTTATGGATTCACACTAAGCCTGGCGCAGGCCAGCAAAAATACAAACAGCGACTTATTAGCGCTTCAGATGAAAAATCAGGTGCTGACCCTGCAAATCATAATGATAAGCCGATTTCCCGGCAGAATGAGACCACATAGGTGCATAAGTCATAATTGTTGTAGACTGATTACTATTGCAATATTTGAGATAATATCAGGTTAATACCCCTTCGGCACTTTATTGCATTTAAGTAAAAAGCAGTAAATTTTTCCCACCCGGGCCGGTGAAAAGATAAACTGCGCCCTGCCTTAAAACTGATTATATTTCTAACAACAGCATCCGCTGCGTCCGGATAATCATTAACCAGAGAGGATGGTGAATGCCTTCACATGAAAAAACACGTCACAAGGAATTCTCGCTGATATTTCCCATTATCACGCTGGGTATACTCTATTTTTTTGGTGCAAATACTTCATTTCCGGTCGTAGTCGGTATTAACTTACTGGCGCTGGTTGCCATTCTGAGCAGCGCATTCAGCGTTGTGCGTCACGCTGACGTGCTGGCGCACCGACTGGGTGAGCCTTATGGCTCGCTGATCCTGAGTCTGTCAGTGGTGATTCTCGAAGTGAGCCTGATCTCAGCGCTGATGGCGACCGGCGATGCCGCACCGGGACTGATGCGCGATACGCTTTATTCGATAGTGATGATTGTGACCGGCGGGCTGGTGGGTTTTGCGCTGCTGCTGGGCGGTAACAAATTTGCGACGCAGTACGTTAATCTGGCGGGCGTGAAGCAATATCTCATCGCTATCTTCCCGCTGGCAATTCTGGTGCTGGTGTTTCCCAACGCGCTGCCGGGCGGAAATTTCTCGGTGACTCAGGCGCTGCTGATTGCGGCAATTTCCGCGGCGATGTATGGCGTTTTCCTGCTGATTCAGACCAAAACGCATCAGAGCCTGTTTGTCTATGAGCATGAAGATGATAGTGATGATGGTGATCCGCACCATGGTAAGCCGTCGGCGCACAGCAGCGTCTGGCACACCGTCTGGCTGATTATGCATCTGATTGCGGTGATTGCCGTGACCAAAATGAACGCCAACACGCTGGAAAGCCTGCTGACGGAGATGAATGCACCGGCACAGTTCACCGGTTTCCTGGTGGCCCTGCTGATCCTCTCCCCTGAAGGCCTGGGCGCGATTAAGGCGGTACTGATGAATCAGGTGCAGCGCGCCATGAACCTGTTCTTTGGTTCGGTGCTGGCGACCATCTCCCTGACGGTGCCTGCGGTGACCATTATCGCCACGCTGACCGGACAGGAGCTGATATTCGGGCTGGAGCCGCCGCAGATGGTGATTATGATGGCATCGCTGATCCTCTGTCAGATCTCCTTCTCAACCGGCCGCACCAATGTTCTGAACGGTGCTGCGCATCTGGCGCTGTTTATTGGCTATCTGATGACCATCATGCTGTAACGTCACCGGATTTCAGGCGAAAAAAAAGAGCGATTATTCGCTCTTTTTTTTGCAGAAAACTTACTTGCTGGTATCGAGTTCCGGGAAGCTCTTCACCAGATCGTCAATCGCTTTCATCTGCACCAGGAACGGCTCAAGCTTATCCAGCGGCAGCGCGGATGGGCCATCACACAGGGCATGCTCCGGATCCGGGTGCGCTTCGATAAACAGACCGGCAATGCCGACCGCCATACCGGCACGCGCCAGCTCTGCCACCTGCGCACGACGACCGCCGGATGCTGCGCCAAACGGATCGCGCGTCTGCAGCGCATGGGTCACGTCGAAAATTACCGGGCTGTTTTTGGTGACTTTTTTCATCACGTTAAAGCCGAGCATGTCGACAACCAGATTGTCGTAGCCAAAGTTGCTGCCGCGATCGCACAGGATAACCTGCTCGTTGCCGCCTTCCGCGAACTTATCCACGATGTTACCCATCTGACCCGGGCTGACGAACTGTGGCTTCTTCACGTTGATGACCGCACCGGTTTTCGCCATCGCTTCCACCAGGTCAGTCTGACGCGCCAGGAAGGCCGGCAGCTGGATCACATCAACCACTTCGGAGACGGGCTGCGCCTGTGCCGCTTCATGGACATCAGTGATAATCTTCACGCCAAATGTCTGCTTCAGCTCCTGGAAAATCTTCATCCCCTCTTCCAGGCCTGGGCCACGGTAAGAGTGAATAGAGGAGCGGTTCGCTTTATCAAACGACGCCTTAAACACGTAAGGAATACCGAGTTTATTTGTCACGGTGACGTAGTGCTCGCAGATGCGCATCGCCAGCTCGCGCGACTCCAGCACGTTCATCCCGCCAAACAGAACAAATGGCAGATCGTTTGCAACGTTGATATCGCCAATACTCACGACTTTCTGTGTCATGCCCTTTCCTTTTCAGTGGGTCCGCTTAGTGCAGCGTGACCTGTTTTTGTTCGATTGCGTGAATCTGAACTTTGATCATTTCGCTGACCGGGTCTTCAGGACACTGCTCAACGAAATAGTTTAAATCACTCAGGGCGATATGTTCGCACTCCAGCTGCGCGTAGATCAAACCGCGATCGCGGATTTCATAGGGATCATCCGGATCGATACGCAACAGCACCTGACTGACGTTCAGCGCCAGCTCCATCTTCTGCTCTTCCATCAACGCCGCTTTCAGCGTGTCGAGCATTTTGCGCATCACGGTGACGGTTTTGGCTTCGTCGAGATCATCGTCATACAGACGCGCGGTGGGGCTGATATTGCCTTTCAGCCACACCTCCAGCGTATGCCGGTCAAGGGTTTCGCCATTGAACGGGTTAATCATCCACTTATCGCCATCAATCCAGTCGGCGCGCAGAATCAGCTGCGTCGGGAAGATCACCGGCATCAGCGGCAGTTCCAGCTCGGCGGCGATGTGCAGCAGAATCACACCCAGTGACACGGCGGTGCCCTGACGGGTCTTTAAGACATTGTCGATCCAGAGCGCATCAGAAAGTTTGTAGACGCCGCTGGCGCCGCAAAATCCCCACTGGCGATAAAACAGCTCCAGCAGCTTTTCCAGCTGCATGTCAGCATCTTCGATGTCGCTGACATAGTCACGCGCTTCGGCGACTAACGCCGCAAGCTGCGCTTCCACCGACACCGCCGGGAAATCGGCGCGGATGGCAAGCGTGGCACCAATCACCGCTTCACACAGCGGTGTCTGGCTGAAATCTAATTGTTCGGTCGAGGTCATGCTATCCCCATAACGGCATTTTGGTCAGCGCCAGCGTAATGATGGTCACCAGGGCGATTAACGCCACCAGAAAAGCGATCCAGCGGGTGCGATCAGTGCGTGGACGGCGACTCAATGCCACAAATCCTAAGGCGATGTAGATGATAACCGCTAAAAGCTTCTCCGTCAGCCAGCTTCCTTGTGGCGTGAAGGGATAGAAGTGGGTAATCACCACCAGCAGGACGCCGGTCACCAGCAACAGGGTATCGTTAACGTGCGGCAGAATGCGGACCCAGCGTTTTGTCATCATCGCCGAACCACGGCGCAGCCAGTAAAACCGCAGCAGGAACAGCGTCACGGTCAGCACGACCGTTAAGATATGCAGATTTTTAATCAGGGGATAAAAAGCAAACATCATGAATCCTTTTCAAAGCGCTTTTATGAAGGGAACTGACCCAGCGTCACACGCGGATTACCGCCGTAATCCCTGACGGTTTCAACGGCGTGATAGCCATTATTCTGCATCAGCGTGGCCACCGCCTCACCCTGCTGCCAGCCATGTTCCAGCAGCAGCCAGCCACCCGGCAGCAGCCACGCGGGCGCCTGCTCAATCAGCGTGCGCAGATCGGCCAGCCCCGCTTCATCCGCCACCAGTGCGCTGCGCGGTTCGAAACGCACGTCGCCCTGCTCCAGATGCGTGTCGCTGGCATCAATATAGGGTGGATTGCTGACGATGAGCGTAAAGTGCTGCGGCGTCAGCGCCTGAAACCAGTGACTGAGCAGAAAGGTGGTATTAGAGAGGTTGAGCTGTTCTGCATTGCTGCCTGCCAGCTCAACGGCGGCTTCAATGCGATCCACGCCGGTCACCTGACAGTCGGGCCGCTCGCTGGCCAGCGCCAGCGCAATCGCCCCGGTGCCGGTGCCCATATCCAGAATGGTCGAGGGAGTCGCGGGCAGATGCGCCAGCGCCTGCTCAACCAGCAGTTCGGTATCCGGGCGCGGGATCAGCGTGGCGTCACTGACACGTAACGGCAGCGACCAGAACTCACGCTCGCCCACCAGATGCGCCACCGGTTCACCCCGGGCGCGACGCGCCAGCAGGCTGTCCAGCTGGTCGAGTTGCGCATCGCTGAGCACCGTTTCATCGAAAGCAATTAACCAGCTGCGCGATTTGCCGATCACGAAACCTAACAGGATCTCTGCGTCACGCTTCGGACTGTCACCCCCGCACAGCGTGGCGACAGCCTGTTTCAGCCAGTGACGAATATCCATTAGTCCTGACCAGCCAGCGCTGCCAGCTGATCCGCCTGGTACTCCTGCACAATCGGCTCAATCAGGCTGTCGAGTTTGCCTTCCATCACTTCGTCCAGACGGTAGATTGTCAGGTTGATGCGGTGGTCAGTCACGCGGCCCTGCGGGAAGTTATAGGTACGGTTACGGTCAGAACGATCGCCGCTGCCCAGCAGGTTGCGGCGGGTACTGGCTTCGGCGGCGTGACGGCGGGCCATCTCTGCCGCGTGAATACGGGAACCCAGCACCGCCAGCGCTTTGGCTTTGTTTTTATGCTGTGAACGTTCGTCCTGACACTCCACCACGATGCCGGTTGGCAGGTGGGTAATACGGATCGCGGAGTCGGTGGTGTTTACGTGCTGACCGCCTGCGCCGGATGAGCGGAAGGTGTCGATCTTCAGATCGCCAGCGTTGATTTCCGGCAGTTCCGCTTCCGGAATTTCCGGCATCACGGCAACGGTGCAGGCTGAAGTATGAATACGGCCCTGTGATTCGGTCTCCGGCACGCGCTGCACGCGGTGTCCGCCTGATTCGAACTTCATGCGGCCATAGGCACCGTCGCCGGTGACGCGGGCAATCACTTCCTTGTAACCGCCATGCTCGCCTTCGTTGGCGCTGACGATCTCCACCCGCCAGCGACGCGCTTCGGCATAGCGGCTGTACATGCGGAACAGATCGCCGGCGAAGATCGCGGCTTCATCACCGCCCGTTCCGGCGCGCACTTCAATAAAACAGGCGCGCTCATCGTCGGGATCTTTCGGCAGTAACAGCACCTGTAACTGCTGTTCCAGCACGTCACTTTTCTCACGCGCTTCCTGCAACTCTTCCTGCGCCATATCGCGCATTTCAGGATCGTCGAGCATCTGCTGCGCCGTTTCGATATCTTCCTGAACCTGCTGCCAGTCGCGGAAACAACGGGTCACATCGGTCAGTTGAGCATATTCGCGTGACAGCGCACGGAAACGCTCCTGATCGGCGATCACGCCAGCATCGCCCAGCATCGCTTCCACTTCTTCGTGGCGCTCCTGCAGGGCTTCCAGTTTGGCAACTATAGAGGTTTTCATTTAAATGTGGGATTCCCGTAAACAGGTGGCGACAGCGGTGCGCCTAATCGAGACCCAGGCTGTCGCGTAAAATCTGCAGGCGTTCATTATCGCCATCGCGGGCGGCCTGCTGAAGTGATTTGGTTGGAGCGTGTATTAAACGGTTGGTCAGCTTGTGCGCCAGTTCCTGCATGACTTTTTGCGGATCGGCACCCTGCTGCAGCGCCTGCAGCGCACGGCCTTCCAGCTCAGCACGGATATCATCCGCCTGAGAACGATATTCACGGATGGTATTCACCGCGCCCTGTGAACGCAGCCACGCCATGAACTCGCTGCTTTCCTGAACCACGATGCTTTCGGCCTGAACCGCGGCCGCTTTGCGCTGTGCCAGGTTCTGCTCGATGATCGCCTGCAGGTCATCCACGCTGTAGAGATAGGCGTTAGGCAGATCGCCGACTTCCGGCTCCACGTCGCGTGGCACCGCAATATCGACCAGCAGCATGGGTTTGTTACGTCGCGCTTTCAGAGCGCGTTCCATCATCCCCTTGCCGATAATCGGTAGCGGACTGGAGGTTGAGGAGATAATAATGTCGGCTTCGGCCAGGCGGGCATCGATCTCCGCCAGCGTAATCACCTCTGCCCCAACTTCCGACGCCAGCGCTTCGGCACGCTCGCGGGTGCGGTTGGCAATGATCAGATTTTTGACCTGATGTTCACGCAGATGACGTGCCACCAGCTCAATGGTTTCACCCGCGCCAACCAGCAGCACATTAACGGAGGAGAGGGATTCGAAGATCTGACGGGCCAGCGTACAGGCGGCAAAGGCCACTGACACCGCGTTGGCACCGATATCGGTTTCCGTGCGCACGCGTTTGGCGACAGAGAAGGTTTTCTGGAACATGCGTTCCAGTTCACTGCTCAGCGCATGACCACGTGAGGAGTCGGCAAACGCTTTTTTTACCTGACCGAGGATCTGAGGTTCGCCCAGCACCAGTGAATCAAGTCCGCTGGCGACGCGCATCAGGTGGCTGACCGCCTCATTATCCTGATGCCAGTAGAGGCTGTGGCGTACATCCTCTTCATCCAGCTGATGATAATTGCATAACCAGCTCACCAGACGCGCCTGTAAATCGGCCTGCTGCTCTACACTCAGGTAGAGTTCCGTCCGGTTACAGGTGGACAACACCACGCCGCTCTGCACCATTGGCTGTGATAACAGGCTGTTCAGCGCCTGCTCAAGCGTCTCCGGCCCGAACGAAACGCGTTCGCGCAGAGCAATGGGGGCAGTCTTGTGGTTGATTCCGAGAGCGAGCAGCGTCATGGTGGTTTTGGTTGGGATGTCCCAATAATGTCAGGGTTTTGTGAGGCGCATTCTACAAGATGCGGCAGATCAAGAAAAGCCATACAAAGGCTATGACTGTAATAAGATTAACCTGTTCGTGCTCAATTTGCTGCATAACAGCATTGACGGTTAAAACCGGGACGGTTAGCGTTATCCGTTACGAATAATAAATGTGTCCGAGGAGATGACCACTTGATGCTTAATTCACCACGCAATCTGTTGCGCCTTTTGCCCCTTGCCAGCGTGCTGCTGGCGGCCTGTAGCGTCAACAAACCGCAAGGTCCCGGCCCCAGCGTTACCGCGCCACAGTGGCAACAGCATCAGCTGGCGGTCTCAAAGGTCACGCACTACCAGACCCGCGGCGCCTTTGCCTACCTCTCTGACAAGCAGAAAGTCTACGCCCGCTTCAACTGGCAACAGACCGCGCCCGATCGCTATCGCCTGCTGCTGACCAATCCGCTCGGCAGCACCGAACTGCAGCTTGATGCGCAGGGCTCAGTGGTGCAGATCGTCGATAACAAAGGCAAGCGCTACGTCAGCAACGATGCGCAGAAAATGATCTCACAGCTGACCGGCATGAACATTCCTTTGGCGAATCTGCGTCAGTGGATGATGGGTCTGCCGGGCGATGCCACGGATTATAAGCTTAACGATAGCTATCAGCTGATCAGCCTCAACTACAGCCGCGACGGTCAGAACTGGCAGGTTTCGATTGCGGGCTACGACAGCAAGGTTACCCCGCCGCTGCCGTCCAGCCTGGAGCTGAAAGAGGGTGACCAGCGGATTAAACTGCGTATGGACGGCTGGACCGTTCAATGATCACCCACTGGCCTGCCCCGGCAAAACTGAATCTTTTTCTCTACATCACTGGCCGTCGTCCCGACGGCTACCACAACCTGCAGACGCTGTTTCAGTTTCTCGACTACGGTGATGAACTGCAGATTAGCGTCGATGACAGCGATTCTGTTCAGCTGTTAACGCCGGTGCCGGGCGTGGCGGATGCGGACAACCTGATTGTGCGCGCCGCGACCATGCTGAAACAGGCGGCACAGGACAACCGTCGCATGCCCGCACGCGCAGGCGCGCAGATTGCTATCGAGAAAAGGCTGCCTATGGGCGGCGGCATCGGTGGTGGCTCTTCTGATGCGGCGACCGTGCTGGTGGCGCTGAATCATCTGTGGCAAACCGGCTTCACACCGGGTGAGCTGGCGGCAATCGGCGTGCAGCTGGGCGCGGATGTACCGGTCTTTGTGCATGGCTTTGCGGCCTTTGCAGAGGGTGTGGGTGAAAAACTTCAGCCCGCATCGCCGGAAGAAAAGTGGTATCTTGTCGCCCATCCCGGTGTGAACATCAGTACTCCCGTGGTATTCAACGACCCCGGGCTGACGCGGGATACGCCATCGCGCAGTTTATCGACGCTTTTAGCCTTACCCTTCACCAATGATTGTGAAGCAGTGGTAAGAAAACGTTTTCGCGAGGTTGATGCGCTTGTTTCCTGGCTGCTAGAATACGCGCCGTCACGCCTGACTGGCACAGGCGCTTGTGTGTTTGCTGAATTTGACACCGAGTCCGCCGCCCGCCAGGTGCTGGAGCTTGCCCCGAATGGGGTGCGCGGATTTGTAGCCCGGGGCGTTAATGTCTCGCCGCTACAGCGTACCCTGCGAGGCGATTAGCGAATGCGTGACAGTGTCACCCCGTTCCAGACACTGCACGTTTCGCATTAACACACCCGTGTGAACGTCTATGACCGTACGCGCCGGTTACAGTCATGCCGTTCATTCTCTGGACGCAAAGCCTGAGGTTCTTCTCGTGCCTGATATGAAGCTATTTGCTGGTAACGCCACCCCGGAACTAGCACAACGTATTGCCAATCGCCTTTACACCAGCCTGGGAGACGCCGCTGTAGGCCGTTTCAGTGATGGTGAAGTGAGCGTACAGATTAATGAAAATGTACGCGGTGGTGATATTTTCATCATCCAGTCCACCTGTGCTCCCACCAACGATAATCTGATGGAACTGGTTGTGATGGTCGACGCGCTGCGTCGTGCTTCTGCTGGTCGTATTACCGCAGTCATCCCCTACTTTGGTTATGCCCGTCAGGACCGCCGCGTGCGTTCCGCGCGTGTGCCTATCACCGCTAAAGTAGTGGCAGACTTCCTTTCCAGCGTCGGTGTTGACCGTGTTCTTACGGTTGACCTGCACGCCGAGCAGATCCAGGGCTTCTTCGACGTCCCGGTTGATAACGTATTTGGCAGCCCGATCCTGCTGGAAGATATGATGCAGATCGGTCTGGAAAACCCGATTGTTGTTTCTCCCGATATTGGTGGCGTAGTACGTGCCCGTGCTATCGCTAAACTGCTGAACGACACCGATATGGCTATCATCGATAAACGCCGCCCTCGCGCGAACGTTTCTCAGGTGATGCACATTATCGGTGACGTTGCTGGCCGCGACTGCGTGCTGGTCGACGATATGATCGACACCGGCGGCACGCTGTGCAAAGCGGCTGAAGCGCTGAAAGAACGTGGTGCCAAACGCGTATTTGCTTACGCGACGCACCCGATCTTCTCCGGCAATGCGGTTGAAAACCTGCGTAAATCTGTACTCGACCAGGTCATCGTCTGCGATACCATCCCGCTTTCTGACGAGATTAAGTCACTGCCGAATGTGCGCACGCTGACCTTATCTGGCATGCTGGCCGAAGCGATTCGCCGCATCAGTAACGAAGAATCGATCTCGGCGATGTTCGAGCATTAATCTTCGCGGAACCGGGCCCTGTGCCCGGTTTTTTTATCTCTGCCGTATGGATTAACGCGCTTTTTTTTCTGACTTTTCCCCGATAAATTTCCTTTTAATCCCCTATTTTCAACGCCTCCCACTCTTTTACTAAAACGCGATGTTCCCCCGCTTCTGCCGTTAAGCGTTAAGTGGTAATTTGCTGCGCATTTCCCATCAGAATTCAGCCACCATGAGCCTCGATATCTACACATTGTTTGTCTGCGAGCTCTATGTACTGGGGTTTCTGAGCATCATTATGGTTTTTGCCTGGGTTGGGTCGCACTATGACCGCGTTCTTGGCTTCACCTGCCTGTCACTGATTTTCACCCTGATTGCCGTATTCTTAAGCAGTTTGCGCAGCAGCGGCCTGCATTTTCTGCCGGTTGCAGTGGGCAATGTGTTAGTGATGCTCGCTTATGGCGGATTATTAAATGCGTTCCGGCGCTTCTGCGGTAAACCTATCGGCACGCACTGGCTACTGGGTGCTCTGCTCTGGGCACTCCTCTGCTGCTTTCCGGCGTTTTATTACAGCTTACCCAAACGGGTACTGGTATTGTGTATCGCCTGCGTTGCTTATACTGCCGCACTGATCCAGCTGGTCTGGCAGGCGCGTGACACGCTGAAAGCCACTTTCTGGCCTGCCCAGTTGCTGTTGTGGATCCACCTGCTGTTTCATCTGGCGCGCCTGTTTCTGGATAGCGCCATTCCCAGTACACAACCTGGGGCGATTGGCGGATCGGACTTCTCGGTTTACGTGATTCTGGAATCCATTCTGTTTGTCATCGGCCTGACGTTTACCATTCTGGCCATGGTAAATGAGCGGATGCAGATCGCGTTAAAACACACTTCCCTACACGATCCGCTGACCAGCGTCTGGAATCGCCGCGCCCTATTTGCTGAAGCGGAGAAAATAGTGGCGCGGTGCCGCCGTCAGAACCGGCCGTTCAGCGCGATACTATTCGACCTCGATCATTTTAAAAGCATCAACGATCGGTATGGCCATCATCAGGGCGACCAGATTTTGATTCACTTTTGCGAAATTGTCAGAGGATTGATACCGGCTGAGGGGCGTTTTGCACGACTGGGCGGCGAAGAGTTTGCGGCCATCATTCCGGCTGAAGCAGGGGATGCAGAGGCGTGGTGTGAGGCGATCCGGCTGGCGGTCTGTGCGTCGCAACCCAATGAAATTGCCTGGTCGGTCAGCATTGGCTTTGCCACGGTCACGCACGGCCAGCAGGATTTTGAGAGTTTACTGGCGCTTGCTGATGCGGCGCTCTATCACGCCAAAGCCAGTGGCCGGAACTGCACAGCGCAGCATCCGGTCCCGGCAGCCATCAGTTAGTGGTGGGAATTGTGTGACCGGCGGCAGCGCTTGTCATAGTGACGCAGCCAGTAATAGCGATCTTCAATTTTTTCACGGCCACTGATACGCGCGCCAACCAGCCACATCAGTGCGCCAATAAAGATGCTCAGAATGGCACCCTGCGCCAGAAACTGCGGCAAATCGAGTGTTGGCAGCTGGTTCATGATTGAAAACCCAACACCCAGCACCATTGTGACTAATCCCAGTACCATCAAGCTGTTACCCGCTACGCGGCAGTGTTGATGTTTCATGCTGCACCTCCATCCATATGAGTTAATAACCGCACACAATGTTAAGTGCCATAAGTTTAGGCAATGGCTGAGGTCCACGTTGCGGACTGGATCACACATCAGCTATAAAGAATGACCTGGCCCTGATTGCAGCCTGTTGATTTAGATAGAAAATGATTAATCACCGTTCTGAACCATTTCAATGCTTGTGCTTTGTCATCTCGCCTGTGGCGAAGTAAACTAACGCCCTTTCGCGATAACAGCAGGATAATCATTGTGAGCAGCATTAAACTGATTGTGGGACTGGCCAATCCGGGGGCTGAATATGCCGCCACACGCCACAATGCGGGTGCCTGGTATCTGGATCTACTGGCTGAGCGCCACAATCAGTCACTGAAAGAGGAAAGCAAATTCTATGGCTACACCGCCCGCCTGGCGATAGCCGGCGAGGATGTGCGCCTGCTGGTGCCGACCACCTTTATGAACCTGAGTGGTAAAGCGGTGGCGGCAATGGCGACCTTTTATCGCATCACACCAGAAGAGATTCTGGTGGCGCACGATGAACTCGATTTGCCACCCGGTGTGGCGAAGTTCAAGCAGGGCGGCGGCCATGGCGGCCATAACGGCCTGAAAGACATCATCAGCAAGCTGGGCAACAACAATAATTTCCATCGGCTGCGCATCGGTATCGGGCATCCCGGCGATCGCAACAAGGTGACCGGATTTGTGCTGGGCAAGCCGCCCGCCAGCGAGCAGAAGCTGATTGATGATGCCATTGATGAGGCGGCGCGCTGCACCGAACTGTGGCTGAAAGAGGATCGCATCAAGGCAATGAACCGGCTGCACGCCTTCAGGCCTGCTTAAACGCCCGAATCGTCGTGATTCCGTGTATAATGCGCGAAATTTTTCCATTCGTCTCCGACAGTCCGCCCTCTGGCGCGCTGTCCATCCAGTTATAAAGGGTATCAAACCATGGGATTCAAATGCGGTATCGTGGGCCTGCCGAACGTCGGTAAATCCACTCTGTTTAACGCGCTGACTAAAGCGGGCATCGAAGCGGCTAACTTCCCGTTCTGTACCATTGAGCCAAACACCGGCGTGGTACCCATGCCTGACCTGCGTCTCGACCAGCTTTCTGAGATTGTTAAACCACAGCGCGTGGTACCGACTACCATGGAATTCGTCGATATCGCGGGCCTGGTAAAAGGGGCGTCCAAAGGTGAAGGCCTGGGTAACCAGTTCCTGACCAACATCCGCGAAACCGAAGCGATCGGCCACGTGGTGCGCTGCTTTGAAAACGACAACATCATCCACGTGGCAGGTAAAGTGAACCCGGCGGAAGATATTGACGTCATCAACACCGAACTGGCACTGTCCGATCTTGAAACCTGTGAACGTGCGATTCAGCGTGTGCAGAAGAAAGCCAAAGGCGGCGATAAAGATGCCAAAGCCGAGCTGGCTGCGCTGGAGAAGTGCCTGCCGCATCTTTCTGAAGCGGGCATGCTGCGTTCACTGGATCTGGATGCGGACGACAAAGCGGCCATCCGCTACCTGAGCTTCCTGACCCTGAAACCAACGATGTACATTGCCAACGTCAATGAAGATGGTTTCGAGAACAACCCGTACCTGGATCAGGTGCGTGCGATTGCTGAAGCAGAAGGTTCAGTCGTCGTGCCGGTGTGCGCCGCCGTTGAGTCGGACATTGCCGAGCTGGAAGATGAAGATCGTGAAGAGTTCATGGCGGAGCTGGGACTGGAAGAGCCTGGCCTGAACCGCGTTATCCGCGCCGGTTACTCGCTGCTGAACCTGCAGACCTACTTCACCGCTGGCGTGAAAGAAGTGCGTGCCTGGACCATCCCGGTTGGCGCCACTGCTCCACAGGCAGCCGGTAAAATCCACACCGATTTCGAGAAAGGCTTTATCCGCGCCCAGACCATCGCGTTTGAAGACTTTATCGCCTACAAAGGCGAGCAAGGCGCAAAAGAAGCCGGCAAGATGCGTTCAGAAGGTAAAGAGTACATCGTGAAAGATGGCGATGTGATGAACTTCCTGTTTAACGTCTAAAAATAAATTTGTAGTCTCATGAGGTGTCAGAACATCTCATTAAGCTCACAAAAACCTCTAAAATCCACGCACTTGCGTGGATTTTTTTATTCCACATTGTCT
Source organism: Pantoea sp. JKS000250 (assembly GCF_003201065.1). Classification (NCBI taxonomy): domain Bacteria; kingdom Pseudomonadati; phylum Pseudomonadota; class Gammaproteobacteria; order Enterobacterales; family Erwiniaceae; genus Pantoea; species Pantoea sp. JKS000250. The sequence goes on along the minus strand of NZ_QICZ01000001.1, from coordinate 3,946,184 downwards.
CATATGATCTCATGGAAGCGCAGTCTAAAATGAGTACATAGATGAGTACAATCCGTTTCCATTATCATTTTAGGTGAGTACAATAACGGTATAAGAAATAGTCAAGGACCCGCTATGCTCACTGATACGCAATGCCGCACTGCCAGGCCGAAAGAAAAACTCTATCGACTCAATGATTTTAATGGTCTCTACCTCGAAGTGAAACCCAATGGCAAAAAGGCATGGCGCTATCGATTTAAACTCAACGGAAAATCAAGCATGTTTGCGTTGGGTGAGTATCCAGCGATAAAGCTCGCCGAAGCTCGCGAGAAATGCGAGCAAGCGCGTAGGCAAGTCGCAGATGGAATTAGCCCGACACAGGCTCGTCAGTTAGATAAGATCCGCAAGGTCAATGATGCTTCTAACACCTTTGAGCTGATCGCCAAAGAGTGGTTGCAGATGAAAGACTGGGCCGAAATTACCAAAACACGCCGACTGGATATGCTTGAACGTGTGGTTTTCCCCGCAATCGGTAAGCTCCCTGTCAGAGAGATCACCCCACACCACATTCTTAAAATTCTTCAGGAAACCGCTAAACGCGGCGCTCCGACTGTTGCTGCTGAAGCCCGACGTACCATTTCATCGGTTTTCGAGTTGGCAGTTGCAACGCTTAGAGCTGACAGCGATCCTGTCTGGCCTGTACGCAAGGCGCTTCCGGCGAATAAGACACAGCATAAACAGGCATTGAATCCACAGCAAATCGGGAAGCTATTAAGCTGTTTTGATAACAGTCGCGGCTCATATCAGGTTAACTATTGCATGTGGCTAATGTGGTGGACGCTGGCGCGGCCAGCCGAAGTCACCGAAGCTGAATGGGCAGAATTCGATCTCTATAATGCGCTATGGACTATACCGGCGACGCGCATGAAAGCTCGTAGGGAACATGTTATTCCCCTCCCCTCTCAAGCCGTCAACATGCTTAAAACGCTACAGGGATTAACCGGGCATCGACAGCACCTTTTTCCGGGACGAGATAACCCACGTGGCCCGATGACATCACACTCGCTGCGTCAGCTACTTAAAAGCCTCGGCTGGAGCGGAACTTATAGTCCACATGCAACCAGAACTACAGGAAGTACCCGTTTAAACGAGATGGGTTATCGACCTGATGCTATCGAGGCTCAGCTTGCGCACGCTGATACCAACAATGTTCGCCGCACTTACAACCATGCGACGTATCTTGATGAGCGTAAAGTGATGATGCAGGAATGGGCTGATAAGCTTGATGAATGGGTAAGATGCGCTAACAGCAGGACTGCTGTTTCGTAAACGATGATGTATTGGTGTGTTAATACTGACATTAAAAGATTATTCCATAAAGGTAAGAAAACACCATTTATTATCCTAAATTTATCCAACTCCCTAATTATAAGACACTCGTTGAACGTTATACTTTTAGGTCCTCAACCATTCTACCCAACATATTTATGAGTAAGTACCACGTTTTGGCAATGAGAGCTACTATAGGAAAGTATCTGGGGTGAAAGTTCTGGCCAATATGCTAGGGATTGATACTTCATATGGCATAAATGATGCGCAATTTCTCCAATTCGAATATTTATTTAAGTCCCTTTTAAGTTCAACGTTCTTTTTGATATTTCCTGCTTTGCAGGTATATACCGATACTCGTCCGGTGTCATGCACACCGGACGAAAGTTCAGATATGGCCATATGCTTCAGTGGCAATTTGTGTACTCCATAATCTCACCACCACATGGCCAATACTTAGTATTTTATTTCACCACTTCCATCAGCTTACCAAAGCTATCCACTACGTCATACTTCACGTTTTCTGGAGCAAACTTTTTATTAATCTCATCGAAGAACTTACGGGCACATTTAATCTTGGTGGCTTCAACAGGCCGTAAATCCAGTGACGACATCGAGCCCTTGGTCTCAGCAACGAAATACACATGCTTGACCGAGCCTTCTTTGAAGGAAATGGCCCAGTCGGGGTTGTAATCACCGACTGGGGTTGGGATCAGAAAACCACGTGGCAACTTGGCATATACCACCACATCCTTGCTGGTATCCAACTCTTCGACGAACTTGCGCTCAATTGCGGAGTCGGTAAGTACATAGTCATAAATGTGATTTTGCAATTTACTCCCGGCCTTACTGAGATCCTGTTTGCTCTGACCCGTGGTGAAAATGTCCAAATCGAATTTGTCTTCTAGCGTGTCATAGGCCAAATGCTCGATTATGACATTAGCCTTTTGTTCATTTATCAAGCGAATGGCTTCGGCAATGAAGCTTTCCGGGTTGCTCTTGAATTGTGCGAAGACGTCAGCATTGAGGCCTTTAAGAATTTCGGCAACGGTTCGTCTTGTAAGCAAAGTTCCCTCTGATAACTTGCCAATCAGATCGTACTGCACAGCGGAGTGGATGGAGGCGTTGTGCGATTCTGTTTCGGTAACTTTCAGCTCGAAGGCGTTACCCTTTTTGAGGTCATCGTAAGTTGCCGTATCAGCCTGCTCAGCTCAGTGTCAAAGGAAGTATGGGCACAGACATTCGCGCTGCAGGCAAAACAGATGAATTGCAACTGGAGCTGGCGATGGGCGGCAGTTTTAACCGCAAACCCGCAGACTTTTCCGCAAAATCGGCTACGGTGCGGATGAGTATGGGTGCCGAAACAGCACTGTGTCATATCCCACGCATTACCGGCACGCTTGCAGCCGGAGCGCGGATGTCGGTCAGTCCCTCTGCGAATGTAGATACCGGTTCAGCTGGCACGTTTGCCAGTGAGGTCTCCACCTCTGATTGTGCTTAATGACGGGCACCGGCTTCACATCTCACCGCTGAAAAATAACCCGCCAGCGTAACGGCGGGTTTTTCAGCGCGCTGCCTGCAACGCAGGCCAGAGAGTAACGACGATCGTCCTGCAGAGTCTGATAGTGTGCCACTCCAATCGCCGAGCCTTCACGCCCACAGATTCTTGCTCTCCCTTCCTCCCCGGGTAACACGTAAAACGATGAGAGGGGTTGAGCCAGACCCGCTCCGGACATTTTGATCCAGGCCTCTTTAAGGCTCCAGAGCGTAGTGAAGTGCAGCAGATGATCATCCGTCTGCGCCTCCAGCAATGCGCGTTCAACAGGATGAAAAAAACGGTCTGCTACTCTTCGTTTAATCTCAGCGTTCCCCGTGACATGCTCAATATCCACGCCGACCGGATACTGGCTGCTCATCGCTACCGCAGCCAGCGTGCCACTGTGAGATAAATTAAAATGCAGCCATGCATGAGCAGGCAGCCAGGGCTTACCGGTCGGGGTTCTGGCAAGCTGTAACTCTTCATGCGGGATCTGCAGCGTGTCAGCAAGCGTAGCGCGTAGCCAGCCCTGTATCGCATCACGCCTTAACGGGCCGTCCGGCGTGTGTTCAAACGAACGAACCAGACAATACGCCTGCCCGGATTCGGGTCCGGGCAATACTTTATCGTTGCAGGCTAATGGTGGCATGGCATCCCGGCATCCCGTCGCGATTTTTTAACGTTAAGTAGCCATCGTGCTGTTCAGCAATCTGGCGGCACAATATCAATCCTATTCCACTGCCTGCTGACTTGGTTGTATAGAAAGGAACAAAGAGATTGTCCGGATTGCTCAACCCGACCCCGCTGTCCAGGAGAGAGATCAGAACCCGGTCATTTTGCGCCTGCCAGGTCAGGGTAATCGCGCCCGGATTCTCCCCCATCGCCTCATCGGCATTTTTGACCAGATTAATCAGCAGTTGATAAATTTGCCCCCGATCGATTCTGGCCATCAGGGGTTCTGGCCCATCGAGCTCGAACTTACGGTGCATAAAGAGCAAAGGCAGTTCTTTAATCAGCCCGGCCAGGTCCTCTTCCACCCGGTTAGACGGGGCCAGTTTGTTCAACTGCTGATAACTGCTGATGAAGGTAATCAGTTCTTTTGCTCTGCGGTTAATCAAATCGACGCCCTCCACAAAGCCCTCGGGTGCCTGCGCGGCATGGGTGCGGTAATGCTGTTGCAGCATCTGGCTTATGGAGGCGATGGGACTCAACGAGTTATTGATTTCATGACTGATTACGCGCAGCAGATTCTGCCAGGCCTTTTTTTCCTCATGTCGCAGTAACTCATCCACGTCATTTATGAATAACAGCACGTTTTTTTTGCCATCCACGATATAGGTATCGCTGTTCACCTTATAACGACCGGGCCGGCCATTACGACTGAACTCAACAGGATGGCCGGTATTGGCATTTTTCAACAGCCAGCCTGACTGCCACTGCTCGCCGTCCTCACCGATCAGCGATTCGATGGGACGCTCCAGCATCCGTGCGGCGGCATCATTACACCAGATGACCCGATGCTGACTGTCGAGAGCGAAAATGGAAATGCTGATATTAGAGAGCACTTTCTGTAACAGGAAATCCATTTCACGCTGCTGCTGACGATGACGTGATAGCTGCATGGCAATAGCGTTGATCTGAATGATTACGCCGTCAAAGATGTCCCGTCCGTGGGTGCTTCCCCGCAGGCTGAAATCTTCCTGTTCCACCGCCTCGAGCAGATTTGAGATCACATTGACTTTATTATTCAGTTGCAGAAAAAAGTGGTAGCCAAAATAGAGTGACGTTACCGCTAAAATCAGAACAGTTAATATTTTGAGGTAAGAAGACTGCGACGGAAATCCCCAGAGAAGCAGATAGGCCAGTATTCCCCCCAGCGGAGAGAGGCTGCACAGAATGAAATACCGTAACCTGAAGGTGTCGAAAAGTTTACTCATGACTTATTTTTAGCTTGTCCAGTCTGCGATAAAAAGCACTGCGGCTCAGGCCAAGCGAGTCTGCGGCTTTAATCGCATTTCCCTCATATTGATGCAGGCGTTTCAGCAACAGTGATTTTTCTACTTCCGCCAGGGTCAGTGAGTCAGCGGACTCGCCTTCAGTCACGGGTTCAACGCGCCGCGGCTCCATCGCCACATTTCCCGGCAGACAGAGATCCTCAATGTCGATCCGGTTATTCCTGCAGAGAAGGACGGCCCGCTCAATGAGGTGGCTTAGTTCACGAATATTCCCCGGCCAGGTGTAGTCATGCAGTCCCTGAATGGCCGGGCGGGATAACTGCGGCACGAGTTTATTGTACTTTCGTGCAAAGCGCATCAGAAAGCGCTCTGCCAGAATCTCAATGTCCTCCTGCCTGTCACGCAGCGCCGGCAGATGTAACTGAATAACATTAAGTCGGTACAGTAAATCCTGGCGGAAAGCGCCGTTAGCCACCGCTTTTTCCAGATCGGCATTGGTTGCTGCAATGATCCTGCAATTCGTTTTTTGCGTACGGGAGGAGCCGACACGCTCAAACTGCCGCTCTTCGAGAACACGCAGCAATTTCACCTGCTGTGACAACGGCAGGTTGCCAATCTCATCGAGAAACAGGGTGCCTTTGTCTGCCAGCTCAAAACGTCCGATGCGGTTTTCGCGCGCATCGGTGAACGCGCCCTTCACGTGGCCAAACATTTCACTCTCAAACAGATGTTCGTTAATGCAGCCGGTATTGACCTCAACCAGGCTATTGTCTTTGCGGGACGAGAGATGGTGAATATGGCGCGCCAGCAAACTTTTGCCCGTGCCATTTTCGCCCAGAATAAGAATGCTGGTATCCGTTCCCGAGACAGCCTGAACCATGTTCAGCAGCTGTTGCATGGAACGGGACTGAACCACCCACTCACTGTCCATGTCATCATCGCGAGCACGTTTCAGGAGTTTATTCTCTTCCCGTAAACAGTTTCCTGAACGTCTTGCACGACTGAGTTCGATTTGTTGCTGAACAATGCTCAGCAAACGTTCATTATCCCAGGGTTTTTGAATGAAGTCTGCTGCGCCGGCACGCATCGCGTTGACGATAATATCCACGCTGCCCCACCCGGTCATGGCCACAGCAGGCAGACAGTCGTCAAACTTTTTCAGCTCATCGAGGAGCTGCAGCCCCTCTTTGCCTGAAGTCGTATCCTTCTGGAAGTTCATATCCATCAGCACCAGGTCAAACGGCTTGCTGGTGAGATGCCGCATCAGCTGGCTGGCCTGCGTTTCAAGGGTCACATCATAGCCTTCCATACGCAGCAATAATTCAAGGCTGCTTAAAATTCCGGTATCGTCATCAATGATGAGGATCCGTTTTTTTTCATCCATAAAAAGACTCAGCTCAGCAAACCATGCCGGAACGGCATGGAGAAGATTCATTCATGTCTGATCGCTTCTGACGGAGACAAACGTGTCGCCCGACGAGAGGGAAACCAGACCGCGACCGCAACCACCAGCGAGATGGTTAATGCTACACCGGCAAACAGCAACATAAAACCTGTCCTGCCATCACCCAGAATACGGATCAGTTTCGGTGCGGTAAACAGTGCCAGTGGCAGACCAATGATCAGTCCGGCCAGTAGCTGTTTTCCGCCCTGCAGCATCAGCATTTTCATGAGCATACTCTCTGTCGCCCCCATCGCCATGCGGACACCAATTTCCTGCACGCGCTGGTTGATAACATTACGCATCACCGCGTAAATGCCCGTTGCGGCCAGTATCGTTGCGATCAGGCCAAACAGCATGAACAGGCTGGCAATGAAATGCAGTCCGGCCGTGTTGCGCGCCAGACGCTGGTCCAGGGTCTGAATCTGGCTGACGGAAAGGTTACTGTCAATCTGTCTGACGGCGTTGATCAGCGCAGGCCCCGACAACGCCGGATTTCTGGCGTGCAACAGGACATTCACTGAGGATGCTGTCTGCTGTTGCAGGGAGCGATAAACGGTAGCGCGATGCCGGAAGGTGCTGAAAGGACGCCCGTGGATAACGTCAGGAACGACCCCTATCACACTGTACCAGCGCGGATCCTCCGCATTGCGAAGACGCAGTCGCTTGCCAATCACATCTTTTTCACCCGGCCAGTACTGACTGACAAAAGACTGACTGACAACCACGACCGGCTGTGAACCGCTGTCATCACTGAACGCAAACTCGCGTCCTGTCACCGCTTTGATCCCCATACCAGAAAGACTGCCCGGCATCACCTGAACATCATTAACCAGCGGATAGGCCCACTTATCGCGGCTGTTAACGGTTGAACTATCGACATCCACCTGCTGTGGAACAGTAAACTGCCCGACGGTACTGGTTGTAATTGCCGAGCGATCGCTTCCCGGAATCGTATTCAGGGCATTCTGCAGTTTCTGGTAAAACAGAACCTGGCTTTTTTCATCAGGATACTGGGTGGCGTTAAGGTGAATCTGCCCCGTCAGGTAATCCTGCGTATTTACACCGTAATCCGCACGCGTAGCCTGATAAACCAGCACACCTAACAGGGCACTGATACACAGTATCGAACAGGATAAGCCCACTTCGAATGTCACCAGGATGCGGGAAATGCGACCCGCACTGCGGCTTTGCGCACCACGGGTTCCGTCACGCAGCACATCGTTGAAGTTGCCGTGAGTAATTTTCCAGGCTGGCAGTGCACTTGTCGTCACCACTGTCAGGATGACCAGAAGCAGCGCCTGAAGGATCATTCCGCTGTCCAGACTCAGATGCCACCAGAAAGGGATCTTGTTAGGGACGAAGCCGGGCAGGAGGCGATTAGTCATTTCCAGTCCCCAGGCGGCCAGCAGAACAGCAATAACCCCGGAAAGAAGACAGATGAACAGACTTTCCCACATCATCTGCATCACTAATCTGGCTGCCGGCGAACCCAGCGCCACCCGAATAGCAATTTCTTTGGCGCGCTCCGTGGTGCGGGCAAGCAGGAGATTGCCGACATTACAACAGGCAAGAACCAGCACGAATCCTACAGCGACCAGCATGACGACGAAAATTGTCACCGTCTCTTCGCCCATGAAGTTTTCCTGGAAAGTCAGTACCTGTGCTGACAGCCCCTTATTGGTTTCAGGATAGCGGCTCGCCAGACTTTGCATCACCGCATTCAGGTCTGCATTAGCGGCACTAGCCGAAACGCCAGGTTTCAGACGGGCATAGACGGAAATCTCCGGGGCATCCTTACGGGTCAAAAACTGTGACGGGTTCAGCTGCGAGGGAAGCCAGAGATCCTGAAAAAATGGAAAGGCAAATTCTTTCGGCATGATACCGACGATGCGTGTCCTGACACTGTTAATCAGTACGCTGCGGTTAATCACTGACGGGCTTCCGGCAAAATAATTTTGCCACAGTGCGTAACTGATCACAGCGACCGGTTCAGCACCGGGCTCGGTATCGCCCTGGCTGAACGCCCTGCCCTGAAGAGGCTGCACGCCCGTATAGGCGAACATATCGTCAGTACTGCGCGTCGCCATATAGGAAACGGCTTTATTGCCATCGCTGATATCTGCACGCTCACCGTAAAAGTAGCCCACATTCTCCAGCGCGGTGCTGTGCGCTTTAATTTCGGCGTAATCAAGATAATTAAGCCCGGAGTCGCTCAGGCTTGCACCATTTACCACGGGGTTGAGTAACACCATATTCTCGCCGTGCGTATAGGGCAGAGGTGAAAACATAAACGTATTGATCACCGACACCATATACAGCGTCAGCGCAAGACCGCACGACATAATTAACACGGTCATGGCAGAAAAAGCGGGGCTTTTCAGTAACAGTCGCAAAGCATATCGGATATCAAATAGCATTTTATGCTTCCCTGATCAGCGTGAGTTCATGGTTATGCAAACCATCAGCGACAACCTGACCATCAGAAAGAATGATACTGCGCTGAGCGCGTTCAGCAGAGCGTGGGTCATGCGTCACGATACAGATGGTTGCGCCCTCTCTGTGCAGATTGTCCAGAATATCCATTACCGCTTCGGCATTTTTTGAATCCAGGTTACCTGTCGGTTCGTCCGCCAGCAGGACGGAGGGCGAGCCGACAATTGCCCGCGCGACGGCAACACGCTGCTGCTGCCCGCCTGACAGCTGCGAAGGATAATGGCGCGCCCGGTGCGACATATGAACCTTCGCCAGCGCATCACTTACCCGGCTTTGTCTTTCTGCTTTACTCATCTCTTTACGGTAGGTCAGCGGCAGCGCCACATTTTCTTCAATGGTCAGATCGCTAATCAGATTAAATGACTGGAAAATAAAGCCAATGTCGCGATTACGCAAAGAGGCACGCTGCTGCTTAGTCATATTTTCGACATTATGTCCGGCCAGGGTATAGGTGCCGGAAGATGCGACGTCCAGTAAACCAAGAATGGAAAGAAGCGTTGATTTTCCGCATCCTGAAGGACCGGAAATGGCCACATATTCACCTTTAGACAGGGTAAAGCTGATTTTGCTTAACGCATGCGTTTCAATTTCATCCGTCAGAAAAATCTTGTTGATATCGTTGAGTTCTACCAAATTTTCCATTGTTTCGGTGTCCATAGATTGTCCCTTTATCGTTGCTGTCGGGTGTTGTGCATTCAGGGCGTGATTGCGATCTGATCAGCATCCTGCCAGGCAGAACTGTCGCTCAGAATAATTTTGTCGCCAGCGCGCAAGCCACTGGTGATCTGGATGAAATCAACTGAACCCTGACCAAAATCCACCTTCATTTTGGTGGCTGACTGCTCTTTTTCATCAAGCCTGTAGAGTGTGGAAGGCAGATTGTTTTGCGCATAAGGGGGTCTTTCCACAAACAGCGTTTGCGAAATCTTTGCCACGGCAATCAAGCCATCAACACTTAAATCGGGTCGGGCTTCCTGCGGCAGAGGCCCCTCAAACGTCACATCAACTTTGACCGTACCATTAACCACCGCCGGATCAACCCTCGATACCCGCCCCTGAAACGTGCTTCTTCCTGTGTTGATCATCACTGGCTGTCCCACCGCTAAATCCCGCGACTGCAACTCAGGGACTTTCAATTCAGCGTAAAGGTCTTTTTCTTTGGCCAGCCGGGCAATGTTACTTCCCGTTATAATGCGCTGCCCGGCCTGCACGGCGACATCCTGCAATACACCATCAATCGGGGAGGTCACATTCAGGGACTGCATTTGCTCTTCGCTTAGGACGACCAGGGAGGCAGATTTTCTCAGGCGCATCAGATTGGCTTTGGTGTCAGCGTCAACACTCTGCTTCAGGGTAGCTAAACGTTTTTCTTCAAATTCCACCTGATGACGATTGAGCTCAGTCGCAATACGGGTCGTCTCATAATCCAGCACGGGTACGGCAGCGATGTACTTTTTCTGCGCTTTAAGCTTCATTTCAGAACCCGATAAACGAGACTTTGCATCCAGCAGAACAGCTTCCTGATTAAGAATTTTATTCTTCAGCTCCGCATTTCTGGCGTCAGTCTCTGCCTGCAGCGCATCATATTCCAGTTTGTTTTCCTGGTACTGCTGTTCAACCGTAGGATTACTCATCTTAACCAGCAACTGGCCTTTTTTAACCCGCGTGCCCGCTTTGTAAATGACCGCCTCGACCCGGGCATCAACGCTGGCTGAAACCCAGTTAATGTCCTGTGGAAGCAATACACCATTCCCTCTGACATCCACCGAAAAATTGCCAAATTTCACCTCTGCTACGGAGAGGCTACTGAGCGGGACCTTATAAGGAGAAAATTTTACGTTATAAATCACAATTAACGTGGCGAAAACCAGCCCTCCGGAGATCCATTTAATCCCGTACTTTCTGAACCACTGTTTATGACCTGGCTGTGTGATTGAAATATCCATTGTCTTACCCTGTGAAAATGCTGGTAAGACTCAAGCAAAGAGTGTGCCACAAAAAAAATTTAATTTTCTTCATTTAAATCATCAGCTTGAAATAAGAGGGTTATTATTCTCCCACTCTGATTTCCTGTCCGTCTCATTAACGGAACGTCCCTTTCTCACAAAACAGCCGTTTAGCAGGACAGTTACACGCCTGAGACGTGTCAGACAGGCATTCCCACTAATGGGATTAATGACCAGCCCGCTCGCTTTCTTCTTCCCATTTCCGGGAAATCCGCCTTCCCGAAACAGGGAAATTTAATAAAAAACCATAATAAACAGCATGTTATTTAGTTAACTTTTTTGGCACGTTGATTGCTAAATGAAACTATAAGCAGCACCCGAATAAATTCACGGTTCAACTTATCATCGGTAACATAAGGAGTGTGTATGTTAGAACGCAGACTGACAGAAGCAGAAAAAGAGGGATTTAGCCGGAAAATAGTGGATGATCTTGAAAACCGGCATCTGGTCATTTATGGCAAACATGCGAAAGCAGAAAAGGCGCACTGCATCGTTAAAGTCATTGACTACATCATTGAAAATATTTCAGAAGACATTTTATTAGAAGATCTCGAACGTATCAGCGGCAAGACCCGCTTTGATATCTGTCGCGTGTTTAACCTTTTCTACGGCATCACACCCATAAAATGGATGTGGAAAGTCAGACTCACTCTGGCAAAAGAATTTATCGATCTGGCCCCCGACTGGTCTTTGACTGACATCAGTTGTGCGTGTGGATTTACTTCGCTGCCCCATTTTTCCAGAAGCTTTAGCCTTGCTTATAAACAGTCGCCCATGAAGTTTAAGAAAACAGCACGCGAAAGAGTGAAGGTGGATGATAAGAAAGATCACATGGAGTTTGACAGGATGTTTGGCGTTGACCGTAACAGCTTCTCGAAAAATGTGCTGATTAATAATCTTCACCTGATATAAGCAACAGGTACATCCCGATTAGATACCAGAGTGTCTGTCGGGTTGTACTTAAGGCGACCTCTTCTGCAGATTAATCGCTATATGTGAGCCAAAATGCCCCAAAAATTGAAAGACATCCTCTGCTGCATATTCCTCGCTGGCTGGAAAGGTATGACAGAGATGAGTCAGGGTTTGTTTACAGACATTCAGGCCGGGCAATGGTGATAGAGGAGAGTTTAATAATAGGACAGCTGAGTGATAAATCAGGTCCTATTCCTGGCAAAAGCACGTTAAACATGCCACCTTTAGATGAAGGTGATGCCACGCGTATTGTTGAAACCTCAGCAAAAATTAACGCATGCATTGTCAGCTGATCGCATGAAGACGGACAGAACATTATAAAATCTGACTTCAACCCATTACAACGACACTTCGGCCTCTTCCTGAGGTCGTTTGTTGTACAGTAACTTATTAAGAAAAGCACACTATTCCGCCAGCATCGACCTCAGCCGGTTGATCCAGGACTCCGTATCGTTCAGCAACGCACAACTGAGATTTTCAATGGTCATGTGTTGCGCCATTGAAGCGCGGCGCAGCAGGCTGTAAGCATCGTCCTCCTCAAGCCGTAGCGCAGACATTACCCGCAGTTGCGCGGAAAACAGAAACCGGCGAGCCCTAAGACGCTCCTCCTGCCGCCGGAGCTGCGCTTCGAGCTGGTGGATCTGTGCGGCATGAGTAAGCGCCAGGGTAAACGCAGTCATCACACCGTCAAAGCGCACGGGTTTGCGCATGTAGCTGTCGATCTTCTGTTCGGCAATCCACTGTAGTCGTGATGGCGTTTCAATGGCAGTCAGCGCAATCTTTGGCAGCGCGGGCCAGGGGAGCGGGTTTGTGGGGTGAAACAGGGTAGAGTTATCGCCATCGAATACCAGCAGCTGCTGGTCAGCCAGCTGGTTCTCATCCGGAAACACTGCACAGAACAGGCCTTCTATCCCTATGCGGCTAAACTGCTGCGCCAGATGGTGGTTATCACGGTCAGAACAGCCGATCACACACACCTTTAATCCGCGCATCTGCACGTTTTTTCGGCTCATTCGCCACCTCCATGCGGCGTAAGGCTCGCGAGGTCCACCCAGGCCAGCCAGGGATCGGGTTCCACCGGCTCATCAGCCTGCCAGAAACTCTCCAGCCTGCCGTTGTGGCAACGCGCCAGATGCGGGGTCAGCCAGCAGTGATTATTTCCGGCGTTAAGGCGGATTCGCCCGGCTGGCGAATCCATTTCATCCAGCAATACCGCATCGCGTACACCTTCAACGTCATCATTGCCGTGGCGCGCAATGGCTCTCGCCAGCAAATGCCCGGCCAGCCAGGCACTCTCGCTGTCCACTGATGGCGAAACATGCTCACCAAAGCGCTGGTGATAGCTGCTGAGAAAACGCCGGTTGGCGGTGTTGTCTATCGACTGAAACCAGCTGGCAGAAACCAGGTATCCCTCTAACGCCTCTGCGCCAATCAACTGAACTTCCGGTTCACACAAGGTCAGGCTTAGCTTTAGCACCTCACTTAACCAGGGCTGCTGCTGGCAGGCCTGATGCCAGGCGCGGTAAAAACTGTAAGCGCTTTTACCGACCAGGGTATTCAGGAGGACTTTCGGGCGGCAGGCGATAATATCCGCGATTATCGTCTCGACATTTTCTTCGCCCATCGGCAGTAATTTGCTTTGCAGCACGCTGCCGCCCGCGGGGATCATGGCTTCACGGGTGATGCGATCCATCTCCCAGGACCAGACATAGTTCGAACCGATGTGATAGATCTCTGCCGCCTGCTGCTGTAAAAGCCAGCTCAGCATCGGCAAAATATGCTGATTAGGGGTGGCGCCCAGGTAAATCACGCTATTGCTGCTCTCAAACCCCTCATAGCGCGCGGAATGCCACAGCAGCGCGTTGGCACCCTCGATCAACGGCAGAATGGTCTTTCGCGCCGCGGACGTGTAGCAGCCGATCACATGACGCACGCCGTGGCGATAGAGTAAGTCGTGACAATATTCATAGTAGAGATCCAGCGAACCCTGCGGATCGCGGATCACAGGCGCAAGGGTAAACGGATGGGCGGGATTAGCGTTTATCTCCTCGATCGCCAGCAGGATGCCATTAAGCATCTCGCGCCCGATCACCGCATAATCGCCTGAAACAGAATAGAGAATACCAACCGGAATAACGCGTTTAGGCAGCAGCGGAGTGGCAGTCATAATAGCTCCTGAAACAACGCGACCCACAACAGGCCGCGTCTTTGGATCATCGCGGTGGTTGAGTAATCAGCGCAGTGTAGTAATGCGGCTGACGCATCAGCACCAGGTCTTTGCGTCTTACAACATGGTCGGGGTAATGGGTAGCGGCTGAACCCGTTGAGATATCCAGCAGCGCCAGTCCTTTCTCACCGAGAGCTTTCGCTTCCTGACGCGGAAAAGCAAACGTGTCCGGGCCAAAAATCCCGCTCAGACCAAAGCTTTTTCCTTCAGCGGCTGGCCAGTTAGCGAACGCCAGCCAGACATTATTCTCACCCGCCCGAACGCGCGGCAGAAGCCAGTGGTAAGGATCGGCACCGCGCGGAATCGGCCAGACATGGGGGATCGCCGTGCCCGCGTGCGCCATTGGCGCAGGTGAATGAAGCTGCGCCGGGCAGGCAATGATATCGCAGCCTTCCAGCGCCAGAATCCGTGCGGCTTCCGGCACCAGCAGATCTTCACCCAGCATAATGCCGACCCGCCCGCAGGGCAGATCGCACGTCACCCACTGATTGCCTGCGCTGGCCCAGTGCCGATCCTGGTCGCTGACATGAATCTGCCGATAGTGCGCATTTACCCCCTCACTGCTTACCAGCACCGCGCTGTTATAGCACTGCTCCCCTTCCCGCTCGGCGAATCCCGTGAGCAGTGCGATATCCAGCTCTATCGCCAGCGCAATCAGCGCCTGCAGAGGTGCATCATCCAGTGTTAGCGCGAAGCGGCTACCGTCACTTCCGGTCAGCGCCCGCTCCGGCAAGACCAGCAATTCTGCGCCGCCCGCTTTCGCCTGTTCGGCCTGATGCCGAATCTGTGCCAGATTAGCATTAACATCGTTTTGCGGGCGAAACTGCGCCACCGCAATCCGGGACGCTTTGCCATCGGGCAGTGGATGACGTCCGTACAAGCCAAAAAAGTCCTTTGGATTCCAGAAGAACGTATTGGTCATCAAACGCTGATACAGCTCAGGCCGGCGCTTATTCAGTTGCGGATTTTCCTCCGGAAGGGGTAATTCAGCGCTGAGTATCCGATCGCCGCCGTCGCAACTGGCCAGCAAACGCCCCTGGCTATCCACAATGCAACTGCCGCCGCTGAACTGCACGCCCCGCTCCCATCCCCAGCGGTTACTTTCAATCAGCGCACAGCCATTCTCCCAGGCGCGCGTGAGCCAGTAAGGCGCAGGTGTACGTTCAGCCAGCCAGTTGCTGATGTGGCAGATAATGTGCGCGCCGCCCAGCGCGGCCAGCCGGGCGGTTTCAATAAAGTGAATATCCATACAGACCAACATCGCAATATTGCCGATCTCCGTCTGAAAGACCTGATGACCGCTATCACCATTCGCCGCCCATTTCGGTTCCGAAATATAGGGGTGGGTTTTACGGTGAACGCCGATTACGCCCTGCGGTCCGACCAGGATGGCGCTGTTATAGTAGAGGTCGGTGACCCTGTCCCGCTCCGGCATGCCGAAGACCAGAAAGCAGTTAAACTCACGCGCAATAGCAGCAAATGCCCGGCTGGTGGCGCCGTCCGCCGTTTCGACATAGGGGGCGACTTCCGCACGATCCAGCCAGCAGTAACCGGTGGTGGCCATTTCCGGCATTACGATCAAACGTGCGCCATCCCGCGCGGCCTGGGTTGCCAATGCCAGCAGGCGAGCGACATTCTCCTCTTTTCTGAACTGCGTGGGTTCATACTGAATGGTTGCCACATTGATGCGCATTATTCTGCCTCCTTGCTCAGTAACGGATTAAATACCGGTTTCGGTCCCTGGTAAGCATCAGAGGGTTTCCAGTGGGTTTGCATATCCTCAGGGAAAGTTTTGAAGTAATAGCTGCCGCGGGTCGCCACGCTGATCGCGACATGCAGCACAGGACCCACCAGCATGGCAATAAACGAGGCGTATACCATCGGATAGAGGCCCAGCACACCCGCCGCGCCTATCGCAACAGCGACGCACAACGCAATGACGCCGGACGGGTTCCACATACGCAGATACGCTTTGCGAAACTCCACGAAATCAGAGGGCGCAAGATGCAGCACTTTTCGACAGATAAAGTAATCCGCAAGGATAATAAATACCCAGGTATTGGTGAGAATACCGGTAATAGACAGGAAAGTACCGGTGTACTGCAGGATATTGCAGATATAGAAAACCACGCCCAGCAGCCAGACCAGCAACATCCACCACTGACGTCCCGGCCGATAGTTAAACGCCATATCCATGGTATTCGACAGTGCAATCGAACCCGAGTAGAGATTGAGCACGTTAATACGGATCTGGGTAATCACCGCAAATAACACGCCGGTCAGCCCGATGATCAGCGGGAAGACAAAGCCCGGATCCAGCGCCAGTGACCAGACATCTTCGCCCTGAATATGCGGCATCAGGGTATAGGCCATAAAGGCGCCAAACAGCATGACTACGACAATCGGGATCAGCATCCCCAGCATGATCGTTGCAGTACCTTTATGACTGATACCCGGGCGGGCAAAACGACCGTAATCGGTGGCCATCAGGCCCTGAAAAACAATCTGCCCGTTGGCCATATTCATGACCAGCCACAAAGCGTTACTGTCGACCTCCCCCTTTGGCTGCCAGCCGCTGAAGCTGACCGCCGGATAGTGGTGCGTTAATTGCCAGATACAAAAACCAAACAGCACAATGAAAATGGGAACGCCCCAGGTTTGCAGAAATTGCATTGATGACATGCCTTTCCAGACAAACCAGATGGCGGCCAGCCCCATCAGCGCAAAGATGGCGATACCGGTCGGGGAGTTGACCGGCACGCCCGCATAGTTGGCGATGGCGTGGGAAACAATGGTGCCTTCGAACAGGAAATAGAAGATGAAGTTTACCGCGTAAATCAGCGAGGTGACGGCGGAGCCCATATAGCCAAACCCCAGACCGCGCGTCATCAGATTGAGTGAAAGGCCCTCTTTGCTCGCCATCTTCATGATGCACGAGCCAATCAGGGTGGCGAACACCACCATATAACCTATCGGCAGCAGCAGCATTGGCCAGCCGACCTGGTAGCTCATGTCCGCGCCAAGGCTGAACCAGAACATGGCGGTAGAGTTGCCAAGCAACACCAGAATAATGGCCGGAATGGGCCAGCGATAGTGCGACGGCACGCGGCCAACCGCGTAATCCTCAACGGCCTCTGCTTCGGTAATAACCTGTGGCCCCTGAAACCATGCTTTCAACTTATTCATAGATTTACTCCAAAAAAAAGCCCCGCCGACAGCATTGCCGGCAGGGCTTCTTCGCCTGAAATCGATGTCGTGGAGTGGCGTGTCGCCACAGGCCGCTTACCAGGCTACGGTGCCTGTTCCTGCGCTGCAGGATGCGGTAACTATGAGAAAGCAATTACTGCGCCAACTGTTAAAGCAGCGGAGGAAGGCGGTAAACCGGCGTGGTGACGGGATTAACACGCATGAAGTCAGTGCAGCATGCACCATTCTGATACAGACGCACTGCGCGTTATTTCATGACGTATCCGGGTTAAGAATGAATAAAATCTCAGGCAACCTGACAATGCAGACGCGGGTTCAGCCCCCCATGAACTGCGCCTCACACTGCCGGGCTATCTCCCACAGTCTGTTACGGATCACCTGCTTGAGTTGCAGCGTGGACTGCGACTGTGGCTGGTCACGACGGCTGATCAGCATCACTTCAAACGGCAGAGGTTGCGCGACGGGCAGCAGCTTTAGCTGATCGGCATAGCGACAGGCGGTGAAGAGATCCACGACGCCCACGCCGCCGCCTGCCAGCACCATATCTGCAATGACCGAATAGGTTTTGATCGACAACGAAACGGCAGGATTCAGTTTCTTATCACGCAGCGCACGATTCAGGGCGCGTCCAAGAGGATCCTGCGCCTGCATCATCAGTAAATTATTGTCGCATAACCATTGTAGCGTAACGGGTTCATGGCGGGGATGATGGCGCGGTAACAGCGCCACCATGGAAGACTGAAAAAGAGGTTCAGCCAGCAGATCCGCATCGACCTGCTGACCGAAGACAAGCGCGAAATCGAGCTGATTTTCCAGAATCATCTGGCATAAGGTACTGAAGTGCTCGGTGACCAGTTCGACACTGACGGAGGCCATCTGTTGCCGCCAGGTCACCAGCGCGGGAGCCATCACCATCTGACCAAACGCATGCGCCGCGCCAACGCGGACTAACTGCCCTTCACCGCGCCGCAGCTGTTCAGTGAGCTGGGTAATGGATTGCAGGCGCTGGCAGAGATCGTCGATTTCAGGTAGGAGTCGTCGCCCTTCTGCCGTCACGCTCATTCCCTGGATACGTCGCTCAAACAGCGCAAATCCCAGTTGCTGTTCAGCGTGATTCAGCACACGGCTGATATTCGGTTGCGACACATTCAGCAGGCGCGCCGCTGCGCTGATGCTGCCGGTCTGTACGATGGCCTGAAAGACCTCTATATGGCGGAGCCGCATGATGATTTATCCTGGATGGAATACCGGACCCGGAGGCCTCTCCGACAGGCTGCACCGGCGGAGAGTGAAAGTAATTGTTCCCCTGTTGCAAAAACTGTACCGCAAAACCAGCGCAGGCTCAGCGACCTGTCACGCACCTTTTCGCATCCGGCAGTCCCGTCTGAAGCCTCTGCAGAGAGCGGGGCTCGCGCTGCCGTGGTGCAGCTTTGGTTCAGAAGTATGGGTTCATCAGGCTGAAGCCAGCAGCGATCCTGTCTCATCCGGAGGATGAGGCATATGTACAGATATCAGGCGAACAGAAAAGCGGGATAAACGGGCTGACGTTACAGGCAGCCCTGGGATAATGCTGCTACGACTGGGTACTCGCCAGATAGGAGAAGGCACTGAGTAAGCTGATTAACGTTTCCATCTTTTCAGCCTGATACGCCACGGTAACGGCATCCAGGCGCGTAACACCGGGGATCAGGCTGAACAGATCGGCCAGCACCGGTTTAGTGGTCTGAAGCTGCATAGCGTAAGGTGCCGTCAGGCGGGTCTTGCTCACCTGGGGTTGATGCTTCAGCGCAGCGCGTGCTGCGGCCGCGATCGCACGTTGGGCCGTCTGTGGACTAATGGATTCCGCGCAGGTATGCGAAATGGCGCGTTTTACACAGACATAATCGACTGAGGGGTAGTGTTCCGCTATCCAGCTCTGTAACTGATCGTCGCCGGTGACCAGCAGCAATGGCGTACCCTGTTCAGCGGCGGCGGCGGCATAAATATCGGTTTCGCCCATCACCAGGCCATTGATGTGTATACGCCAGAACGCACGCCCATTGATGGTATGCGCCAGTACGCCGGATTCACCCGCTGCACTGTGAAACCCCACCAGAAACAGTCCGTCGAACGTCTGCTGTTCTATCCCTTCCACCATCGACAGGCAGCGAGGTTTGCCCTGCACCAGTCGGGCGCGGGGATCGATATTTTCCGCACGTAAATTGGTCATCTGCGCATGGCTATCGGCAACAACTACTTCCATTGCGCCGCCGGCGAACGCCCCCTCAATCGCGGCATTCACTTCCTGTTCCATCAGACCACGGGCGATCTGATGCTCCGGGTGACCAGGTGTACACTGCTCCGGACGCATGACGCCCGCGATGCCTTCAATGTCGGCTGAGATAAAAATTTTCATGAGGTTAACCTGTCCAGAATCTGCGTCAGTGAGGGTCGATGGTGACCGCGAAAGCCGGTAACAGCCTCGGCGCTCAGCAAGGCATCCAGTACCGCCTGTTCAGTGGCATCGGCTGCCGCGGCAAGCAGCGGCTCCAGCGTGTCGTCCTGCGGCGGTTGCGGCAGCGGTTGCGTGGAAAACGCCACCGCAATATCGCCCGAGCCGTGGCCCCAGTAACTGCCCAGCCGCCCCAGACCGGCACCGGCCCGCTTCGCGATGCGCTTCAGCTGACGGGCATCCAGCGGTGCATCTGTGGCCATAATGATGATGACAGAACCGGCATCCCGCTGCGGCGTCCCCCCGGCCAGTAGCGGCGCAATCATCTCGCCCGCCCGCACGCCATCGATCGTTAAGGCCTCCAGTGCGCCGAAATTGGCCAGCACCAGCACGCCAAGCGTGGCGTTAAGCGAGGGAATAACCCGCGAGGCGGTGCCGATGCCCCCTTTAAGGCTGAAACAGCTCATCCCGCGTCCCGCGCCGACGCTGCCGCGCGCGAAATCAGCGGAGGCCGTCTGCACCGCCGCCTGCGCCATCGCCTCACTGACAGCCAGCGCCTGGATATCATTCAGCCAGCCATCGTTGCACTCCAGCACCAGCGGGTTGACCGTAGGCAACGCCCGGCCCAGTTCCGGGTTACGACGGATGGCCTCCCGCACCAGCGCGGTAAACAGCGTGCCGACCGCCAGCGTATTACTGAGCAGAATCGGCGTCTGAAGCACGCCAAGTTCCTCTATCTGCACCAGTCCGACGGGTTTCGCAAAGCCGTTCAGCACTTCAGCTCCACACGGCAGCGGCGTGAGAAACAGATTGTCGCCCGGCGGAACGATAGCGGTGACGCCAGTCTGCTTTTCGCCTTCACTCAGCGTGTCATGTCCGACACGCACGCCCGGGACATCGCTGATGCGATTCGTGGGTCCGCATGCGCTGCGCGGCTGCCCGAGCTGACGCCTTTCACGCCAGCGCGTCAGCAGCAGGTCGCGCTGCAGTTGTTGATAATCCATCTTCAGCCCTTGAGTTTGGGATCGAGCGTGTCACGCAGCGCGTCGCCAAGCAGATTAAATGCCAGCACGGTGATAAAAATCGCCAGCCCCGGGAATACGCTCATGTGCCAGGCCCCGGCCATCATCATGCTACGGCTCATCGCCAGAATATTGCCCCATTCGGGCACGTCTGGTTCCGGGCCCAGTCCGATAAAACTCAGACCTGCCGCCGTCAGAATACTGGTGCCGATGCGCATAGTGAAATAGACAATCACGCTGGAGAGCGTGCCGGGCAGGATATGCCGCAGAATGATGACACGGTCTGGCGCACCGGCACAGCGCACGGCTTCAACATAGGCAGCCTGTTTCAGAGAGAGCGTCGACGCCCGCACGATACGGGCAAATACCGGTACGCTGAAGACCGCGACCGCGATAATCACATTGTTCAGGCCGGTCCCCAGCAGCGCCACCACCGCAATGGCCAGCAACATGCCGGGAAACGCGAATAGGACGTCGGCACCGCGCATGATCAGCATATCGACCCAACCGCCGTAATAGCCCGCCAGTAAGCCCAGTATCACCCCGACCAGCATGCCCATCGTCACCGACAGCACGCCGATATAGAGCGAGATGCGCGCCCCATAGATAATGCGGCTGAGCAGGTCGCGCCCCAGCTCGTCGGTCCCCATCCAGTGTGCCGTAGAAGGCGGCGACGACAGCGCCATCCAGTCCGGGACCATGGGATCCCAGGGTGCCAGCCAGGGGGCAAAAATCGCCACCACAATTAGCAGCAGCACAAACCCGCCAGAGACCAGCGCCAGCGGGTTACGCACAAAGGCATGCAGGAAATCACGCCACGGCGAACGAATGATCTGAGGCGGATTTTCGGTCAGCGATTGACTACTCATTTCGGCTCCTGTCGCAGACGAATGGCCGGATTGACCACCGCGTAAAGCAGATCGACCAGCAGGTTAATTACAATAAACTCAAACACGAACAGCATCACCAGCGCCTGAATCACCGGCTGATCCTGCGCTTTGATCGACTCAATCAGTAACCAGCCTAATCCCGGCCAGTTGAAAACACTCTCCACAACGATGGATCCGCCCAGCAGAAAACCGAACTGCAGACCCAGCATGGTGATCACCGGGATAAGCGCATTGCGCATCACATGTTTCCACGTCACCAGGCGGTTGCGCAGCCCTTTGGCTTTTGCGGTACGCACGTAATCTTCCTGCGCCACCTCCAGGAAGGCCGAACGGGTAAAGCGCGCCATGACCGCCGCCACCGACGAACCCAGCGTGATGGCGGGCAGAACAATATCGCTGGCCCTGTTAAAGCCGCTGACGGAGAACAGCCCGAAAGGCATCGCGACGAACTGGATGAGCAACAGCCCCAGCCAGAAAGCGGGCATCGAAATGCCGCCGACCGCCACGCTCATCAGCGTCCAGTCCTGCCATTTTCCCCGTTTCAGGGCCGCCATCACGCCAAACAACAATCCGAGAATAACGGACCAGGTAAAACCCGCTAAGGCGAGCCACAGCGTCGGCATAAAGCCCTGCCCAATCACCTCCCGCACCGGTTGCTGGGTGCGATAGGTGATGCCCAGATCGCCCTGCAACAGGCTGCCGATCCAGTGAAGGTACTGCTGCGGCAGCGGATCGTTCAGCCCGAGATGCTGACGCGCCGCCTCGACCGCCTCAATGGGCGCATCCGGTCCGGCATAAATGCGCGCCGGGTCGCCCGGCATGAGCTTGATAAAACCGAAAACCAGCAGCGAGACCACCAGCAAAACCGGGATCATCTCCAGCAATCGGCGAAGGATGTATGCAATCATGCCATTCCCTGAAATGAGGTGCGACGGGCCTCCTCACGTCCCCGACCCGTTCCGGGCAGGGGACGAGGAAGAAACCGTCTTATTTAAAGGACGCCTGAGTGAACAGCAAATTGCCATCAGGCAGCATCGAAACGCCGCTCAGGGTGTTGCGCTTGCCCACCAGATTGTCTGGCGTGCCAAGGAACGCTACTGGTGCCTCTTTCCAGAGCACCTTTTGCGCCTGCGCATAGGCGATGCCGCGCTTTGCCGGATCGGCGGTCGCCAGTCCGGCCGCAATCGCTTTGTCTGCATCCGGATTGCTGAAGTAGGAGACGTTGTAGGAGGTCGGCACCCAGGATTCGGTGGCAAACAGCGGACGCAGCGCCCAGTCGGCGTCGCCTGTAGAGGTCGACCAGCCGCCATAATAGAGGTCAAACTCCGCCATTTTCGGATCCTTTACGCCCCACAATTTGGCGTTTCGCGTGCCGGAATCCATCGGTGTCACGGTGGCACGAATGCCCACGGTGGCCAGCTGCGCTTTCAGCACCTGAGCGGCACGGACGCTGGCCGTGGCATTGGTTACCCAGAGCTTAAGGTCCAGACCATTCGGATAGCCCGCGGCTTTGAGCAACGCTTTAGCCTCGTCCGGTGCATAGCGATAGGCAGGGTCGGTTTGTTTCTGATAAAACTGCACCCCTTCCGGCATCGCGGAGGTGGCCGGTTTGCCCAGTCCGGCAAAGGCCACTTTCAGCCACAGATTACGGTCAATCGCATAGTTGATGGCCTGACGCACCCGCACATCGGCCAGCGGCTTATGCTGCGTGTTGATCGCCATGTAGTAGAGATAGATGCTGGGGTCGCGCTGAATCGAAAGGTGGCTGTCCTGCTTCACGGTCGCGATCAGGTCTGAAGGCAATGGCCAGATGGCATCCACCTGCCCCGATTTTAATGCGGCGACGCGGGTCGCATCTTCCGGACTCGGCGAGAAGATCACATGGTCGACTTTAGGCCATCCCTGCTGCCAGTAACCGTCATACTTCGCCAGCGTGACCGCTTTGCCCGGTGTCCAGTTGACGAATTTAAACGGACCGGTTCCTACCGGATGTAGTCGCAACTGCGCTTCGTCCGGATATTGCTTGAGAACGGACGGGCTCCACATCACCGCCGAAGGATGCGCCAGCGTGTTGATAAAGGCGCCGAACGACTGATTGAGATCGATTTTTACCTGGTCGGGTGCCAGCACCGTGACCTTATCGATCATCTTGTAGAGGCTGTTACGCTTCAGCCCTTTTTTCTGGTCTGCCAGCCGATCAAGGTTAGCTTTGACAGCGTCCGCATCAAACGGGGTACCGTCCTGAAAGGTGACGCCTTTGCGCAGCGTCAGCGTAAATTCGGTGGCACTGTCATTTGAGGTATAACCGGTCGCCAGCCAGGGCTGCAGCTTCATCTGCGGATCAAACTGGAACAGGCGCTCAAAGATGCCGCTCTGCACCGAGTAACTGACATTATCCGAGGTGTCGTGCGGATCCAGTCCCGTAATATCGGCATACATGGAGATGCGCAGATCCTGTGCCTGCGCAGTCATGACCAGCGTCGTCGTCAATGCGAGGGCCAGCGAAGTACGGCGAAACAACGTTTTCATAAATTCTCCTGGGCGTTGAGGATAACTACAATGCAATGCCGTCAGCGACCCAGTGCTGGGGCGCAACCTGGCGATAACGGGGTTTCGTGACCGTTTCGCCCACCTTACGTAACGGCGAAGGAATTTCGCTGTCATCGAAAAGACGGGGCTGACGGTTCTCAGGATCGGCGACCGGCACGGAGGCCAGCAGACGCCGGGTATAGGGGTGTTGCGGCTGATTAAGGACCGACTGGCGCGGGCCAAGCTCGACAATCTGGCCGAGGTACATCACCGCGACGCGATTCGCAATACGTTCGACGACCGCCATGTCGTGAGAGATGAAGATCCATGCCACGCCCGTCTGCTGCTGCAGATCCATCATCAGATTCACGACCTGCGCCTGAATCGACACATCCAGGGCCGATACCGCCTCATCCGCAATAATCACTTTCGGTTTCAGCGCCATGGCGCGGGCGATGGCAATACGCTGACGCTGACCGCCAGAAAATTCGTGCGGATAACGACGCGCGTGTTCGGGCAGGAGGCCGACGCTCTTGAGCAGCGCATCGATCTGTGGAGAAGCCTGTTCAAGCGAAGAGACCCTGCCATGTAGCAGCAACGGTTCGGCAATGGTGAACCCAACTGTCAGACGGGGATTCAGAGACGCATAGGGATCCTGAAACACCATCTGGATTTCACGGCGCAGCGGCTGAAACTCTGCCTCTTTCAGGTCAGAGATCTCCTTTCCTTCAAAATGAATGCTTTCAGCGTCACTGTTGATGAGGCGCATCAGCGCCCGTCCGGTTGTCGATTTGCCGCAGCCGCTTTCACCCACGATGGCCAGGGTTTCACCCGGCCACAGACTGAAATCAATCTGCTCAACCGCGTGCACATGATGCGTCAGGCCCGATAAAATGCCGCTGCGAATCGGGTAATAGACTTTCAGCCCACGCACATCCAGCAGCGGTGCCGCGTCATAGCGAGCAGTTTGCTGTTCGCTTTGCGCAGCATCCCGCGCACCGGGCAGAGGAAAGCGATGCGGCCATGCGTGTTCCCGCATATCGCCGAGTCTGGGCACGGCCGCCAGTAACGCTTTGGTATAAGCGTGCTGCGGGGCGGCAAAAATCTCAGACACGGTTCCCTGCTCGACCACTTCGCCACGCAGCATGACCACCACGCGATCGGCGATTTCCGCGACCACGCCCATATCATGGGTGATAAACAGTACCGCCATCTGTTTCTCACGTTGCAGCTCACGCAGAATATGGAGAATGCGCGCCTGCACGGTGACATCCAGCGCAGTGGTCGGTTCGTCGGCAATCAGGAGCTGCGGATCACAGGCCAGCGCCTGCGCAATCATCACACGCTGCCGCATGCCGCCGGACAGCGAGTGCGGATAGCTTTTCATCACGCGATCCACATCCGCGATACGCACCTGTCGCAGCAGCTCACGCGCGCGCGCATGGGCCTGTTTTCTGTCGCACTTCTGATGATCGCGTAATGCCTCGGTGAGCTGATCGTCAATGCGCAGCACCGGATTCAGCGAGGTCATCGGCTCCTGAAAGATCATCGCCATTTCATTGCCACGCAACGTGCGGCGCTGTGCTTCGTTCAGGGTTTCTAACGCGTGCAGGTTTCCGCTGCGATCACGAAACTGCATGCTGCCGCGATCGACATGTCCATTGCCGGACAGCAGGCCCATTACCGCCAGCGACGTAACCGATTTACCTGAACCGCTTTCACCCACCACGGCGACAATTTCACCCGGATGAATGGCAAAACTGATGCCTTTGAGTGCCTGATTCTCACCGCTGCGTCCATGAAATGTGACGCTGAGATCCTGAATCGCCAGCACAGGGGATGGCGAGGCCGCGCGGGTAACAGGAGAAGTACGTTGTGTGTCTGTCATCGTCGCCTCAAAGTGTTATAGCCAGATACGGCCCTGGGAGTAGCTCAGAAAAGGAGAACTGTCGGCGGCAAGCCAGATGGGGCCATCCAGATCGACGAACTCTGCATTTACCGCGACGGGCAATGCCGCCTCCATCGCCAGTGACGAGCCCAGCATGCAACCGACCATGATGCGCATTTTGTGGGCGCGGGCTTCTTTCACCATCGTCAGCGCTTCGGTCAGGCCACCGCACTTATCCAGTTTGATGTTGATCATCTCGTAGCGGTCGCGTAATCCGGCAATATCTGCCCGCGTATGGCAACTCTCATCGGCACAGACCGGTATGGGATGTTTAAAACGTTGCAGGTCATGATCCTGTCCGGCGGGAAGGGGTTGCTCCACCATCGCAATATTGAAAGCCTTCAGTGCCACCAGCAGGCTTTCCAGTTCCAGCCCCGACCAGGCTTCATTAGCATCGATAATGAGCGTGGCGTGCGGTGCCGCCGCACGAATCGCTGCCACTTTTTCCAGAATCTCACTGCGGTCGAGCTTAATTTTGAGCAGGATGGCACCACGTAACACGGCATCCGCCGCCGCGAGAGCCATATTTTCCTGCGTATCCAGACTAAGGGTCTCTGCCGTCACCACCGACGGTGGCTGAGAGCACGTGCTCTTTTGCCACAGCGTCTGATTTGCCCGTGCCGCGTCAAGACGCCATAGCGCACAGTCCAGCACGTTGCGCGCTGAACCGGCAGGTAACCGGTGCTGCAGATCGTGACGGCTCAGGCCCGACTCCACCTCAGTCCGTACTGCTTCGAGCAGGGCCTGAACGCTGTCGGGTGTCTCATCGTAGCGGGCCGTCGGGGTACATTCTCCCTGCCCGATGAAACCCTCCTGCTCCAGCGTGACCCGGATGACCGTCACGGCGGTACGGATACCGCGTGCGATAGCAAAGGGTCGCGCCAGCGGCAGCTCCACCATCTCAATCTGCAACTGTCGCATTTCAGCCACGCTCCTGAAGCAGTGCGGCGATCTCATCAATACCAAAACGCACAGGATCCGTAGCCGGTAAGCCGAACTCCGCGCTGATTTCGGCGCAATAAGCGATTGCCTCTTCTTCAGTGTAATTTGAGGTGTTGATCGCAAAGCCCGCCAGCTGAACCGACTCACTGGTCACCTGCGCGGCACGCAGATTGGCTTCCACGCACGCCTGCAGGCTGACCATCGGCTGGTGCGGCAAATGACGCATGTGGGGGCGTCCCATTTCATGGCACATCACCAGCCAGTGCGGTTGCGCACCGTGCATCAGCCCCATGCTGACGCCCGCATAAGAGGGATGGAACAGTGAGCCCTGACCTTCGACGATATCCCAATGGTCCGCGTCATTAGCTGGTGACAGCGCTTCTGCTGCACCGGCAATAAAATCAGCGATGACCGCATCCACAGCAATACCCTCTCCTGCGACCAGAATGCCGGTCTGCCCCGTGGCGCGAAAATCGGCCTTCATGCCGCGCGCGCGCATTGCCGCTTCCAGCGCCAGTGAGGTGTACATCTTGCCCACTGAACAGTCCGTACCCACCGTCAGGATGCGCTTACCTGTGCGCTTCTTACCGCTGCCAACATTAAGCGCCGGACGCATATGACGCAGGTCAAACAGCTCTACGCCAGAAGCCTGCGCAAGTGCAACCAGTTCCGGCTCATCCACCAGTCGGTGGTGCAGACCACTGGCAACGTTCATGCCTGCTTTGATGGCACTTTTGATGGTTTCCAGCCAGTGCACTGGCAGATAGCCGCCGGCATTGGCCGTACCCAGCACCAGCGTTTTCGCACCGCGTGCTTTAGCACCGGAAATATCCAGTTCATCGAGACCCAGACTGACCGTGCAGCCCGGCAGTTTAATTTCGCCAACGCACTGCTCAGGCCGCCAGATATGAATACCGCGCGCCGTTTTTGCCGCGAGGGGATCGGTAACATCGCCAAGAAAGAGTAAATAGGGTTGTGGGATTAGCATGTTGTCTCTCGTTTCAGCCAAAAGATCAGGTTCTGAAACCACTATTTCATGCGTTCTGAAAGGTGACGAATGCTTGTTTAGCAGGAGGGTATAACGGCAGGTTATAGCCAGAGGTAATAGTGATGATGGGTGGGTTTTTCAGGGGGTTTGGGACAGGGATTGGAGTAAATGGAGGGGTGGATCATAGGAAAAAGATTGTGTTCGGGGAGGATGGAGGGATATGGGCAAGGGGAGGAAATGGTTTATCCAACACTTAATGCCACTGGTATATTTTAAAAGTCGAACTCCAAAAATATACTTCGCCAGCCTTTGGAGTTAGTGAAATCATAAAAAACAACTAGCTCACTGCTAGCATTTTATTTTTCTATAAATTTAGTGAGAAGGTAATAAATAAGCCAGAAAGATATACTCTAAAGCTAAAGAGTATATTGTGAAAAATGACATTGCAATGAAATTCTTATTTAATGTCCGAAGCTCAGCCATTTACTTAAATAATCGAATAATACGTATTAATGAAGCAGACCACTTTATTAACAGCATTAAATTTAAACTACATCATTGCTAACCATATAAAAATGCCGGAAGAACCTTTTGATCCTATCCGGCCTAAACTCATGGGCGTACAATTCCTAACTTATCCCTCTCCCACTTTAATTCATCCTCACTCTTTATTCTAAGCTTAATAATTAATACACCAAGTACTTTTGTTTTATCTTCGCCAAGGTAAAGATCAAAACCAAATATTTTATCACAACCACTTAATATATATACATACTCATCCTCAACATCATAAAGAATATCTTTGAGTTCGGAATACCCAATAATATCACCGCCATTCCTCCTAACATTTTCGATATGAATTTCCATTTCTTCAAGCGTTCTTTTCTTGAGCTTTTTTATAAGAATTAAATTACTAGCATCTGCAAGATCAATATAATCTCGCAGTATTTTTGGCGCCAATGCATCTAAAATTAATTTTTCATTACTATTTTCAATCATGGCAAAAATACCTCTATGTCTCCGCTTCGAGGTCCTCTCAGAAGGACTTCCTGCTCATAGTATCTATCTGGTGACCAAGCCCATGACCAACCAGCACCTTCTGGAGGAGCGCCAGTCTTGACTCTCAAAACCACACCGTCTTCTTTGGCAAATTTTCTTGCAATATCAGGATCTCTGGTCCATGAAGTAAACGGACTATTTGCGGATACTTCGCCTAGATTATGTTCATCTTCAGTAATATTTGATTTGGGATTGCCAGGGGCGACATGCCCCCTAAGAGCATTGGCTTCATCTGGATGTCCACGGTATATCCCTCGATATAAATACTCACCTTCGATATGTGGTGGCAACGGTTTAGTTGGTCTGGCACTTGAGCACTTACTCAACCCCCACGGATCCACCCAACCCAGCGCATTCGGCGCATACTGGTAAAGGTTGATCCCGCCCGCCAGCCCTATCGGGTCCTGCTGGGTAAACCGTCCGCTGTCCGGGTCATAATATCGAAACAGATTGTAGTGCAGTCCGGTTAATTCGGCACCTGCGGTGCCTCACCCCTCTGGGGTCATCGCTGAAGCGATGTTCAAATTTGCTAAAGCAAATTAGTCCCGGTCCAGGTACTGGCCCTGCATACGCAGGTTCTGCTGAACGACCGGCATCCGCTGGCTGGACTCGCGCAGCAGTTTGCCCCACGGGCTGTTGATCCCTTCCCAGGCTTTTTGCCCTTCACTGTCGGTCAGCAGCTCCGGCATCCCGTTGGCCGCATTATGAAACCAGTAAATCTCCGGGCTTTCCAAGCCATCAATACGGGCCAGCGGTTCATAGCTCTGGCTGTCGCTGTAAACATAGGTCAGCGGAGTGCCGTCGTGGATTTCCTGCAGCAGGCGGTAGCCTTCCCAGACAAAACGCGTCGTTACGACGTTGCCAGATGGTCTTCCCTGTAACAGCTGCTGGATGGTTTTACTGATGCGGCGTCCCAGCGGATCGTAGCGGAAACTCACCTTTGTGCGCGGCTTGTTACGGTCCCGCGGCTCGCTGATGACGTCCATCAGGCGATGCTCACCATCGTAACGGTAGCGCCAGCGGGTGTGCCCGTCATCTTTCTCAGTGGTGCGGCCATGAATATCGTACTGCCAGCGGATACCGTTCAGTTTGGTGGTAAGCTTATTTATGATCCTCGGCCTTACTTACCAAGAAAAATCTTCTTGTATTATAAAACACATCATTTAAAAAAAATTATAAAACCCTAACTAAACCTAAATGTTATAAAACTATTGATTAAGACTTTCATCATCAAACACACCGACAAGATAAGACTCATAGCGAGCAGGTTGTATTTCCTTATAAGTAAAAACAACTAAAATGTTGTGCAGCCCATTTGAGCATTTTTTTTCTGAAACTCTTAGTGGAATGTTTTTATATCTAACCTCCTGGATTTCACCATCCGTAAACTTCACATCTTTAATATTTCTGACAATATATTTTCTTTTCTTTTCATCATACGTATCTAAACCCTCTGAATTATATAACCCAAAATAAACTTTACCATTACAGCAAGGGCAAGAGATTTCCGTATGATTCTTTAAGAACTCATCTTCAAATCCATCATGGATTAATGTCTTTTTTTTCTGATAATTAACTATTTTCATACCTTCCTCAAAAAGCCATTTTCGACTAATTTATCAATGCTAAAAAAGGTTTCATGTTGAGTTCCATAACCCGGCTGTCCAAACCAAGGAATGGCTGGTCCACTATCGACCGGTAATGGTTTCATTACCTCATAAATCGAATAGGGTTTATTCAGCGTGCTTGATTGTAAAGCCCTGCCCTCAAATGAAGAGCCAACAGGGGAAATAAAGCTACCACCATCATGGAACCCTTTATCATCAATCCAACCACCATAACGATCAACTAAAGTGCCAGGTTCAAGAGTCATTTTTGTTGCTTTAACAAAACCACGGTTAGGGGGCCAAGCTCCTTCACCCATGAATCGCTCTAATTCTGCCCAGTCTTGTTTTTTCCATAAAGCATATGCTTTGGATGCCTGTGACCTTGAAGTAAATTGTCGATTATTCGACTTTTTCTGGAACTCATTCCATTCGTTCTTACACCTACTCAACCCCCACGGATCCACCCACCCCAGCGCATTCGGCGCATACTGGTAAAGATTGATCCCGCCCGCCAGACCTATCGGGTCCTGCTGGGTAAACCGTCCGCTGTCCGGATCATAATAACGAAACAGATTGTAGTGCAGTCCGGTTAATTCGGCACCTGCGGTGCCTCACCCCTCTGGGGTCATCGCTGAAGCGATGTTCAAATTTGCTAAAGCAAATTAGTCCCGGTCCAGGTACTGGCCCTGCATACGCAGGTTCTGCTGAACGACAGGCATCCGCTGGCTGGACTCGCGCAGCAGTTTGCCCCACGGGCTGTTGATCCCTTCCCAGGCTTTTTGCCCTTCACCGTCAGTCAGCAGCTCCGGCATCCCGTTGGCCGCATTATGGAACCAGTAAATCTCCGGGCTTTCCAAGCCATCAATACGCGCCAGCGGTTCATAGCTCTGGCTGTCACTATAAACGTAGGTCAGGGGAGTGCCGTCGTGGATCTCCTGCAGCAGACGGTAACCTTCCCACACGAAGCGCGTCGTGACGGCGTTGCCAGATGGTCTTCCCTGTAACAGCGGCTGGCTGGTTTTACTGATGCGGCGTCCCAGCGGATCGTAACGGAAACTCACCTTTGTGCGCGGCTTGTTACGGTCCCGCGGCTCGCTGATGACGTCCATCAGGCGATGCTCACCATCGTAGCGATAACACCAGCGAATCTGCCCGTCATCTTTCTCGGTGGTGCGGCCATGGATATCGTACTGCCAGCGGATACCGTTCAGTTCGGTGACACGGTTATGCATGACATGGGCAGCACTATGGCGATCCAGCGGGTTGCCCGCGCCATCCCAGCGCCACTGTTCATTACCCGGCTGCGCACCGTCCTGTGACAACAGCCGCCCAGCGTTATCGTAGTTCCATAATGTCTGGCTGAACGGATTATCGTCACGCTCTTCACGAATCAGGTTGTTACCGTAATCGAAGTCGCGGCGACGGGACCAGACGCGCGGCGCAGGACGCTGTGAGTCACCCTTAAATACATTGATTGCGCATAGTGCCTCAGAGTTCCCGATGCAATGTGTCACGAGTAGACTCGATTCATGGTGCCATTATGTGACATCAGTGGGTCAGGCCTTGCCGAACTGGAGGATGAAGACCGGGACGAGTTCATGGCGGAACCGAGACTGGAAAAGCCGGGGCAGAATCGCGTTATCAGTGCCGGTTACTCTCTCCTGAACCTGCAGACCTACATCGCCGCTGGTGTGAAAGAAATCCGTGCATGGACCATTCAGGTCGCCCGATCGCCCTCAGGCAGTCGGTAAAATTCAAGCCGACTTCGAGAAAGACTTTATCCGCGCCCAGACCATCGCGTTTAAGACTTTATCGCTTATAAAGGCGAGCAAGGTGCTAAATAAGCCAGCAAGATACGTTCAGATGGTAAAGAGTACGTCGTGAAAGATAGCAATGTGATGAATTTCCTGTTCAACGACTGATGTGGTTTCAGGCTTTAAAAAAACACGTTCTTAGCATGTTTTTTATTTCAGGCAACGAAGAATGGAATCGGAAGCTACTGATGAATTATCTTTCATAAAATAACTGTCTTTAATCATAATAAATTAAATGGCATGCTTGTTTTTATAAGCATTTTACTTTTTCCAATCTTGAAAAATCTATTCTATCAGATTTTCGTGGAGTAACCACATCACTCCACGAACTTAAATATAGCTACCCATTATATCTTATCGCTCTAATGTTGAATAGATAACCATCAGTATGCAGGTGAAACACGCACAAGCAAATTATCTTTTTGATTGTAAGAAAAATGCCAATCACTCCACCCGTCAATTTTCTCACTAAAAACACAGACTACTAAGACTTCTTTTTTTGCATCAATGGCCATGTAGTAAAACTGTCCCCCATCAGGAGGCGAAAATGTTGATAAAACCTCTCCTCCTCCGTTAATTATAGATAACCTCTGTGGCAATTCTCTCTTTTGGTCTAGAACAAATATCAACTCTCTACTTCCATCGACCATCACCTGATCAATTTTAGAAAATGGCATGGAAAATATTTTTTCTTTACATTTCCACTTTACAATCGACTCACAAGCCATGACATTTAGATCATTAATTTCGCTCATTTTTACTCCCTGCTTCAATCGCCGATGGGCTTTTCATCTACTACTCTCAAGTAGTCCATTCTTTCATTAGGGGCACTAACATTTCCACCTGTGATTTACCACCTTTAAGGTAAGCACCAGCCCCTTTATCAATTTGGGGACCTACCTCTCCAAAGTTGACAGGCAAGGGTTTTATAACCTCATAAGTAATAACTCTATCAATATCAGGTTTCCATTCATTTTTGACTCCAAGCTCATTCCTTACGAAAGCTTTATTAGGAATATCATCGAAAGTAGCAAAACCGCCCGGGCGGGTAGCAGGTTGGCCCGGAGCCACTGCCATATTAAGTTTAACACCAGGTAAAACTTCTGCTTTAACTGGAGGTTCATTCAATGGCCAAGGAGACTGTTCTTTTATCAAATTATGATAGGCTTCGGAAGCATCGGATGTTTTTTTGAAATTGCCACGATGATGCCGCTGATATTCATTCCATGTATTAGTTTTCTTACAACTCAACCCCCACGGATCCACCCAACCCAGCGCATTCGGCGCATACTGGTAAAGGTTAATCCCGCCCGCCAGCCAGCCCTATCGGGTCCTGCTGGGTAAACCGTCCGCTGTCCGGGTCATAATAACGAAACAGATTGTAGTGCAGTCCGGTTTCCCGGTCCAGGTACTGGCCCTGCATACGCAGGTTCTGCTGAATAACTGGCATTCGCTCGCTGGACTCGCGCAGCAGTTTGCCCCACGGGCTGTTGATCCCTTCCCAGGCTTTTTGCCCTTCAGCGTCAGTCAGCAGCTCCGGCATCCCGTTGGCCGCATTACGAAACCAGTAAATCTCCGGGTTTTCCACACCATCAATACGCGCCAGCGGCTCATAGCTCTGGCTGTCGCTGTAAACATAGCTCAGCGGAGTGCCGTCGTGGATCTCCTGCAGCAGGCGGTAGCCTGCCCAGACAAAACGCGTCGTTACGGGGTTGCCGGATGATCTCCCTGTATAAGCTGCTGGCTGTTTTAACTGATAACAGTGCAGAATCTAATTTCACTATAAAGCCTACTATATAATAAAAACTTAATATAATAACCAGCCAATTATTTTAGAATGCACCTCGAAGTAAATACTCAAGTAAATTTACTTCACAATAAAAAATATTGTATTTTTAGTATTTATCTTTTTTAACTTGCCACCCTAACTGTTTGTAATTGAATTTTATTTTATAATCACACATCCCATGTTATATATATACCATGATTAAATGACCTTGTCTCGTATGAAACTGACACGTTCCCCCATGGAAATCTCCACCTAACCATTTCATTTTCACTAAAGTCAGGCTCCCCTAGTTCCAGAGATGAGCCAAGCCAATTAGACAAATATCTTACTGATTTATTTAACATTTCAATGTCGGCTCGCCTGTTCCAATCACTTAAGGAATCATAATATTCACTTCCTTTATCGACAAGTTGCACCATGAACGGAAAATTAAAACATATTGGCCTAATGTGGATTTCAAATTCTTTATTATGGAAAACTATTGAATCGATAAGATAATGATGAGGCATAAGACTTTTTATAGAACCTACTTTTTGTAATTTTTTATAAAATTCACTATTGCAAAAAGCCTCTTCACTTGTAATTTCCAAATTTTTTTCATCTAGGACTAATGTACCTGTGGTTGGTTCAAATTTTAGATTTTTCATATATCAATAATTTTTCCTGGGATTAACAAATGCCTCACTTCCTCTGGTATAAAGAACTGAAGTCCCCCACCATCGCCATAAATTTTATTTGCTGCCGCTCTACCATAGGCAACATCAATATCTTCACTTACATAAAATGCTCTTAATTTCGTACGTACAGGCCAGCGTGGATCTAATTTAACTTGCAAAGCTTGATGATAACCTAATGGATTATTTCTGTATTGTTTAACAGTAGGGAATGTGACTACATATGCAGGTTTTTGGTCACCGTTAGGGTAAAGAGCATAGAGAACTGTACCTTTTTTAAGCTTCCTGTTCTTGTAAACATCAATTCCTGGATAATCGGTATTTTCTGGACCTTGCCATTTAGTGGCTTCTTTAGAAGGGTTTTTACACTTCATCAAACCCCAAGGATCCACCCACCCCAGCGCATTCGGCGCACACTGGTAAAGGTTGATCCCGCCCGCCAGCCCTATCGGGTCCTGCTGGGTAAACCGTCCGCTGTCCGGGTCATAATAACGAAACAGATTGTAGTGCAGACCGGTCTCACGGTCCAGGTACTGGCCCTGCATACGCAGGTTCTGCTGAACGACCGGCATCCGCTGGCTGGACTCGCGCATCAGCTTGCCCCACGGGCTGTTAATTCCTTCCCAGGCTTTTTGCCCTTCAGCGTCGGTCAGCAGCTCCGGCATCCCGTTGGCCGCATTATGGAACCAGTAGATCTCCGGGCTTTCAACACCATCAATACGCGCCAGCGGTTCATAGCTCTGGCTGTCGCTGTAAACGTAGGTCAGGGGAGTGCCGTCGTGGATCTCCTGCAGCAGACGGTAACCTTCCCACACAAAACGCGTCGTTACAGCGTTGCCAGATGGTCTTCCCTGTAACAGCTGCTGGCTGGTTTTACTGATGCGGCGTCCCAGCGGATCGTAGCGGAAACTCACCTTTGTGCGCGGCTTGTTACGGTCCCGCGGCTCGCTGATGACGTCCATAAGGCGATGCTCACCATCGTAACGGTAGCGCCAGCGGGTCTGTCCGTCATCTTTCTCAGTGGTGCGGCCATGAATATCGTACTGCCAGCGGATACCGTTCAGTTCAGTGACGCGGTTATGCGTGACATGCGCGGCACTATGGCGATCCAGCGGGTTGCCTGCGCCATCCCAGCGCCACTGTTCATTACCCGGCTGCGCACCGTCCTGAGACAATAACCGACCGGCGTTATCGTAGTTCCATAATGTCTGGCTGAACGGATTATCGTCACGCTCTTCACGGATCAGGTTGTTACCGTAATCGAAGTCACGGCGACGGGACCAGACGCGCGGTGCAGGTCGCTGCGAGTCGCCTTTGAACACGTCACGACGGCGCAGTCTGCCTAACCGGTCATATTCACTGCGCATGGTCAGGCCGCCCTGGGTCCGGCTCAGTTCCCGGTGCAGCGTGTCACGGGTAAACTCGGTGACCGGCAGGTTGTCTAATGCGATGCTCAGTAAATGGCCGCTGCCGTAGTAAAGCTGCTTGAGATTACGACCATCCGGCAGGGTTAAGGCTGTGCAGTTACCCAGCGCGTCATACTCCCACGCCAGTTCTCCCTGCTCTCCCTGTTCCGCAACGATGCGGCCCAGCGCATCATATTTAAAGGTGATCTCCTGCTCGGCCTGCTGGCTCCACTCAGTGTCAGACAGCGGCAGATGCTGCGACACCTTACCCAGCTGGCCGCCACCGCTGTAGTGATAGCGCGTCTGGCCTTCCGGCGTGGTCCGCGCCAGCAGTTGTCCCGCACGGCTCCAGTGATAGCGATGGGTGATGGACTGAGGATGCCCGGCGGCAAAGGTACGTGATACCGTGCGGCCCGCTGCATCATAATCATATCGCGTGGCAACGCCATCCAGCCCGACCTGAGCCAGCAACAGAGAATCTGCGCCCCACTCGAACTGATACTGCTCGCCGTTCTCGTTTTGCAGCGCCGTCAACCGGCCACGGCTGTCCCAGCTTCGCTGAACCGTCTCACCCTCTGCATTGCGGTTGGCAATCAATCGCCCGACGTTGTCGTAACGGAATTCACTGCGCTTGCCATCAGCCGATTCATAGGCCAGCGGCAGTCCGTTTTCACTCCAGTGCAACCGCTCTTCCCATCCTTCTGCACGTTCCAGCTGAAGAGGACGGCCTGCTGCGTCATAGTGATAACGGGTTTCTTCACCATCCGGCGCGATGACACAACTGAGCCAGCCCAGCGGATGATAACGGTAGCGCGTGGTCAGCCCTGAGCAGTCGGTTTCACGGATAACCTGGCCGGCATCGTTAAACTCCCGGCGGTAGCTGTTACCCGCTGCGTCGATCTCCTCGACAACCAGTCCGAATTCATCCCGTTTATAGAGCGTGCTTTGCCCGAGCGCATCAACGACGCGCTCAAGGCCATGATGGGGATCGTAATAGTACTTCGTGGTGGAACCATCTGCTCCGGCAACCACTGTCGGCAGCGAACGGTGGGACAGCCATTGCACAGCCTGCACACCGCCGTCAGCATCTTTCTCTTCAACGCGGTTACCCAGATCGTCATAGGCGAAGCTCACCGCGTTGCCCAGCGGATCGATGCGGCGCGTCAGGAGTTCGTTTTCATCCCACTCGTAGCGCCACTTCTCGCCCCGCTCGTCGATAAAACAGGTGATGAGGCCCGCAGCATTCCAGTGATGTTCGCGCTGCTGACCGTCATAGGTTGAAACACGCGTGATGCCCGCCTCGAGATCGTAATGCATGTGGCAGCCATCACCGGTATTGGTGCGGTTCTCAACTACGCGCCAGTGATCCAGCTTCTGCCAGCGATATTCGCTTTCCAGCCCGCCGGGCAGCTGATGCCAGACCATTAACCCGTCGTCGTTGTACCGGAAACGCCGCGACACAACGCCAGCCGCATCAGTAACGCTGGCAAGCTGGCCCTGTTCAGTGTATGTCCAGCGCGTCAGAGGCCAGTGCTGATCGCCATCAAAATGGCTGGCTGATGTCGGGCGCCGCGCGTGCTGCCTGTCGTCGTAGTGCAGCGTAACGTCAATCGCCAGCGGCGCGTCATGAATACGCACCAGACGAGCCTGTTCATCCCAGCCCATCTCCAGGGCGTTGCCGTACTCATCACTCAGTGAAGCCAGCCGAAGCACCTGCGGATCAGCAGCCGTGCGTCGGTATAGACGCCAGACCGCACCGTCGTCATCGGCAATGGCGATATCGCCTGACTCGTTGCGCCGCACCATCAACCCTTCGCTGATGCTGTAGAGCACCTCTTTTTCACCGGGCACGTCAAAGCTTAGTTCGCGTCCGTTGTCATCAAACCAGGTCGCCCGGTTCCCTTCCAGCGTCAGGTAACTGTCAAACACCGTGGCCCAGCCCTGACCAAACAGGCCAGCACGCTGAGTCAGGCTGTTATAGCTGCGCTGAAAACTAAGCGGGAAACGTCCGGGAAGGGAAAAATCGCGCTCGGCATCATCATTCAGGACTTTGACGCCGGTCGCTGCATGAACCGGGAACAGCGACGAGAAAGCCGCGTTGATGGCCATGTCCGCTGCCATACCGCCCACGGCACCGGCCAGCGCGCAGGGCATGTTTTTGAGGATCTGACTGGGGCGACCACGGATTAGAGAAAGGCCGATCATCATCACAGCCAGGCCTGGCACCTTGCCGCTTTTGATCTCCCTGACCGTGACCGTTTCACCACCAATAATGACATTGGGGGAAACATCGTCACTCACGGTGGCATCACAGGTGGTTTTATCCTTTGCGCGTACCGCAGGCTGGCCATTGATAAAGACGCTTTTCGATCCCTGCGCCAGATATTGCGGTGCACTGTGTTTTTCACAGGCCACTTTGTCCTGCTCCAGCGGAGAGGTGCCCGCATCGGCGGAGGCGACCGTAGGTTGCCACATTGCACTCCCAAACTGGCCCACCGCAGAGAGCAGCATGCCGCCGTAGTCGGCAAAGCTCTTCGGTGATTGCGGTTCCGGTGGTGGTGTCTCGCCGGGCGTGAGCATCCCGGCCGCGCGCACGGCTAAAAGACCATTTACGTAAACGTTGTCTGAACCGCTGGATATCACACCGGCGGGTGACGGCGGGAATATCATGTTTCCCAGCCCATCGGCCGCTTTGCTGATCTCCTGTGACAGACCCACGGCATTGGCCAGTATACCGCCAAGAATACCGCTGAGCAGGCAACTGTTACCCACAGCGGCTACACTGGCCGCTGCTACCCCTGTACCCAACAGGGGCGCTGCCGAGACGATAGCAGCACCCACTGCAGCACCAATGACGGCATACGCCGCACCTTCTGCCACAATGCTGGTGATATCAGCAAAAATGCTGGAGTGAATGATCTCATCGCCCACGCGGGCCGCAGGATTATCCATAAGTTATGCTTTCCGTGGCGTGTTCAGAGTCAGGCTTTGTTTAAAAGCACTCCAGCGCTGTCCGTCTTCTTCATTGAATGGACGCATCGCGGAGAGCGTAAAAATCATTAAGGTGTTCGAGTCCGGCACCTGCGTAGCCAGCTGTTTCTGCCACACGGCCTGCCCGTTACGGTCAAACATAGTTTCAACTTCAATTGCGTGCAGGGTGTTATCTACACCCGCCATCACGCGTACAAACTCACTCTGCTGGATGTGACCCATCTGACTCCGCAACGTGTCCCACTGACGCTGGAATTCTTTTTCCGCATCACTGCCCTCAGAAATAACACCACGGCTTACAACCAAAGCCAGGCCACTGGCTTCGTCGCGGAGAATATTCATGGTGGTGTCCTGCCAGGCAGCAGGAAAAAGCGCAAAGGCGCCCTCATTGAATTGGTAATTCATAATAGATTTCCGTTTTATTAATGGTTTGTAGCGGGTGGAATCAGGCTATGGTATTCGCCATCAACGTTGTCGGCATTAGTGAGTAGCTGTGTATTATCTCGAGCAACTTTAATGTCGAAAAGTCGATGCGTAATATCAGGATCCCCACCGCAACTGGTGTCGTGATGATCTTCACGAACCGTGATGACAAAGAAACGTTTATCACTGCTGTCATCGAGATCGTACCGCAGGCATTTATCATCAAGGCTAGTCAGGTGCCAGGTGTGAATCGCTTCCGTTGCGGCACTGATAGCCTGGTCAGCGCTGATTTCGCTTTGCTCTGCACCCAGATCTGTTTTCAACATGATGGAGCTGACCTTCCCCTGGTCAATCTGGAACATTAACTGTTTCCCGCCCGACTGGTAGACAAGCCATTGCTGATTATCAC
Organism: Pantoea sp. JKS000250; assembly: GCF_003201065.1. Taxonomy (NCBI): domain Bacteria; kingdom Pseudomonadati; phylum Pseudomonadota; class Gammaproteobacteria; order Enterobacterales; family Erwiniaceae; genus Pantoea; species Pantoea sp. JKS000250. The sequence continues at coordinate 3,906,113 of NZ_QICZ01000001.1, read as the reverse complement.
TGTTGTCTTCTTTGGCGGGTCCATAAGCTTGCTGAACCTGTTCGGGGCTATCGCCTATCTTTATATTTCGGGACGTCGGCACGCTGGCACTTTTCAGAAGGACCTCAGCCAGAACCGTGTGGCTGGCATCTCCAACCGCTGCCGCGCTAAATAACTCAAAGCCGTCGTAGGTATGCTGAAAGTAGTTGTACTGCTGGTTGTTAATATCCACTTCTCCGGCCAGAACTGAACTGAGGGCCTTGCCTGCGCGTACGAAACTTTCGTTGCTCCAGTTGTCACCAGGAGTGAAAGCATAGTCGTTCAGCAGAACGGAAAAATCGCCCTCTTTAAGAGCAGGAACAGACAATTCCGTACCAGACTCAGCTCTGGCAAGACAGGATAAAAACAGGAGGACAGGCATAAATAAAAGGCTGGTAAAAAAACGATTTACAATCATTGTCTTTTATCGAGGTTAGCAATTTAAAATAATAAAAAACATTCATTCACTAATGTAACGCGATTAAATTGACTCAATAAAAAATATACAGATCAATAATATGCACGAGGTGGAGACAAAACATCACCACCTCAATAAAATATCACAACATTAATCAACGTTATTATTATCATCTGAAGCGCAAAAAACTCTCACTTGATAATAATAAAAATCATCACTCCCACTTACCACTTTGCTCTACAAGCGTTTTATTCCCCTGCGTTACTTTTAACGCAAGCGGATTAAAGCTCACAATATAATCTACGCCGCTATTATTGAAAATCATTCCATCAGCTTTATTTGAGTTGACAGGCTGCGTGGTTTTACCTTCAAGAGTGATTTGTTTCCCATCTTTATTTCTGAGACCTAAGTATTTAACTTTATTACATACAGTATAAAACTCTCCGCAACCATTCACTAAAGTAATGGTAAAATCAGCTGTCGAGAAAATCTTCATGCCCGATTTTAAATCCCCCTGATTCACTTCTTTATCGAGCGAGTAAGTTTTTGGAGCGTAAAACTCACCATTCTCAGGGTCTTTTATTAACTTCCATAAAACTTTATTATCTTTAAGTTCTAAATTTGCTTTACCCTTGACTCCGCCAAATGAAGAATCAAATTCAATTAAAGCTTTTTTACCATTTGCAGTGCCTTTGAGATTGCTGCCATTACCCTCAGGACAATCTATTTTGTTTCCACCCCGTGTTACATAACAATAATTACCCGTTATTTTATTATTATCCTGCTTTAATTTTAATGTCAGAGTGGAGTATAACGATCCATTATCATTTTTTTCTTGACCATTCCACTGACCAGTAAAGTCATCAGAAGCGAACAAGGATAATGAAGAGATTGACAGCAAAACAGCTAAGCTAAATCCAACTTTATTCATTTAATTAACCTTTAAAATCCAGACAATCATTAACCCTATTAATCCAGCCGTTGAGATTAGGTAAGTTTTTAGGATCAGATATAGTCAGGTTAGTATAATATTGCTTTCTGATTTCAGCAATGCTATTGGTTAGCTTACCTGAATCTTCAACACTATTCATAGCAGAAATTGTATCAGGCCCAATGACACCATCAACCTTCACATTTTGTCCATATTGACTATTTAGCAATTTTTGAATCTGCTTTCCGGCTCCACCAGAAGTAATGCTCCAGTCATAGGACATCAAAGCTAATTTAGGATCCTTAATATCGTTGAAACCACTTGGATCCCAATATCTTTTCTTGTAAATAATTTCAGCCTGCTCTGGAGTGATTTTTTTTAAATTTTCTAATGTCGGCTCAACGCCTAAATCTTCTTTTGAGTATTTTTTCCATGTATCCCACGCAATACCATGATTTGTTGGGCCGCCTTTGTCAGATGCACGGTTTGCATAACCACCTTCATGTCTTAATATTATTGGAGAAATCGTGGAAAAATTGTCACTATTTTTTGGCCCAGCCGCACCTTTCGCCGGGGCCGCCGCAGCCTTTGGTGCAGCGGGTGCAGCCTGCCCTTTCTGCTTCGGCGGGAACAGGTTATCTACGGCCTGACTGATGTTCTGTTTATGACTGGATCCCGGTGCGCTTGTGCCCGGTTTCGCACCATCCGTGTTCAGGTTCAGTTTGCCGCCAGAGGTGGTGATATGACCATCGCCCTGCACGAAAATATTGAACCCCTTGCCGACGATATTAATCTGACCATTCGCATTGAGTTCGATAGCACTCTCTCCGCATTCAAAACGAAGCTTAGTGCCCGACCCAACGACGTAAGTATCAACCACCGCATCGAGTTTGCCCTTACCGGTCAGCCGCTCTTCGCCCCCTTTCACTCCGTGGACGCGGTTAGTTTCGACACGGTAGAGCTCATTGCCGCCCGCGTAATGGCTGTGATTGTTGGCAACTGAATGGCTGGCGTCATTTTTAACATGTGTATCCATGTTCTTCTGCGCCTGAATCCACAGGTGTTCCTCACCCGCCTTATCCTCAAACCTCAGCGCGTTCGCGGTGTCCGCCGTGCCATCCTTCGACCGGCTTAGAAAACCCATCTGCGTCGCTGCCGCCGGCAGCGCCCACGGCGGCATACTCGCCTCGTTATACACGCGGCCGATGATCAGCGGACGATCCGGGTCGCCGTTGATGAAGTCCACCACCACTTCGTCGTTAACACGCGGGATCTGCACCCCGCCGAACCCCTGACCGGCCCAGGCGCTGGAGACGCGCACCCAGCACGAACTCGTGTCGTCGCCCTTCGCCAGCCGGTCCCAGTGAAACTTCACCTTTACCCGGCCATAGCGGTCGGTCCAGATGGACTCGCCTTTCGGCCCGACCACCTTCGCGGTCTGCGGGCCGTGTGTTTTCGGCCACGGCGTCTCCGGCGGCGTGCGGTAGGTCACCGACGACGGCAGCACCGTGAAGTGGATGTTGTGGCGGCTGTCACCGGTGTCACCGCTGGCGTAGGAGTTCTCGGCAAAGTCATAGGTCGCTGAAGTGACCAGATACTCGCCGTTGTCGCTGAAGTGCGGCGCGTTGATGATGGAGAAGGTAAAGCCCGGGGCGATGCCGGTGGCCGTGCCCGACCCGCTGACGCTGTGGTGCTCGGCCTGCCATACCTCCTGACGGATGCGCGCGTAGGACTCGCCGTGGCTGTGGTCGACAAAATGGCCCGGCCAGTCGTAGACGTCCACCGAGCCCGGCACCGGCGACGCCGGGTTCTGGCGGGCCTGCAGCATCCACGCGTTCGGCTTGCGGAAGTCGTAGTCGTCGGTACTGTAGATGCCCGGCGTCACGCTCTCCGCCAGCGACCACTGGCTGATGCCCTCTTCCGTGACCACCCCGCCAGACTGGGTGACGTGATAAGCAATGGTCTCATAGCCCGGAAACGCCTGATGCTGGTCCGGCGCGTCGCACAGCACCAGCGTATGTTTGTCCGCCTCGTGGCGGAAGAAGTAGTAAATCCCCTCCAGCTCCATCAGGCGGCTGATAAAGTCCAGGCTGCTCTCCTGATACTGCACGCAGTACTCCCACACCCGGTAGTTGCCCGCCAGCCGCGTCTCAACGTTGACCGCGTACTCCTTCAGCAGCGTCTGCACAATCTGCGGCACCGTCTGGCTCTGGAAGATGCGCAGGTTGCGGTCGCGCCGCATCGGCCACAGGTCCGGCTCGACCGTCAGCTGGTAGACCGCGTAGCGGGTGCCGCTCAGCTCCTGGCTGCGCACCGCTATCCGGGTGATTTTGCCGTTGAGGTAGCGCGGACTCAGCGCGCTCATCAGGCCATCGGTCGGCAGCGAAAAGGTGACCGGCTTGCCCAGCAGGGCGTGACGGTCGATGCGCGCGTCGGTGGCCAGCAGTTCGGCGGTGAGCACAAACGGACGGGACAGCGTCTCGGTGCCCGTGAGCGTGTGGAACAGCAGGCCGTCCGCCGGCAGCTGTGCAGTAATGCGTGAGAACATGGTGATTTTCCTGACTGACTTGAACGGCAGAGTGTTACCTGACCGAAAGTGAAGAAAGTAATGTTGCGGATTCAGCCCACGGAGGGATTTACTATTAATAATTGATTATCAAAACCTGATACTTCATGGCAGGCGATTAAATAAAATATTATGATTAAAGAATTTTTTATTTATCAGATATTTTCTATTTTAATTGTGGAAAGAATGATTTCCATACATCTTTTATTGATTTCAAAATGATAATCATGTGGGTTCCTTTGCCTGCCCACTAACTCGGCATAGCACCATAGACTTGACTGCCGGAAAATATACATCTGATAAAAAGCTCGCATTTTATCTTTTTCACTAGATACCTGACCGCTGCACGTCTGAAAAAAAGAATCGGACGCATCATTAATTTCATTGGAGAGCGATTCGGGTTCATTAGTAACAAGTGAGATGTCATCTAAAGTCTGATGGAATCTTTCCGTAGCCTTATCAAAAACACTGTCAGCAGAGGGGAAGTCCTTAACAGGATAAAAATAAAGATTAATTACGCCATAATTGACATTATCAACAGTGTGTTCAATAACCATTCGGTTAATCGCTATTGTTTTTGCACGCCACGAACCGGGAACTTTGAACGAACCGCTCTTTCCCAAATCAACCGTAACTAATAATTCCGCCATTCCTAAATTGCTGCGATGTAAAAGATCCCAGTTAACAGAAGTCACATACATATCGTTTAGCAGAGTTGCATAATCATGACTAGCACAGGATACTTTTAACAAAAAATAGTTCCCGCCGCTTTCCTGCGGATTATAATCTTTCTGAACCGTATAACGAGAAATTACCTCATCGCCAGATTCATGTTTTCTGATAGTGAGCACATCTGCAAACATACCGTTTTCAGATGCTTTGCCAACAAAACGACGGTGCAACACCGTCTCCCCCATTATGGACAGTTTTTTGAATAACCAGTCGGAGGCATTCATCTCCCAGTGGCAATGTTCATAACCCATCCAGACCTCAAGATAAGGTGAAGTGTCTGTTGTTAGATAGCGTCCAATATTGGTTAAACCCACTGCAGGAAAACCAACCGGGTTAACCTCTGCAGGTTTCAATCCTTGTGGAAGAACAACCCAATAATTGAGCATTTTTTTAGGTGCCGATGTGTATAAGCATTTCCAGAATCGCTGCTGTGTTTCCTGCCCTGTAAAAGCTGATACAACCGGAAAATCATAAGTCATTTCAACGTTCATAAAACTCCTTTTTATCAAATACTCAGGCTAACCAAATACCATAGAACATCAATACACTTCCACAGGAAATAACACACTTCGCGAGAACAAGAAGAGGAAAAGAAAAACTTCTTGAAACAGACGATAATTGATTATAGTTTTCGTAGTTGTATTTTTTATGGAAGACCATAATCTTTTTAAAGATGGCACATAGCATTACCACCATGAACTTCATACCCAACACAGTCAAAAGAGAGAGACCTAAAGCTGTAGTGAAATGTCTGGCTGAGGCCATAGGCACTATTTTCCATGACACAATCAAATCATGCATAAGCCGCCCAAGTAAAGCGGTAAAAATCAAAACCCCAACCACTTTCAAAATAAGCATAATCCATTCTTTTTTATTAAAAAAATCCTGACCATTCCATAAATAAACAAGCGTCAGCATAAGAAAAATGATAAAAAAAATGTAATTCACTATAAATTCCTCTGTATTAAAAATCAGTCGCCAACTATAACACTGTTACAACCGGTGATAATAAAGCCTTCACCACTGCCAGCTTTTTTAGATGTTTTATTTTCGCTATCATCATCTTGATACCCCCATTCTAAAATTCTTTTGATGGAAATTTTCGTATCAATGTCAAACCCTAATCCCAGCGCCATCATAACTTCACCTGAAAGCTTTATATTAAGTGAGTCGTCATTAGTATCAATGTATCCCGTTATTCCTCCAGAAAGTCCCACAGCGGCTGCAGTTCCGCTAATTTTTGCATTAGTCACAATAATACCATATAAATCAAAGTTGCCTGAGGCCTCTCCTTTGACTGCTGCTGCTTCTGCACCAGCTTCCGCGCTAAACCCGTAGCGCCCATTATTACCTTTGTAAATCTCCGTAACAGCCTTAGCTTCAGCTGTTCCCAATGTGACATCTCCGGCACCGCCACCGTAAAGTGTTCCCTCCTTGCCCAAAGCGCCGCTTGCACCATACTGCATCCCCAATGCAGTAGCGCTGCTGTTAAATCCCGTAATATCGCTGTCACCACTGTAACCGTACCAGGTCCCTGTCACATTGGCTACAGCGATTTTATTGCGCAATTCGCCTCTTGCAAGATCATTACTCTTCATGTTGCCTATGGTTAGGTCTTCAAGAGTAAACCCTGATGAGGCCGTATCAAAACTGCCGTCAGCATTTTTATCCTGCAAACTGGAGATGGCACTCAGTATGGTTGCATCAAAATGGTCACCGTGTATTGTGCCATCTTCACTTGCTTTTTTAGCAAGGCTTCCTCCCCAATACTGGGGAGGCTTTGCCTGCGGTTTATCTTCTTTGGTTGCGCCAGAAACACTACATAGCGTTTTGTCACCCTTTCGCGCCAATGGCAATCCGTTAACATAAACGCTGACCGTTCCGCCGACGATAATGCCGTTACCATGCTCTGAACAGACGATACGATCGCTTTTCCTTGCAGCGGGGAAACCGCCGATAATCACATCTGGGCTACCAGACTGGATTGGGCCACTGTGCGCTGCTTTATCTATCAGAGCTCTGGCAGCTGGCATTCCCATGCATCTTCTCCTTTTCCACAATATCAGCTGTTAATTTTGACAACAGCACTTCTAATGTCCGTGATATTCGTCCCGGAGATTTCTACACTGTCACTAGCCTTAAGTTGCGCATTTACACCGCCACCCAGCATTGTCATTTTTTTGCCCGTCAGCATGGCAGTTTCAACACTTTCTGCCTGAATATTTCCTACATTAACCTTAATTTGAATCCCTTCGGGAGATATCAAAATATAGTTATCGTTCACCTTTAATTTGATGCTGGTATTGGCTTCAAGCAGCGCATTGCCCTCTTTATCCATGGTCAGCACCGTTTCGCTTTCGCCAACATTAATAACGTGCTGGATGCCCGTATTGCTCACCGCATGTTCACCCACGTCGGCCTGACGATTGCGCTTTATTGTGACCTTTTCGTCACGGCCTATGGTTTTCTGCCGATCTACACCGACATGGTGCGTCTCACAGCTTTCCACTTCCGTATCCATATTTTTTTCGGCGTGGATCCAAATCTGCTCATGTCCTGCTTTGTCTTCAAAACGCAACGCATTAGCAGTATCGCTGTTGCCATCCTTCGACCGGCTCAGAAAGCCCATCTGCGTCGCCGCCGCCGGCAGCGCCCACGGCGGCATGCTCGCCTCGTTATACACGCGGCCGATGATCAGCGGGCGATCCGGATCGCCGTTGATGAAGTCCACCACCACTTCGTCGTTAACACGCGGGATCTGCACCCCGCCGAAGCCCTGACCCGCCCATGCGCTGGAGACGCGCACCCAGCAGGAGCTGGTGTCGTCGCCCTTCGCCAGCCGGTCCCAGTGAAACTTCACCTTCACCCGGCCATAGCGGTCGGTCCAGATGGACTCGCCTTTCGGCCCGACCACCTTCGCGGTCTGCGGGCCGTGCGTTTTCGGCCACGGCGTCTCCGGCGGCGTGCGGTACGTCACCGACGACGGCAGCACCGTGAAGTGGATGTTGTGGCGGCTGTCGCCGGTGTCGCCGCTGGCGTAACTGTTCTCGGCAAAGTCATAGGTCGCCGAGGTCACCAGATACTCGCCGTTGTCGCTGAAGTGCGGCGCGTTGATGATGGAGAAGGTAAAGCCCGGCGCGATGCCGGTGGCCGTGCCCGACCCGCTGACGCTGTGGTGCTCGGCCTGCCACACCTCCTGGCGGATGCGCGCATAGGACTCACCGTGGCTGTGGTCGACAAAGTGACCCGGCCAGTCGTAGACGTCCACCGAGCCCGGCACCGGCGACGCCGGGTTCTGGCGGGCCTGCAGCATCCACGCGTTCGGCTTGCGGAAGTCGTAGTCGTCGGTACTGTAGATGCCCGGCGTCACGCTCTCCGCCAGCGACCACTGGCTGATGCCCTCTTCCGTGACCACCCCGCCAGACTGGGTGACGTGATAGGCGATGGTCTCATAGCCCGGAAACGCCTGATGCTGGTCCGGCGCGTCGCACAGCACCAGCGTATGTTTGTCCGCCTCGTGGCGGAAGAAGTAGTAAATCCCCTCCAGCTCCATCAGGCGGCTGATAAAGTCCAGGCTGCTCTCCTGATACTGCACGCAGTACTCCCACACCCGGTAGTTGCCCGCCAGGCGCGTCTCCACGTTGACCGCGTACTCCTTCAGCAGCGTCTGCACAATCTGCGGCACCGTCTGGCTCTGGAAGATGCGCAGGTTGCGGTCACGCTTCATCGGCCACAGGTCCGGCTCCACCGTCAGCTGATAGACCGCATAGCGGGTGCCGCTCAGCTCCTGGCTGCGCACCGCTATCCGGGTGATTTTGCCGTTGAGGTAGCGCGGACTCAGCGCGCTCATCAGGCCATCGGTCGGCAGCGAAAAGGTGACCGGCTTGCCCAGCAGGGCGTGACGGTCGATGCGCGCGTCGGTGGCCAGCAGTTCGGCGGTGAGCACAAACGGACGGGACAGCGTCTCGGTGCCCGTGAGCGTGTGGAACAGCAGGCCGTCCGCCGGCAGCTGTGCAGTAATGCGTGAGAACATAAGTAATCCCTGACTATTAACTGTGTGGATCAAGCAACCAGACGCCTTCTTCGCTGATGGTCAGCGTCTGCTGGCGGGTGCCACTCTGGCCACTAATGGCAAAGGTGTAGTTACCCGGTGCCAGCTGCAGCGTGGCGAAGCCATTCACCGCAGGGACCAGCGCCTGCGGCTGACCGTTGACCTGAACACGTTCACCCTGCTGCAGACGGATATAGACCTGAGCGACCGGCGCAGGTGGCGGTGCCGGTTGAGGATCGGGTTCGCGTGCGGCGGTCTGCTCAGGCTCAGCAGACTGAGTCGGCGCGCTGGCAACGGTATCCGGCGGGGTCTCAGGCTGCGTCGGTGGCGCAGTCACCGGCTGGTTAACCGGCGCGACGGTGACGGCAGGCGCGCTGTTTTGCGCGGTCTCAGCCGGTGCCGTCTGGTCATCACCATGCGACATCAGCAGACCGGCGCACAGGCCGACCAGCACGCCTGCGGCCACCAGACCCGGCAGTGCAAAGCGATGCCCCAGCAGCGTTTTCAGCGGCGAGGCGGGTGTGACGACCTCTTCTTCTTCAATCGGCACCAGCATGGTGCCCGGCCCGCTCATTTTTGCGCTGAGCAGCGGTTCAGGCTCGCGCTCCGGCAGCGCCATCAGCACCGCAAAATCATCAATACTCTGCGGCCGGTCTTCCGGTTTCAGCGCCAGCGCGTGATCGACGGCGCTGAGCAGCGCGGTGGAGTAGCCCGCCAGACGACGCTGCACCAGCGGCTGGTAGTTATCTTCAATGCTGCGCACCACGCTGACCGGCGGCGGCGCACCGGTAATCAGCGTGTGCAGCACCGCGCCCAGCGCGTAGATATCGGTCCACGCGCCCTGCTCACTCTCGTCGTTGTCGCTGTACTGCTCAATCGGCGCATAGCCGGGGCGCAGCATGGTCTCGCTCTCATCCGACAGGTTGCCGATGGTTTTACGCGCCGACCCGAAGTCCAGCAGGATCGGCTCGCCGCTGCTCTGGATCTGGATGTTATCCAGCGAGATATCGCGATGCAGATAACCCGCTTCATGGATGGTTTTAATCGCCCCCAGCAGCGGCGGCAGCATGCGACGGATCCACGCCTCATTCACCGACTGCGGATTACGTTCGCGGAAGTTCGAGAGCGTGGTGCCGCTGTAGAACACCGTGCCCATGTAGGCGGTGTCGTTCTGCACCCAGAAACGCAGCACGTGCAGCAGGTTAGGATGGTTGAAGCGCGCCAGCAGCCGCGCCTCCTGAATAAAGCTGTTCAGGCCGGCGTGAAAGGTTTTGCTGAAGCGCTCGCTGCGCAGCACCAGATTCAGGTCATCGCTGCGAACCGCCAGCGATGCAGGCATGAACTCTTTGATGGCGATATCACGCTCAAGCTGGTGATCCCAGGCGCGATAGACGATGCCAAAGCCGCCACCGCCGATGACCTCTTTGATTTCAAACTCATTGAAGCGGTAACCCAGCGGCAGGGCGTTGGGGACATTCAGGGGTTGATCATGTTCCGACATATTCGAAAACTCTCTGATGACTAGGCTTTAAACAGCGAACTGGCAGACAAATTCGCCCTGCTCACAACGCACCTCAACGCGGCGATAGCGTTCATCGCGGGCGTGGGCGCTCAGCAGTATCTGGCTCATCTGCGGCAACAGCGTGTTGGTGAGGATGGCATCGACCATGCGACCGCCCGACTCCACCTCGGTGCAGCGCTGTACGATCTGGCTGACCACCGACTCGTCGATCTGCGCCTCAATGCCGTGGTTGTCGGCCAGACGACGCACGATGCGCGCCAGCTGCAGCCGCACGATCTCCGCCAGCATGTCATCGCTGAGCGGGTAATAGGGCACCACCAGCAGACGGCCCAGCAGCGCAGGCGGGAATACCTCCAGCAGCGGCTTACGCAGTGCGGTACTCAGGGCATCGGGATCCGGCATCAGTTCAGGATCGGCGCACATGGCGCTGATCAACTGCGTGCCGACGTTCGAGGTCAGAATGATGATGGTGTTGCGGAAATCGATGTGGCGGCCTTCGCCATCCTCCATCCAGCCTTTGTCGAACACCTGGAAGAACAGCTCATGCACATCCGGATGGGCTTTCTCAATCTCATCCAGCAGCACCACGCTGTAGGGACGACGGCGAACGGCTTCGGTCAGCACGCCACCCTCGCCGTAGCCGACGTAGCCCGGCGGGGCCCCTTTCAGCGTCGAGACGGTGTGCGCCTCCTGAAACTCGCTCATGTTAATGGTGATGATGTTCTGCTCGCCGCCATACAGCGACTCGGCCAGCGCCAGCGCGGTCTCGGTTTTACCGACACCGGACGGGCCGCACAGCATAAAGACGCCTGCGGGCTTGTTGGGGTTATCGAGGCGCGCGCGTGTGGTGCGAACCCGCTTCGCGATCAGCTCCAGACCGTGACGCTGACCGATGACGCGCTGGTTCAGGGTGTCAGCCAGATTCAGGACGGCGTCGATCTCATTCTTCACCATCCGGCCCAGCGGAATACCGGTCCAGTCCGACACCACGGCCGCTACCACGCCCGCATCGACGGCGGCAAACAGTAGCGGCGTGTCGCCCTGCAGCGCAGTGAGTTGCTGCTGGGTTGCATCACGCTGTTCACGCAGCGCCGCATCCTCTTCGGTAACACTGCGGGCACGCAACGCAATCAGGGTCTCGACCAGTTCACGCTCCTGCAGCCAGCGCTGTTGCAGCGCATCGCGTTCGGCTTCCAGCGCTGCACGCTCTGCGGCAATCGCCTGCTGGCGGGTGACGTCACCGAGGCCGACCTTAATTTCGCGTTCAATGATCTCCGCTTCAATCTCCAGCGCGGCCAGACGGTGCAGGCAATCCTCCAGCGCCGCAGGCTGTGCGCCCTGACTGACCGCCACGCGGGCGCAGGCGGTATCCAGCAGCGCCACCGCTTTATCGGGCAACTGACGCGCCGGAATGTAGCGATGCGACAGTTTCACCGCCGCACTGACCGCATCATCCAGCAGCAGCACCCGGTGGTGTTTCTCCAGCGCGCTGACGGTGCTGCGCAGCATCAGAATCGCTTTGGCTTCATCCGGCTCCTGCACCTGCACGGTCTGGAAGCGACGGGTCAGCGCCGGGTCTTTCTCGATGTACTTTTTGTATTCGGCCCAGGTGGTCGCGCCGATGGTGCGCAGCTGGCCGCGCGCCAGCGCCGGTTTCAGCAGGTTGGCGGCATCGCCGGTGCCCTGCTGACCGCCCGCGCCGACCAGGGTGTGGATCTCATCCACAAACAGCACAATCGGCGTCGGGCTGGACTGCACCTCATTGATCAGCGCCTGCAGTCGCGCTTCAAACTCCCCTTTCATCCCGGCACCGGCCTGAAGCAGGCCGATATCCAGCAGCCAGAGCTGCACATCGCGCAGTGGCGCAGGCACATCGCCCGCCGCGATACGCAGCGCGAGGCCTTCGACCACCGCGGTTTTGCCGACACCTGCTTCGCCGGTCAGCAGCGGGTTGTTCTGACGACGACGCATCAGAATATCCACCATCTGGCGGATCTCATCGTCACGGCCGGTCACCGGATCGATGCGGCCGTCACGTGCGCGCGCAGTCAGGTCCTGACCGTACTGCTCCAGCGTGCTGCCGCTGGCCGCAGGCGGTGCACCAGCGGCATCCGCCGGTGCGATCAGCGCCTGCTGCGTTTCTTTGCTGTTGCTGAGCAGCGTGTCGAACTGCTCCAGCAGCGCATCGGCGTTGACGCGACTGAACTGGCCGGAGATGCCTTTCAGTACGCTGGCCAGGTTGAAGGTTTTCAGCATGCCGATCAGCAGATGGCCACCGCGAATGCGGGTCGCGCCATATTTCAGCGAGGCGTAAACCCATGCCCGCTCGACGGCGCTGTCGATATGCTCAGAGAGGTCGGAGACCGCACTGGCACCGCGCGGCAGACGATCCAGCGCAGCAACGATGTCCTGAGTCAGGGCCTTTTCATCCAGTGAAAAATGTGTGATGACCTGCTGTAAGTCGCCATCCTGCTGCTGCATCAGCTGATGCAGCCAGTGCACCAGTTCAACATAGGGATTGCCGCGCAGTTTGCAAAAGGCGGTGGCGCTTTCCAGCGAGGTAAATAACAGCGTATCCAGTTTGCCGAATAGCACGGCACGGCTGATTTCTGACATAGGGGGCTCTCTTCAATGAAAGACGCAGGCTGTGTAACAGGGAAAGCGGCTGGGCTAGCGCGAAGCTGCCTCAACCTCAAACATAAAATCTTCTCGATCCTGCGGCTGCGGCATCTGCCCCAGCCAGCTGGTGTAACCGAGCCGGGCAGCGCCGCCCAGCGCCACACCCTGAACCGCGTCTGCGGCCAGGATCAGGCTGAGATCCCACTGCATTTCGATGCCAAGGTAGTGACGCACCCAGTCGCGCACTTCCTGCGCGCCGGGGGCATCGGGCAGAAAACGGGCATACTGCGCGGCGCTGAGCGGGCCCAGGTGCAGGCGAAAACGGTGCTGCACGTCACGCACCGCCACCCCGAGAAAAGCAGAGGCACCCAGCCGGGGCATGTGGCGTCCCGCGCCGAGCCGGGCCTGATCGCGGCTGTCCAGCGTCAGCCAGTGCGGCAGGTTCTGCGTCAGCCGGACCGGCACGCCAAAGTAGTGGCGCAGGATACGCACCAGCCCTTCGGCATCGTGACCGTGACGGCTGAGATGACCCACCAGCATCAGGCGGGCATGAAGACTCAGCGAACTGGCCTGCTGCTGGGCCGGTAAACCGATGCCCGCCAGGCAGGCGAGATAGTTCAGAAAGCGGCTGTCGTCGGGGCGATCCAGCGATACGGTCGGCTGCGCATCCGCCCAGGCGCGATAAAACAGCAGCGTGGCGCGGTGATGGAACAGGTCAGCAAACGCCGACAGGCTGTGATCCTGATGATGCACGATGCGTTCATGCACATATTCAGTCAGATGGGTCGGCAGCGGCCCGTTGGGGCCAAACAGGCCAAAGCTGTAGATCGACAGCTCATGGCGTCCGGACTCTTCACGTGGCGTGGCGCTGGCGACGGTGGCGGGCGCAAACGCCAGTGACGGCGTCTGACCGATGCGCACCGATTCGAACTTCGGCAGCGGCGCACGGCCCAGCGGATAACGCTGACCGCCCTGCGCATCCAGCCGCCGCAGCAGCTGGAACAGATCGTAGCGCCACGGCGCGGCCATCACTTTTTGCCAGAAATCATCCGGCAGTCGGGTCAGCCGCGGCAGCGTAATGACTTTTTCGCCATTCATATCAGCGCTTTCCGGCCCATGCGCGGTGGCCAGTAGCCCACTTCGCCGCGCTGCTGGCTGTTCAGGGTGAACTCCGTGAAGCTGTTCAGCGCCACCAGACGGCCACAGACCCGCTCCAGTACGCTGCCGAACAGCCACGGGCTGGCCCCCGAAAACGCCTGTTCATCCACCTCCAGCGTGATGCTGACGCCGCGCGCAAACACCACGGGACCCGGCTCCGGCACGCGGCGGTTGACCGCACTGAGCGTACAGTGGCGGATGCCGTCAATCTGGCGGGCAACCGGCGCTTCCGCCAGGTTGGCATAGAGGCTCAGCAGCTGACGCAGCGCCGCCGCGCCTTCCCCGTCGCTGCTGTCCATCAGGCTGAGATAGTTCATCTGCAGATGGCTGATCAGCCGCCACGCAGAAAGGCCTTCGGCCAGTGCCGGACGCGGTGGCGTCGGCCCTTTGCACAGTTTCAGCTCCGACACCGGAATGGAGTCCGGCATCACGAAGTTGCCCTGATCCTGCTGCAGCATCAGCGGCAGATCGCGGCTGGTACACATCACCTCGGCGGAGAGATAGCGCACGTCGTCGCGCCACGGCGCGTGATGCTCATCCACCAGCGAGAGAAAGACTTCGGAACCGATGTACCCGGTGCGGGTGCCATAGCGCTGCGCCTGCTCAGACAGGGTGCGCTGTTCGCGGCGCAGCGAGAAGTAAGCACCGTAATCACCCTGGTCACCGCTGAAGGTGCTCCAGAACGGACGGAAAACCTGCTCTTCCCGCTGGCCTTCTACGGTGGCGAACAGCCGCTGCACCGAATGCACCTCATAATCCAGCGGCCGGATGTTATCCACCACCAGATGATATTCATGCTGGCTGTCGCTGACCTTCAGACGCTCGGCGGTTTTCGGGAACAGATTGATGACCGGGGTGCAGTGCAGCGCCAGATGGCTGTGATCGACCACGCTTTCCAGTGCGCTGTCCGCTTTGTCGAGCAGGATGATGATGTCGAACGCCGTGGCGTTGTCGCAGCGGCGCAGGAACGGGCCGAGCTGACTCAGGCTGATAAACTGGAAGCGCGCCGGAAACGCAAAATACTCCTGCAACAGGCGATAGCCGTCGAAGTTGCGCAGATCGTCCGGCAGCAGCGCCTGCTCCGGCGCAAAGCCCTCCTGCTGCAGGGCTTCATCCGTCAGCACCTGACGCTGTGGCCGCTGCTCTGCCGACTGCAGGACGATGCCGACCCGGTGCTGCATCAGCAGCTCAAGCAGCTTCAGCGCCTGGATATCGGGGCCGCTGAGGAACAGCATCAGGTCATCCACACTGAGCTGACTCAATGAGGAGATCCCCTCGCAGCTGATGCGGATGCGCAGCGCACTGGCCGCGCCCAGACCACCCAATTTTAGTTCGCCAGAGGGCAGATCGCCGGGCACGCCGCCGAGAGTGACTTCGCTGATGCGCAGCGGATGCAGCACCACATCGTGTGCGGTGGTGTAGCTGCAGGTCACCCCGGTTTTTTTCAGGTTCTGGCTCTCCATCATGGTGCCGCGCGGCACGCGAAAGCCCTGGGTGATATCACCCTTGCGGCTGTCCGGCGTCAGCTGCGCGATCGCCATTGATGGCGTTGGCGAGAGATAGGATGGCGCAATCATCTCCAGCAGGCGCTGCGAGAAGCGCGGAAACTCCGCATCCATCTTCAGCTGCACACGCGACGTCAGGAAGGCGAATCCCTCCATCAGCCGCTCGACATAGGGGTCCGCCACGTCGATGCCATGCATGCCAAGACGTCCCGCCACTTTCGGGTAACGCGTCGCGAACTCCGCCCCCATCTCGCGCAGGTAAGCCAGTTCACGGTTGTAATAGTCGAGCAGATTGCTGTCCATGATTACCCTGCATCCTGAAGTTCGAAATGGCCGCTCTCCAGATCAACCTGAGTGCGGAACAGAAACGCCAGCGGATAAGGCACGCACCAGAGCCGCCCTTTGATTTCAATCGACAATACGTTGTGCAGACTAAGCGAGCCGAGATCGCTGACGCAGCGCACCTGCAGACCCTGCGGCAGAATGCGCGGCTCAAAATGCAGAATGGCGTTGGTCATTTTGCGCTGCATATCCTGCCATTCGATATCGGAGACGTTCTGCCCGGCCAGCGGCGCTACGCCGAAGTTCCAGACAGAACGCTGCACCTGATCGAAGCCGTCCAGATCCTGCTGCGCTTCGTTGTTGATGGTGTTAAACAGCCATTGCAGATCGCGCAGCACGTGGCGGCGCAGCGTGCTGTGGCTGATCAGCATGCTGTTCTCCGGCTCCTGCTGCCTGTCCGGCGCGTTATCGGTCAGGCGGTCCAGCAGCGAGGATTGCAGCTTGTCGCGGGCGGTCAGCGCATCGCGCTTTTTACGCGCACGAAAGCCGCCATGCAGCTGGGCATAGCCATCATTGTGCGCGCCTGAATCATGACTCATCGGCGGACTCAACGTTGTCAAACGCGACCTGCTGCAGGCTCAGCAGCGAGAACTCCGCGCTGTCGCTGAGCCACATTTTTTGTCCCTGGCCGATAAACTGGTCCGGATCGTCGCCCAGCGGCTGCCATTCGGTGACGCTGGCGCGCAGAAAACGCTCGTCCGCACCCGCCAGCAGCGGATAGCGCGCCGGGATCTGACACACCTGTTCGCTGCCATCCACCAGCTGCACCCGCGTATGACGCCACACCAGATCGGTGACGCTGGCAGGTGCCTGGAACTGCATCTCACGAATGGCGGCGAACGGGATCCAGTAATAACGGCCCTGATTGATCACTTCACACACCGGCCCGAAACGGCTGTCGCCATCCATCAGCCAGCTGAAGGCGGTCGGCTGATCCTGCCCGGTCGCGGTGCCGGGATTGGCGGCAGCAAGCTCCAGCGCGTCGGCACGCAGTGCGCTGCCGCGCGCGACATCACCCGCGGTTTCGGCCTGTAATGCGGCCAGCAGTGTGTCGCACCAGTGCCAGGCGCTGCCCGGCAGCACGGGTTGTGTTTCGCCACGCAGCACGGCATCACGCTGCAGCTCACCGGCAATCGCCTGCTGCAACAGATTAACCGTTGGTTGCGCCTGCGGGCTTAACGCCAGCCAGGATTGCAGCTGCGTCTGCGCACGCGCCCAGTTGCCCGCCAGGCAGAGTAACTGGACAAAGGCGGCGCGCAGATCGGCGTTCGCCGGACTGGCCTGAATCTGGCGGGTAACGTCAGCCAGCGTCTCGCTGAGCGTGGCGTTCGCAAGATGATGTTGTAAGGATTCCATGCAAACTCCTTTTGCGTCAGTTAAGGGTGCGATAAACCGCAGCGGCGGGATCTTTCAGTTCAGGGTGCAGTTTTTCCACCAGCTGTACGCTCAGTGTGGTATTGCCGCTGACCCACGGCGACCAGACTTTGCGGACTTCCTGCAGACGTGCCTGCAAAGCACTCTCATCAGCGGCTTCACTGGCGGGCATCAGCACCACCACCTGACGGGCCGCCTGCCAGCCGTTAAAGCGGTTGCTAAAGGGCAGAACCAGCCAGCTGTCCGGGGATTTTTCGTTACTCAGCACCATGCGCTCGCTGTTAACCGTGGTGATGTGCAGTTCGGCGGTGGGCGACTGACTGTTCAGCCCCATCACCGGGAAGCCCTGCAGGAAGGTCACGCCGACGGCTGCCGGTGCGCCGTTACCCTGCTGCGTCAGACGACTGTGTCCGCTGAGCCAGCCATCGGAACCGCAGACCAGCCCCTGCTTAGCCGGTACAAACAGCGCGCTGCCCTGTGCCGGATGCTGCCACCAGGTGCGGAAATGGCAGCCGTCGAGCAGGCTGAACTGCAGCCATGGCGAGGTATCCGCCTGGGCGGCATTGACCAATGGGTCCGCGGGCACGGCAGCCGTGGCTGGCTGTTGTTGTGCAGGCGGTGCGGGTGGCGTCACCACGGTCTTCCACTGCTGCGCCCGGGCGGCACTGCCGGTGGCGATTTCACTGCCCTCTGTATCGGTCAGCTGCCAGTGCAGCTGCTGCAGCGGTTTACACTGCGACGCCATCAGGCCAGCCACCCGTGGCAGAAACTCTTTCAGCACCGACGCGTTTTTCTCACCCAGGGTGACGATGCGCAGGTTAATGGTGCTGTTACACCAGCTCGACAGCTGATTGTTTTTGACGTCATCAATCCAGACATCCAGTTTCTGTGCCGGGGACTGAACGATGCGATAGTTTTCAGCATAAGCGTGCGTGCTGAGCAGCAGCGCAGCCAGACCCAGTAATCCATATTTCATGTTGGCGTTCTCAATCTCGCAGAGGGAAGAACTGCGCCGCTTCAGAGAGCGAGTGCAGCAAAGTGGTGTCCTGGGGCGATCCGATCCAGACGGCCAGTGCGCTGAAATTATCCTGCTGCCCCTGATCTGACTGATCGTTTTTGATGATTTGCTGCATCAGCGTCAGCCACTCTTCCGGCGTGTTCACCATGTGCAGTGACTGCTGCATCTGCTCCAGCGTCACGCCGTGCCAGAAACCATCGGTGCAGAGCAGAAAGGCATCGCCATCTTCAATCCCGACCACGTCGCTGTAGCTGGCGTCGCGCTGCTCATCACCCATCCCCAGCGCAAAATAGAGCAGGTTGCTGTTGATGCCTTCGGTGCGATGTCCGGCATCTTTCATCTGCTGCACCAGGCTGTGGTCGGTGGTGACCAGATAGAGATAGCCGCGGCGGAACAGATAAAGGCGGCTATCACCGGCATGCGCCCAGCAGGCAAGGTGGTAGTCGCGGTCGATGAACAGGCTGACCAGCGTGGTGCCCATCCGGCTGTGCTCGCTGCTGGCTTTCTGCTGCTGCCGGATAGCGTGATTTGCGTGATTAACGTAGTTGCGAATCGACTGCGCATTGAGGTGCGCATCCCCATCGAACGCTTCCAGCAGGCTGCTGCGGGCGATGGCGGCCGCCCTGTCACCGCCGGGAAACCCGGCCACACCGTCGCACACCACAAAACAGGCGGAACGCTTACCGATGACATCACCGATCTGATCCTGATTACTGGCGCGATCGCCCTGATTCGACGTCGAGGCAATAGTGATATTCATGCGTCATCCGTGTGGGTTTGTGAGTCTTTGTACTGATTAACTTCCAGGTCATAGGCGTGCAGGAACGCTTCGCCAAACAGGGTGTGGAAATCGTCTTCGATCTCGCCCGCCGTCTCGCCGTAGCGCTCAACAAAATGCTCCCACAGCGCCGCTTTACGGCTGCCCGGCAGGCCGATACGGGAAACCGATCCCGCCTGACGTGCCTCTTCCTCCAGCTGCTCCGGGTTAAAGGATTGCAGCATCGAGGCGATGATAGCGCGGATACCGGCGATCATGCCCAGCTGGTGCGCCTGCAAATCAATCAGCGCATCCCGCACCGCCTGACGTGGTGGCATAAAGCCCGGCATCCGGCTGCCAAACATCTGCATCAGGACAGTTTTGCCCGATGGCAGCAGCTTGAACGGGTTATTGGCGTCGTCGAGGATCACCGTCATGTCGGCCTTAACGCCGCGCTTAAGAATCGAGCGCGATGACAGCAGCGCGACCGTGCCCTGCGAGAACATGCTGAGCATCTGACCAAACTGCAGCATCTGCTCGCGGTCAAACTGCGGCGTCGGCTGCAGATCGCGCAGGCCCATGCCTTCCAGCAGCGCGTCCAGCAGTTCGCCTTTCAGCGCATCGCCGCTGCTCTGGCTGGATGTGGAGGGCTGCACGGCGGCGGCATGCTGATGACCCGAGGCAACCGGATCAATGCGCAGCCGCCCTTTCGGCGTCGGTGAGGGAGCACGCTGCACCGCCTGGGGTGTCGGCAGCGTAATGCCGCCATAGTCGTTTTGCGGATTGACCGCGTCTGTCTGACCGGATTCCGCCTCATCCGCCAGCAGCGTCTGGCGCGGGGATTCACTATGAGGCTGGTCATCAACGGGTAAGTCGATGCCGCTAAATAGCGGAGAGTGATCCATTTCGTTCAGGCTGACGGAAGCCTGCTCAGGTGAGCGTGGGGCAACCGGCTCAGGCTTTGTCTCTTGGTGAGGCGGCACATGCAGCGCCGCCGGTTTCGCTGGCTCCGGCTGCGCCAGCGGCACCGCGTTCCCCATCATCAGTCCTAATGGATCATCATGGTTGCGCACATCCGCACTGCTCTCGCCGTCGAACAGGCTCAGTGGATCCAGTTCCGCAGTAGGCGCCTCAGCCTGCTTTGGCGTAGTGTGCGGCTGAGCCGCCAGCGTGCTCGGCGTACGGTCTTCAAAAATACTCTGCTGCGCGAACAGCGCATCACCGTCATCAAACAGGCTGCTGTTTTTGGGCTGCTGACCATAATCCAGCGGCGCATCATTGATTAGCTGTGCCAGTGGATCTTCCGGATTCCGATCTGGCATGGCGGGCGCGGTCAGCGGATGGGCATCCGGCATTTCCGGCACGGCTTTGCGTTTAGAGAGATCGTCGGAAATCGAGAACTCTTTCGCCAGGCTGTCCCAGATTTCGCTGGGGATAGCGGCGGTGGTACTGGCTTTTTCGGCTACCGGTTCACGAGGAGCCGCGGCGGTCTGGACCGGCTCCGGACGCGGAACCGCCCTTTCAGCCTGCGGCTGCTGCGCACTATTGAGATCGCTGACCAGCAGCTGATAATCATCGATGCCCAGAATGTCCCCATCCTGCAGCTCAACCTGACGACCGCGTTCCAGCGGAATATCGTTGAGCAGCACGCGCGTCACATTGCCACGGTTAGTCAGACGACATTCACCGTTCGCGGTGATGTGCACAATGGCCTGCAGCCGGGAGAGCGTTCGGTCGTCATCCGGCAGCACCAGATTGTTATCCACGCCGCGACCAATGGTGCCGCCGGGCGGAAAGAAATCACAATGAGTTTGCGGCGGCTGTTGGCCGGGTTTAGTCGTTATTATCGTAAAGCGCATAACGGATTCCTGCGGTTAGCGGTTCGGCATCTATACCACGCACCTCTCGGGGAAAGGCGCGGGGTATTGGGAGCGGAGAGTTTAATTTTGGGGTTGAGTTTATTATTTTTTCTCTGAGTTTATTTATTTACTTAAATAGCAGCACTGCCTTATTTCTTTTAATGACGCCATTTCGCCAACACATTAATTCGCCATGAATTGGTGAGGCAAATAATTCAAACAAACCCGAGGTTGATTATTATAAAAATTAATTGTGAATAACCAGCTTAGATTTAATCGACACGGAATTATTTACTGGAAATGAATTAACGTGATAACAGCGTAATGCAGGGTTATCTTATAGAGAATATCCTGCCCAGCCTGTAAAGCCTGAGCACGACGATATAATCAGTAAGGCAGTTGCTTAAGAATAGCAGTACGCTCTTTATTGATGCGGATAACACAGAGGTTGGTTGCCACAGCATTCGCATTGCTGACTTCTTCGGCGGCGAAGGCTTCCAGCCTGCACTGACCATCACGATACTTCAGCCAGTTGCGTTGGGTATCCACCAGAGTAGCGACATAGTCGTCAGCCAGTTTTTTCTGCGTGCCGTACATCTGCACAATACGTTTTTTAGCCGTCTGATACTCTTTGTTCAGGTCATCTTCCGCTAGCTTCTTCTGCTGAACAGTACACTGGAACAGCGCACCGTCTGAAGGCTGTTTTGCACAGGGACTTTCAGCGAGCGCTGAAGCACTCATGGAAATAGAAAAAGCGATCAAAGCCACTTCATAGATTTTCTTCATTCTTTGCTCAGCAATTTTTGCTATCAATGATAGGGAATCAACTTCAATTTTTTGATTCTTTGCTCGTTAAGCTCAGAAGTTCACATACTAATATTAGCGTTACTTAAATCACTTCCTTTATCTGCAGCATACAAAGCCAGTTTACAGTCATTATCCCGGTACTTCAGCCAGGCTCGTTGAGCTTCAGTCAACGTATCCATATATTGTCTTAACTCTTTACCATTACCCTTAAAGAGCGTTTCAACTCTGGTCTTAGCGATTTTATATTCTTTATTTAAATCAAGCTCAGTTTCGTTTTTGTTTTTTTGGACACAGGAATAAACTTCCTGATCGTTATTACCGATTGAACAATCACTCATTGCGTGGACGGGAAAAACATAAACAGCTGTAATACACAAAAATAAAGACAAACAAGATCTCATTAAAATTCTCACCTGTGCTATCTCCTATCCCTGAGTACAAGCGCACGCTCAATAACATCGGATTTATATATGCTTCTCTATTTCATTACCCCAACATCCTGAGCAATAACATTACCCTTGAATGTCACGATATAATCCCAAAGACTCTCGCCCTTCTGGTCTGGATAAAATGAATAATCATATTGACCGTTAGCGAAGCGATAGCCCCTGAAGTCGCAGACGTCAGGGCAATTGGTATTTATCGTTTCACCTTTAAGAACTATCGATGAGTTATCTTTTACTCTTGTTGACTTAAGCGAAACGTTATCACAACTGACGTTACCTTCCTCACAGTCATAGGTAATATCCGCTCTGAATTTTTTTCCTTCGAAGTGTGAAATCGACTTCGCCAAAGACAATAAAGGCAGACTCATTAGCACTATGATAATAAAATGAATGACTTTTTTCATCATGTGGAAATTTCCTTGCAGGAGTCACTGTCCTGCTTAACGTCAGGTGTAATGAGCGATTCCATTTAACTAAACATATCTCCTTTGATAATTTACTGCTGATGTTTAACGCTGTAATATCCTTCGAGCTCTACCAAAAAAGAAAATTACTTTTTGTATTTATTATAGAGAGCCTCAGCATCCTGGCTTTGCGAAAGTAATGTGCATTTCATCATATTGAAGCTTCCTTTGACTGAGCCGGTCAGATCCATCTTCAAATACGCATTGATTAATTTATCGCCATCACTGAAGGCTTCAACAGGGAGATGACTTACCTCTAACCAGGCTGACGCACTTTTGAAGGCATCATCGCTGAAAGCCTTGTCAGTGGTAGCTTTACCTGCACAGCGGTTCAGAAGCCAGTTGCTGAAAATCTGCGGTTGCTTAAAGGAGTCTGGCGCCGGAGGCGTTATCGCCAGCACTGCAGGAGATAGCGTCAGAGCCAGTAACATCAGTAATTTTTTCATTTCAGTATCCACAGGGAGGCAACATCAGGAACAAAACTACCATTTTCTGCGCCACCCAGGAAGTGACAGGTATCAGAGCAGATATTGCCGTTCCAGAGTGTCACGTGCCCACGGGCATTGCTCCAGCCACTCCCCTGAAAAACAATAATCCCCTGTTTACCGTTAAATGAACCGGGTTTTGGTGACTTCACTGTCAGGTCTGGCTGACCAAACGCGCCGACTAAAAAGTCCATCATATCGTTGACGCGAAACATATAACGATTTTTGTCTTTACCCGTGACGGTCGCATAACGACTGTTTGCGGGAACAGGAACGCCAGTGTAATTAAGAACATAGCTCATTCTGATTGGACAGGCATTCTCGAAAATTCCGGCGGCGATATTTGCTTCTACTTTGCCACCCAATATTTCTCCAACCTTCTCGACGGAAACATTAACTTCTGAGAAGCGGTTCCAGGCAGCTGAAAATTGAGGTCTTAAATGTGCCATAGCAAAACTCCTTTTAAAGCCTCCCCTGAGGGGAGGCTGCCGAACAATATTACGCTTCTTTGTTGCCTTTAATGTCCCAGCCGGCGCTGCTCTCTGCGCCTTTGCCGCCGGAAGAGCTCTGCTCCCAGTACTGCTGCTTCACTTTGGATGCCTGGAAGGAGTAGGTCATTCCCAGGGTATCGCCGTTGTCGGAGCCATTGTAATTCACCGCAGTCACCAGAACGTCTTCCAGAGTGATGCGCGCATACTCAACCTGTGAACCGCCCGCTTTACAGATAGAGAGTTCAACTTTAGTGAGATGCTTACCGCTTGCGCAGTTCTTCAGCAGCGCAGTGGTGGATTTGTCGATCAGTGCATTCACGTGCAGGTCGTTGAAGTTAACTTTACCCGCACCGCCGCCGCCGCCCACAGACATGTTGCCTGGCTGAGAAGCACCCCATGAGAAAGAGGTAATATCAGTCCAGCCAGTGTGATTTGAGTCTTTCGACTCGCCAGTAACACCGTCAACCTTCATAAACATATCAATAGCCATTATCTTTCACTCTTTATTGGTTGAGATTATTGCTTTCAAAAAAAGCAAGGATATGGCAAAAAGAAAAGCATGGGGCTGAATAAAACAGTCCATATTTTACCTTTGCCTTGCTTCTGAAATATCGTGCTTAACGATATTTCAGACTTCTTGCTGCCCGTTTTTAAATCGGACAAATACTTTTAGTTAACGCTTATTTATAGCGGAACTTAATATGCAAAACCGATGACCTTCGATTTGTCTAAGATTGCAGGTCATCATTCAATAGACAGCAACCTGACGAAAAGTTTACATTAGCGGAAAGTTTCAATAGCTCAAAAAAGGAAGGAGCATGAAAAAAACCCTCTCAATTTTTCTGGCCGTAATATTTTCACTACTTTCACTTTATGCGATCGTCGATATTATCGAGTCTATATACCTTATCTCTCGCTATGAAAATTTCACTCTCTCTTCACTCGGCTTTATTGCCGGTAAAGCGCTTTTTACCACAGTTTGCTTAGTTGTGATTTTTATTCTTGTGAAAAGAATACGCAAACACACTCAGTCTGATAAAGACCGGGTATAGCATTGCACACCACTCTGCTCAGACACGTTCAGGCGAATAAATGGGTTAAAGCCGTTACAACAGGGAGAGGCGCGATGCAGTTTCAGATTCCGGCACCACGCCCATTTTCAGCCCTTAAGCATTATCATTCTTCAGTGACGGCAGCTTAGAGACCAGACGCAGCGAAACGGTCAGACCTTCCAGCTGGTAGTGCGGACGCAGGAAGAACTTCGCGGCGTAATAGCCTGGATTGTCTTCCTGCTCTTCCACATTCACCTCGGCAGCGGCCAGCGGCTTGCGTGACTTGGTCTCCTGTGAGGAGTTAGCCGGATCGCCATCGACATAGTTCATCACCCAGTCGTTGAGCCAGCGTTCCATCTCATCGCGCTCGCGGAAGGAGCCAATCTTGTCGCGCACAATGCACTTCAGGTAATGCGCGAAGCGGCAGCAGGCAAACAGGTAGGGCAAACGCGCGGCCAGCCGCGCATTGGCGGTGGCATCGGCGTCGTGATACTCCATCGGCTTCTGCAGTGACTGCGCACCGATAAAGGCGGCGAAGTCAGAGTTTTTGCGATGCACCAGCGGCATAAAGCCGTTTTTCGCCAGTTCGGCTTCACGGCGATCGCTGATGGCGATTTCAGTCGGACACTTCATGTCCACACCGCCGTCATCGCTCGGGAAGGTATGGCACGGCAGGTTCTCAACCGCTCCGCCCGATTCCACGCCGCGGATTGCGGTACACCAGCCATACTCCTTAAAGGAGCGGTTAATGTTGGCGGCCATCGCGTACGCCGCATTGCTCCAGGTGTAATTGCCGTGATCGGAACCGTCGGTCTGCTCTTCGAAATCGAAACTGTCGACCGGGTTGGTACGAATGCCATAAGGCAGACGCGCCAGGAAACGCGGCATCACCAGGCCCAGATAGCGTGCATCTTCCGACTCACGCAGGCTGCGCCAGGCGGCATATTCGGTGTTCTGGAAGATTTTGGTCAGATCGCGCGGATTCGCCAGCTCCTGCCAGGATTCCATCTGCATCACTTCCGGCGCGGTGCCGGTGATAAATGGACAGTGTGCCGCCGAACCGATGCGAGCCATTTCACCCAGCAGCTCAACATCCTGCGGGCTGTGGTCGAAGTAGTAGTCGCCCACCAGACAGCCAAACGGCTCGCCGCCGAACTGACCATACTCCTGCTCGTAAATCTTCTTGAACAGCGGGCTTTGATCCCAGCCGGCACCTTTATAGCGCTTAAGCGTACGACCCAGCTCCTGCTTGGAGATGCTCATAAAACGGATTTTCAGCATCTCGTCCGTTTCAGTGTTGTTCACCAGATAGCTCAGGCCGCGCCAGGCGCTCTCCAGCGACTGAAACTCCGGATGGTGAATAATCTGGTTAACCTGCTGCGACAGCTTTTCGTCGATCTCCGCGATCAGCGCCTGAATGGTGCGATACGCGTCGCTGGAAACGGTGACGGTGTTCTCCAGCGCCTGCTGCGCCAGAGTTTTTACCGCGCTTTCGACCGCGGCGCGTGCCTGATCGCTTTTCGGCCGGAACTCTTTGTTCAGCAGCGCGCTGAACTCATCCTGGCTGAAACTGGCCGCACCCTGCGACTGGGGTTGTTGTGAAGTCTGCGTCATGCCTGCGGCTCCTTACCTTCAGTGGCCTCATCCTGCTTAGGCAGATGGGTCAGAGCCTGCAGCAGCGTTGGGTCCTGCAGCACTTTACCAATCAGCTCTTCCGCACCGTTTTTGCCGTCCATATAGGTCAGCAGATTTGCCAGCTGGGTACGCGCTTCCAGCAGCTTGCTCAGCGGCTCGACGTTGCGGGCCACGGCATCCGGCGAAAAGTCGTCCATGCTGTCGAAAGTGAGATCGATGTTGAGCTTGCCTTCGCCGTTCAGGGTGTTGTCTACCTGGAACGCGGCGCGTGGCTTCAGCGCTTTCATGCGCTCATCGAAGTTGTCGATGTCGATCTCAAGGAATTTGCGTTCGTCGATGCCCGGCTGCGGCTCCAGCGGTTTACCCACCAGATCCGCCAGCACGCCCATCACAAACGGCAGCTGGATTTTGCGTTCCGCGCCATAAATTTCCACGTCATATTCAATCTGAACGCGAGGCGCGCGATTGCGGGCAATGAACTTCTGCCCACTGGATTTGCTTGTTGCCATGGTTTTCTCCATCAATGATGCGCGGATAATGTGTCACAGCAGGCGCGCAGCTCCCGCTGTGTGAGTGGGTCACGCCTGCTTAGTCGCGACGTCCGAAAATGGTTTCCAGCTGATGCACGCCATCGGGTGCCAGCTCGCGGATGATTTCCAGGAAGTCGCGCTCGATTAAGCGCTGTACCCGGTCGATCATCAGCGGAGCCGGATGGCTCGGCTCATGCTGGGTGAAGTAGAGCTTCACTTTCTCCAGCATCAGCTGGGCATCGGCGCGGGAACTGATCTGTACCGTGCGCCAGTCCGCGGCCGCGCGCGGCGCCGTTGCGACCGCCGTCGGGGCCGCCGCTTCTTCGGGTTGTTCCGCCGCTGCGGTGGGTATCAGCTGGCTGATATCGGTGGCCTGGCAGCGTTCAGCAATCAGCGCAATCTGTCGGCGCAGCAGGGCCAGTTCCGGCACCGCCGCGTCGCCCAGCCGTTCGGCCACGGTTTCGCAGATGGTCTGCAGCCGCTCATGAATCTGCAGCACCGCCTCAATACCGGGCTGGTCGCCGCGTGCCAGTTCGTCGATCAGACGCGGCAGGCCGCCGGGGTAGTCCGCCACCTCGGTTTTGCTGCCGTCGCACAGGGCGGCTGCATCACGCAGCGTGATACCGTCGGACGGATAGCGCAGCAGCCAGCACTGACGCACCGCGCCACTGAGTTCCGTCTTGTCACCCAGCAGTGCCAGGGCATTAATGCGGTAGAACGGGTCCTGCTCACCGTACTCTTCCAGCCGGGGCCACAGCGGCTCCCAGTAGAGCAGCAGCGCCTGTTCAATCAGCTTCAGGCCCTGGGCATAGCCCGGCAGTCCTTTCAGCTCCGTCCAGGCGTGGGTCAGCGCCAGCATCACGCGTAAATCTTTACTGCGGGCCAGCAGCGCTATCGCCAGCTTCTCAACTTTGTTCCAGTCGGCGGGTTCTGCCGGAATGATGGTGTTGCCGAACTGCTGTTCGGCTTTACCGGCACTGGCCTGCTCCATGGCCTGAAAATCGGCGTCGTACTCCAGGTTATCGCCACCGGGATTGTCATCACTGACCGGAGCCAGCAAAGCCTCTGTATTCATCGTCATGGGTGTTGCCTCAGGATTCAAACATCGGGGGATAAAGTCCGTTTCGTCCCGGCTTTGCCCCACCGGCCGGATCAAACAGCAATGAAAAAAGCTGGGCGGTGAAGTTACCGCTGTGGACCTGGGTATAAAGCGGAAACCCGTCGCTCTGATTGGTCCACCAGAAACTGGTGTAAAACTGCGGGTCGAAGTTCTCACCCGGCAGCGTCCAGTTCAGCGTTGAAGGCGTGTCGCCATACCCGATAACGTTGAGGATATCTGACGGCTCACCCGTCTCCTGCGGCGGTTGCGGCTGCGGAATGCTGATCAGCGCCTGATCCAGCTGCTCCGGCGATCCGCCACCCTGCACCACCCGCAGCAGCGTATTGCCCACCTGCTGATACCACTCGCCGGAGCGTGCCAGCAGCGCTGGCGACCACTCGGCGGGGGTGAAGTGACGCAGCGCGCAGAGCGGGTAGTTACGTCCCACGCTGTCCCGTGCCGCAATCAGGCAGCCCATCTGGATCAGCTGGCTGCCCAGCATCGGCGGCACCACAAAATTCCAGACCGGCGCGTTGAGGAACGGGCGCGACGGCGCGTTATCCCCCTCCTGACTGCTCTGCCAGTGATGCAGGCCCACCTGAAACCAGCTGGACCATTGGCGATAGAGGACATCAGGAAAGCGGCGCTTCACAAAGTCACCCGCGCTGGGCAATTTGCCGTACCAGCAGGGTGCAGCGTAATGAGTCATTGTCGGGTCCTGTTTCAGGGGCAGCTAAAGCCGGGAAGCTGGAACGGGTTACGAATGCTGCCAGGGGTAAACGACAGCGTGACCTGATGCCCCTCCACGCTGAACGTGGCTTCGCGGGTCAGGCCGCCGGCCGCGGTAACACGGGCGCGATCGAAGAAGCGATTGAGTGCCCAGGGCCCACTGGTCACCAGCGTTGAGGTAGTGCCGTTGGTCAGGCCCAGCTGCATGCGCACCTGGCTGGTGCCGCCCGGACCGGGCCAACTGACCATCTGTACCGCCTGCGGCCCGTGGCTGTAACGCAACTGCTGTCCATCCACATCCAGCGTCAGGTTAAGAATGTCATTGTCCATTTTTACGGTGCGCAGCGTGACGCGGAAGCCTGGCGTGGTCGCACCGTTAGCAAAGAACGCATCGCGGATTGACTGCGCCTGCTGGAAAGGACGCAGCAGCGCTTCGCCGCCCGGCAGCGTTTTGCCGTCGATACCAGGCGTAAAGCGCCATGAGGCGTTGGTGGTGTCGACTTTGCTGGCCAGGTTGTCGCGGAAGAAGCTGTCCATCATGCCGCTGCCGGGGGCGAACATCCGTGCCAGATCGTCGGGTGTCACCTCACTGCGTGCGGAACGCACCAGCGGATAACGGCCGGCGATCGCCTGACGACAGAAACTGCCCACTTCCATGGTGATGCGTTTACGGACGTTATCCATGTCGCGGCGCTGTGCATCGCTGCTGGCCCCGACCGCCATGCTGGAGACCATATTCTGCAGCGAACCGGGCAGACGTCCGGCGCTAGCCTGCAAACGACTGATCGCATCGCTGGCCGGTGGCGGCATCCCGCTGTTGGCGGCATCCTGCACCGCCGTGAGGTAACTATAGAGATCGTCAATCTGGTGCAGGAAATCATCCACCGCCAGCACCTTGCTGCCCTGCTGTAATGGCTGAGCCAGCTCAAGCACAGGCGCAAAATGCACGGCAACCGCCTGCTCCGGTGACGCCTGCGCTGCCGCCTGTCCACGCGCCGCAGCCGCTTCGGGCGAGGTAAACAACGCTTCAAGGGTGCGGGTGGCGCTGTTATCCGACGGCTTTGCCGCCTGCGCCGTTTTCTCATCGGGCTGCGCCCGGTTCAGCGTCAGCAGGTTACTGAGGTTGATGACCAGCTGGCGCAGCGGCGAGTGGTTGCCCGACAGCAAGCGCGCGGTGTTAATACGCTGCGAGAGATCGGCACTTCTGTTGAGCTGGATATCGCTCAGGAACTGCTCCCACTGACGGATGTAGTCCTGCACATAGAGCTGGCGCACCGCGAGATCGGTCTGCTCACTCTTCTGCTGCGGCGCAGCGCCGTCCAGCACCCAGAGATCGTCCTGATAAAGCGCCTGGGTCACCGGACCAATCTGCTTGTCCACATGCTGCCAGTAGCCGTCCGGCGTATAGAGACCTGCCACACCGTCATTAACCGATTTACCGCTTTTACGGGAAAACACCAGCTCGCTCTGGGGACCGCCCAGCGCCGCCAGCGTCACCGGTTGCAGGCTGTCATCACGTTGCAGCAGGCGCTTCAGGCGTCCATAGACGCGCTGTGACAGCGGCATCTGATTAATCAGCGCCTGCTCGCGCTTTACCAGCGCGTCATCCTTCGCATATGGCGACGAGTGAATCTGCGTCTCCAGCAGCTGTTGCAGATGCCACGCCAGCTGTTTTACCTGCTGCTGTGTCACGTTCTGCGGCAGCTCGCGCGACAGGTTAAGCATCAGCCATGCCTGCAGGAACTTGCCATCGTAGTGCTTCGGCTGATAGAGCATCTGATACGCCTTCAGCGCTTCATAGCTGTAGTCAGCGTCGCTGCCGTTGTCATTGCGCAGCCAGCGGGTGATGTTCTGCGCCACCTGCGGCAACAGCAGCTGCTTCAGCGCTTTGTCGTAAAGCGCACGCGTCGCATCGCTGACCTCGGTGCCACGATAAAGACCCATACGGCGCGTCAGCGGCGGCGATTCCAGCGAGAAGTCGGCGCTTTCCGGCAGGTGCAACAGGGTGTTGAGATAAGGCACCAGCGCAAAGAGATCGCCGTTGACCTGCTTCTGAAGCTGGTCGCCCAGCTGCTCCACCTGCGGCGCTTTAGCGGCCATCTCCTGCAGATAGGCTTTGTTCTTGCTGTAGCTGGTGAGCCACAGACCGCCCGCGACCAGTAGCAGCAACAGCAGCGCCAGATAGCCTGACCAGAGTCCGGCGCGATTGCGCAGCTCCCACCAGCGGTTGCTGCCCGCCAGACCCGACTCCTGGAAAACCACATTTTCCAGCACGCCTTTGAGGAAGAAACTCTGCCCTTTGTTCTGCGGAATCGGGGCGTCCTTATCGACCTGATCCCAGCTGCCTGATTCGCCCGTCTGCTGGCCTGGCAGATTCAGGGCACGGTTCAGCTCGCCCATTACCCGGTCAAACGGCAGACCTTCCTGGGTGCCGCTGGCAAAGTAGATGCCGCGTGGCGCGAACTGGGTTTCAAAATCGGAGCGGGCGAACAGCGTGTCGAGCGCGTCGGCCAGCAACGGACGCAGTGCAGCGAACTCCTGCGGGAAGAGATAGCTTTCGGCACGCGCCTGCGCGTCGCTCTCCGTCAGCAGCCGATCGGCCAGTCCGGCATCGAGCCGCTGTTGCAGCAGGGAATACTCCTGCCGGAACTGGCTGTTCAGCTCGAAATCGGCGGCGGATGCCTTCGCCCACGGAAAGGTGAATCCCCAGATCTGTTCACGCTGCGCTTTATCCAGCGAGGCGAAGTAGCTGCGGAAACCTTTGAGCAGGTCTGCTTTGGTGACCAGCACATAAACCGGGAAACGGATGCCGAGACGATCGTGCAACTCCATCAGACGCTGACGCAGCGCCAGCGCCTGGTTGCGCAGTGCCTCGGGCGACTGACTCAGCAGATCGGAGACGCTCAGGGTGACGATGACGCCGTTGATCGGCTGACGTCCGCGATATTTACGCAGCAGATCGAGGAAATGGTGCCATTCGCTGGCATCCCGCTCCTGCTGACTCTCCTGGGTGCTGTAACGCCCGGCGGTATCGAGCAGCACGGCGTCATTAGTAAACCACCAGTCGCAGTTGCGGGTGCCGCCAATGCCGCGCAGCGCTGACTTGCCAAACTTATCCGCCAGCGGAAACTGCAGGCCCGAGTTGACCAGCGCCGTCGTTTTACCGGCACCGGGTGCGCCGATGATCATGTACCACGGCAGCTGATAGAGATACTGACGACCAAAGCGCTGCGCCCAGAACGGCGTGCCTTTGCTGCTGTGGCGCTGGAAGTGCGCCTTTCTCAGCATTTCAGTAGCTTCGGAGAAACGGCCCGCCAGCACCTGCTCTTCACTGGTCAGACGCTGACGATCGGCTTCCGGCGCATCGCTTTTGCCGGTTTCCAGACTCGACATCAGCTTGCGGTTAAGCCAGTAATTGTATAGCCGTGGAATCGCCTGCCCCAGTCCCCAGACCAGATAGAGCAGCGCGATACTGATCATGCGGTTCTGCTCTGGCTCAAGTGGCCGCGAATCAACGATAGAGAAGACCGGGCCAATCACCCAGATGATAAAAGAGAGCGCGGTGATGCCGACAAAGCCCCACGCAAGGCGGCTGGTCAGCACCGCAAACAGAATATTCAGCATGGATCAGTTCCCTCTCGCCAGGCCGTTGAGTTCGGCATGCGTCGCATCCGGCGCCACCAGCAGTGTGATTTCAACACGACGGTTACGCGCGCGATTTTCTGCGCTGGTGTTCGGCACCAGCGGATTGCTTTCGCCGCGCCCTTCCGCTTTCACCCGCGACGGCTGCGCCAGCTGCTGTTGCAGCAGGGTCTGCACCGAATGGGCGCGCGCCAGCGACAGCTCAAAGTTGGAGGCGAAGCGCGCGCTGCGGATCGGCACGTTATCGCTGTAGCCAATCACCTGAATCTGGCCGCTGACGTTGTTCATGGCCGCCGCGATGCGCCGGATCACGTCAATGTAGCCGCCGCGCACTTCGGTCGCCGCCGAAGCAAATAGCCCATCCCCTTTCAGCGTCACCACGCTGCGGTCCGCTTCATCACGCACCGCCACCAGCCCGGCATCAATTTCCGGCTTCAGGAAGGCGCGCAGATTCAGCGTGGCAGGCGGAGGCGGCGCCGGGTTGCCAATCTTCACTTCCGGCAGCGCCGTCTGATAGATGCGGGCCAGCACCGGCGAGGTGTAATCACCCAGACGCCAGTTGAGCACGATGTAGAACAGACAGGCGGCCAGCCCAGCCACGGCCGCACAGGCCCACAGCGGGATCATCGGCCGCCATAGCTTGCGCAGCACCGGCTGATCGGTGGGATGCGGTGACAGCGCCGCGGCGTAACTGCCGCGTACGCTTTTGATCATCTGCAGCAGGCGCTGTTTGATGGTCTCCAGCTGCGAGCGGCCATTGTCCAGCACCCGGTAGCGTCCTTCGAATCCCAGCAGCAGGCAGAAGTAGATCAGCTCAAGCATCAGAATGTGACGTCTGGGGTTCTGCGACAGCTTCGCCAGCAGCTGGAAAAACTTCTCGCCGCCCCAGGTTTCGTTGTGAAAGGTGACCAGCAGACCGTTGCTGGTCCAGACGCCGCGACTGCCCCACGGCGTCAGCGCCGCCGCCTCATCCAGCGCGGTACAGAGACAGTAGCGCGCGCCGATGATCACTTCGTAGCCGAGGCCCGACTGCTGGCAGCTCAGCTCAAAGCGGCGGATCTGGTCGATCAGCTGCTGACGCAGTTGCGCCGGGTCTTCATGCGACACCGAATGGCGGATCTGTGGAATCGCGTTAATCAGGGGGTTGGCCGCCGCAACCAGCACATTCTGGTGGCTGGCATCCGGCGCAAGATCGCTGTGTGAATGTTGTTGTTCCTGCATCATGCTGCGTGCTCAGTTTATTATTCTGACTGACTGCGGATGGCCCAGAACTCCATGTTCAGGCCCGGAAACTCACCGGCAAGATGCAGCGCAAAAGCGCCCGAGCGCTCCATCTCTTTCCATAGCTCGCTGTTCTTATCCAGTTCGAAATAGCTGTATCCGGCATGCCACGGGATCTGCGGCGGCGCGCCGGGCATCGCCCGAAGTGCCAGACCCGGCAGCTGCAGCTGCACCAGATCGCGGATTTTGCTGACCGGCGCGACTTTCATCTGTGCCGGGAAATGGGTTTTCAGAGTGTCGGCCGGCACGCTGGCTTTCACAGCCAGCACAAAGCCGAACTCATGCACCATGCTGCTCTCCGGCACGGTAGCGACGTTAAGGCCGTGCGAACGCTGCGTCAGTGGCAGCTGAATGGCGCTCTCCTCCATCACTTGCGACAGACCCTGACGCAGCAGCAGCGACAGACGGCTGAAGCAGTTATGCAGGTCATCATGATCGTAGAGCGGCAGTCCTTCCGGCGCGCGCGCGGGCGTCCAGGTACTCAGCTCTGCGGCCAGTTGCAGCCAGTGGCTGTAGAGGGTTTCAGGATGCAGCAGCGGCAGATGTTGCAGATGGCTGTGCAGGCCAAGCTGACGATTGAGCAGCGCCAGCAGCATAAAATCGACCATATCGGCGCTGTTGAAGCGGCCGGTGCCGGGTGCACGCTGACTCAGCTGCTGGCTGCGCTGCTGGATAAGCCCGTGCAGGTCGTTAAACATGTTTTGCAGCGGACGGCTGCTGTTCAGAGTCAGCATCGGCGGGATGTAGTCGCTGTCGAGCCGGATATGGTTGTCGCTGCGTTTTTCAATGACCTGCGCAACGCCCATCGCGGTCCACTCGGCGGTCAGATCCTGCTCCAGCATCAGCCGCAGGCGCAGCTTGCCGAACTGTACCGTCGCGCTGCCTACGGCCTGGGCGTTGTCATCTTCCACTTCCGCTTCCCAGGCCAGATAGCGCGCCAGAGAATCCTGCGACTCCTGGAAAGCGACGGCTTCGCGGCCATTGCGACGGGTCGGTATCGCCAGCACCACTTTGCTGCGGTCAACAGAAGCTGGCAGATCAAGCGGTGCCGGGCCATGTTGCGGCTGGCTGAAGGCGAAAAACGTGCCGTCTGGCAGACAGCCGCTGGCCGCACTCAGCGCCAGTTTCCCCTGACGCAGCAGCGCTTCATCAAACTCCAGATCGTAAAAGCCCCAGGTGTAGACGCGCTGTGACTGACCCCATTCACGCAGGGTGCTGAGAAGATAATTTTCTGACTGCTGGAAATGGTGAGGACGCAGAAACATCCCCTCGGTCCAGACGACCTTTTCGGCTCTGTTCATCGACATCACTGTTTTTCCACGCGAAGGCCATTAATTCCCGCCACGATGCGCGCATTCAGCTCGCTATCGTCACGTTTCCAGAATGCCCAGAATGAGGGCGACTCCCCTTCGGGAACCGGCAGCGACAGTCGCCACACCTTGCCATCCAGCGCCTGATATTCCGCCATGATGCCGATGAAGCGCGCCTCAGGCAGGCTCTTAATCCGCAGCGTTTTGCTGCGCTGCTCTGGCGTCAGGAAGAATTGCTGGGTGTTAAGCTGCGCACTGCCCAGCACCGTTGCGGACTGGTTTTGCAGGGAGAAGAAGTCTGCTGACATGAACTCCGCATCGGAGCTTAGTAACACCACACGGACCTTCAGCGGCGCACCGCCGTTAAGCTGATTCTGCCCCTGAACGTCCAGGTTGTAGTAAGCCACCGGCGGCGTACTGCTACTGCTGCAGGCCGTCAGCAGCCACATCAGCAGCACGATCAGCCCACCGCGCAGTTGTGTTGTTCTCATCATCCAGCCCTCCCTGCTCAGTGCGATTAGTTAATGATCCAGGTTCCGTTAGTGCTGTTCTGACAGGCAGTGCTGTCACCGTTAACCGCGACGCAGGTTTTCTTCTTGCTACTGCTGCGCACGCGGCGTTTCGGCTGATCGGCTTTGACGGTCTGATCGTAGAGTGCGCTTTTCACCACGGCGCGGAATGGCACATAGCCTGTCAGCTGGACGGTTGACTGCGGCGCGGCAGACTGACGTGCATCTTTGACACTGGCGGTAGCGTTGTCTGGTTGAGGCTCTGCTGCCTGAGCCGGTTCACCCAGCGCCAGCCAGTTGTTCTCGACCTGACCAATCACGGTGTAGGTTTCGCCGGTTTTCAGCGTCTCCACTACCTTGCCGCCGTAGCCTGGCTGGCTCATTACCGAACCGGGATAGAGCGCGCGATAGGTTTCATTGACCGGACTGAACTGCGCTGGCGGTTTTACGGCATAACGGTGACTGATCGCCACACCGTCCACCGTGCTGGTGACCAGGGTGTCATCGGTCATTTTTGGCGGGGTTTTACAACCGGCGACTGAAAAAACAAACATCAGGCCTAACGCAACGCGGAGCTTCACCATTTTTTTCATGTTGTGTTCCATTCATACCTTGGAGAGTGGCCAGAGGCCGGGTGTCAGTAATGAAAATCGGAGATGTCATCTGCACAGGAAGCCACTTAGTGCCAGATTAAAAAATAATCCTTAAACAAAAAGCGCCTAAGCGTCTTGCTGCGAAACGTTAACCGATCAGCAAAAGTTAAGTATAAAAAAGCAACATCGGGGACGTAAACGGGAAAAGGGAGGAATCTGACCTGGCAAACAACGATCAGAAACATGATCAATTTTTTCCCGGCAAATTTAAGAAGGTGGGGTAAACCCAAGCTTTCCTTATGCCATCCCTGGTCGAAAAACCGGCGGATTGAATTAAGCCGATAACCGTGAGTCAATTATCCGGCAGTAAGAAATGACACATTACGCCCGAATAATCTTCATTATATTTGTTTATTTTCAGTGACTTATGACTTTACTGAAATTTCATAGCTACCGCACGAGTCAGGTAGATCCTGCCCGTGGTTCAGAGATTACAATCCATGTGTAAATATTAGCTGCGAGTTTACAGAAGATTGACAAAATTTCAACGGCCCACTTTCAGAAGAATTTACTCAAGTAAACCTTAACAAATAAAGTTAATACAAATAGGTGTTACTTTTAAGCACACGGTTAGGACTAATCTTAACAACTTGCGAAAATATGAAGTTTTTTTGCACATAAATAAGTTTCCTCTGAGATTGCCATTAAAATTACTCATGTTTTGAATGGTTCTGATTTAAGGCAAATTTCAAAGTTTTTATGTCGTACAGGCAGTCTGCAACTATGCTGAGTCGCAAGGGGATATTTATATATTTATATAAATATCAATACCTTATACGGACTTACAGTGAGGGGGATGTAAACCAGGCAGGGTGGGGATTGGAAGGGGTTAAGCGAAACGTTAATCAGGCCAGATGCGCTTTCAGACCAGACTGATTAATTGTTCTTTACCGGTTCGCTTTTAAAAACTGGCTACCAGATATTTCCTAACGGGTTTCGGCCTTTTAACCAAAAAAAAACCACGCAGTAGCGTGGTTTTGTGAGACAACATGCCGGGTTAGTCCGGCATCTTTTAAGACCATCAGAAGAAGCCCAGCGGCTCAATACTGTAGCTGACCAGCAGGTTTTTCGTCTGCTGATAGTGATCGAGCATCATTTTGTGAGTTTCACGCCCGATGCCCGACTTCTTGTAGCCGCCAAAGGCAGCGTGCGCCGGATAGAGGTGATAACAGTTTGTCCAGACGCGCCCCGCTTTGATCGCCCTGCCCACCCGATAGGCACGGTTGATATCGCGGGTCCAGACGCCGGCACCCAGGCCATAAATCGAGTCGTTGGCGATGCTGATCGCTTCCGCCTCATCTTTAAAAGTGGTGATGCCGATCACCGGGCCAAAGATCTCCTCCTGGAACACCCGCATGCTGTTGTTACCTTTCAGCAGGGTTGGCTGGATGTAATAGCCGCTGTTGAGTGAGTCATCCAGCTTCTCTACGCCGCCGCCCACCAGCACTTCTGCGCCCTCCTGCCGTGCCACCTCAAGATAAGAGAGGATTTTATCGAACTGCTGCTGCGACGCCTGCGCGCCTACCATGGTATCGGTGTCCAGCGGGTCACCGCGTTTGATGGTTTTTACCCGCTTCATCACCGCCGCCATAAACGGCTCGTAGATCGACTCCTGCACCAGCGCACGCGATGGACAGGTGCAGACTTCGCCCTGATTCAGGAAGCCCAGTACCACGCCTTCGGCCGCTTTCTCAATAAAGCTCTCCTCCGCCTGCATGATGTCTTCAAAGAAGATGTTCGGTGACTTGCCACCCAGTTCGACCGTCGAGGGGATCAGACTTTTGGCGGCCAGCTCCAGAATGTGCCCGCCAGTAGCGGTAGAGCCGGTGAAGGCGACCTTGGCGATACCGGAATGGGACGCCAGCGCCTCACCCGCCTCTTTACCAAAGCCGTGCACCACATTCAGCACGCCCGGTGGCAGCAAATCTTTAATCAGATCGACAAAGATAGTGATCGACAGCGGCGTCTGTTCAGCCGGTTTCAGCACCACGCAGTTCCCTGCGCCCAGCGCCGGAGCCAGTTTCCAGGCCGCCATCAACAGCGGGAAGTTCCATGGGATAATCTGCGCCACCACGCCCAGCGGCTCATGGAAATGGTAGGCAGCG
Organism: Pantoea sp. JKS000250; assembly: GCF_003201065.1. NCBI lineage: Bacteria > Pseudomonadati > Pseudomonadota > Gammaproteobacteria > Enterobacterales > Erwiniaceae > Pantoea > Pantoea sp. JKS000250. Next base: position 3,868,005 of record NZ_QICZ01000001.1, on the reverse strand, counting down.
GTGAACTCATCAATCTCTGCCGCGCTGCCCTCCTGCGCCCGGACACAACCGGCAAAGTAGCGGAAGTGATCGACCGCCAGCGGCATATCGGCCGCCAGCGTTTCGCGCACTGGTTTACCGTTATCCCAGGTTTCATAGACCGCCATGGTCTCCAGATGCTGTTCCAGCCGATCGGCAATTTTCAGTAGCAGCAGCGCGCGTTGTTGCGGTGAGGTCTTGCCCCAGGCGTCCGCTGCCGCTGCCGCGGCGGCCACCGCGTTATCCACATCGGCCGCGTCTGAGCGCGGAAACTCACCGGCCGCAGAGCCGTTTACCGGCGAGGTGTTAGTAAAGTAGTTACCCTTCACCGGCGCGACGAATTCACCATTAATGAAGTTGCCATACTTCTTCTGTAGCGTAATCAGAGAACCCTGTTCTCCGGGGGCAGCGTAACGCATGATCATTCTCCTGACAGGTGACTGACGTAACAATGATGAAACTTATTATTAACATGAAGGATCATTGTGAGCCTGTCAGGTCTGTTAACCGGAAACTGTGACCGCCTCGAAGGAATAGGCGTTTACGCTGCGCTTAGAGAAAATTCCGACTTTTACCCGAAAGCGTAGTCAGAGAGAAACTTGTGCGGCACAAAGGGGGTCAACCTGAGGATGAATTCATTCCGGAGATAAGCATGCTGGCTTCAGCTTTTACCCAGATGCGCGCTAAAGCCAATTTCGTGCATCAGTTTATACGCAATCCGCGCAAGATGGGCAGCATTACCCCCTCGTCAGAGGCGTTGTGCCGGACGATGATTACGTCGGTGAAATGGCCTGAAGCGGCGCGCATAGCGGAACTTGGCGCGGGTGATGGCGTACTGACCCGACAGATACTGGCACACATGGCACCCGACTCAACACTGGATGCCTTTGAAATCTGCACTACGCTGGCAGACAAGCTAACCGCACTGGAGGACCCGCGCATGACCGTGCGCACCTGCTCTGCGGAGTATCTGAACGGCAACTATGACGTGATCTTCTCCGGCCTGCCGCTGCTCTCATTACCGCCCGAACTGCGTGAAGCCATTCTGCGAGCGGTTTATAACGCCCTTGGCCCGGACGGTGTTTTTGTGCAGTTCCAGTACACCTCACTGACCCAGCCCGATCTGTCGCGTTACTTCACCTGGGAGCGCCAGCGGGTGCTGAAAAACGTGCCACCCGCGTGGGTCTATCGCTGCACGCGTCACTACGCGCCCTGAGCACGCTCCACTGCCGGGCGCGTCTGTTGCCAGAACGTCACCAGTAACTCGCGCGCCCAGTCTTTGCCCTCAATCTCGTTGGCCCCATCCTCTTTGCAGCCTGGCGGCGTACAGACACTCATAATGTGCCGTGAAAATTCGGGATGGAACTGTACCGAGATTGCCTGCGGTGAATAACGCACAATCTGACAGCCATCGCGCGCAGAAGCGGCCAGCACCTGCGCCCCGGACGGCGCACTGACGACCGACTGACGATGCGACAACCAGACGCTGAAGTCGGCGGGCAGCTTCTGCAGCAGCGGATCGCGCTGGGTCTGATCGGAGCAGCGAATGGGTAACAGACCGCGTTCCCAGCCGTTGGGATTGTCTGCCACCTCACCGCCCAGCGCATACGCCATCAGCTGATGGCCGTAACAGACACCGAGCAGCGGCAGACCCTGATCAATCGCCGCTCTGACCCAGGCGGCGCTGCGCTCACTCCAGTCGGCGTGATCGGTGACCATCGCCCATGAACCGCTGAGGATCGCGCCGGAAATCTGATCAAAATCGGGTAAGGCTTCGCCCAGATGAGGCCGCACAATCAGGTACTCATCGGGTTGCAGATTCAGTGCATCAATAAACCAACGCGGCTGTTCACCAATCTCTGAAACGACGTTTGCGGGTGGGACTTCAAGCTGAATCAACGCAAGGGGTAAGGCGGACGTATAGGTCATACCGAATCGGTTCCTTTAAGAAGTCGTTTCAAATCAGTCTGCCAGCATCACGCCCGAAAGTCTCATCAGGTTGCGCCGCAATTGCAGAAAATTTGTCGCTGCGATTGGCTGGAATGCCGCAGTTCGTGCCATCATTAGCGGGCTAAGCAAAAATCATCGAAAGGATATTATCGTGGCTGTGCGGCATTTTTTTCTGATTCTGATGGTGGTTTCTATCTGGGCCTTCAACAACGTGGCGGTGAAATGGGGGCTGCTGGAGCTGCCGCCGCTGTTTCTGACGTTTATGCGCTTTGTGGTCGTCGCCATCGTGCTGGTGCCGTTCTGCCGTATTAACCGTCAGCAGTTGCCCTGGCTGCTGTTGCTGGCTTTTACCTTCGGTTTTATGCACTTCTCGCTGCTGTTTGTCGGCCTGCGTTACACCGATGCCGGTACCGGCGCGATTGTGGTGCAGCTGGGCACACCGATTGCGATGTTGCTGGCGATGGTGGTACTGAAAGAGAAGCTGAAGCTGGTGCAGCTGCTGGGCATTATGATTTCGCTGAGCGGCGTGGTGGTGCTCTCAGGCAGTCCGACCATTCCCTCGTGGTGGGTGCTCTGTCTGCTGTTGTGCAGCGCTACCGGCTGGGCCGTCAGTAACCTGATAGTGAAAAAGTCACCGCCGATTAAACCGCTGACCATGACCGGCTGGATTGCGTTTCTGGCGATTCCCATCGTCGGCGGCTCCAGTCTGGTGATGGAATCCCATCAGCTCTATGCGCTGCAGCATGCGGGCTGGCGCGGCTGGTTTGCCATTCTTTATAGCGCCATCGCCTCGTCAATTGTGGCCTATACGCTGTGGTATATGCTGCTGAAGAAATATAACGTCAATCTGATCATGCCCTACTCGCTGCTGACGCCAGTTTTATCGGTGGTGATGGGGATTATCGTGCTGGGTGACAGCCTCAACAGCTTCAAGATTATCGGCGCCTCGCTGGTGATCCTGGGCACGGCTATCGCGGTGCTCAACCTGCGTAACCTGCGGATGCATGCGCGCTTCCCGCGCCTGCGGCGGCGTTAATCCTGCGTGCTATGCTTGAGAAATCTCCCCTCTCAGGATGCACAATATGGACTCACAGCTTGCCGCCGCGCTCTGGCAGCAGATGCAGCAGGGATTGCGGGGTCGCGATGACGCCTTGCCTCTTCCTGCCTTCCTTGAGCGCGCCACCTTCGCTTCTGCTTTTGCCGTCAGTGAACTGGCGGCCACCAGCATCGGTCTGGCAACCCAGGCCACCGCGGCACTGATCGCCGCCTCCCACCCTGAATATCTCTCTCCACCCGTCGCTGTCAATGTGCGCCTGGCGTCGCGCTGGTTTCAGCAGAGCTTCATCCCGCTGAACCGTGCTGCGCCCGCGATGTGGGATGCGTTTGCCGGTGACTATCGCAGCCGCGATGGCTGGATCCGCCTGCACACCAACGCCGCGCATCACCGGCTGGCGATGGAACAGGTGCTGGGCGCGCACGCCGATCGCGCGGCGCTGGCACAGCAGGTGCAACAGTGGCAGGCAAGCGAACTGGAGCAGGCGATTATTGATGCCGGTGGCTGCGCCGCTGAAATGCGCAGCGCCGCCGCCTGGCAGCAGCATCCCCAGGGCCAGGCCGTGCAGCATGAGCCGCTGTTTAGCTGGAAAACAACACTCGCGGCACCCGCTCCGGCGTGGCCGCTGGCCGAAGCGCGCCCGTTACTGGGCATCAGGGTACTGGATCTGACACGGATTATTGCCGGGCCGGTCGCCACGCGGTTTCTGGCCAGCCTGGGGGCCAGTGTGCTGCGCATCGATCCGCCAGGCTGGCAGGAGCCGACGCTGGATGAGGAGATGAGCTGCGGCAAACGTCGTGCGGTGCTCGACCTGACACAACCCGCCGATCGCGCTCAGTTTATCCGCCTGCTACGTGAGGCGGACGTGCTGGTGCATGGCTACCGGGCGGATGCGCTGGAACGGCTGGGGTTTGATGCAGAGACGCTTCAGTCACTCTCGCCCGGTCTGGTTGATGCCGGTCTGAATGCCTGGGGCTGGCAGGGTCCGTGGCGCAACCGCCGGGGTTTCGACAGTCTGGTGCAGATGGGATGCGGCATTGCTGAACGCGGCATGCAGTGGCAGCAGAGCGACAAACCGGTTCCGCTGCCGGTACAGGCGCTGGACCATGCTACCGGCTATCTGCTGGCGGCCGCGGTGCTGGAAGGATTACGGCGACGCGTGACGCAAGGAGATGGCAGCCAGGTGCGGCTGTCGCTGGCACGCACCGCGTGGCTGTTGCAGCAGCATCCCACCGGGCAGTGCTCGGGTTCCGGCATTACGCCGCGGGTTAAAGACAACCTGCCCTGTTACGAGTTAACGCCGTGGGGGTTTGGGGTCAGGCTCAGGGCAGCCGCCTGGCTACCCGGCACCCCGCAGCTCTGCGCAACACCGGGCTGTGCGCCGGGTTCGCACCCGGCGAGGTGGTAAATCAGGCGTCTGGCGCTTCTTCGCTGCTCTCAAGCAGTTCGTTATACATCGCCTGAATTGCTTCGCGGCTCAGCATCGCCAGCGTGCGATAAAACGCCGTGGTTGCATGTGCTTCCACTTTACCCAGGAACGTTCCGCACCACGGCAGCAGGTACTCCTCAAACAGTGCCAGCTGCGCCGCGCTCTCATCTTCCGCTGACTGATCTTCCAGCCAGGATGCGGCCAGCAGCAGCACGCCAAAATGGTCAGCAGGCGCATCGCTCAGCGGCATGCCGCGTGAGGTTAAGAACGCACGTACTTCCGGCTCCGTTTTGCCTTCCGGCCACCGTGAGGCGTAAGGCGGCACATTACAGTCGCTGCCAACAAACAGCGCGTTGTAATCGGCGGCCAGCGCCTGCGGATCGCTGTTCTGTTGCAGACGCGTCAGCAGCTCATCCTGCTCCAGCGGCCACTGCGACTGCAGTTTGCCTTCACGCAGCAGCGTGAACAGTGGCACCAGCAGCGGGTCCTGCGGCTGACGATTAAACAGTGAGCCGATCACACGGCACAGAATGGAAAACTCATTCATGAGTCAGATTTCCTTGAGGCAAAATAAATTAAAAGTCAGCCAGTTCAGCAATATGTTTGCCGCTACGCATTTCCAGAAAGTCGAGCAGGCGACGCGGCGTGACATTTAACACCCGATCCTCAGGAAAATCTACTTCGCGGGCAATCCGCAGACAGTGATCGAAATGGCCCAGCGTAAACGCGGTGTGGGAATCGGAGCCGAATGCCAGCCGTCCACCCGCATCACGCACGGCAGCGGCGATAGCGCGGCAGTTAGGTTCGCTACCCGGACGCGAATGGGTAAAGGAGGAGTTGTTCAGCTCCAGCGCCACGTCGTAGTGCGCTGCGGCCTCGGCAATCGCCGGGATATCAACCGGGAATTTCGGGTTGCCCGGATGGCTGATGATATGAACCAGCCCGCCCGCCATGGCGGCGATCATCGCGTCTGTGTGATGCTTTCTGTCGCGCGGCGCATAAACCGGCTCATGAAAACCGGCGACGATTAAATCCAATGCATCAAGCATCGGGCCGGAACAGTCGATCTCACCCTGCTGGTTTTTAATGTTGGCTTCGATACCGCGCAGAATCCCCACGCCATCAATGACGCGCGGCCAGACGCGCATGTTAATGAAGTGCCAGTAGTGCGGCGCATCAGCCATGTCGGGGCCGTGGTCGGTAATGGCAAACAGCTTCATGCCGGTTTGTTTCGCCTGGGTCACGTAGTCGTGCAGCGTGCTGTAAGCATGCGTGCTGGCGATGGTGTGCATATGCAGATCTACCGGATACATCCTTTTCTCCTGCTGAGTGCCCCTGCCGGGGCCGGTTCATTAATAGCCGCGCTGACGATCTACCCTGCCCTGCGGCGGCTCGCCTGCCTGATCCTGGGTGATGGCGCGGGCGATGTAATCGATAGCTTCGTCGATCAAGGTTACCGCCGCATTATGGGGCGTGATCGTGACGCGCGGATGTGACCAGAGCGGATGCGCTTCGGGCAGCGGTTCAACCTGAAACACATCCAGCGCCGCCGCTTTCAGCTGACCGCTATTGAGCGCGGCCAGCAGATCCGCTTCCACCACCTGTGCGCCACGCGCGATGTTGAGGAAGAACGCGCCGTGCGGCAACTGCTCTAAAAAGGCGTGATCGATAAGATTAATGGTCTCGTGCGTGCTCGGCAGCAGGTTGATCACCACACGCGTCTCCTGCAAAAACGCAGGTAGCGCATCGCGTCCGGCAAAGCTGGTCACGCCGTCGATGGCTTTTGGTGAACGGCTCCAGACGCGTAACGGGAATCCCCAGGGTTTCAGGCTCTCTGCCACGCTCTGTCCCAGCACGCCCGCGCCCAGAATCCCGACGGTGAAGCTTTCACGCGGGTAAGCAGGCAGCGGCTGCCAGCACTGTTGCTGCTGCTGAAGACGGTAGTCGTCAAAACGACGGAACCAGTTCAGTACGCTATGGACGGCATATTCCTGCATCTGGCGCGCCATCCCGGTATCTTCCAGCCGGTAGAGCGGCACGCTGTCGGGCAGCATCTCAGGGTGCTGCTGTAGCTGTTTCAGAATCTCGTCAACGCCTGCACCCAGCGCAAAGACGCCGCGCAGTGTGGCACGTCCCTGCAGCATCTCTGCGGGGGGTGAACGGACCAGCGCATAATCTGCTGGTCCGTTGTCGCCTGGTTGCCAGGCACGCACACGCGCATGTGGCAGACGCTGTTGTAAACCGTTAATCCAGGCCGCTGCAGACTGCGACGGGTGATACCAGATGATCTCCATCCTGCTCTCCTTTTTTTCTTTCAGCGTCGGGGAAAAGTGAGGTGAGAGCAAGAAAAAACCCGCGTGAAAAAGCGGTTTTTTCCATAAAAATAATTCCCGTGGCTTCACATTTCCGGCTCGCTTCAGGGTGAAGTGGGCAGATAAGGTCTAAAGTTGGTCCTGTGGTCAATGCGTTACGCGCGGCCGCATTTCGGACAAGGAGAAAAACCGATGACAAAAATTGAGGTAAACGCCGACTCACGGCGTCAGCGTTATGCGCCCTTTCTGCTCACGTTGCTGCTGAGCGTACCCGCTTTCACCGCCCATGCCGACGACAACAGCCGCATGCTGAATAATCAGCCGCAGCCGCCGGATGTTCGTTTAGGGCCGCTGTTTAATGCCGTGCAGCAGGCGAAGTTCTATCCCGATCAGAAGACCTTTGCCGATGCGGTGCCGAAATTTGATCCCGCTTCGATTCTTGCCGACTGGCAGATGCAGAAGAAACAGCGCAATTTCGATCTCAAACGTTTTGTTGACGCTAACTTTACCCTGCCCGCTGCGGGCGACAAATATGTGCCGCCCGCCGGACAAAACCTTCGTGAGCACATTGATGGCCTGTGGCCGGTGCTGACGCGCACCACCAGCAGCGCCGGTCAGTATGACTCGCTGCTGCCGTTGCCTAAGCCCTATGTGGTGCCGGGCGGGCGTTTCCGCGAAGTCTATTACTGGGACAGCTACTTCACCATGCTGGGGCTGGCCGAGAGCGGACACTGGGATAAAGTCCAGGATATGACGGATAACTTCGCCTCGCTGCTTGACCGTTATGGCCACATCCCCAACGGCAACCGCAGCTACTACCTAAGCCGTTCACAGCCGCCGTTCTTCAGCCTGATGGTCGACCTGCTGGCGACGCACGATGACGGCAAAGCTTATACCCACTATCTGCCGCAGCTGCAGAAAGAGTACGACTACTGGATGGCCGACAGCGATAACGTCGCGGCGGGCGCAGCCAGCAAGCGGGTGATTAAGCTGGCAGATGGCACCCTGCTCAACCGCTACTGGGATGCGCGCGATGTACCACGCACCGAATCCTGGATGGATGATATTGCTACTGCGCAGAAAGCGCCGCAGCGCAATAAAGCTGAACTTTATCGCGATCTGCGTTCCGGTGCCGCATCGGGCTGGGATTTCAGCTCACGCTGGTTTACCGATGCCCACAACCTGTCGACAATCCGTACCACCCAGCTGGCGCCGGTTGACCTGAATAGCCTGCTATTCCATCTGGAGCAGACCCTGTCGAAAGGCTACCAGATGAACAAGCAGAGCGATCTGGCGAAGCAGTACGCCGATCGCGCGGAGAAGCGCCAGGCGGCGATCAACCGCTATCTGTGGGACAGTAAACAGAACTGGTATGCCGACTATGACTGGCAGAAAAAGCAGGTTCATCCGCAACTGACGGCTGCCGCGCTGTTCCCGCTCTATCTGCAGGTCGCCAGTGATAAGCAGGCTGAAAGCACCGCCAGCGCAGTTGAAAAGCAGCTGCTGAAGCCCGGTGGTCTGGTGACCACCATCGTGAACAACGGCCAGCAGTGGGATGCACCGAATGGCTGGGCACCGCTGCAGTGGGTTGCCGTGGAAGGTCTGGAGCATTACAACCAGCCAAAACTGGCGAAAGAGGTAGGCTTACGCTTCCTGCAAAACGTCCAGACAACCTATGACCGTGAGCATAAGCTGGTGGAGAAATATGTCGTCGACGGCAAAAATCTCGGCGGCGGTGGCGGCGGTGAGTATCCGCTGCAGGACGGCTTTGGCTGGACCAACGGCGTCACGCTGAAACTGCTCGATAAGTATTGTCCGAAAGATAAAACCTGTAACAGCGCCCACGATATTCCGCAGGCGTCAGCCTCACAACCTTAACCCTCTCTGGATACCTCTGGCCTCACCGGAGGTATCCGCACGCCTTTTCAGCGAATTTTACTTGACCTTCTTACATCAACAGGCAAAATTGCAGCCAATTTACAAAAGGTAATAATTCTCATTATGATAATGAGATTACCTATTAACAACTTTACTCACCTGCCTTAATCTTTGCTATGAAAGGAACTCCGATGAAACTGTCACTGTCGCTGAGAGGGTATATTCGCCTCTGCACCCTGGCGCTGACCGCGCCTGCTCTGAGTTTCGCTGCCGATATGGTGGTGACTGCACAACCGCAGGAAGACTCGACGTCACCGACCCAGGGCTATCTGGCGACGACCAGCCAGGGCGCAACCAAAAGCGATCGTTCGCTGATCACCACGCCGCAGTCGATATCCGTGGTCACCCGCCAGCAGATGCAGGATCAGGGCGCGCTGACCCTGAACCAGGCACTCGGCTACAGCTCCGGCGTCTTCACCAACTTTGGTGGGGCCGCAACCCGTTACGACACTATTTCGCTGCGCGGCTTCCACGGCGGCGATACCGATAACACCTTCCTCGACGGCATGCGGCTGATGAGCGACGGCGGCAGCTACAATATTTTCCAGGTCGATAACGCCTTCCTTGAGCGCATCGATGTGATCAAAGGCCCCTCTTCTGCCCTTTATGGTCAGACGGTGCCAGGCGGCCTGGTCAATATGGTGACCAAACGTCCACAGTTCAGCGAAGAGGGTCACATCCAACTGCAGGCGGGCAGTAATGCCACCACCGGCACGATGTTTGACTATACCAATGCGATTAACGACCAGTGGGCGTTTCGCCTGACCGGCGTGACCCGAAACAGCGATACGCAGTACGATCACACCCGCGAAGAGAAATATGCGCTGATGCCGCAACTGATGTGGCAGCCGGATGAAGATACCCATCTGATCCTGAAAGCCTATCTGCAGAAAGATCCGTCGGGCGGTTATCACGGTTCCGTACCGGGCGACGGCAGCCTCACCGAACACAACGGCTATAAGCTGAGCAATGGCTTTTATGACGGCAACAGCGATCTCGATCAGTTCAAGCGCCGCGAGCAGATCTACAGCTTCGACTTCGCCCATCGCTTTAACGACGTCTGGTCGTTCTCCTCGACCGGCAGCTACAGCCACTCAAATGTCGATCTCGATCAGGTCTATCAGATTGGCTGGGATGAAAAAAATCCCGACCTCCTAAACCGTTTATATTCCGGTGAACGCTCGTCGCTCTCGGCCTGGTCCACCGATAACCGCTTACAGGCGGAGTTCGACACCGGCGAACTGGAGCACCGTGTTACGCTGGGTGCCGAGTATCATCGTTATAAAAATGAGATCAGCGCGGCCGGCGGTTCAGCCAGTCAGCTGAATGCCCTGACCGGCGAGCAGGTGGGCGACATGCCGGATTACACCTGGGTGGATAAAACCCGTCGCTATTATCAGACCGGCCTCTATCTGCAGGATGAGATGAAGCTGGATCGCTGGCATCTGGATCTCTCCGGCCGTTATGACCGCATCGTCGCCAATAACAGCGGCAGCGAGCGTCGTCAGGATGATCATATCAGCGGACGCGCGGCACTGCTCTATGCGTTCGACAACGGCATCTCGCCTTATGTGAGCTGGAGCCAGGCAATTACCCCCAATGCACTCACGGATCGCAACAATAACCTGCTGAAGCCGACCACCGCCGAGCAGTATGAAGCTGGCGTTAAATATCAGCCCAATGGCACCCGCGATCTCTATAGCGTGGCGGTCTATGACCTGACGCAAAAAGATGTGGCGAATCGAGAAGCACCGACGCCGTTCTTTACGCCATCGGGCAAAGTCCATTCACAGGGTATCGAGCTGGAAGCGCGTAATCAATTAACCCCGCGTCTGAGCACCGTGGCGAGCTATACGCTGAATCATCTGCGCTTTAAAGATTCGGTGGATGGCAACAGCGGACATACGCCATACGTCACCCCCAACAGCATGGCGGCACTCTGGGGTCACTATCAGTTTGATTACGGTCTGAGTGCAGGTGCAGGCGTGCGTTACATCGGCAAACAGTGGGCGGACAATGAAAACACCACGCGCGTGCCGTCGGTGACGCTGTTTGATGCGTCGGTGCGGGCCGATCTTGGCGTCTGGAACAGCAGCCTGAAAGGGGCCTGGGTACAGGTCAACGCCAACAACCTGACCGATCGTACTTATGTGGCGGGCTGCTACGGCACAGGCTACTGCTACTGGGGTGCGGAACGCAGCGTGATGGCGACCGTTGGTTACGATTTCTGATTAAAAGTAAAAGATAAAAAAGGGGACGAATCGCTTCGTCCCCTTTTCTGTTGAAACCGTTACGGTTAACTGCGTACTTTGCGGTATACGAACAGCACCACGATGGCACCGATAACAGCGACCACAAAGCTTCCGAAGTTAAACCCATCGACGCGGCCGAAGCCAAACAGCGTACTGATCCAGCCACCCACTACGGCACCGATAATACCCAGAACGATAGTCAGAATGAAACCGCCACCGTCTTTACCCGGCATAATCCACTTCGCCAGAATACCCGCGATTAAGCCAAAGACGATCCAGGAAATAATACCCATCTGTTGCTCCTTCCTTTTTATGATTAAAGCGTGAACGCCTGATTTATCAAGCGGTTTACCGCGATAAGTATAGCCAGCTTTTTGAAAAACGCCTCACGGGTCACACTATTTTTTAAGAATTCACCGGCTAAAGCTTTTTTTTGCCGCGCCGATAACCGGGATGAGGCAAAAAAACAGCATAAATACAGTAACCCCTTGCGGAGCAGGACGTGAAAGAAGCCGACCAGGAACAATATTTAAAACGTGGCACGCTGGCGGTTCTGGGCGTAATGAAAGATCTGCTGCGCCTGCAGACGCCACTACTGGTGCGCTTCGCGCGCGGGCAGTTTATCAGCCGGATGCTGACTGCCGATAAAGATCGCCTGCTGTTTGACCTCGGCAGTAATAACCTGGATAACGAATACGCACTGACCAGCGACGATCTCAGTATCACCGCTGAAACCTTCGGCGCGAAGGTAGAGTTCAGCCTCGCCTCGCTGGAAAAAGTGGAGTTTGAAGGCTTACCCGCCTTCAGCGCGCCGCTGCCGGACCTGCTGTGGCAGATTCAGCGACGGGAATTCTTCCGCGTCTGCGCCCCGATGGAGCCGCAGTTCTGGTGTCATACCCTGTGGCCGGATGGCCGTAAAACGCGTCTGCGATTGCAGGATCTCTCCCTGGGCGGTCTGGGCGTGCTGGTAGATGAGCCGCTGCCGGACGGATTGCAGAATGGCGATAGCTTCAATCAATTTCGGGTTGAGCTGGGCGAATATGGCATTTTTGAAGTGCCGGTGAAGCTGCTGAATATTGGCGAGCGCTGCGTGGTGACCCGCAAAAACGAAACCCTTGTGACACCGCGCCTGAGCTTTCGCTTTGCCACGCTGAACCCGGCGCAGGAGCGGCAGCTTCAGCAGATTATTTTTGCTCTTGAGCGACTGGCTCGCGATAAATCGACCCGTTTCCAGTAACGTCTTCAGGGATGCGCCACACAGGTGGGCCGCATCCAGGCTATGCTTCTTGCTTGTTTTCTTTTAAACCGGAACCCAGCAAGGAGACCCTCCCCAATGGAAAACTGGCTCTCTTCACGTCGTTTTCACTCCCTCTTTTTTAATCAGGAACTCTGGCTCAACAGCGCCATCGTGGTGGTTTCCACGCTGGTGATTTACTGGGTATTACGTACCCTGATTCGCTTTATCTCCAACCGGATTGCGCTTTACAGCGAACATCGTCATGTCCGCGCGACCGCGATTCTGGTGGAGATACTGCGCAGCACCAGCCAGACCCTGCTGCTGATCTTTTCACTGCTGATTGCCCTGAAGTTTGTGGACCTGCCCGAATCCTGGAGCGTGACCATCGCACACGGCTGGTTCCTGGCGCTGATCGTACAGCTCGCGCTGTGGATCGACTGCGGCATCCGGCTCTGGCTGAAAAGCCTGCTGCGCGATCCCCTGCACGTGCGGAATCCGGTGACGACGGTGATCCTCGGGATTCTGCTGCGGGTCGTGGTCTGGATCATGATGTTCCTGGCCATTCTGTCGAACATGGGCATCAATATTACCGCACTGGTCGCCAGCCTGGGCGTCGGGGGGATCGCGATTGCGCTGGCGATTCAGACCGTGCTGAGCGATGTGTTTGCGTCGCTGGCGATAGGCTTCGATAAACCATTCGAGCATGGCGATTTCATTGTCTTTGGTGATATAGCCGGTTCCATTGAACATATCGGCCTGAAAACCACCCGGCTGCGCAGCCTGAGTGGCGAGCAGATCGTCTGCTCAAACACCATTCTGTTGCAGCAGACCATCCACAACTACAAGCGTATGCAGCAGCGCCGCATCGTGTTTAAGTTTGGCATCAGCTATGCCACGCCTTCTGAGCAGGTGCGCCAGATCAGCCCGCTGGTGAAAGAGATTATCGAGGGCGTTGAGACCACCCGTTTTGACCGCGCCCACTTCCTGGCTTTTGAGGACTCAAAGCTGACCTTTGAAGTGGTCTATTTTGTGCTGGATGCGGATTACAACAAGTACATGGATATACAGCAGGAGATTAACCTGCAGCTCATGGCGGCTCTTGAAGAGCGCAATATCCGCTTCGCCTTCCCGATTCGTCAGGTTGAGTTCAGCGGGGGTAATCTGCCGCCGGTGGATTTGGTTGCCGTGGAAAGTGACGATGGCGAAGTGCGCAGAATGGCGCGCTAACATGCCCGCCCTCCTGTCCTGAAAATGGCGGGCCATGAAGCCGATGCGGCCAGAACCGTGGTCGCATCGGCTTCATGGCCCGCATTGCCCTTATCGCGTTCTGCGATTCACTCTTATCGCTTACTGATGCCGGTAACAACTCACGCCGAGATACTCACTGAATGCTTCCTGCAGCACACCGGCCGTAGCAGAGTGGTTCATCGCCACGTGGTGCTCAAAGCCATTGCGGCAGATCCACGCCAGCAGCGTCTCCAGCTGCGGCACCTGAATGACCGCGCGACAGCCGACCGTGTCCAGCGGATCGGTGACCGACATGCCTTCGCCCACATAGGCTTTGATTTCGCCGCTGAAGTCGTCGGTCGAGAGGCGGAAATAGGTGAGGTCGCCCTGCTTCATCCGGCCATGCACCGCACCGCAGGTGTTCTCTTTGCCCACGGTGGTACCAATAATATCCGCCGTGCCCATGGTCGGTGACTCGAGGCTGGCGCTGGCAAAATTTCCGCAGTGAAACAGCACGCATTTGTCCCGCTCGTCGCCAAAGTTGTTGTTCCAGTCCGCCAGTGAAGCAGGACTCAGCGAACAGCTGGCAAGCGCATACATCGACAGCGCGCCCATCACGTCCACTTCACAGGCGCTGGGCATCAGCTGTCCCGACATCACGCTCATGATAGAGCAGACGTTGATGCCCAGGTTTTCCTGCAGCGACGTCCAGCACTGAATGGCAGTCGTGTCGATATCGTTGTCACTGATCCACTCGCTGATGACCACAAACAGTTTGGCCATAGTCACCATTTTGTCGCCCGGAATGCCGCGCGCATCGGCGTTGGCTTCCAGGATCTCGCGCTTCTCTGCCACGCGGATATCGTCACCACGCAGCCGGTTTGTACGGGTAAAAATCTCCGATAAATCCAGGGTTTCTACCGCGATGCCCATCTTCTCCAGCAGCTTTTCGCTGTAGCGGACGGTGTTGAATCCGGCGGGCCGCGCACCAATCGCGCCAACGCGCACCCGCCGCATCGCATTCACTACCCGGCAGAGCTGGCTGAAGCGCTGTAAATCCTGCTGAAAAACCTCGCCGCTCAGGGCGCAGACGTGCTGGCGGGTCAGGGTAAACGGAATGCCATACTGTCGCAGGTTGTTGCAGAGCGAAATTTTGCCGCAGAAGCTGTCGCGTCGGGTCGCCAGCCCCATTTTATCCAGGTTGTCCTCTTCCGCCTGCACCAGTACGGGCACATTCAGCCCGGCCAGACGCAGCGCTTCGGCAATGGCCTTTTCATCACCAAAGTTAGGCAGCAGCACCACAATGCCGTGAATCGCTTCGCGATGCTGACGAAACAGCGCAGCACAGGTTTTAGCCTCCTGCCGCGTCTCGACGCCACCCAGATTGGTCTGGGTTTCATCCAGCATCACCGTATTGATGTTCATCTTTTCAAACAGCGCAACCGCCTGCTGGCGCGCCTCGCCCACCAGATAGTTGGGAAAAAATCCCCGGTTGCCAATGATGACACCGAAGGTTAACTGCTGAGGAAGTGTTGACATGGCTCTGCTCCGGTTAAGGATTAATGTGGCTGATAACGACAGCGTGCAACGGCGTCGATCCAGCCTTTATAGTTTTCCTGCATACGCTGCGCGTGCTCTTCACGCGGCATGATGACGCTCCCGCCCTGCAGCGCCTGCATATCACTGCCCTGCTGCCACCATCCCAGTACTTTGCCCGCCAGCAGCGCCGCGCCCAGCGCGGATACTTCGGCGGTCGGCACCCGCTGCAGCGGCCGCTGTAACACATCCGCCTGTAACTGCATCAGCCAGCTGTTTTCGGTGGCGCTGCCATCCACACAGAGGGCCGGGAGCTGCTGGCCGCTGGCCTGCTCCATCGCAAAAAAGACGTCGGCGATTTGCCAGACGATCGACTCCAGCGCGACACGCGCCAGTGCGTCGGGCGTGGCGGCGTCCGTCAGTCCGCATACCATGCCGCGCGCCTGCAGATCCCACCAGGGCGCGCCCAGGCCGGAGAGCGCCGGGACAAAATAGATGCCCTGATTGTCGTCGCAGCGCTGCGCCATGGCGGTCAGCACACGCGGATCCTGCACGCCGAGCAGTTTGCCCAGCCAGGCGGCACCGGAACCGGTGTGGGTGATGTTGCCTTCAAACGCATAACGCAGCGTGCCGTCGTGCCAGGCCACGGTGGTGCTGAGGCCATTTTCCGTCAGTAGCGGGGTCGCCATCGACATCATCAGTGAGGAGCCGGTGCCGTAGGTGGCTTTCACCACTTCTGACTCGCCGCGCCGCTGTGCCTGCAGCGCAGCATGGGAGTCACCGATACGCGCCAGAATGGGCGTGCCGGGCGCTAAGCCGGGAATGTTACGCACCGCGACCACGCCCTGTTCGCTGGCGGAGGAGGTAATACGTGGCAGCGCGGCGCGCGGTAGCTGAAACAGCGTCAGCAGCTCGTCGTCCCAGTCATTAAGATGCAGACTATAAAGTTGAGTGCGGGCGGCGTTGGCGTGATCGGTAACGAATACCTCACCTGCGCTGAGCTGCCAGCTGAGCCAGCTGTCGACGGTGCCGATGCAAAGCTCACCGGCTGCGGCCCGCGCCGCGCCGTCGGGAATCGCGGCCAGCATCCCGGTCAGCTTGGCGGCCGGAAACATCGGATCAACGGCCAGCCCGGTTAAGCCGGTAATACGTGGCGCTTTGCCCGTCTGGTGCAGATCGCGACAGAATACCTCTGAGCGTCGATCCTGCCAGCTCACCAGTGGCGTCAGCGGCTGACCATCACGCCGCTGCCAGATCAGCACCGACTCGCGCTGATTGCTGATCGCCACGGCCGCAACCGGCGCGCTATCACAGGCTGACAGACACTGGATGATTGCCTGCTTTACCGCCTGCCAGATTGCCATAGGGTCCTGCTCCGCCAGTCCGGGCTGCGGATGTTGCAGGGTTAAACTCTGGCTGCCGCGCGCCACGACGCGGCCACTGCGATCAACCGCAATCGCCTTGGCGTTGGTGGTGCCTTCGTCGATCGCCAGAATCAGGGGTCCCACCATGTTTATGCTCCTGCGCAGATGCGTGCTGCACTGTTGACTACGCTGCTGGCATCAATGCCATGACGGGCACGGGTCGAGGCGCGATCGCCGGCAATCGCATATTCGCCATCCGGAATGCCGAGCCGTAACAGCGGGATGCCGCAGCCGCCTTCCGCCAGCACTTCGGCCACCAGGCTGCCGACACCACCATTGACGTTGTGCTCTTCTACGGTAATCACCGCTGGGTAGTGATTTAACAGGTTGCGCAGCTGTTGGGTATCACAGGGACGAATCGATGGAACCGCGATCACACCGGCTGAAATGCCCTGTTCAGCCAGTTGCTCAGCGGCGTGAACTACCTCGTGAACCGTTGAGCCCATCGCCACCAGCGCGATGTCGCTGCCTTCCCGCAACAGGTCGATCGCACCCGGACTGAACCGGTAGCTTTCGTCGTGCAGCTGCGGCAGATCTTTGCCGTCCAGACGGATATAGACCGGGCCAACATGCTCAAGGGCGTAGTCGATGATCTGGCGGCACTCCAGCGGGCAGGAAGGCGCATAGATCTCGATATTGCCGAAACCGCGCATCACCGCGATATCATCAATGCTGTGGTGGGTGCTGGCTAATGGGCCATAGCTGGCCCCGGCATTCAGCCCGAACAGTTTGACGTTGGTATTGTTGTAACAGACGTCAACTTTCACCTGCTCATTGGCGCGTGATACCAGAAACGGCGCGGCGTTACAGGTCACCGCAACTTTGCCGCCCAGCGCCAGCCCGGCCGCTGTGCCCACCAGCGTCTGCTCGGCGATGCCGACGTTGATCAGCCGGTCGGGAAACGCTTTGATAAAGGGGGCGATTTTGGCGGTTGAGGTGGAGTCAGCCACCACCGGCACCAGATCCACGCCGCGATTCACCGCGTCGATAAAGGCCGTTACCATGACGCTTGCTAAATGTTGTGCATTACTCATCTTTCAGTTCCTCCAGTGCCAGCGCGATCTCTTCGCCTTTCGGCACCCGGTGATGCCATTCGGCTTTGCTCTGAATAAAGGAGATACCAAAGCCCTTTTCGGTATGTGCCACGATCACCTGCGGCTTGCCGTTCTTCGGCAGATTTTCAATAGTGTCGACGACCGCCGCCATCTCATTGCCGTTGCATTCGGTGACCTCCAGCCCGAAGGCGCGCCATTTTTCCGGCAGCGGATCGGTGTTCATGATGTCGCGGGTCGCGCCCGCCAGTTGCAGCTTGTTCTTGTCATTAATGATGATCAGGTTGTCGAGGCCGTAATGCGCTGCGACCAGTGCTGCCTCCCAGTTGCTGCCTTCGGCCAGTTCCCCGTCGCCGGTCACCACAAAGATGCGGCGCGAGCTGTTATCTTTTTTCGCTGCGATAGCGATGCCCACCGCCACCGGCAGTCCGTGTCCCAGTGCGCCGGTATTCAGCTCAACGCCAGGCGTTTTCTGCCGCACCGGATGGCCGGGCAGATGTGAGTCGGCATGCTGATAAGTTGCCAGCCAGTCGGTCGGAAAGTAGCCTGCTTCCGCCAGCACGCAGTAATAACCGCCCACCGCGTGTCCTTTAGACTGGATGTAGATGTCACGCTGATCGTCGTCAGTGCGATCCGGGGCGCAGTTCAGAATGCGGAAGTAAAGCGCGGTGAGGATCTCCACCTGCGACAGATCGGCACCGGTATGACCACCTGCCGGGCTGCCCGCATTCAGCTGGATAATGCGACGACGGATAGCACGCGCCCGACGCTCAAGGTCTTCGACCGGAAGATTGAAAGGATTCATACACTACCTCTGAATTTTAAATCGGTTATGAATATATATTCACGTCGGTTAAAAAAATTTCTGCCAGAAAAGGCGTGCCTTACACTGGCGCTCCCCTTTGTCTGCCACTCTGCCCGTTAATCGGGCAGGCCATCCCCGTGAGCAGAAACATGCAGCAGTCCCGCCTGCCTGGCTCAGTGCGTTCAGGATTTTGCCGGTGAGCCCTCCTCAATTAATGCTTTCTGTGCCACCACCGCCGCCTTCTGCTGCATCCGGCTCTGAGTCTGGTCGATAATGACCGCGATGATGATGACAATGCCCTTAATGACCATCTGCCAGAATTCGCTGACACCCATCATGATCAGGCCATCCGCCAGAAAGCCGATGACAAACGCCCCAATCAGCGTGCCGACAATGGTGCCGCGTCCGCCCGCCAGCGAGGTGCCGCCCAGCACCACGGCGGCAATCGCGTTCATCTCAAACGCGGTGCCGTTCGCCGGATGGCTGGCGACCAGCTGCGATGAGACCACGATGCCGGCAATGGCTGCACAGAAGCCCGACAGGGTGTAGACCAGAATTTTCACCTGCCGGGTTTTCACCCCCGACAGTTCAGCGGCACGCTCGTTGTCGCCGATGGCATAGACCTGACGGCCAAACGGCAGACGACGGGCGATATAGGCGATGACCAGCGCCAGCAGCACCATCATCCAGATGGCATACGGCAGCCCGAGAAACGTTCCCGCACCAATCCTGTCGAAACCGGTATTGCCCAGTAGCGGATTACCCTGCAAACCGGGAAAGGTCTCGCCGCCAGAGGTAAGCATTGCCGCACCGCGCAGGATGTACATGGTGCCGAGGGTGCAGATAAAGGGGGCCACATTGTAGCGGGTAATGATCCAGCCGTTGCCCGCGCCAATCAGCGCGCCGACCAACAGCACCACCGGCACAATCACCCAGACGCTGGGGAAGATAGCGATGCCAAACATCGGCAGCACAATCCCTTTAGTGATCAGCCAGCCGGCGATCATGCCGCATAGCCCTAAGGTGGCCCCAATCGACAGGTCAATGCCTGCGGTGATAATGACTAAGGTGATGCCCAGCGCCAGAAAGGCGTTGATGGCGATATGTTTCACCATGATCACCAGGCTGCCGGTGGCGAGAAAGTCCGGCACGGTGATGGCGAAGAAGCCGACAATCAGAATCAGCGCAATAAAGGTGCGCAGTTTCAGAAGCAGCAGCAGAATGCTTTCGCGGGAACTGAACGCTTTAGCCGGAAGTGTGTTCAGCGCGACGCTGTTATTGCTTTTCATGCTCAGAACCCCTGCGCACTTGCTTTCACCAGCGCTGCCTCTTCCGCCTGGTCGCGGGGAAGATCAGCCGTAAGTTTGCCGCCCGACATCACCAGGATGCGATCGGCTACCGCCATAATCTCTTTCAGGTCTGAGGTGGAGAACAGCACGGCGATGCCCTGCTGCGACAGCGCCACCATGGTGCGAAACACCTCGGCTTTGGCCCCGACGTCAATACCGCGACTCGGCTCATCCAGCAGCAGCAGACGTGGATTGGTCAGCAGCGCACGGCCAATCACCACTTTCTGCTGATTGCCGCCGCTGAGTGCACTGATGGCGACGTCCGGCGACGAGATTTTGATCGCCAGGTTGCCCACCGTCTGATTCACCGCCTGCTGCTCCGCCTGATGCGCAATGGCAAAACGGTGCGACAGTCGCCGCCACAGGCTGGCGATGGTGAGATTACTGGCGACCGACGAGACCGGGAAAATCCCGGCGCGTTTACGATCTTCCGGCACCAGGCTCATGCCCATACGGATGCGATCGGCGGTCGGCAGACGGGTTGGCAGTGGTTTACTGTCGAGCCACAGCCTGCCGAGATAGTGGCGCTGGCTGCCGAGCAGACACTCAAACAGTTCGGTGCGACCCGCGCCCATCAGTCCGTAGATCCCGACAATTTCGCCGGCCCGCACCTGAAAACTGACGTCATCCACCAGCGTATTGCCGTTGGGACTGACGCAGGTAATATGCTGTGCCTCGAGCACCGGCGCGCCAAATTCACGCCGATCCGGCAAAAAGGTCGTGACCGGCTCACTGCCCAGCATCTCGCGCACGATCCACGGTACATCGATGGTGCTGACCGGGGCTTCCGCCTGGAAACGTCCGTCACGCAGAATGGTAATCACGTCACCAATCGCCATCAGCTCCTCCAGCCGGTGGGAGATATAGATGAGGGTCACGCCCTGCTGCGTCAGGTCGCGGATCACCCGGAACAGGATCTCCACTTCGGTTTTGCTCAGCGCGGAGGTTGGCTCGTCGAGGATCAGAATGTCTGCATCTTCCGCCAGCGCTTTGGCGATCTCCACCAGCTGCTGCTGACCTACTTTGAGATTGCCGACCCTCTCAGTGGGGGAAATCGGCTGATCGAGCCGCGCCATCAGTGCGGCGGTGCGGCGTGCCTGCTCCGCCTCATTGATGGGTGACAGGCCGCGCTGGATCTCCCGGCCCAGAAAGAGGTTCTCCGCCACCGTGAGGTTTTCAAACAGGTTCAGCTCCTGGTGCACCATGCCGATACCGTGCCGGGCGGCGTCACGGGTGCTGCTCAGCGTCAGCGGCTTGCCATTCAGGAACAGCGAACCGGCGCTGGGCTGCTGTACCCCGGCCAGAATCTTCATCAGGGTTGATTTCCCCGCCCCGTTTTCACCGATGATGACGTTAACTTTGCCGCGCCAGACCCGGTAGTCGACGCGATCCAGCGCCAGCGTGCCGGGAAACAGCATCGATATCTGCTCGGCCCGCAGAATGATCTCATCGTTCATCAGGGCGTCCCCCGCTTCAGCTCCACCGCCACCACCTCTACAACGCTGTTGTGACCGATGCTCACCGCCAGCAGCGCCTGTACCGGCTGGTTGACCCAGCTGGCATCCAGTGGCGGCAGCTGCTTCACCGCATGACGATTAAGCGCCCGCGTCAGCTGGGCGTACTGCACCTGATTTGTAAACTCCTCGAAACGGAACCCGGCGGCGTCGCGAATAGCGTTGCTGCGCAGCACCGGCCCGACCCTGACTGCCACCGGTTTACCGTTGATCGTCAGCGTCAGCGTGCGTTCTCGCGGATTACTCTCATCCAGGGCGCTGGCCGTCCCGCTGGCCCGTACGAAGACGCTTTCACGCCCGCCGGGTTTAACCGTCTGACTTTTCGCCTCCATGTCGGCCCAGCTCAGCGCGTGGCTGTTCGCGGTGGTCATGACCCGCGGCTGCCAGGTCTCCTCCGCAATCTGCTGCGGCGTCTGGGTGGTATAACTGGGCTTCGCGTGCGGATCTTTCGGCAGAATCGGGTTACCGTCCGCATCCAGATCCACCACGGTGCAGGCGCTGAGCAGCGCCATACCGGTCAATACCGCCAGTATCCGTTTCATGGTTATTTCGCCAGGTTGAAGTTTTTCAGCTTAGCGGCGTTGCTGTCGTCAATCAGCACACAGTCCATCAGTTGCTTCTCCTGTTTCTGCGCTTTGCCGTTCTTCAGGTAGTAGTCCGCCTGCATGACCGCCATCTGCGCCTGATCCCAGCCCGGCTGGAGTACCGTCGCTTTGATGTTGCCTTTGTTGAGGATCGAATCGCGGGTGTAGTCGCTGCCGTCAAAGCCCACCACGATCACCGAGGTTTTTCCGGCGGCTTTCAGCGCGGCTTCCGCGCCCAGCGCCATAGTGTCGTTACCGGAGATCACACCAACGATGTTGGGGTGCTTCTGCAGCAGGGTTTCCATGCGGCTGAAGGCTTCGGTCTGGCTCCAGTTCGCGCTCTGCTGCGCCACCATTTTCAGGTCGGTGTAGTCATCCAGCACGTCGTGATAGCCCTGCGACCGCACGCCCGCGTTGGTGTCAGACTCCTTGCCCAGCAGTTCAACGTACTCGCCTTTGCCGCCCAGCAACTTTGCAAATGTCTCTGCACCCAGCTGCGCACCCTGATAGTTATTGGAGACGATCTGCGCCACGGCGATACCGGTTTTGTTGATCTCACGGTCAATCAGAAAGGTCGGGATACCGGCATCTTTGGCTTTCTGCACCGGCCCGACGGTGGCGTCCGCGCCGGCGTTATCCAGAATGATCGCTTTCGCTTTGCGCGCAATCGCGGTCTCAATCAGCTGGTTTTGCTTGTTAACGTCATCGTCGTGCGACGCCACCAGCGTGGCGTAACCCAGCTCTTTGGCTCTGGCTAACGCGCCTTCTGCCTCGGCTTTGAAAAACGGGTTGTCATGGGATGGGGTAATAATCGCCAGCAGGCCTTGCTCTGCCGCCAGCGCCGTTGCAGAAAAAGCGAACATCGAAGCCAGCAGGGTCAGTTTAATCAGAGGACGAGTCATTATTTTTCTCCGCTTTGAATATATATTCACACGCGATTTTATATGCATAATGACTATGCGCCTGCGCTGACGCGCCGTCCAATGCGCAATCGTTAAAAAGCGAAAACGATCACAAATTAGCCTGCGTTGTGATTTTGATCATCCTGGTTAACAATACCGGGCAGATTCAGAGAGGGAAAAACCGATGGCAAAACAGGATGAACAGCGACTGATGGTGAAGATTGCCACGCTTTACTATGTCGAAGGGCTGAAGCAGTCAGAGATCGCGCAGTCGCTGACCCTATCGCAGTCGTTTGTCTCACGCATTCTTAATCGCAGCGTGAAAGAGGGTGTGGTCAAGATCAGTGTGGTGCCACCGGCTAACGTCTATCCGGAACTGGAAAAGGCGATTGAGCAGACCTACAACCTGCCGCAGGCGATTGTGGTGGATGTGCCGGATCAGGCGTCGTCACTGCAGATTAAGCAGGCGATTGGATCGGCGGCCGCTCACTATCTGGAGACCCGGCTGCGCAACGATGAGCTGATTGGTATTTCGTCGTGGAGCGGCACTATCCGGGCGATGGTAGATGCGCTGCATCCGCTTAACAGCGCCTGTAAGGGCGTGATCCAGCTGCTGGGCGGCGTCGGAGCAAACGGCAACGTGCAGGCCACCATTCTGACCCAGAATCTGGCGGCGCTGCTGAACTGCCCCGCCTGGCTGCTGCCGTCGCAGTCGATTGAGCATTCGGTCAGCGATCGCCAGCGGCTGTCGGCCAATGCCGAGGTTGCCGAGGTGCTGAGTAAATTTGAGCAGGTCGATCTGGCGATTGTCGGCATCGGCGATCTGGAGCCGTCGGCGCTGCTGCGCAATTCTGGCAACTACTATGATGGCAAAATGCTGCAGACGCTGGCGGCACGCGGTGCGGTCGGTGATATCTGCCTGCACTATTTTGACGCCTGCGGCCAGCCAGTGTTGAAAGCGGAAGAAGATCCGGTGATCGGAATGGAGCTGGCGCAGGTGAAACAGTGTCCGCAGGTCGTCGGGCTGGCTGGGGGACGGGAGAAAGCGCAGGCGATTCGCGGTGCGCTATTGGGCGGTTATATCAAGGTACTGATTATTGACTATCCCACGGCGCGGCTGCTGCTCACGCCGCAGGCGTAGTCAAAACCGGTCAGATGGTGCGATAAGCGGTGGTGACTTTCCAGAGATAGCGCGGTGCCTGCGCCGCCGGATGCCTGTTCTGCACATGCTGATAGAACTCATCCGGTGACATGGCATTGATCATCGCAATAGCCCGATCGCGATCGCGGGAAAATGTTCGCAGCAGCGCACCGGCACCATTGGCATAAGAGACGATGGTGGCGTAGCGCAGGGTCAGCGGATCGCGGATGCCCGACAGCGCAGAGTCCTGCAGGATGCGGATATAGGCGGTGCCGATATCAATATTTTTGGCCGGATCGCGCAACTCGGCATTCGACGGCTGACCCCGGCGGCCCAGCGTGCGATAGACTTCGCGCCCCGCGGTCGACGCTTTAATCTGCATCAGCCCTACCGCATTGGAACGGCTCACTACGCCCGGATTTCCACCCGATTCGACACTGATAATGGCGCTGATCAACTTCTCATCAACGCCATAATGACTGGCGGCATCTTCGGTAAACATGGCCCAGGTTCCATTGACGCTGGAAGGCGGTGCCTGCGTTAACGGCGTGTTGCGCTGCTTAACGGCATGGTGCGGTGGCTCGCTGGCACAGCCAGTCAGGAGTAAAGCCGAGAGTATAAGGTGTCGGATTTTCAGCAATTTTTCGTCTCATCGCGGTTATGGCGAATGCTATCATACCCAGGCAGCCTGAGAGCAAAATTACCGTTTATCCTAAATACACGATTATGCGGCGTGCACCGTGACTTCAGCGGGGCTTTTCGCCATCATCGCCGTCAGTCATGAGCGCTAACAGCAGGAAAGTATGATGATTTCACGTTCAGTTCGTCTTATCTCCCCCTCCGGTTACTGTCATAATCAGCCTGCGGCGCTGCAGGGCATTGCACGACTGCGCGCGGCGGGCCATCAGGTGGAGAACGAGCAGGTGATCACCCGCCGTTTTCAGCGCTTCGCCGGCACCGACGCGGAACGCCTTGCGGATATCAACCAGCTTGCCAGCCTCACTACGCTGCCCGACGTGGTGCTGGCGGTGCGCGGCGGTTACGGAGCCAGCCGGTTACTGGCATCCATCGACTATGTTGGCCTGCAACGCCGTCTGCTGAATCAGCCGCTGGCGCTGTGCGGCCACAGCGACTTCACCGCGATTCAGCTGGCGCTGCTGGCACAGGTTGGCCTGATTACCTTCAGTGCACCGATGCTGGCCGGTAACTTCGGTGCCGCGACCTTATCTGAATTTACCCTGCACCACTTCTGGCAGGCACTGACATCACCTACAGTAGAGGTGAAATGGCAGAGCGAAACGCCAGACCAGGGCAACTGGCAGGGTACGCTGTGGGGCGGGAATCTGGCGATGATCTGCTCACTGATCGGCACGCCGTGGATGCCGCAGATTGAGAACGGCATTCTGGTGATAGAAGATGTGAATGAGCATCCGTTCCGCATTGAACGCATGCTGATTCAGCTGGAGCAGAGCGGCATTCTGGCGCGACAGCGGGCGATCGTCACCGGCAGCTTCACCAGCACGGCCCTGTCGGACTATGACAATGGGTTTGATTTCAGTACCGTCTGGCAGCGCGTGCGTGATACTACCGGTCTGCCAGTGATCTGTGGATTAGATTTTGGTCATGCCGCTGATACCGTCACACTGCCGCTGGGTGCCAGCGCACGATTAGCGGTCAGCCAGGGCAACGCCCATTTGCAGGCGACCGGGCATCCCGTCCTGCGGGATTAGAGAGCGTTTCAGGAGATCGACATTGAAGCCGTTGTATGACGATTTGTGGATCTCAACCCCGGAATTCCCGGTGGAAGATGCCGTTAATGACCTGATGATGCATGGCTTTATGCTGCGTCACCCGCGCGGCAATCTGCTGATTGGCCGCGTAGAAAACCCGCTCGATCATGAAGTGATTGCTGATACCGGCGGCGTGATCCGTCACTATCTGACCCACTGGCACGAATCCGCGCCTGGTGCGGCGGTGATCCAGCAGCGTTTCAGCAGCGCGCTTTACTGCCACAGCCGCTCATTAGGCCCCATCAGCCGTTTTGCGGAGCCTGATGACACCTTTTCGCAGCCGGAGACGCACTTCGGCGATTTCCATCTGCTGCCGACGCCCGGACACACACCGGGTAGTTGCAGCTTTCTTTATACCTCGCCGCTGGGGCTGACCTATCTGTTTGTCGGCGATACCGTGACCCGTTCTCATGACAACTGGATCACGGTGCTGGTGCCGGACAGTAATCCGGCTGAGCTGAGCCAGACGCTGGAATTTTACCGCTCGCTGCGCCCCGACGTGGTGCTGATGAGCACCACGCGCGGGCATCTTTCCTGGAAAAAAGTGACGCTGCAAAGCTGGCTGGCTGCCATTGATGAAGCTGAACAGCATCCTCTGGATCTGCGGGAAAATCCGCTGTTCTGATTACAGTTCTTTGGTCAGATAGTGCCGCTGATAATCATCTATGTAGTTCGCCAGCGTGAGCCGCAGAGTGTAGCCAAGTTTTTCATAAAACGGCCGCGCCTGAAAACTGGCGGTATCCACCTGTGCATAACGGCAGCCGCGATCCCGCGCCTCCTGCTCGGCAGCCTGAATCAGCCTGCTGCCTGCCCCCTGCCCGCGTAGCGCCTCACTCACCCAGAGCATATCAATCCGCAGCCAGTGACCGGTAGTTGAGCCGGTCAGCCCGGCCAGCTTTTTGCCTTGCTCATCACGGATAAACACCCCAATTGACCTGATCGTATTCACATCAATAAATTTGCTGTTGAAGGCATTGAGGCCCAGCCTGACCTCATCCAGATCCTGCGCGGTAACGTTGTCGGTAATCTCAGGTTGCATAGTGGCTCCCGGGGTTAACTGTCGGAACGCTGACGATCGTCGTAGCGCTCCAGGGTCAGCGCATCGACATCGCGTTTTTCGCTGCGTCTGCAGGGCAGCAGTTTATCGCTGTCGCGGTAAACAAAGAAGGTTGCCTGGCTGCGCTGGTTCACAATCAGCTGATCGCCATTGCGAAAGCGGGTAATCGCCACCTGATCGCCCGTTTCTAAGCGGGTTCGCTGCTGACCGGCGGCAATCTGGAAGTGATTATCCGGCCACATCAGGGTGGTTAAACCATATTCGGCACGCGAAACCGTCATGGTCGGCCGGCCGGGACAGTTAAGCTGAAATTCGGTTTCACTCCAGGCGGGTGCAATGTGACAGGCCAGCAGGCCCAGGGCAATTAACGCTGCCTTCATGTTGTGTCTCCACTGATTTTATTGAGAATTTTCTTAGCTTAACATATAAAAACCAGAGGAGAGGCGTGAGGCGAGCGTGACTGAGACCATTAAAAGGTGGAATCGGTGTGGGAAAAAACCTGAAAGTTGAGAAAAGATAAAGTAATCCGGCCAGCCTGACAGCGTGCCTGCATGGCCGGATAGTGACTATTCGGCTGCCACCTCGGCGGCCACTAACATCAGCGCCAGCCCGGCATTTTCGCTATCATAAGCCTGCATGGCTGCACGAATATTCGCTGAGCAGGCGAGCACCTGTTGCTTCTTATCGGCTTCCAGCTCGTCAATCGCGTGGCGAATAATCATTAGACTTGCTTCTTCTTCTTTCATCATTTATCCCTGGATTTGCCTAAGTGGTGCGCAAAGGAGCCAAGAATAACGTTTATTGATAAGCAAAGTCACCCCTTTACATTCCTGTTGCTTAACGATTAAACAAATCACAAACAGGAAGCGTAGCGGAAACTGCTATAATTAAGTGATTGGTGGTGCAACAGGATAGACTCTGCGCCACAACACTCCCAGGGATTGAAGCAGGTAGAAAATCATGATGCGACTCAGCATTTTAATCCTCATCGTGATGGTGACTGGATGTTCATCTGGCCCGAAAGGGGTGGAATGTCCGGGTGAGGTCTCGACAATTTATGGTCAGTCGATGGGACAGACTCAGGGTGTGATTTTTGATCTGGTTAACAGCTTCACCGTGACACGGGACAATGTCAGCGTAAACAGTGGCCCGCTACAGTCGCTGGATCGATTCAGATATGTCCCCTCCGCCGTAACGCGTGAAGGCTACTATGCGCAGCGCCTGTCAGATAAGCAGTTCCGCCTGATTAATCCTTACCAGGACACCCAAATCACCTGGACCTGTCCATAAGGGATGAATCCTGCTGCCAGATGGTTTATTGTCAGGAAACGTCAAGCAGCAGGGCTCCCCGATGGAAAAGCGTCTGGATAACAACGGTTATATCGACTTCCCCTTCCCCGCTACGCGCAATGCGGATGGCTCTGTTAATCCCTGTGGCTTTGATCTGACGCTGGAAACCGGTCGCCTTGAAGAGATTGTCGTGCTGAATCGCTCAGCGAATCTGCGGCGACTGGTCGAGGAGGTTAACCTGCAGGAGGGGTTGTTTATGACTCTGGCCTGTGACTGGCAGCAGCAGGAAAAGGCGGTCTGTGGTTTTATCGATGTGGCTTTTCGTCCTGACCTGCCGCAGCACGACTTTGAGGAAGCCCTGCAGCTGGAAGCGAGCTTTCATCGTTACCTGACCGGACAGGAGCAGCAACATCAGCTGCCCGCCGGGACACTGGTTAACTATGCCCGTTCAGTGCTCGACTGGAGCTGGTCGCCGCTGCGTCAGCGTCAGCGCGATTACGAAAAAATTACCATCCAGTTCTATTGTCCGCAGGCTGATGACGCCGAATGGTGCTTTGACCATCTGCGTCATTTCCTGGTGAGCGTCTACCCGACCTGCATCGCCACCCGTTCACTCTGATCCCCTCTGCCCCCGGAGTCGCTATGCGTCCTGCTGCGCTGTCTGTTTTTACGCTGTTCTGCTCGCTGTTTTTTGTCGCATCGGCCCAGGCCGATCGCTGCCAGCAAATCCGCGCCGGTCTGGATATCGGTTCCGGTACTACCAAAATTGCGGTGGCGCGCGTCAATGTCTGCCAGCAGCGTATCGAAAAAGTGCTGTATCAGGATCAGCGCGCCGTGGCCTGGAACGACGCATTAGCCCATTCAGCGGATAACCAGCTGAGTCCGTCAGTAACCCATGAAGGTGCCGCCGCACTGCAGCAGCTGGTGGCGCACGCACAGCGCTTTCATCCGCAGCGAATCAGCGGCGTGGCGACGGCGGTGTTTCGCAACGCCAGCAACGGTCAGGCCGTCATTGAACAGTTGCAGCGCCAGAGCGGTGCGCAAATCAGCATTATTTCGCAGCAGCAGGAGGCGACGCTTGGCTTTCTCTCTGCCAGAGCCGCGCTTAACGATCCAATGGTCCGGGATGAGCAGTTACTGGTCTGGGATATTGGCGGCGGGTCAATGCAGATGACTGCATGGCGGCAGCAGGCGGGCAAGCCGGTAGCCGATATCTATCAGGGCAGACTGGCTTCGGTGACGCTGAAAAACTTTATTCTGACGGTGCTCAAGAACAGCCCGAAGGCGGGATCCCCCAATCCTATTGGTTCCTGGCGGCAGTCGGTGCTGCGCTTTGTGCAGTTTTACGCGACTAACGAAGTCAGCCCGCAGATCAAACAGGATGTGGCCGGTCGTCGGGTAATTGGCATCGGAGGCGTACACGGTTTTTCGATTCGCAATCAGTTACCGGGCAAACCCGACCGCTATACGCTGGCGGCCCTGAGCCAGCTCTCGCAGCAGCAGGTCTGGAAAGGCGACAGTGAACTGTCTGGCGACTATCGCGCCACGGACGTGAGTAATCTGTTACTGGTGGAAGGATATATGCAGGCGCTGAAAATCAATGAGGTGGAGATTGTTGAAGCCAGCCTGATTCAGGGCGTGCTGCTACAGTAACGTAACGCTTCCACATTCGCTAAACGTCGGGCTTAACCAGCCGGATAGCGTGATCCAGCATTCGCTGCTCATCCCGTTCACTGTGGGCGCGCTGCTGCCGGGTTCGTTTAAGCAGGTCGTAGATTTCGCCACGCCGGGTATCATGACCGCGCTCCATCAGCACAATGACTGCATCGCCAATAACGCGGCAGACTTCATCATAGTCATCATCATTCAGTGCATCACGTTTCATCGTTTCTCCTCCGGCTGTGACTCTCATCTCAAAAGGCTAGACAGGAAATGGCTGGCCCGCAAACGCAGCGCCATTAACAGCCAGAAATGATTTTTTAACGCCTAATCGGGCACTGGCGCAGCAGAACTCACTATCTTTGCTACGCTTTGAGAGTCTTACTCAAAACCAAGGAGCATTTAAATGTCAGGAAAAATCGAAGATAAAGTAAAAGAAGCCGCTGGCGCAGTTCAGGAACAATGGGGTGCATCAACCGGTTCATCCGAGCATCAGGCTAAGGGCGCAGCGCGTCGTTATACCAACCAGGCAAGCTATGCTGCACGTGATGCTGCTGAGACCATTCGCGATCAGGTTCAGTCCAATCCTGCTGCCGGTCTGGCCATTGCTGCAGGCGTTGGCGTATTTATCGGCTTCCTGCTGGGTCGCAAGTAATACCGCCACACGTCAACAGAACGGGAGCCACTGGCTTCCGTTTTTTTTGGCTGTAGCTGACCGTATGCTGAGAAACATCTGAAAGATAAGCCTTCACAGGCCAGCGCACGGTGAGTCTCCAGTCTTAATTACGTTCTCTTTCTGACAACATCAAGGTGACCTCATGAAAACGATTCCTGCTTTGCTGCTGGTGGCAGCGACCTTAACCTCTCTGGCGGGCTGCTCACATAAGAGCGACGCCATTAAAGAAGATGGCCGTCCCCATGCGCCAAGTGGCCAGTCTTCTCCAGGCGGCACCCTGGGATCAGGCCCGGTGGGTCAGCCTCAGTCGTAATACCCTGCCCCGGCACGCATGCCGGGGTTTGTTTTTTTTATATTCAATAGCTGCCGTAAAATAAATTTGCTAATAGTTAACCTGCTAGTAATTAAGGGCGGGATTAAAAAATCCTGAAATATTATTCTTATTATAAGAATCATCCCAACTCTTTTCGAAAATTGCCTACCTCTTTTACACAATTCTGTATATATACCCTGAATAAACAACACTAAAATTGTGGAAAAAGTTTAAACAAATATTCTACGACCAATAAAAAAGATTTCCCCCTGCTGAACTTTAGACGTAAGAATATTCTCTAATAATGCACAACACCTTTTGTTTAATATTATTGATACGTTCAAGAGAATTCAGACGTGAAGAAAAAAAAGATTTATCTGATAGACCGACTTTTAACGCTTTATTCTCGATTTTCAGGCAGAACAAAACCGCAGGCCCTGCAGGCGCTAACACCCGGCACGGTAGTGATTTATTCCACTACGGCACTGGGCGATTTTCTGATGAATACACCCGCTATCTGGAGCCTGAAGAATCGCTTTCCCACCAGCAAATTTATTCTGGTTTCCAGTAAGAAAAATAAGGACCTGGTCAGCCGTTATAACTGGTTCGATAAGATCTATATCTGGGATAACAAAGTGGCTAATTTCCTGCCGCTATTTTTCAAACTGCGTCGCCAGAAACCGGATTTGTCAGTGATATTACACGCCCATTTTCCCTACGATATTATGAGCTCAGTACTGACTGGCAGTAAGGCGATTGTGCGCGATCATTACGGCAGCGAATCCCCGGTGCTGAATAAATATCTTGATCACTATTCAGGCTATTTCGACGATCACACCATCAAGCGCAAGCTGAAGCTGCTCGAAGCGCTGGGCGCAGAGACAGAGCAGACCCGGATGCATCTGCCCGAGGTAAATAGCCGCCCTGCTGCAACAGCCAGCCATCGCCGTATCGGTTTTCAGTTAGGGGCATCTAAAGATATTCGCCGCTGGCCGCTGGCTTCATTCAGCCAGCTGGCGACCGCGTTGCTCGAACGCTGGCCTGACGCTGAAATTATTGTCACCGGTACAGCTGCTGAGCAGTCTCTTGAGAAACAATTTATCGAAAGCCTGCCGCCGCACTGCCGTAAGCGTGTGACGCCAATGGCAGGCAAAACGAATCTCAGCGGCCTCATTACCCTGATCCGCACGCTGGACCTGCTGGTCACCGGCGATACCGGCCCACTGCACATCGCGGTGGCGGCACAGACGCCAACGGTCAGCCTGTTCTCTACCGCCAATCCACGCTATACCGGCCCCTGCCAGGACAGCGATCGCCATATTGTTATTCATCGCCCGGATAAAACGGCATCACAGCATCCGATGGCGTCGATTAAGGCCGAAGAAGTCGAGCAGGCCGTGGCGAAACTGGTGGGGTAATGAACGATCTCTCTCACGCTATTATTGCGCTGATTGAATACCACAATCAGCCAACCGCCCTGGGCGGGTTCCGGAAAGTGGATCGGGCGGGTTTTCATCTGCAGCAGCTGCCGCTGAATGAGGTGGAGTTCGCGATTCTGATGAATGATTTTTTTGCCACGTTCAACGTCTGCTCTGAGCATTATGATGATGCCCGCTATTTTCCGGCGGCGTACCCGCGGCGAATGACACCAATGAAGTGGTTTACATCTGGCGGATATTCTCCCGTAACGATCGCGATGCTCTGTGAAGCGGCCAGCCGTGGACGCTGGCCTGAAGCAGATTACTGAATAATCGTTTGGGCGAAGGCGTCATAAACCTCGCGGCTACTCAGCGCGTTGACCTCACGTGACGCCGGTTGCAGCACCTGATAGTTAACCTGCCACGGATGCCAGCACGCCGGATCGCTGTCACCAAACAGCGCCACCACCGGTAAGCCCAGTGCGGCACCGATGTGCATTGCCCCGCCATCACTGCTCACCAGCCCCTGACATAACGACATAGCCGCAATCAGCTGCGGCAGGCTGGTAGTCGCCACCGCCTTTATCGGCAGGTGCGGGCAGAGCGCCATGATTTCACGCGCTTTTTCATCATCCCCCGGATGACGCGGATTATCGCGGCTGCCAGGTGACCAGAGCAGCATGATCTGGCAGGGATGATGCGCCGAAATTTTCTCAGCCAGCCCGGCAAATCGGGCGGCGTCCCACTGCTGGCTCGGCTTGCGGGCGCTGATCTGGAGTGCATAGACCGGAAGAGTGGGATCAATCGCGCAGGTGTCTCGCAGGCTGGCCGCTATAGCCGCATCCGGCCGCAGCGTCAGTTTGCCTGGCGCGGTGGCGCTGAGACGCAAATCCCGTCCCAGGCTAAACAGGGTTTCGCTGATATGACAGGGTGACTGGCCGGGCGGCGGCAGTAAATCGCTGATCAGCGGATGCGGCTGCTGCCCCAGCGCGATCACTCTGGCGGGACGCA
Organism: Pantoea sp. JKS000250; assembly: GCF_003201065.1. Classification (NCBI taxonomy): domain Bacteria; kingdom Pseudomonadati; phylum Pseudomonadota; class Gammaproteobacteria; order Enterobacterales; family Erwiniaceae; genus Pantoea; species Pantoea sp. JKS000250. The sequence continues at coordinate 3,835,067 of NZ_QICZ01000001.1, read as the reverse complement.
CGATTTTAACCCACTTCAGGCCATGCTGATCCCAGCGGCTTTTGGCCAGAATCACTATGTCGTAACGCTGCTTTTTCAGATTCAGCATCAGCTTCAGTCGCTGTAACACACAGGCCAGTCGTCCCTGCCCTGCCTCACGGTGATGCAACTTGGTGTAATAGAAGAGCTGCCGGATATCGGGATTATGCTGCAACACGGGCGCAGCGTAGTTGTTGGTCAGTACATCGACCTGATACTGGCCCGACTGCGCCAGCGCACTGATGAGTGGCGTGGTCAGCAAGGTATCGCCAATATTATCCCGACAAATAATTAAAACCCGCATGTCTGACATCCTCTGCGCACTGGCTACGCCGTTCTGGCTGAATAAAAGTGAGACTCGCACAATTAACGTCTCTGAAGCGTTAACGTAACGGCATAAGTCAGCAAATTAGTCAGCGCAGATCGAGGTTGGTTCAATGATCGCCATGTTGTTGAAAGGCGATGGGCGCTTTTCAGGCAAGCGTTATGCCGGGCTCATTAGCCGGGTGAATGATTAAGAAAAACTTGCGCGGGGCGTCAGCGTGAGGAAGAGATAAAAGGCCACCTACGGCGGCCAGTGTCATCACTGCATTCAGCGGAATCAGCAGTGGACGTTATTTGACAGCAGGTTGATAGCCAGTCTCATAACAGGTTCAGGCTCAATACCGGTAAACATTTGATGAATTTTTTCAGTAATGGCTTCGCGGGTTACCAGCTTATCCTCAGCCACAATTTCCATAACAGCCTGACCAAATAGTAGTCGGCATGCCGCAATCGCATCACTTAAAGCTTCATCGTCCATAATATTCTCCCTGTGTATTCGCAGAAGCGTACACCTCTGTGACAACGGGATCCTGTTCAACTCTTTTTTTTGCGGCACGCGTTACAAAAATGAATCAGCTGTCACGTGCTGATAGCCAGGCCCGACATATTGAATGCCGGGCGCTTATCAGACAGGCAGAAGATTAACTTAGCGTTTCATTTAACAGATCAAGAGCGACATTGTAAATCAGCGCAGGCTGCGCATCAGGTAACATCACCTTTATTTTTGCTTCCAGAGCGCGGTTAGTGACCGGCTGATTATCTGCTAATAATTCCAGCACAGCCTGCCCAAACATCAGGCGACAGATATAAATCGCGTCTTTTGTATAATTAGCGTCCATAAATCCTCCTTATGAGTGAGGTATTACAGTAACGATATTCAGTCACAAACAGATGCCAGTTTTGCGTTCACAGTTTCTTTTGTAGTGGCATCAGATAATGCAATTTGCAGAAATATTAAAATATTCAGTCGCAGGTAAGAATTTATCAGGATGTTGATAATGAAACGTCATTCGTTCATACGTTGAAGGGGATACTGAACACCTGTTAATTGCCTTAGTAAGAGCATCAATACTGAATACGTTATGACTGAGGAGAGGATGCGAAGAGAAGGGAAAAGCGTGAAAGAGCGGGCATAAAAAAGCCCACATCGCGTTTACCGCGATGTGGGCTTAAGCAGACATTACATATTTTCGATGATCGCGTCACCAAACTCTGAACATTTCAGCAGTTTAGCGCCATCCATCAGGCGTTCGAAATCGTAAGTCACGGTCTTGTTAGCGATAGCGCCTTCAACACCTTTAACAATCAGGTCAGCCGCTTCGAACCACTCCAGATGACGCAGCATCATTTCTGCTGACAGAATCACTGAACCTGGGTTCACTTTATCCTGACCGGCATACTTCGGTGCTGTACCGTGAGTCGCTTCGAACAGTGCACACTCATCACCGATGTTAGCGCCTGGTGCGATACCGATACCGCCAACCTGCGCCGCCAGGGCGTCAGAGATGTAGTCACCGTTCAGGTTCATACAGGCGATAACGTCATATTCTGCCGGACGCAGCAGGATCTGTTGCAGGAAAGCATCAGCAATCACATCTTTAACGATGATCTCTTTACCGGTGTTCGGGTTTTTGAACTTCATCCACGGGCCGCCGTCGATCAGTTCGCCGCCGAATTCGTCTTTCACTAACTGGTATCCCCAGTCTTTGAAAGAGCCTTCGGTGAACTTCATGATGTTGCCTTTGTGAACCAGGGTCAGTGAATCACGATCGTTGGTGATGGTGTATTCCACTGCCGCGCGCACCAGACGTTTGGTACCCGCTTCTGAACACGGCTTAACGCCGATACCGCACTGCTCAGGGAAGCGAATTTTCTTCACGCCCATCTCTTCGCGCAGGAATTTGATCACTTTGTCCGCTTCGGCAGAGCCCGCTTTCCACTCGATACCCGCATAGATATCTTCGGAGTTTTCACGGAAGATCACCATGTCGGTCTCTTCAGGGCGTTTAACCGGGCTTGGCGTGCCTTTGTAGTAACGTACCGGACGCAGGCAGACGTAGAGGTCAAGCTCCTGACGCAGTGCTACGTTCAGTGAACGAATACCGCCGCCGACCGGGGTGGTCAGTGGGCCTTTGATAGCCACGCGATATTCCTTGATTAAGTCGAGCGTTTCCTGTGGCAGCCAGACGTCCTGACCGTAGAGTTCAACTGACTTCTCACCCGTGTAAATCTCCATCCAGGAGATCTTACGCTCGCCGTTGTAGGCTTTCTTCACCGCCGCATCGACGACTTTCAGCATCACCGGGGAAACATCAACACCGATACCGTCACCCTCAATGTAAGGAATGACCGGATTGTTTGGCACTGTAAGCTTGCCCTGATTCAGGGTGATTTTCTGACCTTCCGCCGGAACTACTACTTTGCTTTCCATTAACCTCTCCTGGGCGTTTGTTAATGATTTGTAAGATGCGCGTCAATACTACTTGAATATTTCCGTCACGCCAATCACCGCAATTTCACGTTATAATGCGCCGAATGTTTCTGACTGCAAAGCCCATGCGAAAAACAACTCAACGAATTCACCAGGATAAACGATTCAGCCGCCCGACGCGTGATGCGCGACGTGCGCCTGCCCGCCCTGCTGCTCCACGACGTGTCATTCTGTTTAACAAACCGTTCGACGTTTTGCCGCAATTCACTGATGAAGCGGGCCGCCGCACCCTGAAAGATTTTGTCAGCGTCGCAGACGTTTATGCCGCGGGCCGCCTTGACCGCGACAGCGAAGGCCTGATGGTACTGACCAACGACGGTGCCCTGCAGGCCGCGCTGACGCAGCCCGGCAAACGCACCGGCAAGGTCTATTATGTGCAGGTGGAAGGCGATCCGCAGGAAGCGGATCTGCAGCCTCTGCGGGATGGGGTTAATCTGAAAGATGGCATGACGCTGCCCGCTGGCGTGGAAAAAGTGGCTGAGCCTCAGTGGCTCTGGCCGCGTCAGCCGCCAATCCGCGAGCGCAAAAATATCCCGACGCAGTGGCTGAAAGTCACACTGTATGAAGGCCGTAATCGTCAGGTGCGCCGCATGACAGCCCATATTGGCTTTCCCACCTTGCGGTTAATCCGCTACGCCATGGGGAGCTATTCACTCGACGATCTGGCTTCAGGTACGTGGCGTGAAATCAGCGAGAGCCCCACCTGAAAACCGATTTTTTATAACCTCAGGTTAACAATTGCGGAGAAGTGATGTTTAAACCTCATGTTACTGTCGCCTGTCTGGTTCAGGCCGAAGGTGAACTGCTGGTGGTGGAAGAGACGATCAACGGTCGTGCCACCTGGAACCAGCCTGCCGGACATCTCGAAGCGGATGAAACGCTGCTGGAAGCCGCCGAACGCGAACTCTATGAAGAGACCGGCATCGCGGCATCGATGCACTATTTCATCGGGATAAACCAGTGGATCGCGCCCGACAGTACGCCTTTTGTGCGTTTTCTGTTTGGCGTGGATCTGGCCAAAAAAGCGCCAACCCAGCCGCAGGACAGCGACATCGATTGCTGCTGGTGGCTGCCGCCAGCGCAGATTCTCACTGCATCTAACCTGCGTTCGCCACTGGTCGCGGAAAGCGTACGCCTCTGGCAACAGGGCACGCGCTACCCGCTACATCTGGTCAGCCCGTTCCAGTGGCCGTTTCACGAGGGTGCGCGTCTGCCTTCTGCATGATAGAATGCGCCGCCTGTTTTTTTATCGTAATGCGAGCGTGTCATGTCTGACAACAGCCAGAAAAAAGTGATCGTCGGTATGTCCGGCGGCGTCGATTCTTCCGTTTCCGCCTGGTTACTGCAGCAGCAGGGTTACCAGGTTGAAGGCCTGTTCATGAAGAACTGGGAGGAGGACGATGGCGAGGAGTATTGTACTGCCGCGGACGATCTGGCAGATGCGCAGGCTGTGTGCGACAAGCTCGGTATGAAGCTGCATAAAGTTAACTTTGCCGCAGAGTACTGGGATAACGTCTTTGAGCATTTCCTCGAAGAGTACAAAGCAGGCCGCACGCCGAACCCCGATATCCTCTGCAATAAAGAGATCAAATTCAAAGCGTTCCTGGAGTTCGCAGCGGAAGACCTGGGCGCAGATTTCATCGCCACGGGTCACTACGTGCGCCGCAAGGACGTCGATGGTCAGAGCCAGCTGTTACGCGGACTGGATGGTAACAAAGACCAGAGCTATTTCCTCTATACCCTGAGCCACGAACAGATTGCCCAAAGTCTGTTCCCGGTCGGCGAGCTGGAAAAACCGGAAGTGCGCCGCATTGCAGAACAGCTGGACCTGATCACCGCGAAGAAAAAAGACTCGACTGGCATCTGCTTTATCGGCGAGCGCAAATTCCGCGACTTCCTTGCGCGCTATCTCCCGGCTCAGCCAGGCGAAATAGAAACCACGGAAGGCCAGATCGTCGGTGAACATCAGGGGCTGATGTACCATACTCTGGGACAGCGTAAAGGTCTCGGTATCGGCGGCCTGAAAGAGAGCAAAGATGATCCCTGGTATGTGGTTGACAAAGATGTGGCGCGTAACCGTCTGATTGTCGCCCAGGGCGGCGAACATCCGCGTCTGATGTCCGTTGGCCTGATTGCGCAGCAGCTGCACTGGGTTAATCGTCAGCCGATTACCGTCCCACTGCGCTGCACTGTGAAAACCCGCTATCGTCAGACCGACATTCCCTGTGAGATTATTCCGCAGGGTGACGATCGGATTGAGGTGCGCTTTGACGAGCCCGTGGCTGCGGTCACGCCGGGCCAGTCTGCGGTCTTTTACCTTGGCGATGTCTGCCTCGGTGGCGGTATTATCGAACAGCGCCTGCCGTTAGTGGCGGAGTAAACGGGCTTAGCCCGCGTTGATGACGCGTAAACAGGAGTAACCGTGGCGAAAAATTATCAGGAAATCACGCTGGCGCTGGCGGGCATCTGTCAGTCCGCCCATCTGGTGCAGCAGCTGGCTCAGCAGGGTCACTGCCAGCCTGAAGCGCTGACCGTGTCGCTGCGCAGCGTACTGGACCTGAATCCTGGCTCCACGCTGGCGGTGTTCGGCAACAATGAAGCCAACCTGCGCCTCGGACTTGAAACCCTGATGGCGGTGCTGAACAGCAGCAGTCGTCAGGGGGCAGGCGCTGAACTGACGCGTTACACCCTGAGCATGATGGTGCTGGAGCGCAAGCTCAGCGCCAGTAAATCCGCCATGGCGACGCTGGCACAGCGCATTACGCAGCTGGATCGCCAGCTGGCACATTATGAACTGGAGTCAGACACCATCCTCAGCGCGATGGCTGGCATCTATGTGGATGTGATCAGCCCACTTGGCCCGCGTATCCAGGTTACCGGTTCGCCTGCGGTGCTGCAGAATACGCAGGTTCAGAGTAAAGTGCGTGCCACTCTGTTAGCCGGTATCCGCGCTGCCGTATTGTGGCAGCAGGTCGGCGGTGGCCGACTGCAACTAATGTTCTCGCGCCAGCGTTTGCTGCGTGAAGCGAAAACCCTCTTATCCCGGCTGCCACTGACTTACTAAGTCGGTGCGGCAAAACACTGCTAAATGATTCAGGAGTTGCACTGATGGAATTATCCTCTCTGACCGCCGTCTCACCTGTCGATGGTCGTTACGGCGATAAAGTCAGCCCGCTGCGTGCGATTTTCAGCGAGTTCGGTCTGCTGAAATTCCGCGTTGAGGTTGAAGTTCGCTGGTTACAAAAACTGGCCGCGACCGCAGAGATCAAGGAAGTTCCTGCATTTGATGCCGACGCAAACGCTTTCCTTGATGCAATTGTCGCCGGTTTTTCAGAAGGCGATGCCGCCCGCATCAAAACGATTGAGCGCACCACCAACCACGATGTGAAAGCGGTTGAGTATTTCCTGAAAGAGAAAGTGGCCGATTTCCCTGCCCTGCATGCCGTCTCTGAATTTATCCACTTCGCCTGCACCTCTGAAGATATCAACAATCTGTCGCACGCCCTGATGCTGGAAATGGCCCGCCGTGACGTCATCCTGCCTTACTGGGACCAGCTGATCAGCGCCGTGAAAGGGCTTGCCAGCGAATACCGTGACATTCCGCTGCTCTCACGCACCCACGGCCAGCCGGCGACGCCATCGACCATGGGTAAAGAGATGGCCAACGTCGCCTACCGTCTGGAGCGTCAGTTACGTCAGCTGAAGCAGATTGAAGTGCTGGGTAAAATCAATGGCGCAGTCGGTAACTACAATGCCCACATTGCCGCCTATCCCGAAGTGGACTGGCATGAACTGAGCGAGAAATTCGTTACTTCGTTGGGGATTACCTGGAACCCGTACACCACGCAGATTGAACCGCACGACTATATCGCCGAGATGTTCGACTGCATCGCCCGCTTTAACACCATCCTGATCGATTTCGATCGTGATATCTGGGGTTATGTGGCGCTGAACCATTTCAAACAGAAAACCATCGCGGGTGAAATCGGCTCCTCAACCATGCCGCACAAAGTGAACCCGATCGACTTCGAAAACTCCGAAGGCAATCTGGGCCTGGCGAACGCCGTGATGCAGCATCTGGCCAGCAAACTGCCGGTCTCACGCTGGCAGCGTGACCTGACCGACTCCACCGTGCTGCGCAACCTCGGCGTGGGTGTGGGTTATGCGCTGATCGCCTATCAGGCGACGCTGAAAGGTATCTCCAAGCTGGAAGTGAACCGCGATCGTCTGCTGGACGAGCTGGATCATAACTGGGAAGTGCTGGCAGAGCCGATCCAGACGGTGATGCGTCGTTACGGCATTGAGAAGCCGTATGAGAAGCTGAAAGAGCTGACGCGCGGCAAACGCGTAGATGCTGCCGGCATGCAGGCCTTTATCGACAGCCTGGCGCTGCCGGAAGAGGAAAAAGTGCGTCTGAAGCAGATGACGCCTGCAAACTATATTGGTCGCGCTATCCAGATGGTTGACGATCTGAAATAATGTCCGCCGCAGACCGGCTCAGTCCGGTCTGCGTTAACATCTTGTTTAATACATTTCGCGTATACTTTCTGCAGGTTGACTCAAACAGAGTGTAAGGAATTTCTATGCGTGTTCTGGTTGTTGAAGACAATGCCCTGCTGCGCCATCATCTCGCCGTCCAGTTACGTGACATGGGCCATCAGGTCGATGCCGCCGAAGACGCCAAAGAAGCTGACTATTTTCTCCGCGAACATCTGCCCGATATCGCGCTGGTGGATCTCGGCCTGCCGGATGAAGATGGCATGTCGCTGATTCGCCGCTGGCGCAGTGATGCCGTGCGTCAGCCGATTCTGGTGCTGACCGCCCGTGAGGGCTGGCAGGCAAAAGTCGAAGCGCTGGAAGCCGGTGCGGATGACTACGTCACCAAACCGTTTCACATTGAAGAGGTCGCGGCACGCCTGCAGGCGCTGATGCGCCGCAACAGCGGTCATGCGTCGCAAATCATCGATATGGCCCCGTTTCAGGTCGATCTCTCACGCCGTGAGCTGACGGTGAATGAAGAGCCAGTAAAACTCACCGCCTTTGAGTACACCATTGTCGAGACGCTAATCCGAAATGCGGGCAAAGTGGTGAGCAAAGACTCGCTGATGCTGCAGCTCTATCCTGACGCTGAACTGCGTGAAAGCCACACCATCGACGTCCTGATGGGTCGTCTGCGCAAAAAGATTCTGGCATTGCACCCTACTGATGTCATTGCCACCGTGCGTGGCCAGGGTTACCGCTTTGATCTCTGACCATGTCCTGGTTTAATCGTTACCGCCCTATTTCGCTGCGCGCCCGCTTTCTGCTGGCCTCCGCAGCGATAGTTCTGTTCCTCTCTCTTTCTTACGGCATGGTCGCAGTCATTGGCTATGTGGTGAGTTTCGATAAAAATACCTACCGGGTGATGCGCGGCGAGAGCAATCTGTTCTTTACGCTGGCGCAATGGCATGACAACAAGCTCACCATCGCGCAGCCGGAACGCATGACGCTGAACTTTCCGACGCTGGTCTTCATCTACGATGAGCACGGCAAGCTGCTGTGGCAGCAACGCGACGTGCCGGATATTCGCAAAAAGATCCGCCGCGAATGGCTGCTGAAGCCCGACTTCTACGAGATCGATACCAGCAACCGCACCAGCATGGTCGCGATGGGCAATAATCTCAATGCGAAGCAACGGCTTAATGACTGGGACACCGACAGTAACGACACCTTTACCCACTCGGTGGCCGTTAACCGTTACGATGCCACGACGAATCTGCCCGCACTCACCATCGTAGTGGTCGACTCTATTCCGCAGGAGTTGCAGCACTCTGATGTGGTCTGGTCGTGGTTCAGCTATGTGCTGGCGGCCAACCTGATACTGATTATTCCGCTGCTGTGGCTGGCGGCGCACTGGAGTCTGCGGCCAATTGGTGCGCTGACACAGCAGGTGCGCGAACTTGAGACCAGTCAGCGTGAGAATCTGGCGGATAATCCGCCGCAGGAGCTGCGCAGTCTGGTGCGCAACCTCAATCTGCTGCTGACCAATGAACGGCAGCGCTACACCCGCTATCGCACCACCCTTTCGGATCTGACCCACAGCCTGAAAACGCCGCTGGCCGTATTGCAGAGTACCCTGCGATCGCTGCGCAATGGTAAAGAGCTGACGGTGGAACAGGCGGAGCCGGTAATGCTGGAGCAGATAAGCCGCATCTCACAACAGGTGGGATACTACCTGCATCGCGCCAGTATGCAGGCCGATCACAATCCGCTGCAGCGCGATCTTCATTCCGTTTCCGGTCTGCTCGACAGTCTCTGCTCGGCACTGAATAAAGTTTATCAGCGCAAAGGCGTGGCGATAACGCTGGATATCTCACCGGAGCTGACCTTTGTGGGCGACCAGAATGACTTTATGGAAGTGCTGGGCAACGTACTCGATAACGCCTGCAAGTACTGCCTGGAATTTATCGAAGTCAGTGCTTATCAGAGCGAAAAGGCGCTGCATCTCTATATCGACGACGATGGCCCGGGTATTCCTGAGAGCAAGCGCGATTTAGTGTTTGTGCGGGGGCAGCGCGCCGATACGCTGCGTCCGGGCCAGGGATTAGGTCTGGCGGTGGTGCGCGATATTCTGGAACAGTATGAGGGTAACGTCATCGCCACCAGCAGTGCGCTTGGCGGAGCACGTATGGAAGTGGTTTTTCAGCGCCAGGAAGTCGAACATCGTCGCGAGTAGAAAACCGTCCGGGCTGTTATACTAGCTGGCATTTACAGCCCTAAGCGGAACCCTTGTATGGACTATCAGCTCGATATTAACTGGCCCGATTTTATTCAGCGCTACTGGCAGAAACGCCCGGTCGTGCTGAAGCGTGGTTTTAAAAACTTCGTTGATCCTCTTTCACCGGATGAACTGGCCGGACTGGCAATGGAAAACGAGGTGGACAGCCGCCTGGTCAGCCATCAGGACGGCAAATGGCAGGTCAGCCACGGCCCGTTTGAGAGCTATGATCACCTGGGAGAGAACAACTGGTCGCTGCTGGTCCAGGCGGTCAATCACTGGCATGAACCCTCTGCCGCGCTGATGCGCCCTTTCCGCTTCCTGCCTGACTGGCGTGTCGATGACCTGATGGTGTCGTTTGCCGTGCCTGGCGGCGGCGTCGGTCCCCATTTTGATCAGTATGATGTCTTCATTATTCAGGGTACGGGCCGCCGTCGCTGGCGCGTCGGTGAAAAAGTGGCGCTGAAGCAGCACTGTCCGCATCCGGACCTGCTGCAGGTTGAACCCTTCGATGCCATCATCGATGAAGAGCTGGAGCCGGGCGATATTCTCTACATTCCGCCAGGATTCCCGCATGAAGGCTACTCGCTGGAAAACGCCCTGAACTACTCCGTTGGTTTCCGCGCCCCCAGCGGTCGTGAGTTAATCAGCGGCTTTGCCGACTACGCCCTGGCCAACGAGCTGGGCAGCCTGCGCTTCAGCGATCCGGATGTGCCTGCACGCGATTGCCCGTCACAGATCCTGCCGCAGGAGATTGAAGGCGTGCGCCAGCTGATGCTGGATGTGGTCAATCAGCCGGAGCAGTTTGAGCAGTGGTTCGGCGAATTCATTTCGCAGTCACGCCACGAACTCGACGTCGCGCCGCCGGAACCGCCTTATCAGCCTGATGAGATTTATGATGCGCTGCAACAGGGCGATGCCCTGAGCCGGTTGGGTGGCCTGCGTGTCCTGACGATTGGTGATGCTGTTTATATCAATGGTGAGCGGGTTGAGTGTTCACGCCCCGATGTCATGGCGGTTCTGGCGAATCACTATCGCATCACGCTCGACGACCTGGGAGATGCGCTGGATGATCCGGCCGTGCTGGCGCAGATCGCCGGTCTGGTGAATGCTGGTTACTGGTACTTCGGCGAGGAATAACCCGCAGCGCAGAACCGTGCGCTGCGGCTGAAACAGGCTCTCTGGCTTTTACTGGCAGAGAGCCTTTTTTCATTTAATCCTTCTTCTGTGCTGCCAGTTCGGACAGACGCACAATGACTTCCACTGACTTCGCCATGATATTCAGCGACGCGAACTCATGCTTGCCGTGATAGTTATAGCCCCCGGTAAAGATGTTCGGGCAAGGCAACCCTTTCCACGACAGTGACGACCCATCGGTGCCGCCACGAATCGGTTTCACCACCGGTTCAATGCCGCAGTCACGCATCGCCTGCAAAGCCAGATCAATGATATGCGGGAACGGCTCGACTTTTTCACGCATGTTGCGATAGCTGTTAGTGATTTCAACCGTGACCGAGCAATCCGGGTGCAGGGTTTTGTTGATCTCCGCGGCGATCTGCAGCAGCGTCTGTTTACGCTGTTCGAAACTCCCGGTTTCAAAGTCACGAATGATATAGAGCATCTCGGCGTGCTCGACGCTGCCTTTGATCTGGTGCAGATGGTAGAAGCCCTGATAGCCGTCGGTGTACTGCGGTTTTTCGCCGGCCGGTACGGCCGCATGAAACTGGTTAGCCAGCTCCAGCGCATTGACCATCACGCCTTTGGCGGAGCCTGGATGCACGTTGTTACCGACGATTTTGACCGTAGCCGAGGCGGCATTGAAGTTCTCATACTCAAACTCGCCCAGGTCGCTGCCATCAATGGTGTAGGCCCAGTCAGCCGCAAACGCCTCCACATCAAAGTGAGAGGTGCCGCGACCGATCTCTTCATCGGGCGTGAAGGCGACACGGATCGCGCCGTGCGGCGTATCGCTGTTAGCCAGCTGCGCCATCGCCGTCATAATCTCGGCAATACCCGCTTTATCATCCGCGCCCAGCAGGGTTTTGCCATCGGTGGTAATCAGCGTATGCCCAATCAGCTTGTGCAGCACCGGGAACATCACGGGTGACAGAACCTCATTGCCATTACCCAGCGCAATGTCGCCACCGCGATAATCTTCGATGATCTGCGGATTCACATGTTTCGCTGTGAAATCAGGCGACGTATCCATGTGGGAGATGAAACCGATAACTGGCGTCGGCCAGTCAACATTGGCGGGCAGTGTGCCCATGACGCAACAGTGATCGCTCAGGGTGACATCAACAAAACCCAGGGCCAGCAGCTCCTCCTGCAGCTGACGCGCCAGCGTCCACTGCCCTTCACTGCTGGGCACCTGGCGCGCCTGCGGCTTAGCCTGTGTCTCAACTGCCACATAACTTAAAAAGCGCTCAAGTAACTGTTCCATATCCCATCCTTTAAAAGTGCCGTCCGGTATTATTCACAGACCCGCCGGTCACAACGTTGCGTAAAATCATTCGCAGACAGGTTAGCGCTGTCAGTGACCTTTGTGAAAGTAATAAGCCCGAAAAAAACGCCTGATTACGTGATTGTTGCGGCAAACCTCGCAATGTTGTTAACAGCCGGTCAAATTGCCGCGGCCAGGCGGGCAAAACATGGCAATGCCTTATTTTTCAGGTATCATCCGCCCCTCTTTGCTGGCTGGCTGCGCTGAGCGGCTATGCTATTACCTGTTCGACCCTAGACAGACTGAGACTAAAATGACGCAAACACGCGCACAGCAGGCGCTGGTTACGCTTTCTGGCATCAGTAAAGCTTTTGATGGTAAGACCATCATTGATGATTTTAACCTGACCATCCATCACGGTGAGTTCATCACCCTGCTCGGCCCGTCGGGCTGTGGCAAAACCACCATTCTGCGCCTGATTGCCGGACTGGAAGCGGCAGATCGCGGCCGTATTTCGCTCGATGATCAGGACATTACTGATACGCCGGCCGAACACCGTCACGTCAATACCGTGTTTCAGAGCTATGCGCTGTTTCCGCATATGACGGTATATGAAAACGTCGCCTTTGGCCTGCGGATGCAGAAAACCCCGGCGGCGGAGATAACGACCAGAGTCAATGACGCGCTGGCAATGGTGCAGCTGGAAAGCTTTGCCGATCGCCGCCCGCATCAGCTCTCTGGCGGCCAGCAACAGCGTGTGGCGATTGCCCGCGCAGTAGTCAATCGTCCTGAAGTGCTGCTGCTGGACGAATCCCTATCGGCGCTGGACTATAAGCTGCGCCGTCAGATGCAGAACGAGCTGAAAGCCCTGCAGCGTAAGCTCGGCATCACCTTTGTCTTTGTCACCCACGATCAGGAAGAGGCGCTGACCATGTCCGATCGCATCGTGGTCATGCGCGACGGCAAGGTCGTGCAGGACGGTACGCCACGCGAAATCTACGAAGAGCCCGAAAACCTGTTTGTTGCCCGCTTTATCGGCGAAATTAATGTCTTTGATGCTGAAGTGCTCGCCAGCGACCGCGCGCCAGACGTGCGTGCCCGGGTCGAGGGACGCGAGTGCGAGATCCACTGTACTTTCCCGGTCAGCGTGGGTGACCGGCTTCATGTGCTGCTGCGTCCGGAAGATCTGCGGGTGCAGGAGATCCACGGTGACAGCGCATCAGATGGCCTGATTGGCTATGTGCGCGAACGTAATTACAAAGGCATGACGCTGGAGTCTGCGGTAGAGCTGGAGAACGGTAAGCTGGTTACGGTCAGCGAGTTCTTTAATGAAGATGACCCGGACGTTGATCACTCGCTTAATCAGAAGATGGCCGTGAGCTGGGTGCCGGGATGGGAGGTGGTACTGCCCTATGAAGCGGATGCGTAATGGTTTTCAGAAGGGGGTCATCGCCCTGATTGTCGGCTGGCTGACGCTGTTCGTCTTTGTGCCCAACCTGATGATTTTTGTCACCAGTTTTCTGACGCGCGATGATGCACATTTCGTCAGCGCGGTGTTGACCTTCAGTAATTACACCCGGCTGCTCGACCCGCTCTATGCGCAGGTGCTGCTGCACTCGCTGAGCATGGCGCTGATTGCCACGATCGGCTGTCTGTTGCTCGGCTATCCCTTTGCATGGTGTCTGACAAAACTCACACCGCGCCTGCGTCCGCTGATGCTGTTTCTGTTAATTGTGCCTTTCTGGACCAACTCGCTGATCCGTATTTACGGCCTGAAAATTTTCCTCAGCACCCGTGGCTGGCTGAATGATTTCCTGCTGTCGCTGGGGCTGATCGATAAGCCGTTTCGCATCATGTATACCCCGGAAGCGGTGATCCTCGGGCTGATCTACATTCTGCTGCCGTTTATGGTGCTGCCGCTCTACTCCAGCCTGGAGAAGCTGGATAAACCGCTGCTGGAAGCGGCGCGCGACCTCGGTGCCGGTAAGCTGCAGACCTTTTTCCGTATTATTCTGCCGCTGACCATGCCGGGCATTATTGCGGGCTGTCTGCTGGTGTTGATCCCGGCGATGGGGCTGTTCTACGTCGCCGACCTGATGGGCGGCGCAAAGAATCTGCTGATTGGCAACGTCATCAAAAGTCAGTTCCTCAACATCCGCGACTGGCCATTTGGCGCGGCTACCAGCATTGTGATGACGCTGTTGATGGGATTGCTGTTGCTGATTTACTGGCGCGCGGCGCGACTGCTGAATAACCGGGTGGATTTAGGATGATGGCACGCCTGTTACGCGGCAGTTTTATGGCGATTATTTACGCCTGGTTCTATATACCGATTGTTATTCTGATCGTGAATTCGTTTAACGCCTCCCGCTTTGGCATTAACTGGCAGGGTTTCACGACCCGCTGGTACAGCCTGCTGCTGAACAATGACAGTCTGATTCAGGCGGCGCAGCACTCGCTAATCATGGGCGTGCTCTCAGCCAGCTGTGCCACACTGATCGGCGCACTCACCGCTGTCGCTCTCTTTCGCTATCGTTTTCGCGGCAAGCCCTTTGTCAGTGGCATGCTGTTCGTGGTGATGATGTCGCCGGACATTGTGATGGCTATCTCCCTGCTGGTGCTGTTTATGCTGCTGGGCATGTCGCTGGGCTTCTGGTCACTGCTTTTTTCCCACATTACATTTTGCCTGCCGTTTGTGGTGATTACCGTCTACTCACGTCTGAAAGGTTTTGATGTGCGCATGCTGGAAGCAGCCAAAGATCTGGGGGCCAGCGAAACCACCATTCTGCGCAAAATCATTCTGCCGCTGGCGATGCCAGCCGTTGCCGCCGGATGGTTACTGAGCTTTACCCTGTCGATGGATGATGTAGTGGTCTCTTCCTTTGTCACCGGTCCGACGTTTGAGATTTTACCGCTGAAGATCTACTCGATGGTAAAAGTTGGCGTCTCTCCGGAAGTGAATGCGCTGGCCACTATTTTAATGCTGCTGTCACTGCTGCTGGTCGCGGCCAGTCAGTGGCTGCTGCGTGACAGAAATAAATAAGAGGATTGAGGATGAAAAAGAGATCTCACTGGCTGGCGGCAGGTGCGCTGTTGCTGGGTATGAACGTGGCGCAGGCAGACAACAGTAATACCCTCTATTTTTACAACTGGACCGAATATGTGCCGCCGGGGCTGCTGGAGCAGTTCACGAAAGAGACCGGCATTAAAGTGATCTATTCGACCTATGAATCCAATGAGAGCATGTACGCCAAACTGAAAACCTGGAAAGATGGCGCTTACGATCTGGTCGTGCCGTCAACCTACTTCGTGGCAAAAA
The DNA here is from genome assembly GCF_003201065.1 of Pantoea sp. JKS000250. Classification (NCBI taxonomy): domain Bacteria; kingdom Pseudomonadati; phylum Pseudomonadota; class Gammaproteobacteria; order Enterobacterales; family Erwiniaceae; genus Pantoea; species Pantoea sp. JKS000250. The sequence continues at coordinate 3,819,715 of NZ_QICZ01000001.1, read as the reverse complement.
TGCGTAACGAAGGGATGCTGCAGAAGATCGACAAAAGCCAGCTCAGCAACTTCAGCAACCTTGATCCCGACCTGCTGAATAAACCCTTCGATCCTGACAATAACTACTCGATTCCCTATATCTGGGGCGCGACGGCAATCGGTGTCAATACCGATGAGATCGACGTGAAAAGCGTGACCCGCTGGGCCGATCTATGGAAGCCGGAATATAAGCAAAGCCTGCTGCTGACCGACGACGCGCGCGAAGTGTTCCAGATGGCGCTGCGCAAGCTGGGATACTCCGGCAATACCCGCGATCCTGAGCAGATCAAAGCCGCTTATTCTGAGCTGAAAAAGCTGATGCCCAATGTGCTGGCCTTCAACTCTGATAATCCGGGTAATCCCTTTATGGAAGGCGAAGTGAATCTGGGCATGCTCTGGAATGGCTCAGCGTATGTCGCACGTCAGTCTGGCACGCCGTTAGCGATCGTCTGGCCTGAAGAGGGCGGCATTTTCTGGATGGATAACCTCGCGATACCGGCTAACGCGAAGAACAAGGCGGGCGCGCTGAAGCTGATTAACTTCCTGCTGCGTCCTGACGTCGCGGCGAAAGTGGCGGAAACTATCGGCTATCCTACACCGAACCTCGCGGCAAAGGCGTTGCTGCCACCCGCTGTGGCGAACGATCCGTCACTCTATCCACCTGCTGACGTAATTAAGCACGGTGAATGGCAGGATGATGTGGGCGACGCCAGCCTTCAGTACGAAACCCTGTTCCAGCAGCTTAAAGCGGGCCGCTAAAATTGATAAAAGGGGCGGCATTAGCCGCTCCGCAGACTGCTGGCAAAGCCAAAGCTGGGTGACCCTGGCTGCAACGCATTAGCATAAAGCGCAGGGAACACGGTCAGAAGAGGAAAGCGTCCCGCCGCCCGGATAAAAACGCCGGGAGCGTTTTTGAACAACGCAACGCGTTGGCCCGGCAACGGGCGCACTTCATGGATGAGGTGCGTCATCGCGCGGGACGAGCGGCCATGGATGGTTTAAGCGACTTTCTGATCTGACCGTGTTCCCTGTGCATACACGGTCTTACAGCTGGCCGTGGCAGACTTTGTCAGCAACTTCGGGCGGCCATCGCCGCCCCGCCTACTTATACAGCCCGCGCAGAAGGGTATGAACAAACTTCGGCACCACTTCACTCGCCAGGCCGTAATGCCGTTCGGCAAACTCGTTACCCACCTGGCTCGGCTCCAGGTTCAGCTCAACGGTGTGCGCGCCCTGCAGTTTGGCCTCATGCACAAATCCCGCGGCCGGATAGACATGGCCTGACGTGCCGATCGCGATAAAGTAATCGGCCTGTTCCAGCGCCTGGTAAATCTGCTCCATGCCCAGCGGCATCTCGCCAAACCAGACCACGTGCGGCCGCAGCACAGAGGGGAACTGACAGCAGGTGCAGCGATCGTCCGGCGTGATATCGCCGGTCCACTCAATTACCTGACCGCTGGTGACACAGCGCACCTTTAACAGCTCACCGTGCATATGCAGCACCCGGCTGTTTCCGGCACGCTCATGCAGGTTGTCGATGTTTTGCGTGACCAGCAGGAAATTATCGCCTAACACCTGCTCCAGCTCCGCCAGCGCCAGATGGGCGGCATTAGGCTGGATGTCGGCTTCCTGCAGCTGCTGACGACGCGCATTGTAGAAACGCTGCACCAGCGCGGAATCGCGCTGAAAGCCTTCGGGCGTGGCAACGTCTTCAACGTGGTGCTCTTCCCACAGGCCATCAGCCGCGCGGAAGGTCCGGATGCCGGACTCCGCGGAAATGCCTGCGCCGGTCAGCACCACAACATGCGGCTGGGGATGAGCGGCCAGTTCGACCTGACGATCGCGCTCAAAAATGCGCTGGCGAAAGCGCTGATGCACTTTTCTCCGGGTTTTCTTCAGGCGGGCAAGTCGTATGCGGCGACGTGGTGTACGCATAAAATCTCCTGGCGTAGCAGCTGCGGCGAGCCGCTCTAAACAGATTCCGGGTTAACATCACCCGATAGTAACGGTTGCTGAGGGCATGACCCAACAGCAAAGGTCTTAAACAGATGCGGCGCGAAATTACTCGCGCCGCATTTTTATCACTGACCGCTTAATACCCGAGCCGGGTCAATGCGGCTGGCGCGTCTGGCGGGATACCAGCTCGCCAGCAGGCTCAGCAGAATGGCGGTAATCAGTACTGAGAACACGTCAATCCAGTGCAGTTCCGAGGGCAGGAAATCAATAAAGTAGATATCTCCTGCCAGCAGATGATGACCGGTGATTGACTCCAGCCCGCGCACCAGTGAGGTCAGATTCAGCGCCACCAGCACGCCAGCCACCACACCGCTGACGCTGCCCAGCAGGCCCGCCAGCAAACCGTACCAGATAAAGATGGCGCGGATCAGCCGGTCTTTCGCGCCGAGGGTACGCAGCACCGCGATATCGCTGCTCTTGTCCTTCACCGCCATCACCAGCGTGGAGACGATGTTAAAGCAGGCGACACCAATCACCAGCACCATCGCCAGATACATGATGGCGCGGATCATCTGAATGTCGCGGTACATATAGCCGTAGGTGCCAATCCAGCTCTTAATGTAGACGTAAGAACGGGTTGCTTCACCGGCATCGCGCACCAGTTTGACGGCCTGGAACGGGTCGGTCATCTTCAGCGCGATACCAGAGACGCTGTCACCCATATCCAGATAGTGCTGCGCATCGGCCAGCGGCACCAGCGCCAGACTGTGATCAAGCATGCCGCTGAGTTGCAGGATACCGCTGACCTGCAGCCGAATGCGTTTTGGCTGAAGCAGTTTGTTATCACCATCGTTATTCGGGATCATGATGGTGATCCAGTCGCCCTGCTTCACCTTCAGCGATTCAGCAATGCCGCCGCCCAGAATGATCTGCTGCTTACCGGCGGCAAAAGAGGACCAGGCGTTACCGGCGACAAACTGTGGCAGTGCGCTGAGGCGCGGCTCCTGGGCAGGATCAACGCCCTTCACCTGCAGCGCTTCCAGCCGGGCACCGCTCTCAATCAGGCCAGTGAAGTTGACATAGGGGGCTGCCGCCGCAATGCCGGGCACCTTTTCAATCGGCGCAATCATCGACTGCCAGTGCTGGAACGGCTGATTAACCGCCTCGATTTCACCGTGCGGCACCACCGCCAGAATGCGGTTATTCAGCTCACGCTCAAAACCGTTCATGGCGCTGAGGCCGATAATCAGCACCGCCACGCCCAGCGCAATCCCGATGGTGGAGATCACCGAAATCAGCGAAACCATGCCGCCACGACGGCGTCCACGGCTGAAGCGCAGGCCCAGCAACAGGGATAACGACGAACCCATTACAGCGCTCCTGCCAGAGTGAGCTGAACGCTTAACTGACCATCACGCATCTCCATCTGACGCGTCATGCGTTTTGCCAGCATCAGATCGTGCGTCACCACCAGAAAGGCGGTGCCCTGACGAACGTTCAGCTCGCCCAGCAGTTCAAAAATAGCATCGGCGTTGCGCGCATCCAGGTTACCGGTGGGCTCATCCGCCATCACCAGCCGTGGTCGGTTGACCAGCGCACGGGCGATCGCCACGCGCTGACGCTCGCCGCCGGACAGTTCAGACGGCCGGTGCGCGGCACGGTGGTCCAGCCCGACGGCGGCCAGCATCTCGCGGGCGCGATCCTGCGCTTCTGCTTTCGCGATTTTGCCAATCAGCAGCGGCATCGCCACGTTTTCCAGCGCGCTGAAGTCCGGCAGCAGATGGTGGAACTGATAGATGAAGCCCAGCTCGCGGTTACGCAGCTCGGCTTTGGCCGACGAGGACATGGCGTTCAGCGACTGACCATCAAACACCACATCGCCCGATGTCGGCGCATCCAGACCGCCCAGCAGATGCAGCAGCGTACTTTTACCGGAACCGGAGCTGCCGACAATCGCCGTCAGTTCACCGGGCTGAAGGCTGAAAGCCACATTGCGTAGCACATCGGTCTGCACGCTGCCTTCCTGATAGCGTTTGCACAGGTCGCGGCACTGCAACAAAGGAGTGTTACTCATAACGTAAAGCCTCAGCAGGTTGAACGGCGGCAGCGCGCCACGAAGGATAGAGCGTAGACAACAGCGCCACAATCATCGCGCTGAGGGCGATGGTGACCACCTGCCACACATTGATATCAACCGGCAACGCGGCACCATCGAGGAACAGGCCAATCACCGGCATTAAATTGTTGAGCTGGCTGGCGAGCAGCACACCGAGCAGCGTGCCGAGCAGCGTGCCGATAATCCCGGCGCTGGCACCCTGCACCATAAACACCGCCACGATTTGCCGGCGCGTCAGGCCCTGGGTTTGCAGGATCGCCACTTCGCCCTGCTTCTCCATGATCAGCAGGCCTAATGAGGTGATGATGTTAAAAGCGGCCACAGCGATAATCAGGCTCAGCAGCAGGCCCATCATGTTCTTCTCCATGCGCACCGCCTGGAAGAGATCGCCTTTGCGCTCACGCCAGTCTTTCCAGACAAGACCCTGGGGCAGCGTCTGCTGGCTGAGGCTGTCAACCGATAGCGGTTTATCCAGCCACAGCCGCCAGCCGGTAATATTCCCGGCCGGATAGCGCATCACGCGCGACGCATCCTGAAGATTAACCAGAATCTGATAACCGTCGACTTCGCTGTTGGCGGCATAGGTGCCTGCCACCGTAAACAGACGCTGGCTCGGCACGCGTCCCATCGGCGTAAACTGGCTGACCGACGGCACCATCAGACGCAGCTGATCGCCACGTTTTACGCCAAGCTGTGACGCCAGCTGTTCACCGAGGATCACATTGTACTGCCCGGCCTGCAGCACGCTCTGCTGGGTGTTCACCAGGAACGGCGTCAGCGGATCCTTTTCATCCGGCTCAATGCCCAGCATCACGCCAACCGAGACGCTGTGCGGGCTTTGCAGCACCACACTGGCGGTGGTCAGCGGCGCGATGCGGCTGACACCCTGCAAATTCAGCGAGTCAGCGGGTTGCTGTTGGGGATTGAGACTGCCTTTATCACTGGTGATCAACGCCTGAGGCATCAGGCCAAGAATATTGCCTTCGAGTTCACGCTCAAAACCATTCATCACCGATAACACGGTGACCATCGCCAGCACGCCGAGCGTAATGCCAATCGTTGAGAGCCAGGAGACAAAGCGACCGAAGCGATCCGATGCTCGTCCGCGCATGTAACGCAGACCGATAAATAGCGCGACAGGTTGATACATGGAATCCAGTTAGCCGTTGCCTGAAAATAGGTAGGGGGATGATAAAGGAGCGGCTCGCTTTATGAAACCTCTAACCCTCTGAGTCGGCAGCAAAGTTGCGTCAGGATACGTCACATTCACGACCAAAGCCGCAGAATAGACGATAAAGCCATCGCTTATTGGCTGATTATCCAGCGCCCTGGCGCGTAGACTACAATCTGTAACAGGATAAGAGGGTATTTATCGCACAGCGATAGAGGTAGCGACCATGTTGAAATTTCCCAAAGGCAGTATTGTTAAACATCAATCCGGGGAAATCAGAGGCGAAATCATCAACGTCTTTGAGCAGGGAAGCGCACCAGCCGGCTACTACGTAAAGTGGGACGACGGCAACCTCAGCTATCATCCTGAGCAGGAGTTATCCTGGGCAAATATCGACCGCCCACGCATGTATTACACACAGCAATCCATAAAATAGAATGCCCGTTTAACCCCGTCGCTGCAGAGCGACGGCGGTTTTTTCTGATCCCGCTCCAGACTCGTCTATCCTCTCTCTATCCGCTGTATTACCGCCGACGCCCGGTAATGGCTGACCGATCCCCGTGTTCAGCGCGGCGCGGCAGGAAAATTGTGCCGCAAAGGTGATCCCCCTGACATAATATGGAATGATTACGTCCTGGAAAAATGGAGCAACCCCGAGATCCCATGCCCGAACAGACTCGTTATACCCTGCCCGTTAAATCCGGCGATCACCGCCAGCTCGGCCAGCTCATCGGCGCTGCACATGCGGTAGAGTGTGCCAGCATTACCGAACGTCATGCTGGCCCGGTATTGATGATTACCCCCGATACCCAAACCGCCCTGCGTCTGCTGGATGAAATCCGTCAGTTTACCGATCTGCCGGTGGTGCACCTCGCCGACTGGGAGACGCTGCCGTATGACAGCTTCTCGCCGCATCAGGATATTATCTCCGCGCGCCTCTCGACCCTCTATCAGCTGCCGGTGATGCAGAGCGGCATGCTGATCATGCCGGTCAACACCCTGATGCAGCGCGTCTGTCCGCACAGTTTCCTGCACGGTCATGCGCTGGTGATGAAGCAGGGACAAAAGCTGTCACGCGACCGGCTGCGCGATCAGCTTGAGCAGGCAGGTTATCGTCATGTCGATCAGGTCATGGAGCACGGCGAATACGCCACGCGCGGCGCCCTACTCGACCTGTTCCCGATGGGCAGCGATCAGCCCTATCGCATCGACTTTTTCGATGATGAGATCGACAGCCTGCGTCTGTTCGACGTCGATAATCAGCGCACGCTGGAAGCGGTGGCAGAAATTAACCTGCTGCCTGCGCATGAATTTCCCAGCGACAAAGCCGCCATTGAGCTGTTCCGTAGCCGCTGGCGCGAAATTTTTGATGTGCGCCGCGAGTCGGAGCACATCTATCAGCAGGTCAGCAAAGGCACGTTGCCTGCGGGCATCGAATACTGGCAGCCGCTGTTCTTTGAGCAGCCGTTACCCAGCCTGTTCAGCTATTTGCCTGACAACACCCTGATTGTGAACTGCGGCGACCTCGAAGGCAGCGCCACCCGCTTCTGGCAGGATGCTGAGGCGCGCTATGAGAACCGCCGGGTGGACCCGATGCGTCCACTGCTGGAGCCGGTCACTCTGTGGCTGCGTCCCGATGCGTTAATGGGTGAACTGAAAGCCTGGCCGCGCATCCAGATGACCAATGAGGTGCTGCCTGCCAAAGCTGCCAACACCAATCTCGGTTATACCCCGCTGCCAGACCTCACCGTTCAGGCGCAGGCGAAAGCGCCGCTCGATCATCTGCGGCAGTTTATTCAGACCTTCAGCGGCGCCGTGGTCTTCTCGGTAGAAAGTGAAGGCCGTCGCGAGAGCCTGCAGGAGCTGCTGGCACGGATTAAACTGCGTCCTCAGCCGGTGCACCGTTTTGATGAAACCGTCGACGATCGTTTCACGCTGATGATTGGGGCCAGCGAGCGCGGTTTTATCGATACCCAGGGCAACCGGGCGCTGATTTGCGAAAGCGATCTGCTGGGCGAACGCGTCAGCCGTCGCCGTCAGGATACCCGTCGCACCATTAACCCGGACATTCTGATTCGTAACCTGGCGGAGCTGCATCCCGGCCAGCCGGTGGTGCATCTGGAGCACGGCGTGGGCCGCTATATCGGCCTGACTACGCTGGAAGCAGGCGGCATTGAGGCGGAATACCTGATGCTCTCCTATGCCAACGACGCCAAACTCTATGTGCCGGTTTCATCGCTGCACCTGATCAGCCGCTATGCGGGCGGGGCTGACGATAACGCGCCGCTGCACAAGCTGGGCAGTGACGCCTGGTCACGCGCGCGGCAGAAAGCGGCGGAGAAAGTACGCGATGTAGCAGCTGAGCTGCTGGACATCTATGCCCAGCGCGCCGCTAAAACCGGCTTTGCCTTTAAGCATGACCGCGAGCAGTATCAGCTGTTCTGCGAAAGTTTCCCGTTTGAAACTACGCCCGATCAGGCACAGGCGATCAATGCCGTGCTGAGTGATATGTGTCAGCCGCTGGCGATGGATCGACTGGTGTGCGGCGACGTGGGCTTTGGTAAAACGGAAGTGGCGATGCGCGCCGCGTTTCTGGCGGTAGAAAACCACAAACAGGTGGCCGTGCTGGTGCCGACCACCCTGCTGGCACAGCAACACTACGATAACTTCCGCGATCGCTTCGCCAACTGGCCGGTTCGCATTGAGATGCTATCCCGCTTCCGTACCGCCAAAGAGCAGGCGCAGGTACTGGAACAGGCCAGCGAGGGCAAGATCGACATTTTGATCGGCACCCACAAACTACTGATGAGTGACCTCAAGTGGCACGATCTCGGCCTGCTGATTGTCGATGAAGAGCACCGGTTCGGGGTGCGTCATAAAGAGCGCATTAAAGCGATGCGTGCCGATGTGGACATCCTGACCCTGACCGCCACGCCGATTCCGCGCACCCTGAACATGGCCATGAGCGGCATGCGCGATCTCTCGATTATCGCTACCCCGCCTGCCCGCCGTTTAGCGGTAAAAACCTTTGTCCGTGAATACGACGATCTGGTGATCCGTGAAGCGATTCTGCGTGAAGTTCTGCGTGGCGGCCAGGTTTACTACCTCTACAACGACGTCGAAAATATTGAGAAAGCGGCGCAGCGTCTCAGCGATCTGGTGCCAGAAGCGCGGGTAGCGATTGGTCATGGACAGATGCGCGAGCGTGAGCTGGAGCGGGTGATGAACGATTTCCATCATCAGCGTTTCAACGTGCTGGTCTGTACCACCATCATCGAAACCGGGATCGACATTCCGACCGCGAACACCATCATCATTGAGCGGGCCGATCACTTTGGTCTGGCGCAGCTGCATCAGCTGCGTGGTCGCGTCGGTCGTTCGCATCATCAGGCTTACGCCTGGCTGTTGACGCCGCATCCGAAGTCTATGACCACGGACGCGCATAAACGCCTGGAGGCGATCGCCTCACTTGAAGATCTGGGCGCCGGCTTTGCGCTGGCAACCCATGACCTGGAGATTCGCGGAGCGGGCGAACTGCTGGGTGATGAGCAGAGCGGACAGATGGAGACGCTGGGCTTCACGCTCTACATGGAGCTGCTGGAGAATGCCGTGGATGCGCTGAAAGCGGGTCGCGAGCCATCACTGGAGGATCTCACCAGCAACCAGACCGAGGTGGAACTTCGCATGCCAGCGCTGCTGCCCGAGACCTTTATCCCGGATGTCAGCACCCGTCTTTCACTTTATAAGCGCATTGCCAGCGCGGAGGTTGAAGAGGAGTTGCAGGAGCTGAAAGTTGAGATGATCGACCGCTTCGGCCTGCTGCCTGACCCTGCGCGTAATCTGCTGGACGTGGCGATTATTCGCCTGAAAGCCCGCGCGGTCGGTCTGCGTAAGATTGAAGCCAGCGACAAAGGTGGCTATTTCGATTTTGCGCCGCAGAACAAGGTCGATCCGGCATGGCTGATTAGTCTGCTGCAGAAAGAGCCGCAGCAGTGGAAACTGGATGGGCCAACACGCCTGCGATTTACCCGCGAGCTGTCGGAAAGAAAAATCCGTATGGATTGGGTGCAGGGCTTCGTTTCACAACTGGCTGAGCATCAGGCGTAACCCTCTGCCCGCGCTTTGCTGAGCTAATCGGTAAAGTGCGGGAAAATGGCGATAAAAAAGGCGCATCTTTGAGATGCGCCTTTTTCATTACGTCGTGCTGTGTGGCCGCGAGTGCGGCAAAGCTTTGCCCAATTACGCCTGGTCACCGTTGAGAATCAGCTGACCATTGCGATCCAGTGGAATACGCGTGCCGGGGTCATTTTCCATACGGATTTTACCCTGCTGATCGCCTATTTTATAGGTCACGTCATATCCCAGTTTTTTCTCTTGTTTGTCGTACACTGTTTTACAGCGCTGTTCGGTTGTCGTGTAGGTATCACGATCCTGCAGTCCGCCCTGGACCTGATTACCCGCATAACCGCCTGCCAATGCACCTGCTACCGTCGCAACATCCTTACCGCGACCGCCACCGAACTGGTGACCCAGCACTCCACCTGCCACTGCACCTAATACAGAGCCAGCAAGACGGTTTTCATCCTGTACGGCCCGACGATGCGTCAGTGTGACATTACGGCACTCCTGACGTGGCTGTCTGATGCTCTCTTTGATTGGCGTTGCAGCCAGTACCTGAGCGTATTGAGGACCGCGATCAAACACGTTCATGCCTGCTACGGCGGCAACACCCAGCGCTGCTGCCACACCAATACCGATACCCGCTAACATTGATTTATTCACAGGAAGTTCCTCCTGAAAAGTGTTACCGCGCAATCCTGCTGTTAAAGCATCCTCAGTAATTGAGGTATAACCGGCGTGCGCGACGCGCCGTGTTTGTTGAGATGAAGTTTTACAGATGGACCGAAAATGCAACATCAGATAAATGGAGGAAATTGGTCACATTGCTATCAGGGCCAGTTTTTAGGAGAGTTCCGAGGTACAGCGAATTATTACTGGTACCGATTTAAGCCAGAAATTTAAGTATTTAAATCAATGTGATAAACCTTTACAAAGCGTTATAAAGACGCTGACTGCCTGTTCTGGTAACGGCATTTCCATCGCTACCTGTCAGCAGGTTACTGACTATGCCGTAAACGTGGACATTCATTGCTGAAGCAATCAGGCTTCAGGAATGAAGGAAGAGAAAACTAATCAAAAATACTCTCTGACGGGCATTCCTTCACGTCGCTCCAGCCCACTACGGCGCCGTCTGGAGTGAGATTTTTGATGGACACGCTATCGCCTGAATATTCAGAGCCTTAGACCACGATATCGTAGTCATGGTTAGCCTGAGGAATAAATTCAGCAGTGGCAGATTTTTGAGTGTTCTGGTTGTACCCAGTCTCAGTCCAGTAGTGGATGATCCGAATCATTTGTCCCGGCTTCAGGGTGAACTCATTGATGAAAGCACCATTATTATCAGATGAGGCTGGCATACCTATTCGTTTATTCCCTGTGACAGGGATACCCAGAATGGCAAAGCCAGAAGTAATACGGCGTTCCAGTACTTTTTTATAGCAACCTGAACCCTGCTTTTCAAAGAACTGAAGAGCCGTATTGCCCTCTGAAGCGACGCGAATCCGGGCCGCATCCTGTCCTTTATAATCATCCAGAGAAGGTCTGAAACCTGCGGTGCAGCCACTCAATAATAGTGCTATCAATCCGGAGATGATGTTTTTTCCGCCATTGTTTATTGTCCTTAATTTAACTGAAATAAAAATGGGATTATTTTAATGATGTCGGAGCCGGGTGCCTGTTGCGTTGCACAGTCTTTATGGGGCGATGCAACTATTAAACAAAATGGCTGGCCAAATCATTGTGCAAAGACTTTATTAATCCTGCGAGGAAAATAAAATAAGGTATCTATATCTGACAACTAACTAAGACCTGAGATTCATTAAATCTTACCCTTCACAGGCCGCAAAAAAACAACCCTGACCAGATGATCAGGGTTGCAGATTTTAGCGTTAAATCAGAAACGGTAGCCGATACCAATGTTGAAACCATTGATAGCAACATCTTCGTTATATTTCACGCGAGTACCTTCATAGCCAACACTCACAGAGAGGTTGCTGACTGGATTCACGACAATACCTGCGCCATAGGCAAAAGAGGATTTATTTTCGCTATAATCTTCGGAATACGCTCCGAGATAAGTCACGTTCTCATCCACTTTGGTATGGGCAACACCGATCAATCCATAGAAGCTGACATAGTCATTGATACGATATGCCGGACCAGCCATCAGTGAGTAATATTTCACTTTAGTTTTGCCGTCATACCCGCTGACATCGCCATAAAAATCTTCGCGCTCAGAAAAACTTTGATCGCCTTTCAGATAGCTGAACGAACCAATAACGCTGAGAGGAGAGTCCCACTCATAGCGATACTGAACATTGACACCGCGAATGTTTTTGAAGTCATCAACTTTGCTTTGAGCATAGCCGATCGAGACAGTGTGATTATCAGCCAGCGCATTGCTGCCCACGAACAAACCGCCACACAGTAATGCCAGCATCGTTAACTTAGAGGTCATCTGGTTAATTCCTTTTCATAATTTAACATTATTTCCCTGCGCTTATCGCAGGACTTCGTTCCCTGAATCACCCATACCCGACGGACTGGTTATCGTTTTATCAATCCGCCTGTACCGGCCAGGAATTTCCTTTAGCGCTCCGCGCCTTATGCTCAGACAGGGTCGGAGTGCATCTGTTTATACCCGGGTGTTTTAAAACAGGCTGACCTGTGGAAATCTGGGATTTAAATCCCACTCGTTCACAATGGCATTTCGTCCATTTAATTTGAGTTAAGTCAGGAATTTCACCACCTGAATAACTAATGTACTTTATTTATTAATCCATTTTCAGGGCATTATTAGACCAAAAATAATCAGAGGTATCAAGACCGCATCGCCACAAAAAAAAGAAAAATCACCGAAAATATTATCCCTAATACATCCAGAAAACCACACGGTTTTATACCGTCTATTAACACGGATTCTCAATCTGACCGCAAGATTCCCCTTTATTCAGACTCTGAGTTACAGATCTATTTAAATTGACCTGTATGGAAAATAGCAATTGGCGAGTTACACCTGCACTTATTCAAAAATGCTGACCTGAAACTGACTGCCAATGCTTATGCTCCCACCAGTGTGCTCTGTTGTGCAGTGCACATATTTCGCAATGTTGCCGGAGTTCTGCAATCTGATGCCGGAACGATTTTTATTTACTGTAGCTATGGAGGCTGTCAATGCTCCCTTCTGCCGGATGTGCTCATCCGCAGTCATGTTACAGCTACGTCACGTCGCAGCCTTTATTACCGACTTTAGTGGAGGCAAGGCGTAATCAGTAAGACAGAATGAAGGCTGGTTAATGCGGAATCATAGTGTGATATTCAGCCGGGAAAGAATATTCCGTAAGGCGATATGAAGAAGGGATAAGCGAAATGCAGACCGGAAAAAAAGAATCCTTTTATCAGAGACGGCTCGCAATTTACTACTTCGCTTTCAGCGAGTTTACCCGACGGAAGGTGTATATTTGAACAGGAGAAAACAGGAGAGGAAGAGCGTAACGAGAGATTTTAGCGCGGACTGAAGGTGGTGGAACACCAACAGCCCGCTGACCACAACCAACTGATAAGGAGTTGATCATGGCTGATACGCATCATAAGCCAGAGACGCACATGCCCACAACTACCGCCAGCGAATCGCAGGTGCATTATTACAAAGTGGGTTACCGGCCTAATAAAGGCCAGCCGAACCCGCTGCCGCAGTTGACTATTAAAGGCCGCTGGCTGGAAACGCTGGGATTTACGACCGGGCAGAAGATCGAGGTGATCACTGGACCGGGGCAGTTGATTCTCCGGCTGGCTGAAGAGTGACAGGCAGATAAAAAAATCCCGGCTCGGTAGGCCGGGATCACTGTTTATTGTGGATCGGATGGCGGCGTTTTTCGGACTTTGCGTTCATCTATTTTAGCGAAAACCCATGAACCTAACCCTCCCGCAGTACCCGCGATAGTGCTTACAACGATGATATCTATAATTACTTCTTGCGTTAAATTCACCTTGCCATCAAAAATTAAATCAATAATAACAATAGCTATAAAGAAAAAAATGAAACAGCAGGCAATAAGGTAAATAACACTTAAAAATAAAAGCCTTAAATTTATATTCTGATTTTTTTTATTGTTCAACATCATTAGAATCCTTTTTGTTAATTTTGTCTTTAACTTTATTACCAATAAACTCACCACCAACAGAACCAATAACATCGCTGACGAAGCCAGAGCTTGGGCCTAAAACTGGTTTCAATACAGGCGGTGCAACCACACCAACCACACTACCTATGGCCCAACCAGCTCCCGTACCAGTTAAAGCACCTTTATCAGGCCCATCAGTAAATAGGGTTCCACCTGCCGCGATTCCTGCGTTTTGCCATATATTTCGCCCCGGAGCCAGTGCTCCCGTAATACCTGCCGAAGCGCTGCCCCAATAATCCCAGGTTTTTTGCTGATTTTCAGGCAAACTCTGGTTCTTGACACTGTTTATATCAAACCACTGATATGTTCCGTTCGCTATTTCTGCAATTACTGCACCACCCACGACCTTACCTATCGACGCCGCCGGGCCTAAATACCACGCACCCGCAATCAACACACCATCTTTATAACCGTTTACGATAACTTTGGTTATATTTGCCCCTTCAGGCATATCACCTTTAACATTTTTACTCATTGCCGCGTTGATCTCTTCCGGTGTCGCTCCTGCACCTTCCATTGACGTCCCAAGCGTTGAGGCTGCACTACCGTAACTGTTCAACCCTGACGGCAGATTGAACATGTCGTTGTTCTCAGAAGTATTTTTTCCTGCCTGAGCCCCTGCAACAGCTGAAGCTCCACTGTCTCCGGCAAGCCCGCCCGCCAGCCCACTTGCCAGCGTACTCAGAGTTGATATGGTCTGCTTTTGCGCCTCATCCAGTTTGCTATAGTCATCCGTACCGTACAGCGTTTTCGCTATCACGGAAGTTGCGGCGGAGGCGGTCGCGGCACCTGCCGCTCCGCCCAGAGCTGAGTTACCAGATGCCTGCGTCACTACTGCGCCAACTACAGCATGCGCCATCAGGTTGGCTTGCGGGTTGCCCTCCGTCAGCGTATGTATCTGCTCCGCCAGGTACGGTGCCGCCGCCCCGCTCAGCGCCTGGGCCACGTTGCCCCCCGCCAGCCCCTGTATCGCCGCCGTCGCCGCGCTGATACCCTGCTGCACTGCCCCGCCGGTTCCCATTCCGCTGTCCAGCATCGCCCGGTTGTACAGCGTCTGATACACCTGACCGGTGATGTCGGCCGTGGTGGGTTCATGACCCGGATTCGCCTTCCGCCACTGCGCTTCGGCGTCCTTTCTCTGGTCCGGCGAGATGTTTTTCATCTTCTCAGTAGCGGCCTTTGTCGCCGCTATCTCGCCCTGCGTCCGCGCGATGTCCCCCGCCTGGCTGCCGATTTCCGCCAGCAGCTGCGCCGTTTCCGTCCGGCGCTGCTCTCTATCCTTATCGAAGATTTTATCCAGCCCCGGATTCGCCCCCTCTGCGTCGCGGCTCAGCGCCGACACGTCCTGCGTCTGATTCGCCTTATCCCGGATAACAATCGTGCCGTCGCTTACCGCCGCCTTCGTCACCGACGAGGCGCTCCCGCTGCCGTTCAGCCCCGCCAGCAGGCCGTTCGCCATGTTGCCCTCAAACTGGCTGCCGATGCTGCCGCCGGTGCTCATCCCCACGCTCTGGTGTTCGGTTTTGTAGTCCGCGTGGTTCTCAATGTTGCTGAAGCCCAGCGTGCCGGTGTCGAGCCGGTTTTTATCCGCGCCTGCCGCTGAGCTGATGACCGCACCGTTGAGCTGGGTGTGCTCACCGGCCGTCACGTCAAAGCCGCCCTTACCGGCAAAGATGCCGGTCTGTTCGGCCACGCTCTGCCAGTTGCTATGCATTTTGTCCTGGCTGAGGTTCACGCTCGCAGACCCGGTCATCGAGCCGAAGGTGAAGCTGCCGCCCGCGCTGGCGTTCTGCTGCTTACTGTCGTAGCGGTCGCTGTCCTGCTCTGAGGTCAGCGTCAGGTTGCGGCCGGTGTCGACCTTGACGCTCTCGCCGCGCACCTGTGCCCCGGTCAGCGTGGTGTCGCGCCCGGCGTTCAGGCTCAGCCCGTTGCCCGCCGTGAGCGTGGTCTCGGTGTGGGTCAGCCCGTTGCCGTTTGCGCGGCCTTTGCCCGCGTTGACACTGGCCGACACGCTGATGCCGTAGCCGCCCGATCCGGCAGTCAGCCCGATGCCGGCGCTGCCGCCCTTGCTGCTGTTGGTGCTGTCGGTGCGCTCGCTGTTCTGCGCTGACAGCAGGCTGATGTCATTTTACGCCGTCAGCCTAGCCGGAATTTTTTTAATTTCTTATTGTAAAAGAGATATAAATATTGTTACCTCTTAATTTACTTAAATGCTCTCTTGCATAATCACAACTTTCAGAAGACGCAGCCAAATTACAATACCAATCAGCATAAAAATTATTCATTTTGTTATTTTCATACTGATAAACATCTCCACCAAGCACTGTCCATCTAGCACCTGCAAATAGTTCCAGTGCCTCATTCGCTACAGATATTGGTAGTGCTGCATCATCAATCCCATTTTCCAACAGACTTTTTCCACAACGCGAATATAATTCCAAGATTTTATTAATCATTTTTCTCCCACTCTCATTTATTTTTAGGAATAAAAAGCCTGTGGTTTATAGAACCATTTGGTTCGCGTATATATTCAAATACACCTTCTTTCCCACGATAACTACCTAATATTTCAAGTTTAAGACGCTCCACACCATCGCCACCTGTAATTACTGATACCGTTCCCTGATTAGCATGGCCATCTACAGATTCAGGGAAGGAGTGAAAGTCTCCAGAAGAAGCTTGTTGTTTGACTTTATCTGTATACGTTGTTCCTTTAAAGAAGTCGCCAGCACTAATAGCATTACTCTTATCAGAGGATTCAGAAATATAGCTGCTGCCAGTATTTTCTACCGGTTTAGGGTTGATGAATATTCCATCATTTTTTCCTGGCTGGGTTTCAGGAGATATTGTAATAAGAGGACTGTTTATATCAGACCGATCCGGCGTAACCAGCGTCGTTCCTTTCTTTTCATCCTGAGCCGGATTAACCAGCTTACCACCTGTCAGGTCATCATCAACCGGCACGGTTTCTGTTTTGCTGCCTGCTCCATTTGTATGCTGCTGGCTCTGCGCCGAAACGATTGCCATCAGCACGCAGCTGGGATTTGCCCGGCAGGTCGAATCAAGGCCTTCCTTAACTGCTTTTGTCAGCGCAAGCGCCGCCTGATCATTAGCTCCGCCTTTGCCTGCTTCAGCCATCGCTGCCGAGTTCAGCGTCTCCTGCGCCAGCATCTGCTGCAGCATGCCCATGCCGACCATATTATTGCTGATTTCGTTCTGGCCCGCCTGCGCTCCGGCTACTGCATCCGCTGTGCCGTTTCCGGTCAGGCCGCCCGCAAGCCCTGCCGCAACCGTGCCCAGCGCGACCAGCGTCTGCTTCTGCTGCTCGCTCATCTGGCTGACCGGTACGTCACCATAAAGCACGTTTTTGATGGCTTCGCCCATCACCGCCGTGGTGGCCGCGCCTGCCGCGCCCGCTGCCGCTGAATTCCCCTGTGCGGCAGCCACGACCCCGGCCACCGCAGCATGCGCCATTATACGACTGGCCTCATCCGGCGCTTTTTGCTTAATCAGTTCGGCAAGGTAAGGGGCCGAACTGCCAGCCAGTGCGGCTTTCAAATCGCCCCCCGCCAGCCCCTGTATCGCCGCCGTCGCCGCGCTGATACCCTGCTGCACCGCCCCGCCGGTCCCCATTCCGCTGTCCAGCATCGCCCGGTTGTACAGCGTCTGGTACACCTGACCGGTGATGTCGGCCGTGGTGGGTTCCTGACCCGGATTCGCCTTCCGCCACTGCGCTTCGGCGTCCTTCCTCTGGTCCGGCGAGATGTTTTTCATCTTCTCAGTAGCGGCCTTTGTCGCCGCAATCTCGCCCTGCGTCCGCGCGATGTCGCCCGCCTGGCTGCCGATTTCTGCCAGCAGCTGCGCCGTCTCCATCCGCCGCTGCTCTTTATCCTTATCGAAGATTTTATCCAGCCCCGGATTCGCCCCCTCTGCGTCGCGGCTCAGCGCCGACACGTCCTGCGTCTGCTTCGCCTTATCCCGGATAACAATCGTGCCGTCGCTTACCGCCGACTCCGTTACCGATGAGGCGCTCCCGCTGCCGTTCAGCCCCGCCAGCAGGCCGTTCGCCATATTGCCCTCAAACTGGCTGCCGATGCTGCCGCCGGTGCTCATCCCCACGCTCTGGTGTTCGGTTTTGTAGTCCGCGTGGTTCTCAATGTTGCTGAAGCCCAGCGTGCCGGTGTCGAGCCGGTTTTTATCCGCGCTGGCGGTGGAGCTGATGACCGCACCGTTGAGCTGGGTGTGCTCACCGGCGTTCACGCTCGCCGACCCGGTCATTGAGCCGAAGGTGAAGCTGCCGCCCGCGCTGGCGTTCTGCTGCTTACTGTCGTAGCAGTCACTGTCCTGCTCTGAGGTCAGCGTCAGGTTGCGGCCGGTGTCGACCTTCACGCTCTCGCCGCGCACCTGGGCGCCGGTCAGCGTGGTGTCGCGCCCGGCGTTCAGGCTCAGCCCGTTGCCGTTTGCCCGGCCTTTGCCGGCGTTGACGCTATAGTGTGTGGTCAGTTCTCCACTAAAAGCACCCGCAGCGCCATTTTCGTCAGACATCTGAGTGGAAACTGGATCCCACAACGCATGTGCTATGGCATTGGGGTTACATCAACGTTTCCGTCGGAGGATGTGGCCCCAATGAAGCTATTCACAACTTTCTGTTTGTGAAAAACCCCGTCAGCTCATGGCGGGATTTTTCATTAATAAGGTAAACAATATGCCCCGTCTAAAGATTCATACTGTGTTATAGCATCTCTACCCTCTGCTAAATACTCGACATCGATCGGTTCTGGCGGAAAGTCTTTTGTATAAGATCCTTCCAGGAATAATCGATACTGTTCCAGTACATATAATTTTTGTTCTATGGTTAAAAGCACCTGTTGCTCTTCCACGTACTCACACCCAATAAACACCTTATCATGCGTAACCATCACCCAATGGGCATTACCTATGCCGAAGTTGCCTTCAGTTGTTTTGCCTGATGCAATATCAGTAAGGTTTTTTACCCAGATATCAACAGAATGAATACCATATTGAATGTCATTGGATAACCATCCTGAAATCTCACGTGCTCCATATCCCAATACCGCTCCATCAAAGGATTTACGTATCTCCCCCCTACAGGAACAAATAAATCGCTATTTTCATCCCACCAGAAAATAATTTTATCATTCAGCATTACTTATCCCTCCCTGTATAAACCGGCCATGCAGTAGCGCCTGTTCCATCGGGTTTGCCATAATAGCCTTGAATCTTCACACCGCTAGATGATTTCCCGCTCCACATTTCTGTATTCGGTATTCTTTCAGAATTTTTGAACGCACTCTCAATCTCCTGAGCCGTCTGTCTTTTTGACCAGTGCTCAGGGAAGAATGTAGTTTCAGCTTTCTTATTTATCCATTATCCTGTAGCTGGATCTCTCACTGATATATATCCTGTCGAAACACCATTGGTATCAGGTTTACCCGTTATCTTATCTATTATAATATTTGAATCACGAATATAGTGACCACCAGACCCAACTTTTGTCCCATCATTAAGCGTTTTCACTTCCCCGTTAAGGATATGATCCATCCTGATATATGCAGTTTGTGAACCTTTTCCAGCCTGCTCTTTAACCAGTTCCAGAGGTGTAGGGGAGGGTTTAAAGTCATTAAGATAGTCACCTGCTTTCCATTTTTCCGTTTTACTGCATTCTCCATTTGTTTGCTACTGATTCTGCGTCGACATTATCACTGGCTCAAATGCTTTATTAATCAAGGGTAAAAATTTTATTTATTTCTATTAAATTCATCAAATGAAGCAATTAGCACCTTTAGTTTATATACTCTCAATTGCTGGGAGTTGGGCTAAAACTCCACTAACGACTCCCCTATTAAAAATAGCTTTTCTAACTGTCTTGCCGTAATCATGACTAAATATAAGATATTCTTCATTGATTTTTTTGGATAATAAAATAGGTAAAACCCCGCATCAGAAATCTCTAAAGGGCTCAAAAAAACGCCTATCTTTTCCATATCAGGAAGTTCAAAATCATCTGGGTCACGATCAATTATCATTCCATGTGAGTGAGCTAATGTTGCAAATAACGTTTCATCATCCATTGTTAAATCCAAGCCTGTACTCAGACAATCAACCACTTCTTGATAGCTATCCCTCAAATATCCTATAGCCATTGTCAAGGTATAGTTAGAACCTTTTGATGGATATATTTCATCCTCAATGAAAAACAAAAAAATACCATGTTTCCAATACCCATCAGCTGTTTTTTCCAATAGGTTATAGAAGACAGAAAATTCGTAAGGCTTTCCATAAATCATGATTTACCCTGTAACTGTTTAATTTCTTTATTGAAAGAACCCAGATCTCTATTACCTAGTTTATTTTTGGGATCACCAGTACTACCACTCCAGTGGAATATACCTGAACCATCTTTATTTGCGTTAAAGAACCTGTGTATATTTCCATTTTGATCGATAGATAATCTTATCTTTGGATCTTTAGTCGCAACTGAGCTTTCAAAAAGCTCTAAAGAGTTCCTCGGCTCGATACCTGCGTCTGGCCTGAACCCTTGGGCACCCGGGGTATGCTTAGTATTAGATTCAACTTTTAAACCATTACTTGCTGTGGTTGATTCAGGAATAGGTAGCCTGTTATCTCTACCTTCAGCCAGATAAGCCAGATCATCCTTATTCTGTTCAGGAACCGGCGTAACAGTAGTATTGCCTCCCATATCCGGCAGACCGTCAGTATTACCGGTATTGCTTATTTCCTGCTCACCAGACCAACC
Source organism: Pantoea sp. JKS000250 (assembly GCF_003201065.1). Lineage (NCBI taxonomy): Bacteria > Pseudomonadati > Pseudomonadota > Gammaproteobacteria > Enterobacterales > Erwiniaceae > Pantoea > Pantoea sp. JKS000250. Next base: position 3,799,371 of record NZ_QICZ01000001.1, on the reverse strand, counting down.
CGGCGTAACCAGCGTCGTCCCTTTGTTTTCCTCCTGCACGGGATTAACCAGCTTACCACCCGCCAGGTCATCATCAACCGGCACGGTTTCCGTTTTGCTGCCTGCTCCATTCGTGTGCTGCTGGTTCTGAGCAGCAACCACCGCCATTAGCACACAGGCATCATTTGCCAGACAGGCCGAACCCAGACCTTCCTTCACGGCTTTCGTCAGCGCCAGTGCCGCCTGCTCGTTCGCACCGCCTTTACCCGCTTCGGCCATCGCTGCCGAGTTCAGCGTCTCCTGCGCCAGCATCTGCTGCAACATGCCCATGCCGAGCAAATTGTTGCTGATTTCATTCTGGCCCGCCTGCGCTCCGGCTACTGCATCCGCTGTGCCGTTTCCGGTCAGGCCGCCCGCAAGCCCTACCGCAACCGTGCCCAGCGCGAGCAGCGTCTGCTTCTGCTTCTGCTGCTCGCTCATCTGGCTGACCGGTACGTCACCATAAAGCACTTTTTTGATGGCTTCGCCCATCGCCGCCGTGGTGGCCGCGCCCGCTGCCGCTGAATTCCCCTGTGCGGCAGCCACGACCCCGGCCACCGCAACATGCGCCATTATACGACTGGCCTCATCTGGCGCTTTCTGCTTAATCAGTTCTGCTTGGCGGCAGGGATCTTTTTTAGTCTTTAAGGCTATGATAAAAACTAATAACACTTTTTAAATCGGTATTCCATTCCGATATTTTCATGCCATCTTCATTATACGTTGTTCGCGGTTCAGTAAAACTATTTATAGTTTCAGGAGTGAACCCTGGACATTCATCTAGAAATAAAATGCTATTTTGAACGAAAACAACATCACCAGAAAAATACAATACCCAAGTAAACACAAAATTTGTATTGGCAGGCTCATACATAGAAACAGCTAAAGCAGCATGATTTTTATTTGTCAAGCCTTCTTCAAGAGAACCTCGCCAGTTATCTTTGTAATCATTTATATTCCAGTAAGAAAGAGGTATATTCATCATTTCTGAAAATTCATCAATAATTATTAATGCTGGTAAGACGCATTCGCCCTCAATATCTACTGGTTTATCTTCAGGGAAGATACCAAACATATGTCAATCCTTAATCCTGTTTAGATCGCTATCATAAGTGCCCATACGTTTTCCTCTACGGTCAAACATTTTCCAACCATTGGTAACATTATGGCTGTCGACATCAGGCGTAATATATGTTTTACCATCAAAAAATACAGGTTGACCATGAGAATTAAATGGAGCCTTAGGTGCCGGAATTCTTCGGTCAAAACCTAAATTCCCAGCAGCTTCTTGAGCCTCTTTTCCTTTAAGGGCCAGATAAGCCAAATCATCTTTATTCTGCTCAGGGATCGGTGTAACCGTGGTATTCCCGCCTGTATCCGGCACACCATCCGTATTTCCGGTATTGATGGATCTCTGTTCGCCTGACCGATCCGGCGTGATCAACGACGTGCCTTTACTATCATCCTGGCCTGGATTGAACAGTTTTCCACCCGTTAGATCGTCATTTATCGGCACGGTTTCGGTTTTGCTGCCGGCTCCATTTGTATGCTGCTGGCTCTGCGCCGAAACGATTGCCATCAGCACGCAGCTGGGATTTGCCCGGCAGGTCGAATCAAGGCCTTCCTTAACTGCTTTTGTCAGCGCAAGCGCCGCCTGATCATTAGCTCCGCCTTTGCCTGCTTCAGCCATCGCTGCCGAGTTCAGCGTCTCCTGCGCCAGCATCTGCTGCAGCATGCCCATGCCGACCATATTATTGCTGATTTCGTTCTGGCCCGCCTGCGCTCCGGCTACTGCATCCGCTGTGCCGTTTCCGGTCAGGCCGCCCGCAAGCCCTGCCGCAACCGTGCCCAGCGCGACCAGCGTCTGCTTCTGCTGCTCGCTCATCTGGCTGACCGGTACGTCACCATAAAGCACGTTTTTGATGGCTTCGCCCATCACCGCCGTGGTGGCCGCGCCTGCCGCGCCCGCTGCCGCTGAATTCCCCTGTGCGGCAGCCACGACCCCGGCCACCGCAGCATGCGCCATTATACGACTGGCCTCATCCGGCGCTTTTTGCTTAATCAGTTCGGCAAGGTAAGGGGCCGAACTGCCAGCCAGTGCGGCTTTCAAATCGCCCCCCGCCAGCCCCTGTATCGCCGCCGTCGCCGCGCTGATACCCTGCTGCACCGCCCCGCCGGTCCCCATTCCGCTGTCCAGCATCGCCCGGTTGTACAGCGTCTGGTACACCTGACCGGTGATGTCGGCCGTGGTGGGTTCCTGACCCGGATTCGCCTTCCGCCACTGCGCTTCGGCGTCCTTCCTCTGGTCCGGCGAGATGTTTTTCATCTTCTCAGTAGCGGCCTTTGTCGCCGCTATCTCGCCCTGCGTCCGCGCGATGTCCCCCGCCTGGCTGCCGATTTCTGCCAGCAGCTGCGCCGTTTCCGTCCGGCGCTGCTCTCTATCCTTATCGAAGATTTTATCCAGCCCCGGATTCGCCCCCTCTGCGTCGCGGCTCAGCGCCGACACGTCCTGCGTCTGATTCGCCTTATCCCGGATAACAATCGTGCCGTCGCTTACCGCCGCCTTCGTCACCGACGAGGCGCTCCCGCTGCCGTTCAGCCCCGCCAGCAGGCCGTTCGCCATGTTGCCCTCAAACTGGCTGCCGATGCTGCCGCCGGTGCTCATCCCCACGCTCTGGTGTTCGGTTTTGTAGTCCGCGTGGTTCTCAATGTTGCTGAAGCCCAGCGTGCCGGTGTCGAGCCGGTTTTTATCCGCGCCTGCCGCTGAGCTGATGACCGCACCGTTGAGCTGGGTGTGCTCACCGGCCGTCACGTCAAAGCCGCCCTTACCGGCAAAGATGCCGGTCTGTTCGGCCACGCTCTGCCAGTTGCTGTGCATTTTGTCCTGGCTGAGGTTCACGCTCGCCGACCCGGTCATCGAGCCGAAGGTGAAGCTGCCGCCCGCGCTGGCGTTCTGCTGCTTACTGTCATAGCGGTCGCTGTCCTGCTCTGAGGTCAGCGTCAGGTTGCGGCCGGTGTCGACCTTCACGCTGTCGCCGCGCACCTGTGCGCCCGTTAGCGTGGTGTCGCGCCCGGCGTTCAGGCTCAGTCCGTGGCCCGCCGTGAGCGTGGTCTCGGTGTGGGTCAGCCCGTTGCCGTTTGCGCGGCCTTTGCCTGCGTTGATGCTGGCCGACACGCTGATGCCGTAGCCGCCCGATCCGGCAGTCAGCCCGATACCGACGCTGCCGCCCTTGCTGCTGTTGGTGCTGTCGGTGCGCTCGCTGTTCTGCGCAGAGAGCAGGCTGATGTCGTTTTTCGCCGTCAGCCCGAGGTCACCCCCCGCCTGCAGCTGACTGCCCTGCACGAGGATATCGCCCGCGCTGCCCGGCTGCGCGCCGGTGGCGGTGATGTTCAGATTACCGCCCGCGCCCAGCGTACTGCCCTGCGCCTCGCGGCTTTCGGAACGTGTCTCGCTTTTCGACGACTGGCTGCCGTACGAGAGGCTGATGCCGACCGAGCTGGTCGAGCCTTCTTCATAGCCTTTATCACCCGGTTTGAGGCCCGAAGCGGTGTTTCTGGCGTTCGCCGCGTCGGTCTGCGCGCCGTCCATCTGGTAAGCCTGCGCGGCCTGCGCCGCAGTCAGCGCCGCCTTGGTGCCCTGCAGCGCCTTCAGCCGGCCATCATCGCTTTCATCGGCGGTGCGGGCGGTCTGCACCGCCGTGTTCAGCGCCGCGCCCACCGTGCCGGACAGCGCCAGCGTCAGCCCGCTCTGCTTCTGCTCAGTTTTCGTCAGTGCCGTGTGGCTGTTTTCGGCTGCGCTGACGCTCACGTCGCTGCCGCTCAGGGAGAGATCTTTACCGGCGATCACGTCGCTGCCGTGCACGGTAAGCTGATTACTGGCGCTGAGAGTTACGCTGCCATCGCTGCTGCCCACCGTGCTGCCCCGGTTAAGTGCGCCGCTGGCGTCGGTGCTGCTCTTCTGCATTGCCTGACCCACGGTGAAACCGATGCCGCCGCTGCCCATCAGGCCCGATTTTTTCTCCTCGCGCTGATGCACTTCATTATTCGTTTCTGTGGCGGTCGTGATGCTGAGATCGCGGCCCGCCGTCAGCGCCACATCCTGCGTACCGGCAACGTTGCTGCCGGTCACGCCAATGTCGCGGCCCGCCTGAAGCCGGACGCTGTCGCCGCTCAGCGTGGTGCTGAGCGCCTGACTGCTGTGCAGCTCGTCGTGGGTCTCCAGGCTGCTGCTCGACAGAAGCCCTTTGCTGGACTGCTTACTGTGTTCGGCGAGATCGGTGCGGCTGTTGCCCGCGCTGAGCACGATGTCGCGTCCGGCACTGGCGGTCAGTGCACCGCCCGCCGTAACGTCCGCGGCGGTGGCGCGGATATCCTGTCCGGCGCTCAGCTGCAGCGCGCCGCCGGCGGTGATGCGTGTCCCGGCGTCGCTCTGCTGTGACAGGCGACGGTAGTTGCTGCTGTTCCAGCTGTCATCTTCACTGTGCTGCGTGCTGAGGGTGCCGAGCGTCAGGTCATTGCCCGCCTGAATCGTCGTGGTGCTCTTCTCTCCGGCGTTGCCGATATCGCTGGCGGCCAGGTTGATATTGTTCAGTGCACTCAGCGTCAGCGCACCGTCACTGCCCTGCACGTAGATACCGGCCGGACGATCGATCCACCGGTCGGTGCCGTCGCCGCGCAGCGTGGACTGGCTGGTGATGTCACGCCCCGCCAGCAGCGTAAGCTGACTGTCGCCACGCAGGGTACCGCCGAGGTTAGTGATATCCTGACGGGCGGTAAGATTAACGGTGTTGCCGCTGATGTAACCGCTGTTAGTCAGCGACTGCGCCGTCAGCTGCGTCACGTCGCGCCCCTGAATGGTGCCGCTGTTGGTGATGTCGTTACGGGCGTTCAGCGCCACGCTACCGCCCCCGATCAACGCGCCGTCGCCGGTTAAGTCACCCTGTTTTACCTTCGCATAAACCTGCGGCACCAGCACGGTCTGCTGGGTGCCATCCGGCAGCGTCACGGTCTGATTCACAAGCCAGACGATATCGCTGGTCAGCAGGGCCATCTGTGCCGGGGTCAGCGCCACGCCCAACTCAAGGTCGTAGGCTTTGCCAAAGGCTACCCCATTATTCATCAGCCCGCGATACTGATCTTCATCGCTGCCATACCCGCTGATATAGCGGTTGCCGGTCAGCTGAATAATCTGATCACGCACCAGCCGCTGCTCGTAATAACCATCACCCAGCCGCTTCAGAATCAGGCTGCTGTCGGTGGTCAGGGCATTCTGCATATAGTCGCTGCTTAGCCACTGTTTCTGATTCACAAAACGCGGATCGGTCTCAACAAGATAGTGACTGTCACTGCCGGGCTGCAACTGATAGAGGCTGTTATCCGGCAGACGGATGTCCGGTGAGACGGCGCGAATCACTGGCGTAATCGTCTGTCCGTCGACCACCGTCGCAGGCAGCGTCAGCGAGAACTGCTGCCCGGCAGGTAACAGCAGCGGCCGGTCTTTGAGGCTGCCGAGTTTGTCCAGCGTCAGTGCGCTGTCATAGCGTAATCCGGCGGGCAGCAAGGTACTGCCGCTATCCGTGGCACTCAGCGCCACGGCGGTAACCGCCTGCTGAAGAGAAGGCGAGCCAATACTGTCGGCCTGCGCAGTGACACCCTGCTGCTGCCGGTTACCGGTCTGGTAGCCATTGCCCTGCGGCGCGGCATTCGCCTGCCAGCTCAGCGTCTGCAGATCGATGGTTTCCGTTACGGGGGCCGGGCGATAGGTTTTCCGATCCTTGCCCTGCGAGGTTTCGGTCCCGCCAAATTTCTTTTTCTTCTTCTTCGCGTACCAGCGTACCGATTTCCCGTCGTCCGTGGTGACGCGTGTCCCTTTCGTCGCCTGATTATTCAGCTCGCCTATCTGCCCGCCCAGCACGGCTCCCGCGACAATCTGACTGTCCTGATTATTGAGACGGCCGGCGCTAAAGGTCATGTTGCCGCCTGACAGGATTTTGCCCGGATCGCTCTCCTGGATCTGGGTTTCTTTCACTACCCTTCGGTAGTCATACTCATAAAACTCGCTGCCGCTGGTGCCGTCCGGCATTTTTGCCGTGTGCACGCCATATTTATTTTTTTTGCTGGTGTCCACTTTGGCCCAGTCGAAGCGGTCAGTATGGCCTTTTAGCACCGCGTCATGGTGCTGGCTATCTTCAGTCGTAACGACCTGCGTGGTCAGATGACGGTTGGTATTGTTGATTTCCGCCATGCTGATCGTGGCATCCTGCCCGGCCTCAATGGTTGCCCCGTCATTGTTGAGCTGCTGCCCCTGTCCGGTGGCCTGATAATTCGCTTCCAGCTGGCCGCCAATATGCAGATCGCCATCACTGTAAATCAGCGCATGGTCACGATTATTCAGGGTGCCCGCCCCGATATCCAGTCGCTGTCGGGCAGCAATCACCGCCGCTTTGCCCTCTTCACTGAGGTTATTGAGCAACGAAGCCGCAATGGCAATGTGATCACCAAAGATGCGACCAGTGCCGCTATTATTCAGAACGCCCGCCACCAGATGCGTCAGGCCACCGTCAATCAGACCACGATTATTCAGGGTATCCGCTGCCGTGATGTCAGTCTGTCCGCCGCTGATCTCACCACCAGCCTGGTTATTGACATTCTGTGCAGTCAGGTACAGCGATTGCTGGGCCGCGAGGGTGCCGTCGTTGGTGACGTCACCCCCTGTCGTCAGGCGCAGTGTGCCGTTGGCTTTGACCGACGAGGTATTGTGGAAATCACCCGCCAGGGTGATGCCAAGATCGCCCTGCGATAACACCTGCCCGTCGCCGCTGAGTGCAGCCGCGTTGATCTGCGCGTCGTGATCGGCGATCAGGGTGCCCTGCTGGTTGTTGATAGTCAGCGTCTGACCCGGCGCATTATTGATAGCCAGCATCCGACGCTGCTGGATTTTAGAGGCCGCAGACCGGGCTGGCGCACTCTGCTGGATGGTCAGGGTATCGGCGGAAGAGATCAGCCCGCTGACGTTGTCCAGTGCCTGCTGCACGATTAATGCCAGCCGCTGGTTTGCACGTAACGCACCCTGGCTGTTATCCAGGGTATCGGCTTCGAGGGTTAAGCTGCCTGCTTCGATTCCTTTGCCGCTCTGTCGGGTATCGCGGTTGATCAGCGATGGCGTGGTAATCGTCATCTGCTGGCCGCCCTGAATCAGCCCGCTGCGGTTATCCAGTTGCTGGCTCAGCGACAGTATGCCGTCACCGACGCTTTGCACCAGCCCGTCGCTGTTGGTGAGCTGACCTGCCGTCAGTGATAGCGTGCCTGCCGAGAGGAGTTTGCCTGTATGATTAAACAGCGCATTTTGTCCCGCATTGAGCGTCAGATCGGTGCCGCCCTGTATCTGCCCCTGCTGGTTATCCAGCGCGCCACTGTCGATGTGAAGGTTACCGCCACTGGCAATCAGTCCGCGCTGGTTAGCCAGCGTCTGGCCGGATGTGTTAAGGGTGATATCCCCCGTCGACTGCAGTTTACCGTCACTGTTGTTCAGTGCCTGACCGCTGAACAACAGCCCGCCATTACCTGCGATTTGTCCCTGACTGTTGTTCAGCTCAGAGGCACCGATCGTGGCCTGGTTTCCGGCGGCAATAAAGCCCGTCTGGTTATCAATCGCACCGCTGCGCAAATCCAGACTGTTCAGGGCAACTATGCCGCGCTGACTGCCACTGTCACGATTGATCAGGGCGTGGCCCTGGGTGTCCAGCGTCATGTCGCTGCCGGCCTGTAACAGACCGCCCTGGTTTTGCAGCTCGCCACTGGTGAGATCAAGCCGTCCTTTACCGCCCGTCAGCGTGCCGGACTGGTTGTGAATGTCGCCTGCCGCAATCTGTGCCCCTTTGCTGCCGGTGATAAAGCCGCGCAGGTTATCCAGCGTGCCGCTGTAGAGCTTCAGGATACCCGCACTGAACAGGCCGCCTGCCGCTCCACTGTCACGGTTAATGAGATCGTTGCCATGGGTATCCAGATTGAGATCGCCACCCGACTCAATCCTGCCTGCACGGTTGTTGAGCAGCCCGCTGTCCAGTTGCAGCGTACCTTTAGCGCCCAGTTGCCCCTGCTGATGATCGAAGGTCTGCTGATGGGTGTTGATGCGGACATTCTGGCCCAGCATCACCCCGTTCTGGCCATCGATCTGGCCCGTGGAGAGGAGCAGATCGCCACCCGCAACGATCCCCCCTTGTTCACCGCTGGCGGTATTGGTCAGTTGCGCACCATGGGTGTTCAGCGACAGCGCTTCACCCGCCTGCAGCAGGCCATGCTGGTTATCCACGCTGCCGCTCTCCAGCGTCAGCGTACGATCGGCAGTGAGGGTGCCATCTGCATTATTCAATGCACCGCTGTTGAGCTGGGCGTTGCCCGCCGAGACCAGTGAACCGCCGCTGTTGTTGATAACACCGCTGCTCACGCGAAGATTGCCGCCCGCCACCATAACGCCGGATGCCGCGTTATTCAGCGCCTCTCCCTGCGTATCCAGCTGCATATCACCGCCAGCCTGGAGCCGTCCGGCGCGATTATTCAGCGCACCGCTACTCAGCTGCACTTCCCCTCTGGCACTGACCAGCCCCGCTTCAATATCGACAGCCTGGCCCCGGCTATCAATGAACAGGTTTTGTCCCTGAATGACGCCGTGGTCGCCCGCAATCGTTCCGGTTAAAAGTTGCAGATCACCGCGCGCCACAATGCCGCCGCGGTCACCACTGGCCGTGTTGGTCAGCTGCGCGCCGTGGGTGTCCAGCGACAGCGATGCACCGGACTGGATCAGGCCGCGCTGATTATCGAACGCGCCACTGTTCAGCGTGAGTGCGCCATCCGACAGCAGCGTGCCGTCACCGTTGGTCACACCTGCACTACTGATCGTCGCTGCCGAGGCCGCTGCTATTACGCCGTTCTGGTTATCAAAGTCGCCGCTGGTGATGGCAAGTGCGCCGCCGCTGACTATTCCGGCTTTACCGCTGTCACGGTTGATCAGGGCCTGGTCGTGAGTATTGATCGCCAGATCGCCGCCGGACTGTATCAGGCCGGTGCTATTGTCCGTTTTACCGCTGGAGATCTTCAAATCGCGCCGGGCCACCAGATTTCCACCGGTGTTACCGATCTGGCCCTGTTGGGTATCGAGGGTTACCCCCTCACCGAGCACGGTTCCGCTGTGGTTATCTACTCCCTGGCTGCGCAGGGTGAGTTGCTGGCCCGCTTCGATGCGGCCCTGCTCATTATCGATAGCCTGACTGGTCGTTAATGTGGCATCGCCGCTGATGGCAGTGATGCGACCTTGCTGGTTACTCAGGCCAGCACTATTAAGTTGCAGATTGTGGCTGGCCTGCAGCGCCCCCTGTACGTTCGTCAGGGTTTCCTGAACCTGCAGTTGCAGATCGCCGCTGCCCGCCGCCAGTAGCGTCCCGCCACTGTTATCCAGGCTGGCTGATGTGACGCGCAGATTACCGCCGCTCTCTATCCGTCCACCACGGTTGTCTGCATCACCTGAAACCGCAATCGCCATCTCGCCTGTGCCACGCTGCGACAGCAGACCCTGATGGTGATCCAGCGTGCCCGCCGTCAGCATCAGCGCCTCTGCCTGGGTATGTCCCTCTGAGAGATCGATCCTGTCACCGCTGAGCGTTAACGCACCCGCTGACAGCAGATTGCCCTTATTGCCTTCAAGCCGGGTTGCATTAAGGGTCAGCGCGCCGTTGCCCGCCAGCTGCACCGTGCCGCCCTGATTATCCAGCCATGGCGTATCAAGCTGCAGCGAATCACCGTTGCCTGCGATGAGTCCACCGCGATTTTCAATGTGCTGTGCCTGCAGCCGGGTATCGCCTTCATTGCTCAGCGTACCCTGATTGTTGAGTAATGAACCGGTGGAGAGAGTCAGCGCTTCACGGTTCTGCTGGCGCAGCAGACCGCGATTGTTACTGACGTTTGGGCTGTGATGGCCAGGCTGCCAGCAGACAGTTTGCCATCATCATTGTTAAGCGCTGTTGCGGCCTGGATCCCGAGCGTGCGGCCCGCTAGCGTTGCACCCTGGGTACTAATATCCGCCTGGGTGGATGTCAGCGCAATCGCATCGGCTGAGGTCTGACTGCCGGCCAGATCGACCCGACTGCCCCGCGCCTGAATCTGGTCATGCGCCAGATTTTTACCCTGAGCTTTCAGCTCGCCCTGACTGTTCAGCAGCAGATTGCCGGGCTGACTCAGTGTACCGTTGCCGTCAACGCCTGCCGCCAGCGTGCTTTCAGCGCTACTCTGCAGGGTGCCGGCAGAGAGCGTGGCGTTTCTGCCCGCGCTCACCAGACCGCTGTTGCGCAGCGTACCGCCGGACGTCAGCGTAACATCCTGCTGTGAGACGATATTCCCGCGGTTATCCTGGTCGCCATTGCTGGCTATCTGCAGTGCGGCCTGACTTTGCAGCGTGCCGCTGTTCTCCAGCCGGCCATCTACCGTCAGATGCAGCTCACCGGCACTGGCCCCCAGTTCACCGGCATTCCGCACGCCAACGCCCTTTTCAGTCCCGGTCAGGGTAATTTTATTGGCATACATGCCGCCAATTGCCGCCACATCAAGCGCAAACTCAGGCCGTGTCGCCCCATCATCCGCTTTAACCGTCGTGACGTTACTTTCAGTCGCGACCTGGTTCCTGCCCGTGACCACATTAAGTTCACGGGCATGCACTCTGGCGTTCACCGCTACCGACTGCGCAATGATCTGGGTGTAGTCCGCATCGCTGTCATTCAGGCCTTTACCTTCGATATTGATGCGGCCGCCATTCACATCGAAGCCTTTAAGCTGACCATTTTCGATCAGCGCCTGCCCGGTGGTGAGCGTATTGCGGCTGGCATTGATAAATCCGCAGCCGTTACAGGTGATGCCTGAAGGGTTAGCAATCACTACCGCCGCCCGTTTACCCGCCACTTCGATAAAGCCGTTCAGCTGGCTCGGGTTACGGCTGTTCACCTCATTGAGGATGACCGTCGCTTCCTGCTTTGACAGCCAGGGGTTTGCCGCCACCATACCGCCCAGCTGAGTCGCGGTGTTCTGATGACTGTTGTTGAGGATTGCGCCACGCGCATCGACGTCGAGCTGGCTGTACTGATTGCGGGAAACGCCCTGACTGTTGGGCGTCTGAATGTTAATTTGCGGCAGACCGTTGGCAGTGGCCATGACCGTAGGCTGCTGGCTGCCCGGCGCGCTGCTGTCTGCCACAATATTAGCCTGAACCGGCAGGCTGACCACACCCGCTGCCAGCCAGAGAGCAAAGCTGAGCGGTGAGATCTTTACCCGTGTCTCTGACAGTGAGGTGCGTTTCGGGCTGCGGGCAACGCGCGAATAGCCGCTGCGGGTGATGTCGGACACCACCATTAACATGCCGCGAACCCGGTTGAAGATAAGGCGATAGCAAAGTTTATTCATAATGCGCACAGTCCATTGTCAGCAATATTGATAAAGGATTTAGTAGTTCCAGTTCACGCTGAAACCAAACGTTACAGGATCGGTTTTGAAGCCGTCCGGTTTCGACAGAGGCATTCCGGCAAACAAGTCGTAACTGACACCGGCGGGCGTGATGCCGCCGCGCAGCCCGATGACGCCACCCGCCAGATGACGTCCCAGTGGCCCACCCTGTGAGGCACTGTTGCCCCCTACCTCGCCATAGTCGGCACCCAGGTAGAGTTCCTGCGCCGGCAGCGGTGTCTGCCAGGCCAGCGTGTTCTGAACGGTCCAGCCCCGGCTGGCACTCAGGGTGCGTTCACCATCAAAACCGCGCACGGTCCAGCGGTTGCCAATCGCAAACTCATCCTGCGCTGTCAGCGGGGTGTTGCTCATCTGGCGACGGTATTGGATGTTGTAACTTAAATGCTGATTGCCCAGCGTGAACGGCGTGGTAAGTCCCGCCTGCCAGGTCAGAATTTTTGATAGCGCGGTGGCATAGGTGGAATCCTGATACGACTCCTCCCAGGCGGGCAGCGCGCCGAACCAGCGCGTACCACGTTGGTAACTGACACCGGCGTCCAGCGTGGCGGGGCCGATATAGTGCCGGTGCGACAGGCCGAGTCGCCATGCGCTGGTACGACGCTGCTGGCTGGTAATTTCGGTGTCGTTGATGAAGTTGCGTGACGCTTTAACCAGCACATCAGCGCTGACGGTGGTTCTGGCGGTTGCATTGCGGTAGATCACCCGACTGGCCTGAACATCCAGCGATCGGCTCTTACCGGCGTAGAGAAAATCGCGGCTGTAACCGGCAACCGTCTGATGATAGTCGTAGTCGCTGGCGGTAAGGCCAAACAGCCAGTAGCCCACAGGTACTGAGTAGTGTCCCGACAGGCTTTTGCTGCTTTTTCTGCCCGCAAATCCCAGGTCGCGGCTGGCGGTCAGGTAGAAGAGATCGCTGAGGGAGGTGGGATTATCCAGCGCCAGCATGATCCCGCTCTGGTAACGCCCGGTACTTTCGGTGCCCGAGTCATCCAGCCATGCGCCGAGTCGCCAGAAACGACGCTGCGTGCGTTCAATCACAATGTCACTTTCCCCCGGATTGAGGCCAGGGCGCAGCGCCATGTGCGCCTCTACCGTCGGCAGACGCTGCAGGTTCTCCAGCCCCTGTTCAATATCCCGCAAATCCAGCAGATTGCCGGCATGAGCGGGTAATGTCGGCCACAGGCTGACGTAGCGTGATGAGGCGGGTGACAGTTCCACATTGCGGATCCGGCCGGGCACAATCAGCAGCTGCAGCACGCCCTGACGCAGATCCTGCTGCGGAGCCAGTACGCGCGTTGTCACCCAGCCGTGATTAATCAGCCGGTTTTGCAGCGTGCCCATTAACTGGCTAATCCCTTTTACGCCGAGACAGTGGCCATTCGCCTGACTGGCGAGACGTTGCAGAGGCACCCAGTGTGGCAGCGCTTCCTGCCCGGACAGGCTGACCTTCTGAATAACAAAGCAGGGGGTTTCCTGCGGAAACTTAAGACGGGAAGGTGACGGAACCGTTTCTGAGAGACGCACATCAGGCACCTGCGGCATCAGCCGCTGCTGACGCGCTTTCTGTTGCGCCTGCTGATGCTGCAATTGCTCATCACCGGGTGCCGCCTGCACCGTGTGCACTGCCAGGGCGTTGATCAGCAGCGCGCCGGGCAGAAGTGCCAGCGTTGCGAGAAGTCCATTTTTATCGGGCCGCATAACCTGTCCATGTGGTTAAGATGTTACTAAATGTATATAGCTGCTTACTCTGCGCACATTATGCCGCCGCAATCTTAAATCTCAAGAAAAAATGCAGGAAAATTTACATAAAACTTACAATAGCAAACTGCGCGCCCCATTTAAAAAACGCACCATCCCTGACCAGAAATCCGCTTATAACCGGGACAGAGGCCTGTTCAACCGCGCATCATCTCGTGTTAAATCGTCGACGCAGTAAGCCTGGTGAAGCCTGCAGCACGGATGTTCCGACTTAAATGGATGTCGGACACGCTGGAAAGAGGGTCCACGATTAAATCTGACCACCCGGACTTACCTCTTATTTAAGATGGCACGTAATTCCAGTCCCCCTTCCCTGTCAACTGGCGATCGCTACAGGCAATTCATTAAGCCGTGTTAATCAATGTATTAATGCTGGCGAGATGAAGGTCTTTTTCTGCTGCCGGAATCGGTTTCAGCCACTTTTCAGGGCATAAAAAAGCCCCCTCAGAATGGAGGAGGCTCAGCCTTTACCAGATTAAGCGCAGTTGCTTAGTGCAGCTTAAGCCGCGGGCGGATAACCCGGTTGATGCTGCCGACCAGCATCATCAGGCCGGTTTTGAAATAGCCGTGCAGTGCGATCTGGTGCATACGATAAAGAGAGATGTAGACAAAGCGCGCAATGCGCCCTTCCACCATCATTGAACCGCGCATCAGGTTGCCCATCAGGCTGCCGACCGTACTGAAGCGGGAGAGCGACACCAGCGAACCATGATCTTTGTAGACATAAGCCTTCAGCGGTTTGCCGTGGCGCTGCGCCAGGATGTTGTCCATTGCGCGTGAGGCCATCTGGTGCGCTGACTGGGCACGAGGCGGCACAACGCCGCCGCCCGGCAATGCGCAGGAGGCGCAGTCGCCAATGGCGTAGATGTCATCATCCAGCGTAGTCTGCAGCGTATCTTTTACCACCAGCTGATTGATGCGGTTGGTTTCCAGTCCGCCAATCTCTTTCAGGAAGTCCGGCGCTTTGATGCCCGCCGCCCAGACCATCAGATCGGCTTCAATAAACTCACCGCCTTTGGTATTCAGGCCATTCTGCTCAGCGCTGGTAACCATGGTCTGCGTCAGAACGCGCACGCCCAGTTTGGTCAGCTCCTGATGCGCCGCAGCTGAGATGCGCGGTGGCAGTGCAGGCAGAATACGTTCGCCCGCTTCGACCAGCGTTACGTTCAGCGCTTCGCGTCCCAGTCCTTTGAAACCGTAACTGTGCAGCTGTTTGACCGCATTGTGCAGCTCCGCTGACAACTCAACGCCCGTTGCGCCGCCGCCCACGATGGCGATGTTAACTTTCTCGACCTTACCTTCGCTGGCAGAGAATTTCAGGAACAGGTTGAGCATTTCGTTGTGGAAACGGCGTGCCTGATGCGGATTGTCCAGGAAGATGCAGTGATCTTTGACGCCCGGCGTGCCGAAATCATTTGAGGTGCTGCCCAGCGCCATCACCAGCTGGTCATAGGCCACTTCACGCTGTGGCACCAGCACTTCGCCCTGTGCGTTCAGCACTTCGGCCAGACGGATCACTTTGCGGCTGCGATCGATGTCGGTAAGCGAACCCAACTGAAACTCGAAACCGTGATTGCGGGCATGGGCAAGATAGCTCAGCGCATCAATGCCTTCATCCATCGAACCGGTAGCAACTTCATGCAGCAACGGCTTCCACAGATGGCTGTGGTTACGATCCACCAGGATAATCTCGGCCTTCTTTTTACGACCCAGTTTATGGCCCAGCTGCGTCGCCATTTCCAGGCCGCCCGCTCCCCCTCCGACAATAACAATTCTCTTAACAGACGTAGTCAACAAAGACCCCCTCAAATTGTGAACCAAAAGTTAACCAAAGGTTAAATTAAACCTTAAGAAACATAGGGTTGGCGAAGTTAAAATCGCTATCTGCTCGCAGAATAGCATGGCGGGAAGAGGAGAACATAAGAATATTGATATACATCAAAGCGGGGAAATAAAACTCGGATAATTACGTAATGAAAACAGGCACCTTGCGGTGCCTGTCCTGCTTAACCTAATGTTTTGAAAGCTTTTATCCGCTGAAGATGTGGGGATATGTTTTTGAATTTATGTCCTTCTGTCTCGTCCCAGACAATTTCATAGAAAGGATGCAGCTGCCCGGCGGTGCGCTGGCTGTCCAGCGCCTCATCCTGACGGGAGAGAAAGGTCAGACAGCGGTCACGATTGCGTTCGCGAAAATCGCTGACGCATTTGGTGGCGATGTCCTGATACTCTTCTGGCCGGTCAATCTTCCCTTCCATGTTCTCCTGCGGAAAAAGGTTGGGATTGAAGATTGCCTGCCGGATACCACACAGAAAACCGATGCGCTCTGACCAGAAGCCGCCCAGCCCGACGCCGCAAATCAGCGGACGATCGTCGTCGGACAGCGTCAGCATTTTATCGGTCTCTTTCAGCAGAAACTGCATGTCATGTTTAGGATGGAGGGTGCTGTAACTGAGCAACCTGACATCAGGATCGATAAATTGCAGTTGCAGCACCTTTTCGTGATTGCCCGGACTACTGGAATCAAAACCGTGCAGATAGATGATCATGATAATCCTCAGGTTAGTGATAGCGCCGGGCAGTCACTGCTTACCACGACGCTTTGTGAGCCAGCCAGCGTTCCTGAAGTGCACTCAGTTGCTGGGCATTGTTTTTCCAGCGATGCGTTGCCTGCAACTCATCGCGGGTGAACCTGCCCTGATGATACAGCTGCGTAACCCGCTCTGACCCGACCGGGATCAGGTTATCCAGCACGCTAATGGCACCCTGACGCTGATTGCAGACCAGAATCATGTCACAACCGGCAGAAAGGGATTGCTGCGCGCGCTCAGGATAGCTGCCCATCACGGCGGCGCCCTCCATTGAGAGATCGTCGGAGAAAATCACACCGTCGAAGCCCAGTTGCTCGCGCAGCACGGTTTTAAGCCAGTAGGGCGAACCACTGGCGGGCAGCGGATCAACGTCGGTGTAGATAACATGTGCAGGCATAATGGCATCCAGTGCCTGCTCGGTAATCAGCTTGCTGAAGATCGCCATGTCGTGCTCACGCAGCGTCTTTTCGTCGCGCGGATCGCGTGGGGTCTCTTTATGCGAATCAGCGCTGACCGCGCCATGTCCCGGAAAATGTTTGCCGGTCGTTTTCATGCCTGCCTCATGCATCCCCGCAATAAAGCGGCGGGCAACGGCAAGCGCGATGGCCGGATCGGCATGGAAAGAACGATCGCCAATCGCAGCACTGATATGACCAATGTCGAGCACCGGCGCGAAGCTGATATCGATATCCATGGCAATCATCTCGGCTGCCATCTGCCAGCCCGCCTGCTGCGCCATTTCACCGGCGGTTTCTGCATCGTGAAGCGCCGCAAAAGATTGCATGGCGGGCAGTTGGGTAAAGCCGTCACGGAAACGCTGCACGCGACCGCCCTCCTGGTCCACCGCAATCACCAGCCGGGCGTGAGAGGCCGCGCGGATCTGCCGCACCAGCTCTGCCAGCTGGGCCGGGTCGTGATAGTTTCGGGCAAATAAAATTAAGCCGCCTACCAGTGGATGCTTAAGGATCTCGCGCTCTTCGCCATCCAGTTCATAGCCCTCAACGTCGAGCATCAGCGGGCCGGGTAAATGTGATCTCATAACCTGAATCCTGTAGCGTTAGGCATCTGCATAACGCGATTAAATCTGTTCCCAGCTCTGTCGGGCCAGCTGGTGTAATGTGTCGTCGTCACCCTGACCGGCACGCAACTGATACCAGCTGGCCATCAGCAGACGCAGCCACGGCTGCCAGCGTCTGACCTGCTGCACCAGCACCGGAAGCGGCAGCTGCATCGCTGCGGCGTACTCTGCCAGCCAGTCGGTCTGATGCTGCGGATCGCTGGCACAGACGGCCGCCAGCTCCAGCGCCACATCGCCATCAGCGGCATATTCCCAGTCGATCAGACACAGGCCCTCCGGGCTCTGTATGACATTTCCGGCATGCAGATCCATGTGCAGCGGTGCCAGCCTTAATGGCTGAGGTTCGCCCTGCTGCGTCAGACGTCTGAGCGCCCGCAGCCAGCGGTGATGCCGCTGTGGCGAGAGCTGCCAGTAGCGCCATAACAGCGGTAACAACTGCAGGCGATAGCCGGTTAACGGCTGCTGATGCAGCTGCCGCAGCAATGCCACAATCTGCGGACGCTGCTGGCTGAAGCGTTGTTCATCCAGCGCGTCGCCTGCGCACCAGGTCAGCACAATACCCTGACGATGACCAGCAACGGGCTGCGGTGCCAGTCCGCTGGCTCGCATTTTTCTCAACAGCCGGAATTCGCGCTGCCGATCCACAAATGGAATTGCCGGTTGTGGCGCCGCCCGCGCGATGAAGGTACCGCACGAGCTGACAATCTTCTGACTGTGACCGGTCAGACCGGCCAGCGGGATAGTTGATACCTTTCCTGGCTCGCCGGTCGCCTGCTGAATTATCCGCTGAAAGACGGGATTAATTCTGTGCAATGCCGTTGCCGGACCAGATGATCTCGCCGGTCTGAACCAGCATCAGCTGCATCTGCAGAGCTGGCGCTTTAACATCGCCGCGTGCGTTACTGTAGAGCACATACTGGGCATTAACGTTGCGTGCCAGACCAATCGCTTTGCTGCGCGAGTTCAGGCTGTCATCCGGCGATAATCCCAGCGTCTGCTTGGCCTGCGCCAGCTGATCGGCAGAAACCAGCGTGAATTTGCCATTGTTGTTCAGCGCATTCTGGATAGCGGCTGTTGCTTTCTCGCTTTGCAGCGCGCCATTGGTGCTGTTTTTGATGCGGTCGACCAGCAACACGCTACCCGGCTCGGCGCTGGCGGCCTGCAACATCTGCGCCACCAGCGGCTGTACGCTGGCATCCCAGTTGATAGTGACCAGCTTCGGTGGCTGTGGCACAGGCTGAGGCTGCGGTTGTGGCACCGGCTCAGGTTGCGGAACAGGCTGCACCGGCTCGGCTGGCTGGGTCGGTTCAACCGTGGCGGGCTGCTGCTGTTTCACTACACAGCCGGTCAGAATGAGCGCCATCAGGAGCGCTCCGGTACGATTAACACTGCGTATCACGTAGAAAATCCTTAAAGATAGAGATAAAGACGAACCTTGCTGGCAGTCAGGTTACCCAGCTGCGAGGTGGCGACAATACTGCCCTGCGCCGGAACGGTAACGGTCTGCGCCGGTTCCTGCGGGGTGATTTCCAGACCTTTGTCGTCATACCAGTAATAACGGTAGTGCACAACGACCGGTGTTTCGCGCTGATTATAGAGCACGCTGGTGGCTCGTTTCAGTCCATCGTTCTCATCCAGCGTCGGTTCATCGGTAATGATCCCTGCTGACAGCACAGAAGACTCCATCACCAGCGACTGTGAGGTATTGATCATCGGTTTTTCACTGCTGCAGGCCGTCAGGCAGAGCAGGATCGGCAGGCCAGTCAGCCAGGATCGCATAGCTTTTTTCCGTTATCAGGTCAGTCTGAGAGCATCGGGCCCAGCGGTTCGCCGCCCAGCAGATGCATATGGATGTGATAGACCTCCTGACCACCATGTTGATTGCAATTCACAATCAGCCGATAACCATTCTGATCGATCCCTTCCTGACGGGCGATTTTCGCTGCGGTGGTAAACATACGTCCCAGCGCATGCTCATGGGCCGCTTCCGCCTCGTTGACCGTTGGGATCAGCACATTTGGCACGATTAAAATATGGGTCGGTGCTTTAGGCGAAATGTCGCGGAAAGCCGTAACCAGTTCATCCTGATAAACCACATCAGCGGGGATTTCGCGGCGGATAATTTTACTAAAAATGGTTTCTTCAGCCATGGTGCAATTCCTTGAGCCTGAGTCGTAATCAATCAGTATGCGGGAGAAATTTGTTTTCTTTCAACCTCAGTACCACTTTTCTTGCATTGTTCGCCTGCCTTTGCAGCAGCTCCTCTCCTCTGTCACCTGAACAGCATTCCAGATGCTCGCAAGCTGCCTGCCATACCATTAAAATGAAACGCTGTTTTATAAATTAGAATTTCGCCACCCTTTTCTTTATATGGCTGCCACTTCAGCCCAGGCGTTAGCCAAATTGCGAAGGTTTAGCCGCCCGGTCAGCTCTACTTTGCTAACCAGTCCGGGTGAGAAGTCCGGCGTCACCAGGGATATACCGCCATATAACATCAAGGAGCATTAGCCATGCGCTCACGTAAAATTGGTCTTGGCCACTATCTGGCCTATGGTTCCGGAGATTTTCTCGGAGCAGGCACCACGGCGCTCACAGCCGCCTGGTTGCTCTATTTTTATACCACCTTCTGTGGATTAACCCCGATTCAGGCCACCTTAATCTTTGCTACCGCTCGCGTGCTGGATGCCGTGGTCAGCCCGCTCATGGGCTTTATTACCGACAACTTTGGCTCAACCTGGCTGGGCAAACGCTTTGGCCGCCGCAAATTCTTTATCCTGTCAGGCATACCCTGTGTATTCAGTTATAGCCTGATGTGGGTCAGCGACATGAGCTTTTGGTGGTATCTCTGCACTTACCTGCTGTTTGATATCGTCTACACCATGATCCTGGTACCTTATGAAACGCTGGTCCCGGAAATGACTGACGATTTCAAACAGAAAACCCGGTTCTCCGGCGCGCGTATTGGTCTGGCGCAGCTCTCAGCCATTCTGGCCGCATTTCTACCCGGTATTTTACTGGGTATGCTGGGCAAAGATAATCCCGACTCCTTTTTCTACGCCAGCCTGGTGTTCTCGGTAATCTGCGCACTGGTGCTGACGCTGGTGTGGTGCTTTACCTGGGAACGTCACCCGGATGATTTCTCTGCCGAGTCGCGGCGTGCTGAGCAGGAAAAACAGCAGCTGACGCTGATGCAGAATCTTAAACGGCTCTATGTTGAGCTGGCCTCAACTTTACGTGTTCGCATCTTCCGCCAGCACCTTGGCATGTACCTCGGCGGCTATATCGCCCAGGATGTGTTTAATGCCGTCTTTACCTGGTATGTGGTGTTTGTGCTGATGCAGAGTGCTCAGGTTGCCTCCAGCCTGATGGGCACCATGGCAGTGCTGCAGTTTATTGCTGTGATGGCGATGATCCCGCTCTGTATCCGCATGGGGCCTGCACCTGCCTACCGTCTGGTGGCCATCCTGTTTGGCCTGGCGTCGCTCTCCTATGCCGGATTGTGGTATGCCGGCATGAACGACAACATGTCACTGCTGTTAGTGATCTCTGCCCTGGCAGGTCTGGGACGTGGCGGCATTAACTATGTGCCATGGAACACCTACACCTATATCGCGGATGTCGATGAGGCCATCACCGGTCAGCGCCGTGAAGGCATTTTTGCCGGCATTATGACCCTGACGCGTAAAGCGTCGCAGGCGGGTGCCGTCATGCTGGTCGGTATCGTGCTGCAGCTCTCTGGTTTTGTCTCTGGCCAGGCAACCCAGGTACCCGGCGTCAGCCACACCATCCTGGCGATCCTGAGTATCGGTACAGTGGCCGTTCTGGCCTGCGGCTTTATCGTGTCACTGCGCTTTAAACTTAATCTGCAGACCCATACTGTCCTGCGCCAGGAAACGCTGAAAATGCGTGAAGCGGACCGCATCGTGCCGGAAAGCATCACCCCGGAAGCACGCGGGATAGTTGAAACACTGGCTGGCATGCCTTACGAAAATCTGTGGGGCAACAATAACATTGGCTTCCTTAACCGGAATAAGCCAGCGCCGGAAAAATTGTCCGCGCATCCCTCTTTACACCCTTCTATAAACTCGACCTTAAAACGACAGGAATAAACCATGACTGTATTTCCCGTTAAACACAGCAAATTATTGTGCCAACCTGAGCATCTGCTGCCACGCAGCGAACTGGTACAGCTGATTCAAAAGCTGACACAAAATCTGGTTAACATCACCGATGAGACAGGCGAATTTTTATTGCGGCTGGACGATGGCCGGGTGATTGATACCAAAGGCTGGGCGGGTTGGGAATGGACACATGGCATCGGTCTGTATGGCATGTTGCACTACTATCAGCAAACCGGCGACCAGCAGACGCTGGCGATCATTGATGAATGGTTCACTGAGCGTCTGGCGGAAGGAACGCCGACCAAAAATGTGAATACCGTTTGTCCTTTTCTGACGCTGGCTTACCGTTATGAAGAGACCGGTAACCCGGCCTGGGTGCCGGTACTTGAGCGCTGGGCTGAGTGGGTCATGTATGAAATGCCGCGCACCGAACAGGGCGGCCTGCAGCACATCGTCTATAACAATGAAAACACCCAGCAGCTCTGGGACGATACGCTGATGATGAGCGTCATGGCGCTGGCCAAAATCGGCCAGTTGCTGAAACGCGATGAGTGGGTGGAAGAAGCGAGCTATCAGTTCCTGCTGCACACCCAGTATCTGATGGATCGTGAAACCGGCTTATGGTTCCACGGCTGGAACTTCGACGGTCGCCATAACTTTGCTGATGCACGCTGGGCGCGTGGCAACAGCTGGGTGACGATTGTGATTCCTGACTTCCTGGAGATGATGAACTGGCCTGAGCATCACGCGACCCGCCGCTTCCTGCAGCAGGTTCTGGAGACCCAGGTCAAAGCGCTTAAGGCCTGTCAGCACAGCAGCGGCTTGTGGCACACTCTGCTTGATGACCCGAACAGCTACCCGGAAGCCTCTGCCACGGCAGGATTTGCCTATGGCATTCTGAAAGGGGTTCGCAAGCGCTATCTCCCCGCGGAGTATCTGGAGGTAGCAGAAAAAGCGCTGCGCGGCGTGATTGCGAATATCGATGACGATGGCGAGCTGAAACAGGTTTCCTTTGGAACCGCGATGGGCAGTGACCTGGACTATTACCGCACTGTTCCTCTCACCTCAATGCCTTACGGTCAGGCGATGGCCCTGCTCTGCCTGACTGAGTACTTGCGCGTTTACCTGTAACACGCGCCCCAAAAAAAAGCCCCGCTTAGCGGGGCTTTTTCATTTCTCTGAATCATTACATGCTGCGGATGTAATCATCCATATCGGTTTTCAGGTTATCGGATTTAGTCCCGAAAATTGCCTGCACACCGGAACCGGCAACCACCACGCCACGGGCACCGAGGTTTTTCAGTTCAGTCTGATCCACTTTCGCCACGTCAGCGACGCTGACGCGTAAACGGGTGATACAGGCATCCAGGTTAGTGATGTTCTCTTTACCACCAAACGCCGCCACCAGTTTGCCCGCCATCTCTGTACCGGTCGCGGTAGATTGCTCGCTGCTGCTGCTCTCTTCACGGCCAGGCGTTTTCAGATCCAGTTTGGCGATCAGTACGCGGAATACGGTGTAGTAAATCAGGCCGTAGATGATACCGATAATCGGGAACAGCCAGATTTTGCTGCTGTTGCCGCTCAGCACGATAAAGTCGATAAGACCGTGTGAGAAGCTGGTGCCATCACGCATACCGAGCAGGATACAGATTGGGAATGCCAGACCTGCAAGCAGCGCATGGATCACATACAGGATCGGTGCGACGAACATGAATGAGAATTCAATCGGTTCGGTGATACCGGTCAGGAATGCGGTCAGCGCGGCGGAGATCATAATCCCCCCCACTTTAGCGCGATTTTCAGGCTTCGCTGAATGCCAGATAGCAATCGCTGCCGCTGGCAGACCGTACATTTTGAACAGGAAGCCGCCTGAGAGTTTACCTGCGGTCGGGTCACCCGCCATATAGCGTGGGATATCACCGTGGAACACCTGACCTGCCGCATTAGTGTATTCACCAATCTGCATCTGGAAAGGAACGTTCCAGATATGATGCAGACCAAACGGCACCAGTGCGCGTTCGATTACGCCATAAATACCAAAGGCGACAACCGGGTTCTGATAGGCCGCCCACTGCGAGAATTCCTGAATCGCGGAACCAATCGGTGGCCAGATAAAGGAGAGTAGCACGCCGAGAATGATAGCGGCCAGACCGGAAATAATCGGCACAAAACGTTTACCGGCAAAGAAGCCCAGATATTCCGGCAGTTTAATGCGATAGAAGCGGTTGAACATATAGGCGGCGATGGAACCCGCGATAATACCGCCCAGTACCCCGGTGTCGGCGAGGTGTTTAGCCTCGATCTCTGCCGCAGGCATATGCAGCACCAGCGGCGCAACCACCGCCATGGTTTTCACCATGATGCCATAGGCAACAACTGCTGCCAGCGCCGAAACGCCATCGTTATTGGTAAAGCCCAGCGCCACACCGATAGCAAAAATCAGCGGCATGTTGGCGAACACCGATCCACCCGCTTCTGCCATTACATGCGAAACCACTGCAGGTAACCAGCTAAAATTGGCTGAACCGACCCCTAACAAAATACCGGCAATCGGCAGAACCGATACCGGCAGCATCAGCGATTTACCGACCTTTTGAAGGTTGGCAAAAGCATTTTTGAACATAGCGTGAAGCTCCTGAGTATGAGTGCATATTTGCGCAATGCGCATGGCAAAGAGGGAGGATTCTTTGCCGGGCTGGCGGTGACCGCCTTTTGATTTATTACGAAGAGTAAAATAAATCCCCTTTTGTTACTTTGATGGCTATCACGTTTCGACAATCACAGGGGCGCACTTTACGAAATTTCTCACTGATGTGCATCGGTAATTGACGATAAAAAGCTGACCCTGTCTGAAAAAACAGGGTCATATAGGCAGGTTACAGATTAATTACAGAGGCTGAAATAAAAGCCGATCAGGCGCCGAGCTGGCTCATCGGGATATGGAACAGCGTTAAGAAATTTTGCGTGGTGGCGGCAGCCAGCGTTTCCACATCGACACCTTTCAGTACCGCCAGGTAATCGGCAACATCGCGCGTATAAGCAGGCTGATTCTCTTTGCCACGATACGGCACGGGTGCCAGATAAGGTGAATCCGTTTCCACCAGCATCCGGTCCAGCGGCACATAACGCGCAGCTTCACGTAGCTGTTCAGCATTACGGAAGGTGACGATCCCGGAAAAGGAGATATAAAAGCCCATATCGAGCAGCTTAGCGGCGGTGGGCTGATCCTCAGTGAAACAGTGCAGCACGCCGCCGCAGCGCTCAACCTGCTCTTCACGCAGAATCGCCAGCGTATCTTCGCGCGCATCACGGGTGTGGACGATGATCGGCTTATTCAGCGCGATCCCGGTTCGGATATGTTCCCGGAATGAGCGCTGCTGCTGATCTTTGGTCTCTGGCTGATAGTGATAATCCAGCCCGGTTTCACCGAGCGCTACCACCTGAGGATCGGCAGAGAGCCGGCGAAACTCTTCAACGTCATAAGCCTCTTCCTGATTCAGCGGATGCACGCCGCAGGAGAGCGCAATATTTTTCCGCTCGCCGACCAGGCTCTTCAGGGTATGGAAACCCGGCAGCGTAGTGGCGATAGCCAGCATAAATTTCACATCACGTGCCGCCGCTTTAGCGATCACATCATCAAGGTCACGATGGTTCTTTTCATAATCCAGGCCATCGAGATGGCAATGGGAATCCACAATAAACATAATTACTCTCAGATAGGTTTAGCCGACCAGCGCAGGCTTCTGTTTGTCCGCCCAGCTCAGAAGCTGATCGGTCAGCAATAATTCGCGATTCACTGACGCCACATGCAGTAACTGCTCGCGACAGCGCATCCATGCCAGGGTACTGCTGTTGAGTGCGCTGGCTGAAAAGTATCCGGCCAGCAACTGCACCACATCCTGGCGGTCAATATTACTCAGCCACTGACCTGCATTTTGCTGCCATTTCATCGCATCCAGCAGTAAAGAGAGCAGCCAGCCAATACGCGCTGCCGCATCGTCAGCATTCAGCGCAGGCAGCAGTTGCAGGATGTCCTGCTGCAATGCCGCGGGCAGCGCATCGCAGAGCTTTTGCCGCGCCTGCCACGGCCCGTTTTCAAGCAGGCTCAGCGCCGCCCCCGGCGCGCCGGCGCTCAGGCGTAGCGCCGCCAGCAGCATCTGTTCATCGTGCGAGGACTGCTTCTTCAGCCAGAGCAGGCTTTGTCCTTCATCGGGCGGCGTCAGATGCAGCGTCATGCAGCGACTGCGCAGTGTGGCCAGCAGACGTGACGGATCGCGGCTGCTAAGGAAGAACCAGCTGTTGGCTGGCGGCTCTTCCAGCGTTTTCAGCAGGGCGTTAGCGGCCGCTTCCGAAAGCTGTGCAGCATCCGGCAGCCAGACCACTTTCGCGCCGCCCTGCTGGCCAAAGTGATACATTTTTTCTGTCACCTGCCGCACCGCATCGATGCCCAGGGTACTTTTGCCCTTCTCCGCCTCTAACCGATACCAGTCAGGGTGAGTATTAGCCTGCATCAGCTGGCAACCGTGGCACGCTCCACAACTTTTCAGTCCATCCGGCTGCTGGCACATCAGCCAGCGGCTCATCCCCCAGACCAGCGCGTCATCGCCCATGCCAGCCATCGCCTGGATCAACAGCGCATGATGCGCGCGATTCTCCTGATGCTGGCCAATCACCTGGCGATAAGGCTGATTCAGCCACGGATACCAGTTCATCACGCCTGCTCCGCCAGCCAGCTCGCCAGCGCCAGCTGAAGTGACGCTGTCACCTCGGTCAGCGACTGAGTGGCGTCGATGGTCAGGATAGTGGGATCTTCTGCAGCAAGGGCCAGATAGCGCGCTCGGGTATGTTCAAAGAAGCGCAGCGACTCCTGCTCAATACGATCCAGCTCACCACGCGCACGGGCGCGCTGCAGACCGATCTCAGGCGTGACATCAAGATAGAGCGTCAGATCGGGACGAAAATCGCCTAATACCGCATCGCGCAGCGTCTGCATCAGTCCGCTGTCAAGACCCCGCCCACCACCCTGATAAGCCTGCGAGGAGAGATCGTGACGATCGCCGATTACCCAGGCACCGCGAGCCAGCGCCGGTTTGATTACGGTCTCTACCAGCTGAACCCGCGCTGCATAGAGCATCAGCAGTTCGGCTTTATCCGTCACCTGCTCACCTTCAATACCCTGCTTAACCAAAACCCGAAGCTGTTCTGCCAGCGGCGTACCGCCAGGCTCGCGGGTAAAGACCAGATCACTGATACCACGGGCATGCAGCGTAGCGACAATGGCGTCGCGCGCGGTGGTTTTTCCGGCGCCTTCCAGGCCTTCAATGACGATAAACTTACTGTTCATTTTTTTCCTTCAGCGTCTGCCGGTAGACCTGCACCGCCTTGTTATGGCTGGCGAGATTGGTGGTAAACGTATGTCCGCCCTTGCCGTCTGCAACAAAGTAGAGATAGTTCGTTTTCTCGGGATGGGCCGCTGCCTGCATTGAGGCTTTGCCCGGCATCGCGATCGGTCCAGGCGGCAGGCCATTAATAATATAGGTATTGTACGCGCTGGCCGTCTCAAGATCTTTGCGGGTCAGTGTACCGTTGTAGCTGTCACCCATGCCATAGATCACCGTGGGATCGGTCTGCAAACGCATACCTGTGCGCAGGCGATTAATAAACACCGAGGCCACGCGCGCGCGCTCTTCGCTGACGCCGGTCTCTTTCTCGATGATCGAGGCCATGGTCACCAGATCTTGTGGCGTTTTGTAAGGCAGATTATCCGCCCGTCCCTGCCACACCTCATCGATGGTTTTCTTCATCCGATCATGCGCACGTTGCAGCAGCGCCATATCAGTCGTGTTGGCGGTGTAGAGATACGTGTCCGGAAAGAAGTTGCCCTCCAGTTGCTCTGGCTCCACGTTGAGTGCGCTGGCAAGGGTGGCGAGCTGATCATCTTTCAGAGTGTGGCGGATATAGGGCGCTTTACGCAGCTCGCTGAGCCACTCTTTCAGCCTCTGCCCCTCCACAAACCGCACAGGGAACTGCGCCTCTTTACCACTGGCCAGCAGCTGTAACAGCGCGCGCACGGTCATGGTTGGTTCAAGGCGATAGGTGCCCGCCTTAAAGGTCGCCAGCTCCGGCTCCAGACGCAGCAGCGCGCCAAACCAGATACTGCGCGGAATGATGTTTTTCTCTTCCAGCTGCGCCTGGAGTGCGACCCGGCCTGTACCGGCTGGCAATGTGTAGATAGTTTCCTGATTAATGGTCAACGGGGTGGCCGCAAACTGCTTAACCTGCCAGTAACTCAGCACAGCCGCGAGACCCACAATCGCCAGCAGGCTGACGAGAATTTTTTTGCTTCGAATCATGATGCATCCATTATCTTTTTACTGCTAGCGTGCAACTGATTAAACAGCGAGCGCTCAGTAAACTGTACGGCTTCTATCTGTCGGACCGGCAGAACCGGCATCAGCGCGTTACATATCACCACTTCATCAGCATCCAGCAGCTGTGCCGGTTCGCTTTTTATCACCTGACAAGCGTGACCTGCTGCTGCAAGTTGCGCCATCAGATTTCGCCGCATAATGCCGTCCACGCCTGCCGCGGATACATCGGGCGTAAAAATTTGTCCGCCCTGCCGCCAGAATAAATTGGCCGCACAGCATTCCACCACCCAACCTTCAGTGTCAAGCACCAGCGCCTCGTCAGCGTCTGTCTGGTCAAGATGAGCCCGAATCATCACCTGCTCCAGACGGTTAAGGTGCTTGATACCGGCAAACTGCGGGTTTCGCGCCAGACGAACCGGACTCAGCCGGAGTGAAGCACCATGCTGCTGTAACCCGGCGTAGTGTTGCGGCCAGGGCGCAAATGAGACGATGCGCGTGGGTTCACCACAGCCCAGGCGGCTATAACCCCGTCCGCCGCTGCCCGCGCTGATGATGACTTTCAGCACTGCCTGCGCCTGCGCCTGTGCGGCCTGTCTCATCTCAGCCTCCAGTTGATCCCAGTCGACGCCGCCGATCCATAACCGCTCGCAGCCTGCTTTAAGGCGCAGCAGATGGCTCTCCAGCAGCAGGATTTTACCCTGAAGGACGGCGGCGGTGGTAAAGCAGCCATCGCCGAACTGCATGCCGCGGTCGCTGGCAGCCAGCGTCGATTGTTTGACTCCGTTAATCCACATCGTTCTCTCCTGAGCGTGAGACGTGATTTCAGCGCATTTTGCAGGATAAAAAAAGGCCCGCATCGCGGGCCTTTTTAGCAATCTGCAACGATTACACTTTACGGAAGATCAACGAACCGTTGGTTCCGCCGAAACCGAAGGAGTTACACAGCGTGTACTCCAGTCCAGGAACCTGACGCGCGGTGTGAGGCACGAAGTCGAGATCGCAGCCTTCATCCGGATTGTCAAGGTTAATGGTCGGTGGAACGGCCTGGTCGCGCAGTGCCAGAATCGAGTAAATCGATTCAACAGCGCCTGCGGCACCCAGTAAGTGTCCGGTCATTGATTTGGTTGAGCTGACCATGACGCTGCTGGCTGCTGCCCCAAAGACCGATTTCACCGCCTGCGCTTCAGCTTTATCACCGGCTGGCGTGGAGGTGCCGTGTGCGTTGACATAGCCGATCTGCTCTGGCGTAAGCTGAGCATCACGCAGCGCATTGATCATTGCCGCCGCGGCACCCGAACCATCTTCTGGTGGTGACGTCATGTGGTAGGCATCGCTGCTCATACCGAAACCTACGATTTCTGCGTAGATTTTCGCACCACGTTTCTTCGCATGTTCGTACTCTTCGAGCACCACAATGCCAGCGCCGTCACCCAGCACAAAACCATCACGATCTTTATCCCACGGGCGGCTGGCCGCTTGCGGGTTGTCGTTACGGGTTGAGAGGGCGCGTGCTGCACCAAAACCACCGACGCCTAATGGCGTGCTGGCTTTCTCTGTGCCACCCGCCAGCATCACGTCAGCATCGTTATAGGCGATGATACGTGCGGCATGACCGATGTTATGCACACCAGAGGTACAGGCTGTCGCGATAGAGATGCTTGGACCTTTCAGGCCATACATGATGCTGAGATGACCCGCCACCATGTTAACGATGGTTGAAGGCACAAAGAATGGGCTGATTTTACGCGGGCCGCCGTTGACCAGTGAGGTATGATTCTCTTCAATCAGACCTAAGCCACCGATGCCGGAGCCAATTGCTGCGCCCATACGGCTTGCATTTTCATCGGTAATAACCAGACCGCTGTCCTGCATGGCCTGCATACCGGCCACAATGCCGTACTGGATGAAGGCATCCATCTTGCGCTGATCTTTGCGCGAGATGTAGTCATCACAATTAAAATCTCTTACCAGACCTGCAAAACGGGTTGCATAAGCACTGGTATCAAAATGGTCGATCAGGGTAATGCCGCTCTGACCGGCAAGGAGAGCACTCCAGGTAGACTCTACGGTATTGCCGACAGGAGACAACATGCCAAGACCAGTCACAACTACACGACGCTTAGACACGTTCGTCCTCCAGGGAGGGGAAATAGGGAACTATGTGGGACAAACAAAAAAATCAGGCGGTCGAGCGACCGCCTGAAGATATTCATTAGCCTTTATGGCTATTGATGTAGTCGATCGCTGCCTGAACGGTAGTGATTTTCTCAGCTTCTTCGTCTGGAATCTCAGTATCAAACTCTTCTTCCAGAGCCATCACCAGCTCAACGGTATCAAGAGAATCGGCACCCAGGTCTTCTACGAAAGATGCAGAGTTGGTGACTTCTTCCTCTTTCACACCCAGCTGCTCACTGATGATTTTCTTAACGCGTTGTTCGATATCGCTCATACTATTTAATTTCCTATCAAAACTCGCTTACGCGATGGTTTTCGTAGTGTATAAAATGGTGAAAAAGATGCAACAAAATCCCGGCTGGTCGAACCACGATTTTGCGTTATTTTGCGGTTTTAACCGCAAATAAAGCAAATGATTTCGTGATTTATCAGACCATGTACATTCCGCCATTGACGTGCAGCGTTTCACCTGTGATGTAGGCTGCTTCGTCAGAGGCTAAAAATGCCACAGCATTGGCGATTTCCTGTGCGTCGCCTAAGCGACCCGCAGGGACTTCCGCCAAAATACCGGAACGTTGATCTTCGTTCAGTGCCCGCGTCATATCAGTCTCAATAAAGCCTGGAGCCACGACGTTGACGGTAATGCCACGTGACGCGATTTCGCGCGCCAGTGATTTGCTAAAGCCAATCAAACCCGCTTTTGCTGCTGCGTAGTTTGCCTGGCCCGCGTTACCCATGGTGCCAACAACGGAACCAATGGTGATGATACGGCCCACGCGCTTTTTCATCATGGCACGCAGGACCGCCTTAGAAAGGCGGAATACCGATGTGAGGTTAGTATCCAGGATATCCTGCCACTCATCGTCCTTCATGCGCATGAGAAGATTATCACGCGTAATGCCTGCATTATTGACTAAAATATCTACTTCGCCAAATTCAGCGCGAATATTCTCTAAAACGCTGTTAATTGAATCAGCGTCAGTCACGTTCAGTAACAGGCCTTTACCCTTGTCGCCAAGGTAAGCACTGATGGCGTCGGCGCCACTCTGGCTGGTTGCAGTTCCTACCACTTTGGCACCACGTGCCGCCAGGGTTTCTGCAATCGCACGACCAATGCCGCGACTCGCGCCGGTAACCAGCGCAACTTTACCTTCAAAGCTCATGATTTTCCTCTTATTCCTTACCGAGTGCAGCCGCCAGGGATGCCGTATCGTTAACGGCAGCCGCTGTCAGGGTATCGACAATACGTTTGGTCAGACCGGTCAGGACTTTACCTGGACCCATCTCCAGCAGCTGTGTCACGCCCTGTGCCGCCATCGCTTCCACACTCTCGGTCCAGCGAACCGGGCTGTAGAGCTGACGAACCAGCGCATGACGGATGGCCGCAGCGTCAGTTTCCGCTTTCACATCGACGTTATTGATCACCGGCACCGCTGGTGCATTAAACGTAATGCTCTCCAGCGCAACCGCCAGTTTATCGGCAGCAGGCTTCATCAGTGCACAGTGAGAAGGCACGCTGACCGGCAGTGGCAGGGCTCGCTTAGCGCCCGCAGCTTTACAGGCAGCGCCTGCACGCTCAACGGCTTCTTTGTTACCCGCAATAACCACCTGGCCTGGCGAGTTGAAGTTAACCGGTGAGACAACCTGGCCCTGCGCGCTCTCTTCACAGGCTTTGCGAATAGCCGCGTCATCCAGGCCAATAATCGCCTGCATTGCGCCGGTGCCTTCTGGCACCGCTTCCTGCATCAGTTTGCCACGCAGTTCAACCAGCTTCACGGCATCCGCAAAGTTAAGCACACCCGCACAAACCAGCGCCGAATATTCGCCCAGGCTGTGACCCGCCATCAGGACAGGCTGTTCACCGCCCTGCTGCTGCCAGACACGGTAGATGGCCACAGAGGCAGCTAACAGCGCAGGCTGAGTCTGCCAGGTTTTGTTCAGCTCTTCAGCCGGCCCCTGACTCACTAACTGCCACAGGTCATAACCCAGCGCGTCAGAGGCTTCACGGAAGGTCTCTTCTACCAGCGGATACGTCGCCGCTAATTCAGTCAGCATGCCCACGGTCTGTGAACCCTGACCTGGAAAAACAAATGCAAATTGCGTCATCTTCTGTTCCTGTCAATCAAAAGCGAACCAGCGCAGAACCCCAGGTGAATCCACCACCAAAGGCTTCCAGCAGAATAAGGTGTCCGGGTTTGATGCGGCCATCACGAACCGCTTCATCCAGTGCGCTTGGCACCGATGCAGCAGAGGTATTGCCATGGCGATCCAGTGTGACGACCACTTTGTCCATGGTCATACCGAGTTTTTTCGCGGTAGCGCTGATAATGCGCAGGTTTGCCTGATGCGGAACCAGCCAGTCCAGCATTTCACGATCGAGATTATTAGCCTGCAGCGTTTCATCAACGATGTGGGCCAGTTCGGTGACGGCGACCTTGAAGACTTCGTTACCTGCCATGGAGACATAGGCGGGCTGATCCTGATGGGCACGATCCTGATAAGGCAGCGTCAGAAGCTGCGCATAGCGACCATCAGCATGAAGATGGGTAGAGATAATCCCCTGCTCTTCACTCTGGCCCAGCACGACCGCACCCGCGCCATCACCAAACAGGATGATGGTGCCGCGATCTTCCGGATCCAGCGCGCGCGCCAGGACATCAGCGCCGATAACCAGAGCATGCTTAACTGCGCCATTTTTGATGTATTGATCGGCTACGCTCAGTGCATAGGTGAAACCCGCACAGGCGGCAGCAAGGTCAAATGCCGCGCAATCTTTAATCTCCAGCATTTGCTGGATCATGCAGGCGGAGCTGGGGAAAGCATGGCTGGACGAGGTTGTGGCGACAATAATCAGCCCAACATCGTTCGCCTCAATGCCTGCCATTTCAAGCGCGCGTTGCGCCGCGCTGAATCCCATGGTGGCGACGGTTTCGTCAGGCGCAGCAATGCGACGCTCACGGATGCCGGTACGGGTAACAATCCACTCGTCCGACGTCTCCACCATTTTTTCCAGATCGGCATTGGTGCGAACCTGGTTGGGCAGATAACTGCCCGTACCGATAATTTTGGTATACATCTAGGCTTTGTCACTCCTGGCTAATACAGCATCAAGGCGCGCAGCAATTCGCTCGGGAATTTGCTGCCTCACCGCCTGCTCTGCCTGTTCTATCGCCACGGCGAAGGCGTGTTGATTTGCTGCGCCGTGACTCTTGATCACTGTTCCGCGCAATCCTAACAGACAAGCGCCATTGTACTGGTCAGGGTTGAGTTGCCCGAAGCGTTTTGCCAGACGTTTCTGGATTAAGCGCCCCAGCAACTGAAGCCACCATGACCGTTTTTTACCTTCCCCTGATGACTTCAGCAGAGAAAGAAACATTCTTACCACGCCTTCCATCGTCTTCAGCGTGACGTTTCCGACAAAACCGTCACAGACCATCACATCCGTTTTGCCGGTGAGCAGCTCGTTACCTTCGAGGTAACCAATATAGTTGATTTGCGGTGATTCTCGCAGCACTACTGCGGCATCGCGGATGGTTTCCAGCCCTTTGGTCTCTTCATGACCAATGTTGAGCAACGCGACACGGGGCCGTGGAATACCAAGCACATGCTCAGCCATCACCGACCCCATCACAGCAAACTGCACCAGCATCGCACTGTCTGAGCCCACATTCGCACCCAGATCCAGCACCACGGTTTTACCCTGTTGCTGATGCGGTAAAACGGACATCAGCGCCGGACGCTTAATTCCATCCAGCGGTTTTAATAAGAGTGTCGACAGCCCCATCAGCGCACCGGTATTGCCGGCGCTGATGCAGGCCTCTGCACGTCCCTCTTTCACCATCTCCAGTGCCACGCGCATTGAACTGCCGCGACTGTTCCGGATGGCCTGAGCGGGCCGCGCATCACTTGCAATAACCGATTCGGCAGGGATCACCTGCAAACGCCCCGTCAGGGAGGAATCCGCTTTAGCAAGCAATGGCGTGAGAGTGTCGGGATGTCCGACCAGAAGAAGGAATAGTTCCGAATGAGAGGCCAGTGCCTGCAATGCTGCAGGCACTGTCACGCAGGGACCGAAGTCCCCGCCCATGGCATCAATCGCCAGGGTCAAACGTGTCAAGGTATCGCCTTGCTAAGCAAGAAACTTACTTAACGATAACCTTGCGACCGCGGTAGTAACCGTCCGCAGTGATGTGGTGACGCAGATGAGTTTCGCCAGAAACTTTATCTACTGACAGAGCAGCAGTGGTCAGCGCATCGTGTGAACGACGCATACCACGCTTAGAACGGGTGGGTTTATTCTGTTGTACGGCCATGGACCTTACTCCTATTACTTACGCTTTAAACTGGCTAATACGGCAAATGGATTTGGTTTCTCCGCCTCTGCAGGCAGTTTGCCAAAGACCATGTCCGCCTCGGACACTTCACAGTGTTCAGAATCGTGCACCGGAACGACCGGCAGCGCGAGAATCAGTTCATCCTCGACAACCGCCAGCAGATCGATTTCACCAAACTCGTTGACATCGACCGGCTCGTACGCTTCCGGTAATGCTTCGGCCTGCTCTTCAGAAGAGACAGGGCTGAAGCAATAACTCACTTTTACGTGATGGGGAAAGGTCTGGTTGCAGCGCTGACAACGTAACGTCACCTGTACTTCAGCAGTACCCGTCAGTACCGCCAGACGTTGGTTATCAACCGCAAACGACATGGCACAATCCACATCACTGTCCACACTAACGACCGACTCGGCCACACGCTCCACCTGAACAGATGTGTAGACACCTTGATAATCAAGGCGCTTCTGAGCGGTGCGGACAGGGTCCAGCGTTAGGGGTAATTTTACCTTTTGCATAGGGCGCGCATATTAACTTTGTAATGTCATAGAGTCAAAGAAAAAGGCCGTTAAACAGCATCTTTCAACCACTATTCGCATCCAGTGCGGCGCACAGTTTAAAATGACTGTCACCAATTCGCTATCACTATTGAAAAAAAATGACGCCATCGATTCTTTTAGCTTCAACCTCGCCCTTCCGGCAGGCATTACTGCGTAAGCTGGGCCTGCCTTTTATTACCGCTGCGCCTGATGTAGATGAGTCACCGCAGCCCGGTGAAAATGCCGAAGCACTGGTGATTCGTCTTGCCGTGGCGAAAGCGCAGGCGCTGGCTGGAACCTATCCCCGCCACTGGATAATCGGCTCAGATCAGGTCTGCGTGCTGGATGGCGCGATCGCCGGTAAACCACACACGGCTGAGAATGCGCGGGCGCAACTGCGTGCCGCCAGCGGTCAGGCGATTACCTTTTACACCGGACTGGCGCTGTTTCATCCGGCCAGTGGCAGGCTGCTGCAGTATTGCGAACCCTTCGTGGTGCATTTCCGCACCTTGACCGACGCTGAAATCGCCGGATATGTAGACAAGGAGCAGCCGCTGCAGTGTGCAGGAAGTTTTAAAAGTGAAGGTCTGGGAATTTGTCTGTTTGACCGGCTGGAAGGGCGCGATCCTAATACGCTGGTCGGGCTGCCGCTGATTGCGCTCAACGGGATGTTGCAGCAGGCCGGCATCAATCCTTTAACGGAGTGATGCCGGGGAACCGTTATGCTTTCAGCTGACGCAGCTTATTCAGGCACTGCTTCAGGCCCTCATCCAGTGGTGCTTCGACACGCATGACTTCGCCAGTGGCGGGATGGGTAAAGGTCAGTGCCGCTGCGTGCAGGAACAGGCGTTTCAGATCGGTTGATGCCAGCTGACTGTCAAAGTCACGTTCGCCATAGCGATCGTCGAAGGCGATGGGATGACCAGCATGCAGCGTATGTACACGAATCTGGTGGGTGCGTCCGGTGACCGGACTGGCTTTCACCAGTGTGGCAAACTCAAACCGCTCTTCCACTTTAAAGCGGGTTTCAGAGGCTTTACCTTCGCTGCTGACGCGCACGACACGCTCACCACTCTGGAGAATATTTTTCAGCAGAGGAGCCTGAACGACCTTCAGATGCGACGGCCAGTTGCCGCGTACCAGGGCCAGATAATCTTTCTGCATCCCCTTTTCACGCAGTTGCTCGTGCAGGGAACGCAGCGCCGAGCGTTTTTTTGCGACCAGCAGAATGCCGGAGGTATCACGATCCAGGCGATGCACCAGTTCCAGGAAGCGCGCTTCCGGGCGCAGCGCACGCAGCCCTTCAATCACCCCGAAACTGAGCCCGCTGCCGCCATGCACGGCCGTGCCAGACGGCTTGTTCATCACCAGCAGCGACTCATCCTCAAAGAGGATAGCGTCCGCCAGCGAAGCGACCTTCGCCAGCTTAGGTGATACGGCGTCTTCATCGCGCTCCGCGACCCGGACCGGCGGAATGCGAACCTCATCCCCTTCCTCCAGCTTATACTCTGGCTTGACGCGCTTTTTATTCACCCGCACCTCGCCCTTGCGTACGATGCGATAAATCATGCTCTTTGGCACACCCTTGAGCTGGGTGCGCAAAAAGTTATCAATACGTTGTCCGGCATTTTCAGCCGTGATGGCGACAAAATGTACGCCGGGATTCTCTGTTTTCATGGCGGCGATTCTAAATAGTGTCCCCTGATAGCGCCACCCCTTTTTCTGTGCTTAACTCTGGGGTTGATGTGATGGCAGGTCGCTTCTCTGCTGGCTTTTTCAGCAAACCGCTGCTTTGTCCGACACATTAGCAAGTTAAATGTAAAGAAACTTCACAAGCTGGCTAAAGTCGCCTTGCTATATGAAGGTTAGCAATGGAATAATGCCTGAGTTTCTTAACTGAAGCATTTCAGAGCAGAAACCGAGCGAAATTGTCATTTTGCCGGATTGAGCAGACACGCAGCAATGGCGTAAGACGTAATGCGAAATCAGGCACTTAGCGGGCTGCGGGTTGCGGCCTGGACAACAGTATGGGATGCACGGGTTTTTATTATTCTCTCAGGCATTTCCACTATCTGGTGCTGTTTTCCCTTATGAAAAACAGGCCACCGACGTTATTTGCGCCCCTCGCGCGGTCGACAGCCGTGAGGCTGACGACATTGCACTAAGTCACGGGGCCATCGGTTGATACTCGTCCAGGGTAACTATGCCCGCAGCTGTAATCACTCATGAAAGAATAACGAGTAAGTCACGATGAAAAGAATGTTAATAAACGCAACTCAGCAGGAGGAGTTGCGCGTTGCCCTGGTTGACGGTCAGCGTCTGTACGATCTGGATATCGAAAGTCCTGGACACGAACAGAAAAAAGCCAACATCTACAAAGGTAAAATCACTCGAATTGAACCCAGCCTTGAAGCTGCGTTTGTCGATTATGGCGCAGAGCGTCACGGTTTCCTCCCGTTAAAAGAAATTTCCCGCGAATATTTCCCCTCCAGCTACAACGCACATGGCCGTCCGAATATTAAAGACGTGCTGCGTGAAGGCCAGGAAGTCATTGTTCAGATCGACAAAGAAGAACGCGGCAATAAAGGCGCTGCGCTGACAACCTTTATCTCTCTGGCGGGCAGCTACCTGGTACTGATGCCGAATAACCCACGTGCAGGCGGTATCTCTCGCCGCATTGAAGGTGACGATCGTACCGAACTGAAAGAAGCCCTGTCAGCGCTGGATCTGCCGGAAGGCATGGGCCTGATTGTGCGCACTGCCGGCGTTGGTAAATCTGCCGAGTCGCTGCAGTGGGACTTAAGCTTCCGTCTCAAACACTGGGAAGCGATTAAAAAAGCCGCTGAAAACCGCCCTGCTCCGTTCCTGATCCATCAGGAGAGCAACGTGATTGTGCGTGCCTTCCGCGACTATCTGCGTCAGGACATCGGTGAAATCCTTATCGATAACCCGAAAGTGCTGGAACTCGCGCGTCAGCATATCGCGGCGCTGGGTCGTCCGGATTTTAGCAGCAAAATTAAGCTCTACACCGGTGAAATCCCGCTGTTCAGCCACTATCAGATCGAATCGCAAATCGAATCCGCCTTCCAGCGTGAAGTCCGCCTGCCTTCCGGTGGTTCGATTGTGATCGACAGTACCGAAGCGCTGACCGCTATCGATATCAACTCAGCTCGCGCCACGCGTGGCGGTGACATCGAAGAGACGGCCTTCAACACTAACCTTGAAGCGGCCGATGAGATTGCCCGTCAACTGCGCCTGCGTGACCTGGGCGGCCTGATTGTTATCGATTACATCGATATGACGCCGGTACGCCATCAGCGCGCCGTTGAGAACCGTCTGCGTGAAGCTGTCCGTCAGGACCGCGCCCGTATTCAGATCAGCCACATTTCACGTTTCGGCCTGCTGGAGATGTCCCGTCAGCGTCTGAGCCCGTCATTAGGTGAATCCAGTCATCACGTCTGCCCACGCTGTAGCGGCACCGGCACCATCCGTGATAACGAGTCACTGGCGCTGTCCATTCTGCGTCTGATTGAAGAAGAAGCGCTGAAAGACAACACCAAAGAAGTTCACGCCATTGTTCCGGTTCAGGTTGCTTCTTACCTGCTGAATGAAAAACGTGAAGCGGTTAACGCGATCGAAAAACGCCAGGGTGGCGTTCGGGCAATCATCGTTCCTGATGACAAGATGCAGACCCCGCACTACTCCGTGCTGCGCGTACGTAAAGGCGAAGAGACGCAGACCCTGAGTTATCATCTGCCGAAGTTGCATGAAGCCGAAATGGCGATGCCATCGGAAGAGGAACATGCTGAGCGCCGTCGTCCTGAGCAGCCTGCTCTGGCCGCCTTTGTGATGCCTGATGCGCCTCCTGCGCCGGTAGAAGTTGAGCCTGAAGTGAAGCGCACTGAAGCTCAGCCAGCAGCAAAATCAGCCCCGGCTGTTGCTGCACCAGCGACCGTCAGCACCGGTTTCTTCGGGCGTCTGCTTGGCGGCCTGAAAAAAATGTTCGCTGGCGAAGATGCGCCTGCTGCTGCACCAGTGGCCACTGAGGTTGCTGAAACGCAGAAAGCGACTGAAGAGCAGGAAAGCAACAGCGGCCGTGGCGAGCGCCGCAGCAACAATAACAACCGTCGTAACAACAATCGCCGTGAACGTACGCCGCGTAACGGTGACAATGCACAGTCCCGTGAAGGCCGTGAACCACGCGAAAGTCGCGAGCCGCGTGAAAGCCGTGAACCGCGCGAAAGTCGTGAGCCACGTGAAAGCCGCGAGCCGCGCGATGGCAACGACAACCGTCGCAACAAGCGTCAGTCTCAGACGGGTGAAGTGCGCGAAGAGCGTCCGGCACTGAGCGAAGAAGCGCGTCAGCAGCGTGATGAGCAGCAGCAACAGCGTCGTGAACAGCGTGCTGAACGTCAGCGTCGTCGTCAGGAAGAGAAACGTGCCGGTGAAGAAGCGGCCAAAGCCGCTGAGCAGCCAGCCGTCGTTGCTGAAGCCCTGGACGTCACTGAGGCGCAGGATGATGAACGCGTTCAGGTTATGCCGCGTCGTAAGCCGCGTCAGCTTAACCAGAAGGTGCGTGTGGATGATAACCGTCCGCCTATGCCAGCCGAAGCCAGCGACATTGCCCAGCCTGCTGAAGTGCGTCCGTCACAGCCAGCTGACGTTGCTCAGACACAGCCTGAGTTCCAGGCTTCGCAGAGTGACGAGCAGGATGACAACGACAGCCGTGATAACGCCAATATGCCGCGTCGTTCACGTCGTTCGCCACGTCATCTGCGCGTCAGCGGACAGCGTCGTCGTCGTTACCGTGATGAGCGTTACCCGACGCAGTCAGCTATGCCTCTGGCCGCTGCCGCTGCTTCACCTGAAATGGCATCCGGCAAAGTCTGGATTCGCTATCCGGTGAGCCAGGCTAGCGAAGAGCAGGTTCATAATGTAACGCATGAGACGCCAGCTTATAACAGCGAAGAGACCGCAGACGCGACCCCTGCGCTGCCGGTTGCTGCCGCCGTTGAATCGGTTGCTCAGGACGCGCCAGTGCAACGGGCCGAGCCGCAGGCAGAAACGCCGGTGGCGATCGTCAACACTGACGATACCCGTGCTATCGACGCCCCGGTTGATGAGCAGCCTTCTGTTGTTCCGGCTGCTGATGAAGCTAAAGCGGAAGCTGTAGCGGCTGAAGCCGTGCCTGCTGAGCCCGTCGCTGAAACGCCCGTATCACAGCCTGCTGAGCCGGTCACCGAAACAGCGGTGGTAACGTCAGCTGCTGAGGTTTCACAGCCTGCCGACGTTGCTGAGCAGTCAGCTACTGATGTCAGCGAAGCGATCGCAGCAGAAGTGGAAGAAGTGCTGAACGCGCCGGTTGCTGCTAACGCTGAAATCGCGCCAGTCAGTGAACCTCATGCGCCGGTTGCCGCGCGTGATGTCGCGCCTGCAGCACCGGTAACGGCAGCTGAACCTGCTACATCAGCGCCGGCTGCTGAAGCGGTGCCGAATGACGGTACTCGCTGGAAGCACTATGCCTCTGCGCCGATGACTAAAGCGCCTGCGCCGGTCTGGCAGTCAGAACCCGCTCCGCACAGTGACTGGGTCCGTGCGCCGTATGAGTTCGACGGTCGCGGTTCTGCGGGTGGTCATAGCGCCACCCATCAGGCCACTGCCCCGGCGACAAAGCCCTAACCCATAAGTTGTTGTGAACTGAACCCCGGCCTGAAAGCCGGGGTTTTTTTATGGCATCAATTCAGTCCGCAGGCAGACAAAGAATTAATACCGCCCCGTTTACGTCGTCAGCCATCAGGAAAGACGGCGTCAGTTACCCTGGCGTAACTAAGTGCGGGATAACATCAGGCATGCATGGCTGCGGGATAGTGTGAAATGAATAAGCAGGAAAGCCATGCATGCAGGCTTTATGACAAATCGCCCTGCCGTCGGCTGAATCACAGGCAAAAAAATCCCACCCTCCTTTAGCAGGAGGATGGGAAAAAGTAAGCGCATCCGGTTAAAGTACGCTCAAAATTTCAGGTCAGATTACGAATTCATCTGGAACAGCGACATCTTGGACATATCAGTGAAAGTCTTATAAGAGGCCTGAAGTGCTGTCTGCTGCATGGTATAGCTGGAAGCCGCTTCCGTTAAATCCACGTTAACCAGATCACTCATCTGCGAGTCGTAAATCACCCCACGATCGTCGCCCTGGGCATTCAGCGTATCAATCTCAGACAGCTGGGTACCAATCTCAGAACGTACCGTTAAGACATTATTCAGCGCGTTGCCCAGGCCGCGGTTGGTTTTATCCATTGCATCCTGGAAGGTCTGTTTGGTTGCGGCATCAGCAGCATCCTGTGGCACTTTCAGCGCAGCAATGGCGCTGTCCAGCATCTTAAACAGATTGGTTTCGCTGGCACTGCCGTCCGGCTCTTTGGTGGCATTACCGGTAATAGACATAAATACGTTATCACCGGTGTGAGCCACGGTCATACTACGGCTGGTGTCGACCTTCTGAGTGATAGCCTCAGTGCCGCCGGCATAACTGACGCCGGTGCCCGCCGTATCCACAAACGGTGCACTGTCGGTTTTATAACCAGCAAAAATGTAACGGCCATTGGCATCCTGGCTGTTGGCCTGGTTCAGCAACTGGGCACGAATCCCCTCCAGCTGCGTGGCAATAGAAGCCCGATCGTCGTCGCTCAGCGTACCGGTTGAACCGTTAACGATTAGCGTCTGTGCATCCTGGATACCACTGGTTACGCCTTTCAGCGCATTCTCTTCCAGTGACAACCCCTGCTCAGCAAAGGTACGTGCCAGCGCATACTGTTTGCCCTGCTGCTGGGTTTGTGACAGCACCACAGCGCGTGACGCGGCAATCGGATCGTCTGAAGGGTTGGTGACACGGCGGCCGCTGGAAAGCTGCTCGCCCACTTTCAGCCAGGAGGCTTGCGAGTCAGTAATGCCGCGCACCTGCTGTTCAAAAATCATGTTTGTACTGATTCGCATGTTATCTCCTGCCCTTAGCGAATATTGATCAATGCATTAAACACGGTGCTGGCAGTCTGAAGCACCTGCGCATTGGCCATGTAATATTGCTGATACTTGGTCAGATTGGCGTACTCTTCATCAAGGTTTACACCAGAGACCGACTGCTGGCGTTCGGTCAGCTGAGTGACCACACTTTTCTGAGTCGTACTGGTCGTTTCCAGTGAGCTGGTTTTGTTACCCACGGTGCTGACGATAGCGGCATAGGCCTGTGACAGTGTGGCGTTGCCGCCCACCAGCTTCTGATCCTGCAGATTCAGCAGTTTCTGCGCATTGCGGTTGTCGCTCTCACCGCCAACGGCGCTCGCAGCAGCCACCTGAGATTCACTGGTGATCGCCACGGACATGTCGTTAATCACATTCTGAACCGGTTTCACCAGGAAGCTGTCTTTGGCGGCGGGTGCTGGCGTAGCGGCAACGGTCAGTTCCAGGCCATCAAAGCTCAGTGTGGTATTGCCACTGGCATCAGTACCCTGTGTGATGGTCACAGCCGTGCTGTCAGAGGCTCGCGTGGCGGTCCAGTTACTGCCGTCAAAGCTGACGTTGTAGTTAGTGGATTTCAGCGCGCTGGTGTCAGTCCATTCTGCGGTCACGGAAGCGGCGGTGCTGTTTTTACTGTTACTCACCACAGTTGGGCTGCCGATATTAAAGAAATCGACGCCCTGGTCGCCATTGCTGTCAAAGCCCTGCTTATGGACATCGTTAAAGCTGGTGGTAAACGCCGCTGCTAACTGACCCAGCTGATTCTGTGCCAGATCCAGATCCTGAGTACGGAACGCCAGCAGACCGCCGAGCGAGCCGGTGGTGATTAGCTTTTCCGGGATCTCGACGTTGCCCGCCTGCTTATCGACATAGCCGATGGTGGTGCGCGTCGGATCGCTGCTGGAGGCCATCGCGACCAGTTCATGCGATTTATCGCCGTTCACCAGCGTCAGGCCATTTGCCATTGAAACGGTGTAACTGCCATCCTGCTGAGACACCGTCACGCCAACGACTTTATTCAGGTCATTGACCAGTTGATCACGCTTGTCGAGCAAATCGTTAGGTGTGGCACCGCCGGCAGTACTCAGTTTACCAATCTGTTTATTAAGATCGGCAATCTGGCTGGTGATCGTGTTGACCTGTTTAACACTGGAACTGACATCAGCATTGACGCTGTTCTGCATATTGTTCAGGTATTGCGCTGAGGTCTGGAACTGGTTCACCAGACCCTGCGCATTGCTGAGCATCGACTGACGCGCTGACGGATCGTTGGCGTTGCTGACGACGTTCTGCAGGTTGGTAAAGAAGCCCTGCAGCGAGGTCGACAGGCTGGTCGTCGCGGTCGACAGCAGATCGTCAATATTAGAAATCTGCGTATGCTGAGTATCGACCGCACTGTAGCTCGCG
This sequence comes from Pantoea sp. JKS000250, assembly GCF_003201065.1. NCBI lineage: Bacteria > Pseudomonadati > Pseudomonadota > Gammaproteobacteria > Enterobacterales > Erwiniaceae > Pantoea > Pantoea sp. JKS000250. Next base: position 3,756,463 of record NZ_QICZ01000001.1, on the reverse strand, counting down.
CTGGCACCCCGCAGCTGTGTGGCAATGAATGAATCATATTCACGTTGTACACCGGTGATGTTCACGCCGTTACCATAATAGCTGTTGCCCTGCAGGGTACTGTTCGCCTGCGCCAGTACCGTGGTCTGACGTGAATAGCCCGCCACGGTGTAGTTAGAAATGTTGTTACTGGTAGTGCTCAGAGCGGCCTGCGCGGCACTCAATCCGCTCATCGCGGAGTTAATTATGCTGGACATCTCGGTTCCTTACGTTCCCCGTCAACCGGGCTGGCAGACATCAAAGTGGGCGCCAGCAGGCGAAAACGCTTCTGGCTATAGGGATGTTATCGGCTTGCTTAAGTGAAACTTGAGGCGTAATGATCAGAACAGGTCGCCCATATCCTGGCTGTACGCTTTGACGACTTTGTCGCCCATACTTTTGAATTGCTGAATCATTCCCACCAGCTTTTGCGCATATTTCGGATCGGTAGCGTAGCCTGCCGCCTGTAACGCCTGCGCACCCTGCTCTGCCGATGTGGCGTTGGTTACCGCCGCATAGCGTGGGTTATTGGACAGGAGTTTGACGTAGTCCGTCAGCGCCTCGAAATAGGAGTTATACACCCTGAAGCTGGCACGCACTTTCTTCGCTGCACCCTGCTCATATTCGGTGGTCATGATATCGGTAGTCTCACCTTTCCAGTCGCCGCTGGCTTTAATGCCAAACACGTTATAGCTCGGCTTGCCGTCGCGGGTCAGGATCTGACGCTGGCCCCAGCCCGACTCCAGCGCAGCCTGCGCCAGAATCAGGTGATGAGGAATGCCACTCTGCTGACTGGCAGCCTGTGCCGGTTGCGTCAGCTGGGCGATAAACTCGCGGCTGTCGCTGGGCAGACCGGTCGGTGATGCGACCGGCGGCAGACGCGGCATCGCCTTACGCACCATCTGCTCCAGCTGCTGGGCGGGCAGTGGTGTGGCCCCGCTGGTGCTGAGAATAAAGCTGTTATCCAGCTTCATCGGCACCGTACCCGCTTTTTCATCCGGCGCGGTGGCGGGCTGCATCTGTTTGACGATGGTTTCCGCCAGGCCGAGGCCACGCTTGCCCATCTCTTGTGCAATCTGCTGGTCATACATAGAGGTAAAGAGTTTGGTCTGCTCGTTGCCCATAATGCCGTCCTGCGGCAACGCATCGCGCATACTCTTCAGCATCATCTGTACAAACATCCCTTCGACCTGACGTGCAACCTGCAACGCATGTCCTTTCGGATCGTTGCTTGCCTGGCGTTTAAGATCATTCAGGGAGCGGCTGTCGAAAGCCGGACTCGTGACAGATTGCATATCAGCCATCAGATAATTTCCAGTTTGGCACGCAGACAGCCGGCACTCTGCATCGACTGCAGAATCGACATCAGTTCGATAGGTGATGCACCCAGCGCATTCAGCGCACGCACTACGTTGTTCAGGTTAGCGCTGGCATTGACGCGCTGCAGCGCACCGCCGGTCTGGCGCAGATCAATCTGGGTCTGCGTCGTCGCCACGGTCTGACCACCGGCCAGCGGTGTATCAGGCTGACTGACGTTCTGCTGCTGGTTAACCGTCACTGACAGGTTGCCCTGTGCTACCGCACACTGATTCAGCGTGACTTCGCGGTTCATGACTACCGAGCCGGTACGGGAGTTGATGATCACTTTGGCATCTTCAACCGGAATCGAGACATCAATGTTCTGGATCTCAGCCAGCAGACGCACCTGCGCACCATTATTGGGTGACACGCGGATCTGCACGGTACGGGCATCCAGCGGCTGCGCTGCGCCATAACCGCCACGGGCGTTGATCGCATCAGCAATACGCTGCGCCATTGAGAAGTCTTCGTTATTAAGCTGCAGGTTAATGGTGTTCTGCGAACCAAAGTTGCTCTGCAGTTCACGTTCAACCGTTGCACCGCCAGTGATACGGCCACCGTTCAGCTGGTTGACCTGAACGCTGCTGCCGCCCGCAGAGGCACCCGCACCACCGACCAGGATGTTGCCCTGCGCCAGCGCATAGACCTGGTTATCAACCCCTTTCATCGGCGTCATTAACAGCGTGCCGCCGCGCAGGCTTTTTGCATTACCCAGCGATGAGACCACCACATCCAGGTTCTGTCCCTGACGGGCAAACGACGGCAGCTTAGCGGTCACCATAACGGCTGCCACGTTTTTCAGCTGCATGTTGGTGCCCGCAGGCACGGTGATGCCAAGCTGTGACAACATGTTGCTCACTGTCTGGGTAGTAAATGGCGTCTGCGTGGTCTGGTCACCGGTGCCATCCAGGCCCACGACCAGGCCGTAGCCCAGCAGCTGGTTATCACGTACGCCCTGTATCGTGGTTAAATCGCGAATCAAATCGGCTTTGGCCAGCAGGCTGACGCCCAGCAGCAGCGCCAGCCCGGCGCGTAACAGCGTTAACTTTTTCATTGAAACCTCTTACATCGGCGAGATGTTCAGGAAGAAACGCTGGAACCAGCCCATGGTCTGCGCCTCATTGATGTAACCATTTCCGACGTACTCAATACGTGCATCGGCGACAGCGGTAGATAACACGGCGTTACTGGCGCTGATGGTGCGTGGGTTGACCACGCCCGAGAAGCGAATGAACTCCGTGCCCTGATTAATGGCGATCTGTTTTTCACCGACCACGTGCAGGTTGCCGTTTGACAACACCTGATCCACGGTGACGGTAATGGTGCCGGTAAAGGTGTTATTGGCAGATGCGCCGCCTTTACCTGCGAAGTCGTTTTTGCCTTCGGCGCTGAGATTGGCTTTTTCGCCACCTGCACCCACCAGGCCTGCCAGACCCGTCGGCACGCCGCTCACACCAAAGCTGTTGCTGCCGTCGCGGCTGGCACTGGCTGAGGAGCTTTTGCTGGCGCTGACGTTTTCCTGCAGCGTGATGGTCAGGGTATCGCCGATGTTGCGTGGACGGCGATCTTCAAACAGCGGCTGATAGCCGTAGTTAAGTGGCGCGACGCCCTGGAATATAGAGCCGTTTACCACCGGTGGCGCGGACGGCATCGGCTGCGCCGTGGTTGCCCCTTCGACCAGCGGAGTACGCGGGACCAGGGCACATCCGTTAAGAGTTAGCAGCAACGAGGCGACTAACCAATGTCCAGGCTTGAGAATCTGTTGCTTCGCCACGGTGTCACGACCTTATTAATGTCTGTATCTCAGGCCAGCACGGGCTGGCCCTGTTCGGGATTAAAGCTGAGTTAATTTCGCCAGCATCTGATCAGAGGTGCTGATCGCTTTGCTGTTGATTTCGTAAGCACGCTGCGTCTGAATCATGGTGACCAGCTCTTCCGCTACGTTAACGTTCGAGGTTTCGGTATAGCCCTGATAGAGCAGACCCGCGCCGTTCTGGCCTGGGGTACTGTCCGTCGGTGCGCCCGATGCCTGGGTTTCCTTGTAGAGGTTTTCACCCACGCTATCGAGACCGGCGTCGTTCATAAAGGTGCTCAGCGTTAACTGACCGACCTGCGCTGCCTGAGCCTGCCCCTGCTGCGTCACGCTGACCACACCGTCACGCGACACCGTAATGCTGGTGGCGTTGGCCGGAATGGTAATGCCTGGCTGCACTGGGAAACCGGAGTTAGTCACCAGTTGGCCGTTCTGATCAACCTGAAACGCGCCATCACGGGTATACGCAGAGGTGCCGTCCGGCATCTGAATCTGAAAATAACCCTGACCGTTAATAGCGATATCTTTTGAGTTACTGGTCTGCGACAGGTTGCCTTGGGTGTGCAGACGCTCAGTGGTCACCGGACGCACACCAGTACCGATTTGCAGGCCCGATGGCAGCGTTGTCTGTTCTGATGACTGCGTGCCCGGCTGGCGCATAGTCTGGTACATCAGATCTTCGAACACGGCACGTGAACGTTTAAAGCCGTTGGTGCTGACGTTTGCCAGGTTGTTGGCAATGACGTCCATGTTCATCTGCTGCGCATCAAGACCGGTCTTAGCGATCCATAAAGAACGAATCATGTTGTTATCCTCGCGCCTTAGCTCATGTTCAGGAGCTGATTGGCTTTTTGTTCATTTTCGTCGACGTTGGTGATGACTTTCATCTGCATCTCAAAACGTCGGGCGTTGGCGATCATATCGACCATGGTTTCCACTGGTTTAACGTTGCTGCCTTCCAGCACGCCAGGCATTACCTGCATGGTGGCGTCAGCCTGCAGTGCAGCACCGCGAGTCGCCTGCGTCGATGCAGTCGGACGGAACATGCCGTCATCACTGCGCTGCAGCTCCTGTCCGGTTGCCCTGACCAGCTTCAGCTTGCCCAGCTGAACCGTGGCGTTCGGCGAATCACCGGCGTTCAGCCCGGTGATGGAGCCGTCTGCCGCAATGGTGATTTCCGTACCCTGCGGGATCACAATCGGACCGCCATCGCCCATCACAGGATTGCCCTGAACCGTCAGCGTACCGGTCGGACTGATTTGCATATTGCCGTTGCGGGTATAGGCTTCGCTGCCGTCAGCGGTACGCACCGCCAGCCAGCCATCCTGCTGCACCGCCACATCGAGCGGACGCTCGGTGTAATCCATCGCGCCCTGACTCATGTCGGCGCCGGGTGTTGAGGCGGCGACCAGCGTACGGGTCGGCAGCGACCAGCCACTCACCGGCACCGCGCGCAGCGCATTCAGCTGTGCACGAAAACCGGGTGTTGAGGCGTTGGCGAGGTTGCTGGCGGTAACCGCCTGCTGATCCAGCGTCTGGCTGGCCGCGCCCATCGCGGTATATATCGCGTGATCCATATGGCAATCCTGTTAGCGAATTAACGTAAGTTAACCAGCGTGTTGAGAATCTGGTCCTGAGTTTTGATGGTCTGCGCATTCGCCTGATAGTTACGCTGTGCGACGATCATGTTCACCAGCTCTTTACTCATATCGACGTTGGACGATTCCAGTGCGCCTGCCGTCAGTGAGCCGAAGGTGCCGGTGTTAGCCAGACCAATGGCTGCCTGACCGGATGCACTCGAAGCCTGCCAGACGTTGTCGCCTTTCGATTCCAGACCTTCCGGGTTTGAGAAGCTCGACAGGACAATCTGACCCAGCAGTTGGGTTTTCTGGTTTGAGTAGCTACCGGTAATGGTGCCGTCATCATTGATCGCGTAGCTGGTCAGATCGCCTGGTGCATAGCCATCCTGCGTCGGGCTGCCAAAGGTGGTAGTGCCGGTGTTCTGCTGCAGGCTGCCCAGCATGCTCAGGTTGATCGGCTGATTGGCGACCGCGCCATTGGCGCCGCCCACGTTCAGCGTCAGGCCGACGGTGCCATCCGTGGTGGTGCTCACAACGGCACCGGTGGCATCCAGCTTAGAGACGCTGGTCAGCTTACCGCTGGTGTCAAACGCCATTCTGAAGTCACCCGCTGAGGTGCCGGTGTTACCATCAATGGTGTGGACGGTCCAGCTGTTGCTCGTGGTGTCTTTCACGAAATACATGTCGAGCGCGTGGTCATTACCCTGCGAATCGAACACGGTGGCGGTGGTTTTCTTGTTGTAGCTGTCTGCGTTCGCCGTCGAGAAGGTGGTCACCGTTGGCGTGGTATCCGTTGAGTTCAGGTTGGCAACCAGTCCAGCAGTGGTGGTCGCGCGGGCTGACATCTGCGTGGTAGGAATAGTCAGCGCCACCGGGTTCGCACCCGCCTGGATGGTGGCCGGTGAACCGCTTGCCGGATAGCCGGTCACGTTCAGACCCTGGGTGTTCACCAGGTTACGGTTGGCATCCAGCGTTAACTGGCCGTTACGTGAATAGAAGACGCCGCCGCTGCTGTCGGTCATACGGAAGAAACCGTTGCCGCTCAGCGCAACGTCCAGGCCACGGCTGGTGGTGGTGGTCGCGCCATCGTTAAAGTTCTGGATCACCGCAGCGACTTTGGTACCGAGACCGACGTTAGAACCGGCAAACATATCGGCAAACGCGATGGTGCTGGATTTAAAGCCCGCTGTCGCGGAGTTAGCAATGTTGTTACCGATGACATCAAGGTTACTTGAAGCAGCACCAAGGCCGCTGACCGCTTGGGAAAATGACATGTGTTTGTTTCCTGTCTACAGGTTAATCAGAGAATCTGACGTACGTCGTCAAGGGTGGCGGAGCCCATGGTGCCGAGATCCAGTTTTGTGGTGTTGTTCGCAGTACTCACCCCATTGACGTAGGCGTAGTTAAGCGGTTGTGCCACCAGTTGTGTGTTGCCATTGCTTGCGGCAATCGCAACGCTGTATTTACCATCCGGTGCGACAGAGCCATCAGTCAGCTTGCCATCCCACGAGAAGGTGTGGACGCCAGCACTCAGCGCGCCCAGATCGACGGTGTCGATCACCGTGCCATTGGCATCTTTAATGGTGGCGGATGCGCCGGTAGAGGCGGAAGCCAGCTCCACGCCAAATGGTGTTGTGGTGCCGTTGCCTACCAGAATCTGTCCGCCATTAACCATCACGCCATGCCCAATCAGCGTGGAGCTCTGCAGCGACTGGCTGGTGCTGATCTGTCCGGAGATCGATCCCAGTGTGGTATTCAGTTTTTCAATGCCGCTCAGGGTATTGATCTGTGCCAGCTGCGTGGTGAGCTGGCTGTTATCCATTGGATTGGTTGGATCCTGGTTTTTTAACTGCGTCACCAGCATGGTCAGGAACTGATTCTGCAGATCCTGCGCGTTGTTGCCGGTGCCACTGGTGCTGGATGAGCTAAGGACCGTGGGGTCCAGCTTTTCATTAACGCCTACCGCGATAGCCATAATTTTTCTCCGTTATTGCCCGATCGTCAGGGTTTTCATCATCATCGACTTCACGGTGTTGAGCACCTCGACGTTGGCCTGGTAGCTGCGTGACGCCGACATGGTGTTGACGCTTTCAGAAACCACATCCACGTTCGGCATCTTCACGTAGCCTTTGGCATCGGCCATCGGGTTGCCCGGGTCATAGACCAGCTTCGCAGGGGTAGGATCGTCCACGACGCGTGCCACTTTCACACCGCCGGTCGCTGAACCCGGTGCCGCATCAGTCTGGAAGACCACCTGCTTTGCCACGTAAGGCTTGCCATCGGGGCCGGTGACGCTGTCGGCGTTTGCCAGGTTACTGGCACTGACGTTTAATCGCTGTGATTGCGCGGTCATCGCTGAGCCGGCAATGTCAAAAATATTCAGCAAGGCCATAATTATTGCCCTTGTAACACGCTCATCATGCCTTTGATTTGGCTACTGATGAGGGTGAGGTCGGTTTGATATTTCAGGCTGTTATCCGCGAACTGTGTACGCTCACGGTCCATATCTACGGTGTTGCCGTCGGCAGCCGGCTGGTCAGGAATGCGATAAAGCATATCCATTGATGGCGCCCCGTTTGTCTGTGCTTCAATGTGGCGAGCTGACGTGACTTTTAACGCCATGCTGCTGCCTTCCGCACGACCATTGGACATCACCCGACTCAGCTCGCTGGCAAAGTCGATATCCCGGGCCTGATAACCAGGGGTATCGGCGTTGGCAATATTTGACGCCAGGATCTCCTGACGTTGAGCACGCAGGTTGAGGGCCTCCGTTCCAAATTTCAGCGCCGCATCCAGTTTGTCGAGCATGTTTCCTCCGCGTATGAGAATTTCGAGCTCGCAGCTTAATTTGAAAAAGCAAGCCGTCATCGTCTGAATAACGCCTTAAATGACCGCTATTTTGACAATTGAGGATTTTTCTTAACGAGTACACTCGTCGCCATCATCAGTGAGGAACTGCACAATGCGTCGATATCTGACTCTGCTGACCAGCCTGCTGGTCGTGATCGCCCTGCCGGCTTCTGCCGGGGATCTCAATGCACAACTGAATCAATTTTTTAAAGCGCGTGACGCTCAGCATGCTGAAGGCATGGTGGTCGTGGTGCGCACGCCGAAAGAGCAATGGCCAGCCTGTGAGACGCCTAAGTTCACCCTGCCAGGCAATAGCCGGTTATGGGGCAACATGAGCGTGGCGGCAAACTGCGATGAGAATCGCCGTTATATCCAGGTACAGGTTCAGGTCACCGGGTCTTATCTGGTGGCGACCCGGCTGCTGAGCCAGGGCAGCAGCGTCAGCGAAAGTGATTTCACGCTGCAGACCGGCCGCCTTGATACCCTGCCTGCCCGCGCCCTGTTGAATGCGGACGCAGTCGCAGACGCCGTAGTGCTGCGTGATATCCAGCCAGGACAGCCGATTAATCCCTCCACGCTGCGTCAGCCATGGCGTGTTAAGGCGGGTCAGAATGTGATGGTAATTGCCAGCGGTGACGGCTTTGACGCCAGCGGTGAAGGCAAGGCGCTGAACAACGCCGCCCGCTCGCAGTCGGTTCGGGTGAGGATGGGAAATGGCCAGATTGTCAGCGGTAAGGTGCGCGACGATGGGAATATTCTTATAACGCTGTAAAGTGTTAAAGAAGCCCGCAGTGCTGCCGATAGAAGAATCAACAAAGCGATAACGCTATTATGATTCAGGTGGCAGACTTCCCCTGACCGTACAGGAGCCCGAATATGAGCATTGACAGAACGCAACCTCTGAAACCCGCCAGCACCGTACAAAGCCGCGACAGCAGTGAGTCTGGCAGCAGCAAAGTGCGTCAGAGTGCCAGCCCGGTAGCAGCCACGACCCCTGCTGCAGCGCAGGTCAGCCTGAGCAGCGCGCAGTCGCAGCTGATGCAGCCGAGCAGCAAAGATATTAACGTCGAGCGCGTTGAACAACTGAAAACCGCCATTCGTAATGGCGAACTGAAGATGGATACCGGCAAAATCGCCGATGCGCTGATTGCCGACACTAAGGCGTATTTAGAGGGTAATTAATTCCCATGAGTAATTTGCAGACCACATTAGATAAGATGCAGGACGTGCTGGCGTCGCTTTCAGCGGTGCTGGAAGAAGAGCAGCAGCAACTGGCAGCGGGCAGCATTAACAGCAACCTGTTGCAGCGCATCACCGAAGATAAAAGTGCGCTGCTCAGTACGCTGAACTATCTGGATGAGATGCGCCGTACCGCTGAACAGAGTCAGGCGACATCGGCACCTTATCGTGGTCAGAACGACATGGCGCGCCGCTGGGACACTATTCAGCAGCATACCCGTCGTCTGCAGGATGCCAATGTTCATAATGGCATGCTGCTGCAGCATCAGATTCGCTACACCGAAAATGCACTTGAAGTGCTGAAGCCGCATCAGACTCAGGCCTTTTATGGCCCGGATGGGATGGGTAAAGGCCAGGCGACGTTAAGTCGTAAAGCCTGAGCCGCAAAGTAGCGAAAAAAATCCCGCCTGGTGCGGGATTTTTTATTGTCTGCTTTAGGCTCAGTCTTACACAGCGGTGCGCCGTGCATAGTCGCGCAGCCTGAAGCCCAGCACTCCCAGCGCCAGGAAATAAGCGCCGCCGCCGACAGCACAAACCGCCGCCAGACGCAGCAGTCGCCACAGCATGGAGCCCTGCTCCCAGGCCGGCATCCACTGCAGCATGGCAAACAGCGCGCCGGCCATCACTACCACAGCGATCAGCAGGCGGAGCAGGAAGCTGCTCCAGCCCGGCTGCGGCATAAAGATATTCTTCTTACGCAGCTGCCAGTAGAGCAGCGACGCATTCAGACAGGCCGCCAGACCAATCGACAGTGACAGACCGGCATGTTTCAGCGGGCCAATAAACGCCAGGTTCATTAGCTGCGTCATGATCAGCGTGATAATCGCGATTTTCACCGGCGTTTTGATGTCCTGACGGGAATAGAAGCCCGGCGCCAGCACCTTAACCACAATCAGGCCCATTAGTCCGACGGAGTAAGCGATCAGCGCACGCTGCGTCATCAATGCATCAAAGGCGGTGAACTTACCGTACTGGAACAGTGCCACGGTCAGCGGACCGGAGAGCATGCCCAGCGCCACGGCACTCGGCAGCGCCAGCAGGAAGCAGAGGCGCAGACCCCAGTCCATCAGTCGGGAATATTCATCATGGTTGCCGCTGGCAAAACTTTTAGCCAGCGACGGCAGCAGAATGGTGCCCAGCGCCACACCCAGCACACCCGAAGGGAACTCCATCAGGCGATCCGCGTAGTACATCCAGGAGACCGAACCCGAAACCAGAAACGAGGCGAAGATGGTGTTGATGATCAGCGAGATCTGACTGACGGAAACGCCCAGAATGGCCGGGCCCATCTGACGCATCACTCGCCATACGCCCGCGTCGCGCAGATTAAGACGCGGCAGCACCAGCATTCCCAGCTTTTTCAGATGAGGAAGCTGATAGCCGAGCTGCAGCACGCCGCCCGCGACTACCGCCCAGGCCAGCGCCATTACCGGTGGATGAAAGTGCGGCGCAGCAAACAGCGCAAAACCAATCATGCTGACATTCAGCAGGGTTGGCGCAAACGCCGGCACCGAGAAGCGGTTCCAGGTGTTCAGCACCGCCCCCGCCAGCGAGGCCAGCGAAATCAGCATAATGTAGGGGAACGTCACCCGCAGCAGCGAGCTGGTCAGGGCAAACTTATCAGCACTGTCGGCAAAGCCGGGGGCCGTGACCATGATGACCCAGGGCGCAGCGATCATCCCCGCCACCGTGACCAGCGCCAGTGCCAGCGTCAGCAGGCCTGAGACGTAAGCCAGAAACAGTTTCGTCGCCTCTTCACCCTGCTTGTTTTTATATTCAGCCAGAATCGGCACGAACGCCTGAGAAAATGCGCCTTCAGCAAAAATACGGCGCAGCAGATTGGGCAGTTTAAACGCAACAAAGAAGGCATCGGTCGCCATTCCGGCACCAAACACCCGCGCCACGATGGCATCACGGGCAAAGCCCAGTACGCGGGAAAACAGGGTCATAGAACTGACCGCTGCCAGCGATTTCAACAAATTCATAATTGACGGCGCATCCTGAAAAGAATCGGCAAAAAAGGAGAATTAGCGCGGGCACCCGAGGATGCCCGGCGACAGTCTACTGCCACGGAGGGAAATGACCAGCGCGGAGTGTTACAAGGCGTTATTCCTGCGTCGCCTCACGCCACAGTTTTTCCACCACACGCTGCGCCATCAGCGCCTGCTCACCGCTGGTTTCAGGCTTCGTCTGATTTTGTACGCAGTCAATAAAATGGCGTGCGGCACCGCTGAAGCCGCGCTGTGTCAGATGACTCTGCCAGGCGGGCGGCGGGGTGATTAGCAGGCCATCACTGCGCTCTTCCTGCCAGTCGCGCATCTCGCTGATGTCGATGCACTTACCGTCACACACTGCGCTGACCCGCTCGCGCTGACTGCCTGCGCGCCGGTGCATGCTGGTGGTGATCGCCAGGCCTTCAACAGCGAAATGGTGCTCGGCATAGAGCATCTGCCCCTGCTCGTTGGTATCAATGCGTCCCTGAACCTGGCGAAACGGCTTGCCGCCCAGCCAGAGCGCGGTGTCCACCACATGCAGGTAGTCATCAAGCAGGGTAAAGCGAAGATCCCATGGTCCGACGCTGTCGCTGCGGTGCTTTTCAATCCGCAGAGAAGCCGCGCCAGCCATCTCCGCCCGCAGCTGCTGATAGCGCGGGGCGAACCGGCGGTTAAAGGCCACCATCAGTTTACGCTGGTGTTTTTCCGCCAGCGCCACCAGCGCTTCAGCCTGCTCCAGGGTTTCAGCCAGCGGCTTGTCGACGCAGACATCTTTTCCTGCCAGCAGCAGCGCCCTGACCACCTCATAGTGGGTGGCGGTGCTGCTGTGAACAAACACCGCGTCGCAGGCTGCGGCTAACTCATTCAGTGAGCCAAAGCACTGCATGCGATAGCTGTCACAGACCGGGCGGGCTTTGGCCTGATTCGGGGAAAACGCCCCCACCAGCGTCCAGTCTGTCGCGGCCGACAACACCGGCAGCCAGGCTTTCTGTGCGATACCGCCCAATCCCACCACGCCAATACGTAATGTCATCTCAGCTCTCCGGTTGCAGCAATTGGGTGAGTTGTGCCTGCAGCGCGGCGACCTGGTGTTCCAGCGTAGTGACGCGCGCCGCCAGGTCGCCCTGCTCTTCCGGCGCGTCGGCAGCCTGATGCGCGTCATCTTCATCGCCCAGCAGATGCATAAAGCGGCTTTCACGCTTGCCTGGCTCACGCGCCAGGCGGATGACCTGTGCACTGTCTTCGCGCTGCATCAAGCCTTCCAGCGTCTGCTCGACGTCGCCGACATCACTGAACTCGTGCAGACGTCCGCTGCGGGTACGCAGTTCGCCTGGCGTCTGCGGCCCGCGCAACAGCAGCAGGGTGAGAAGAGCGACTTCCGCACTATTGAGTTTCAGTGTACCAAACGCGGAATTACAGAAACGCTGCTCATATTTCACCACCCGCTGTCCGGCGGCGCTGCTGCCGGTGACCAGATGACGCTTTTCGAGCTGATCGAGCTGATTCTGTACCTCGCTTTCACTCAGCTCCATCACCGGCTCGCGATTCGATTTCTGATTACAGGCCACCACTACGCCATTCAGTGACAGCGGATACTGCTCTGGCGTGGTGACCTGCTTCTCCAGCAGGCAGCCCAGCACGCGCAATGCCTGCGCGGATAAAGCCATCTTCATGCTCGCGTCCTCATTATTGTCCACGCCGGTCAGGCGTCCATTCCCGCAGGGTTAAGGCCGTCAGCACGTGATCCTGCCAGCGTCCGTCGATCAGCAGATAATCTTTCGCGTAACCCTCTTTTTCAAAACCGAGTCGCGCCAGCAGATCGCCGCTGCGCTGGTTGTGCGGCATGTAGTTCGCCATGATGCGGTGAATATGCTGCTGGCGCTGCATATAGCGGATAGCCGACTGCAAGGCTTCAAACATCAGCCCCTGCCCCTGCCACTTTTCACCCAGTGAATAGCCGAGATAACAGGCGTGAAAGGAACCACGCAGCACGTTGCTGAAGTTCGCCACGCCCCGCACTTCGGTTTCATCGCTGTCCATTAAAATGAAATAGAAGGCCGACCCCTGCTTATGCATGTCGGAAATCAGCCCGAGGCGCGCCTGCCAGCCCGACGGGTAGCAGTGGCTGTCATCGCGCACCGGCTCCCACGGTTTTAAAAACAGGCGGTTTTCCGAATAGTAATCTGCCATTCGCCAGGCATCACGTTCGTGAACCAGACGGACCACCAGTCGATCGGTGGTTAATCGCACCCTGGGCGCGGCAGAACGATAGCCAAACATCCTGACTCCTGAAATCAATGGCTGTGAGTGAAAGCCGTCATTACCCGGCTTTCACTATAACCGCCGCCTGGGCTGCGGTAAAACGTTACAGCGGTTTAGCTTTAAAGAGGTTGATTTTGCTCTGTTATCACAGCGATGACCCGTCGGTTCGCCCGGCTACAGCCACCAATCCTGGCTGGCAGGTTTGCCCTGCAGGGTAATCTCTTCCATACTTTTTGAGCGCCCGAAAACAGGATGAATTGATTCACTCTGTTAAACACTAAACCTGTAAAAATCCGGGAGATCAGGATGAAACTCTATATCTATGACCACTGTCCTTTCTGCGTTAAGGCGCGAATGATTTTCGGTCTGAAGAATAAGCCGGTTGAGCTGGTGGTGATGCTCAACGACGATGAAGAGACGCCAAAACGACTGATCGGGCAAAAAATGGCACCGATTCTGCAAAAGCAGGATGGCAGCGCAATGCCTGAGAGCATGGAGATCGTGCATTATGTCGATCAGCAGGATGGCGCGCCGCTGATCACCGGCGCGCTGAACCCGGCGATTGGCGACTGGCTGCGCCACATGAACAGCTATGTCAATAAACTGCTGCTGCCGCGCATTGCCGAAGCGGCCTTTGCCGAATTCGCGACGCCTGAGGCGCGTGCCTATTTCCGCAGCAAAAAACAGGCGAGCCTCGGTGATTTTGAAACGTTGAAGAGTCACTCTGCCGGGCTGATTAAGAATGTGAGTGAGGATCTGCGCAAACTGGACAAACTCATCGTTCAGCCTAATGCGGTAAACGGCGAACTGTCGGAAGATGATTTTAATCTCTTCCCGCTACTGCGCTCCCTGACGCTGGTCGCCGGTATCGACTGGCCGAGCCGGGTGGCGGACTACCGCGATAACATGGCCAAACAGACCCAGGTTAATCTGCTCTCTTCGATAGCGCATTAGTCCCGCCCTGATGAGAGACGCTGCGGCGTTTCTCATCCCTTTCCTGATGACACCCGTCACGCATTCAGGCAGGCTATGGCCTGTTTACTGGCTCTGATATTCAGGATAAAGATCGATGAAAAAGGCTTTTTTCGGGCTGACTGCCCTGTTGATGGCGCTGCTGGTCAGCGGCTGTAATCAACTGACGCAATACACCATCAGCGAACAGGAAGTAAACCAGGCGCTGCAGAAGCACAACAACTACGAGAAGGATATTGGCGTTTCCGGACTGGTTAACGCACACATCGTGCTGAACAACCTGACCAGTCAGATTGGCCGCGAAGAGCCGGGTAAAGTGACGCTCTCCGGCAACGCTAAAATTAATGTGACCTCATTGTTTGGCCCGCAGCAGGCCGATATGCAACTGAAGATGCGTGCTCAGCCGGTTTATGATCAGCAGCAGGGCGCAATTTATCTGCGCGATCTGGAGATTGTCGATGCCCAGGTTGCCCCGGAAAAAATGGCCTCAATCATGAAGACGCTGACGCCTTATCTGAATCAGTCGCTGAAAAGCTATTTTGATCAAAAACCCGCCTATGTGCTCAGCGCTGACCGCAGCAAAGGCGAATCGCTGGCGAAAAAATTTGCCAAAGGACTGGAAGTGAAGCCCGGCGAACTGGTCATTCCCTTTACGCAGTAATCCCGATTTCCGCGCCTACTGGCGCGGATTTTCTCTGGCGGCATAAAAAGCAGGTGCAAACGGTTGCCTGAATCCTTATGCTTAGACCCCGGCCAAAACACGCCTTTTGTTTCCTTTCTGCCGGAGCTTCACTGATGACAGCACAACCTCAGCAACTTACCCTGCGTCGCCCTGACGACTGGCATATTCATCTGCGTGATGATGAGATGCTTAAAACGGTCCTGCCTTATACCACCGCAGTGAATGGTCGTGCCATTGTGATGCCAAACCTGGTGCCGCCGGTAACCAGCGTGGCGGCCGGTGAAGCGTACCGCGATCGCATTCTGGCGGCACTGCCCGCCGATCACGCCTTTACGCCGCTGATGACCTGCTACCTGACCGACTCGCTGGATCCTGATGAGCTTGAGCGCGGTTTCACCGCCGGTCTGTTCACCGCGGCGAAGCTCTATCCGGCGCACGCTACCACCAACTCCAGTCATGGCGTGACCAATATCGCGTCGATTGCCCGCGTGCTGGATCGGATGCAGACGCTCGGTATGCCACTGCTGATCCATGGTGAAGTGACTGATGCACATATCGATATTTTTGACCGCGAAGCCCGCTTTATTGAAACCGTGATGGTGCCGCTACGCAGCCAGTTTCCGGCACTGAAAGTGGTGATGGAGCACATTACGACGCAGGACGCCGCTGAATATGTTGCTGATGCCGGTGAGACGCTGGGCGCAACCATTACCCCGCAGCATCTGATGTTTAACCGCAACCATATGCTGGTGGGCGGAATTCGCCCGCACCTCTACTGCCTGCCCATCCTTAAGCGCAACGTGCATCAGGAAGCGTTGCGTAAAGTGGTAGCGAGCGGGAATCCACGCTTCTTCCTTGGCACCGATACCGCGCCGCATCTGCGTCATCTTAAAGAGGCCAGTTGCGGCTGTGCGGGCGTTTTTAATGCGCCGACGTCGTTGCCCGCCTACGCCACCGTTTTTGAAGAGCTGAATGCGCTGGAACATTTTGAAGCGTTCTGTTCTGAAAATGGCCCGCGTTTTTACGGTCTGCCACTGAATGAGGGGACGATCACGCTGGTGCGTGAGCCGTGGCAGGTGCCGGAGTCAATTGCGCTCGGCAGCCACTCACTGGTGCCGTTCCTGGCCGGTGAAACGCTGAACTGGCGCATCGCATAATTTTACTTGCCTCCGGACCACCAATACTGTAAATATATACAGTATCTTAACCGGAGGCTATTATGCGCGTTGAAATTACCGTATCCAATACCCGACCTCTTCCTGCTGGCGCGATAGAAGCGTTAAGCGATGAATTATCGCGCCGCATCGACGAACAGTTCCCTGACTCGACCAATCACGTCAAGGTACGTTACGCCAGTGCTAACAATCTCAGCGTGCTGGGCGGTGGAAAAGAGACGCGCGACCAGATCAGCGAAATCCTGCAGCAGACGTGGGAAAGCGCTGACGACTGGTTCATTACTGATTAACCGCCACTGTGCTTTTTTTCCGGGTGTCGCCACCCGGTTTTTTTATCTTTTCTCCCCTCTCGCACTTCCCCCTCTCTGCATCTAGACTCTTACTGATCAATGCCCTATCCTTGCGCTCGTCACGCATAACAGGAGGTGCGACACCATGACTACTGATAAACCGGAAGAGGCGATGACCTTTGGTGAGTTGTTAGCACTGATTGGTGATCAGCAGCGTCGTTTAACGGTGCTGGAAAATGCCTTTTCCAGTCTGATTTTCTGTCTTGACGATCGTGCCAGTCAGTTGCTGGTGCACAATCTGTCGCTGGAAGCCCAAAATCAAAACCATGATGAGCAGCTTCAGCAGCACTTTGCCCGTCTGGCAGAAACACTGCAAAAACGTGGCGGCGGCATCGTGCCGGAAACGCCGGCACTTTAAGCCCGTTCACGCGGCTTAACCCGCTTTTTGCATGCCCATTGAACAGTGATAAAAATGCCTGCCCGTCAGGCATTTTATTTTTCAACGCCCTCCTTTCAAACGCAAATATTCTGTGAGAAGCTGGCTCACGGCATTTTTTAAACAGTGATACCCGGGTTTACTGTTATAATTGTTTCGCTATCGGAATAAAAAAGCCGCATTGAACCTCATCATGCACTTCGTTTAACGAGTAATAAGGAGGTTATAATGGACAGAAAAAAAGACGTTATCCAGACCCATCCACTGGTGGGCTGGGACATCAGTACCGTTGATAGCTATGACGCCATGATGATCCGCCTGCACTCGCTGTCGTCGCAGGATCAAAAAGAAGAAGAAGCGGATGTTGGCCCGACCTACTGGCTGACAACGGATGTGGCAAGGCAGTTTATCTCGATCCTCGAGGCAGGCATCGCCAAGATAGAATCAGCCGAGCAACCAGAACGACTCCTCAATAAGCATTAATTTCTGCCGCATCAAAGAGGCGCCCTCAGGGGTGCCTTTTTCGTTTCTGTTTCTGGTATGCTTTTGATTATGTGACTCTTAGAGTGTCGTTATCATGATTTATGATCTTATCGTCGTCGGCAGCGGCTCAGTGGGCGCAGCGGCTGCCTACTATGCTACCCAGGCGGGTTTATCGGTATTAATGATCGACAGCGCCCATCCTCCCCACAATCAGGGAACGCATCATGGCGAGAGCCGGCTGATTCGTCACGCGTATGGTGAAGGCGAACATTATGTTCCGCTGGTTCTGCGGGCGCAGACGCTGTGGGATGAGCTGGAACAGCGCGCCGGTGAGCGCATCATGCACCGCAGCGGCGTACTTAACCTTGCACCTGACCACTCCCCCTTTATCCGGAACGTTATCGACAGCGCGAGCCGCTGGCAGCTCAATATCGAGGTGATGCAGCCCGATGACGTGCGTAAGCGCTGGCCGCAAATCAACGTGCCAGAGGGTTATATGGGCGTCTTTGAGCCGCAGTCCGGCTTTCTGAAATGTGAACAGGCGGTTCGCAGCTGGATCCAGCTGGCGGAACAGGCGGGCTGTGCGCAGCTGTTTAACTGCCCGGTCTCAGAGATTGGTCGTGATGGCGACCTGCAGCAGGTCACCACTCTGGATGGCATCTATCGGGGCCGCAAAATGCTGATAAGCGCTGGCACCTGGGTCTGCAAATTAATCCCTGGCCTGCCGGTCGTCCCTACCCGCAAAGTATTTGCCTGGTATCAGGCAGATGGCCGCTACAGCGAGAATAATAAGTTTCCCGGCTTTACGGTTGAAATGGCAGATGGCAGCCAGTTTTACGGCTTTCCAGCGGATAATAACGCACTGAAGGTAGGTCGCCATGATGGCGGTCAGCTGATGCAGCAGCCTGAAGATCGTAAACCTTTTGGCGCGGTAGCGGCGGACGGCAGTGAGGCCTTTGGTTTTCTCCGTCAGTTTTTACCTGGCGTCGGCGTCTGTCTGCATGGCGAAGCCTGCAGCTACGATTTCAGCCCGGACGAAGACTTTATTATCGATACCCTGCCGGGTGAACCTGACCGCCTGTTGATCACCGGACTCAGCGGACATGGGTTTAAATTTGCCAGCGTGTTAGGCGAGCTTGCTGCGGAATTCGCACAGCAAAAACCGTTCTCCTTTGATTTGTCCCCCTTCCGTCTCTCGCGTTTCTGACTCTGAAAACGGGTGGCATCAGTATGATGCCGCCCTGCTGACATAAACTGACGAAAACTGAACCTTAATGACATAACGGTGACTTATATTTCGCCCATATCGTTAATTACCGTCATTTAACGTTGACGACTATCCCGCCAGAAATATCTCATTCAGTAATACTGGTCATCTCGCCGCAGTTTTATTCAACCTTTTCACCCCGAAAATTAAAATTTATAGAAGCGTAAGGTCGATTGCTTTTATATTTCATAATGTGGATGCTTATTTCAGATTATTTCTTCATGAAACCCATATTATGTTATTACGTAATACACCTCATCAGTTTGGGCTGGTTGCTGTACTACTGCACTGGTCAATGGCGCTGGCAATTTATGCCATGTTTGCACTGGGACTCTGGATGGTTGGTCTCGGCTATTACGACAGCTGGTATCACGACGCACCGGAAATCCACAAAAGTATTGGCGTCATCCTGTTGCTGACGCTGATCATTCGTCTGCTGTGGCGCGTTATTTCCCCGCCGCCAAAGCCGCTAAGCAGCTATTCCCCGCTGGTACGCATCAGTTCGGTAGTGGCGCACCTGCTCCTTTATACCCTGCTGCTGGCCATTCTGATCAGTGGCTATCTGATCTCCACCGCCGATGGCAAACCGATCGCCGTATTTAACTGGTTTACACTGCCCGCACTGTTCAGCGGCGCAGGCGAACAGGCAGATCTGGCAGGCGACATTCATCTCTGGCTGGCCTGGACGGTTGTGGTCCTGTCGGTACTGCATGGTCTGGCTGCGCTAAAGCATCACGTTATCGATCGCGATATCACCCTAAAACGGATGTCAGGTTTACGTCTCCCCTTACCCTCTGAAAAGGATAAATAATATGTTTAAGAAGACTTTACTGGCGATGACCGGTGCCGGCCTGCTGCTCGGCTCGATGACTGCCGGTGCCGCGGACTATAAGATTGATAAAGAGGGTCAGCACGCCTTTATCCAGTTCCGCATTCAGCATCTGGGTTACAGCTGGCTCTACGGCACCTTCAAAGATTTTGACGGCAGCTTCACCTTCGATGAAAAGAATCCGGCCTCAGATAAAGTTGACGTGACCATTAATACCAGCAGCGTTGACACCAATCATGCGGAGCGTGACAAGCACCTGCGTAGTGCTGACTTCCTGAACAGCAGCAAAAACCCGCAGGCAACGTTCAAATCCACAGCAGTGAAAAAAGAGGGTGACGAGCTGAAGATTACCGGCGATCTCACGCTGAATGGCGTGACTAAACCGGTGACGCTGGCGGCGAAAATGCTGGGTGAAGGTAAAGATCCGTGGGGCGGTTACCGCGCTGGCTTTGAAGCCGAAGGCGAAATTACACTGAAAGATTTTAATATTACCAAAGATCTGGGACCAGCTTCGCAGAAGGTTGAGCTGATGATCTCGGTTGAAGGTGTGCGCCAGTAAAACAGCAAGCCGCCTGAAGCTCATTTCAGGCGGCCACGCTTATTTCTTCACTGGCGACGGAATAGTCATGTTTAACAGGCCACGCGACTTGTTAAAGATCTTGTTACCATTCTCACGTCCCGCCCGGCGAGCGCGCTGCTCCTCCGGTGAAAGTTTTGCTTCTTCCTGACAGATCGGGCTACAGCAGTTCTCAAACTTCTCTGCGCAGCTTTTGCACTGGATAAACAGCAGATGACAGCCGTCATTCACGCAATTGACATGGGTATCACAGGGTTCGCCGCACTGATGACAGTTCGACAGCACGTCGTCAGAGATCCGCTCACCCATTCGCTCATCAAACACAAAGTTTTTGCCTTTGAAGCGAACCGGTAATCCCTGTTCACGGGCGCGTCGGGCATACTCAATGATGCCGCCTTCAATGTGGTAGACATCCTCGAAGCCGTTATGCCGCATCCAGGCGCTCGCCTTTTCACAGCGGATCCCGCCGGTGCAGTACATGACGATCTTTTTGTCTTTTTGATCCTGCAACATATCAACCGCCATCGGCAGCTGATCGCGAAAGGTATCAGCAGGCACTTCCAGCGCATTATCGAAGCGGCCCACTTCATATTCATAATGGTTACGCATATCGACGAACAGGGCATCAGGATCGTCCAGCATGGCGTTAACCTCGGCCGCTTTGAGATACTGACCCACGTCGCTGGCATCAAAGCTATCGTCTTCAATACCGTCCGCCACAATGCGGTCGCGCACTTTAAGACGCAGCACCCAGAATGATTTTCCATCGTCATCCAGCGCAATATTCATTCGCAGGTTGTTTAGCGCCGGGTCAAAGCCATACAGCCACGCTTTCATCTTTTCATACTGGCTGGCGGGCACGCTGATCTGCGCATTGATGCCTTCATGTGCGACATAGACGCGGCCAAAGACTTTGAGTGACGTCAGGCCAAGGTAGAGCGCATCGCGGAAGGCTTTAGGGTCGGCAATCTGGAAATATTTATAAAAAGAGACAGTAGTGCGCGGCTCGGTTTCAGCCAGCATGCGCGCCTTTAGCTCTTTATTGGAAACGAGGTTATGTAACACTGGCATGGTGTTCTTTCCTGTTATCAATAGGAGAAATTTAGCGGGCACATGATACCTGATTTCACCGGGATGCAAAGGCCAGTCTCGGAATTATGCGCGGATTGCTGTTTTTTCCGGCACTATCTGGTTATTTAACATCAGCCTGCAGTAGCCTGGTCTGTCAGTGATATTTATACGCACGATAAAAACTGGCACAATGGCGCAAATCAATGAGATATCAGCACTGAATGGTGCGCGACGCAGGAAAATTAACCTTCACATGACTCAGTTGCCTCAGTTTTCACGAGAACTGCTTCACCCGCGCTATTGGCTGACCTGGCTGGGTGTCGCTTCTCTTTATCTTTTGGTGCTACTTCCTTATCCCCTGCTTTATGTGCTCGGCTGCAATATTGGTCGTATTGGGATGCGTTTTATGAAGCGCCGCGTCAATATAGCCCGACGTAATCTGGAATTAACATTTCCGGATATGCCGGTTAATGAACGCGAAGCGATGGTTAAGCACAATTTCGAATCAGTCGGCATGGGATTGATTGAGACCGGTATGGCATGGTTCTGGCCGGACTGGCGCATCAACAAATGGCATAAGCCTTCGGGACTGGAGCATATCCAGCAGGCGCGCGATAGTCAGCGTGGCGTACTGCTCATTGGTATGCACTTTCTGACACTGGAGATTGGTGCACGCATGTTTGGCATCCATAATCCTGGCATTGGCGTCTATCGTCCTAATGACAACAAACTGATCGACTGGCTGCAGGTAAAAGGCCGGATGCGGTCGAATAAAAGCATGATCGACCGGAAAGATCTCAAAGGCATGATCCGCGCACTGAAGAACGGTGACATCATCTGGTACGCACCCGATCACGATTATGGCCCGCGTAGCAGCGTCTTTGTGCCCTTTTTTGCCGTGGAAAAAGCAGCCACGACGGTGGGCACTCATCTGCTGATCCGCACCGGCAAACCGGCGGTTATCCCCTTCGTGCCACGTCGTCTGCCCGGCGGACGTGGTTATGAACTGATGATACTGCCTGACATCAGCGCCGAATTTACGCTGGAAAGCGATGAAGTGACCGCCGCCAGAATGAATAAAGTGGTCGAAGAGGGCGTCCTGCTGGCCCCCGAACAGTACATGTGGCTCCACCGCCGCTTTAAAACGCGCCCCGAAGGCGAGCCCTCACGTTATTAATCAGTTCGCGCTAAATGTCCGCCAGGCATTTAGCGCGTTTCTGACCCGACATCCAGCTAAATAAATCAGTCGCTCATCACAGAAGAATCCTTTCAGCCATATTTCAGTGCCAGTGATGAGTATGGGACCATAGACGGAATATAATTTCTTTCTGTTTACCGTTAAACTCGCTAACCCATTCCTTTACCGGAAAGCGCTGCGCGCGCACTTTAGCTTTTTATTAATTAATATTGCATCGATCTCGGTTTAATTTCATCTGGCGCTATTTATTCCGTATTCCAGGCCTAATCCTATTTAGCCAGCCTTAATGGTATCTCCGCGCTTATCAATCGATAAAAATTAACTTATTTTACAATCAATTACCTGGTTAATTTGGCTTATATTCCATTTTGCTTTTTTTTAACATGCGGATAGATCGTTATGGAATTTGTAGTCGTTTATGCTTATCGGTAATTTCATTTGTAACAGTCAGACCTTTAATGGACCTGACTAAAATTATAAAAAGACAATACACAGCAACCTCTAGCGGGACAGATTATATGAACAAAGGTCTCTACTATTACGTTACTATCAGCACCGATCAGGACAATTATCATTTTCTGCATCGAAAGGGGTGCAAACGCCTGCCAGATAAAGAAGAGCTGATATTTATCGGCACATTATATAATCTGAGTCAGGCACTTTCGATCGCCAGAATTAATTTTAAGAAAGTGAAGCCCTGTATAAAATGTTGTATCCGCTACTCCGCACCGGTGATTCATGAGTCTGTTCAACCTGTTCTGCACTTCCCGCAAAAGATGATCTGACCCTGGCTGGCGGGAAATGGCTTATTTCCCGCCAGTTGCACCGCCCTGCCCTTTCCCTCCTACAGATTTCGTCTATCCTTCACTGAAATCAAAACAATCCGTAGTTAATGAACCCGTAAGGAGAAGAGCGATGAGCATGTACAGTACGTTAGAGGAAGCGATTGATGCTGCACGTGAGGAGTTTCTCGCTAACAACCCTGAAGTGGATGAAGAAGAAGCCTCAATCGGTCAGTTTGGTCTGCAGAAATATGTGATGCAGGACGGCGATATCATGTGGCAGGCTGAGTTCCTGGCAGATGAAGGTGATGCGGGTGAATGTCTGCCTTTCCGCAGCGGTGAAGGCGCACAGGCTATTTTTGATGCTGACTTTGATGAAGTGGAGCTGCGTCAGGAGTGGCTGGGGGAAAATACGCTGCACGAGTGGGATGATGGCGAATTCCAGCTGGAGCCGCCGCTTGACACCGAAGAGGGTGAAGCAGCGGCACAAGAGTGGGAGGATGATAACAGCGACTCCGATCGCAGTTATTCGTAAGGACCGTGACTGGCATCCACCGGTAACAACAGGGTGTCCATCACCAGGGACAGCGGCAGATCAAGGATAGTCAGTACCCGCCACCCGCTGTCACGCACATCCCACTGCACGCCGGGATAATATTGATTACCGTGCCCCTGTCCGGGCACGGTACGGCTGATAATACTGCCGCATCCGCTTAAACAGAGCACAGCCGCAACGATAACGCCTGTCTTTAATAACCCTTTCACCACTGATATCCGCCCTGAACAGCCGTTGAAGTCGTCACGCGCTACCTGCGGTAGCGTCCAGCACTCAATTTATCATCCTGACGCTGTTTTAATCCGATAAAAAAAGCGGCATCGCTGCCGCTTTTTCAGATTACGCGTTTTTTGCCAGCGCGTGAGGGTTGAGGTTAAGTTTCTGATAACTCTCTACCCACTGATGATACTTGTCCGCGTTTTCCCACAGTCGGGTGTGAACACGGGCCAGCACTACCGGATCGCTGATCAACTGCAGACGCTGTTCACGACCCAGTTTATCCGGAGCATCGCTCAGCGCCTGATCTACACGGCGGTCACGCGCATAGTCCAGTAACTGACTCTGCTTATGACGCGATGTCGCCAGTGCCGTTGCCAGCGCGTTGAAGGCGGGATGGAACAGGGCATGCATAAAGCCATTTTCCAGCGCGCGCTCACGATTCAGCAGCACATAGCGATCGGTATCGACCAGCTCCTGCGGCGGCGAGTACTCTTCCGGGATCAGGAACAGTTTGGCTTTCTTGCTCTTAATCCCCAGGGTTGAGCGACTCGACATCACCGAAACAAACGGCGACAGGATCAGTGAGAAGACAATCGGAGCCAGCCACCACAGGAAGTTAAGATCCAGCAGTCCCATACCAATTGCCCACACCAGACCCAATGCCATCTGCGAGCCGTGACGTTTAAACGCCTCGCTCCATGGAGTGGCATCGTCATCACGCTGCGGTGAGTTCCACACCACTTCCCAGCCGAGGAAAGCACTGACCACAAACACCGTATGGAACAGCATGCGCACTGGTGCCAGCAGCACCGAGAACAGCGTTTCCAGCACCAGTGATGCCAGCAGGCGCAGCGGACCACCGTAGGCCTTCGATCCTTTAAACCAGATCAACACCACACTCAGCATCTTCGGCAGGAACAGCAGCACCATCGTGGTTGAGAACAGCGCTATCGCCAGCTCAGGACGCCACTGCGGCCAGACCGGGAACAGCTGTCTGGGTTGCAGGAAGTAGGTCGGTTCCATCAGCGTATGCACCACCTGTAAGGCAGTGGAGAGCGCCAGAAACATGAACCACAGCGGAGCCGACAGATAGGACATGACACCGGTCAGGAACACCGCACGGTGAACCGGGTGCATCCCTTTTACCAGGAACAGGCGGAAGTTCATCAGGTTACCATGACACCAGCGGCGGTCACGCTTCAGCTCATCCAGCAGGTTTGGTGGCAGCTCTTCATATGAGCCCGGCAGGTCATAGGCAATCCAGACGCCCCAGCCTGCACGACGCATCAGCGCGGCTTCAACGAAGTCATGCGACATGATCGAACCGGCAAAAGAGCCTTCACCCGGTAACGGGGCCAGCGCACAGTGCTCAATAAAGGGTTTCACGCGGATAATGGCGTTATGGCCCCAGTAGTGAGACTCGCCCAGCTGCCAGAAGTGCAGACCGGCAGTAAACAACGGACCGTAGACGCGGGTTGCGAACTGCTGACAGCGTGCATAGAGCGTATCCATACCCGAAGCTTTCGGCGACGACTGGATGATACCGGCATTCGGATTCGCATCCATCATGCGCACCAGACCGGTCAGACACTCACCGCTCATGACGCTATCGGCATCCAGTACGACCATGTAGCTGTAGTTGCTACCCCAGCGACGGCAGAAGTCATCGATGTTACCGCTTTTACGCTTCACACGACGACGACGGCGGCGATAGAAGATCTTGCCCGCCCCGCCAACATCCCGCACCAGTTCCATCCAGGCTTTCTGCTCGGCAATGGCGATATCCGCATCGTAACTGTCGCTGAGAATGTAGACGTCAAAATGTTCAGCGTTCCCGGTGCGAACCACGGATTCCCAGGTTGCACGCAGACCCGCATAGACACGTTCAACGTCTTCATTACAAATCGGCATAATCAGCGCGGTACGATGCGCCGGATTAAGCGGCTCATCTCCGACCGTTGAATACGAGATACTGTATTTGTCACGGCCAATCAACAGCTGCAGGAAGCCCATCAGGGCGGTCCAGAAACCGGCTGAAACCCAGCAGAACAGGATAGCGAACAGGAACAGGATGCCGGTCTGCAACACATAGGGCAGGATCTGCATCACCGACTGCTGCCAGTTCTGATTGATCATCTCCATCGGGTCCAGCAGCGTCCAGCCCTGATAGGGCAGAATGCTCTTCATGTACCAGGTGGCGACCACGGTCTGGAAAATAGTCAGGATCAGCAGGATGTAGCGGCGAATCGAACCGACATGACGCCACTTCTCTTCGGCACGCTGCTCTTCCGCATTGGCATAACGCGGCACCGATTTGTGTCCACGCAATGAGTCCCAGGCACGGGCAACCGGGTTGGTACGCCAGGCTTCCGGGAACATCAGTGAGCGTTTGACCTTCGGCATCGCTTTCAGCGTGGTGCGGTCGAGATAATCTTTACCTAACTGCTGGCCGTCAGCCAGCGAATCGGGCCAGGCCATTTCGACCCGCGATGAGACCGATTTTAACGGCGCATCGTCGGGACGATCACTGGCTGCGACATCCCTGCCCAGCGCATCATGGATGAAGTGGAACTCACCGGCATTCTGCAATGAGACGCTCAGGCGGGCCTTCCCTGCCGCATCCAGCGGCAGAGATTCCACATAACGTTGAGGTGTAAAAGTGGATTTATTCATTGGCAGGTAACTGATAGCTCCAGGTTTCCGTCAATGTCTTGTCGCCGCTTACCAGGGCCGCACGCATTTCGGTGGACTGCTTGGTATCTTTCACACGCAGACGCAACACCAGACGCCAGCCTTTGGTGACCGGGTTATAACGTACGCTCTGCTCAACCACATCGGCATTTTTGCCGACGCTGACCTGCGGGGCCACCTGGCTGTTTTCCGCCATCTTACTCATGTCTTTACCCACGAAGTCGATGGTGAAAGCCACGGTGCCATCCGGCTGACGCACGAGATTAGACTGCTTCACGTCACCCGCTGAACGGAGGGTATTTTTGACCCAGGCCGTATCATCGGAGTGCAGCTGGTTTTCGTCGCGCGAGAAATGCAGACGGTATTTGAAGTTCATCTCTTTGCCAGGCTCTGGCAGTGTCTCTGGCGTCCAGAACGCAACGATGTTGTCGTTGGTTTCGTCTGCCGTCGGGATTTCAACCAGTTCAACCCGGCCTTTACCCCAGTCGCCGATTGGCTCAACCCAGCCGCTTGGACGCAGGTCATAGCGGTCATCAAGATCCTGATAGTTGTTAAAGTCACGCCCGCGCTGCAGCAGACCAAAACCTTTTGGATTTTCGATGGTGTAAGTGCTCACCGCCAGATGACGCGGGTTATTCAGCGGACGCCAAATCCACTCCCCGTTGCCATTGTGGATGGAGAGACCGTCCGAGTCGTGCAGTGCCGGACGGAAGTTGTTCACCGTGGATGGCTGATTCTGACCAAACAGGAACATACTGGTCAGCGGCGCAATACCCAGTTTGCCGACGTTATCACGCAGGTAAACTTTTGACTGCACATCAACGGTTGACGCCTCACCCGGATGCAGCACAAAGCGATAGGCACCCGCCGCGCGCGGCGAATCGAGCAGTGCATAGATCACCAGCTGTTTGTCCTGTGGTTTAGGACGCTGAATCCAGAACTCTTTGAAACGCGGGAACTCTTCACCGGACGGCAGTGCCGTATCGATGGCGAGTCCACGCGCCGACAGGCCATAAACCTGACCGGCACCGATCACCCGGAAGTAGCTGGCACCCAGGAAGCTGGCGATCTCATCGTTTTTACCCTTGTTGTTAAGAGGGTAAAGCACTTTGAAACCGGCAAAACCGAGGTTTTTCACCGCATCCGCGTCATGTTTTACATTACCGAAATTAAAATAATCGGGGTTGTATTTAATCTCGCGCACCGCGCTGGCGGTCACTTCGTTAATCTGCACCGGGGTATCGAAGTACATACCCTGATGATAGAACTCCAGCTTGAATGGCGTGCGCAGTTTGCCCCAATACGCTTTATCGTGGTTAAACTGGATCTGCTGATAATCAGCAAATTTCATTTCACGAAATTGAGAGGGTAAATTGCTTTTAGGCGCTTCGAAGCTTTTCCCTGCCAACGCTTTGGCTTGTTTTGCAACATCATCGATGTTAAACGCCCAACTGTTATTAGCGTACAACGCCAGCAGAACCGCAGTACCAATCCAGCGTACCTTCATCAGTCCGGCTTTATTTTTTTCTTTAGTCAGCACATCCCCCCCTTTCGTGTGCTTAAATCAAACCCGTTTATCTTAAAGGATTATTCGGTTTTCCGACAGCTTATGCGCAACATTGTTCCCGCATTTCGTCAGGCTTAACGCTACTTTTAGGACAATTAGACACTACGGATTCCACTGATAGTATACCCGGTTTATCCCAGGTAGAATTCTGCCAGAGCATAATCCGGTTTCAGGGTGAAACTGGCCAAACGTACTAACGAACTGGAACTTTATGAGTACTGTAAAACCTGAACGTGAATACTTCCTCGACTCCATCCGCGCATATCTGATGTTACTGGGGGTGCCGTTTCACGTTTCCCTCATTTACTCAGCACAGAAATGGGCAGTAAACAGCCAGGAGGCCTCGTTATGGCTGACGCTGCTGAATGATTTTATCCATGCGTTTCGCATGCAGGTCTTTTTTGTCATCTCGGGCTATTTCTCCTACATGCTGTATCTGCGCTATCAGCCACGCCGTTTCCTGAAGGTGCGACTGGAACGCGTGGGGATACCGCTTCTCACCGCCGTTCCGCTGCTCACGCTGCCGCAATTTTTCATGCTGAAAGCGTGGACAGATAAACTGGCTGACTGGCCGCGTTTCACGCCGTATCAGAAGTTTAATAACCTGATGTGGGAGCTCATTTCACACCTGTGGTTCCTGGTGGTGCTGGTGATGCTGACTACGCTGGGCATGGTGACGTTCCGCTGGTTGCGCGATCAGCATCGCACCATTGATTACACACGGGTTGGCTGGGGTGCACTGACCGCTGGCATGCTGGCGTGGGCGCTGGTGTGGTGCGTGTTCCGCCGTCTGGTGTTTATGTTTCAGCCCGCCTGGCTGATGGATGGTTTGTTCAGCATTGTTGTGATGCAGACACTTTTCTATCTGCCATTCTTTATGCTCGGGGCGCTGGCGTGGAAGCATCCACCGCTGAAGCAGCTGTTTGTACGGTTTAATCCGGTGATGTGGATTGGCGCGGTGTTGATGTTTGTCGCCTACTGTACCAATCAGCGACTGAGCAGCGGCGATGGCTGGTTATATGAGCTGGATGCGATCATCACGACGCTGATGGGCCTCTGCATGCTGAACGTCTGCTTCTGCTTTGGTCACAAACTGCTGAACGCGCATTCACCGCGCATCATGTATCTGGTCAATGCATCGCTGTTTATCTACCTGGTGCACCATCCGCTGACGCTGCTGTATGGCATTTATGTCACGCCGCGCATCGAAAATAACACGCTGGGCTTCTTCGTTGGCCTGTTGATGGTGTTTGGCATCGCGTTTCTGCTGTATGAGATTCACCTGCGCATCCCGCTGCTGCGGTTCCTGTTCTCCGGGAAGTTTGAGCGCAAACAGGCCGGACAAGGGAATTGATGGTGTTATATACAGACAGCACAAAAAATTAAAGCGATGGGAGCAAACGCCAGTAGCAAAGCATAGCGGGCCAGGGATGACCCGCGCTGAGCCCGCCATGGATGGCGGGTTTTGCGTCTTTGCGAAGGGCGTATGCTCCCTGAGCCCGCGCAGGGTCCATCCTGGATCTTACAGCAGCCACTCAATCGGCAGTCGCCACACTAACCGCACCTGAAGCCGTTGCCACCAGGAGCAGCCCGGCTCGTGCTTGTGCACGATCTGCTGCGGCTCATCCGGATACTCCAGCCAGTTTACCCGTCCCCACTTATCCAGCCGCAGTGTCCATGCCCGATCGCGCATCGACTGGCTGAAACGTTGATGCGTTTCTCCGGCCAGCGCCGCACTCTCGATAACCAGTCCCATCTCGGTATTCAGCACCGCTGAACGGGGATCGAAGTTAAACGAGCCGATAAACAACGTTTTTTGGTCCACCGAAAAGGTTTTGGCATGCAGGCTGGAGCCAGAGTTACCGGTTAAGCCCCGGTCGTGCGGGGCTTCAGGGACGCCCGCCTG
Source organism: Pantoea sp. JKS000250 (assembly GCF_003201065.1). NCBI lineage: Bacteria > Pseudomonadati > Pseudomonadota > Gammaproteobacteria > Enterobacterales > Erwiniaceae > Pantoea > Pantoea sp. JKS000250. The sequence goes on along the minus strand of NZ_QICZ01000001.1, from coordinate 3,726,647 downwards.
CGGTTTCAGCTCATAAAGCGCAATGCCGTGGCGCAGCAGCTTTTTGCGCCATTTAGCGTAACCGGCATGAACAATCGACACATCGTTGGCCGCCAGCGAGTTGGTCAGAATGGCAATTTTCACCCCTTTGCGCTTCAGCGCCAGCAGTTGGGCGACGCCTGCGCGGGTTGGCACAAAGTAGGCCGAAATGATGTCGAACTGTTGCTGTGGCGTGCCAATCACCTCCAGCATCCGCTGCGGCAGCAGGCTTCTGGCGCGCGCTTTACCCAGCCCTTTACGCGGATCGTCACTCAGCAGACGCGCTTTTGCCCAGGTCAGCGCCAGCGTCCCCTCTTCCAGCTCCTGCAGCAGCGATGAATTTTCCAGCCGCTGCAGGTAGCGCTGCACCGGTTCACTGTGACGCCATTCTGCTGGCAGACTCACACTGTCCTCTTCCGGCGCCTCGTCATCCAGCACCTTCTGCAGCGGCGACACCGGCTTACTGTGCCAGTAGCGCTCAAAATCCTCTGCAACCTCTTTCACCACCGGGCCAATCGCCATCACATCGAGATCGGCAAACAGCGGTTCATTTCCGGTGCCGAAATATTCGTCGCCGATATTGCGCCCGCCGACCACGGTCGTCACGCCATCCACCGTAAAGCTTTTGTTGTGCATGCGGCGGTTCAGACGGGCAAAATCGGTGAGATAGCCCAGCGCTCGCAGCGTGCGAAACGAGAATGGGTTAAACAGCCGGACCTCAATATTGGGATGGCGATTAAGCTGGGCCAGCGTCTCGTCCAGACCCGGCGTATTATTGTCATCCAGCAACAGCCGTACCTTCACGCCGCGCCGGGCTGCTTCCAGTACAGCGCTGAACAGCAGCCGGCCAGAGAGATCGTTTTGCCAGATGTAATACTGAATATCGAGTGAACGCTCCGCTTTCTGCATCAGCAGATAGCGGGCAGCAAAGGCATCCAGCCCGTCGCTCAGCTGATGGACACCGCTCAGCCCTGGATGGCGCTGACACTGAGGCTCCAGCCGTGTTTCCAGCCAGCTGGTCTGTTCTGATGGCTGCGAGAGCTCAAACGCTTCGGTCATGAAAATTCCCTGTAAAATGCAGTTATTTTTATTATTCCCCGGCCCGGCGTCTGACGCCATACCTCTGCTCCGATTGAGTGAGCGGTCACGGGCGTTTTTTAGTCTAGACTTAACCGGACGATCTGTGACCGGCATTTGTCCGGCAGGAGAGGAATATGTCTCATCAATCCCTTACAGATGCCCGCCAGCGCTACCATCCCAGCCTGTTTCGCAGCTTTTTCCAGGGTAGTTTCCCCTGCTCCACCGCCTGCCGTACGCCAGGGAAACGTCTGGATATGGTGATCAGCAGCGGACACGATATGCTGCTGGAAAAAGATTATGCCGCGCTGGCTGAGCAGCATCTGCTCACCGCCCGCGACGGTGCGCGCTGGCATCTGATTGAAAAGATTCCCGGTCAGTATGACTGGCAGAGCTTTCTGCCCATGGTTGACGCCGCACGACGTCAGCAGATGGAGATCATCTGGGAGCTGGCGCACTTTGGTTATCCCGATCATCTTAATATCTGGAAAGCCGAATTTGTTGATCATTTTAGCCGGTTCGCCCGCGCGATGGCGCAACTGATGCGCGACCAGGGCATTGAGCGCCCCTTTTTTACACCGGTGAATCAAATCTCATTCTGGTCGTGGGCCGGTGCGGATGTCGCCTGGTTTAATCCCCATGCCGCACAGCGTGGTAAAGAGCTGAAGCGCCAGCTGGTCCGCGCCTCGCTGGCGGCGATTCATGCGATTCGCGACGTCTATCCGGAGGCACGCTTTGTGCTGACCGACCCGCTGGTTCAGATTGCCCATCATCCTGATAACCCGGACAGCAAGCCTTATGCCGATGCGCATCACCAGGCGCAGTTTGAAGCCTGGGATATGCTGGCTGGCCGCGTTGATAAGGAGTTAGGCGGCAGTGAAGATTGCCTGGATATTCTGGGCCTGAACTACTATCCCGACAACCACTGGTTTTTCCCCAATCAGCCGATGTCACAGGATGATCCGGTGCGCGAGCCGCTGCATATTCTGCTGGCGCAGTGCTGGCAACGCTTCCGGCGTCCGATGCTGATTGCCGAAACCGGCGCAGAAGGTGATGCACGTGCGCCCTGGCTACAGGAGATCAGTGAAAATGTGGCGGTGGCGCTGGATCAGGGCATTGCGGTGGAGGGGATATCGCTCTATCCGGTGGTGGAATATCCCGCCTGGGCCGATGACCGACGTTCGCCAGGTCCGCTGCTGGGATTAGCCGATCCCAATGGCAACCGGAACCTGCATGAGGCGTTGGCGCTGGTGTTGCGCAGTCAGCAGATTAAGTTTGCGACGCGTAATCAGACAGGCTGAGACGGTACTTTTTTGGGGTGACAGGACTGAACGTCGAGCGTGGGGTCGGCAGGATGACGAACGTCGGTCAGCCAGACCATCGTAAACAGGAAGGTCACCCCGATCAGGCAGGCAGCCAGTAAACCGATAATTGCGATTAATTTATCATCTCCGGAGTCCATCGCCTTCTCCTTATTCAGTCCGTTGGATCCCCTGTCTGCGTCAGCTCATCCAGAGCGTAATCATCAGCACAAAGATTATAAGCGTTACCGAGGTCACCGCAAGCACCACTATCGCAAAGTGCGCATCGTCCAGTGACTGGCGAATCGGCTCATCGTGATCGTCGGGCGGCAAGGGCAAAGACATAACTATCCTGTGAAAAATAGGGATCGCCGACAGTGATGCGGCGGGTGACAGTGTAAATCAAAGGCTGATTATCGTCCCTTTTTTCTTCTGAAAGATAAACCGGCCCGTGCCAGTGCAGCACGGGCCTGAGATCAGACGCCGCGCCAGCGCCTGAAGATCAGTGAGGTATTAATTCCACCAAAGGCAAAATTGTTGCTCTGGATATAGTCGGTCTCCAGCTCTCGAGGCTTACCCATGATGTAATCCAGCTGACCACCGTCGGCGGCAGGTTGTGTCAGATTCAGGGTGGGTGCAAACCACCCTTCGCGCATCATCTCAATGCTCATCCAGGCTTCCAGCGCCCCACAGGCACCCAGCGTATGACCAAAATAGGATTTCAATGAAGAAATGGGCGTGGTTTCGCCAAAAACCGCCGCAGTCGCCAGACTTTCGGCCATATCACCGCGCTCAGTGGCTGTGCCGTGCGCATTCACGTAGCCCACCTCTGACGCTGTAATTCCTGCACTCTGTAATGCCCGCTCGATGCAAATCTGCATGGTTTCCCGCTGCGGCTGCGTGATATGGGCCGCGTCACAGTTGGTGTGAAAACCGGTGAGCTCGGCGTAAATGGTGGCGCCGCGCGCCTGAGCATGTTCCAGCGACTCCAGAATCAGCGTGCCTGCCCCTTCACCAATCACCAGACCATCGCGCTGCTGATCAAAAGGCGCGGGTGTGGTGTGGGGAGCGTCGTTACGCTGGCTGGTGGCAAACAGCGTATCGAACACTGCGGCTTCCGACGGACAGAGTTCTTCGGCTCCCCCCGCCACCATCACCGTCTGATAGCCGTGACGAATCGCTTCCCAGGCATAGCCAATCGCCTGACTGCCAGAGGTGCAGGCGCTGGAGGTCGGGATCACCCGGCCGCGCAGGCCGAAAAACAGCCCGGCATTAACGGCAGCGGTATGCGGCATCATCTGCACATAGGTGGTGCCGGTAATATTGTTAGTGTGCTTTTCCGTCAGCATGGTGGCGAACTCGCTGACCGGCCCGGTGCTGCCGGTCGACGAACCGTAGGCGATACCCGTTTCTCCACTGGTCAGCACCGGATGATCAATCAGGCCCGCCTGAGTCAGTGCCAGCTCGGTCGCGCGCGTTGCCAGCAGCGAAACACGGCCCATGGCGCGGATACGCTTGCGGGTGTAGTGCGCAGGCAGCACAAAATCATCCACGGGCGCGGCCAGCAGAGTATGCAGTCCGTCATAAACCTGCCACTCCGGCATAAAACGTACCGCATTGCGGCCAGCACGGATGCGTGCCGAGATCTCAGCCCAGGACTCCCCAAAGGCGGTCACGCCGCCCATGCCGGTTACGACGACCCGCTGGATCACAGCATGCCTCCATTAATCGAAATCACCTGACGCGTCACGTAACCGGCGATATCGGACATCAGATAGCTCGCCAGCCCGGCGACCTCTTCAGCCGCACCCATGCGCTTCATCGGCACGATCTTCATCGCCTCTTCAATCACCTGCGGCTCCAGCCCTTCCATGCCGGTGTCGATCAGCCCCGGCGCGATGCAGTTAACCGTGATTTTACGTTTAGCCAGTTCAATCGCCAGCGCCTTGGTGGCACCAATAATGCCTGCTTTAGCCGCACTGTAGTTGACCTGGCCGCGATTGCCCATCATCCCGGATACCGAAGAGAGCGTGATAATGCGGCCACCGCGTCGCAGGCCGATCATCGGCATCACGCAGGGCTGGATCACGTTGTAAAAGCTGTCGAGATTGGTATGGATTACGCTGTCCCATTCCTGATCCGTCAGCGCGGGAAAGGCTGCATCACGGCTGATACCGGCATTGCTCACCACGCCATAGTAGGCACCGTGTTGCGCAATGTCCGCCTCCAGCGCGGCGCGGGTTGCCGCCCGGTCAGCAACATCAAATCCCAGCACCCGTCCACTGCCGCCTGCAGTCTCGATCTGTTGCAGGCACTGCTCAGCACCATCGCGATCGCGGTTGAAATGTACGATAACCTGATAGCCATCCTGAGCGAGACGCAGCGCTATTGCGCGGCCTATGCCTTTACTGGCGCCCGTGACCAATACTGAATCTGTCATGGCTGATTTCCTTGTGACATTAATTGCTGTAACTCTGCTTCATTGGGTTGATAAGTATTCAGACGGCCGCTGGCAAGCCGCTGCGTGCCATAACGAATGTCGCCTTCAAAGCTGCCCATGCGGTCGTCGCGCATCAGCAGCGTCATCCGGATATCCAGCGTGACATTAGCGGGAAACCGGGGATGCTCTGCCCGCCAGCCGCGTCCGCCCAGCAGCATACCGGGTGGGATCAGGGTTGCACCGCCCTGCTTTGCATGCCAGCCCGACCAGACGCCCACAGTTTGCGCCATCATCTCCACGCCAAACCAGGCGGGCAGTTCACCCTGTGGCGTCAGGAACGGTGCCAGTAAGCCACCAGCGCAGGTCGACACCTGACAGTGAACCTGCTCATCATCGACGGCAATCAGTTGATCAAGCAGCAGCATCGGTGCAGCGTGCGGCAGCCAGAGCGCCGCGGGAGAGTTAATCATTATCAGGCCGCCCCAGAATCAGACAGGTGTTGTTACCGCCAAAGGCGAATGAATTAGAGGCGATGACCGGCCGTTGCAGCGCCTGTGGCTGTAACAGCAAGCCGCAATCCGGCAGTGTCTCATCCTGCGCCGCCTCACTGAAATCCTGCGCGGGCAGCGGCAGATTTTCCTGCAGGATCAGCGCACTGAGTGCGGCTTCGCATACGCCCGCCGCACCGAGCGTATGGCCGGTCAGATGTTTGGTCGAACTGCACGGCACTGCATTGCCAGACAGACGCGCTATCACGGCGGCTTCCATTTGATCGTTCAGCGGCGTCGCTGTGCCGTGCAGATTGATATAACCCACCTGCTGCGGCAACAGATTCGCCTGTTGCAGCGCCATGCGCATCGCCCGTTCAGCGCCCTCACCCTGCGGATGGGGCGCAGACATGTGCCAGGCGTCAGAAGATTCGCCGACGCCCAGCAGCGCCAGCGGCTGCGGTTCGCGCGTCAGCAGCATTAGCGCGGCCCCTTCGCCAATCGAGATGCCGTCGCGATCGCGGCTGAACGGGGCGCAGCGGCGTTCCGACAGCGATTCCAGACTGTCGAAGCCGTTAATCGGCATCCGGCTCAGCGAGTCCGCACCGCCCACCAGCGCCACATCCACCAGCCCTGCCGCGATCAGCCGCTGGCCGCTGATAATGGCGCGGGCACTGGAGGAACAGGCGGTGGAAATGGTATAGGCCGGACCATCCAGATGCAGATAGTGAGCCAGAAAACGGGAAGGATCGCCCAGCTCCTGCATCTGGTAGTGATAATCCGGCTGGCTACCGCAAATCTGCTGATCGCCCTCATCCACGCCCGAGGTGCTGGTCCCCAGCACAATCGCCACTCTGCTGGCACCATAGCGCGTAATCGCCGCATCAAGTGCCGGGCGGATCTGCGCCAGCGCGGCAAGTAGCAGCTGATTATTACGGGTGTTATGCGCACTCAGGGCGACCGGGATCGGGGGTAATTCGCCGTCAACCCTGCCGAGCCAGCAGCTACGATTACCGCTCAGCCAGCCATGACGCAGCTGCATGCCGGGCGCCTCACCTTTCTTCAGGCTGGCCACAATCTGCTGATTGTCATTACCCAGGGCATTCAGCATGCCGATGGCAGAGATATAAATCATGAGGCGTCCAGATGTTGAATGCGGATCTGATAGCCAAAGGCATGCTGCTGAATGCTAATCGGCTGGCGCTGATTACCGCGTTGCAGATAATCAATTTCGGTCACCAGCTGGTTATCGGCATCGATCAGCAGGCGCTTTAACCCCTGATCCTGCAGCGTCCAGCCTGGCGGCAGCTGTTTTTGCCACACCTCCAGCGGCCAGTAGCTGAGCATGATGTCCGCCAGCACCTGACTGGCGGGTGGCATGTGCGGCAGCGGCATCAGCTGCTGAGTGTGAATACCGCTGGCATCGTAGCGCAGGCTGAACAGGCGGATACCCACTGAAGAGAGCCCGGCCAGATCGATTTGCTGTTCATCGGCGCTGAGCAGTACCAGCAGTGACTGACTCTGACCTTTAACCTGCCCGGTCAGCAACTGCTGTTGCTGGAAGGCGGGACGGATGCCCGGCGGTGGCAGCGTCACTTTCACGCCTGGTTTCAGCCAGGCAGAGGGTCGGCTGCTGTCGGGTGCATGGCCGGCACAGGCGCTGAGCAGCAGAGCCGTCAGCAGAATAAAGGCGGCGCGGATCATCGTTTACTCCTTGATCGGGTGGGTCGCATCGCCAGCGGCGACAGCAGGAACGCGCTGAAGATGCCGCTGCATAATACGGTGCCAAAACTGGCAATCGCGCTGGTGCTGCTGAATACCAGCATTCCCAGCGTCAGTAAGGTAGTGATCATCGCCAGCGATACCGCCAGCAGCGAGGTCAGCGGCGTCCCCTGTGGGTTGCTGAAAAATAGCGTGTAGTTAATGCCGATGCCCAGCACCAGAATCAGCGCCAGCAGCGCGAACAGGTTGAGCGATGCACCGATCCAGCCCAGCGTGGCCATCGCCATCGCCAGCGACAGCAGCGACGGCAGCGCGCTGCGTAAGCCCGCCTTTAATCCCAGCCGCACGACAAAACTCAGGGTAATCAGTAGCAGCGCCAGCGCCAGTAATCCGCTCAGTAACGTCCGCCAGAAGCTGAACAGCGAATCGTAACTCGCTTTGCGGTCAATCCAGGCGACGCCCGGATGCTGCTTAGCCAGCTCTGCGAGTGCGGCGCTGTTTTTGACGCCGCTGGTGGGGATCAGAACGCCACTCTGCCCGTCCGGCAGCGTCAGCCACAACAGTCGCCAGCCTTCACTCAGCGGACTCGCCAGCCAGGCCTCTGGCGTCACCGGCATCGGGGTCAGATCCGGCGCGGCCAGCGCTATCCCCGCCTGCTGCACGCGAGCCGTAATCGTTGGAGCGGCCTGCTGCAGCAACTGCAGATCCTGCTGTTGCTGCGCCAGTGACGACAGCGGCAGCAGACGATAGCGCTGCAACCAGCCCTGCTGCTGCGCCTGGTGCAGGTCCGGTGCCAGTTTTTCCAGCCGCTGCAGCGTCTGCTGTGCATCATCGCCCCAGACCACAAACCAGGTCTGATCGGCGCGCTGGCCGGTCAGGGTTGCCAGCTGGCGATCCTGCTCCAGCAGCTGCGCAGGCGCACTTTGCAGATGCGCGATGTCATCATCCACTTTTAGCTGAGCGATCCCGGACACGGCGAAGATAGCCATCAATACGGGTAATCCGACACGCAGCCCACGCTGACGACGCCAGGCAGCAAGCCAGCGCGCCAGGGGCACCATCAGCGGCACCGGACGCACCGGTAATCCAGGAACCAGCCACGGGTAGATCAGAATCACCGTCAGGCAGGAGGCGGTTAAGCCGCTGGCGGCAAACACCGCCAGCTGACGCAGCCCCGGAAACGGCGCCAGCAGCATCAGCAACCAGGCAATGGCCGTGGTCGCGAGCGCCAGCAGCAGCGTGCCGCGCACTTTACGCAGGCTCTGCCACGGTGTCTGCTGATCGCCGTGCACCATGCGCTCGGTAAGATAATAGAGTGTGTAATCTGCCGAGATGCCGACAATACTCAGGCTCATCACCAGCGTCATCAGATGTAGCTCGCCGAAGCAAAGCAGCGTCATCACCGTGCCCGCCATTGCGCCAATGGCCACGGAGGTCACCGTCAGCAGCAGCGGACGCAGTGAGCGGAAGACCAGCAGCACCAGCAGGACGACGCCAGCCAGCGTCACACTGCCCAGCGTTTTGACATCATGCTGAGCACGCTGACTGGCGTTGTCGCTGAACAGCACCGTGCCCCGCGTCAGCAGTTTCGCCTGCGGCCAGCGGCTTTTAAGCTGCTGTTCCAGCGCGCTGAGCCGGGTCACCAGCGCATGACTTTGCTGCATACTGAAGGCGTTATTTGCCAGCTCGCCATGCAGAAAATACCACTGCTGACCCTGCTCATCTTTTACGGTCAGCCAGCCATCATGCAACGTCATCCGCCCGGCGTTTTGCGCCAGCGCCAGCTGCGAACCGCGCACCAGCATCAAAGGATCGCCTTGCAACTCTTTGCTGCTGACGCCCGAGAAGGCTGAGAAGAGCTGCGCCAGCAGCCAGTCGGCCTGCGCTTCGCCGCCGTTCTGCAACCGGCTGCGCGTCGCCTCATCAATCAGGCCGTTACGGTGTTGCCAGGCAAAGCGGCCCCACTGCTGCTGCTGTTGTCCATCAAGATCGCCCTGCACCTGTTTCAGATCAGGCAACGCGCGCAGCTGAGCCAGCCACCAGGCGGCGACCTGGGGTTCGTCCTGCTCACCGGGTGAAACCAGCCACACCATCTGGCGATCCAGCCGCTGCATAAAGCCCTGCTGCAGCGCAGGCGGTGCCGCGCCCAGATTCTGCTGCGGCAGAAGCGCCAGCACGCTGCTGTTGAGCTGACTGCGCGGCAACAGAAAAGCGAGCGCGGCAGCAAGCAGCAGGCAGATCGCCAGCCACGCCAGAGCCAGCAGACGGTCATTACGGCCCGGCAAAACGCGCCTGCTCCTCGTCGCTTAACTGCGGCGGTTCAATACGGGTGTTGCTGAGCTGAATCTGCGTCTTATCGCCCTGCTTATCATCCAGGTTGATACTATCCAGGAAGGCGCTGCCCGCCAGTGAGATACGGTTGAAGATTTTGTTGAGCGGCGCGGCTTTCGGCGTCAGTTCCAGCGTCCAGGCGCCATTGCCACGATCGCTGAAGGCCACGCTGAAGTTCTCATTCAGCACCTTCTGATCGGCCTGGAACAGCGCCCGCAGCAGATGGTTGAACTGGAACATCTGCGGATTACTGTCGGCGGTGATCACCTGCGGCTTCTGACCGCTGAGGCTCTGCACCATTCGTTTATCATCCAGCAGCAGGGTCATCACAAACGGCGTCTGTTGATGCCACCACAGTCCCTGTTCGCGGGCGATTAGCATCTCTCCGTGCGACACCAGCGGCTGACGCATGCCTGCGATGGTGCGCGTCTGGGTGAAGTCTGCCCGGATCACCGGCTGGCTGGAAAAACGCTGTTGAAGCTGATCCAGTGTGACCGCACTGGCGGCACCGGCCCACAGCAACAGGCTGGTAAGCACTATTTTCAGCATCCTTTCACTCCTAAACGTTCCAGTAAAATGTCGGGCGATACAAAGCATAACGCCTGACTTTCCTTCTCCACCGCTACCTGTAGGGTATGCGCTTTGGTCGTGATCTGATCGGCAGCGTTGCGCACTTCATAGTCGATGCGCAGGCGGTTCTCATATTCAGTAATCCGTGCGCTGACGCGAATCGTCTCTTCGCAGCGCAGGGGCTGACGATATTTGACCCGGGTATCGACCACCGGCCAGACGTAGCCGCTGGCGGCCATTTCGGCATAGCTGTAATTAATGCTGCGCAGCAGGGCTTCGCGCGCCACTTCGAAAAAGCGGAAATAGTTACCGTGCCAGACCACGCCCATCGGGTCGCAGTCGTGGAATGAGACGGTCAGCACGACTTCAGCATGATGTTCAGTCATGGTCAGACTCCTTGTGGTGCGCCTGTTGCTCAGGCAGCGTCCAGAAATCGAAAAAGTTGAACCAGTCGAGCGGTGCCAGCAGCGCATAATGGGCCAGCCGTTCCGCGTAATGATCGACCGCCTGTTGCAGCGCCTGCTGACGCTGCGCACGTGGCAACAGCAGCGGATCGGCAAACGGCTCACAGTGAATGCGCAGCTTACCCTGTTGCTGCAGGGCGAACATCAGCAGCACCGGACAGCGCAATGCGGCCGCCAGCACAAACGGCCCCTGAGGAAACGGGGCAGCACGACCCAGAAAGTCGCTCCAGATCACCCGTCGCTCGCCACCGCGCTGCGGATTCACCGCCGTGCGATCCCCGACAATCGCCACCCATTCGCCTGCATCCAGCTTCTGCTGCAGCAGGATCGCCGTCTCCGGGCCGATATCGCTGACCGGCATCAGATTGACGCCCGCCTGTGGGGCGATGGTTTCCAGCACCGCCCGAAAACGCCGGGCGTTGTCGGTAAACACCAGCGCGTTAATCACCAGCCCGCTAACCTGCTGCGCCATGGCGCGACAGGCTTCAATGTCGCCAAGATGAGAAGCAAGAATCAGCTTGCCCTGACCGGCAGGCGCGCGGATTACCGCTTCCGCGCCCGGCGCAAAATCGATATCCCGTCCCCAGCGCAGATCGCCGCGCCAGCTGGCCACTTTATCCAGCATCGCCCCGGCAAAGCGCAGGAAATGGCGATAGCTGTTAAGCCGGGGCGGTAACGCTACCTGCCGCTGCTGTGCGGCGGCCGTCACCTGCGCCAGCCACTGCCGGGAGGCCGTGCGTGCGCGCTGACCGCTCAGCCAGTAAATCGCCACCACCGGCCAGAGCAGCAGCGTAAAAGGCAGTCGGCCGCCATAACGATAGACCGCCAGCATAAAGCGTAATCCCCACTGTCCGCGCCGTTCTGTTTCCACTGACCAGTGCGCTGGCGGTTTACGCATCGTCAGCAGCCGGGGAATGCGCGGCAGCATGCCAAAGAAGAGCCGGGTGTGCATCCAGGAGATGCGCAGGTTGTCATAGAGTGCATCGAAGTGAGACAGCCCGCTGGCGGGATAGGTTACGCGGGTCGGGATAAAGCGACTGTGGATGCCCTGCCAGTAGAGTCGCACCATAATTTCGGTGTCGAAATCCATGCGCTGGCCGATAGCACGGCGATCGCACAGCGCCAGCGTCGCGGCCAGCGGATAGACGCGGAAGCCGCACATGCTGTCGCGGATCGACAGCGACAGCGTTTCAATCCAGACCCAGAAATGCGTGATGTAGCGACCATAAAGGCGTGATTTGGGGATCGAGTCGTCATACAGCGGCTGACCGGAAATCAGCGCATCGGGATAACGTTCAGCTTCTGCCAGCATCAGCGGCAGATCTTCTGCCTGATGCTGGCCGTCCGCGTCGAGCTGCACTGCATGAGTGAAACCACGTGCCGCCGCGGCCCGCAGGCCGTGGATCACTGCCGCGCCTTTGCCCTGATTACTGTCGAGCCGCAGCAGGCTGAGCTGCGGAGCGTGCAGCGTCGCCAGCTGAAGCTGGGTGGCGGCATCGCTGCCGTCATCCACCACGATCACCGGCAGATTAAACGGCGCCAGCCGCGCCAGCACTGACGCCATCATTGCGCCGTGGTTGTAGCAGGGGATCACCACGCAGGGCGAAAATGCGGTGTTTAACACAGTGCAATCTTCCCGCTGCTGGCACTCTGCTCGCCGTTGTCACTCAGCAGGCTGTAACGGAAGCTCAGACGCGACTTTTCAGCGTCCCAGTCAAGATGGAGCTGTAACAGGGAGTCGGGTGTGACCGGCTGCTGAAATTTTATGTTTTCAATGGCGGCAAACTGTTTTCCGGGCGCAAGCAGCAATATCCCGTAGTGCATGACCCAGTCGAGCTGTGCCACACCAGGCAGAATCGGCAGGGTCGCGAAATGGCCCTGGAACCAGAACAGTCCGGCTTCAATCTGCAGGGTCAGCGTCACGCTGTCCGCCTGCAGCTCCCGGCTGCGTTCAATCGGCAACATGGAAAAGTTCCTCTATTTGCGGCCAGGCGCGTTTACTTTGGGTGGTGACCGGAATGGTGGCGACAACACGCCAGTAGCGCGGCATCGCCAGCGGTTCCAGCCAGCGCTGCAGCTGGCGCTTCCACTGCTGTCTGCGCTGATGCAATGCTGCTTCGTCCAGCGTGCTGTTCAGCGACAACACGACGCCAATCGCCTGACGCTCATGACGCGTGACCACCAGCGCCGCAGCATCGTCTATCTCCGGCAGGTCGGTCAGACGTCGCTCCACTTCACTTAACGAGATGCGCTTATCGCCGATTTTTACGATGCGATCGTGACGTCCTGCCAGCTGGAATCCGCCGTCCGGCTGCATATTCAACCGATCGTCAAGCGAAAGGCCGCATTCACCCACAATCAGTGGCGACCAGACCTGCCAGCGATCGGGCGTCACCTGCTCCAGCCTGACTGCCGGGAAGCAGCGCCACGGCGCGTTGGTTCTATCACACTGACGCCAGGCCAGCGTGCCGGTTTCGGTGCTGCCATAGATCTCACTGACCGGACAGCCAAAGCACTGCCACACCCGTTCCGCATCGGTACCGCGCAGTGCGCCACCGGCAGAGACAATCAGTTCACAGGCGGGCGCGACAAGCCCGCTGTCCAGCCGCGATAAAAAGGCCGGGCTGCTGATAAACGCATAACGACAGTCGTGCAGGAGCTGAGCCAGCTGTTCACCGTAAAACAGTGGCTGGGCGGAAAACGGCAGCCTGAGCATCATCGGCAAAAAAATCCGGAACGATAGACCGTAGAGATGCTGATGGCTGACCGAAGCGATGAACCGGCACCCTCGCAACTGCTCGCCCCACAGGTTGCGCAGCCACTGGCTCTCCTGCTCCATCACCGCCAGCGACTTCACCACCTGACGCGGCGCGCCGGTGGATCCCGAAGTGAAGAGCACCAGCGCTGAACGTGCCGGCAGCGGCGGTAACTGCCCCTGCGCTTCTGCGTCGTCACTCGCCAGCAGCGGAAGACTGACCGCCAGCGGCATGTCACACAGTACGCCATCCAGCCGATCAGCCATCTCATCCAGCAGCGCGGCACGGCTGTGTCCCGGCATCACCGGCGTTTTACCGGCGTACCAGCATGCCAGTAGCGCGACACAAAATCGGTAACTGTCATCGAAACAGAGCGCCCAGTGCCTGCCCGGCTGTGCCGTTAAGCGTTGGCTGAGTGCCAGCACCTGACGATACATCGTGCTGAGCATCAGCGGTTGATCGCCGCGCCAGGCGACCTCGCGCTCATCTCCTGTCAGCCAGTCAGCCACCCTCATGCTTTCCGCCTCACGCGCTGACGAATCAGCCATTCAGCCCCCATCAGCGCGGCGATGAGCAGATAGCTGATGCCGCCGTTCCACAGCGTCCAGAGCCGCAGATCGCCATGCAGACAGGTAAACAGCGCCATGCTGCCGTTGCCGATAAAAAACAGGCACCATATTTGAGTCACGCGGCGGGTATAAAGTATCGCGGCAGCAGGCAGCTCAGGCTCACGTAGCCGGGCAATGCGTTCCACCAGCGGCATCGCACTCCAGAGTGAGGCGCCAAACACCAGCAGCATCGCCAGATTAACCGTCACCGGATACCAGAGCAGCAGATGCTGAGCGCGTAACAGCTGGCTGCTGACACAGAGCAGCGCGCCGAGTAGCGCCAGCCAGCCCATGACCGCACTCATAGCATTCTGCTGACGACGCAGCTGCAGCCAGCGCAGACCAAACAGCAGCGCCAGCAGCCAGAACAGCCCCTGCCAGTGCGGCTGAGTCAGTGCCAGCCAGACCAGCAGTGGCCAGGTCAGCAGCGTAAGCAGATTGAGCAGACGAAGAGTGGCAGCAGGCACAGGGGATCAGGCGTCTTCGCGGATCAGTTGTTCTACTGCATCCACCACATTCTGGACGGTACGTACCGTGCGGAAGGTTTCCGGCTTAATTTTACGGCCGGTACGTTTTTGCAGGTGAACCACCATATCGACGGCATCAATGCTGTCGAGTTCAAGATCTTCATAGAGCCGTGCCTCAGGATGGATATCCTCAGGGGCAATTTCGAACAGGCTGGTAAGCAGCGAAGCCACTTCCTGATAAATCTCTTGTTTGTTCATCATAAGGTTGTCTCCGCTTTCAGCCGCGCTGTTGGTTGACGAACGCTGCCAGCGTCGCAACAGAGAAGAAGTGGGCACGCAGGGTTTCACTCTCCGCAGAAAGTGCCACGCCATAGCGATTTTTCACTGCCAGGCCAAGTTCCAATGCATCAATGGAGTCCAGCCCCAGTCCGTCGCCAAACAGCGCCGCGTCGGTCTCTATATCATCGGAGCTAAGGTCTTCAAGGTTCAGCGTGTCGATAATCATCTGTTTGATATCGTTAATTAATAAATCCATACCGGTTTTCGTCTTACCTGTTCTGGGGGACCAGCGCCTTCTCTAAATGGCGGGTCAGGCGACGCGCGGCCAGCGGCTGCGCGTCGGGATTGCTTTCAAAAAATGACTGACTGTCGATTCGCGCCTGTACGCGTATGGTAAACAGCGGTTTGACCGGCGGAATCTGATACCAGCGGCTCTGCTTATCGAGCATGCGCTGGCTGCAGGTGATGTGAACCACGCGCAGATCGCATCCGGCGCGTACCGCGATGTTGGCGGCCCCGCGCTGCAGGGTCAGCGGCTGACCATAGCGGGTGCGAGTGCCTTCCGGAAAAATCAGGATATTGTCGCCGCGCGCCAGTCGCTGCTGACTGTCCGGCAGCAGCGTCTCCGCTTCACTGTTGATCAGATAGTCGGCGGCGCGGATCACCCCACGCATAAAGGGGTTCTTTTGCAAATCGGCTTTGACCAGACAATCCATCTCCGGCAGTACCGAGGCGATCATCACGTAGTCGATCAGTGACGGATGATTAGCGACAATCAGGCATCCACGATCCTGTTGCAGCTGCTCTGCCCCTTCAATGCGGTAGTCGTAGACGCCGGTCATCCGGCAGAACCGCAAAAAGCAACGAAAGCTGAAGGCGATAGCGCGCCGGGCCAGTTGACGGCGGCGCAGCGAGTCGCGCTGTACCAGCAGCAGCAGATTGAAGCCAATCAGTGACAGCAGCAGTCCGCCGAGGCCAAACAGCGTAAAACTCACCGCCGTCATCACCAGCCGCCAGCAGTAGTTAACGCGACTGCCCGCGTAGTGCATCGGTTGTGAACAATCAGCCATGTTTCCTCTCCCAGTGCCATGTCAGGCGTTCGCCCGGCAGGCTAAAGGTGGGCGATACCGCCAGCCACTGCTGCAGAAAATGCAGGCTCTGTGGTAATCGGGACTCTGCCCTCTTCTCTCCGCCAGCGCGGCCCGTGCAGACCAGCTGGTCGCCTGCCCGCAGCAGGAGTGCCACCGCGTAGGGGACATTCACGCACGGTTCCGACAGCCACGGCAGATAATAGCCAGGCACGATGCCGTCAAAATCGACCAGCAGCACCTGCTGATAACCCGCCTGATGCAGGGCGCTGACTTCAATCAGCCCCTGCTGAAAAGAGTCCACACCTGCCGAGATGGAGGTGGAAACCAGTGGCGCTTTAGCTGCGATAGTCAGGCTGCCGACCGCCGAATTGTGAACCGACATAGCAAAATCCGTGGGTGACATCGACTGCTGATCCGCCAGTGTTTTCAGGATACGCAGATTGCGCTCCAGTTCACCGTGACGGCTGGTAAACACGATCGCGTCCACCGACTGACGCGCCAGCAGTGCCAGCCCGCACTCTACCGCCGCACGACTGCCGCCGCCCAGACGACGCGCCGTCATCATCGGTAAAAATTGCGGCTTTGCCATTGCCCCGTCTGGGTCAATAGCGGTGTCCTGTTGCGCCCAGTCCCGCCAGGTCTCGCTCCCGCTTAATCCCGGAGCCAGAGCCTGCCAGTCGACCAGCGAGTAAGCGAGTCTCATCTCAACACTCTTTTCGTCATACGTGTGGAGTCGGCGTTCATCGGATCGTCACCCCTACCCTCAGCAAAAAAGTGCGTACCGGAAATCCTCTGCCGATCCCGCATCGGGGATTCACGGTAGAGGTTTATTTGGTGGTTCAGCAATAGCAGCTCATCTGATTTGTCGGCCGGATGCAGGCGATCTTTATGCTCCGATCGTCTGTTGGCAAATCATTGCGACAGCGCACGCATTACTGAGCGGCCAGGGCCGAGAGTCGTAACTGAATATCCTGATCGAGATTGGCAATCCAGCGGTTGTAGTTATTGTGGATCTCACCCTGTCCCGCTTTCAGGTTTTCACTGCTGACATAATCGATGCGGTAGTTCTGGCTGGTATAGGTGATGCGAATGGTCGCCACGAAATCACGCTGGGCCAGACGGCCATTGATCACGCCAGGAGAAACAGGCGTCATCACCCATTTACGGCCAATGCCCGCTTCAATGATCGCCAGTTTCATCTGGTTATCGGTGTAGCGCTGAGTCAGGGTCTGATTCACGTTATGAATCGGTGCCGTACGCGCGCAGCCGGTTAATAACACAGCAGCGACGACTAATGTAAAAAATGTATTTTTATTCATGATGAATCCCTTCTTTTATTATTTATATTAATTAGTTATGTGAATAACTTGTCGTGCGCAGCCTGAACTTTTCGTGCGCTTTTCCGTCTGGCTGGCTTAAAACCCGCGCATGATACCATCGAATGTAAAGACAGGTAAGCAGAAGTATGCATGGGTTTTTAGTGGTTATTTGGGGGATTAAAGCGGGGTAAGATGCGCAGTCATAGCCACAGCGCAGAGGCCGATCCTGGCCGCAGAAACTCTGGCTGCGGCTGGATCGGACCAGGCAATTACGGTGTGGAGGCCGGTGTCCAGCCACCGCCCAGCGCGCGGTAGAGATCGATTTGCGCCAGCAGCAGGTTATTTTTGACCGTCACCCGATTGAGCTGAGTTGAGAACAGGGTTCGCTGCGCATCCAGTTCATCCAGATAAGAAGCGTAGCCGTTCTGATAGCGATTGCGGGCAATGCGCAGCGCCTCCGTTACATAGGCTTCCTGCTTTTGCAGCTCCTGGAGCTGTTCCTCACCCCGTCTGATGGCATCGATGGCATCGCTGACTTCCGCGAAGGCGTTGCGTACCACTTTTTCATAGCCATAAAGTGCCTGATTGCGCGTCGCCATGGAGACATCCACCTGCGCCGTCAGCGCTTCACGGTTCAGCAGCGGCGCCAGAATGCTGCCGCCGACGCTCCACAGCCGGAACGGGTCATCCGCCAGCTGATGCAACACCGAACTCTGCAGGGTGCCGGTGGCGGTGAGATTCAGCCCTGGCAACAGCTTCGCCCGCGACGATGCCAGGCTCGCATCTGCGGCCAGTAACTGACGCTGTGCCTGCACAATGTCCGGACGGCGATTGAGCAGCTCTGAGGGTAACAGTGACGGCATCTGCTGCGGTAAGATCTGGTCGAACTGCTGACGACGGGCGATGCTGCGCGGATTCATGCCCACCAGAATGCTCAGCGCGTTCTCCTGCTGGGTGATCTGATGCTGCAGCTGCGGCATCTGCGCTCTGGCTGACTGATACTCCGAGGCGGCCTGCATCCACTCCAGTCTGGAGGTGTAGCCGGTTTCAAACTGACGCTGTGCCAGCTTCAGGGAGTTGTTGCGGGTCGCCAGCGTGGCCTCCGTCACCCGCAGTTGTTCATCCAGCGCGCAGAGGTTGAGATAGCCTGACGCCACCGAACTGGCGATGGTCAGCTCGGCGGCAGACGCGGCAGCCTGCTGCGCCGCTAAGGTCGCCTGTGCCGCCGAAATGCTACTGCTGCGCGCTCCCCAGAGATCGACCTCATAGTTCGCCTGTAGTAAGCCCTGGAAAACATCGGTTTCATACGGCTGACCCGTCACTGAAGAGAGCGTGCGCTCGCGGGTCGCAGCCACCCCGGCGCTCAGCGTCGGAAAGTTATCGCCCTGCGTGGCGCGCAGCTGTGCGCGATACTGATCGACCCGGGATCGTGCCGTGAGAATATCGGGATTATTGCGCAGCGCCTGGGTCACCAGCCGGTTGAGGTATTCATCATGAAACGCGCGCCACCACGCCGCCTCCGGTGCGGCAGAAGGACCGACACTATTACGCCACGCGTCGGGGATCGGCAGAGAGGACGGTGCCTTTTCAACCTGGGTGGCACAGCCTGTCAGCAGCAGCGCCATCACACCGATCAGTAAACGAACCCTCATGGTGCGCCCTCAGCAGCGGGCTGGGCGGCGGTGTCGATATTTACTTCGACCGACATACCCGGACGCAACTGATGCATATCCTGATCGTTGATGCGGATGCGAACCGGAATACGCTGTGCGATTTTAACGAAGTTGCCGGTAGCGTTATCAGGCGAAATGGCGCTGAACTCCGAGCCTGCTGCTGGTGAGATAAATTCCACCTGCCCGTTAAAGCGTTTGCCATCCAGCGCATCGACCCGAATTGTTGCGGGCAGGCCGGGACGAATATTGGCCAGCTGGGTCTCTTTCAGGTTCGCGATGATCCATTTGTGATTGGGTACCACCGAGGTCAGGCGCGTACCGGCCGTGACATAAGCACCGGTGCGAACCGACAGCTGACCAAGCTGGCCATCGTCGGGCGCAGTAATCCGGGTATTCGCCAGATCGATCTCTGCCAGCTCCAGCGCAGCGCGGGCGCTGTCGACATCGCCTTCCAGCGCGTCGCGGTTAACGATGACGGTTTGCAGATTCTGTTCGGCGACAGCGATCTGCGCCGCCGCCTGACGCACCTGCGCCTGGGCCTGGGCGTTTGCAGCGCGGGCGGCGTCACGCTCGCGCACCGACAGCGATCCATCCGCCGTAAGATTTTCAACGCGCTTCAGATCAAAGCCGCTTTTCAGCGCCTGGGCTTTGGCATTCTCCAGCGCCGCTTTATTGCTCTGAATCGTCGCTTCAGCGCTGCGCCGCTGCTGCAGATTATTGTTGAGTGCAGCCTGCTTCATCGCCAGCTGCGCCTGCGCCTGATGCACCCGCTGGCGATAGATACGGTCGTCAATCGTCATCAGCAGCTGCCCTTTTTTCACCGGCTGCAGGTCAATCACTTCTACCGAAGTGAGATAGCCATTAACCTGCGGACTGATAAAGGTTACCTGACCGCGCACATAGGCGTTTTCGGTACTTTGTATGGCGCTGGTGAAGGGCCAGAGTTGCCAGGCGTAGAGAATAACCAGTACGCCAATCACCACAATGCCGCTGCCTGCGGCAATAGAAAGAATACGGCGGCGATTCGCGCGCTCACGTTCCGCCGCCTGAAGCTCATCCTGCTGACTCATTGTTTCTCCGTTGATTCCTGTAACGCGGCCAGCTGTTGCTGCTCGCGCAGGTTAAATTGCGCCTGACGCCAGTCAAGATAGCGACGTCGGGTTAAACGCCAGATCACCCACATCAGCGTGACCAGGGCCAGCGCGGCAGTTAACAGGTAGGTGTCGTTATAAGCGAGCACGTTAGCCTGCAGCGTGGCAACCGTCTGTAACTGGCTGGTGCTCTGCGCACCGCGCAGAACGTCGTCCCCCACCAGCGAATTAAACAGCGCATTGTACTGGCTGAGCCGCTCGGTAACATTGGGATCGAGCAGTGAGAGCTGATCACCCAGCAGGCTGGAGTGATATTTTTCCCGCCAGACCTGAAACGTGCCCAGAATCGCCGAGCCAATCAGCCCGCCCAGGTTCTGACTCATGCCAAACAGCACCACAAAGCTCACCAGATTTTTCGGCTGCGTGACCACGCTGCCAATGCCCATCAGCATGGCGGGAGCCATGAAAAATGCGCTGCTGAAGCCCAGCAGAAACTGGCTGAAATACATCTCGGGGCCACGGGTCAGTGGACTGGATTGCGCATCCATCAGCGAGGCGATAATCATCACCACCAGCGACGCGACAATCGGCCAGTTAAGATGCGCAGGCTTGATGGTCAGCGCACTGGCAGCGATGCCCACGATAACCCCGGCCATGATCGCCAGCGCCAGACCGCGCATCTGATCGTTCTGCAGACCGATCTGCTGCAGAAAGCCGACCGCACCGGTGTTCTGCTCCGCCAGCACAATACGGATCATGATCATCACAATGCCCAGCCGCACCATCATGCCGCTGCTGAGCCAGCGGGTATTAATCAGCGGGTTGCGCCGGTTATGTTCAATGACGATAGCCGCGACAATCAGCGTCAGGGCAATCGCAGTACAGATACCGAGCCAGGGCGTGGTAAACCACCACTCAATACGGCCCAGCGTCAGTACACCGCACAACAGCGCCATGCCGGGCGCCAGCAGGATAAAGGTGACGAAGTCCATCTTCTCAAACGTTTTGATGCGATCGCCCGGAGGCAGTTTCACCAGCAGAACTCCACCGAGCGCAATCAGCGCCAGACCGAGTTCAAACAGATAGAGACCGCGCCACTCATTGAGCTGCAGTAATTCCGACGAGAATAAGCGGGCCAGCGGGATAGCCAGCTGCGAGACCGTCAGGCCTATCACCAGCGCTTTCAGCCTGTGTTTCGCAGGCCACGCCTGTACCTGATAGTAGATACCCAGCGAGCTGAGCGCCGCAGCTACCATGCCGTGGGCCGTGCGCACAACGATCGCAGAGCTTAAATCGTTGGCGAACAGATGAAAGAACGCCACCAGCACATAGAGCACCAGAAACGCTTCGGTAAAGACACGCAGACCAAACTGCTGACGGAACTTCACCAGCAGCAGGTTAATGGAGATATTGCCCATCACGTAAACCGCAGGCAGCCAGGCAATTTCATTTGACCAGGCCCCAAAGGTGCCCTGCAGATTAACCAGGTTCGCCGTAACCAGCGCATTACTCAGCGCACCAGTCAGCGAGATCAGTAAGCCTATCAGGCCAAACGCCAGGCGTTTTGGCATCGGATGCAGCGGGGTCGAGGGCGAACCCGGCAGCATCGGTTTTTCATGCGGCAACCACTCGCGTGCAGCGTAGGGATTTCGCTTTGCCACTGCTACATACTTCCCATGCGGCTCAGCAGGTGTTGCAGTACACGCTCGGTGACGGCCAGATCCTGCGGATCGATATCGGCCAGCATTTCAGTACGGAGTGCATCAGCTTCGGTTTTCACTTTAGCGAACGCTTCGTTGCCCTTTTCGGTCAGCACCAGGTGACGTTTACGGCGATCTTCCGGCGGCTGTACCCGCGTCAGCAGTGACTGTTTGACCAGCCGATCCACCAGCGGCACCATGCTGGCATCTTCCAGTCCCAGCAGCTGCGCCAGTTCGGTCTGAGTCATGCGTTGCGGTTCACTGGCAATCAGCCCGATGGCCATCCAGCTGCTCATGCTTAAGCCGCTATCTTTGAGGTGACGATCCACCGCCAGCCGCCAGGCGTGGGCGGTCAGATGCAATAAATGGGTAAAGGTACGCGTATGCTGAGACAAATGTTAGCAGCCTAATAGTAAGACATCTAATTGAGTGGAAGCGTTATTATACGCAAAGCGAAACACGATTGAAAAGCGTCCGGTCTGTTAAAAATTAGTGGAACACGTCAGAATGTCCAGAGGCCGTAACCGGGAGCCGGATAACATGAAACAGGCATCACCAAACTGGGTCGATCTGCGTCGCGACGCCGTGAGTGGTATCGAGGCCCTGCGCGCCCATTTTACCGGCCACGCCTATGACCCGCACTGGCACGACAGTTATCTGATTGGCGTGACCGAGCAAGGTGTACAGCAGTTTCATTCGCGACGCAAACAGCATCAGAGTCGTCCCGGAACGGTCTTTATGCTTGAGCCGGAGGAGCTGCATGATGGTGATGCCATCAACGACAGCGGTTTTACCTATCGGATGCTCTATCTTACGCCACAGCAGATTGCCCGCCACCGCGCCCCTGAGCAGACTGATGCACCCTCACCGCGTGAGCTGCGGTTTGCCGCCACGCTGCGCGATGACCGCCCGCTGGCGTATGCCGTCTGGCACGCATTTGATGCGCTGTGGCACAACCATCCTGCCATCATCAAAGAGGCGGCGATGGATAGGATGCTGAGTCAGCTCACCCCGCACCAGCAGTGGTCTCTGCCCGCGCAGCCCACAGACAGAGATGCCCGGCTGGCGCTGCAGGCACGTGACTGGCTGATTGCCCACCATGCGGATAATCCCGGTCTGGCGCAGATGGCACAGCATCTGCAGACAGATCGCTTCCGGCTGTCCCGCCTGTTTCAGACGCACTGGGGTTTGCCGCCCCACGCCTGGCTGGTGCAGTGGCGACTGAGCCAGGCACGACGCCAGCTGGCGCAGGGCCAGCCTGTCGCCGATGTGGCCGCTGCGCTAGGTTTCGCCGATCAGAGTCATCTGGGCCGCTGGTTTAAGCGCGCCTGCCAGCTTTCCCCCGCCCGTTATCAGCACGCCTGCACAAATCTTCCAGACCCGAGCTGAGTCACTTGCCACAATGCGTTTTTTTCGTCAGGAGAAGCGCAATGCAGGACAAACGATGTGTGATGATACTTAATGCCGCTCTGCCGCCAGGCAAAGCGACCAACGCCGCCGCCGTGATCGCCTTAACCCTGGGACAGCGCCATCCGACATTGGTTGGTGACGCGCTGGAGGATGCAGAGAAACACCCCTCACCCGGTTTGATTACTACCGGCATTCCGGTGCTGGCTGCCTCCGACCAGGAGCTTAATGCTTTGCGGGAACAGTGCGAACAGGCAGAGTACGATCTGGTGCTGTTTCCGGAAGCAGGCCAGAGTACTACCGATTATCAGGCGCTAGGTGAGGTACTGCGGCAACAACCCCGACAGCAGTGGCGTCTGCTGGGGCTGGCTATCGTCGGCGATAAGAAAGCGCTGCGCAAACTGACGGGAAAACTGGCGCTTTTCAGTTAGTTTTTCAGCGGGGAGCAGGCTAAAACTTCCCCTACTCCTCCGTTTCATCAGCCGAACCCATCGTTTGTATAGGTTATTTGTACAGATTTTGGTTCGGATTAATCCTTATAAGCTGCTGATAAGTTACTAATAGCACGTTTTGCCAAAGGATCCGATTGTACAGATTGCCCTTCATTGTATAAGTTTACTGCCATGAGTTGTCATGCGACTCTGTAACGAATGATGCACTTGCGTCGCCTCTGAAGGTGTCAGTGGATTTCCACCTTCAGAGGTTATTTTTTATCTGCTCAGTTTTTGCAGCTGGCACCATCGCATCTGTCCATGTGATGGTTTTTTGATCGATTTTGTCCTGACATCCGAACCGGAATCGGGCTGTTTTGAAGGGCTTACACATGCAATATATTCTTCCCCGGACCAATCAGGAAATTGCTGATTACTTTAATCCTGCCGCCAATAAGCCAGCCAGCGAGATGGAAATGCTGGGTATCCTTGTTGCAGAAATCCTGCAATCAGGCATGCCAGTGAATAATAAAGCCATTATCTCAAAGCTTATTCACCGGCTGGAACTGGAAAGCGACAGGGAGATGCTGGACATCCACCGGCAGCTGCTTGACCTGGTGGTCCATAAAACCCCGGACGATTTTTCACTGTAATCGCGACTCCACGGAGGGAGTCACCCGTCTTTTTCTGGCAACTTCGCCAGTCGCCCGGTACTATCTGCCCCTCACCATTGTCCCAATCTTCCCGCCCCTCGCGCGGGAGCAAAACAACTAAAGAGCCTGCAAGACTTTATGACTCAGACCAATGATGTTGCTGCAACCGACGTTGTGGCGGGCGATATCAGTGTGGGGCGCGTTCTGCGTTCGCCTGCGCTGCTGACCCGTGAATGCCTGGCCGGTGTGATTACCGCGCTGGCGCTGATCCCTGAAGTGATCTCTTTTTCCGTTATTGCCGGTGTCGATCCGAAAGTCAGTCTGGTCGCCTCGGTGGTACTCTGCCTGACGCTGTCGATACTGGGCGGTCGTCCGGCAATGGTCACGGCAGCAGCGGGTTCCGTGGCGCTGGTGATCGGGCCGATGGTCCATCTGCACGGTGTCGAATATATTCTGCCGGCAGTGGTGATGGGCGGTGTGATTCAGATTCTGTTTGGCGTCGCCGGGCTGGCGCGCATGATGCGCTATATCCCCCGCTCGGTCATGCTGGGATTTGTGAATGCACTTGGCGTGCTGATTTTCTTTGCTCAGGTGCCGCACGTCTGGGGTCAGTCATCCCTGGTGTGGATCTTCTTTGCCGTCACCCTGGCTATCGTGCTGTTGTTGCCGCGCCTGTTAAAGAGTGTTCCTTCACCTCTGGTCGCCATTGTGGTGGTGACTGCGGTCGCACTGTTAATGGGTTATCGCATGCCGAACGTGGGCGATGAAGGGCCAATGAGTCCCGGCCTGCCCGGTTTTAACAGTCTGCTGGTGCCGCTTAACCTGCAGACCCTGCAGATTATCTGGCCCACCGCACTCAGCATCGCTTTTGTCGGGCTGATGGAGTCACTGCTTACCGCCAAACTGGTTGATGACCTGACCGATACTCCCTCCAGTAAGCGACGTGAAGCCTGGGGCCTTGGGGTAGCAAATATTTTTGCCGGTTTTTATGGCGGCATCGCCGGGTGCGCGATGATAGGTCAGACGATTGTTAACGTTGAGCTGGGCCGGGCACGCAGCCGTGTCTCCACCCTGGCCGCCGGTCTGGTGCTGCTGTTGCTGGTGACCGGACTCAGCCGGATTATGGCGCAAATCCCGATGGTGGTGCTGGCCGGGATCATGATGGTGGTGGCGGTGAAAACCGTTAACTGGCATAGCCTGCAGCCCGCTACCCTGAAACGTATGCCGTGGTCAGAAACGCTGATTATGGTGCTGACGGTGGCTGTGACGGTCTGGACAGGTAATCTGGCGCTGGGCGTGCTGGCTGGGGTGATCCTCGCGATGCTGCTGTTTGCCCGTCGTATTGCGCACGTTATCCATGCGGAACGCCAGCTGAGCGACGATGGCAGCTCAGTGCGCTATGTGGTGCGTGGTCCGCTGTTCTTTGCCAGCAGCAACGATCTGTTTGAGCATTTCGATTATGCCCATGACCCGAAAAAAGTGACGATCGATTTAACCCACGCACAAATCTGGGATGCATCCAGCGTCGCGGCACTGGATGGCATTGAGTATCGCTATCAGCGTTATGGTGCAGAGGTGACCATTGAGGGGCTGGATCCACGCAGTACTGATTTCCATCAGCGCCTGACCGGTAATTTCGGCTAAGAGGGTGCGTTCTGCTGCCTCTCCGGCAGCAGAATTTACTCAGCCTGTTGTCGGCGCGCCCGGTAACGGCCCACCATCGTAATCAGCGCCTGATAGATTAAACCGGCGTAGAGACTTGTCAGAACCGCCAGTCCAGGCTCCTTGCCCTGCTGCTGCCATGACATAAACCACATGAATACGCCCCACAGAACAGAGAATACCAGCCAGCCGCGGACGAACTTCATCATGCCATTCATAACAACTCCTCTTAAATGAAGCGCTACCTTAGCGTGCTCCTGCCCGCAACGCATTCCCGGCTTGCAGGAGTTGAGAGGCGTCTCAAATAATCGCCATTAATTTACGTTATGCAGCGGACGCCCGACGCTGACTGCGCGATTTTTTGTCGATTCTCTATACTTTACGTTCCGCTTACCTGATCAGGGAATTACGATGAAACGTACGGCTTATCTGTTATCGACGCTGGCTATTCTTGCTACCCTCACCGCCTGTGCACCGCCACCGCCGGGCAGAGATGCCCCACCACCGCCAGGCGGACAGCAGCCGGTTGGCGCACCGGGTGGTGTCGGTCCGGCAGGACAACCGCAGGGATAATGTATTTCAGGCCAGCCTGTCTCGCAGGCTGGCTAGTGCCGAAAGGCGCAGCCGCAGGCTGACATCTCACCCGGAATGACTTTGCCAGAATGAGAGTGACGCTGGTGTAATTGCCCCTCTTCATCGCTGTTTTCTGCCTGCTGACCCAGCCAGCGATCTAATGCGCGGCCGATGATTTGTCTGACGTCCGGTGACCAGGTGGTAAGATGCCAGGTCGGACTGCGGGCTTCCTCAGTGTCACCAAACCCTGCCACCGCCAGATGCGTACCCTGACCAAAATCGCGTACTGCCTGTATCGCACCAAACGCCAGCAGATCGCTTTCACAGAAAAGTGCCTGAATGCGCTCAGCGGCACGGGTCTTTTTCAGATACTGCATCATCGCCTGATAAGCGCCGTCACGGTCGTCAGCGGCAGCAGTGAGTTCTGCATCCAGCGTCATGCCTGCCGCCTGTAATGTGGTGCAGTAGCTCTGCTTCTGCGCCACGTCACCGGGCTGGATCTGCAAAAAGCCAAACCGCTGATGCCCCTGTGCGAGCAGTAACGCTGCTGTCACTTCGCCCGCCCGCAGCGCATCCGCCTGCCATTCAGGCTCTGCGTCAATCTCCAGCACCGGCAGATTACAGGCACTGATGGCCTTGTTTCCGGGCAACAGCAGCAGACCCCGCAGCGCAAGGGGCGTCGCCTGCTGGATGAGAGCTGTCAGTGCCACGTCAGTTTCGGCATTCAGCAGCACCGTGATAACCCCGCGCGCATTGAGCTGGCGCGTGACCTCATCCAGTATTTTCTGTTGAGAGGGATTGCGCAGCTGGCTGGCGACAACGCCGATAATCGGGGGTAAAGCCGATTCCGTTAAGTCAGGAATAGACGGTGTACTCATTGGCGTTAGCTTCTCTGAGACGGCAAACAATCCTCCACTTTACGATAAGCCAGGGTGTTTCAACAGGTTACAGAGTTCGATGTGGGCCGCAAAAATGAGTGAAATCAGATGTAACTGAGTTTGCGGAGGCAGAGCAGCAGGCGTTAAGAAGAGGCGAGAGAAGGACCGGGCAGCAGGAATTGAACCCGCATCGTCAACCCATTAAGAGTTGCAGTAATACCTTTATACCATGCCCGAAAAGTTTGCCTGGAAAGCACACTGTGTAGACTGTAGACAAGGTTAGTGCTCCTTTCAGAACTGACAAGCGCAAGCGGCGTGTTTATTCAGCAATCGCTGCTTAAACCCATAAACCAGGCGCGGGCACCTGCAGACATTGATTATTCCGCTAACCTTAAATTTCAGGCAGCCTGTCCCGCCCGGGACGTATGGCCAAACTTATATAGAGGTCAAGACTATGCCTTCAGGACAATTCTACGTGGTTGATCAGCCCGAACTGAGTTTTACCGCCAACTATCGTCTGGATAAGGTCAATGACAAACCCTTTGCCTCGCGGATGGTTCTGGAGATTCAGAAGCAGTCGCAGCCAACAGATGCATTCGATGCTATCAGCATCGGGCATGAAGTGACCTTTGTTTCATCCAGTGGAGAGGCGCAAAGAATGGTGCTGGTAAGTGATACAGCTGATGAGCTGGTGTTCAGCTCCCGCGGCTGACGGCGGCTGATACCACCAGTCGGATGTTTCGTCACCGTCGCGCCAGATAACAGACACAAAAAAACCGCCCTTGGGCGGTTACGACATTACTGCATATTACTTTGTTTTATTCTTTTTCTGCGGCAGAAATATGGTGCCCGGGGCGGGACTTGAACCCGCACAGCCTTACAGCCGAGGGATTTTAAATCCCTTGTGTCTACCGATTTCACCACCCGGGCAGGGTGTAACTGGAGGCGCGTCCCGGAGTCGAACCGAGGTACACGGATTTGCAATCCGCTGCATAGCCACTCTGCCAACGCGCCTTAAACTGATGTGCCGTCAGGCTAACCTGACCTGCGAATCTGGAGCGGGAAACGAGACTCGAACTCGCGACCCCGACCTTGGCAAGGTCGTGCTCTACCAACTGAGCTATTCCCGCAATTTTCAGCAATTTCGTCGAACCTGCTGATTTTATTTATCTTCTGGCAGCCTGGCTGCCGTTCGATGCGTTGCATTCTACTT
Source organism: Pantoea sp. JKS000250 (assembly GCF_003201065.1). Classification (NCBI taxonomy): domain Bacteria; kingdom Pseudomonadati; phylum Pseudomonadota; class Gammaproteobacteria; order Enterobacterales; family Erwiniaceae; genus Pantoea; species Pantoea sp. JKS000250. Next base: position 3,698,435 of record NZ_QICZ01000001.1, on the reverse strand, counting down.
AGATGACGCAATGAGTCAATAAAATTATCCTCACAGCGTGTCCGTTTGCTGCTTTTTAAATCGTATCGATCACGGTTCGAGCAGATCGCCGCGCGCAGCGCTTAAATACTGGAACATAGACCAGAAAGTCAGCACTGCAGCAATGTATAACGCGACTACGCCAACCGCCACAACGGTAGCATCAGGACGCCACAGTAAGGCAAACAGGGAGAACATCTGAGCGGTGGTTTTCACTTTACCAATCCAGGAAACCGACACGCTGCTGCGTTTGCCAATCTCCGCCATCCATTCACGCAGCGCAGAGATAATGATCTCGCGGGCAATCATAGTGGCTGCAGGCAGCGTAATCCACCAGGCGTGGAAATATTCCGCCACCAGCACCAGTGCAATCGCCACCATCACTTTATCCGCTACCGGATCGAGAAACGCACCAAAGCGCGTCGTCTGCTTCCAGCGGCGCGCCAGAAAGCCATCAAACCAGTCGGTGATGGCAGCAAAAACGAAAATCAGTGCGGTAGCCAGCGGCGCCCAGGTGAACGGCAGATAGAAAGCCAGCACAAAGAACGGAATGAGCACGACTCGAAACAGGGTGAGACACGTCGGGATGTTTAATTGCATATGCCGGTAACTGTCTGGATATAGGTAAAATTTAGCCTATGTTCCTACATTGCCCCCCCTGTTTCAATGCTAGTGTTTCAACGAGTAGTATATTTTTTCTGCCAGCGCGTGTGAGATGCCAGGTACATTGGCGATCTCCTCCACTGACGCATTCATCAGCGGCTGCAGGCCCCCCATGTACTTAAGCAGTTGCTGACGCCGTTTCGGCCCTACGCCTTCGATGCTTTCCAGTGCGCTGGTGTTCTTTACTTTGGCTCGTTTTTTACGATGACCTGAAATGGCATGATTGTGAGCGTCATCACGAATGTGCTGAATTACATGCAGTGCTGGCGCATCCGGTGGCAGCGAAACACCCTCACCTTCCGCCTCAAAGAACAGCGTTTCCAATCCGGCTTTACGGTCGCTGCCTTTGGCGACACCGAGTAAAATAGGCCGTTTTTTGTCCCAGGGCACATCCAGCTCCGCGAAAACCTGCTTCGCCTGAGAGAGCTGGCCTTTACCGCCATCGATCAGAATCACATCCGGGATTTTATCTTCTTCAATCGCTTTACCATACCGGCGTCGTAACACCTGATTCATGGCAGCATAATCATCGCCCGGCGTAATGCCGGTGATGTTATAGCGACGATAGTCAGCACGCAGCGGACCATTCTGGTCGAACACCACACAGGAGGCGATGGTCTGCTCACCCATGGTGTGGCTAATATCGAAACACTCCATGCGCGTGATCCGGTCGAGCTCAAGAAACTCTGCCAGGGCCATCAGCCGCTGATGAATCGTGGAGTGCTGCGACAGACGTGTGGTTAATGCCGTCGCGGCGTTAGTGCGCGCCAGCTTAAGATAACGGGCGCGATCGCCGCGCGGCTTGCTCTGGATATTCACCCGGCGTCCTGCCAGTGCACTGAGCGACTCCGCCAGCAGCTCACGCTCCGGCAGGGTAAAGTCCAGCAGAATATCACCCGGTAGCGTGCGTGCCTCGCTGCCCTGCAGATAGAACTGCCCGACAAAGGTCTGAACCACTTCGGCCAGGTCGGTATCCACCGGCACTTTCGGGAAATAGCTGCGGCTGCCCAACACTTTGCCCTGACGGATAAACAGCACGTGAAGACAGGCCATGCCTGCTTCATATGCCACACCCATCACATCCAGGTCATCACCCTGATTGGAGACAAACTGCTTTTCGGTGATACGGCGCACAGCCTGAATCTGATCGCGCAGTCGTGCCGCTTCTTCGAAGCGCAGGTCAATGCTCGCCTCTTCCATACGTTTGACCAGCTGATTGAGAACCTGATCGTCTTTACCGGCTAAAAACAGGCGTACGTAATCCGTCTGCTGCGCATACTCCTCTTCACTGACCAGGCCCGCGACACAGGGTCCAAGACAGCGACCGATCTGATATTGCAGACAGGGCCGGGAGCGATTGCGGTAGACGCTGTTTTCACACTGGCGGACAGGAAAGACTTTTTGCAGCAGGCCCAGCGTCTCGCGCACCGCATAGCCGTTGGGGAACGGGCCAAAGTATTCGCCTTTGGCATGCTTTGCACCACGGTGCATTGCCAGCCGCGGATGGGTATCGCTGCTGAGAAAAATGTAGGGATATGATTTATCGTCGCGCAGCAGTACGTTATAGCGCGGCTGATAGAGCTTAATGTAGTTATGCTCAAGCAGCAGCGCTTCGGTTTCGGTGTGGGTAACGGTGACATCGATGTGCTGGATATTGCTGACCAGCGCTTCGGTTTTGCGGCTGCCGACCTGGGTACGGAAGTAGCTGGTGAGACGCTTCTTCAGGTCTTTGGCTTTGCCCACATAGATGACGGTGCCTGAGGCGTCATACATGCGGTAAACACCGGGTTTGCTGGTTACCGTACTCAGAAAGGCTTTGGAATCAAAAACGTCATTCACTACTGATTAACGGCTCCGCATTATAGAGGCCATGTCGAATGGCCAGATGCGTTAACTCTACGTCGCCACTGATATTCAGCTTACTGAACATCCGGTAGCGGTAACTGTTAACGGTTTTAGGACTGAGATTTAACTGCTCGGAAATTTCCGTCACCTTTTGTCCCCGGGTGATCATCAGCATAATCTGCAATTCCCTTTCCGACAAACAGCTGAAAGGCGATTCCGCTTTTTGCGGCTCAATCTGGCTCAGCGCCATCTGCTGAGCAATGTCTGACGCGATGTAGCGCTGACCGGCATTCACCGAGCGAATCGCATTAATCACTTCCTGTGGCGCCGCCCCTTTACTGAGGTAGCCTGCTGCACCCGCCTGCATAACCTTAGCAGGCAGCGGATTTTCCGTGTGAATGGTCAGCATGATAATTTTGATATCAGGATTATAACGCACGATTTTGCGCGTCGCCTCCAGTCCGCCGATCCCCGGCATGTTCATATCCATGAGGATCACATCAACCTGATTGGCACGGCACCATCTGGCGGCATCCTCGCCACAGTTGACCTCTCCGACCACGGCCAGACCTTTCACATCCTCCAGGATGCGACGGATACCCGCGCGGACAAGTTCATGGTCATCAACAAGAAGCACACTGATCAACGGGGAAACTCCAGAGGCTAAAAAGAAGAAGTAATTCACGATTTCAGGCATTAATCATACCCGCTTTTACCTCAAAAGCACATCAACAAAGCAAAACAGTGTAAGCATTACATGATTGCTGCCAGGCCTGTCCGGAAGAGATTAACCGGCGGTGATGATAAAAGATCGGATCGCGAAAAAATAAATAAATGTTATTATTTTCAGTTGATTAACACCGTCTCACTTTAAGGTTTAGTGCCGTACATCCTCGCCACGGCTGAGTTGATGAAGCCTGTGATTACTTTCAGCGATTGATTAGTTGTACTGGACAAACCAGCCTTTGAAGGCGAAGCGAAGCGCCCGTCTCAGCAACTTACTGCCCCTGTGATATACTCACGCACTGCTGTTCGGACAAATTGCCGACACGTTGTCATTCACCAAGGAGAAACGCATGAGCGATGAAGATTTTGCAACTTCCCAGGAAGCCCGGAAATTAGCGGATGAAATCGCAGGCCTGAAGATGATGATCACCCTGATTCTGAAAGGTATGGGACAGGCTGATGCCGGAAAAGTGATTATTAACATGGAACGCTATGTGCAGACGCTGGGCGATAAGCCTCAGGCGGAAGTGTTCAGCAATACCATCAAACAGATCAAAACAGCCTACCGTCAGTAAGCTTTTTTGCCCCCAGCAGCGGGGGCAAATACGCTAACTGTGCGCCTGCCAGTTAACCGACACGCCCAGCGTTGGCAGCACCTCTTCCGGGCTGAAACGACGTGTTCCCCGATATTTCTCTGCCAGAGCGGGCTGAACGACCGGAATACGGATCGCAAACAGATTATCTTCTGACAGAATGAGTCCCGGCGTCAGCGGCTCATACACCACGCCATGCTCTTCAAACATCTTCTCCAGCATCGGCGTTGCCGAACTGATGATGTATTCCATGCCGTTCAGCTCTGCCAGCTGTACCGCGTGCCAGAGAATGTTCAGCGGCAGTTCCGCGTCGACTTCCAGCCGTGCCGAGAAGCGCGACATCTCCCACACTTTCTCATGGCTGAAAGGCAACACAATGCCTTCACTCTGCTCAGGTTCGAACCAGGGCATCAGACGCGCGCAGCCACTAATGCCCTCACGCGCATTCCATGCGATTAGCCAGGTGACATCTGATCGATCGTAGCGATCATACTCCTGTCCTGGCGTGCTCAGGCGCGGAGGGATTGACCACCCTTCGCCACGCGCAAAAACGCTATAACGGTAGCTGCCGAGTTCGGCAAGCAAAGAGGATGGCATATCCTTTAATTGCGTTTGCACTATTTTCATCATGCGCCTCTGACATCCCCATGTTTGCAATGATTTCTTTGCGCCAGCCTGGCAAAGCCCCGGCGCAGGGTAGACAACAGACCTGTACAAAGGAACTGCCAAATGTAGCAGTTGTATTATGTTCAAATCAGTCCGATTGCCGCTGCGTAGCAGGCAATCTGCGTTTTATTGGAAACATTGAAACGCTTTTGCATATTTTTTTGGTGAAAGTTAACGGTATGTTCAGAGATGGATAAAATAAGTGAAATTTCGACCGCCGTTTTTCCTTCGGCTGTCCATTTCAGAATTTCCAGCTCGCGCTGACTAAACGCTTTTTTTAGTACCATCATTGCATCATCGCTAAAGCGCTCCAGCGTATCCAGGCTTAGTTCCGCTAAAAGGTGTAGTTTCACCTCCAGCTCAGCATGGCGGAGCTGGACAGAAATGGGCTGTTGCGATGATATAGATAATATACCAATGACGCGATTTGGTGCCATTGCGGAGCAAGAAAATCCGCTCTGCAGCCCATATTCTCTCGCCTCATGCCAAAGATTGCCGGCGTCAGTGAACTGTTCCTCAATCCAGGCCATCCCTCTTCCCGGTCGCTGACACAATGTAAGCACCGGATCGACAGCGTAATAATTCTGCTTCTCATAACGTTTAACCCATAATTTGGGATAAGTGCTATGTAAATGAATACGCGGCCGGGTAAATGGCACCGGATGCTGAATCAAAAAGGCAAAATAATCGAAGCCCAGTGATTCAGTAAACTGTTGCAATAACGTCTTCAACTCAAAAGAAGCCGTTAATGCCTGAAATTTCTCTTTCACCTCACTTCGCCAGGCGAAATAGTTTTCAGTACTCATATTACCTCAGCGTTAATTTCACTCGCCCTTCCGGTATTATTCATTCGGATTCATCGGATAAATTAAATTAACAGCAGAAAATTATTTATCGTTGAGGTGAATCCCTCACCCTCTGCAGCGCATAAGGTCCTTCACCGTTATGACGGAGTAAAAAAATGCCCCTGCCCCTGTAACGTAAGGCCGGCCACAGCAATTTCAATCACCCCAGGAGAATAAGATTTTTCTGATAGAAATTCAATCCCTGCCGATGAATTGAATTTCATCTCAGTAACTGGAGAGCTGCTGGAAATATTAAATCGTCTACAAGACATTGAGTAAATAATGCGTAAACAAAGCGTTAATTACATCTCAATAAGCGAAGCGGCAGCGGAAAACTGCTGACATATTTTTTATCAGGAAATAAGCTCTGCTCTTCAGGCGATGCCGCATTCCTGTGATGAGTCCCCCTACACAGCAGCACGCGCCTCACAATCCGGAAAAGCTAACGGGTTCACGGACTGTACCTGCGACCTCTCAATGCTGATTCTGCTCCTCTTGCCGTTGCTGCCCGACAGGCGTAACGAAGGGCTGAGTAATAACAAAATTCTGCGAAAATCCTGCCCGATTGCGTCGACTAGCGGACGAGTGGACCCGCTCAGCCTTTAAGCAGTTTTTTAGACTGCGAATAATCTGAACCAAAAGCGGTGCATTAAAAAATCAGCTTTATTTATCTTCTGCCTGAACGCAATACGTGGCTTAGATCACTATTTATGCTGACAGTACGTTATGGCAGCAATACGCTCAACCCTGACTCTATTTTAGTCATGAAAATCACTTTACCGATAGTCACGCAACTAAATCACTGAAAAAAATTGCAACGGGTAAATTCCCGATTGTTATTTGATGCTGCATGCTTTATCGATGCAATTAATTTCTCTTAATTCACTTTTCAGCATCGTGAATTAATTTCATCCTGACGTTGCTGGCACTGTTCAGATGAGACGACGAAATTTTAATTCTGACTGCATTGATGAGCACTTTTCTTTTGTAATTGATGGACCTGAAAAAGGCTGCCTGATCAGCCTCCTGATTTGCTGCTGGTTCATTGTCAGGTGTGGCCGCGCTGGCAATGATAACTGGAGTGGTTTTTCCCTTACCGGCTGTTTAATTCTTAATCAAACACGGTATTAATCCTGCCTGATGATTTATCGGCAGTAGCCGGCGCCACGCATACCCAGATGAAAATGTGAGGCATGCGCGGCGTTGTAGTCCGGCCCCAGCACATTGCCGAATACGTCACAGCCACCCCGCCATAGCGTGTGCAGCATAGCCGCTTTCTCTTCTGGCTGTTGCCAGTGACGACTGACCTCAAGCCGCTGGCCATCATCCAGCTGGAAGCCGGTCACATCCCAGGCATCGGCGGTGGCATGCTCACTGAGCCGCCCCTCTGCGCGGTGATAAATATTACGACAGGCATAGCTGCCAACATGAGTAATTCGTACCAGTGGACTATGCATATCCCGGGCGATCTGGTCCCGACTGCGCAGGGCATACATGGTGCTGGCGACCGCCATTGGACAGCTGGCGAGAAAACTGCTGCTGAGGCTGACCGGGCCAAATTTCTGAATTCGCAGCGGATGGCCGATCGGACAGTTGCCTGTGACGGCCGGACGCTCGCTGAAACTCACCCAGCCCGCCTGTTGGGCACGACGCATCACCGCCAGACATGCGTCGGGATCCTGGGTCAGCCTTTTCATCTTTATCTGCGTCATCCAGCCAGGGGGATCGGTGACGGAGAGTGCTGTAAAGGGATTGAACTGCGGCGGGAGATGCTGCTTAAGCCAGGGTAAGCTGACCCATCCCAGCGCAATTAACAGCAGAAACAGGATAAGCGTACGCATAATTCCCTTTGCAGCATAATGATTAATAACTAAAAAGTGTAGAAGCACATTCCGCTTCATGCCGTCTGCCTGACAAAACGTGATGAATAATTACCCAGACTGACGCAGGATTGAACGAAACCGTCCGTTATTACGGCTTACGGAGCGTCAGGCTTCACAATTGATAAAAAAGCGTTACCCGATTCCGGCCCTCTTCCTCTATCTTATGCCCACTCGCCCTCTGGGCAAACGCGTTTACTAACAGCCAGCAGAGCTGACACAACATCAAGACAGGAAAGACAATTCTATGGTTGATCAATCTAAAGAAACCGCACGCGCCCACGACGCGCCCGACAAGCTACAGCGCAACCTGCATAATCGCCATATTCAGCTGATCGCCATAGGGGGTGCTATCGGTACCGGCCTCTTTATGGGTTCCGGTAAAACCATCAGTCTGGCCGGGCCCTCGATCATTTTCGTCTATATGATCATCGGCTTTATGCTGTTCTTCGTGATGCGCGCCATGGGCGAGTTGCTGCTCTCTAACCTTGAGTACAAGTCTTTCAGCGATTTTGCCGCGGATCTGCTTGGGCCGTGGGCAGGCTATTTTACGGGCTGGACTTACTGGTTCTGCTGGGTGGTAACCGGCATCGCTGACGTCGTGGCCATCAGCGCCTATTTCCAGCTCTGGTTTCCGGGCTTCTCGATCTGGATGAGCGCCCTGCTCTGCGTGGTGGTTTTTCTGGCACTGAACATCGCCACGGTTAAGCTGTTTGGTGAGATGGAGTTCTGGTTCGCGATAATCAAAATCGTCGCCATTGTCGCGCTGATCGTCACCGGGATTGTACTGGTCTCGATTCACTACCCTTCACCCGGCGGTGGCACCGCGGCGCTGAGCAACATCTGGGATCACGGCGGGATGTTCCCGAAAGGACTCAGCGGCTTCTTTGCCGGATTCCAGATTGCGGTGTTTGCCTTTGTCGGCATTGAACTGGTCGGAACGGCAGCGGCTGAAACCCACGATCCACATAAAGTCTTACCGCGCGCGATTAACGCGATTCCGCTGCGCGTCATTATGTTTTATGTGCTGGCGCTGATGGTGATTATGGCGGTGACGCCGTGGACCCAGGTCATGGCCGACCGCAGCCCGTTTGTTGAGATGTTCGTGCTGATTGGCCTGCCTGCTGCGGCGAGTATCGTTAACTTTGTGGTGCTGACCTCTGCTGCCTCTTCAGCCAACAGCGGCATCTTCTCCACCAGCCGTATGCTCTATGGCCTGTCGCAGCAGGGCGTCGCGAGCCGTGCGTTTGGTCGTCTCTCTGCCCGAGCGGTCCCGACTACCGGCCTGTTCTTCTCCTGCCTGTGTCTGCTGCTCGGTGTGGCGTTGATCTACCTGATCCCGGATGTGATGAAGGTCTTTACGCTGGTGACTACCATTTCAGCCATTCTGTTTATGTTCGTCTGGACCATCATTCTGTGCAGCTATCTGGCTTACCGTAAAAAGCATCCTGAGCGCCATGCCAAATCGGCCTTTAAGATGCCACTGGGCAAATTCATGTGCTGGGTCTGCATGGCATTCTTTGCGTTTGTGCTGGTGCTGCTGACGCTGCAGGAAGATACACGCCAGGCGCTGATGGTCACGCCACTCTGGTTTGCGCTGTTGGGTGTGGGCTGGACGTTGCGTCATCGCCGCAGCCGCTAATCGCTGACGGCATGTAAAAAGCCCGGTCACCTGACCGGGCTTTTTTTACAGCCGTTCACCCAGCGCAGAGAAAATGGCGGACAACGTGGGGCGTTCATAAGGTAAGCGCTGCGGCCGCGAATCGGGCTGCTGAGGCGTGCCCAGTCCAAAGGTGAAGGTATAGTTATCGCCTTCGCCCATGCGCAGGTCGGCTATCGTGGTCTGCCCATCCTGCTCGCGCAAAGCGTAGAAGCCGTGGCTGAACCAGGCGACACGTTCTGCATACCAGCTGCCCCGGAAGGCGTCGAACAGTTCAGGATGTCGCGGATACCACGCCACATGCAGCGGACGCGAGGGCGACAACAGCGACCAGTAGGCTTCGCCGTAGCGATCCGGCGTGATGATCACACTGCGCCAGACCAGCGTATTAAAGGCAGTGGGCGTCACCAGAACTTTATTGGCCGCAATGCCCTGCGCCGTCAGCGAATCACGAATCTGCCAGCCTGCGACGCCCTGAATCACCACACTCCAGACCAGATAAAGCGTACTCAGTGCCAGGCCGATCCGGTTCCCACGCATGCCTTTGTCACCACGACGCCACAACGCCACACCCAGCCCTATCAGCAACGGCAGCGTATAGAGGGGATCGACGATATAAATACTGCCAATGGCATAGGGATAATCGGTGACTGGCAGACCAAGCTGGGTGCCGTACACCGTCATTAAATCAAGCAGCGGATGGGTAATCAGCGCCAGCCAGATCGCGGGCCACCACACCGCCCACTTCACCCGCTGACGAAAGAGTTCTGCAATCCCCCATGCCATCAGAGGTGAGATCAGCGTAAGCCAGAGCAGCGCATGTGTTTCCGTGCGATGCAGCGTCATGTTGCGTATCGCATCACCATGGTCAATAAACACATCCAGATCGGGTAAGGTGCCGCAGACGCCACCCACCAGCACAGCCTGCCAGATCGGCACCCGACGTCCCATCACCGCCACGCTGACCGAAGCACCCAACACCAACTGCGAAACAGAATCCATTGATTCACTCCGTCACCGAACTGTGAATGTGTCCTGAATTAGCGTACGCGAATCCCTTCAATGATCATGCGCTGGACGTTTTCGACGGTCTGATCGAAAAACGCCGGATCGCTGAGCGTCTGACCAGTCACGGCCTCAACCTGGGTGGCAAAGTCGGCGTAATGTTGCGTGGTGGCCCACAGCATAAAGATCAGGTGCTGTGGCTGTACGCCCGCCAGCCGTCCTTCATCAATCCAGCGTTCAATAATAGCCGCTTTGTCATCCACCAGTTGCTTGAGATCGCCCGCCAGTTCCCCTTTCAGCAAGGGTGCGCCCTGCAGCATCTCCAGGCAGAACAGCCGGGAAGCCTGAGGATGATCGCGTGACACTTCCAGCTTTAGCCGGATGTAACGCCGGATGGCCACCAGCGGATCCTGATCGTGCGCCAGCGCGCGCAATGGTGCCAGCCAGACATCCAGAATCTGTTTCAGCACCGCCACGTAGAGCACTTCTTTAGAGGGAAAATAGTAGAGCAGGTTGGTTTTAGAGACATCGGCCAGCTCGGCCACCTTATCAAGGCTGGTGCCGTGAATACCAAACTGTGAGAAGAAGGTTAACGCCGCTTCCAGTATGGCAGCCCGCTTCGCTGCCACCGCACGCGAACGACGCGTTGGCTTTTTTTCATCGCTATTCACACGTTTACCTCATCCTTCTGGTGTCAGCGCATCATAGCAAAGGGATGAGTCGCTGCCCAATCCGCGCCCTGCACCTTTTTTGCTCAGCCTGCATGCAAAATGTGCAGTGAATTTTGACCAGATGGTCCGAAATGGACCAGTTACTCCACTTGCCTCTTCCGGGTTAATTTTAACTGTTTGTTATTTATAACAATAAAAAATGTGGCACACCATTTGCAGAATTGTAACTGAGCGCAGCTTATACGGACGTAGCAGGATGCAGTGCAGCGCGTGAAACACCTTTCCCCCATCACAACGAGGTTTCACATGAAGATAGGCGTCTTTATTCCGATTGGTAACAATGGCTGGCTGATTTCGTCCAACGCGCCGCAGTACATGCCGACCTTTGAACTGAACAAAGCCATCGTGCTGAAAGCAGAGCATTACCACTTCGACTTTGCGCTCTCGATGATCAAACTGCGCGGCTTCGGCGGAAAAACAGAGTTCTGGGATCATAACCTGGAGTCATTCACCCTGATGGCGGGCCTGGCGGCCGTCACCTCACGCATCGAAATCTACGCCACCGCGGCCACCCTGACGCTGCCTCCGGCGATTGTGGCGCGCATGGCATCCACGATTGATTCCATTTCAGGCGGTCGTTTCGGCGTTAATCTGGTGACCGGCTGGCAGAAACCCGAATATGAGCAGATGGGAATGTGGCCGGGCGACGAGTACTTCGGCAGCCGTTATTCTTATCTGACCGAGTACGTTACCGTGCTGCGCGACCTGTGGGGCACCGGAAAATCGGACTTCAAAGGTGAGTTCTTCACGATGAATGACTGCCGCGTCAGCCCACAGCCGCAGCGTGCGATGAAGGTGATCTGCGCCGGACAGAGCGATGCCGGTATGGCCTTCTCCGCTCAGCACGCCGATTACAACTTCTGCTTCGGCAAAGGGGTGAATACGCCTGCTGCGTTCAGTTCGACTTCAATTCGCATGAAGCAGGCCGCCGAAAAAGCGGGCCGTGATGTCGGCTCCTATGTGCTGTTTATGATCATTGCCGCCGAAACAGATGAAGAGGCACGGGCTAAGTGGGAACACTACAAAGCCGGTGCGGATGAAGAGGCGCTCTCGTGGCTCACTACCCAGAGTCAGCAGGACACTAAATCAGGCAGCGACGCCAATGTGCGTCAGATGGCGGATCCGACCTCAGCCGTCAATATCAATATGGGCACCCTGGTAGGTTCGTACGCCAATGTAGCGCGGATGCTGGATGAAGTGGCGCAGGTCGAAGGCACGCACGGCGTGCTGCTGACCTTTGATGATTTCCTGGAAGGTATTGAGAACTTCGGTCAGCACATTCAGCCACTGATGGCCTGTCGCAGCGCCCTGCTCGACGCACAGCAGGAGGTGGCATGATGAATACCGTTTATTGTGCCCACACGCCGGATGTTCCACAGGTTGAACTGCCTGCTCGTCCTGAGCCAATCGCCTTTCCGCCAGGCCAGACGGCACTGATTGTCGTGGATATGCAGAACGCCTACGCCACCGAAGGGGGTTACCTCGACCTGGCGGGCTTCGATGTTTCCGCGACGAAACCGGTGATTGCAAAGATCCATCAGGCGGTAACGGCGGCGCGTGCGGCCGGCGTGCAGATCATCTGGTTCCAGAATGGCTGGGACAGTGACTACGTTGAAGCCGGTGATGCCGGTTCCCCCAACTTCCACAAATCGAATGCGCTGAAAACCATGCGTAAACGGCCCGAACTGCAGGGCTCGCTGCTGTCGAAAGGCGGCTGGGATTACGCGCTGGTCGATGAGCTGGTGCCACAGGCCGGTGACATCGTACTGCCAAAATCGCGTTACAGCGGCTTCTACAACACCCCGCTCGACAGCATGCTGCGCAGTCGCGGGATCCGTCATCTGATTTTCACCGGCATCGCCACCAACGTCTGTGTGGAATCGACGCTGCGTGACGGCTTCTTTCTGGAGTACTTCGGCGTGGTGCTGGAAGACGCCACTTATCAGGCTGGCCCGCCCTTTGCTCAGCAGGCGGCGCTGTTCAATATCGAAACCTTTTTTGGCTGGGTATCGGATGTCGATACCTTCTGCGAAAGCCTGAATGCCCGCTAACCCACGAAGAGGACGTCGTTATGCCGAAAAGTATTATTGTGCCGCCAGGCACCACCACACCCATCGCCCCGTTTGTCCCCGGCACGCTGGCGGATGGTGTGGTCTATGTCTCGGGTACGCTGCCGTTTGATGGTGACAACAACGTGGTCCATGTCGGTGATGCCGCCGCGCAGACCCGTCACGTGCTGGAAACGATTAAAAAGGTGATTGAGACCGCCGGTGGCACGATGGCCGATGTGACATTTAACTCGATCTTTATCACCGACTGGTCGAATTACGCCGTGGTGAATCAGGTTTACGCCGAATACTTTCCCGGTGAAAAGCCTGCCCGCTTCTGCATTCAGTGCGGCCTGGTCAAGCCTGACGCGCTGATTGAAATCGCCAGCGTGGCGCATATCGGCAAGCCGGAGGTCTGATGCAGCTCGATATTCTGGGTCTTCAGAATCCTGAGGCACCGACGCTGGTGCTCTCTTCCGGTCTGGGCGGCGTGGCGGGTTTCTGGCAGCCACAGCTGGCGACGCTGACGGCACGCTATCGGGTCGTGCTCTATGACCAGCGCGGCACCGGTCGCAGCGCGGACAGCTTACCGGAAGGCTATAGCATGGCGATGATGGCGGCAGAGCTGGCCGACGCGCTGGCGCAACACGGCATCCTGCGCTTCAGCGTGATCGGTCACGCGCTGGGCGGTCTGATGGGGATGCAGCTGGCGCTGGATTATCCGGATCGGATCGAACGGATCGTGGTGATCAACGGCTGGCTGACGCTGCATCAGCATACCCGTCGCTGCTTTCAGGTCCGGCAGGATCTGCTGCTCAATGTCGGCGTCGAGGCCTTCGTCCGTGCTCAGCCGCTGTTTCTCTATCCTGCTGAATGGATGGCAGAGCATCAGATACGGCTGGAGCAGGAAGATAGCCATCATGTGACGCATTTTCAGGGGATGGAAAACCTGATGCGACGACTGCACGCCCTGATGAGCGCTGACTTCAGCGCACGGGCTGCCGCCATTCCACAACCGGTGCTGGTCATCGCCAGCCAGGACGATCTGCTGGTGCCATGGAGCTGCTCAGTGGCGCTGGCCGGGGCGCTTCCGAACGCCACTGAAAAGATGATGGCCTGGGGTGGCCACGCCATGAGCGTCACCGACCCCGAAAAATTTAATGCCCTGCTGCTGCAGTGGCTGGATCAGACGGATGACGTGCAGCCGCTGCAGCGCGTCGCAGGATAACCCTTTCGTGGAGAACACTATGAGCCTGGAAACCCTTACCCCAGCCGTTGAGAAAACTGAATTTCGTCATGCGATGTCGCGGCTGGGTGCGGCGGTCAACATCATCACCACAGAAGGTCCGGCCGGACGTGCAGGCTTTACCGCCTCGGCGGTGTGCAGCGTCACCGATTCGCCGCCGACGCTGCTGGTCTGCCTTAACCGTTCTGCCTCAGTTTATCCGGTGTTTCGCGACAACATGCAGCTTTGCGTCAATACGCTGGCGGCGGGACACGAAGCGCTCTCTACTCTTTTCGGCGGGAAAACGACGATGGCCGAGCGGTTTAGTGCCGCTGAGTGGTCGACGGCCGTCACCGGCTCGCCGGTACTGAGCGGCGCGGTTGCCTCCTTTGACTGCCGCATTACGCAGACTGTCAGCGTCGGTACGCATGACACCCTGTTCTGTGAAGTCGTGGGCATAGTGCGAAATGATGATACCCATGGCCTTATGTGGTTTGACCGGGGCTACCATCCCCTGTTGCGGCAGGATGCCTGATCACTCTTCCCTGAAACTTACCGGCATTCATCACGCTCTGGAGTAGACGATGGCACGATCCTGGTTTCCGCAATGGCAAAAGAAGTCGGCACTGACAGAAAACGGCATTATCGCCCCGGATGAAACACTGCCGCTGGGGCAGACGCTGGTGCTGGGTTTGCAGCATGCGGTGGCGATGTTTGGCGCAACGGTGCTGATGCCGCTGCTGATGGGGCTGGATCCCAATCTGGCGATTCTGGTCTCGGGTATTGGCACCCTGCTGTTCTTCTTTATCACCGGTGGTCGCGTGCCCAGCTATCTCGGGTCGAGCGCCGCCTTTGTTGGCGTAGTGATTGCGGTGACCGGCTTCAGTGGTCAGGGACTGAATCCCAACCTCAGCGTGGCGCTGGGCGGCGTGATCGCCTGCGGCCTGCTCTACACGCTGATTGGGCTGGTGGTCATGAAGTCAGGCACGCGCTGGATTGAAAATTTGATGCCGCCGGTAGTGACCGGTGCGGTGGTGATGGCGATCGGGCTGAATCTGGCACCGATTGCGGTTCATAGCGTCTCCGCCTCTTCCTTCGACAGCTGGGTTGCGGTGATGACCGTGCTCTGTATCGGTCTGGTTGCCGTGTTTACCCGCGGGATGGTACAGCGCCTGCTGATTCTGGTCGGCCTGATTCTGGCCTGGGCGATCTATGCGCTGCTGACCAATGTTCTGGGACTGGGCAAGCCGGTCGATTTTACCCTGCTGTCACAGGCAGCCTGGTTTGGCCTGCCGCACACCACCGCACCGACCTTTGATCTGCAGGCAATGGTACTGATCGCCCCGGTGGCGATCATTCTGGTGGCGGAAAATCTGGGACACCTGAAAGCCGTGGCGGGCATGACCGGCCGTAACCTCGATCCTTACATGGGACGTGCCTTTGTGGGCGATGGACTGGCCACGATGCTTTCCGGCTCGATGGGCGGCAGTGGCGTAACCACCTATGCCGAGAATATTGGGGTGATGGCCGTGACTAAGGTCTACTCCACGCTGGCGTTTGTCGCTGCAGCCATCATTGCCATCCTCGCCGGTTTCTCACCGAAGTTTGGTGCGCTGATCCACACCATTCCGGCTCCGGTGATTGGCGGCGCATCCATTGTGGTCTTCGGGCTGATTGCGGTGGCGGGCGCACGCATCTGGGTGCAGAACCATGTCGATTTAGGTCAGAACAGTAATCTGATTATGGTCGCCACCACTTTGGTGCTCGGCGCAGGGGATTTCGCGCTGAAGATCGGCTCTTTCACGCTGGGCGGGATCGGTACTGCCACCTTTGGCGCGATTATCCTCAATGCCATTCTGCGCCGTCGCAGCGCGCAGCAGGACAAACCGCTGGCGCGACAGCAGGGTTAATTACTCCAGCGGTGTGGCAGCTGGCTGCACCGCTTTTTTCCGTTTCAGCCGCAGCTCACTGACGATCACGCCGCAGACGATCAGCGCCCCACCCAGCAACGCCAGCGCAGGCAGGCGCTCACCGGCAATACGCCCCACGACGCCCGCCCAGACAGGTTCTCCGGCATAGATTACCGTGGCGCGGGTTGGCGAAACGCTGCGTTGCGCCCAGTTCATGGTGACCTGAATCAGTGCGCTGGCCGCGCCCAGCCCCAGCGCGCTGAGCAGCAGCGGCGTTGAGATTACAGGCACCGTTTCCCCATTGGGGATCATCAGCACAAAGGCACACAGCGACGCCACCGCCAGCTGGATTAGCGTCACGCGGCGTACATCAACCTGACCGGCATAGCGGCTGATTAAGATGATCTCGGCGGCAATCGCCAGGGTGCTGAGCAGCGTGGCTATTTCACCTGCATTCAGGTTGATGCGGCCATCCTGCGGTCCGGCCACCAGCAACAAGCCGGTAAATGCCAGCACAATCCCCAGCCACGACATCAATCCCGGAGGACGGCGTAAAAACAGCCACTGCAGCAGCGGCACCACCGGAACATAAAGCGCAGTAAGAAACGCAGACTGGCTGCTGGAGATAGTCTGCATGCCCCAGGTCTGAAGACCATAACCCCCGGCGATAGACAGGCCGATCAGCGTACCCGCTTTCACCTCCAGCCAGGTCATGCTGGCCAGATAACGGCGGAAAAACAGGGCCAGCAGCAGCGCGGCGGTGGCGAAACGCAGTCCGACAAAGAAGAACGGGCCGGAATGCTGCATCGCACGATGCACCACCAGGAAGGTGCCGCCCCAGATCATGGTGATAAAAAGTAATACCAGCTCCTGCCGCGTCAGGCGCAGGGTAAAACCGCGAGGTGTGTCCGACATAATTCACCTGATGATGTGTCCGGACGATATTGTGGTGAGAGCGAGGGGGAAAAGCAACGGCGTTAACCGCCGGCCTTAACCGGCGGCAGAGTGGGTTTATGCGTCCGCTTTTTTAGGACTGCTGCGCCCGCCCTTCTCACCGGCGCGCGCGGCGCGCTGCGGATCGTTTTTGAAATTACCGCCGCTGTTTTTTCCTCCTTTACGCCCCGCTTCTGCGGCACGTTCACGGTTCTCAGCAAAATTACCTGAACCTCCACGATGTGTTGTCATGATTAGCTCCTGTCGCGTAGTGCGATAAATAAGAATGAAATAGCGGAGAGCTGACGGCCTTAAGCCTGAGTTCAACTCATGCTTAAATAATAGCCAGATTCTTCTTTTACTCGCCCGACAGTCACATTTAGCAACAGAGTAATCACCAGCAATTTGATTAAACAACGAACATTCTGCCGACTTACAACCGATTAGCTGCGGATTTATTGCCCGACTGGCTCGTCCCCGTTTCCGTATTGCCTGCGTAAAACGAAAGCTCTTCTATACTTTTTCTGGACGTCAAAACCACCTGGAGAGATTTATGGCCAAAATTCTGGTGCTCTATTACTCGATGTACGGACATATTGAAACGATGGCGAACGCGGTTGCAGAAGGCGCTCGTCGGGTTCCCGGCGCGGAAGTGGATATCCTGCGGGTACCAGAAACGATGGAGGCCGATCGCTTTGCACAGGTAGGCGGCAAAACCAATCAGCAGGCAGCAGAAGCGACGCCTGAGGTACTGCCGCAGTATGACGCGATTATCGTCGGCACCCCGACCCGCTTTGGCAATATGTCCGGACAGATGCGGACGTTCTGGGACCGCACCGGCGGTCTCTGGGCGTCAGGCGCGCTGTTTGGCAAGGTTGCGAGCGTCTTTACCTCAACCGGCACCGGCGGCGGTCAGGAACAGACCATTACCTCGGTCTGGACCACGCTGGCGCATCACGGCATGGTCATTGTGCCTATCGGCTACGGCACCAAAGAGCTGTTCGATATTTCTCAGGTTCGCGGTGGCACGCCTTATGGTGCGACCACGCTGGCGGGCGGCGATGGTTCGCGTCAGCCGACAGAAGCGGAACTGAATATTGCCCGTTTCCAGGGTGAACATGTTGCCGGACTGACAGTGAAACTGCAGGACTGATTTAAACAAAGGAGAAAAGTATGTCTACTGAACAATCGAAAGCACACCACGTTGGCGAGTGGGCCAGTCTGCGTCATACCTCCCCTGAAATTGCCGAGGCCATTTTCGAAGTGGCGAATTACGATGAGAGACTGGCAGAAGAGATCTGGCGTCAGCAAGGCAGCGATGACGTGCTGATTCGTGCCTTTGAAAAAACCGATAAAGATCTCCTGACCTGGGATGACAAGCCCGTAGAACGTAAGAACGTCTGATTCAGTGGCGGGACCTTCCCGCCCTCATTTTTAGCTCACCAAGGAGTACGCTATGTCTTCCTATCAAAGCATTAATCCCGCCAATAACCAGTTGCTGAAAAGCTGGCCGTCGCATGATGAGGCCGCTGTCAGCCATGCCCTGGACGTTGCCGATCGCCTGTTTCATTCATCATGGAGCAAAGGTGAGATCCAGCCACGTCTGCAGGTACTGAAAAAACTGGCTGACCTGATTGATAGCCGCGCGGAAGAACTGGCCACCATCGCCAGTAAAGAGATGGGGAAACTGATTGGTCAGAGCCGTGGCGAAGTGAAAATCTGTTCACAGATTGCCCGCTACTACGCAGAGAATGCAGAACGTATTCTTCAGCCGCAGTCCTATCCCAGCGAGCTGGGCGAAGCCTGGGTTGAGTATCATCCGATTGGCGTGTTAGTCGCCGTCGAGCCGTGGAACTTCCCTTACTATCAGCTGATGCGCGTGCTGGCCCCTAACCTGGCGCTGGGTAACCCGGTGCTGGCGAAACATGCCAATATCGTGCCGCACTGTGCCGATGTCTTTGAAAAGCTGGTACGTGAAGCGGGTGCACCTGAAGGTGCCTGGACTAACCTGTTCATCTCAACCGATCAGGTCGCCGATCTGATTGCTGACGACCGGGTTCAGGGTGTTGCTCTGACTGGTTCCGAGCGCGCAGGCAGCGCCGTGGCTGAGCAGGCCGGTAAGCATCTTAAGAAATCGACGCTGGAACTGGGCGGCAATGACGTGTTTGTGGTGCTGGACGATGCCGATCTTGACGAAGCCGTCCGCCAGGGCGTGCAGGCGCGTCTCAGCAACTGCGGCCAGGTCTGTACCGCCGCAAAACGTTTTATTCTGCATGAGAAGATTGCCAATCGCTTTATCAGCCAGTTCAGTGCCGCGCTGAGTGCCGCCACGCTGGGCGATCCGCTGGATGAGAAAACCACGCTTGGCCCGCTCTCTTCCGCTGACGCACGCGACCGTCTGGTGAAACAGGTAGACGAAGCGGTGGCTAATGGCGCAAAACTGGTGACAGGCGGTAAAGCCGTTGACGGTGAAGGTTGCTTCTATCAGCCCACCATTCTGACCGGCATTACCCCGGATAATCCTGCCTATTATCAGGAGTTCTTCGGCCCGGTGGCGCAGGTTTATGTCGTGGGTGATGATTAGGCGGCTGTGGCGCTGGCGAACGACTCGCACTATGGTCTGGGTGGATCGGTCTGGACTCGTGATATTGCACGCGGTCGTAAACTGGCGTCTGCCATTGAAACCGGCATGGTGTTTATCAACTCCCAGAGCGATACCTCTGCTGAGCTGCCATTTGGTGGTGTGAAACGTTCAGGCTATGGCCGTGAGCTTTCTGATCTTGGCATCAAAGAGTTTGCTAACCAGAAGCTGGTGGTCGTGGCGGGTTAATCGTCCTGCAGCCATAAAAAAACCCCGTCGCGACGGGGTTTTTTATTATCGGCCGGAAAGCGTAATTACTGTGTGGCCACAGCTGCTGACGTTGAATTGTCATTGTGTGCCGTTGCAGGCGCGTTCGCGGCGTCAGCTTTGTCAGTCGTGGCTTTATTGTCACTGGCTGATTCTGCTGCATTGTCGGCTTTTGCTTTCTCAGCGGCGGCTTTTTCTTCTGCTGCTGCTTTGTCAGCTTTTGCCTTTTCAGCCGCGGCTTTATCAGCTGCAGCCTTATCCGCTTTTGCCTTTTCTGCTTTTGCTTTTTCTGCAGCAGCTTTATCGGCTGCGGCTTTGTCCGCTTTCGCTTTTTCAGCTGCGGCTTTGTCCGCCTCTGACTTCTCAGCGGCAGCTTTATCTGCGTCAGATTTCTCTTTGGCTGCGGTCGTTTTGTCCGCTTCAGCTTTATCGGCTGCAGCATCCTGCGTCGCGGCGGCTTTCGCACTGTCATCGTCAGCCTGAGCTGCCGGTTGTGGTGCCGCAGCAGGCTGCATCGGTGTACCCTGCAGTGCCGCATTCAGCACCTGAGAGAACTGATCCCAGCTGCAATAGCCATTCGCATCGGCCTCACAACCCGCCAGCTGCAGCGTCACGCGCTTCGGTGGGTTCTTCAGGCTCAGTACATCCGCATTGCGCAGCTGATCGGCGGTCTGATAAACATACTCCACCTTGAGCAGGTCTTTATCGTTTTTCGCATCATGCCAGCGTTCGAAAACAACCTGACCGCCAATTGGCGTTTTTTCATAGGTGTCAGGCAGCTCATAAGGCTTGACCTGTAACGCACTCAGCAGCGAGGCGATGTTCGAGTCATGGCCGACCATCAGCGTAATTTTCGGCGCGTTGGCTTTGTCCTGATCCACTAACTGACTGCGGATGTAATCCACCAGCGGTGCTGCCACTTCACGGGAAACGTCCGGACTGGTAAACAGCGTGTCCTGATAACCATTTTTAATCGCTGACAGCTCTTTCCACTGTTCAGGCGTTTTGATCTGGCCCCAGGCAACCTGGTCCAGCGGGAAACCTTCGTAATATTGCAGCGTAAAGGCATCCATCAGCGAATTACCCACTTTCAGCGGGCCACTGACCGTTGGCTCTTTACCGTTTTCAGCGCTGAAGGTGTTCTGACCACTGCTGAGGTCGCACTGCTTTTTATTGTTACAGGCAGGCGAAGCTTTGTAGTCGACAATCTTTTCCAGCCGCTGGAAGGCGGGCTTCAGTGACAGTTTCTCATTGGCGGCGGCCATGGCGGCCAGCGCTTTTTTATTGAAGGCTTCACTGTCATCGGTGATGACGGGATTGAATACGGGATCCATGGCGCCCATTTCATCCTGATGCGTGACGGCAACGTCACAGCCAGGGAAGGCACCATTCACGAAGAACTGCGCGGTAGCGACAGTGCGCTGCAGGCTGTTCGCGTAAACAAAGACGTTATTGCTGTCAGGGCAGCTGCCGTTCTTCACCAGGCCCTGCTGTGCCAGCCACTGACGGGTGTAGTTACCCATGTAGACTTCCAGCACGCCACCTTTGGTGGTCAGCTGTCCGCCGGGAACATCCCACTGCGGCCAGCTCTTTTTGGTCGACTGCTCCAGCACGCTGCCATTATCGGCCAGCGGCGCACGCAGATTGTGACGGCTTAACATCAGCACCTGTTGCAGCTGCATATCGCCATCAGCAGCAAATGCTACCGTTCCGACCGGCAATGCAGCGAGCACTGACAATGCGCAAAGACTCAGTTTCTTGATCATTGTGCCTATTCCATTCATTCAGTAAAGAAACACTCTGGCTATCAACCGATTAGCTCGCCTCAGAGCGATGTATTTAACAGTGTAACTCAGCTCGCCTCAGAAAAGCGCCAGATGTTTGCAAAAACAGTGAGTGGACTATAGCAGAGATGCATCGGGCAGATGAATGCGCAGCCACGCGTCATCTGAAGAGGCGTGCTTTTTTCGGACTGGAGGAAAAAACAGGGATGGCAGAAACGAAACAGGCCAGCACTATGTGCTGGCCTGTAAAATGTGGCGGAGGAGGAGAGATTCGAACTCTCGGATGGTTTCCCATCGGCGGTTTTCAAGACCGCTGCCTTAAGCCGCTCGGCCACCCCTCCGTTTTGAAACGGTACTGCTTCGGTAAACTTACTGATTTTACCGCTTTATTGCCCGTGGCAGATAAAGTGGCGGAGGAGGAGAGATTCGAACTCTCGGATGGTTTCCCATCGGCGGTTTTCAAGACCGCTGCCTTAAGCCGCTCGGCCACCCCTCCGCAATGACGCGCACTATAAACATCCCGTTTAGCGATGTAAAGCGTCTATCTGTTTATTCGCCTGAAAAACAGCCAGATTGTGATTTTTCGCTGTGAAAATCGCCACTCTGCTCAAACAATTAGCAGAATAGCGCGTAAAGAAGGGTAAAACGCCTTTTCCCTCTTTAATGGCCTGCGTATTCTCGGCACATATTTAGTGTTCTGCTGATTAGTGTTCTGCTTAAAGGAGCGCAACATGGAAAGAATTGTCACCTCATCGCAGTCCTCACTGCTGTCAACGCACAGAGTTCTGCGTAATACCTATTTTCTGCTGGGACTGACCCTGGCCTTTTCCGCGATGACGGCGACAGCCAGTACCCTTCTGGCCCTGCCTGCGCCGGGTCTGATTCTGATGCTGGTCGGCTTTTATGGCTTGATGTTTTTAACCTACCGTCTGGCGAACAGCCCGATGGGTATTCTGGCCGCGTTTGCGTTTACCGGCTTCCTGGGATATTGCCTGGGTCCTATCCTGAGTTCATTCCTGACCGCAGGCATGGGCGACGTGATAGCGCTGGCACTGGGCGGTACGGCGCTGGTGTTCTTCTGCTGTTCTGCCTACGTGCTGACGACCCGTCGTGACATGTCCTTCCTGGGCGGCATGATGATGGCTGGCTTTGTGGTGCTGCTGGTGGCGGTGGTCGCGAATATCTTCCTGCAGCTGCCTGCGCTGCATCTGGCTATCAGCGCCCTGTTCATCCTGTTCTCCGCAGGTGCCATTTTGTGGGAAACCAGCAACATCATTCATGGTGGCGAAACCAACTACATTCGGGCGACGGTCAGCCTCTATGTTTCGCTCTATAACATCTTCGTCAGCCTGCTGAGCCTGCTGGGTTTTGCCCGCAGCAACTAACCAGCAGTGACAGTCAGCCTGTAAAACCCCGCTTCGGCGGGGTTTTTGCTTTTACTGTCCGCCAGGTTTGCTAAACTGCGCCGTCATTTATAGAGAGGACGTCACGTGAATTTTAACGGTAACGAAATCGCCGTCGATGCCGAAGGCTATCTGAAGAGTATCGACGACTGGAGTGAGGCGCTGGCGGCGCACATCGCGGAACAGGAAGGGCTTACCATGACTGAAGCACACTGGGAAGTGGTCCATTTCGTGCGCGCCTTTTATCTGGAATTTAACACCTCACCTGCCGTGCGGATGCTGGTAAAGGCAATGGCACAGAAGTATGGGGAAGAGAAAGGCAACAGCCGCTACCTGTTTCGCCTCTTCCCGGAAGGCCCCGCTAAACAGGCGACGAAAATCGCCGGTCTGCCTAAACCGGCGAAATGCCTGTAGTTAACCGGTTTTAAAATCGCGGGGCGGTTCTGCGGGCTGGTGTGGCTCCACCAGCACCTTATCCACGCGCGCACTGCGGGGTCCGCCCGCTTTAAGCCAGGCAATCAGTGCCTCGACCTGCTCCGCCTCGCCCCAGGCCAGCACCTCAACGCAGCCGTCATCCAGATTTCGCGCGTAGCCCAGTACGCCCAGGGTTCTGGCTTCGGCCTGCGTACTGTAACGAAACCCGACGCCCTGGACGCGGCCATGAACCCATGCTTTAAAACAGGCTGCTGACATTATTCTCTCCTGCTGCTGTTCGTTGCAATTTCCCGTTATCCACCGGACAATGGCGCCTCATTTTTTCAGGTAAGCATAGCAAACTATGACAGTCAGATTGATTCTCGCAAAGGGACGTGAAAAGTCCCTGCTCCGTCGCCATCCATGGGTCTTTTCAGGTGCCGTTGCACGTCTGGAAGGTAAAGCGCAACTGGGTGAAACCATTGACGTGTGTGACAGCAACGGTAAATGGCTGGCGCGTGCCGCTTATTCGCCCGAGTCGCAGATCCGCGCCCGCGTCTGGAGCTGGCAGGCCAATGAATCCATCGATATCGCCTTCTTTGTGCGCCGTTTTGAACAGGCGCAACAGTGGCGCAAATGGCTGGCGGCCCGCGATGGTCTGGATAGCTATCGCCTGATCGCTGGTGAATCAGATGGTTTACCGGGCGTCACCATCGATCGCTTTGGCAACTTTTTAGTGCTTCAGCTGCTCTCGGCAGGCGCGGAATATCAGCGCGCGGCGATCATCACTGCCCTGCAACAGTGCTTCCCTGATTGTGCCATCTATGACCGGTCTGACGTCGCTGTGCGTAAGAAAGAGGGGCTGGAGCTGACGCAGGGCACCGTCACCGGTGAACTGCCCCCGCCACTGCTGCCGATTACCGAGCATGGCATGAAGCTGCTGGTTGATATCCAGGGCGGCCACAAAACCGGTTATTACCTCGATCAGCGTGACAGCCGTCTTGCCACGCGTCGTTACGCGCAGGATGCCCGCGTGCTTAACTGCTTCTCTTATACCGGCGGGTTCGCAGTTTCTGCGCTGATGGGCGGCAGTAAAGAAGTGATCAGCGTCGATACCTCACAGGAAGCGCTGGACGTTGCCCGTCAGAACGTTGAACTGAATGAGCTGGATCTTTCCCGTGCACGCTTTGAGCGTGATGATGTGTTCAAACTGCTGCGCCGCTACCGTGACAGCGGTGAGAAATTTGATCTGATCATTATGGATCCGCCAAAGTTCGTCGAAAACAAAAGCCAGTTAATGGGTGCCTGTCGCGGCTATAAAGACATCAATATGCTTGCCATTCAGCTGCTGAACCCAGGTGGCGTGCTGCTGACTTTCTCCTGTTCCGGTCTGATGGCCACCGATCTGTTCCAGAAGATCATCGCCGATGCGGCGCTGGATGCGGGCCGCGAAGTGCAGTTTATTGAGCAGTTCCGGCAGGCAGCAGATCATCCGGTCATCGCCAGCTATCCGGAAGGTCTCTATCTGAAAGGTTTCGCCTGCCGCGTGATGTGACTTGAAAAATCAGCTCCTGCCCCCATATTGGAAAGAGAGCTTTTTTCGGAGGTCACTATGATTGCCAGTAAATTTGGTATTGGTCAGCAGGTTCGTCATCGTTTGTCCGGCGTTCTGGGCGTTATTGTGGATGTCGATCCTGAATACTCGTTAGATGAGCCTAAAATTGAAGAGGTTGGCGCGGAAGAGAAAATGCGCACTGCGCCCTGGTACCATGTGGTGATGGAAGATGAGGAAGGCGATCAGGTGCATACCTATGTTGCCGAAATTCAGCTTTCTGGTGAAACCAGCATTGAGCATCCTGAGCAGCCATCAATGGATGAGCTGGCAGCATCAGTACGTCAGCAATTACAGGCACCTCATCTGCGGCATTAATCTGTGGCGGCACGCTCTGCCGCCACGCTAATTTTTAACGCGTTATCCCCAGACGCGGAATCTCAATCTTCGGGCAGCGATCCATAATCACCGTCATGCCTGCATCCTGTGCCAGTACCGCCGCCTGCTCATTAATCACACCCAGCTGCAGCCACAATGTTTTTGCCCCTGCGGCAATGGCTTCCTGCGCCACGCCCCACGCGGCTTCTGAATTTCGAAAGACATCTACCATATCAATCTCGCCCGGTACTTCCGCCAGGCTGGCGTAAGCCTGCTGTCCCAGCAGGGTTTGGCCGGCCAGTTTTGGGCTGACCGGGATCACCTCATAGCCCTGATCGAGCAGATATTTCATCACACCATAACTGGGACGGTCGGGACGATCGCTTGCCCCTACTAAGGCGATACGTTGGGTGCGCGTCAGCACATCGCGAATTGTCTGGTCGTTCATCTTTATCTCCTTTCAGGTCAGTGTTGAGTGTAGTTTGGCGCATGCTTTAACCGTTAAGTCCCTGACGAAATTAATTGAACCCGCGCACGAATAAATATGTTTAAATGTAAATTAACTGCCATAATGTAAGAATTTGCTACACATCATCATTGCGTCACCACTTACCGGAGTTGAAATGAAGCTGTCGCTGGCCGTAACGGGGTTACTTACACTCCTTGTTTCGGCGTCCTGTTCTGCCATCACATTAAAGCTCGATCCCCAAATCGATCTGTTGGTGCTGGATGGTCGAAAAATTTCAGGCTCGCTCCTCAAAGGAGCAGATAGCTTAGAGCTGGATCGCGGTCAGCATCAGTTTCTGTTCCGGGTAGAGCAGCAGCGCAAAGGGCAGAAAGAGAGTGTGATCGCTTATCAGTCTGCGCCGATGATCGTCACCTTTACTGCCGTGGCCAAAACCATCACCATCCGGTTGCCTGCGCTGGAGACAAAACGTGAGCGTTATCATTTTGACCGCAGTCTGAATTTTCAGCTGGTGGATGAGAAAGGCAATGAGATCACCAGCGTGCGTGACCACCTGCCGGCCACCGCGACAGCGGATATGGAAAAAGCGATGCTGAGTTACAATCGCACCCATCAGATTGCCTCTGTACCCCGGTTTGCAAATTCCGCTTCTGCTACGCCCTCTTCTTCCCGCCTCACCGCCGATCTGGACTGGACAACCCAGGCCGAACTGCATTCGCTGCATCGCTGGTTTCACCGCTTCGATGAAGCTACGCGTCAGCAATTTCTGACACTGGTCAAAATGCTGCGTACGAGTTGATAGCATTAAAGGGCCAGAGGTAAACTCGTGCTTTCTCTTCTTGCGCATGAGCCTTATCAGGACGCTTTTATGGAACAGACCTTTCGTACCCTTGGCACCACAAAACATATTGCGCTGGTCGCCCATGACCACTGCAAAACTGCCCTGCTTGACTGGGTTAAACAAAACCAGCCCGCACTTGAACCACACATCCTCTATGCGACCGGCACCACCGGAAATCTGATCAATCGTCATACCGGTCTGAATGTGACAGCCATGCTGAGCGGCCCGATGGGTGGCGATCAGCAGGTCGGCGCGCTGATCTCGGAAGGAAAAATTGATGTGCTGATTTTTTTCTGGGATCCGCTCAACGCCGTGCCGCACGATCCGGATGTGAAAGCTCTGCTGCGTCTGGCGACCGTCTGGAATATCCCGGTCGCCACGAACCGCTCCACAGCGGATTTTATTATTCAGTCGCCACTGTTTGCGCAAAACGTTGAGATTATGATCCCCGACTATCAGCGCTATCTGGCCGATCGTCTGAAATAACTCAGGCTTTACGCAGTACGGATACGCCCAGTTCGCGGAAGTGATCGACAAACGAGGACGGCGCGGCCTTATCAAACATCAGAAAGACCTGCTGACGCGCGCGCGTCAGCGCCACATAGGCCAGACGGCGCTCTTCCGCATCCGGAAATGCTTCGGGCTGTGGTAACAGGCCCTGTTCGATAATCGACTCGCGTACTTCCGCCGGGAAGCCCTCTTTACCCTGCTGCAATCCCACCAGAATAACGTAATCCGCCTGCTGACCTTTGCTGGCATGGATTGTCATAAATTCCAGATTAAGTTTCGGCCAGCGGGTTCTGGCTTTATCCAGTAATTCCGGTCGCAGATAGTGATAGCGCGCCAGTAGCAGAATCCGCTCATCAGGCTTCGCGTAACCGCTGAGTTTGTTGAGCAGGGCTTCCAGCTGATCCTCCGCCAGCAGCGAAATCGACTTTTTATTGCCCTTGGTGACGCTGTTCAGCGGTTTTGCCAGCTGC
Source organism: Pantoea sp. JKS000250 (assembly GCF_003201065.1). Lineage (NCBI taxonomy): Bacteria > Pseudomonadati > Pseudomonadota > Gammaproteobacteria > Enterobacterales > Erwiniaceae > Pantoea > Pantoea sp. JKS000250. The sequence goes on along the minus strand of NZ_QICZ01000001.1, from coordinate 3,671,021 downwards.
TGCGGATTCTGCTGGATAAACCGGTTAGCAATGTCACCAATGCGGTCGTTAAAGCGGTAGGTGGTGTCCAGCACGCACCGATCGCCCTCACCGAAGTAATGATGAAATGCGGTGGTCAGCGTCATCTCTGCACCACTGAAGCGATAAATAGCCTGCCAGTCATCGCCAACCGCAAACAGCGCGGTGCGCTTATTTTGCTGGCGTAGTGCGCTGAGCAATGCGGCACGTTGAGGCGAGATATCCTGGAATTCATCCACCAGAATGTGTTTCCACGGACTGATAAACCGTCCTTTTTCCAGAATCGCAATGGCCTGGTGAATCAGTCCTGAAAAATCGACCGCGCCCTCCTCTTTCAGCGCGCTTTTCCACGCTTTCAGCAGGGGTGCCATCAGTTTGATGCGTTTACTGAAGTGATCCCGAATCTCTACCGGCACATCTGCGATCATGGCCGCCTGTGCGCCGCCATGCATGCGCATCAGACCGAGCCAGCGCTCCAGACGTGACGCCAGCCGGTTTGCCAGCCTCTCGTCCTCCCAGAATGGCCCTTCCGGTACCTCCCACTCCAGTTCGTCACGGAGCCACTGACGCCAGCCGTTTGCCATCGCCTTTTTCTCATGGCACTGCTGCCGCCACTCCCTGAGTAGCAGCGTACGACGCGCATCCGCATCGCTCTCGAGCTTACTGATAACCGGCTGCTTATTGCTGCCTTCACGAATAATATGCAGAGCCAGAGAATGGAAAGTCCGTGCCTGGATGTCACCCGCAGAGAGCCGGGACTGAATACGTGCGTTCATCTCTTCAGCCGCCTGGCGGCCAAACGCCAGCAACAGAATTTGATCGGCGCTGGCCAGTCTGCGCTCCATTAACCAGCCTGCACGGGCCACCAGCACAGAGGTTTTACCGCTGCCCGCACCGGCCAGCACCAGCAGAGAATCCTCGCCATTAACCACCGCCTCACACTGCGACTGATTGAGTGGTGTGCTCTCGACGCTGGCGAAGAACGACTGATAGCGGGTCAGCATGGCGGCAGTCCAGTCGCGGTTTCGCTGCCTCAGGGCCGACTCACCCTGATCCAGCCAGCGCTGGCAAAATGCCAGATTATCGCGGCAGTCAGGAAAATCGTTTAAGCGGGTGAGCGGCATCGGTAACGCGTCGAACTGTTTGAGAATCTTTGTCTTCAGCGCCTGCAGCTCGTGGCGATTCAGCCAGCGATCCTGCGCGCTAAACGTTCCGATTTCGTCGCGCAGTGACTGGAGCACCTCGCGGCACACCGCACTCATCTCCAGACTCCAGTTCTGCCAGGCCTGCAGCAGATAGTGATGAAAGCGCTGCGTCTCCTGCCATTCCGTTCCGTGCAGCCGGACCACCTTTTCATCGGCCAGCAAAAATTCCAGCTCGCCCCATACCAGCCCGCGCTTGCAGGCAATATCCAGTAACTGGTTAAAGGGGATCAGATACTCATGCTTATCGCCACTGACTTCGACACCCGCTGTCAGCAGACGAACACGGTTATAAGGATGCTGGGCAAGCCGTTTGCCCATTGAGGTTGCTTTCAGTTCCACGCCGACACCAACGTCAGATAACAGGATTAGGGGGAGTTTACCTGTCAGACCCTTGGCGCTCCAGCCTTAAAACAGGCTAAACTTGGCGTCACATCTTGCGGAATGCAAAAGGAAAAGAAGATCATGCGCACCGTTTTAAATATTCTTAACTTTGTCCTGGGCGGCTTTTTCACCACCCTGAGCTGGCTGTTTGCCACCCTAATCAGCATCGTGCTGGTTTTTACCCTGCCGCTGACCCGCTCATGCTGGGAAATTACCAAACTTTCACTGCTGCCATTTGGCAACGAGGCGGTACATGTTGATGTGCTGCGCCCTGAAAGTAAGAGCCACATAATGAATACCGGCGGGACCTTCCTGAATATCTTCTGGCTGATTTTCTTCGGCTGGTGGCTCTGCCTTTCGCATATCTCCGTCGGGATTGTGCAGTGCATCAGCATCATTGGTATTCCGGTGGGGATTGCGAACTTTAAGATCGCCGCCATCGCGCTCTGGCCGGTTGGCCGCCGGGTGGTGTCAGTGGAAGAGGCGCGTGCTGCGCGCGAAGCCAATGCCCGTCGCTATTAATACGATGTCAGATGCCGTGCCAGGCTGGCGGAAATATCTGTTTAACAGTACCTGGCGCTATCTGCTGCGGATCCTGTTTGCGCTGAGTGGCTGCGCTGCCATCCCCTGGTGGCTGCATCAGATTGAGTGGACGATCCCCCTGACGCTGGGGGTGGTCGCGGCTGCGCTGGCCGATCTTGATGATCGCCTGGCCGGTCGTCTGAAGAATCTGCTGATTACCCTGCTCTGCTTCTGCTTCGCCTCGGTTTCCGTAGAGCTGCTGTTTCCCTGGCCGTTCGCTTTTATTATCGGTCTGGCGATTTCGACCTGGGGCTTTATTTTGCTGGGTGCCCTGGGGCAGCGCTACGCCACTATCGCTTTTGGTGCGCTGCTGATTGCGGTCTATACCATGCTCGGCATTGGGCTGTTCAGCCAGTGGTACATGCAGCCGATGCTGCTGCTGGTCGGTGCGCTGTGGTACAACCTACTGACCCTGCTGGGTCATCTGATGTTCCCGGTCCGGCCGGTCCAGGAACAGTTGGCAGGAAGCTTTTCACAACTGGCGCGCTACCTTGATGCCAAGGCGAATCTGTTCGATCCCGATGCGGGCGAGCAGGATGATGCGGCGTTTATCGATGCAGCGATGGTGAACAGCCAGTTGGTGGCGCAGCTCAACCTCACCAAAACGACATTGCAGAGTCGCCTGCGCGGCGATCGCGGGTCGCGCGGCACCCGTCGCAGTCTGCACTACTATTTTGTAGCGCAGGATATTCATGAACGCGCCAGCTCTTCTCATCTGCAATATCACCTGCTGCGCGGCGACTGGCGCTATAACGAAATTCTGTTTCGCTTTCAGCGCCTGCTGAATATGCAGGCACAGGCCTGTCGCCAGTTGGCTCATTGCATCCTGATGCGTGAAAGATGGGTACATGACAGCCGCTTTGAGCGCGCGTTCGAACGTTTGCAGAAAGCGATTGAACGGCTTGAGCAGCATGAGCCTGAGGCCCCGCATACCCGCGCGCTGTTCTGGCTGTTGCGTAACCTGCGCGCCATTGACGCACAGCTTGCTTCCATTGAATCAGAGCAGACGCTGGCCGGGGAAGATCCACAGCACAGTGACAATTTGCTGTCGCGCGAAGGGTTAAGTGGCTGGAGTGATATCCGGCTGCGCTTCAGCCGTCATCTCTCTCCCGCGTCGGCGCTGTTCCGGCATGCGGTTCGCATGTCAGTGGTGCTCTGTATTGGATACGGCTTCATTCAGATAACCGGACTGGAGCGGGGATACTGGATTTTGCTGACCAGCCTGTTTGTCTGCCAGCCCAACTATAACGCAACGCAGCGACGTCTTGCCTTGCGCATCGGCGGAACGCTGGCGGGGATTGCGATTGGTTTACCCGTTTTATGGCTGGTACCCTCCATTGAAGGGCAGTTAATCCTGATTGTGATTACCGGCGTGCTGTTCTTCGCTTTCAGACAGGTGCAGTATGCGCAGGCTACGCTGTTTATCACTCTGCTGGTGCTGCTTTGCTTTAACCTGTTGGGTGAAGGGTTTGAAGTCGCCCTGCCCCGCGTCGTGGATACCTTACTCGGTTGTGGTCTGGCCTGGCTGGCTGTCGCCTTTATCTGGCCTGACTGGCGCTTTCGTCAACTGCCAGCGGTGGCAGAGCGAACTCTGAAAGCGAACTGTCGCTATCTGGATGCAATCATGGAGCAATATCACCAGGGTAAAGATAACCGGCTTGCCTATCGTATCGCCCGCCGTGATGCGCATAATGCGGATGCTGAACTCGCCTCTGTCGTCTCAAACATGAGCAGTGAAAGTCGCACCAGCCAGAAGCTGCGTGAGTCAGCTTTTCAGTTGCTCTGCTCCAATCACTCATTTCTGAGCTACATTTCCGCGCTGGGCGCTCACCGCGATAAAATTACTGCGCCGGACCTGCTCACCTTACTGGATGATACGGTTTGCTATGTCGAAGATGTGCTCCAGACGGACGTGGTCAGCGATGAACATGTTGAAGCGATGCGCCAGCAACTGGCTCAGCGAATCAGCCAGCTGGCTGCAGATGCAGATACGCGTGCGCCGCTGGTGCTCCAGCAACTCGGTCTGCTGGTGGCATTAATGCCCGATGTGGCTCGCCTGCGCCGCACGCTTATTACTGACTAGCTGTCACTGCTTCTGAAGTCCGGGTTTGATAAAAGCGTGCGCTGGAACCATGCATTCAGCTCCGCCCGGGTTGCCTGCGGCAGCGCAGCCGCATGGTGGCCCATAATAGCCCCCTGCAGTGCCAGTAATGTCTGAAACCCCACGTGCTGGTTGATCGCTTTTAGCTTCAGCCAGCACTGTTTGGCCCCTATCTGATAGAGATGATTGACGCTCATCACGCCCGCTTCAAAGAGCATCATTTCCAAGCGCACGCTGAGATTAGGCAAATCTTTCAGCCGCGGAGAGGCTTGCCTGTCCTGCAACTCCAGCTGCGCCGTCTCTAAAGAGGCGGCAGAGAGCGCCAGCAGATGGTCAGAATCGCGCCATAATGCCTCATCAACCCGAAAGTAATTGAGGCTGACCAGTTTTCCCCGCTTGCGAAAAATTAAGGGTTGCAGCGGGCGATCGGCAATATACTCGCGCAGGGGTTCACTGGCCCGCAGATAGAGTTCGTCTTTATTAATTAAGGCAAAAACCACACTTTCGACAGCCAGAGCGTACCCCCCAAACTGGGTGCGGGACTCTATCGGTCCCAACGGGGCCAGACGCGTTCTGGAGCGCTCTACGACTGGGTTCACCTTTTTCATTGCACCACCTCCATGTCAGAAATATTTCTTAAATTACCTTGAGTATCAGGTAATTAGAAGATAGAAAAAAGTGTCAGCTGGTTCAATGAATAAATAGTGCTTCAACTAATCTTGTCGCGTTTTTGCGAGGCGTTTTCAGAAATTTGGGTTGATCTTTATCCAGGATGACAGTACTGTATATTCATACAGTCAACTGCTGGTGATTAACTTATGCGAACCCAACATCCTGATAATGCACGCTATGCTCATCATTACGCGTCCTCTTCCGTTCCGGCCTCTCAGGGCGGTGGAATTACTGAGTTACGCTGCAGTGAGCAGCCCGGTATGATGCAGATGCTGTTGTTGCCATTATTACAACAGCTGAGTCAGCAATCACGCTGGCAGTTGTGGCTAACACCGGCACATAAACTGAATCGCACCTGGATGCAGGAGTCGGGATTACCGCTGGATAAAAGTATGCATATCGCCGATTCTGAACGTCTGAATGCGGTGGAGGCGATGGTCAAGGCACTACGCACAGGAAATTACAGTGTCGTTCTGGCATGGATTCCTTATGACCTTGACGAAGATGAGCGCCGTCAACTTGAAAATGCGGCGGCAGAGGGTGAGGCGCTGGGTTTGATTTTGCGGGCAAGCGGGACATCGGAAGCGCCTCTCAGACCGCAAAGTGCGATAAAAATTCAGTCGGATTTGTTTCATTAAGTAAAAATCAGAAGTTTCCCAAGCTATTTTTCTTATCTGTCGTCGCTAAACCACTGATTCTGTTAGTTCGAGCTGTGACAATGGTTTAGCAGGTTTTTAAGGCTTTTTGCCGCGACAATACTACCAGGCTAATTGTTAGAAATTGTGTATAAATCGCTGTTTTTTTACAGAAGCGCCTCACATCATACTTGTAAGTTTCCAATCTCGTTGTAGACTTTATCTCGCCAGGGTGCTCAATAACCTCCGTTTTTTGCGGTAGAGTCATAAGCGAGCGTTTTGACCCGGCGAAGGATTTAAACCAAGAGCAACCTTTTTGCTCATTGCCTATTTGGATGATAACGAGGCGCAAAATGAAAAAGACAGCTATCGCAATTGCAGTGGCACTGGCTGGCTTCGCTACCGTAGCGCAGGCCGCTCCGAAAGATGACACCTGGTACACCGGTGCTAAACTGGGCTGGTCTCAGTATCACGACACTGGTTACTACGGTAACGGTTACGAGAACAACAACGGTCCAACTCATGAAAGCCAGCTGGGCGCAGGTGCGTTCGTTGGTTATCAGGCAAACCCATACCTGGGCTTCGAGCTGGGCTATGACTGGCTGGGCCGCATGCCTAATAAAGGTACTGTGACTAACGGCGCATTCAAAGCACAAGGCGTTCAGCTGGCTGCTAAACTGAGCTACCCAATCTATGACGATCTGGACGTGTATACTCGTCTGGGCGGCATGGTATGGCGCGCAGATGCAACGCAGACTAACCCAACTACTGGCCGCATCAGCGACCACGACACCGGCGTATCTCCGCTGGCTGCAGTTGGTGTTGAATATGCACTGACCAAAAACTGGGCTACCCGTCTGGATTACCAGTGGGTTAATAACATCGGTGATGCACAGACCGTTGGTACCCGTCCAGACAATGGCATGCTGAGCGTAGGCGTTTCATACCGCTTCGGTCAGGATGACGTCGCTGCTCCGGCTCCAGCTCCGGCTCCAGCACCAGCTCCAGTTGTTGAAACCAAGCGTTTCACTCTGAAGTCTGACGTTCTGTTCACCTTCAATAAATCTACCCTGAAGCCAGAAGGCCAGCAGGCTCTGGATCAGCTGTACAGCCAGCTGAGCTCAATGGATCCTAAAGATGGTTCCGTTGTCGTACTGGGCTTCACCGATCGCATCGGTTCAGAGCAGTACAACCAGAAACTGTCTGAGAAACGTGCTCAGTCAGTCGTAGATTACCTGGTATCTAAAGGTATCCCTTCTAACAAGATCTCTGCACGTGGCATGGGTAAATCTAACCCAGTTACCGGCAACACCTGTGACAGCGTGAAAGGCCGTAATGCCCTGATCGATTGCCTGTCTCCGGACCGTCGTGTAGAAATCGATGTTAAAGGCATCAAAGACGTTGTAACTCAGCCACAGGCTTAAGTTCACACGTCATAAAAAACCCCGCTAAGGCGGGGTTTTTTTATGCCAGTAATCGTTCTGTCAGCGCACACACTCTGAAATCCCCTGCCCGCTTACTCGCTCTCTGAACCCGATTTACCCAGAATCGCCTGCAAATCCTGCTTCAGACTCGACATCTGAGTAGCATATTTCTCTTTGCGTTCCGCATCTTCTATCAGCTGAACAATCGTTTCTGAAAGCGTACAGCCGCGCCGCTGAGCCAGACCTGCCAGCCGCTGCCAGACCAGATACTCCAGGTCTATCGATTTTTTTCGGGTGTGCTGATGTTCAGCATTGAAATGGCGTTTCCGCCGGGCACGGATGGTCTGCTTCAGTCGGTTATCAAGATCGTAATGAATATGCTCTGCAATCCACTCATTCACCGTCACCGGATTGTTTTCCATCGCCAGCAGTTTATCCACTGCCGCCTGCGCCGCGCTTAACTCAAGGTGACGCGTGATCAGTTCACCTTCCCGATGTTTTTTCACCAGGTATTTCCACTTCCATCCACATTCAAGATTTTCGAGTTGCTGGTATTTCATCGGAATCTCATCGTGATCACGTAACGGGCTAAGAATAACAGCTTTTTTCCCGGATGCAGCAACGAAAAACATGCTGCCATCATCACATCTTCAACAGGAAGTCTGCAGTGCTTAACAAGGGTGAATCCTGTATAATCTCGCTTTTCTTAAAACAGACAAATGCGATTATTTTGACCAGCACTCAACTTACGTGGCAGACCTTACAGCCGGATAGCGCACAATACCAATCCGTTTTCTCCCGAATTGCTGATGAAGAAACTGATGCTCTGGCAACGGTACAGCCCCGGTTGCTGAATGCGCTGGCGCATTTACATCACCAGACGCAGGGATTCCCGTTACTGCTGGTTCGAAGCCAGGAGAATCGCGATTATCTGACCTTTATCGTTCAGGCCGCGCAGCGGGTCATGACTGACAGTACCACTCTGTCCGGCGGTGATTACCATATCATGGCTGACAACGTCACGCTTCAGCCTCCTTCCGATCCGCAACGCCCATTCACCAGTCAGGGTGGTATTCACTTTGCTGAGTGGATTGAGATGGAGCAGTTATTTGGCTGCGTGCGCCAGTATAAAGATCGCATCCAGCTCGAGCCAGGGCTTATCCATCGCGCCAATGGCGGCACGCTGGTACTGTCACTGCGTAGCCTGCTGACGCAGCCGATTCTCTGGCTGCGCCTGAAAAAGTGTATTGAGCAAGGCTATGTTGAGTGGACATCTCAGGATGAACGCCGGCCACTGCCTGTCTCGATTCCTCCGTTACCACTCAATCTTAACCTGGTCCTGTGTGGCGACCGGGAAGCGCTGGCGGATTTTCAGGAACTCGACCCTGAAGCGCATGAAATGGCCATCTATACTGAATTTGAAGAGAACATTCAGGTTCTGGATGAAGATGACATGCTGGCCTGGTGTCGCTGGAGTGCTGAACTGGCGCAACAGGCGGGCCTGCCCCTGCCGGAAGCGGACTTCTGGCCAGAGCTGATTAAAGAAAGCGTCCGTTACAGCGGCGAGCAGGATACGCTGCCACTCTGCCCGCGCTGGCTGCAGCGTCAGATGCGCGAGTCGGCCCTGATGGGCGATGCACTTGATGCCGAAGCGCTGCGTGATGCGCTTGAAGCGCGCTTGTGGCGCGAGAATTATCTCAATGAACGGATGCGTGATGAGATCCTGCTGCGACAGATTCTGATTGAAACCGAAGGCGAGGTGGTCGGTCAGATTAACGGCCTGTCGGTGGTGGAATATCCTGGTCATCCCCGTGCCTGGGGTGATCCTTCTCGTATTACCTGCGTGGTTCATCCCGGCGATGGCGAGTTCATGGATATTGAGCGCAAAGCGGAGCTGGGCGGCAACATTCATGCTAAAGGCATGATGATCATGCAGGCATTTCTGATCGCCGAGCTGGAACTCGATCAGCAACTGCCCTTCTCAGCCTCGATGGTCTTTGAGCAATCTTATTCCGAGGTCGACGGTGATAGCGCTTCGCTGGCTGAACTCTGTGCCTTAATCAGCGCACTGGCGAATCAGCCGATCAATCAGCAAATCGCCGTGACTGGCTCAGTCGATCAATTTGGCAACGTACAACCGGTTGGCGGACTGAATGAGAAGATCGAAGGCTTCTTTGATATCTGTCATCAGCGTGAGTTGACGGGTCAGCAGGGTGTGATTATTCCTTCCTGCAACGTGCGTCATCTCAGTCTTAACCAGGCGGTTGTGACAGCGGTTGAACAGGGTCGCTTCCATATCTGGGCGATCGACCGTGCTGATGAAGCGCTGCCGCTCCTGACTGGTAAAATCTGGAGTACTGAAGATGGTCAGGGCGACTGCCTGCTGAATACCATCCAGGAACGCATTAGCCTGTTTAACCAGCCGGACGTGCCGCAACGTCCCTGGGCGCTCCGCTGGCTTAACTGGTTCAACCACCGTTAATCCGATTTGCTCAGCGTACAACTGTTCGCTAATATTCGTGATTCACTAAAACAAGGCTTATTGAAAACATGGTAGATAAACGCGAATCCTATACCAAAGAAGATCTGATTCTGTCAGGTCGTGGTGAACTGTTTGGCGAAAATGGTCCGCCGCTTCCATCTGGCAACATGCTGATGATGGACCGCGTGGTCAAAATGACCGAAGACGGCGGAAAATATGATAAAGGCTTTGTTGAAGCGGAGCTGGATATCAACCCTGATCTCTGGTTCTTCGGCTGTCACTTTATTGGCGATCCGGTAATGCCGGGTTGTCTGGGCCTGGATGCCATGTGGCAGCTGGTCGGTTTCTATCTGGGCTGGCTGGGCGGCGAAGGTAAAGGTCGTGCGCTGGGCGTGGGTGAAGTGAAATTCACCGGACAGGTCCTGCCAGAAGCGAAGAAAGTCACTTACCGCATTCATTTCAAACGCGTCATTAATCGCAAACTGGTGATGGGCGTGGCAGATGGTGAAGTTCTGGTTGACGGTAATCTGATCTATACCGCCAGCGATCTGAAAGTCGGCCTGTTTAAAGATACCGCCGCTTTCTAAGCGTTTCCCCCGGAAACAAAAACCTCCGCGCATGGCGGAGGTTATATTCCCTTTTCAGTGACATCCGGTTATGCAGCTACCGACCTGTCCTCCATGGCTTGTCGCCAACCTCCCAACCAGTGAGACTTAGCGTCAATCAACTGATACGGACACATCTCTTTTGAGCGTCCAGTAATGCCTGCCTGATAACCACGTGAATGGGCGCGTTCGAGGCGGTCTCGTTTCTGTCTCTTCATACTCCGTGTCCCTCATGTAAGGTCTGTGGAATCTGGTGGAAAGAAAAGTGGTGAATTAATGTTCAACCACCCTTATGTTCTACCTCCTGCGCACCCAAAGATCAATGCCCAATCTTCATGCCAGTGTCATAAATGTGACCTTAATCGGTAAAATTAAGGACGTTTTGTGATGCATACGCCAGCACTATCTTTCTGAATAAGCTAATAAAAAAGCCCCTGAACAATGTCGATTCAGCACGACAATCGTTCAGGGGCTTAGCTTATTTATTCACATCAATCTTAATTTAACGCAACCACACTATTAGCAATCTTCTGTGCGGTCTGCTGCCAGCCCGCCGCCAGCGTTCTGACCATTGCATCGTAGCCATCTTCAGTCTGCGGCAGCACGAGGTTAAACGCCTGTTTGGTCAGACGACCCTGATGTTCCAGCGTCCATTCGCCACTGACAATCGCTTTGCCATCGTAGCGTCCCTGGAAGCCTGTAATGGTTACATTCAGCGTGTCGTGCTGTGCGCCTAAGGGTGATCCCGCCACTAATCGGCCAGGCAGCGCCTTGCTCAGATTAGTAATCAGCGTTTGCTGTAACTGCTGATCAAGCGGGCTGGCCCAGAGATTATTCGCGGCGATAACATATTTGACATCGCTGGTCTGGTAAACCAGTCCATTACCTGCCAGATAGTCCGGCACCGTCACCTGCTGCACCCATAACATCGGCTGCGCTTCATTCAGCTGACTGCTGGTGACCTGCATGGACGCCGCCCCGGAGGGCAGCTGATACCAGGTATTGTCAACGCTGCTGCTGCACGCACTCAACACCAGCGCGGCACAAAGTATCAATCCTTTTTTCACTGTTTCGCCCTCTTCGGCAGGGGATCCTGTCCCGGTTTCGCCTCAAATACCAGCGCATTGCTCTTGGTGTTTAGCGTTCTCAGCACCGGCTGGAGTTCACGCAACACCTGATCCAGCCGCTGCATATCGCCGACCAGCTTGCTGTAGGCAGGCGAACCTGGCTGCAGGCCCTTCATGCTGCGGTTCAGCTCGCGCAAGGTCTGCTGCAGATCTTCCGGCAGCGTTTTCATGGCCGGGCTGGCGGTGACTTTGTTGATGTTGTCGATGGTGCGCTGCAGATCACGCATCGTTTTCTGGCTCTCTTTCAGCGTACCCGTCGCTTCATTGACCATACCGTTCAGCGGCAGGCTGTTAATCTTATCCAGCGCCGCCATCAGCTTCTGCTGAATCTGGCTCAGGCCGCCGCTGACCGTTGGGATCACTTCATAGCCAGAAACTTTCTGCGGGCCTTTGTAGGCTGGCGCATTGTCATAGAAGTCGAGATCGACATAGAGCGCGCCCGACAACAGGTTGCCGGTTTTCAGCGTGGCGCGCAGACCACGTTTTTTACCATCCTGCAGATGCTGCTCGAGATCGAAGTTTTCACCCAGTCGGCTGATAAAGCGATCCGGCTCAATGCGGATTAGCACCGGCACGCGGTAATCATTATTCAGTGCCTGATCCAGGCCCGCTTTCATCAGCGGCGCTTCGGAGACGGTACCCAGACGAATGCCACGGAACTCAACCGGCGCACCCGCCTGCAGACCACGAATCGAGTCAGAGAAGAACATCACGTAGTCGATATGGTTGGTGTAGAGCGAGTCCTGAATGCTGCGCTGATCGTCAAACAGATGGTAGTCAGACTTGTTCTGCGCGGGCTCGCCCAGCGCCCAGCCATCCGGCACGTCAAAACTGACACCGCCGCTGAATAGCGTGGTAAGCGATCCCATTTCCACCCGCATCCCTGAGGCGGACATATCCACGGCGATGCCGCTGTCCTTCCAGAAACGTACGTTGGTGGTAATCAGGCGATCGTAGGGTGCAGCGACAAACAGCTGATAGGTCATCATACGTTTGTCAGTATCAAATACGCTGGTCTCAACCGTACCGACACGGTAGCCACGGAACAGCACCGGATCACCCGGATTAAGCTGGCCTGCCTTTTTGCTGTCCAGTACGATACGAATACCTTTGGCATCCGGTGGCGCTAACGGCGGCGCATCCAGCAGCTTAAATTGCTCGGGTGGCTGCTTTTTGGTGCCAGGCTGCAGTTCGATATACGCACCTGACAGCAGCGTGCCAAGTCCGCTGATCCCTTCACGTCCCACCTGCGGTTTCACTACCCAGAAAACGCTGTCACTGTGCAGCAGTTTTTCCATGCCCGCATTCAGACGCGCTTTGATTTCCACATGGTGAAGATCGTCACTTAACACCGCGCTCTCCACCACGCCAACGTCGACGCTGCGACTTTTAATCGTAGTTTTACCGGCAACAATGCCTTCGGCATTTTCGGTAATTAAAGTGACTTCCGGCCCCTGATGGCTGAAGTGATAAAAGAGGATCCATCCGCCAATTAACAGCGTAACGATGGGGACAATCCAGACCGGCGACCAGCGCTTAATCTGTTCCACCTTTGCATGGCCGTGGTTAGTTTCCGTCAAGGCGCGACTCCTTCATATTGTTTTCGCGTACACGATCCCAGGTTAATCGCGGGTCAAAGGTCATGGCAGCGATCATGGTAATAATCACCACCATCGCAAATAATACTGCCCCCCACGCGGGATAAACATTCATTAATTGCCCCATACGCACCAGCGCAGAGAGCACGGCAATCACAAACACGTCGATCATTGACCAGCGGCCAACAAATTCGACCACTTCATAAATTTTATGCATCTTATGACTGTCACGCCGCCCGCGTCCGCTGGCATCCCAGCAGAGCCAGCCGATTGCCAGCATCTTCAGCGTCGGCACCATGATACTGGCGATAAAGATCACCAGCGCCACCGGATAGGAACCATCGCCCCACAGCACAATGACTCCCGCCATGATATTAGAGGGATAAGCCGTGCCAAGGGTTTCCGTCACCATGATCGGCAACAGGTTAGCCGGGATATAAAGCAGTATTGAGGTGAACAGCAGCGCCAGCGTCCATTGCAGGCTGTGCTTACGTCGCGCCTGGGCGGTGACGCCGCAGCGCGGACAGGTGTGCTCAGCTTCCGGCAGAATGGCGGTACAGCAGGGGCAGGAGCGCAGGCCCTGCTCTAAACCACTGATGCCCACTTCAGGTGGATGAGGGATGGCGGGTCGCGGGGAAAGACTGTCCCACAAGTCCCGGCGGTCAACGCACTGAAAGGCGCGCAGCTGCAGCAAGCAGAACAGCACCCACGGCCAGAAGCTGGTTTCCAGTCCGATATCACCATAGGCCATCAGCTTGACGAAGCTGACCAAAACGCCTGCCATAAAAATTTCTGCCATGCCCCAGTTACGCAACTGAAACAGGATACGCGCCAGACCAGTTTTGAGGCGGACGGGCAGAGGGACCGGATTGACCAGCAGAATAATGGTGACCATGCAGAAGGCCGGAACCGCCTGCACAAACAGCAGAAACAGTGTCGCCAGGCTGCTGTAATCTTCCGTCACCATGACCTGGGGGATCTGCGACAGCGTAATCTGGCTGGTCAATCCCGCCACTTTCATAGAGACAAAAGGAAACAGATTTGCCAGCAGCAGCATAAACAGCGCCGCCAGCGCATAGCCCGTCGGCCGTTTACGCGGCTCGTGCCAGTTAGCCGTCAGAGAGGTATGGCAGCGCGGGCATGACGCACGGCTGCCAACGGGAATGTCCGGCAGCTTAATCATTAAATCGCATTGTGGACAGAGCATCCACGCGTTACTTTTCACTGCTGAACACATCCGTTAGCCCTGCCCTACGCGCCGTTTTTCAGTGACTCAAGCTCTTCCCAGCGCGCAAAAGCGGTTTCCAGCTCCTGCTCAGCCTGCGCCAGATTATCCAGCACCGGTTGCGTCTGATCGTGTGCCTGACTGAAGAAGTCCGGGTGACTCATCTTCGCCTGTAACTCACCGATGCGCGCTTCCAGCTGCTCCAGTTTTTGCGGCAGCTGTTCCAGCTCTCGCGCCAGATTGTAGCTGAGCTTATTCACGTTACGCTTCGCTTCACTCTTTTCGGCGGCTGGCTTCGTACTATTCGCTGTCGCTTTAGCCGGTGAAGCAGACCTGTGCTGCCGGTAAGCGGCGCGCTGCTGCTGCGCATCGTGATAACCGCCCACAAAGGTACCGATTTCGCCGTTGCCTTCAAAAATCCAGCACTCGGTGACCGTATTGTCGACGAACTGACGATCGTGGCTCACCAGTAACACAGTGCCCTGATAACCATCAATCAGCTCTTCCAGCAGTTCCAACGTTTCGACGTCGAGGTCGTTGGTTGGTTCATCCAGAATCATCAGGTTGCTGGGACGCAGGAACAGACGTGCCAGCAGCAGACGGTTACGTTCCCCACCGGAAAGCGCACGCACCGGCGTCATCGCACGTTTTGGATGGAACAGGAAGTCCTGCAGATAGCCCAGCACGTGGCGCGGTTTGCCGTTGACCAGCACCTCCTGCTTGCCTTCAGCCAGGTTGTCCATCACGGTGCGATCCGGATCCAGTTCAGCGCGATGCTGGTCAAAGTAAGCGACTTCCAGCTTGGTGCCGGAATGTACGCGGCCGTGATCGGCTTTCAGCTGCTGCAGCATCAGGCGCAGTAAGGTCGTTTTACCGCAACCGTTCGGCCCGATCAGCGCAATTTTATCGCCACGCTGAACCTGGGTAGAGAAATCCTTCACCAGCGTTTTGCCGCCCACCGCGTAGTCAACATTTTCCAGCTCAAACACAATCTTGCCGGAACGGGACGCTTCGCCCACCTGCATGTTGGCTTTGCCCATGACTTCACGACGTTCTGAGTGTTCGCGACGCAGCGCTTTCAGCGCGCGCACACGACCTTCATTACGGGTGCGGCGGGCTTTTATGCCCTGACGGATCCACACCTCTTCCTGCGCCAGCTTGCGGTCGAATTCGGCGTTCTGCATCTCTTCAACGCGCAGCGCTTCTTCTTTGCCTTCCAGATAGAGATCGTAGTTGCCCGGCCAGGAGACCAGCTTGCCACGGTCAAGATCGACAATACGCGTCGCCATGTTGCGGATAAACGAACGGTCATGCGAAATAAAGACGATGCTGCCGCTGAAGTTTTTCAGGAAGGTTTCCAGCCAGTCGATCGTTTCGATATCGAGGTGGTTGGTTGGCTCATCCAGCATCAGCACACGCGGGTTACTCACCAGCGCACGGCCCAGCGCTGCCTTACGCAGCCAGCCGCCAGAGAGCGACGACAGCTCGGTATCGGGCTGCAGACCAATCTGCTCCAGCACGTCATGGATGCGGCTCTCCAGCTGCCACAGGTTCTGATGGTCGAGAATACTCTGCAGACGCGCCATCTCATTGAGGTTTTTATCGCTGGGATCTTCCATCACCACATGGGAAATGGCGTGATAGGCTTTCAGATGCTCAGCCTGCTCTTCAACGCCCTCAGCCACGAAGTCATAAACCGAACCGGTAATATTGCGCGGCGGATCCTGTTGCAGACGCGCCACCACCAGGTCAGTTTCATAAATGATGCGACCATCATCCAGTGGCTGTTCGCCATTGATGATTTTCATCAGCGTAGATTTACCCGCACCGTTACGGCCCACCAGACAGACGCGTTCGTTCTCTTCGATGTGCAGCTCGGTATTGTCTAACAGCGGCGCATCGCTGAAGGAGAGATACGCGCCGTGGATACTGATTAATGACATGTAATCTTATTCCTTACCGGCATGAGTGATCAGCCAGCAGTTGTGAATCTGACGGTTACGCGCGAAGTCCTGCGACTGCGTTTTCTGGGTAATATCCTGCGCCTGCAGGCCCAGTGCTTTCAGACCATCCATGTCCATTTTGAAACCACGTTTGTTATTGGAGAACATGATGGTGCCGCCGCGACGCAGAAGGCGTTTCAGGTTACGCATCAGCATCATATGATCGCGCTGAACGTCGAAACTTTCTTCCATACGTTTTGAGTTGGAGAAGGTTGGCGGATCGATAAAGATCAGGTCAAAATTCTCATCACTCTCATTCAGCCAGCTCAGGCAGTCCGCCTGCATCAGGCGGTGCTGACGCCCGGTCAGTCCGTTAAGACGCAGGTTGCGCTCCGCCCACTCCAGATAGGTACGCGACATATCTACCGTGGTGGTTGAACGCGCCCCCCCAGACCGGCATGCACACTGGCGGTGCCGGTATAGGCAAACAGGTTCAGGAAATCTTTGCCCTGACTCATCTGACCGAGCATTTTACGGGCAATGCGGTGATCGAGGAACAGGCCGGTGTCGAGATAGTCGGTCAGGTTCACCCAGAAACGCGCATTAAACTCTTTAACTTCGAAATAGTCGCCCTTCTCGCTGAGCTTCTGATACTGCGCTTTGCCTTTCTGGCGCTCACGCGTTTTCATAATCAGACGGTCAGCAGGCAGCTGCAGTACGCTCAGTGTCGCGCTGATAACATCGAACAGGCGCTGACGCGCTTTATTCGGATCGATGGTTTTCGGTGGCGCGTATTCCTGAATAATGACCCAGTCACCATAGCGATCGACAGCAACGTTGTAGTCTGGCAGATCGGCATCATAAATGCGGTAGCATTCAATGCCTTCCTGACGCGCCCACTTCTCCAGCTTCTTCACATTTTTACGCAGACGGTTTGCGTAATCTTCCGCAATCTGTCCCGCGCTTTCATGGCTGTTAACCGCCAGCTGATAGTTTTTCTGCACGCAATCCAGCGGACCGTTCTTCGCTTTGAACTGGCGATCGGCACGCAGTTGCAGGCAGCTCAGCAGTTCAGGCGAGGCGCTGAAAAGCGACAGGTTCCAGCCACCAAAATGCTGCTTCATCAGACGTCCGAGCTGGCTGTGCAGCGCAATCAGCGCCGGTTCGCTCTCCAGACGTTCACCGTACGGCGGGTTACTCAGCACTGTGCCGTGAACCGCCGGATCGAGCGGATTGGTCAGTTGCAGCAGGTCCTGTTGCGCAAATGTGAAGAGTTCAAAGACGCCAGCACGACGGGCATTCGCCTGCGCCCACTCCAGCACCCGGCCATTGTTGTCATAACCAAAAAAGCGCGCCTGAGTCGCCGCCGTGCCCGCGCGGGCACGGTTCTGCGCTTCGGTTTTCACGTCCTGCCACAGCGCAGCATCAAACTTGTTCCAGGCAGTAAAGCCCCAGTGCTTACGCAGCAGGCCCGGTGCCCGATCGCAGGCAATCAGCGCCGCTTCAATCAGCAGCGTACCCGAACCACACATCGGGTCGATCAGCGGCGTGGTCGGCTCCCAGCCAGAACGCAGCACAATTGCCGCCGCCAGCGTCTCTTTTAACGGAGCCTGACCGGTCTGCTGGCGATAGCCGCGCTGATGCAGTGAGGTGCCACTGAGATCCAGCGCAATGCTGGCGCGATCGTCATTCAGCCAGACGTTAACACGGATATCTGCCTGCTCACGATCGACATTTGGCCGTTCAAGATTCTGACGGGTAAAGCTGTCCACGATGGCATCTTTGACTTTCAGCGCGCCGAACTGGCTGTTACGAATCGAATCGTTGGTGCCGCTGAAATGCACGACGAACGTTTTGTCGCTGCCGAACATCGACGGCCAGTCCACGCTCTGTACACCCAGATAGAGATCGAGATCGCTGTAGACGCCAAACTCTCCCAGCGGCAACAGGATGCGTGATGCTAAACGACTCCACATCAGGCTTTGGTACATGGCGCGATCGTCGGCTTCGTAGTGAACGCCTCCCTGCACCACTTGCAAATCCTGCGCGCCCAGCGCGTCCAGCTCACTTTTTAACAGCTCTTCGAGCCCACGCGCCGTGCTGGCAAACAGAGAATTCATATCGTCACTTTTTAACTCTTGAGAAAATTGTCGCGCATTATAGCGAATCGGAGACCTATGTCATAAAGTTAGCTTCTTTTGTGTCGCGCGTCGGGTTCAAGGAGAACACCATGATCACGCTTTCCCGCTTATTTATTCATCCTGTGAAGTCAATGCGGGGATTAGCGTTGTCACATGCGCTGGTCACTGACAGCGGACTGACATTTGATCGGCTGTTTATGGTGACCGAACCCGATGGCACCTTTATTACTGCACGTCAGCACCCGGAGATGGTGCGCTTTACGCCCGCGATCCTGCCGGATGGCCTGCTGCTAGCCGCGCCGGATGGCAGCCAGTCCCTGATCCGCTTCAGCGATTTTAGTGAGCAGGATCATCCCACCGAAGTCTGGGGCAACCACTTTACTGCGCGTATTGCCCCCCAGTCGATTAATCAGTGGCTGAGCCAGTTCTTCCCGCGCGACGTTCAGCTGCGCTGGGTCGGGCCGCAACCGACTCGCCGGGTCAAAAAGTTTGATCATATTCCGCTGAGCTTTGCCGATGGCTTTCCGTTTTTACTGATCAACAACGCGTCGCTGCACGATCTGCAACAGCGCTGCCCGGCCAGCGTCCGTGCCGAACAGTTTCGCCCGAACCTGATCGTCAGCGGCGCGGCCGCCTGGGATGAGGATAGCTGGGCAGAGATTCAGATTGGCGACGTCATTTTTGAGGCTCCCAAGCCATGCAGTCGCTGTGTGCTAACCACGGTCAGCACCGAGACCGGACTCAAGCATCCCACCGGTCATCCGCTGGCGACGCTGCAGACGTTCCGCACAGCTCAGGATGGCAGTGGAGATATCGATTTCGGTCTGAACTTAGTGGCGCGTAACAGTGGCGTGGTGCGTGCGGGTGATGAAATGATCGTCCTGAAACGTCATGCGCCGCGCAGCTATGGTGCCGGCGAAGTGGTCGAAACGCTGAAACCACAGCAGCAGGCTCCTAATGCCGTGACCATCACATTTCAGGGCAAGACCTTTACCGGGGATAATCAGCAGGTATTACTGGATCAGCTGGAGATGCAGGGCTTTCGCATTCCTTACTCCTGTCGGGCAGGTCTGTGTGGTAGCTGCAAGCTGAGTCTGGTAGCCGGTGAAGTAAAAGCGCTTAAACAGAGTGCCCTGCGTCAGGACGGCACCCTCTTAAGCTGCAGCTGTATTCCGGCTGGTGATATAGAAGTGAAGTAATCAGACCGCGCGGGCGTAGTGCGCGACATCCTGGTACCAGGGCTGCAGGCGGTCGTTCATCACCTTAATGGCATCGCCGAGCACCATATTTTTACCGGCCAGGGTTAAACCTGGCTGCGCCAGCAGGCAGAGCGCCGCATTATTACCACTCTCAACCACCAGCAGACGTGCCAGCGTCCCCTCTTCGGCCAGCGTAACCTGTACCATTTCACCGGGACGGGGCTGCATTGCCGGGGCATGCGAGGTGAAATGCCAGCTTTTCGGCATCAGGGGTTTGAGGAAGCGCGCGGCGACCAGCGCATTCAGCACCAGCTCAGCACGATGGCTGCCACTGAGTTTGCACTGACGACAGGTCTCTTCAAAGGTGTAATACAGAGCGGCATCATCGACACAGAAACCCGATTCAGTGAACGCGTCCGGCGTGAGCATTTTGCGGGAAAAGCGGGAACGGAAAAGCATCCCGTCAGCCAGGTCGAGCATCATTCGGTCGTGGCTGCTATCAAAATACCAGCGCCAGTTATCATCGGGTTTAATTTTCATCGTGTGCCCTGTATTTACCGCTGCGCCAAAAATCGCGCAGAATTCAGCGAAAAAAGAAACATAAGGAAAAGCTGAAAAAGCGTGCAACAGGACAAAATATAAACGAGCCGAGGGGATAAATAAACCCCCCGGCTAATCATTGTGAGAATTGTCTTAGAGATGCGTGACGATATCTTTAATTAATCCTGGCCCCTGATAAATAAAGCCTGAATAAATCTGAACCAGCGTTGCACCTGCGGCGATTTTTTCACGCGCGGCGGTCAGAGAATCGATGCCGCCAACGCCGATAATGGGAAGGCGCCCCTGCAGCTCCTGAGAGAGGCGCTGGATCACCGCCGTACTGCGCGACTGCACTGGCCGTCCACTCAATCCACCCGCTTCTTCAGCATGCTTAAGACCGCTTACCAGCGAACGATCGAGCGTGGTATTACTGGCAATGACGCCATCAATCTGATGACGAATCAAACTGTCCGCGACCTGAATTAACTCCTCTTCAGAGAGATCGGGCGCAATTTTTACGGCCAGCGGAACATATTTCAGATGACGCTTTTCCAGCTCTTTTTGTTTCTGTTTGATAGAGGAGAGCAAATCATCCAGCGCTTCACCATATTGCAGTGAACGCAAACCTGGCGTGTTGGGCGAGGAAATATTGATGGCGATATAACCGGCATGGGCATAGACCTTTTCCATGCAAATCAGATAATCATCTTTGCCCTGCTCAACCGGCGTATCTTTATTTTTACCGATATTGATCCCGAGCACGCCGTTAAAACGCGCTTTTTTTACATTCTCAACCAGGTGGTCAACACCGAGATTATTAAACCCCATCCGGTTGATAATGCCGCCCGCTTCCACCAGACGAAACATCCGCGGCTTGTCATTACCTGCCTGGGCGCGCGGCGTGACGGTACCGACTTCAACAAAACCAAAGCCCATCGCCGCAAACGCATCAATGCACTCTGCGTTCTTATCCAGACCCGCAGCCAGGCCCAGGGCATTCTTAAAGGTCAGTCCCATGCAGGTGACCGGACGCGACGGCAGATTCTGGCGATAAAACAGCTCAAGCGGCGTGCCGTTCATAAAACGCAGTTGCTGAAAGGTGAGTTCGTGCGCGCGTTCGGGGTCGAGTTTAAACAGCGCCGGTCGGACGATAGGATAAAACATGCACTCTCCTGAAGGACGGAAGCAATCGTGAAAGTCGGTGCACGGGAAAATGTGCGCCAGAATGGTAAAGTGCTCTGGCGCAAAAGTAAATCGAACGGCGGGGATGCAGAAAACTATATGAAAATGCTTTGATCTTAAACGGCGGAATCGTTTACGGGCTGGTTTTTCACCTCGGAAGGAAACAGATACTCCCGCAGGATGCCGTGACGCTGCATGATGCCAAAGATACCGAGACAGACAAACGCTTCAGCTCCCACCATCGACCATGCGGCACCGATTGCGCCAAACTTCCAGGCCAGGAAACAGCATAGCGGCACGTTTATCACGCCAGCAGCCATCATCACCCACATACGCTGGCGGGCCAGACCGTGCGGGATCAGAATCTGTAATCCAGCCGGATAGGCAATGTTACCGAACAGGAAACAGAGCACGAAGACGCGCAGCACATCCGCCGACGGAATAAAGTCTTTACCCAGTAAAATAGAGACCACCAGGTCAGCAAAGAACCAGGTAAAGATGACAATCGACAGACTCAGGGAAAACGACAGCAGCAGGCTTTTGCGCGTCGCCGCAATGGCGGCACGTTTATCCCGACCAAACAGGTGGCTGACGCGCGGGAAGAAAGCACTGCCGATCTGCTCGGGTACTGAATTAGCCGCTTTACGCAGACGATCCGCCCCGTTGTAGATCCCGACCATATAGGTAGAGGTAAAGGAGGCCAGGATTACCACGTTGACGCTGTTAAACAGATTGGCACCCGCGATAGCAATAAACACATCCATGCTGTCGGTGATGCGCTGTTTGATCTCGCGCGGTTCAAAGCGGTAACGGCCAATGACTTTCATCTCCAGCACAAACTTCAGCGTAATCGCTGCGCTGATGATGGAGACAGTGCCAGGGATCAGCGCCGCCAGCCAGGTATCCTGCGGGGATTTCACCAGCAAAAAGGTCAGCGGAATCGCACAGAAGTTACCGAAGGTGGCGATCATCGCCGTTTTACCCAGCTTCTCAAAGCCCTGCATCAGCCAGCCGAATGAAAACAGCGAGCCTATCAGCGTGGTGCAGTTCGCCAGGATGATAAAGAACAGCGGATGCCAGGCAGGATTAAACCAGGTCGCCGTCAGTAACGTGCCACTGGTCACCACCAGCAGCATCAGCTTGGCGTTAAAAGTTGACCAGAAGAGCTGGCTGACGCGTTCCTTGTCATCACGATGGTGAGCAATGTCTTTGGTGGTAAAGACGTTGAATCCCCAGTCAGAGATGGTGCTGCAATAGAGCACGCAGGCGATGGCCAGCGCCAGCGTACCCATCTGCTCTACACCCAGAACGCGGGCAAGATAGGGCAGCGTGGCCAGTGGAAACAGGAACGATGCGCCGCGGTAGGCCAGCAGCGAGAAAATATTAATAACCAGACTTTTATCGAGTACTTTTGCCATGACGCAACAACCTTATACACATTGCATGTCTCACCTTCTCATTTCGCTAAGGCATAAACAATATCGCTTCACATTTTTCAGAATCAGGCTGCTTTTCAGAATCAGGCGGCGTTTTTCAGCTCTTTTTTGACCTTGTAATGCTGAAGTGCAATAAACAGTTCAGGGCGATTGAACAATAGGCACTCTTTAAAGTTTTCTGTTTTCACATTGCGACCCATAAAGCGAATCGCGTTAAGCACATATTCCGGCACAGGCGTACGGTTATAGAGTGATAAATAGATCATCAGACGAAATGAGTGAACTAAATAGGCTTTTTCAAGCGTATCGCGCCACGCTGACTTAATCAGCGAACTGGTTAGCGTATTGTAGGCGTGCATAAAGGCATCATAACGCTGATAGAAAAACTCATTACTTTTGGTACTGTTCGTCAGGGAGCCGTTGCGAATACGCTGCTTATAATACACCTGATGACTCACCCAGGCCTGCTGGCTTTTCATAAAGCAGGAGAGCGTGAAATTATGGTCTTCATGAACGCGTTTAACAAAACGTAATTTATGCTGTTCAATAACGCGTTTGCTGATGACATAGCTCCATGCCGCCGAAGTATAGCTGCCGTTACGCAGCAGGCCCAATAAGACCTCCTGCGGTTTTTGCTGACCAAAGAGTTCGTGTCTGACTTTTGGCGAGGTGATATCAATCTGGCCGTCGCGATAGACGCACGATTTAAAACAGAACAGGTCCGTTTCAGGATGCTTTTCCGCTACCATGCCCAGTTCAGCGACCAACCCATCCGCCACGACGTCGTCCGGATCGCAGAAAAAAAGAAACTGGCCCTGCGCCTGATCAATACCGACATCCCGTGCATGACCCGCCCCACCATTTTCAGTGGTAATTATTTTCACCTGGGAAAGATGAGAATAATTCTGTTCAAGTAAGGCTAATGTTCCATCGGTTGAGCCATCATTCACAATGATTATTTCATTGGGCGATTTAACCTGACGTAATAGTGAATCGACGCACTCCACAATATATTTCTCTACATTGTAGGTTGGAATAATGACTGATAATAAGGTGTCAGACATAGGCAATTCTCTGCTGTTAGAAAATGACAATTCGATTCACCTGCCAGATGCAGGCACTGACCAGAGGTGAAACGTCGAAAAGAGTAATACGCTACTATTATGATGGCTTTAATTTAGCCTGATTATCTTAAACCGGTTATGCAAAAAAAGACCAGTTGTAAAAATTATCTTAACGTTTCACCTGATTATCACTGTTAAAAAAATTGCATCTATAGCCCGCTGTAATGTTAAAACCGTTGAGGAACGATTTAAATTACCCCCACCAGGCAGGCGTAACCAGAATCAGGAATATGTAAGCGAACATCTGAAACCGTGAATAACTTCAGCATTCCTTCATTTTTATTACAGTTTACGATCTGCAATTAATCCTAATACCATGCCGGAACACCACTGAAACAGGCTGATGTCAGGCTGATTTACCTTCCGGTTTAAGGCCGCCGCTGCGCTTCAACACGGTTTCAGTCACAAGCAGAATGGTTAAGCAATCAGAAGAAAGATAATTTTTTCCGCCACGCGTCCTGTTTTAACTCTCTTGCATCACTGGTCTTAATGAATGGTTTCGCTGCTCGCCTTTATTTTAAGAATTATCGGAAGCGGTGTTTTCATTATCTGCCACCAGTACGTCTATTTGCAGTTTTTACCCTTGCTTTGCCGGATAAATCATTTAAGCCCACTCCCCTGCTCTGACAGTATGAAGGCATAAGTTCTCAACTTTTGATAATCAATAACTTTTAGTTATAAGGAGTGATGATGCGAGTTATTACGCTGGCAGGCAGCCCACGATTTCCCTCCCGCTCAACCTCATTACTGACGCTGTGTCAGCACAAGCTGGAGGCACGTGGCATTGAAGTCATCCCCTGGAATATTCACAACTTTCAGCCTGACGATCTGATTAATGCGCGCTTTGATGCGCCCGCGCTGCTGGCCCTGCGTGACGATCTGGCCTCGGCTGATGGCCTGATTGTGGCGACACCGATTTATAAAGCGTCCTTTTCGGGTGCGCTGAAGACTCTGCTCGACCTGCTGCCTGAGCGCGCACTGGAGCACAAAGTTGTGTTGCCACTCGCCAGCGGCGGCAGTGTCGGGCATATGCTGGCGCTGGACTATGCGCTGAAGCCGGTTCTCAACGCCTTAAAAGCACAGGAAATTCTGCATGGGGTCTACGCCGAAGACAGCCAGGTCACGCATTACGATCGTCAGCCTGTACTGGAAGATTCACTGGCAGAGCGTCTTGATGAAGCCGTCTCCGCGTTCTGGCTGGCGCTGACCCGTCATCACCATCCCGTTGCGCAGGCAGTATAAGGAAGCGATCGATGAAGCAGAGATTAGGAAAGTGGCTGGTGGCAGGACTGTTACTGGCTGGCCTTCAGGTTCAGGCCGCTGAATCGGATCCGGCTGAGATTCGCATCGGCTATCAGAAAGGTTCAGTCAGCATGGTGCTGGCGAAGTCACATCAGTTGCTGGAGAAGCGTTTTCCCCATACTCACATTAAGTGGATCGAGTTCCCGGCTGGCCCGCAAATGCTGGAAGCGCTGAACATCAACAGCATTGACCTCGGCAGTACCGGTGATCTTCCGCCGCTGTTTGCCCAGGCCGCAGGCGCCGATCTGCTCTATGTCGGTTCGGAGCCGCCAAAACCGAAATCAGAAGTGATTCTGGTGCCGAAAAACAGCGCTCTGAAACAGGTTGCCGATCTGAAAGGCAAAAAAGTCGCTTTCCAGAAAGGTTCCAGCTCACACAATTTACTGCTGCGCGCCTTACAGCAGGCGGGCCTTACATTTAAAGACATCACACCCGTCTATCTGACGCCAGCCGATGCGCGCGCCGCCTTCCAGCAGGGTGACGTGGATGCCTGGGCAATCTGGGATCCCTACTACTCTTCGGTACTGCTGCAGGGTAATTCGCGCCTGCTGATTGATGGCAGCTCACTGAACCTGACCGGATCCTTCTATCTGGCGACGCGCAGCTATGCCGAAGCCCACGGCGCGTTTATCCAGCAGGTGCTCGACACCTTCAGCAGTGCCGACGCGCTGACTATCAGCCAGCCTCAGCAGAGCACCACGCTTCTGGCGCAGGCAATGGGCCTGCCTGAACCGGTTATTGCCAGCTATCTCAGCCATCGTCCGCCCACCCGGATTTCGCCGGTCAGTGCTGAAACCGCAGCCGCACAGCAGCGTACCGCTGACCTGTTTTATGCCAATCATCTGTTGCCAGTCAAAGTGACGATCCAGGATCGCATCTGGCAACCGCATACCGTAACGCAGTAAGGAGCAATAATGAGCGTATCCATTTTCTGGTTCCTGCCGACGCATGGCGACGGCCACTATCTTGGCACCGCCGAAGGCGCGCGCCCGGTTGATCACGCCTATTTACAACAGGTGGCGCAAGCCGCTGACCGTCTCGGCTTTGGTGGTGTATTAATCCCAACCGGCCGCTCCTGTGAAGATGCCTGGCTGGTTGCCGCCTCGCTGATTCCGGTGACGCAGCGCCTGCGCTTCCTTGTGGCGCTGCGTCCTGGCGTGATTTCACCGACTCAGGCGGCGCGTCAGGCTGCTACCCTGGATCGCCTCTCAAACGGCCGCGCGCTATTCAATCTGGTGACCGGCGGCGATCCGGAAGAGCTGGCGGGCGATGGCGTGTTCCTGGATCACCGTGAGCGTTACGCAGAATCTGCCGAGTTCACCCGCGTCTGGCGTCGGGTACTGGAAGGTGAAACCGTCGACTACGAAGGTAAGCATGTGAAGGTTCGCGGCGCACGCCTGATGTTTAAGCCGGTGCAGCAGCCTCGCCCACCGCTCTGGTTTGGTGGCTCTTCTGAACCGGCTCAGGAACTGGCGGCCGAACAGGTCGATGTTTACCTCACCTGGGGCGAACCCCCTGCTCAGGTTCGGGAAAAGATTGAACAGGTGCGTGCAAAAGCAGCCGCACAGGGACGTACGGTGCGGTTTGGTATCCGTTTGCATGTGATTGTGCGCGAAACCAATGAAGAAGCGTGGCAGGCCGCTGACCGGCTGATTGCCAATGTGGATGACGCCACTATCGCGAAAGCACAGGCCGCTTTCCAGCGGGCCGATTCTGTGGGTCAGCGCCGGATGGCCGCGCTGCACGGTGGTCGCCGCGACAAACTCGAAATCAGCCCGAATCTGTGGGCAGGTGTGGGTCTGGTACGCAGTGGAGCCGGAACCGCGCTGGTCGGCGATGGTCCAACCGTTGCCGCACGCATCAAAGAGTATGAAGCGCTGGGCATCGAGACCTTTATTCTGTCGGGTTATCCGCATCTGGAAGAGGCTTATCGTGTTGGCGAACTGCTGTTCCCGCACCTTGATCTGCAGGTGCCACTGGTGCCTCAGCCGCGCGTGGTTCAGGCGCATGGTGAAGCGGTAGCCAACGATTTTACCCCTGAGAAAAAAGTCGCCCGGGGCTGAGGAGAGCATGATGGCCAGAACCCGAAAACGCCTTGCTGATACGCTGGTGCCGTGGCTATTGCCGACGCTGCTTGTTGTGGTGTGGCAGATTGCTTCGCAAACCGGCTGGTTATCGAATCGTATTCTGCCCGCGCCGGAGAAAATTGTGACCACCTTCTGGCAGCTGACTGCCAGCGGTGAACTCTGGCAGCATCTGGCGATAAGCAGCTGGCGGGCGCTGATCGGCTTCAGCATTGGCGGTTCTATCGGCCTGATACTTGGGCTGATCACCGGCACCTCAAAAACCGGTGAACGCCTGCTGGATACGTCGGTGCAGATGCTGCGCAATGTGCCACATCTGGCGCTGATCCCGCTGGTAATCCTCTGGTTCGGAATCGACGAGTCCGCCAAAATCTTTCTGGTGGCGCTGGGCACGCTGTTCCCGATCTATCTGAATACCTATCACGGCATCCGCAATATCGATCGCGGGCTGGTTGAGATGGCGCGCAGCTATGGCCTCTCCGGCTGGAGCCTGTTTATCCAGGTGATCCTGCCCGGCGCACTGCCAAATATTATGGTCGGCGTGCGTTTTGCGCTCGGTCTGATGTGGCTGACGCTGATTGTTGCTGAAACCATCTCCGCCAATGCGGGCATCGGCTATCTGGCAATGAACGCACGTGAATTCCTGCAGACCGATGTGGTGGTGGTCGCCATCATTCTCTATGCCCTGCTCGGCAAACTGGCGGATGTCGCCGCGTTGTTACTGGAACGCGTCTGGCTGCGCTGGCACCCCGCTTACCAACTGAAGGAGGAGAACGCATGAGCCAGACTCTCTCACCAGCCCGCCTTAACACCGGCACGCCGGTTGGCGTTAATGGCGTCAGCAAACAGTATGGCAGTCGTACCATTCTCAATAAGATCGACCTGCACATTCCTTCGGGTCAGTTTGTGGCGGTAGTGGGTCGCAGCGGCTGCGGCAAAAGCACCCTGTTGCGCCTGCTGGCCGGACTGGAACAAAGCTCCAGCGGTGAACTGCTGGCAGGCAATGCGCCGCTGCAGTCGGCGCGCGACGATACCCGCCTGATGTTTCAGGATGCGCGACTGCTGCCGTGGAAAAAAGTCATCGATAACGTCGGGCTGGGCCTGCGCGGACGCGAATGGCGCAGCGCGGCGATGGATGCCCTGACGGCGGTAGGACTGGCCGATCGTGCCAATGAGTGGCCGGCTGCACTTTCTGGTGGGCAGAAACAGCGTGTGGCGCTGGCCAGAGCGCTGATTCATCGGCCCGGCTTACTGCTGCTGGATGAACCATTGGGGGCGCTGGATGCCCTGACCCGCATTGAAATGCAGGGATTGATCGAGTCACTGTGGCAGCAACATCACTTTACCGTCCTGCTGGTCACGCATGATGTCAGTGAAGCGGTGGTGATGGCGGATCGCGTGTTGTTGATCGAAGAGGGTGAGATCGGTCTGGATCTACTGGTAGATTTGCCACGACCACGGCGTCGGGGATCGGCGCGGCTGGCCGAGCTGGAAGCGGAGGTGCTGGATCGGGTAATGCAGCGTACGGAACGACCGCAGCCGGTACGTTACGCGCAGCAGCGCTGAAAAAGGGAGCGTCTCAGACGCTCCCTTTTTTAGTATCAGGCGTTCAGTGCCCGGGTAATTTTTTCGTAGAGGTCGCCAGAGAGTTTATCCAGCTCCAGCAGCTGCTCCAGCGCCTGGCGCATCATCGCCTGACGGCCTTCGTCATATCGTTTCAGACGAATCAGCGGCTCCACCATTCGTGCCGCAACCTGCGGATTGCGCGTGTTCAGATCGATGAGCATCTCCACCAGGAACTTGTAGCCGCTGCCATCTTTAGCATGGAACGCGGCCGGGTTAGCCGAGGCAAAAGCCCCCACCAGCGAGCGAACGCGGTTTGGATTGCTCATAGTGAAGGAGCGATGATTCAGCAGCTGACGCACGTTGCGCATCACGTTGGCAGCCGGACTGGTTGCCTGCAGCACAAACCATTTGTCCATCACCAGACCATCCTGATGCCAGCGCTCATCGTAAGCCGCCAGCAGCGCATCGCGGCACGGTAACTGAGCCGCCACAGCAGCGGAAAGCGCCGCCAGCGCATCCGTCATGTTGGTTGCCTGGTGATACTGCGTCTGCACCAGTTTGTCCGCCAGCTGTGCATCACTGAAGGCAAGATAGGTCAGGCAGACATTTTTCAGGCTGCGCTGACCAATCGCGTCATGCTCCACACGGTATTCAGGCTGCTGATTGGCGTTGTAGATCGCAAAGAACTCATCGGCCAGTTCGCGTGCCAGTGTGCGTTGCAGGGCGTCACGCACCAGCGCAATCGCCTGCGGATCGATAGTGTCAAACAGCTCGGCAATCTCATTTTCTGACGGCAGCGTCAGGATCAGCGCGGTCAGGGCCGGGTCACAGTCAGTATCAAGCAGCACCGCGCGGAAAGCATCGGCAACATGCAGCGGCAGCGACAGATGCTGACCCTGCTGATAGCGGGCAACGTTCAGGCGAATGTAGGTCGCCAGCAGGCTCTGAGCCGCATCCCAGCGGGAGAAGTCGTTGCGTGCATGACGCATCAGGAAGGTGAGCTGAGCATCACTCCATTTGTAGTCGAGCTTCACCGGCGCAGAGAATTCACGCAGCAGCGACGGCACCGGCTGGAAGTAAACATTATCGAAAATAAAGGTCTGGAACTCTTCGGTGACATTCAGCACATGATGCACCGGATGGCCGTTATTCTGCAGCGGGATCACCTTGCCTTCACCGTCATACAGCTCAATATCCAGCGGGATATGCAGCGGCAGCTTCTCTTTCTGGTCGGCAGTCGCTGGGGTGTGCTGCGTGACATGCAGCGTGTACTGCTCAAGTTCCGGATTGTAATCGTCGCGCACCGTCAGTACCGGCGTACCGGACTGGCTGTACCAGCGGCGGAACTGCGACAAATCGACATTTGAGGCATCTTCCATCGCCTGAACAAAGTCATCACAGGTGGCGGCGCTGCCGTCGTGACGGTCAAAATAGAGCTTCATGCCCTTCTGGAAATTCTCTTCACCCAGCAGGGTGTGCATCATGCGGATGACTTCTGACCCTTTTTCATACACCGTCAGGGTGTAGAAATTGTTCATCTCGATAACCTGATCCGGACGGATCGGGTGCGCCATCGGGCTGGCATCTTCAGCGAACTGCGCGCCGCGCACGATACGCACGTTATCGATGCGGTTCACCGCACGTGAACCCAGATCGGAGCTGAACTCCTGATCGCGGAACACCGTCAGTCCCTCTTTAAGGCTGAGCTGGAACCAGTCGCGGCAGGTCACGCGGTTACCGGTCCAGTTGTGGAAATATTCGTGACCGATAACCGCCTCAATGCCGAGGTAATCTTTGTCGGTCGCCGTTTCCGCTTTCGCCAGCACATATTTGGCGTTGAAGACGTTAAGACCTTTGTTCTCCATCGCACCCATGTTGAAGAAGTCCACGGCTACGATCATAAAGATGTCGAGGTCATACTCCAGGCCGAAACGCTCTTCATCCCACTTCATGCTGTTTTTCAGCGAGGTCATCGCCCAGTCGGCGCGATCGAGATTGCCGCGGTCAACGAAGATCTCCAGCGCCACATCACGTCCTGAACGGGTGGTGAAGCTGTCGCGCAGCACGTCGAAATCGCCCGCCACCAGCGCAAACAGGTAGCAGGGTTTCGGGAAAGGATCTTCCCACTTCACCCAGCTGCGGCCCTGCTCATCCTGGCCGCTGTCAATGCGGTTTCCGTTGGAGAGCAGATACGGGTAACTTTCACCGTCGGCATAAATGGTGGTGGTAAAGCGCGCCAGTACATCCGGGCGATCAAGATACCAGGTAATATGACGGAAGCCTTCAGCCTCACATTGGGTGCAGAGCGCCTCGCCCGATTTGTACAGCCCTTCCAGCGCGGTGTTCTGATCCGGATGAATCACATTGATGATTTTCAGGGTGAAGCTGTCCGGCAGCTGGCTGATGACCAGTGCGCCCTCTTCTTCACGGAAGGCCGTCCAGGGTTGCCCGTCGACTTCCAGCGCAATCAGCGTTAACGCTTCGCCGTCGAGTCGCAGCTCAGCCTGACTGTCGCCCACGCGTTTAACCTGGCTGATGGCCGTTACACGGGTCGTCGACGCATCCAGTTCAAAAGTTAAATCGATATCGGTGATGGTGTAATCGGGCGCACGGTAGTCGTGGCGATACTTGATTTGGGGCTGTTGCGTCATATTGCGTCTCGCGTTGTTATAAGTTTACCGGCAAAGTCTAAGCTTGTTACTACAAGCTTGCCACGCACAATGCACCTGAAGGGTGAAATGGCTACACTTTGTTAACAATGGCACAGATTGGCCTCGACCCGCCCGACTGAAATATGCTGTGATTGGCTTCAGATAGTGAATTATACTTTTGCGTCTTTATGACTGTGTACAACACCGGGCACTGCGCCACCGAACAGGATGCTGAAACGCGCCATGACAGGACATGCTTCCCCGATACTGACCTCCCTGCTGGATACGGACGCCTATAAGCTCCATATGCAGCAGGCCGTTTTCCACCGCTATCATGACGTAACGGTGGCGGCGGAGTTTCGCTGCCGCGGCGACGAACTGCTGGGTCTCTACGCTGACGAAATTCGTGAAGCGATTACTGACATGCAATACCTGGCGCTGACTGATGATGAAGCGACCTGGTTATCCCGCCTTCCCTTTTTCCAGCAGGATTACCTCAGCTGGTTGCGCCAGTATCGCTATAACCCGGAGCAGGTTGAGGTGCGCAATCATCATGGCAAACTGGAGCTTCGTATCCAGGGGCCGTGGCGGGAGGTGATCCTGTGGGAGGTGCCGCTACTGGCGCTGATCAGTGAGATTGTGCATCGTCATCGCACGCCGCAGGTCACCACCCAGCAGGCGATCGACTATCTGCATCAGAAACTGGGCGACTTTAAGACGCAGGTGGCTGACCTCGATATGTCGCGCTTCCGCCTGATGGATTTCGGCACTCGTCGTCGCTATTCGCAGGATGTGCAGGAGTCGATTGTCTCTACGCTGAAACAGGATTTTCCGTGGCTGATTGGCACCAGTAACTATGATCTGGCACGCCGTCTGTCACTGACGCCGGTCGGCACGCAGGCGCATGAGTGGTTCCAGGCCTTCCAGCAGATCAGCCCGGTTCTCGCCAACAGTCAGCGTGCTGCGCTGCAGGCGTGGCTGGACGAGTATGACGATCAGCTGGGTATCGCGCTGACCGACTGCATCGCCATGGACGCGTTTCTGCGCGATTTCGGTCCGGTGTTTGCCCGCCGTTATCAGGGGCTGCGTCACGACTCCGGCGATCCGGTTGAATGGGGCGAGAAAGCACTGGCTCATTATCAGAAGCTGGGTATCGATCCGCAAAGTAAACACCTGGTCTTTTCTGACAACTTAAATCTCGATAAAGCACTGGCGCTTTATCGCCACTTTGGCCAGCGCACGAATGTGGTGTTCGGCATCGGTACGCGTCTCACCTGTGATATTCCGGGCGTGACGCCTCTTAACATCGTTATCAAGCTGGTGCAGTGCAACGGCAAGCCGGTAGCGAAACTTTCAGACAGCCCGGGCAAAACCATCTGCCAGGATAAAGCCTTTGTCAGAGCCCTGCGTAAAGCCTTTGATCTGCCGCTGGTGAAAAAAGCGAGTTAAACCTCTTCTTATCGGGGCGTTGATGCGCCCCGCCTCTGCTGTAATAAATCCGCTTTCCCCCTGAATTTTGCTTGTTTCCTGAAGACTCACAAGTAACATAGCAAAACCCCGGATGGGGCAACTTTTAACTCACTTCTTCTATATAGAGAGATATTTATGAGCGTAGTGCCTGTAGCGGACGTACTGCACGGTCGCGTCGCGGTTGACAGTGAAGTCACCGTACGTGGTTGGGTGCGTACCCGAAGAGATTCCAAAGCCGGTCTTTCCTTCATCGCTGTCTATGACGGCTCCTGCTTTAATCCCGTTCAGGCTGTCGTCAATAATTCTCTGAATAATTATCAGGATGAAGTGCTGCGTCTGACCACCGGCTGTTCCGTTATCGTTACCGGTAAAGTGGTGGCATCGCCAGGTCAGGGCCAGGCGTTTGAAATTCAGGCGACCAGCCTGGAAGTCGTCGGCTGGGTGGAAGATCCGGACAGCTACCCGATGGCCGCAAAACGCCACAGCATCGAGTATCTGCGCGAAGTCGCTCACCTGCGTCCGCGTACTAACCTGATTGGCGCGGTCGCCCGCGTTCGCCATACTCTGGCGCAGGCGCTGCATCGCTTCTTTCATGAAAATGGCTATTTCTGGGTTTCTACTCCGCTGATCACCGCCTCGGATACCGAAGGTGCTGGCGAGATGTTCCGTGTCTCAACGCTGGATATGGAAAACCTGCCGCGTAACGATCAGGGCAAAGTCGACTTCAGCGAAGATTTCTTTGGTAAAGAGGCCTTCCTGACCGTTTCCGGTCAGCTGAACGGCGAAACCTACGCCAGCGCCCTGTCGAAGATCTACACCTTCGGTCCGACGTTCCGCGCAGAGAACTCCAACACTAGCCGCCATCTGGCTGAATTCTGGATGCTGGAGCCGGAAATTGCGTTTGCGTCACTGGATGATGCGGCTGCACTGGCAGAAGCGATGCTGAAGTATGTGTTCAACGCAGTGCTGGAAGAGCGCGCCGATGACATGGCGTTCTTCGCTGAGCGCGTGGATAAAGACGCGGTTGAGCGCCTGCAGCGTTTCATCACCACCGATTTTGCCCAGGTTGACTATACCGATGCGGTTGAAATCCTGATGAACTGCGGTCAGACCTTTGAGAACCCGGTTTCCTGGGGTATCGATCTCTCTTCTGAACACGAGCGCTACCTGGCAGAGCAGCACTTCAAAGCGCCAGTAGTGGTGAAAAACTATCCGAAAGACATCAAAGCGTTCTATATGCGCCTGAACGAGGATGGCAAAACCGTGGCGGCGATGGACGTTCTGGCGCCAGGCATTGGTGAAATCATTGGCGGTTCACAGCGTGAAGAGCGTCTCGATGTGCTGGATGCACGTCTGGAAGAGATGGGTCTGAACAAAGAAGATTACTGGTGGTATCGCGACCTGCGTCGCTACGGTACCGTGCCACATTCTGGCTTCGGACTGGGCTTTGAACGTTTAATCGCCTATGTGACTGGTGTGCAGAATGTCAGGGACGTCATCCCCTTCCCACGCACGCCACGCAATGCAAGTTTCTAAAATTCAGCATTAAATATAAGAAATTCATATATATAAAGAGGTCGGCACTGCCGACCTTTTTTTATTTTTGTAAATTTTGAGTTCTCTCACAAAGTTCCGTATTTTTTACATTTTGTAATACATATTTTCTTTTAGAAACCAGATTACGAGTTTAGTAGCATTTAAGCGCTAGAATTACGGCGGGTTGGATGGAAAGATGCGTGCAGACACAGGAAGACACCAAACTTCGCTCAGGGTTCTGTAAAGATTTCCTGACGGCAGTGGCAGGTGTACAAATAACTCCAATGAGGGTAATGAATAATGATGAAGCGCAATATTCTTGCAGTGGTTATCCCTGCTCTGTTAGCCGCCGGTGCAGCAAACGCTGCAGAAATCTATAACAAAGACGGCAACAAACTGGACCTGTACGGTAAAGCTGTTGGCCTGCATTACTTCTCTGATAACGATGGCAACGACGGCGACAACACTTATGTTCGCTTTGGCTTCAAAGGCGAAACGCAGATCAACGATCAGCTGACCGGTTACGGCCAGTGGGAATACAACATTCAGGCGAACAACTCTGAAGGTTCTGACGCACAGGACGGTAACAGAACCCGTCTGGGCTTTGCTGGTCTGAAATTCGGCGATGCCGGCTCAATCGACTACGGCCGTAACTACGGTGTGGTTTACGATGCAATCGGCTGGACCGATATGCTGCCAGAGTTCGGTGGCGACTCAGGATACTCTGATAACTTCATGAACGGTCGTAGCACCGGCCTGCTGACTTACCGCAACACTAACTTCTTCGGCCTGGTAGATGGCTGGGACTTCGCGGTTCAGTATCAGGGTAAAAACGACCGTGACGAAATTCGTCGTTCTAACGGCGACGGCTGGGGTGTGTCTACCTCTTACGTTGCACCAATCGGTGTGGGTGTAGTGGGTGCATACAGCAGCAGCGACCGTACTGACTCACAAGCGGCCGGTGTCGCGAATAACGGTACTGTAGTTGGTCAGGGCAAACGCGCTGAAAACTGGGCAACTGCGCTGAAATATGATGCGAACAATGTGTACCTGGCTGCTATGTATGGTGAAACTCGCAACTCAACTCCATTCGCTCTGACGACTGCTCCTAACACAACCACCACAGCCTTCGCTAATAAAGCACAGAACATTGAGCTGGTTGCACAGTATCAGTTCGACTTCGGTTTGCGTCCATCCATTGCCTACGTTCAGTCTAAAGGCAAGGACATCGAAGGCGTGGGCGATGCTGACCTGGTTAAATACATTGACGTTGGCGCGACTTACTACTTCAACAAAAACATGTCTACCTATGTGGACTATCAGATCAACCAGCTGGATGACAACAACCGTCTGGGTCTGAACACGGATGACACTGTAGCATTAGGTCTGGTTTACCAGTTCTAATCTTGCTTCAGACATCTTTAAAAACGGGGCTACGGCCCCGTTTTTTATGCCTGTTATTTAGCCTATCCCCGTTTCTCCCCGCTCTTTTGCTCAGCGTTAACCTCAGCCTCTCTTCACATCGAAATCAACACCGCAAAATAGTCGATTTTGTCTCGCAAACGGTTGGCATTTGCCTGGCCGGACGCTAACCTGATAGCCCTCTTGCTAAAGTTCACGCTAATGGACCTGACACATGTTTGAATCGATCTCTGCTGCACCCGCCGATCCTATTCTCGGGCTGGCCGATCTGTTTCGTGCCGATGACCGCCCTGAAAAAATCAATCTGGGCATCGGCGTCTACAAAGACGAAACCGGCAAGACCCCGGTACTGACCAGTGTTAAAAAAGCTGAGCAATACCTGCTGGAAAACGAAACCACGAAAAACTATCTCAGCATTGATGGTCTGGCTGATTTTGCCCGCTGTACACAGGCCCTGCTGTTCGGCAATCAAAGCCCGCTGATCACCGCAGGCCGCGCACGTACAGCTCAGACACCGGGTGGCACAGGTGCGTTACGTGTAGCAGCAGATTTCCTCACCACGCAGACCTCGGTGAAACGGGTCTGGATCAGCAATCCAAGCTGGCCGAATCACAACAACGTGTTCAATGCTGCCGGTCTTGAAGTTTGTGAATATCATTACTATGACGCAGCAAACCATACGCTGGATTTCGAGGGTATGCTGGCGTCGCTGCAGCAGGTCCAGCCGGGCGACGTGGTGCTGTTCCATGGCTGCTGCCATAACCCGACGGGTATCGATCCAACGGCTGAGCAGTGGCAGCAGTTGGCGCAGCTGTCACAGACTAATGGCTGGCTGCCGTTATTCGACTTCGCTTACCAGGGCTTTGCCCGTGGTCTGGATGAAGATGCAGAAGGTCTGCGTATTTTTGCCGCCTCGCATCAGGAGCTGATCGTCGCCAGTTCTTACTCCAAGAACTTCGGTCTGTATAACGAACGTGTCGGAGCCATCACCCTGGTGGCGGCGGAAGCCAGCGTGGCCGATACGGCGTTCAGCCAGGTGAAGTACACCATTCGTGCCAACTACTCCAATCCACCGGCGCATGGTGCTGCCATTGTCGCTACCATTCTCGGTAACGACACGCTGCGTACCATCTGGGAGCAG
This sequence comes from Pantoea sp. JKS000250, assembly GCF_003201065.1. Taxonomy (NCBI): domain Bacteria; kingdom Pseudomonadati; phylum Pseudomonadota; class Gammaproteobacteria; order Enterobacterales; family Erwiniaceae; genus Pantoea; species Pantoea sp. JKS000250. Next base: position 3,634,229 of record NZ_QICZ01000001.1, on the reverse strand, counting down.
GAGCTGTCGGATATGCGTCAGCGCATTCAGCGCATGCGTCAGCTGTTTGTGAACACCCTGGCTGAAAAAGGCGCGCAGCGTGACTTCAGCTTTATCATCAGGCAGAACGGTATGTTCTCGTTCAGTGGCTTAACCAAAGACCAGGTGATTCGCCTGCGTGAAGAGTTCGGTGTCTATGCCGTTAACTCAGGCCGCGTGAATGTGGCGGGCATGACGCCAGACAACATGTCGGCGCTGTGCGAAGCGATTGTCGCCGTGCTGTAACGCAGATGACCAAACAAAAATGGGCCTGACGGCCCATTTTTTATTGCAGTAAAAATTACGGATTGTTTACTGCAGGAAAGGATTACTGATGCGTTCATGCCCCAATGTTGAAATCGGGCCGTGACCGGGAAGAAAAGTCACATCATCGCCAAGCGGCAGTAATTTTGTGCGGATAGCATCAATGAGCTGCTGATGATCGCCCTGCGGGAAGTCAGTACGCCCAACACCACCATTAAAAATCACGTCGCCTGAAATCAGCGATCGTCCCGGACGGTCAAAGAACACGACATGGCCGGGTGAATGTCCCGGACAGTGCAGAACGTCCAGCGTGGTCAGCCCGACCTGCACGCTCTCCCCCTCTTCCAGCCAGCGATCGGGAGTAAACGGTGCGCACTCGTCAAGTCCGAACATCCGGCTCTGAGTCGGCAGCGCTTCCAGCCAGAAGGCATCGCGCTTTTGCGGTCCGACAATCTGAATCTGATAAAACGCCGCCAGTTCAACAGCGGCCCCGACATGATCTAGGTGTCCATGTGTCAGCAGAATCTGAGCAGGTTTAAGTTTTAGCTGTTCCAGCGTTTGTTTGATCAGTTCGGCATCGCCGCCTGGGTCGACCAGTGCGGCTTCGCGAGTCGTGTCGCACCAGATAACTGAGCAGTTCTGGGCAAAAGCGGTAACAGGAATAATGTGGTAATTCATAACGCTCCATGACCGGCTCACGCAGCGTTGCCGGTGTCATTACCAGTGCCTGATCGGACCGGTATCAATATGTACAAAGTTACTGCGGGGATAATATCCTACACCACCCGCACGCAGAGATAACGCCGCTTTGCGTACATTCGCCAGCGAAACCCCTTCAATATGAAAATCCATCGCCTGGCCTTTGGTGTGATAGCTGTGCTTTGCGACTCCCGGACCACTCTCACGTAACATATTGTTGGTTGCCAGTGAACGATAGCCGGAAACCAGCTGGATCGGTTTACGCATGCCCAGCAGCGCCTGCAGGCGAAAAATCTGGTCAAACAGATGTGGATCGATGCTTTTCACTTTGTTGGCGCGATAGTCACGGAAAAAATGATTTAATCGTGACAGCTCATCCTTGTCGTAACTCTTACCATTAAAAAACTCAGTTTTAAGGGTTTCACCGGTGTGAAGATTATTAAGCATCAATACACGCGGACGAGACGTAGAGAGGGAGGCCCTTGCAGACGCTGGCAATAATGCCAGTCCGGCAGCGGCGCTACTGCACAGCAGTAGTTTGCGACGAAAAGAATCGATAGTAGACATGTAACGGTTTACCTGAGAGTAGAGCCATAGAAATGTGCAAAAAGCGCACAGGCCGAACCATAACTTTCTCTCAGAAGGTCGTCAACCCATCCGCCCGGAGTTTGCGAAGCGATCCCCAAAGGGATCGCCATTTGATGATATGTTAATTTATTTCAGCTATGCCGCTAACGATTTAAAATCAATTACTAGAGCAGTAATTGCCCGGCCCGACTCAGGGCCTGACTGCCCGAACGGGCCGTGTCATCATAATTGTAAATATCTGTGCGGAACTGCGGTTTGCCATCATCAGCGACCCACGCCGTCAGATAATAGAGATTGACGGGAATGCGATGCCGAATCGGCACATAGCGGGTGTCACCCTCTTTCAGCGTGCTGGAAATTCGGGAGTCGTTCCAGCCCGCATCCTGCAGCAATAACCCTGCCAGTTCAGACGCTTTGTTCACCCGCACACAGCCTGAACTGAGCGCACGGATATCACGCTGGAACAGGTTATGGTTTGGCGTGTCATGCAGGTAGATTGCATCTGAACTCGGCATATTAAATTTATACCGGCCCAGCGCATTCGCCACGCCCGGAGCCTGAATCATCCGATAGGGAAACGACGCCGCAGAGACCATGCGCCAGTCAATCATGCTGGGATCAATCACTTCAGCATCTGCACTCCAGCCCGACAGCAGTGTATACCCATGCTTGTAAAGATAGGTTGGATCCTGCTTCACCTTCGGAATGATGTCTTTACGCACCAGCGTTGTCGGCACATTCCACGGCGGGTTGAGCACGACGTTATTAAGCGCACTGCGCATGAGGGGCGTTTTACGATCGGGACGACCGACGATGACACGCGATGAGAGAATCTTGTTGCCGTTGTTGTAATAGATCAGCGAGTAGTTGGCGATGTTCACCATGATACCGTTGTGCATATCATCCGGCAGCAGACGCAGGCGCTGAATATTCAGCGCCAGCAGCGAAGCGCGCATCTGCGGAGAGACGTTAAGCCACTGCCGCGTTCTGGTACCGATAGCCCCATCGCCATCCAGTCCCTGCCACTGCTGGAAACGCTTCACCGCCGCCACCAGCGTCTCGTCATAAATATTGGCGGTATTCCCTTCCAGCGTCGAAGTCTGGACGTTACCCGGTGATTGTGGTGATGGCGCAAGCAGATTGGTGACTGGCGCGGCGGAAGGACTCACCGCGACCGGCTGATCGCTGTGGCTCACCGGTACTGGCGCCACAGGCACCGCATCGTCATCCGGTGCGGGCGCGTTAACCTGTGCCGTTAACATGCCGCTGCGCTGCAGAATTTCACGCAGTGCAGGAACGTCATCACTGACCTGGCCGGGACGCAGGGTTTCACTGCTTTTTAGTTGCGGCCAGGGCTGCTTATCGCTGAGCAACGCTTTCAGCGCGGCGTGCATAGGCTGATACTGTGGATGCTGCGGCTGTAATGAGGCAATAAACGTGTCAGCCGAACCCGCATTCACTGCGTTTTGCCACTGATTCACCACCGCGACTGACGGCTGGGTCAGTCTGTAGGGAACGTTGCTGTAGAGCCAGGTTTCACCCTGCGTCGGCACATTTGAAACAAACTGCAGATAGCCCAGCATCGCATCAGAGAGCGCGACATCACGGGCAAAGCCGGTAATAGCCGGATTCGTCAGACGCTCAATCCAGCGCGTGAACTGCGGCTGAACGCCTGAAAGTGCCACCTCAGCCAGCTGCTGCTGAAATTTCTGCACCGCCTGAGCATCCTGCCAGAGCGGCTGCATATGGCGGGAGGCATAGAGCGTTGCCAGCGGTCCCAGATAGAATGGCTGGTCGGCACTGGAAAAAGCCTGACGGATGCGGTGCTGACTTTCGGAAACCGTGATAGCCGTCTGCGTTGTCCCTGGCATCGCGGCGATGACAGCGGCCTGTGGTAGCGTAAATGGAACAGCGGTTAGCGCCAGCGCTAACAATGATAAAACGCGATGATGATTTAATTTTTTTACCAGCAACATCCCTGCCCCCTTAATTTTCAACTTCGCAATGTTCCCTGTATCCACTGCGACCGCGCCGTGACTCATAATGTGAGTATACAAACAAAAACGGCATTTGCCTCATGGGACAAATGCCGTTATCAGATTAACCAATGGTTCAGTTTTTGACTACGTTTCCGCCTGCGATTTTTCAGCAGTCAGATCGGGTAGCGCATCCGCTTCGCTTCCCGCACGCACTGGTGAAGGATCGGCAGCAAAACCACGCAGCCCGACCACATGCACATGCTCGGTGTTATTAAACACCTTACGTACCAGTTTGTAGGTCGTGCCTTTTTCCGGGCTGATGTTCTCCGGTGCCGCAATCACCAGCTGCATCTCCAGTCGCTCACAGAGTTCAAACAGTGTGGCGATGGAGCGGGCATCCAGACGGGCCGCTTCATCAAGGAACAGCAGTCGGCATGGCGAAATATCTTTGCCGCGCAGACGACGGGACTCCTCTTCCCAGCTCTGCACCACCATTACCAGAATGGACATACCGGTACCGATCGCCTCCCCCGTTGAGAGCGCACCGCTTTCTGCACGCAGCCAGCCATCGGAGCCCCGGTTAACTTCCACTTCCATCTCCAGATAGTTGCGGTAGTCGAGCAGCTCCTCACCGATGGTCTGCGGCGTCCGCTGACCCATGTCGATATGCGGGTTAAGACGCTGGTAGAGTTTCGCCAGTGCCTCAGAGAAGGTCAGGCGGTTGCTGTTGAACAGATCCTGATGCTGCTCATGCTCTTCTGACAGCGTATCCAGCAGCATAGCGTGGGTTTCACGCACGTTCACGTTGAGCCGCACGCTCCGCACCTGACCAAAGCTGACGGTCTGCAGCCCCTGGTTGAGCTGGCGGATGCGGTTCTGTTCACGCTGGATCGTTTTACGGATAATATTCGCCGCACTGCGTGAACTGATCGCCAGCATCTGCTCACGCGCGGTCAGCTCTTCAGTCAGACGGTTCAGTTCGATTTCCATCTGTTCAATCGCTTCGACCGGATCGTCGGTACGAATAATATCCTGACGAATACGCTCGCGCAGATGCTGATAGACCGCAATAAAGAACTGAATCTTACGTTCAGGACGTTTTGGATCTTCCGACAGCCGCAGTACGTCGCGCAGATGTTCGTTGTCCGCCACCGCCAGACGCAATGCACCCAGCGCTTTATCCGACATCGAGCGCAGCTCATCACCGCTCAGGTAAGCCAGTTCGCGACGATGCAGGCGACGCTCAACGCCATTCTCTTTCACCAGACGCAGGACGGTACACCAGCCCGCTTTCGCGCTGACCACCTGCTCACGCACCTGATGATACTGACGCTCCAGCTGACGCAGGCGCTTCTGCAGGTTATCCATCTCCGCTTCACAGAAGGTGAGCTGTTTCTCCAGCTGATTGCGGCGGGCGCGGTTGTGGCTCAGTGCCGTGTAGAGCTCATCGCGGCGAACGCGCGCGCGTTCTTCTGCGCTACTGTCAGCAGTGACGCCAATGTCCTGCATCTCCTGCTGCAGCTCTTTGAGCATGTCGCGCTTGGCGTCGTAAGCACTTTTCAGTGAAGCCAGCACCTGTGAGTATTGCGTCAGCTGCGCCTGATGTTCACGCAGGCGATCGCGGCTGCGACTGCGTTCACCTTCAGCCTGCTCAAGACGCTGACGCAGCTTATCGCTGAGGTCATTGTTGCCGTTGAGCATGCTGGCCGAGTCGTCGTAGCTGAAGTGAGCGCGACGCTGCACCACTTCTGTCAGCGCAAAGGCCTGCTGACGTGCGTTGCGCTGCTGCTGCTGCGCCTGCTGATAATCCGCCTGTAACTGCTCGTGCTGTTCCGGATCGCTCTGCAATACCGCGATGATCGGTTCCAGTTTCGCCAGCTTCGCGCCATGCTGATGCAGGAAGCGCGCCGCGTCCTGTGCCGCATCGACCTGCTCACGGATCTCTTCGCAGCGATCGCCCAACGTATCGTCCAGCAGCAGGTTGACGCGTGGCAGCAGTCGGTTTAACTGCGACACGCCCTCTTTCGCCAGCTCATACTGCTGACGCTGCTGCTGATTATTGCTCTCATGCTGATTCAGTGCCCGCTCAAGCTCACCCCGGCGCGCGCCCAGCTGACGGATCTGCGCTTCCGGGTCGGCATCAAAGGCCACGGCCAGATGTGTGCCGATAAAGCGACTGAATGACTGATGCAGACGCTGCGTTTTCTGCACGTCGAACGACAATGTGGCGTAACGCTCAGCCAGTTTGTCGCGCTCAAGGTGCAGCAGCTCCAGCTGATTTTCGCGCGCTGCGCGGCCAAACAGCGGGATTTTCGGGAAGCGGGAGTAGCGCCACTGACGCTCTGCCACTTTCACCACGACGGCATTCTGCAGCTCATCAACGCTGAAGACACTGTCATCGAATGACTGCGGGTCACCCTCGATCAGGTAGAGATCTTCCGGGCACTCCTCCAGACCATCCAGCATCTCACGCACGCGGGAGAGATCCGGCACCACGATTGCATGACGTGACGGACCATAGAGCGCCGAGAAGTACGGCGCATCATCGAGGGTCACATCATCATAAATCTCAGACAGTAATACGCCGCCAAAGCGTTCGGCCAGCTGAGTCAGGCGCGCATCTTCCGCCCCGCCCGGCTGACTGAGCCGCTCAATCTGCTGCTCGATATCACGTTTGCGTGCCGCCACTTCGTCGCGCTCGACGGTGGTTTCACGCTCGCGCTCAAGCAGTTGCTGCATAAATTCGATGACGTCCTGGCTGCTGTTCAGCGCCTGGCCGGTCTGTTCACTGAGCTGCGTCAGGATCTCCTGCGCCGCCAGCCAGTGTGGCGCTCTGGCGGTGAGGCTGGTGATGCGTTCGCGCAGCTGTTCCAGCTCCTGACGCATCATCATGCGCTGCTCACCGGCGTCCGAGACGCTGCTGTTCAGCTGTTCGATCTGCGCTTCAAGCTCCTGCTGCAGGCCCGCCAGCGCATCGGCTTCGTACTGCTGCCCCTGACGCTTGCAGAACTCGGCCAGCAGACGCTCCGCCTCATGCTGCTCGCGCAGACGCTGTTCCAGCTCATTGAGACGCAGACGCAGCGACGAGAGCTGGTCGGCGTGATGACGCTGATTGCTGGCATCACGCAGCAGTTCGCGGCCGGTCTGCCACGCATCCTGACGGGTCACGTCACCAGCAATGCTGGTCACCAGCGCCAGCGCCTGTTCAAACTGACTGTGCGCGGCTTCGGCCACGCTCAGCTTCTGCTCCAGGCGCAGCAGGCGTTCTGTCGCCTCCTCCTCTTTCGCCTGGAAACTCTCCTGCCATTCTGCAGCGTTATCGATGGTCAGATCGGGCAGCTGGCAGAGCGCACGGGCGCGTTCCAGCGCCTGCAGGGCCTGCTGATACTGGATGGCGCGCGTTTGCTGCACGTCGAGTGCCTGCTGGAAATCGGCGAGCTGACTTTTCAGCTCATCCACTTCCAGTTCAGCCGCTTCGGCACGCGCTTCATTCTCTTCCTGAATTTCGCGCGCTTCGGCAACCACTTCGGTCTGCTCTTCCAGACGCAGCGTCAGATCTTCGATATCCGCATCGTAGCGCTCAATCTTCTCCTGCTGCCGCATCGCCGTCTGCACCAGATTCAGGTGATCGCTGGCAGCCTGATAATCGACTTCGAGATCGTTCTCTGCGCCACTGTGCTCTGACAGCTCGCGCGCCATCTCAACATGACGATACTGCTCGGTAGCAAGTTGCTTACGGCTGCTGAACAGCTCATTGCGCAGCTGTAATGCGCTGTCGAGATGTCCACGGCGCTCGTTGGCGTGACGCATGTAGTCAGCCGACACGTAGCTGGTCGCCTCTGAGATCAGGTGCTTAAAGAGATCGCGATCAGACTGGGTAACGCGGATCGCCTCCAGCGTCATGCGATTCTCGCGCAGCGCAGCTTCCATATCCTGGAACGCTTTACGCACGCCGCTGTTTTCAGGCAGCAGGTAATCACGCAGCGATCGGGTGATGGCACTGGAGATACCGCCATAGAGCGAGGCTTCAATCAGACGATAGAACTTGCTGCGATCGCTGGCAGAGCGCAGACGACGCGGCACCACGCCCAGATCAAACAGCATGGCGTGATAATCCGTCACCGAGTTGTAAGCGCGGAACTGCACGCCTTCCTGTGCCTCAACCCGCTCTTTTACCTCGTTCAGCGGTAAGACGCGTGCCTGACGGCTGTTAAGCACCTCCGTCAGCATATCGGTCGGGTTGGTATCGGTGGGCAGACCGTGGATACTGAACGGCTTGATATCGACCTTTTTATCGCGTCCGGCGACCTGCTGCAGACGTACACCGACTACCACACGCTGATGGCGTGAGTTCACCACATCCAGCATGGCGTAGCAGACACCTGCCCGCAGTTTACCGTGCAGACCTTTGTCACGGGATCCCGACGTGGCGCCCGCTTCGGTGGTGTTACGGAAGTGGAGCAGCGTTAAATCGGGGATCAGTGCGGTGACAAAGGCCGCCATGGTGGTGGACTTACCCGCGCCGTTACCGCCTGACAGCGTGGTCACTAATTCATCAAGATCAAAGGTACGGGCAAAAAAGCCGTTCCAGTTGATCAGCGTAAGCGAACGAAACTTTCCGCGCTCAATCATGCCTGTTCTTCCTCTGCGTTCTCACTCGCGTCGCCTTCCTGCCCTTCACTTTCATCGGTGTCGATCGGTGCAGTCGCATTTTCCAGTAGCATAGCCTCGCCATCACGAATCAGGCGAAGCTGCGCTTCACGGGCATCATCACCGCCGCGCACGTCGGCACCAAAGCGAAACACCGATTCCGTGATACGGAATTTGCTGCTGTCGTTGCCGAAAAACCACACCATGCCAAGACGGCGCAGGCGGCTCAGAGAAGCGCGTACCTTCTCCTGCAGTTTGGTGCGATCCAGATCTGAACCGGTTGAACGCTGGTTAACCAGCTTCAGCAGACGGTTCTCGTCGGCCAGCGAGAGCAGTTCGTCATAGAGCTCCTGCTGGGTGAAGATCCCCTCATTCGCCAGGCGTTCCGGGCTGAGATAGAGGTAGCAGAGAATCTTCCCGACCATCATGTCCAGCTCAGAGAGTACGGAACGCGGAATCAGCGTGGTCGAACGCGGACGCAGATAGAAAAAACCTTCCGGCGCACGAATTAACTCAACGTTATAGCGGGTGTAAAACTCTTCGAGAAATGACTGGTATTCCATCAGAAAAGCGTGGTTATCCAGCTCTTCAATTCCGATATGGCGTCCGGCGCGTAACTGGCTGTCCAGCGCGGGAAAAATCGGGTTGGCCAGTGCCTGTGCCAGCTTAACCGGCATCACTTGTTCAATATTTGTCGATGACATGTGCCTGCACCTTGGCTCCGTAATCATTGATGGCTTGCCATTCCACAGGCAAACCGGCTAAATCAGCTTCCGCTACGCCAAGGCGTACCGCCTGGTCCACCACAATGCGCGCCAGGTCGAAATGGCGAGCGCGTGGATACTGGGCCAGGTAGTCACGCATCACTGACGCGAGGTTGAGCGGTTTTTGTTGCGATTTATAGACCTGCAGCGCTTCTTCAATCATCGCTGCCAGCTGTTCGCGAATTTCGTTAATCTCTTCGTATTCCATCTCTGGCGGCAGTTCGCCCATCACTTCGTCATTCCGCAGCGTCAGCGCCTCATCGCGCATGTCATACAGGCGGTCGGCATTGGCGTAGGTCAGCGCCCAGGGCGCGTCGAAGTAATTCTGTACCGATACCCGCAGACGCTGGGCAAAGACGCGGTTTTTATCCATGTCGATGGCGGTACGAATAAATTTATGGACGTGGCGGTCATAGCCGATCCACAGGTCAATCGCCTGCTGGCCCCAGCTGGTAATACGGTCGAGCTTGCTTTGCAGGTCAAACACCAGCTTATCGACGAAGCCCAGGTCCGGGCTGTCCAGCGTGGCATCCTGAATACGCAGCAGGTTTTCCTGAAGTTTGTCGCCTGCAGCTTCCAGCGTATCCTGCAGTTCACGCAGCGTCCCGGAGGTTTCAGAGAGCAGCATTTCACAGCTGGAGATCGCCGCGCGCCAGTCTTTATTCAGCAGTTCAGCGATATCGTTTTTCACCGCCTGCTGCTGTTCATCCATCAGACGCTGGGTCATATCGATGCTGTCGAAGATCTCCGCCACCGAATATTTCAGCGGCGCGAAAACATTGCGATGCCAGTGAAACTCATCGCCGTTTTCCTGCGCGGCATCGGCTGCCCGCTTGAGCTCGCTGGCCACAATCGACAGCTGCATCGACAGACGCAGCGTTGAAAACTCACGCTGACGGATGTAGTAGTCGGTGATGCCGATCGCCAGTGGCGTCAGGCGATAGATAGCATTGCCTTCGGTGAGTTCACTGGTAAAGCGGTTGAGCAGGCGCTGACGCACCATGTCGTTGATGGCGTTGTTGGCACGAACCAACACGGTTTCATTGGTTTGTTCAAAAGCTTTACTGACATGGCGGAAAGCGTCAATCAGATCGCCTTCGCTCATTTCGCCATCCATCCGCTCACCGTTGAGGGTGGCGATAGCCAGCAAAAAGGCCAGACGTTCCACTGGCAGCGCAAGGGAAAAGTCATTTTTGCGCGCCCAGGATACCAGTTCAGGTACCGTCTGGGAAAATTCACTCATAATTCGTCCTTCTGCCCCGGTTTACGCGCGGTCACATGGATGTAGCGCCCTAAGCTTAAAAAGGGTTCCTGACGGCAATAACGCCGCTCCATCTCAATAATTTCGTCGTCGCTTTTTGGCTCGCCCTTAGGCGGTTTCATGTAGTCACTGAATACCCGGATCCCGGCACGCTGCTCAATCACAAAGCCACACGCCTCCAGCCAGCGATAGACCTGCTCGGGGTCGCGCGGATAGTCAGGCGACAGGGTTCGCTTTTTGCGTTTAGTCAGGTTGGTGCGCAGATAGCCGAAGTTACCCAGCGTTAAGGTGCGCAATGTCAGGCCGTGCAGATTGTAAAACATCAGCGACATGACGCCCCCCGGACGCAGCAGATCGAACAGCGCTTTGAGCACCTTCTCCGGTTCAGCGACCCACTCAAGCACAGCGTGGAACAATACCAGATCCACCGGCTTATCCAAATGTTCGCCCACCTGCTGGGCGCTAATTTGTCTGAATTGCATGTTGTGGCTCACACCTTGCGCCGCCGCATTTTCGGCGGCCCGACGCAGCATCTCAGCAGAGAGGTCGCACAGCAGAACCTGATGGCCCTGGGCAGCAAGTCCGCTGGAGACCTGGCCGACACCGCCGCCGGCATCCAGTACTGACAGCGGATGGGGCGACAGCCCGGGTACTATCTTCTCCAGCTCATCCCGGAGGATGGCCTGGCGTATCTTCCCTTTGGTGGTGCCGTAAATATTTTGCGAAAATTTATCCGCGAGATCGTCAAAGTTACGATCCTGCATGGCATGCGCTCCGGTATGCTGCGGTGAGACTTGTGCTATTTTGTCACAGGCACCAGAAGAATGAACCTTTCATCCCCATCTTCCCTTCCGGGTGCTCTATTTTCGGACAACAGGACGCGTTTTCGATGTTATTTACCCTGAAAAAAGTGATTGGCGGGCTGCTTTTACCCTTGCCGTTTCTGCTTTTGCTGATGGCGCTGGGCATTTTACTGCTTTGGTTTACTGACTGGCAAAAAAGCGGCAAAACCGTGATCTCCGTCAGCTGGCTGTTACTGCTGCTGCTGAGCCTGCAACCGCTGGCCGATCGGCTGCTTTTGCCGCTGGATAACCGTTATCCGACCTGGAACGGCGCAGAGAAGGTGGACTACATTGTGGTGCTGGGCGGAGGCTATACCTTCAATCCGGCCTGGGCACCCAGCTCGAACCTGCTGAATAACAGTCTGCCACGCGTGGCAGAAGGTATTCGTCAATGGCAACGCAATCCACAGTCGACCCTGATTTTTACCGGCGCTGCCGGTGGCACCAATCCGAAGAGCAGCGCCTGGGTAGCCGCTCAGGTGGCAGAAAGTCTGGGCGTGCCGCGCGAACATATTCAGATTCTGGACCAGCCTCGTGATACTGCGGATGAAGCGCAGGCGGTCAAAACGGTAGTCGGCGATCGCCCGATGCTGCTGGTCACCTCAGCGAATCATATGCCGCGGGCGATACGCTTTTTCCACGCGGTCGGTCTGAAGCCGATTGCTGCGCCTGCTAATCAGCTGGCGATTACCTCGCCGCTGAATGGCTGGGAACGGGCGATACCGTCATCAATCTGGCTGAGTCACAGCGAACGGGCAGTGTATGAGACGCTGGGCACGTTACTGCAGCGGCTTAAAGGTGAGGAACCTGGCTCACCCGAGCCAGGGGAGTAGTTGCGTGCAGGCATGGTCAAAACGCGGACGATTAAACGTGCCGGTCTGCACAAGATGCTCGATGCAGTCCCACAGTTGATAAACCCATCGGCGCCAGACAAACCCCTCAGAGACGGGTGCCCGTTGCAGGTAGTCGTGCAGCAGCGCTGTCTCGGCGGGTGAGGTATCCAGATGGATCAGGTCATATTCACGGGGCGCCCAGAGAATCGTGCCCGGCTGTGTCATCGCGACTAACTGGTCGCTACGGCTGTTTTTCAGCATGCTCTGCAGCCGCACGTTGCCGTGAACCATCACACAGGGATCATCGAAGTCGCGAAAAAGATGTGCCAGACGCGACCGGCAGCGGAACAGAATCTGACGATCTTCCAGCGTGAAGGCAGGTGGGCGCAGATAGCTCAGGGTCGACCACAATACTTCAACCCGTTGTGCATACCAGGCCGGCCAGTGATTCTGCTGGGTGCTGTCTACCGTTCCGACCAGGCCGTGGCTGTCGAGCCGGTGCCAGGCCAGCAGCCCCTCGACTGCCTGCTCGCAAAACTGTTGCCAGCGCTGAGCATCCCGCGCAGGCGCCTCCGCCGTCACGCCATTCAGTCGCGCCATCAGAAGCATTTCATGCACCGGAGGCTGCTGGCTCAGCACCAGACCATAGACCGCTGGCACAGGGATGAATCCGGCCTGCCCCAGTAATGCCAGCTTTCTGGCTTCCAGCGCTGCCCGCCCCTGATGACGAAAATATTTTGCCACCATCGGCATGGGGTGCCCCTGCCGATCGTACAGGGCATAGAGTCGGGTGGGCGGATGTTCACTGATTAATTCGAGGCGGCTGATGGTTTCACCCAGCGCCAGCGTGAGTTCCGATTTAAGCTGTTCCATGCGGCATCCTCCTCAGATGAGTATCACAATATCCTGAAGGAAGTACTGGAGATAAGTTTAGCGGCGGATCAATAACGTTGCGCTGAAACGGGGAGACTGGCTCCCCGTGTATCAGGCCTGCATGGCAGCGCGGACGCGTTGCAAATCGTCTGGCGTATCCACACCCACGCTGGGAATGGTTTTTGCTACGGCGACATGAATTTTTTCGCCGTACCATAAGACACGCAGTTGCTCGAGCAGCTCAATCTGTTCAAGAGGACAAGGCGCCCAGGCAACATAGCGGCGAATAAAACCGGCGCGATAGGCATAGATGCCAATATGTCGCAGAAGCGTATCGCCAATCTGTTCGCGTGAGGCAGCATAGCGTTCACGATCCCAGGGAATGGTGGCCCGTGAGAAATAGAGCGCATAGCCATTCGTATCCATGACCACCTTCACCGCGTTCGGATTGAAGGCTTCTTCCACATCGGTGATTGGCACCGCCAGCGTTGCCATCCCGGCCGCTGAGCCCGCCAGATTGGTCGCCACCTGACGCACAATCTCTGCCGGGATCATCGGCTCATCACCCTGCACGTTGACGATGATTTCGTCATCAGCAAACTGATATTTTTCGATCACTTCCGCCAGCCGCTCCGTGCCGGACTGGTGATCGGCGCGCGTCATGCAGACTTCACCGCCTGCTGCTTCCACTGCGCTGGCTACGTCAGGATGATCGGTGGCAACAATGACCCGGCTGGCACCCGATTCACGGGCGCGTTCCATCACATGCACGACCATCGGTTTACCGTGAATATCGAGCAGCGGCTTGCCGGGTAAGCGGGTTGACGCATAGCGCGCAGGAATGATGGCAGTGAAACTCATGGATGAATCTCTTCCACTGACAGCGTGCGGGCTTCGGTTTCCAGCAGCACCGGAATACCGTCACGAACCGGGAAAGCCAGGCCATCAGGCTTGCAGATCAGCTCCTGCTGCGCATTGTTGAAGTAAAGTTTGCCATTGCACACCGGGCAGGCAACGATTTCGAGTAAACGATGATCCATATGTCCTCCATCAGGAACCGAATGCTTAAGGCATCAAGCATACCATAGCGCGGCGCAGGCGGGATGAGGTAAAACGCCTTCCCGCAGCGGCTGCCGCAAAATTGATTAATCCAGCTGCCACCGGGCTGGCCAGTGGTCTTTGAGTGCATCGGGTGCCTGCAGAATAGCGACGCTTTCTGCCCCCTGCCAGGCTGCGAAGCGTTCAATCGCACGCCGGATATCCACCACAAAGCGCGCCGTGACGCGGGTCGTTTCTTCCAGCCAGAGTTTTTTAATCTCCAGCTGTTTGGCCTGACGCAGCATGCGGGCATCGAGCCGCCCTTTTATCTGCCCACGATGAAGGATGGGCAAAACGAAATAGCCAAACTTGCGCTTCTCCTCGGGGGTGTAACACTCGATACGATAGTCAAAGCTGAACAGCTCCAGCGCACGTTTGCGATCCCAGACCACCGGATCAAAAGGTGACAGCAGCGCGCTGTGCGTCGCCTGCAGCGGCGTCTCCAGCAACGGTAAGTAGTCACGATGCAGCCACATCTCACCCAGTCTCTCTGTATTGACGGCAACCAGTTCGCCCGCAGCATGGGCATCAGAGATAAAGTCGTTCAGGGGTGCCCGTTTAAGGCGATAGTAGTCCGGCAGCCAGGCCGCGCGGAAAATCCCTAAGCTACGGGCGCTGTTCATCAGCATCTGTCGGGTGGCCTCGGCTTCGCTGATGCCATGCACCGCATCCTGCCAGTCGGGCATGACGCGACTGCGCAGATCGTAGACGCGCTGAAAGTTACGGCGTTCCGCGACCATCAGCTCACCGGCGCTGAAGAGATTTTCCAGATGGCGTTTGTGCGGTTTCCAGTCCCACCAGCCTGATTTCGGATTACCGGCATGGGTGAAATCGGCGGCGCGCACCGGGCCGTTTTCCCGAATCTGCTGCAGTAATTCGGTAATCGCCTGCTGGTGGTCAGCAACCCATTGGGCGTTGTATTTCCAGCCAAGGCGTTCAGGCGACAGCATGCGATGACGAAGCAGTCTGTAATCGGCGCAGGGAATAAAGCAGGCTTCGTGCGCCCAGTACTCAAAAATGTCTCCCTGTGCCAGCGCCTGTTCCAGCCATGCCTGAGGATAGTTTCCCAGGCGACTGAACAGCACCAGATATGGACTGCGGGCCACGACATGGATGGTGTCGATTTGCAGCAGTGACATGCGGGAGATGCAGTTAATCAGATCCTGATAAACTGCGCGTTTTGCCGGAGGGCGCAGCAGGCCCTGCGCGGCGAGATGAAGGTGACGTGCTTGCTGTAACGAAAGTGAATGCGGGGTGTTCATCCTCTTCCTTATCAGGCTTCACCTGAATGGGTGCAGGTATCAGAGCGGGCGACGGCAGCGTTGTTCAATGTCGTCCAGTAACAACGTTACGGCGTTACCGGTTAAATGGGCATCAACCGGCAGATACCACCAGTCAGGCTGGGCAAAGTGACGGCATTTCACTGCGTCCTTTTCAGTCATCAGTAGCTGCTGACCCGGCTGTAATAATCGTGTCAGCTCATCTTCACTGTAGGCATGATGGTCAGCAAAGGCGATCTCTGCGACTGGCGTTATGCCCTGCTGTTTCAGCGTGGTGAAAAAACGCGGAGGATGACCAATACCAGCCATGGCGACCACGGCACCCAGTTGCTCAGGTGCGCGGGTTTCCCTGGTCAGCAGATTGGTGGCGAGTCCGGGCTGAAGTTGCATCGCAATCTCGTCACCCAGAGCCTCACCGCCATTAATGATGACGGCATCGACCTGGTGGAGACGATCGGCACGTTCACGCATCGGACCGGCAGGCAACCACCAGCCATTGCCAAAGCGACGAACACCATCCACCACCACGATCTCGCGATCGCGCTGCAGCGCATAATGTTGCAGGCCGTCGTCAGTGATAATCACATCCAGCGGCCCCTGCTTCAGTAACGCCTCAATCGCCTGTCGCCGTTTGGGCGCAACCGCAACCGGCGCTCCGGTGCGCTGGGCGATCAGTACTGGTTCATCACCGGCCTGTTGTGTGGGGGTCTGCGCCGAGACCAGCAAGGGATAGTGGTCCGCCTTGCCGCCATATCCTCTGGAGACGACGCCAGCGCGCAGGCCACGCTGCTGCAGCGCCTCGACCAGCCAGATCACGACCGGCGTCTTTCCATTGCCACCGGCAGTGAGGTTACCCACCACCACGACCGGCAGAGGCGCACGCCAGCTTTTACGCCAGCCGCGCCTGTAACTGAAACGTATCAGGGCCGTGATCGCACCATACAGCAGGCTGAATGGCCATAACAGAATCCATAACGGGGAGCGACCACTCCAGATACGTTCAATCATTGGCCGAATTGCATCTTATGCAGTTGTGCATAGGCGCCACGTTCTGCTAACAGCACCTGATGCGTTCCGCGTTCAACAATCTGACCATCTTCGATCACCACGATTTCATCGGCTTTCTCAATGGTAGAGAGGCGGTGCGCAATTACCAGCGAGGTACGGTTCTTCTGCAACTCATCCAGTGCCGACTGAATGGCGCGTTCTGATTCGGTATCCAGCGCAGAGGTCGCTTCATCCAGGATCAGAATCGGACAATCTCGCAGCAAAGCACGGGCAATGGCAATACGCTGACGCTGGCCGCCAGATAACAGCACGCCGTTCTCGCCAATCACCGTATCCAGGCCTTTATCCATTTTATTGATGAAGTCCATGGCGTGCGCCATGGTGGCCGCCTGCTCAATCTCTGCACGGCTATATTGCTCACTGCGAGCATAGGCGATGTTATTAGCAATGGTGTCGTTGAAAAGATGCACATTCTGCGACACCAGCGCCACCTGATTACGCAAAGCACGCAGGCTGTACTCACGCAGATCATGACCATCCAGCAGGATTTCACCCTGTTGAATGTCGTAAAAGCGGGTCAGCAGGCTCGCCATCGTAGACTTACCGGAACCTGAACGGCCCACCAGCGCAACCGTTTTTCCTGCCGGCAGCGACAGATTGATATTACGCAGTGCCGGAATTTCACGACCTGGATAGGTAAAGGTTACATCCCGGAATTCGATATCCCCTTTCGCACGGGTGATTTCGCGCGTGCCATTGTCCACTTCCTGCTCGCTATCCAGAATAGAGAACAGCGTCTGACAGGCCGCCATGCCACGCTGGAACTGGGCATTGACGTTGGTCAGAGACTTGAGCGGACGCATCAGGGCAATCATCGAGGAGAAGACGACGGTGATCGTACCGGCTGTCAGCGTATCCATTACGCTTGGGAAGCTGGCAGCATAAAGGACAAAAGCCAGTGCCAGCGACGCGATCAGCTGAATAATCGGATCAGAAATGGAAGAGGCTGAGACCAGTTTCATACCCTGCTGGCGCATACGGTTACTGACGCGGGAAAAGCGTTCCGACTCAATTTCCTGACCGCCAAAGATCAGCACTTCTTTGTGCCCCTTCAGCATCTGTTCGGCGCTGGTTGTCACCTGCCCCATGGTGTTCTGCATACTTTTGCTGATCGAGCGGAAGCGCTTGGATACGGTACGGATGGCAAATGAGACGACAGGTGCCAGGACAATCAGGATTAACGACAGCTGCCAGCTGTAGTAGAACATCATGATGAACAGGCCAATAATCGAGGCACCTTCACGCACGACAGTGACCAGTGCGCCTGAAGATGAAGAAGCAACCTGCTCCGAATCGTAGGTAATGCGCGACAGCAGGGTACCGGTTGACTGCTGGTCAAAAAATGAAACCGGCATGCCCATCATATGGCTGAACAGGCGACGACGGATATTCATCACGACATTGCCAGAGACCCAGGAGATGCAGTAGCTGGAGATATAACTGGTGACTCCGCGAACCAGCATCAGGCCAATAACGACTAATGGCATCCAAAGCATTACTGACCTGTCAGCTTTACCAAAGCCATCATCCAGTAATGGTTTCAACAGGGAGAGCATTAAGGCGTCGCCCGCAGCATTAATAATCAGGGCAACAGAGGCCACGATTAATCCCGCTTTGTTAGGCGCGATCATCGGCCAGAGTCGGCGAAACGTCTGCCACGTAGAGAGATCTTTATCTTGATGCATTATTTATTCACGCTGTTGGAAATAGCCGGCCATTCTACCTGGATTCGCGTTTGACGCCAAACCACTGATGATACCAACGGGGCATTAATTGTTCCCGCAGGGTGAAAACCTGCACTCTGCCCTGCTCTATCCTGATACTGATTTGTCCTGACTGGCCCGTGTCCAGCCACTGAAATCCAGCCGTTCGGTAATTTTCCAGCACATTTTTCGCGGGCATGCGCCATGCATTGTAGCGTGCCAGAGAGGCAATCGCGGTGTGTCCTTGTGTTTTGCGCAGCAGCAGGGAGGTCGACGAAGTACGGCTTCCGTGGTGCGGTACCTGCAGGATATCAGCCTTCAGCCCCTGCTTCTCCAGCGCCACCAGCTGACGTTCCGCTTTAGCTTCGATATCACCGGTTAACAGTAGCCGGACCTGACCGTCATCGACGATGATGACACAGGAGTCGTTGTTCCCACCGGCTAAAGGGTTCGTCAGCGGCCAGACAACCCGGAAATGGAGCTGTCGCCAGCGCCACTGCGTGCCGCGTACACAGGGTAAGTGCGTTTTATCCGCCAGTGCGCTTCTCACTTCAACCGCGGGCCAGCGTTGCGTAATCGCCTGCAGCCCACCAGTGTGATCCAGATGGTTATGACTGAGGATGACCTGTTTTAAACGTAACTGTCTGCGCTCCAGCCAGGGAATGATCACCCGGCTCCCCGCATTATCGTTCTGCCAGCGTGGTCCTGTGTCATACATCACCGCTTCGTTACCCTGAGTGAGCACTATGCTCAGGCCATGCCCAATATCCAGCATATCGATGCGCCAGCCCTGTTCAGGTTCTGGCTGGCGACTCAGTATCATCGTCAGCGCTAACGCGCAGCTGCTTAATGGCAGGGAGAAGAAGAACTGCGCACGCCAGAGAATCAGGCCACCCCATACCATGACCGTAAACCAGACTGTGCCATTCAGCGGCCACCAGCCCGGCGGCAGCAACGTCAGGCAATAAAACAGTGCGCGTAAAGAGAGATCGGCCGCACCCCAGAAGAAGGCAGATAAATGCGCTACCGGCAGCAGCATGGCAAGTGTTACAAGGGGCATAGTAATAAATGAGACGACCGGGATTGCGACAACATTGGCCACCAGCGCGGTCAGGCTGATCCCGTTGAATATCGCCACCTGTAACGGCACCATCAAAATCATCATGCCCGCCTGCAAATGCAGCAGCTGTAACGGAATCCAGCGCCGTTGATGACGGAACCGCGCAGGCAGCGGGAACCAGTGGTACCAGACCAGCAGCATGCTGACAGCCAGAACCGAGAGCCAGAAGCTGTCAGAGAGCACCGTCAGCGGATCCGTCACCAGCAGCAATGCAATACAGAACGTCCAGATCTGCCAGCTGTTCAGCTGAACACCCGCAAACCGGGTTATTGCCCACAGCGTCAGGGCCAGCAGTGAACGGGCTGCGGGCGGCTGAGCCCCGGAGAGCCACGTATACACTGCAGCAAATAGCCAGCTCACGATGAGGGGAAAAAGATAGCCGATAAAGCGGGCTGGCAGGATAAATTGCACCCCACGCGCCATCATCCAGCCGGTGCTGGCGGCCAGGGCAATATGCATGCCCGATATTGCCATCAGGTGCGCCGTGCCGGTATCTCGCAGTAGCTGACGTGTCTGCTGGCTCATCTCATCTCTGATGCCAAATGTTAGTGCCTCCAGCGTGCCTCGAAAAGGCATTTCGCGGGTTCTGTCACGGTGCCATACAATAAATCGCCAGCGGCCATCACAGCGATCGCTGACAGCATGCTGTTTAAGGATCCGCCCCTGAAGCGGCGTATTATTCGCGAGTGCAAAACGCTGGGCATCGAAGTCGCCTTCATTCAGGCGAGCATGAACCGGTCGTAAGCGCAGCTGCATCGTCCAGCGTTGTCCAGGGCAGTAAATCGTTGGGTCAGCATCGAAATAGAGCCAGGCAAAGCGAGGCGGAAATATCATTCGGCCCTCCTCTTCCAGCAGACGAACCCGGATTTGTTTTCGCTCTTGCCGCAGTTCATTAATCTGAAGGGTGAAGGTGGTGGGCCGTGCGGAGAGTCGTTCAATATCCTGCACCATCACGCGGGCATCGTGACAGGCCCATGCCAGAAACAACAGAGTGATACCCGTCAGACGAGCGGGCTGATAAGGACAATGTTGCAGAGCCACGCCCACAAAGAGCAGGGCCACTATCGCCTCATCGGAAGGCAGTCGGGCCATCAGTAGTAACGGTAACGTTGCAACGATCGCCAGTCGCGCCAGAACGGTCCATGTCAGCATAATCGTGTCCATTATTTCAGTACGATTATTCTGGGCAAATGCGGTGAAAGTGACAGGAGAGGATCAGTCAGGCGCGGGCGGTCTCGCAAAAAGAATAACGGATTGCAGTGTTGGGTACAGCATTCCGGATGTCAGATCTGAATCCGAATAACAGGCAAAAAAAAACGACATCCGGAGATGTCGTTTATCTGGTTCGGTATCGGCTTAGCCGTAGATATTTGCGCGATCGCGCAGCTCTTTGCCTGGCTTAAAGTGGGGAACGTATTTACCTTCCAGATCCACTTTGTCACCCGTTTTCGGGTTACGTCCAGTACGCGGAGCGCGATAGTGCAAAGAAAAGCTGCCGAATCCCCGGATTTCGATGCGTTCGCCCTGTGCCAGCGTAGTGGCCATGTGCTCAAGCATCTCTTTTACTGCATCCTCAACGACTTTCGCCGGTATATGAGTATGCTGTCCCGCCAGTCTTTCGATCAGTTCTGACTTGGTCATGTAACCTCCGGTTTATCCCTGTGGGAATGTATGACAGCTTTTACCGAAACCGGGTGGTTGCCCACCCGGTGCTTCAGGTCGATTACTCGCCTTTAGCCGCTTTGAACGCTTCAGCCATAGCGCTAGAGAAATTGCTTTCTTCCTGTTTGGTGTTAACAGTATTGATAGCTTCTTTCTCATCAGCCTGGTCTTTCGCACGGACAGACAGGCTTACGACACGGTTTTTACGATCAACGCCGGTGAACTTAGCTTCAACGTCGTCGCCAACGTTCAGAACCAGAGTTGCATCTTCAATGCGGTCCAGTGAAGCTTCAGAAGCGCGCAGGTAACCCTCAACGCCGTCTGCTAATTCAACTGTAGCACCTTTAGCATCAACTGCAGTCACTTTACCGGTGACGATGGCACCTTTCTTGTTCAGAGTGATGTAGTTGTTGAACGGATCTTCTGCCAGCTGTTTAACGCCCAGAGAGATACGCTCGCGCTCTGCATCAACCTGCAGTACAACGGCAGCGATTTCGTCGCCTTTTTTGTACTCACGAACGGCTTCTTCGCCAGTCGCGTTCCAGGAGATGTCAGACAGGTGAACCAGACCGTCGATGCCGCCATCCAGGCCGATGAAGATACCGAAGTCAGTGATTGACTTGATTTTACCTTCAACACGATCGCCTTTGTTGTGCGTCTCAGCGAACAGCTGCCATGGGTTAGATTTACACTGCTTCAGACCCAGGGAGATACGACGACGCTCTTCGTCAATGTCCAGAACCATAACTTCAACAACATCGCCTACGTTAACAACTTTAGACGGATGGATGTTTTTGTTGGTCCAGTCCATTTCAGACACGTGTACCAGACCTTCAACGCCTTCTTCGATTTCCACGAAGCAGCCGTAATCAGTCAGGTTGGTAACACGACCGGTCAGGCGGGTGCCTTCCGGATAGCGTTTAGCGATAGCAACCCATGGATCTTCGCCCAGCTGCTTCAGACCCAGAGAAACACGGGTACGCTCGCGGTCGAACTTCAGCACCTTAACGGTGATTTCGTCGCCAACGTTAACGATTTCGCTTGGATGCTTAACGCGTTTCCATGCCATATCAGTGATGTGCAGCAGGCCATCAACGCCGCCCAGATCAACGAATGCACCGTAGTCAGTGAGGTTCTTAACGATACCTTTAACTTCCATGCCTTCCTGCAGGTTTTCCAGCAGCTGATCGCGCTCTGCGCTGTTTTCGGATTCGATAACCGCACGACGTGAAACCACGACGTTGTTGCGTTTCTGATCCAGCTTGATGACTTTGAACTCAAGCTCTTTGCCTTCCAGATGCAGCGTATCGCGCACCGGACGCACATCTACCAGTGAACCTGGCAGGAACGCACGGATACCGTTGAGCTCAACTGTGAAGCCGCCTTTAACTTTGCCGTTGATAACACCGGTAACAGTTTCAGCGTCTTCGTAAGCTTTCTCCAGCGTGATCCATGCTTCATGGCGCTTAGCTTTCTCACGGGACAGCAGGGTTTCACCGAAGCCGTCTTCCACTGCATCCAGAGCAACATCAACTTCGTCGCCAACCTGGATTTCCAGTTCGCCGGCTGCGTTCTTGAACTGCTCTGCAGGAATTGCAGATTCAGATTTCAGACCCGCATCAACCAGAACGACATCTTTGTCGATAGAAACGACGATGCCACGAACGATAGAACCCGGGCGGGTTTCGATTGTTTTTAAGGATTCTTCAAATAGTTGAGCAAAAGATTCAGTCATATTGATAATCTTCAGGATTCTTCAATTTAACGTCCATCTGACTTCATGTCGGATGGGGTTGTTTCACATGCCCGGCACCGGATCCGTGGTACAGGGTGATAAATTCAGTTAAGCCGGGATGCCCAGCTTCTCGCGGGCATAGTGTAGCGCTTTTTCAATGACCTGGTCGATAGACATCTCTGTAGAGTCCAGAACCAGTGCATCGCTAGCAGCCACTAGAGGCGCAATTGCGCGGTTACGATCGCGGTCGTCGCGTTCTTTTATCTCGGCTAAAAGGCGGTCAAAGTTAACATTAAAGCCATTTCCCTGCAACTGTAGCATACGTCGCTGAGCACGCTCTTCCGGGCTGGCATCAAGGAAAATCTTTACTGGCGCATCCGGGAAAACCACGGTGCCCATATCACGGCCATCAGCAATCAGGCCCGGCATCTCGCGGAAACCGCGCTGGCGGCGCAATAACGCTTCGCGCACCCGTGGAAACGCAGCGACACGTGATGCGGTATTGCTGACCTCCTGAGTGCGGATTTCACCGGTCACATCTTCACCTTCAAGTATGACCTGCATTTCACCGTTTTGTGACAAAAAGCGCACATCAAGATGCGCAGCAATCGGCACCAGCGCCTCTTCAGATTCAATGTCCACCTGATGATGCAATGCGGCTAACGCCAGCACGCGGTAAATAGCACCGGAATCCAGCAGATGCCACTGCAGCGATTCTGCCATCGCTTTGCACAGGGTTCCCTTTCCCGCTCCACTTGGCCCATCAATAGTTATGACCGGGGCAGTTACTGTCATTATTCCCTCCTGTTGCTGCGTGCATTATGACCTTCAGGCCACCCTTAATGCTTAGCATTATACGCTGCATAGCAAGGCTTGGTTACCCTTTCGCACTGACGGGGTTCGAAATGTTAGTCAATTCAGAGGATATCGGTGCGGTTGCAGCCAGATTAAATCAGGGAGAGATCCGGTGCGGAACCGCACCGGAAAGGCAATATCAGGCGTGCTGGCTGATTTTAGCCAGTTGAACAAAATAGTCCGGGAAGGTTTTCGCTGTGCAGCCAGGATCAAGAATGGTTACCGGCGTATCAGAAAGTGCAACCAGAGAAAAACACATCGCCATGCGGTGGTCTTTGTAGGTGCCAATATCAGCATGAATCAGCGATGCTGGCGGTGTAATACGGATGAAATCATGACCTTCTTCGATTTCCGCCCCAACTTTACGTAATTCCGTGGCCATTGCGCTCAGTCGATCGGTCTCTTTTACCCGCCAGTTATAAATATTACGTAACTGGGTAGTGCCCTCTGCAAACAGCGCGGTGGTCGCAATGGTCATTGCAGCATCAGGGATATGATTCATATCCATATCGATAGCCTGCAGTTTTCCGGCCGTGCAGGCAATGTAATCATCGCCCCACTCAATCACAGCGCCCATCCTTTCCAGCACGTCAGCGAAACGGATGTCGCCCTGCACACTCTGGCGTCCGATACCGGTGACGCGAACCGTCCCGCCTTTTATGGCAGCAGCAGCCAGGAAATAGGAGGCGGAAGAGGCATCGCCCTCAACCAGATAATCGCCCGGTGACTGATACTGTTGCTGGCCCTTGATCAGGAAGCGCTGATAGTTCTGATTCTCAACGTCGACGCCAAAGCACTGCATCAGATTCAGAGTGATATCGATATAAGGTTTGGAAACCAAATCACCTTTGATGGTAATGCAGGTGTCCTGCTGTGCCAGCGGCGCGGTCATCAGCAGTGCAGTCAGGAACTGACTGGATACGCTGCCATCCACGCTGACGTCACCCCCGATGAAACCTCCGCGTAAACGCAGCGGCGGATAGTTTTCATTTTCCAGGTAATCAATGATTGCGCCACCCTGACGAAGCGCGTCAACCAGATGGCCGATGGGACGCTCTTTCATGCGGGGTTCGCCAGTCAGTTCGATATCGTGCTCACCCAGACAAAGTGCCGCGGCCAGAGGACGCATTGCGGTTCCGGCATTGCCCAGAAACAGCGACAGCGGTTGAGATGCGTGCAGCGGCCCGGCATTTCCCGTCACTTCACACACGGTGCGATCGCCGGAAAGCGTATAGTTTACGCCCAGCGCAGTCAGCGCATTCAGCATGTGCTTTACATCATCGCTGTCGAGCAGGTTAGTCAGACGGGTGGTGCCTTTAGCCAGCGCAGCCAGCAGCAATGCGCGATTAGAAACGCTTTTTGAACCGGGCAGATTTACGGTGCCATCAACGCGCGCGATCGGTTGGAGAGTCAGGGAGTCCTGCATGTGAAACAAAATCCTCAAAAAATACAGAGACCTCACCTATGGCGAGGTCTGGCATCAGCATCAATGCTGATATCTTAGTAATCAGCCGTGACGGCGTTCAAAGTCGACCATGAAATCGGTCAGCGCCTTCACACCTTCCAGCGGCATCGCATTATAAATAGAGGCGCGCATACCGCCTACTACACGATGGCCTTTGAGCGCATGCAATCCTGCCTTAAATGATTCTTCCAGGAACAACGCATCGAGCGACGCATCCGCCAGCTGGAAAGGAATATTCATGCGTGAGCGGTTTTCTTTAGCCACATCGTTACGGTAGAAGCCACTGTGATCGATAACGCCATAAAGCAGGTCAGATTTTGCCTGATTGATACGATCAATTTCGGCTACGCCACCCTTCTCTTTCAGCCATTTAAACACTAAGCCTGAGAGATACCACGCAAATGTTGGCGGAGTATTAAACATCGAATCATTATCGGCCAGCACTTTGTAATCAAGAATTGAAGGTACAGAGGCGTGCGCCTGACCCAGCAGATCTTCGCGAACGACAACCAGCGTTAATCCGGCCGGGCCGACATTTTTTTGCGCGCCTGCATAAATCACGCCATAGCGGCTCACATCGATCGGACGTGACAGAATGGTAGATGAGAAGTCAGCGACAACCGTTTTACTGCCGAAATCGGGCTGTTCATCAATGGCGATGCCATCAATAGTTTCATTCGGGCAGAAATGCAGGTAAGCAGACGATTCACTCACCTGCCATTCGCTCATCGGCAGAATGGCACGTTTACCATCGCGGGTGGTTTTCACATCCAGCGTGCGAGGGGAGCAATACTTTTCCGCTTCCTTAATTGCACTGTGTGCCCAGTAACCGCCATCGACATAGTCGGCGCTGGTCGCTTGCCCGAGCAGATTACCCGGTACAGCAGCGAACTGAGCACGCGCGCCGCCATGACAGAATAAAACTTTGTAATTAGCCGGTATTTTTAGCAGATCACGGAAGTCCTGCTCCGCCTCCTCAGCCACCTGAATAAACTCTTTACTGCGGTGACTGATCTCCATTACAGAGGTACCCAGACCGCGCCAGTTCGTCAGCTCCTGTTCTGCACGACGAAGGACTTCAACCGGTAGCATCGCCGGGCCAGAGCTAAAATTATAAACTTGCGTCATTTCCCCTCACCACTGTCATATCGAACGGTTATGAATAACCATCCGGTTTTATCACTGCATTCTGATAGCTGCAATCATAAATCAGGGTGCGGTCACATTTTCTGAATCCGGCTCGCCGGAGGTTATGTTACCAATGCAAATCTGAACGGAATTTTGTGAGGCTCTATCCAGCCCCACCAATCCGCATTTGGCCTGAGTGCCGCGGCAATGAAAACTAAGCCGGTAAAAATGTCCCGCCCTGATAGCGGTCAGTTAGCAAAATCCGTATCATGGCGCGCTTTACGCACCCTATGACAACAGAGAGAGCGGCACTATGACGCAAACATTTATCCCGGGCAAAGATGCCGCACTGGAAGACTCCATCGCGCGTTTCCAGAACAAGCTGCAGGATCTTGGCTTTAATATTGAAGAAGCCTCCTGGCTTAATCCTGTTCCCCATGTCTGGTCTGTGCATATCCGCGACCGCGATTGCCCGCTCTGCTTTACCAATGGTAAAGGCGCCAGTAAAAAAGCGGCACTGGCCTCTGCACTGGGCGAGTATTTTGAGCGTCTCTCTACTAACTATTTTTTTGCTGACTTCTGGCTGGGGAAAAAGATCGCTAACGGTGATTTTGTTCACTATCCCAATGAAAAATGGTTTGCGTTACCAGAGAATGATTCCTTACCTGAAGGCATTCTGGATGCGCGCCTGCATGCTTTTTACGATGCCGACAATGCTCTGACGGCTTCCGGCCTGATTGATTTGCAGTCCGGCAATGCTGAGCGTGGTATCTGCGCTCTGCCCTTTACCCGCCAGTCCGATCAGCAAACTGTCTATATCCCGATGAATATCATCGGCAACCTCTATGTCTCAAATGGCATGTCGGCGGGCAACACCGCGAATGAAGCGCGTGTTCAGGGGTTGTCAGAAGTGTTTGAGCGCTACATTAAAAACCGTATTATTGCTGAAGCAATCAGCCTGCCAGCGATTCCTGATGCGGTGATGCAGCGTTATCCTGACGTCATTGAGGCGATTGCGCGCCTTGAAGCGGAAGGCTTCCCGATTTTCGCCTATGACGCTTCGCTGGGCGGCAAATATCCGGTTATCTGTGTGGTGCTGTTTAACCCGACCAATGGCACCTGTTTTGCTTCCTTTGGTGCGCACCCTGATTTCGGTGTGGCGCTGGAGCGTACCGTTACTGAGTTGCTGCAGGGTCGCAGCCTCAAAGATCTGGATGTGTTTACACCACCAACCTTTGATGACGAAGAAGTGGCTGAACATGCCAACCTTGAAACACACTTCATCGATTCAAGCGGTCTGATCTCCTGGGATCTGTTTAAAGAGACGGCAGATTATCCCTTTGTCGACTGGTCTTTCGCAGGCAGCACCGAGCAGGAATTTGCTACGCTGATGGCGATCTTCGCTTCAGAAGATCAGGAGGTCTATATCGCTGACTACGAGCACCTGGGCGTCTATGCCTGCCGCATCATCGTACCTGGCATGTCTGATATCTACCCGGCGGAAGATCTGTTCCTGGCAAATAACAGCATGGGTGCTGGCATGCGTGAAACCCTGCTTGCCCTGCCTGACAGCAACTGGAATCCGGAAGAGTATCTGGATCTGATTGGACAGCTGGATGATGAAGGTTTTGACGACTTCACCCGCGTTCGCGAGCTGCTGGGCCTGGCAACCGGTAAAGACAACGGCTGGTACACGCTGCGTATTGGCGAATTAAAAGCGATGCTGGCGCTGGCGGGCGGCGATCTGGATCAGGCATTGATCTGGACCGAGTGGACAATGGAGTTTAACAGCTCAATCTTTACGCCAGAGCGGGCTAATTACTATCGCTGCCTGCAGACCCTGCTATTACTGGCAATGGAAGATGAGCGCGATCCGCTGCAGTATCATCACGCCTTCCTGCGTATGTATGGTGAGAACGCAATGGAAGCGGCTTCCGCTGCTATTAGTGGTGAGAATCCGTTTAACGGGCTTCAGGCTGTGGATGAAGAGTTGCAGGCATTCCCGGCCCATCAATCCCTGCTTGCTGCCTACGAAAAACTGCAGGCCGCTAAACGTCATTACTGGAAAAAAGCGTAAGGCATAACGCCTGTAGCTGGAAACAGATAGCTCAACATGGCACTGGATTTATCTGGTGCCATAATTTCCCTCTATCTCAATGAAACATTAGCTGTAATAAAAATACCTTCCGCCACATTGCATCATTTCACTTAACATATAAGATATTAATTCGTAACATAGACTGAATTAAAAGTGCGAGCAACCGCATCACGTTAAAATATATTTGTATTTTTAAAATTAATTTAAACTTACACTTTCAATAATTTACGCGATTATTTTTTCATTTCCATGCGAGATGATGGCGACCATTTCGGCAAACATGATCCACATCAATTGCTGACCTATACTCCTTTGTTAGTATTTTTTCAGACAACTTCAGGAGTAAGTTAGTGTGAAAACTGACAACCCTTTTAATCTTTTATTACCAGCCGCAATGGCGAAAGTGGCCGAAGAGGCCGGTATCTATAAAGCAACCAAACATCCCTTTACGACCTTCTTCCTGGCAATAAACGCTGGCGTATTCATCTCAATCGCATTCGTTTTTTATATTACAGCGACTACCGGCAGCGGCGCGATGCCCTATGGCATAGCCAAACTAATTGGCGGTATCTGTTTCTCACTCGGTTTGATGCTGGTCGTGGTGTGTGGCGCCGACCTTTTTACCTCGACGGTATTAATCGTCGTGGCTAAAGCCAGTGGTCGCATCAGCTGGGGTCAGCTGGCCCGCAACTGGTTTAACGTCTACGCCGGTAACCTGGCAGGTGCACTCTTCTTTGTCGCCCTGATGTGGTTTGCCGGACAGCATATGGTTGCAAATGGTGCCTGGGGCTTAAATGTCCTGGAAACCGCCGATCACAAAATGCATCACACCTTCATAGAAGCAGTCTGTCTGGGTACATTAGCTAATCTGCTGGTCTGCCTCGCCGTCTGGATGAGCTATTCCGGTCGCAGCCTGACCGATAAGCTGGTCGTGATGATTCTGCCTGTTGGGATGTTTGTCGCCAGCGGTTTCGAACACAGCATCGCCAACATGTTTCTCATTCCCTATGCCATTACTATTCGCGACTTCGCAACACCTGAGTTCTGGCAGGCTGCTGGCACCACGGCTGCACAGTTTCACGCGCTGACCGTCAGTAACTTTATTCTCCACAATCTGATTCCCGTAACGATCGGTAACATCATCGGCGGTGGCGTTCTGGTTGGGCTGACTTACTGGGTTATCTATCTCCGCAAAGGTGACCAGGTACATTAAACGCATTTTTGACGGCACAGGACGTTGACTGTGCCCGACCGTAAAGTCTCTTCATATAAGGCAGGTATATTATGACCGAACTTAATGCAAAACTGGCTTCAGCATGGGAAGGATTTGCTGAAGGCGAATGGCAGAACAGCGTCAATGTGCGCGACTTCATTCAGAAAAACTACACCCCCTATGAAGGTGATGAGTCATTCCTGGCGGGCGCCACTGAAGCGACCACCAAACTGTGGGAAAGCGTGCTGGAAGGCATCAAAATTGAGAACCGCACCCACGCGCCAGTCGACTTCGACACCGATCTCGCCTCCACGATTACCTCGCACGACGCGGGCTACATTAATAAGTCTCTGGAAAAAATTGTTGGGCTGCAGACTGAAGCGCCATTAAAACGCGCCATCATTCCTTATGGCGGCATCAAAATGGTCGAAGGTTCATGCAAAGTGTATGGCCGTGAACTCGACCCTTCTCTGAAAAAAATCTTCACCGAATACCGCAAAACACACAACCAGGGTGTATTCGATGTTTATACCCCGGACATTCTGCGCTGCCGCAAATCAGGTATTCTGACCGGTCTTCCTGATGCTTATGGTCGTGGCCGTATTATCGGTGACTATCGTCGTGTGGCGTTATACGGCATCGATTTCCTGATGGCGGATAAATTCGCTCAGTTCGCATCACTGCAGGAAGATTTAGAGAACGGTGTGAATCTCGAAGCAACCATTCGTCTGCGTGAAGAGATCTCCGATCAGCATCATGCGCTGGCCCAGATTAAAGAGATGGCCGCAAAGTATGGTCATGACATTTCCGGCCCGGCTACCAACGCAATGGAAGCTGTGCAGTGGACTTACTATGGTTATCTGGCTGCCGTTAAATCACAAAACGGTGCTGCCATGTCGTTTGGCCGCGTCTCAACCTTCCTGGATGTTTACATTGAGCGTGACCTTAAAGCCGGTAAGCTGACGGAAGAACAGGCTCAGGAACTGATTGACCATCTGGTCATGAAACTGCGCATGGTTCGCTTCCTGCGTACCCCGGAATATGATGAGCTGTTCTCTGGTGACCCAATCTGGGCAACCGAATCACTGGCAGGTATGGGCGTTGATGGTCGCACACTGGTATCAAAAAGCACCTTCCGCTTCCTGAATACCCTCTACACCATGGGTCCTTCACCTGAGCCAAACATGACCATTCTGTGGTCAGAAAAACTGCCCATTAATTTCAAAAAATACGCCGCTAAAGTCTCTATCGATACTTCATCTTTGCAGTATGAGAACGATGACCTGATGCGTCCTGATTTCAACAATGATGACTACGCCATCGCCTGCTGCGTGAGTCCGATGATTGTCGGCAAACAAATGCAGTTCTTTGGCGCACGTGCCAACCTGGCGAAAACGCTGCTTTACGCAATCAACGGCGGCGTGGATGAAAAACTGAAAATGCAGGTCGGACCGAAAGGCGACAAAATCAGCGACGACGTGCTGGATTTCGACACCGTCATGGAGCGTATGGATCACTTCATGGACTGGCTGGCAAAACAGTATGTGACTTCGCTGAACATCATCCACTACATGCATGATAAGTACAGCTATGAAGCGGCACTGATGGCTCTGCATGACCGGGATGTCTATCGCACCATGGCCTGTGGTATCGCCGGTCTCTCTGTTGCTGCGGATTCACTTTCTGCAATTAAATACGCCAAAGTGAAACCGATTCGTGACGAAGATGGTCTGGCGATCGACTTCGACATCGAAGGTGAATATCCACAGTTCGGTAACAACGACACCCGTGTTGATGACCTGGCCTGCGATCTGGTTGAACGCTTCATGAAGAAAATTCAGCAGCTGACTACCTATCGTAATGCCGTGCCGACGCAGTCTGTTCTGACCATCACCTCGAACGTGGTGTATGGTAAGAAAACCGGTAACACGCCGGATGGACGTCGCGCTGGCGCACCGTTTGGACCTGGTGCTAACCCGATGCATGGTCGTGACCAGAAAGGTGCGGTGGCTTCACTGACTTCTGTCGCTAAACTGCCGTTTGCCTATGCGAAAGATGGTATCTCCTATACCTTCTCAATCGTACCAAACGCGCTGGGCAAAGATGATAATGTGCGCAAAACCAACCTTGCCGGTCTGATGGATGGTTACTTCCATCACGAAGCCAGCATCGAAGGTGGCCAGCACCTTAACGTCAACGTTATGAACCGTGAAATGCTGCTGGACGCGATGGAGCATCCAGAGAAATATCCGCAGCTGACGATTCGCGTTTCTGGTTACGCTGTACGCTTTAACTCACTGACTAAAGAGCAGCAGCAGGATGTGATTACCCGTACCTTCACACAGTCACTGTAATCACGGATAAACCCGATAAAAAGGCTCCTCGCGGAGCCTTTTCCTTAAAAGTCTGTTCTTATGGTCATCTTCATCAAGGTTCCCACCAGAATCGATTTCCTGCCCTGAGCGCAACAGAGATTGCGCCGTCTGTCCCGGCAGACTCACTGGAGAAACATCGCAATGTCAGTTAACGGTCGTATCCACTCATTTGAATCCTGCGGCACCGTCGATGGTCCCGGCATCCGTTTCATTACTTTCTTCCAGGGCTGCCTGATGCGCTGCCTCTACTGTCACAACCGCGACACCTGGGATACCCACGGTGGCAAAGAGATCAGCGTCGACGCGCTGATGGCGGATGTGCTCTCCTATCGCCACTTTATGAATGCCTCTGGCGGCGGTGTTACTGCGTCTGGCGGTGAAGCGATTCTTCAGGCTGAATTTGTGCGTGACTGGTTCCGCGCCTGCAAGGCCGAAGGCATCCATACCTGTCTCGACACCAATGGCTTCGTACGCCGCTACGATCCGGTAATCGACGAACTGCTCGACGTGACTGACTTAGTGATGCTCGATCTCAAACAGATGAATGACGATGTGCATCAGATTCTGGTGGGGGTATCAAATCACCGTACCCTGGATTTTGCCCGCTACCTGCAGAAAAAAGGCAAGCGGACCTGGATCCGTTTTGTCGTCGTACCCGGTTACTCCGACGATGATGACACCGCGCATCGGCTGGGTGAATTCACACGTGACATGGAGAACGTTGAGAAGATTGAATTGCTGCCCTATCACGAACTGGGTAAGCATAAATGGATTGCGATGGGTGAAGAGTACAAGCTGGATGGGGTGAAACCACCGGCGAAAGAGACGATGGAACGCGTTAAGAATATTCTCGCCAGCTACGGCCACGAAGTGATGTACTAGAGAATCGGTCACAAAAAAGGGAGCTTAACGCTCCCTTTTTACTGTTCAGCGATCAGGCATGTGCCACTGGCGTCGCCTGCTGGTCCGCTTTACGCAGCAGCATCAGCAGATAGATCAGCGCTACTGCAGCGATCATCACAAACAGCAGCCGGTCAGAATAATTCTGCATCAGAACGGAGGTCATTGCCGGTCCAGCCAGACTGCCAACGGTATAACTCATCAGCAGCGCCTGATTCATCGCAACCAGTTCATGATGTGCAACCGTCTCACAAGCCCAGGACATGGCCACCGGATAGAGTGTGAAGCCTGCCAGCCCCAGAACAAACAGTGCTGGTGCCATTGCGGCATTGGTTAGCATCGCCATCGCACCCAGGATAACGACAAAGACCTGCACCCGCAGCACCAGCAAGCGGCCGAAACGATCGGCCAGCCGACCAACTGGCCACTGCCCGACAATACCGGCGCTGACCAGTAACGCCATCCAGTAGCCGACATTGGCATCACTCATTCCCTGATGCGACAGGTAAAGCGGCATCAGGCCATAAAGCGAACCTAAAACGATACCGGAGATAATGCAGCCATTGATGCCGAGACGTGAACTGCGACGACGAAGCATCGGCCAGATGCGAGCCGGTGCCGCTTCAGCCGCTTCACCGGTGGCTGATACTCGTGTAAAGACCAGAGGCAGTACCGCACAGAACACCAGTGAAGTGACCCAGGGTACTACGCTCAGTAATTCTGTAGAGAGGGTGCTGACCAGTAACTGACCGGTTACAGTGCCAAGATAATAAACGATCATATAGGCAGCCAGTAGCTGTCCACGATTTCGGACGGTTCCGCTACAGAGAAGTGCGCTTTCAACCACGACCCACATCAGCGCACAGCCTACCCCCGCGACAAAACGAAGCGAACTCCACGCCCAGAAACCTTCCATCGTTACCAGGCAAATCGTTGCCACGGCAAAGAGCCCGGTTGCCAGATAATAACTGCGATTAAACCCGTAATGTCTGATTAACCAGCCAGCCAGTAATGTACCTGCCAGATTGCCGGTGTAATAAGAGGAACTTACGATGCCCACCTGCCAGGTTGTCAGTAAGTCATGCGTCAGCCACAGTGGAACAAGCGTATTCAGAACGGCAATGGCGACAGTCATTAACATCAGGCCGCAAAGCAGCAATATCACGGGGCGTGACCAGGTTGACATAGGGGATAGAAACCAGAGCAAAATGAAGGAAATTGCGCGCAGTTTGCCATTGGCTTTTTTAAAGTCAATGGGCTGAATTTGACAGCAGCACATTTTGCTGCGGGACAATTTAATTTACTAATCTTCAGTGGGTTACAATTGTGTTATGCGGCATATTTCTGAGCGCTATCTCTATGAAAAATTAGATTTTTAAGCATTCCGGCGCACCTGATATCGATAACGTTTATTTGTGATTAAATTCGGTCTCAATAAATCCTTTTTTCAAAAACTACGCATAAAAAAACCCGGCCATGGCCGGGTTTAAGAATGGTGAATCGCTTAGCCGATGACATCGACGCCATTCATGTAGGGACGTAAAACTTCAGGCACGGTGATGCGGCCATCTTCCTGCTGATAGTTTTCCAGCACCGCGACCAGAGTGCGGCCTACGGCCAGTCCTGAACCATTCAGGGTATGAACCAGACGCGGTTTCTTTTCCTGTTTGTTGCGGTAACGCGCCTGCATACGACGCGCCTGGAAATCACCCATGTTGGAACAGGATGAAATTTCACGATAGGTATTCTGCGCTGGCAGCCAGACTTCCAGATCGTAGGTTTTGGTCGAGCCAAAGCCCATATCGCCGGTACAGAGTAAAACCTTACGATACGGCAGATTCAGCAGCTGCAGCACTTTCTCCGCATGAGCAGTCAGCTCTTCCAGCGCATCCATTGACTGTTCCGGAGTGACAATCTGCACCATTTCAACTTTGTCGAACTGGTGCATACGGATCAGGCCGCGCGTGTCACGACCGTAAGAACCCGCTTCAGAACGGAAGCATGGCGTATGCGCGGTCAGTTTAACCGGCAGGCTATCCTCTTCCACGATCTCATCGCGCATCAGGTTGGTCAGCGGCACTTCCGCAGTAGGAATCAACGCATAGTTACTGCTATCCGATTGCTCTTCCAGCGGGCGAGTGTGGAACAGGTCCTCGCCGAACTTAGGCAGCTGACCGGTGCCATAAAGCGTTTCATGGTTAACCAGGTAAGGCACGTAGGTTTCAAGGTAGCCATGCTGCTCAGTGTGCAGGTCAATCATAAACTGACTCAGTGCACGGTGCAGGCGGGCAATCTGCCCCTGCATGACCACAAAGCGTGAACCGGTCAGTTTCACGGCAGCCGCAAAATCCAGGCCTTTCGCCGCTTCACCCAGCTCAACGTGATCTTTAACCTGGAAACTGAATTCGCGCGGGGTACCCCAGCGGCTCACTTCCTGGTTTTCGCTGTCATCTTTGCCCAGCGGCACTTCATCTGCCGGAATGTTCGGCAGCGCCAGCGCAAAGTCACGGATTTGATTCTGCAGTTCATCCAGTTCTGCTTTTGCGGCATCCAGGCGTTCGCCCAGCGCGTTCACTTCCTGACGCAGCGGCTCGATGTCTTCCCCACGTGCTTTGGCCTGACCGATGGATTTGGATCGGGAGTTACGCTCTGCCTGCAGATTTTCGGTTTCCACCTGCAGTACTTTGCGACGCTCTTCAAGCGAACGCAGCGTTTCCACATCCAGTTTGTATCCCCGGCGTGCCAGTTTTTCTGCGACTGCGTCTGGCTCGTTACGCAGCAGATTGGGATCGAGCATGCTTATCCTGTGTATAAAAAGTTGGTTGAAAGAAGGGACGCATTCCCGCGGAATGCGTTGAAAACATTGCCCACATTACCGTAACGTCTGTTTCAGCGGTAGCGTTTTGTCGGGCTATTTTGATCCTGCTCAGCGAGCCAGCTTAGCTTTTCACCAATCTTACCCTCAAGCCCACGCTGGGTTGGGGTGTAATAGCGTGCGCTGGCCAGTTCCTGCGGAAAATAGACTTCACCGGCGGCATAGGCGTTGGTTTCGTCATGGGCATAACGATACTCTTTGCCCAGGCCCATCTCTTTCATCAGCTTAGTCGGCGCATTACGCAGATGCTCAGGTACATCGTAATCGGGATGGTCGCGCGCATCACGCATGGCGGCTTTAAACGCGTTGTAGACTGCATTACTTTTAGGCGCGCAGGCGAGATAAACAATGGCCTGAGCGATGGCACGCTCCCCTTCTGCCGGCCCGACGCGCGTAAAGCAATCCCACGCGGCAATCGCCACCTGCATGCCGCGTGGGTCGGCATTGCCGACATCTTCTGAGGCGATAGCCAGCAACCGGCGTGCGACATAGAGCGGGTCGCCACCCGCGGTAATAATGCGTGCATACCAGTAAAGCGCCGCATCGGGTGCCGAGCCGCGCACGGATTTGTGCAGAGCTGAAATCAAATCGTAAAAGCGGTCGCCTTTGTTGTCAAAACGCGCGGATCGTTCACCCGAGACTTCGTTGAGCAACTGCGGCGTCAGTTCACGCTGACCCGAGGCGGTGATTTCAGCCATATCCGCCATCATTTCCAGCGTGTTCAGCGCCCGGCGTGCATCGCCATTAACCAGTTCAGCGATCATCCTGCGTGTATTATCCGGCAGCACGATGTCACTGTCGCCATACCCACGCGCTTTATCCTGCATCGCCTGATCCAGCACCTGCTCAATATCCTCAGTCGTCAGTGATTTCAGCAGGTAAACGCGGGCGCGTGACAGCAATGCGGAGTTGAGTTCAAAAGAGGGGTTTTCGGTGGTCGCACCAATAAAGGTAATCGTGCCATCTTCGATATGCGGCAGAAAAGCATCCTGCTGGCTCTTGTTGAACCGATGGACCTCATCCACAAACAGGATGGTGCGTCGCCCGGCATGTTTATTCTGGCGGGCACGCTCAATCGCCTCACGAATCTCTTTCACACCCGAAGTGACTGCTGAGATACGCTCCACATCGGCGTTACCATAATGCGCAATAATTTCAGCGAGTGTCGTCTTGCCGGTCCCGGGTGGTCCCCACAGGATCATCGAGTGCAGGTGCCCTGCTTCAATCGCGCGCGGCAGCGGTTTGCCCGCACCCAGCAGATGTTGCTGACCAATGTACTGTTTCAATGTTTCTGGCCGCATACGCGCGGCCAGAGGTTTGAAATTTTCGGTGGAAAAATCCAGGGACAGGTTACTCACCGTGACCTCACTGACGTTGGTCGTCCACCGTCACGCCTTTAGGCGGTGTGAACGTGAATTTATCCGGGCTGATAGCACCATTCTGCTGGCTTTTCAGCTGGTAATCACTACGCTGGCCATCCTGTTCGATAGCGCTGAAGCGGTTAATGGTGCCGCTGGAGGTCACCTGAATGGTGAACTGTTTCAGGTTGCCATCGCTGTTTTTCGGTGTCAGCTCGAAATTGTCACCCTGCTGTTTAATGTTGTACTGCTTCCAGTCATTCGACTGGTTGCGGGCAATCAGCATAAACGGCGTGTTGCTGGTCGCATTCTGCAGCAGGCTAACGGTCGCCTGCTCAACAAATGGATTGTAGAACCACAGCGATTTACCGTCAGAGATGATGATGCTTTCGTCCGGCGCGGTCATGTGCCAGTTAAACAGGCTGGGACGTTTAACCCACAATTCGCCTTCACCATCCTGCACATTGGCACCGCTGCTGTCGGTCACTTTTTGCGTGAAGCTGGCGTGGAAGCTGCTGACCTTGTTCAGGCGCTGTTGCAGATCACTGGAAGCATCAGCCAGAACGCTGGCCGAAGAAAAGGTGGCCAACAGGCCCAGAGCGATTACGCGTAATTTCATCTGCTTCAATTCCTTATTTAAACGTTCCCATCGATAACTGCATTAAGCCTGGTCGCCGTTCCGTCATCAGAACAGAGGAAAAAGCCGAAAGCTGATCCAGATATGGGGGTTAACCGCGTAAAAACAATGAGCCAGTCGGAACTGGCTCATCAAGTAGTGTTTCAAAACATTTAACCGCTACATATCGTGAGGCGGTGGCGACAGCACTTCACGGTTACCATTGTGTCCTGGTGCAGAGACGATGCCCTGCGCTTCCATCTGCTCAATGATACGTGCCGCGCGGTTATAGCCGATGCGGAACTGACGCTGAACGCCTGAAATCGAGGCTCGGCGCTTATCGACCACAAAGCCGACTGCCTGATCGAACAGCGGATCAAGTTCTTCATCGCTATCGATGCCACCGGCACTTTCGCTCTCTTCGCCTGCCGTAATACTGTCGATATATTGCGGACGACCACGTGCTTTCCAGTCCTGAACCACCGCATGTACTTCCTGGTCACGCACAAAGGCACCGTGAACACGAACCGGCAGGGAGGAGTTGGGTGGCATGTAAAGCATGTCACCCATACCCAGCAGGGATTCCGCGCCGCCCTGATCGAGAATGGTACGGGAGTCTATCTTGCTCGAAACGGTAAAGGCGATACGTGTCGGGATGTTCGCTTTGATCAGGCCAGTAATCACATCTACGGATGGACGCTGTGTTGCCAGCACCAGATGGATACCCGCAGCACGGGCTTTCTGTGCCAGGCGCGCAATCAGCTCTTCAACCTTTTTACCCACTGCCATGATCAGGTCAGCAAACTCATCGACCATTACCACGATATAAGGTAGTTTCTCCAGAACCGGCGGCGTCATATCCATGCTGTCGCCCGGTTTCCAGAACGGATCAGGAATCGGACGGCCCATCGCTTCGGCCTGCTCCACTTTCTCGTTGTAACCCGCCAGGTTACGCACGCCCAGCGCCGACATCAGCTTATAGCGACGCTCCATTTCGCCGACGCTCCAGCGCAGCGCATTCGCGGCGTCCTTCATGTCGGTGACCACTTCGGTCAGCAGGTGCGGAATGCCTTCGTAAACCGACAGCTCCAGCATTTTCGGGTCGATCATAATGAAGCGAACTTCTTCTGGTGTCGCCTTGTAGAGCATGCTGATGATCATAGCGTTCACGCCCACGGACTTACCGGAACCGGTCGTACCGGCAACGAGTAAGTGCGGCATTTTCGCCAGATCGGCCACGACCGGCTGACCGGCAATGTCTTTACCCAGCACGACGGCCAGTGGCGACGGGTTGTCGCGGAATTTAGGGCAATCCAGGACTTCACGCAGATAAACGGTCTGACGATGTTTGTTTGGCAGTTCCAGGCCCACATAAGGTTTGCCAGGGATCACTTCCACCACGCGAACCGCGACAGTCGAGAGTGATCGTGCCAGGTCGCGCGACAGGTTAGAGATACGTGCTGCTTTTACACCCGGTGCCAGGTCAAGCTCGAAACGGGTGATAACCGGGCCAGGTGAGATGCCAACCACTTCGGCTTTGACGCGGTAATCGCCTAAGCGTGACTCCACCAGACGGGCAGTCTGCTCCAGCGAGAACATATCAACCGGCTCTTCCTCTTCAGGAGGTGCCGTCAGCAGATCCAGCGAAGGCAGTGGCGTGGACGGTTTCTCCAGCGGCTGCTCGTGGCGCATCAGGAACGGATGGATCAGGCTGTCATGCAGTGAAGGTTTCGCTTCTTCAACTGGCTGAACCGGCTCAACGGCTGGCGTGCCATAAGATGGCGCAGAATAAGCCGGGGCGTGAGGCGCCGTTGGTGCAGCATAGACAGGGGCAGACGGCGCGGCATAACCCGCTTCAGGCTCTGCTGGCGTACCGTATGCAGGCGCAGAATAAGCCGGTGCCTGAGGTGACGCTGGTGCATGATAGGCAGGCTCTGCGGGTGCCGCAGGCGTCACTGGCGCACTATAGGCAGGTTCTGCCGGTGCAAAACGGGCAGGTGCAGGCACCTGAGCCGGTGCCTGAGGAATAGAGACCTCACTTACCTGCTGCCACGGTTCGTGTGAAACCGCAGGCGCTTCCGGCTCCGGCGTCGCAGCAATGGTAAACAGCGGTTCAGACGGGCCGTCATCCACCAGATCTTTCATCGGTGAAAAATCGAACGCGGAGGCAGTATCAATATTCAATACCGGCTCTTTTCTCACTTCAGGTTCATAGCGCTGCTGTTGCTGCTCGGCGAACTGACGCGCCAGTGCATCCTGCTGCTGCGCATCCTGCTCCTCTTCTTCGTCCTGCTGCCAGCTGGTGCCGTAACGCTGCTGTTGTTCAGACTGGAAGGCCTGACGCAGTTCAGCCTGCTGCAATGCCTCTTCAGCATCAGGTGCAGTGGAAACCGACGTAGCCGATGCCGTTTCGCTCTCTTCCGCTTTGGCTTTCTCTTCAGCCATGCGCTGAGAAGGTAACTTAATGCCATAAGAAGCCAGCTCACGACGCGTAGGCAGTTTTACCGGATTAGGACGCGGCAGCGCCGGTCCGATACCCTGCTTAACCTGCGGATTCAGATTGGTTTCAGGGGCTAAGTCGAAAACAGGCGCAGTACGTGTGGCCGCCGTTCCGGCAGCAGCAACTGTTGCGGCCGCAGGGATCGCTGATGTGTCACGCCAGTTACCCATTTTAGGTTCGTCATCGTCGTAAGCATTGAACGATGGCGCAGCCGGAGCTTCGTCTGGCATTTCAAAGTGATAAAGCGGTGGTGAAGATGCGGCTGCAGAAGCACTCTGCGCCGGAGCCGTCGTTGCACCATAAGATGCAGGGATGTTCTGTGCAGATGCTGGAGCAGGTTGTGCCGTCGACGATGCAGGTATTGCTGCTGACGCGGCAGGTGCCGATGCAGTAAAGGCCGCTGCAGCAGGTGCCGCGGTAACCGGCGCTGCGGGAGCAATGGTCACCTCTGCAGCTTCCGCAGTGGCGGCTACCGCCGCACTGGTTGCGGCTGCCGCTTTCGCCAGTAGCGGATCCGGCTGTGTCGGCACAGGCTGAGCGGCAGCGCGTGGCGCGGCAAGCAGCACATCATCTTCCTGATCGACAGCGCGCGGCGCAGACAGCAGCACGTCATCATCCTGATCGGCGGCATGCAATGCAGGAACATCCGCATACTCTTGCACGTCGCGTTCGTCATCCTCTTCCTGCCAGGGTTCATCGTGACGTGAGCGGTTGCTGGCAAACGTCAGGACGCCCATGACGACACCACCAATTCTTTCTGCAATGGTGAGCCAGGACCAGCCGGTATACAGGGTTATCCCCGCCGCCCAGACGCAGAGCAGCATCAGCGTGCCGCCAGCCGGACTGAACCAGGGGGCAATAGCATTACTGACCAGGCTACCAATCACGCCGCCTGAAGCGAAGTACCAGATATCATCAGCGTTCAGCGCTGCCATACCACAGGTCGTTACCACCAGCGCAAGAACGCCAATTAAGCGTAACCCGACGGCAAAGTAGTCAAAATAGTCCTGGCTGTCGCGCTGACGGAAAGCAATCCAGCACAAACCCAGAATGACGGGCGGAATGGCGTACGCCATCACACCAAAGATGAAGAGTAAGGTGTCAGCCAGCCAGGCACCGACGCTGCCGCCGATATTATGGATAGGTTCATGCCAGGCCGTTTGCGACCAGCTCGGATCGGAAGGGTTAAAACTGACCAGTGAAACCATCAGGTAAATGGCAAACAGCGCCACCAGAATGAGCAACGCTTCCAGCAGACGACGTCCACTGCTCAGCGATTGTAACGAAACGTCTTTATCTTCTGTATATTCCTGGCTCAAGAGGACTCTCCAGGTGCCTGTAAAGTAAGAAGCAACAGCGTCGGGCAAGCCCGACGCTGATCCTGTATGAATGCACAGGAGTGTACCGAAATCTCACAGGTTTTGCACCTGCCCCGCATCAGCGAGTTTTGATCACCAGTCGATTGCTCTGTTTGACCTCTTCCATCACCACATAAGTTCGCGTGTCGTTTACGCCCGGCAGGCGCAACAGGGTTTCGCCCAGCAGCTTACGGTAGGCAGACATATCAGGTACGCGCGTTTTCAGCAGGTAGTCGAAATCGCCGGAAACGAGGTGACACTCTTGAGTTTCCTCAAGTTTTTGCACAGCGGCGTTAAATTGCTCAAACACATCCGGCGCACCACGATTCAGAGTAATCTCAACGAATACCAGCAGAGAGGCATCCAGATAGTGCGGGTTTAACTGCGCAGTGTAACCAAGAATAAATCCCTGGCGTTCGAGACGGCGTACACGCTCAAGACATGGCGTAGGCGATAAGCCTACGCGTTTGGAAAGCTCTACGTTTGAAATGCGACCATCTTTCTGAAGTTCATTCAGAATGTTCCTGTCAATTCTGTCGAGGTCTTTCCCGGGGCGTTTCTTATTGTCTACCATTATTATTGTCTCTCTTAATTCCTTCCCTTTACCTGCCACGCCCTGAAAACGCTCAATGTTCGGGGCATTTCTGAAGTGAGCTAACAGAGCCTGTGATCTGACACCTATCGATATGACGCATGTTGTCTGTCCACATCATGCGTCATTATCCATATCAGGCTGCTTTTATTCGGCGTTACACGCAAAACAGGCGACGAAAACCTGTTTTGTTCCGATAAATGTTATTCGCTTCTGATAATGTTTTCGCAAAAGCGCAGGCGATTGTCAAAGTAAAATCACCAAATTCAGGACAAGATGCCAGACAGACCGCTGGGTATCTGTTTTTAAATGAGTATTTTTCCACTTTTGCACCCTTTAAAGCCGATTTTTGCCCCATTCTGGCGCATTGACCAGGCAAAACCGCCGCTCATCGTCTACGCCACTTGCAGCTATCGTTAACAAAATTGGCTAAGTCTTGTTATTGTCGCCGGATATTCCCTACAATCGCAGGCTATGTCAGCCGAATGAAACTGAGGAACGCATGAGTACGGCCAAACACAGTAAGTTACTCATTCTGGGCTCCGGCCCAGCGGGTTATACCGCAGCCGTTTATGCTGCACGCGCCAACCTGAACCCGGTGCTGATCACCGGTCTGGAAAAAGGCGGACAGCTGACCACTACCACTGAAGTGGAGAACTGGCCGGGCGACCCGCACGATCTGACAGGTCCATCGCTGATGGAGCGCATGCACGAGCATGCCGAAAAATTTAATACTGAGATCATTTTCGATCACATCCACACCGTTGATCTGCAGAACCGTCCGTTCACCCTCACTGGCGACAGTGGCGTATACACGGCAGATGCCATGATCATCGCCACCGGTGCGTCAGCTCGTTACCTGGGTCTGCCGTCTGAAGAGGCGTTCAAGGGCAAAGGTGTCTCTGCCTGTGCAACCTGTGACGGTTTCTTCTATCGCAACCAGAAAGTCGCAGTGATTGGCGGGGGTAACACGGCCGTTGAAGAGGCGCTCTATCTGGCGAACATCGCGGCTGAAGTGCATCTGATTCACCGTCGTGACAGCTTCCGCGCAGAGAAGATCCTGATCGACCGGCTGATGGAAAAAGTGCGCAATGGCAATATCGTGCTGCACACCCATCGTACGCTGGAAGAAGTCACAGGCGATCAGATGGGTGTGACCGGTCTGACACTGCGTTCTACCCAGAACAGTGATGAAACAGAAGCGCTGGAAGTCGCGGGTCTGTTTGTTGCTATCGGACACAGTCCGAATACGGCTATCTTCGAAGGTCAGCTGGCGCTTGAGAACGGTTACATCAAAGTTCAGTCGGGTCTGCACGGCAACGCCACTCAGACCAGCATCCCAGGCGTCTTTGCGGCAGGCGATGTGATGGACCATATCTATCGTCAGGCGATCACCTCGGCAGGCACCGGCTGCATGGCCGCGTTAGACGCTGAGCGTTTTCTTGACGGGTTGGTTAAAAACGATCGGTAAGTTGTTAACCCTCTGATCTCAAATGTTCCAGGCGACGGTTTTTCCGTCGCCTTTTTTATAGCTCTCATGCTAGATTCTGGCGCCTGAAGAGATGGAAATGTCTTTCCATTTTCCCCTGTCACCGACATTTAGCATGGTCTCGCATGGACAAATCGCGGCAGCAGCATCTTACCCGCTGGCTTCGTCAGCAACGTCGTTTCGCCGGTCGCTGGTTGCGGCTCAACACGCTGCTGGGCATGGTAAGTGCCCTGCTGATCATTGCCCAGGCGGGTTTACTGGCCTCTCTGCTGCAGGCGCTGATCATTGACCAGCAGCCGCGTGAAACCCTGACGGTCAGCATCCTGCTGTTACTGCTCTGCTTCGCACTGCGCGCCATAATCAACTATGCCCGCGAACTGACCGGTTTT
The DNA here is from genome assembly GCF_003201065.1 of Pantoea sp. JKS000250. Taxonomy (NCBI): domain Bacteria; kingdom Pseudomonadati; phylum Pseudomonadota; class Gammaproteobacteria; order Enterobacterales; family Erwiniaceae; genus Pantoea; species Pantoea sp. JKS000250. The sequence goes on along the minus strand of NZ_QICZ01000001.1, from coordinate 3,590,581 downwards.
CGGGCGGGGCAGGCTATCCGTCAGGCTTTACGTCAGCAGGTCTTAGATCGATTATCTGATCTGGGCCCGGCGTGGATTCAGGGAAAACCAGCCGGGAGCTGGGCAACCCTGCTGCTGGAGCAGATCGAAGAGATGCAGGAGTACTACGCCCGCTATCTGCCGCAGATGACGCTGGCGGTGCTGATCCCCTGCTGCATTCTGCTGACTGTTTTTCCGCTGAACTGGACCGCAGGTCTGATCCTGTTTGCCACTGCGCCGTTGATTCCGCTGTTTATGGCGCTGGTCGGCATGGGTGCGGCCGAGGCCAATCGCCGCAACTTTCTGGTGCTGGCCCGCCTGAGCGGTAACTTTCTCGACCGTCTGCGCGGCAGAGAAACGCTGCGGCTGTTTCATCGTGGTGAAGCAGAGCAGCAGGCGGTTGCCGACGCCACCACTGATTTTCGCCAGCGCACCATGGATGTGCTGCGTTTAGCGTTTCTCTCCTCCGCCGTGCTGGAGTTTTTTGCCTCGTTAGCCATTGCTGTGGTAGCCGTCTATTTTGGCTTCTCCTATCTGGGCGAATTACATTTCGGTGATTATGGCCACGGCGTGACGCTGTTTGCCGGGTTCCTGGTGCTGATCCTCGCCCCGGAGTTTTTCCAGCCACTGCGCGATCTCGGCGCGTTCTATCATGCCAAAGCCCAGGCGGTCGGCGGTGCCGATGCACTTGAGGCCTTTATGCAGGCGACACCTGACGCCGCGCCGCAGGAGGGTCGGTTACCTTTCACAGCCGACCGTTCCATCGCGCTTGTCGCCGATGATCTGCGGGTCTGCGCGCCTGATGGTCAGGTGCTGTGTGGCCCGCTCACTTTCACTATTGCCCATGGCGAGCAGATTGCGCTGGTCGGTCAAAGCGGAGCCGGGAAAACGGCACTGATGAACGCCCTGCTTGGCTTCCTGCCTTATCAGGGCTCGCTGAAAGCGAATGGCGTCGAACTGCGTGATATACGGCGGAGTGACTGGCATCAGCAGCTTAGCTGGGTAGGACAGAATCCTCAGTTACCGGCCAGCACCTTACGCGACAATATCGTGATGAATGCGGTCTGGGATAGCGAGCGCTTTGCGATGCTGCTGGAATCGTGTGGCATTAACGAGTTCATGCCTCGTCTGCCCAGGGGGATTGAAACTCAGCCCGGCGATGGTGGTAATCAGCTGTCGGTGGGTCAGGCACAGCGGGTCGCGGTCGCACGCGCGCTCTATAAATCCTCACATTTATTGCTGCTTGACGAACCGGCAGCCAGCCTGGATGCACTCAGCGAACGTCATGTGATGCTGGCCCTGAACCAGGCAGCTGCCCGCCAGACCACCCTGATGATTACCCATCAGATTGAGACGCTGAGTCGCTGGCAGACCCTCTGGGTAATGGAGGCGGGTAAACTGGTGCAACAGGGTAACTGGCAGCAGCTATCGCAACAGCCGGGTGCCTTCAGCGAGATGCTGAAGCATCGTCAACAGGAGATCCGCTGATGTCCGCCTTGCGTCCTTTTCTTCGTCTCTGGCTGCGCCACCCTTTCCGTCTTGCACTGGGCATCGTGCTGGTGATTATTACACTGCTGGCCAGCATCAGCCTGCTGACCCTGTCAGGCTGGTTTCTCGCTGCATCGTCAGTGGCAGGCGTAGTGGGCCTCTATACCTTTAACTATATGCTGCCCGCGGCAGGCGTCCGTGGCGCTGCGATCATCCGCACTGCCGCACGCTATGCTGAACGTCTGGTCAGCCATGATGCGACGTTCAGGGTGCTTCAGCATCTGCGTGTCCACACCTTCAGCCGCCTGATGGCACTTTCGCCGGGACAGCTGTCACAGTTCCGCCAGGCGGACCTGCTCAACCGTTTTGTCGCCGATGTTGATACGCTGGACCATCTGTATCTGCGCGTCATTTCGCCGCTGCTCGGCGCATTTGTGGTGATAGTAGTCGTTACCCTTGGGATGAGTTTTATTGATGTTTCGCTGGCACTGACGCTCGGCGGTATCATGCTGAGTACGCTGGTTCTGATGCCGTCGCTATTTTATCGTCTGGGCTCACCGGCAGGCGTTGCAATTGCCCATGGACGCGCCCGCTGGCGTCAGCAGCTGATGCAGTGGCTGGCGGCGCAGGCTGAACTGACGTTATATGGTGCCTCGCAGAGCTGGCGTCAGCAACTTGACCAGGATGAACAGCGCTGGCAGCAGGCACAAAGCCAGCAACAGCGTTTACAGGCCGCCGCCCAGAGCCTGCTGCTGCTGATCAGTGGCGTAACCGTAACCCTGCTGCTCTGGCTTGGTGCTGCGACAATCAGTGAACAGCAGTTACCCGGGTCGCTAATTGCGCTGGTGGTGTTCTGCGCCCTGGCCGCCTTTGAGGCGCTGGCACCGGTTGCAGGCGCTTTTCTGCCTATGTCGCAGGTGACAACCGCCGCGCAACGGGTCAATGATATTATCGATCAGTCACCCGCTATCACCTTTCCGGCACAGTCAGATGCCCGGTCAGGACCGCTCAACGTCAGTATCGATCGGCTCGACTTCAGCTACCCCGACCGTCCGGATAAGGTACTCAACAGCTGTACCCTGCAGGTCGCCGCAGGTGAACATATTGCGCTACTGGGACCGACCGGCTGCGGAAAATCGACGCTGCTGGCGCTGCTGACCCGCGCCAGGGAGAGCCAGCACGGTGTCATCATCCTGAATGATCTGCCGATTACCGCCTGGTCAGAGTCCGCGTTGCGCCAGCGTATCAGCGTGGTGACGCAGCGGGTTCATCTTTTCAGTCAGAGCCTGCGCGATAACCTGCTGCTGGCTCGTCCCGATGCAACTGATGAACAGCTATGCCGCGTACTGAACGACGTTGGCCTGCAGCGCCTGCTTGAGAACCAGGAAGGATTAAACGCCTGGATGGGCGAAGGGGGTCGCCCGCTTTCCGGCGGTGAACTGCGCCGGCTGGCGCTGGCGCGCGCGTTACTGCACGACGGCGATCTCTGGCTGCTGGATGAGCCCACCGAAGGGCTTGATGCGACCACCGAGCAACATATTCTCGCTCTGTTGCAACGGCTGACCGCCGGAAAAACCACGATCATGGTCACCCACCGGCTGAGTGGCCTGGAGCGCATGGATCGTATCTGCGTGATGGATAATGGCGCGATTATTGAACAGGGCAGTCATACGGAATTAATCTCAAAAGCGGGGCGCTACTGGCGTTTCCGGCAGCGTATTGCGTTATAGTCTTAGCGAAATGCCGATGAGTAACATAACGCGATGAGACTGGTACAACTGTCACGGGAATCTCTGCTCTTTCCACCGCCTGAGATGGCGCTGCGTGAGCCAAATGGCCTGCTGGCCATGGGCGGCGATCTCTCCCCTGCCCGGTTACTTAATGCTTATCAGCACGGTATTTTTCCGTGGTTTTCGCCCGGCGATCCCATTCTCTGGTGGTCGCCCGATCCCCGGGCCGTTCTGTTACCAGAGCAGTTTCATCTCAGCCGTAGCATGAAGCGTTTTCACAATCGCTCACCCTATCGGGTGACAATGAACGAGTCCTTTGCCGAGGTGCTTGAGGGCTGCGCCAGCGGTCGCGAGGAAGGCACCTGGATTACCTTTGAGATGAAGCGTGCCTGGTTGCGACTGTATGAACTTGGCCACGCGCACTCCATCGAGGTGTGGGATGAACATCAACTGGTGGGTGGCATGTATGGGCTGGCGATGGGACAAATCTTCTGCGGTGAGTCGATGTTCAGTCGTCAGCAAAATGCATCCAAAACCGCACTATGGGTCTTTTGTCAGCATTTCATCCGGCATCAGGGCCGACTGGTAGATTGTCAGGTACTTAATCCCCATACTGCCTCGCTGGGCGCGCAGGAGATCCCGCGCGCTGATTATCTGCAATATGTACAACGCCTTGCTGACCAGCCGGTCAGCGATGGCTGCTGGCAGACACAAACGCTTTTTTAGCCGTGCAGAGATGTTTTGCACACATAAAGGCGCATAAGTGGTATAATAGTCGAGTTTGGTATGTCGTCCGCGCTTCGCTATAACGAGCCGGAATTGCCAGGCTGGGAATCTCAACGCACTCTCGGAACTGTTTTCAATCGTGCGCATGTAACCGGTTGATTCAGATTCTTAGCCCGCTAATCCCCTGCAGACGTCACCTTAAACACCCTAATTTTACCGGATGCGCGCAACTGACGTGCACCCCGGCAAAGCGTTGGCAAAATCGCCGACGGTTCTTTACATAAATCGTTGAATTGGGCATTATCTTGCCGGTTCAACTGAAAGGTAGTACACCCAGAGGATTCGATGGCCAAAGAAGACAATATTGAAATGCAAGGTACCGTACTGGATACGTTACCTAACACTATGTTCCGCGTAGAACTTGAAAACGGACACGTGGTCACTGCTCATATCTCCGGTAAAATGCGCAAAAACTACATCCGTATCCTGACGGGTGACAAAGTGACCGTTGAGTTGACCCCGTACGACCTGAGCAAAGGCCGCATTGTCTTCCGTAGTCGCTAATATGCAGTAATCTCATCGCTCTGCATATTGCAGCGAAAAAAAAGGCCGGATTTTAATCCGGCCTTTTTCACATCTGTAGCAGGTGATTAATGCACAGTGCCTTCGGTTTTGCGTTTTTCAGCACTCAGGAAGTGATAGGTCAGTTCACCCTTCTCACGATCCAGCGCGACTGATACTGAGCCGCCATCCACCAGCGAACCAAACAGCAATTCATTAGCTAACGGTTTCTTCAGGCTGTCCTGCACGGTGCGCGCCATCGGACGTGCGCCCATCGCTTTGTCGTAGCCCTTCTCAGCCAGCCAGTCACGCGCTTCATCACTGACTTCCAGCGACACGCCTTTCGCATCCAGCTGCGCCTGCAACTCGACAATAAACTTGTCGACCACCTGATGGATCACCTCTGGTGACAGGTGACTGAACCAGATGATGTTGTCGAGACGGTTACGAAACTCTGGCGTAAAGATCTTTTTGATCTCCTCCATCGCATCGGTGCTGTTGTCCTGATGAATCAGACCAATCGACTTACGTTCTGTCTCACGCACACCGGCGTTGGTGGTCATCACCAGCACCACGTTACGGAAGTCTGCTTTACGGCCATTATTGTCGGTCAGCATGCCGTTGTCCATTACCTGCAGCAGCAGGTTAAAGACATCCGGGTGCGCTTTCTCAATCTCATCCAGCAGCACGACCGCGTGAGGATGCTTGATTACCGCATCCGTCAGCAGGCCACCCTGATCAAATCCGACGTAACCCGGAGGCGCACCAATCAGACGACTGACGGTATGACGCTCCATATACTCAGACATATCAAAGCGCAGCAGCTCAATGCCCAGTGCTTTCGCCAGCTGCACGGTGACTTCCGTTTTACCAACACCGGTTGGTCCGGCAAACAGGAAGGACCCGACCGGCTTACGATCCTGACCCAGACCGGCGCGGCTCATTTTGATCGCTTCAGTCAGCGCCTCAATGGCGTTGTCCTGACCAAACACCAGCATCTTCAGGCGATCGCCCAGATTTCTCAGCGTATCGCGATCGGTTGCCGACACGCTTTGCTCAGGGATACGGGCAATACGGGCCACCACAGTTTCAATGTCAGAGACATTGATGGTTTTCTTACGCTTACTGGCTGGCATCAGGCGCGCACGCGCACCGGCTTCATCAATCACATCAATCGCCTTGTCAGGCAGATGACGATCGTTGATATATTTCACCGCCAGTTCCACGGCTGCACGCACCGCTTTCGCGGTATAGCGCACATCGTGATGCGCTTCGTACTTAGTTTTCAGGCCATTCAGGATCTGCACGGTCTCTTCAACAGAAGGCTCCGTGATATCGATCTTCTGGAAGCGACGCGCCAGAGCACGATCTTTTTCGAAGATGTTGCTGAATTCCTGATACGTGGTGGAACCCATCACGCGAATCTTGCCCGAAGAAAGCAGTGGTTTGATCAGGTTAGCGGCATCAACCTGGCCACCGGACGCGGCACCCGCACCGATGATGGTATGGATCTCATCGATAAACAGAATGCTGTGTTCGTCCTGTTCCAGCTGCTTCAGCAGCGCTTTGAAACGTTTTTCAAAGTCACCACGGTATTTAGTGCCCGCCAGCAGTGAACCGATATCCAGCGAGTAGATGGTGCAGTCTTTCATCACTTCCGGTACATCGCCCTGCTCGATACGCCAGGCGAGACCTTCTGCAATGGCGGTTTTACCCACACCCGATTCACCCACCAGCAGCGGGTTGTTTTTACGACGACGGCACAGCACCTGAATGGTACGTTCCAGCTCTTTATCGCGACCAATCAGTGGATCAATACCACCGACGCGAGCAAGCTGATTAAGATTGGTGGTGAAGTTTTCCATACGCTCCTCCCCGCCTGCTTGCTCTTCGTTAACCGGATTTTCAGCGCCTGGCGCCTGGCCCGGCTCGTCTTTGCGCGTACCATGAGAGATGAAATTCACCACATCAAGGCGGCTGACTTCATGTTTGCGTAACAGATAGGCCGCTTGCGACTCCTGCTCGCTGAAGATGGCGACCAGCACATTTGCCCCGGTGACTTCGCTGCGACCGGATGACTGGACATGGAAAACCGCACGCTGCAGGACGCGCTGGAAGCTGAGCGTCGGTTGTGTATCGCGCTCCTCTTCACTGGCGGGCAGCACCGGCGTGGTTTGTTCGATGAAGGCTTCGAGTTCCTGCCGCAGAGCCACAATGTCCACCGTACAGGCTTCCAGTGCCTCTCTGGCCGACGGGTTACTGAGCAACGCCAGTAACAGATGCTCGACGGTCATAAACTCATGACGGTGCTCACGCGCTCTGGCGAAAGCCATATTTAAACTGAGTTCCAGTTCTTGATTGAGCATTAGGCACCTCCCCCAATTATCGCCCTTACCAGTTTCCTATATGGAGACGGGTTCAGGCTTTTTCCAGCGTACACAGCAACGGATGATGGTTTTCCCGCGCATAGTTGTTCACCTGGGCCGCTTTTGTTTCGGCGACTTCTGCAGTAAATACACCACAGATCGCCTTGCCGTGATAGTGAACTTTCAACATCAGCTGCGTTGCACGTTCAACATCATAAGAAAAGAACTTTTGTACGACGTCAATAACAAATTCCATAGGTGTATAATCGTCATTATTCAGAATGACTTTATACATAGAAGGCGGCTTTAACCCTTCGCGTACTTTGTCTTCGGCCAGATGTTCAAAGTTAAGCCAGTCGTTTGTGTTTGCCATAGTGTTCCGTTGAGATTTTGCTTTGAGCCTTTTAATGGCTACATGTTGAGAGTTTAACATGCCTGTCAAGCTCCTGGTCGCTGCTGAAAATTTATTCAGAAATTCCCTTGCGCGACCTGCATCACAAAATTTGCAATAGCGTTAACTACCTCAAATTTTGATGATTTTTTCCCCACCTGGCCCGGTGGTTTGCTTGACGCCAGCGGCGCTTTCTCTACATTCTACCTGCACACGCTGATTGAGTTTTAATCAAATCCGACTCACAGCCTGTAAGACCTCACCTACTTATAAAATGTCTTGCGAGGGAAGTAAAAGCATGGAGACGGGCACAGTTAAATGGTTCAATAATTCCAAAGGCTTTGGCTTTATCTGTCCGGTTGGCGGTGGCGACGATATTTTTGCACACTACTCCACCATCCAGATGGAAGGCTACCGCACGCTAAAGGCAGGCCAGCAGGTTCAGTTCGACGTTCATGAAGGTCCGAAAGGCAATCACGCCAGCCTCATCGTGCCGGTTGAGATACAGGCCGTGGCGTGATACTTACCCCACCTCTGAACAGTGACGCAAAAATGCCAGCCAGTGCCGCTGGCATTTTTCTTTCCGAAGCAGACTTAATCTGCCTGGCGCTGCGCCAGCCCAATCACCCGGGCAAACATCTGCCGTATTAACGGCGGGATGGCCTCCGGCCCGCGTTCCGCCGCCGACGTCGCCACTGCGATTGCCAGTTCTGGCTTGGAGCTCTGGTGAATCGCTTTAGTAATAATACGCCTGGAACTCATCGGAACGTTTAACGGCAGGTGCGCCATCTGATGATAGACACCCTGGAAACCCTGGTGATAGAGAAAATTCTCCATATCCAGCGCCGGTAGCTGCGTCAGAAAACGCGGCTCAGGATCGCCGGGCTGTAACTGTGTGCGTGCGGTGCTGGCATATTTATTACCCGCCTGATCGCCGTCTGTCAGCACATGCCAGGCAATGCCCATGCGGCGGGCAAACTTCAGCAGCGGCTTTAAGCCCGACTGAGCAAACTCAATTACTTTTACCCCTTCAGCCGCGAAGTTGTAACCGCACTGCTGTGCCAGCTCATTCATGATCCAGACTTCGGTTTCCCCCTCCACCAGCAGCCAGCAACGGGCAAACAGCGCTGCAGGCCGGTTGACACGAATATGGAAGCCGATGCGTCGGCTCTCTTCGGCACTCAATCCCTCCGGACCAATACGCCAGGCGGCCACGCGCGAGGGGCCGCGTACCAGACGACAGACGTTCTCTACAGGCACCTGAGACAGCAGCTCAGCGGAATTGGTGGTGGCGATTTTTTGCAACGGCAGCAGCTTCAGCAGGTTCCATGCTACCGACAACATAATCGGATGCAGCCGGGTTTCAGGATCTTCAATCAGCAGCAGCGGCCGGGCATCAGCGGCCAGCGGGACATCGCCTCGCGCCTCAATCAGCAGGGTAAACATTTGCAGCAGGATCAGCTGACGGCTGCGGGAGTCGGTTCCGGCAATCAGCTGATTGAGATGATCCAGCGCCCGCCATCCCTTTTCCCCGTCGCGTGTCTGCGCATCCCGTGACCTGAGTTCGTTGCCCGCATCGGGCAACTGCACCAGAAAGTAGTGCTGCATTAGCTGCTGCATGGTCTTCAGCCCCTGTCGCAGCACCTCATCACTGAGCTGCTGGGGATGATGCTCCAGATCGCGCGCCAGCGACTCCATGCCCGCCAGCAGCTCAGGATGGGGAGTCGCCACCGGCGCACTGTTTTGCGTCCGCTTACTAAAGCGCGCATCGCGCAGTCGCAGCACCGGATAGCGTTTCAGCAGCAGATCAATGGCCGCCGCGCAGTGCTGCTCAGGCAACAGCTGTGCGTTCACATCAACGAAACGGCGTCGGGTCTCGATGCCGCTGTCATGCCAGGTGGCACTAACACTGTAATAAAGCCGACGCTGACCCTGAGCATCGTGCTGCCAGAAGGCCGAGAGCACCGCATCCGGGTCGCTGCCGTCATCGCGAAAATGAAATACCACTGACAGACGGCGCATAGGATCGGTCACATCGCCTGGCGTGAAATGGAAATCAGCCTGGGTAAAATCATAGGCTGGTTCATGGGGCGAAAGCAGCAGGCTCAGGGCATCCAGCAGGCTGGATTTCCCCCACGCATTCTCACCAATCAGCAGATTGGTGCGGGTTAGAGGGAGTGAGAGTTTGTCGATGCCGCGGAAACCGCGAATATCGATATGTTCCAGAATCATAGGCGTCCGTCCTCAGGTTATAAACAGCATGGTTGCCGCCAGCGAACCGGTCAAGCTGCGATGGGGTTTACTCCGATACGCTTTTTCGCTAGCGTGTTGCCTCTTCCCCCATGGATGGCATTGATATGTACTCCGGACTTCTGATTATTCTGCTGCCGCTGATCGCCGGCTGGCTGCTACCTTTCCGCAAAACCGACACCCTGCGCCGGGTAAATCAGCTGCTGGGCTGGATGGTTTACGTGATCCTCTTCTTTATGGGCATCAGTCTGGCCTTTCTCGACAATCTGAGCAGCAACCTGCTGGCGGTTTTTCACACCGCACTGGTGGCGGCGTTCTGTATTCTGCTGTGCAATCTGCTGGCACTGCGCGGACTGGAAAAGTATGCCCCCTGGCAACATGCGCACCGGCAGGAGAAACTGCCATCGCGACTGCATATGGCGCTGGACTCCCTGAAGCTGTGCGGCGTCGTTGTCCTTGGTTTTTTGGTTGGGCTGACCCAGTGGCCACTGCTGCATCACGCCTCAACCGCAAGCGAATATGCGCTGATCTTCCTGCTGTTTCTGGTGGGCGTTCAGCTGCGCGGCAGCGGCATGACGCTGCGGCAAATCATCCTGAACCGTCGTGGCATGCTGGTGGCCGTTGTCGTGCTGGTCAGCGCGCTGATCGGCGGCATGCTTGCCGCGCTGGTACTGGGCATCCCTCTGAAGACCGGTCTGGCGTTAGCCAGCGGCTTTGGCTGGTACTCCCTCTCCGGCATTCTGATGACCGAAGCCTTTGGCCCGGTCATCGGCAGCGCCGCTTTCTTCAACGATCTGGTGCGTGAACTGGTCGCCATCATGCTGATCCCGGCACTGATTGGCCGTCATCGTTCGAGTGCACTGGGCCTGTGCGGAGCCACCTCAATGGACTTTACCCTGCCGGTACTGCAGCGGGCGGGCGGCAACGAGATTGTCCCGGCCGCCATTGTGCACGGCTTTGTCATGAGTCTGCTGGCCCCGATTCTGATCGCCCTCTTCTCTGCCTGAATCCTGTCTGAGATGCGCTGAGCTCTGCCAGCGCATTTTTTCACGTCTGCTTTTCTGCCGTGTCGTCTACGCTTCTTTTTTCGGTTCTGGTCACGTCACTCTTTAGTACGGGCCGACAAAGGAGAAGAGCATGAAACAAACCGTGGCGGCGCTGGTCGCCAAAACGCTGGAAAGCGCGGGCGTCAAACGCATCTGGGGTGTCACCGGGGACTCCCTTAACGGCCTGAGCGACAGTCTCAATCGCATGGGCACCATCGAATGGATGCCGACGCGCCATGAAGAAGTGGCTGCCTTTGCGGCGGGCGCGGAAGCCCATATCAGCGGCGAACTGGCGGTCTGCGCCGGTTCCTGCGGGCCAGGCAACTTACATCTGATCAACGGTTTGTTTGACTGCCATCGCAACCGCGTCCCGGTTCTGGCGATCGCGGCGCATATCCCCTCCAGCGAAATCGGCAGCGGCTATTTCCAGGAAACCCATCCGCAGGAGCTGTTCCGCGAATGCAGCCACTACTGTGAGCTGGTCTCGAATCCTGAGCAGTTACCCCAGGTGCTGGGCATCGCCATGCGCAAAGCGATTCTGAATCGTGGCGTCTCGGTCGTGGTACTGCCTGGTGACGTGGCGCTGAAACTGGCACCGGAAAGCGCCAGCACTGAGTGGTATCCGCCGCAGTTGCCGCAGGTCCTGCCGCAGCCCGCCGAACTGGCGCGGCTGGCTCAGACGCTGAACGACGCCACCGATATTACGCTGCTGTGCGGCAGTGGCTGCGCCGGTGCGCATCAGGAAGTGGTCGCGCTGGCCGAAGCGCTGAAAGCGCCTATCGTCCATGCGCTGCGCGGTAAAGAGCACATCGAGTATGACAACCCTTATGATGTCGGCATGACCGGCCTGATTGGCTTCTCATCCGGTTTCCACGCCATGATGAATGCCGGGACGCTGGTGTTACTTGGTACCCAGTTCCCCTACCGCGCCTTCTATCCCGAAAAAGCTAAGATCATCCAGATCGATATCAATCCGGGCAGCCTGGGATCACATTGTCACGTCGATCAGGCTTATGTCGGCGATGTGAAAAGCACGCTACAGGCATTGCTGCCGCAACTGACGCCCAAAAGCGATTGCAAACATCTGGATAGCGCGGTTAAGCATTATGGCGAGGCGCGCAAAAGTCTGGACGAACTGGCGCAGCCCAACGATAAGCAGCCGATCCACCCGCAATATCTGGCACAGCAGATCAGCCACTACGCCAGCGACGACGCTATCTTTACCTGCGATGTCGGAACCCCGACCGTCTGGGCGGCGCGCTACCTGAAGATGAACGGCAAACGCCGCCTGCTGGGTTCGTTTAACCATGGCTCAATGGCGAATGCGATGCCACAGGCGCTGGGCGCGCAGTCGATCGATCGCAACCGTCAGGTCGTCGCGCTGTGCGGCGACGGCGGTTTCAGCATGCTGATGGGCGATTTTATCTCGCTGGCGCAGCTGAAAATGCCGGTAAAACTGGTGATCTTTAACAACAGCGTACTGGGCTTCGTGGCGATGGAGATGAAGGCCGGTGGCTATCTCACTGACGGCACCGAGCTGGAGAATCCTGACTTTGCCGCTATCGCCCAGGCCTGCGGCATCCGTGGCATCCGGGTAGAAAAAGCGTCGGAACTGAATGGCGCGCTGGAGCAGGCGTTTGCCCATGATGGCCCGGTGCTGGTGGATGTCATTACCGCCAAAGAGGAACTGGCGATGCCGCCGCAGATCAAAATGGAGCAGGCCAAAGGCTTCAGCCTCTACATGCTGCGCGCCATCATGAACGGTCGCGGGGATGAGGTGGTAGAACTGGCGAAAACCAACTGGCTGCGGTAAAACAGAGGTTCCATCCAGGCGGGCGCGATGCCCGCCTTTTTTTTGTCTTCCGCCACGTTCAGGAGCATAAGGTGATCGATTTACGCAGTGATACCGTGACCCGGCCCAGCGCCGCAATGTTAAGCGCGATGATGTCAGCCGAAACCGGTGATGACGTCTACCGTGACGATCCCACCGTGAATGCGCTGGAGGCGGAAGCCGCACGCCTGAGCGTCAAAGCCGCAGCGCTGTTTTTCCCGACCGGCACCCAGGCAAACCTGGTGGCGTTGCTCAGCCACTGCGAGCGCGGCGATGAATATATCGTCGGTCAGCAGGCGCACAACTACAAATATGAAGCGGGCGGCGCAGCGGTGCTGGGCAGTATTCAGCCGCAGCCGGTGCTGGCCGCCGACGATGGCACCCTGCCGCTCGATGTGGTGGCAGCGGCCATTAAGCCGGATGATATTCACTTTGCCCGCACCCGCCTGCTGAGTCTGGAGAACACCCATCACGGAAAAGTGCTGCCGCTGGATTACCTGGAGCAGGCCTGGACCTTTACCCGCGAGCACAAGCTGGCGCTGCACATTGATGGCGCACGCATTTTCAACGCGGTGGTCGCACAGAAGACCACACTGGCGGCGATTGCCCGCTACTGCGACACCCTCACCATCTGTCTTTCTAAAGGTCTGGGTACGCCCGTCGGTTCGCTGCTGTGCGGCGACACCGCGCTGATTGAGCGCGCCCGTCGCTGGCGCAAAATGACCGGCGGCGGCATGCGTCAGGTGGGTATTCTGGCGGCGGCGGGTCTCTATGCGCTAGAGTACAACGTGGCGCGACTGCAGGAGGATCATGACAATGCCGCCTGGCTGGGGCAGCAGCTGCATGAGCTGGGCGTCAGCGTCATCGATCAGCAGACCAACATGCTTTTTGTGGCGGTGCCGGAAGCCCAGGTCAAACCCTTAGGTGAGTGGATGAAGGCACGCGGCGTGTTAATCAGCGTGGGAACGCGCACCCGACTGGTTACTCATCTGGATGCTGACCGTGCGGCGCTGGAGCAGGTTGTCGCCCACTGGAAGGCGTTTCTCCAACAGTAATCCGCTATTCCGCCGCGCCATACTTCTCCAGTAGCGCGCCAGCTATCGCGGCGGTTTCGGCATCGGGCTGACCGCGATAATCCGCAGGCCGGAAATGCATCTGAAACGCGGTAATCACCTTCTGCTGTTCACGCGCACTCATCCCCGCTGTCACTGCATAACCGTAGCGTTGCAGACTTTCCATAAGCAACTGTACAGGCACCTGCGCATGCGGATCCTGACCCGCTAAATAAAACTGCACCCGTCCGGCATCGGGCCAGGCACCGAGTCCGCGCTGTGCCAGCTGCTGCCACGGGAACAGTGGGCCAGGATCTTGCTTGCGCTGCGGCGCGATATCACTGTGACCGACAATGTTTTCAGGTGGGATGTCATAACGCTGTGCAATATCCCGCACCAGCGCCTCCAGCGTAATGATCTGGGTAGCAGTAAAGGGCTGCCATTCGAGGCCGGTCAGCGTCCGGCGATAACCCCGGTTCACCAGCTCAATGCCAATCGAGGTGTCATTGATGCGGGTGGCTCCACGCCAGAAGCTGGGACCGGCATGCCAGGCAAGCTGCTGCTCCGGCACCAGCTGCCAGATAACGCCTTTACCGGCGCGCTGTGGCGGCTGGCGGGGAATCAGATAGTGGGCGCTGACTTCCCGATCGGTGAGCGTCGCCAGCGACGAAGAAAAATCTTCGGCGGTGTAGTGGACCACAATCACCTTCACCCGTGGTCGCGCGCCCTGCGCCGGATGCCGCAGATCGGCCCAGTAGCCGTCACGGGATTCCATCCCGGAGTGACAGCCCGCCAGCAGCAGCGCCAGTATCAGCAACAGCCCGCGTTTCAACGAATGATCACCGCCGTACCGCTGACGCTGACCATCAGCATGCTGCCATCTTTGCCGACCGTTTCGTAATCAATGTCGATACCGACCACCGCGTTGGCACCCAGTGATTTTGCCTGCTCTTCCAGCTCTTCAAACGCGATCTCCCGCGCTTTACGCAGTTCTTTCTCATACGCGCCGGAACGGCCACCGACTACATCACGGATACCCGCGAAAAAATCGCGGAAGATGTTGGCCCCCAGAATCGCCTCTCCGGTAACCACGCCGCAATATTCACTGATGCTGTGACCTTCCAGTGTTGGGGTTGTTGAAAATTTCATCGCATTCTCCTTGTTGAAAACCGGGCTAAGGCTCTTTCGACTAAAAAGCACGGCTATACTCTATGCTAAAAAGGGCACCTTGCCAGAGAACCATAAGGAAATCGAGATGAGAAACAACGCGTTTGCGCTAATGATCCCGGCGGCCCTGCTGCTCAGCGCCTGTACCACCGTTGAGCCAGTCATTAAGGATAATGGCCCGCGAACCGCCCCCTGCATTGACGGCGGTCCTGACCAGGTAGCCCAGAAGTTTTACGACCTGCGCGTCGAACAGCCTGTGCAGGGTCTGCCCGACAGCAACACGCTGGCAAAATATCGCCCTTACCTGAGTGATGCGCTTTATCACTCCCTGCAGGCGGCCAGCGGCAGCAATGCCGGCTCACAGTGGCGCAATGGCGATCTCTTCTCCAGCCTGTCACAGGGTCCGACGGCTGCCAGCGTTGCCGATGCCTCCACCATTCCGAACCGTGATGCACGCAACATACCGCTGCGGGTCGATCTGAGCCGCGATGGCAAACAGTGGCAGGATGAAGTGCTGATGATCCATCAGGGCACCTGCTGGGTCGTTGATGACGTGCGCTACATGGCGAACCCTGCGCATGCCGAGGGTGGCAGCCTGAGCCAGATGCTTGAAAAATCAAAAAAATAATTAAGGTTCAACGGTTATGAAAAGCGCAGCCACCGCAGGTGACTGCGCTTTTTTTATTGCCGCTGCCCGCCACAAGGCCTTTCACTGACCGCAGACAGCGCATGATATTGTGCTAAGCTTTTGCTATTTACCTGCTGTTTTACAAATTTTAACCCACCTTAATTGCATAACTATTCTGGTGACGTTAAAATCCGCGACACTAATAGCTATTCAAATCTGGCGCATGAGTATTCAACTAAACGCAATAAACTGCTTCTACGGTGCTCATCAGGCGCTGTTCGACATCAACCTTGAGTGTCCGCAAGGCGAGACTCTGGTGCTGCTGGGGCCTAGCGGTGCGGGCAAGAGTTCGCTGCTGCGGGTACTTAACCTGCTGGAGCAGCCACGTTCAGGTCAGTTGCAGATTGTCGGCAATCAGTTCGACTTCACGCAGAAACCGTCTGATGCCGCGATTCGCGAACTGCGTCAGAACGTCGGCATGGTGTTTCAGCAATATAATCTCTGGCCACATCTGACCGTGCTGCAGAATCTGATCGAAGCGCCCTGCCGGGTTCTGGGCCTCAGTAAAAGCGACGCCCGTTCCCGTGCCGATAAGTTGCTTGACCGGCTGCGCCTGACGCCCTATAGCGATCGCTTTCCGCTGCATCTCTCCGGGGGTCAGCAGCAGCGTGTGGCCATTGCCCGCGCGCTGATGATGGAGCCGCAGGTGCTGCTGTTCGATGAGCCGACGGCCGCGCTGGACCCTGAAATTACCGCACAGATTGTCAGTATCATTCGCGAACTGGCGCAGACCCGCATTACCCAGGTGATTGTGACCCATGAAGTGGAGGTGGCACGTAAAACGGCCAGCCGCGTTGTTTACATGGAGAACGGTCACATTGTGGAACAGGGCGATGCCAGCCGCTTTACACAGCCGCAAACCGAGGCGTTTGCTCACTATCTTTCGCACTAAGTCAGGATGCTAAAAATGAAAAAAATGGTACTTGCTGCACTGCTTGCCGGTTTTAGCCTGAGTGCTACCGCGGCACAGACGATTCGTTTTGCGACCGAAGCCTCTTATCCTCCTTTTGAGTTTGTGGATGCGGATAACAAGATTCAGGGCTTTGATGTCGATCTGGCTAACGCGCTGTGTAAAGAGATCGACGCAACCTGCACCTTCACTAACCAGGCGTTCGACAGCCTGATCCCAAGCCTGAAGTTCCGTCGCTTTGATGCGGTGATGGCGGGCATGGATATCACGCCGGATCGTGAGAAACAGGTCCTGTTCACCAAGCCTTACTACGACAACTCGGCGCTGTTTGTTGCTCAGAAAGGCAAAGTTGCCAGTGTTGAAGCGCTGAAAGGCAAGCGGGTTGGCGTTCAGAATGGCACCACTCACCAGAAATATCTGACGGATAAACATAGCGACATCACCATCGTGCCTTACGACAGCTATCAGAACGCGGTGCTGGATCTGAAAAACGGCCGTATTGATGCTGTCTTCGGTGACACTGCCGTGGTCAACGAGTGGCTGAAACAGAATGTAGCGCTGGCTGCCGTCGGCGACAAAGTGACGGATAAAGCCTACTTTGGTACTGGCCTGGGCATTGCGGTACGCACCGGCAACACCGATCTGCAGACTAAATTCAATGGCGCGCTGGATAAGATCAAAGCAGACGGCACCTACAAAACCATCTACAGCAAATGGTTCCAGCAGTAATCTCTGATGAATGAAATGATGACCCTCGCAAGCGCCGCCGGGATGACCGTCGGCCTTGCTGTTTGTGCTCTCATCGCAGGCCTGGTGCTGGCGATGATATTCGCTGGCTGGGAGTCACTGCGCCTGAGACCGCTGGCGTGGATTGGCACCGGTCTGGTGACGCTGATCCGTGGCCTGCCGGAAATTCTGGTGGTGCTGTTTATCTATTTTGGCGCCTCACAGCTGCTGCTCACCCTCTCTGACGGCTTCACGCTGAACTTCGGGCTGTTTACGCTGCCGGTTCAGATGCAGATTGAGAACTTCGATGTCAGTCCGTTCCTGTGCGGTGTGATTGCGCTGGCGATGCTCTATGCCGCCTACGCCTCACAGACGCTGCGCGGCGCACTCAAAGCGGTGCCGGTCGGTCAGTGGGAGTCGGGACAGGCGCTGGGTATGAAAAAGTCGGCCATTTTTCTCCGGCTGATTATGCCGCAGATGTGGCGTCACGCCCTGCCCGGTCTGGGCAATCAGTGGCTGGTGCTGCTGAAAGATACCGCGCTGGTCTCGCTAATCAGCGTCAATGACCTGATGCTGCAAACCAAAAGTATCGCCACCCGCACGCAGGAGCCGTTTACCTGGTTCCTGGTGGCGGCCGCGATCTACTTAGTAATTACGCTGTTCAGCCAGGCGGTGTTACGCCGCATCGAACTGCGCACCACCCGCTTTGAACGGGGGAACAGCTAATGCTGGCCTATCTGCCCGAACTCCTGAAAGGGCTGCACACCAGCCTGACGCTGACGGCGGCCTCGCTGGTCGTAGCACTGCTGCTCGCGCTGCTCTTTACCGTGGTGCTGTCGCTGAAGACGCCGGTACTGAATCCGCTGGTAAAAGGGTTTATCACGCTGTTTACCGGTACGCCGCTGCTGGTGCAAATCTTCCTGATCTACTACGGTCCGGGACAGTTCCCCTCGATCCAGCAGATTCCCTGGCTGTGGCATTTACTGTCGCAGCCGTGGCTGTGCGCGATGCTGGCGCTATCGCTGAACAGTGCGGCTTACACCACGCAGCTATTTTACGGTGCGGTCCGGGCGATTCCTTCCGGACAGTGGCAGTCGTGCGCGGCACTGGGAATGAGCCGCAAAGACACCCTGCGCATTCTGCTACCTTATGCATTTAAACGCGCCCTCTCCTCCTACTCCAATGAAGTGGTGCTGGTGTTTAAAGGCACCTCGCTGGCCTACACCATCACCCTGATGGAAGTCATGGGCCACGGCCAGCTGCTCTATGGTCGCACCTACGACATTACGGTCTATGCCGCGGCGGGTCTGATTTATCTCTGCGTTAACGGTTTGCTGACGCTGATGATGCGCCTGATCGAAAAACGCGCCCTGGCCTTTGAACGACGTAACTGAATACCGGGCGAGCCCCCTCGCCCTTTTCGCCTGAAAAATCACAATAATTGCATAAAAATTCATTTCATGGCAGGGTATCGCCTTCTCTGGCTGACCACATCACAGGAATCATAAAATGAAAAAATGGATTATCGCTGCTGCGCTGGCTTCGCTGGCGGTGACCGCGCAGGCCGCGGAAACGATTCGCTTCGCTGCTTCAGCAACCTATCCGCCCTTTGAATCTCTGGACAAGGAAAATAACCTCGTCGGATTTGATATCGATCTGGCTAAAGCGCTGTGCCAGCAGATGAAAGCGGAGTGTACCTTCACTAACAATGCCTTCGACAGCCTGATCCCGTCACTGAAATTTCGCCGCTATGACGCCGTGATTTCCGGTATGGATATCACCACGGAGCGCAGCAAGCAGGTCGATTTTACCCAGCCTTATTACGCTAATTCTGCCATCGTGATTGCACCGAAAGGCCGGTTCAGCAGCTTCGGTGATTTGAAAGAAAAGCGCATCGGCGTTGAAAACGGCACTACCCACCAGAAGTACCTGCAGGATAAGCATCCGGAAGTGAAAGTGGTGGCGTATGACAGCTATCAGAATGCGATTCTGGATATGAAGAGTGGCCGGCTGGATGGCGTGTTTGGCGACAGCGCGGTAGTGAATCAGTGGCTAAAGGCCAATCCGGATCTCGCGACGGTCGGTGAACATGTCACGGATGCAGACTACTTTGGTACCGGCCTCGGCATTGCCGTGCGCAAAGGCAATACCGCGCTGCGCTATCGGTTCAATCAGGCACTGACTGAACTGAAAGCCAACGGCAGCTGGCAGCAGCTCAATCAGAAATGGTTCCCGGAGTAATGACCGGCTGAAGCTCCGGACTTAGTGCTGACGTCGGGTTAACAGCGTCAGCACTTCAAAATGCGCGGTGTGCGGGAACATGTCGAACAGCTGCACTTTTGTAACCTCATAGTCATTCAGCCGGGCAATATCCTGCGCCATGGTCTGCGGATTACAGCTTGAATAGAGCAGATAATCCGGGGCCATCTGGCTGAGATAGTCACACAGCGCCTCACCCATACCACGGCGTGGCGGATTCACCAGCACCAGCTGCGGCACTGCGTCGCGTCCGGTGGCAAACGCCGTCGAATCCAGCGCCGCAAACTGCACGTTTTCCAGCCCCAGCATCTCAGCAGAACGCCGGGCGCATTTAATCGCCTCGGCGCTGATCTCAATACCGGTCAGTTCCATTTCCGGTGTCGCGCAGTGCAGGCCAAAACCGCCTACGCCGCAGAAGAGATCCCACATGCTGTTAACCGGCAGCGCACGCACCCAGTCGCGCGCAGTGGCATAGAGCGCGCTGGCAACCTTCGGGTTGGTCTGAAAGAAGCTCTGCGGGCGGATCCACAGCGGCACGCCATTGAAGTTCTCTGCCAGCGACTGATCGGGCGTCAGCGCAATCTCCTCTTCGCCCTCCAGAATCGCCATGTGCACTGGCTGAATGTTGGCCGAAATCACCGCCAGCTGCGGTAACTGCTGCTGCAGCCACGGCAATGCCGCGCGCAGCTGTTCCAGTTTGGCGGTTGAGCGCAGGACAAAACGCAGCATCACGCCGCCCTGCTGGCTCTTGGTGATCAGCAGAAATTTGAGTTCACCGCGTTTGCGCGCCACGTTGTAGGGCGTCAGCCCGGCACGGGCGATAAAAGGCTTAAGCGCTGCAAACACCGGCTGGAAGCTGGCGGGATAGAGCGGGCAGTTGCAGAGATCGACAGGCTCACCATCACGGTGAACAAGACCCAGCACCGGACGCTCAACACTACCGCTGACCACCATTTTGGCTTTGTTACGAAATGCCTGCTGCGCTGACGTGACGGGCGGTAACCAGTCCGCAACCGGCTGTTCAGCCAGTAGCTGTTCCAGCTGCGACTGTTTGTCGCTCAGCTGAATGGGATAGGGTTTTTCCAGCCACTGACAGGAGCGGCAACGGTTAGCGTCATAAAGCGCGCAGTGCATGGTAAAGCCTTAACGATGGGGTCGGGCGGAGCGCGATTGTATCACCGCTTTCTGAAAAAAGCGCGGCTGCTGGCAGGCAGAAACAGCAGCATCAACACGACCAGATCGGGGATTTTCTGCGACAGCGTATGGTGGATAATCTGGACGTTGTTGTCGCCATCAATGCTGAAAATCTCGGGGTAGATCCCGCCCAGCGAGGCAAACAGCATATAGATCAGCACAACCCCCTGCGTGGCTACATAGCCCCAGCGGCCACGGTTACTGCCGCGCATCAGGGTAAAGGCGCAGCGCAGTTCGAACAGGAAGATCAGCTGACTGGCGATAAAGATAAGCGTCGAGTCCCAGGACTGGGCGCTGCGGTGAACAAAGTTGGCGATTTCACTGTAACCCAGCTCATTGGCCAGCATCAGTACGCTCAGGCAGCGGGTCGCAATAATGGCAATGCCCGCAACCGTCACCGGAACCGGTGCGTCTGAAAGCGTTGCACTGCTTTTGAAGATTTCTGACATAGTCCCTGACTCCACCCGATCGAAAAACGGGCCGGTTAAACCGGCCCGTTCATATAGTGGCAAAGGTTACGTATTTCAGCCACGTTTAGCTTTCTGAATATCGCTTAAACGCTGTTTTTCTTCGTGCGCCATGAATCGCCAGGCGATAAAACCGACTAAACCGACCACAAACAGGATCAGGGAAGCCAGCGCGTTGATTTCCGGGTTCACGCCTCGGCGTACGGTAGCGAAGATTGCCATCGGCAGCGTGGTGGCGCCCGGACCGGTCACAAAGCTGGCGATTACCAGATCGTCGAGTGACAGGGTAAATGCCAATAGCCAGCCAGTCACAATCGCCGGCGCAATCATCGGCACGGTAATGACGAAGAAGACTTTCAGCGGCGTCGCACCTAAATCCATCGCCGCCTCTTCGATTGAGCGGTCCAGTTCACGCAGACGCGAGTTAATCACCACCGCCACATAGGCGGTACAGAAGGTGACGTGCGCCAGCCAGATGGTCAGCATACCGCGCTCACTCGGCCAGCCAAAAGCGTTGCCCATGGCCACAAACAGCAGCAACAGCGACAGGCCGGTAATCACATCGGGCATCACCAGCGGCGCCGTCAGCATAAAAGCAAAACCGTTGTGCCCGCGGAAGCGACCAAAGCGCACGATGATCACCGCCGCCAGCGTACCCAGCACCACCGCCATGGTGGCCGACAGCCCGGCAATGCTCAGACTCAGCAGCACCGCATCAATCATCGCGCTGTCCTCAAACAGCACTTTGTACCAGTGGAATGAGAAGCTGTCCCACACCGTTACCAGCGGTGAGCTGTTGAAGGAGTAAACCACCAGCAGCAGCATCGGCGCATAGAGGAACAGGAAGCAGCAGACCAGAATGCCGGTACGCCAGGGCGAGCGGATGGTTGGCAAATTATTCATACCTTCTCTCCCATTTCACGGTTTTGATGCTTATGGAACCAGATGATCGGCAGAATCAGGATCAGCAGAATAATCACCGCCAGCGCGGAGGCCACCGGCCAGTCGCGGTTATTGAAGAACTCCTGCCACAGGATACGGCCAATCATGATGCTGTCCGGGCCACCCAGCAGTTCAGGGATCACATACTCCCCCACCGCCGGAATAAACACCAGCATCGACCCGGCGATAATGCCGCCTTTGGTCAGCGGCACAATCACGCTGAAAAAGGTCTTCAGCGGACGCGCCCCCAAATCCAGTGAGGCTTCCACCAGCGAGTAGTCGATACGGGTCAGCGCGGTGTAGATTGGCAGCACCATAAACGGCAGATAGCAGTAGACGATACCGATATAGACCGCGGTGTTGGTGTAGAGGATCACCAGCGGATGATCGATCACGCCCAGCCACAGCAGGAAGCGGTTCAGAATACCGTTGTTGTTCAGCAGGCCCATCCAGGCGTAAACGCGCACCAGAAACGAGGTCCACGACGGCAGGATCACCAGCAGCAGCAGAATGGTGCGCATCGACGGCTTGCTGTGCGCCACGGCCCAGGCAAGCGGATAGCCAATCAGCAGACAGATTACCGTGGAGATCGCTGCCACTTTCAGCGACTGCAGATAGGCGTCGATGTAGAGCGGATCGTCGGTCAGCGTCAGGTAGTTGCCGAAATTGAGCACAATACTGAACTGGTCGTCGGCCCAGCTCACCAGCTCGGTGTAAGGGGGGATCGCCCGCGCAATGTCCGCGAAGCTAATCTTCAGCACCGTCAGAAACGGCAGCAGGAATAACAGCACCAGCCAGACATAAGGCAGTGCGATCACCAGCTTGCGGCCATGCTGCATTTTTACCCGCGTGGCCCAGCGTTGCAGCGGCGTACCGACCAGGCGGGCGGGCGCTTTAGCGCGTTGGAAAATCTGGCTCATAGCCGCTCCTTAAACCGTCAACACCACGCAGCTGTCGCTTTCCCAGCAGAGGCGGACTTCATCACCCCAGGTCGGCAACCCTTTGCGGTAGCGATGCGCGTTTTGCAACTGTGCGCTGATCATCTGCCCGCTATGCAGACGGACATGGAAAATCGAGAGGTCACCGAGATAGGCGATGTGAACCACTTCGCCCACCGCAAAGTTACAGCCATCAGCCGGCACCTCATCGCACAGCATGACTTTTTCCGGACGCAGCGCGACGTGCACCGGCACGTTATCCACTACCGAAACATCGGAGTCGACTTTCAGCGGATGCATCAGGCCGGGGCTGTCGATTACCAGGCCATCTGCCTGACGTTCACGCAGTAAGCCTTCGAAGACGTTAACCGACCCGATAAATTCGGCGCTGTAGCGGCTGGTCGGATGCTCGTAAATCTCTTCCGGCTCGCCAATCTGCACGAACTTACCGCGATTCATAATCGCGATACGGCCCGCCATGGTCATCGCCTCTTCCTGGTCGTGCGTTACCATCACGCAGGTCGCGCCCACGCGCTCCAGAATATCGACCACTTCCAGCTGCATCCTGTCGCGCAGCTTCTTGTCCAGCGCGCCCATCGGCTCATCCAGCAGCAGCAGTTTGGGCCGTTTTGCCAGGCTGCGGGCCAGCGCCACACGCTGACGCTGACCACCGGAAAGCTGATGCGGTTTGCGTTTCGCAAACTCCTGCATATGCACCAGCGCCAGCATTTCGGCGACGCGGCTGGTGATCTCCCCTTTCGGCAGCCGATCCTGCTTCAGACCAAAGGCGATGTTCTGCTCCACCGTCATGTGCGGAAACAGCGCGTAAGACTGGAACATCATGTTGATCGGACGCTGATAGGGAGCAACGTGCGACAGATCCTGTCCATCCAGCACAATCTGGCCGCTGGTTGGGGGTTCAAAACCGGCCAGCATGCGCAGCAGCGTGGATTTGCCACAGCCCGATGCGCCCAGCAGAGCGAAGATTTCACCTTTATAAATGGTCAGACTGACATCATCCACGGCGTGCTGGCCGTCAAAGGATTTGGTCAGATTGCGAATTTCCAGCAGCGGCGTTAAAGCCTTTGCGGTTTTATGTTGAGGGCGGGGAATGGCATCGTTCACAAAGGGTTCTCTCCGGAGCCAGGCGGAACATGGCGGCAAAACCCGCCGCTAAAAATGGCACAACAGAGGCCGGGGTTGCGCCTCTGTTGCTGATGCGTGACAGGTCAATCCGTTAGGGACGAACTACTTACCACTTTTTACTTTAGTCCATGCGCGCGTACGCACACGATCCAGTTTCGGATCCTGGACTTTCAGCACGAACAATTTCGACATCGCTTCAGGCGTCGGGAAAATACCCGGGTTGTTGCGGACGTCGGCATTGATCAGCGGCAGCGACGCTTTGTTGCCGTTGGCGTAGTTCATTTTGTTGGAGACATCGGCGATCACTTTCGGATCCATGATGTAGTTCAGCCAGGCGTAGGCACCGTCGAGGTTTTTGGCATCTTTCGGGATCGCCATCATATCGAAGAAGGCCAGAGCTCCCTCTTTCGGCACGCTGTAGCCCAGATGCACGCCGTTTTTCGCCGCATCGGCACGGTTTTTCGCCTGCAGAATATCGCCCGACCAGCCGATGGCGACGCAGATGTTGCCGTTAGCCAGATCGTTGATGTACTGCGACGAATGGAAGTAGCGGATATTCGGACGCAGTTTCAGCAGCAGGTCGGTCGCTGCGCCGGAATACTCTTTAGCATCCGAGGTATTCGGATCTTTGCCCAGATAGTTGAGCACGGTGGCGAAGATCTCTTCCGGTGCATCCAGGAAGGAGACGCCACAGCTTTTTAGCTTCTCCAGATTTTCCGGCTTCAGTACCAGATCCCAGCTGTTGACCGGCGCATCGGCGCCCAGTGCGGCTTTAACCTTGTCGATGTTGTAACCGATACCGGTGGTGCCCCACAGATAAGGAATGGCATATTTGTTACCCGGATCGTGCTGCGCTACTTTTTCCATCAGCGCCGGATCGAGGTTTTTATAGTTCGGCAGTTTGCTCTTATCCAGTGGCTGGAATACGCCGGACTGCAGCTGACGCGCCAGGAAGCTGGAAGATGGCACCACGACATCGTAGCCGGTGCTGCCCGCCATCAGTTTGCCTTCCAGCACTTCGTTGGAGTCAAACACATCGTAGACCACTTTAATGCCGGACTGCTTTTCAAAGTTCGGCACAGTATCTGGCGAAATATAATCGGACCAGTTGTAGACGTGCAGCGTTTTATCTTCCGCCATACTGCTGGCCGACGCGGCCATCAGCGCAGCAGCTACCACAGCTGACAGCCATTTCTGACGTGAGTTGAACATATTTTTCCATCCTCCTGAGCGGGTCATTTCAACGCTGCAAACCTGAGATCCCTGCATTGCGTTCTGTACAAGACGTCAGTGACACAATGAATCATTATCCAGCGGGAGTTTAATAGCAAAATCCTATAGCTGGGACGCAGTTACACGTCTGTTACAGCCCCGCAAGCATAGCCCCCCCGCTCAGGCTTCACCAGACCCCAGCGTAAAAAACGCCTGAAAGCGATATTTTATGCATGTCTGAGCTATGAGGTTCGGCTTTCATGGCATAAACCACGACAAATATCTGGCGGTAAAGGGCAAAATGCAGAATAAAAAAAGGCGGCGGCAAATCGCGGGCATAAAAAAGCCGTCTCAGGGACGGCTTAGTGGGCGACCCTATCGGGCTTAGTGCAGCACAGAATGAACGCTGGTCACCGGAACGTGCTCTTCTTCTTCACCCACAATCAGCAGATTATTGGCAAAGGCCTCCAGGATCACCATGGAGATTTGCTCTTCACTCTGTTTCAT
Source organism: Pantoea sp. JKS000250 (assembly GCF_003201065.1). NCBI lineage: Bacteria > Pseudomonadati > Pseudomonadota > Gammaproteobacteria > Enterobacterales > Erwiniaceae > Pantoea > Pantoea sp. JKS000250. Next base: position 3,564,966 of record NZ_QICZ01000001.1, on the reverse strand, counting down.
AAAGTGTGAGAACTGACCAAAGGTTAATCCGGCGGTAGTAGTCATTGACTGACAGACAATGAGCTTCGGCAGATTATCATCCTGAATGTCGATAAAGGCTTTCACCGTCAGAGAACTGGCATTAATTTGCGACAGATCGCCGACCAGCGGAATCAGCGCCGTCGGCTTCACTTCAGCCAGCGCCGAAAACAGAATGACGTTGTCGACCAGATCGATTTTGGCGTCAAACACCCCATCAAAGTTTTGCATGTGCGGCAGATGAAGTGCCTGACAGGCATCGCATTCGAACCAGGTGATATTTTGCTGATCCAGCCAGCGACGCAGCAGGTCGATATCCGGAACGACAAGAGAATCCATCGTAAAATCCCAGTGGGGTGATAAACAGGCGACTTAGCTTACGGAAAAATGCGCGGCGATGCCACGAAAACTGCTGAAAAGCGCGTGTCAGCCAGCGGTTTTAGGACGGAGCCCGGGGATGGCCTGCTGCTCAATCCGCTGAATCATCAGCGCAGCAATGTTAAGGCCGCTGCTGGTTTCAATGCCTTCCAGGCCGGGCGAGGCGTTCACTTCCATCACCAGCGGACCGCGATGGGCACGCAGAATATCGACACCGGCGATTTCCAGCCCGAGGGTGGCCGCTGCTTTCGTGGCGATCTGCCGCTCCTGTGGCGTGATCGCTACCGGATACGCTTTACCGCCGCGATGCAGGTTAGAGCGGAAATCGCCCTCTTTCGCTACCCGCTCAATCGCTGCCACTACCTGATTGCCGATCACCAGACAGCGAATATCACGACCCTGTGCTTCTTTAATGAACTCCTGCACCAGGATATGGGCATTCAGGCCGCGGAAGGCATCGATGACGCTCTCTGCCGCCTGACGCGTTTCCGCCAGCACCACGCCAATGCCCTGCGTCCCTTCCACCAGCTTAACCACCAGCGGCGCGCCGCCGACCATGGCGATCAAATCGTCAGTGTCATCGGGCGAGGAGGCAAAGCCGGTGACCGGCATATCGATGCCTTCACGTGCCAGCAGCTGCAGCGAGCGCAATTTATCCCGGGTGCGGGTAATGGCGGCGGACTCATTCAGGGGATAGCTGCCGCACATCTCAAACTGTCGCAGCACTGCCGTGCCATAAAAGGTCATGGCGTTGCCGATGCGGGGGATAACGGCATCGAAATGGCCCAGCGGTTCACCACAATAGTGAACCGCCGGTGAGGCGGGATTGATATTCATATAGCAGGAGAGCGGATCGATGATTTGCACCACGTGGCCGCGAGCGGCAGCCTCGTCACGCAATCGCCGGCTGGAGTAGAGCGTCTCATCACGCGACAGAATGGCTATCTTCATCGCAGCTCTCTCCTGGTGGATTAACGCGTGGCCCAGCCCTGCTGATGCAGATAATCGAGCATAAACGGACGCGTCTCTTTAATAATCAGCCGCTGGATCAGCTCGCTCCAGGTTTCGCTGCGCTGGTTGCTGTCGCGCTGCTGATAGTAGAGTTCTGTGCGGCTGTCATATTCTGCCAGCACCGCCGGATCCAGAGGATGATAGCGGTTCTCATGCACCAGCATCGCATGCGGCATACGCGGTTTGACGTCCGGCTTTGATTCCGGATGCCCCAGACAGAAACCAAACAGCGGCAGCACAAATTTCGGCAGGCCCAGCAGTTCGGTCACTTCTGCGATGCTGTTACGAATTCCGCCGATAAAGACGCCACCCAGATCCAGCGACTCTGCTGCGACCATCGCGTTCTGTCCCATCAGGGCGGTGTCGACGCAGCCCAGCAGCAGCTGCTCGGCACGGCCCAGCTGCGCATCCGGGCAAATCTGCAGGTGCCGATTAAAGTCCGCGCAGAAAACCCAGAACTCAGGTGCATCTGCGACCCACGTCTGTCCGCCGGTCAGCGTCACCAGCTTGTCACGCAGCGCTTTGTCGGTGATACGGATAATAGAAGAGCACTGTAAAAAGCTGGATGTGGACGCCGATTGCGCCGCATTAATAATCGCTTCACGCTGGGCTTCGCTGACCGGCTGGTCAGTAAAGGCGCGGATTGAACGGTGGCTGCACAGTAAATCAATGGTCGGTGTCATAAAGTCTCCAGCAACATTATCTTTTTTTATCAATCTGATTGAACAGCTGTGGCGCAATAGCTTTCGCGGTGCGCCACATCAATAGCCAGGCAGCAGGCAGCATCAGCACCACGCCAGCGATGAACAGCACGGTAGCCAGCGTTCTGGCATCCGCCTGATCTGGCAGCGGCAGCCAGTGGTTAATCAGCAGCAGCGCACCCAGAATTAACAGGCCGCCAGCCGCTTCCAGCACCACGATAAACCGGGGTAATCTGGCCACACTCTGCATCATATCCTCCTGCCTTTGCGGCTTACTGAGCGTCAATTATGGTCAACAACCCAAAAATTGCGCGGGTTACACGGGCTGCCGTCGTGAAAAAGCCCTTGTTTCAGACGCTTCCTGAACGGCGGCAATAGCGTGCGGGCATCAGACTAACAGGCAAATCCTGCTTTCCTTAAGCGATACGAGCGGGCATGATGGTTGCCATTCTCTGTTTGATTATGTGATACACATCACATAATCGTCGCTGCAAGGAGTTCTCAATGATTGCTGTTATTTTTGGTCGTCCGGGCTGTCCCTACTGTGTCCGTGCCCATGAACTGGCCGACAAACTGACCGCGGAGCGCGATGACTTTAGCTATCAGTATGTTGATATTAATGCAGAAGGCATTACTAAAGCCGACCTGGAAGCCAGCGCCGGTAAACCGGTCAGCACCGTACCGCAGATTTTCGTGGACGAAAAACATATCGGTGGTTACACCGAGTTTGCGGCCTGGACCAAAGAGAATCTGGGATTTGTCGCGTAAGCGCAGATAACCGGAATGAAAAAGGCGAGGCAGGATTTTCCTGTCTCGCCTTTTTGCTTTCTGGCTGACGTCAGCCATCGGGCACCGTGTTAGTTGAGTGACGCCATCACAATCTGCATTAACCGCACCAGCAACGCCCCGCAGCCGGCCCAGAACAGTGCGCTGAGACTCCACGCGATGGCAAACAGTCCGCTGCTGTGAATAAACAGGCTGTTATTGAGCAGCAGTGCTGCCAGCAACGTTCCCCAGAGCCCCATCAGCAGCGTGCTTTTTAACGGGCTTTCCACCTGCATCAACGCCATCAAAATACCAGGTAACATAAAGAGCAGTAATTCGGGCTGACCACGAAGCGGGCCGGGACCGACCTGCCAGAAATGACAGGTAAAAACAAACACCAGACTGTACAACACCACGCCGCACAGGCGGGTAGTCCAGAGATAAGAACGCTGCGGCATACCACCCCACTGATTAAAAGTAACCCCGACAATAACCTGCTGATATCCCTGATGCGTTCTGGTGGAAATAAAAAGAAACAGTTCGTTATGGCAACGAATGAAAACAGCTAATAGCTGTATAAGATATTTGTGATTAGAATAGCGCCGCGATAACGGTTCCATTTGCAGTGTTGATACAACAGAACCTCAACGGCCTGATCACGATAGCGAAAAACAGGCCACTCTTCAACAGGTTACACGTAAACAAGAAGTTAAACAGTGAATATTAACGTCGCAGGATTGTTAAGCGGAAATGACATTTTGTTATTATTTGTCGTTTTGGCGCTCGGCCTCTGTCTGGGCAAGTTGCGTCTTGGCTCGGTTCAGCTGGGAAATTCGATTGGCGTATTAGTGGTTTCGCTCTTATTAGGGCAGCAGCACTTCGCGATCAATACCGATGCGTTGAGTCTGGGCTTTATGCTGTTTATTTTTTGTGTTGGTGTTGAAGCGGGTCCCAACTTTTTTTCTATTTTCTTTCGCGACGGCAAAAACTATTTCATGCTCGCCATCGTCATGGTGGTCAGCGCGCTGTTGCTGGCACTGGGGCTGGGTAAACTCTTTGGCTGGGATATTGGGCTCACCGCCGGCATGCTGGCTGGGTCGATGACCTCAACGCCGGTGCTGGTCGGCGCAGGTGATACCCTGCGGCAAAGCATCAGCGATCCAAAGCAGCTTGGATTGATGCAGGATCAGCTGAGCCTCGGTTACGCTGTGACCTATCTGATCGGCCTGGTCAGTCTGATTTTCGGCGCACGCTACCTGCCCCGTCTGCAACATCAGGATCTGCCGACCTGTGCGCAACAGATTGCGCGGGAACGCGGTCTGGATGCCGACAGCCAGCGTAAAGTCTTCCTGCCGGTGATCCGCGCCTATCGCGTCGGCCCGGAACTGGTGGCGTGGAGCGGCGGCAAAAACCTGCGCGAGCTGGGTATCTATCGTCAGACAGGTTGTTACATTGAGCGTATTCGCCGCAACGGTATTCTCGCCAGTCCCGATGGGGATGCGGTGCTGCAGCTCGGTGATGATATTTCGCTCGTGGGCTATCCCGATGCACATGCCCGGCTCGACCCCAGTTTCCGTAACGGCAAAGAGGTGTTTGACCGCGATCTGCTGGATATGCGTATCGTCACCGAAGAGATCGTGGTGAAGAACCACAACGCAGTGAACAAACGCCTCAGCAAGTTAAACCTTACCGATCACGGTTGCTTCCTGAACCGGGTGATACGCAGTCAGATTGAGATGCCGATCGACGACAGCATCATGCTCAACAAAGGTGATGTGCTGCAGGTCAGCGGCGAGGCGCGACGGGTGAAAAGCGTGGCCGATCGCATCGGCTTTATCGCGATTCACAGTCAGATGACCGATCTCCTGGCCTTCTGCGCGTTCTTTATCGTGGGTCTGATGATTGGTCTGATTACGTTTCAGTTCAGCAATTTCAGTTTTGGTATTGGCAACGCAGCGGGTCTGCTGTTCGCCGGTATCATGCTCGGTTTCCTGCGCGCCAACCATCCGACCTTTGGTTATATTCCGCAGGGCGCGCTTACCATGGTGAAAGAGTTTGGCCTGATGGTGTTTATGGCGGGCGTAGGATTAAGTGCCGGCAGCGGGATTAATCACGGCCTGAGCAGTGATGGTGCGCTGATGCTGCTATGCGGTCTGCTGGTAAGCCTGATTCCGGTGATCATCTGCTATCTGTTTGGTGCCTATGTGTTGCGGATGAACCGCGCCCTGCTGTTTGGAGCCATCATGGGCGCGCGAACCTGCGCACCGGCCATGGAGATCATCAGCGATACGGCACGCAGTAATATTCCGGCGCTGGGCTATGCGGGAACTTATGCGATCGCCAACGTGTTACTGACGCTGGCGGGGACGCTGATTGTGATTATCTGGCCGATACTGCCCTTATAAAATTTTTTTGCCAACGTCCAGAACTTTATTGTTAAGTGATAGTCATAATAAGTGCCACTGCTTTTCTTTGAAATCCCCAAATTGTGGAGCCCGCTGGTCTTTTTCCCGGCGGGTTTTTTTATGCCTTTTTTTCGCCCGATCCCGCGCTTCCACTCTGAAATCACCTCTCAAACCGTCATAAAACTTAAACAGTTGTGCAACTCATTATGAGATTAAGAGCCTTTCCGTAGACGAACTGCCCGGCAAAAAGCAGGATAGCGCTCTGTTAAATTAGCAAATTGTGCTGATTGATTGGTCGGGCGCGTTGTCGCTGAACGTTTATTTGCCGCTGTTATCGTGCCTGGGTGACCGGATGTTGCCTGAGGCTGATGACCGGCCTGTCTGCTGAGGAATTTATCCCGATATGGAAGAGCTGAACCACGCACTGTTTACTGCCATCAATGCCACACCGGCATCACCCGCCTGGTTGCTGCAGCTGGCGACCTTTATTGCCCGAGATTTGATCGCCATCGTGCCACTGTTAATCGTCGCGATGTGGCTCTGGGGACCGCGCGATCAGGTCTCTTCGCAGCGAGTGCTGGTACTGAAAACGGGTATGGCGCTGATTTATGCGCTGGCGATCTCCTGGTGTGTGGGCCATCTGCTGCCGCATCCCCGCCCTTTCGCCATTGGCTACGGTTATCAGTTCCTGCATCACGCTGCCGATGACTCTTATCCCAGCGATCACGGCACGACAATATTCACCTTTGCGCTGGCATTTATTTTCTGGCATCGCCTCTGGTCGGGTGTGGTGCTGATGGTAGCGGGTTGCGCCATCGCCTGGTCGCGGGTCTACCTGGGCGTTCACTGGCCAATGGATATGCTGGGTGGGTTCCTGGTGGGTCTGCTGAGTTGTCTGGCGTCGCATCTGGCGTGGCAGTTCTATGGCGAGCGGATGCTGGCGGTGATCAACCCGCTCTATCGGGCGCTGTTTGCTCTGCCTATTCGTAAGGGCTGGACGCAGAATTAAGAAAGGGACTGCTCATAAGCCTGAGTCAGGATCTCACAGCGATCGATAAGCTTAACCCGAAGGGAACACGGGCAGAGGAGGAAAGCGTCCCGCGCCATGGATGGCGCGGGCAGAGCATGTCAGGGATGACGGCTTTTGCGTCTTTCCGATCTGACCGTGTTCCCTGAGCAGGCTCTGTCTTACAGCTTACGGAACACATTAATCAACTGTCTCAGGGACGCATCAGCGTCCCTGCTCACTTATGACAGCCACTTCCCGAACCAGCCGTTAAACTTCATCATTACGAAGTCAATCATCCGGCTGAAGAAGCCGCCTTCCGGCACATCCTGCAGCACCACCAGCGGACGCTGCTCAATCGTCTTACCGTCTAACTGGAAGTCGATGGTGCCGACCACCTGATTCTTCTTCAGCGGTGCTTCAAGCTGCGGCGCATTGAGTTTAAAACTCGCCTTCAGGTTCTTCATCTGCCCTTTCGGGATGGTCAGCGCGGCATCTTTCGCCACGCCCAGATTCACCTGACTTTTGTCACCAAACCAGACCCGCTGCTGCGCAAACGGCGCATCCGCTTTAATCGGCGTTACCGTTTCAAAGAAACGGAAGCCCCACGTCAGCAGCTTTTCACTTTCGCGGAAACGAATCGCGTCGCTGGCGGTGCCGAGCACCACCGAGATCAGACGCATGTCGCCTTCGGTCGCGGAAGCCACCAGGTTATTGCCCGCGCCGGAGGTGTGACCGGTTTTGACACCATCCACCTTAAGGTTGGTGCTCCACAACAGGCGGTTGCGGTTAATCTGGCGAATCTTATTAAAAGTGAACTCTTTCTCTTTATTCAGTGCGTACTCTTCGGGCACATCGCGGATCAGCGCCTGGGCAATCAGCGCCATATCACGCGCGGTACTGTACTGCCCTTCTGCATCCAGACCATGCACCGTCATAAAGTGGGTATTCTGCAGTCCCAGCGCCTTCACATAGTTGTTCATCAGGCCGATAAACGAATCCTGACTGCCCGCCACATAGTCCGCCAGCGCAATACAGGCGTCATTACCGGACTGGATCACAATCCCTTTATTCAGCTCATGAACCGGTATCCGATCGCCCGGCTTGAGGAACATCAGCGAAGAGCCGCGCAGCTTAGGATTGCCGGTCGCCCAGGCATCCTGTCCCACGGTGACCAGGTCATCCGGTTTGATTTTGCCCGCTTTAATCGCCTGACCGACCACGTAGCTGGTCATCATCTTGGTCAGACTGGCGGGATCGAGACGCTGATCGGCACTGGATTCGGTTAACACTTTACCGCTGGCGTAGTCGATCAGAATCCACGCTTTAGCATCAATGCCAGGCGCAGCGGGAGCCTGCTCAGCAAACACGCTGATGGGGGCAAGAATCAGTAATGAGGTGGCAGCAAGGTGCCGCAGGCGAGATGAGAAGCGAGTGTTTGTCATGGGCTTGGCCGGATTGTCCTTGTTAAATCGAAATTCCAGGGGCAGAAAATTCTCACTCAAACGCTAACCGTTGCCGGCAGCGAAAAAAACCGTCGAATCGTAAAGTTTTTTAGAGTTTAGTAGAGTAACCCTGGCATAAGCGCCGCGCACTTGCCGCTTTTCCCCGCGTCTGTCACTTTCAAAACTGCGTGAAATTCCGATTTTTCGCAGAAGAGTTAAGCCCGTCACAATTATCGGCTAACCTGAAAGCCAGTCAGCCGAGGAGACCGACCATGGACTTAGCCCTTTTTGATCTTGATGAAACACTGATTTGTGAAGACAGCACCAGCCTGTGGCTGCGCTGGCTGGTATCACAGGGATTCGCCCCCAGCGAACTGATTGATCAGGAACAGGCATTGATGAACCAGTACTATGCCGGCACGCTGTCGATTGAAGAGTACATGAATAAAACCCTCTCCCCGCTGGCAGGCATGGCAACACTGACCGTTGAAGGGTGGGTGCGCCGCTTCATTCATCGCGACATCATGCCACGCGTTTATCCTGCCGCCCGCGAGCGCATTGAGTGGCACCGGACACGCGGTGACAGAGTGATGATCATCTCCGCCAGTGGCGAACATCTGGTGGTGCCGATTGCCGAGAAGCTGGGTGCCTGCGGTGCGCTGGCGATTGGCGTTGAGATCGTGGATGAGCGCTACAGCGGCAACACCTACGGCACCATGACCTACAAAGAGGGTAAAGTGACCCGCCTGGGTGACTGGAAAGCGCTGCAGCAGGAGGAGAACTTTGACCGCACCTGGGCTTACAGCGACTCCATGAACGACCTGCCGCTCCTCCAGCAGGCCGATCATGCCCACGTTATCAACCCGGATGAACAGTTGCACCAGGAAGCGCTAAACCGCGGCTGGCAGGTTTACCACTGGGCACGCTGACTCAGCGCCTTTCCCGGCAGGCATCATTATTTCGGGCAGTCTGGACACGGTCTGCGCGCAGCAACCGGCGCATACATGGAGTACGTGAAGATTGTGAGCACGGCTCAGATCCAGACTGACAAATAAAATCGTCTGCCAGGCCAGCTCCTTAGCCGCGGGACGCGCCAGCGTCCTGCGCTAATCCCACTTTCAGTAGCCTGCCATTGGCCTCATCGGTCAGCACATAGAGCCAGCCATCCGGTCCCTGCCGCACATCGCGGATTCGCGCCTTCTGATCGCCCAGCAGGCGCTGCTCTTCCACCACTTTTTCGCCGTTGAGACTCAGACGGATCAGGTTTTTCTCTTTCAGTGCCCCGATAAACACCGAATTCTTCCACTGCGGAAAACGGGCGCTGTTATAAAACGCCATGCCGCTGATGGCCGGCGAATCCTTCCAGTGATAAAGCGGCTGTTCGGTGCCTGCAGCATGGGTGCCCTTTGATTCCGGCACTTTATCGCCGCTGTAGTCAATGCCGTACGTCGCCAGCGGCCAGCCGTAGTTCTTGCCCCGGGCCATGATATTCACTTCATCGCCACCGCGCGGGCCATGTTCATTTTCCCATATCGTGCCGGTCCAGGGATTAAGCGCCAGTCCCTGCGGATTACGCAGACCATAGGCCCAGATCTCTGGCCGCGCGCCGGGCTTTTTCACAAACGGATTATCGTCCGGCACGCTGCCATCGGCGTTGAGCCGCAGCAGTTTGCCCTGCAGCTTATCGAGATCCTGCGCGGCGCTGCTGACAAAATTATCGCCGAACGCGATCCAGAGGTAGCCCTGAGTATCAAACGCCAGCCGGGTGCCGATATTGTTGCCGCTGGAGAGCATCGGCGTCTGCCGGACTACCTCGCGGAAATCGCTAAGTTGCCGGTTATCCGGACTCAGCGTGCCGACGCCCACGACGGCACCTGCTTTGCCGCTGCTGTTCGCCTCGGTGTAGCTAAGCCAGACGCGACGGCTGGTCGCAAAATCCGGTGCCAGCACCACGTCCAGCAGTCCACTCTGCCGTTCTGCCCAGACCTTTGGCACACCCTGAATCGGCTGCGACAGGCCACTCTCAGGACTCCAGCTGCGCAGCGCTCCGCTACGCTCGGTAATCAGCAGCGTTTTGTTGTCGGGCAGGAAGGCAACCGACCATGGATGTTGTAACTTATCCTGCAATACCTCGACCTTTACGTCGGCGGCAAACAGTGGCGAGGCGCAGAACAGCGCGCCGCCGAGTACAAGAGCAGTCGAAAAACGGATCATAAGGTTCTCCTGACGGGATAGCGTGCCCTTAAGCGTAGTCATCCGCTGCGTGATGAACCTGAGGATTTACAAAAGATTAAACAGGGCGACAAGGATGTGCCGCCCCGAAAGGTTATGGCGCGTTGAAACTCACCGTGTCACGAACCAGCGTATCAATACCCGGTTTCAGATCATCAAAGGTGATTGGCGTCGTGCTGTTACTGACCGTTTTGCCAAAGGCTTTTCGCACAACCCGGATCAACGGTTTGCCGGTCACGGCGTCGCTGGCTTCGATTTCCAGGAACAGTTCACTGTTCTGAGTTCGGTGGCCTGATGCCGCCATCGTACTGGCGACGACTGCCGCAATCGGCACCACTTCGTAAAACTGTACGCCCTCGTTCTCTGCCGAGACGGCGGTGATCGCCGCACGCACTTTAAGAGTATGTGGCGAAGCCTGATTAACCAGCGGCAGACGGGTGGCAATCGCCCCTTTCAACTGAATATCGGTGTAACTGCGTATCTGATCCAGCGTCTGCTGACTGACGCGAGCCGTAGGCCGTGCAGCCGGATAGAAAACGACCGGTGTATAGAGCACATCCTGATACTGGCTGCTCTTATAGTCGGGAGAAATCCAGCGCAGGGTCGGTTCCCCGCTGGCCGATTCAGAGGGCTTCAGCTGGCTGTAATCCGATAAGAAACCCGAATAGTGCTGCTTGTCTGCAACATGAGAAGTACATCCACTGAGCAACAGTGCGGAAACTGCCAGCAGAGCAGCAACGGACGTTTTACGCATGATCAACTCGCTTGTGTCAGGAAGGTTTAAGCAAGCATAGATAAATCACGGGGGAAATGCTGAAAATAGGCGTCGTTTTAAGGGGTTATCTGTGCGGAAGATCGGAAAATACCCGCTGCATAACGCAGCGGGTGAAAGGCATTACTCAAAACTGGCATCAGGATTATCAGACAGGGTGATGAACTGCTTACCGCCCTGAGTCAGCGCCATGATGGTGCCGGTTTCGATGTCGTAAACCCAGCCGTGCAGGCGCAGCTTGCCGTTACGCAGGGCAACGGAGACCGACGGATGAGTCTTCATGTTGTTCAGCTGAGCGATCACGTTCTCTTTGACCATCTCGTTCAGCTTCTTCTCTGGCGAGTCATATTCACGCTGCTCGACCACTGCTTTTGCCGCATCGGCATAGCGCAGCCAGTGCTCAACCGCAGGCATGGTATCCATGCAGGCGCATGACGCGATGGCGTTCATGGCACCGCAGTTGGAGTGACCGCAGATGATGATGTCTGAGACGCCCAGCGCGACCACCGCATATTCGATCGTGGCGGAGACACCACCCGGCTCCGGGCCAAATGAGGGAACGATGTTGCCCGCATTGCGGATAACGAACAGCTCTCCTGGCTCCTGCTGCGTCACCAGTTCCGGCACCAGACGGCTGTCTGAACAGGAGATGAACAGCGCTTTCGGATTTTGATTTGACGCCAGGCTTTTGAAAAGATCCTTCCTTTCAGGAAACACATTCTGCTGGAAATTCAGAAATCCGTTGATGATCTCTTTCATTATTTAGCTCTCACATTATCCATTTCATTACCTGAGGGTCATAGCCCCCTCAGTGGGGTTTGCTGGTTTATTATTAATGAAAACAAGTGAATATCAACCCGCGTTTTTCGGACAGCGCTGAACAGCTGTCATCGTCAGCGTTTCGCTTATCCGTCATCCAGCGTTTTCGGATCCGATTTCTTTTTACAGCACGGGACGTTACCGGAAAAGGCAGAGTGTGATTCACCCGCTTTTTTTGTCCGAGTCGTGGACCGGCTTTTACGCGTTTTTTCACTACTTTACGTCGCAGTTTGACCGAAACCAAAGATTTCTCATTTGCATCTGGCCTTTCGGGACTGACAAAGGGGAGCAGGATAACGCCCGAAGAACGAGCCGGGCGGGTTCAGGCAATGATGGCAGCCACGGTGGAAGTGGCCGGGGGAAGAGATTTAGGGCTTAACCATACTGCTGCTGATGCGCTTTTTTGCGGCGCAGATAATCCTCATCCTCACGCAGTTTGTCCCAATAAGCTTTGAAGATAGCCGCCGCTGCGGCCTTTTCCTCATTGACGCCGCGCGGCAGCTCCTTGCCGTCCGCGTCATATTTGCGGCCGCCTTTGTGGTTACTGTAACGCCGCGCCCGGGTGTACCCCATCTGGATAAATTTGCGCGCCATATCCATGCCGACAAAATCGTCCTGACGCCGGTAATCCTCAAACAGCGCCATGATTTTTTCAGCCGACTCTTCAGCAATGGGAACGGTGCGAAAACGCCAGTGCGGCAGAATTTCGCCTTTATAAGGCTCGACCATCAGCACACCCTGCTCACCTCGCCCGACCTGATAAAGCTCGGGATGCTGGCGGAAGTCGATCGTGCTGAAGTCCTGATCATAATCGAAAGGTTTCATTTCTTTAGTTTAGGATCAAGTGCGTCACGTAGCCCGTCACCGAGCAAATTAAATGCCAGAACCGTGAAGAAAATCGCCAGACTGGGGAAAATCGCCACGTGCGGGGCAATCACCATGTCGGCCCGCGCCTCATTCAGCATGGCGCCCCACTCCGGCGTGGGCGGCTGCGCGCCCAGCCCGAGAAACGACAGACTGGCGGCGGTGATGATGGAGGTGCCGACCCGCATAGTGAAATAGACCACAATCGGCGATACCGTGCCGGGCAGAATATGCCGCATCAGGATCGTCCAGTCAGACGCGCCGATGCTGCGTGCCGACTCAATATAGGTCTGATGTTTCAGCACCAGCGTGTTACCGCGTACCAGACGGGCAAAGGCCGGGATGCTGAAGATAGCGACTGCCACAATCACGTTGCTCATGCCGCTGCCCATAATCGCCACCACCGCAATCGCCAGCAGAATGCCGGGAAAGGCAAACAGCACATCACAGATGCGCATGGTGATACGGTCCCACCAACCCTCGTAATACCCGGCTAACAGCCCGAAAAGTGTGCCAATCACTGCGCCAATCACCACCGAGAAAAAGCCGGCAATCAGGGAAATACGCGTGCCGACCAGCACCCGGCTGAAGATGTCGCGACCCAGCGAATCGACGCCAAAATAATGCATCAGCGACGGACCGTCGTTGAGCCGGTCATAATCGAAGTAGTTCTCTGCGTCGAACGGCGCAATCCATGGGGCGATCACCGCCAGTACAATCAGTATCAGCACAAACACCCCGGCCAGCAGCGCCACCGGCTGACGCCGGAAGCGTCGCCAGAACTCACGCCACGGCGTACGCACCCGGTTCTCCGCTATCAGCGGCATCGTTTTCAGGGCCGCTTCACGTCGCCAGTTTTTCATCGCGACTCCTTGAAGCGAATAGCGGGGTTAATCACCGCATAGAGCATGTCGACAAACAGATTGATCAGAATAAACTCCAGAGAAAACAGCAGTACTTCGGCCTGAATAACCGGATAGTCGCGCATCGCCACGGAGTCGACCAGCAGACGCCCCAGGCCCGGCCAGTTAAACACCACCTCGACCACGATTGAGCCACCCAGCAGAAAACCAAACTGCAACCCCATCATCGTGACCACCGGGATCATCGCGTTGCGCAGGCCATGTTTCACCACCACCAGCGACTCGCGTACCCCTTTGGCCCGGGCGGTACGCATGTAATCTTCCTGCATCACCTCCACGAACGAGGCGCGGGTAAACCGTGCCATGACCGCGGCGACCGCTGCACCTAAGGTGATGGAGGGCAGAATGTAATGCTTCCAGCTCTCAGCCCCGACGGTGGGCAGCCAGCCCAGCTCAACCGAGAAGACCTGCATCAGCAGCATCCCCAGCGCAAAGGCGGGAAACGAAATCCCCGACACCGCCAGCGTCATCCCCAGCCGATCGGGCCAGCGGTTACGCCAGACCGCCGAAACGATGCCGATGGTCATGCCAAAAATCACCGCCCAGATCATGCTGGCAAGCGTCAGCCACAGTGTCGGCATAAAGCGTGAGGCGATCTCATCCGCAACCGGCCGCTTTGAGACCATCGACTGACCGAAATCACCCTGCAGCGCATTCAGCATAAAGTGCCAGAACTGCTGTGGCAGCGGCAGATCCAGACCCAGCTCCTGACGCACCAGCGCCACCACCGAGGCATCCGCTTCCGGCCCGGCGATCAGGCGCGCCGGGTCGCCCGGCAGCAGGTGAACAAACAGGAATACCAGCACCGCCACGATCAGCAGCGTGGGGATCAGCCCAAACAGTCGTTTGAGAAAGTAGTTAAACATGCAACATCCTGCAGTTGCGGCCAGCCACACGGGCTGGCCGGCTCCGTTACTTCAGCGTGGCCTCATCAAAATTGAATGAGGTATCGGGCATCACATAAAAACCAGTCAGGTTTTTGCTGTTGGCAGAAACCAGCTGCTCAACCACCAGCGGGATCCACGGATGGTCCTGCCAGATGGTGTCTTGTGCCTCTTTGTAGAGACGCGCTTTTTCAGCACGGTCGGTGGTTTTCAGCGCATCGGCCAGATCTTTATCGACCTTTGGATTGCTGTAAAACGCGGTGTTAAAGATTGCCGGTGGCCAGGCTGCGGTGGCAAACAGTGGCGTCAGCGCCCAGTCGGCTTCACCGGTTGAGGCGGACCAGCCGGTGTAGAACATGCGCACGTTGCTCTCTTTCTGGCCTTTACCTTCGACTTCAGCAGCACGCTGACCCGCATCCATCGCCGTGACTTTTACCTTCACGCCAATCTGCGCCAGCTGCTGCTGAGTGAACTGCAGCACCTTCTGCGCGGTGCTGTGGTTGTGCGACGACCAGAGCGTAGTTTCAAATCCGTTCGGGTAGCCTGCCTCTTTCAGCAACGCTTTCGCTTTAGCGGGATCGTAGCTGATAGCCGGATAGGTCTGCGCAAAGTCGATGGCGGGCGGCACGATGCCGGTCGCAGGCGTGGCGTAACCGGCGAAGGCCACTTTCGCCAGCGCCTGACGGTTGATGGCATACTCGAGCGCTTCACGTACCTTCGGATTGTCGAACGGCTTCTGCGTCACGTTAAGGCTGATGTAACGCTGCATAATCGAAGGCGTGGTCACCACATTGAGCTTACTGTTCTTCTCCAGCAGTTTTGCCTGCTCATAAGGCACCGGGAACGCAAGGTTCGCTTCACCGGTCTGCAGCATGGCCGCGCGGGTGTTGTTATCCACCACCGGTCGCCAGGTAATGCTGTCCAGCTTCGGATAGCCCGGTTTCCAGTAGCCATCCCACTTTTTCACCTTCACAAAGTCGGTCTGATTCCAGGTTTCAAACACAAACGGACCGGTGCCCACCGGATGGAAGCCGATCTCTTTGCCATATTTTTTCAGCGCGGCAGGCGAAATCATTGCTGCCGCCGGATGGGCCAGATTGTTGATAAAGGCTGAGAACGGCTCTTTCAGCGTCACTTTCACCGTGGCCGGATCGACGACTTCGGTGCTGGCAATGCGTTTAAACAGGTTGTAGCGCTTAAGATGGTTATCCGGATTGCTGGCGCGATCGAGGTTGACCTTCACCGCGTCCGCATTGAAGTCCGTGCCATCCTGGAATTTAACCCCGGAGCGCAGCTTAATCGTGTACGTCAGGCCGTCGGCGCTGGCCTGATAGCTCTCCGCCAGCACATTGGTGAGTTTCATATCCTTATCGAAGCCAAACAGCCCCTGATAAAACGATTTCGCCACCGCCTGCGACAGCGTGTCGTTAGCATCATAGGGATCGAGCGTGGTGAAGTTGGACGCGACGGCAATCACCGCATCCTGTGCTGCCCAGGCGGGCAATGTCATTGCGCTGCTTAACACGCCAGCCGCCAGTAACCCTTTACGCATCGTAATCTGCATCTTGTTCTCCTGTAATCCCTGTCGGGTTGGTCGCCGGGGCGACATCTTCACTGTTCAGGTCGCGCTGATAACGTGGCGGGCGACGAAATGACCCGGAGCCACCTCCATCAGCGGCGCCACTTCAGGTTCATCCCCTAACGCATGAATCGGGCTGGGGATCTCATCGACCAGTAAGGCGCGTTCACGACGCCGGTGCGCCGGATCGGCTACCGGCACCGCGGCCATGAGTTTTCGGGTATAGGGGTGCTGAGGCTGTTCAAACACCGCCTGACGCGGCCCTATCTCAACAATCTGACCGAGATACATTACCGCCACACGGTGGCTGACACGCTCCACCACCGCCATATCGTGAGAAATAAACAGAAAGGCGATGCCAAACTCGCGCTGCAGGTCGAGCATCAGATTAATAATCTGCGCCTGAATCGACACATCCAGCGCCGAGACGGACTCATCGGCGATGACCACCTTCGGATTCAGCGCCAGCGCGCGGGCAATACAGATACGCTGGCGCTGCCCGCCGGAAAACTCATGCGGATAGCGCTGAGCATGTTCCGGCAGCAGACCAACTTTATCCAGTAACCAGGCGACGCGCTGCTCCGCCTCGCGACGCGGCATCGCCTTGTGAACCAGCAGCGGCTCCATAATTGAGAAGCCAACCGTCAGACGGGGATCAAGCGAGGCGTAGGGATCCTGGAAAATAAACTGAATATCGCGCCGCAGATGGGCGAGTGCAGCACCTGAGAGATGGTCGATGCGCTGTCCGTCAAATGTCAGCGTGCCGCCCTGGCTGGCAACCAGCTTCAGTAGCGAGCGTCCGGTGGTCGATTTACCGCAGCCCGACTCCCCCACCAGCGCCAGCGTCTCTCCGGCATAGAGATCAAAACTGACTTTTTCGACGGCATGAACCCGGCTTTTGACGCGATTCAGCAGGCCGCCGCGAATATCGAAGCGGGTGACCAGATCGCGTACCTGCAGAATGGGGGGCTGCAGGCGGCGAACCGTATCCTGCGGCACGTCATCAACCGCGTCGCTATGCAGCAGCGGAAATTTGGCCGGCAGCGGCTGGCCCTGCATCGAGCCGAGCCTGGGCACCGCGGCCAGCAGCGCCTGAGTGTAGGGCTGCTGCGGTGCGCTGAACAGTTCGGCGACGAGCGCATTCTCCACCACATCGCCGCGATACATGACCTGAACGCGATCGGCCATTTCAGCGACCACCCCCATATCGTGCGTGATAAAAATCACCCCCATCTGCATCTCTTTTTGCAGCACACGGATGAGTTGCAGAATCTGCGCCTGAATAGTGACGTCAAGTGCGGTAGTCGGCTCATCGGCAATCAGCAGCGCCGGTTTGCAGCAGAGCGCCATCGCAATCATCACGCGCTGACGCATTCCGCCTGAGAGCTGATGCGGAAAACGAGACAGGACATTGTGCGCATCGGGAATGCGCACCAGATCGAGCATCCGGCGCGCCTCTGCCAGTGCCCCGGCGTGGCTCAGCCCCTGATGAAGACGGATGGATTCAGCAATCTGCTCGCCCACGGAGAAGACCGGATTCAGCGAGGTCATTGGCTCCTGAAAGATCATTGCCATATCCGCGCCGCGCACCCGACGCATCTGACTTTTTGAGGCGCGCATCAGATCCAGCACCTCGTCGTTGCGACGACGTAATTGCGCCTCACCGCTCACCCTGCCGCCAGCCTGCTCAATCAGTCGCATCAGCGCCAGCGAGGTGACCGATTTTCCTGAACCTGACTCGCCTACCAGCGCCAGCGTTTCGCCGCGAAACAGATCGAGTGACAAATGACGTACTGCGTCTGTGACGGTGGCTTCGTGCTGAAAACGCACACTGAGATCGCGCACCGCCAGCACCTGATCAGGGGCCAGCGGCGGTAGCGTTTGCCTGTCGCTCATTTCTGCATCCTTAACTTTCGCGATAGATAGCGACCTCAGCCGCCTCGCCGACCCGCGCAACGCCCCGGTACATGCCTTCGCTGTTGAACGGCAGCGCCACGTTGCCTGCGCGATCGACGGCGATTAAGCCGCCACTGCCGCCCAGTTCCAGCACGCTGTCATGAATAACGTTAACACTTGCCTGCTGCAACGAGCGTCCGGCGTAGCGCATCTGCGCGGCCACATCGTAAGCCGCCAGCGTCCGCATAAAGACTTCACCGGTGCCGGTACAGGAGACCGCCACGCTGTCGTTGCTGGCGTAGCAGCCCGCGCCCGGCAGCGGCGAGTCGCCGACGCGTCCGGCCTGCTTGTTAGTCATCCCGCCCGTTGACGTGGCTGCAGCGAGGTTGCCCGCCAGATCCAGCGCGACCGCCCCGACAGTGCCGAACTTACGGTCCGGGTCGAGCGGGTCGTCGCTATGTGCGGCACCATCATGGTCCAGCACCGCGGTAGCGCTGTTGAGCGCGCGCTGCAGCTGCTCCCAGCGTTCCGGCGTCGAAAAGTAATCAGGTTCGACCGTTTCCAGCCCCTGCGCCACGGCAAACTGCTCCGCGCCTTCCCCGATAAACAGCACATGCTCGCTTTTTTCCAGCACGGCACGTGCCGCCAGGACCGGATTGCGTAATCGCGTTACGCCTGCGACCGCGCCCGCTTCCAGCGTGCGGCCATCCATAATGCAGGCATCAAGTTCATGGGTACCCTGATGGGTGAAGACCGCGCCTTTGCCCGCGTTAAACAGCGGACACTCTTCCAACAGTCGTACGGCCTCGGTTACCGCATCGAGTGCACTGCCGCCCTGAGCCAGTATCTGCTGACCCTGAGTGACAATATCGTGGAGCGCCTGACGGTAGCGTTGTTCCTTTTCAGCGCTCATTGCTGCGCGCGAAATCGCACCTGCGCCGCCGTGAATGGCGATCACTGCATTGACCATAACGCTCTACCCTGTGATTGCATCAGGACGAAAAACACTGATTTAAAATGGTTTTCACCCATTTTTGGTGATTTTTGACTATAGAAAGCCTGCTAAGTGTTGTAAAGCGGAAACTGTTCCTGTGGTTATAACCTTTTCTTACCGCCATATTTCACTTTGGTCGCAATGACCGGCAGGCCCGGCCGACGCCGATGTGACTCAGCGACCAATTCCCACCATAATAGGCAGCATCTGAAATAACCAGGCTGGACTGTTCATGGAAAGTTTTACTGCAGGTTTGATCTCCCTTGAGGAGGCGCAACAAAAAATGTTGTCACAGCTGACGCCCGTCACCGACTCACTGAGTGTGCCGCTGGCCGAGGCGGTCGGGCGCATCACCGCAACCGCAGTCACCTCACCGATTGCCGTGCCGCCCTTTGATAACTCCGCGATGGACGGTTACGCCGTCAGGCTGGCCGATGTCAGCAGCGGACAACCGCTTCCCGTGGCAGGCAAGGCCTTTGCTGGCGCACCGTTCAGCGGTGAGTGGCCGCAGGGCAGCGTGATTCGCATCATGACCGGTGCGCCGGTGCCCGCAGGCTGTGAAGCGGTAGTAATGCAGGAGCAGACCGAGGCTCAGGGCGATGCG
The DNA here is from genome assembly GCF_003201065.1 of Pantoea sp. JKS000250. NCBI lineage: Bacteria > Pseudomonadati > Pseudomonadota > Gammaproteobacteria > Enterobacterales > Erwiniaceae > Pantoea > Pantoea sp. JKS000250. Next base: position 3,545,670 of record NZ_QICZ01000001.1, on the reverse strand, counting down.
ATTGTCATTACCGCGCCGGTGCGTCAGGGACAGAATATTCGCCTGACCGGTGATGATATTCAGCCGGGCCATGTGGTGCTGGCAGCGGGTACGCGTCTGGGTGCCGCCGAGCTGCCGCTGCTCGCCTCGCTGGGTATCGCCCAGGTCAGCGTGCTTCGAAAACTGCGGGTGGCTATCTTCTCCACCGGTGATGAACTTCAGCCGGTCGGTGAGCCGCTGGCAGACGGTCAGATATATGACACCAACCGTTTTGCCGTCTCGCTGATGCTGCATAAGCTGGGCTGCGAAGTCATCGACCTTGGCATTATCAAAGACGATCCCGCTGCTCTGCGCGCCGCATTTGAGGAAGCCGATCGGCAGGCCGATGTGGTGATCAGCACCGGCGGCGTTTCTGTGGGTGAAGCGGATTTCACCAAAAGCATGCTGGAAGAGCTCGGTGCCATCAGTTTCTGGAAGCTGGCGATCAAGCCCGGCAAGCCGTTTGCCTTTGGCCGCCTTAACAGCAGCTGGTTCTGTGGCCTGCCGGGTAACCCGGTCTCCGCCGCCGTCACTTTCTATCAACTGGTGCAGCCGCTGCTTGCCACCCTCACGGGCCAGCAGAAATCCGCCTTGCCACCCCGTCAGAAAGTGCGCTGCGCCTCGCGCCTGAAAAAGTCACCGGGCCGGCTCGACTTCCAGCGCGGCATCCTGCGCCAGAACGCACAGGGTGAACTGGAGGTGGAGACCACCGGAATGCAGGGTTCGCACGTCTTCAGCTCTTTCGCCCAGGCGAACTGCTTTATTGTGCTGGAGCGGGATCGCGGCAACGTGGAACCGGGTGAATGGGTTGAGGTGGAACCGTTCAACGCCCTGCTGGAGGCGTAAATGCTGCCTGAATTAAGTGATGAGGAGATGCTGCGCTACAACCGACAGATTGTTCTGCGCGGCTTTGATTTTGAGGGGCAGGAGCGGCTGAAAGCCAGTCACGCGCTGGTCGTCGGGCTGGGCGGGCTGGGCTGCGCGGCTGCGCCCTACCTTGCTTCTGCCGGCGTCGGCAATCTGACGCTGCTGGACTTCGATACCGTGTCGCACTCGAACCTGCAACGGCAGATCCTGCATCATGACGCGGATATCGGCCGCGCTAAAGTGGACTCGGCCGCACAAAGCCTGGCCGCCATCAATCCGCACTGCCAGCTGCATCCGGTTAATGGACAGCTGGACGATGCGGCGCTGCTGGCGCTGATTGCCCAACAGCAGGTGGTGCTGGACTGCACTGACAATGTTGCGGTTCGCGAGCAGCTTAACCGGCTCTGCCGACAGCAGCGGGTACCACTGGTTTCAGGCGCCGCAATTCGGATGGAAGGTCAGATCAGCGTATTCAACTGGCAGCCTGGCACCCCCTGTTATCGCTGCATCAGCCGCCTGTTTGGCGAACAGACCCTGAGCTGCGTGGAGGCGGGCGTCATGGCCCCGCTGGTGGGTGTGATTGGTGCGATGCAGGCGATGGAAGCCATTAAAGTGCTGACATCCTTTGGCGCGCCCGCCACCAGCCGGTTGCTGATGTACGATGCGATGAGCGCGGAGTTCCGCAGCATGAAAGTGGCGCAGGACGCGCATTGTGAAGTGTGTGGCGGTGGGGCTAGCAAAACATCAGCTTCCTGAAGCTCGCACAGCTGTGATGCCTGGCCTGCTTCGGAAACACGGTCAGATCGGAAAGTCGCTTAAACCATCCCTGGGCGCTCTGCCCGCGAGATTACGCACCTCATCCCTGAGGTGCGTAGTCGCCCGCGCTGAGCATGCCATGGATGGCGTCCTTTGCGTCTTTGCGAAAGGCGTATGCTCCCTGAGCCTATGCTGAACTTCCCGTGAACCCGCTTATAACCCTTAACTGCTGGGTCATAAGCAATGAAATTCTCAGCACCACAGGCCAAAAAAAACGGGGTGGCCTGCGCCACCCCGTTTTTATCAGACGATACCCTGACTGCGCAGGTAATCTTCGTAATTACCGGTGAAGTCCACCACCTTGTCTGCTTTCAGCTCAATCACGCGGGTTGCCAGCGAGCTGACAAATTCGCGGTCATGCGAAACAAACACCAGCGTGCCTTCATACATCTCCAGCGCCATATTGAGCGATTCAATCGACTCCATATCGAGGTGATTGGTCGGCTCATCCATAATCAGGATGTTCGGTTTTTCCATCATCAGCTTACCGAACAGCATACGACCCTTCTCACCACCGGAAAGCACTTTTGCCGGCTTCTTAATATCATCCTGCGAAAACAGCAGACGACCGAGAATACCGCGAATGGTCTGCTCATCATCGCCCGGCTGTTTCCACTGACTCATCCAGTCAAATACCGTCAGATCATTGGCAAAATCATCGGCGTGATCCTGAGCGTAATAACCAATACGCGCATTCTCTGACCATTTCACCGTGCCATTATCTGGCGTAAGCTGACCCACCAGCGATTTCAACAGTGTTGACTTACCAATACCGTTGGCACCGATTACCGCCAGCTTCTCGCCCACTTCCAGCAGCAGATTTAAATTCTTAAACAGCGGACCGTTATCAAATCCTTTGGTTAATCCTTCCACTTCCAGCGCATTACGGAACAGTTTCTTGTCCTGCTCAAAACGGATAAACGGGTTCTGACGACTGGAGGCTTTCACTTCATCCAGTTTAATTTTATCCATCTGCTTAGCACGTGAAGTCGCCTGACGTGATTTAGAGGCGTTGGCGCTAAAACGACTGACGAACGATTGTAAGTCAGCAATCTGCGCTTTCTTTTTGGCATTATCAGATAACAGACGTTCACGTGCCTGCGTTGCTGCGGTCATATATTCGTCATAATTACCGGAATAAACCCGCAGCTCGCCATAATCCAAATCGGCCATGTGGGTGCAGACCATATTAAGGAAGTGACGGTCATGCGAAATGATAATCATGGTGCTGTCACGCTCGTTCAGCACCTGCTCCAGCCAGCGAATCGTATCGATGTCCAGGTTGTTCGTCGGTTCGTCAAGTAACAAAATATCCGGATTAGAAAACAGTGCCTGCGCCAGCAGCACACGCAATTTAAAGCCCGGAGCGATTTCGCTCATCGGGCCATAATGCTGTTCAACCGGAATGCCGACGCCGAGTAATAATTCACCGGCACGCGACTCGGCGCTATAGCCATCCATCTCACCGTAAAGCGCTTCAAGATCGCCGACTTTATACCCCTCTTCTTCGCTCATTTCTGGCAAAGAATAAATGCGGTCGCGCTCCTGCTTTACTTCCCATAATTCATGGTGACCCATGATAACGGTGTCCAGCACGCTGAATTGTTCAAAGGCGAACTGATCCTGACGCAACTTACCGATGCGCTCGTTGGGATCGTAAGAGACGTTGCCGCCTGAAGGCACCAGATCGCCACCCAAAATCTTCATGAAGGTGGATTTTCCGCTGCCGTTCGCACCGATTAAACCGTAACGATTACCGCCGCCAAATTTAACGGAGATATTTTCGAACAGTGGCTTGCTGCCAAACTGCATGGTGATATTGCTGCTAACTAACACGGCATTGACCTTTGTGAAGAGAATGGATGAAAAAACGGCGGCTATTATGCCAGATGTGACGCAGCGCACGCCAGCGTCAGGCGTGGATTCCTAGCGGGGTGATTGATATCCCGACAGAAATAAAAAAGCCGGAGGACCCTAATGGCCCCCCGGCTCCCACTTACAAGGATTGTGTTGATCAATCGATCAGGAAACTGTCCAGGCTTTTACCGGAATCCAGCGCTTTTTTAATCGCTGCCGGGGTGCGCCCCTGACCTGTCCATGATTTCTGCTCACCGTTTTCATCGGTGTAAGAATATTTAGCCGGACGCGGCGCACGCTTGGTGCGTTTTTTTCCGCTTTCCAGCGCACCTAATAATTCATTAGGATCGATGCCGTCAGCCAGCAGCATTTCGCGATATTTAGACAACTTTTCTTCTTTTTCGCGATTCTGCGTCTCTTCCGCTTCTGCTTCTTCGCGGCGCTCGGTAACAACAACGGTTAATTTTTCCAGGATCTCTTCAAGATCGGTCAGTGGCAGTTCACGAGCCTGGGCACGTAATGTGCGAATATTGTTCAGTACTTTAAATGCGTCACTCATCACAATGTCCTTGATTAAGGGGGGTTAATAAAACTGTAGCGCCAAGATTACCTAATTCAAATAAAAAAATAAATTATTTTTACGCTACAGATAATTCTTAAGTATTAATTCAGACAAAACAGCACTATTAAAATCGGCAGTGCCTGACGTTTTATTAACGCTGAATTAACAACAAATCGTGCTCCGGTTCCATTGTTGAAAACGATTTCAGAGGCTTTATACCGAAAGCTGACCGTTTACCTTATCTACTAAAGTGGGTTTTTACAGCATCATTATTTACGGATGCGCACCTGCTGATAGCAGATTAAAAACGTGCTCTGATCGCGATCTCAGTCACACCAGCTTACAGATTATGCTTAAAAATCGCCCTCCAGGCCGTTAAATAGCCCAAAATAATTAACGCCCTGATGAATTTTTAATAATGCCCGCTGCTATCTGTTAACTTTTTTTTGCCGCTGCGTTTAGCAGCAGAGTCAGATTATTCGCAGTTCCCTCAGCTGTGCAATAACAGTTCTGCCTGACGCAGGCGGAGGAATAGTTGCGCCCGGGTTACCTGCCTGCTCATGAGGCGACTTAAAAAATCCGTTCAGGAAATAAATTCAGAAAGGTGACAGAGTTCAAAAAGCTGAATCAGAATAGACCAGCAACATAAAAATAACGTCGCTTCTCGGTTGCTGAAAATAACCCTGTGCTTATCACGCGTTTATTTTCTGCTGCCTGTGTCGGGCAGAGCGTCGGTGAGACACCTGGTTATTCAACAGGTTAGATAATTATCAATCGCCGGGAGAGGCTGTCAGCCTCTGACGTAATGCTGACAGGAAGAAAGATTAAGGGCGGTTACTGCACAGAGGCAGCGACCGCCAGAGGACTAATTTGCCTGGCTGGCCGGGCCAAATACCGGATATTGCGGCATTTCAACGTTCTGGTACGTTTCCCAACCGCCGCCCAGCGCTTTATAGAGCGCAACTAAATCAAGCGCGCTCTGCATCCGCGCCTGTGTCGCCTGCTCCTGTGCCTGCGCCAGCTGACGCTGTGCATCCAGCACCTCGAGGAAGGTTGAAAGCCCCTGCCGGTAACTGTCGCTGGCGAGATCAAAGGCGCGCTGAAGGGCACCGGTCGTCTCATCCAGCGCAGTGACACGCTGCTGATCGGCGCGATAGCTGACCAGCGCATTCTCTACATCCTGCAATGCCGTCAGCACCGTCTGACGGTAATCCAGTGCGGCGCTGGCCTGCTGTGCCCGGGCGAGTTTAACGCTCGACACCAGTTGCCCACCCTGGAAAATCGGAATTGACAGCGACGGACCGTAACTGTAGAAATGGCTGCTCCAGTTATCCAGATAGCTGACGTCGGTATTGCGCACGCCCAGCTGACCCGTCAGTGACAGGCTCGGGAAAAGCTGCGCCACAGACACGCCAATCTCAGCGGTTTGAGCATGCAGCGTCGCTTCAGCCTGACGAATATCGGGACGACGACGTGCCAGCGTGGAGGGAATACCCACCGGGACAAACTGCGGTAGCGGTGGTAACGCTTTTGGCGTACTGAGTTCAGCATCCAGCGCACCCGGCGTTTTACCAAGCAGCACCGCCAGCCCGTTCATCGCCTGTCGTGCCTGTGACTGATACTGCGGCAGTTGCGCCTGCAGCGTGCTGAGCTGGGCTCGGGCATTTTCCACATCGGTCAGCGGTGCCAGTCCATTCTGCTGCTGACTCTGCGTAAGCTCGGTGGTCTGCTGCGCTACTTCAATCTGCTGCTGCAGCGTCTGAATGGTGCTCTGCGCGCCTCGCAGCTGCAGCCAGGCTCGCGCTACTTCGGCTTCCAGTGAGACCAGCGCATCATTGCGCTGCTCTATCGCCGCCTGCTGCTGTGCATTAGCGGCCTCAACCTGACGGCGCACTTTGCCCCACAGATCAAGTTCCCAACTGGCATCAAAGCTACCCTGATAAAGGTTAACCGGCTGGGTCAGGCCATTGAGCTGGCTGGCCACGTTGCTGTCGAGCTGATCGGTCGCACCATTGGATTCCAGCAAGCCTTTAAGTCCAAGCTGCTGTCGCGTCACTTTGGCCGAACCGCTCAGACTCGGGAACAGACTCCCCTGCGCCTGTGTCAGCTGTTCACGCGCCCCGGCAATGCGCAGCACCGTCTGCTGCAGGCTCAGGTTACCGGCGATCGCCCGCTCAATCAGGCTGTCGAGCTGTGGATCGTTGAAGCTACGCCACCAGCGTGAATTAATGGCGGCAGTTTGCGGTTTTGACGCCTCCTGCGAATCCAGCGTGTTGTAGCTGCCCGGCACGACGGGTTTCGGTGCCTGATAGTCAGGTCCGACGGCGCAGCCTGCCAGCCCCAGGGCCAGCAGTAAACTCAGGGGTTTCAGGCGATGAGTGAAATAAACCTTCATGTTAGTGTGCTCCTGCACTGCCTTCGCTCTTAATCGGCGACAGCAGCCAGCAAAATGGAATCAGAATCAGGGCGACAATACTCAGGCCTGAGAAGACATCGATGTAAGCGAGGATGCGCGACTGCGCAATCATCTCCTGATAAAGCTGTCCGGTTGCCAGCGTAACGGGATCACCCACCGCCGAGGTAAAATCACGAATCGCCTGCGCCCAGTGCTGAAGCGTAATGTTGAACGGCTCGTTCAGCGGCGTCATGTTATGCACCATATGCGCCGAGCGTACCTGCTCGCGTTCGGTGATGGCCGCGGTCGACAGCGAGATCCCAATCGATCCGGCCACGTTACGGAACATGGTAAACAGCGCCGAGGCATCAGCATTAAGCCGCTGTGGAATGGTGACAAAGGCGATAGTCGTGAGCGGAACAAACAGGAAACCCAGCCCGATCGACTGCGCGCTGCGCATCAACACCAGCGTTTTAAAATCGACATTGGGTGTTAAGGTGGAGGAGTAGAGAAACGCCACGGCCAGACAGCTGAAGCCAAACGCGATGATGTATCGCGTCTGCACAATCGGCATCAGTTTCAGCACCAGCGGAATCGTCAATACAATCAGCACCGCGCCAGGCGACAGCACCAGCCCTGACCAGGTGGCGGTGTACCCGAGATCCTGCTGCGCCAGCTGTGGCAACACCACGGAGCTGCCATAGAGAATCATCGCCATCCCAGCCATCAGCAGGCCAGCCACCCAGAAGTTGCGGTCTTTCATCACCAGAATATCGACCACCGGCTTACGGGCATACATCAGCCAGTAGATGGCCCCGACGATACCGACCAGCGCCAGCACCGCGAACAGCACGATAAAGTGTGAAGCGAACCAGTCCTCATCTTCTCCACGATCCAGCATCACCTGCAGGCAACCCAGCCCCAGCGTAATCAGACTGATACCGATGTAATCGATCTTCAGTTTGCCTTTGGCCCATTTACGCTCCCACGGTGGATCTTCCAGCAGTTGATAAATGGCCAGCACGGTCAGCACGCCGACCGGAATGTTGATAAAGAAGACCCAGCGCCAGCTGTAGTTGTCGGTGATCCAGCCACCCAATGTCGGACCAATAACCGGCGCGACAATAATGGCGATAGAGGAGAGACCAAAAGCCTTGCCGCGATCTTCCGGCTTGAAGTAGTCCAGCAGCACGGACTGCTGAACCGGCTGCAACCCGCCGCCAAAAAAGCCCTGCAGCACGCGGAATAGAATGATCTGCCAGAGTTCCGTGGCAATGCCGCACAGGAACGAGCAGATGGTGAACATCACGATGCAGATCAGGAAAAACTGTTTACGCCCAAACAGCCGGCTGAAGAACGCAGAGATAGGCAGCACGATGCCGTTTGCCACCAGATAGGAGGTCAGCACCCAGGTTGACTCATCGTAACTGGAAGAGAGCGAACCGGCGATATGCGGCAGCGCCACGTTAACGATGGTGGTGTCGAGGATCTCCATAAACACCGCCAGCGTCACCGTGATCGCCACTAACCACGGATTACTGGCGGGTTTCCAGCTCTGCGCCGTACTCATTCCACGGTTACCTTCGGTTCAACCGAGAGACCCAGCGGCAGCGGATGGTTCGGATCAAGGCCCTTATCGATAACGATTTTCACCGGCACGCGCTGAACGATTTTCACATAGTTGCCGGTGGCGTTCTCTGACGGGAAGGTTGAGAAGCGCGAACCGGAACCCATCTGAATACTGTCGACATGCCCTTCCAGCTTCATATCCGGCCAGGCATCAACGCTGATGTCCACTTTGTCGCCCGGATTCATCCGTTGCAGCTGAGACTCTTTGAAGTTCGCCGTGACCCAGATCTCAGGTGAGACCAGCGAGAACAGAGAGGAACCGGCCTGTACCAGGGTGCCCAGCTGAACGTTACGTTTAGTGATAAACCCGTCATAAGGCGCACGAACCTGGGTATAGGAGAGATTCAGATCGGCTGTACTTAACTGCGCTTTCGCCTGCTCAACCTGTTGCTGACGCGCTTCAACATTGGTCTCCTGCTGACGAATCTGCAGGGCAACCTGTGACGCGACTTCAACCTGCGCTTTCGCGCTTTGTAACTGCGCCTGCGCCGAACGTAACTGCGCGGACGCGCTGTCGATATTACGCTGACTGGTCGCACGCGGGTCGACGCCACGCTGGCGACGATAATCCGCCTGCGCGTTCAGCAGGTTCGCTTCTGCTTTCGCCTGGTCCGCCAGCGCCTGATCGCGCTGTGCCGGATACTGTACTTTTGACAGCGCCAGCTGTGCCTGCGCCTGATGCAGTTGTGCGACCGCTAAGCCAAGCTGCGCATTAGCCTGTTCACGCTGAGCACGGTTATCACTGGGATCGATTTCCACCAGCAGATCGCCCTTCTTCACCCGCTGGTTATCTTTTACCAGCAGTTTCACAACATAGCCGGACGCTTTAGGCGCAATGGTAACGGCATCGCCTTCAGTAAAGGCGTCATCGGTGGTTTCAATATTACGGGTAGAGAACCAGAACCAGAAGCCGACAATCAGCATAACCACCACCACCACCGCCAGAATAATCAGCGGCTTTTTACCGGGGCGTTTACGCTCAGGCTGCTGGTCGTTGTCCTGATTTTCCTCTGACTGACGGCTTTTATCCGTCGCGTTATCTGCGTCCTGCTGGTGTTGATCGCGTTGGTTATTCTCGCTCATAGTTCCCATCACTGGCTAAGGCCCTGATTCCGGGCATAAAGGTCCTGTTAACCTTATCTCGGAAATTGACAAAATCCAGTGCAACTTTACGAAACTTGAGGAATGGCGCACATCCTGCCACTTGATGGGCGTAGCAGGATGCATCCGGGCTAATGGAGTAACTGCAACAGCAGCCAGCCGCTGGCCATTGACCAGGCCAGCAGAGGAAGGGAAAAGAGATGGAATTGCCACCAGACAGCTTTGTCTTTCGCCATGCGCAGGGCAATCAGGTTAGCAAGCGATCCCGGCAGCAGACCGAATCCGCCAATGTTAACGGCCCAGGCGAGCACATCCGTCGGCGGTACTTTTTGCAGCAGCAGAATCGTTGCCGGGACGTTGCTGATCACCTGAGACAGCCCAATCGCCAGCAGATAGAGCTGTCCCTGGCCGAAATGCGCCACCGCATCAAAGTGCGCCTGCATCACCGGCAGACGCGTCAGCAGGAAGACGTCAATAAACATGGCGATAAACACCGCCAGCAGGCTCCAGTCGATACGCAGCAGCACCGGACGTGCCATCACCAGGAAAGTGGCAAGGATCAGCAGCAGTATCCAGCCGGTGATCTCCAGCTCCAGACCGACAATAAACAGCAGGTACAACACGACGCTGACGATAAACAGCGGCTTCTGCCACTGCGGCTGTTCCGGGTTGTCATGCTTATCAATCGACCGCTTTGAAAAGCTGAACCAGGTTAACACCACCAGACTCAGCAGCAGCCAGGCGGCCAGCGGCAGCATCTGCACGATAAATGCCACCACACTCAGCTTGCCGTGGCTCCACAACAGAATGTTCTGCGGATTGCCAACCGGCGTCAGCAGCGATCCGGCATTAACCGCCAGCGCCTCAAAAATAATCAGTCGCGAGATCGGTAAACGGGAAAACTTACGCAGCGTCAGCGTCAGCGGCACCAGAATGAACAGCGCCACATCGTTGGTTAAAAACGTCGAGAGCAACGCCGCAGCCAGCACCATAAAGAGTGCCAGCGCGCGTTCATGCCGGAAACGCGCAATCAGCCGTCCCCCCAGCACGTCAAAGTAGCCGCTGGTTTCCAGCCCTTTGGTCAGAATCAACAACCCGGCGAGCGTGATGATGGTATGCCAGTCTACGGCACCGGGCAGATCGGCCCAGCGGAAATCCGCCAGAAATGCCAGAACTACACCAATCACGATTAATAAATGCAAAATAGAGTCATGCAAAAAAGATCGAAGCAGTTGAGGCATGGTGAGGGTACGCCTTAGCGTTAACGGGTTTCGGAGAACTTCTTAAATACAGCCAGCGTTTCATCACTGACGTGATGCTCAATACCTTCTGAATCGCGTCGGGCCGTTTCGGGGCTGATGCCTAACGCCAGCAGAAAACTTTCAACAATATGATGACGGGCGCGGCTCTCCTCTGCCAGCTTCTCGCCTTCACCGGTCAGGAAAACACCGCGGTAAGGCACCTGCTCAACCAGCCCGGCACTGCCAAGGCGCTTCAGCATTTTTGCCACGGTCGGTTGCGAAACGCCCAGACGGGCCGCCATATCGACCTGACGCGCTTCGCCAAATTCACCAATCAAATCAGAGATTAACTCAACGTAGTCATCAATTAATTCCCGACGATGCGCTTCACGCACCTGCCGAAAACCTTCGACATGCTCTTCAATATCTTTCAGTGGCCCTTTCGGCGCAGAAACCACGCTTTTAGCACGACGACTCATTCAGCTTCCTCATTATTATTTCCCGTATTGACACTGCTATACGGATTTAGCTGCGCTCATTGTAAACCAGCCGCAAAGAAGCTCAAATTTTTCGTCATTAGGCTTGGCTAAACAATATAGCCAGTGCTATATTTGTTGATAATGTAAGCAGCAAAAGGCGGGATCCCGGTTGATCCTCTGTTGCGCCGGTGTGATGACGTTTCTCACCGCAGGCTGCTGACTACCGCGTCGACAATGATTGGGAGGTGATTCTATGAGCACCCTGAAATGTTGCTTAGATTGCAGCAAATGCTTCCAGGCTGAGAAAAAAACAACCACGGAGATGAAATCCTGGCTGTGCCTGCTGACGCGTTCCCCGTTCACACTGCGTCTGATGTTAATTGAGAAACTGCTGGGCCATAAGCCTGCCGATCGTCGCTGCCAGAATCTGATCTGGCGCGGCTAATCCTGCTTCAGCGCCTTTCAGCCAGCGACTGAGAGGCTCACTTCCCTCTTTCTTCACCCCTTATCTTATTTGCCTACGAAATCTGTATGCCTTACGGCATTAACAGCTACGGCTGGTTATCGGCTGCGGATAGCAGGAGCCATCGGATATCGGTTTGGGGTGAAAGGCGAGCGGGGTAAAATCAGCACAATAAAAAACGGCCCACAAGGGGCCGTTTTTTTGCAGGTCAGCTAAGCTAAACTTAGAAGCTGTAACCTACGCCAGCAATCCAGGTGCCAACGTCAACGTTACGGATACGGCTCTGCTCGTAACCAACGTCCAGCGCAACGTCCTGAATTGGGTTAAACTGCAGACCTGCACCGTAGGAGAAGCCTACGTCGCTTGAATCAGTTTTAGCGCGTGATGCAGTATCGTTCTGCTGGAATTTACCGTAGCCGATACCCACAACACCGTAGATGCTAGCCCAGTCGTTCAGACGGAAAGCTGGACCACCGGTCACACCGTAGTACTGGCCTTTATTGTAGATGCCAGCGTCGGTACGATCTTTTTCAGTGTAGGTGAATGAACCGATCCAACCCAGTGGGTTAGAACCGTCTTCGTAGCGGTATTTCAGGTTGAAGCCGTTAGCTTTGTTAGCCACGCCCTGATAGTCGCTCTGAGCATAGCCACCAGTTACGGTGCTCTGTGCCATTGCTGAACCTGCAGATACTGCCAGTACACAGGCTAATGCTGAAAGACATGCAATTTTTTTCATAACCACCTCAAATGTGAAAATACTTCTCTCCTGACAACGCTGAAAATATAACAAAAAATAGCGAGAAACTCTGCCCGGATTTTGTTGTCTAACAGAAAGTTTGGTGTAACAGGAAGTTAATGCGACATCCTATGTCATTCATTTTTCTTATAAAATCCGTCATCTTTCTGCAATAATCATTTTGTGCTCATTTCGTGCTTTAAGTTAAATCCTAAAAAATCCTGACATTTCTTTACCTAAATGGCCCTGATTCTGGCCAAAATTTGCTCAGTTAAGTCAGATTTAAAACGCGATTCCGTGATTCTTTGCCCGCTATTTCCTTTACACTGGCTGACTCATTACGTTTTTGACCAGGAAAAGTACACAGGATGTCTGCCTCTCCCGCTTCCAAAAATCTTGCCCCGATAGTCATGCCGATTGCCGTGCTACTGATTGCGATGCTGTCGCTGCAGGGCGGCGCTTCGCTGGCAAAAAGCCTGTTTCCTTCTGTAGGTGCCACCGGGATTACCGCACTGCGCTTAGGCTTTGGTACCCTGATACTCTGCGTCATTTTCAAGCCCTGGCGTTTACGCTTCAGCCGGGAGCAGCGTCTGCCCCTGCTGATGTATGGACTGGCTCTGGGCACCATGAATTTCACGTTTTATCTGGCGATTCGTACCGTGCCACTGGGCGTGGCGGTGGGACTGGAATTTACCGGCCCGCTGGCGCTGGCGCTGTTTGGATCGCGCCGGCCACTGGATTTTGTCTGGGTGTTGCTGGCGGTAATTGGCCTGTGGTTCCTTCTGCCGTTTGGTACAGACATGACCGCGATTGACCCGCTGGGCGCAGCGCTGGCAGTGGGTGCAGGTGCCTGCTGGGCGATCTATATACTGGCGGGACAACGGGCAGGTGCAGAGCATGGCCCCGCAACGGTAGCCATCGGTTCGCTGATCGCCTCGGTCATTTTTGTGCCGCTTGGGCTGACGTTCGCCGAAAGCGGCATCTGGACATGGGCGGTGATGCCGATCGCGTTGCTGGTCGCGCTGCTTTCCAGCGCCATTCCCTATTCACTGGAGATGATCGCCCTCACCCGCTTACCGGCGCGCATTTTCGGCACGCTGATGAGTCTTGAACCCGCCATGGCCGCCTTTTCCGGCATGCTGTTTCTGGGGGAAACGCTGACCGGACTTCAGTGGCTGGCGCTGCTGGCCATCATCATCGCCTCAGCTGGTTCAACACTGACTATGCGTCCGAAAAAGAATCAGTTAAGCAGCGTTGAATTATCAGACGACAGGCATAAATAATCGATTTCAGCCCGCCACGCTGGCGGGCGAAATAACAATCATGCTCAGCATGAGAATTATTCTTAACCGCTGCGCTTTACGGCTCATCCTATTTTGAAACAGTCACTTACCTGTTATTTACAACTGCTTATAATGTTATGATTTAAATGACTATTTAATAATAGTTATATTTTAACATAGCTTTAACCTTACCCGTCCAGCCCGGCCTTTAATAAAGACACACGCTATTTCATCCATCGTCAAAGTCGTTTCTGCAAAGCTCAAAAGCGCTGCTATACTTATCCGGTACTTGATTAGGACAACCATCAAAGAGAGGACTGAAACGATGAGTACCGCTAAATTGGTAAAAACGAAATCTTCTGACCTGATTTATACCCGCAACGACGTGGCCGAAGATGAGAAGAAAGCCACCATCGCGGTGTTAAACCGTCTAGTAGTCGAGTTTATTGACCTGTCATTGATCACTAAGCAGGCGCACTGGAACATGCGCGGTGCTAATTTTATCGGTGTGCATGAGATGCTGGATGGCTTCCGCACTACGATTACTGACCATCAGGACACCATTGCCGAGCGTGTGGTTCAGCTGGGTGGCGTGGCGCTGGGCACCACGCAGGTTGTGAATGACAAGACTCCGCTGAAAAGCTATCCGCTGAATATCCACAGTGTGCAGGATCATCTGAAAGCGCTGGCAGACCGTTACAGCGTTGTGGCGAACGATACCCGTAAAGCGATTTCAGAAGTAAAAGACGAAGATACCGCTGACATCTTTACTGCGGCATCGCGCGATCTGGACAAATTCCTGTGGTTCATCGAAGCCAACATTGAATAACACGTATTGCACTCAATCAGGCGGGGAAACCCGCCTTTTTTACGTCTGTGTTACCGCAATTTTATGACCCTGTTAACAGTTCTTCCCTCCCCCGCTTCACAGCCTTAACATCTGAGGCAAACTACCCCTTGCACCAAAACAGTTATCTGCACCAAAGTTGAGCACCAATAAGGTGCAATGGCAGAATTAACTGCAAAATCGTGTCAGCTGTGTTATTTAACTCTCTGATTTCGCGGATTTTGCAAAGTTGGCATAATTCTTTCATATGACAAGCCGCAAACGCAGGCCCCGCCGCCTGGTAGTAAAAAAAGGAAAAATGATGAAGTCACTGTTAAAAGTTTCTGTGGCCGCGCTGGCGCTGGCCTTCTCCCTCTCTTCCACTGCAGCAGAAAAGAAGCTGGTCGTCGCTACCGATACCGCCTTTGTTCCGTTTGAATTCAAACAGGGTGACAAATATGTCGGTTTTGACGTGGATCTGTGGGATGCCATTGCGAAAGAGCTGAAGCTCGATTACACCCTGAAGCCAATGGACTTCAGCGGCATTATCCCTGCACTGCAAACGCGCAATGTCGATCTGGCACTGGCGGGTATCACCATTACCGAAGAACGTAAAAAAGCGATCGAGTTCTCTGATGGCTATTACAAAAGCGGTCTGCAGGTGATGGTGCGTAACAATGAAAACAACATCAAAGGCATCAGCGATCTGAACGGCAAAGTCGTCGCAGTGAAAAGCGGCACCGGCTCTGTGGAGTACGCCAAAGCCAACATCAAATCGAAAGATCTGCGTCAGTTCCCGAACATCGACAGCGCCTACATGGAGCTGGGCACCAACCGTGCAGACGCGGTGCTGCATGACACGCCAAACATCCTGTACTTCATCCACACCGCGGGTAAAGGCCGCTTTAAAGCGGTAGGCGATTCGATTGAAGCGCAGCAGTATGGCATCGCCTTCCCGAAAGGCAGCGACGATTTACGTGAGAAGGTAAACGGCGCACTGAAAACCCTGAAAGAGAACGGCACCTACAACACGCTTTATAAAAAATGGTTCGGCACTGAACCTAAATAATAATTTGCCCGTTATCTGATTTCAGCAGGGAAACTTTTTCCCTGCTTTTTTCCATCGCAACATATCTGGAGTGACACCATGGAGTTTGACTGGAGCGTCATCTGGCCCGCCATGCCAGCGCTGCTCGAAGGCGCCAAACTGACCTTAATTATCTCAATCATTGGCCTGGTTGGCGGCCTGTTTATCGGGCTGGTGGCCGGTTTTGCCCGCGCTTACGGTGGCTGGATCACCAATAACATCGCCCTGGTGTTTATCGAAATCATCCGTGGCACCCCTATCGTGGTGCAGGTGATGTTTATTTATTTTGCGCTGCCGATGGCATTCCCTGACCTGCGTATTGATCCTTTCACCGCCGCCGTGGTGACCATCATGATTAACTCCGGCGCGTATATTGCCGAGATCACCCGTGGTGCCGTGCTGTCGATCAACAAGGGATTTCGTGAAGCCGGACTGGCGCTTGGCCTGTCGAGCCGCGAGACACTGCGCTACGTGATTATGCCGCTGGCACTGCGTCGTATGCTGCCGCCGCTGGGCAACCAGTGGATTGTCAGCATCAAAGATACCTCACTGTTTATCGTTATCGGCGTGGCCGAACTGACACGTCAGGGTCAGGAGATTATTGCCGGTAACTTCCGCGCTCTGGAAATCTGGAGCGCCGTCGCGATCATCTATCTGGTGATTACGCTGGTGTTGAGCTTTGTGCTGCGCCGCATTGAAAAAAGGGTGAAAATCCTGTGATTGAATTTAAAGATGTCTCCAAGCATTTTGGCCAGACCCAGGTGCTGCACAATATCGATCTGAAGATTAACCAGGGTGAAGTGGTGGTGATTATCGGCCCATCCGGTTCCGGTAAGTCGACGCTGCTGCGCTGCATTAACAAGCTGGAAGAGATCACCAGCGGCGAGCTGATTGTTGATGGCCTGCGCGTTAACGACCCGAAAGTCGACGACCGTCTGATCCGTCAGGAAGCGGGTATGGTGTTTCAGCAGTTTCATCTGTTCCCACAGATGAGTGCGCTGGACAACGTCGCTTTCGGTCCTATCCGGGTGCGCGGTGCCAGCAAAGAGGCAGCACGCCAGCTGGCACGAGAGCTTCTGGGCAAAGTCGGTCTGGCAGAGCGTGCGCATCACTTCCCGTCCGAGCTGTCCGGCGGCCAACAGCAGCGTGTGGCGATTGCCCGTGCGCTGGCGGTCAAGCCGAAGATGATGCTGTTTGATGAGCCAACCTCTGCGCTGGACCCGGAGTTACGTCACGAAGTATTGAAAGTGATGCAGGATCTGGCGGAAGAAGGCATGACGATGGTGATTGTGACGCACGAAGTGGGCTTCGCGCAGAAGGTCGCCTCGCGTCTGATCTTTATCGACAAAGGCCGGATTGCGGAAGATGGCGATCCCGATAGTCTGATCAGCAATCCCCCCAGCGAACGTCTGCGCGAATTCCTGCAGCACGTATCCTGATCAAAACGGGCCGCTTAGCGGCCCGTTTTGATTGTTGGCAAAGTCTGCCCTGCCCAGCTGTGAGACCGACCCTGCGAAGGGAACACGGGCAGATCGGAAAGTCGCTTAAACCATCCCTGGTCGCTCGGCCCGCGCCGTCCATGGCGCGGGACGCTTTCCTCCTCTGTCCGTGTTCCCTGCGCTATTAGCTAATGTGTTGCTGCCAGAGCAACCCTGATTGGGTTTGTCAGCAGTCTGAAACGGCCGCATCGCAGCCCGTCCTTTTTTCTCAGCAGAGAGATTCCTGTTACCTGCGTAATGAGATGCCTCAGTTCCCCAGGCGACTCAGCAGCTTGCTGCGCTGTGCGGCAGGCATAAAACTCCACGCCAGGAAGCGGCTCTGCTTCTGACCCTGCGCCATATTCACCACCCGCACCTCTTCGACCTCGAGCGCCTGCAGCTGTTTTTCCAGCGCCGGTAAATTCTCTTTGCGCGAAACTAATGAAGTAAACCAGCCAATCTGGCGACCAAACGCCACGCTCTCGGCGATCATCTTGCCGATAAACGCCTTTTCGCCACCGGGATACCACAGCTCATTGTGCTGCCCGCCAAAGTTAAGTGGCGCACTTTTATCCAGCCCGAGATTGCGCACTTTACGCTGCGATCCCGAGGACGCCTCTTCAGCCGACGCGTGGAACGGCGGGTTACACATCACCGCGCTGAAAAATTCATTTTTGCTGACCACGCCCGCCAGCACCGCATCGCTGTTTTTCTGACGACGCAGACGGATCTGGCGCGTCAGGCGTGGGTTAGCCGCGACGATGCGGTTAGCGGCTTTGATGGCGGCTTCATCAATTTCGGTGCCGGTAAAGCGCCAGCCATATTCCGCCGCACCAATCAGCGGATAGATACAGTTTGCGCCGCAGCCGATATCGAGCACGTCCGCCGCCGGGATCGCGCTGTTGTTGTCCAGCGCCAGCAGATCGGCCAGGTAGTGAAGATAATCGGCGCGTCCTGGCACAGGCGGGCAGAGTGAGCCGGGGGCCAGCTGCCAGTCGATGTCATAAAACAGTTTGATGAGCGCCTGGTTCAGCAGCATTACCGCCTCCGGGTCCGCGAAATCCACGGACTGCACGCCATAACCGTTAGGCCGGACTTTCGCCGCCAGCGGCGGATGGGCAGCGGTTAGCGCGGCAAAATCGTATTCGCCCTGATGGCGATTGCGGGCGTGGAAGGGCGACGTGCTGGCTGACTTTTTCATACGTTCTCTCAATTATTCAGGCGCGCGTACAATACGCTGTAGGCGGCGGAAAATAAACCCGCACCATCCGCTTACCTCTTTCCGATTCCGTCGGGTGATGCTGTCGGGCTAAGATAAATAAAATCATCTGCTGGAGACGTTATGACCCGGAAACGCTATTCCTATCAACCCCGTGCTGGTCACGGACTGCCGCACGATCCGCTGAACGCCATCATCGGGCCGCGCCCGATTGGCTGGATTAGCTCTGTCAGCGCCAGCGGTCAGCACAATCTGGCCCCTTACAGCTTCTTTAACTGCTTCAACTATCATCCGCCGATTATCGGTTTCGCCAGCAGCGGCTGGAAAGACAGCGTGCGGAATATTGCAGAGACCAAAGAGTTTGTCTGGAACCTGGCGACCCGTCCGCTGGCCGAAGCGATGAATGAAAGTTCTGCCTCGCTGCCTGCCGATCAGGATGAGTTCGCCTTTGCCGGGCTAACGCCGCTGGCCGCGTCACAGGTCAGCGCCAGCCTGGTGGCGGAAAGCCCGGTCAACTTCGAGTGCCGCCTGACGCAACTGATTCAGCTGCAGGATGCCAGCGGTAACCTGCTCGACAGCTGGCTGGTGATGGGCGAAGCGGTGGCGATCCACATCGATGAATCGCTGCTTGAAGAGGGCATTTATCAGACCGCCAAAGCCGAGCCGATTCTGCGCGCGGGCGGACCCAGTGCCTATTACGGGATCAGTGAAGCGCAGCGCTTTGATTTAGTCCGCCCGGACGCCCGCCGCAGGTAATCTCACTCCACAAGCGCATCGGCCCGGTGCGCTTTTATCTGCGCCACCGCGCGGGCAATGTCGGGGGCCAGCCAGCGATCCTGCTGCCAGCGATCAACCACCTGCCGCAACAGCTGCCAGGCGCGCCGCGTGCCCGCTGCCAGCTCTGATTCACCATGAAACTCCAGCGCCTGCGCCGCCAGCAGATACTCAATCGCGATAATGTGATCGACATTGCTGACCAGCTTCAGCAGTTTCAGCGCCGACCCGGTACCGAGACTCAGATGATCCTCCTGTAATCCCGACGTCACATAGTTGTCGAGCACCGCAGGCTGCGCCAGCTGACGGTTTTCCGCGCAAAGCGAGGCCGCCACATATTGCGCAATCATCATGCCGGAATTGACGCCAGGCTCCGCCACCAGAAACGGCGGCAGGCCGCTGACCAGCGGATTAACCAGCCGATCCAGCCGTCGCTCAGCAATACTGCCCAGCTCCGCCAGCGCAATCGCCAGCAGGTCGCAGGCCATCGCCACCGACTCACCGTGCGGATGTGACTGCGACACCACGCGCCAGGCCTGTGGCGTGCCCAGAATCAGCGGATTGTCGGTACAGGCATTGAGTTCGGTCTCCACCTGACGGGCGGCATGGTCGAACTGATCGCGGCAGGCACCGTGCACCTGCGGCATCGACCGCAGGCTCAGCGCATCCTGAGTCCGGATGCCCACGCTCGCGTTCAGCAGCGGGCTGTCACGTAACAACTGGCGCAGACGTTCGCCGCTGCGCTGAATCCCCGGACTGGCCTTGAGCGCCAGCACCTCAGGGTCAAAGGCCACCAGCTGTCCGCGCAGCGCCTCAAAGCTCATTGCGCCCGTCACATCCGCCCAGTCCAGCAGACGTTCAGCATCGTCCAGTGCCAGACAGGCTAAGCCGGTCATGCAGGGTGTGCCGTTAACCAGGCTCAGCCCCTCTTTTGCGCCAGGCCGGTAAGGGGCTAACCCCGCCTGTTCCAGCGCCTGCTGCGCCGGGATGATTTCGCCACGCCACTCCACCTCGCCAATACCAATCAGCGCCAGGCCGATATGCGCCATATGGGTCAGATAGCCCACCGATCCCTGCGACGGCACCTGTGGCGTAATCTGCAGATTCAGCAGCGCCAGCAGCTGCTGCACCAGCGCCACTGAGACACCCGATTTGCCGTGGCTGTAGTTAGCAATCGCGGCGCACAGAATGGCGCGCACCTCCGCTTTTTTCAGCACCGGCCCGACGCCGCAGGCATGGCTCATCAGAGTATTGCGCGACAGCTGGCCCAGCTCATCTTCAGACAGCGTGATGTTACAGAGCGCCCCCAGCCCGGTATTGATACCGTACGCCACCTGCCCCGCCGCCACGATGTTGCCGACGATTTCACGGCTCTGGGCGATGCGCTGCCAGGCGCTGTCGCTCAGCGTCAGGGTGGCACCGTGCCGGGCAACCTGCACCAGTTCCTGCCACCTGAGCGGACCATCGCCCCAGACCCGCGTCTGCTTCGTCACGTCACTCATACCACCGGCTCCACCTGATGATGACTGGAGATAAACTGCTTAAAGCGCGTCGATCCCGCCTCGCCGAACATCGCTTCTGGCGTGCCCTGACAGTCAATCGTGCCCTGATGCATAAGCACCACCCGGTTAGAGACGTTGCGGGCAAAACCCATCTCATGTGTAACCACCAGCATGGTGCGCCCCTCTTCCGCCAGGCTGCGCATGACCTTCAGCACCTCGCCCACCAGTTCCGGGTCCAGGGCTGACGTCGGCTCATCAAACAGCATCACCTCCGGGTCCATTGCCAGCGCACGGGCGATTGCCACCCGCTGCTGCTGCCCCCCCGAAAGCTGGGCGGGATAGAAGTCTTTGCGATTCAGCAGACCAACCCGATCCAGCAGCTGTTCCGCCTGGGCGATGCAGGCTTTTTTATCGCGCTTCAGCACGTAGTGCGGCCCTTCAATGACATTCTGCAGCACGGTGAGATGCGACCAGAGGTTAAAGCTCTGAAACACCATCCCCAGTCGGGAACGCAGCCGTTCAATCTGCCGCGGATTGGCTGCCAGCTGATGCCCGCGTGCATGGCGCTTCATCTCGATGGTTTCACCGCCGACGCTGACCACGCCGGAATCGGGCGTCTCCAGCAGGTTAATGCAGCGCAGCAGCGTACTTTTGCCCGATCCGCTGGCACCAAGAATGGAGATGACATCGCCCTTGTGCGCCTGCAGCGAGATGCCTTTCAGCACCTCCATGGCACCAAAAGATTTATGGATATCGCTGGCCGACAGCGTGACGGGTTGCAGTTCAGACATTTTTCTCTCCTCCGGTAATCGGCTTAGCGGTCAGTAACGGCTTTTTTTCCGGTTTATGTACCGGCGTCAGACGCCGCTCCAGCAGGGCATAGAGTTGAACAATAATGAAGTTGAGGATCAGGTAGATCGCCGCCGCACAGAGAAACACCTCCATGGTGCGGTAGGTGCGCTGAATGATCTGCTGCGCTACCCCGGTGACATCCCAGACCGTCACCAGACTGGCCAGCGCGGTCGATTTCACCAGCAGGATCGCTTCGGTAGAGTACGCGGGCAGCGCGTAACGCAGCATCACCGGCGCGATAATCCGTCGCAGCAGCAGCCCGCGCGACATACCGCAGGCCATGCCCGCTTCCACCTGACCGGGCGGCACCGCCAGCAGCGCACCACGCAGAATCTCCGCGGTGTAGGCAGCGGTACAGAGCGACAGTGCCAGCACCGCACAGGTAAAGGGCTCTCGCAGGAACGGCCAGAAGATGCTGTGACGGATCACGCCAAACTGCCCCAGACCGTAGTAGATCAGGAACAGCTGAATCATCAGCGGCGAGCCGCGAAATACCAGAATGTAACCACGGGCAAACGCGCTCAGCACCCGCCAGCGGCTCATGCGCAGTGCCAGAATACCTACTGCCAGCACGCCTCCGCAGAGAAACGCACTGATAAACAGGCCCAGCGTGACCGGCAGTGCAGCGCTGAGTTTAAGGAAGGTGTCAGTGAGGAACGCAAAATCGATCATAAGTCTCCTTAATGCTGCGCAGCGGTGCGGCTTTGCCAGGCGCGGCCAAGACGGGATTCGGCGCGCAGAAAGGCGCGGTTCGACAGCAGCGTCAGCAGCAGGTAACAGGCTCCGCCCACCAGGTAAAAGGAGAAGTAGTCACGGGTCGAACCGGCCGCAACCTGGCTGGCCCGCATCAGCTCGACAATGCCGGTCACCGACACCAGCGCCGAATCTTTCAGGCTCATCTGCCAGACGTTTGACAGGCCGGGCAGCGCATAGCGCGCCACCTGCGGCAGCAGAATGCGTTGCCGGATGCGCCAGCGCGGCATGCCAATCGCGACAGCGGCTTCAATCTCCCCTTTCGCCAGTGCCAGTCGTGCGGCGCGGTAGACTTCCGCCTGGTAAGAGCCGGAGATAAGCCCGATAGCCAGCGCCCCGATCAGAAATGGCGGCGCTTCGATAAAACCGTCCGCGCCAAACAGCTGTCCGATCTGCGTGATCAACCCCGATCCGCCGAAGTAGAACAGGTAGATCACCAGCAGCTCAGGAATGCCACGGAAGATCACCGAGTAACCTTCCCCCAGCCAGCGCACCGCCCGGTGCGGCGATAACTTCGCGGCAGCAACGCCCGACCCCACCACCGCGCCAACCAGCAGTGCGGCAAACGACAGCAGCAGCGTGGTCAGCGTGGCACTCAGAATCAACCGTCCCCAGCCGTCCGGGCCAAAACTCAGCAGGCTTATCATCCGTTACCTCTCTCAGGGTGTGACGTCAGTTTTGAACCACTTCTCGCTCAGCTTTTTCACTGTGCCGTCGGCCAGCGCGGCTTTTATCGCCTGATCCAGCCGGCCTTTCAGATCGTTGTCTGCCATGCGCACGCCCAACGCCTCGCCCTCACCCCAGATCGGACCGCCCAGCTGCGGACCGCTGAAGCTGAGGTTACGGTTATCCGGTCGTGCCAGCATCGACTGTGCAAAGGTCACATCATCAAACACCGCATCAATGCGTCCGGCCTGCAAATCGAGGATCGCATCGGCTGAGCTGGTGTATTCACGCACATCCGCCACATCTTTGAAGTATTTGTCGATAAACGGCGTGTAGACCGTGCCGGAGGCGATACCGATCGTTTTGCCCTTCAGCGCGGCTTTCAGGGGTGCAATGGCAGGCGCTATGGTTTTTTCATCGTCGGTAAGTTTGACGATCTTACTGTCGGCGGGCAGCAGTGACCCTTTTACCGTGATAAAGGTGGCGGGCGTGGAGGCGTAAGGGACGGTGAAATTCACCACTTTTTTGCGGTCGGGCGTAATCACAATCGCATCCATGATCACGTCATATTTTCCGGCATTCAGTCCGGCGATCATGCCATCCCAGTTCTGTACCACCAGCTTGCACTGAATCGCCATGCGCTGACAGAGATCCGCCATCAGCTCCGGTTCGAAGCCGCCCAGCTTGCCGCCCGGCAGGGTGAGGTTCCAGGGTTCATAACTGCCTTCAGTGGCAATGGTGATCGATTTCCACTCTTTAGCCTGGGCGCTGACGCCACAGAGCAGCAGACTGGAAACCAGCGTAGTGAGACATAAACGACGAAGGGTCAGAGGGTGCGTCATACGGTTCTCCTGAAAGTAGCGGCCTGGTGATCGCCCTGCAAGATTTAACATAAATTTCACAGGATGATATGTCATGTATATACAAGTTAACGCAGTGCAGTTCATTGCCGGCTTTATGATTTTGTGAGCCAGACGGGATTTATTCAGATTGAGCACGCGCTGCAGCGCTTGTACATACAACCAAGCAAAGGTTATGCCAGCTCTGCAAAAGCGACGAATGGAGGCGGAAGCAAGGGAGCAGCCAGACAGACTGCTCTCACCTGCACCCGATTAGCGCAGCGCTGCACCAGGGCGGCGCATCGCAGATTTATTGCGGTCTGGCCTGCGCCAGCATGGCGTGGATCATCGCCTTTAACACTTTTTGTAACCCCGCGGCACGCGCCTGCTGCCAGGCATAAGGCGGGGTTTCATCCATGTAGTTCAGCTGCGCCAGCTCCAGCTGAACTGCCTCAATCTGCTGCTGTGGCTGGCCATAGGCGCGGGTGATGTAACCGCCTTTAAAGCGGCCGTTGAGCACCCAGCTGTAGTCGGTCTGGGCCGCACACACCGACTCAATCGCCACGCTCATTTCAGGCGTGCAGCTCGCGCCGTCGTTGGTGCCAATGTTGATATCGGGCAGCTGCCCCTCAAACAGGCGGGGGATTTCACTGGCGATGGAATGCGCGTCAAACAGCAGCGCATAGCCGTGCTGCGCTTTGAGCCGCGCCAGCTCCTGCTGAATCTGCTGATGGTAAGGTTGCCAGATCTGCTCGATGTAGCCCTGACGCGCAGTGGCATCGGGCGTTTTGCCTGGTGCAAAGGTCGGCGTGCCGTCGAACAGGGTTTCCGGGAACAGGCCGGTGGTGGCGGTGGTGTAGAGCGGCTGATTATCGGGCGGACGATTAAGATCGACTACAAAACGGGAATAGCGGCCGATTAACACACTGGCCCCGAGGTCACGCACAAAATCATACAGCAGCGGGATGTGCCAGTCGGTGTCAGGCAGGCCGCGCGCGGCCTCGCTCAATCCGGCGTCTACCTCAGGCGTCAGTTCAGTACCGGCGTGGGGAATGCTGACCAGCAGCGGCAGGCTGCCCTGGGAAAAATAGAAAGGGTTCATTGCGGTTCTCCACGATAGATAACGGTACAGGGCAGTTCACCACCCAGCCAGTAAACCAGTTCTGCCGGACGGGCCAGCGGCCAGTGGACGAAGTTTGCCACTTTACCCGCCTCCAGCGAGCCGTGACTCTCCGCCAGCCCCAGCGCTTTTGCCCCCCACAGGGTGACGCCCGCCAGCGCCTCTTCCGGCGTCATGCCAAACAGCGTACAGCCCATATTGAGCATCAGTCGCAGCGACAGCGCGGGCGAGGTGCCGGGATTGGCATCGCTGGCCAGCGCCATCGGCACGCCGTGGCGGCGGAAGAGATCCACCGGCGGACGCTGGGTTTCGCGCAGCAGATAAAACGCACCGGGCAGCAGCACCGCCACGGTGCCATGCTGCGCCATCGCCCTGGCATCCTCTTCGGTGGCATATTCAAGATGATCAGCTGAAAGCGCACCATAGCGGGCCGCCAGTGCAGCACCGCCCAGCGCGGAAAGCTGTTCTGCATGCAGCTTCACCGGCATGCCCAGCGCCACCGCCCGGTCAAACACCCGCGCCACCTGCTCCGGGGAAAAGGCGAGATGCTCACAGAAGGCATCCACCGCATCCGCCAGCCCCAGCGCCTGAACCTGCGGCAGCAGACGGTCGCAGATGATGTCGACCCAGCCATCCGGATCGTGCTTAAACTCCGGCGGAAAGGCATGCGCTGCCAGGCAGGTGGCGTGGACATCGGCGGCTACGCTCTCGCCCAGCTGACGAATCGCCCGTAGCATTCGCAGTTCGCTCTCTTCATCCAGACCATAGCCGGACTTAATCTCCACGGTGGTCACACCCTCGGCCAGCAGGCGATTGAGTCGCCAGCGGGCCGAAGCCACCAGCTCCTCTTCCGTCGCCGCGCGGGTGGCGCGCACGGTGGAGAGAATGCCTCCGCCCTGCGCGGCAATCTCTGCGTAGCTGACGCCATTCAGACGCTGTTCAAACTCCTGGCTGCGGTCGCCGCCAAATACCAGATGCGTATGACAATCCACCAGCCCCGGCGTCACGATACCGCCTGGCAGACGATGATGCCGATCGGCGACGAAGGCGGGCATCTCCGCTTCAGGCCCGACCCACACCAGCCTGCCCGCCCGCACCACCAGTGCGCCCTGTGGGATCAGATGGTACTTTCCGTCACGCATGGTGACCAGGTCGGCCCCCGTCCACACCGCCTCTACGCGCATCTCTTCTGTCATCGCTGCCTCATGCCTCCACCGTTTACACTGTGCCTCAAAGTATGTATATGTATATACAACCACATCCGATGAGGATCAACCATGGCGACTTTTTTTGCCCCGCGCGCACTGCTGGCGGAGGGCTGGCAGCAGCAGGTACGTATTACGGTCAATCAGGCCGGTTTTATCGACTCCATTTCCCCGGACAGCCTCGCCGATCAGGCTATCCGCCTCAACGGCGAGGTGATCCCGGCCATCGCCAACCTGCACTCGCACGCCTTCCAGCGTGCGATGGCGGGTCTGGCGGAAGTGGCGGGCGATCCACAGGACAGCTTCTGGACCTGGCGGGACCTGATGTACCGCATGGTGCAGCGCCTGACGCCAGAGCAGGTGGGTGATATTGCCGCCCTGCTCTACATCGAGATGCTGAAAGGCGGCTACACCCAGGTAGCAGAGTTTCACTATCTCCATCACGATCTCAGCGGCGCGCCCTACAGCGATGACGCGATGCTGCAACAGCTGATTGAAGCAGCGGAGATTGCCGGCATCGGCCAGACAATGTTGCCGGTGCTCTACAGCTACAGTGGCTTTGGCAGCCAGCCTGCGGCGGCGGGTCAGAAACGTTTTATCCAGCAGACCGAACACTACCTGCAACAGCAGGCGCGGCTGGATGCGTGGCAGCAGCGGCGGCCCCTGCTGAACCGTGGCCTCTGTTTCCATTCGCTGCGGGCAGTAAGCGAAAGCCAGATGCACGAGGTGCTGGCGGCCAGCGATCCGGCGCTGCCGGTGCATATTCATGTGGCTGAACAGCAGAAAGAGGTCAATGACTCGCTGGCGTGGAGCGGCGAGCGTCCGGTAGCCTGGCTGCTGAACCGCTTTGCGGTGGATGCACGCTGGTGCCTGATCCACGCCACCCATCTGGATGAAGATGAACTGTCGCGTCTCGCGCGAAGTGGCGCGGTAGCGGGTCTCTGTCCGACCACCGAAGCCAACCTCGGCGACGGCATCTTTCCGGCAGTGGAGTATATCGCGCAGGGCGGACGCTGGGGCATCGGCACCGACAGTCACGTCTCGCTGAGCGCCCAGGAGGAGCTGCGCTGGCTGGAGTATGCGCAGCGGCTGCGTGACCAGCGTCGCAACCGGATTACCCTGCCCGGCCAGCCCTCGGTAGGCGATTTGCTGTGGCAGCAGGCCGCGGCGGGTGGCGCCCAGGCGTGCGGCATTCAGCAGGGCGCGCTGGCGGTGGGACAACGTGCCGACTGGCTGGTGCTGCGCGATGATGCATGGCTCGGCAGCGTGGATTCACATGCGGTGCTGAACCGCTGGCTGTTTGCCGGACAGCGCGATCAGATTCGGGACGTTTATGTGGCGGGTAAGGCCGTGGTTGAAGATGGGGTGCATCCGCAGCAGGCGGCGTGTGCTGCACGCTTTGCTCAGGCGATGGCGGCGCTGCGATGATCGCCCGGTTCAGGTACGACGATCTGGCGGTCAGCCGCTGGCGCAACGGCGGCGGCGAAACCCGCGAAATCATCAGCTTCCCGCCCGGCGCGGAGCATTTCGGCTGGCGCGCCAGCATTGCGACCCTGGCGCAGGATGGTCCCTTTTCCGCCTTTCCGGACATCGATCGGGTGATTACCCTGCTGCATGGCGATCCGGTGTTGTTAACCGCGCCCGGCGTGCAGCACCTTTTAACCCCGCACAAGCCGTGGGCGTTTGCCGGAGAACTTGCCTTAACAGCGCAACTGCAGGGTAGCGTCAGCGGAGATTTTAATATCATGACCCGACGCGGTGAATGGCAGGCTACGGTGGAGGTGGCTACCGCGCCGGTCAGTAGTCTGCACGGCGTCGCCTGGGTGCTGGCGGGGGCGTGGCAGACCGCTGACGGGGAAAGGCTGACCGCGCAACAGGGCGCGTGGTGGGTCGATGAGGAAACACAACTCAGCCCGTGCGGGTCGGATGCCCGGCTGCTGTTTACCCGGCTTAACCGTGTCCCCTGAAGCGGCCCAGCAGTTTGTAACGTGAGCCGGGATAGAGCAGTCGCGCATAGGTGACGATTTTTGTGTCGCTCCAGGTCTGACGGCGAATCAGCAGGCAGGGTTCGTGTTCATCCAGCGACAGATGTTTACGCTGACGCGCATCGGGCAGCACCGCTTCAACAATGTGCTCGCCTGCCGTCAGCGGCGCGACCCGCATCAGATAGGTATAGGGCGTCATCTGCTGATAATCCTGCGTCAGGTAGTCGGGCGCGACCAGCGGATTGACCAGACGATCCTCAAGCTGCACCGGCAGATCATTTTCGTAATGCACAATCAGCGAATGATAGAGCGTCTGTCCGGTGGTAAGCCCCAGCACGGCGGCCTGCTCAGGATCGGCTTTGTCCTGACCGATGGCGAGAATTTTACAGCTGTGCTGATGACCGCGCTGAGCGATCTCATCGGCGATGTTATGCACCTCCAGCATAGCGGTATAGCCTTTCATCTCCGCCACGAAGGTGCCGACGCCCTGCATCCGCACCAGAAAACCTTCGCTGGTCAGTTCGCGCAGCGCCCGGTTAATGGTCATGCGGCTGACGCCCAGCTCATTCACCAGTTCACTTTCTGATGGCACACGCTGATTCGCTTTCCACAACCCTTCACGGATCTGGCTGACGATGGCCTGCTTCACCCGCTGATAAATCGGGGCGGGTTCATCGCTCATTGCCGCCGCCAGTTGTGCCAGTGCCGTATGCTCGACCATTTGCTGTTCCTTATGCTGAAAGTCCCTTAAGTTTACTGTCTCACTGCGTGAATGTATATACATCCAGTAGCGCGCGCCGTGCCCCACTGGTGCAGTCTGCGCATCCTGATGGTGCACTCGCTCCGTCGCGTTTAACCCGCGACCCGCGCCAGGTGGACATTCGATTTTTGTGATCGGTCTGGCACGGCACTTGCTTAGTCTGTTTGATTGTATAGACAAGCATAGACAAGAATTAACGCTTATGTTTCACTCGCATTATTCCGCTGGTTCAGGGCATGGAAAGCAGCTTAGCCTTGCCAGCACACTTGTATAGACAGGAGTAGACTATGTCAGGTTCGTTTCAGGCATTGCGCCTGGTGCCCGGCGAGGTGGACCTCGCCACATTACGCGCTATCTATCAGGGTAACGTCACGCTGAGTCTTGACAACAGTGCGCGTCAGGCGATTGCGGCGGCGCAGCAGACCGTGGAGACGATTGTCGCCTCCGGCAACGTGGTGTATGGCATTAATACCGGCTTTGGCAAGCTGGCACAGACGCAAATCCCGGCCAGCCGGCTGGCGGATCTGCAGCGCAATCTGGTGCTGTCACACAGCGTCGGGCTGGGCGATCTGCTGCCCGACAATGTCACCCGCCTGGTGGTCGCCACCAAAATCATCAGCCTGGCGCGCGGTCACTCTGGCGTGCGTATCGAACTGGTTGAGGCGCTGCTGGCGCTGTTCAACGCGGGCGTAATGCCCTGCATTCCGGAAAAAGGTTCGGTCGGCGCCTCTGGCGATCTGGCACCGCTGGCGCACATGTCGCTGATGCTACTGGGCGAAGGTCAGGTACGGGTCAATGGCACGCTAATCCCGGCAACCGAGGGACTGGCAAGCGTTGGCCTGTCGCCGTTTGTGCTCGGTCCGAAAGAGGGCCTGGCGCTGCTCAACGGCACTCAGGTTTCGACTGCGCTGGCGCTGCGCGGCCTGTTTGAAGGTGAGAACCTGTTTGCCGCCGGTCTGATGGCCGGTGCGCTGTCGCTGGAAGCGATCAAAGGCTCGCTGAAACCGTTCGATGCCCGCATCCACAAGGCGCGCGGCCAGCAGGGCCAGATTGCCGTCGCGGCAGCCGTCAGCACCCTGATTGAGGGCAGTGAAATTCTGCAGTCGCATACCCATTGCGGCCGCGTTCAGGACCCCTACTCCATCCGCTGCGTGCCCCAGGTAATGGGCGCCTGCCTGGATAACGTCAGCCACGCGGCGCGAATTCTGGAAATCGAAGCGAACGCCGCCTCGGACAACCCGCTGGTGTTCAGCGACAGCGGCGATGTGATCTCCGGCGGCAACTTCCACGCTGAGCCGGTGGCTTTTGCCGCTGACATCCTGGCACTGGCAATTGCCGAAGTGGGTGCCATCTCGGAACGGCGACTGGCGCTGCTGCTGGACAGCGGATTATCCGGTCTGCCGCCCTTCCTGGTGCGTGACGGCGGCGTAAACTCCGGCTTTATGATCGCCCAGGTCACCGCCGCCGCGCTGGCTTCTGAGAACAAATCGCTGGCCCATCCGGGCAGCGTCGACAGTCTGCCGACCTCAGCGAATCAGGAAGACCACGTCTCCATGGCGACTTACGCCGCCCGCCGTCTCGGCAGCATGTGCTTTAACAGCGCCGCCGTAGTGGGCATCGAGGCGATGGCTGCGGCGCAGGGCATCGAATTTAACCGGCCACTCAAAAGCTCCACGCTGATTGAGCAGGCCATCGACACCATTCGCGAGCAGGTCGCCTTCCTTGAGGAAGATCGTCTGCTGGCACCCGATATCGAGGCAATGCGTCAGTGGGCAAGTCGCACTGACTGGCCTCAGGCATTGACCGCGCTGCTGCCGAGCATGCGCCCAACTTCTTGAATTAAGGAATCCTTCATGAGCGAAACTCTTTCTCAGGCTGTGGCACGTGAGATTCGTGCACCACACGGTACTACGCTGCACTGCGCCAACTGGCTGATTGAAGCGGCTTACCGCATGATTCAGAACAACCTCGATCCCGATGTCGCCGAACGTCCGGAAGATCTGGTGGTATACGGCGGCATCGGTAAGGCAGCACGCAACTGGGAATGCTTCGAGCAGATCCTGCGTTCGCTGCGGGCGCTGCAGCCGGATGAGACGCTGCTGATTCAGAGCGGCAAGCCGGTCGGCATCTTCCGCACCCACGCAGATGCGCCGCGCGTGCTGCTGGCAAACTCCAACCTGGTGCCGCACTGGGCGACCTGGGATCACTTCCATGAGCTGGATAAAGCGGGCCTGATGATGTACGGCCAGATGACCGCCGGTTCCTGGATTTATATTGGTGCGCAGGGCATCGTGCAGGGCACCTATGAAACCTTCGTGGAAGCGGGCCGTCAGCATTATAACAATGACCTCAGCGGCCGCTGGATCCTCACCGCCGGGCTGGGCGGCATGGGCGGCGCACAACCGCTGGCGGGTGTACTGGCCGGGGCCTGTGTGCTGGCGATTGAGTGCCAGGAGTCACGCATCGATTTCCGTCTGCGTACCCGCTACGTCGACTACAAAGCCACCACGCTGGACGAAGCGCTGGCGTTAATCAGCGAAGCCACCGCCGCCAAAAAAGCGATTTCGGTCGGCCTTCTGGGCAATGCCGCTGAGATCCTGCCGGAGCTGGTGAAACGCGCCCAGGCGGGCGGGCCGAAGCCGGACATCGTGACCGACCAGACATCGGCGCACGACCCGATTAATGGCTATCTGCCGATTGGCTGGGATCTGGCGCGCTGGCAGCAGGAGCGCGTCTCACAGCCGAAGGCGGTAGAAAAAGCGGCGCGCGCCTCAATGGCGGTTCATGTCCAGGCGATGCTCGACTTCTGTCATATGGGCATCCCGACCGTAGATTACGGCAACAACATTCGTCAGGTGGCGCTGGACGAGGGTGTCAGCAACGCGTTCGATTTCCCTGGCTTTGTGCCAGCCTATATCCGTCCGCTGTTCTGCGAAGGCAAAGGCCCGTTCCGCTGGGTCGCGCTTTCCGGCGATCCGGAAGATATCTACAAGACCGACGCCAAACTCAAAGAGCTGTTCCCGCACCACAAAACGCTGCATCGCTGGCTGGATATGGCGCAGGAACGCATCGCCTTCCAGGGCCTGCCTGCCCGTATCTGCTGGCTGGGACTGGGTGAACGGCATCTTGCCGGTCTGGCGTTCAACGAAATGGTCCGCAACGGCGAGCTGAAAGCGCCGGTCGTGATTGGCCGCGACCATCTCGACTGCGGCTCGGTCGCCTCTCCTAACCGTGAGACCGAAGCGATGAAAGATGGCTCGGATGCGGTCTCTGACTGGCCGCTGCTCAACGCCCTGCTGAATACCGCTGGCGGCGCAACCTGGGTCAGCCTGCATCATGGCGGCGGTGTCGGCATGGGCTTCTCACAGCACTCCGGTGTGGTGATTGTCTGTGACGGCAGCAAAGAAGCTGATGCGCGTCTGGGTCGCGTATTGTGGAACGACCCGGCCACCGGTGTGATGCGTCATGCCGACGCTGGTTATGAGCTGGCACAGCAGTGCGCGGCTGAACATGGCCTGAACCTGCCTATGCAGAAGTAATCCTTTGACCGGGGCGAGCAGCAGCTTGCCCCGTTTTCCCCCGCTATTCCATTCTTACCCTCTGGCATAAACATCACTTCCTTATTACTTATTCCATTTTGATTTAGCCTATAGCCAGATTTAGTCCTGACGGCGATAGACGCCGCATCACCCGACCACTAAAGTGAAATCTTCTCATTCTGTATGGAGCGCGACTCTGCATGACCCTTTCCCCTGCCCTGCTTGAAGATGCCCTGCGCTGGCGTCGTGAGTTTCATCGCCACCCCGAATTAGGTTACCAGGAACAGCAAACCAGCCAGTTTATTGCGGAAGAGTTAGCGCGGGCGGGATTGCAGGTGTTCCGTGGCCTGGCGGGCACCGGCGTCATCGGCACACTGGAAAATGGTCCCGGCCCGGTTATCGGGCTGCGTGCAGATATGGATGCGCTGCCGATTACGGAAAAAGGTGATGCCGAGTGGCGTTCTGCGACGCCAGGCGTGATGCATGCCTGTGGACACGACGGCCACAGCGCTATTCTGCTGGCTGCCGCCCGCCAGCTGGCCGCCACACGTCAGTTCAGCGGCACGGTGCATTTCATCTTTCAGCCTGCCGAAGAGAATCTGGGCGGGGCACGTAAAATGGTGGAAGAGGGGCTGTTCCAGCGTTTTCCGATGGATGCGATCTACGCCATGCACAACTGGCCGGGACTGCCGCTTGGCTCACTGGCGGTCAACCCTGGCGCGATGATGGCGTCGCTGGATTCGTTTGAAATTACGCTGCACGGCAAAAGCTGCCACGCGGCGATGCCGGAAAGCGGTGCCGACCCGATGGTGGTGGCGGCCGAGCTGATTCTGGCGCTGCAGACCATTCCGTCCCGCCGGCTCTCGCCGCTGGCGTCAGCCGTGGTCAGCGTGACGCAGATTCACGGTGGTGAAGCGATTAACGTCATCCCGGAGCAGATTGTCTTACGCGGCACGGTGCGCTGCCTGCAGACCAGCGTGCGCGAAAAAGTGCGCGGGCTGATTGATGAGTTTGTCGGAACCCTGCCGCGTCCGTTTGGCGTGAGCGGTGAGATTGAGTGGCTGCCGGGCTATCCGGTCACCGCCAACCATGTGGCACCGGCTGAGCAGGTGCGCGAGGTGGCGCTCTCAACACTGGGTGCTGAACAGGTTCACTGGCAGGTTAATCCGTCAATGGCGTCAGAAGATTTTGCCTGCATGATGGAAGCCTGTCCCGGCGCTTACTTCTGGCTGGGCGTAGACGGCGAAGCGCCCTCTGCGCCGCTGCACAACGCCCGCTATGACTTCAACGACGCGCTGCTGCCGATTGGCATCCGTTTCTGGCAGAACCTGGTTGAAAAGGCGCTGCCGGTAGCCTGAGTCAGTACCCGGCGGCGAGGATCTGCTGCTCTGCCGCTGCCAGCGAGTCGCACTGGCCGCTGGCGCGCAGACAGCAGGCAAGCTGCAGTCGAAGTGACGCAGGCACCGGGCGCTGCTGATTCAGTACCTCTTCAATCCAGCGCGCTGTGACTTCTGCCGTCTTGTCTGCTGGCAGTTCTACCGCCACTTCCGGCTGACGCTCAATCCACACTTCCGCTTCCGCGCCTGCACCCTGAATCATACTGATCGCCGGGCAGCGCTGGGGATTGGCATAGACCTCCCCCTCGGTGCCATTGAGCAGTATCGCAGGCGCATCGATGTCGCTGAAGAATTTCGCCACACGCGGTACATATTCAGGATGCGAGACGCTCGACAGCCGCAGCGCTGCCCGCTCCGCAAACGGCGTAGCCAGTTTTGCCAGCGTGTGGGCGCTGTTACGCACGCCCATCCGCCAGCGCAGCGACAGCTGTTTCGCCATTGGCGGGCAGAGATGATCGATGGTGATAAATGCCAGGCCCTGATCGAGTTTTGCCTGCGCCGCCTCTGCGGTGGTGACGGGGGCAATACCCAGCGCGGCAAACACCGCTTCACTGGTGATGCGTGTTGCGTCGTCGCTGACGCCGTGTACCAGCACCGGGAAGCCAAGTTTCACCAGCAGCAGCGCCAGCAACGGCGTCAGATTGCCCTGCCGGCGTGCGCCGTTGTAGCTGGGGATCACCACCGGCATCGGGCGGTTTTCCGGCGCACGCAGCTGCATCATCTGCGCCTGCATCGCCTGATAAAAGCCGCGCATTTCGGCTTCACCTTCGCCTTTAATACGCAGCGCAATGAGAATAGCGCCCAGCTCCAGATCCGGCACTTCGCCCGCCAGCATCGCGCCATAGAGCGCCACGGCAGTGTCAAAGTCGATATCGCGGGCATGATTTTTACCGCGACCCACCTCTTTAATGATTTTATTCAGTTCCATCACTCGCTTCCGGTTAAGTGCGCGGCTCAGCGCCGCGTGGGACGGCGTTTACGCACGGTGTGCTTTGGCACCACGGTGGCCGGTATCGCTGCCGGCTCTGGCGTTTCCGGCTGCTCAATCGGGAAGATCGGCAGTGCGGCTAACAACCGGCTGCCATAGGCTTTGCTCAGCAGACGGCGGTCGTAAATCACGATTTCGCCATAACACTGATGGCTGCGAATCAGGCGTCCGACCTGTTGAATCAGGGTAAATGAGGCGCTGGGCAAACTCTGCACCTCAAACGGATAGCGCTTCAGGCTTTTCAGCCATTCGCCTTCGGTCAAAATTACCGGACTGTCCACCGGGGGAAAAGCGATTTTGTGGATATGCACCTGACTCAGCAAATCACCTTTGAGATCCAGCCCCTCAGCAAAGGACTGCAGGCCAATCAGAATGCTGGTGTTACCTTGGGTAACGCGCTGACGGTGCAGATCCACCAGGCGGCTGCGCGGCTGATCGCCCTGCACCAGCATTGAGAGCCGCAGATCGGGCAGACAGGCGACAAACTGCTGCATCGCCCGGTTGCTGGCAAACAGCACCAGTACGCCCTTATGCTTCTTCTCCGCCATCTGCTGACGGAAGAAACCGGCCATCTCAGCGATGTGCTCCGCTTCGTGCGTCATCAGCGGCTCAAAGCGCATCTGCGGGATCACCAGCTTGCCCTGCTCCACATGGTTAAACGGTGAGTCGAGCGCCACAAAGCGGTCGCCCGCTTTTTCGCTAAGCCCCGACATCTCCTGCAGGCGATTGAAGCTGTTGAGCGATCGCAGCGTGGCGGAGGTGACTACGACATGCGGAATTTTGCGCCACAGCATCTTCTCCAGCTGGTCGCTGACGCGGATGCCGGCGCAGTGAAACAGCAGATGCGCCTGGCCTTCGCGCAGCTCGCGGGTAATCCACTTCGATACCGGCGCGCCAGAGGCTTTTTCCATCGCCGCCAGCCGCCAGAGCTTGCTTACCGATTCGAACCAGCCAAACTGCCGGTTGAGCTGCAGCAGGTTGCGATGCAGCCGCACCATATCGACCTTGCCGGTCTGCTCACTGAGCGCATTAATCAGGCCTTCGCTCAGTCCCCGCAGGGCATCGCTAAGTTTAAACAGCCGGGCGCAGAGATCCAGCAGCTCCTGTGGCAGCGCGCCCAGCACAAAGCGAAATTCGCCCGGCTGGTTATTGGGCGGCAGCAACGGATTCAGCGCCTGCGCGGTAATAGTCAGCAGTTCGCGCAGCTCATCGCAGTGCGCCTTCAGCCGTTCCGGATTCGCCAGCGGCGGCGGCGATTTTGGCCGCGTCTGCGTCATGATGCTCTCGACCAGCTTGATAAACAGGTCGAGCTGCAGGCTGCTCCAGCCCGGCGTGATGTCGGCGCTCATCTCCAGCGCATCGCGGGCCACTTCCGGCAGATGATGTCCTTCATCCAGTACCAGCATCAGGTTTTTAGCGGGTGGCAGCACCGACTCATTCTCCATCGCCGCCATCACCAGCGCATGGTTCGCCACCACCACATCCACCTGCTCGATTTCGCGCCGCGCCACAAAGAACGGACATTCACGATACCAGTGGCAGTGCGAACCCAGACAACTCGCTTTATCAGTAGAGAGTCGCTGCCACAGGCTGTCGCTGACGTTCTCCTCGCTGTGATCGCGCAGACCATCCCACTGGTAGCGATCCAGCGATTTCTGTAAGCGGCCACACTGCGTCTGTTCTTCTTTGGTGCTGCTGACGGCGTCATCGTCCAGATAAAGCAGCAGATCGCCCTGCTGATCGTCATCGGCCGCCATCGCCGCCAGATTGCGCGGACAGACATAGCGCCCGCGACCAAAGGCGGCGGTAAAAGTGAGATCGGGGATGATTTTCTTCAGCAGCGGCAGATCTTTGGTGAAGATTTGATCCTGCAGCGCCACGTTGGCGGTGCTGATCACCAGCTGCTTTTCCTGAGCGCGGCTGGCTGCGATGCCCGGAATCAGATAAGAGAGGGTTTTTCCCACGCCGGTCGGCGCTTCGACCGCCAGATGACGCGCGTCGTCACCCGCCAGGCATTTCGCTACTTCAGCGATCATCTGGCGCTGCGGCGCACGCGGAATAAAATCAGGCACCTGCTGCTGAAGCGCTTTATACCACTGCGCTATCTGGCTTTTTACTGCGGCTGTCAGGGCCATTATTTGCGTTACCACACCGAAAAAATGGCCTGTATTTTTACACAGTATCCTGGCGACGTCAGCTTTCGCGCCGAATTTTTCGTGCCGTGTCGTAAATTTCAGCGATTGTCCGACGGCGGTGTTTTACGCCAGAACTTTGTACATATAGGTGGTGGCATCCAGCACGCCTGCGATGGATTCGGCATAACAGGGAATCGACCCCGCTACCTGCCAGCCCAGCGAGCGATAGAGGTCGCTCGCGATATCGCCGCTGCGTGTATCCAGCACCAGCAGGGTTTTGCCCTGCGCGCGTGCTCGCCGCTCCGCACGCTGCATCAGTTCACGGGCGATACCCTGACGGCGCGCCTGCGGATGCACCAGCAGTTTACTGATCTCTGCGCGGTGGCGGCCATTAGGCATGCCGCTACGGCTGAGGATGACCGTGGCCACGATGCGACCGTGCTGACGCGCGACGATAAGTTCGCTGTCGCCACTGGTGATGCTGGCGATCCGCTGCTGCCAGAATCGCACCATCACCTCACTATCTTCGGGATCAATAAAGCCGACGCTGGCACCGTCTGCCACGCAGCCCTGCAAAACGTCGGTCAGTTCGCCCAGCAGCTGTTGCGCCTGGGTCGCGCTGAGCGTTGCGTAATCCGTCATGGTTTCGCCACCACCAGTAAGTAACGCGCGCCGTCAGTCAGGTGCGCCTCAAAAGCCGATTTTCCGATCAGATGAAACCGCAGGCAGTCGCCGGGCTGTAGCGTCCACGCCTGAGACCCCATCGTGACGGTGAGACCACCCTCGCGCAGCCAGATATGCTGCTCCAGCCCCTGAATGGGTGGCGCATCATAATCGATACGCGCACCAGGCCGTAACTTGCCCTCTACGAGTTCGCATCTAAAATGAAGGGCAGGTGGTGAAATATTCCGGCGGACAAAGCCGCTGGCGTCATCCTGCCACACCGGCTGTTGCTCATTTCTGACCAGCAGCCTGGACTCTTCTTCTACTTCACTGAGCAGACGCGACATCGTTAAGCCGTATGCGACACACAGACGATTAAGCAATGCAGCCGTGGGACTGGTCTCGCTTCGCTCAATGCGCGATAATGTCGCGCGGCTGATGCCGGTAGCGACAGACAATTCATCAAGAGACCAGCCGCGTTGCAGGCGTAATTCCGCCAGCCGCACCGCCAGTCGTTGCTCCGTATTCAGCTCCGTCATGGTTTTTTCTCATTTTTGGGAATAATTCTCTTTATTGAGATATAGCCTGGAAAAGCCGTATCAGTCAAGTTGTACATTGAGAAATGTATTGTACAACTTAGTTTGCTTCGTTATGGTAATCGCACTCAGACCAATCGAAAGAGGAATTTATGACCTTATACAGTATCGGTGACGTCGCCGAGCGCTGTGGCATAAACCCAGTCACCCTGCGCGCCTGGCAGCGTCGTTATGGCTTACTGAAGCCGCAACGTACCGAAGGCGGACATCGTCAGTTTGACGAAGAGGATGTGCAGCGCATCGAAGAGATTATGCGCTGGATTGAAAGTGGCGTGCCGGTCGGTAAAGTGAAGGCACTGCTGGAAGGTGGCGATGTTGATGCACACGATGGCTGGACTACCCTGCAGGATGAGCTGATTAGCGTACTGCGCCACGTCAGACCTGCTAAACTTCGTAATAAAATTGCCGCGATTGGTCGCGAACATCCGATTGATGCGCTGATTGATCACGTTTTCATGCCGGTGCGCCAGAAGCTGAGTCTGGATCAGAACACGGCTCGCACCATGTGCAGTCTGCTTGATGGTCTGCTGATCGACTATGTTGCATTCTGCCTGACCGCCAGTCGCAAAAAATCGGGTAAAGATGCGCTGATTATTGGCTGGGGCATCGACGATCGGACACGTATCTGGCTGGAAGGCTGGCGTCTGTCGCAGCATGGCTGGCGGATTGATGTACTGGCAGAACCGCTGGATGTTCCTCGTCCTGAACTCTTTCCCGGCATGAATATGTTTGTCTTTACCGGTAAAAAACTGACCCGTCGTCAGCAGGAGCAGCTGACACACTGGCAGGAACAGGGCTATGGCGTGCGGTTACACGAACCCGCCTGATAACAAAAACGCACGCCGGGCACTTTGCCTCCTGCCTTGCGCGCGCTATTATCCCCGCCTCACTGTTAACAAGCTCAGGTTTCA
Organism: Pantoea sp. JKS000250; assembly: GCF_003201065.1. Classification (NCBI taxonomy): domain Bacteria; kingdom Pseudomonadati; phylum Pseudomonadota; class Gammaproteobacteria; order Enterobacterales; family Erwiniaceae; genus Pantoea; species Pantoea sp. JKS000250. The sequence goes on along the minus strand of NZ_QICZ01000001.1, from coordinate 3,506,928 downwards.
CCTATGAATGTCAAAAAAGCCTTTTTCGCCACGCTGTTTTTCATTATGGCTCTCGGCGGCACCAGCGGTCTGATGCTGGTGGGATACTCTCTTATTGTTCACTCACGTTAAGCCAGCGCTGCAGGCGTTCAAACAGGCGATCGCTCACTATTGCCAGCAGCGCCACCAGTAGTGCTCCCTGAATTACATAAGCTGTATTAAACCCGCTCAGGCCTATAATCACCGGCGATCCCAGACTTTTCGCGCCCACCGTCGAGGCGATAGCCGCGGTGCCGATGTTAATGATTACCGACGTGCGTATCCCGGCGATGATCACCGGTGCAGCCAGCGCCAGTTCAATCTGCCACAACCGCTGCCAGCTACTCATGCCGACCCCGATGGCAATCTCCCGGCTGCTGGCGGGTACGCTATCAATGCCCGCCAGCGTACCCTGTAAAATCGGCAGTAATCCGTACAGCAGCAGCGCCACCACCGCCGGCCACGCGCCAAAGCCCATCACCGGCACCGCAATCGCCAGTACCGCCACCGGCGGAATAGTCTGCCCCGCTGCCACGATAGTTTCCATCAGCGGCCGGAAAGCGCGCCCCGCTCGCCGGGTCACCAGCACACCGCTGCCAATGCCGATAACGATAGCCAGCAGGCTGGCGGTGGTCACCAGAAACAGATGCGCCAGCGTCAGCTGCCAGAAGCTCTCCTGCTGATAGAGTGGCCGCGCCAGTTCGGGAAACCAGCGGTGAAACAGCGGCCCGCTGTAAGGCATCAGGGTCAGCAGCGCGCCATAGAACAGCACCAGCCACAGCAGCGGATCCCTTAGCCTGCGCATGTTACCCCCTCGCGCAATTGCAGCAGGTCGCCAAAGTGGAGCACGCCCAGCGGCTGCTGCCGATCGTCAACGACCGGCAGTTTATCAGTGCGCCGGGCGATAAACTGCGATAGCGCATCCCGCAGCGTCAGTGCGGCAGCGATCGGTTCGCCTGCAAACCATTCTCCACGCCGTACCGCATTTCCGACCTGTTCCAGCGACAGCAGCCGGACGCCCATCTCGCTGCGGCCAAAGAAGTCGCGCACAAAGTCATTTTTTGGCTGGGTCAGCAGCTCTGCCGGCCTGCCCTGCTGGACAATTTCACCGTTATCCATCAGCACGATGCGATCTGCCAGCGTCAGCGCTTCGTCGATGTCATGCGTCACCAGCACGATGGTGCGGCCCGACAGCCGATGAATACGCAGCATCTCCTGCTGCAGCACGCCGCGCGTCACCGGATCGAGTGCGCCGAACGGCTCATCCATCAGCAGCACTTCCGGGTCAGCCGCCAGCGCCCGCGCCACGCCCACCCGCTGCTGCTGCCCACCGGAGAGCTGATGCGGATAGCGATTCAGCAGTTGCGCGTCAAGGTTCAGCAGCGCCAGCAGCGCCGCGATGCGTTCATCGATCTGCGCTCTGGACCAGCTCAGCAGGACCGGCACCGTGGCGATATTCTTCCGCACCGTCCAGTGCGGAAACAGGCCAATCGACTGAATGGCATAGCCCATGCGTCGGCGTAGTGTGCGGGCATCAAGCTGACGAATCGACTCACCGGCGAAGCGGATCTCACCGCTATCAAACTCCACCAGCCGGTTGATCATCTTCAGCGTGGTCGATTTGCCGGAGCCAGAGGTGCCGAGCAGTACGCAGAATTCCCCTTTTGCCACCTGCAGCGACAGATCTTTTACCGCCGCTTTGCCGTTAAAGGCGCGGGAAACGCCATCAAGTTCAATCATCTTTTCTCTCCAGCAGTGAGATCAGCAGGCGGAACAGCGCATCAATGACGACCGCCAGCGCAATCACCGGGATAACGCCCAGCAACACCAAATCCAGCGCACTGCTTAACAACCCCTGGAAAATAATCGCACCAAAGCCGCCCGCGCCAATCAGCGCCGCCACTACCGCCATGCCCAGCGTCTGCACCACGACGACACGCAGGCCCGCGAGCCAGACCGGCAGCGCCAGCGGCACATCCACCGCGATAAACTGCTGCCAGCTGCTCATGCCCGTGCCGCGCGCACTTTCGCGCACCTCCTGCGGCACCTGTTGCAGCCCCACTACCACGCTGCGCACCAGCGGCAACAGTGCATAAAGCACCAGGGCGATCAGCGCCGGGGCCATACCAATGCCGCTGATACCCCAGTCACCGAGCCACGGAAAATGCTGAGCCAGACCGGCCAGCGGCGCAATCAGCAGACCAAACAGCGCCACTGACGGCACCGTCTGAATCACATTCAGTACACCGAAGACGCTTCCCTGCCAGCCGGGCCGCCGGAACAGCATGACGCCCAGCGGCAGCGCAATCATTAACGCAGGCAAGACCGTACCGGCCAGTAGCGTAAGATGACGGCTCAGCGCCGCATCAAACACCGCATGACGGTTGGCATACTCTTTCAGCAGGGAGAGATCGGCGAGCTGGCCACTGAACAGCAGCAACAGCGGCAGGAGCCAGACCTGCAGATTAAGCAGCAGCTGTGCCAGCCGATGCGGGGTCAGCTGTCGCACCTGATCGGTGATCAGCAGCAGGATCAGCGCACCGCTGCACCACAGGCCGCTGGCAAAGCTGGTGCGCGCCAGACGGCTGCCCTGCTGACTCAGCAACGTCGCCTGATGACCGCTGAGCCAGATGAGCGCCGCCAGCATCAGCTCCGCCGCCAGCAGCGCCACCATCAGCGTGACGCGCCCGGGCTGACGCCACAGCAGCAGCCACAGCATCACCAGCGGCAGCAGCAACAGCCCGAAGCGGTTTATCTGCCAGCCCATCAGAGGTTCACCCGCCACCAGACGATTCGGGGCGAAGTTAAGAAACGGCAAGGTCACCAGCGCCAGGCTCAGCAGCGTCAGCAGCAGCAATGCCACCGGCTGCTGAGCCGGACGGCGTATCGCGTCCCGCGATATCTGCATCGGTTACAGCAGCTTTTTCTGCTGCAGCCACTCGGTCGCTACGCTGCTGGCGTCCTGGCCGTCGACCGCAATTTTGGCGTTGAGCTGTTGCAGCGTTTTTTCATCAAGCGCGCTGAAGACTGGCTTCAGCCAGTCGGCAATCTGCGGATAGGCTTTAAGTACTGATTCGCGGATCACCGGCGTCGGCGCGTAAATCGGCTGAACACCTTTGGGATCGCTGAGCGTCTGCAGACCCAGTGCCGCCACCGGACCGTCGGTGCCGTAGGCCATCGCCGCGTTGACGCCGGAAGTCTGCTGCGCCGCCGCGCTGATGGTCACAGCAGTATCGCCGCCCGCCAGCGACAGCAGCTGATCCTGCTTGAGGTCAAAGCCGTAGGCTTTTTCAAAGGCCGGTAAAGCATCGCTGCGTTCGATAAATTCGGCTGAGGCGGCCAGTTTGAAGGTGCCGCCCTTTTTCAGAAAGGCGCTGAGATCGGCCAGCGAGGTGAGCTGGTTTTTCTCCACCAGGTCTTTACGCACGGCAATGGTCCAGGTGTTGTTGGCCGGAGCCGGTGTCAGCCACACCAGATGGTTTTTCTCCGCATCCAGCTTCTTCACCTTTTCGTAGCCAGCGGCGGCATTCTTCCAGGCGCTGTCTTTTTCATCATTGAAGAAAAACGCGCCGTTGCCGGTATATTCGGGGTAGATATCAAGCTCGCCCGCCGTGATGGCACCGCGTACCACCTGCGTTGTGCCGAGCTGGATTTTATTGACGGTTTTTACGCCGTGCTTTTCCAGCACCTGAAGGATTACGTTGCCCAGCAGTGATCCTTCAGTATCAATTTTGGAGCCGACCCGCACCGGATCCGCTGCCTGTGCCATCCCCATACTGAGCAGCAACGCGCTGACTCCCACCCAACCCCGAATTCTGACCATGGTCTTTTCCTTATCGTTTTGCATGATGTTTTCGCGTGATGACTCGCAAGGCATGAGACGCCTTAGCGTTGAGGCTGCTCGCCTGCCGCTGAGAGGGAGACTGACAAGGCGTGCAGCGGAAATAATCTGCCTTAAAAGCGTAGCCTGGCGCGGCGGCGATGCAGCTGACTTTATCGCAAATTGATAACGATTTGGGATTAAAAAATTATTATCTATAACCGAAATGAATTTACGTCTGGGCGTCTAAACGGCTATTCTCGAAAATCTGTTTTTATAATAAAAGACGTACAACATCATGTCCGACCTGACCTCTTCCGCCCATGTGGCAACAGCAGGGAGTTCGCCCGGTGGCGAAACACAGTGGATTCGCAGCGCAGCTGACGTCTCCCGTTTAGTGAACAGCGGCGACAGCGCCCGTAACAATGCCCGTATTGTGGTGGCGATTGCACTGGGCGGCGTGTTCCTTGACGCCTACGACCTGGGCGCGCTGGCGTTTGGCATTAAAGACATCACGCGCGAGTTTAGTCTCACTCCGACCGGCACCGGCATGGTCGCCTCGGCCATCACCTTCGGCGCGATCATCGGCGCGCTGATTGGCGGCTATCTCACCGACAAAATTGGCCGTTATCGGGTCTTTATGGCCGATATGTTCTTTTTCGTGGTGGCCGCTATCGCCTGTGCGTTTGCCCCGAATGAGTCTGTGCTGGCTGGCGCGCGCTTTGTGATGGGGCTGGGCGTCGGGATCGATCTGCCGGTGGCGATGGCATTCCTGGCGGAGTTTTCTAAGCTGCGCGGCAAGGGGAATAAAGCCGCCAGCGTCGCGATGTGGTGTCCGACCTGGTACGCGGCAATCAGTATCTCGTATCTGCTGGTGCTGCTGCTTTATGCGGTGTTGCCTGAAAGCCACACCGACTGGCTCTGGCGGCTGATCCTCGGTTTTGGGGCCGTTCCGGCGATTGTTATCATCGCCATCCGCAGCCGTTACATGAGTGAATCGCCGGTATGGGCGGCTAATCAGGGCGATCTGAAAGGGGCCGCCGCGATTTTGCGCAGTGCCTGGAACATCAACGCGCAGGTGGCACCCGACGCCGGGCTGACCGCTGCCACCCCCGTGCGCAAGGCGAGCTGGCGCAACTATGGCGCGCTGCTGCAGGGCGTTTATCGCCGCCGCACGCTGCTGGCGACCATCACCTCTATCGCCTCGTCGTTTGCCTATAATGCGGTGGCGTTTGGTCTGCCGGTGATTATCTCCAGCTTCTTTGCTCAGTCGATGCTCACCACCATTCTGGTGTCACTGGCGCTGAATCTGCTGTTCGCCTTTGTCGGCGGGATTCTGGCGGTGCGACTGGTGCCGCGTCTGGGTGCGTGGAAGATGTCGGTGGCGGGTTATGGCTGTCAGTGCGCGGCGCTGCTGGGTCTGGCGCTGATTGGTCGTCCGGAAGGCGGTCAGGAAGCCGCGCTGGCGATCGGCATGCTGGCGCTGTTCCTGTTTGGTCAGGGCTTCGGGCCGGGGTCTCATACCATGACCTTTGCGTCGCTGAGCTACCCGACTTCGCTGCGCGGCGTGGGCGTCGGCTTCAACCAGACGCTGATGCGCGGCAGTTCGACTGTGTCGCTGTTTCTGTTCCCGGTGCTGGTTGCCGCGCTGGGCACTGGCGTGTTCTGGGTGATCTTCCTGGCCCCGCTGGCCGGACTGCTGGCGCTGCTGGCGATCCGCTGGGAACCATCAGGCTATGATGTGGATGCAGAGGATTTTGAGCTGCCGCGTTAAACAGCGGTCAGGGCGTAAATAGAGCGCAGGAAAACCGCACCTCGGTGCGGTTTTTTTATGCCGTTACGGCCGGGAAAGGAAACTGCTCCAGATAGTCCGGGATACGCGGGAAGGTATGCAAAAACCACGGCGTAAACTGCTGCGGCTGCTGCTGCATCTGCTGCTCAATCATCGTCATCGGACGATAATCGAAGGCATCGGCTTCCTGCGGATTCAGCTGCGGCAGGCTGTCGCAGACGGCAAAGAAGACGTGACCATATTCATGCTCGGTCAGGCCGTTGCTCAGCTTCAGGTTATAGCTCAGCTCAAATACCGGCGTCAGCGTCACGATCATCCCCATCTCTTCACGCAGACGGCGCTCGGCGGCGTCGCGGGTCGATTCATGCGGATAAGGATGACCACAGCAGGTATTACTCCACAAGCCACCACAGTGATATTTATCGCTGGCACGCCGCTGCAGTAACAGCTCCTGCCGGGAATTGAAGACGTAGACCGTCACCGCGCGGTGCAGTAATCCTTTTTCATGCACTTCCAGCTTTTCCATTTTGCCGGTGGGACGATCGAGGTGGTCAACGAGGATAACTTCAATAGCAGACATGGCTTTTCCTTGAGATTATTCCCAACTATTCTGGCACAGAATAAGCAGTCTGGGGGGAACATCGCGGAATTTTTGCGCGTCTCAGGCGGAGATAAGCAGATGAAGCAGAGAGAAAATCAGGCCAGCAAGGCTGGCCTGAAAGAGGACTACAGTCGGAAGCTCTGAACCACCTGCTCAAGCTGGGTGCTCTGCGACTCCATCGCCTGCGCGGCAGCAGAAACCTGCTCTACCAGCACGGCGTTCTGCTGTGTGGTGCCATCAAGCTGAGTAATCGCCACGTTAACCTGTTCGATACCCAGGCTCTGCTCGCGGCTGGCGGACATGATTTCGCTCATCAGGGTCGTTACGCTGCTTACCCCCTTCATCAGCTCATCCATGGTCTGACCCGCCTGCTCAACCAGCGCGCTGCCGGTATCGATGTTTGCCACGGATTCTTCGATTAGCTTTTTAATCTCACGCGCCGAGTTAGCTGAACGCTGCGCCAGGTTACGTACTTCCGATGCAACTACCGCAAAACCACGGCCCTGTTCGCCGGCCCGGGCAGCTTCTACCGCAGCGTTGAGTGCCAGGATGTTGGTCTGGAAGGCGATGCTGTCGATCACACTGATGATGTCGACCACTTTACGGGACGAGTGATGAATCTCACCCATCGTGGTGACCACCTGACGGACTACTTCGGTGCCACGCGCGGCCACCTGCGAGGCATCGCCCGCCAGCTGGTTAGCGTGAGTGGCGTTGTCGGCGTTCTGACGCACGGTGCCGGTCAGCTGCTCCATCGACGCGGCCGTTTCAACAATCGAGCTGGCCTGATCTTCGGTACGGGAGGAGAGATTGGCGTTGCCGCTGGCAATTTCGCGCGAGGCAGCGGTAATCGCCAGTGCGCTGTCGCCCACCTGCTGCAACAGTCCCTGCAGATAGCTGATGAACTGGTTAAAGCTCTGCGCGACAGCGTTGAACTCCGGGCTGTTGCTGGCTGGCAGACGCTGCGTCAGATCGGCACCACCGGTCGACAGCGCTTCGATGTTGCTGTTCAGCACGTTGAGGCGTTTCATCATGGCGCGGACAAAGCCCAGCGACACCAGCAGCAGAATGACCGCCAGTGGGATCTGCACCAGACCCAGGCGAGTCAGCATGTTGTGCGACTGCGCTTTCAGCAGGCTGGTTGGCAGGCTGCTGGCGAGATACCACGGGCTGCCAGGAATGGCCTGCACGAACAGGGTCTGCTCGCCTTCGCTGCTGTCATAGGTGGTTTCCAGCGGCTGATTGCCCACGCCGTTCAGCAGCGTTTTCAGCGGTGCGGCCATCGACATCTGCACGTCAGCCAGGTTCTCCAGCTTCGGCGCGGCATTCACCAGCGCGCCATTGCCCACGACTTTGCCGTCGGCTTCGACGATCAGCACGTTGCCGTGAATAGTTTCACCCATCTGCTTCGCCAGCTGGTTAAAGAACCCCAGGGTCACGTCGATAGTGGCAACACCCCAGGCTGAGCCGTTGCGGTAGATAGCCATGGCGCAGTTGGTACGCGGCTGCGGGCTGGCGGCATCCTGATAGGCTTTTGCCCAGGCGCACTGCCCTTTCGCGGCAGCCAGACCATCTTTGTACCAGGGTTGCTCCCAGTATTTATCGGCGGCGTCGGAGTTCCAGTAGGTGTTGACCTGTAATTCATTGCTGGCATTACGGGCAAAGAAGCTGCTGTCTTTCTCTTTGGCCGGATCGCGACGGTTTGGCAGTGGCCAGATACCGCCACCAAACACATTGCTGTCCTGATACTGGTTCACCAGCGTCGGTAACAGGGTGTCGATAGTGGCGCTGTCCATGACAGAGGCGGCTTCGGTAATCGCACGCTGCTGTGCCTGCACGCGGTTCATCTGTTCAACGATGCCGGAGGCGAGTGAATCGACCTGATAGCGGACCAGACGACTTTCGCTGTCGACCAGCTGTGGCGCGACGAACTGATTGATGACCCAAACTGTAACGAGTAAAAGCGCAACAAAGAACGCGATCATTGTTGCGGTGAAGCGGGATTGTGTTGTTTTAAACATCTTTGTTCCCCTGAACCTGGTGCGGCGCGATTGCCTGATCCGGGTTAACGGCTCGCTAAACAGGAACTTGAGATGAGCGGGATCACATATTTGAGAAATGTTTGATTTTTGTAAAAATTTAATTTCATGGCGGGACTATCACATCCCCGACTGTTGCCGGGGATCGCATGAACAGGCGCGTTGTTGCTGGCCTATTCCTCAGGATTTATCACCTGCTGGCGCGGACGGAAGACATGATCGTTGCCCTCCGCTGTTAACAATTCCCGTAACTTCTGGCCGCCATGTTCATCGGCCTGCGCGAACTGACGCTCCACTTCGGTGACAGGCGTGGTCCAGAGTAGCGTCGGCCGATCGCCATCGCGCTTGGGCAGCTTGAACTGCGCGTGTTCGGTTGCCAGTTCATTCGCCAGCAGGAAGCTTTCAAAGCCGACCGGTGCCACTTCCGACGCCAGCGTGTGGCCCTCGCCCAGCCAGGTGAGCCGCGCCCACGGCAGATGCACGAACTCCGCCAGTGCACTCGCCATCTGCACCGCGTTGCCTTCGGTCATGATTTCACCGTCGACCGCCATGCCCAGTTCGATACGGCGATACTGCGGTGCCAGCTCATCAAACAGGTAATCGACCTGCGGCATGGGCCGGATGCTCATGCCGAGCGTCAGGAAATACCATACGCCCTGATGCCAGTGCTGCGAGATCGCCATCGGCGGCCAGCTGCCCTGATCGATCGCGTAATATTTCACTGACTCGCCAAAGCGCGCCTGATAGCAGGCCATAAGATCCTGCTGGACCCTGTCCCACTCGCTGCCGTCGTGCCATTCGCGCCAGAACTGACGCTGATGCTCCGCACGGGCGTAGTAGTCGTTGGTCGATGCCGAACCCAGCGGGGCCGTCAGCCGGTTCTTTTTGATGCAGCCCGCAGAGAAGCTCACCTGCTTCTCCTGATAGAGGCTCCAGCCGGGGATCACCGCCAGCAGCTGGCCGTAATACCACAGCGCCGCGCCATCATCAGAAGGCTCCCACAGCACCTGCAGACCCGCCGGTTCCAGCGCGGGCTCCGCTTCCAGATTACGGCAATACTCGGCGCTGAGCAGCGGCGCGATGCCCTGCTCCATTGCCTCACGATCTTCCTGTGCCGGTGCAGGCAGCAGGTTACGTAGCCAGCAGCCGCGCACCGCATACTGACTGCGGAACAGGTCGGTTGGCCAGATGTAAAAATAGGCGGTGCGCTCATCCTGTTCGACAATGGCGGTCAGGGTGCGCTGCTGATTGTGGACTTCGGCAATCAGGGATTTGTACGTCATAGTGCCTCGACAAAGCCTGGAGGAATCCATTTTCCCCGAGAATAGAGCAGGATCCTGGCTGCCGCCATTTGAGACAAGGGTAATAGTCTCAAAGTGTGGGGAGTTGGGGGTTGGATAAAGCAGGGTAAAGGCTGTAAGAAGAAGCGAGGCCTGATTTCAACGTTATGCGAGATAGCGGCTTTGGGGCTATTGGAGCAAACAAAAACAGAGCCTGCAGGTTTCTGCCCACTCCTCACTAAGAATAAAAAGGCTAATCCGCACGCACATGAGTCCCTTGCGCAAGGTCTCCCGCCAATAAAAGTTTGTCCATTCTGCGGTGCTATTGAGTCGGATACGGAAGACGCGCCTGATTTCATAACTTACTGATAATCATCCTGACTGGCATCCTCTTAACTTTTATCCTTACTTTCAGGTCATAAGAAAAGCTCATGTTGAACAGGATCGGTACTATTCCCGATACATGACTCTTTTTTTATGATATCCGGCAGTATTTACCTTGCTTAATCAACACAACCAATCTGAATGAAAGATAAATAACTTTCCTGTGAATAAATTAAATCTTGACAACCATTACCTCAATTGTAAATTAGGGCGACTGCTCTAATTTACAGTTTTTACTATCAGTCTCTTTTCACTGTCTGTTTATTTTTGCTGTCAAACTCTAAGGGATATGTAATGAAGTCCGATAAATTCCGTTGCAGACGCTACCTGGGCGCTTTTGTCTTTACCTCAGCATTGATGGCAGCCTCAGCAGGCTATGCGCCAGCAGCCTATGCTGCTGGCACAAAACCCGTTAACATCGCTGTTTACCGGGGGAAAGCTGGCTGTGAAGGTTGCTCAGAAATGGTGGTGAAATCGCTTGTAAAAACAGGATTGAATCTCTCTGTCAGCTATATTGGAGAAAATGAGAATTTAAAACTAAACAGCAGTAATCTCAAAAAATTTGACATCTATATTCAGCCAGGGGGCGGACAGGATATTCCCGCAGCTTATAATGCTATACGCGATGAGGGTGCAGAAGCCATCCGGAATTTTGTTCGCTCTGGTAAGGGATTTCTTGGCCTTTGCATGGGCGCTTATCTTGCTGATAAAGACTGGATAGGTCTGATCGATGCACCTCTGGATACCGAAGCAGGAAGACCAGGCGCAGAAGCTACGGATGAGGACGATTACACGCTAACAATACTGTGGGGAGGAAAGAAAGAGTCAGCTTATTATCAGGATGGTCCTTATCTGAATAACAGTTCCACCAGCAGAGGGTTTACTCCCATCGCCTGGTACAGTAATGGCGATGTTGCCATGGCGGCCTATACCTATGGAAAAGGGAAAGTGGTACTGACCGGACCTCACCCTGAAGCTGACGAAAGCTGGATCGATGCCAGCCAACCAGGATACATCCCCGCTGAACGCAAAATGATAAAACTACTGAAATATCTGGACATCAGTCATCAATGAGCACGGGTAAAGCCGGAACGTCTGCGCTCATCTTTATCTCACCATCTGAAGAGAAAACTTAAAAATTTCTTCAAGAAAGAGAGCGCGTTTTTCAGCAGAATAATCAAGTATGATCATGCTTGAATAACCATCAAGAACAGCCGCAATTTGTCGGGCTGAAACCTGACTATTGGCAGAGGTAAATTCCCCCACTTCGATACCACGCGTAATGATATCTTCGACGATGTCATTCCACTGCATTAAATTGGCGTGAATAAGGTCAGCATAACGCTGATCTCTTGCTGAAAGAGGCCATATTTCAAGATAGAGAATCCAGTGCGAAGAGGGAGCATCTGGCAGCAGATAATCTAAAAAAAACAATAGCTCCTCTGATATTGTGCCAGTTTTGCGCTCTTTTAATTTCAGGAGATAGTCATTAACATCATCATCCAGCATCTTTTTTATGGCGTCGAGCTTAAGCTCATCCCAGTTACTATAGTAATGATACGTATGGCTTCTGGAAATATTAAGCCGGGCATTCAGGTCTCGCGTTGAGACATTGTTCAGCCCCTTCTCTTTGAAAAGTTTTAAAGCGGCTTTCTTTATAATATCTTTGAAGGAATCGACTTTCATTTTCAATAACGACTTTGTTAACTTTTCATCCTCTCACAATACCATTTTCAGGAACTCAACGCTAATAGCTATAAAAGGTAAGCTGCGGCTTATATCAGCATTAACTTATAACGCAACGCCTGCTTCGTCATTCTGATTGTTAGCCGCTTCTGGCTGATGATGCTGCTTATACTGGCTGGTACGGTGGCAGCATCTTTGCTTCTGATTAGCACTAATCCCGCCTGGTCACCGTTGGGCCTGGGTGTGGCTTTAATCGTATATGCTGTTTTAGCGATAGTTTCTCCATCGCTTACCGTTACTCAGGCCCGGGAGAAATGGTTGTCACCCGTTACTGGCTTCATAACAGGCCTGCTAACCGGTGCGACAGGTCTGTTCGTTATGCCAGCCGTTCCCTATCTTCAGTCACTTCGCTTCAGTAAAGAAGAGCACGTCCAGGCCCCTGGCCTGTCATTTACCGTGTCTATGATTGCGCTGGCGGCAGGACTTTATCTTCATGACGCGTTCCGGATAGAGCAATTTTCACTTTCATTTATATCCATACTCCCTGCTCTGGCCGGAATGTGGCTCGGCCAGAAGGTGCGGGCACGTATTAGTCCCATGCGCTTCAGGCAGTGTTTTCTTCTGTTTTTAATTATGCTGGGCATAGAGTCGATTTAACGCCCTTTTATCTGATTTATCAGGCGTAAAGTAGCGGCGCACAGCCGAGAGGTTGCCTGATACTAAGGGTCACTAAGCAGTGATGATGAAATGAGCAGACACCCCTGTTGAACATTGCTGAAACGATCAGGTGAAGTGTTCTTAGTGGGCAAACGGACCACATTGGATTTTTGCTTGTGTTACATAGCGGACATTTCAGCCCGAAAAGAAATCGTAAAACTCCGTCACGAAAACGTTTGAGTCAGATGGCCCTTTCATGCGCACGCCATCGAACTGCATTTGTCGTGGTTTAAACGCCGGTTAGCCTTAACGAGAAACAAAAGGCGCTGCTACGTAAGCTGGAAGAGGGCTTTGGTGGTGTGGTGGGAAAGAAGAACAGTCGGCGTTCAAAAAGCTTTCCCAATGGCGTCAAAAAGTTTTTCGACAATTTGACTCGCTAAGCGGAAACGCAACGGTAAACATAAAAAGCCCCTGCAGTGCAGGGGCTTTTTTAATTGCTGTACTATTCAGCACAACGTATCCGTTAAGGCGTACTCAGAAATTTTTCTCAAGCTTCCGCTTTCGTTGTCGATAACCTGATTGCTGGCTGAGTGATGATTACACTCAGCTTTTTTTTCATTTCTGGCGATAAGGATATTTATGAACAAGCTTTGTGTTGCGGCGTTGTTGGCTCTGAGTTTAACCGGCTGTGCGCAGCAGACTTTCGTGATGAAACAGAACCAGGTTGGCGCGGCGACGAAAACGACCAGCCAGCCGTTCTTTGTTTCAGGTATCGGTCAGCGTAAGAGCATTGATGCGGCACAGGTGTGCGGCAGCCCGGAAAAAGTTAGCCGGGTTGAAGTGCAGCAGACGTTTGTTAATGGCTTACTGAGCGTGGTGACGTTTGGTATCTACACGCCACGTGAAGCGCGCGTTTATTGCGCCATCTGATAATGCCTCAGGCCGGTTCGCCGGCCTAATCCTGCCTGCTATTTTCCATGTTCTGTGATTAAAATACATTAAAATGTTGTAACTATTAAATTATACTGACGACGTTACCCGAAATGAGTTCAGGTAACTTCGTCCAGCCTGGTAAAAGCAGTGGTTAAGCTGTTAGACATTAAAGTCCGCTATGAGCGAAAAGCGGACATTTAAATATGGAGACGTCAGCAGAAGCACTGTTATTAGTTCACGGAATCAGTCCGTTCTGCTATCAAGCTTAAATTGATGAATTAAATTAATCGGGGCTATTAGCCTGGCTCATCGCATATTGCTTTTTGTCGATAAAACTTAGGGTTGATTTGCACCACAACCATTAGGACGAAGTATGTCAGACAAAAAACGCATAGCCATAACCGGTGCTTCAGGGAAAATTGGCAGGGTTACAGTAGAGTGGCTTGATAAAGCGGGCTATGACCTGTTCCTCATCGATAAAAAAGACCCGGTAACTGATGCCCATCCTGCGATAATTGCCGATTTAGAGGATTTTGGTGCAGCGCTCGACGCTCTTTCTTCCGTTGGGGAAGACATTTATTCGAGACCCGAGCCAGCAGCCTTTGATGCCGTTGTTCACCTCGCCAGTATTCCCCACCCCCGAATACTCCCCGATGCTGACGAGTTCAGAAACAATATGCTGGCCACCTTCAACGTTTTTGAGGCATCAAGACGACTGGGAATAAAAAATGTCATCTGGTCATCGAGCGAGGTTCCAACCGGCGTGCCTTACGACCAGTGGGACTGCCCATACGTTCCGGTAGATGAACACTACCCGGCACGAGGTATCAGCATTTATGCACTGACTAAGGTACTGGGGGAAGAAATGGCCCGCCAGTTCTGCCTTAACAACGATGATATGCGCATTACCTGCCTGCGACTTTCAAATGTTATAGCACCGGAAGAATATGCACAGTTTGAAAATTGGCAGGATGATCCGGCTGTCAGGCTATGGAACATGTGGGCCTACGTTGACGTCCGGGACGTTGCCCAATCGATTGAGAAAGCGCTCGAATATGACGTCAGGGGTAAAGATGAGTTCTTTATTACCAGCGATGTTACCTGCATGCGAACCCCTACACAGGAACTTATCGACCGTTACTATCCCAATGTCGAACAGCGTAAAAAATTCGCAGGTAATGAATCAGTGCTGAGCAGCGAAAAGGCAATGCGCGTCCTGGGTTATCGTCCGGCGCACCGCTGGACCGATGGCGTCTGATAATAATTTACTTTGCTACCGGCCTTTAGGAGGCAGGTAACCGTTTTAACTGGAGAATCATATGAAAGAGAAAAAACTGGCTCTTATAACGGGCGCGAGTAACGGTATCGGCCTGGCACTTGCGGAAGAATTTGCAGCTAACGGGTACGATCTTGCCATCGTGGCCCGGGATGAAAAAAAGCTATCAGCTACACAAGAACATCTGAAAAAGCGCTTTACAGTTAACGTACACGCATTCAGTGCTGACCTGAGTGAGTATGACCAGATAACCGACCTGCAGGCCAGAATTGATGCGGCCGGTTTAAACCTCAGTGCTCTGGTCATCAACGCAGGCCAGGGCCTCGGTGGTGCCTTTATTGGTGGTACCGATCTTGAAAAGGAGCTGAGATTAATACGGCTTAATGTTGAATCTGTAGTCCATCTTTCTAAAATATTTATTCCGCGGCTCGTTGAAAAGGGCAGCGGGCAGGTTCTTATCACCTCTTCGCTATCTGGCTCGGCACCGATACCTTTCGAAGCGGTTTACGGGGCGTCAAAGGCTTTCGTTAACTCCTTCTTTTATGCCATACGTAATGAGTTGATGGGAAGTGGGTTATCTATGACGCTTCTGATGCCCGGGGCAACGGAAACCAATTTCTTCAAAAATGCCGGACAGGCAAGCACGGCGGTAGGATCCATGAAAAAGGACGACCCGAAAGAGGTGGCAAAACGCGCCTTTTATGCCCTGATGACAGGACATGAATTTGTCTACGGCAGTGAGTATGCCGAGTATGAGGGCGAGGTGATGAACAGAACCATGAGTGAATCACACAAGGCTCAGCGTCACCGCATCATTTCTGAACCCAACTCAGCCCTGTAAAAATAAATCCGCATGGTGCCGGGCATAAGCCCGGTGCCTCTTTCAAAAACGTAAATACAGCAGGTGAAGTACTGGAATAATGACCAGAGATGAAAAAAGCGAAGGTATCCCGGGGAAATGCTGAAACTTTGCATTTGCTATGGTGTCGGGTTGCAGCGTTTTATTGAATAAATCTAAACTGCCTATCTTTCAGGCAAAATTCCGTGCAATGCTTTAAACATTGCATTGAATTTTAATCAACGGTCCAGTTTCATGCCTACCAGACTTCCTACCTCACTCACCCGAAGCGATCTTGCTGAACTCAACGCATTTCTTATCACCGAGAAACTGCGCAGTTTTACCAAAGCCGCCATAGAACTGGGGATCACCACTTCTGCGCTGAGTCATACCATACGCAATCTCGAGACGCGCCTGGGCGTCAGGTTGCTAAACAGAACAAGCCGCACGGTCTCTCCGACCGAAGCGGGCGCGAGCCTGGCACTACGCCTTGAAATAGGATTTAAAGAAATTGGCGATGCCCTTGAGGAAATTTACCGCATGCGCGATCGGCCCGCCGGAAGACTCAGGCTTAACGTGCTTAGTGACGGTGCCCGCCTCATTATGGCACGACATCTTCCACGTTTTATCAGCAAGTACCCGGAAGTGGAGCTCGAAATCAGCGTTGATGACAGGATGGTCGACATAGTGCAGGAAGGATTTGATGCCGGGATCCGCTTTGGCGGTACCGTTCCTGAAGATTTGGTTGCAGTCCGGCTGGGGGGAGAGCTCCGGTGGGTAGCAGTAGCATCACCACGCTATCTTTATCAACATACACTTCCTGCCGTGCCTGAAGACCTGCGCCTTCATGCCTGTATTCAGTTACGTACCGGGCAGGGCGTCATCTACAAATGGGAATTTCGTAAAGGAGAGGACTACCGCGTGATTGACGTCAGGGGCCAGCTTTGTGTGAGCGAAACGGCACTGGCAATCGAGCTGGCCCTGTCCGGTGCCGGCATCGCCTACTGCCTTGAAGAAAGGGTTCGTGGCCACATACGTGACGGCAGTCTTAGGATCGTGCTCCCGGAATGGGCACCGGTTGAAGAACCTATGTATCTTTATTATCCCGGACACCGGCAGGTTCCACAGGGTCTGAGAGAACTGATCGAGGTGCTGAGAGAAGAGATAAAAAATGAAAAGCGAAATAACACTGAATGATTTGATTCGTTGATGTATCGATGTCTGCTATGAGCGAGGAGCGGACGTTACTAATGGCGTACTGAGTAAATCAACGGGGAGTGGGTCAGTCTGCTTCTGGCACAATAGATCCTTATTGAGACTCATACGCTCATTACTTGATCTTTCAGAATCATCATCACGATGGGGCTGGAATAAAAGTTGTGGCCGAACTGGTGAAAATTCGGGCAGGCTGATCTAACTCTGTTACACTCAGTGCACGTATGATTTCAGAGTTTTAGCCAGGTCAGTGCTGATACTGAAATCAAACAAAGCCCATGACCGTTCAAGAGCAATACTGCTTGTCCGCCGCGACGGACCGTTACCGCCCGGCAACAGGAAGTTTAATATGTTTAGAAGTGAAGAAGAAAAGATCAACATCGTTATTGGCGAAGCCATCTTAACGCTGCTTGAGGACAGCGGCGTCTTTAGTACACACACCCTTTCTACCCAGTTGACAAAGATGCTTAATGTAGAGATAGACGCCGTCCGTTGTGAAATCATCAGAGAGGCAATCAGGCAGACTAGTAAACTGCTCGCCATAGCCCTTTGTTCAGGTAATAGCTATGCTGACACAAAGGGTGGGCTCGCTCGAATTTCTTGTCGGCAGAGCACCAGACACTGGTAATTATGCGGCATCTTTACTGCATTGGTTACGTTCTGCCTCTAAAAGTCAGTGTATCCGGTGGCTCAGCATTTGAATCGCCCTTATGCTGCATTCCTGCACACGACGGTCAGCGGTGCTTTTGCTAAGCAGTTCCAGTTCATTTATCAGCTCATCTTTCCCTGCTTTGGTTTTCTGACTGAGCAGCCTTCTGGTAATCCGACCAATAAGTTCCAGTGCTTGTTCATTGCGATCCTCGCTTGAACCCATAAACCCTCCGCTAAGAGAACCAGTTGTAAATATAGCATTGTATTAGGTGCGAGAAAGGTAACTGTGGCCGTATCGTTGAACTGATACCTTCACAAACTATGATGGCTAAAGAGCTCGGGTTTCAGGCTGAGGCTTAAACTAATGACCTGCCTCCCGCAGATTAATATACCGTAGTGCAAGCAACGTCCGCTTCTGGCACAAATCAGACCTGCGCACCGCAGGATTCATAATGAGGAAAAACCGGATAAGGGAGAAGTGAATGATTTCATCCTTAAATAAATGTGATGAAGCTCTGATTTTCATCTGTGACCCTCATCAACTAATAGCAACTTTTGATAGTTAAGAGGGTTTTTTCTTTAAAAATCCTTAATTATCAATGCTAAGTTTACTTCTCATTACCAACTTCAGTCATTGCCCATGTGGGGGATATTGTGAGGATAATGTTAATGCCTCCTCACAATTCATCCCGGCCTTTCAGGCAATTATGTCGTTCCTGATCGTGCCGGCCCTCCGTCTCCCTACAAGTGACTACGATATGAAAACCTATAAATTCCTTGCCAGCAGTCTTACCGCTCTGATGATATTTTCAGCGCAGGCGAAAGACATGAAGGTGGGTGTTGCCCTGGCTAACTTTGACCTCAACTTTATTTCCATACTTCGCAGTCAGATGGCAACAGAACTCAAAGAAGAGAATCTGACCGGGCAGCTTGTCGATGCCAAAGGTGACGTTGCCCTCCAGGTTCAGCAGGTCGATGATTTTATCAATCAGGGCGTGGACGCCATCATTCTGAATCCCGTTGATACGCAGGGCGTTCAGCCTATGATGAGTGCGGCCAGCCGTGCCGGTATACCGCTCATATTTGTTAACAGGAAACCTGAAGTTAAACTGCCAGCCGGTATGGCCTATGTCGGTTCTGATTCCGCACTGGGCGGGGAGATGGAAATGGAGGCTCTCGCCAAAAAGATGAATTATAAAGGTAACGTGGCCATTCTGATGGGTGCCCTGTCTAACGAGGAGGCGCGTGAGCGGACGCGCGCAACCGAGGCCGTGATCGCAAAATATAAAGATATGAAGGTTGTGGAAAAACAGACAGCTAAATGGCAGCGTAATGAGGCTGTAGACGTAGTTTCCAGCTGGCTTCTGAACGGCACCCCGGTCAATGCAATTGCCGCCAACAATGATGAGATGGCAATAGGCGCGATTATGGCGCTTAATCAGGCAGGTAATAAAGAGATCCTTGTCGCGGGCATTGATGGCACGCCCGATGGCGTTAAATTCGTTCAGTCCGGTCGCCTGACGCTCACCATTTTCCAGGATGCGCGGGGTCAGGCTACAGGTGCTGTAAAAGTTACCCGTGCCCTGCTCGATAAAAAGCCGGTAGAAACCTATAACTGGATCCCTTACCAGACGATTACCCCGGAAAACTTTCGACAGTTTCAACATGCCGGACAGTCCCGGTAAGCCTCCTGCCCGCTGAAAGGTGGGCCGGTGCCATTCCCGACAGGGACGTTTGAAGAGAGGACGATGATGCTTACGCATTGCCAGGACGATAATCGGATCTATCCCGATTTTGCTGAACACTCTGCACCAAAGCTTCTGTTTGTCTGTAAAACTGAAGGAGAGGAGTCGGCCATCCCTCGTGTAATGCACAAACATGATGACCGTCTGGAAATAATGTTTATTGCCCGCGGGAGTGGAGACTACGTTATCGGCGGGAAAAATTACCCGGCTCAGGAAGGTGATATCCTCATTTTTAATTCTGGAGTTGTACACGATGAACGGCCTCACAGCAGCAGAGACTCAGTCATTTACAGCTGTGGACTCAGTGGGCTGCGCATCAGCGGGTTGCAGGACAATCATCTCCAGCCCCGCGAATATCGTGCACTGGTAAAAAGTGGCTCACACTTTAGCTCGGTACATGGCCTGTTCGAAACGCTCTGCTCTCAGTGCTTCAGGCAAAATAACCACTACGGCGTTATAACGCATCATGCCATGAATGCGCTTCTGATACTGGTCAGGAACCTCTGTGAAGAGCAGCAGGCAAAGAATGATGAGAGGACGCTTTCACTGGGTGAACAGATTAAGGATTTTATTGATGAAAATTACGCGACGCCTATAACACTTGACGCCATAACGCAGAAACTCCGGATAAACCGCTTTTACCTCATTCACGTCTTTAAGCAGTTTTCAGGCTATCCACCTAAACAATACATTATCCGCCGGCGCGTAGGCGAAGCGCAGTCGCTGCTGTTAAATACGGATCTGGGTGTATCAGAAATCGCGGCAAGGGTGGGCTACGACAGCGTTAACAATTTTCACCGCGTATTTAAGATGATCGTAGGCATTCCGCCCTCGCAATATAAAGTGCGCTGGATGGACGGTATGAAGCTCAGTAAATGATGCACACTGGCTGCGGAGCCAGTGTGCGGTAAGTATCAGATGGCTGGCAGTACGTAATCCGACTTTTCAATCATGGCTGCACGTCTGAGCAGGTCTACCGATTTGATGACGCCTTCCATGCGGGACAGGTTCATGTCTTCGTGCTCGATGCTCAGCGTCAGTTCAGGATTGGCAAAGTGCGCCAGTGCATAACAGAACTGGTTCCACCAGGATTCCGGCTGACCATAACCCAGCGTAACATAAGACCAGCTGCGCTCACGGCTCATCGTCATTGGGCGGTTATCAAGAGCAGTAGCAGTCGCCCGGTTAACGCTGTCGGTGAAGGTATCCTTGGCATGTACGTGATAGATCATACTGCCGGCTGAGCGAATGAACTCAAGAGGATCGCCTCCCATCCATATGATGTGGCTGGGATCGAAGTTAAGTCCCACGACCTCTCCCGTGATTTCACGCAATTGCCTGAAAGTGGGCAGGTTATAAGCCAGCTGCTGTCCATGAAGCTCAATGCAGATCCGCGTGCCGCTGTTACGCGCGACATCAGCCAGACTGCGCCAGTATAACTCAGCCACTTCCCACTGATGGGCCAGGATATGCTGTGTTTCGGGCGGCCAGGCGGTCACAATCCAGTTCGGATAACTATCACCGGGTGCACCAGGTAAACCTGACATGGTAATAACGTTCTCCACCCCCAGCAGGGCAGCAAGCTCAATTGTTTTATGCAGACAAGCAGAATGCACTCTCCCGGTTTCACCCGGATGCAGCGGGTTTCCGTTTGCGTTGAGTGCAGAAATTGTCAGACCATTGTCGCTCAGTCTGCTGGTGAACTCCTGGCGTGCTGCCGGATTACTGAGCAGCTTATCCAGATCGAGATGAGGAGCCGTTGACCAGTTGCCGGTAGCAAACTCCAGGCAGTCCAGCTTTAATACCGCAGCCGTTTTGATAACGTCACCGACTGCCAGATGGCTGAGGCTGTCAGACACTAATCCAAGTTTCATTGTTTGTCCTCTTAAAGCGAAACAGTAACGACTTTACGGGTTCTGAAGGATTCTACGGCTGCCTCAGCAAGTAACAGAGCCTTCAGTCCATCATCAGCGGTTGTTGGAACAGGCCGTCCTTCCTTAATCGCAGCAACGAAAGCTTTCCACTGTTCACGAAAGGCCTCCTGATAGCGTTCCAGGAAGAAGTGCAGCGGCTTTTGCGCCTGAGTCCCCTGTTCCTCAGTTACTTTAACAAGGGTTGTCGTAGGAACATTCTGCACATACAGACACCCTTTCTGGCCGTGAGCTTCAATGCGCTGGTCATATCCATAACCCGATCGCCGGCTGTTATTGATGACCGCAATTTTGCCTGACGCGGTCTGAAGTGTAATAACTGCAGTGTCCACGTCGCCTGCCGCTTTGACAGTCGGGCTGACCAGGGCTGCCGCTGTAACAGAGACAGATACCGGCTCTTCGCCCAGCTGAAAACGCGCCATATCGAAATCATGAATGGTCATGTCACGAAACATGCCGCCAGAGACCAGCAGGTAGTCATCCGGAAGGGGGGACGGATCGCGTGAGTTGATTTGCAGATGCTCCAGTTCTCCGATCTCACCAGACCTCAGCGCCCGATTCAGGTGGGCATGGTTCGGGTCGAAACGGCGGTTAAATCCGATCATGAAAGGCACACCACGCTCTTTAACCTCAGCGACGCAGGCCTGTACCCGCTCAATGTTTAAGTCGATGGGTTTTTCACAGAAAATTGCTTTGCCTGCCCGGGCGGCGTGCAGTGAGAAATCAGCGTGGGTATCCGTGGATGTGGCAACCAGAACAATATCCACTTCCGGATGCGTGATCGCCTCCTCAGTACTGAGCACACGCGCTGAAAACCTGTCAGCCAGGTTTTTTGCAGCCTCAGGGAAAATATCGGACACCGAAAATAATTCGGTATCCGGATGGTCATAAATATGACGGGCATGAACCTGTGCAATTCTTCCGGCACCTAACAACGCAACTTTCAACATGACTGACCCCTGAACAAATAAATCCCACGGAAACTGGACAGAAATAACAGCATTATTTCGGGGAGCTGACTGTTCACCACCCATAACACTACGCTTGAAAAACATGATGGAATGACGTTAAACGCAGTGAAAATTAATTTCAATTAAATAAAAAATGAAAGATTAATTTTGTGATGTAGATAAAAAATGAGCGCAACATCCTAAAAGTTGCCACTTTCAACCTCATGATAATGCTGATTATTCTTACTGTTTCTGCATTTTTTATAGCTAACAGCAGTGCGGTTAGCCTGCTGATGCAGGCGCCCTCACTGGATATAACAAATTATTCATAATGAAGGCTTTGATGTATTGAAAGCCAGTATCATGATTTACCTAATAATTTCATATAGTTGTTTGGGCTCAAGGCTCTTCTGCAATTTACAGCCTAGCGACACGATGTGAAAGACCTCACAAAACCGTAACATTCATGCCTGCGCAGCAACTTTTAGCATTGGAATAGACATTCCAGTAATGATTAATAAACCTTTCCCCAAAAAAGGCGAAGAAACCCCGGCTTTATTTCACTAAAACGCACAAGCGCTTTCCCTTTTATTGATAATAAATAACCCTACCAGGAAAAAAATTAATGAGTGAAGACAAACTGATCAGGAATTCAACTCCGGAAAAGGTTTCCTCACCGGGTCCGGACATGAAAAAAATCACCATCGTTTCCACCATAGGTGGCCTCTGTTTTGGATACGACACCGGGGTTATTTCGGGCGCACTACTCTTTATGAACGATGACCTGAATCTTTCACCCTCAGCTGAAGGATTTATTACGTCCTCTCTGTTATTTGGCGCAGCTTTTGGCTCTCTTCTGGGCGGGATGCTTTCTGATAAACAGGGAAGACGTAAAAATCTTCTATGGGTAGCTGTGTTCTTTGTCCTGGGAGCGCTTGCTACCTCTCTGGCCTGGGATGTTAATTCAATGCTGGTTGCCCGTTTCGTCCTTGGACTTGCGGTTGGCTGTGCGTCGGTCACGGTTCCGGTTTATATCGCTGAAATGGCCCCGGCAAACCAGAGAGAGAAGCTCGTAACCGTTAACGAGCTTATGATCGTTATCGGACAGTTTCTTGCTTACTCGATTAATGCCGGTATCGTAAATGCCTATCCGGAACTGAGCCATAGCTGGCGTATTATGCTGGCAATACCCGCCATACCTGGCGTCATCCTGTGGATAGGCATGATGATGATGCCTGAATCGCCAAGATTTTTCCTGCAGCGTGGTCAGGAGAACGAGGCAAGAAAAGTGCTGAGCAGCATTCGCGAGCCGCAGGTCATCGAGAAGGAAATCAGGGATATCCGTAATATCATTTCTCTGGATACGCAGCAGGTAAGCCTGCGTAAAGAACTGAGTAAAAAATGGGTTTTAAAACTCATCCTGATAGGACTTATGATTGTTCTGGCTACGAGGGTGACGGGTGTTAATACCATCATGTACTACGCACCAACAGTATTAAAGTCAACGGGACTGGGCGATGCTGCCGCAGTGACAGCAGCAGTAGCGAACGGCCTGATTTCTATTCTGGCAACTGTGCTTGGCATGATGATTATTGGTAATCTGCCGCGCCGTAAAATGTTCCTGACCGGGCAGATAGGCGTCACCCTGGTACTGGTGTTGATAGGACTGTCCTTCAGAATGTTTTTCCATGCGGAGACAATTAACGGTACGGAAGTGCTTAAAGGCAACTTTGCCGGTGCCAGCTATATCATTCTCGCCCTTATGTCGCTGTTCCTTGTCTTTATGCAGGGCTGGATAGCGCCGGTATTCTGGCTGATGCTTTCCGAAATATACCCTCTTCGCATACGCGGCCTTGGAATGGGCATAGCGGTATTCGGCCTTTTTGGCTTCGATTTTGTCATACAGTCGCTCTTTCCTGTGATGCTGCATGCATGGGGAGGAGGAGCCACGTTTGGCGTGTTTGCCCTGGCAAACCTCGTAATGCTGGCTTTGCTGTTCAGGTATCTGCCTGAAACACGCGGGCTTACGCTTGAAGAAATTGAAAAAAAATTCAGGCAGTAAACGCCGGCCGTTTGATTCCATCATTAATTTCTACTGAGGGCAGGACATGATGAAAATTACCGCTGACGAATTGACGCTTGGCTGCCGGGCGAAGAATCGAAATGAGGTACTCCGGCAGGCTGCTTTTGAGCTGGCCGCCCGGGGCTGCGTAGATATTGGTTTCAGCAAAGCATTGCTCGATCGCGAAAATGATGTCTCTACATGGATTGGCGCTGGACTGGCAATGCCACACATAAACCGGCGTGATGCCGGGCAGATTATCAGGAGCGGATTCCATTTCCTTCAGTATCCGGAGGGAGTTTCATGGGACAAAAGCCACGTGGCTTTTTTGGTCGTCGTGGTCGCGGCCAAAGATGGTGACCATATTGCTATGCTTTCTGGCATTGCAGATCTGCTGGTTAATGAAAGAAAAGTGATGCGACTTTCCATGGCAGACAGTAAAACTGCATTTCTTAACCTGTTGGCCGATACCTGATTTTGCAACGTCTGCTTCTCGCCCTCTGACATTCGACAAGCGTTTTACAGCATCAGTAAGGGCGATCTTCGCGCTTCAAGTACCAGCAAATATTTCGCTTAATCATAACGGGTTCTGGTCTTCCAGTAGTGGTAAATGGTCCTTATCCATTTAAACGTTAGAGCCCGGATGACTGATTGATGCGGTTTCAACTTTTCTCGCTGTCCCTGATAATACAGTCCGGCATGCTTTATTGAATAAATCGGATTTAGATAAAAGCTCCTCCAGTCACTGACTTCCTCAGCCAATCCGCACACTTTCTGGCATCATCGCACCCTTCATTTTGTTTATGGCACGGATAATAGCCATAATTTCTGCAAACTACGTATCATAATCCTGCAAAGTAAGATGCCCATTAAACAGGTGTTTTTACGCGTGACATCGTCGTTTCAGCAACCCAACGCCCGTTATAAGCCGTGTGCCACCTCCAGTAAGCATTGCTCCCTGTCAGTCGTTGCCTGGCCTCTGCCTGATTCTGTCAGAAGACTCCGCCGGCCAGTAACCGGCACGCGTTCGCGGCGAGATAAGAGCTTTCATCTTCTTGTACCTTAGCCCGTAGTGGCTTCGTTTAGTGTCATCCCAGAGAGAGGGATGCACAGATAACCTCATGAGTGCAATCGTCTACGGCCAGATGCCGTTTACGCGATATGCGACGCTTTTCCTGACCGTGTTTTTTACCTTCCATTCCCCTCACCGAAGACTTTTAAGCCGGTGGAGTCGATAACCTGATGGGCAATTTCGCCGCGCGTAGTATTTTTGAACGGGATGCTGACGGGCCTGGTCCGCCTGCTAACGCAGGAGTGAGTCGGGTACTGCATCAGGATAATGATGGAGTCAATGTATCTCTGCGCAGCGTACAGTATAAGGTGAAGCATCAGTACGGTGGAAATGACCCGTTCAGAATAACGTTGCGGGCTGCCACATGAAGACGTGTTGGGCTATTCATTCCAGGCCAGAATAGCCGACACATCAGGTCATAATGTCAGTGAGCCCCGGTTGACGAACGCCTTGTTGCAGGTAGCCCAGCTGGTGATTTTGAGCTTTTGTTTTGCCACGTATATACCGCTTCAGGGCCAGAAATAGGATGATCTGATCCTGATTGTGGCAAAAAGTTAATTTTATTCAACAAAGCCCATTCCTCCTTACAGAAGCTCAAGAATTGGAGGATGCCTTCTATACAAGTTTGATTGTAATTTAAAGGAAAAAGGGACGAAAATAACTTACCCAGAAAATTATGATTATACGTCAGCGCCACCCAGAACCTTATCCAGTTGCATTTCTGTCAAAACTCGGTCTTGAATAGGTTGTTTAACAGCGTTAATTTCATCAACACCCCAAACTAAGCCGACTGCTGTGCGTGTTGGACGTTTGCCTTTAGGCATGTCTGCTAGTGCTAAATAGGCATCTACGACCATTTGTGGATTAGGGGCCTGATCGCTCTGCATAAATTTACCGAATTCCTCAAACATCGTGACAGGAATATTTGCCAGTTCACCGTAACTATCCAATATGTCTGTGCGTGTCGGTTGCTGTCCTGCTGCACTTAGGCCTGTAGGGAATGGGCCTGGTTGTACTATGGCGATATCGATGCCGAATGGCGCCACTTCGTAACGTAAACCCTGAAGATAGCCTTCCAAAGCGTGTTTGGTTGCGGCGTAAGTGGAGAAATAGGGTGCTGAAATTTGGCCAACCATGGATGAGGTATTGATGATCAGGCCTGACCTGGCTTCACGCATCGCAGGTAAAACAGCCTGAATAGTACGTACAGCGCCATAGTAGTTTGTTTCCATCTGCTCGCGAGCCTGAGCAATGCTAAATGCTTCTGTAATCCCAAGGTACATTACGCCAGCATTGTTTAGCAAAACATCGATTTTTCCCGCTTTATTTAGCACGTTTGCAATGGCAGTTTTGACAGATTCGTCGTTGGTAACATCCATATCAACGACATGTATAAAATCACTATATGCTTCCAGCTCTGCTTTAACTACAGCGTTCTTGCCTTCTGGAGCACGCATTGTCGCAAATACTCGATAGCCTTTATCTGCAAAATCTTTAACTGATTTTTGGCCAAAGCCACTGCTGCTTCCAGTGATGACTATGCTTTTTTTTGCATCGCTCATTCTTATTTCCTATTCAGTTTGTTAATTAAATACCAGGTGGTACAATAAGCAGGAAGGAACAGCTTGTCAAATTAAAATACCGGGTGGTATCAAATGAATCCAAATGCAACTAAGCCTTTAAGAGGGCGTCCCAGGACCTTAGACCGTGATCATGTTTTAGACGTGGCAATGGATTCTTATTGGAAAGATGACATAGGAAATTTATCCCTCAATGAAATTTGCAGAAGATCTGGTGTATCTAAACCAGGTCTTTACCGTGAATTCTGTAACGAAGATGGGTTGATGAAAGCGGTTCTTATGAGGTATCAGGAGCAAGTTTTAGATCCAGTCCAGCAGATGCTAAATAGTGAAACTCCATTTCGAGAGGCTCTTGATAATCTTGTGTCATTTGCCACTTCAGTTAGTTGTAACCATGAGTCCCCAAATGGCTGTCTTTTCATAAAAATGCGTGAATCACGAATTCATTTGGGTGAAAAAACACGAGCGCAAGTAGATTTTCTTGAGGAGCAGGGATTAGTTGCTTTCACAAAATGGGTTGAGCGTTCAAAGGTCAGGGGGGAGTTTTCTGTGGACATGTCATCGGAATTTGCTGCTACTTATATCGATACGCAGCTAAGCAATGCCTCGTCACAGCTTGCTCGTGGTGTGGCCCCTGAAACGGTTAAGAAGATACTATCAGTCGCTTTTTCTATGCTGGGATGACCATTCCAGCCAGTATTGTTGACCTGAGCTCCAGAATGCGTGTCAGCTGAACGCCTGTGATTCCGAATACGGCAGTGATCGTCAGACACTCCTTCGTGACAGAATCCACATACGTCAGTCACTCAACCCGGCTGCGGGCGAGTGTATCCATGAAAAAATCCATCGACCAGGTCAGGTTTGGCGCATCCGGGCGCAGAAGTGGAAGCCGCTCAGTCCCCAGCCCTTAACGACACAGTCTGCGTTTTACACTCAGGCCGTTAAGGTGATAGATCTGGTAAACCTGTAAGTATTTCATCAAAACGGCCCATTCACTTTTATAGATCTTCCGACATGCTGACGATACGCTCCCCGTTGACTAAGACAAACGGCTATAACAACGTCCGCTTCTGGCACAAAGCGGACTGATGCATAGATCAATGTCCTCTATGAGCGAGGAGCGGACTTATAAAAAAGTCATATTTGATAGATTGATTGCAGGGAACTAAATGATTAGCATCTGCTCTTTCGGACAAAGAAAATGACTGTTAACGATTCCCTCTTCGCCTTCTCTCTTGCAGCTCTGTTACTTACCCTAACTCCCGGCCTTGATACGGCACTTATTCTGCGCACAGCTTGTGCTGAAGGCGGCAAAAAGGCTTTTCACGCGGCGCTTGGCATTGATGCTGGCTGTTTTGTATGGGGCACGCTGGTTGCGTTAGGTCTTGGTGCTCTTCTGGCGGTTTCAGAGATGGCTTACACTGTGCTCAAAGTTTGTGGCGCGGTCTACCTGAGCTGGCTGGGCTTACAACTTCTGATAAGTCCCCGATCATCTTTCAGTAATGGCTATGATGGCAATGGTTCTCAGAGGAACTGGTTTATCAGAGGAATGCTGGGGAATGTGCTCAATCCCAAAATGGGAATTTTCTATGTCTCCTTTTTGCCGCAGTTCATACCTGCCGGTCACTCACCTTTGATATGGACTTTTATACTGGTCAGCATCCACATTGCGATCGGGACTGTATGGTCAGTCACACTCATTTTATCCACACATTATGCGTCAGCCGTATTGAAGAAAAGTCGCTTTGTTCGGATGATGGATAGAGCAACAGGGGGCTTATTTTTATGCTTCGCGGCTAAACTTGCTATGAGCACGAGATAGCTCTGGGCTAACTGTAAACGTCCGCTTCTGGCACAAAGCGGACATTCATAGCCCCTTACCCCAGCCTGCCCATCCTCAGCATCGCCCGATACCAGGCCCCGCGCTGAATTGACCACCTCAACCCCACCGCAATCGCATTAATCTTCCGGTCAATCATCGCCTGCTCAAAGCGGCCGACTTCACGGCCGGACATCGCCTGCGCCCACGCGGGCATCAGCCCGAATCCCGACTTCAGCATGATTTTCATCACCGGTTTCGCCTGCCAGCTCGGAGCAGGGGCATTCATCAGCAATCGCGTCACTTCGGCGGTGCGCTCGTCAAAGCGCAGCTCTGAACGCATCTGTTGCAGATAATCCGCCACATCAACGACGCTTTTCGGCACCTTCACTGCACCCAGCGCTTCGGCAATCAGCGCCGCTTCCTGATAGTACTGATCCTGTTCCGCGCGGGTGAGCTGCGGATTTTTGTAGCGCAGATGAGCCGCCAGAAAACGGCTGGTCTCCGCCACATGCACCCAGGTGAGCAGATGCGGATCGCTGGCGGCATAAGGTTTGCCCGCGCTGTCGACGCCGCTGACTTTCAGATGAATGCGTTTCACCCGGTCAATCAGCGTCTGCGCATCCTGTGAATTACCATAGGTGGTGACAGCGATAAACTGACTGGTGCGGCGCAGGCGACCCATCATATCTTCGCGGAAATTGGAGTGATCCCAGACGCCCGCCAGCGCCGCCGGATGCAGCATCTGCAACAGCAGCGCACTGATCCCGCCGCACATCATGGAGGTGAAGTCACCATGGACGCGCCAGATTACGCTGTCCGGGCCAAAAAGGCCGGGATCGCCAGGCGGTTGAGAGAGGTCAAATTCATTCATCGACAGGCCGTTAAGGCGGAAGACCTGCTGCTGAATGCGGTCACGCAGATTAATCATGGCGGCTCTGATAGTGGATATGATGCGGCGCGCGGTAACAGGACGCTCCCGACGCGCCGCATCACCTTCCCCTGAGTTCAGGGAAAAGGCTGACGGTTATTGATAGCTGAACTGCGCATTCTCGGTACGAACGGAATCGAGTCCAATCATCACGTTGAATTTGCCGGGCTCTGCAACGTGCTGCATCTGCTGGTTCCAGAACTTCAGCGCATCCACGTCAATTTTAAAGGTCACGGTTTGCGA
This sequence comes from Pantoea sp. JKS000250, assembly GCF_003201065.1. Lineage (NCBI taxonomy): Bacteria > Pseudomonadati > Pseudomonadota > Gammaproteobacteria > Enterobacterales > Erwiniaceae > Pantoea > Pantoea sp. JKS000250. The sequence goes on along the minus strand of NZ_QICZ01000001.1, from coordinate 3,477,405 downwards.
CTCACCTGCTTTCAGCATGATGCGCTTAAAGCCACGCAGCTCCTGCACCGGACGGCTGATGGACGCGACCGGGTCGTTCAGATACATCTGCACTACCGTCGCACCATCGCGCTTACCGCTGTTGGTCACTGTCACGCTGGCCTCAACGCTGCCGTCGCGCGGCATGGTCGGTGAGGACATTTTTACCGGCGACACGGTGAAGCTGGTGTAGCTCAGACCGTAACCAAACGGATAGAGCGGGCCGTTAACCGCATCATAGTAATGCGAGGTGTACTTGTTCGGCTTCGCAAAGTTGTAAGGACGGCCTGTTGGCAGATGGTTGTAGTAGATCGGAATCTGACCCACTGAACGCGGGAAGGAGACTGGCAGTTTGCCCGACGGGTTGTAGTCACCGAACAGCACATCGGCGATAGCGTTGCCGCCCTCGGTGCCGCTGAACCAGGTTTCCAGCACCGCATCAGCCATGCGATCTTCATTCACTATCGACAGCGGACGTCCGTTCATCAGGACAATCACCAGCGGCTTACCGGTGGCTTTCAGTGCCGCTAACAGCTTCTGCTGACTTGGTGGGATCACCAGGTCGCTGCGGCTGGAGGCTTCATGCGCCATCCCCTGCGCTTCGCCCACGGCGGCAACCACCACATCGGCCTGCTTCGCTTTGGCAACCGCGTCATCGATCATCTGCTCAGCTGAACGCGTATCCACGGAAACCGCCTGCTCATAGAGGTTGAGGAAGTCCTGAATCCCTTTGTTGTCGCTGACGTTAGCGCCCTTCTCATAAAGCAGCGTCGCTTTGCCTTCGGTGGCATTGCGCATGCCCTGTAGCAGCGAAACGGATTGCTTCGCCACGCCTGCGGCGGACCAGCTGCCCATGATGTCGCGCTGGCTGTCTGCCAGCGGACCAATCAGCGCAATGGTGCCCGATTTTTTCAGCGGCAGGGTTTCCAGCCGGTTTTTCAGCAGTACGATGCTTTTACGCGCCACATCGCGTGCTTCAGCGCGATGCAGACGGCTTTCCGCATTGGTGTCCTGCGGGTCGCTCTCTTTCGGACCTAAATGGCTGTAGGGATCGTTAAACAGGCCCATGTCATATTTGACGTTAAGCACATGACGCGCCGCATCATCAATTTCGGCCATCGTGACATCGCCGCTCTTCACCAGGTCCGGCAGATACTTGCTGTAATATTCGTCGCTCATGCTCATATCAACGCCCGACTTCAGGGCGATGCGTACCGCTTCCTGCGGATCGCTGGCGACGCCATGTTTGATCAGCTCTTTAATCGCACCGTGATCGCTGATGGTGATGCCTTTGAATTTCCACTTATCGCGCAGCAGATCTTTCAGCAGCCAGCTGTCCGCCGTGGCGGGGACGCCATTGATGGAGTTCAGCGCCACCATCACGCCGCCGCTCCCCGCATCCAGTGAGGCTTTATACGGTGGCAGATAGTCCTGGAACATGCGCTGCGGGCTCATGTCCACGGTGTTGTAATCGCGTCCACCTTCAACGGCGCCATAGAGCGCGAAGTGTTTCACGCTGGTCATCACGCTGTAGCGATCGGCGGCACTTTTGCCCTGCATCGCCTGCACCATGCTGCGACCCATTTCGCTGGTGAGATAGGTATCTTCACCGAAGCCTTCGGAACCACGACCCCAGCGCGGTTCACGGCTGACATCCACCATTGGCGCCCAGGTCATATTCAGGCCATCGTCAGCCGCTTCATAGGCAGAGACGCGCCCTACTTCTTTAACGGCATCCAGATCCCAGCTGGCCGCAAGAGCCAGAGGGATCGGGAAAATAGTGCGCTGACCGTGAATCACGTCGAAGGCGAAAAACAGGGGGATCTTAAGGCGGCTGAGCTGCATCGCCTGATCCTGCATCGCGCGGATATCCTGACGCGTGACAGTGTTAAAAATCGCGCCAACCTGACTCTTCTGAATCATGTCGCGAATGGCTTCTTTCGGATTATCAGGTCCGACACTAATTAAACGCAGCTGACCGATCTTCTCATCCAGCGTCATTTTTTTAAGCAGCTGGTTAACGAAGGCATCACGCGCCTGTTCGGTCATCGGGTGGTTACCTGGCACTGTCTCAGCCAGTGCGGGTTGCATCGCGAGGGAGACAGCGAGACTAACAGAGTAAATCCATTTCATCAGGTTGGGTTCTCTTAAGTAACTGCGCAATATCGAATAAACAGGCGGCAGTGTGCCACAAGATGAGAATAGCAGGTAGCTGCCGCTGTCACACTGCGTTGAGGTCAGTTGACGTGCTACAGTTAGGACGCACTGATAAGACAAGGGAATTGCTCATGATACAAACCTCTGCCCTGCTTTCTGACCTTCGCCGCCTGGTCGGCCCTGCCCATCTGCTGACAGAACCTGAACAGACTGCCCGCTATCGCAAAGGCTTTCGCTCCGGCGAAGGTGAGGCGCTGGCCGTGGCGTTTCCCGGTACGCTGCTGGAGCTCTGGCGGGTATTGCAGACGCTGGTGAAAGCGGATGTCATCATCCTGATGCAGGCGGCGAATACCGGCCTGACCGAAGGCTCAACGCCACAAGGCAATGATTACGACCGTCCGCTGGTGATTGTCAGTACCCTGCGACTGGATAAGCTTCAGCTGATCGACGAAGGTCAGCAGGTGCTGGCGTTCCCCGGCAGCACACTCTATCAGCTGGAAAAAGCGCTGAAGCCGCTGGGACGTGAACCCCACTCGGTGATTGGCTCCTCATGCATTGGGGCCTCGGTGCTGGGTGGCATCTGTAATAACTCCGGCGGATCGCTGATTAAGCGCGGCCCGGCCTACAGTGAGATGGCCCTGTATGCGCAGATTGATGCACAGGGAAGACTGAAGCTGGTGAACCATCTGGGTATCGATCTGGGGACCTCGCCGGAAGAGATTCTGGGACGACTGGATGACGACCGCTGGCAGCCCGGCGACGTGCAGCACGATGGCCGTCACGCCTCCGATCATGAATATGCCGACCGGGTCCGTGAAGTCGATGCGGATACGCCCGCCCGTTACAATGCCGATGCGCGTCGCCTGTTTGAAGCGTCCGGCTGTGCCGGGAAACTGGCGGTCTTCGCGGTGCGACTCGATACGTTCGCCAGCGAACCGCAGCAGCAGGTGTTTTACATCGGCACTAACGAACCCGGTGTGCTTAACGATATCCGCCGTCACATCCTGGCGCATTTCACCCATCTGCCGGTGGCGGGCGAATATATGCACCGCGACATTTATGACATTGCGGAAGTCTACGGCAAAGACACCTTCCTGATGATCGACAAGCTGGGCACCGACAAGATGCCGCTGTTTTTCACGCTGAAAGGACGGGTTGACGCCTGGCTGAGCAAGCTCTCCTTCGTTAAACCGCACTTCAGCGACCGGCTGTTGCAGCGCCTGAGCAAACTGTTCCCGGCGCATCTGCCCAAACGCATGAAGCAGTATCGCGACAAATATGAACATCATCTGATGCTGAAGATGTCGGGCGACGGCGTGGCAGAAGCGCGTAACTATCTGCGCGACTACTTCCGTGAAGGCGGTGGCGAGTTCTTCGAGTGTGAAGGCAAAGAAGGTGCGCACGCGTTTCTGCATCGCTTTGCGGCAGCGGGTGCGGCTGTGCGCTACCACGCAGTCCATGCAGATGAGGTCGAGGATATTCTGGCGCTGGACATCGCGCTGCGTCGCAACGATGCGGACTGGTTCGAAACCCTGCCCGATGCGATCCGCGCATCCTTAAGCCATCGCCTCTACTATGGTCACTTCTTCTGTCATGTTTTCCATCAGGATTACATCGTCAGAAAAGGGGTGGATGTGCATGCACTTAAAGCACAGATGCTGGAGATCCTGCAGGCGCGCGGGGCGGAATATCCCGCGGAGCATAATGTCGGCCATCTTTATCAGGCGAAACCGCAGCTGGCGGCGTTCTATCGCCAGCTCGATCCGACCAATAGTTTCAATCCTGGCATTGGCAAAACCAGCAAGCAAAAAGGCTGGGCGGTGAAGCAGGTTTAATCGCGTTATCGGTCAGCCTGCCGGTCAGAGCAGGCTGATCGTCACACTTCTTTTTGACCCGCTCACTCCCCTTTACGGCCCATATTTATTACTAACAACTTCATCAAAAAATTAATTCCTCTTCCCAGATTGCACCTTCTTTATTTTCTCTCATTGGGTTCTGCGCAACATCTCACAAATCATCATCCTGCTAATTGATAATTCGCGTCGCGAAAAATAGATTGTCGCCACTAAAACTAAAAGCCGTGTAATTGCCTTTATTTCATTCAGGGAGGAATGACCATGCGGAAAAATAATTTCGCGTTAGCGTTAACAGTAATAGCCACTGTGGTAATAGCCCTGTCAGCAATAAATTCATCACCCACTCATGCGGCCGGATTTATTGACGACGCATCGCTAAAAGGCAATGTTTTTTACTGGCAGCGGCAGCGGGATCGCAGAGACACCGACCCCGCCAGTGACTATCAGGGACAGTATCGGGCTAATTTACATCACGCCTCGCTCAACAGTAATCTCGACTTCCAGTCAGGCTACGCCGGAGAGTGGATAGGTCTGGACCTCGCCGTTTTTGGCGCTGCCGAATTTGCCAACAGTGGCCCCGCCGCGCCCAACGAAATTGGCTTCAGTAAGGCACATACCCGCTGGGATGAAAAATGGAATGGCGACAGCGGCGGTGCTTCGGTTTATAAAGCCGCGCTAAAGCTTAAATATAACGATTACTGGTTACGCGCCGGATATATTCAGCCAACCGGCCAGACGCTGATTGCACCGCACTGGAGTTTCTTACCCGGCACCTATCGCGGTGTCGAAGTGGGTGCGCTATATGATTTTCAGGAAGCCGGAGCATTATCATTCTCGTGGATGTGGAGTGATAAATATAAGGCACCCTGGTATCGTGATTTATATGATTTCCGGCAGGCTGATGGCAAAACGCATATCAGATATCTGCACTCATTCGGCATGAAATATGACTTCAAAAATAAACTGGTGCTGGAAGGTGCATTTGGTCAGGCGGCAGATTATATGGATCAATATTTTGCCAAAGCCTCCTGGTCGGCCACGCCTAACGGCAATGCACTCTCCACCAGCTATCAGTTTTACGGTGCACACGACAACGTGCAGGGCGGTGCGGCTAATTCCCGGGATGTTTATGACGGCCTCGCCTGGCTACAGGCAATCACGATCGGTTACAACGTCGGCCCGGTGGATCTGCGCCTCGAAGGCAGCTGGGTCAAAGCAGAGGGCAATCAGGGCTTCTTCCTGCAGCGCATGACGCCGGGCTATGCCAGCTCCAATGGCCGACTGGATATCTGGTGGGATGCCCGTTCCGACTGGAATGCAAATGGCGAAAAAGCGATCTTTGCCGGTGCGATGCTCGACTTAACACCGTGGCAGCTGGCGGGATGGAAAGTGGGCGCATCGTACGTCTGGGGCTGGGATGCCAGACCCGCCACCCTGCCCACCGTTGACCAGAGTCAGCGGTTGAAAGAGTCCGCCTGGAACCTCGATCTGATCTATCAAATCCAGCAGGGCCGCGCCAAAGATACCCTGTTTAAACTGCACTACACCCGCTACGACAATCACAGCGAACTGCCCAGTTACAGCGGCGGTTACGGCAACATTTTCCAGGACGAGAAGGACATCAAATTTATGGTTATCGTGCCGTTTACGCTGTTCTGATGCCCTGCGGACTTACGGATATCTCTTCACCAGCAAGGATAAAAATCAACATGTTAAAATTAAGTCTTATCGCGCTCACTCTGTTGGGCGTTGCAGTCACAGGCCGCGCCAGCCCGTCAGAGCAGCAGGTGGTGAATCAAATCAGCCAGTTTGGCATTACTTATGAAGTAAATGATAACCAGGCCGCTCTGAATGGCACCGACTGCGCCGCGCTGGGAGCCGATTATGCCGCCTGCAATCGCGCCACCATTACCCTGACCAATAACGGCCCGGCTCTGACCGACAAACACTGGGCCATCTACATGAGCAACGTTCACCAGACGCTGCGGGTCGAAAACGATCAGTTTAAAATGACGCATCTGGTAGGCGACTTAACCCGGCTGGAGCCGACGGAGAAGTTTACCGGCATTGGTGCAGGTGAGTCGGTGCAGATTCCCATCGTTAACGAATACTGGCAGCTGTTTGTCACTGATGTGATGCCGCGCTGGTATGTTACGTCCGGGCAGGCAGCGCCCAAAATTATTGCCAGCACCGATCATGAAGACCCCAGCCAGTTTGTATCACCGCTGGGTGACCACTGGCGACGCAGTGCCGTTGACCACAATGTCCTGATGCAGCCCGCCAGCCGGTTTGATAAGAACAGCGGTGTTGCTGCCCTGCCCGTCTCTGCGCTGCGCGGTCAAATCACCCCCACGCCGCTTGAGGTGAAGCTCCGCCCGCAGGATGCCGATCTCAGCCGCGGCGTCAGGCTGATGCTTACCGGGCTGACACCTGAAACTGGTGAGGCGGTAAAACAGCGCCTCACCCTGCTCGGCCTGAAAGAAGCACCCGATGGATTCGCCATCACGACACAGATCAAGCCAGGCCACTTCAGCGGCAAAACGGCGAAATCGGGTGCATACAATCTGGATATCACGCCTCGCCGCGCCGTTGTGGTGGCCTACGATGCTGCCGGGGCTTTCTACGGTCTGATGTCGATTCTCTCACTGGTCCCTGGCGAGGGTGCGGCGCGTATCGCCGCGCTGGAAGCCCATGATGCGCCGCGCTTTGCTTATCGCGGCGCGTTTCTTGACGTTGCCCGTAACTTTCACAGTAAGCAGGCGGTGATGCGGCTGCTTGATCAGATGGCGGCGTGGAAGATGAACCGCTTTCACTTTCACCTGAGTGACGATGAGGGCTGGCGGCTTGAAATTCCTGGCTTACCGGAGCTGACTGACGTGGGCGCTAAACGCTGTCATGACCTGACTGAACAGCGTTGTCTGCTGCCGCAGCTCGGTTCCGGTCCGTTCAGCGATAACAGCGGCAGTGGCTTTTTCAGTCGTGCCGATTACATCGACATTGTGAAATATGCGCAGGCGCGCCACATTCAGGTGATCCCGGAAATCGATATGCCCGCCCATGCCCGCGCGGCGGTTATCGCCATGGAAGCACGCTATCAGCGGCTGATGAAGGAGGGAGAATCTGAACAGGCCAGCGCGTATCGCCTGATTGATCCCACTGACGACTCCAATACCACCTCCGTGCAGCTCTATGACCGCACCAGCTATCTTAATCCCTGCATTGACGGCTCACAGCGCTTTGTTGACAAGGTGATTAGTGAAGTTCAGGCGATGCACCAGGAGGCGGGACAGCCGCTCGATGTCTGGCATTTTGGCGGCGACGAGGCGAAAAACATCCGGCTGGGTGCAGGTTACTCTGACAAAAATAATCCTAAACCGGGCACCGGACTGCGCGACTGGCGTAACGAAGATCTGCCGTGGGCAAAATCGCAGGTCTGTCAGGCGCTGGTGAAGAGCGGCAAAGTTGAAGATCTGGCACACCTGCCGAGCTATTTTGCCCTGACCGTCAGTAAGATTGTTAACCGGCACGGCATTGGCAAAATGCAGGCGTGGCAGGATGGTTTAAAAGATGCCAGAAATGCCGCAGCCTTCGCCACCCCGCGGGTTGCGGTCAACTTCTGGGACACGCTCTACTGGGGCGGTTTTGACAGTGCTGCCGACTGGTCACAGAAAGGTTACGACGTGGTGATCTCCAGTCCTGACTACCTCTACCTGGACTTTCCGTATGAGGTGAACCCGCTGGAGCGCGGCTACTACTGGGGCACGCGTTTCAACGACGAGCGTAAAATCTTCGGCTTCGCACCGGACAATCTGCCGCAGAATGCGGAAACCTCGTTGGATCGCGACGGCAACGTTTTCAGCGCTAAATCAGAGAAGCCGTGGCGCGGTGCTTATGGCATGTCGGCCCAGCTGTGGAGCGAAACCGTGCGAACAGATGCCCAGATGGAGCACATGATCTATCCGCGCCTGTTTGCGGTCGCGGAACGAAGCTGGCACCGCGCCAGCTGGGAGCGGGATTACCAGCCAGGTCAGGAATACACGGGAGGCAAAACCCATCTCGTCGATCAGCAGGCACGCCTGCATGACTGGCAGCGATTTGCCAACCTGCTGGGACAGCGGGAACTGGCGAAGCTGGATAAAGCGGGTATCGATTATCGCCTGCCAGTGCCGGGAGCAAAAATCGTTGATGGCATCCTGTCGATGAACGTGGCCTTGCCTGGGGTAACGCTGGAGTACAGTCTGGACAAGGGGGCGAACTGGCAGCGCTATGATGCCAACAGACCGCCGCAGGTCAGCGGTGCCGTGGCAATCCGCTCAGTGAGCCGCGACGGGCAGCGCACCAGCCGCGTGGAAACTTTGTAGTAAGCGAGAGTGAGAGAACAGGCCGGGAAACCAGCGTTGTGAACATAAAAAAGGCCGACAGAAGTCGGCCCCTTTAACACCTAAACCAGCTTCTCTTCGGGTACCGGCTCCACACCCGGCATCTGACGGCGCTCGATAATCATGGTTTGCGGTGTGGAGAGCAGAATGCCCTCTTTACGCAGACGCGTCAGAATATCGAACAGCAGGTCGCTCTTCGCCCCTGAGATCTGGCGCTGACCCGCTACGTTACCCGTGACGCTCAGAATAATGCCCTGCTGAGTCAGATCTTTAAACGAAACAGACGGCTCCGGCGTTTCCAGAATACGTTCGTTCTCGTTGTAAACTTCCAGCAGAATATCGCGCACCTTCACCGGATCGATATCCAGCGGGAAAGTCAGCGTAATCGTGACCACCCCCTGCGCATTGCCCATGGTCGCATTGCGCACGTTCTGCGAGATAAACTGCGAGTTCGGCACAATCACCGTGGACTTGTCGCCCAGCTGAATCTCGGTGGCGCGCACGTTAATGCGGCGGATGTCCCCTTCAATGCCGCTGATGCTCACCAGATCGCCGACTTTCACCGGACGCTCGGTTAACAAAATCAGCCCCGAGATAAAGTTCTTCACGATCTCCTGTAAGCCAAAACCGATACCAACCGACAGCGCACTGACAATCCACGCCAGTTTGTTCCATTGCAGACCCATGATCGACAGGGTCAGCAGGATAATCAGCACGTAACCGATGTTGCTGAACAGCGTCACCAGCGACACGCGCATCCCCGCATCCATGGTGGTTTTTGGCAGGAAATCGGTGTCGAGCCAGCGGCGCACCGAGCGCAGCACATAGATTCCGACAATCAGGCAGATTATCGCATTCACCATGTGTGCCGGTACGATGTTCAGGGATTCAAGGCCTTTACCGCCCCAGAATTCAATCGCTTTCTGCAGCAGCTCAAGCGGCGTTGAGGAGGCAAAGGTGCCGTTGATCAGCGCCAGTGCCACAACCAGCACCAGGAAGGTTTTACCGATGGCCGTCAGCAGCGTGGCCGTCTGCTGCAGGTGACGCTCATTAATGTTAAGCGAACTCTGGATGCGGCGACCGGTCGGGTTACTGGTCGAAAACAGGCTCTCACAGCCATCTTTCAGCAGGTGACTGAGGAAGTAGAACGAGCCAAACAGCAAGCCGCACCAGATCAACTCATAACTCAGGAAGCGCGCCAGCGTAACGTAGCCAATCAGCAGCGAGACCAGGATCGCAATTGCGGTCAGCGTCAGGCCCATCTGAATCAGACCGACCAGCGTTGAGCGCGCTTCAGGCGGGGTGCCCGCCAGCGTCATGCGACGACGCACACGGTTGGTGCGCATGCTGATCGCCAGCGCAGTACAGCCAATCAGCAGAGCTGTCAGCCCGTTGGCAAAAATGGTGGTATTCAGGCTGGTGCCGACGCTGTAGTTGAACGCCTCGATCGTCTGGAAGATAAAGACCAGCACCGCAGTAATCGGTGGAAACGGTTTTAACGCCATCGCCACTTCATTAGAGATGGTTGGTAATCGCCAACTGGGCCGACGGGTAGAAAGGAACGCGCGTCCCAGTCCGGCAATCAGGCCACAAAAGACGCTGAGCCGAACCAGTTGATCCACAAAGTCCTGAACGTTTTCAGAGACCTCATCACGGCGGGTGAAAGCCAGGGAGATAAAGTTAAAGGTGAGGACAACCGCCACCAGCGTGGTGAGCGCTATCGCTGCCGCCAGGAAACTGCGACGCAGCTTCCCTTCCGGCAGTTTATTAATGCTGACCCAGGCCAGAAACTCTTCACTGTAACGACGGCCCACCGTCATCACCAGCAGCGCCGCCAGCAGCCAGAAGACACTGCCCACGCGCCAGCCCGGCTCCCAGGAGAGCGCAGCAGTGTCCTGCAACTCCTGCAGGAACTCACCAATTTTCTCGCCATCCAGATCCTGTGTGCTGAGCAACGGTGACCAGAAGCGCGCCCCGAGGATGCTGCCGGAGTTCAGCGCCAGCTGGCTTTTCAGCTGATCGCGACGCAGGTTAACAATCTGCGAGGAGAGCATCAGTGCGCCATTTTTAATGCCTTCAGCCTGCTTAATCTGGTCGTCGAGTTTGCTTTTCTGACTCTCCAGCGTGTTACGCTTGCGCGTCACTTCCGGCGTCTCTTTGACGCCGCTGTCCGCTTTCGGGGCCGGACCCAGCACCTGCAACTGGGCTTCCAGTTGCTGGCGATCGGGAACCAGCGCCTGACCCAGCGTATCGGCATTACCGGAGAGCTCCAGCGCCATTTCATTCAGCTGCGTCAGCTTGTTTTCGCCAGCATCGACAGAAACCTGACTTTTAATTTTGTCGAGGATCTTCTGCATTTTCGGCAGTTCAACCGCGGCATTCAGCTTCGGCGGCGCATCCTGTTCCTGAGCAGACGTGGCCGTATCATCCGCGGCCAGCGCCAGCGCCGGGGCAAACCCTGCCAGCGCCAGCATTAACAATGCAAAAAGGGTTCGTATAAACATATGTGTAAGATTCCGGCAGCTTAAATCAGGCGATCTTCCCTCGCCAGTCGCGCGTAAGTTTAGGGCTTTACAAGGGATGGCAATATAGGAATAACGGGCATTTTTCGGGCTGATTCGGGACAGGCAGCGGCATGAACATCGCTGTATGCCTCTGCCTGTTTCTTCCCGGCTACCTGCTCAGCCTGCAGGCAATGCCGGTGCGCGCCGTGCGCAACACCAGCTATTTTCTACTCAACGTCGGCACTGCCGGCACCATTGCTGGCAACCTGGCCCGACTTCTGCTTTTTATACGCCAGCGCAGCGGCAGGCACTGGCGCGGCTTTGCCGGTCTCAATCCAGCTGCGCAGTCGGTTAGCGTCGGCGAAGTGGGTATATTTGCCAAAGGCATCCAGCACCACCAGCGCCACCGGACGATTGTTAATCATCGTGCGCATCACCAGGCAGTGGCCCGCCTCGTCGGTATAACCGGTTTTGGTCAGTTGAATATGCCAGTCATTTTTATAGACCAGATGGTTGGTATTGCGGAACGGCAGCGCGTAGCTCGGATGGGCAAACACGGCCGTCTCTTCTTTTGTGGTGCTGAGCGCCCCAAGCATCGGATATTCCCGCGTCGCTTTGAGTAACTTCACCAGGTCCTGCGCGCTGGAGACGTTCTGCGTTGAGAGGCCGGTTGGCTCCACATAGCGGGTCTGTTTCATGCCGAGTGACCGCGCTTTGGCATTCATTGCCTGGATAAAGGCGCGATAACCGCCCGGATAGGCGTGAGCCAGGCTGGCGGCGGCACGGTTTTCTGAAGACATCAGCGCCAGTAACATCATATTGCGGCGGCTGATCTGGCTGTTGAGCTTAACGCGCGAGAAAACGCCACGCATTTCCGGCGTCTGACTGATATCGACGTTAATCATCTCATTCATCGGCAGATGCGCATCCAGCACCACCATCGCGGTCATCAGCTTGGTGATGGACGCAATGGGCCTGACCCGATCCGGGTGGCTGGAGAAAAGCACTTTATTGGTGGTGAGGTCGACAATCATCGCACTGCCAGAAGCGATCTGCGGCTGAGCAATAGGCGTAAGTTGCGACAATGAAGTCGTCGCCTGCGCCGGAAGTGAAACAACCTGCCCGGAAACGAGCAGCGCCAGCGAAAGCAGGGTGGAACGAATTTTTGCAGGCATCGTAGAAAAAACCCGGTTATGATTGTGTACTGTGTCATACCGACACAGGCCGCCCGCTTCAGTCACGTCGGCGCGCGGGCTGGCAGCAGCATCATACGCTTTAGGTTAAGAAATTTCCTGGTGAGATTGTTTCCGGGCGTAAAAAGAGAACTGCCGCCAGAGCGGCGGCAGCAGTCAGTCAGAACAGATGCGGTCCATATCCCCACAGCACCACGGTCAATGCCAGTAACACTTCAAAAACCAGCACGCCGATGGCAAGCGTAGAGCCGGAAAAACGCAGGCTCTCTTCGCGGTCGATATTCAGAAACAGCGGAATGCCAATATAGAGCAGATAGCCGGTGTAGAGCAGCGCCAGCGCCCCTGCCAGTACGCAGAGCCAGACCAGCGGATAGAGTGCCACCAGCCCGCTGAGAAACAGCGGCGTCGCCACGTATCCCGCAAACACGGTGCAGCGCTGGACGCCGGGACGCTGCGGATAATCACGCGCCATCCAGTGGATCACGCGCCCCATAACCGCGACACCGCCCAGAATAATCAGGTAGAACAGAATCCCCAGCCCGATGCCGGTTGCCAGGTTAAGTTGCACATATTGCCCCTCGCCCAGATTCCAGCCCAGCTGAGTTGTACCGATAAAGGCGCAGATCACCGGGATCGCCGCCATCAGCAGAACATGGTGGGTATAATGGTGCGAGACGCTCTCATTTTCCTGCTTGATATGACGCATTTCCTGGTTCGGATGCGCCAGAAGTCCCCAGACATGGTTCATACAGTCACTCCTCTGATGCGATGGGCCGCCCGGTGATGCATGCGTCTTTAGGGGCAGCGTCTCCTCAAGTATAAACGGCAGTGAAATTTTCGTGGTGACCGGACAAAAAAACAGCATAAATAAACAGATGTGGTGGCCGGGCGGAAGCGAAGCCAAATCGCGTATAGACTGAAAGAAATCATCACCGAACAGGGAGAGTCATTTTGCATCTGGATATCAACGCATTAATTACGCAGTACGGTTATCTGGCACTTTTTATTGGCTGTATTGCCGAGGGGGAGACATTTACGCTGCTGGGCGGCGTGGCCGCGCATGAGGGGCTGCTGCATTATGTGGGGGTCGTGCTGGCGGCAATGGGTGGCGGCATTGTTGGCGACCAGCTGCTCTACTGGGTCGGTCGCCGCTGGGGCACGCGGATCCTGCGCCGCTTTAAAAAGCATCAGGACAAAGTGGTGAAGGCAAACCGCCTGATTAAACGCCGTCCCAGCCTGTTCGTGATTGGCGTGCGCTTTATGTATGGCTTCCGGCTGATTGGTCCCATCATCATCGGTGCCAGCCGCCTTAACCCGATGAAGTTTTTTATTCTTAACGTTATCGGGGCGACTATCTGGTCGCTGATATTCGTGACGCTGGGCTATTTCGCGGGCGGCATCATTGCACCGTGGCTACATAAACTCGACCAGCATCTGAAACATCTGCTGTGGCTGGTCGGGGCGGTCGTCTTCGCCTTTGTGCTGCGCTGGGTGATCCGTCGCTGGCACAACCGCCGGGCCGATCAGCAATAAGTGAACGGCGTATTCGCCCGTTGATGCACAGGTCGCCAGACGCTGAAAAGCGTCTGGCGACCTGCTGACGATGATGTGAGTCTCATCCGCCCACCTTCCCCTCTCCTTCCTTATTCAATCGCGCGTTAACCATCTGTGCCCAAACGAAGCCGCATCGGATGGCTCAGCTATAGTTAGGATGGACACTGACAGGGAGATAAGAATGAGTAAGGTAAAACGTAAGATTGAAGACCACGGCGTCATCGGCGATTTGCGCACCTGTGCGCTGGTCGCTAACGACGGCACTATTGATTATCTCTGCTGGCCTGAACTCGACAGCCCGTCGGTGTTTGCCGCCCTGCTCGACAGCGATGATGCCGGCCTTTTCTCCCTCGCACCTGACTGGCCCAATGCGCGGCGTCAGCAGCTTTACCTGCCCGACACGAATATCCTGCAGACGCGCTGGCTGGATGATGAAGGCGTGGCGGAAATCACCGACTACATGCCGATTTGTGATGATAAGAACAAACTGCCGCGCCTGATCCGCCGGGTCAAGATGGTTCGCGGCAGCGCAACCTTTCAGCTGCGCTGTTCACCGCGTCATGACTACGCCCGGGCGCAGACCCGGGCCGAAGCGCACAACGGCTGCATCGACTTTCATGCTGAAGGTCAGCCGTCGCTGCGCCTGGCAGCCTCCGTGGTGATGACGCTTGAAGACGACAGCGCCACTGCCCACTTCAGGTTACAGCCTGGCGAACATGCGCAGTTCGAGTTTGGCAGCGTGGATGATGCACATATCGAAGCGCTGGCCACCGAACACTGCTTTGAAGAAACGCTGAACTACTGGCGACGCTGGAGCGCCCGGAGCACCTATCAGGGACGCTGGCGAGAGATGGTGCAGCGCTCGGCGCTGGTCCTGAAGCTGCTGACTTCACATCAGCACGGCTCGATTGCGGCGGCGGCAACCTTTGGCCTGCCGGAAGAGTTGGGCGGCGAACGCAACTGGGACTATCGCGCCTCCTGGATCCGCGACGCCTCGTTCAGCATGTATGCACTGATGCGGCTGGGCTACGTGGATGAAGCCAAACACTTTACCCACTGGGTCGGCCGCTGTGTTGAAAACAGCCATCACGATGAGATGCGCCTGCAGGTAATGTACCGGCTGGACAGCGGCACCGAGTTGCATGAGATGGAGTTACTCAATCTTTCCGGCTATGCCGACTCCCGTCCGGTTCGCATCGGCAATGACGCCTGGCAGCAGACCCAGCTCGATATCTATGGCGAGCTGATGGATGCGGTCTATCTGGCCAATAAGTATGGTGAGGCGATCTCGCAGCGCGGCTGGGAGCATGTGGTCAAAATGATCGACTGGCTGTGTGATCACTGGGATCAACCCGATGCCGGTATATGGGAGATGCGCGGCGAGCCGGAACACTTCCTGCATTCGCGTCTGATGTGCTGGGTGGCGCTGGACCGTGCATTGCGTCTCGGCATGAAGCGATCCCTGCCGATGCCTTATGAACGCTGGGATCGGGCGCGTCGCGAGATCCGCGAAGATATCTGGACAAACTTCTGGAACAGTGAACGCGGCCATTTCTCTGCCACCCGTCATGGTGAACATCTTGACGCTTCCATGCTGCTGATGCCGCTGGTGCGCTTCGTCGGTGCCACCGACCCGGACTGGATTGCCACGCTGGATGCGATCAAAACCAATCTGGTCAGCGACGGTATGGTACGGCGTTACAATACGCATGAAACACCGGCCGATGGCCTCAAGGGATCGGAAGGCTCCTTTGGTGCCTGCTCATTCTGGTATGTCGAGTGTCTGGCGCGCGCGGGCCGGATTCAGGAAGCGCATTTTGAATTTGAGAAGCTGCTGAGCTACGCCAATCCGCTGGGCCTGTACGCCGAGGAGTTTGACAGTCACGGTCATGCGCTGGGCAATACGCCGCAGGCGCTGACGCATCTGGCGTTAATCAGTGCCGCCTTTTTCCTGAATCGCAAACTCAGCGGTGAACAGACGCAGTGGCAACCTTAATCAGGACTCCCCCGGAAAGCCGCATTTTACACGCCCTGCTTTCCGGAAATGCGCTAACATCCGCGGTGAATTTACGTAAAGTATTACAGGCAGGTTAAATTCCCGATTCACAACGTCAGATTAATGAACATATAATGCGCAGCAGGTCACATTGGCCAGCATGAATTCGACACATAGACCAGCCTGAAATATGGCGATAAAGACTTGTAAAATATGAAAATCATTCGCGCTTTCGCTTCAATCGCTCTGGCTCTGGCGGCATTCAGCCAGTCAGCCTTTGCTGTGGTTTACCCGTTACCGCCGGCCAACAGCCGTCTGATCGGGGAAAATATTGAAATTACGGTTCCTGAAGACAGTAAGCTGCCGCTGGAAGCTTTTGCGGCGCAGTACCAGATGGGCCTCAGCAATATGCTGGAAGCCAATCCGGGTGTTGACGTTTATCTGCCTAAAGCTGGCAGCAAAATGATCATCCCACAGCAGCTGATTCTGCCTGACGCACCGCGTGAAGGTATTGTGATTAACAGCGCAGAGATGCGTCTTTACTACTACCCGAAAGGCAGCAAAACCGTCGTGGTGCTGCCAATTGGTATCGGTGAATTGGGTAAAGATACCCCGATTAACTGGACCACAGCGGTAGAACGTAAGAAAGATGGCCCGACCTGGACGCCAACCAAAGGTATGCATGCGGACTATGCGGCACGCGGTGAAACGCTGCCAGCCGTGTTTCCGGCAGGCCCGGATAACCCGATGGGTCTTTACGCGCTCTATATCGGTCGTCTCTATGCGATTCACGGCACCAACGCCAACTTCGGTATCGGCCTGCGCGTGAGCCACGGCTGTGTGCGTCTGCGCGCTGACGATATTAAATGGCTGTATCAGAACGTGCCGGTCGGAACCCGCGTCCAGTTCGTCGATCAGCCGGTAAAAGCGACCGTAGAGCCAGACGGTTCACGTTATGTTGAAGTGCATAACCCGCTGTCGACTACCGAAGAGCAGTTCAACTCGCGCGAGCTGGTGCCGATTACGCTGACGCAGGCAGTAAGCAAAGTGCTGGTTGATGCCAGCGTCAATCAGGATCAGGTTAACGGTGCCATTCAGGGCCGTACCGGTATGCCGGTAAAAGTGAACGGTGTGGAAAACAACATCCAGACTGCACCTGTACCAATGCCGGAAAACCCGCAGGCTGCACCACAGGAACAGCCGATGACGCCAGTGACCCCACAGGGTGCAAACAGTGATGCTGCACAGCCACAGCAGCCCGCCACTGAGCAGGCCGCACCGATCACACCAGCAGCACCTGCAGCAGCGGCCAATACCAACTCGTAATCGCCGTCCTGCTCTAAGAAGCCAGCGCCTGTCGCTGGCTTTTTTTATTGCCTGGATTAAGGCAAATTACCGAACATTTCCGCCCTCCTTCCCCGGGTGACCATCATTAATCTGTCATATAAAGCGCGTATCACACTCCGTTAACCCGATGCAAATCAGCATCCGGCATCAGCCACGTGAGGTACACCATGAGCGAAAACAGTCTCTCCTCCTCATCAGCCCGGGGGCGCCCCGATTTCAACGGCAAGGGCAGTCGCTTCAGCAAACCGATTTTTTTCATTCTGCTGATCGCCGGGCTGGCCTTCGCCGGCCTCAACCTGGTCAATGATGTTGAAGAAACCAACACCCCGGTCACCAGCTATCTGCCGTTCTTTCTGCTGGGACTGGCGCTGCTGATTGCGCTCGGTTTTGAATTCGTCAATGGCTTTCACGATACCGCCAATGCGGTCGCCACGGTGATCTACACCCATTCGCTGACGCCTGGCGTGGCAGTAGTCTGGTCCGGTTTCTGTAACTTTATGGGCGTGCTGCTCTCCAGCGGCGTGGTGGCGTTTGGCATTATCTCACTGCTGCCGGTCGAGTTGATCCTGCAGGCCAGCAGCGGCAACGGCTTCGCCATGGTCTATGCGCTGCTCTTCTCCGCCATTATCTGGAATCTCGGCACCTGGTATTTCGGCCTGCCCTCATCGTCGTCGCATACGCTGATTGGTTCGATTATCGGCGTCGGGGTGGCTAACGCCATGCTGCATGGGCGCAGCGGACTGAGCGGCGTGGACTGGGATCAGGCACTCAAGGTCGGCTATGCCCTGCTGCTGTCGCCGGTGGTGGGTTTTGTCTGCGCCGGGCTGCTGCTCTGGGTGATGAAGATGTTTATCCGTAATCGCCAGCTTTATCAGGCCCCGAAAAGTGACCAGCCACCGCCGGTCTGGATCCGTGGTCTGCTGATCCTGACCTGTACCGGCGTCTCCTTTGCGCACGGCTCCAACGACGGCCAGAAAGGAATGGGGCTGATTATGCTGATCCTGGTGGGCACCATGCCGATCGCCTACGCCCTGAACCGATCGCTGCCGGCCGATCAGATCCCACGTGTGGCCGCACTGACTGAAGTGACCGCCCATCAGCTACTGCAACTGCAACCGGCGACGGCGCATCCCCCGGCGGCCCGCGACGTGCTGACCGGCTTTGTCGGCAGCAACCAGATGAACGCCGAGGTGTTACCGGCGCTGGCGCGGACGCTTAACGAAGTGGGCGATCAGATTCGCCGTTACGGCTCGATGGATAATATCCCTGTCCAGGCGGTGACCAATACCCGCAACCAGATGTATCTGGCTTCGGAGTCGATCAAGCATCTGCAGACCGCGAAGGTGACGCTGCCGCAGGAGACCGAACGCAATCTTAAGGCGGTGAAAACCGAACTCGACAGCGCCACCCGCTTTATTCCGATGTGGGTGAAAGTGGTGGTGGCGATAGCGCTGGGGCTTGGCACCATGGTCGGCTGGCGCAGAATTGTGGTAACGGTGGGAGAACGAATCGGCAAAACCCATCTGAGCTATGCCCAGGGTGCCAGCGCCGAGCTGGTGGCGATGATGACTATTGGCGCAGCCGATGGCTTTGGCCTGCCGGTGTCGACCACCCATGTGCTATCATCCGGCGTGGCGGGCACCATGGCGGCCAACCGCTCTGGTCTGCAGTTTTCGACTCTGCGAAATCTGGCTGTCGCCTGGGTATTGACGCTGCCAGTCTCCATTCTGCTTTCTGCCCTGCTCTACTGGGTGTTTACCCATTTCTGATAGTCAGTGCTCACCACCGGTCAGGTGGTGAGCCGTTGCTGCGTATAGAGCCGCAGCGTAATCAGCAGCGCGCCCAGCACCATCACGGCGGCAGCCAGATAGACCGACTGCATCCCCCAGTGCCCGATAAACAAGCCCGCCACCGGGCCGGTTAAACCGAGTCCCAGATCGAGAAAGGCGGAATAGGTGCCCAGCGCCGAGCCCTGATCCTGGCGCTCAACCCTTTTTACCGCCTCAACGCCCAGCGCCGGGAAGACCAGCGAGAAACCGCTGCCGGTGAGGAACGCGCCCGCGCCCACCAGCCAGGCGCTGTCCGCCTGCCAGATAATCAGCAGTCCCAGACACTCCAGCAGGAAAGAGAACAGCGACACACGCAGTCCGCCAAAGCGGGTAATAAAGCGACCAAAACCCAGCCGCACCAGCACAAACCCCAGGCTGAACAGCGTCAGTGCATAGGCCGCGCCCTGCCAGTCGCGGCTGGCAAAATAGAGGGTGATAAAGGTGGCGATGACGCCAAAGCCGATGGTGCCGAAGCCCAGCGCCAGGCCATAAAGCCAGACGCGGGAGAAGACGCGATGAAACGGAATGCGCTCGCCAACGCTGACGGTGACCGCCGGTTTGCGGCTGGCCATCAGATACCCAACGACGCCCATCAGCGCAATCAGTCCGGCAAATCCGCTCATACCAAATTGACTGTTCAGCAGCACGCCCAGCGGCGCACCAACAGCCATCGCCAGATAGGTGGCGACACCGTTCCAGGAGATGACGCGCGCGGTCTGCAACGGCCCGACGATATTCATGCCCCACAGCGTGGAACCGGTGCTGCTGAAGCTTTCGCCCACGCCAAGAAACAGTCGCCCGATAGCCAGCAGCGCCAGACTCAGCCACGGCCAGCTGCTCAGCAGAGCCGCCACAATAGTCAGCACTCCGCTCATGCCGCAGCAGAGCAGTCCCAGCATCACCACCCGTTTCGGCCCCAGGCGATCGGCGAGACGGCCCGACTGCGGACGGCTGAGCAGCGTCGCAAAATACTGGATGCTGATAATCAGACCGGCAATAAAGGAGCTGAAGCCAAGCTGATTTTTGACGAAGCCCGGCAGCACGGCCAGCGGCAGTCCGACGGAGAGATAGCAGAAGAAAGTGAAAATGATAACCGAGAGGATTCGTTTGTTGAGCTGACTGTTGCTCAACACAGCGGTGTCAGACATAGCAGGCTTGTGGTGTGGGAAATTTTGCCCACTATACCGTCAGGCGGTTAAGGGGTCGCCTGATTTTTTATCACAAACCATGAACATGTGCATGACGGTCAATCGCCTGCGCGATGTCGCCCGAGTTTTTTAACGCACGGATTTCACTGAATAAGCCATCGGCTTCGCCATACGCTTTGCGCAGATAACCGAGCCACTGTTTGATCCGCGCCACGTGATAGAGGCCGGTATCGCCCTGCTTTTCCAGCCGGCTGTATTTCTGCAATAACCGCACCACATCGGGCCAGGCCATCGGCGGTTCGTTGTATTTCACCACCCGGCTCAGGTTGGGGATGTTCAGTGCACCACGGCCAATCATTACCGCATCGCAGCCGGTGACCGCCATACAGTTTTGCGCGCTTTGCCAGTCCCATATCTCGCCATTAGCAATCACCGGAATGCGCAGCCGCTGACGAATGTCGCCAATCGCCTGCCAGTTGATCGCTTCTGCGCGATAGCCCTCTTCTTTGGTCCGTCCATGCACTGTTAGTTCGCTGGCACCGGCCTGCTGGACCGCGTCGGCAATCTCCAGGCTGCGGGCACTGGAATCCCAGCCGAGCCGCACTTTTACCGTTACCGGCAAATCGGCAGGCACCGCTTCACGCATCGCTTTCGCGCCGCGATAAATCAGATCGGGATCTTTCAGAAGGGTTGCGCCGCCTCCGCTGCCGTTGACCAGTTTAGAGGGACAACCACAGTTGAGATCAACACCCCAGGAACCCAGCTCCACCGCGCGTGCGGCGTTCTCGGCTAACCATTCGGGATGCTGCCCCAGCAGCTGCATCCGCACCCGCGTGCCGGATGGCGTACGGCTGGCGTGATGCAGTTCGGGGCAGAGACGGGTGAAGGATTTTACCGGCAGCAGTTGATCGACTACGCGCAAAAACTCAGTGATGCAGAGATCGTAGTCGTTCACTTCCGATAGCAGCTGGCGCACCAGTGAGTCCAGCACGCCTTCCATCGGAGCCAGTAAAACCCTCATACTCAGACGTTTCCGGTGCGCTTCGGAGCCGGACGACGTGGACGGGCTGCGGGCTTATCGCCCTGAGGTGCCGCCTGGCTCTGACGACGCGCCTGAGGACGTTTGTCGCCGGATGAAGATGAACGCGATGCGCCTGCACCCTGTCCGCCCTGACCACGCCCACGACCGCCACCACCTGCACCGCCACGAGACTGCTGCTGACGACCGTTGATGATCGGCTCGGCCTTGATGCTTGGATCCGGCTCATAGCCTTCAATCGCCAGACGCGGGATTTCACGCTTCAGCAGACGTTCGATATCACGCAGCAGTTTGTGCTCATCGACGCAGACCAGCGACAGTGCGACACCGGTTGCAGCCGCACGGCCGGTACGGCCAATACGGTGAACGTAATCTTCGGCGACGTTGGGCAGCTCGTAGTTCACGACGTGTGGCAGCTCTTCGATATCCAGGCCACGGGCCGCGATATCGGTCGCAACCAGCACGCGAATGCCGCCTGACTTAAAGTCGGCCAGCGCACGGGTACGGGCACCCTGGCTCTTGTTGCCGTGGATTGCGGCAGCGGTGATGCCATCTTTGCCCAGCTGCTCGGCAAGGTGGTTAGCGCCGTGTTTGGTACGGGTAAAGACCAGCACCTGCTGCCAGTTACCTTCGCCGATCAGCTGCGACAGCAGTTCCCGCTTACGCTTCTTATCAACGAAATGCACCTGCTGTGCCACCTGCTCAGAAGCGGTGTTGCGGCGAGCCACTTCAATCATTTCCGGGTTGGTCAGCAGTTTTTCCGCCAGGCCTTTGATCTCATCCGAGAAGGTGGCTGAGAACAGCAGGTTCTGACGTTTGGCCGGCAGACGTGCCAGTACGCGACGAATGTCGTGGATAAAGCCCATATCCAGCATACGGTCCGCTTCATCCAGCACCAGAATTTCGACCTGAGACAGGTCAACGGCATTCTGCTGCGCCAGATCCAGCAGGCGACCTGGCGTGGCCACCAGCACATCGACGCCGCCACGCAGCTTAACCATCTGTGGATTGATGCTGACGCCACCAAACACGACCAGCGAACGCAGCGAGAGATATTTGCTGTAGTCGCTGACGTTTTCGCCGACCTGCGCCGCGAGTTCACGGGTTGGGGTCAGGATCAGGGCGCGCACCGGGCGACGACCGCGTACGGGCGTCGCGGTGGCAGAGAGTTTCTGTAACAACGGTAAGGTAAAGCCGGCCGTTTTGCCGGTGCCGGTCTGGGCACTCGCCAGCAGATCGCGGCCTGCCAGCACCACAGGAATCGCCTGGCGCTGGATAGGTGTAGGTTCGCTGTAGCCTTGTTCGGCAACCGCGCGCAAAATATCGGCACTCAGGCCGAGAGAGTCAAATGACATTACGTGGTTTACTCCGGTCCGCTCTGGCCGTGATTCACGGTGTAGTTTTCAGAGGGATAGTGACGGCAGCTGGGGCTGACGCGTGAAAAGGGCACAAACTACGATGCGTAAGCGGGCGAGTGTAGCAGCTTTAAATGAAGTGTGCGAGATAGCTCACATTTACTGACATAACTTAACTGCGCAGAAACAGGAAGGCCACCTCGCGGTGGCCTTCAACTTAACTACGTTTATTTTCGATGCGCCGCGGTGGCTCTTTCGCCAGTAGCGAAACCAGCGCCGGACCCAGCAACATCACTACGCCGAGACAGGCCAGCAGCAGATTGTTGTGGTAAATCCGCGACACCAGGAACAGTGTCATCATGGCGGCGCCAAAGTAGTAAGTGGTGGTCGCTTCTTCAAGATAATCGCCGAGCGTACGTAAACGGGCGATGCGCTGTGTCACCAGCATGGCAACAAAAACCAGTGCGTACATCGCCACCAGCGTGCTGCAGACATCAACCAGCGCCTTGTGTTTCCAGCCCCAGATCAGCGCAGCGATCACCAGCAGATGCATAGCGATATGCAACAACGTCTGACCCGTGATGATTTGAATACGATTAGACCATTTCATTCAATTCTCCTGGCAGACCCAACAGGTCGCCCAAGTGCTACCGGCACAAGCCGGAAACGGTTTCCTCAATGTAAAACAATTTTCGGATAACGCCCTAAATATCGCGCTCTCTCACCACCCATTTGTGACAAAGACTACACTTTGATTCTATTGATGATGAAAAGGAGTGCGTCGCGAGTATGCCACAAAATGCGCAAGGATTTTCAATAAAAGTCCTGACGATCAATACACACAAGGGGTTTGCCCCGTTTAATCGCCGCTTCATCCTGCCGGAATTGCGCGAAGCCGTTCGCGCAACCTCGGCGGATGTGGTCTTTCTCCAGGAGGTAATGGGCACCCATGCCATCCACGCCCTTAACCATGAAGAGTGGCCTGAATCGCCTCATTATGAGTTTCTGGCTGACACCATGTGGAACGATTTCGCCTACGGCCGCAATGCGGTCTATCCGGAGGGACATCACGGCAATGCCGTGCTTTCACGCTTCCCGATAACTGACTATGAGAACCGGGATATCTCGGTGGCAGGCAGTGAAAACCGCGGCATGCTGCACTGTCAGATCGCCCTGCCCGAGTCGCACGGCACGCTGCATGTCATCTGTGTTCACCTGGGTCTGAAAGAGACACATCGTCACGCGCAGATGAAGAAGATCTGTGAAATGGTCAACTCGCTGCCGCCCGACGCGCCGGTCGTCGTAGCAGGCGATTTTAACGACTGGCAGCGACGCGCTAACGCCATATTAAAACAGGGCGCAGGCCTGAAAGAGGTATTCAGTATGAAGACCGGACGCCCGGCGCGCACCTTCCCGGCGCGCTTCCCGCTATTGCGGCTTGACCGCATCTATGTGCGCAACGCCACCGTCAGTCATCCGTGGGCGCTGCCGCGTAAGCCCTGGTCCCATCTTTCCGATCACGCGCCGCTGGCGGTGGAGATTCATCTATGAATTTTAACTGGCAGGAAGGCAACCGGCTACTGTTGCTGGAAAATGGTGAAGCGTTTTTCCCGCGCGTCTTTGGCGCGATTCAGCGGGCAGAACGCTCAGTTTTGATCGAAACCTTTATTCTGTTTGAGGATGACGTCGGCAACGCCCTGCACCGCGAATTGCTGGCAGCGGCCCAGCGCGGCGTGCGGGTCGAAGTGATGGTCGATGGCTACGGCTCCGCTGAACTCTCCGACAAATTTGTGAACAGCCTGACCAGCGCGGGTGTGCGTTTCATCTACTACGATCCGCGCCCGCTGGTGATGGGGATGCGCACCAACGTCTTCCGTCGCCTGCACCGTAAAACGGTGGTGGTGGATGACGTGGTCGCCTTTGTCGGCGGCATCAACTTCTCGGCTGAACATAACACCGATTATGGCCCGGAGGCGAAACAGGATTACGCGGTACAGGTCAAAGGCCCGGTCGTGGCTGACATCGCCCGCTATCTGCAACAGGCGATTGGCAGCGAACAGCATACCCGCCGCTGGTGGGGATCGCGTTCTCATCGTCCGGCGGTGAATGCTAAACCCGGCGATGCCCAGGTGCTCTATGTCTATCGTGATAATGACGAGCACCGCGACGACATCGAAGTGCACTATCTGGAGATGCTGCGCGAGGCCAAAAAGGATGTGATTATTGCCAACGCCTACTTCTTCCCGGGCTACCGGCTGCTGCGTGAGATGCGCAATGCCGCGCAGCGTGGCGTCCGGGTGCGGCTGATTGTGCAGGGCGAGCCGGATATGCCGATTGTGAAAGTGGGCGCAGAGCTGCTCTACAACTATCTGGTCGATGGTGGCGTTGAAGTCTACGAATATATCCGTCGTCCGCTGCACGGCAAGATCGCCGTAAAAGATGATTACTGGGCGACCGTCGGCTCCAGCAACCTCGATCCGCTGAGCCTCTCTCTGAACCTGGAAGCTAACCTGATCATCCATGACCGGCCGTTCAACCAGACGCTGCGTGACAACCTCGAAGCGCTGCTGGCCAACGACTGCCAGCGCGTGCAGGAGGATCGCCTGCCGCCGCGCAACTGGTGGCAACTGAGCAAAAGCGTGGTGGTATTCCATTTCCTGCGTCATTTCCCGGCCATCGCGGGCTGGCTTCCGGCACACACGCCGCAACTGGCTCAGGTCAGTGCGCCAGTACAGCCTGAAATGGAAACGCAGGATCGTGTAGAAGCAGACAACCCGGGAGCAAAATCCTGATGGCAAAAAAACATCCACGCTGGCAGCTGGCAAAAAAAATCCTCACCGTGCTGTTTTTCGTCGCGGTGGTGGTTCTGCTGGTGGTTTATGCCCGCAAAGTGAACTGGGAAGATGTTTATGAGGTCATCGTTAACTACAACCGCTTTGTGGTCCTGACCGCCGCCGGACTGGTGGTGCTGAGTTACCTGGTCTATGGCTGCTATGACCTGATTGGCCGCGCCTACTGCGGCCATAAGCTGGCGAAGCGGCAGGTCATGCTGGTGTCGTTTATCTGTTACGCCTTTAACCTGACGCTGAGTACCTGGGTGGGCGGCGTCGCCATGCGATACCGGCTCTATTCCCGGCTGGGCCTCGACAGCGGCACCATCACCCGCATCTTCTCCCTGAGCATCGCGACTAACTGGCTGGGCTATATTCTGCTGGCGGGCGTGGTGTTCAGTGCGGGCATGGTCTCGATCCCCGGCGGCTGGTTTATTGGTGAGACTACGCTGCGGCTGATTGGCGTGGTTCTGCTGGTGCTGGTGGCGATTTACCTCTGGGCCTGTGCCTTCTCAAAACAGCGTCGCTGGACGATTAAAGGCCAGACGCTGCAGCTGCCTTCACTGCGCATGGCGCTGCTGCAGTTTGCGGTTTCCTGTGCCAACTGGATGGTGATGGGCGCGATTATCTGGCTGCTGCTGGGACGCGACGTGGGCTATCCGATGGTGCTGGGCGTCCTGCTGATCAGCAGTATTGCCGGAGTAATCATTCACATTCCGGCGGGCATTGGCGTTCTGGAAGCGGTTTTCCTGGCGCTGCTCAGCGGTCAGCACGCTTCGCATGGCACCATCATCGCGGCGCTGCTGGCCTATCGTGTGCTCTACTTTATCCTGCCGCTGCTGTTAGCGCTGGTGCTCTATCTGGGCCTGGAGAGTCGGGCGAAGCATCTGCGTCAGAAGAACGAGCAGAAGTTACAGAAATCGTAATAAAAAAGGGAGGCGCAACCTTCGCGCCTCCCCTTTTACACTGAAAATCAGCGGCGGTTACCGAGGATCCGCAGCAGCATCAGGAACAGGTTAATGAAGTCGAGATAGAGCGTCAGCGCGCCCATGATCGAATAGCGACGCAGGTTTTCCGTGTCGCGGGCATCAATCTGCTCACCGATGTTTTTCAGCTTCTGCGTGTCATAAGCGGTTAATCCCACAAACACCACCACACCGATGTAGGTAATCGCCCACATCAGCGCCGGGCTTTTCAGCCAGAAGTTCACCAGCGACGCCAGCACAATGCCAATCAGCGCCATAAACAGCAGGCTGCCAAAACGGCTCAAGTCGCGTTTGGTGGTATAGCCGTAAAAGCTCATTGCACCAAACATCCCCGCCGTGACAAAGAAGGTGCTGGCGATGGAAGAGTAGGTGTAGACCAGGAAGATACTCGCCATGGTAATGCCGGTCAGCGCCGAATAGAGCATAAACAGCCCGGTGGCTACGGCTCCGCTCAGACGATGCACCATGCCTGACAGGAAGAACACCAGCGCCAGCTGCGCGATAATCAGCCCGAAGAAGGTAATGCGATTGGCAAACACCAGCTCCATCACTGCGGGCGTACGCGCCGCGAACCAGGAGACAAATGCGGTCAGTAACAGACCGCAGGTCATCCAGCCATAGACCTGCGCCATATAGGCTTGTAAACCGCGAGATGCGGGTTGAACGATGGAATCATTGCGTGGATATCGGTCCATGATGCACCTCTTGTTGAACGGATGAACAGCTCCCTGCCGGGAGCCATGCCAGAGTTAAGTGTGGCACAGCTCAGCTCAACTGTGCCACAACATGCCGGTTAACGCCGCGACAGACACTGCTGATAACGACTGTCGACGCGCTGCGCAAACCACGCCGTCGTCAGATTACGGGTAATTTTCGGACTTTCCAGCTTAATGCCCGGCAGCATTTCACGCGGCAGCTTACGGCCTGCCATTTTATCCGCCAGGGCAAAGACCTGTTTCCAGAGTTCGCTGTCGCTGAATGATTCTTTCTCCCCTTTCTCCAGATCGCGGCGAATGGCGCTGTTGCTCATGTTGATCTGCTTTGAGAGCGTCCGTACCGCCAGTTCGGTGCCGCCCGCCGCGTCTGAGCCATAGAGGATCAGATCGCCATCCAGCGCCAGCTTCATGCCGGTGGCTTTTGACACTGCCGCCTGGAACGCCGCATTGCGGCTGGCGTACCAGCCTGCATTGTAGTCGGCAAAGCGATAGAGCGGCTGGCTGTAGTCAGCCGGATAGCCGAGCAGGTGCATCGTCCCAAAGTAGATACCGCCGTGACGGGTAAAGACTTCACGCCGGATGGTGCCATCGATCGGCCACGGATAGCCTTTGGCGTGCGCTTCGGCAAACGCGATGCTGACCTGCATCGGCCCACCGGTGTGAATTGGGTTGAGATTGCCGAACAGCGTCTGGCCCATCGGCACCATATCGATCAGATCATCGAAGATGGCGCTAAGGTCTTTTTCACTGCGCACCTTGTCCAGCCGGGCGGCGTAGCTTTCTCCGGTCGGCGATTTGATCAGCAGCGCGGTGCGCACCAGGAAGGCCGGGACGTGCACCTGCGCTGCACGGCGGTTGATCTCGCCCCAGGCGATTTTCGGCAGGCCTGGCACCGCGGCCTCGGCGCTGAAGTTACTCTCCTGATCCGCCACGGCGATCACCGCGCACAGGTTACTGGCGCTTGGGTCGATCTGCTGCGTGCGGAAGGTGGTGTAGATATCGTCGCTCCAGGCCGCTTTATTGCTAACGTGCGACGGCAGCAGCCGCTGGATTTGCGCTTTGACATCTTCAGGCTGCCGTACCGGCGCCTCCGGCGTTTTCTTGCTGCTACAACCCGCCAGCACCAGGGCGGCGACCAGTGTCAGACGTTGCAGAATCGGGGTAGATGACATGCCTGTCCTCAGAATGAACCAAAGCCCTACTCTACCATTGCCAGAGTTTCACAGGCAGGAGAGAACTGAACTAAGGTTACCTTTTTTAACGTTAAAGGAACTTACGATGTTTAAACTCTGGCCTGTTGCGGCGTTCAGCCTGTTATTAACCGGCTGCGGCGCCAGTAATACCCCTGCTCAGGTGCAGTCACCGGGCGCGCCGACCTCCTCCTCGCTTAAGGTGCTGGAGACCGGCGCCAGCGTGATGCAGTCCCGTCCGCCTATCGACGCCATCAATACTTATCTCGATGGCTTCCATTTTTATAACGGCGATAAAAACGGTCAGATGGAGGCGCACCACTATGTCACCGTGCTGAACGACGATGTGATGCAGGCGGTGATTTACGATGGCAACACGCGCGACGCGCGGCTGATGGGCGTGGAGTACATCATCAGCGAACGGCTGTTTAAGACCCTGCCGCCCGAAGAGAAAAAGCTATGGCACAGCCATCAGTATGAGGTGAAATCGGGCACGCTGATTGCGCCAGGCTTACCGAAAGTTGCCGACCACGCGCTGATGACCCGCATCGTGAATACTTATGGCAAAACCTGGCACACCTGGCATACCGATCGCGACAAAACGCTGCCGATCGGCATTCCGGCGCTGATGATGGGCTTTACCCAGGATGGTCAGATGGATTCACGGCTGCTGGCGGATCGCGATCGCCGTTTTGACGTGGACAGCAAGCAGATCCGGGCCGATCGGGCGGATATCGTAGCCAATCCGGCGGCGCCGGGTGCTAACGCCTGGGAAAAGGGCCAGGTTATTCAGCTTAAGCGCACCAGCGGTGGTGGTGAGCACAGCCACGGTCAGACCGGGTTTGGTCCGGCGGAGCAGCTGAAACAGCCGTAGGCGTTGTGTATGCGTGTTAGCGGGCTGTGACGCGGGAGGGATCAGCGGTAACGCAGCGGGCGGAGAAACCTCTGCCCGCTTGCGCCATTAATGCCTCAGTCCCAGCGCTGGGCAGCCTGATGGTCGCTGTCGCGGGCATCCACCCAGCGATCGTCCTGCTCTGTCGCTTCGCGCTTCCAGAACGGCGCACGAGTTTTCAGGTAATCCATGATGAACTCCGCGGCAGAAAAGGCGCTGCCGCGATGGGCGCTCGTCACGCCCACCAGCACGATCTCATCGCCGGGAAACAGCTCGCCGACGCGGTGGATTACCGTGACGCGCTGCAGTGGCCAGCGTTCGCGCGCCGCATCAACAATCTCCTGCAGCGCTTTTTCGGTCATGCCGGGATAGTGCTCCAGCGTCAGCGCCGCCACGTTATCACCCAGATTGTGGTTACGCACTTTGCCGGTAAAAGTCACTACGGCACCATCTTCGTCACAGGCCGCCAGCCAGCGATACGCTTCCGCCATATCAAAGGGTTCGGGGCCGACGCGAATCTGCGTTTCCATCTTAGCCTCCGGTTACGGGCGGGAAAAAGGCCACTTCATCACCAGCATGCAGCGGGTGACTCATCGGCACCAGCGTCTGATTAACCGCCGCCAGCAGTTTGCCCGACTCCAGCGCCAGCGCCCAGCGATCGTCGCGTTCGGCCAGCGCAGCGCGCAGCGCCGCCACATCCGGATAGTCAGCGTTAACCTCAAGGGAAGCGGTGCCGATCAGCTCGCGCACCTGGGCGAAAAACAGCACCTTAATCATGCGTGACCGCCTGGAAATCGCCGCTTTTGCCACCGCTCTTGCTGATTAAGCGCAGCTGATCGATGACGATATCCTTCTGCACGGCTTTGCACATGTCGTAGATGGTCAGCGCGGCTACTGACGCTGCCGTCAGCGCTTCCATCTCGACGCCGGTTTTGCCGGTCAGGCGACAGAGCGTGGTGATGCGAACCCGGCTATGGTCTGGTTCCGCTTCCAGATTCACTTCCACTTTGCTCAGCATCAGCGGATGACAGAGCGGGATGAGCTCCCAGGTGCGTTTTGCTGCCTGGATCCCGGCGATGCGCGCCGTGGCGAAGACATCCCCTTTGTGATGGCTGCCTTCCATAATCATCTGCAGCGTTTCCGGCTGCATCAGCACCAGCACTTCGGCGCGCGCTTCGCGCACGGTTTCAGCCTTGGCGGAAACATCCACCATGTGTGCTTCGCCCGCGGCATTAATGTGTGTGAGTTGAGACATACTTACCGTTTCTTCAGATGTGAGACAAAATTACAGGGCGCAGTGCGCGCATCAAGCTGGTCAGCGATAATCCGCTCCCAGGCGGTGCGGCAGGCGCTGGTGGAACCCGGCACGGCCAGAATCAGCGTCCCGTTTGCCAGACCGGCAATGGCGCGCGACTGCAGCGTCGAGCCGCCAATCTCCTCATAGGAGATCATCCGGAACAGTTCGCCAAACCCGTCAATCTCGCGGTCAAACAGCGGCAGCAGCGCTTCCGGCGTGCTGTTTTTCAGGTTAAAGCCGGTGCCGCCATTGATGATCACCACCTGGACATCGTCACTGGCGATCCAGCGCGATACGGTGGCGCGAATGCGATAAAGGTTATCCGGCACGATGGCGTGATCGACCACTTCATGGCCCGCTTCCGCCGCTGCCTCGCGCAGATAGTCGCCGGAGGTATCGTTGCTGGCATCGCGACGGTCTGACACCGTCATCACCGCAATCTGCACGGCCTGAAATTCGCTGGCTGGTTTACCCATACTTCCTCCTGAAATTAGCCGCCAATGTAAGAGAGATTCTGTGTGATACCGGTGTTGCCCTGATGCAGGAAGTGCGTCTGCTTCTTCTGTCCCAGGCTGCTGGCGATGCGCGCCTGCAGTTCGGCCTGCTGCTCATCGGACGCCAGCAGGTCACGCAGCGGTATGCCGCCGTCACCAAACAGGCACAGGTGAAGGTTTCCCTGCGCCGAGACGCGCAGACGGTTGCAGCTGGCACAGAAATCTTTGGCATAAGGCATGATCAGGCCAATCTCGCCGACATAGTCGGGATGATAAAAGACCTGCGCCGGGCCGTCGCTGCGTCCGCTTTCGCGCCGCTGCCAGCCCTGGGCAATGAGCTGTTCGCGGATCACCATGCCGGAAACGTGCTGATCGCGGAACAGCGTGCCGCCGTCGCCGGTCTCCATCAGTTCGATAAAGCGCAGCTGAATCGGACGGGTGCGGATCCAGTCGAGGAACGTGGCCAGATTACGGCTGTTGAGATCGCGCATCAGCACGCTGTTGACTTTGACCTGACGAAAACCGGCGTCCAGCGCCGCGTCGATGCCGCTCATCACCTGATGGAATTTATCCTGGCCGGTGATGGCGTGAAACTGACGGGCGTCCAGGCTGTCGACGCTGACGTTGAGTGCGGTCAGACCCGCGTCGCGCCACTGTTTCACGTCGCGCGCCAGCCGGTAGCCATTGGTGGTGACCGCGATCTGGCGGATAGAGGCGTTTTCACGCACTGCCGCAATGATGTCGGTGAAATCACGGCGCAGCGACGGCTCACCACCGGTCAGCCGCACTTTTTCGGTTCCGGCTGCGGCGAAAGCCCGCGTGACGCGGCGGATTTCATCCAGAGAGAGAAAGCTTTTGTTACGAATTCCCTGCGGTTTGTAGCCGTCAGGAAGACAATAGGTACAGCGGAAATTACAGACATCCGTGACCGACAGGCGCAGATAATAGAACTTACGCGCGTATGCATCAGTAAATTGTGACACCAGAACACCTTTCCAGATTGGGAGATGCAGTCATTTCTTCCTGCACCCTGGCAGCTCAGTGGCTACGGCCTGAATCCCCTATCCGCAGACTTAGGCATTCAGGCTTGAGTGTACGCTGACCCGTTGATCAGCGCGGTAAACATGATGGTAGCGTGAATTTCCTCACTCTTCCATTTGCTCTTTTCGCTATATATTCTTATACATATCGAATTTTCACCGCATTTTCGCGACAGGATACGTTAAAATGCGATCCAGATTTTGACGCAAGTCATCCGCGCGGGATTAGCGTTTAGAGCCACGCTACGCGACGAGATGTTAAGGAGAAGTATGAATCGCACACTGGCCGATCTTGATCGCGTTGTGGCACTGGGCGGCGGACACGGTTTAGGCCGCGTGATGTCGGCCCTTTCCCCGCTGGGCTCACGTCTCACCGGCATCGTCACCACCACCGACAACGGCGGATCGACCGGCCGCATTCGTCGCTCCGAAGGCGGTATCGCCTGGGGCGACATGCGCAACTGCCTGAACCAGCTGATTGCAGAACCCAGCGTCGCCTCCGCGATGTTCGAGTACCGTTTTGCCGGTAACGGCGAACTGGCCGGTCACAACCTCGGTAATCTGATGCTGCGGGCGCTGGATCATCTGAGCGTTCGCCCGCTGGAAGCGATCAACATCATCCGTAACCTGCTGAAGGTCGACGCCTTTTTAATCCCGATGTCGGAGCAGCCGGTGGATCTGGTGGCGATGGATGCCGAAGGCAATATGGTTTACGGCGAAACCGCCATCGATGAGATGAAGCAGCCGCCGCAGGAGCTGATGCTGCACCCCAACGTTCAGCCGACGCGGGAAGCGCTGCAGGCCATTGCAGAAGCGGATCTGATCCTGATTGGTCCAGGCAGTTTCTACACCAGCCTGATGCCCATTCTGCTGATGGAAGAGATGGCGCAGGCCCTGCGTCGCACGCCTGCCACTATGGTGTTTATCGGCAATCTGGGCCGTGAGCTTAGCCCCGCCGCGGCCAGTCTTTCAGTGGCTGACAAGCTTCAGATGATGGAACGTTATATCGGCAAGCGGGTGATCGATGCAGTAGTGGTCGGACCGTCGGTCGCCACAGAGGGCATTGAAAACCGTCTGATTGTCCGTGAACCGCTGGAGGCCGCCGACATTAAATATCGTCACGACCGCCAGCTGTTACGGGTGGCGCTGGAACACGCCATTCAGAGCTTTGACGGCGCTACGAGGCCGCGATAAACAGCGTTCGCAGCTCATGCAGCTGATCGCGCACGCTGGCCGCCTGTTCGAACTCCAGGTTCTGCGCGTGCTGCTGCATCTGCCCTTCCAGCTCGTGGATTTTCTTCTGCAGCGCCTGCGGCGTTAACAGCTGGAAATCGGCCAGTGCCTGAGCCTCGCCAGGACGTGCTGGTTTCGCTTTGCCGCGGGTTTTCACCACATTTTTGCCCAGCTCCAGAATATCCGTGATCTTCTTGTTCAGGCCCTGCGGCACAATGCCATTCTTTTCGTTGTGCAGCTGCTGTTTCTCGCGGCGGCGCTCCGTCTCTTCAATGGCACGCGCCATCGACGGCGTGATTTTATCGCCATAGAGAATCGCCTTGCCGTTGATGTTACGCGCCGCACGACCAATGGTCTGAATCAGCGATCGTTCGGAACGCAGGAAGCCCTCTTTATCCGCATCCAGAATCGCCACCAGCGACACTTCCGGCATATCCAGCCCCTCACGCAGTAAGTTGATGCCCACCAGCACATCAAACTCACCCAGACGTAAGTCGCGGATAATCTCCATACGCTCTACGGTGTCGATGTCGGAGTGCAGATAGCGCACTTTTTCGCCATGCTCAGTCAGATACTCAGTGAGATCTTCCGCCATGCGTTTGGTCAGCACCGTCACCAGTACACGTTCGTTGATCGCCACGCGCTGATGGATTTCCGACAGCAGATCGTCAACCTGGGTGCCGACCGGACGCACTTCGATGATCGGATCCAGCAGGCCGGTAGGACGTACCACCTGATCAACCACTTCGTCGCCCGATTTTTCCAGCTCATATTTACCCGGCGTTGCTGAAACATAGATAGTCTGCGGGGCCAGCGCCTCAAACTCTTCAAACTTCATCGGACGGTTATCCAGCGCCGACGGCAGGCGGAAGCCATACTCCACCAGCGTCTCTTTGCGCGCCCGGTCGCCTTTATACATGCCGCCAATCTGCGGGATGGTGACGTGGGACTCATCCACCACCAGCAGGCCATCGGCAGGGAGATAGTCAAACAGCGTCGGTGGCGCTTCGCCCGGTCCGCGTGCGGAGAGGTAGCGCGAGTAGTTCTCGATGCCGGAGCAGTAACCCAGCTCACTCATCATCTCCAGATCAAACTGGGTACGCTGAGTAATACGCTGCTCTTCCAGCAGTTTATTGTTCTCCAGCAGCACCCGGCGGCGATCCGCCAGCTCGACTTTGATATCTTCCATCGCCTGCAGAATGCGCTCACGCGGCGTGACGTAGTGCGTCTTGGGATAGATGGTAAAGCGAGGCACCACTGAATCGATCTGCCCGGTCAGCGGGTCAAACAGCGACAGACGCTCAACCTCTTCGTCAAACAGTTCGACGCGCAGCGCAATATCGTCCGACTCCGCCGGGAAGATATCGATCACTTCGCCACGCACGCGGAAGGTGCCGCGCTGAAACGCCTGGTCGTTGCGGGTGTACTGCAGCTCTGACAGACGGCGCAGGATGCTGCGCTGATCGATAATCATGCCGCGGGTCAGGTGCAGCATCATTTTCAGATAGAGATCGGGATCGCCCAGACCGTAGATCGCCGAAACCGACGCCACCACGATAACGTCGCGCCGCTCCAGCAGCGCCTTGGTCGCCGACAGACGCATCTGTTCAATGTGTTCATTCACCGACGCATCCTTTTCGATAAAGGTGTCGGAACTCGGCACATAGGCTTCAGGCTGATAGTAGTCGTAGTAAGAGACGAAAAACTCGACGGCGTTATCCGGGAAAAACTCTTTCATCTCGCCATAGAGCTGCGCCGCCAGCGTTTTGTTCGGTGCCAGCACCATCGTCGGGCGATTGAGGTCGGCAATGACGTTGGCGACGGTAAAGGTTTTACCGGAGCCGGTCACGCCTAATAAGGTCTGGTGAGCCAGTCCATCCTCCAGCCCCTCTTCCAGGCGACGGATCGCCTCAGGCTGGTCGCCCGAAGGTTTAAAGGCGGAATTGAGTTTAAAAGCTTTGGTCATGAATGCAGTTCCTGCTGGAGAAGTCGGCGGGCAGGCACTTATTTTACTCTGCTATGGTGATTTTGCCAGAAAATAATACTGGATATAAAAACAGTAATCGTGCAAGGTTAATGCAATCAGGGTAAGACTTAGCCCGCCTGCTTCAGATACGTGATATCGCAAAGCCTGATGCGCAATGTTATCCCCAGACCGGGATCGGATTTAACATTTGTCAATAGAACGTCACAAAATTACAGTTCAGTTACCTGACAGAAAATTCGCAGGCTTGTTTTTTGATAACCAGCTGATTTTACTGGTTTAAGCTAATAAGGCCAGAATCTCGTCATTATGTTACCAGGCCGCGTATTTCCTCGCTTCTAACCGGTTTTCATTACCTAATGCACAAGGTTATCCACAGGAATGGTGGATAAGTGATGGCAGCCCCGCCGCCATCAGCTGTGTATAATTTTTCCCTGCCCTCCCGCCTCGTTGAAAATAATTTTTTTTGCGTTAAATTTCGCGTCGGTTGCTAACGGATTATTCTGCATTTTTAATCTGTCGCCTGGCGTGGCACGCAAATTTTCATCGTTCCACTAAGATTCTTAATCAGACATTCTGCGTTACCGCAGCACGTCTGCACCACAAACAGCGCCCGCAGGCACTGTAAAAGTGCAGGCGCGTGATGACCATGGGTAATTGATAAGTTTTTCTCACCTTTCCTCACTGATACAGCGCACTGCAGCAGGAAACAGGGCCGTTTTAAGATCTGGCCTGGGAATTGCAGGAGTCAATAACGTCACCGCGCTTTACGCGCACTGTGCTGCAATGGTGAGGCTGCCGTTGCTGATGACTTGTTTGCCAGACGACAAAGAGCGGAAGCAATCAGGCTAATGATCGGGAAGGAGAGTGTCAGATGCTGAGTCTACGTTCGGTAAATCAATTTTACGGTCAGAACCATATCCTGTGGGATGTGGACCTGGAGCTGTCGCCTGGCACCTGCACCGGCATTCTGGGCCGTCCTGGCATGGGCAAGACCACGCTGGTCAACTGCATCATGGGCAGACTGCCGATTAACAGCGGCACCATTTCCTGGAAAGAGGATGGCTCGCCGCCGGAAGATTTGCTGCTGCAACCGGCTGAACAGCGGGCGCAGATGGGCATCGGCTATGTGCCGCAGGGCCGCCATATTTTTACCCAGATGAGCGTGGAAGATAACCTGCTGATTGCCCTGCTGGCGGGTGCCAGCCAGCGCGATCGTCATCGCGCCATTCCCGAAATGGTCTTTGATTTATTCCCGGCACTCTACTCCCTGCGCCAGCAACGCAGCGGCGATCTGCCCATCGATCAGCAGCAACAGCTGGCCCTGGCGCGCGCGCTGGTGCTGCAGCCCAAACTGCTGATTCTGGATGAGCCGACTGATGGGATGTCACCGTGGCTGGAAGAGGAGATGGGCAACCTGATCCGCCGGCTTAACCTCGACTACGGGCTGACCATCCTGCTGCTGGAGCAGCGCCTGTCGCTGATCCGGCGGGTGGCGGACTATTTCCTGCTGCTGCACCGTGGCCGTAATGTGGCGCAGGGCAGCATGGAGCAGCTCGATGACCATACCGTGGATAAGTGGCTGACGGTGGCCTGACGCTGAGTCCCTGTCACGGCAGGCGTCAGGATTGCAGGCAGCGCGCAACAACCTGACGTTCAGGCTGGTGAGCACTGCACAGGCTCATACTGATTGAGCAAAAGCGGGTGGGGCCAGTTTTTTACTCTGGCAGCGTCAGATACTGTCCACAGGAGGCCTGCTGCTGCGCATCGGTGAGATACGGAATGGTGCCCAGACAGGGCGCAGGCAGTCGCTGCTTCAGGCTGGTGAGATATTCCTGATAGCGTTTGCCGGGCGGCTCGACGGTGTTGGCGATCCAGCCCACCAGTGGCAGGCCGCACGCACGCACCGCCTCGGCGGTGAGCATGGCGTGGTTGATGCAGCCGAGCTTAATTCCCACCACCAGAATCACGGGCAGCTGTTCGCTGACCACCCAGTCCGCATAGGTGTGCGTCTCTGACAGCGGGGTGTACCAGCCTCCTGCACCCTCGACCAGAATCCAGTCCGCCAGTGGCTCCAGCGCCGCCAGACCCGCTGACAGTGCCAGATGGGTGATCGGCCTGCCCTCTTCAGCGCTGACGATGTGCGGCGAGGTCGGCTCCATAAACGCCAGCGGATTGACCTGCTGATAGCTCAACGGCACGCTGCTGAAGCGCTGCAGCGCCAGCGCATCACTGTTGCGAATGCCTTCAGGCGTCATCTCACAGCCTGACGCAACCGGCTTGTAGCCCGCACAGCGGTAGCCCGCTGCGGCGGCTGCCTGCAACAGTGCGCCGCTGGCGACCGTTTTACCGACTTCGGTGTCGGTGCCGGTGATAAAAAGCCGTTTCATGAAAGCGTGACTCCATAGATTAAATGGTAACTCAGGCGATAGCCGTGCCGATCGCGCGGCCAGTGTGCCTCTAACTGGTTGAGCCGTTGTCGGGTGAGTATCTGCCCGTCGCGACCCTGATGCAGATGGGTCGCGCCAATCCCTTTCAGCGAACGCATGGCACTGAGCGCATCGGGAAAATGCAGCGTCACCCTTTCCGCGCTGCAAATCAGTTGCTCTGCGTGGCAGGCCGCCGCAATCTCCGCCTCGCTGAGAAAGCGGTTAGCATGGGGTAACGCATCCAGATGGGACCAGGCTTCATGCACCTCCTGCAACGAACCTTCGCCAAGCGTGGAAAACAGCAGCGTGCCCTCGGGCCGCAGCACCCGCCGGAACTGGCGCAGCGCGCCGGGCAGATCCTCACTCCACTGCACCGCCAGGTTGCTCCACACCATGTCGATGCTGTTATCCGCCAGCGGCAGCGCGTCGATGTCACCCGCCAGATAGTGCTGCGCCGCGTCGTTGTCCCGCGCCTGTTGCAGCATCTGTGGTGAGAGATCCAGCGCCGTGACCTGTTTGCCGCGTTCGCGCCACAGCCTGCTGTACCAGCCGGTGCCACACCCGGCATCCAGCAGCTGCAGCCCGCTGTGAGCCGGTGCGCGTGCCAGCAGCGCATCGCCGCTGAGTCGTTGCAGTGCCGCATGGGCATCGTAATGGCTGGCCGCCCGGCCAAAGGCACGTGCCACCGCCTGCTTATCAACCCGCAGCGTCATGCAGCGCCTCCAGTAACCGATCAATATCTTCCGGGTGATGTGCCGCCGTCAGGGTAATGCGCAGCCGGGCCGTTCCCGGCGGCACGGTAGGTGGCCTAATCGCACTGACCCAGCAGCCCGCCTCCGCCAGCCGCGCCGAGAGCGCCATCGCATCGCCATTTTCACCGATCAGCAGCGGCTGGATCGCGCTGGCTGAGTCCATTAGTTGCCACGGCAGCGAGGCCGCGCCACGCCGGAAATGCGCAATGTTCTGCTGCAACTGCTGGCGCAGCGCATCACCCTGCTGAATTTCGCGCAGTGCCGCCTGCAGCGCCACAGCCTGCGCAGCGGGCATGGCGGTGGAGTAGATCAGATGCCGGCTGAACTGCAGGAAATAGTCGGCGGTATCGGCGTCGCACAGCAGCGCGGCACCGCTGACGCCAAAGGCTTTGCCAAAAGTGACCACCAGCAGTTCCGGCTTAACGCCCTGCTGCCAGCAGCTGCCCCGCCCCTGCTCACCTGCCACGCCGATGCCGTGCGCATCATCCACCAGCAGCCAGCCCTGTGCCTGACGCGTCTGTTGCGCCAGCGAAGCCAGCGGTGCGCTGTCGCCATCCATGCTGAAAATCCCCTCGGTCACCACCAGCGTTTCCCCCTCGCAGGGTGACGCGAGCCGTGCCGTCAGGCTCTCCGGGTCGTTGTGACTGAAACGTCGCAGCTGCGCCGGGCTGTGGCTGGCGGCGTCGAGCAGCGAGGCATGGCTGAGTTTGTCGGCCAGGATGCGATCGTTTTTCTCGCCCAGCAGATGAATCACCGCCTGATTGGCCGCGAACCCGGAGATAAACAGCAGCGCATGGTCATAGCCGAGCCAGTCGGCCAACTGCGCCTCAAGTTCGGCGTGCTGACGGTGATAACCGGTGACGTGACCTGAGGCACCCGCCCCCGCGCCCGCCAGCGCCGCGCCCTGCTGCCAGCCCGCAATCACCGCCGGATGGCGGGTTAAACCGAGATAGTCATTGCTGGAGAAGTGCAGATAGCGGCGGCCACCGCTCTCTAACGTGCGGGTGGCTTGCTGATCGATGATTCGACGCTGTCGCCAGCCATCGGCCGCACGGCGCTGCGCCAGCCCCTGCTGAAGTCGTTGCTGCCAGCTCATTACAGCGCCGCGTTGTAGAACTGTTCTGTATCGGCATGGAACAGCTGCTCGCTAAGGTGTTCTTCCTGCTGCTGATCGCCGTGTTGGGTGTGGGTATGCTCCGGGTTCAGCCCCAGTTTGCGGAACAGCACGCGGTCTTTATCCTCTTCCGGATTCGGCGTGGTCAGCAGTTTGCAGCCGTAGAAAATCGAGTTCGCCCCGGCCATAAAGCACATAGCCTGAGTCTGCTCGCTCATCTGCTCACGACCCGCGGAGAGACGCACATGCGAGGTCGGCATCATGATGCGCGCCACCGCGATGGTACGGATAAAATCGAACGGCTCTACGTCATCGTTGTCCGCCAGCGGCGTGCCTTTGACTTTGACCAGCATGTTGATCGGCACGCTCTCCGGCGGGGTCGGCAGATTGGCTAACTGCACCAGCAGACCGGCGCGATCGTTCACGGTTTCGCCCAGGCCGACGATGCCGCCCGAACAGACTTTGATTCCGGCGTCGCGCACTTTGCCGAGCGTATCCAGACGTTCCTGATAGCTGCGGGTGGTGATGATGGAGCCATAGAATTCCGGTGAGGTGTCGAGGTTATGGTTGTAATAATCGAGACCCGCGCCAGCCAGCCGCTGCGCCTGTTGATCGCTGAGCGTGCCGAGCGTCATGCAGGTTTCCATTCCCATCGCCTTCACGCCTTCGACCATCTTTTCCAGGTAGGGCATATCGCGCTCGTGCGGGTTTTTCCACGCGGCACCCATGCAGAAACGGGTCGAACCGGCGGCTTTGGCCTGACGCGCGGAGGTCAGTACCTCCTCCACTTCCATCAGACGTTCCGACTCCAGGCCGGTCTTGTAGCGCGCGCTCTGCGGGCAATATTTGCAATCTTCCGGGCAGGCGCCAGTTTTGATCGACAGCAGGGTACTGACCTGCACCTGGCGCGGGTCGAAGTGCTGACGATGCACCTGCTGCGCTTTAAACATCAGTTCAAGAAAAGGTTGATCAAACAGCGCTTGCGCCTGTGCAATTGTCCAGCGTTGAGCCATTACGTACTCCAGAAAAGGGTGTCATCCCGACAGAAAGCAGGGGTATACTTGTAAACTATATTTTTTTATTTTGGTTTACAACTCCGATGACTACCCCCGTTTTCTCCTCCGATGATGCCCGTTTTGATCGCCAGCATATCTGGCATCCCTACACTTCCATGCAGGATCCGCTGCCCTGCTACCCGGTCGTCGCCGCGCAGGGTTTTCAGCTGCAGCTGGCCGATGGCCGTGAGCTGGTGGATGGAATGTCATCGTGGTGGGCGGCGATTCATGGTTACAACCACCCGCGACTGAACCGGGCGCTAACGGAGCAGGTCACGCAGATGTCGCACGTGATGTTTGGTGGCATTACCCATCCGGCAGCAGTGGCGCTCTGCCGTCAGCTGGTGGCGATGACGCCCGAGGCGCTGGAGTGCGTCTTCCTGGCCGATTCCGGCTCGGTGGCCGTGGAAGTGTCGATGAAAATGGCGCTGCAGTACTGGCTGGGCCGCGGTGAGACGCGCCAGCAGTTCCTGACACTGAAGCGCGGCTATCATGGCGATACCTTTGCCGCGATGTCGGTGTGCGATCCCGAGAACTCGATGCACAGCCTGTGGCGCGGTTATCTGCCTGAGCACCACTTTGCGGCGGCCCCGGCCTGCGGCTTTGATGATGAATGGGACGCGCGCGATTTCGATGATTTTGCCCGGCTGATCGAACAGCATCACCGGCAGCTGGCAGCGGTGATCCTTGAGCCGATTGTGCAGGGTGCGGGCGGCATGCGTTTCTATCATCCGCGCTATCTGCAGCAGGTGCGGGAAGCGTGCGACCGTTATGGCGTACTGCTGATAGCGGATGAGATCGCCACCGGATTTGGCCGCACCGGTAAGCTCTTTGCCTGTGAACATGCGGGTATTACCCCGGATATTCTCTGCGTCGGCAAGGCACTGACCGGCGGCATGATGACGCTGGCAGCGACCCTGACCACCCGCGACGTCGCCGACACCATCAGCCGCAGCGCGGCAGGCTGTTTTATGCATGGCCCGACCTTTATGGGCAACCCGCTGGCCTGCGCGGTGGCGGCGGAGAGCCTGTGCATGCTGGCGGACGGTCACTGGCAGCGTCAGGTGGCCGCAATCGAACAGCAGCTGCGGGCTGAGCTGCTGCCGCTGCGCCGTTCACCGCAGGTGGCCGATGTGCGCGTGCTGGGGGCGATTGGCGTGGTGGAAACCCATCAGCCAGTTAACATGGCGGCGCTGCAGCAGTTCTTTGTTGAACAGGGCGTCTGGATCCGGCCTTTTGGCCGTCTGATCTACCTGATGCCGCCCTACATCATCACGCCCCAGGCACTGAGTCAGCTGGTGCAGGCGATTGGCAGTGCGCTGGAACATTTGCAACATTTTGCCGCCTGAAGCGGGCTGACCACTGGCACTGGTGGCGCTTTTGGTTATGATGAAAGGCTATTCATCGACAGTTAAGGAGATGTGATGCGCGTTTTTAGTCAGGATTTTAATGACGGCGAGAAGATGCCAGAAAAGCATGTTTTCAACGGCATGGGTTATCAGGGCGAGAATATTTCTCCCCATCTTGCCTGGGAAGCGGCACCGGAAGGCACCAAAAGTTTTGTGGTGACCTGCTACGATCCTGATGCGCCGACGGGTTCCGGCTGGTGGCACTGGGTCGTGGCGAATATTCCGGCCAGCACCACGTCACTGCCGCAGGGTGCCGGTTCCGGCAAAGCGTCACTGCCAGCAGGCGCAATCCAGACCCGCACCGATTTCGGTCAGGCGGGCTACGGTGGCGCGGCACCGCCACAGGGCGAAACCCATCGCTACATTTTCACCGTGCATGCGCTGGATGTGGAGACGATTGAGGTGGATGAAGGCGCCAGTGGCGCAATGGTCGGCTTTAATGTGCATTTCCACGCCCTGGCGAGCGCCTCGCTGACCGTGAATTATCAGTAATTCAGTATATCTTTCCCGCCCGGGAGAGATGTACTTAAAAGTCTGTCCCGGTTAGCTGTGAGACCGAGCCAGCGCAGGAAATTCGGTCAAATCGGAAAGTCGCTTACGCCAATCCCTGGCTCGCTCGGCCCGCGCGATTACGCACCTCATCCCTGAGGTGCGCCCGTAAATGGGCCAAAGCTTTGCGTTGTTCAAAAACGCTCCCGGCGTTTTTGTCCATGGCGCGGGACGCTTTCCTCCTCTGACTGTATTCCCTGCGTGTTGAGCTAATCCATCGCTGTCCGATGCACCCTGATTTGAGTTTTTCAATCGTCTGAATGCCTCTCCCGCTCAGGAGAGGCGTTTTTCAGGATGCGTTACGCCTGCAGCTGATGAATCACCACCCACATCGGGCCTTGCCCTACCGCATAACGTCCCAGCGGCTGTAACAGCCCCTTCGGTTCGCTAATCGCATACACTTCGATGTGATGCGATTTCTGTCCCGCCGCCACCAGAAAACGTCCGCTGTGATCGATATTGAACCCGCGCGGCTGCGTTTCCGTCGGCTGGAACCCTTCCAGCGTCAGTTCATCGCCCAGTTCGCTTACGCTGAAAATTGCCAGCGTGCTGCTGGTGCGATCGCAGGCGTAGAGGAAACGGCCATCCGGCGTCAGATGAATATCGGCTGCCCAGCGCGTACCGCTGAAGTCAGGCGGCATCATATCCAGCGTCTGCACGCTTTCTGCTTCGCCTTCACCGGTATTTAATGCCCAGACATCAACCGTGCTGTCGAGCTCGTTGACGCAGTAAGCAAACTGCCCGCCCGGATGAAACTGCATATGACGCGGACCTGCGCCTTCTACCGTCGTGACCTGCGCCTGTTTGCGCGGCGTCAGCTGACCGTCTGCGCCCAGCGCAAACAGACAGATACGGTCCTGCTTCAGTGCCGGTACATAGAGTGTCTTGTTATCGGTATCGATATTGGCAGAGTGGCAGCCATCCAAACCGTTGATCACCTGCAGTGGGGCCTGCGGAATGCCATCATCGCCAATCGGGCTGACGCTGACGCAGGCATCATTGTAGGAACCGCAGAACAGGAACCGGCCCTCGCGATCGGTGGAAATGTGAGTCGGACTGCCCGGCAGCGGTGCCTGACCGGCTTCGGTCAGCGTGCCATCGGCGGCAATCTGGAACGCCAGCACGCGAAAATTGGGACGCACACCGACATAGAGAAAATCGCGTTTCGGACTCACCACCATCGGCTGAACCTGGCCGGCGACATCAATCACCTGAAGCAACGTCAGCGCACCCTCATCATTCATCTGCCAGACGTGAATCTGCTGGCTCTCGGGACTGGCGGTGTAGACAACCTGTTTCATGCATTCTCCTTTTTTGCTGCCTGATCATGATCTGTGAATCACTGTAGCGTGTTTTATTGGCCTGCGCTGGAATCATTTGTGCCCTGTTTTTTGTCTCCGGACCGTGGACAGGTGTAGACTTCAGCCTCTGCAAACCTGAAAAAACGAGAGGATGAATGAGCTACCGGGTAATTGCCCTCGACCTCGACGGCACGCTGCTGACTCCAGCCAAAACGATTCTGCCGCAGTCAATTGACGCACTGAACCAGGCCCGCCAGGCGGGTGTTCATGTCGCTATTGTGACCGGACGCCATCACTGCGCTATCCACCCTTTTTATCAGGCACTACAATTGGATACACCCGCAATCTGCTGTAATGGCACCTATTTGTATGATTACCAGGCGAAACAGGTGCTGGCATCTGATCCTCTCGACCCGCAGCTGGCGTTACAGGTCATTGAGAGGCTGGATCAGCAGCAGATTCACGGCTTGCTCTACGTGGATGATGTGATGCTCTATCAGACGCCGACCGGTCACGTGATGCGCACGCTGAAATGGGCCGAATCGCTGCCTGAGCATCAGCGTCCGCTGTTCCGTCAGGTGCCTGATTTAGCCCAGGCGGCACGTGACGCCGGTTCGATCTGGAAGTTTGCCCTGTCGCACGACAATCATCAGGAGCTGCAACAGTTCGCCACTGCGGTGGAAGCGGAGCTGGGGCTGGCCTGCGAATGGTCATGGCACGATCAGGTGGATATCGCTAAAGGCGGCAACAGCAAAGGCAAACGGCTGGCGCAGTGGGTTGAATCGCTGGGGCTGAGCATGTCCGATGTGATCGCATTTGGTGATAACTACAACGACCTCAGCATGCTGGAAACGGCCGGACTGGGCGTGGCGATGGGCAATGCCGACGAGGCGATCAAAGCACGGGCGAAAAAGGTGATCGGCACTAACCTTGAAACCG
Organism: Pantoea sp. JKS000250; assembly: GCF_003201065.1. NCBI lineage: Bacteria > Pseudomonadati > Pseudomonadota > Gammaproteobacteria > Enterobacterales > Erwiniaceae > Pantoea > Pantoea sp. JKS000250. Next base: position 3,432,819 of record NZ_QICZ01000001.1, on the reverse strand, counting down.
GTATTGCCGATACTCTCCGTCAGTTCGTCCTGTAATCAGGGCGTCACGGAGACGCTTTTAATCTGGGCATAGAGCCACTGTTCGGGCCGGATGCCCAGTTCATCGCGCGCCCACGGCGTGATGCGCGCCCAGAGTTCGCTGATGCCGATACGCAGCTTCACCTCCACCTGGTCTCCGACCTCCAGCAGCTCAACGACCTGTGCCGGTAAAATGTTGCGGATGGAGGTATGCTGCGGCGGTTGCAGCGCCAGCGAAACATCGGATGAGGCGATGCGAATACGCAGCGGCGTTTTCACCGGCTGATTTACCCGGCTGACCCAGATGTGCTGATCGCCCAGCGACAGTGCGGTCATCGGATAGTCGGGATGCTGCTCCAGCACCTGCACCCGCAGCACGCTGGTCAGTTCGCTCACCGGCAGCCAGGGCCGCATCGCGCTGCTGCTCCAGACCCGCTCCAGCGGACCAAAGGCTTTAACCTTGCCCGCATCCAGTACCAGCACGTTATCAGCCAGGTGCAGGATTTCATCCAGACTGTGCGAGACGTAGAGCATCGGAATATCGACCTGCTTCGCCAGCTTTTGCAGATAAGGCATCAGTTCACGTTTGCGCGGCAGATCCAGCGACGCCAGCGGCTCATCCAGCAGCAGCATATCCGGTGCGGTCAGCAGCGCCCGGCCAATCGCGACCCGCTGCTTTTCACCGCCCGACAGCGACAGCGGAAAGCGCGACAGCAGCGCCTCCAGCCCCAGCAGCGAGACCAGACTGTCGAACTGCGCTTTCATTGACGGCGCCATACCGTATTGCAGGTTGCCCCGGACCCGGTAGTGCGGGAACAGCCGAGCATCCTGAAACACATAACCGATGCGGCGTTTTTCCGGCGGCAGCGCAATCTTCTGCTCTGCATCAAACAGCAGGCGATCGTTAAGCTCAATTCGCCCGCGCTGTGGCTGAGTCAGTCCGCTGATGGCGTTGATGAGTGAGGTTTTACCGGCACCGGAAACACCGAAAATGGCGGTGATCCCTTTGGCCGGGATCTGTAGATCGACCTCAAGCTGATGATCGCCCTGCTGCTGCATAAAGTTGAGTGATAGCATCAGCTTCCCATCCGCTTGCGTCCTGCCCGTGCCAGCCATTCCGACGCCAGCAGTGAACCCAGTGCCAGCACGATAGCGATCACGCAGAGTCGCGCCGCCGCACCCTCTGCACCGGGCGTTTCGATCAGGGTAAACATCGCCAGCGGCAGCGTGCGCGTTTCACCGGGAATATTGGACACGAACGTGATCGTGGCGCCAAATTCGCCCAGCGATCGGGCAAACGCCAGTACCGTTCCGGCGATCACACCCGGCAACGTCAGCGGCAGTGTGATAGTGAAAAAGACCCGCCAGCGTCCGGCACCCAGCGTACGCGCTGCCTGCTCCAGCCGGCTATCCACCGCTTCCAGCGCCAGCCGGATGGCGCGAACCATCAGTGGAAAGGCGATGACGGCAGACGCCAGTGCCGCCCCGCGCCAGCTGAACGCAAAGCTGAAACCAATCCAGTCAAACAGCTTTTCACCAATGATCCCGCGTCGTCCCAGGCTAACCAGCAGCAGATACCCCACCACTACCGGCGGCAGCACCAGCGGCAGGTGAATCAGGCTGTCGAGCAGCGCTTTGCCGGGGAAACGGCAGCGCACCAGAATCCAGGCCATCAGGATGCCAAACGGCAGACTGCCCAGCACGGCTATGCCAGAGACTTTAAGGCTAAGCAGTACTGCCTGCCATTCGGGATCGCTGAGTATCATTTCGTCGGTGTGAATCCATAATGTTTGAAAATCGCCGCAGCCTGCGGTCCTTTCAGGTAATCATAAAAGGCTTTAACGGTAGCCGTGTCGTGATCGTTTACGATCGCCATCGGATATTCCACCGGTTTATGGCTGTCTGCCGGAAAACGCCCCACCACCTGCACTTTGTCGCTGGCGACGGCGTCCGAACCGTAGACAATGCCATAAGGCGTTTCGTTACGCTCGACCAGCGCCAGCGCTGCCCGCACATTATTAGCGGGCGCTAACGCGGGCGCTACGCCGTCCCAGGCGCCCAGTTTTTGCAACGCCTCTTTAGCATAGATACCCGCAGGAACATGGTCCGGATCGCCAACCGCCAGACGTTCGCCGTGAAGCAATGTTTTCCAGTCGGTCTGAGGATCCAGCGTCACCGCTTTAGCTGCGGCACTGCGTGGCGCAATCAGTACCAGGTCGTTGCCCAGTAGGGTGTAGCGGGTGCGGGTTATCACGCTTTTCTTCGCTACGGCATCATCCATCCACTGCTGATCGGCAGAGATAAACAGGTCGGCAGGCGCGCCCTGTTCAAGCTGACGCGCCAGCGTGGAGGATGAGGCGAACGAAGAGACGACCGTTACGCCCTTTTCCTTCTGATACTGACTGGCAATATCCTGCATCGCATTGGTCAGCGAAGCCGCGGCAAACACGGTAATGTTATCGGCGGCCACGGCCTGTCCGGCCAGCGACACGGTAACCAGCGCCGCGACGCCCCAGCGGGTGTAATTAAATGACATGATTCTCTCCGGCTATTCGTTGTGTAGCGGATAATATAACGCAATATCAGGGAGGTTCAGTAAATTATCGGCAGGCGTCAGAGAAGGTTGAATCGGTGCGGGACAAAAATGACGACGCCCGCCTGGATGGCGGGCGTGGCAGAAATTAATTATGCGAACGGGCTGAAGATTTTTCGCGATGACCCACTTTAGAGAAGATATTAAACACTTCACCCAGGCCATAAATCATACCCAGCATCAGCGCCATTACCACAGGGACCATCAGTACGGCCACGGCGAGGCTTTTCAGTAATTCCAGCATGGAGAGTCTCACTCTGCTAACAAAAAAGTGATTGTAACGGGTCAGTAAAATTTTGCGCAGCCCTTTTCGTGCTTTTACTTTGGTCATAAAACGCCGCTATCATCGGCCTTCGCCTTAACTCTTTGCCGGAGCTGTCATGGAAGCTGAACTATCCCTTCATATCCGTTTACAACAGAAACTGTTTGCCGATCCGCGGCGTATTGAGCTGCTGAAACGCGTCCAGCAGACCGGATCGATCAGTCAGGGGGCGAAACTGGCTGGTATCAGTTACAAAAGTGCCTGGGATGCGATTAATGAGATGAACCAGATGGCGGATGAAACGCTGGTGGCGCGGGCAACCGGCGGCAAAGGCGGCGGCGGTGCCACGCTGACCCGCTACGGTGAACGCCTGATTCAGCTGTTTCATCTGATGGAGCAGATCCAGCAGAAAGCTTTCGATGCGCTGCAGAAGGATACGCTGCCGCTCGACAGCCTGCTGGCGGCCATCGCCCGCTTCTCACTGCAGACCAGCGCCCGCAACCAGCTGTTCGGCACCGTGGTCAGCAACGATGCGCAGCAGGTGGTTCAGCATCTGCTGATTCAGCTGGCTGATGGCGTCACCCAGCTCAATGTGGCGCTGACCCAGCGCAGCGCCGATCGTCTGCAGCTGGCGGCGGGTAAAGAGGTGCTGGTGCTGATCAAAGCGCCGTGGATCCGCATCAGTCGTGACGCCGCAGAGGAAGACAATCAGCTGGCGGCCACCGTCACTGCCATCGAACCGGGTGAGCAGATGACTGAGGTGCTGATGCAGCTCGCCAGCGGCGAAACCCTGTGTGCCACTCTTACTAATGAACAGCTACAGCAGCTGAAGCTGCAGCCCGGCGACGCGGTGATCGCCAGTTTCAATGCGGAGAACGCCATCGTCGCCACCCTGCTCTAGCGGCTGATTTGACATCATTACAGCCAATGGTTACAACTCAGTGACACGATGCAGAAAATGGAACAGATCATGGCTTCATTGCATATTTTGCAAGGCACGTTTCATCTTAGCGATACCCGGATACTGACGCTGAATCAGGTGGAACTGCAGCGCGGCGAAAGCTGGGCCTTTGTCGGTGCCAACGGCAGCGGTAAATCCTCACTGGCGCGCGCACTCTCCGGTGAACTGCCGCCGCTGGCGGGTTCAGTCAGCAGCGATTTCACAAGGCCGGTCCGTCTGTCGCTGGAGCAGTTACAGACGCTGGTGGCGCAGGAGTGGCAGCGCAACAACACCGATATGCTCAGCGAAGGTGAAGAGGATACCGGACTGACCGTGGCAGAGGTGATTCAGGCGGAAGTGCAGCAGCCGGAACGTTGCAAACAACTGGCACAGCAGTTCGGCATCGAACCGCTGTTGTCACGCCGCTTCAAATATCTCTCAACCGGCGAAACCCGCAAAACCCTGCTTTGCCAGGCGCTGATGAACCAGCCAGATTTGCTGATTCTGGATGAGCCGTTTGACGGACTGGATGTGGCGTCGCGTGCCAGCCTGACCGACACGCTGCGCAATCTGCAGCATCCGGCGTTTACGCTGGTGCTGGTGCTTAATCGCTTTGACGACATTCCCGATTTCGTTCAGCAGGTGGGTGTGCTGGCGGAGTGCACGCTCACTCACAGCGGGCCGCGCCAGACGATTTTAACGGAAGCGCTGGTGGCACAGCTGGCACACAGTGAGCAGCTGATGGGTATGGCGCTGCCCGAAGCGGATGTGCCGGATCAGCTGCCTTCACTGGCGGATGATGCCCCGCGCGTTATCCTGCGCAACGGCACCGTCTCCTACAATGATAAGCCGGTGATTCAGGGGCTGGACTGGCAGGTTAACGCGGGCGAGCACTGGCAGATTACCGGTCCGAATGGCGCCGGGAAATCGACGCTGCTGAGTCTGGTAACCGGCGATCATCCGCAGGGCTACAGCAATGATCTCACCCTGTTTGGCCGTCGTCGCGGCAGTGGCGAAACCATCTGGGATATCAAACAGCATATTGGCTATGTCAGCAGCAGCCTGCACCTCGATTATCGCGTCAGCACCAATGTGCGGACGGTGATCCTGTCGGGCTTCTTCGACTCCATCGGCCTCTATCAGGCGGCGTCCGATCGGCAGAAAGCGCTGGCACAACAGTGGCTGACACTGCTTGGAATGGATAACCGGCTGGGCGATGCGCCGTTCCACTCGCTCTCATGGGGACAACAGCGGCTGGTGCTGATTGCCCGCGCGCTGGTTAAGCATCCGACGCTGCTGATTCTGGACGAGCCACTCCAGGGCCTCGACCCGATTAACCGTCAGCTGGTACGGCGCTTTGTCGACGTGCTGATTGGCGAGGGACGCACTCAGCTGCTGTTTGTATCGCACCATGTCGAAGATGCCCCCGCCTGTATCACGCATCGCCTGAGCTTTGTTCCCGATGATGGCGGCTACGCTTTTCAGCAGGAAACGCTGCGCTAATGCGTTAACAATGTCCCTCAACGAGATTGCTGACAAAGTCTGCCATACCCAGCTGTGAGACCGAGTCTGCGAAGGCAACACGGTCAGATCGGAAAGTCGCTTAAACCATCCATGGCCGCTCGGCCCGCGCGATTACGCACCTCATCCCTGAGGTGCGCCCGTTGCCGGGCCAACGCGTTGCGTTGTTCAAAAACGCTCCCGGCGTTTTTATAGTACGCACCTCATCCTTGAGGTGCTCCCGTTGCCGGGCCAACGCGTTGCGTTGTTCAAAAACGCTCCCGGCGTTTTTAGTACGCACCTCATCCATAAGGTGCGCCCGTTGCCGGGCCAACGCGTTGCGTTGTTCAAAAACGCTCCCGGCGTTTTTGTCCATGGCGCGGGACGCTTTCCTCCTCTGCCCTTGTTGCCTGCGCTTTTAGCTAACGCGTTGCTGTCAGAGCAACCCTGATTGGGTTTGTCAGCAACCTGCAACGCCGCTATCGCGGCGTTTTAATGCACCTCTGTGTAAGCGCTACCATTCCTTCCCACCTTTAATCTTCTGAATGCGCACGCAACGCCACGAAATAAGAATATTCAGCTTGTGTAAACGATACCATTTATCCAGACTTGATCACGCTTTCGGGCGCGCTGATGTGCTACTTTTTACCGATGCCTCTCTGGCTTTTGACGCTTACCAGGATCTCACATGGAAAAATTCAACCCGGTCGATCACCCGCATCGCCGTTACAATCCACTGATTGATCAATGGATTCTCGTTTCACCTCATCGGGCCAAACGTCCGTGGCAGGGCGCGCAGGAAACGCCGGCGGTCAATACCTTACCGTCGCACGATCCGGACTGCTTCCTGTGTGCCGGAAATACCCGCATCACCGGTGACAAAAACCCGGACTATGCTGGCACGTACGTCTTTACCAATGACTTTGCTGCACTGATGACCGACACGCCTGACGCGCCCGAGAGCGACGATATCCTGATGCGCTGTGAAAGCGCACGCGGCACCAGTCGGGTCATCTGCTTCTCGCCCGATCACAGCAAAACTCTGCCGGAGATGTCACTGAGCGCGCTGGAAGAAGTGGTGCGCACCTGGCAGGCGCAGACCGCCGATCTGGGTCAGCACTATCCGTGGGTGCAGGTGTTTGAGAACAAAGGCGCGGCGATGGGCTGCTCTAACCCGCATCCGCACGGTCAGATCTGGGCTAACAGCTTCCTGCCGAATGAAGCGCAGCGCGAAGATGATCATCAGCGCGACTATTTCGCTAAACATGGCTCGCCGATGCTGGTCGATTATCTGGCACGCGAGCAGCAGGATGGCAGCCGCACCGTGGTGGAAACCGAACACTGGCTGGCCGTGGTGCCGTGGTGGGCCGCCTGGCCGTTTGAAACCCTGCTGCTGCCGAAAGCGCACGTTAAACAGCTGACCGATCTCAGTGAAGCGCAGAGTGCCGATCTGGCGAAAGCCATCAAGCAGCTGACCAGCCGCTACGACAACCTGTTCCAGTGCTCCTTCCCCTACTCCATGGGCTGGCACGGCGCGCCGTTTAACGGCGAAGCCAACGATCACTGGCAGCTGCATGCGCACTTCTATCCGCCGCTGCTGCGCTCAGCAACGGTACGTAAATTTATGGTTGGCTATGAAATGCTGGCCGAAACCCAACGCGATTTAACGGCGGAACAGGCGGCGGAACGTCTGCGTTCTGTCAGCGACGTTCACTTCCGTGAGGCACAACAATGAGCTTAAAAACCATCACGCAGCAGCTTTTCTCTGACACCTTCGGTTACGCCGCCACCCACACCATTCAGGCGCCGGGCCGCGTTAACCTGATTGGCGAGCACACCGACTATAACGACGGCTTTGTGCTGCCGTGCGCCATCGATTACCAGACAGTGATCGCCTGTGCCCGCCGTGACGACCGCCAGATTCGCGTGGTCGCGGCCGATTATGAGAATGCGCAGGACACCTTCTCGCTGGACGAAGAGATCGTCAGCGTGCAGGAACCAATGTGGGCTAACTATGTGCGCGGCGTGGTGAAACATCTGCAGCAGCGTCATGCTGATTTCGGCGGCATCGATATGGTGATCAGCGGCAACGTGCCGCAGGGTGCGGGCCTCAGTTCATCCGCCTCGCTGGAAGTCGCGGTTGGCACCGTGGTGCAGCAGCTTTATAACCTGCCGCTGGATGGCGCAGCCATCGCGGTGAATGGTCAGGAAGCGGAGAACCAGTTTGTTGGCTGTAACTGCGGTATCATGGACCAGCTGATTTCCGCACTGGGGCAGAAAGATCACGCCATGCTGCTCGACTGCCGCACGCTGGGCACGCGTCCGGTGTCGATGCCGGAAGATATTGCGGTGGTGATCATCAACTCCAACTTCCGTCGCACCCTGGTCGGCAGCGAATACAACACCCGCCGCGAGCAGTGTGAAGCGGGCGCGCGTTTCTTCAACAGGAAGGCGCTGCGTGACGTTGAACTGGCCGAGTTTGAAGCGGCGCAGGCGCAGCTCGATCCGCAGGTGGCAAAACGCGTGCGTCACGTCCTGACCGAGAACGCCCGTACGCTGGAAGCGGCCGATGCGCTGACTCAGGGCGACCTGACCCGTATGGGCCAGCTGATGGCCGAATCACACGCCTCGATGCGTGACGATTTCGAGATCACCGTACCGCCGATCGATACGCTGGTTGAGATCGTGAAAGCGCAGATCGGTGAACGTGGTGGCGTGCGTATGACCGGCGGCGGCTTTGGTGGCTGCATCGTGGCACTGATGCCACTGGATCTGGTCGATCAGGTGAAAGCCGCCGTTGCAGAGCAGTATGAAGCCGCGACCGGCATCAAAGAGACCTTCTACGTCTGCAAAGCCTCTGAAGGAGCGGGCCAATGCTGAATGACGTCAACTCCCATGCGCCCGACGGTCAGCCGTGGCGCATAACGGTACTGCGCAATGCCAACGGCATGCTGGCGACCTTTATGGACTGGGGCGCAACCTGGCTTTCTGCCCGCATCCCGATGCAGGATGGCACCGTGCGTGAAGCGCTGCTCGGCTGCGCCACACCCTCTGACTATCTGCATCAGGATGCCTATCTGGGTGCCACGGTGGGCCGTTACGCCAACCGCATCGCCGGAGCAAAGCTCAATAAGCTGAACCGCCAGCTGGTGCCAAACCAGGGTGCCCATCAGCTGCATGGCGGGCCGGAAGGCTTTGATAAACGCCGCTGGCAGATTGTCAGCCAGTCCGACAGCGAGGTGCATTACCGCATCGATTCGCCGGATGGCGATCAAGGCTATCCGGGCAATCTGATTGCCGACCTGCACTATCAGCTGGATGACCAGAACTGCCTGAGCATCCGCTATGAAGCGCGCTGCGACCAGCCCTGCCCGGTCAATCTGACTAACCATGCCTACTTTAACCTTGATGCGCATCATGGCGACGCACGCCAGCATCGCTTACAACTGCACGCCGACCAGTATCTGCCGGTCGACAGCGAAGGGATTCCGAATGCGCCGCTGAAAGCCGTCGCCGATACCAGTTTCGATTTCCGCAACGCCAAAGTCGTGGCGCAGGATTTCCTGGCAGACGACGACCAGCGGGCGGTGAAGGGTTATGACCATGCGTTTCTGCTCAACAGTGCAGGCGACGATAGTCAGCCTGCGGCGGAACTCTGGTCGGAAGATGGCAGATTGCAGCTCAGCGTAACCACCTCGGCACCGGCACTGCAGTTCTACACCGGCAACTACCTGGCCGGCACGCGTGCCCGTGAGCAGGCGAGCTATACTGCATTCCAGGGCATTGCGCTGGAGAGTGAATTTTTACCGGATTCGCCTAATCATGCTGAGTGGCCTCAGCCGGATTGCTGGCTGCAGCCGGGAGATCGCTGGGAATCCGTGACGCGGTATCGCTTCACGCCACGCTGAGCCTCCGGCTGAAAAACGCGCAGTGCGTCACACACAGGCTTACGCGCTGCCCGCTTTTCCGTTATGGTATGGCGCAATCAGCTCGTGTTTCAGGCGGGCAGCAGCAGGTTTCCAATCTCACAGAAACATCACAGTATTAAGGAGTTAAGCTATGGCTGTAACTAAGCTGGTTCTGGTGCGACACGGCGAAAGCCAGTGGAACAACGAAAACCGCTTTACCGGTTGGTATGATGTTGACCTTTCTGAGAAAGGTCGTGGCGAAGCCAAATCAGCAGGTCAGCTGCTGAAGAAAGAGGGCTTTGTTTTTGATTTCGCTTACACCTCCGTACTGAAGCGTGCGATTCATACGCTGTGGAATGTGCTGGATGAGCTGGATCAGGCCTGGCTGCCGGTTGAGAAAACCTGGCGTCTGAACGAGCGTCACTACGGTGCGCTGCAGGGTCTGGACAAAGCGGAAACTGCTGCCAAATATGGCGACGAGCAGGTTAAGCAGTGGCGTCGCGGCTTTGCCGTTACCCCACCAGAGCTGGATCGTTCGGATGAGCGCTTCCCGGGCCATGACCCGCGTTATGCGAAACTGACCCCGGAGCAGCTGCCAACGACCGAAAGCCTGGCGCTGACCATTGACCGCGTTATCCCTTACTGGAACGACACCATTCTGCCGCGCATCAAAAGCGGTGAGAAAGTGATCATTGCTGCACACGGCAACTCACTGCGTGCGCTGGTGAAATATCTGGATAACCTGAGCGAAGATGAAATTCTCGAGCTGAACATCCCTACCGGCGTTCCGCTGGTGTATGAGTTCGATGAAAACTTCAAACCGCTGAAACGCTACTACCTGGGCGACCAGGACGAGATTGCTGCGAAAGCTGCCGCCGTTGCGAATCAGGGTAAAGCGAAGTAATTCCTCGCTGGAAGGCAAAAAGGCCAGACGAAAGTCTGGCCTTTTTTATTGGGCTGCGCCCGGCAATGCTGCGCGTCATGTTTAACTGCCAGAGTAAAAGCCTGGATGTCAGCACGTACCAGACTAATCACATACTCAAATCCGTCTAAGTCTGGCAGCAATAAACTAGCTCGACGCGCAGGGAACAGGGTCAGAAGAGGAAAGCGTCCCGCGCCAGGGATGGCGCGGGCAGAGCGACCAGGGACTGGCTTGAGCGTCTTTCCGATCTGTCCGTGTTCCCTGAGCAGGCTCACTCTCCACAGCGAATCCGGCCAGACTTTGTTAATGAGTGTGGATAGCCAATCAACCGCGGCGCTGTTTAACCGCTGCCGCCAGCTGACGCAGCACTTTGTCGGTATCTTCCCAGCCGATACAGGCGTCGGTGACGCTTTTGCCATAGACCAGCGGCTCGCCGCTCTCCAGGCTCTGGTTGCCTTCCACCAGATGACTCTCAATCATCACACCGACAATCGCCTGCTCACCGTTGATCAGCTGCTGTGAAACATCGTCTGCCACAACCATCTGACGCTGGAACTGCTTGCTGCTGTTGGCATGGCTGAAATCGATCATCACCTGCTGTGGCAGACCCGCTTTCGCCAGACCCGCTTTAACATCAGCGACATGCTGCGCGCTATAGTTCGGCTCTTTGCCGCCGCGCAGGATGATGTGGCAGTCACCGTTGCCGCTGGTTTCCACAATCGCGGAGTGACCATACTTGGTTACTGACAGGAAACAGTGCGGGGAGCCCGCTGCGTTGATCGCATCAATCGCCACCTTGATCGTGCCATCGGTGCCGTTTTTAAAGCCTACCGGACAGGAAAGACCGGATGCCAGCTCGCGGTGAACCTGAGATTCCGTAGTACGCGCACCAATCGCGCCCCAGCTCATCAGGTCTGCCACATACTGCGGGGTAATCATATCCAGAAACTCGCCCGCCGCCGGTAAACCGCTGTCATTAATCTCCAGCAGCAGCTTACGCGCCAGACGCAGACCGTCGTTCAGCTGGTAGCTGTTATCCATATACGGGTCATTAATCAGCCCTTTCCAGCCCACCGTCGTGCGCGGCTTTTCAAAATAGACCCGCATGACCACTTCCAGCTCGCCTTTCAGCTCATCACGCAGTGCCAGCAGGCGGCTTGCATACTCTTTCGCCGCGTCAGTGTCATGAATTGAGCAGGGTCCAATCACCACCAGCAGACGATCATCCTTGCCCTGCAGGATCTGATGAATCGCCTGACGGGCCTGTGAAACGGTCTGTGCAGCACGATCGGTCGCCGGGAATTTTTCGAGCAGCGCAACAGGAGGTAACAGCTCTTTAATCTCTTTGATGCGTAAATCATCGTTCTGGTAATTCATACTGATTCCATATTATTTCTTGCCCGGCGCCCGCCGGACACATCCTGTCCAATGTAGCCCGAAGCGTCAGGGGTGTAAATTCCCGCTGCGGGTTAAATGTGCGGGTCATATTTGCATTAATCAGGTTAGCGACTAAACTTTTTAATGGTAAGCACTGAGGAACGTCCCGCTTACCTTATTTAATTACCCTGTTTAAGCCAACTGGCGAATTTTATTTCGTCAGGGATTTCTTTACCCGAAATTGCACCTCTGGGCTTAAAGCCTCTTCATTTATTAACGGGAGCATAATGATGAAAAAGTTTGCCTTAATTTTTTTGACAGCAGCAATGACACTGAGCAGCGGTGCGGTACTGGCTGCAGACAGCAGCAGCAATAACGGTACAGCGAACCAGGCGGCCAGTGCAGGTGCAGCAGCGGGTGGAGCGAAAGAGAATCTGCCACCAAATAATGTCGATAACAGCAAAATTAATAACACTGGTACTAACACTAATCCTGCAACGTCCGGCAGCACCACCAGCAATGGTAATATGTCTGCTAACGAAATTGACCAGAACAGCCAGTGTAAAGATGGCAAATGTCCGAACGTGAATAAAAAAGTTCAGACTAAAGTGGGCGGCGGTGATGTAAACACGAAAACCGACGGCACTTCACAGTAATTTTGTTTAGCCTGGAGAGCTGCGGCTCTCCGGGTTTTTCTCCCCTCAGCCCCACTCTTCCGCTATGCTAATCCTGTGAAATTTACAGGAAATCCTTCATGGCCGTTTTGCTTTTGATTGACGATCATCCGCTGGTTGAAGTGGCACTTGAAGCTGCCCTGAGCCAGTCGCCCATACCCGTTAAGCTGCTTTCTGCCAGCAGTGAAAAAGCCGCCCGCCCCTTACTTGAGGAGCAACCGGACATTATTGTGCTGGATATCGGCCTGCCGGACAGCGATGGGCTGGAGTTCCTGCGTCGCCTCAAGATCCATCGTCCTGATTGCCCGGTCCTTATCTACTCTGCGCAGCAGACCCGCCACTATATGCGTCGCGCTCAGGCGCTGGGTGCCGCCGGTTACGTGGTAAAGAGTCAGCGCATGACGCAGTTGCTCAGCGCCATCCTGGCGGTGCTGGGCGGTCAGACGGCCTTTCCGGAGATGGATGATGAGCCTGAGCTGCCGCTGACCCAGAAGGAGCGTCAGATTCTGGCACTGCTGGCCAGTGGGTTATCCAATCTGCAAATCGCGGCTCAGCTGCACATCAGTAACAAAACGGTCAGCACCCATAAAAAGAACATCCTGGAAAAAACCGGTGCCCGATCAGTGGTGGAACTGGCTGACCTGTGGAAAGCCCAGCAGTGAGAGTTATTCTACTGATGCTGCTTTTATTGTGTTGCTCCGCGCTGGCTGATGTGCGTCCGGTGAGCAGCGTCAACCTGCCGATGATGCTGCCGGTAACCCATGCGGAAACAATGCAGGGCAGGATCCTGCGCGTCGGCCTGCTGGAAGAAAACCACGCGCCCTGGGCGATGCGTATCGGCAATGACCTCTATGGTATCAACGCCGACTATCTTTCCGCGCTGCGACAGCTGACCGGCGCGCAGTTCACCCTCAACCTTTACAGCGATCAGCCGCATCTGATGCAGGCCCTGACCAGCGGCCAGATCGATTTTGCGCTGGGCATGTGGAGTGCCCCGCTGCCATCCGGCACCCTGAGCAGCGAAAACTGGTTCAGCAGTCCGCTGCGGGTTTATCGCAATCAGCAAAACCAGCGTGCCGTGATGTTTAACAGCCAGAATGCGTCGCTTGCAATCAGTGACAGCACCCTGGCTCAGCTGCCATCTGCGCTGGCGGCCCGTCACAGCTGGCGACGCTACAGCAGCGATCTGCAGGCGCTCTATACCCTGCTTAATCAGCAGAATGACTATGTGGTGGCGGATGAAACCAGCGCCGGCTTTCTGCTAAGCCAGCTGCAACAGGGCCAGATTTATCAGATCGCCTCCCACATCGAGGCCGGCCAGCTCAACCTGCGTGCGGTGGCGCGCGATCCCCAGCTTATCAGCTGGATAAATCAGAGCCTGCGTCAGCTGCCTGCAGAACTGATGAACACGCTACAGGCGCGCTGGAGCAGCAGCCTGCCGCGCTATCAGGATACCCAGACCCTGATGCTCAGCCCTGCTGAGCGCGCCTGGATTGCCGATCATCCGCGTATTACTTACACCGCCGAGCCGGACAACTATCCCTGGAGTTACCGCGATGCCAGCGGAACCGCCCGGGGCTATGGCGTGGACTTGCTGAAAGCGATTGCGCAGAGCACCGGATTAGAGTTTGAGCCGGTGTGGGTCAGTAATCCCCGCCAGGCCAGCACGCTGATTCAGCAAAAGCAGGCGATGCTGCAGCTGATGCAGCCGCTGAATGGCGATGCGATGCAGAGCACGTCGCTGCCGGTGTGGCGCGCGCTGTGGGGCATCTACAGCGTCCAGTCCGATACGCTGGCACACTGGCGCGACCTGCGCGGCAAGCGGATCGGCGTGTTGCAGGATGACCTGGCGCTACGTCTGCTGCCTGCGGATCTGCAGCCACAGCTGTTTGCCGACCGTAATAGCCTCTATGACGCGCTGGCAAAGGGGCAGATCGACGCGCTGGTCGATAACGTGCTCTCCGCCCGCTGGCGTATCGCCAGCCGCGATGATGCCCGTATTCACCTCGCCTTTGCCGCCAGCGACATCGCCTGGCCGATTGCACTCGGCGTCACACCGGACCAGCCAGCGCTGCGCACCCTGCTGGATCGCGCGCTGCAGCAGATTCCGGCCGATACCCAGAGCCAGATGCGTGATAGCTGGTCAACGCCGCCGCAGCCCGGCAGCGTGATGGTGATGCGTTCGCTGCCGATGGTGGTGCTGGCAGTAGCCGGTGCAGCCATTTTGCTGCTGCTGTTACTGCTGGCGCGCCGCTACTGGCAGCAGCGCCGGGAACGTCAGCAGCGTGAGCAGGCGGAACATGCCAATGCGATGAAAAGCCAGTTCCTGGCGACCGTCAGTCATGAACTGCGCACGCCGATGCAGGCGATCCTGGGTCTGCTGGAGCTGGAGAAACAACAGCACAGTAGCCAGAATCTTTCGCTGCTGCACAGCAGCGCACAATCGCTGCTGACTCTGCTGAATGACCTGCAGGATCATGCGCGCATCGAGAGCAACAGTTTTACCCTGGCACCCCGTCCGCTGGCACTGGCGCAGTGGCTCAATCAACAGCAGCATTTTTATCATCCGTTGATGCGCGCTGATGGCCCGCGTCTGATCGTCGAGGCGCTGACGCCGCTGCCTGACACCGTGCTGATCGATGCCGACCGCCTGCAGCAGGTGGTCAATAACCTGATGACCAATGCGCTGAAATTTACCCGTCACGGCGCGATTCGTCTGGCCCTGGCCGCTGAGCAGCAGCTGGTTCTGACGGTGAGCGACAGCGGCAGTGGGATTCCGCCGGAGGAACAGCAGAAGCTGTTTGACCCGTGGTATCAGGCGCCGTCCGGAAAATCCGTTTCGGTGCAGGGCAGCGGGCTGGGACTGTTTATCTGCCGCGAAATGGTGTTGCGGATGGGCGGCGACATCCGGCTCACCTCTGAACCTGGTGACGGCACTCAGGTCACCGTAACGCTGCCGCTGGAGATCTGCGCGCCGCTAAGCCACGCGGATGAGACGTCCCTGCCCGGCTTTCCTCAGCTTAAGGTGGCGATTGTCGATGACCATCCAGCCAATCTGCTGGTGATGCAGCAGCAGCTGGCGCGCTTTGCGATTCAGGCTGACACCTTCGAACAGGGACGCGCGCTGCTGCAGGCCGACGCAAAGCAGCCTTATGATCTATTGTTTATCGACCAGATGATGCCGCGCCCTGACGGTACGCTGCTGCTGCGGATATTGCGTCGGCGTGACCGCCAGCGTAGACGTCAGGCGATGCGGGTGCTCTGCTCGGCTGACGCGCAGCTGCTGTCACGGCCGCCTGAGGCGGGCGAGCGGGTGCTGATTAAACCGGTGCAGTTAGCCGATCTCAGCGCGCTGCTGGCAGAGTGGCAACAGGCGTGGCAGGAAGACCCGCTGGCGACGCTGGATGACAATCTGTGGCAGCTGGCGCAGCAGAATGACAAATTCCTCAGCCGTCTGAGCCAGACGCTGCACAGTACGGTGACACAGGACCTGGCGGTGATGCGTGAGGCACACGAACGCGCAGACTGGACGCAGTTCGCCGAAGCAGCACACCGGATGAAAGGAAGCTGCCTGCTGGCAGGGCTGGAGCATGGCGCGCAGCTCAGCCAGCAGCTGACGGAGCAGGTTAAACAGCATCAGGACACGTCTGAGACGTGGCAATTACTGATATTATTCGCAAACAGGTTACTGAAAAAACTGGAAACTTATGGCACATACCCACACTCATAGCGGGCAGGATAGTAATCGCACGCGTCTGGCGGCCGCCTTCGGGGTGACCGTCGTCTTCATGGTTGCTGAAGTGATTGGCGGCTGGCTCTCGGGTTCACTGGCGCTGCTGGCGGACGCCGGGCATATGCTGACCGACGCCGCCGCGCTGCTGATGGCCTTGCTGGCGGTGCAGTTCTCGCGCCGTAAACCCAATGCACGTCACACCTTTGGCCTGCTGCGCCTGACTACGCTGGCCGCATTTGTTAACGCCATCGCACTGCTGGGCATTACTGCGCTGATCGTCTGGGAAGCGGTGCGCCGCTTTGCCGACCCGCAGCCGGTCACGGGCGGCCTGATGCTGGGGATCGCTGTTGGCGGCCTGCTGGCCAATATTCTGTCGTTCTGGCTGCTGCACCACGGCAGCGGTGAGAAGAACCTCAACGTGCGTGCCGCCGCGCTGCATGTCATGGGTGACCTGCTGGGTTCGGTGGGCGCGATCGTGGCAGCGGTGATTATTCTGCTGACCGGCTGGACGCCTATCGACCCGATTCTGTCATTGCTGGTGTCGCTGCTGGTGTTGCGCAGCGCCTGGGCGCTGCTGCGTGAAAGTCTGCAGGAGTTACTGGAAGGGGCACCGCATTCACTGGATGTGAACCGGCTGATACGGGATCTGACACTGAACATCGCCGAAGTGCGCAATGTTCACCATGTGCATTTGTGGCAGGTCGGCGAAAAGCCGCTGCTGACACTGCATGCGCAGGTGATCCCGCCTTACGATCACGATGCGCTGCTGCATCGTATTCACGACTACCTGCGCGAGAACTACCAGATTGAGCATGCGACGGTGCAGATGGAATATCAGCCCTGCGCCGGCGCCGAGTGTGAACTCGGCTTAAGCAGCGCGGCTGCCTCCGGCCATGACCACAGTCATTCTCACGACCATGATCATGACCCTGCTCACGCTAAAGGCGAAGCGCATACTCACTGAGCCGACAGCGCGCGGGAACCCTGTTGCCGCGCGCTGCGGATCCACATACGCGATCCGTTCAGCGCAATCAGTGTCAGGATCACATACTCCAGCGACATCGCATAGACGCCCTGACGGGCGAAAATCATCACGCTAATCACGTTGATGATGACCCACAGCAGCCAGTTCTCAACATATTTGCGCGTCATCAGCACCATCGCCGCAATCGACAACACCATCATGCAGGAATCCCAGAACGGGAAGGCATCCGGCTGCAACGCGGGCATCGCAACCGACAGGCCAATACTGTTCATCAGCGTCACCGCTGCACGGGTTAACAGCGCAAACACCGGGTCGATATAAAGTGTCATCAGCGCAATGGCGATCACGCAACCCGCCGCCCAGGCGAGCGCTTTGGGCAGTGGCAGCCAGCGGATTTTCAGCTCGGCCTGATGATCGGCGGTCTGACGGCTCCAGGCGTACCAGCCATAGATATTGGCGGCAAAGAAGAAGAGCTGCAGCAGAAGGCTGGCATAGAGCTGGATTTGAAAGAAGATCACCGCAAACAGCGTCACGTTGATCAGACCGAACGGATAGTTGATGATTTTTTCCAGGCTGGCAAACCAGATACAGAGTAAGCCCGCCAGCGTGCCGATGGCCTCAATCCATGAGAGATCGTAGCCTCCGGCACCCAGAGGAATGTGAACCAGAATATTATGTGTGCTGAAGAAGTCCATGCTGAGCACCTGTCCGGGAACGCTTAGGCGTTGCCCTTCACGTTGAGTTTAAGTTCCGCTGCAAAGGATAGCATGCGATTTAGCGGCAGTAACGCCGCCTCTCGCAGCGTCTCATCCACCTGAATCTCATGTTCCGTGCCGCCCGTCTCCAGCGCCTCTGCGATGGCTTTAAGGCCGTTCATCGCCATCCACGGACAGTGTGCACAGCTGCGGCAGGTTGCGCCCTCGCCCGCGGTCGGCGCTTCCAGCAGCTCTTTATCCGGCACCATTTGCTGCATTTTGTAGAAGATGCCGCGATCGGTCGCCACAATCATCTGTGGATGTGGCAGGGATTTCGCCGCCTGAATCAGCTGGCTGGTCGAGCCAACGGCGTCCGCCAGATCGACAATGGCCTGTGGCGACTCCGGGTGCACCAGCACCGCCGCGTCGGGATAGAGCGCTTTCATACGCTGCAGCGCCTGGGTTTTAAACTCGTCATGCACAATGCAGGCGCCCTGCCAGCACAGCACGTCCGCGCCCGACTTCTGAGTGACGTAGCGGCCCAGGTGACGATCCGGCGCCCAGATAATCTTTTCGCCCAGGCTGTCGAGATGCTCAATCAGCTCAACCGCAATGCTGGAGGTCACTACCCAGTCGGCCCGCGCTTTGACCGCCGCTGAGGTGTTGGCATAGACCACGACGGTGCGATCGGGATGGGCATCGCAGAAGGCGTTAAACTCTTCAATCGGGCAGCCGAGATCCAGTGAGCACTCCGCCTGCAGCGTCGGCATCAGCACGGTTTTTTCAGGGCTGAGGATTTTGGCGGTTTCGCCCATAAAGCGCACGCCTGCCACCAGCAGTGTGGTGGCGGAATGATTACTGCCGAAACGCGCCATCTCCAGCGAGTCGGAGACGCAGCCGCCGGTCTCTTCCGCCAGCGCCTGGATTTCCGGATCGGTGTAGTAGTGCGCCACCATCACCGCGTTACGCGCCTTCAGCAGCGCTTTGATTTTCTCACGGTAAAACGCCTTCTCGTCATCACTCAGACGAGCAGGTTTAGGCGGAAAAGGGTAAACGGCGCTTTCAGGATCGAACATCACACTCATGACACAGCTCTCGTTTTATCTAATTAACGAAAATCGCCAGTAAAGGCGAATAATGGCGTTAAATCCACCATCGTGTTTTATATGCTAAACAAGATAGCGGAAAAGCCAGACTGTGTCGTGGGATTTTTAGTCCGCCTGTATCACTAACTGGACCGGCTCTGAAGCTGCTTTATCGATAAGCGACTGCGGCGCTTCCAGCGCCAGCAGGGAAGCTTTGATGTCCAGCCCGCCTGCAAAGCCGGTCAGCTTGCCGTTAGCGCCAATCACGCGGTGGCATGGCGCAACAATGGAGAGTGGATTACGACCATTGGCCGCGCCGACCGCCCGTACTGCCTGCGGATGACCGATCTCTCTGGCAATCTGACTGTAGCTGCGCGTTTCACCAAATGGAATCGCCACCAGCGCCTGCCAGACTTTTTTCTGAAAGTCGGTGCCGACCATGTCGAGTGGCAGCTCAAAGCAGTGACGCTCACCGGTAAAGTATTCGCTGAGCTGACGCTCAGTTTCGATCAGAATGGGATGATCGTCATTGCGCGTCTGCGGCAAAAATCGGGTGCGCTTCGGATCGTCGTTTTCCCACAAGATGCCCGCCAGGCCACTGTCGCTGGCGACCAGTTTCAGTTCACCTACCGGGGTAGCTATCGGTTTGAAGTAGTACATGGTGATTCTCCCGTCACGGTTCCGTCATCCAGTATCGCACTTTTTTTCCCCCTGACTGGCTGTTTCCGGTCATGGCGTTAAACTGTTTTGCTGTCCGAAAACAGCCAGTCTGACGGATCCAGCCGGTATAGGCTGTCCCTATTTGCCGGAGAAATGCCATGCTCGATCCCGAAATTGCCTACCAGGCGCTGACCTCTCGTGATACCCGCTTTGACGGCGTTTTCTTTGTGGGTGTGACGTCAACCGGTATCTATTGCCGTCCGGTCTGCCCGGTTAAAGCACCCATGCAGAAGAACTGCCTTTTCTTCAGCAGCGCTGAGGCGGCGGAAAAAGCGCGCTTTCGCCCCTGCCTGCGCTGTCGGCCAGAACTGGCACCCGGCAATGCGCCGGTTGATCAGCCGCATCGCGTCGCAGAGCGGCTGATTCAGCGTATCGAGGAAGGCATGCTGGAGGAGCGCGAAGGCCTGGAAGCAATTGCTGCGGAATTCGGCCTCAGCCTGCGTCAGCTGCGCCGTATCGTGCAGCATGAACTCGGCGTTTCGCCGCTGGAGCTGAAGCAGACGCGGCGAATGCTGCTGGCAAAACAGCTGCTGACAGAAACACAACTGCCTGTCACAGAGGTCGCCTACGCCAGCGGTTTCAGCAGCCTGCGCCGGTTTAATGATGTTTTCCAGGCGCGCTACCGCATGACGCCGAGCGCGCTGCGCCGGGATGACACTGGCACTAAGCGTGCGCAGCCCGGCGACCGCGTGACGCTGCGGCTGACCTATCGCCCCCCCTATGACTGGGCGGCGATGCTCTGGTTTTTGCAGACGCACCTGATGAAGGAGGTCGAAGCGGTGGAAGATGGCAGCTGGCGACGCACTGTGGCGCTGGGTCGCTGCCGGGGCTGGGTCAGCGTTTCCCATCTGCCGCAGAAGAACGCATTGCAGGTGACGCTCTCAACGTCCCTGACGCCAGTGCTGCCTCTGCTGCTGCGCCGTCTGCGTGACCTGTTCGATCTCGATGCGCAGCCACAGCGTATCGCCGCCTGCCTGGCCCAGGATCCGCTGCTGGCACCCAGCCTGATCGCACATCCCGGTCTGCGCGTGCCCGGCGCATTCGACGCCTTTGAGCTGGGCGTGCGCGCCATTATCGGCCAGCAGGTAACCGTCAAAGCGGCCACCACGGTCAGCAGCCGTTTTGCCGCCGCCTTTGGTGAGCCCTGCGAGACGCCTTTTGCCGATCTCACCCGTTATACCGCGCTTCCTGAACGCATCGCCGGACTGACGGTGGACGATGTCGCACCGATGGGCATTGTCAGCGCCGCGCGCTCCCGCGCCATCATCGCCTTTGCCAGCGCCTGCGCCAGCGGTGACCTGCGTCTCAGCGCCGCTCAGCAGCCTGACGAGGTGATAAAAAAGCTGGTCAGCCTGCCGGGCATTGGTCCCTGGACTGCGCACTATATCGCGATGCGCGCCCTGCGCTGGCCGGATGCCTTTCCCAAGGAAGATATCGCCATCCGTAACAACCTGGGCGGCATGTCATCCAGAGAAGCGGAAGCGCGTTCGCAATTCTGGCGTCCCTGGCGCAGCTATGCGGTGATGCATATCTGGGAGAGCCTGGCAGTGGCGAAGGTGAAGAAAAAGGCGTGAGGATGAGTACAGGGCAACTCTCCCCGCAAAGCAAAAGCAAAACGGGCAGTTAATACGCTCAGAAGAAGAAAGCGTCCTGCGCAATTATCGCCAGCAGCGCTTTTAGATGGCTGAGAAAGCTAAATCAGCTTTAATCCTCCAGCAACAATTAAGCCCGATGCGCAGGGAACACGGTCAGAGGAGGAAAGCGTCCCGCGCCAGGACGGCGCGGGCCGAGCGTGTCATGGATGACGGCTTTTGCGTCTTTCCGATCTGACCGTGTTCTCTGCGCAGGCTGGATCTCTCAGCGAACTGCGCCAGACTTTGCCCACTACCTCAAACGCCAGTGGCTTTATACATTTAACGTGAGCCAGATACCGCAGAAACGAAAAAAGCGCCCAAAGGGCGCTTCTTTCTAATTGGTGGGTCGTGCAGGATTGCCTCGGCCCTTCCAGGGCCTCGCCCTCCGGGTGATGCTGAAGCATCAGCCTGAATCGCCGGGCGATTCAGTCGAACCTGCTGCAGGTTCTCACCCTGCACGGTGAATACCGTGCTCTGAAAACGAAAAAAGCGCCTTAAAGGCGCTTCTTTCTTAATTGGTGGGTCGTGCAGGATTGCCTCGGCCCTTCCAGGGCCTCGCCCTCAGGGTGATGCTGAAGCATCAGCCTGAATCGCCGGGCGATTCAGTCGAACCTGCTGCAGGTTCTCACCCTGCACGGTGAATACCGTGCTCTGAAAACGAAAAAAGCGCCTTAAAGGCGCTTCTTTCTTAATTGGTGGGTCGTGCAGGATTCGAACCTGCGACCAATTGATTAAAAGTCAACTGCTCTACCAACTGAGCTAACGACCCGCTGGGGGCTTACAACCGTTCAGCGCGCCAGGCGGCTGAGATAGGATGGTGGGTCGTGCAGGATTCGAACCTGCGACCAATTGATTAAAAGTCAACTGCTCTACCAACTGAGCTAACGACCCATCTTAGGTTGTGAAGCAATGCTGAAGTGTTCTTCTTAAAACTGCGCGGTAAAGCGCGTCTGAAGGAGATGGTGGGTCGTGCAGGATTCGAACCTGCGACCAATTGATTAAAAGTCAACTGCTCTACCAACTGAGCTAACGACCCATCTTCAGGCTTACCAGACACTTTGCAATGTGTCCCGGCAACGGCGGCATATATTACTGATTTAGCGGGGTAGCGCAACTCTTATTTCTGCTAAATGCTTCAGTTGCTTACCTTTCATACGGCAAGACCAGAAATCACACGATATCTGGTCTGAACCGGACAAATTACAGGCTTGCCAGACGTTTCTGCGCCTGTTTAGCAGATTCGGTGTCTGGATAAAGTTTGACCACCTGCTGGAAGACCGCTTTGGCTTTCGCCGTGTCTTTCTTCTCCTGCATGATGACACCCACTTTCAGCAACGCTTCTGCAGCTTTCGGCGACTTCGGATAGTTCTTCACTACCGTAGCGTAATAATACGCCGCGTCGTCCTTTTTGCCTTTGTTGTAGTTCAGCTGACCCAGCCAGTAATTCGCATTCGGCTGATAGGTCGAATCCGGGTAACGTTTTACCCACGCCTGAAGCGCACTGATCGCCTGGTCATACTGTTTCTTCTCCAGAATCAGCGCCACAGCCGCATTGTAATCGCTGTTAGCGTCACCGGTCTGCGCAGGTGCGCTCTCCGTGGATGCTGCCGCGCCTGCGGTGGCTGCTGCGCCGGTATCTGCTGCGGCATCGCTGCCGGCAGCCTGTTGCCCGCCGCTGCTGCTGGCGCTGCTCAGGCTGTCAATCTGCTGGTAAAGCTGCTTCTGCCGCTCAACCACCTGATTCAACTGATACGAGTTTTGCTGGATTTGCCCACGCAGCGCATCGATATCACGCTGGTTATCGCTCATCTGCTGCTGCAGTTGCTGCATCAGCTGTGCCTGGGCATTAGAGATTCGTTCAAGAGTGGTGACACGGTCTTCGACCGAGCCGGAGCCAACGCTACTGATTGACGCTTGGGCATTAGCGGCCCAGGGGGCCGCTACGCCAATCAGTAACGACAGACTCAACAGATGACATCTGAAGTTACTAACCATGTGATTCTCTTAGTAGACCAGTACGGCACGACGGTTTTTAGAATACGCTGCTTCGTCATGACCCAGAACGGCTGGCTTCTCTTTACCGTAAGAAACGATAGACATCTGATCAGCCGACACGCCTTTACCCTGCAGGTACATTTTAACAGCGTTAGCACGACGTTCGCCCAGGGCGATGTTGTATTCCGGCGTACCGCGCTCATCCGCGTGACCTTCGATGGTCACTTTGTATGATGGGTTGCTGCGCAGGAAGGTCGCGTGCTGATCCAGCATCTGTGCGTAATCAGACTGAACGTCATACTTGTCCAGGCCGAAGTACACGATGTTGTTCTGCTGCAGCTGCTGCATCTGCAGACGAGCCTGCTCGTCAGAAGACATGTTGCCGCCGTTACCGTTCATGCCAGAGTTTGCACCGTAAGCGCCATCAGCGCCCATGCCAGTCTGGTCATTGTTGTTGTTCTTGTGTGAGCTACAAGCCGCTACTGCCAGAACCGGCAGAGCCAGCATCAAACCCTTCAGCACTTTGTTCAGTTGCATTTCAAAAATCCCATTATTGTTTATTGTTTGCGATGTCTGAACTGTCAGACATTACAGATACGGCGACCAGGCAGGAAATTTGACCTGTCCATCAGTTGCCGGAAGACGCGCTTTGAAACGACCGTCGGTTGAAACCAACTGCAGCACGGAACCCATCCCCTGAGTAGAGCTATAGATTACCATTGTGCCGTTTGGTGCCAGGCTCGGCGTTTCATCCAGGAACGTGTCCGTTAACGTTTGAACGGCTCCCGTTTCCAGATCCTGTTTGGCGACGTGTTGAGCACCACCGCTGGTGCTAATCATCACCATAGATTTACCATCTGTTGCAACATCCGCATCCTGGTTCTGACCACCTTCCCAGGTAATACGCTGTGGCGTGCCGCCATTCAGACCAACTTTATAGATCTGAGGGGCACCCGCCTGATCCGAGGTATAAGCCAGCGTCTGGCTGTCCGGGAACCAGGTTGGTTCAGTGCTGTTATAGCGGCCATCTGTCACCTGACGCGTCTGACCTGACGCCAGATCCATCACATAGAGGTTCAGGCTGCCGGTTTTAGAGAGCGCGAAAGCGAGCTTAGAGCCATCTGGCGAAAACGCCGGTGCACCGTTATGACGTGGATAAGAGGCGACCTGACGGATAGCACCGTTAGACAGCGTCTGAACCACCAGCGCAGATTTGCCGCTTTCAAAGGTCACGTAGGCAACTTTGCTGCCATCCGGAGACCAGGCTGGCGACATCAGTGGCTGTGGTGAACGATGTACCACGAACTGATTGTAACCATCGTAGTCAGCCACGCGCAGCTCATACGGGAACTGACCGCCGTTGGTCTGCACGACATAGGCGATACGGGTACGGAAAGCGCCTTTAATGCCGGTCAGCTTCTGGAACGTCTCATCACTGGCCGTGTGGGCAGCATAACGCAGCCACTGTTTAGTCACTTTATACGAGTTCTGTGCCAGTACGGTACCTGGCGCACCGCCGGTATCCACCAACTGGTAAGAAACCTGATAGCTGCCATCCGGGTTAGAAGCGACCTGACCGACGACAACGGCATCAATGCCGAGCGCGCTCCAGGCGGCAGGCTGAACTTCCTGCGCGCTGGCAGGCTGCTGTGGCAGACGCGAGCGGTCCAGTGGATTAAATTTACCACTGTTGCGCAGGTCAGCCGCTACGATGCCGCCGACATCTTCCGGCGCGGCACCCGCTCCCGCCCATTTAAACGGCACCACGCCAATCGGGCGTGCAGTGTTGACACCCTGGGTGATCTCAATTCGAACTTCTGCATGCAGCACGGCTGCCCACAGCAGGATAAAAAAGCCTAACGTAACGCGAAGAGCTTGCTTCATTTTATCTCCCTTATCTGAACCTCAGTCCACGATAATTGGCACTGTTCCTGGAAACCACGAGTACAACTTAAGTACGGCAAGCTAAACATAGAACAACTTGCCGCCCGTTACTGCATTATTGCGGTTTAAAACGCATTGGGGCGTTTTTAAACACTTCGTAGACCGCCTGCGAAGGCGGCTTCGGAATGCGTGCCTGTTTAGCGGCAGCAATCGCGGCCTGACAGAGCGCAGGATCGCCACCCTCTGACTTAACATCGATTAACAAGCCATCAGGCGCAAGTTTAATCCGCAAATCACAGGTTTTTCCGCGATACAGATCGGCATCGTAGAATCGGCTCTGAATCGCACTGACAACCTGCCCCATATAGGAGTTGATTTCCGCGCCTGATGCGCCCGCTTTCTTCTGGTTTCCCTGCCCTGCTGCGCCACCGGAAGTGCCGCTTTTCGGTGCATTTTTGCCGGAAGCGAGTCCGCCCAGTAAATCATCGACATCGCTGCCATTGGCGGCATCAGCTGCGGCTTTCGCTTTCGCATCTGCTTTGGCCTTAGCAGCAGCATCCGCTTTTGCTTTGGCTGCCGCATCGGCTTTGGCTTTTGCCGCAGCATCGGCTTTCGCCTTTGCAGCCGCTTCTGCCTTCTCTTTAGCCGCTTCTTTAGCGGCCTCAGCTTTCTCTTTCGCCGCTTCTGCAGCTTTCTCTTTTGCTGCCTCGGCTGCTTTTTCTTTGGCTTCAGCGGCTTTTTCTTTCGCCTCTTCGGCCGCTTTAGCTTTTGCCTCCGCCGCCGCTTTCACTTTGGCTTCGGCTGCCGCTTTTGCATCCGCTTCAGACTTTGCTTTGGCTTCCGCAACGGCTTTCTCTTTTGCGGCGGCCGCCGCGGCGGCTTTCGCCTGCTGATCAGCCTGCTTCTTTGCGTCGGCTGCGGCCTGCTTCGCCTGCTCGGCGGCGGCTTTTGCCTGTGCATCTGCCTGGGCTTTCGCATCCGCTTTCGCTTTGGCTGCCGCCGCCTCCGCCGTTTTCTGTTGCTCCTGAGCCTGTTTAGCAGCATCGATAGCGGCTTTCTGCTGCTCAGCCTGCTGTTTAGCCTCTTCTTTCGCGGTTTCCTGCGCGGCTAAACGCTCTTTTTCCAGCGCTTTCAGACGCTGCTGTTCAGCAGCCTGCTTCTGTTGCAGCTCTTCAGCCTGCTGCTGCGCCTGCTTTTTACGCTGCTGCTCAGCCCGCTGGCTGTCGCTCTGCTGGTTCTGCTGACGATTGTATTGACTCACGACGGCACCGGGATCGACCATCACTGCATCAATATCACTGCCTCCGCCACCCGCACTGCTGGGGTCAACGTGCTCATTAAACGAGCTCCAAATCAGCAGCGCGATCAGCACGATATGCAGAATCACCGAAATGATTATCGCGCGCTTTAACTTCTCGTTTTGCTCGGTTGCCTTCGACACACTCGGTTCCCAAAAAACGGTTCGATTTTAAATCGGCTGCGTCATCAAACCGACAGATTTAACACCCGCCTGGTGCAGCAGGTTGAGCGCTTTAATAATTTCATCGTAAGGCACCTCTTTCGCGCCCCCGATCAAAAAGACCGTCTTAGGATTCGCTTCCAGTCGACGCTGCGCTTCGCTGATTACCTGCTCAGGCGGGAGTTGGTCCATGCGGTCGTGATCCACGACCAGGCTGTACTGCCCCACGCCCGCGACTTCAACAATTACCGGCGGATTATCATCGCTGGAAACCGTTTTAGAGTCGGTCGCATCAGGCAGATCCACTTCCACGCTCTGGGTAATAATGGGTGCCGTTGCCATGAAGATCAGCAACAGCACCAGCAGGACGTCCAGTAGCGGAACGATGTTGATTTCCGACTTCAGGTCGCGGCTTTTGCGACCACGTACTCTGGCCATCATTAACCTCTATTTACTTAGCGCTATCGCTGGAGAAAGCCTGGCGATGCAGGATGGCAGTGAACTCTTCCATAAAGTTGTCGTAGCCCTGCTCCAGTTTGTTCACGCGCTGGTTCAGACGGTTGTACGCCATGACCGCCGGAATCGCGGCAAACAGACCGATAGCGGTCGCAATCAGTGCTTCAGCGATACCCGGTGCCACCATCTGCAGCGTCGCCTGCTTCACCGCGCCCAGCGCGATAAAGGCGTGCATAATTCCCCAGACGGTACCGAACAGCCCGATGTAAGGACTGATAGAGCCGACGGTGCCGAGGAATGGAATGTGGTTTTCCAGTGCTTCCAGCTCACGGTTCATTGAGATGCGCATAGCACGACTCGCCCCGTCAATGACCGCTTCCGGCGCATGATTATTGGCGCGATGCAGGCGGGCAAATTCTTTGAAGCCGGAATAGAAAATCTGCTCCGAGCCGCCCAGTTCTTCCCGGCGCTCCTGGCTCTCCTGATACAGGCGCGAGAGTTCGATACCGGACCAGAATTTGTCTTCAAACGCCTCCGCTTCTCTTCCCGCCGCATTCAGAATACGTGTGCGCTGAATAATGATGGCCCAGGAGGCAATAGAAAAGCCGATCAAAATCAACATGATAAGTTTGACCAGAAGGCTCGCCTTCAGGAACAAATCAAGAATGTTCATGTCAGTCACTGCTTGAACTCCGCGACAATAGACTTGGGAAGCGCAATCGGCTTCATCAGATGTGGGTTAATGCAGGCAATCAGGACTTCTGCCTCATTGAGCACTTTGCCTTCAGTATTCACGATACGCTGCGTGAACGTCATGGTTGCCCGTGTCATTGAGGTAACCTCACTCTGGATCTCCAGAAGGTCATCAAGACGCGCCGCCGCCAGATAGTCCACCGATATGCGCCGTACCACAAAAGCGATCTGCTGTTCTAACAGCGTCTGCTGATTGAAATGGTGCTGTCGCAACATTTCGGTACGTGCTCGTTCATAAAAAGCGATATAGCTGGCGTGATAAACCACACCACCGGCATCAGTATCTTCGTAGTAGACCCGAACCGGCCAGCGAAACAGCGTTGTACTCACTCTACATCCCGGCCTCGTTTTAAACGTTGCTACTATACGCAAGAGAATTGGGGTTGGGAATGGGTCGCCAGAGCCAGGCGAAAATAATTATCGCTCCGTAACAAACGGAACGATTTCAGAGAGATTTATTGACCAGATGCTGACAAATATTCACTGACAGCGCGGGTGAGGTGGAGGATTAAAGATAAAAACGGTAAAGCGCAATCACTAACACCAGCAGAGCCGGTAACGGCGTAAACATCGCCTGCCATCGGGTTTTCCGTGGTCGGAAACCCACACCGTGAATTACGCCGCAGCAGACCGCCCAGATCAGCACCAGCCCCTGCAGAGCAGGAAGCTGGCCCGCCTGATTGGCAAAACGGGTCGGATCCCACATCACGCCGCCCGCCGTCAGCAGCGCCAGCAGCAGTGAAAGGGCCCGTAACGGGCCCTTATCCATCAGATCATAGAGCATCCGAACTGGCGTGCGCATCAGTGAGTCTCATCCTGCGCTTCAACGTGTTCAATCGCCAGCGCGGTCACGATACCAAAGGCACAGGCCAGCAACGTGCCGAGAATCCAGGCAAAATACCACATGCGACATCTCCTTTATTAATAGAGTGAGTGACTGTTGCTTTCAATCTGCTCTTTGGTAATACGGCCAAACATTTTCCAGTAGCACCAGGTGGTGTAAATCAGAATGATTGGGACAAAGATAGCGGCGGCCACGGTCATGGTTTGCAACGTCAGCAGACTGGACGTGGCGTCCCACATGGTCAGGCTGGTCCCCGGTACGGTGCTGGATGGCATGATGAACGGAAACATCGCAATGCCGGCAGTCATGATGACGCAGGCCAGCGTCAGTGATGAGAACAGGAACGCCCAGGCACCCTTTTCAACCCGCGAGCAGAGTACGGTCAGCAGCGGCAGCACCGAACCAAGCAGCGGGAACAGCCACAGTACAGGATGGTTCTGGAAGTTGACCATCCAGGCGCCCGCTTCGCGCACGACGGTTTTTCCCAGTGGGTTCGAGGCGGCGAAGTGATCCATTGTGCTGGTCACCACATAACCATCGATACCGTATTTCACCCAGACACCCGCCAGGATGAAGCAGACCATCATCACCAGCGCGGCAAGTTGTGCAGCGGTACGCGAACGCAGATGCAGTTCGCCAGTAGTGCGCATCTGCAGGTAGGTTGCGCCCTGTGCCAGAATCATCGCCACACTGACCACACCCGCCAGCAGGCCAAACGGATTCAGCAGCTGGAAGAAGTTGCCGGTATAGAACAGGCGCAGATACGCATCGGCATGGAACGGCACGCCCTGTAACAAGTTGCCAAAGGCCACGCCAATCACCAGCGGTGGCACGAAGCTGCCAATGAAAATGCCCCAGTCCCAGGTACCGCGCCAGCGGTTATCTTCAATCTTCGAGCGGTAATCGAAACCGACCGGACGGAAGAAGAGTGACGCGAGCACCAGAATCATCGCCACATAGAAGCCGGAGAAGGCTGCCGCGTAGACCATTGGCCAGGCGGCAAACAGTGCGCCACCCGCGGTGATCAGCCAGACCTGGTTACCGTCCCAGTGCGGGGCGATACTGTTAATCATGATGCGACGTTCAGTATCGGTGCGGCCCAGAATGCGTGTCAGCATGCCGACGCCCATATCAAAACCATCTGCGACAGCAAAGCCAATCAGCAGCACGCCAATCAGCAGCCACCAGACAAAGCGCAGAACTTCATAATCAAACATGGTCGCTCTCCTTATCCCTGAACCGGCTGAGTGGTTGCCGTAATCTGCTCATGATGATATCGCCCGGTTTTCAGGCTGCTCGGCCCAAGGCGGGCGAATTTGAACATCAGGTACATTTCTGCCACCAGGAACAGCGTGTAGAGTCCGCAGATCAGGAGCATCGAGAACAGCAGATCGCCAACAGTCAGCGAGGAGTTGGCCACCGCGGTCGGCAGGATTTCACCGATAGCCCAGGGCTGACGACCATACTCGGCGACGAACCAGCCTGACTCGACGGCAATCCACGGTAACGGAATACCAAACAGCGCCGCTTTCAGTAACCAGCGATTTTTGCCCACGCGATTGCGTATTACGCTCCAGAAGGAGAGCGTGATAATGGCCAGCAGCAGTACGCCACACAGCACCATAATGCGGAATGCGAAATAGAGCGGCGCTACGCGCGGGATAGAGTCCTGCGTCGCCTGTTTGATCTGCGCTTCGGTCGCATCCGCCACATTGTCGGTATAGCGCTTCAGCAGCAGACCATAACCGAGATCCTGCTTGTGACTGTTGAACGCGTCACGTACTGCGGGATCCTGACTGCCGCTGCGCAGTTCATTCAGCAACGTGTAGGCTTTCATGCCGTTGCGGATGCGCACTTCATGTTGAGCCATCAGATCTTTCAGGCCGGTAACCGGCTTATCGATGGATCGGGTCGCGATCAGGCCCAGCAGCCACGGGATCTGCACGGCATACCGGTTCTCCTGCGTTGCCTGATCGGGCAGGCCAAACAGCGTAAATGAGGCGGGTGCCGGCTGGGTTTCCCACTCCGCTTCGATAGCGGCCAGCTTGGTTTTCTGCACGTCGCCCATTTCATAGCCTGACTCATCGCCCAGCAGGATCACGGAGAGGACCGCCGCCATGCCAAAGCTGGCCGCAATAGCGAACGAGCGTTTAGCAAAAGCAAGGTCGCGCCCTTTCAGCATGTACCACGCGCTGATGCCCAGAATGAACATCGCACCGGTCGTGTAACCGGCCGCTACGGTGTGAACGAATTTCACCTGCGCCACTGGGTTCAGTACCAGCTCTGAGAAGCTAACCATCTCCATGCGCATGGTTTCGAAGTTGAATTCAGAGGCGATGGGATTCTGCATCCAGCCGTTAGCAACCAGAATCCACAGCGCAGACATGTTCGAGCCCAGCGCTACCAGCCAGGTCACCGCCATGTGCTGCACTTTACCCAGCCGATCCCAGCCAAAAAAGAACAGGCCGACAAAGGTCGATTCCAGGAAGAACGCCATCAGACCTTCAATGGCGAGCGGCGCGCCGAAGATATCGCCGACGTAGTGAGAGTAATATGACCAGTTTGTTCCGAACTGAAATTCCATGGTCAGGCCGGTAGCAACACCCAGCGCAAAGTTAATACCAAATAACTTGCCCCAGAACTTCGTCATATCTTTATAAATTTGTTTACCGCTCAGGACATAGACCGTCTCCATGATCGCCAGCAAAAACGCCATACCCAGCGTTAAAGGGACGAACAGAAAATGGTACATCGCTGTTAAGGCAAACTGTAACCGCGACAGTTCGACGATATCTAACATAAGGACTCCTTGCTCCTCGCTTTGTCTCCGTCACGCGCGCGATCAGAACGAACGTAATCAGAGTCAGGAACGGCTGTTTATTGATTCCAGTTTCTTTATGACCAGCAGAACAAATCTGTGAGCTGCCCGAACAGGCGAGTAGCGAATAAAGCAGCTCTGAAAATTGTCAATCCGCGCTTTCATTAACGCGTGCTTTAACAGGAGGAAAGCGGGTGTCATCCCGGGTTGAGCAGACGTTTGAAAATTTGTGTAAAAGGCTGGATTGATGCAGCGCAATTTACGCTCTTAGCGTTGCGCTTTGCCAGCGATATAGTTGGATATAAATCGCGATTAATTGATCTGGATTAACGCAATAAGTTTCCAGATAGAGCCAGGTGGGTTTCTTGTTAATAAGATGTCATTAATGAAATAAGACGAGGGAAAATAGTTTACCTTTGCCACTTTTTATTAACGCAACTAATACCTGCATGGTTATCTGACCACGCCCTCTTCTCTTTAAATGTCTGAGTGATGTCTGTGCGTTACCGGCAAAAAAAAGCCACCCGGAGGTGGCTTAGTCTCAGATGACGACGACTTATTTTGCCGGTAATACGGCTTTAACGGCGTCACCGATGTCAGCCAGGCTGCGAACGGTTTTCACGCCTGCGGCTTCCAGTGCAGCAAATTTCTCATCTGCTGTACCTTTACCACCGGCAATGATGGCGCCCGCATGGCCCATACGCTTGCCTTTCGGCGCGGTGACGCCAGCAATGTAGCCCACAACCGGCTTGGTCACGTGCTCTTTGATGAAGGCTGCGGCTTCTTCTTCTGCGCTGCCACCGATTTCACCGATCATCACGATCGCTTCAGTCTGTGGATCATCCTGGAACATTTTCAGGATGTCGATGAAGTTAGAGCCAGGGATCGGGTCACCACCGATGCCGACGCAGGTTGACTGGCC
This sequence comes from Pantoea sp. JKS000250, assembly GCF_003201065.1. NCBI lineage: Bacteria > Pseudomonadati > Pseudomonadota > Gammaproteobacteria > Enterobacterales > Erwiniaceae > Pantoea > Pantoea sp. JKS000250. The sequence goes on along the minus strand of NZ_QICZ01000001.1, from coordinate 3,400,643 downwards.
GTAGCCGATGTCAGTGGTCTGCTTAACTGCTTCATAGGTCAGGGTGCCTGAACGGGAAACGATACCGACGCGGCCCGGCTGGTGAATGTGGCCCGGCATGATGCCGATCTTACATTCGCCTGGGGTGATTACGCCCGGACAGTTTGGACCGATCATCCGCACGCCCGCTTCATCCAGCTTCACTTTCACGGTCAGCATATCCAGCGTCGGGATGCCTTCGGTGATGGTGATGATCAGCTTGATGCCCGCTTCGATCGCTTCCAGGATGCCATCTTTACAGAAAGGTGCCGGAACGTAGATCACGGTGGCGGTTGCGCCGGTCGCTTCTACCGCTTCGCGTACAGTGTTGAACACCGGCAGGCCGAGATGCGTCGTGCCGCCTTTGCCTGGCGTCACGCCGCCAACCAGTTGAGTACCGTAAGCCAGCGCCTGCTCAGAATGGAAAGTCCCCTGGCCACCGGTGAAACCCTGGCAAATGACTTTGGTGTTTTTGTCGATCAGAATGGACATTATTTACCCTCCGCGGCAGCAACAACACGCTGTGCGGCGTCTGTCAGGCTGGTTGCTGCAATGATGTTCAGACCGCTGTCCGCCAGTTTCTGTGCGCCCAGCTCGGCGTTGTTACCTTCCAGACGTACCACCACTGGCACGTTAACACCCACTTCAGCCACTGCGCCGATGATGCCGTCGGCAATCAGGTCACAGCGTACGATACCGCCGAAGATATTAACGAAGACGGCTTTAACCGCATCGTCAGACAGGATGATTTTGAAGGCTTCGGTCACGCGCTCTTTAGTTGCGCCGCCGCCGACATCAAGGAAGTTGGCTGGCTGACCGCCATGGTGCTTAACGATGTCCATGGTGCCCATCGCCAGACCTGCGCCGTTAACCATACAACCGATGTTGCCTTCCAGCGCAACATAGTTCAGTTCCCACTGTGTCGCATGCGCTTCACGTGGGTCTTCCTGGCTTGGATCGCGCATTTCGCGCAGCTCTGGCTGGCGGAACAGGGCATTGCCATCGGCGCCCAGTTTGCCATCCAGGCAGATCAGATCGCCCTGCTTAGTGATGACCAGCGGGTTGATCTCAACCATCGCCAGATCGCGCTCCAGGAACAGCGTTGCCAGACCCATGAAGATCTTGGTGAACTGGCCAACCAGCTTACCGGTCAGGCCCAGTTTGAATGCCAGCTCGCGGCCCTGATAAGGCTGCGGACCGGTCAGTGGATCCAGCGCCATTTTGTGGATCAGGTGCGGGGTCTCTTCCGCCACTTTTTCAATTTCCACGCCACCTTCGGTTGAGGCCATGAAAATCACGCGACGCGTTGCGCGATCGACCACAGCGCCCAGGTAGAGCTCCTGATCGATGTCGGTTGCCGCTTCAACCAGAATCTGGTTTACCGGCTGGCCGTTTGCGTCTGTCTGATAGGTCACCAGACGTTTGCCCAGCCAGTTTTCAGCAAATGCGCGAATTTCTTCTTTGCTGTTAACCACTTTCACACCGCCCGCTTTACCGCGGCCACCGGCATGAACCTGACATTTAACTACCCACGGGCCTGCGCCAATTTTAGAGGCTGCTTCTTCCGCTTCACGTGGTGTAGTACAGGCGTAACCCGTTGGTGCCGGCATGCCATACCGTGCAAACAGTTGTTTCGCCTGGTATTCGTGTAAGTTCATGATGTTCTATCCATTCAGGTCTGAAAAGAGTATTGAGGTTGGGCGCGCGAGGCGCGCCCGGTGAAAATCAGACATCCAGCAGCAGACGCGCCGGATCTTCCAGCATCTCTTTCACTGCAACCAGATAACCCACTGATTCACGGCCATCGATCAGACGGTGGTCGTAGGAGAGCGCCAGGTACATCATTGGCAGCACCACAACCTGACCATTGACCGCCATCGGGCGATCTTTGATAGCGTGCATGCCCAGGATGGCGCTCTGCGGTGGGTTGATGATCGGGGTGGACATCAGGGAACCAAAGACGCCGCCGTTGGTAATGGTGAAGTTACCGCCGGTCAGATCGTCAACTGTCAGCTTGCCGTCACGGCCTTTCACTGCCAGCTCTTTGATTTTCTTCTCAATGTCCGCCATGCTCAGTGCATCAACGTCACGCAGAACCGGTGTCACCAGACCGCGTGGTGTAGAGACCGCGATGCTGACGTCGAAGTAGTTGTGGTAAACCACATCTTCGCCATCGATGGAGGCATTCACTTCCGGGTAACGTTTCAGTGCTTCAACAACCGCTTTGATGTAGAAGGACATAAAGCCCAGACGTACACCGTGACGCTTCTCGAAGGCCTCACCATACTGCTTGCGCAGATCCATGATGGGCTTCATGTTGATTTCGTTGAAGGTGGTCAGCATCGCAGTGCTGTTTTTCGCTTCCAGCAGACGCTCGGCAACACGCTTACGCAGACGGGTCATCGGCACGCGTTTTTCGCTGCGATTCGCCACAGGCTGCTGCACGGCTGCAGTTTCTGCCGCAGGTGCGGCGGCTTTGCCGGTCTGCGGTTTGTTGGCCAGATGTTTTTCAACATCTTCACGGGTCAGACGTCCGCCCACACCGCTGCCTTTGATCTGCGAAGCATCAAGGTTGTGCTCGGCAATCAGACGGCGGATGGCCGGGCTGAGCGCATCGTTGCTCTCTTCTTCCAGTGACGCAGTCTGACGCTGAGCCGGGGTAGACTCTTTGCTTTCAGACTTCGCGCTGGTCTCTTTACCGGCGCTGTTGCCCTCTTTCAGACGACCCAGAATCTGGCGTGAAGTGACGGTGGCGCCCTCTTCTTCCAGAACCGCTTCCAGAATACCGTCAGCAGAGGCTGGCACTTCCAGCACCACTTTGTCGGTTTCGATTTCGACCAGCACTTCATCGCGAGTCACTGCATCGCCTGGTTTTTTGTGCCAGGTTGCCACGGAGGCATCGGCAACCGATTCAGGCAGGTCGGGAACGAGAATATCTACGCTACTCATTATCTTTCCTTTTAATTAATTAACGTTCAGCGCGTCATTAACCAGGTCTTGCTGCTGTTGTTGGTGTACGGACATGTAACCCACGGCCGGTGAGGCGGAGGCCGGGCGGCCTGCATAACGTAAGGTCGCACCAAACGGCACAACTTCACGGAAATGATGCTGGCTGCAGTACCAGGCGCCCTGATTCAGCGGCTCTTCCTGACACCAGACAAAATCCTGTACGTGAGAATACGCTTTTAATGCTTCCTGAACCGCGTGATGCGGGAACGGATAGAGCTGCTCGATACGGACAATCGCCACATCGGTCTGCTCATTTTTACGACGCTGCTCAAGCAGGTCGTAATAGACTTTACCGGAGCACAGCACGACGCGTTTCACGCCCTGCGCATCCAGATTATCCACTTCGCCAATCGCCGGCTGGAAGCTGCCGTTAGCCAGTTCATCCAGCGTAGAGATCGCCAGCGGATGACGCAGCAGCGATTTCGGCGACATCACAATCAGCGGACGGCGCATACCACGCAGCGCCTGACGACGCAGCATGTGGTAAACCTGCGCAGGCGTTGACGGTACGCAGACCTGCATGTTCTGCTCAGCGCAGAGTTGCAGATAACGCTCCAGACGCGCAGAGGAGTGCTCTGGCCCCTGACCTTCATAACCGTGCGGCAGCAGCATCACCAGGCCACACATACGGCCCCATTTCTGCTCACCGGAGCTGATGAACTGGTCGATAACAACCTGTGCACCGTTGGCGAAGTCACCAAACTGCGCTTCCCAGATGGTCAGGATGCGTGGCTCAGCAGTGGCGTAGCCATATTCAAAGGCCAGTACCGCCTCTTCTGATAGCACGGAGTCCCAGACTTTGAACTGGCCCTGGCCGCTGTGCACATGGTGCAGAGGGGTGTAGGTTGAGCCGTTTGCCTGGTTATGAACCACCGCGTGACGATGGAAGAAGGTGCCGCGACCGGTATCTTCACCCGACAGACGCACCGGAATGCCTTCATCAACCAGCGTGGCGTAGGCCAGGTTTTCCGCGCCGCCCCAGTCAAAGGCTTTCTCGCCTTCAGCCATCAGACGACGGTCGTTATAAATCTTGGCAACACGCGACTGCACCTCAACCTCTTCAGGTACCTGGCTGATACGCAGCGCCAGTTCCTTCAGACGTTTCATGTCGACCTGGGCCGGATAAGGCTCATCCCACTCATGGTTCAGGTAAGGTGACCAGGTAAAGGAGTGCAGGCTCATCGGACGCCATTCTGGTACTACGCACTCGCCCGCATCCAGCGCATCACGGTAAAGATTGACCATTTCGGTCGCATCTTCCTGCGTGGCAACGGCTTCACCTTCCAGACGGTCAGCGTAAATTTTACGCGGCGTCGGGTGCTTTTTGATTTTCTGGTACATCAGCGGCTGAGTCGCACTTGGCTCATCGGCCTCGTTGTGACCATGACGGCGATAGCAGACCAGATCGATAAACACATCACGCTTAAAGGTGTTGCGATAGTCGAGCGCCAGGCGGGTCACAAAGGCGACCGCTTCCGGGTCATCCGCGTTGACGTGGAAAATCGGTGCCAGCACCATTTTGCCGATGTCGGTGCAGTAAGGCGTTGAACGCGCATCTTTCGGGTTGGACGTCGTAAAACCAACCTGGTTGTTGATGACGATGCGAACAGTACCGCCCACTTCATAACCGCGTGCCTGTGACATGTTCAGGGTTTCCTGAACCACGCCCTGGCCAATCACCGCCGCGTCACCATGAATGGTGATCGGCAGGACTTTATTGCTCGCAGGCTCATCCAGACGATCCAGACGGGCACGCACGGAACCCATAACGACCGGGCTGACGATCTCCAGGTGTGACGGGTTAAACGCCAGCGCCAGGTGAACCAGGCCGCCTTCGGTTTCCACGTCAGAAGAGAAGCCCATGTGGTACTTCACGTCACCGGTGCCAAGATGCTCTTTATGCTTACCGGCGAACTCATCGAACAGATCCTGTGGCTTTTTACCCAGCACGTTGATCAGCACGTTGAGACGACCACGGTGCGCCATGCCCAGCACGACTTCACGGGTACCGCTCTTGCCAGCGTGACGGATCATTTCGCGCAGCATGGGCACCAGCGCATCGCCGCCTTCCAGCGAGAAGCGTTTGGCACCCGGGAATTTCGCCCCGAGATATTTTTCCAGCCCTTCTGCCGCGGTCAGCTCTTTCAGGAAACCTTTTTTCTCTTCGTTGCTGAACGCTGCACGGCCCGCCACAGACTCAAGACGCTGCTGGATCCAGCGCTTCTCATCCGTGTTGTTGATGTGCATATATTCCGCACCGATTGAGCCACAGTACGTCTGCGTCAGCGCGTCGAAGAGATCGGCCAGCTTCATGGTCTCTTTACCGATGGCAAAAGAGCCTACGTTAAAGCTTTCCTGAAAATCGGCCTCGGTCAGGTCATGAAAAGCGGGATCAAGATCGGCGACCCGATCCTGTTTCCACAGGCCAAGCGGATCGAGATTGGCGTGCTGATGACCGCGAAAACGAAACGCGTTGATCAGCTGCAGCACTTTCACTTGCTTGGAGTTGGTTTCCGGATCGGAGACAGATGAGGTGTAACGAGATGCGTCTTTCGCCAGGCGACGGAAGTACTCACGTGTGGTGGAGTGAAACTGCTCAGGTTTCATTCCGGTGCCCGGTAACTGTTGGAACATCGAGCGCCACACTGCATCGACAGAGTCAGGATCGGTCAGGAAATCCTCATAGAGCTGCTCTATGTAAGACTGATTCGCGCCGGCCAGCCAGGAAGAGTCCAGCCAGGGCTTCATCGCGCTGTTCTGCATTGTGATCCCTTAAGCATTGCTATGCTTTTTTGAGGTTTCATTTGTTGCCGCTTTCGCGGTTTGCCGTAGTGAGTTCAGCGATACGAGCACTTTGCGCAGCGCGCGTGGCCCGTAAGGGAACCTTTGTAAACGTGGTCATCACCGCGCTTACAGAGGCTTCCGTTAAAACACCGGGAACCTGAAGTTCCCGGCAGAAACGACTTATGCGCCGCGCTGCAGCAGCATCGACTTGATATGGCCGATGGCGCGCGTCGGGTTCAGCCCTTTCGGACAGACACTCACACAGTTCATGATGCTATGGCAGCGGAATACGCTGAAAGCGTCATTCAGATTGTCGAGACGCGCATCCGTTTCGGTGTCGCGGCTGTCAATCAGGAAACGGTATGCCGCCAGCAGGCCGGCAGGACCGATGAACTTCTCAGGATTCCACCAGAATGATGGGCATGAGGTTGAGCAGCAGGCACAGAGAATACACTCGTACAGGCCATCCAGGTGCTCGCGCTCATCCGGTGACTGCAGATGCTCACGTGCTGGCGGATTTTCCCCATTATTCAACAGGAAAGGCTTAATTTTCTCATACTGCGCATAAAACTGGCTCATGTCTACGACCAGGTCACGCACAACCGGTAAGCCTGGCAATGGACGGATAACGATTTTCTGTTTGCCGTTGCCCAGGGCCGAGACCGGCGTAATGCAGGCCAGTCCATTTTTACCGTTCATGTTGAGGCCATCAGAGCCGCAGACGCCTTCACGACAGGAGCGACGAAACGCCAGCGTCGGATCTTTCTCTTTCAGGCGAATCAGCGCGTCCAGCAGCATCATGTCGCGACCATCTTCCGATTCCAGGGTGTAATCCTGCATGCGCGGCTTGTCATCGACGTCCGGATTGTAGCGATAAATTGAAAACTCGAGTCTCATGATCGTCTCCGAAATTAGTAGGTACGCACTTTCGGCGGGAACGCCGCGCGCAGTTTCGGCTGCATGTTTACCTCACGGCGTGTCATGCTTTCGGTTTCCGGGACATAAAGACTGTGGCACAGCCAGTTTTCATCATCACGATCCGGGAAGTCGAAGCGACTGTGCGCACCGCGGCTCTCGGTGCGATAGTTAGCCGCTACCGCCGTGGCAAAGGCCGTCTCCATCAGGTTATCCAGCTCCAGACACTCAATACGCTGGGTGTTGAAATCCGGTGAGCGGTCATCCAGACGCGCTGATTTCAGACGCTGGCGAATCTCTTTCAGCTCTTCCAGACCCTGCGCCATCGCGTCGCCTTCGCGGAATACAGAGAAGTTGTTCTGCATGCAGCGTTGTAGCGCTTTACGAATCTCAACCGGATCTTCACCGGTGGTGTTGTTTTCCCAGCGGTTGAAGCGCGCCATCGCCACGGCGATTTCATCTTCCGTGGCGTCACGCAGTTCGCCCTGCTCCTGAATACTCTCCAGCAGGTGCAGACCCGCTGCGCGGCCAAAGACCACCAGGTCAAGCAGTGAGTTGCCGCCCAGACGGTTGGCACCGTGTACCGATACGCAGGCAATTTCGCCGACAGCGAACAGGCCAGGAATCACCACATCTTCCCCCTGCTCATTCACACGCAGTGCCTGACCGGTCACTTTGGTCGGAATACCGCCCATCATGTAGTGGCAGGTCGGAATGACCGGGATAGGTTCTTTGATCGGATCGGCGTGAGCAAAGGTGCGTGACAGTTCGAGGATGCCAGGCAGACGTGACTCAAGCACCTCTTTACCCAGGTGATCGAGTTTCAGTTTGATGTGCGGGCCCCACGGACCGTCACAGCCGCGACCTTCACGGATTTCAATCATCATTGAGCGCGCAACGACGTCGCGGCCCGCCAGATCTTTGGCGTTTGGCGCATAACGCTCCATGAAGCGTTCGCCATGTTTGTTCAGCAGATAGCCGCCTTCACCACGGCAGCCCTCGGTGACCAGCACGCCCGCACCGGCGATACCGGTTGGGTGGAACTGCCACATCTCCATATCCTGCACCGGCACGCCCGCACGCAGTGCCATACCCACGCCGTCGCCGGTGTTGATATGTGCATTGGTGGTGGACTGATAGATACGGCCCGCGCCGCCGGTGGCCAGAATGGTCGCTTTCGCTTTGAAATAAACGGTTTCGCCGGTTTCGATGCAGATAGCGGTACAACCGACTACCGCGCCATCGGCGTTTTTCACCAGATCCAGTGCATACCACTCAGAGAAGATGGTGGTTTTGTTTTTCAGGTTCTGCTGATAAAGGGTATGCAAAAGGGCGTGGCCGGTACGGTCAGCTGCTGCAGCGGTACGTGCCGCCTGCTCGCCGCCGAAGTTCTTCGACTGACCACCAAACGGACGCTGATAGACACGACCATCTTCCAGACGCGAGAACGGCAGGCCCATGTGCTCCAGTTCCAGAATCGCTTCCGGGCCGGTTTTACACATATATTCAATCGCGTCCTGGTCACCGATGTAGTCGGAACCTTTGACGGTGTCGTACATATGCCATTCCCAGTTATCTTCATGGGTATTACCCAGCGCAACGGTAATACCGCCCTGCGCAGATACGGTGTGGGAACGGGTCGGGAAAACTTTCGATAACAGGGCACAGCTCTGACCGGCCTGGGAGATTTGCAGTGCGGCCCGCATTCCTGCGCCACCTGCGCCGATCACCACGGCATCAAACTCTCTGATTGGCAAACTCATTTACACACCCCACACCACAACAAATCCATAAATCGCATACCACAGCAGCGCCACGACAATCACAAACTGCAACAACAGGCGCATTGGCAGTGATTTAACGTAGTCTGTTAACACCTGCCACATGCCGATCCAGCCGTGAATCAGAATGGAGAACAGCGTCAGCAGCGTGAACACTTTAGTGAATGCCGAAGCGAAGAAGCCACGCCACAGGTCATAAGTCAGCGTGTCTGTCATCACCACGAAACCGAGGATATAGACGATGTAGAGCGTAATGAGAATTGCAGTTGCCCGCAGCAGCAGCCAGTCCTGAATGCCGTTGCGACCCAATGCGGATGCATTGCTTACCATACGAGAACTCCCGCCAGAATTGCCAGCACGACAGTGATCACAAAAGTCATATGAGCAGAACGCTTGCCCACTTCCAGCGTTTCAGCCAGATAACCAAAATCCATCAACATATGACGAATCCCGCTCACCGCGTGATAGGCCAGCGCGGTTAAGATGCCCCACATAATGAACTTCGCGAAGAAGCCATCCATGATGGATGCAGCGTGCTGGAAACCTTCAGGAGAAGAGAGAGAGAGACCGAGCAGCCACAGCAGGATGCCAATGGCAACCAGGGTGATTACGCCGGAGACGCGGTGAAGAATGGACGATATTGCAGTAACGGGAAACCGGATCGTCGAGAGATCCAAGTTGACAGGTCTTTGTTTTTTCACGGTTTTGCCCACACAGCTCTTTTTTATTTTGCTTCCTCCGGACCTGAGGCGGAGTCTAATCACAACGTGTGGCAGACTTAACCGTCACCAAACAAGCAACATCCAGTGTTAATTGACGCGGTAGTAAACGCTGGGTGGCTCCTGGTGTCAGGGTGTTCCGGAGACCTGCCAGGAGTATAGGAGGATCACATTCTGATTACAATTCCCCTACAAACTCTTTGGTATATTTTAGGTGGAACAGTGATCCTACTCACGATTTTCACAATTGATACAATTTTAATTATCTGATTTGACAATAGTTCAACAATTCAGTTACAAACTAAGCCTGTAAATTCCTATGATGCACAAAAGTTATGGGGATACACTTTCCCCTAAGCGCAAGTTATGTAACATTGCGAATATGAGCTTTAAAAAGCATCAGGTTATTGGTTACCAAGAAGTTATGTCCTGACCGGATCTTTAACAACCGCGATATGCAGCATGTCCATGGCTCACCGGTTCCCGCTGGGAACGCGCCGCTCACTCTGTACCCTGCACCCGCTTTATACCCGCAGAGTGATACTGTGTAGTTTTGCCAACCGCAACATGAACGCGTTTCAGGTGTCTAAAGATCCTTACCTACATAAGGCGCTATGGAGACGAAAATGACAGATAAAAAAGTAACGCTAACCCTGCAAGATGGAACATCTGTTGAACTGGACGTACTGAAAGGTACGCTGGGCCAGGATGTGGTTGATGTCCGCGCTCTGGGTTCAAGTGGCCTGTTCACCTTCGATCCCGGTTTTACATCTACGGCGTCCTGCGAATCTGCCATCACCTTTATTGATGGTGATGAAGGCATCCTGCTGCACCGTGGTTTCCCGATTTCTCAGCTGGCGACCCACTCTAACTATCTGGAAGTCTGCTATATCCTGCTGAACGGTGAAGCGCCAGATCAGAAACAGTTTGATGAGTTCCGTACCACCGTTACCCGTCACACCATGATTCATGAGCAGATTACCCGCCTGTTCCATGGCTTCCGTCGTGACTCACATCCGATGGCGGTAATGTGCGGTGTGACCGGTGCACTGGCTGCGTTTTACCACGATTCACTGGATGTAAACATTGAGCGCCACCGCGAAATCGCGGCATTCCGTCTGCTCTCTAAAATGCCGACCATGGCAGCGATGTGTTACAAATATTCAATCGGCCAGCCGTTTGTTTATCCGCGCAATGACCTCTCTTACGCCGGTAACTTCCTGCACATGATGTTCGCCACGCCGTGCGAAGAGTACAAAGTGAACCCGGTGCTGGAACGCGCCATGGACCGTATCCTGATTCTGCATGCTGATCATGAGCAGAACGCCTCAACCTCTACCGTACGTACTGCCGGTTCAAGCGGCGCGAACCCGTTTGCCTGTATCGCCGCAGGGATCGCCTCTCTGTGGGGACCGGCGCACGGCGGTGCCAACGAAGCGACCCTGCGTATGCTGGAAGAGATCAGCACCGTTGAGCACATTCCGGAATTTGTTAAACGCGCCAAAGACAAGAATGACTCCTTCCGTCTGATGGGCTTTGGTCACCGCGTTTATAAAAACTATGACCCACGAGCAACCGTGATGCGCGATACCTGCCATGAAGTATTGAATGAGCTGGGAATGAAGGATGACCTGCTGGAAGTGGCGATGGAGCTGGAACACATTGCGCTGAACGACCCGTACTTTATCGAGCGTAAACTCTATCCAAACGTGGACTTCTACTCCGGTATCATTCTGAAAGCGATGGGTATTCCTTCGTCCATGTTTACAGTGATCTTCGCGATGGCCCGTACGGTTGGCTGGATTGCCCACTGGAAAGAGATGCACGACGAAGGCATGAAAATTGCCCGGCCGCGTCAGCTCTACACCGGTTATACCGAGCGCGAATTCAGCTCACAGCTGAAGAAGTAAGATTTGATGGATGGCGGAGAGGGATCTCCGCTCAGCCAGTTGATAAGCCTGCATATGGGTGAATCTGGCCGCAACGAATAAGTTCAACGCGCAGGAAACACGGTCAGAAGAGGAAAGCGTCCCGCGCCAGGGACAAAAACGCCGGGAGCGTTTTTGAACAACGCAAAGCGTTGGCCCGGCAACGGGCGCATCTCAGGGATGAGGTGCGTAATCGCGCGGGCCGAGCATGTCATGGATGACGGCTTTTGCGTCTTTCCGATCTGACCGTGTTTCCTGAGCAGGCTCGGTCTTACAGCAGCTTGTTTCTACCCTCACCCGCTTTTAACTTCATGCCCTTTCTATCCCTGACAACCCGGACACCAGTAAAAAGGCCGTGATGAAAGCGTGCCTTTCTCAATCACCGTGCCACAACGCCGGCATTTCTTGCCCTGCCGATGGAACACCTCAAACTGAAACGCCGCTTCCTCATGATATTTCTTCATGGTTCCCCGCATCCGATAAGCATGACGCGGCACCGATAACAGCGCCTCGCTGAAAGCTGTCAGCTGATCGTCACTGAGATCCTGCGCCCGATGATTTGGCAGCAGTTGCGCCAGCCAGAGAATCTCGGCGCGCAGGTAATTTCCCAGCCCGGCCAGAAAAGCCTGATCCAGCAGCAGACCACTAAACTGTCGCCGCCGGAACCGGGGCGACAGCAGCCGCTCTTTCACCTCTTCAACGTTAAGCTGGCTGTTCAGCACATCCGGTCCGATGCGGGTCAGAAACGGATGCGCCGCCAGCGTATCTGCGTTGAGCAGTTCAATATCGGAGGCGCTGTAAAGCAGAATCGCTTTGCCCGCCGTCGCCAGCCGCACCCGCAACTGACGCGTGGTATTGAGTTCAGTATCGGGTTTCACAATGCGCCAGACACCATAAAGCTGGTTATGGCTGTAGAGCGTCAGGCCATTGCTGAAATGTGTCAGCAGCGCTTTGCCCCGCGTCTCAATCGCCTGCACCTGCTCACCAATCAGCGAGGGTTCGTAAGTCTTGAGCTGAGGAAACGCGAACCACGCCTCCGTTAACGGCTGCCCCACAATGGCGGCTTCAAGCTTATCCGCCACGCGGCGAATTTCCGGTCCTTCAGGCATCGTTCTTCCTCTTAATGGGTGGCGCCGCCAGCCTGTTTGATATCGTCGCCGGTCTCCAGCGTCACTTTTACAGCAATCTCCAGCGCCTGAATGATGGTCGCCACCGCCATGCTGGGTGCCCCCGGATGCTGCGCCGCCTGTTCAGGCAGATAGGGAATATGAATAAAGCCACCGCGCGCCGGACTTTTCTGCTGCTCCAGCCAGTGCAGCAGACCATACATCACCCGGTTACAGGTGAAGGTGCCTGCCGTCTGCGAGACCGATGCGGGGATCCCCGCTTCACGCACTGCGGCCACAATCGCTTTGATGGGCAGCCGGGAAAAATAGGCTGCCGGGCCGCCTGCCACAATCGGTTCATCGACGGGCTGGTTTCCCGCGTTGTCCGGGATGCGCGCGTCATCAACATTAATACCGATACGTTCTACGGTAATGTCGCTGCGGCCGCCCGCCTGCCCTACCGACAGCACTGCATTCGGTTTCACCTCATCCAGTGCCCGGTTCAGCACGTTCAGCACCTCACTGAACACCACCGGCAGCTGGCGGATGACTATCGTCGCCCCGCCAATCTGTTTGCCTTCCAGCGCGCGTACCGCTTCCCAGGAGGGATTAATCGTTTCACCGCCAAAGGGTTCAAAAGCGGTCATCAGGACAGTTTTCATGCAGCCTCACAGGAACATCAGGAAATAGAGCAGGAAAATGTTAACGATTAACAGTAGCACACCAGTCGGAATCTGAGCTTTGATGACAGCGTTACGATCGGGCAGCTCCAGCAGCGCCGCCGGAACAATATTGAAGTTGGCCGCCATCGGCGTCATCAGCGTGCCGCAGTAGCCGGAGAACATACCAATCGCCGCCATTACTGCCGGATTTCCGCCGTGCTGAAACACCAGAATCGGAATGCCGACGCCTGCAGTGATAATCGGAAATGCCGCAAAGGCGTTACCCATGATCATGGTTAACAGCGCCATCCCGACGGCATAGACCGTTACCGCAATAAACCGGTTATCCACCGCCAGCCAGGTTTCGGTCAGATGCGAAATGGCACTGCCCACGCCCGCGCTGGTAAACAGCAGTCCGAGAGTGGCGAGGATTTGCGGCAGGATAAAGGCCCAGCCAATCGAATCCAGCAGGCGACGGGTCTCCTGCATCGACTGCACCGGTTTTTCATGGGTCAGCTTCAACGCCACCAGCCAGCCAATGACACAGCCGACCATCATTGAAAAAAGTGTCACCAGCGTGGCGTGATTGCCGGGACCGAACACCGCTTCCTGCAGACCGGGAATATGGTTAAACGCCAGCACACCGACCACGGTCACGACCGGAATCGCCAGCGCAGGCAGAAACAGTTTGTTGCGCAGACGCAGCGCACTGGCCTGCTTCTCTTCATCACTGCGCTGATGATAACGACCCAGCCGGACACCACCCAGACCGGCAATCAGCGCCATTACCACCACAATGACACCGATGGTGATGTGCAGCATTCGGGTGCCCATCGCGTCCGAGCCCATCAGACTGCTCATCATCTGCGTCGTCCAGTCACCCACCAGAAACACCAGGCCATACAAGGCCCAGAACAGTCCGGTAGTAAAGCGGCGTGGGTTCGCACTGTCACGCCACGAGAGGATAGCCACCACCAGCAGGATAATGCCCGCCAGCCACATCAGATATTGTTGCTGGAACATTACTGACCTCCTTTGGCTTTCAGCGCCTGGTTGTTCAGCAGCTGCAGCTCACGCGCCAGCTGACGATCGAGTCGCACCAGACGTGCCGAGTGGATCAGGAAGGCGGCTATAGCAGTCGGAATGCCCCATAACGCAATGTGCAGCGGTTCGGTCTGAATCCCGGCCGACTCCTGCATGAAGTTGTGCATAAAGATAATCGCGCCAAATGCCACGAAGATATCTTCACCAAAGAAGAGGCCGACGTTGTCGGTGGCTGCTGACATGGCACGCAGCTTATGACGCAGTTCAGGTGTGATTTCGCCGTAGCGGTTTTCCGTTGCGCCCTCTGCCATCGGGGCCAGCAACGGACGCACCATCTGTGGATGCCCGCCTAGACTGGTTAACCCTAGCGCCGCAGTTATTTCACGTACAAACAGGTAGACGATCAGCAGACGTCCGGCGGTGGCGGTTTTAATCTGAGCGATCCACGCCTGTGCGCGCTCCTTCAGCCCGTGACGCTCCAGCAGCCCAATGACCGCCAGCGGCAGCAGCAGAATCAGTGGCAGGTTACGGGTATTCAGAAAACCCGCGCCGAGCTTTTCCAGAATGTCCGCCAGCGGCATCATCGCCGCCAGACCGGTCACAAAGCCGGCGACAATCACCACCAGCACCGGATTAAAACGTAATACGAAGCCGACGACGATCGCGGCAATGCCCAGTAAAGGCCAGAGATTCACTGCACTTTCCATGGATTTCCCCCAGAGTTAAAAAACCCGACATAAGCCGGGCTAAATCGTGTTTTCAGATGCTGGTGACGCGGATCTGCTGTCCGGCAAATGCATCACGCAACCGCTGTGCAAACTGCAGGGCGTGCGCGCCGTCGCCATGTAAACAGACGGTCTGCGCATTCACTGCCACCCATTCTCCCGTGATACTTTTTACCTTGCCCTGCTGCACCATCGTCAGCGTCTGATCGATAGCCTGCTGCTCATCGTCAATCAGCGCGCCCGGCTCGCTGCGCGGCACCAGCGCACCGCTGCTGAGATAGCCACGATCGGCAAAGACCTCTTCCCGCGTGCGTAAACCGTAGTGCGATGCGGCACGTATCGATTCGCTGTTCGCCAGTCCCACCACAATCAGCTGGCTGTCGACGGCACGGATGGCGCGGGCAATGGCGTCTGCCAGCACCGGATTAGCCGCGGCCTGGTTATAGAGCATGCCGTGCGGCTTAACGTGAACCAGCCGCGCACCTTCGCTTTCCGCCAGGCTTTTCAGCGCGCCAATCTGGTAGATCATCTGGGCATAGACCGTTTCCGGTGGCAGCTGCATGGCACTGCGGCCAAAGTTCTCCCGATCGGGGAAAGCAGGATGCGCGCCGATGGCGACGCCGGATGCCTGCGCCCAGCGCACCGACTGCAGCATGGTCTGCGCATCCCCTGCATGAAAGCCACAGGCGATATTGGCGGAACTCACCAGTTTAAGCAGCGCCTGATCGCTGGCACAGCCTTCGCCCAGGTCGGCGTTTAAATCAATTTTCATGAAGTCCCCATTTCATCTGGTCCAGCGCGCGTTGCTGATGCTGACGTGCCAGCATCGCTTCCGGCAGCGTGCAATGAATAAAGTGAATCGGCTCACCGAGGCGGATTTGCGCCAGATGATAGAGATCGGCTTCGATGACGGAGGCGATCCGCGGATAGCCGCCTGTGGTCTGGGCATCCGCCATCAGCACGATAGGCTGTCCGTTCGGCGGTACCTGAATCACACCCGGCATCACGCCGTGTGACAGCAGCTCACGCGGACTTTCACGTTTAAGCTCACGTCCCTCAAGCCGGTATCCCATCCGGTTGCTTTGCGGGCTGAGTTTCCATGCGGTACGCCAGAACGCCTGCTGCGCGTCGGGACTGAACTCGTGATATTCCGGACCAGGCAGTGCGCGGATGCGATTGCCCCACAGCAGCTGCCGTACCCCGACTTTGCGGTCGAACTGACGCGTCGGTTTGCCCAGCGGGATCTGATCGCCATCCCGTAAGGCGCGACCGTGAAATCCGCCAAATTTTGCTTTCAGATCGGTGCTGGCTGAGCCGAGCACCGCAGGGATGTCAAAACCACCCTGCACTGCCAGATAGCTGCGCATGCCGCGCTGCGGCATCGCCAGCGACAGGACCTGGCCGCGTTTCACCGGCGTGCGCCAGCCCGTCCAGACCGGCTGACCGTCCAGCTCCGCATGGCAGCCTGCGCCAGTCAGTGCGAACCAGCCGTCGCGGGTAAACTCCGCTTTGAACTGGCCGAGCACCAGCTCCAGCACCGCGCTGTCAGGCGCATTGCCCACCAGCACATTGGCGGTGAACATCGCGGGATGATCCAGCACGCCGCCGGGGCTGATGCCATACTGACGCCAGCCGTAGCGGCCCGCATCCTGAAGGGTGGCGGCCAGCCCGGCGCGAAGAATATTTAACATACGCCCTCCTGTTGCGGCACAAAGCGAACCCTGTCACCGGGACGGAGCAGTGTGGGCGGTTGTTGCAGGGGATCAAACAGCGCGGTGCGGGTCTGGCCGATTAACTGCCAGCCGCCGGGCGAAGCCAGCGGATAGACGCCCGTCTGGCTGCCACCGATGCCAACCGATCCGGCCGGTACCGCAACTCTCGGCTCCGCACGGCGTGGTATGTGCAGGCGCGGATCCAGTCCGCCCAGATAGGGAAAGCCCGGCTGAAAGCCGACAAAAAACACCACATAGTCGCTGCTGCTGTGCAGCTCAACCACCTGACCGGCCGTCAGCGCGGCATGTTCCGCCACCACCACCAGATCGGGGCCATGTTCGCCGCCATAGATCACCGGGATCTCCACCAGACGCGATTCTGGCAACTGCGCTTCACTCTCTTCCCACCAGCGCTGAAGCCGCTCTATCGCATCCAGCGCACTCTGCTGGGGATCGCGCAGAATCAGGGTGATATTGTTCATTCCAGGAATGACCTCCAGCACGCCCGCATCCGACTGCAGTCGCTGGTTCAGTCCCCAGATACGCTGCTGACTCTCCAGTGAGACCGGCGGCTCCAGCTCCAGCACGACAGCGCGTTCACCCAATAAATAACACCGTGCTCGTTGCAACAGCTACCTCCCGCCTGATTGAGATCGTGCCTGGCCGACCTGACCGGATGCCCGGATCAGCCGATGGCTTATCTACTTAAAGCAAATAGTTATGCGAAAGTGGCAGGGATGTGTCAACAGATTTAGGTCCTGCGCAGGCGCGCAGGACAAGGGAGAGATCAGGCAGGATTAGGAATATCGATGAAGGTCACATCAAGATTGTGGTGTTGTGCCAGCCACTCGCCCAGCGCTTTTACGCCGCCACGCTCGGTGGCGTGATGACCTGCGGCAAAGAAATGCAGCCCCTGCTCGCGTGCGCTGTGAATGGTCTGTTCAGAGACTTCACCGGTGATGTAGGCATCAACGCCCGCAGCGGCGGCCTGGTCGATAAAGCCCTGTCCGCCACCGCTGCACCAGGCGATGCGACGGATCAGTGCTGGCGCGTTATCACCGCAATGCAGCGGTTCGCGTCCCAGCTTATCGCCAATTCGGCGGGCCAGCTGTTCACCGGAGATCGGCTCAGCCAGCTCACCCCAGAACACCAGCGGCATGACTTCGCCACGTACGTCGATATCCAGCAGTTTCGCCAGCTGGGCGTTGTTGCCCAGTTCTGAATGCGCATCAAGCGGCAGGTGCCAGCCATAGAGATTAATATCGTTAGCCAGCAACGTCCGCAGACGGCGGCGCTTCATGCCTTTAATCGCGGCCGGTTCACTTTTCCAGAAGTAGCCATGATGGACGATTATTGCATCGGCCTGACGTGCGACCGCCTCATCCAGCAAGGCCTGACAGGCCGTCACGCCGGTGATAATCGTTTTAACTTCGTTGCGTCCCTCAACCTGCAACCCGTTGGGGGCATAGTCGCTGAAGCTGTGGCTGTCGAGTTGCTGATTGATCAGCGTCTCTAATTCATAATGGTTCATTCAGGCTCCTTCGAGGCCTCAGGCGGCGCTTTTGGCGCGCTCAAAGGCGTCTAATGTCTTTTTACGGGCTGCCTTATGATCCACGATTGGTGCCGGATAATCGAGTTTCCTGTTGTTCTTTTCCGCCCAGACGTGGGGCTGGTGAATATGGCTGTCAGGGACATCCGCCAGCTCCGGCAGATAGTGACGGATAAACTCGCCCTGCTCATCGAAGCGCTCGCCCTGTGTGGTCGGGTTAAAAATGCGGAAATAGGGTGCTGAATCTGTACCGGTGGAAGCCGCCCACTGCCAGCCACCATTGTTTGCGGCCAGGTCGCCATCAATCAGCTGCTGCATGAAATAGCGTTCGCCTTCGCGCCAGTCGATCAGCAGATCTTTAACCAGGAAACTGGCGGTGATCATCCGTAAACGGTTGTGCATCCAGCCCAGCGCCTTCATCTGACGCATTGCAGCATCGACGATCGGATAGCCTGTTTTTCCCGCTTTCCAGGCATCGAAATGCGCGTCTTCACGCTGCCATTCCACGTTACGCGTCCAGTCAATAAATGGCTTGTGCCGGCACAGTGCCGGATAGGCCACCAGCAGATGACGATAGAACTCACGCCAGATCAGCTCGTTCAGCCAGGTAAATGCGCGACTGTTATCCAGCGCATCGGGATGTTCATGCAGCACGCGATGCAGGCACTGACGAGGCGACAGCACGCCGGTCGACAGATAGACCGACAGGCGACTGGTAGCGTCCAGCGCAGGAAGGTCGCGCTTCGCGGGATAATCGATAATGGGTTGAGTGGCGAAATGGCGCAACCGCTTCAGGGCAGCCGCTTCGCCTGCCGGAAACAAATCCTCATCAAAGGCTTCGGTCGGACAGTCAAACGCAGGGATTGGGGTGGTTTTCAGCGGCGCACCGTCGCGCGGCTTAGGTGCAGGCACGCACTCCGGAAGACTCTGCTGCAAACGGCGGACAAAGGCTTTGCTGAACGGCGTAAAGACTTTATACATTGAGCGATCGCCACTCTGCACACTGCCAGGTGGCAGCAGCAGGCTGTCATCAAAGCCCTGGCAGATCACGCCCGCGTCATCGAGACGCTTTTCCGCCTCGGCATCGCGCTGACGCTCATTCACTTCATACTGATAGTTATAGAAGAGCTGGTCGACATGGTGCTTGTCACAGAATTCGGCCAGCGCATCGATACTGTCGCTGAAGGCGTGACACGCCTGATAGTGCAGCGCAATGCCCCGCTCAGCCAGCGCGTTCTGTACTTCCACCAGACTGGCGTGAATAAACGCCGCCTGCCTGGGTGACATGTCATGCTGCTGCCACTGTTCCGGCGTAGCAAGGAAGAGCGCAATCACTTTTGCCTTGCTGTCGCGACAGGCGGCGTGAAGTGCCAGATTATCGTTGATGCGTAAATCATTACGCAGCCAGACCAGATGAGTGGTCATACGCCTCCTGAATTACTGTCCGTAGCGTAAGCACAAGGCTTCGGGATAGGGATCGAAATAGCGCTGCTGTGCCAGCCACGGATGCGGAAACTCAGCCATGTAGTGCTTGAGAATGGTAATGGGCACCAGCAGCGGTTGTGTACCCTGACGATAGCGGTCAATCAGCGTTGCCAGCTCCTGACGCTGCGGTGAGCTTAGCTGGCGGCGGAAGTAGCCCTGCACGTGCATCAGCACATTGGTGTGATTACGACGTGAGGCGGGACGTGACATCAGTTCCATCATGCGATTGCGGTACTCAAAGGCAAAGGCATCCAGCGAATCCCACTGGCTCATCGAAGCAACAAAGGGTCCCAGCTCGCGATATTTCTCCTGCGAATGCGCCAGCATCATCAGTTTGTAGCGGCTGTGAAAGGCGATCAGCCCGTGACGGGTCAGGCCGCTTTCCCACATCTGATTAAATTCATGCAGTGCGCAGATACGGCCGATAAAGTTCTCTCGCAGAGCGGGATCGTGCAGACGACCATCCTCTTCCAGCGGCAGCCAGGGCATCTCGCGCTGCAGGAATTCAGCAAAAATGCCGGTGCCCACTTTGCGGTTATTGTTGTTGTCGGGTTCGTAGACCCGTACGCGCTCCATCCCGCAGCTGGGCGACTTGGCGCACAGGATATAACCGGAGAGATGATGCAGCGATTTTACCCGCTCCGCAGACCAGTCACGCATCTGAGCGGTGACTTCTTCGCCGCCGTCTTTGCTGAAGCAAAGATGCACCTCATCATCACCCTGCTTTACCAGACGCAATGCCGGACGCGGCGTAGGCAGCCCAATCGCCATTTCAGGACAGATCGGCTCAAAGCGGACAAATGGCGTAAGATCCTCAGTTGCAAAAGTAAGACGCTTATGGCCACCATCAAACCTCACGCTATCACCGAGCAGGCATGCACTGATTCCAACGGGGATTTTTTTGCTCATACTTGTACAACCTCCGAAATCTTGTAGAGGTTTAAGTGTAGCGCAAAATGGTCCGGAATAAAGGGGGAAAACGCGGTTCCGGACCGCTTATTCTCAGAAAAAACGCAAAAAAAAGCCCGGTCAGATGACCAGGCCTGTTCTGCGGGAGGGCTCATTACCAGAATGCGCCACCACCGGCTTCAGACTGCGCCAGCCAGACTGGCTTTGCGCTGGTCTTGCACCAGACGCGATGCAGGTAACTGTAGAAGCGTGCCCGATCCTGTCGAAACAGCATAACAGGCAGTGCCAGAACGCCGAGAAGAACCACCAGCGTACGACGCGCGAGTATTTTATAACGTGGATAAGCCTGATACATGGTTTCTCCTCCCGGTAAGTTAAAGTGTGCGAATGTGATCTGTGTTCAACTTTACGCCAGGTTGTGTAATTTTACTACTCATCTGACCACTTATTTGTCGCTATTTTTGCTGTTTAAGAATTAACCTGTAATTTAGTTACAGATAAGTTACCGCCAGGTTACGAGAGGGTTTGAATGCCCGAAAGATGACGCGCGCGGACGGCAGCATAAAATATTGATAAAGTAGCGCTTCGGCTCTCACTCAAGGCAGGTATTGCGTGACCACGGTTTTGATCGTTGAAGATGAAAAAGAGATCCGCCGTTTTGTCCGGCTGGCGCTGGAAAATGAAGATCTGAAGGTGTTTGACGCCGATACGCTGCAACGCGGACTGATTGAAGCGGCAACCCGTAAACCTGATTTAGTGATCCTCGATCTTGGCCTGCCGGATGGGGATGGCACCGATTTTATCCGTGACCTGCGCCAGTGGAGTGCCATACCGGTGATAGTGCTGTCGGCGCGCAGTGATGAACAGGATAAGATCGCCGCACTGGATGCCGGGGCGGATGACTATCTGACCAAACCTTTTGGCATTGGCGAACTGCTGGCGCGCGTCCGTGTTGCACTGCGCCGTCATGGTGGTCAGCAGCCCGAAGCAAGAATTCAGTTTGCCGACGTCAGCGTCGATTTTGCCGCACGGCGGGTACAGCGCGGCGGCAGTGAGATTCACCTCACGCCGATTGAATTTCGTCTGTTGAGCATTCTGCTGAATAATGCCGGCAAGGTGCTGACGCAGCGGCAGCTGCTGAGCCAGGTCTGGGGGCCCAATGCGGTGGAGCACAGCCACTATCTGCGCATTTATATGGGGCATCTGCGCCAGAAGCTGGAAGCGAATCCGACCCAACCGGCCCATCTGCTGACCGAAACCGGGATTGGCTATCGCTTTATGCCATAAAAAAGGCGCCAGAGGCGCCTTTCATAACTGCAAACAAACTCAAATCAGAGTGAATCTGACCGCAACGAATAAACCTGAGGCGCAGGAAACTGGGTCAGAGGAGGAAAGCGTCCCATGCCATGGATGGCGTGGGCCGAGCCTGTCATGGATGACGGCTTTTGCGTCTTTCCGATCTGACCCTGTTTCCTGTGCTGGCACGTTCCCGCAGCTAACTGGAGTAGATTTTGTCAACAATCTAAATGGCGCCAGAGGCGCCTTTTCTTTACCCGACTATCAGGCGTTTTTCAGCACTTCGCTGACAATCTCTACCGCTTCTTTCTCAATCTGCGCGCGGTGTTCTGCGCCCAGGAAGCTTTCACAGTAGATTTTGTAGGCGTCTTCGGTGCCTGACGGACGAGCAGCAAACCAGCCATTCTCCGTCATCACTTTCAGACCGCCGATAGACGCACCGTTACCTGGTGCCGCAGTCAGACGCGCGGTGATGGGATCACCCGCCAGCGTATCCGCGCTTACCATTTCTGGTGACAGCTTCGACAGTGCAGCTTTCTGCGCTGAAGTGGCGGATGCCTGCAGACGGTTGTAGCTTGGTGCGCCAAAGCGCGCGGCCAGCTCGTCATAATGCTGCTGCGGGTTTTTACCGGTCACAGCGGTGATTTCAGCCGCCAGCAGACACATGATGATGCCATCTTTGT
This sequence comes from Pantoea sp. JKS000250, assembly GCF_003201065.1. Taxonomy (NCBI): domain Bacteria; kingdom Pseudomonadati; phylum Pseudomonadota; class Gammaproteobacteria; order Enterobacterales; family Erwiniaceae; genus Pantoea; species Pantoea sp. JKS000250. Next base: position 3,378,318 of record NZ_QICZ01000001.1, on the reverse strand, counting down.
CCGTTGACCATGGCGTGCCATCAAAACGCAGGAATGATGCACCCGCGCTCTCTTCGCCGCCGAAACCGAAGCTGCCGTCATACAGACCATCAACAAACCATTTGAAACCAACCGGCACTTCCACCAGCTTGCGGCCAATGTCGTTGACCACACGGTCAATCATGGCGCTGGACACCAGGGTTTTACCCACGGCGACATCCTGGCCCCACTGTGGACGATGCTGGAACAGATAGTTGATCGCGACCGCCAGATAGTGGTTTGGATTCATCAGACCCGCCGGGGTCACAATGCCGTGACGGTCATAATCGGGATCGTTGCCGAACGCCAGATCAAACTTGTCACGATAGGCCAGCAGGCCTGCCATTGCGCTTTCAGACGAGCAGTCCATGCGCACAACACCATCTTTATCAAGGTGCATAAAGCGGAAGGTCTGATCGACCGCGTCATTCACTAGCGTCAGATCCAGCTTGTAGTGCTCAGCAATACGCTGCCAGTAAGCAATACCGGAACCGCCCAGTGGATCAACACCCAGCTTCAGGCCCGCTTTCTGGATCGCCGGGAAGTCGATAATCTCGGCCAGACCTTCAACGTACGGCTGGATCAAATCTTTCTCGACAACATGGCCACTCGCCATCGCCTGTTCCAGCGGCAGACGTTTCACCTCTTTCAGCCCATCTTTGATCAGCTGATTAGCGCGATCTTCCACTACTTTGGTGACGTTGGTATCAGCCGGTCCGCCGTTAGGTGGATTGTACTTGATGCCGCCATCTTCCGGTGGGTTGTGCGAAGGCGTGATAACGATGCCGTCAGCCAGCGGGCCGCCCGCTTTGTTGTGCTCAAGAATAGCGTTCGAGATCGCAGGGGTCGGCGTATAGCCATTGTCCTGCTGCACAATCACATCAACGCCGTTCGCCGCCAGCACTTCCAGTACCGACAGGATCGCCGGTTCTGACAGCGCATGGGTGTCTTTACCGACGTAGCACGGCCCGGTGATGCCGTTCTTTTTACGCTCTTCGGCAATCGCCTGCGCGATAGCCAGAATGTGCATCTCGTTGAAGCTCTGACGCCCTGCACTGCCGCGATGGCCAGAGGTGCCAAATTTCACCGCATGTTCCGGGTTCGCCACATCGGGCTGCAGGACATAATATTGTGACGTTAATTGTGCAACGTTAATCAAATCGCTCTGCTGGGCGGGTTGCCCGGCACGTGGGTGATTGGCCATTGGCGCTGCTCCCTGACGCTTAAGTTTTAAATGGTGCCGCAAACTTTCTCGGTCAGTTCCGCCGGGAACTGCATCGAGAGCATGATGTGTTCGACCATGCTGCATTTACGACCAGTATTGGTGTTGGTGATCACCCAGTACGGTGTGCCGGGCACATGCTTCGGCTTAGTATGGGTGCCATTCTGTAACAGCGTATGCTCATCACCAGCAAAATAGACGCGGGTGCGGCCCTGCAGAGATGCAGTAGCTTCAGCAAAAGCTGCAGTATCAAGACGATAGAGCGTTGACAAGATAAGCATAAAGCGGTTCACCGCCCGCTTCTGCTCCGCATATTCATCGGAAAGCAGCAGCTCACGCACCGCGCGGACACGATCCTGCGGGCGCGAACCCACGGACGCAGGCTGAGACTCTTTCGCTGCCTCTTTTGAGGCTGGCTGAGCAGGCGAAGCGGGTGCAGTCTGACCGGCAGTGAACTTCAGCATACGACGCAGAATGTCGGATGCGCTTTCACCAATGTGTTGCGTGTGGCTGGCAATATAACGGTAGAGCTCTTCGTCAACTTCGATCGTTTTCATCTTATTCCGTACGGTTCTTTCTCATGACAGAACCACCTGTTTCCTGAAAAGCTCTGAGTATAGTCAGGCAATTCAAAGGATGTGCGGGTTCTAACATCAGGATTATAAAGTTAAATTCAGGCGGGTTGTTAGCAATCAAACGGTTTACGGGCAAAAGTCAGAATATGTCCTAATGCCGCCGGAACCGGCGCGCCTGAAAAGGTGAAACCATGATAACCTAAGCACAGGTCTCAAACTTAAGAACTTTGCTATGATTTTGAACGCCCGTCTGCAAACTGAACAATCCCCTGCTGATTCCTTACCTGTCCTGCTTATCCACGGCCTGTTTGGCAGTCTGGATAACCTTGGCGTGCTGGCGCGTGGGCTCAAAGATGCCGGGCCTCTGCTGCAGGTTGATGTCCGCAACCACGGACTCTCACCACGATCTGACGAGATGAACTACGCTGTAATGGCGCAGGACATGGTCGATACGCTGGATGCGCACGGCATTGAACGCGTCGCGGTGATCGGTCACTCAATGGGCGGGAAGATCGCCATGACCATGAGCGCGCTGGTGCCGGACCGCATCGAGCGGCTGGTGATGATTGACATCGCTCCGGTCGACTACCAGACCCGCCGCCATGATGAGATTTTTGCCGGTATTCGTGCTGTAACCGACGCAGGCGTCTCGTCACGCAGTGAGGCGGCGAAGATTATGCGTACGCTTATCGATGAAGAAGGGGTGATTCAGTTCCTGCTGAAGTCATTTCAGGCGGGCGAGTGGCGCTTCAACGTCCCGGTGCTGTGGGATAACTACACCACGATTTCGGGCTGGCAGCCCGTTCCGGCATGGGATCATCCGGCACTGTTTATTCGCGGAGGCGACTCCAGCTATCTGGACAACCGCTACCGCGATGCGCTGTTGCAGCAGTTCCCGGCCGCGCAGGCACATGTCATTGGAGGCGCGGGACACTGGGTTCATGCAGAGAAACCCGATGCCGTTTTGCGCAGTGTCCGTCGCTTTTTTGCGCTTTAAAAGCAAATAGATGGCGGCAAAGGTTTAGGATTGGCGTCCGGAGTAAGCGTGAAGTATGATGGCGCGCTAAAATTTTGCCGCGCGTCCGTTTTGCTGCGGCAATAGCCAATAATTTATAATCTGCGCGGTGAGTGACTGGCGCCCGCCCCCATTCAGTTTTACTAAGCCATGGCAAAAGAACAGACTGACCGCACGACGCTCGATCTCTTTGCTGATGAGCGCCGCCCTGGTCGACCCAAAACCAGTCCGCTTTCGCGTGATGAACAGCTGCGCATCAACAAGCGCAATCAGCTTAAACGTGACAAAGGACGCGGACTTCGTCGTGTCGAACTGAAAATGAACAGTGAAGCCGTCGATGCGCTCAACACGCTGGCAGAACAGCGCAATCTCAGCCGCAGCGAGCTGATTGAACAGATGCTGCTGGCACAGCTCAAACTGGATTAATGCGGGCAAATCGCACGCAGGAGCAAATGTCGGGGCTTTAACCGTTCACCGGTTTTCTCTCGTCTGCTATTATTCGCTGAAATGTGCTGCGGCACACATCTCATTATCAGGATTTAAGAGGTTATTTTACTCATGGCACTCGTAGGCATCTTCTTTGGCAGCGATACCGGCAATACCGAAAACATTGCAAAAATGATCCAGAAACAGCTGGGTACAGACGTTGCAGAAGTGCATGACATCGCGAAAAGCACAAAAGAAGATCTGGAAGCGTTTGATATCCTGCTGCTGGGCATTCCGACCTGGTACTACGGTGAAGCGCAGTGCGACTGGGATGACTTTTTCCCGACGCTGGAAGAGATCGATTTCAACGGCAAGCTGGTTGCGCTGTTTGGCTGCGGCGATCAGGAAGATTACGCGGAGTACTTCTGTGATGCGATGGGCACGATCCGTGACATCATTGAGCCGCACGGTGCCGTGATTGTCGGACACTGGCCAACCGAAGGTTACCACTTCGAAGCCTCAAAAGGTCTGGCAGATGATACCCACTTCCTGGGTCTGGCCATTGATGAAGATCGCCAGCCTGAACTGACTAACCAGCGCGTAGAGCAGTGGGTTAAGCAGATTTCTGATGAACTGCAGCTGAAAGATATCCTCGAAGCCTGATCCTGCCCGACTCAATGTGAGCGCCAGCTCACATTGAGGCAATGGAAATTCCTATAGAAATAATAGCCACATTTTTTTAACTTTCTCCGTTTAATCTGTAGAATACCCGCATCGATCTTCCGCTTATTTCTCAGGCGGCAAGACTAAGCGATGTACCAACAGACATCTGCCAGAATCCTCCCCGGCCCGGTGACCTATCCCCCACAGCCCGTGATGATTCAGGCACGCCCTCTGGTTTTCATTTCATCGCTTCAGTTCTATAATGAGACGCAAATGAGAATGAGCGCAGATCGACATTCAAGGCGACAAGCCACAAAAGTGAATATAGTGACAGGACAAAATCCGCATGACTGACAACAACACCGCATTAAAGAAGGCTGGCCTGAAAGTGACGCTGCCCAGACTGAAAATTCTGGAAGTGCTTCAGGAACCTGAGTGCCATCACGTCAGTGCGGAAGATTTGTACAAACGCCTGATCGACATCGGCGAAGAGATTGGCCTGGCTACCGTTTACCGTGTTCTGAACCAGTTTGATGACGCTGGTATCGTGACCCGTCATAACTTTGAAGGCGGCAAATCTGTCTTTGAACTGACGCAGCAGCATCACCACGATCATCTAATCTGCCTGGATTGCGGCAAAGTTATTGAGTTCAGCGATGAGTCGATCGAAACGCGTCAGCGTGAAATCGCCACCCGTCATGGCATCAAACTGACCAACCACAGCCTCTATCTCTATGGACACTGTACGCTGGGCGATTGCCGGGAAGATGAAACCCTGCACGACCAGTAACGCGACCTGAAATAAAAAAACCGGTGAATTCACCGGTTTTTTTTTCGTCTGTCCTGGGCTGTGATATCAGGCGACCAGCGTCTCCTGCAGATAGCGCCAGCGTGGAATGGAGCTGCTGCAGTCCAGTATCGCCAGCGAAATACGGCTCTGATTATTGCCATTCATCATCTGCATTTCGCGATACTGCACGGTGATCTCTTTCTCATGATGAGAAAGGATGACGTGCTCGCAGGTGGCAATACGCATCCCTTCGCGCTGTCCCTGCAACTGCCTGAAGAGTTCCTCGACCTCGTTCAGATTGTACTCTCTGCCCTTTGGGGTGACCATGCGGAATTCAGGATGGAAATAGGACATCAGCAGCTCAAAACTGTCATCAGATCCGGCAGGCTGGTTAAAAATACGTTCAATGAGCTGATGTAAAACGACCACACTGTTTCTGGCTTCCTGGGCGAGAACTGTCATTTTTTTTCCTTCTGTAACCCGCTTTGCAACCTCTGAGAGCGCATAGCCTACCTGAAAGCGGATAATTCACATCCGGAAATTGATTAATTTTTTTAAACTCAGATTTCTCTCACAATGCGGCATTTAATCGGTTGCGGTTAGGTCAGAATAATCGTCGGCAATGATTAAAATCGGGGCAACAAAAAAGGGCGATAAATCGCCCTTTTGTCATTTTATGAGGTCAGCCTCAAAAAAATTTATTCGCCGGTTTTCGCCCAGGTATCACGAAGACCGACGGTGCGGTTAAACACCAGCTGCGACGGTTTAGAGTAAACGCTGTCGGCACAGAAATAACCTTCACGTTCAAACTGGAATGGAGTGGTCGGTTCTGCATCGCGCAGGCCCGGTTCCACAAAGCCCTGTTTGATCGCCAGTGACTCAGGATTGATTACCGCCAGGAAGTCCTCTGCCGCGCCCGGATTTGGCACACTGAACAGACGATCATACAGACGGAACTCTGCTGGCTGCGCGTGATCCGCAGACACCCAGTGAATCACCCCTTTGACCTTACGGCCATCGGCAGGATCTTTGCTCAGCGTATCTGTGTCGCTGGTGCAGTAGATGCAGGTGATGTTGCCCGCTTCATCTTTAGCGACGCGCTCAGCACGAATCACATAGGCATTACGCAGGCGGACTTCTTTGCCCAGCACCAGACGCTTATATTGCTTGTTCGCCTCTTCGCGGAAATCGGCACGGTCGATCCAGATCTCACGGCTGAACGGCACTTCACGCGTGCCCATCTCCGGTTTACCCGGATGATTTGGCATAGTGATGATTTCGTTATGGCCTGCTGGCAGATTTTCAATCACCACTTTCAGCGGGTCCAGCACGGCCATGGCACGTGGCGCATTCTCATTCAGGTCGTCGCGAATACAGGATTCCAGCGAGGCCATCTCCACGATGTTATCCTGCTTGGTCACGCCAATACGACGGCAGAATTCGCGGATAGAGGCGGCGGTATATCCACGACGACGCAGACCTGAAACGGTCAGCATGCGCGGATCGTCCCAGCCTTCTACGTGCTTCTCAGTCACCAGCTGAGTGAGTTTGCGTTTCGACATCACCGCATACTCCAGATTCAGGCGCGAAAACTCATACTGACGAGGATGAACCGGAATGGTGATGTTATCCAGCACCCAGTCATAGAGTCGGCGGTTGTCCTGGAACTCCAGCGTACACAGCGAGTGCGTAATGCCTTCCAGCGCATCGGAGATGCAGTGGGTAAAGTCATACATCGGGTAGATGCACCACTTGTTGCCGGTCTGGTGGTGTTCCGCGAACTTGATGCGATAAAGCACCGGATCGCGCATCACGATGAAATTAGAGGCCATGTCGATTTTAGCGCGCAGACAGGCCGTGCCCTCGGCAAACTCACCGTTACGCATCTTCTCAAACAGCGCCAGATTCTCTTCCACGCTGCGGTCGCGATAAGGGCTGTTTTTGCCCGGCTCTTTCAGGGTGCCGCGATATTCGCGAATCTGATCCGGACTCAGCTCATCAACGTAGGCGAGACCTTTAGAAATCAGCTCGATGGCATAGTCATAAAGCTGATCAAAATAGTTTGATGAGTAACAGACCTCACCGCTCCACTCAAAACCCAGCCACTGGACGTCACGCTTGATGGATTCAACAAATTCCACATCCTCTTTAACCGGATTGGTATCGTCGAAACGCAGGTTGCATTGCCCCTGATAATCCTGGGCGATGCCAAAATTCAGACAGATCGATTTCGCATGACCAATATGCAGATAGCCATTGGGCTCTGGCGGAAAACGGGTATGCACGCTGCTGTGCTTACCGCTCGCCAAATCTTCGTCAATGATCTGACGAATAAAGTTAGTTGGGCGGGCTTCAGCCTCACTCATCTCAAAAATCCTCAATACGAATAACGGGTGATTTGTACCACGAAGTAACGGAGTATGATCCACAAAGCGTCTGAGGGAAACAACCGTTTGTTAAGCCTTTAAAACAAAAAAGGCAGGAATCGCTTCCTGCCTGTGGGGTTCTGTTGCGGGGATTAGCCTTTCACTTCATACAGCGGAGTTTCACCTGCCACCACCTGACCGCGGGCCAGTAATGTCAGACCGGCGAAATCATCGCTGTTGCTGACAACCACCGGACTCACCATCGAGCGGGCATTGGCGTTCAGGAATTCAAGGTCCATTTCCAGCACAGGCTGACCGGCGACCACCGTGGCCCCCTCTTCAGCCAGGCGGGTAAAGCCTTTACCTTCCAGCGCCACGGTATCCAGTCCCATGTGCACCACAATCTCTACACCATTTTCCGTTTCCAGACAGAAAGCGTGATTGGTGTTGAAGATTTTCACCAGCGTACCGGCAATTGGAGCCACGACCCATTTGTCGCTGGGTTTGATCGCCAGACCATCGCCTACCGCTTTGCTGGCAAAGGCTTCATCCGGCACATCATCCAGCGCAACCACTTCGCCCGTTACCGGTGCCAGCAATGTCGCAATAACACGCTTCTCACTGTTCAGCACGGCCTGCGGTTTAACGTCAGGTTCCACTGGCGCACTGCTGGTAGCAGCGGCTGCGACCGGGCCTTTGGTCAGCACTTTTTTCATCGCCGAGGCAATGCTTTCGGCCTGGGTACCTACGATGATCTGTACGCTCTGCTTATTAAGACGGATCACCCCGGATGCACCCAGACGCTTTGCAACGCCCTCATTGACCTGAGCCGAATCATTCACGTTAAGACGCAGGCGGGTAATACAGGCATCGATGCTGGTTAAGTTAGATGAGCCACCCACGGCACCAATATAACGGCGCGCCAGCGATTCAGTAGCCGTTTCACCATTGTCAGTTTTATCGACGTTAACGTCATAACCATCGCTTTCATCACCGGCAACAGCCAGCTCACGGCCCGGCGTCATCAGGTTGAATTTTTTGATGGTGAAGCGGAACACCACGTAGTAGATAACAAAGAAGACCAGGCCCTGCGGAATCAGCATGTACCAGTGTGTCGCCAGCGGGTTACGGGTCGACAGCACCATATCCACCAGCCCGGCGCTGAAACCAAATCCGGCAATCCAGTGCATGCTGGCAGCGATGAAGACCGAGATGCCGGTCAGGACGGCGTGGATCAGATAGAGCACGGGTGCCACGAACATGAAGGAGAATTCCAGCGGTTCGGTGATACCGGTAAAGAAAGCAGCAAACGCTGCAGCCAGCATGATACTACCGACTTTGACACGGTTCTCTGGACGCGCGCAGTGGTAGATAGCCAGCGCAGCACCCGGCAGACCAAACATCATAATCGGGAAGAAGCCCGCCTGATAACGGCCTGTGATGCCCACGGTTGCCGATCCATCAGCCAGTGACTGCGCACCGCCCAGGAATTTAGGAATGTCATTAATGCCGGCAACATCAAACCAGAACACCGAGTTCAGTGCATGATGCAGACCGACCGGAATCAGCAGGCGGTTGAAGAAGGCGTAGATACCGGCACCGGCAGAGCCGAGCTTCTGGATATGCTCACCAAAGCCCACCAGGCCATTAAAAATAACCGGCCAGATATACATCAGAATGAAAGCGACGAAGATCATCAGGAACGAGACGAGAATCGGCACCAGCCGGCGTCCGCTGAAGAAGGAAAGCGCTTTAGGCAGCTCGACATGGCTGAAGCGGTTATAGACCTCTGCCGACAGAATACCGACCAGAATACCGACAAACTGGTTGTTGATTTTGCCAAACGCCACTGGCACCTGGTCAACCGGCATCTTCTGTATCATCGCCACCGCGGCCGGTGAGCAGAGCGTGGTAACAACCAGGAAGCCGACAAAGCCAGTCAGGGCAGCGGCACCATCTTTATCTTTTGACATGCCATATGCGACACCAATCGCAAACAGCACTGACATGTTTTCGATGATGGCGGCACCGGATTTGATCAGCAACGCAGCGAGCGCATTACCTGCACCCCAGCTGTCCGGATCGATCCAATAACCCACCCCCATTAATATTGCTGCTGCTGGCAGGGTTGCTACCGGCACCATCAGTGCGCGCCCCACCTTCTGTAAATAACCTAACATATCCCCTTCCCCCTATGAGCCTGACTTGTCGCTTTGCGCCGCTTAATGTTGTTATGTCAGCTGCAAAGATCGTTAATACACTTCATATCACGCTGCGAAGTGTAATGATAAATTAATTCGCCTCGCAAATTAAAACCCTGGTAAATGTGATTTTTATCACTAAAAAACATCATGTAACACGGCAACATCTGGCTATCACCACAAACTTATTTTATGATCCGAAATATTGAATTACGCTCCGCCCGTAGCGAGAATAGACAATCTGCTCAGGCTGATGACTAACGCAACGGTTTAGCGATCCCCTTTCTATTTTCAAATGAGGTGAAATATGAGACTGATTCCTTTAGCGACGCCAACCCAGGTGGGTAAATGGGCCGCCCGACATATTGTTAACCGCATCAATGCGTTTAACCCCACGGCGGACAGACCTTTTGTTCTGGGTCTGCCAACCGGCGGCACGCCACTGGAGGCGTACAAACACCTGATTGATATGCACAAAGCGGGCCAGGTCAGTTTTAAACATGTCGTGACCTTCAATATGGATGAATATGTCGGTCTGCCAAAAGAGCATCCTGAAAGCTATCACAGCTTTATGTATCGCAACTTCTTCGATCACGTTGATATTCAACCGGAAAATATCAACCTGCTGAATGGTAATGCGCCCGATATTGACGCAGAATGTCGTCAGTACGAAGAGAAAATTCGCGCACTGGGTAAAATTCACCTGTTTATGGGCGGTGTCGGCAACGACGGTCATATCGCTTTTAACGAACCGGCGTCTTCGCTGGCTTCCCGTACCCGCATTAAAACCCTGACTCATGATACCCGCGTAGCGAACTCGCGCTTCTTTAACGGTGACGTGGATCAGGTGCCTAAGTATGCGCTGACGGTCGGCGTCGGCACGCTGCTTGATGCAGAAGAAGTGATGATTCTGGTTACCGGCCATGTCAAAGCGCAGGCGCTGCAGGCAGCGGTTGAGGGCAACGTGAATCATATGTGGACCATCAGCTGCCTGCAGCTGCATGCGAAATCGGTTGTGGTCTGTGATGAGCCAGCCACCATGGAACTGAAAGTCAAAACCGTGAAATATTTCCGCGAAATGGAAGCGGAAAATATGAAAGGCGTGTAACAGAATAGTGTCTTCCCCTGCTGTTACGCTGAGTGACAGCAGGCCAGGACGGGAGAAGAAAGATGTACGCATTAGTAAACGGTCGAATCTACAGCGGCCATGAGATTCTGGATAATCACGCCGTCGTGGTGGCTGACGGGCTTATTGCGCGCGTCTGCCCACGTGAATCGCTTCCGGCTGATATTGAGCAGCAGGATATGGCGGGTGCGATTATTGCGCCAGGCTTTATCGATCTGCAGCTCAATGGCTGCGGTGGCGTTCAGTTCAATGACAGCCTTGATGCGCTCAGCATTGAGACGCTGGAAACGATGCAGCGCGCCAATGAAAAGTCTGGCTGCACCAGCTTTTTACCGACGCTGATCACCAGCAGCGACGCGCTGATGAAGCGGGCAATTGAAACCATGCGCGCTTACCTGCAGAAGCATGAGCATCAGGCGCTGGGTCTGCATCTGGAAGGCCCGTGGCTGAGTAAGGCGAAAAAAGGCACCCACGATCCGGCACTGATTCGCCTGCCGGATGCGGCGATGGTGCAGTATCTTTGCGACAACGCCGACGTCATCACCAAAGTCACCCTTGCACCAGAAAACGCCGGCAGCGACGTGATTCGTCAGTTGACCGACGCCGGAATCATTGTCTCAGCGGGTCACTCGAATGCGACCTATGAAGAGGCAAAAGCGGGTTTTTCTGCTGGCGTGAGTTTCGCGACCCACCTCTACAATGCTATGCCGGCGTTTGCCGGACGTGAACCCGGGCTTATCGGTGCGCTGTTTGATTCGCCTGATGTATACTGCGGCATTATTGCGGATGGTTTACATGTACATTACGCTAACGTGCGCAATGCAAAACGCATTAAAGGCGACAAACTGGTGCTGGTAACCGATGCCACCGCACCGGCTGGCGCTGACATCAGCGAGTTTATTTTTGCAGGCAAAACAATCTATTATCGTGACGGCCTCTGTGTTGACGAAAACGGCACACTTAGTGGTTCGGCCCTGACGATGATAGAAGCAGTACAAAACAGCGTCGAGCATGTCGGTATCGCACTGGACGAAGCGTTACGCATGGCATCACTCTACCCGGCACGGGCGATGGGCGTGGAAAAACAGTTGGGCTCGATCGAAGCAGGAAAAATCGCGAACCTGACTGTGTTTACGCGCGACTTTAAAATCATTAAGACGTTAGTCAACGGAGACGACGTCCTGAGCGAGTAAGCACTGAATGACCACTGGCGGCCAGTCACAAATAGGAAATGTCGATCTTGTTAAGCAACTTAATAGCGCAGCGGTTTACCGGCTGATTGATCAACAGGGGCCGATATCGCGCATTCAGATTGCCGAACTCAGCCAACTCGCCCCCGCCAGCGTCACCAAAATTACCCGCCAGTTGATTGAGCGCGGCCTGATCAAAGAGGTAGACCAGCAGGCGTCTACCGGTGGTCGCCGCGCTATCTCGATTATCACTGAAACCCGCCACTTTCATACCATCGGGGTTCGCCTCGGCCGCAACGATGCGACTCTGACCCTGTTCGACCTCAGCGGTAAATCGCTGGCGCAGGAGGATTATGCGCTGCCGGAACGCACCCAGGAGACACTGGAACATGCGCTGTTTAACGCCATCAGCGGCTTCATTGAGCAGCACCAGCGTAAAATACGCGAGCTGATCGCGATTTCCGTCATCCTGCCAGGCCTGGTTGATCCGATTAACGGCGTGATCCGTTATATGCCGCACATCTCTGTCAGCCACTGGCCGCTGGTCGCCAGTCTGAAAAAACGGTTCAACGTCACCAGCTTTGTGGGGCACGACATTCGCAGTCTGGCGCTGGCCGAGCACTATTTCGGTGCAAGCCGCGACTGTGCTGACTCAATCCTGGTGCGCTTACACCGCGGCACCGGTGCCGGCATTATTGCTAACGGCCATATTTTCCTCGGCAGCAACGGCAACGTCGGCGAAATCGGCCATATCCAGGTTGACCCGCTTGGCGAGCGCTGTCACTGCGGTAACTTTGGCTGCCTTGAAACCATTGCCGCTAACGGCGCCATTGAGAATCGAGTGCGGCATCTGCTGAATCAGGGCTACCCCAGTGTACTGACGCTGGAGGCGTGCCAGATGTCCCACATCTGCAAAGCGGCCAATCAGGGTGATGCGCTGGCCTGCGAAGTGGTTGAACAGGTGGGCCGGTATCTGGGCAAAGCGATTGCCATCGCGATTAACCTGTTTAATCCACAAAAAGTGGTGCTGGCGGGCGAGATTACGGAAGCAGAAAAAGTGCTGCTGCCCGCGATTGAAGGCTGCATCAATACCCAGGCATTAGAAGCCTTTCGTAAAAATCTGCCGGTGGTGCGTTCTACCCTGGATCACCGTTCTGCGATTGGTGCGTTTGCGCTGGCTAAACGTGCCATGCTTAACGGCATTCTGCTGCAACATCTTCTGGAAGACTAAGAGCCTATCCCAGTAGGCGTAATTGGTGCAGGCAGTCTGGACATGGACAGCGCGGAACAACCGGAGCGTACACGTAGTACGTGAGGATTGTGAGCACTGCCCAGGTTTAGAATGACAAATAAAATAGCCTAATGGGACAGGCTCTAAGCTAACCCGCTGTTGTGGCGGGCCACATCGGATCTGACTATGACCATTAAAAGCGTAATTTGTGATATCGATGGCGTGCTGATGCACGACAACACGGCCGTTCCTGGCGCACAGGAATTTTTACAGCGTATTCTGGTCAAAGAGATGCCGCTGGTGGTGCTGACGAACTATCCCTCGCAGACAGAGCAGGATCTGGCTAACCGCTTTGCTTCTGCTGGTGTTGAGGTTCCTGAATCCGTTTTCTATACCTCTGCCATGGCTACCGCCGACTTCCTGCGTCGTCAGGAGGGTAAAAAGGCCTATGTCATTGGTGAAGGCGCGCTGATTCATGAGCTCTATAAAGCGGGTTTTACCATTACGGATGTGAATCCCGATTTTGTCATTGTCGGGGAGACGCGTTCGTTCAACTGGGACATGATGCACAAAGCGGCCTTCTTCGTCGCTAACGGCGCGCGCTTTATCGCCACTAACCCCGATACGCACGCGCGCGGCTTTATACCCGCCTGTGGCGCGCTCTGCGCCGGGATTGAGAAGATCTCAGGACGTAGCCCGTTTGTTGTGGGCAAACCCAGCCCTTACATCATGCGCGCCGCGCTGAATAAAATGCAGGCCCACTCAGAAGAGACGGTCATTGTGGGTGATAACCTGCGAACCGATATTCTCGCCGGTTTCCAGGCAGGTCTTGAGACAGTACTGGTGCTGTCAGGCGTCTCGACGCTGAGCGATATCGATGCCATGCCGTTCCGTCCGGACTGGATCTACCCTTCTGTTGCCGATATTGACCTGTTCTGATTCATTTCTCTTATGACGCATCCGTTTAATCTGTGATGCGTCCCCCCTTTTTTTCATGCTCCCGCCTACTTCCGCTGCCTGTTTTTTACTCACAAATGCCTTTTCATTGCCGATCCAACAACAAAACAACATTTAAATTGTCGTTTATTCAATTTTATCGCCATGTGAGCAATATTTTTATCAGTAAATCACGATTCCTCTTGCATTGAATACACCAAATAGCGCATTTTCTTATCTATCACGCAGCGTCAGGCTGCCGGACAAACGCAAAAGATAACATCGCCGTAAGGTGAGATCAGGAGTCAGTTATGTGTTCAATTTTTGGTGTGCTGGATCTGAAAACCGATCCTGTTGAGCTGCGCAAAAAAGCGCTGGAATGTTCACGTTTAATGCGTCATCGCGGCCCGGACTGGTCAGGTGTATATGCAGATGACAAGGCTATTCTGGCGCATGAACGCCTCTCAATTGTTGACGTTAACAACGGCGCACAGCCACTGTACAACGCCGATCACACCCACGTACTGGCCGTTAACGGCGAAATTTACAACCATCAGGCACTGCGCGCTGAACTCAGCGATCGCTACGAATTTCAGACCGGTTCTGACTGTGAAGTGATTCTGGCGCTCTATCAGGAGAAAGGTGTCGACTTCCTTGATGAGCTGGAAGGCATGTTCGCCTTTATCCTCTATGACAGCGTTAAGAAATCGTATCTGATTGGCCGCGACCATATCGGCATCATCCCGCTTTACATGGGTAACGATGAGCACGGCAACCTGTTTGTTGCGTCAGAAATGAAAGCGCTGGTACCGGCCTGCCGTTCGATCAAAGAGTTCCCGCCGGGAAGCTACCTCTCCAGCACCGATGGTGAAATCCGTCGTTACTGGCAGCGTGACTGGATGGAATACAAGAACGTTGAACACAACACCACAGATGCGGCTGGCCTGAAACATGCGCTGGAAGAGTCCGTGAAAAGCCACCTGATGTCAGATGTCCCTTATGGCGTGCTGCTGTCAGGCGGTCTGGACTCCTCTATCATTTCAGCTGTGACCAAGCGTTTTGCGGCAAAACGGGTTGAAGATCAGGATAAAAGTGATGCATGGTGGCCGCAGCTGCACTCTTTCGCGGTCGGACTGGAAGGTTCACCTGATTTAAAAGCAGCAAAATCTGTCGCGGAACATCTGGGCACCGTGCATCACGAAATTCATTTCACCGTGCAGGAAGGTCTGGATGCCATCCGCGATGTGATTTATCACATTGAAACCTATGACGTCACCACCATTCGCGCCTCCACGCCGATGTACTTAATGTCGCGTAAAATCAAAGCGATGGGTATTAAGATGGTGCTGTCTGGCGAAGGTGCAGATGAAGTGTTTGGCGGCTATCTCTACTTCCATAAAGCGCCAAACGCCAAAGAGTTCCACGAAGAAAACGTGCGTAAACTGCAGGCGCTGCATATGTTTGACTGCGCCCGCGCTAACAAAGCGATGTCTGCCTGGGGCGTTGAAGCCCGCGTACCGTTCCTGGATAAAAAATTCCTGGATGTGGCAATGCGTATCAACCCTGCCGACAAAATGTGTGGCAGCAACGGTAAAATGGAGAAACACATTCTGCGTGAATGCTTCTCCTCTTACCTGCCAGAGAGCGTAGCGTGGCGTCAGAAAGAGCAGTTCTCTGATGGTGTGGGTTACAGCTGGATCGACTCACTCAAGGAAGTGGCCGCGAAGCAAATCAGCGACCAGCAGCTGGCAACCGCCCATTTCCGCTTCCCGTTCAACACGCCGGGTTCGAAAGAAGCTTATCTCTATCGTGAGATCTTCGAAGAGCTGTTCCCGTTAGCCAGTGCGGCAGAGTGTGTGCCTGGTGGTCCATCGGTCGCCTGTTCGTCAGCTAAAGCGATTGAGTGGGATGAAGCGTTTAAAAACATGGACGATCCTTCCGGACGTGCCGTGGGTGTGCATCAGTCAGCCTATAAATAAGCCGACAGAAAGCCACCAGAATGGGCCGGTTATGGCCCATTTTTTTTACGATTAGCGTTGTATTCACTGAAAAATTGCCGAATAAACCGCCAGGCTGGTTATAAGCCAGTCAAACAGCGATTATCTGGCAAAAAACGGTAAAAAACTTGTTGACGCTGTCTGGTCAACTCCGCATAATGCGCCCCGCAACGCCGATGAAGGTAACGCGAAAAAAAGATGGCTACGTAGCTCAGCTGGTTAGAGCACAGCACTCATAATGCTGGGGTCACAGGTTCGATTCCCGTCGTAGCCACCATCTTTTTTTGCGGGAGTGGCGAAATTGGTAGACGCACCAGATTTAGGTTCTGGCGCCGCAAGGTGTGCGAGTTCAAGTCTCGCCTCCCGCACCATTTCATTATTCGGCAGCGTGGATGGGATATCGCCAAGCGGTAAGGCACCGGTTTTTGATACCGGCATTCCCTGGTTCGAATCCAGGTATCCCAGCCAATTTCGATGATTCTTGTATGCTGAGAACGGACGAATGGGATATCGCCAAGCGGTAAGGCACCGGTTTTTGATACCGGCATTCCCTGGTTCGAATCCAGGTATCCCAGCCATCATTGAAATGCAGTACAATTTGGCTACGTAGCTCAGCTGGTTAGAGCACAGCACTCATAATGCTGGGGTCACAGGTTCGATTCCCGTCGTAGCCACCATATAATTGGGGTGTCGCCAAGCGGTAAGGCACTGGTTTCTGATACCAGCATTCCGGGGTTCGAATCCCTGCACCCCAGCCATACAAAGACAATTTGAAAAACCCATTATTGGGGTGTCGCCAAGCGGTAAGGCACTGGTTTCTGATACCAGCATTCCGGGGTTCGAATCCCTGCACCCCAGCCAAATTGCACAACAAAGCCCGCTTTTGCGGGCTTTGTTGTTTTTGTCCCTTCTCCACCATCCTGATTACTGGCCCGCCCTGGGGCGAGCCTGAATGCGTAAGCGGCTATAGCCCCAGCGCGTAACGCAATACCTGCCGCTTCAGTACGCCAGAATGTTCAGCGGCAATCAGTCCGAGATTTCGCGCAAACCTCAGCGGTGCCAGCTGGTTGCTGAAGGCAAAGTAAAAGAGATCCATCCCGCCCTGCATCAGCATATTGTCTTTGCGACGCTGACGGTGATAGCGTTGTAATACCCGCTCTGACGCCCAGTCCTCCGCTGCACCGCGCGCGCTTACCAGCACATCAATCAACGCATCAATATCGCGATACCCCAGATTCACGCCCTGCCCGGCCAGCGGGTTAATGGTATGCGCGGCATCGCCGACCAGCGCCAGCCCCGGCAGGACATAGCGTGAAGCGTGACGTCGCACCAGCGGAAAGCCGCCCGCCGCATGGGCTTTGAACCGTCCCAGCCGCGCCGGGAAGTGGCTGGCAATCTCTTTCTCCAGCTGGGCTATTGGCATCGCCTGAAGCTGTCGCACTCTTGCGGGCGCGTCATACCACACCAGCGAGGCCCGGTTGCCATATAGCGGCAAAAAGGCCCGTGGTCCCTGAGGCGTAAAGTGCTGCCAGGTCGCATCCCCTGCCGGATGGTCGCAGGTTACGCTAATCAGTAAACAGGACTGCGCATAGCTCCAGCCATGAATCCCGATCCCGGCCATCTGCCGCACCTGCGAGTTTGCGCCATCTGCACCAATTACCAGCCGGGTATGTAAGGCCACGCCGTCGTTAAGGTCGACGCGCCAGCCGCCATTTTCTGGCTGCAGGTTTTCCAGCGTGGCCGGGCAATAGCAGGTCACGCCCAGCGACTGCATCTCCTCCCATAACGCCCGCTGAAGCACGCTGTTCTCAACCATAAAGCCCAGTTCAGGCAGGCCCAGCGAGGCCGCATCAAAACTCACCTGCGCCGTCTGCCACTCCCAGGTTTCCAGTCTGCGATAGGGCGCGCTGCGCATCGCTTCGACCCGCGGCCAGACGTTGAGCTGCTTCAGCAACGCCACCGAGGAGGATCCGATCGCTGAAATTCGCAGATCGGGGTCGCTGTCGGCATCAAATGGCGCGGGTTCAGCACGCTCAATCACCGCTACGCGAAAATGTTGCTGTGTCAGTCCACAGGCCAGCGCAGCACCGACCATGCCACCGCCGACAATCACGACATCAAACTGATTACCCTGCATTGCTTAACTCCCTCTCTTATTCCCGCCAGCCTGCGCATCGCGGGTCTGAATAGAGCAAAGTGTACCGGAAAACCCGATGGCTGGCAGAAAAGCCCTCAGGCTGGTCACCACAGCATCAAAGCATTACAATACGCGCCCCTCACTTCACTGCACTGAATCAATGGCTAGCGCGATGACAAAAAAACTGCATATCAAAACCTGGGGATGTCAGATGAATGAGTATGATTCATCCAAGATGTCTGATCTGCTGAACAGTACGCACGGCTATACGCTGACCGAGGTCCCTGAAGAGGCGGATATTCTGCTGCTTAACACCTGCTCCATTCGTGAGAAAGCGCAGGAGAAGGTGTTTCATCTGCTGGGACGCTGGAGAAAACTCAAAGAGCGCAACCCGGATGTGATTATCGGCGTCGGTGGCTGTGTGGCGTCGCAGGAAGGCGATCATATTCGTCAGCGTGCGCCCTGCGTAGATATTGTGTTTGGTCCGCAGACACTGCACCGCCTGCCGGAGATGATCAACACCGTGCGCGGCACTAAAAGTCCGGTAGTCGACATCAGCTTCCCGGAAATTGAGAAATTTGACCGCCTGCCGGAACCGCGAGCAGAAGGCCCGACAGCCTTTGTCTCCATTATGGAAGGCTGCAACAAATATTGTACTTTCTGCGTGGTGCCTTACACCCGTGGTGAGGAAGTGAGCCGTCCCAGCGATGACATACTGCTGGAGATCGCCCAGCTAGCGGCGCAGGGCGTGCGTGAAGTTAACCTGCTGGGTCAGAACGTCAACGCTTATCGAGGTGCCACCTTTGATGGTGAGATCTGTACCTTCGCTGAGCTGCTGCGCCTGGTCGCCGCCATCGACGGCATCGACCGCATTCGTTTCACCACCAGCCACCCAATTGAGTTCACCGATGACATCATTGATGTCTATCGCGACACCCCGGAGCTGGTGAGTTTCCTGCATCTGCCGGTTCAGAGTGGCGCAGACCGTATTCTGACACTGATGAAGCGCGCGCATACCGCGCTGGAGTATAAGGCGATTATCCGCAAGCTGCGCGCGGCGCGCCCGGACATTGAGATCAGCTCCGACTTTATCATTGGCTTCCCCGGTGAAACCCAGCAGGATTTCGAACAGACCATGAAGCTCATCGCCGACATCAATTTCGACGTCAGCTTCAGCTTTATCTACTCTGCCCGTCCCGGCACACCCGCCGCTGACCTGCCGGATGATGTCAGCGAAGAGGAGAAAAAGCAGCGTCTGTGGATCCTGCAGGACCGCATTAACCAGCAGGCGCAGGCGATCAGTCGCCGCATGCTCGGCACCGTGCAGCGTATTCTGGTGGAAGGCATCTCCCGCAAGAACGTCATGGAAGTCTCTGGCCGCACCGAAAATAACCGTGTGGTCAACTTTGAAGGCACGCCTGAGATGATTGGCCGCTTTGTAGATGTTGAAATTGTCGATGTCTACACCAACTCGCTGCGCGGCAAGCTGGTGCGTACTGAAGAAGAGATGGGCCTGCGCATGGCGCAAAGCCCGGCATCCGTGATTGCCCGTACCCGCAAAGAAAACGAAATCGGCGTGGGTCTGTTCCAGCCGTGATACCTGCTATATTGAGCGGCAGCGCGCATTGCGTTGCCGCCAATTTCACGCCGCGACACTTGGTTTCTGAAAGTGTCGCCCAAATATCTCTCCTTAAGCTTGCGCCCAGGCGTTACGGCATAAATAATTTCGTTATGGTGCATCCGGTTAAGCCCAACGGTGCGTCAGACACATCCCATAACTGGCCCTGAGTGACCCAAAGGATTCGTTTGAATATCGAAACTCGTGAAATCGCCCTTGAACCGGCTGATAACCGTCGTCTGATGAGCCTGTGCGGTCCTTTCGACGATAATGTGAAACAGCTTGAGCGTCGTCTGGGCATTGAGATCAATCGTCGCGACAACGTCTTCAAGCTGGTTGGACGTCCACTTTGCGTCAATGCCGCCGCAGATATCCTGAAGACCCTGTATGTCGATACCGCGCCAATGCGTGGTGAGATCCCGGATATCGAGCCTGACCAGATTCACCTGGCGATCAAAGAGAGCCGGGTACTGGAGCAAACCGCTGAAAGCGTGCCGGAGTACGGTAAAGCGGTCAACATTAAGACCAAGCGTGGTGTGATCAAACCGCGCACGCCAAATCAGGCCCAGTACATCGCGAATGTGCTCGACCACGACATTACCTTTGGTGTTGGCCCGGCCGGTACCGGTAAAACCTATCTGGCGGTGGCTGCGGCCGTGGATGCGCTGGAACGTCAGGAGATTCGCCGCATCATGCTGACCCGCCCTGCCGTCGAAGCGGGTGAAAAGCTCGGCTTCCTGCCGGGCGACCTGAGCCAGAAAGTCGACCCTTATCTGCGTCCGCTCTACGATGCATTGTTTGAAATGCTCGGCTTCGAGCGCGTTGAAAAGCTGATGGAGCGTAACGTTATTGAAGTTGCCCCGCTGGCTTACATGCGCGGTCGTACCCTGAACGATGCGTTCATCATTCTTGATGAGAGCCAGAACACCACCATCGAGCAGATGAAGATGTTTCTGACGCGCATCGGCTTCAACTCCAAAGCGGTCATAACCGGCGACGTCACCCAGATCGACCTGCCCCGTCACGTCAAGTCGGGCCTGCGTCATGCTATCGAGGTGCTGGCGGACGTGGAAGAGATCAGCTTTAACTTCTTCCACAGCGAAGATGTGGTGCGCCATCCGGTCGTTGCCCGCATTGTCACCGCTTATGAAGCCTGGGAAGCCGCCGATCAGACCCGCCGTGACCAGCAGGCTGAAGAGCGTAAACGTGAAGCGCTGGCAGCACAGAGCGCCACGCAGGAGAGCAAATGAGCGAGGTGATTCTCGACCTGCAAGTCGCCTGTGATAACACCGCTGATCTGCCTGATGAAGGCCAGTTTCACCGCTGGCTTTCAGCGGCTGTGACCCCTTTCCAGCCCGAAAGCGAAGTCACAGTACGTCTGGTTGATGAAGCGGAAAGTCATGAGCTTAATCTGACTTATCGTGGCAAAGACAAGCCAACCAACGTCCTCTCCTTCCCGTTTGAAGCGCCGCCGGGCATTGAGCTGCCGCTGCTGGGCGATCTGATCATCTGCCGTCAGGTGGTTGAGCAGGAAGCCGCAGAACAGGGAAAAAGCGTTGAAGCCCACTGGGCACACATGGTGGTACACGGTACGCTCCACCTGCTGGGTTACGACCATATTGAAGACGACGAAGCTGACGAGATGGAAGGACTGGAGACCGAGATAATGCTTGCTCTTGGGTATCCTGATCCGTACATTTCGGAGAAAGAAGACGCCTGAATCCTGAATTCAGGCAATCCGGCTGTCAGCACGGTTTGCTGACAGCACCTATTCCTCACCAGAGAGATCTTTAAAAACCGCCATGAGCGACGACCATTCTCAAAACAGCGATGCACCCAGTAGTAAAAAGGGATTTTTCTCCCTGTTGATCAACCAACTCTTTCACGGTGAACCAAAAAACCGTGATGAGCTCCTGGAGCTGATCCGCGACTCGAATAACAAAGAGCTGATTGACCAGGACACCCGCGACATGCTCGAAGGGGTACTGGATATTGCGGAGCAGCGCGTGCGTGACATCATGATCCCGCGTTCGCAAATGATCACCCTGAAACGTAATCAGAGCCTCGAAGAGTGTCTGGATGTCATTATCGACTCCGCGCATTCCCGCTTCCCGGTGATCAGCGAAGACAAAGATCATGTGGAAGGGATTCTGATGGCGAAAGATCTGCTGCCGTTTATGAGCAGTGAATCAGAGCCGTTCAGCATTGAGAAAGTGCTGCGTCCTGCGGTGGTGGTGCCTGAAAGTAAACGTGTTGACCGGATGCTGAAAGAGTTCCGCTCACAGCGTTACCACATGGCGATTGTTATTGATGAGTTTGGTGGTGTCTCCGGTCTGGTGACCATTGAAGATATTCTTGAGCTGATCGTGGGTGAGATTGAAGATGAGTATGACGATGAAGAAGATCGTGATATCCGTCAGCTCAACCGTCACACCTTCACGGTGCGCGCACTGACCGCCATTGAAGATTTCAATGAGGTATTTGGCACACAGTTCAGTGATGATGAAGTCGACACCATTGGTGGTCTGGTCATGCAGGGCTTCGGCCATCTGCCCGCACGCGGTGAAAGCATTGAGATTGAGGGTTACCAGTTCAAGGTGGCGATGGCTGACAGCCGCCGCATCATCCAGGTTCACGTGACTATTCCGGAAAATTCGCCACAACCCCAACTGGAAGACGAATAAGTCTATGGCTTTAGCCTCACTCTACCCGCGCCAGCGGGTTCGCCTGCTGCTGGCTTTAATAACGGGTGCGGTTGGCACCCTCGCCTTTTCTCCTTACGATTTCTGGCCCGCCGCACTGCTGTCGCTGTGCGGCTTACAACTGCTCACCCTGAACCGCTCCAGCCCACAGGCCACCGCGATCGGCTTTGTCTGGGGTTTAGGTCTGTTCGGCAGCGGCATCAACTGGGTTTACGTCAGTGTCGCCACCTTTGGCGGTATGCCTGGCCCGGTTAATGTCTTTATTGTGGCGCTGCTGGCGGCGTATCTGTCGATCTACCCGGCGTTGTTTGCCGGTGTACTGAATCGCATCTGGCCGCGCACGACGCTGTGGCGGTTGGCACTGGCTGCACCGGCATTGTGGCAGATGACCGAGTTCCTGCGCGGCTGGGTGCTGACCGGCTTTCCGTGGCTGCAGTTTGGTTACAGCCAGATCGACGGTCCGTTAAAAGGCCTGGCCCCGCTGGCGGGTGTAGAGACCCTGACCTTCCTGCTGATGGTCATTGCTGGCCTGCTGGCTTATGCCCTGCAGCAGCGCAACGTCAGAAGTCTGGTGGCGGCGTTGCTGCTGCTGGCCCTGCCGTGGCCGATGCGCTACATCCAGTGGGTTCAGCCAATGCCGGAGCGTGCCGTAGAAGTGGCGCTGGTGCAGGGAAATATCCCGCAGTCGATGAAGTGGGATCCTCAGCAACTGCTCACGACCCTGCGCATCTATAACGGTCTGAGTCAGCCGCTGATGGGTAAGGCGCCGATTATTATCTGGCCAGAGTCTGCAATTACCGATCTGGAAAGCAATCAGCAGCCGTTCCTGCGTTCGCTGGATGATGAACTGCGTGAACGCGGCAGTTCGCTGGTCACCGGCATCGTTGACTCCCGGCTGGAGCAGAATCGTTATCACGACTACAACACCGTGATCGTGCTGGGCGGCAAAACGCCGTACAACTACTTCAGCGGCAATCGTTACCAGAAGAATCATCTGGTGCCGTTTGGCGAATTTGTGCCGCTGGCCGATCTGCTGCGTCCGCTGGCCCCGTTCTTCGATCTGCCGATGTCAGCCTTCAGCCGTGGCAACTATCTCCAGCCGCAACTCAGCGTGGCGGGCTATAACCTGACGAGCGCCATCTGTTATGAGATTGTGCTCGGTGAACAGGTGCGGGCTAACTTCCATCCCGACACTAATTTCCTGCTGACCGTTTCGAACGATGCCTGGTTTGGTCACTCAATCGGCCCATGGCAGCACTTCCAGATGGCGAGAATGCGGGCGCTGGAGCTGGGACGTCCGCTGTTGCGCAGCACCAACAACGGCGTGACGGCGGTGGTCAATGCCAGTGGTGATGTGGAGGCGATGCTGCCGCAGTTTACCCGCGATGTGCTGACCAGCAAGGTCACGCCGACGCAGGGTGAAACCCCGTATGCGCGGGCGGGCATCTGGCCAGTCTGGTCACTGACGCTGCTGGCGGCGTTGATAGCTCTGCTGCGTCGACGCCGGTAACCTATCCGATCCTTAAAGGCGAAGCGCAGGCTTCGCCTTTTTTCTTTACTGCCTCCCCGGTATATCTCACTCCCCTGACCACATACTCTGCTGCCTTTCTCGCGCTGCACCGCTTTCTGGCACGATGATTGCAGAATGTTTCACTGTTTTTCGCCGACAGGCGGATTGCAGGCGCCGACGCCTGGCAGGTTGCACCAAAACAGTCGCTTCTGCTGCACCGCTAACGCGCAGAGTAAGATATTTGCCTTTTTTTGGTGCGGATCGCCTCGCAAAAAAGAAACTTTTTTGTTTCATTGCGTTAACAATCCGCTATGTTAGTGACTCTTCTGCGCCCATTTAATCCGCAGAATGAGCAGAAACGCAGCAAATAACAGACACAATATCATAATCAGCACAGGTAATAGCCTGGGCCTTTTTCATACGAAGGAGTTGGAACATGCAACTACGCAAAGTGGCATTATCTCTTCTGCTGATCAGCGCAGCGGCGGGAGCGGCCCAGGCGGAAGATCTCAGCGGCACCCTGAAGAAGATCAATGACAACGGCGTCATTGTGGTCGGGCATCGCGAATCATCAGTTCCCTTTTCTTACTATGACAACCAGCAAAAAGTCGTCGGCTATTCACAGGCTTACTCAAACGCCATCGTGGAAGCCATTAAAGCGAAGCTGAACAAGCCGGACCTGCAGGTCAAAATGATCCCGATCACCTCACAAAACCGTATTCCGCTGCTGCAAAACGGCACTTACGATTATGAGTGTGGCTCCACTACCAACAACCTTGAGCGCCAGAAACAGGCCGCATTCTCTGACACCATTTTTGTCATCGGCACCCGTCTGCTGGTTAAAAAAGATGGCCCGATCAAAGATTTCGCCGATCTGAAAGGCAAAACCGTGGTCGTGACTTCAGGAACCACCTCTGAAGTGCTGCTGCATAAACTCAACGACGAACAGAAACTGGATATGCGCATCATCAGCGCCAAAGATCACGGCGACTCTTTCCGTACGCTGGAAACCGGCCGTGCCGTGGCTTTCATGATGGATGATGCTCTGCTGGCCGGCGAACGCGCCAAAGCCAAAAAGCCGGATAACTGGGAAATCTTAGGTACGCCACAGTCAAAAGAGGCCTATGGCTGCATGCTGCGTAAAGATGATCCGCAGTTTAAAGCGCTGGTCGATGAAACCATTGCTAAAGCCCAGACCTCAGGGCAGGCAGAAAAATGGTTCGATACCTGGTTCAAACAGCCGATTCCACCAAAGAATCTGAACATGAACTTTGAACTCTCTGATGACATGAAAGCCCTGTTCAAAACGCCAAATGACAAAGCACTGAATTAACAAAAAAATACCCAATGGATCTCAGGTTGCATTGAGTCGGCAGGAGAATGCATCCCGGTGACCTTACTCAGGTAAGGCATTTGGATGCGTGAACGTCGCCAACAAAATGCAGCCTGAAAGACGGCGGGTATAACAAGGGCGGCCTGGCTGCCCTCTCGATTGCTGAAACCGCGGCATGGACAGACTGACTGACCCGGGTCGTTCCCCTGAGTCAGGCAATAAAACGCCGTTCATCAATCTTCAGGGTAGCTTAGCTACCCTTTTTTTCCGGAGCTCGTTATGGGTATCGATTGGAACTGGGGCATATTCCTCGAACAGGCCCCGTTCGGTAACACGACCTACCTCGGCTGGCTGTGGTCCGGTTTTCAGGTGACGATAGCCGTCTCCTGCTGCGCCTGGATTATCGCCTTCTGCGTGGGTTCATTTTTCGGCATTCTGCGCACAGTGCCGAATCGCCTGCTGTCGACCATTGGCACCTGCTATGTGGAACTGTTTCGTAATATCCCGCTGATCGTCCAGTTCTTCTTCTGGTATCTGGTCGCGCCCGAACTGGTGGGCGAAAAGCTTGGCATGTGGTTTAAGTCTGAGCTGGACCCCAACATTCAGTTCTTCCTCTCTTCAATGATCTGTCTTGGCCTGTTTACCGCCGCCCGCGTCTGCGAGCAGGTGCGCGCAGCCATTCAGTCACTGCCGGCAGGACAGAAAAATGCCGGTCTGGCGATGGGATTAACGCTGCCGCAGACCTATCGCTATGTCCTGCTGCCGAATGCGTATCGCGTGATTGTGCCGCCGATGACCTCGGAAATGCTGAACCTGGTGAAGAACTCCGCTATCGCCTCCACCATTGGTCTGGTCGATATGGCGGCACAGGCGGGCAAACTGCTCGACTATTCTGCTCACGCCTATGAATCCTTTACCGCCATTACGCTGGCCTACGTCGCGATTAACCTGGTGATTATGTTGTTGATGAGTCTGGTCGAGCGCAAAGTCCGGCTGCCAGGCAATGCGGGAGGCAAGTAATGTACGATTTTGATTGGAGTTCGATTACACCCAGCCTGCCCTATCTGCTTAACGGCTTAGTGATTACCTTCAAGATCACCATCACCGCCGTGGTCTTCGGCATTCTGTGGGGCACCCTGCTGGCGGTGATGCGTCTGTCGAGCTTTAAGCCCGTCAGCTGGTTCGCCAAAATCTACGTCAACCTGTTCCGCTCGGTGCCGCTGGTGATGGTGCTGCTGTGGTTCTATCTGGTGGTGCCGAGTTTCCTGCAGCAGGTGCTGGGCCTGTCGCCGAAAACCGATATCCGGCTGATTTCCGCCATGGTTGCCTTTTCGCTGTTTGAAGCGGCCTACTACTCCGAAATCATTCGTGCCGGCATCATCAGTATTTCACGTGGACAGGGCAACGCCGCGCTGGCGCTGGGTATGACACAGTGGCAGGCAATGCGACTGATCATCCTGCCGCAGGCGTTCCGCGCCATGGTTCCGCTGTTACTGACGCAGGGTATCGTGCTGTTCCAGGATACCTCGCTGGTCTATGTCTTAAGCCTGGCGGACTTCTTCCGTACCGCGTCCACCATTGGTGAGCGCGACGGCACCCAGGTTGAAATGGTTCTGTTTGCAGGTCTGGTCTACTTCGTTATCAGCCTGAGCGCATCGCTGTTGGTCAGCTATCTGAAAAGAAAAAGGACGGTTTAAATGATTAGCCTGAAAAATGTTTCTAAGTGGTATGGTCACTTTCAGGTGCTGACCGACTGCTCAACCGAGGTCAAAACCGGTGAGGTAGTGGTGGTCTGCGGGCCGTCCGGCTCCGGTAAATCGACGCTGATCAAAACGGTGAACGGACTTGAGCCTGTTCAGCAGGGCGTGATTGCGGTCAACGGCACCGAGGTGAACAACAAAAAAACCAACCTTGCACAACTTCGCAGTCAGGTCGGTATGGTGTTTCAGCACTTCGAGCTGTTCCCGCATCTGAGCATTATCAACAATCTGGTACTGGCACAGGTAAAAGTGCTGAAGCGTGACAAAGCGGCGGCCCGCGATAAAGGGCTAAAACTGCTGAAGCGTGTGGGACTGTCAGCGCATGCTGAGAAGTTTCCTGGCCAGCTCTCCGGCGGTCAGCAGCAGCGCGTGGCAATTGCACGTGCGCTCTGCATGGATCCTATCGCGATGCTGTTTGATGAACCGACCTCGGCGCTGGACCCGGAAATGATCAACGAAGTGCTGGATGTGATGGTTGAGCTGGCGCAGGAGGGGATGACGATGATGGTGGTAACACACGAGATGGGCTTCGCCCGTAAAGTGGCGAATCGCGTGATCTTCATGGATGAAGGGAAAATTATCGAAGACACCAATAAAGATGACTTCTTTAATAACCCACAGTCTGACCGTGCGAAAGATTTCCTCGCTAAAATTCTGCACTAAATAACCGATGCGGGTCACCTGAGTGGCCCGCATCGTTGTTGTTATCAGGGTTCAAAAGGCTGACGCTGAAACTGGTCGTTGCCGCATTCCGGACAGCGCGACAGGGTTTCCGGCGTATAGATCGCCCGGGTAAACTGACACTTCTCACACACCAGATTGCCCAGCCCCACCACTTCACCGCTCTGATACACACCGTGATGATGCAGATCCTGGAAGACTTCGCGCCACTCCAGCTGACTTTTATCGGTGATATCCGCCAGCTCTTTCCAGACGCTCTCACGAATAATGCGCATAAACAGTGAATCCGCCAGCGGCTCTTCCACATCGGTATAACTGCGTGCAAACTCGCCCAAATCACGGCGCACCGAGCTCAGCGCCTGATCAATCTCTTTTTCCGTCATGTCATCGCGCACCCGTAACTGGCTGCGTCGACCGGCAATCAGCTCATCAAGGTTACGATCGCCCTGACGGAGACGTTCGGTCAGTACGGCTAACGACTCGCGATATTCCTGAGCTACTTTATTCATTTTATTCTCCTTTATGCAGACCCTCGCTGAATTAAGTTTAGTCGCAATGCGGCTTTTGCCGTGTCGTCTGTACAGTGAATTACAAAAGGGTGAAGAGGCTGACGCTTTCAGCAGAAATCGTGCCAGCAAAAGTGGGAAGTGTTGTTGATACGCGGCCTTATGGGTATGCTATGCGGATCACAGAGCCCGAAAAATGTTATTCATAAAGGACCACAGGCAGCCATGCAAGAGCAATACCGCCCGGAAGAGATTGAATCCCGTGTGCAGCAACACTGGGATGAAAACGAAACGTTTAAAGTGACTGAGCAGGAAGGTAAAGAGAAATACTATTGCCTCTCCATGTTGCCCTATCCTTCTGGCCGCCTGCATATGGGCCACGTTCGTAACTACACCATCGGCGACGTAATCGCGCGTTATCAGCGTATGCTCGGCAAAAACGTACTACAGCCGATTGGCTGGGATGCTTTCGGCCTGCCTGCGGAAGGCGCTGCGGTCAAAAACAACACCGCACCGGCTCCCTGGACATACGACAATATCGCCTACATGAAAAACCAGCTTAAACTGCTGGGCTTTGGCTATGACTGGAGTCGTGAACTGGCGACCTGCCAGCCAGAGTACTATCGCTGGGAACAGTGGTTCTTCACTAAACTGTATGAGAAAGGCCTGGTCTATAAAAAAACTTCCGCCGTGAACTGGTGCCCGAACGATCAGACGGTGCTGGCGAACGAGCAGGTGATCGATGGCTGCTGCTGGCGCTGCGACACCAAAGTTGAGCGCAAAGAGATCCCGCAGTGGTTTATCAAAATCACCGATTATGCGGAAGAGCTGCTGAACGACCTGGATACGCTGGAAGAGTGGCCTGAGCAGGTCAAAACCATGCAGCGTAACTGGATTGGCCGTTCTGAAGGCGTCGAAATCACGTTCGACGTTGCTGACAGCGAAGAGAAAGTCACTGTCTACACCACCCGCCCGGATACCTTTATCGGCGCAACCTATGTCGCCGTTGCGGCAGGTCATCCGCTGGCAACCCAGGCGTCGGTGAACAATCCGGCACTGGCTGACTTTATCGCTGAATGCCGCAATACCAAAGTGGCCGAAGCCGATATGGCGACCATGGAGAAGAAAGGCATGGCGACCGGCCTGTCTGTTATTCATCCGCTCACCGGTGAGCTTCTCCCGGTCTGGGTCGCTAACTTCGTGCTGATGGAATATGGCACCGGCGCTGTCATGGCGGTCCCAGCGCATGACCAGCGCGACTGGGAGTTTGCCACTAAATACGATCTGGCGATCAAGCCAGTGGTACTCAACCTGGATGGCTCTATTCCTGACGTCAGCGCCGCGGCAATGACCGACAAAGGCGCGCTGTTTAACTCAGGTGAGTTCAACGGTCTGGATCACGCCGCAGGGTTTACCGCCATTGCGGATTCTCTGGCGGCAAAAGGCGTGGGCGTGCGTAAAGTGAACTACCGTCTGCGCGACTGGGGTGTTTCCCGTCAGCGCTACTGGGGCGCACCAATCCCAATGGTCACGCTGGAAGATGGCACCGTAATGCCGACACCTGAAGACCAGCTGCCGGTGATCCTGCCGGAAGATGTGGTGATGGATGGCATTACCAGCCCGATCAAAGCCGATCCGGAGTGGGCGAAAACCACGGTGAACGGCCAGCCTGCTCTGCGTGAAACCGACACCTTTGACACCTTCATGGAGTCCTCCTGGTACTACGCGCGCTATACCTGCGCCAGCTACAAAGAAGGCATGCTGGATCCGGCCGCGGCAAACTACTGGCTGCCGGTCGATCAGTATGTGGGTGGTATTGAACACGCCATCATGCACCTGATGTATTTCCGCTTCTTCCACAAGCTGCTGCGTGATGCGGGCCTGGTGAACTCTGATGAACCAGCCAAACGTCTGCTGTGCCAGGGCATGGTGCTGGCTGACGCCTTCTACTACCTCGGTAACAACGGCGAGCGTAACTGGGTTTCACCGGTTGACGTTGAGGTTGAGCGTGACGAGAAAGGCCGCATAGTGAAAGCGGTGGATACGCAAGGCCGCGAAGTGATCTACGCGGGCATGAGTAAAATGTCGAAGTCGAAAAACAACGGCATCGACCCACAGCTGATGGTTGAGCGTTATGGCGCGGATACCGTACGTCTGTTCATGATGTTTGCTTCACCGGCAGATATGACGCTGGAGTGGCAGGAGTCGGGCGTTGAAGGGGCTAACCGCTTCCTGAAGCGTGTCTGGAAGCTGGTCTACGAGCACACCTCACAGGGTGCGACCGTGGCGCTGGATGTGAAGAGCCTGAATGACGAGCAGAAATCGCTGCGTCGTGACCTGCACAAAACCATCGCCAAAGTGGCGGATGATATTGGCCGTCGTCAGACCTTCAACACCGCCATTGCAGCGATTATGGAGCTGATGAACAAACTGGCACGTGCCCCGCAGGAAAGCGAGCAGGATCGCGCTCTGATGCAGGAAGCGCTGCTGGCTATCGTCCGTCTGCTCTATCCGTTTACCCCGCACGCCTGCTATGTTCTGTGGCAGACGCTGGGTGGCGAAGGTACCATCGACGAAGCGAGCTGGCCGGTGGCTGATGAAGCCGCTATGGTTGAAGATTCACTGCTGGTCGTGGTGCAGGTGAACGGTAAAGTGCGTGGCAAAATTACCGTACCTGCCGATGCAACACAGGAACAGGTTCAGGCACGCGCTGCTCAGGAGCATCTGGTGGCGAAGTATCTGGACGGCGTGACTATCCGTAAAGTCATTTATGTACCGGGCAAACTGCTTAACCTGGTCGTAGGTTAAGTTCAGGAGGAACTGTGCGACATCCGATTATCAGGCTGTTTGTCATGCTGGCGGTGGTGATCACCGCTGGCTGTGGTTTTCATCCGCGCGGCACCACGCAGGTGCCCAGCGAACTGAAAACCCTGATTGTTTCAACCGGCGATCCGTATGGACCGCTGGCGCGTACCGTGCGTCAGCAACTGCGTATCAACGATGTCACCATCGTTGAAGACAACAAACAGAACCGCACCGATATTCCGACGCTGCGTCTGGGTCCTGAGGTATCGGGACGTAACACCGCATCGGTCTTTATCAGCGGCACCTCTGCTGAGTATCAGCTGGTCATGACCCTTACGGCGCAGGTCCTGTTGCCGGGCAAAGGAATCTACCCAATCAGCACCACGGTTTATCGTTCATTCTTCGATAACCCGAATGCTGCGCTGGCGAAAGATGCTGAGCAGGATCTGATTACGCAGGAGATGCGTCAGCGTGCTGCCGAACAGCTGGTACGTAAACTGCTGACCGTGCATGCTGCACAGATCAACAACAAAGAGACCTTACCGGCGTCAGTGATTCCGGTTCCGGGTCAGGGTTCACAGGAAGCACCGTCTTCCTCTGCTACCAGCCTGCAATGATCAGGATTTACCCTGAGCAACTCAGCGCGCAACTCCGTGAGGGGCTGCGCGCCTGTTATTTTTTAGCCGGAAACGAACCGCTGCTGTTGCAGGAGAGTGCGGATGCCATCCGTGCCGCCGCAACCGCACAGGGATTTGAAGAACATTTTAGTTTTACGCTGGACGCCCAGACCGACTGGGAGAGCCTGTTTGTCAGCTGTCAGTCACTGAGTCTGTTTGCGCAGCGTCAGACCATGACGCTGCAATTCCCCGAGAATGGCCCCAACGCCGCAATGGCCGAGCAGCTGGTTAAGCTGTCGCAGCTGCTGCACGCCGATATTCTGCTGATCTGCCGGATGCCAAAGCTGACCAAAGCGCAGGAAAACGGTGCATGGTTTAAAGCGTTGTCCGCCTCTGCAGTTTTAGTGCCCTGCCAGACGCCTGAACAGGCGCAACTGCCGCGCTGGGTCGTGAATCGCGCTAAGGCGCTGAAACTCTCGGTCGATGACGCAGCTGTGCAGCTGTTGTGTTACTGCTATGAAGGTAATCTGCTGGCGCTGGCCCAGGCGCTGGAGCGTCTCTCGCTGCAGTGGCCTGACGGCAAGCTGACCCTGCCCCGTGTTGAAGAGGCAGTCAGTGATGCCGCACACTTTACCCCCTTCCACTGGGTGGATGCTCTGCTGGCGGGTAAGAGCCGTCGCGCGCTGCATATCCTGCATCAGCTGGAGAAAGAAGAGAGCGAGGTCGTGATTCTGTTGCGTACGCTGCAGCGCGATTTGCTGACACTGCTGCATCTGCAGCGCCACCAGTCGCAGCAGCCGCTGCGTACGCTGATGGATCAGCAGCGGATCTGGCAGAACCGCCGCGCGCTGTTCACCGACGCACTGCAACGCCTGGACGCCACGCGTCTGCAACGCGCCATTCATCTGCTGAGCCAGATTGAGATCACCCTGAAACAGGACTATGGGCAGCCGGTGTGGCCACAGTTACAGACCCTGACGCTGCTGCTCAGCAGTCGTGCTTTTCCGACGAGTTTTGCCCATGTCTGAGTTACACGCGCTGTTTGGTGGCACCTTCGACCCGATTCATTTTGGTCATCTGCGTCCGGTCGAAGCGCTGGCTCAACAGACCGGCCTGCAGCATGTGACGCTGCTGCCAAACAATGTGCCACCGCATCGCCCGCAACCGGAAGCCAGTGCTGCCCAGCGGGTGGCAATGCTGCGTTGTGCGATCCGCGGCTTACCGCTGTTTGAGATTGATACCCGTGAGCTGGAGCGCGACACCCCCTCCTGGACCGTAACTACCCTGGAAGCCTGGCGCGCCGAACGCGGTGCAGAACAGCCGCTGGGCTTTATTATTGGTCAGGATTCCCTGCTGAGCTTAGCGAAATGGCATCGCTGGCAGGATCTGCTGTCACTCTGCCATCTGCTGGTGTGCCAGCGCCCCGGCTATCCGACCCGGTTTGACGCGCCGGAGATGCAGCAGTGGCTCGAACAAAACCTTGCTCAGGATATCCGGCAACTGCATCAGCAGCCCGCAGGCCATATCTGGCTGGCGGAAACCCCGCTCTATGACATTTCGGCGACTGAAATCCGTCGCCGTCGCCATCAGAACCAGCCCTGCGACGACCTGTTGCCCGCGGCGGTTATCGACTATATCGACCGCGAAGGCTTATATCGCGACTGATCCGGGCATGCTATACTGCGCCGCTTAAATTTTGGCTGCACTCTCCGGGCCTACAGCCAGCCCGATACCACCAGATTCCAAGGGGAACCTTTTGCAAGGTAAAGCACTCCAAGAGTTCGTTATTGATAAGATTGATGATCTCAAAGGCCAGGACATTGTCACCATCGACGTTCAGGGCAAATCCAGCATCACCGATTTCATGATCATCTGCACCGGCACCTCCACGCGTCATGTGACTTCGATCGCAGAACACGTTGAGCAGGAATCCCGTTTAGCGGGCCTGATGCCATTAGGCATTGAAGGCAAAGGCGCGGCAGACTGGGTCGTGGTTGATCTGGGTGATGTCATCGTACATGTGATGCAGGAAGAGAGTCGCCAGCTGTATGAGCTGGAAAAACTCTGGGGCTAATCGGTGAAACTGCAACTTGTTGCCGTCGGCACAAAAATGCCCGACTGGGTGCAGACCGGTTTCATGGAATATCTGCGCCGCTTCCCGAAAGATATGCCGTTTGAGCTGACCGAAGTCACCGCAGGTAAACGCGGCAAAAATGCTGATATCAAACGCATCCTTGAAAAAGAGGGTGAAGCGATGTTGGCGGCGGTCGGCAAAGGCAATCGCATTGTCACGCTGGATATTCCTGGCCAACCGTGGGAAACCCCGCAGCTGGCGCAGCAGCTTGAACGCTGGAAGCTGGATGGTCGCGATGTCAGCCTGCTGATTGGCGGGCCTGAAGGCCTGGCTCCCGCCTGTAAAGCGGCGGCAGAGCAGAGCTGGTCACTGTCAGCATTGACGTTACCTCATCCGCTGGTGCGCGTGCTGGTGGCCGAAAGTCTGTACCGGGCCTGGAGTATAACGACTAATCATCCTTATCATCGTGAATGACCGATCAGCCCACATCAGACATGACAAGTAGCGGATGAAATTACAAAGCAACGCCTTTCGCGATTACAGCGCCGAACAGAAACTCTTTGTCCGTCGGGCGTTCATCGCCTTCGTCGGTATCTTACTGCTCTCTTCAGTACTGGTAGTTAACCTTTACCATCTGCAGATCCTTCGCTTTGATGATTACAGCACCCGCTCCAACCAGAACCGCATTAAACTGGTGCCTGTCGCCCCCAGCCGCGGCATTATCTACGATCGCACCGGTACGCCGCTGGCACTGAACCGCACCATCTATCAGGCAGAACTGGTGCCGGAGAAAGTTGATAACCTGCAGCAGACGCTGGAAAACTTACGCCCGGTTCTTGAGCTGACGGACGAAGACCTTGAAAACTTCCAGAAAGAGCGCAAACGGTCGCGTCGCTTTACCTCCATTCCGGTTAAAACCGGTCTGAATGAAGTTCAGGTGGCACGCTTTGCGGTCAATCAGTACCGCTTTCCCGGCGTGGAAGTTAAAGGTTATCAGCGCCGCTACTACCCCTACGGTGCCACGCTGACGCATGTAGTCGGCTACGTCTCAAAAATCAACGATCGTGACGTTGCACGCCTCGACAAAGAAGGCATATGGCCGAACTACGCTGCCACGCACGACATCGGCAAGCTGGGCATTGAAGCGTATTACGAGAGTCTGCTGCACGGCAAAACCGGCTTTGAAGAGGTTGAGGTTAACAACCGGGGCCGGGTTATTCGCCAGCTGCACGAGGAGTCACCTCAGGCTGGCCGTGATATCTATCTGACTATCGATCTCAAACTGCAGCAGTATGTCGAGACCCTGCTGGCGGGCAGTCGCGCTGCTGTTGTCGTCAGCGATCCGCGCACCGGCGAAATTCTCGCCATGGTCTCCACACCCAGTTACGATGCCAACCTGTTTGTCGACGGTATTTCCAGTAAGGATTATCGCGGCCTGCTGGAAGATGAAAATCGCCCACTCTATAACCGTGCGATTCAGGCAGCTTACCCGCCGGCTTCAACAGTGAAACCTTATGTGGCGGTCTCTGCCATGAGTGCGGGCGTGATTAACCGCAACACCAGCCTGTTCGATCCGGGCTGGTGGCAGCTTCCTGGTTCAGAAAAGCGCTTCCGCGACTGGAAAAAGTGGGGGCATGGTCGTCTTAACGTCACCAAAGCGCTGGAGGAGTCTGCCGATACCTTCTTCTATCAGGTCGCCTATGACATGGGTATCGACCGACTGTCAGAGTGGATGAATAAATTCGGATACGGCAGCCGGACCGGCATCGACTTACCGCAGGAGAGCGCCGGTAACATGCCAACCCGCGACTGGAAAATGAAACGCTTTAAAAAACCGTGGTATCAGGGTGACACCATTCCGGTGGGGATCGGCCAGGGTTACTGGACGGCTACCCCATTGCAGATGAACAAAGCGATGATGATTCTGATCAACGACGGCGTCGTCAAGGTGCCGCATATGCTGCGCGCCACCCGCGAAGGCCGGACCCTTGTGCCCTATCGCCAGCCGCCAGAAGCCCCGATCGGTGATATTCATTCCGGTTACTGGGAAATCGCTAAAGATGGCATGTACGGCGTGGCGAATCGCCCCAACGGTACTGCACACAAAAGCTTTGCTGATGCGCCTTATAAAATTGCCGCCAAGTCCGGTACGGCGCAGGTCTTTGGCCTGAAAGAGAACGAAACCTATAATGCCCACAGAATTGCTGAACGATTACGCGACCATAAATTAATGACCGCGTTTGCCCCTTATGACAAGCCTCGGGTCGCAGTGACCATTATCCTGGAAAACGGTGGCGCCGGTCCGGCTGTCGGCACCGTCATGCGCCAGATTCTGGATCACATTATGTTGGGTGATAACAATACTGTCCTGCCGGACGCCGCCCCTGTGCCGCCCGGTTATGAAGGTGAATAAACATGTCGATGCAAGATAGTCCGCAGAAACGATCGATCTGGATGCGCATCCACATCGATCCGCTGTTTATGCTGATCATTCTCGGCCTGCTGACCTACAGCGCCGTGGTGATCTGGAGTGCCAGTGGTCAGGATCCCGGCATGATGGAGCGTAAACTCGGTCAGATCGCGATGGGACTGGTGATTATGATTGTGCTGGCGCAGGTGCCGCCGCGCGTTTATGAGGGCTGGGCACCCTATCTCTATATTGTCTGCGTCATTCTGCTGGTGGCGGTCGATGCCTTCGGGCAGATCAGTAAAGGGGCGCAGCGCTGGCTCGATCTCGGCTTTGTTCGCTTTCAGCCCTCGGAGATTGCCAAAATCGCGGTGCCGCTGATGGTGGCGCGCTTTATTAACCGCGATGTCTGTCCGCCAACCCTGAAAAACACCGGCATTGCGCTGCTGCTGATTTTCGTGCCGACCCTGCTGGTCGCCGCGCAGCCCGATCTCGGCACCTCGATTCTGGTTGCCGCTTCCGGTTTGTTTGTCCTGTTCCTTTCGGGAATGAGCTGGAAACTGATTGGCGTTGCCGTTCTGCTGGTCGCGGCTTTTATCCCGATTCTGTGGTTCTTCCTGATGCACGACTATCAGCGTGACCGCGTTATGATGCTGCTCGACCCGGAAACAGATCCGCTGGGTGCCGGTTATCACATCATCCAGTCGAAAATCGCCATCGGTTCAGGCGGACTGCGCGGCAAAGGCTGGCTGCAGGGCACCCAGTCTCAGCTGGAATTTTTGCCGGAGCGTCATACCGACTTTATCTTCGCGGTTCTGGCCGAAGAGCTGGGTCTGGTTGGCGTACTGCTGCTGCTGACCCTTTATCTGCTGCTGATCATGCGGGGACTGGTTGTCGCAGCCCGCGCGCAGACCACGTTTGGCCGGGTCATGGCGGGCGGTTTAATGCTGATTTTATTCGTTTATGTTTTCGTTAACATTGGCATGGTTAGTGGTATCTTACCGGTAGTTGGCGTGCCGCTGCCGCTCGTCAGTTACGGCGGCTCCGCGCTTATCGTGCTTATGGCGGGATTCGGCATTGTGATGTCGATCCACACTCACCGAAAAATGTTATCTAAAAGTGTCTAAGAGGCTGCAGATGCGTAAGGAATGGCTTGGCGTTGCACTGGCATCACTGGTTCTGGCGGCCTGTACCACGCCCGAACCCCAAAATACGGCGCCGCCGCAACCGGCTTACAATGGACCGGTCGTAGAGATTCCAGGCGTTGAGCCTCGTTATGAGCCAGTTAATCCGGGCACCAGCCAGGATTACAGCGTTAATGGCAAAAATTATCGCATCATCAAAGATCCATCGAACTACAGCGAGGTCGGCCTGGCCACCTGGTACGGCGAAGAGGCACAGGGCAACCGCACCGCTACCGGCGAAGCCTACGATCCCGATGCGCTGACGGCCGCCCACCCTACTCTGCCGCTGCCGAGCTATGTGCGCGTGACCAATATCGCGAACGGCCGTCAGATTGTGGTGCGCGTTAACGATCGCGGCCCCTACACGCCAGGACGCATCATCGACCTGTCGCGGGCAGCCGGTGACCGTCTGAACATCTCCAATAATTCTCGGGTGCGGGTCGACTATATCAAGGTGGCTCCCGACGGTACGCTCTCAGGCCCGGGCACCATTGGTACTGTGGTCGCCAAACAGAGCTACTCGCTGCCTGCCCGCCCGGACCTGAGTGGTGGTGCGGTGATGAATGGCGGCAACGCCGCAAACGCTGAACCGCCTGCTCAAAACGTGGAAGCCATCAGCAACAGCACGCTGCAGGGCGGTGACAACATGGGCGCGCCGGTACAGAGCAGCGGCTTTCTTGGCGCACCTCAGCCATTAGCGAACGGCGTGCTGGAAGGCAGTGAACCACCCGCCGCCGCGCCTGCCAGTTCCGCACCAGCCGCCAGCAGTGCTGCTCCTGCAGTCGCCAGTTCCGCGCCGGCAGCCAGCAGTGGTGCCGCAGCCGGATATGTCGTACAGGTCGGTGCACTAAATGACCCGGCGCGTGCTCAGCAGATGATGAAAAGCCTGAGCCAGCGTTACGGTGTGCCCGGCAAGGTCGAAGACGCGGGCAACAACGTTTATCGCGTTCAGCTCGGCGGCTACAGCTCACGCGCCGAAGCGGCTGCGCTACAACAGCGCCTGAGCAGTGAAGGCCAGACCGCCTCATTTATTACTAACACGCGTCGCTGATCGGTTTATCAGACAGCGACACGTTACGTCTGCTAACAACCCAATCATCACGCCCGGTGCCAGACTCACTGGCATTGGGTATGATGAGTGACATTTTTAACCTCAAACTCACGGATGTTGTAGTCCTACACATGAACACGCTGAAATCATCTCGTTTGCTGAAACGCCTGACAGTGGGATCACTGATCGCTTTCTCTCTCAGCCATGCTGCTATTGCTGATGACGTCAATCTCAAGACCATGATTCCGGGCGTGCCGGACATTGATGCCGAAGCGTATGTCCTTATCGACTACAACTCGGGCAAAGTGCTGGCAGAGAAAAACGCCGATGCACGCCGCGATCCTGCCAGTCTGACCAAGATGATGACCAGCTATGTCATTGGACAGGCCGTGAAAGCGGGCAAAATTCATCAGGACGATATGGTCACCGTCGGTCCGGATGCCTGGGCGACCGGTAACCCGGTCTTCAAAGGCTCCTCGCTGATGTTCCTGAAGCCAGGCGACCGCGTACCGGTTTCTCAGCTGACCCGTGGAATTGTGCTGCAGTCCGGTAACGACGCCTGTGTTGCGATGGCTGACTATGTCGCCGGCAGCCAGGATGCTTTCGTTAATCTGATGAACAACTACGTTAAAGCGATTGGCCTGCAGAATACTCACTTCGGGACCGTCCATGGTCTGGACGCTGAAGGTCAGTACAGCTCCGCGCGCGACATGGCGCTGATTGGCCAGGCGCTGATCCGCGACGTGCCGGAAGAGTATGCTGTTTATAAAGAGAAAGAGTTCACGTTCAACAATATCCGCCAGATGAACCGCAACGGTCTGCTGTGGGACACCAACCTGAACGTGGATGGGATCAAAACCGGTCATACTAACTCAGCCGGTTACAACCTGGTGGCGTCAGCGACCGAAGGCCAGATGCGCCTGATCTCTGCGGTCATGGGCGGTCATACCTTCAAAGGTCGTGAAACTGAGAGCAAGAAACTGCTCACCTGGGGCTTCCGTTTCTTTGAAACCGTTGCGCCACTGAAAGCGGGTAAAGAGTTCGCCTCTGAGCCGGTCTGGTTTGGTGATAATGACCGTGTACAACTGGGCGTGGAAAAAGATGCTTACCTGACCATTCCGCGTGGCCGTATGAAAGATCTTAAAGCCAGCTATGTGCTGACCAACACAGAACTGCACGCCCCACTGAAGAAAAACCAGGTTGTCGGCAGCATCAACTTCCAGCTGGATGGCAAGACGATCGAACAGCGTCCGCTGGTGGTGCTGAACGAGATCTCTGAGGGTGGTTTCTTTGGCCGTATCGTGGATTACATCAAACTGATGTTCCATCACTGGTTCGGTTAAGCGTAAAGGGTGATTGAAAAATCGCCCCTTCGTCCCCATTACCAGATATTATGATGCTCCCGCTCAGGCGGGAGCCTGTTTTTTATGCACCGGAGTAAATATGAAAACCAAACTGAATGAGCTGCTCGAATTTCCTACCCCGTTTACCTATAAAGTAATGGGTCTGGCGCAACCGGAGCTGGTTGATCAAGTGGTTGAAGTGGTGCAACGTCATGCGCCCGGCGACTATAGCCCTGAAGTTAAGCCGAGCAGCAAAGGCAACTATCACTCCGTAAACATCACTATCAACGCCACCCACATCGAGCAGGTCGAACGTCTGTACGAAGAGCTGGGCCAGATCGAAATTGTGCGGATGGTACTGTAATTTACGGGTCGGCAAGGCGCCACAGCCTGACGGTTTGCCGACGTTATCCTCAGCGTTTTTTCCTTTAGCGGGCTATCGTTTTGTCAGTTGAAACCCTCTTTGTCCGCCAGTCCGGTCTGTGCGACTGGCAATCCGTCTCTGACGCCATGCACCACTATACTGACCAGCGCGATGACCAGAGTCGTGACGAAATCTGGCTGGTCGAACATCCTCCGGTCTTTACGCAGGGTCAGGCGGGAAAAGCAGAACATCTGCTGATGCCCGGTGATATTCCGGTGGTGCAGAGCGATCGTGGCGGTCAGGTCACCTATCACGGGCCGGGACAACAGGTCATGTATGTCCTGATCGATATAAAACGCCGTAAGCTCGGCGTGCGCCAGCTGGTGACTTTTCTTGAAGAGACGGTGATCGCTACGCTGGCAGAATTCGGCGTCAGCGCCCGCGCCCGCGCAGATGCACCCGGCGTCTATGTCGGGGAAGAGAAAATCTGCTCGCTGGGATTACGCATTCGCAAAGGCTACTCGTTTCACGGTCTGGCGCTGAATGTGGCCATGGATCTGTCGCCTTTCCTGCGCATTAATCCCTGTGGTTACGCTGGCATGAGCATGACCCAGTTAAAACATTTCCAGCCAGAGGTGACCACAGAGCAGGTACGCGCTCCGCTGGTCAGCGCCTTTGCGCGGCTGGCAGGTTATGAAAATGTTGAATGGATAGCAGGCGATCTTCCTGTTAAGCCTTAACGCAGAATGCGAATTTACAAATATGTAACTTTTCAGCGCTGACGGTGGCTGCTTCCCAGACGATGAGATGATATAATTTTTGCACTTTTTTCAAATAAAGTTGAAAGCCCCCTTCCCGGTTTGATTGGGAACGCTTTCAAATCGCAATCCGACCGGAACCTGCTGATTTATGAGTAAACCAATTCAGATGGAACGCGGCGTCAAATATCGTGACGCAGACAAAATGGCGCTGATCCCGGTGAAAACCGTGGCTGTTGAACGGCAGGAGATGTTGCGTAAGCCGGAATGGATGAAAATCAAGCTGCCAGCCGACTCCAGTCGTATTCAGGGTATCAAAGCTGCGATGCGCAAAAACGGGCTGCACTCGGTCTGTGAAGAGGCGTCCTGCCCTAACCTTGCCGAATGCTTTAACCATGGCACCGCCACCTTTATGATCCTGGGCGCAATCTGTACCCGTCGTTGTCCGTTCTGCGATGTGGCGCATGGCCGTCCTAATGCACCGGATGCTAATGAACCCGCGAAACTGGCGCAGACGATTGCCGATATGGGCCTGCGCTACGTGGTCATCACCTCGGTTGACCGTGATGATTTACGTGATGGCGGCGCGCAGCACTTTGCCGACTGCATCAGCGCGATTCGCGAAAAAAATCCCACCATCAAAATTGAAACACTGGTGCCGGACTTCCGTGGCCGTATGGATCGCGCGCTGGAGATTCTCACCGCGACGCCTCCGGATGTGTTTAACCACAACCTGGAAAACGTACCGCGCGTCTACCGTCAGGTACGTCCGGGCGCGAACTACGAGTGGTCACTGAAGCTGCTGGAGCGCTTCAAAGAAGCACATCCGCATATCCCGACCAAATCGGGTCTGATGGTGGGCCTGGGTGAAACCAACGCCGAAATCGTTGAGGTGATGCGCGATCTGCGTCGCCACGGCGTCACCATGCTGACGCTGGGACAGTATCTGCAGCCGAGCCGCCACCACCTGCCGGTTCAGCGCTACGTCAGCCCGGCCGAGTTCGATGAGATGAAAGCAGAAGCGATGGCGATGGGCTTTACCCATGCCGCGTGCGGTCCGTTTGTCCGCTCTTCCTATCATGCGGATATGCAGGCTAAAGGCGAAGAAGTGAAATAAGTACACCTCTGCTATCAGACGCCTGAAAAACAAAAAACCAGACTGGAAACAGCCTGGTTTTTTTATACGTGCCTGAAATGGCCTGAAATAAAAAGTAACAGTTATTTGCAGCAAATAACCGATTAATCTTTATGAACGACGCGTTCTGCCGGCACGTCTTCAGCCGTTGTTCGGGTTGCACTGGTATCTTCGTCTTTCATGGCTTTTTTGAAGCCCTTGATCGCGGAGCCCAGATCGCCGCCCAGAGAGCGCAACTTATTGGTACCAAAAAGCAGTACGATAAGCGCACCGATAATCAGCAGCTTGGCAATACTGATACCTTCCATATTTAACCTTTCAACTTTATCGAATCACGGTGACTGTTATTTACGCGCAGTTTGCCTGCGGCGACAACTGGAATCTGTAACAGAGTAAGATCTCAGATGAAGCGACTGAGAAACGCCTGGGTCCGTGGATGCTGCGGATTCGCGATCACCTCTTCTGGCGTGCCCTGCTCCACCACCACCCCGCCATCCATAAAGACGACGCGATCGGCGGCTTCCCGCGCAAAGCTGATTTCGTGGGTTACCACAATCATCGTCAAACCCTGATCGGCCAGGGTACGCATGGTTGCCAGGACTTCCCCCACCAGTTCCGGATCGAGTGCAGAGGTCGGTTCATCAAACAGCATCAGCTGCGGCTTGATTGCCAGCGCCCGCGCAATCGCCACACGCTGCTGCTGTCCACCCGACAGGTGGCGCGGCCAGGCGTCCGCTTTATCACTTAATCCCACCGTCGCCAGCAGCGCTCGGGCGTGTGCCATTGCCTCCTGACGCGGAAATTTATGCACGCCGATGGGCGCTTCAATGATGTTCTGCAGCACCGTCATATGCGGATAGAGATTGAACTGCTGAAACACCATGCCGATTTTCTGACGCTGACGGGCGATCTGGCGTGGCGAAAGCCGATGCAGCACATGCCCTTTCAGCACATAGCCAATCTGCTCTTCGCCGACCCGAATCGATCCGGCGTTCATCTCTTCAAGATGATTGATGCAGCGCAGAAACGTGGATTTGCCGGACCCGGAGGGTCCGAGAATCACCACCACTTCGCCGGGCCAGACATCCAGATCGATTCCTTTCAGGACCTGATTGTCGCCATAATTCTTCTGCACGTTACGGGCACAGACCAGGGGTTCACTCTGACTCATTGTTCCTCCCGCTGAGATTGCGCGCTGCCCGCTACCGTCGCGGCGCGTCTGGGGGCGCTGGCCACCCGGCGGGTGCCACGTGCATAGTAGCGCTCGATGGCGGACTGGCCCAGATTGAGGATCGAGGTGATCAGCAGATACCAGATCACTGCCACCATCAGCATCGGGATGATCTCAAAGGTGCGGTTGTAGATCGCCTGTACCGAGTAGAGCAGATCGCCCATCGCGATCACGCTGACCAGCGACGTCGCCTTGATCATGCTGATCAACTGGTTGCCGGTGGGCGGAATGATAGACCGCATCGCCTGCGGAATAATGATGCGTCGCAGCGCCCGCGACCGGCTCATGCCAAAGGCTTGCGTGGTCTCCACCTGACCGTTATCCACCGACAGCAGACCGGCGCGAATAATTTCCGCCATATAGGCCGCTTCATTCAGTGCCAGCCCGGCAATGGCTGCCGTCAGCGGCGTAATCAGATCGTTGGTGTTCCAGCTGGCCAGCGTGACGCTGCTCCACGGCAGCGTCAGCGACAGCGCGGGAAACAGCGTAGAAAGGTTGTACCAGAAGATCAGCTGCACCAGTAGCGGCGTACCCCGGAAGAACCAGATATAGAGTCCGGCGACGCCGCGCAGCAGCCGGTTTTCAGAGAGCCGCCAGACGCCCAGCAGCAGACCCAGCAGCGTGCCCAGTATCATCGACACGACCGTCAGCCCCAGAGTGACCTGCAACCCTTTCAGTACGGATTCTTCGGTAAACCACTTCAGCACCACCTGCCACTCAAAATTAGGATTGGTCGCCACCAGCCACAGCAGATTCGAGCCGATTACCAGCACCAGAATCCAGCTGATCCAGCGGCCGTAAGTGGGCGCGCTGCGGGCGAACGCCACGTCGCGCAGCTGCCCCTCGCCACTCTCATCGCGGTGCAGATGGCGAGACGGGCTCATTTGCTGGCCTCTTTCGCCAGATTCAGCCCGGGCGCTTTGGTCATGTTGCCCTCAAGCTGCCACTTTTTCATGATCGCTGCATAAGTGCCGTTCTGATACAGCTCTTTGTAGGCATCCAGCACCACCAGGCCCAGCGGTGAGCCTTTTGGCACCACAGTACCCTGGAAGATATCGCCAAAACCGTTTTTGTGCCCTTTGCCCGCCAGTTCAAGTTGTCCCTTCGCCTGATTAACAAAGTAAGTCAGTGGAGCCTGTGATGAGAAGAAGGCATCGGAACGTTTAGAGCGCACCGCCAGAATAGACGAAGGCTGATCGGTAAAGGCCTGCACCGTCACCGCCAGCTTTCCATCGGCCACACACTGCGCTGACTGTTTACGGATAACCTGTTCCGCAGAGCCGGCGGCCATAACCGCAATACGCTTGCCGCAGGTGTCATCCAGCTGATTAATTTTTGCCGGATTCCCTTTCTGCACGCCGAACACCACAAACTCCTGCACAAAATCGACGAAGTCCACTTTCTGCTGGCGGTCCGGGTAATCACCAATCGGGCCAATCGCCAGCTGATAGCGACCCGCATTGATGCCGGTCAGCACGCCTGACAGGCCGCTCACCGTCGCATGCTCGATCTTCACACCCAGCAGTTGCGCCAGCGCGGTGGTTAGCTCCGCTGAGGCGCCCGCCATCGCGTGCGGGCCATTAACGATTTCATAGGGCGGAAATGAACCGTTGTTCACTGAAATCATTTTGCCCGCTTTTTTGATCTCATCCGGCAGCCGATCATGCAGCGCCTGGTCAACTTTTTGCACCGGAATAGCGTCGGCAGCCTGCGCCAGGGAGGCAGTCAGCCCCAGCGCCACGATTAAGGCGGTTGCTCTCTTCGTCATAAGGAATTCCTGGTTCAGCGGATCAGTTGAGTTCGGGACGGGCGAAGCGTCGGTTCTCCAGCACTGGCAGTACCCGGCGGGCAT
This sequence comes from Pantoea sp. JKS000250, assembly GCF_003201065.1. Classification (NCBI taxonomy): domain Bacteria; kingdom Pseudomonadati; phylum Pseudomonadota; class Gammaproteobacteria; order Enterobacterales; family Erwiniaceae; genus Pantoea; species Pantoea sp. JKS000250. The sequence goes on along the minus strand of NZ_QICZ01000001.1, from coordinate 3,333,494 downwards.
AGGCGAGGCGCTCAGGGTCGAGTTCGGCAAACAGTAGTGCGGGTGACTCCGCCGCATTCGCCACCGCGACGCCCAGCGGATCGACCACCAGACTGTTGCCGATATTGCGTGGGCCACACTCGCCCACCGCCACCATATAGCAGGTATTCTCCAGCGCACGGGCGCGGGTCAGTAACTCCCAGTGCATCTCTTTCAGCGGACCTTTAACCCAGGCTGCAGGCAGCACCAGTACGTCTGCACCATCCAGCACCAGCCGACGCGCCAGCTCCGGGAAACGTACGTCATAGCAGGTCATTAATCCGACTTTCATACCCGCGACGTCAATCAGCGGCGGAATGACGTGGCCCGGATTGACCCGCTGCGACTCCTGCATCGCAAAGGCATCGTACAGATGCAGCTTTTCATAGGCGGCGATGATCTCACCGTTACGGATAGCCACCAGCACGTTGAGCGCTTTTTGCTGGTCGGTGGGAACGTGAACGCTCATCATGGTGGTCAGCGTAGTGTGCTTGCTGGCGGCCAGCAACTGGCTCAGGAAAGGGCCATCCAGCGGCTGTGCTGCCTTCAGCACTAAATCAGGGTCGGCAATATCACGCGCCAGCACACCTTCCGGCAGGACCAGCAGATCGGCCCCCCCGTCTGACGCCCGCTGCATTAAATCCAGACAGATATGAGCGTTGTCCTGCCATTCGCGGCTTACCGCAAACTGTCCCAGTGCCACTTTCATCATTTCTCTTCTCCCGCAGCGGCCGGAAACATCGCTTCCGGCGTCAGTAATTGGTGGGTCAGTCCCTGCTGATAAAGCTCGCGGCTAAAGTCCGCAATCATCTTCCTGTTAGCGCTAAAACCATTCTGATTCCAGTCCGCCGGTAATTCCTGCGCAGTGCGTCGCAAATCGTCCAGCAGCCACGGCGTGGTGTCGGCATATTTCTCTCTTTTCTGCATCCACAGCTGATAAGAGCGATCGATCACTTCACTTAACGCCGCAGGCAGCCACGGATGTTCCGCCGCCAGCGCCGGTTTAAGGGCCAGAATATGAATGCCCGGCACATAGCCGACACGGTGAAAGTAGTCCCGTTCCGCCCGATAAAAATCGGTCTGCAGCTGCCGCAGACCCGAATCAGGCAGGAAAAAGCCCTCCGGCATAAAGGGAGTGAAGATGGCATCCAGCTCACCTGCCTGCAGCATCTCAATCAGCGGTCGCTCATCAGGAGCCGGCTCAATGCGGCCGGGCCGGCCAAATCCCGCCAGCCGATCGACTATCGGATGCTCTGCCGTAAGACGACCGGCATACCAGAAGACATCATCAATTTCGACGCCTGCTTCACGCAGCACCGTGCGTGTCCAGGTATTACCCGAATCCTGCCAGCCGGTGACGCCAATCCTTTTGCCTTTCAGCTCTGCAGGCGTAGTGAGGGAGCTGCTGGCGGTGGTGATGATGCAGCGCTGACGGAAGCCGCGCATCAGAAAGTGCGGCAGGCCGAGTAAGGTTTCGTCGCCTCTGGCCCGGCTCTGGGCGTAGCGGCTGAAGGAGACTTCGCCCGCGTCATAATCAGGGCTGGTCGCCAGGTCATTCACCAGCGTGCCGACGCGCTCGATCTGCAGATCAAAGCCTTCCGGTCTGATATCGCCCAGCGCCAGTGGGGTGAAGTAGTCCCAGTCGCGTACCGCCAGTCTGATGAGTAGCTTTGCCATGATCTCTCCATTTACGCTTCGCCGTCGGTAAGGGGCTTAAAATAGTGCTTGAATTTGATACTAGAGCCGTAATACTTATCTGAACAATCACTATTTTGTTACTGAACAAAGTATTTTCTTATGACAGAGAGCGTTGACCTCAACTGGTTTTGCAGCCAGATAACATCGCCTTCAGTGAAAGGCATCGCCCAGGCCGCCTCCGCCCTGATTCGGGATGGACAGATTGCGACAGGCATGCAGATGCCTGCGGTACGGGAGATTGCGGAGCAGTTGGGCATCAGTCCGGCAACCGTTTCTGCTGCCTGGGCGCAACTCAGAAAGCAGAAAGTACTGGCGGGCAAAGGACGCAGTGGCGTCTGGGTCAGTGGCAACACGGTGATGCCGCGTCCGATTCGCTTTGAGAAGATCGGTAACTACGGCGAAAACATCCGCGCCGATCTGACTCTGGCCTCGCCCGACCCTGCCCTGCTGCCTGATCTGCAGCAAGCGCTGCAGGCGGCCCTGCGCTCACCGCAACTCAATAGCTACACCCGTGAAGCGATTTCAGCGCCGCTGCTTCAGGCGATTAAGCCGCGCTGGCCCTATGCGGCAGAAGCGTTTCTGGCAACGGATGGCGGTTTTGATGCGATGAACCTGCTGGTACAGACCCTCGTCTCGCCGGGTGACCGGGTGATTATTGAAGATCCAACCGCAACCCGGCTGCTCGATATGCTGGATAACGTCGGCGCAGAGATCCTGCCGCTGGCGTGTGATGAGGAGGGTCCGCTGCCTGAGGTCCTGTCTGTTCTGCTGGAGCAGGCACCGGTGATGCTGATCTATCAGCCCCGTACTCACTCCGCTACCGGGAACAGCATCAGTGTGGCGCGACGTCAGGCACTGGCGCAGGTTCTGCAAATGAGCAGCACACTGATTGTTGAGGATGATGGGATTGGCGATCTCTCCGCGGAGGCGAGCTGGAGCCTGGGCGTCTGTTTTCCTGAGAGAACGCTACACATCCGTTCATTTTCCAAAGCCTACGGGCCGGATCTGCGGCTGGCCGTGCTCTCTGCCACCTCGGAGATGGTGAAGCGGATTCAGTCATGGCGAAATTTTGGCGTCAGCTGGACCAGCCGCATTCTGCAGGACGCAGTCGCGTGGCTGCTGGAGGATGAGGCAACGCAACAGCAGATTGCCACCGCGCGCGCAATTTACCGGCAACGACGCGAAGCGATGCTGACGTCGCTGGCGCGGCGCGGTCTGCCTTTGCCGCTTCGCGACGGGTTAAGCCTCTATATCCCGGTAGCGTCGGAGCAGTTTGCCATGATTACGCTGGCGGCCCGCGGGATTGCGGTCGTGCCAGGCGAGCGCTGTCGGCTTGGCCCCACGCAGTTTATTCGCGTCAGCATCGCCAGCCTCAGGGATGAACAGCGGGAGATGATTGCCGGGGCACTGGTCATCGCCTCCGGACGGGAAGTTAACCCGCTTGCAGATCTTTGATGAGATAACGGGGGGACTCAGTATAACCTTCGCGGGCGTAGAACTGATTCGCCTTGAGACGTGACTGATGGCAATGGACTTCCATACGGTCGCAGCCACGACGCGCTGCCAGCGTTTCAGCGTGCTGAAGCAGCTGCTGGCCGACGCCTTTACTGCGCTCACCCTCTGCAATGCAGAAGTAGCTGATGCGGGCAAAATCACCAGCCAGGGCCAGTTGAGGAATAAAATGCAGGGAAAGAAAACCCAGCACCTGGCTGCCATGTTCCGCCACCAGCAGCGCTTCACTGGGATCGCTGCATAACTGCGCCAGGCGCTGTTCAATGAAGCTTTCGGTGCCGCCGTAGCCTAACTCGCTCAAAAGGGCACTCAACGCAAAACTGTCTTTCAATTCTGCCTGACGTATGTTCATCCTGCCTCCTCACTCACCGGGTTCTGTCGCTCAGTTATATAGCGTCGCAAACTAAAAAGCTGCATGTCAGGTTGTTATAAATATGTTACGGGAATTTATTGTGTACCGCCGCGCAGTTTGTGCGGCCACAGGGACGATACAGGAGGTTACGATGAAAGGGATGAAGCGCAAATTACAGCCATAAAAAAACCCGCCATCAGGCGGGTTTTTAGAATTCTGACTGTTAACTTACAGACTGATAACGTTAGCAGCAGATGGGCCTTTAGCGCCGTCGGTGATTTCAAACTCTACGCGCTGACCTTCAGCCAGAGTTTTGAAGCCGTTGCTCTGGATTGCAGAGAAATGTACGAATACATCTTTGCTGCCATCTTCAGGAGTAATGAAACCGAATCCTTTAGATTCATTAAACCACTTAACGTTACCTTTGATCTTAGACATCTATATTACCTTTACATGAAAAATGGACACTAAACTGTGTCGGGGTCTAGTACAGCAATTGCGGAGAGATTTGTCCAGTCCGATTTGATGAAAAAGTGATAAATATCGCCTTTCCGTGCATCCATCACACTTTCCTGCTTCCGGACTTGCGAATCGTCCGTAAACAGCTAGCAGGTCGATGACCTGCACTGAAAGCTAACCCGCTGGAAAGACGCACCTTTTCTCTTTAAGAGTTACATAGCACTCACGTTAAAAAGAAAAATCTTATTAAGACGTGTTCCTCTTCTTAATGAAGGCGACAGAAGTAAAAACGCAATTTTTTTATCTTCATCGGAACAGCGCTTTTCTCTGCCTGACCCATTTTTAAGGTCTCTCGTAGTCATTGCGGCACAAATGCTCATCAAATGAGCAAAAATTCTTAAATTTCTGAGCGCGGTTCCTGCTTTTAATTGCACCAGGATAAGCGTTAAGTGCCAATAATCCCAGTCAGAGTGGGGTGTTCGCGGATATTTTAACCAACAGCAAAGAAACATTGAGCGAGATCAATGAAGTGCTTTTTAGTGGTTGAATTCGCATTTGGCAACAAACAATCAGCGTTATAAGAAATTACGTTTCTCATCGCAGTCCGGAATAATGTTGCGCAGCAATAGATAAAATCTGCTTAACCGTACAGAGGCAGGCATCCGTCAGGGCGCATTAAAAAGGAGGATGAGACGCAGAATGGTGATGAAGATACGCTGTAGCCAGTGTGGAAGCGCACGGTTCGTTTTCACTGATTATCGGGAGGGTAAGCGCAACTTTCATGGTGCCTGCTGTGCATGCTGTAAAAAACAGCTGGGCTCACAGGATCTGCTACCGAATACGCCGATGGATCCCATTAGCCAGTATTTGTTAGCAAGCCAGAAAACAGTTCGGGCACCTGATTAGGTGCCCGCCGTCGCTGAAGCTTTAACAAAACTATGACATCAGAAAATCAGTTTGAACACCCCTGTCAGGGTCAGTAAGCCCACGATAAAAATGATCGCGATAATCCACAGAATAATTTTCATTTCCTTTTCCCCTCACTGATTAAACATTTTTCCTGTAAGCAGTATAGACAGAAAAATTTGTCACGCCGCTTCACTCAGAGTTCAACTGCTCATAAGTTCAGCAGATTTCGCTTTTATTTATGTTCTGAGATAACGATCGCAACACCACTTCTTACTGGCCCTCTTTCTTCGTTTTACAGACCATTCCTGGCTAAAATTCAGGCGGCAAGGCAGGCCTCAGTAGTGATGAGATTGAAATGAGTCGCGAGGAGATCTTATGAGCACGATTAATACCAGCATGGGCCGCTACAGCCTTAAGGCAAAAAACAGCGGTAACCACATCAAAGGTTCTTTCGCCATCAACGATGAAGGCGGCACGCAGCTCTCTATGCAGGAGTTTGACGAGCACTATCTTGATGATGTGGTAAACAACGTTATCTATCCGGTCACCGGCGGCAATCGCGAAATTGCGCGAGCGCTACGCGAACAGATGGTCAAAGCCGGTTTTGAACCGCCTCATTAAGAGGCCAGATTTACGTTATTACAGACCTGTGGGCCGCGTTTTGCGGCCCTTTTTATATTCGTGGTTACAGGCTGCGAATAAGCCGGCTCTGGAGGCTGCCCGCGATACAAAAAGAAACGGGCCAGAGAGAAGCAAAGAGAGGAGCCGCTGGCAGGGTTGCCAGCGGCCAGAGGTTAAATCGCCCAGGAGAGCAGCAGGCAACCCACCAGACCACAGACCGAAATAATGGTCTCCAGCGCCGACCAGGAGCGAATGGTTTCGCCAATCGTCAGGTTGAAATACTCTTTGAACAGCCAGAAGCCAGGGTCATTAACGTGCGAGAAGATTACACTGCCGGAACCCACGGCGATAACCATTAATTCCGGGCTGGCACCGCTGGTGACAATCAACGGTGCCACAATGCCCCCGGCGGTAATCGCCGCTACCGTGGCAGAACCCAGGGCAATACGCAGCACAGCAGCAATCGACCAGGCCATAAAGATGGGTGAAAGCTGAGTCGAGTGCATCATGCTGGCGATATATTTATCCACGCCGCTGTCCACCAGCACCTGTTTGAAGGCCCCGCCACCGCCAATGATCAACAGCATCATAGCGATGATCTTGATTGAGTCGGTCAGGGTATCCATCACCTGTTCCATCGTACGACCGCGATTCAGGCCAAAGGTGAAGATCGCAATCAGTACCGCAATCAGCGTTGCCATTACCGGGTCGCCAAAGAACTCCGCATAGGGCAGCAGTACGTGGCCTTTTGGCAGCAGCATCTCCGCCACGGCACGCAGCGCCATCAGCACCACCGGCACCAGTGCCGTCCAGACGCTGACGCCAAAGCTGGGCATTTCCGCTTCGGTAAAGGTCTTCGGGTTGTAAAGCCCCTGTGGAATCGGTTTGTCGATGTTTTTCAGAAAACGGGCATAAACCGGACCCGCCAGAATCACCGTAGGGATACCCAGCAGCGTACCGAACAGCAGCGTTTTACCCATGTCAGCATTAAACAGCGTGGCAATGGCTGTAGGACCAGGGTGCGGGGGAAGAAAACCGTGCGTCACTGATAAAGCAGCCGCCATCGGCACCCCGACATAGAGCAGCGGCACACGCGCCGACGCCGCCACGCTGAACACCAGCGGCAGCATCAGGACAAAGCCCACTTCGTAGAACAGCGCAAAACCGACGATAAAACCGGTCAGCACCAGTGCCCACTGAATATGCTTTGTGCCGAATTTTTCAATCAGGGTGGTGGCAATACGCTGCGCACCGCCGCAGTCGGCCAGCAACTTACCGAGCATGGCACCAAAGCCCATGATTAGCGCCAGGCTGCCCAGCGTGCCGCCTACGCCCGCTTTGATTGAGGTAATGACTTTATTTACCGGCATGCCCTGCATCACACCGACCGCCAGCGCCACCAGGATCAGCGCGATAAATCCATTAAGCTTAAAGCGAATCATCAGCAGCAGCAGTAACGCGACGCCGATCGCCACATAGAGTAATGGCATAGGTTTTCTCCACCTTGCGCACTGAAGGGAATTCAGTGTCGGTTTATTATCATGATCCCCGGAGGGCTGCAAAACAGTGCGCTGTAAGATGCTTACACATCCCGACAAGCGCTGTTACCGATAACATGTTAAGGGTAACATCCGCAGGAAAGCACCACCCCGCCGACGGTGAATTTCTGTTTTGCGAAGATGATCAACTTTTTGCCAGTGTGTTATCAGAAAGTTTGCCCATGCTGGCGCCGCGCTTTTCGTTACACTCAGATTTTAGCGAAATGTAAAAAGGATGCGCTGGTGAGTGAGAACCTGAGTGAGCTGTACAGTAATCAACGAACCCTCTTTGGCCGCGGTAGTCTGGATAAACTGGTGCCGCTGCTGGCCGCCCGGTCACAACCTACCCTGCTGTTTTGTGGACAATCTTTCCTGCAGGGGCCAGCCTATGCCCGGATAAAAGCTGAACTCAACGATCACATTCTCGGTTATGAAATTGTCAGCCATGAAGCCTCGCCCGCTGAGATCGATGGCTGGGTTGCGCGCTGGCGCGGTCATGTTGATCGGGTGGTCGCGATTGGCGGAGGCAGCGTGCTGGATGCGGCGAAAGCCTTTAGCGCCATGATCCAACACCCGCTGCCCACGGCCCGTTATCTGGAGAAGGTAGGTGACACTGCGGTTCAGCCCATCACGCTGCCGCTGGTTGCGGTTCCGACAACGGCCGGGACCGGCAGCGAAGTCACGCAAAATGCGGTGGTGACAGACCAGCAGGATATTCAGATCAAAGCGTCACTGCGCCACCCGGTCTTTGTGCCGGAGGTCGCGATTCTTGATCCGGATCTGCTAAAAGGCGCGCCTGACCAGGTGCTGGCGACCTGCGGCATCGATGCTTTTACCCATCTGTTTGAAGCGTATCTCTCCGGCAAAGGCAACCTCTTCACCCGCCAGCTGGCGCTGACCGGTCTGCGTCAGTTTGTTCAGGCGTGGCCTGCCCTCAATCGCGAGGATGCGGCGGGTGACGCGGCACGTGAAGCAATGATGATGGCATCGTGGCTGGGGGGCGTCAGTCTCAGCAGTGCGGGTCTGGGCGTGATCCACGGTATTGCCGGGGAACTGGGCGCGATTAAACCGTTCCATCACGGTGAAGTGTGCGGGCGCCTGCTGTTTTCGTTCCTGGATCTGCTGTCTGACAGCCAGCAGCCGCTGCAGTGTACGCTGATGGCGGAGCTGCACCCGCAGCTCTTCAGCGAATCCACAGATTCACCGGCACAGTTTCTGAAGCAGTGGCTGCAGCAGCATGCCATCACGCCGTTCTGGCAGGATGGCCCGTCGCTGAGCCGCACTGAGGTGGAGTGGATCCTGGCGCGTGCCAACAGTAAAAATTCGCTGGTGAATTACAGCCGCGAACAGATGCAGACGATGATTGCGCAGGCCTGGCACATCACGGCGTGATCAACGCGCTGGCCTCCTTCACTGACCTGCCAGCCTGGCAGGTCATGCAGCAGCTCAGCGCTATCCTGGCACGTTCAGTCTCAGCGCCGCGGGGCGGCAAAAGGCCCCTCACCTGCCAGCATCTGCTCAATGATCTCCAACACGCCCTTCTCATTATTAGACGCCGCGGCAAAACGTGCCGCCTGCTTCACCCGCTCTGGCGCATTGTCCATGGCAAAACTGAAGCCGGACTGTTTCAGCATCTCCAGATCGTTACCGCCATCGCCAAAGGCCAGCACCTGGTCGTGCGTGATCCCCCAGCGTTTTGCCAGCAGATCCAGACCGTGCGCTTTGTGATTTCCCGGCACGATCAGATCGACCGAGCCATGACCGCTTGACGTCGCGGCCACCCGTCCCTGGTGCAGTCGCTCAATATCCGCCATCAGTGGCTCGATGTAATCATCCGAGAGGTTCAGCGCGAACTTAAACAGCCGGTCATCCTGCACCTCATCCAGATGATGAATCGGCTTCAGCCGGTGACAGTAATGGCGCATCTTCTTCAGCCAGCTCTCTTCCATGCCGTCGAAGTAATACGCGCTGTTACGACCACACAGCAGGTAACGCAGGCCAGGGTAATTGCCGTTTTGCAGAGTGCTGATCACCGCTTCTACATCGTGGCGTTCAAAGGCACCGCAAAACAGCTCCTCGTCACGATCGATAATCCATGCGCCGTTTTCCGCCACAAAGGCGATATCGCTGGCGATCTCCGGGAAAAAGGATTTGAGCTGGTAGTACTGATTGCCGCTGGCCACCACAAATTTGATGTCGCGGGCGGTGAGTTGCTGATAGCAGGCGAGAAAGCGGGATCGATTGTACTGCTTATTATCGTCCAGAAATGTGCCATCCATATCGACTGCAACCATCTTAACCGTCGTCATCATGACTCCTTACACAGGAAATTTTCAGCGTGGAGTCTCAGGATAGCCGCTGGCGCAGCAAAACGGAAAAAAAGAGGGATGGCCGTAGCCATCCCTGGTGATCGGGTCAGGATAGAATCAGTTCAGGGCGCTGTTCAGCACCAGCGCGGTAATCACACCGGTCGCGGCAGCAATCAGCACATAGTTGCCGTCGATGTTTGCCCAGTGATAACCGCGCGGCGGCTCACGCAGACCGCGTTCATGCCAGTCGGCTACGCGGTAATGGTCGCCACGGTATTCCTGCGGGACAGGATGGCCGCGACGGAAGTCGTGGCCCTGCCAGGCGAAATGGTCACGGTCATTGCGGGATTCTCTGCCACGATGGTTGTTATCTTCATCATGCCGATTATTGCCCATGTCGTGAGGCTTATTATCATGGCGATTGTTGCCGCGGTCTCGATTCTGATCGGGACCGCGATTGTCAGGGCGTTTATCACTGTCCTGATGCGGCACCGGCTTACGCTGACCGTCATCATGATCGTCTGCCAGTGAAACCTGAGAGAAGAGCGTGCTGCATGTTAAAAGTGAAGCGATAAGCGTTAATGTTGTTTTTTTCATGATACTGCCTCCGAAAATAACGGCTGTTCAGGCACCGTTGATCGGCATCATGGCAATAATTCTGGTGAGAGACATCTGTAAAAGTCTTAAAATCCCGTAACTTACACAGTATTACGCTTGCTTAGCGATTTCTTAACACAGGTCATATCTTTAAAACTCTTCTGACGCAATCCAGATGTTAACCGGGCAGCCTGAACATCACGTCTCGGGCTGACCCGTTAAAACCTGTTCAACGTCAGGGTGCTGAAATGCACCCCGGCGCTTTACCCGGTTATGGCGTGCTGAGGATCACCGGCGCATCCGGCAACGCCGTGAACTGTTTTACGATATGGTGATAATCGGCCGTCGGATCGAGATCACGGAATACCTCTGGATAGAGATCTTTAGCCAGAATTTCCATACCGATGATGTTGTAAGGGTGATTATAAAAATGGTGATAAACGCCATAGACCCGTTTCTGTTTCACCGGTTCGATCTGCTCCAGTCCGGTACGACTCTGCAGGCGGTTAAAGGTAGCTGTCACGTCGGTCTGACTGGCACCATAACCAAACGGCAGCACATTGCTGTTCGGACGCTTCGAGCCGGTCATGATGTAAACGTCCGGCTTCATGGCGATAATCTTCTCCAGCGACACAAAACCTGAGCTGCCGGGCAGCAGCGCTGAGCCGATATTTTTCCCGCCGACCGCTTCCACCAGCGCACCCCAGCCGTTATGACCATGGGTAAAGCAGCAGTTGTCGCTGTTACCGGCAATCGGTTCAATAAATACCGTCGGCTTGTGCGGCACCTGGGCGATCTTCTGCTGAATCATCTGCCAGCGCTGCTGATAAAAATCGGCGTAGGCTTTTGCTTCGGTTTCGCGATTCAGAACGGTACCCAGCACTTTCACACTCTTCAGGGTGTTCTCTTTGGGGTGGAGCTCATCATCCAGGAACAGCACCGGGATATGCAGATTTTTCAGGGTAGCCAGCACGCCCGACTGCGTCAGTGCCGGTTTGGCGCGCAGCTGCGCAATCATCAGGTCGGGCTGCTTCGCCAGCACGCTCTCCAGATTGACCTGCCCCTGATCGTTAAAGCCCATATCCACAATCGATGCCGCCTGCGGCCAGCGCTGCTTCAGCAGATCCCAGGTCTGGGTATCCTGCTTTTTCGGCAGGTTATTCCAGGCAACGACCCGCTGAAACGGGTTCTGTCGATCCAGTAAGGCCAGCGCCATCACGTCGCGTCCGTCCTGCAAAATCACATGCTGCGGCTCTTTTTGCAGCGTAATTTTCTGACCATCCATATCAGTCACCGTGACCGGATAGGTGGTTGCCGCGCAGGCGGTTGACAGTAACAGTGTGGTGGCAGCAACAATCCCGATTTTCATTTTTCTCCTGTCCTTTAAAGGAATAATAATTATTCGCGTTAACTCTACCATGTGAAAAAGTAACAAATGTAAATATTGCTGACGAGATGCGTCTGACGGAGAGGGTTCACTGTGCGGCGGCTGGTTAAAACAGGGAGACAAGGGCTGGCGATACATGGAGAAATGACGCGTGGCGGGCAGAACAGCAGACGCCTCTCAATACCGCGGAGAGGCGCCTGTTGATTGATCTGTTACTTCACCAGCGAATAGAAAATCGCGGAGATGGCAATCAGACCAATCAGCACCACAAACAGGTTACTGATTTTCCCGCTGTACTTACGCATCGCCGGCACTTTGTGAATGGCATACATCGGCATCAGGAACAGGATCATGGCAATTACCGGCCCGCCCAGCGTCTCAATCATGCCGAGAATATTCGGGTCCAGTGTTGCCACCAGCCAGGTGGTAAGCAACATAAAGAGTGACGTCAGGCGATTCAGTCTGGCAGGCGCGATAGTTTTACCGCGGCTGCGCAGCGCCTTATTGACCATACCGTTAAACCCTTCGCGCGCGCCCAGATAGTGGCCGAGGAACGATTTGGTGATCGCCACAATGGCAATCAGCGGCCCGAGCCAGGCAATCATCGGCACCTGAAAATGGTTCGCCAGATAGGAGAGAATGGTAATGTTCTGCGCCTTGGCGGCATGGAGATCGTCAGGCGACAGACTCAGCACGCAGCTGAAGACAAAGAACATCACCGTCACCACCATCATCAGGTGCGAGCAGGCCAGAATGCGCGAGCATTTTTTCTCGGCGGCGTCGCCATACTCTTCGCGCTTCGCCAGTGCAAAGGAGGAGATGATGGGTGAATGGTTAAACGAAAAGACCATAACCGGTATCGCCAGCCACAGCGTCATCCACAGGCTGCTGCCCGCAGGCTGAACGTTCAGGGTTGAGAGTGCAGCCCCGTGCCAGTGCGGGATCAGATAGCAGGCCATCAGCATCAAAACCGCCACAAAGGGATAGACCAGCACGCTCATCGCTTTGACAATCATCTTCTCGCCGAAGCGCACAATGGTCATCAGGCCGACAATCAGCAGCAGCGACAGCAGCACCCGCGGCGGCGGCACCAGGCCGAGTTGGTTCACCATCAGGCTTTCCACCGTGTTGGTGATCGCCACGCTGTACATCAGCAGAATCGGGTAAATCGCGAAGAAATAGAGCAGCGTAATCAGCTTGCCCGCGCCAACGCCGAAATGCTCCTCGACCACCTCAGTGATATCACCCGCCGGATTTTTACCGGAAAGGACAAAACGCGTCAGGGCGCGGTGCGCGAAGAAGGTCAGCGGAAAGGCCAGCACCGCCATGATAATGAGCGGGATCAGCCCGCCGACACCGGCATTGATAGGCAGGAACAGCACACCGGCTCCGATTGCGGTGCCGTATAAACCCAGCATCCACATGGTGTCGGTTTTACGCCATCCCGTATCGACGTCACTCTCAAGCGCGCCCAGCGTGCCAGTTTGCGTGGTTTTCATCAGATAGTCCGTGTTTAAAAGCCGCCAGTAACCTGAGCCGTCAGGCAGGTAAACGTTTGCCCCACTCTCAGCCTCAGCTGCAGACGGATCGGTGAAGCGTAAAAATGATCCGTGCATGCAGAGGTAATCGATTGCGTGCGCCACTTTTTACACTACCTGACGATAAAAGTTCAAGCCGCGAAGACAAACACGCATGGATTACTGAAAAAACCGTCAGGTTGTGCAAAGTGACTGCGCGGCGATCATGCCATTTTTGCGCCCGCTTTACTGCCCTGAAAAGGTGATCCCTGTAACGATTAAGCGTAACGGGCTACGCTTTATCTGACGCTGTCGCGATCACGCCGACAGGGACACAGGAGAAAAGAATGAAAATTGCCTGCCTGGGATGGGGATCGTTAATCTGGAAACCTGGCGCACTGCCGGTGGCCAGTCAGTGGCATCATGATGGACCTGCCGTACCGATTGAGTTTGTGCGCATCGCTGACGGCGGTGAACTATCAACGGCGATCTGCCTCAACGCCCGCCCGGTGACAGTGTTCTGGGCCTGGCTGAACACCGCCTCACTGGAGAGTGCCTGCCGCGCGTTGCGCATTCGGGAGGCGATACCAGACAGCCGCGTCGATGGCGTCGGCATGATGACGGTGACAGAAACCTCAGTGGGACCGCTGGCGGAATGGGCGCAGGCGAAAGGCATCGAAGGATTAATCTGGACCGGTCTGCCTGCCCGCATGGCGGGAGTTGAAGGGCAGATACCGACGCTGGATGATGCGCGACACTATCTTCAGAATCTTACCGGTGAAACGCGTGAGCATGCTTTTCACTACCTCGGGCAGGTTCCGTCGCAAATCGACACCCCTTACCGGCGCGCGCTGGCTGATCTCACTGGCTGCCAACCGGATGCGCCGTCTGTTACTGTCGCCGCCCTGCAAAGACACTCACCCAGCCCGCCGATCTGAAACTGCCCCGCCTCCAGCACCGCTCGGCTTACTCCTCAAAGGGTTACTACACTTCAGGCAGGTTTCGATCTCAGATTCCCTGAGTCTTTCTCGCAGGCAGCCACACCTTCTGGTCTGGCCGCCCTTCCCCCGTCAGCAGGAGATCAACAAATGAAAGCATTAACGTATCACGGCCCGCATAAAGTCAGCGTGGATAACGTACCCGACCCGGGTCTGGAAGCGGCCGATGACATTATCCTGCGCGTGACCGCTACCGCCATTTGCGGTTCAGACCTGCACCTTTATCGCGGCAAAATTCCCGGCACCGGGCATGGCGATATTTTTGGTCATGAGTTTATGGGCGAAGTGGTTGAGGCGGGCAGCGCAGTGACTGCCGTCGCCAAAGGCGATCGGGTCGTCATTCCGTTTGTGATCGCCTGTGGCGACTGCTTTTTCTGCCTGCTGAGCCAGTATGCCGCCTGTGAAAATACCAACAGCGGACGGGGTGCTATTCTGAACCGTAAAAACATCACGCCGCCCGCAGCGCTGTTTGGTTTCAGTAAGCTCTATGGCGGTGTGCCCGGCGGCCAGGCGGAGTATGTCAGAGTGCCGAAAGCCAATACCGGTCCGTTCAAGGTGCCGTCCATACTGTCAGATGAGAAAGTGCTGTTCCTGTCGGACATTCTGCCCACCGCATGGCAGGCGGTTAAAAATGCCGAAGTTAAACCCGGCTCCAGCCTGGCGATTTTCGGTGCCGGCCCGGTTGGCCTGCTCAGTGCAGCCTGCGCCCGACAGCAGGGTGCCGAACAGATTTACATGATTGATCACAACAACTACCGCTTAAACTTTGCCCGCGATCGCTACGGCGTCATCCCGATTAACTTCGATGAGATCGATGATCCGGCCGGCTGGATTATCGAACACAGTACCGGCAATCGCGGTGTGGATGCCGTGATCGATGCCGTCGGGTTCGAGGCGAAAGGCAGCCTGACTGAAACCGTGCTCACCAATCTCAAGCTGGAAGGCAGCAGTGGTAAAGCATTGCGTCAGTGTATTGCTGCGGTGCGGCGTGGCGGTATCGTCAGCGTGCCGGGCGTCTACGCTGGATTCATTCACGGCTTCCTGTTTGGTGATGCCTTCGACAAAGGGCTGACCTTTAAGATGGGACAGACACATGTGCATGCGTATCTGCCCGATCTGCTGAAGCTGATTGAACAGGGGCATCTGACGCCGGAAGAGATTGTGACCCATCATCTGCCGCTCGAAGATGCCGCTCGCGGCTACGATATTTTCGCTAAACGCGAAGAGGAGTGCCGGAAGGTGATTCTGGTGCCAGGCATGGCCGCCACGCAGGCCACGATTTAATCGCCTGAACCTCACTACCGGATCCCCGGCAGAGCTCGCTGCCGGGGATCGCATTTTAATACGGCTTGCGCTGAAGACTGCTTCGCCACTCCCGCCTCTCCAGCAGATGTTCATCCGGCGAGTCCGCCGTATCGACCTGACTCCCCTGCTCCAGCAGTCGCGCACTGCGTGAATGGGGATGACGTTCGCTGATCACCTGTTGTGAAAATGCACCAAACGATAACAGTAAAAACAGTAATGCACTGGCCGCCCTCACTTTCATACGCACACCTCTCTGATAACGGTGTCGCTATGCTGCCCGACGGGTTTTCATTTTCTGTCAGTAACAGGCAAAGTTATGTGGAGAGCGGGAACAAGCTGCGACGGGTTTAATCGCGGTTCAGGATAGCCCGTCAGAACACATCTTAATTTTCCCTGCTTACCGTCCGTTTTTCTTCAGGAGGATGCCAGTGAACATCAATCAGTTTGATCAGCCAGTCGGTGAAGCCCTGCCCGACTGGCAACCTGTCGCCAGACCGCCCAGTGCCTCCATCCACGGCCAGCACTGCCTTCTCCTGCCATTAAGCATGGATCATGCGGAATCGCTGTTGCTGGCATTTATGCAGGCACCGGATGATCGGGACTGGACCTGGCTGAGCGCGGAGCGGCCCGCCTCACTGCCGCAGATGCAGCGCTGGATTGCGGATAAAGTGGCGGATGCGTCCCTGGTGCCCTTCACGGTCTGCGGGCTGAATCAGCAGCCCTATGGTGTGGTCTCCTTCGCCAGCATAGAGCCAGAACATGGCACCCTTGAAATCGGTCACGTCATCTGGTCGCCGCTGATGCAGCGCAGTGCAATGGGCAGCGAGGCGATTTTTCTGCTGCTGCAACAGGCTTTTGCTCTCAGCTATCGTCGGGTGGCGTGGCGCTGTGATTCTACTAATGTCGCTTCACGACTTGCAGCTGAACGACTGGGGTTCCGCTTTGAGGGACGTTTTCGTCAGGTAATGACTCGCAAACAACGTAACCGCGATACAGACTGGCTGTCGATAATCGATCGTGAATGGCCGGAGGTTCATCGCGCCCTGAGCGCCTGGCTGAGGGCGGATAATTTCAGCGTCGCAGGTCAGCAAAAGCGTCCGCTCAGTGCCTTTTTCGCCGACGTTAATCCTGGCAATGCCGACACGCAGGGGCCTGAATAATGAGCTGGCGCTGAACGCTAATGCAACCGACGTACGCTCAGTGCCGCAGACCAGCGCTGTCGCTGACAGCGCGGGCAGACAGCCTGCTGCTCCGCCTCTATCCTCTGCGTCTGGCCACAATGGGTGCAGGCGTAGAGCGCACTGACCGGTACGGTGCTGTAATCCTGTCGGTGCTCTGGCGGCAGCACGCTTAATCCGGCGCGCATCTCGTCATCATCATAGAAATAGAGGCTGAGCTGACCATCGACTTCCACCAGCGCCAGCCGGATCTGCCCCAGATGCTCTACGCCGCTCTGGCGCAACTCCATATAGAACTCATCTTCGGAAATATTCAGCTGATCCAGACTTTCCAGCACATACAGGCCATCTTTAATCAGGGTAATGACGTCGCCCTGAATCAGCCGTGAAAAGCGCGGACTGTGTGACGTCAGCCAGGTGGTCAGGCGGTAGAGCGCCAGCAATACCACAAACACCATAATCACCGGCAGCACCGGTACATCGTCATAAAACGTGACGTCACCGGACGCAGAACCCAGCGTCAGGATCACCACCAGTTCGAACAGCGACAGCTGACGCACGCCGCGTCGTCCTGACACTTTCAGAAAAGTAAAAACCACCAGATAAGCGATCAGAACCCGCGCGATCACCTCAAACAAAAAGGTGGCCGGTTGGTCGTTAAGTAAGAAGCGGTGCCAGTCGAATGAGAACATAGTCAGTTAAACATCCTGTTTTAAGCGGCGCGCCGCTTAGCCGGCCGCCCGTTGATCGCCCGCAGATTCAGGCCAGTAATAAGTCAATCTTGTCGTCAGCCCGTTAAAAGGCAAGCGAAGCAGTAAGGTTAAAACAGGTAAGTCTGACCGCTCTGCATGTTCAGGAAAAGGTTAACAAAGCTGAAAATAGCGCTGACGCGCTTCACGCTGCGCTTATCAACCCGACAGCGCAGACAAAAGTGAATAATTCCTGTTTCTGAATGGATGACTTTTGCCGCTGCGCTTTTTCCTTTTCACTTCAGTAATTTGCGAAGCATCTTTCCCTGTCTATACTTTCCAGTAAGGCTTCCACAAAATCCGTTAACATTCAGAGAAGCCACTCTTTTTCCTGCCGATAGCGCCGCACGTTTAGTTCTGCTATCTCACGCATCCAAACCGTCACAGGCTCTGTTGCCTGCAATTTAGCGTCTGTGGCTTATGGCAAGGATCGCCAGTCTGCTTTGCATACCTGTAACGCCCTGACCCGTTTCATAGCGGCTCGTCAGCGGGAAGCGTGTTGCTTTTTTTCGGGAGATGCCATGACGCCCTTTTCCAGTTTCTGGCAGGCCGGCTATGAAGGTGCCGATCATATCAATCCGGCCGGTCTTGCGCTGTCGATGAACGATCTGAACCAGCATCTGGCGCGGGCGGCAGAAGATTATGCAGCGCTGAGCCCCTTTGCCATTCGCACCGTGCGGGAAAGCGTCGGCTGGCGGCTATGTGAACGCGACGGCCGCTATGACTTCTCCACAGTCGCTGCACGGATGCTGGCTGCAGAGCAGCAGGGCATTCAGCTGAGCTGGACAATCTGTCACTACGGCTGGCCCACGGGCGTCAGCCTGTTTGATCACGACTTTATCCCCCGTTTCGCTGCCTTCTGTGGTGCACTGGCCCGCTTCCTGGCGCCCTGGTATGAGCAGGCACCGATCTACTCCCCGATGAATGAGATCTCCTTTGTCAGCTGGGGCATCTCGGTCGGGCTGTTCGCCTGTGAGGCGATCCCGGAGCCGGATCGGGCCGATGCCGCCAAGCGGCAGCTCGTGCGCGCTACCCTGGCTGCCTGTGATGCGATCTGGCAGGCCGATCCGCGTGCCCGTGTGCTGCATTGCGATCCGCTGATCCATATCGCGCCCGATCCCGCCGATCCCGACAGCGGCCGTCTGGCACGTGAGATGTGTGACACCCAGTATCAGGCATGGGACATGCTCAGTGGTCGCCGTAATCCGGAGCTGGGCGGCGCACCCCGCTATCTCGATCTGATTGGTGTGAATTACTACCACGACAACCAGTGGGAACAGGGTTCAAACCGGCGGCTTTACTGGCATCTGGGCGACAGCCGACGTCAGCCGCTGCATCAGCTGCTGCTGCAGGTCTGGCAGCGTTATCAGCGGCCACTGCTGCTGGCGGAAACCAGCCACGTCGGCAGCGGCCGCGGCGCCTGGATCCGTGAGATCGCCACACAGGTTGCACAGGCGCAGCTGGCGGGCGCGGATCTGCTCGGCATCTGCCTCTATCCGATTCTCGATCGTCCCTTGTGGGAGGAAACCACCTTCTGGACCCGCAGCGGCCTGTGGGACCTCGATCTTCTGGGCGCCGATCCTTACGCCCGCCAGTTACAGCAGCCTTATGCCGACGCCCTGCGTCAGGCGCAGCGCTTTTTGCAGCACATCCAGTCCCTACAACATCCTCGCCAGGAGCACACTATGAAACCACCTGTTCTCATCGTTTTCAGCCATTTACGCTGGGGTTTTGTTTTTCAGCGTCCGCAGCAGCTACTGACTCGCCTGGCACAGCACTATCGCGTACTGTTTGTCGAGGAGCCGGTCTGGCAGGCAGGGCCACCAGGCCTGCATCAGAGTTCGCCTGCCGCCAACATCACAGTGATCCAGCCACATACCGACAACGACGCGCCCGGCTTTCACGATAGCCAGATCGCCCCGCTGCTGCTGCTGCTGACGCCGCTGCTGGAGGAGGACGATCAGCCGCTGATCTGGTTCTATACGCCAATGGCACTGCCGCTGCTGACGCCTTTTGATCCGGCACTGGTAATTTACGACTGTATGGATGAGCTTTCGGCCTTCCAGAATGCGCCGCGCCAGCTGCAGCAGCGCGAATCGGCGCTCATGACCCGCGCCGATCTGGTCTTTACCGGCGGCTCCAGCCTCTATGAAGCGAAGCGTGATAAACACGCTCAGGTTTACTGCTTCCCCAGCAGCGTTGATGCCATTCATTTTGAACAGGCGCGCGATCGCACGAATCGTCATCCGTTACAGGATGCCATTCCGTCGCAGCGTCTGGGTTATTACGGCGTTCTGGATGAGCGTATTGACCTGCCGCTGATAGCCGCGCTGGCAGATAGCCATCCCGAATGGCAGATCATTATGGTCGGACCGGTGGTGAAAATTGATCCCGCCAGCCTGCCGCAGCGCGCCAATATTCACTGGCTCGGTCAGCAGCCCTATCAGGCACTGCCGCAGTTTCTGGCGGGCTGGGATGTCTGTCTGATGCCGTTTGCCATCAATGCTTCGACCCGCTACATCTCCCCGACCAAGGTGCTGGAGTATATGGCAGCGCAGCTGCCGATTGTCAGTACTGCCATTGTCGATGTGGCGCGCCACTACGCAGAGGAAGTGGCGGTAGCAGAGACGCATGCGGAATTTATTGCCGCCTGTGAACAGGCAATGGCAATCAGTGCCGCAGAACGGCTCATGCTGGCGGGACGGATGCAGGCAAAAGTCGATGCCACCTCCTGGGATCGCACCGCAGAGCAGATACATGGCCTGATCCAGCAGGCGCTGACGCAGCGTCAGTCTGCTCTGAAGTCAGCCAGCCAGACCCGCGCGCAGGCTAACGTCATGCCTTTAACGCCAGCGATGCTGGAGAGCGACGCAGTGCCCTGCCTGATTATCGGCGCCGGACCGACGGGTCTGAGCGCCGGGTATCACTATGGCGAAGGCGCAGTGCTGCTGGAGAAAAATAGCACCCCAGGCGGCTGGTGCCGCTCGATTGACGATCAGGGGTTCACCTTCGACTATGCCGGTCACATCATGTTCTCGCAGGATCCCTACGTGTTGCAGCTCTATGAGATGCTGCTGGGCGACAATCTGCACTGGCAGGCGCGCGAGGCCTGGGTTTACAGCGACGGTGTTTATACCCGCTATCCCTTCCAGTCCGCGCTGCACGGCCTGCCGGTCGAGGTGGTAAAAGAGTGCGTGCTGGGCGCTATCGAAGCACGCTATGGCGAAACAGCCGTCGCCGCTGTGCCGCTGGATCGGGCGCGTGCGCGGCGGGATTGCTGTGCGGATGGCGCAATCCCCGATGAGGGCAGCAGCACCGGCGTGGTGGAGGGCAAAGAGGATTTCCAGCACTTTATTATGCGCACCTGGGGTAAAGGCATCGCGCGGCATTTCGCCCTGCCCTACAACCAGAAACTATGGAAAGTGCCGCTGACCGACATGGAAACCTCATGGCTGGGCGGACGCGTGCCGCTGCCCGATCTGTCACAGATCATCGATGGCGCGCTGCAACCGCTGGCGAAACCGGTCGGCCCCAACGCCCGATTCGGCTATCCGCTGCGCGGTGGCTTCCAGGCACTGATGTCAGGCTTTTTACCGCACCTGAAATGCACGCTGGAGACCGAAACAACATTGACGCGCATCTACCCGCAGGCGCATGTCGCCCTGCTGGCGGATGGTCGCCACTACCGGTATGAGCAGTTGATCAGCACCATGCCGCTGCCGGAGCTGATTAAGCTGATGGGTGATGAGGCGCCGGAGAGCGTCCAGCTGGCGGCGCAGCAGCTGCAGTTTGTGTCGGTGCGCTGTGTGAATCTGGGCATTGGCCGGGCTGACCTCACTGAAAAACACTGGATTTACTACCCTGGCGATACGCTATTTCATCGCATTTTTGTGCAGGGTAATGCCAGTCCGCACTGCAATCCGCCGGGTGGCTTCGGCTTAACCTGTGAAATTACCTACAACGCGGCTAATCCGCTGCCGCTGGAGGGTGATGCGCTGATTGAGCGCTGCCGTCAGGATTGCATCCGGGTCGGCATGATCACCGCGGACGATCCGCTGCTCTGCGCATCTGAGGTTGATATGCCTTACGCCTACGTGGTCTATGACCATGCGCGCAGCGATAACGTGGCGTTGATCCGCCAGTGGCTGCTGACTCAGGATATCCATCTGTCGGGTCGTTACAGCGAGTGGGAATATTACAACTCGGATCACGCCTTCCTGGCCGGTAAACGCGCGGCCGAAAATGTCCGTTTGCAACATGTCAGCGCAGGGACGCTTGGCTGATCTGACTCAGCCGTTATGAAAGACGCTGGCTGCACTTTGCGGCTTTCAGTGACTGCAACGCAGTGACCCGATTTTCCGCTTTCCGGGTGGCATTGTATTTTGCAATGCCATTACCCAGTCCGAAATCCCCGACAAAACCCAGCACGGTCAGGGCATTAAACTGGCCGGTCTGCTCGATATCACTCTGCACACCGTGCGCTTTGACCAGCTCCTGATCCAGGGCGTTGCAGTTTAGCGTCGCTGTCTCTTGCGGCGTCACCGCAGCCGCCTGTGGATAGTGCTTGGTCGCGCAGCCGGTCAATACCAGCGTCACCAGCACCACTAAGACTCTCTGTTTGCTCATTTCTCACTGCCTGTTTTTTGCTCACTTAATAATGTTATCGGCAGCATACACCGGGAACATGAGTCTCTGACCTACCAATAATGGTCGAAACCGCTACGCTAATGTAGGATTCAGCGGGCTGCAGTCAGAGGCGGCCCGCTACCGACCGGAAGTCACGCAGCGAACGCACATTGCCCGTTCATCACTTCTGCAAGACCTTTCAAACAGTTAGCCAGCATGATGCTGCCAGCAGCAGCATTTAACGAGCAAAGCCTGAGCGTTAATTTGTCACGAGGCTGCCGCGCAAGCGAAGCCGGACACAGCAAATTTGCGCGTCGGGTTTATCAGAGTTTGTTCCAGATGAGGTTTCTCCATGCGTTTTAAAGGATTGAACATCGGGTTTTTCATTTTGATTCTGGCTATTGCCACCGTCGCATTTTTCGAGGTGCTTTCGCCCTATTTCTCGCCGATTTTATGGGCGGCGATTCTGGCGGTGATTTTCCATCCGCTGAAAACCTGGCTGCGCAACCGACTGGGTGACCGCAACGGCGTGGCCGCGCTAATTACCCTGTTCTGTATCTGCCTGATTGTCTTCACACCGCTGGCGATCATCGCCTCCTCACTGGTGGTTGAAACCAACGCGGTCTATCACAAACTGCAGACCAACTCATCGCAGTTCCCGGCCGTGTTCGCCGATCTGCTGCAGCATCTGCCGCGCTGGGCGAAGCATTTCCTGGCTGAAAATAATCTGGATAACGCCGAACAGATTCAGCAGAAGCTCTCCTCATTTGCACTTAAGGGCGGTCAGTATGTGGCGGGCAGCGCCTTTATCATCGGTAAAGGGACGTTCAGCTTCACCGTCGGCTTTGGCATCATGCTCTATCTGCTGTTCTTCCTGCTGAAAGATGGCTCCTATCTGGTGCATCTGATTCTGGAAGCGCTGCCGCTTTCCACCTACGTGAAGCATCACCTGATGGTGAAGTTTGCTGCCGTGGCACGCGCGACGGTGAAAGGTACGGTGGTGGTCGGTATCGTGCAGGGTATTCTCGGCGGGCTGGCCTTCTGGTTTACCGGCATCGACGGCAGCCTGCTGTGGGGCGCGCTGATGGCCTTCCTCTCCCTGATTCCGGCGGTCGGTTCCGCCATCATCTGGGTACCTGCGGCAATCTTCTTCTTCGCTACGGGCGCACTGTGGAAAGGGCTGTTCCTGGTTGGTTTCTTCGTGGTGATTGTCGGTCTGGTGGATAATATTCTGCGTCCGCTGCTGGTCGGCAAAGACACCAAGATGCCGGACTATATGATTCTGATCGCCACGCTGGGCGGGATGGAAATTTACGGCATCAACGGTTTCGTGATCGGTCCGGTGATTGCCGCGCTGTTTATCGCCTGCTGGAATCTGCTTTCCGGCCGCGATAACCGCGAAAATATCGAAGTCATCGACGAAGAAGTGATCGAAGAAGGCAAGAAGCAGTCAGAGACAGCGGCAGAAGCCGCAGCGGAAGCCGCTTCTGCTGCAGCCGATGCGGCCGCTGAAGCGGAAATCAAAGTGTCAGCGTTAGCCGCGGCGGAAAGAGAAGCCGCAGAAAGAAAGGCGGCAGAAAACAAAGCGTAATCCGGCTCAGCCATAAAAAACCCACCTTTCGGTGGGTTCTTTTTTACCTGAAAACCAGCGTCTTAGTTGGTCGCTTTATTTTTCAGATCTTCAGCACCCTGCTTGGTTTTATCCCAGCCTTTTTCAGTGCCTTCTTTGGTTTTATGCCAGCCCTTCTGAGCACCTTCGGTGATTTTGCTACCGGTGGTGTGGCTTTTGCCTTCAGCGGCGTGCTCAGACTTCAGCTTCAGCTCTTTGCCTTCGTTCTGGGTCTGATGCAGTTTTTCTTTCGCGGTGTCAGCGCCTTTATGCGCTTCCGCAACGGTGTTATCGGTAGTGGTAGCAGCAAATACTGGCGAGGCCAGCAAAATAGCAGACAGTGCAATAATTGATTTCTTCATAATTCCCTCTGTATTCATCGTTGCCGTGTAGGTTTTAATCCTGGCATAGCCTTCCCAGGAAAGATTTAAGAATAAACCAGGAATGAAAAAGGGCCAGTTTTCACCAGAAAAATCCGCTAACTGTAGCTTTTTTATCCATTACCAGAGCGCCAGCTGCGGATCATCGTCCGGTTTCGGCTTATTCCGGCTCACGCGAGCAAGAGGTGCCGGCTGCTGCATCTGCCGGGCGATCCACGCCAGTAACACCGTCACCACATATTCCTGCTGCTCAGCGCTCAGCGGCTGATGCTGCCCGATGTGGTGCCACTTGCTCAGACAGCCACGACAGCAGGTCGCGGTAGCGTGCTGGGCGATAAACACCGGATGACCGCGCATCGGCGTCTGTTTGCCATCATTTTCCGGCTGAGCAGGCGCCAGTCGCTGTGCGACAAACTCTGCGGCGTGCTGTCGCAAAACCGGCTCGCCTTTGCTGCTCGCATAATCGTACTCAGCGCGTCCCAGACGAAAGCGCTGACGAAACGGCGAACGTGCCAGCCGGGTAAACAGATCGTCAGACACGTTCATACTGATTGCCGGTTACTCATATTTACGCCCCGCAAGATAGCTGACGCCCTGTGGTCCGAACGCTTCGCGATGCAGTTCATTCGGCTGCAGGTGAAACGTCTCGCCGGGATGATAGGTGGTGTCGCCCTGCTCGGTACTGATAGTGATGTCACCCGTGAGAATCAGGGCCAGCGCTTCAAAAGGATGGACGTGATTATCAAGCCGGGCTGATGCGGCACGCTCAATCAGCAGTGGCTCATCAAAGCCCTGTTCGGCTAACAATTTTCTGAATTCGTGTTCTGTCATCGCAACGCCTCAATATGGAACTGATCCTAAGCAGTGTAGACGATCTTTATCGCCGCTTATGGCATGGAACGGGTACGTAAAGTCGCGCAAACAGGGTTGTTCACGGGTCAGGCCGATGCTGTACTTGCCGTCTCGTTCCCCATTTTGACAGCAGGATGATGTAAAAGTATGTCTTACCCTCAAAGAACGGCTCTGTTGCTGATTAATCAGCACTCACGTAAAGGACGCATTGAGGCCAGTCGGGCGAAGGCGCTGCTGGTTCAGGCAGGGTTCACCCTGCTGCAACCGGACGAGGATGAGACCTGCAGCTACAGCCAGCTCATCGCGGCGTATGCCGGTCGCATCGATGCGGTGATCGTCGGCGGTGGCGACGGCACGCTTAACGCGGCCGCGCCGGGACTGATGCAGACCAGCCTGCCGCTGGGCATTTTACCGCTGGGCACCGCCAACGATTTTGCCCGTACGCTGGGCATTCCCGCCAGCCTTGAACAGGCGGTAAAAATTATCGCAGATGGACAGCTGCGCGCCGTAGATCTGGGGGAAGTTAATCAGCACCTGTTTCTCAACGTCTCCAGCATCGGCTTTTCGGCCGAGCTGGCGCATAACCTTACGGCGGAATCGAAAAAACGCTGGGGTGTGGGCGGTTATGCCCTGGCGGCTTTACGGCTGCTGCGGCAGAGCCGTCCGTTCAGCGCCACGCTGGTGCATCAGGGTCAGCGGATACCAATCAAAACGGTTCAGGTGTCGGTGGGCAACGGGCGCTTCTACGGCGGTGGCATGACAGTGGAACAGCGCGCAGCACCCGACGATGGGCTACTGGATGTCTACAGCCTGGAGTTGCAGCATAGCTGGCAGCTGATTGCGCTGCTGCCCTTTCTGCGGCGCGGCACCCATGGCCGCTGGCGCAACGTGCGGGCATTCAGCACCACGGAACTGACCATTGAGACGCGTCGTCCTCACTATATCAATGCAGACGGCGAGATTGTCGGTCAGACACCCGCACATTTTCGCCTGCTCACCCGTGCACTGCGGGTTTATGCACCCGCCGGTCAGTCAGTCAGATAACGCAGGATTAATGCTTAGCGACATTATTTTCGGCGTATTCGATCTGTTCAGAGAGGTTGCTGACCAGTTTTTTTGCCATCTCAATGGTCAGGCCAAGAAAGAGCGTCTCCTGCGGAGCCTGCTCGCGGGAGGCCTCAGGGTCGAGGTAGCTGAACTGCAGGACCAGCGCCTTATGATTGCTTAAGGGGCCAATATGCCAGCCGGTAACCGGATAGAAGATAAAACGATTAAATTCATTCACTTTGATCCTGACTATACAAGCATAACGCTGATTGGGGTCAGGCCAGCTCTGATAATAAAACATGAGTGGAGTGCTGAGTCTGAACTAAATCCACAGGATTACAAGGGAAGCGGCAGAATAAGCGCAGCGTTAAACGGTTAGCATCGTTGCGGTGCCTGGAGCCTGACCTGACAGGCAAATGCCGGTAAATCATGCCAGCGCCTCCTGTTAACCGAGGCGCTGGCGTAGGTGAATCCTTTCCGGTCAGAGGCTATAATCAGCGCCCCGGCTAATCAGTCTGCGGAATAATCGAGATATGGCCATTAACCTCCAGCACCGCATATTTAATCTGATTGAACCGCTCCAGCCCCGGACCGGATCGCGCCGCTGCCAGCACATCGTCAGGGCTGATGCCGGTCATCTTCAGGCGGATCAGGAACGGAAATCCATCATTACGTTAATCGTAGCGCAAAGGCGCAGGTTCAGAATTGCGCCAAACGCCTCAGTATCCAATGCTGCCTGACGACGATTACAGCCAGCCCGATCGGCGCAGTTTAGCCCACAACCCGCCGCAGGCCAGCAGCGTCAGCCCCACCGCCAGCGGATAGCCATACAGCGACTTCAGCTCCGGCATATGTTCGAAGTTCATGCCGTACATGCTGAACACCACGGTTGGGATCACCAGGATCGCGCCCCAGCCCGCCAGCTTTTTGACCACCTCATTCTGCTGCACCGTCACCAGCGCCAGATTGACCTGCATGGCGCTGGTCAGCATCTCGCGCATATCTTCCGCGTCGGTCACCACATGACGGGCGTGATCCTGCACGTCGCGGATATAGGCGCGCAGCGGACGCGGGATCAGATCTTCATGCAGGTGGATAAGCTGATTACAGATCTCTTCTACCGGCAGCGCTGCATTGCGCAGTGACAGCAGATGACGCCGCATGGTGTAGACTGACTGGACCGACTTACGGTCAAATTCGCTGGTGAAGAGATCGTTCTCCATCTGCCCCACCCGCTCATTCAGCGAGGTGGAGAGCGCAGCATAACGATCGACAATGAAATCAAGCAGGCAGTAGAGCGGCCAGGCAGGGCCAAGCTTCAGCAGCGCCGGATTTTCAGACGCCCGCTGCCGCACCGGGGTATAGCTTTCAGATGCGCCGTGACGGATGCTGATCAGGAATTTTTTTCCGACAAAGAAATGGGTTTCGCCCAGTTCGCAGCTGTCATCCTTTGCACAAACCGTTTTGACCACGATAAACAGTGAGTCACCGTAATGTTCGATTTTAGGTCGCTGATGGGCATTAAGCGCATCTTCAACTGCCAGTTCGTGCAGGCCGAACTCCTCTTTAATCTTCGCCATAAATTCAGCGTCTGGCTGCCACAGCCCGAGCCAGATAAACGCTTCCGGCTCTTTGATCACTTCACTGATATCTTCAACGTCGACCTCTTCGCCCGCACTTCCAGGACGATACACCCTGCTGCTTACGATCATCTTCTGCATTCCCGTTGTGACAGTATATGCAGCTTAGCCAAAGCCGGGCCGGTAACCGGATAAAAACAGTAAGGATTTGCTGCGACTCCACTATCAGCGGGTTACCACTTCAGGCCTAATCCGGTGGAGAAGATGCCTTCGTTAAGGGTATCGGGAATGCCGCTGACCAGATTGCGATGATAGCCAAGGTGCAGGGTTGACCAGGAGGTCAGGCTGTAACGCATCCCGACTTCGGCATCCAGCATAAATACCCCGTCATCATCCAGCGAGTGACCGACATCGCCGTTGCTGTAAAGCGTGACCGACTTGCCCAGCAGATAGCGCTGATAGTTCCAGCGCAGCGAGCCGCCAAAGTGCCGCTCTTCGCGATCGTCGCTGTAGCCATACTCAAAGGCACCGCCAAGTAGCGAGAGTGAGAAGGAACTGAGTTCGGTGTCCCATAGCTGATAACCGGGGCCGGTGCCGAGCAGCGCCTGCCGTGACAGATTCTCCACCCAGTCGCGCTTGTAGGTGGCGCGGGTCTGCCAGAAGAACTGCTCACTGACCAGATAGTCGAAGGCGTAGCGCAGGCTGTAGTTATTGGTGTTGATGCTCGCGTTTTCCTGCTCGCGATTGTAGGTCGCACCGATATCGTGCCGCCATTTGCCCTGGTTCAGTTTGGTGTTGAGCGCAAAGCTGTAGTCGTCGGTCTTGGTGGAGGCTTTTTTAACCTTCACGCCCGCATCGATGTTGCCAGTCCAGGCGAGCTGATCGGTGCGGACTTTGGCTTTCATAAACTCATCGATGCGACTGACGGAGACCTGCTGCTCCTGCTCATTGCGTTCCACCCAGACATAACCGGGATCGGACGATGAGAGCCGCACCTGATAGTGTTCGCCGGTCTTTTTGTTTTCGACATTAACCGGATTGTCGCTGGCGAGCGTACTGACCGCATTCCAGTCCAGGGTGACGGTGCCCGCGTAGTGTGTCTCAATCGCCAGCTTGCCGTCGCTGAGGTAACGGATCGTGCCGGTCAGCCGATCGCCATTATTCAGCCAGACGGTATCGGCTGCGGCCTGCTCTGCCCATCCGGTACAGCAGAAGATGACCAGCAGCCGGGTCAGTAAGATGGCGCAACGCATAGCTTTCCCTGTAAAGGCGTCGTTCGGTATGGACGACGCGTCACCGCAAATTCGGACCTGACAATTAAGCTGATTCCGCGATGATATGCAATGAAGTCAGGAAAGGTCGTGCAGGGCTTTGCCGGATGGCGGACCCAGCGTGAAGTCGCTGAAACGGATCGCCAGCCCCTCGCGTTCAGGCGAACAGCCCATCACGCCGACAAAACGCCGCGCCTGACCCGGCCACGAGCAGAGTCGCAACAGCGGCCAGGTCAGGCCGTCGGTGGAGTACTGAATTCTCAGCGCCCCTTTTTCCAGCGTGGCGCGCAGCCAGAACTGACGCGCATCACCAGGGAATACACCGGTAGACCAGTCAGAAAACTCACGCGTGACCACGCTGCCGATGGCAGGCTGGTCATCGTTAAACTCAATGCCCGCTTTAACCCACTGCGTTTCATTATCCTGAATAAACAGACCGGCCTGATCGTAGAGCTGGCTGAAGTCCGCCCTCACCTGCACCTGAACGGTAAAATCGTTTTCTACCCAGAAGCCAAAAGCGTGGCCGCTATGCCGTTCGAAGCCGTACCAGGTGCGCTGCCAGAAATCGCTGTTTAACGCGGTTTCAAACTGTAGCGTATCGCTATCAAAACTGTGTACCGGCGGCTGATTAATCCAGACGCCGCCTTCGGTGGTCATTGAGCTGACTGCAGACATAGGCACTCCTTTATGTGAGTTAAATCGCTGCGTTCAGGCAGACCCGGGCGCGGCGACAGGCCTGATTATCATAGCGTTGATTGGTGAAACAGCCGGAGAGGATCGCGGCAAATCTGAACATACCGGATTGGAAAGTGCTTAGCTGAGCAGACCCGAAACTGTAAACATCGGGATCGGTTAGCGGTTTCGTTTTTTCGTGTCGCGGAAACAAATCATCGCGTTCAGGTCCAGTCGGCTTAACTATTTCATTTTGTTAATTGCCTGGCGCAAACCGCATTTAACAACCAGACTTGTTCTGTCTGAAGGCAACTGAACTCATCAAATATAAGGATTAAGTCAACATGGTAGATAAATCAGAGATTCTGGATCACGCGCAGGTTGTTGATGTGAATGGCGAACATGTCGGGATTGTTGACCATTTCGAAGGCGACGACAAAATCAAGCTGGCGAAAAGCGATCCTGAAGCAGGCGGCAAGCACCACATTATTCCATTCAGCTGGGTGAAAGACGTTGATGATAATAAAGTCATCCTGTCTAAAGCCAAAGCGGATGTCGAAAGCGAGTGGCAGTCTGCATAAAGCGTTAGCCGTGGCACCTGCCACGGCTTATTTCTTTTCTGCACGTTACACTATTTTTGGTTATCACCCTGCCCGAACCCGCTTATTTTATCGCTCTGCCCTTCTGCATTCTCTGAATAAACAGCGCTACTGCATTTCCCCTGAATATACCAAAACTGTTCTGTCTTCTCAGAGGCTGATATTTTCGGCCTGCGGTGAGGAGTAACAGCCAAATACGCCGTCGATCAGCGGATAAGTTTCTGAACCGGGCAATTCAAAATGCCACCATTCGCTCGCAATGCCTGTGAAGCCCCCACCCAGCATAATGGCATTAAGCATCAGACGGTTGCGCTGAGCCTGAACGGGCACCGCAGGATGATAAGGATGGGAGTGCTCACTCATCTCATCGAAGCCGGTCCCCATATCCACGATTTCACCCTGCTCGTCAATCAGCGTCACGTCTACCGCCGTACCACGACTGTGGTTTGATCCGCGCGTCAGCGGTGCAACATAATCCTGATTAGGGCAGGCCTGCCACAGAATTGCCTGCGCGGCAGGTGGCCTGTACGCGTCGAGGATCAGCAGCGAATAGCCCGCCACGTTTGCAATATCGATACTTTTCGCCAGCGCTCTTGCCGCATCAACATGCAGCAGACAGCGTGCGTCGCGGTAGATCGGCTGACCGGTCAGGTTGTCGGCGGTGGCGTATTTCAGATCGATGGCTGACTGAGGAAAGGCCTCAGCAATATCAACAAGATTTTTACTTTCCATTACGGAGTGCTCCCTGTTTATGTGCTCTGTGGCGGGCTGGCCGGAGAGGAGGGTTATGAGGCGGCTATCATGGCATTGCGGCGGAAGGAAAAAAAGGTGTCGTAAATTTTTGGGTCCGGGCGTGGTGTGGTAGTTTGTTTACTCAGAATTGTGGCTGGCAGGTTTAAAGGCTTGAGAGATAAGTACAGGCGGAATAATCAGTTACCTGAATTCTGGAACTATAGCGTTTTACAAATAATTACAGTCAGATGAAAGGCAATATTTCAACTCCAGAAAATTCGAATCCTTTATCACTTTTACTTCACATGAAGTGCAGCGATTAATTACTTTATTTTGCGATCTGTGCCGCAAATAATAACGTTTTAACTGTGAGGAAACTCGCTGATTTGCATCGATTTTCAACTGGACTTTATTCGCATTAGTTGATTATATGTACAGGTATTTAGCGCGATCCAGAGGTGTTGGAGCACCCCTGAATCGCTAATCACAATCCTATTTTCAAGGAATAGAGATCATGACTGAGTCAGAGTGTAATGCAGTTGGTTTAAATCCAGAAGCCTCTTCCGTTACCCGGCGTAAATTAACGGTGAGTTATGCCAGCCGGTATCCAGACTATATCCGTATTCCCTCGATCATTATGAAAGGCCAGTGGCTGGCAGCCGCCGGATTCACCACCGGCACCGAAGTTGAGGTGAGTGTCACAGAGGGCCGTATCGTGCTGACCGTGAAGCCACCTGAGCCTGTCGATGAACAACTGGTTAACGCGTTAGCGCAGCTGAACAAGCTGCCTGCAAAGAAACAGAAGCAGGTGCTGGCGTTGTCAAGTGTGGCTGCAGGTTAATGGCATTGAGGTGAAAGGATGCCGCTTCGGGTTGGGGAGCGGCAGAGTAGATCATTTATTATTGTGAACTGGCGTTATTGGCTTCTTAATCCATTTAGAGCATAACAAAGATTACTGAAACAGCTCATCATCGACTGGCCATCAGAATACCATAAGGGCTGAACCCGCGGTGATCTATGATGCAAGTTAACGCTAACTGTAAGGTATTGGGCCTGGTCATTGAGAAGAAGACTCGTCTGGCTTGTGCTTTTTAAAGGAATGATGAGGGATGACAACGGCAAGCGTCAGGAAGATGCGGGTCGATTCAGACACTGCCTGACGTAAAGCACTCAAATAGGCAGGCATATTAAACTAAGAAATAGCCATACATAATTACGTATGGCTTTATATGAATATTAAGAATTAAAGCGTTTAGGAGATCTTGCGAACTGAACTAAAGTGCCCTTTTGCTCGCCAGCTTGTTCTGTATGTTGTTGGGCAAGCATAGATTTTAATCGTGCCAAATGCACAACAGCAGCCTTCTTGCCTGTCAAATATCCTTCCGGCAATCCGACAATCATCTCGACATCAATTGCTGACAATCCAGAGAAGGCAGCTAACCCTTCAACAGAAATTATTCCTGAAGATGCTAATAATTCGATTGTGCGCTTCAACAAACGTGGTTTTTCCGGCTCACGATAGTCATCGCCCGGCTCTGACTTTGTGCCCCAGCGAGCAGAACGGCGTTTGTAGAGATTTTGTTTCTCTTCCTCAGATATGATATCAAGCGCGTATAAACGCATTATACTTGCCGCAACAGAAATACCGTAGCGCTGCTTAGTCAGAAGTAAGCTATCCAATGTCACAGGAATTCTAATTTCCTCTGCAAACGTTTCTGCTGGTAACAGTAATGCTCCAGCAAATTTATGAGCCTGACTTTCCTTTAGTTTATAACGTTCAGCTTCAAGTTCGCTTCCAACATAACGATGAAGGATTAAGTGTCCAATCTCATGAGCGAGGTCGAATCTACTACGAAAAGCATTACCTTTGTCAGAGGAGAGTAATATAAAGGGAACACCTAAGACTTCATTCCAGGCTGATAGACCTTCAATCTGTGCGATACCCGTTTCTTCTCTGACTAGGATGATGCCATTGCTTTCAGCAGCTAATGCAAGATCAGGAATTTCTTTAGAACCCAAGTTCCATAAGGCACGACATTCATTGGCAGCATCTTCTATATCAGCATCGCTTATCTCATCAATATTTGTAAAATTGCGGGAAGGTAATTTCAATTGCGGCAGATCAACAAACTCTGTGAGTTTTGTAACCAGCTCATTTGCCCATTGAATACGCGTTTCCAACATAGCTCGCGCCGCTACATGTGCTGAAGCATTACTTCTGAATAACGGTTTTGACATTCCAGGCAACATTGGCCGTGTAAACCATTCAGACGTTACATTTACTACAGAAGCCAAGCGTTCTAAAGCCTCAGATTCTGGAGCCTGTTGACCAGAACGCCATTTACTAATGGTTGCGGGTGACACTCCAACCATGGTGGCTAGTTGAGTTTGGGATAGCCGCCGGGCAGTCAGGACTTGCACTAGCCTTTCCGGTTGAAATTCAGCAATTCCTCGGCTCATACATCATCATCCTCTGTCCCGTCTTTCGTGATAACGCCCTTTTTCAGATTAGTGAATGCGTTATCTTCTTGAGGCGGGGCAATATCATATCGGGTTAGAAAAAGTTCAAGTGGTTCATGAAAAACCCAGCGCTTCCCGTCAGGACTTGGAACAACCAATTCGATTGATAGGGGAGCTTCTGGGTGGGTCTGAATTGAACCGGAAAAACGGCATACTATGAAGAGTGTAGCTTTAGGCACATCAGAACCATCGGAAAACAGATCCGGTTGCACAACCTTTTCTACAAATGTGTTATCAGCAATGAGCGCTTGCTTACGTTTGCTGTTAAAAAGCCTCTTCCACCGGTTATCACTATAGTTTTCACGAACAATTGTGAAAATACCGCTACGCCCTTCCACAATACGATTGCCTCGTAGGCTTTCCGGATTACAGCCATTTGCCTCAAAAACCTCATGGATCGTCTCATTTAAATTCAGATAACGTTCGTAACCAAGAGCGGTTGCTCTATGCCCCTGATTTTTCTTTTGAGCAGAATCGTAAGAACGCTTTGACGCCGCGTAGATGGCATCGGAAAGAGCCATGAGAAGCTGTTTCTGAACATGCTGAACGATGAGATCTGCCACCTTGGATTTTTTCACGACGAATTCCTGTGCCATTATTGTTGATGTCGTGATTTTACCCCAATATTTTTTCGTGTGTCCATAATTTAACTCCAAAAAATTTCCCATTAAGGGTAGAGCGAGGCGTTTCATTACGGAAAGTTATGTAGTGATGATAAAACGGCGTGGAATATCAGTCTAAAAGCGGCAGGGATAGAAGACTTCCGCTTTCATGACCTGAGGCACACCTGGGCGAGCTGGTTGATTCAGGCTGGCGTTCCATTATCGGCGCTGCAGGAAATGGGAGGCTGGGAAAGTATTGAGATGGTACAGCGATATGCTCACCTGGCACCTAACCACCTAACGGAGCACGCACGGCAAATTGATGCGATTTTGGCAGTCGCGTCCCAAATCTGTCCCATGTGGAAAATCTGGTAGTCGGAGGAAGGGGGTAAGTCGTTGAATTTATTTGGTACGCCCTACAGGATTCGAACCTGTGACCTACGGCTTAGAAGGCCGGTGCTCTATCCAGCTGAGCTAAGGGCGCATGGAGATGGCACGGATTATACGTCGGGAAGCGGGTACGTCAACGTTTTTGCCGTTTCACCGCAGCGAAGTGCTGCGGTAATAACCAATTAGCGTCAGTGACGCCTGCGCCATTCGCTGAGCGACACGAGTTTACTGGTGCCGGTAAATTCTCCTTCCAGCTCAATCCCTTGTGATGTGAAACGCGCATTGTATTGCTCACGAAGTGCGTGCAGCTCATGGCTGTCGGGCTCCAGCTGGCGCAGAAAGCCCAGCGCGAGCAGCAGTTGCTGGCGGCTGATAAGCGGTGGAAAACCGGCACGACTCAGAATCGCATGCCAGCGCTGGCTGTTCTCCTCGCTGCCGTCAACAATCAACACCTGCCAGATCAGCAGTACCGCTGCGCCGTTATGCAGGTGCGTTTCATTATCGCTGCTGAGATAGTCGGTAAACTCTTTCGCCGCCTCTTTACCCATCATAGAGAGCATTGATTCCACCTGTACCGGTGGCAGCTGCAGCCGTTTGCTGAGCCGCTGAGCGGCGTGGCGTGAGCCAGCGGTGAGCAGCTGAAATCCAGCGACAAACACCACCGCCAGCGTAGCAAGCATTATCCAAATCATTACATCGTCCCCGGATTGTCCTGCAGATATCATACGCATGCAGGCAGGCACTCGTCGCGACGAAAAAGCCGGAAAGCGCATACGCGGCTGAAACTGTGACTGACAGCAGCCCCCGCTTCTGACAAAATAGCCCCCTTCCCCGATTCAACACAACACAGTGGATTTCCTCTCTGATGGCAGCAAAAATTATTGACGGTAAAACGATTGCGCAGCAGGTGCGCGTTGAGGTTGCGGAAAAAGTGAAGCAGCGCCTGGCAGCCGGAAAACGAGCGCCAGGTCTGGCCGTGGTTCTGGTGGGTGAAAACCCGGCATCGCAGATCTATGTGGCCAGCAAACGCCGCGCCTGTGAAGAGGTCGGTTTTCACTCCCGCTCTTACGATCTGCCTGCCACCACCCGCGAAGCTGAGCTGCTGGAGCTGATCGATAAGCTCAATCAGGACGATGAAATCGATGGCATTCTGGTGCAGCTGCCGCTGCCAGCGGGCATCGATAATGTGAAAGTGCTGGAGCGCATCACGCCGGATAAAGATGTCGATGGCTTCCACCCTTATAACGTCGGTCGCCTGTGTCAGCGTGCGCCAACCCTGCGTCCCTGCACACCGCGCGGTATCGTGACGCTGCTGGAGCGCTACAACATCGACACCTACGGCCTGAACGCTGTGGTAGTCGGGGCGTCTAACATTGTTGGTCGTCCGATGAGCATGGAGCTGCTGCTTGCGGGCTGCACCACCACCGTGACTCATCGCTTTACCAAAGATCTGCGCCATCACGTTGAGCATGCCGATCTGCTGGTCGTTGCGGTGGGTAAGCCAGGCTTTATTCCGGGCGACTGGATTAAACCCGGTGCCATCGTCATCGACGTGGGCATTAACCGTCTGGACAGCGGCAAAGTGGTGGGCGACGTTGATTTTGACAGCGCATCAGAGCGCGCCTCTTACATCACACCGGTGCCGGGCGGTGTCGGACCGATGACAGTCGCAACACTGATTCAAAATACGCTGCAGGCGTGCGAAGAGTTTCACGATAAAGAGGTTAGATAAATGACAAGTTTTTCACTGGGTAAATTCCCGCACGTCGATCTGTGTGACCTGCTGAAGCTGGAAGGCTGGGTTCAGAGCGGCGCACAGGCGAAAGTCGTGATTGCCGAGGGTGAAGTGAAGGTCAACGGCGCGGTAGAGACCCGTAAGCGTTGCAAGATCGTTGCCGGTCAGACCGTGGAATTTGCCGGTTTCCGCATCACTGTCGTCGAGTAATTCCCGGGCGTCCCTGCGGGGACGCTGTCACAGCAGTTCATCCCCCACTACACGCGTCTCCCCTTCCCGCTGTTCCAGTGCAATATGATTCACCGCCGTATGCTGCGCAATCAGCGTTGCAAGCCGGGGTGAATGGCTGGTGATCCAGAGCTGACTGTACTGACTTGCTTCGGCGATTAAACGCGCCAGCGCAGGCAACAGATCTTCATGCAAACTGTTTTCCGGCTCATTCAGTGCCATAAAGGCGGGTGGGCGCGGGCTGAGCAGCGCCACAACCAGACAGAGAAACCGCAGCGTGCCGTCTGAAAACTCCGCGCTCTCCAGCGGACGCAGAATGCCGTGGCGGGACATCAGCATCTGAAAGCGACCCTTCTGCACGTCGACGTCAAACTGGCTGTCGGGAAACGCCTGCGTCATCACCTCAGACAACAGTTCTGAATGACCACGCTCCACGATGGTTGCCCAGGCTGCTGCCAGATTGCTGCCATCATGGCTCAGCACCGGCGCACGCACCCCAATCTGCGGCGCACGAATCGGTGAGCCAGGCCAGACGGCGAACTCATGGTAGAAGCGCCACTGCTGCAGCCGCTCGCGTAACTGCGACAGCTCCGGGTAGAGATGCGGTTCGCCAAGCTGACCAAACAGCGACTCTTCAGGATGCAGCACCGCCGGATAAGCGACGCGATCCCCTTCAACGTTGTGCAGAAAAGCAGTCTGATTTTCGCGCTGCATGATGCAGGCAGAAGGGCGACGACGCTGGCCGCTGAGCCAGAGCCGCTCCTGCTTCACCAGCGGATCAAGATTGAACAGGCTGGTCGACAGCGGCTCGGGAAAGCCAATCTCCAGCTGGTAATCCATATCATCCATCACCACGGCCAGCTCCAGACGCTTTGGATCGTGTCGGCGATCGCCCCGGCGCAAGCCACCCGCCCACATCGTTTTCTGAATGCCGCCTTCATCAGCCAGTGCCAGCGCCAGACGACCGGAGGCCGCTTCGTGCAGCAGTCGCACCGCTTTGTAGAGGTTGGATTTACCGCAGCCGTTGGGACCGCTCACCACATTCAGCTGCTGCAGTGACAGCGTCAGGTTACGTATTGAGCGGAAGCCGCGGATCTGAATCTGTTCAATCGCCATAATAAAAAAGGGCGATTACTCGCCCTCTCCGGTTTATTTTCGACGCCAGCTGGAGCCTTGTGGCCCATCCTCGACGATGACCCCCAGCGCGTTAAGCTTGTCGCGTGCGATGTCCGCTTCCGCCCAGGCTTTGGCGGCACGCGCATCGGCACGGGCTTTCACCCAATGTTCGATCTCGGCAACCTCTTCGTCATTCACCTGCGCGCCGCTTTGCAGGAACAGCTCAGGATCCTGCTGCAGGATGCCCAGCACGTTAGCCATCTCGCGCAGCTTCGACGCCAGGCCATGCGCTGAAGCGCCGTCCTCACTTTTCAGGCGGTTCACTTCACGCGCCATATCGAACAGCACTGAATAGGCTTCCGGGGTGTTGAAATCATCATCCATCGCGCTGCGGAAACGCGCTTCAAACGCTTCGCCGCCGTGCGCAGGCACGCTGCTGTCGGTGTGACGCAGCGCGGTATAAAGACGCTCCAGCGCCGCACGCGCCTGGTTCAGGTTATCTTCGCCATAGTTAAGCTGGCTGCGATAGTGACCAGACATCAGGAAGTAACGCACCGTCTCCGCATCGTAATGTTGCAGCACGTCACGCACGGTGAAGAAGTTGCCGAGCGATTTAGACATCTTCTCGCGGTCAACCATCACCATGCCGGAGTGCATCCAGTAGTTGACGTACGGACCGTCATGGGCGCAGCTCGACTGGGCGATTTCGTTTTCATGGTGCGGGAACATCAGGTCCGAACCGCCGCCGTGGATGTCGAAATGGGTGCCGAGCTGTTTGCAGTTCATCGCGGAGCACTCAATGTGCCAGCCGGGACGGCCGTTGCCCCACGGCGATGACCAGGCTGGCTCATCCGCTTTAGACATTTTCCACAGCACGAAGTCCATCGGATTGCGCTTCACGTCCGCGACTTCAACGCGTGCGCCTGCCTGCAGCTGCTCCAAATCCTGACGCGACAGGGCGCCATAATCGGTGTCGCTCAGCACATCGAACATCACGTCGCCATTGTCCGCCACATAGGCGTGACCGCGAGCGATTAGTGTTTCTACCAGTTCAATGATTTCCGCAATGTGACGGGTGGCACGCGGTTCCTCATCAGGTGGCAGGATCCCCAGCGCGGCGAAGTCGTTGTGCATCTCGCCAATCATACGGTTGGTCAGCGTTTCGATGCTCTCACCGTTTTCATTGGCGCGTTTGATGATTTTGTCATCAATATCGGTGATGTTACGTACATAGTTAAGCTGATAACCGAGGTAACGCAGGTAGCGCGCCACCACGTCAAACGCCACGAACGTCCGCCCATGACCAATGTGACAGAGGTCATACACCGTGATGCCGCAAACATACATCCCGATTTTACCGGCATGAATGGGTTTGAATTCCTCTTTCTGTCGACTCAGGGTGTTATAAATCTTAAGCATTGAACGGTTCCGTTTTCGCGTGTGGTTGGCTTTTTTAAGTATCCAGACATTGTGCCGTATTTTTATCGCTCGCGCGACGCAAAGCAAGCCAACTGCGCCGTGCTGCTGACGCGTCATTGGAAATTATGATATAAGAACGGTCGACTAAAAGGGGTACGCCAGTTAACAGCGCGATCCCGGCAACTGATCACAACCTTTACAGGACAACAAAAATGGTAACTTTCCAGACGAACCATGGCGATATCGTAATCAAAACTTTCGATGATAAAGCGCCGGCAACCGTACAGAACTTCCTGGATTACTGCCGTGAAGGTTTTTACGACAACACCATTTTCCACCGTGTTATCAACGGCTTTATGATTCAGGGCGGCGGCTTCGAGCCGGGCATGAAGCAGAAAGCTACCAAAGATGAAATCCAGAACGAAGCGAACAACGGTCTGAAAAACACCAAAGGTACGCTGGCAATGGCACGTACCTCTGCACCGCACTCTGCGACCGCACAGTTCTTCATCAACGTGGCTGACAATGACTTCCTGAACTTCCGTGACGAAAGCGTTCAGGGCTGGGGCTACTGCGTATTTGCAGAAGTGGTTGAAGGCATGGACGTGGTCGAGAAGATCAAAGCCGTTTCTACCGGCCGCAGCGGGATGCACCAGGATGTGCCAAAAGATGACGTCGTGATCCAGAAAGTGACCGTCAGCGAGTAATGTCGCGCACGCTGTTTATCGCAGATCTCCATCTGTGTCAGGAAGAACCGGCGATTACCGCCGGTTTTCTGCATTTTTTACAGCGCGAAGCGCCCCACTGCGACGCGCTCTATATTCTCGGCGATCTGTTTGAAGCCTGGATTGGCGACGACGATCCCAATCCGCTGCATCAGCAGATTGCCCGCGCCCTGCGCGCCTTGCCAGTTCCCGTCTATTTTATTCATGGCAACCGCGACTTCCTGATTGGCCGACGCTTTGCGCGCGCCAGCGGCATGACGCTGCTGCCGGAAGAACAGGTACTGACGCTCTACGGCCATCGGCTGCTGATCATGCACGGCGATACGCTCTGTACGGACGATGCGGGTTATCTGCGCTTTCGTACCAAAGTGCACAATCCCTGGATTCAGCGCCTGTTCCTGGTGCTGCCGTTATGGATCCGCAAACGTATCGCCGCCCGGATGCGCGCCGACAGCAAACAGGCCAACCAGCACAAATCCCAGACCATTATGGATGTGAATCAGGATGCCGTGGCCGCCGCGATGCTGCGCCAGCAGGTGCCGCTGCTGATCCACGGCCACACCCATCGCCCGGCAATCCATACGCTGAGCTTAAAAGGTGAAACGGCGCAGCGCGCGGTGCTGGGTGCCTGGCACAGCCGTGGCTCGATGATTCAGCTCGACGCCAGCGGCATTCAGCTTATCCATTTCGACTTCTGATCGCCGGTTAAATCCACGACATCTGGCCGACGCAACCGTTTTCCTTGCGTCGTTGTCATGCTATTCTCGGTGCCCTTCAAAACCTGTCCGCCCGGCCAGGTCTGTTTGTTTATTCACAGGAGTTGACCGCATGTCATCCAACGCCCCGGCCCGCATCGCCATTGTTATGGGTTCCAGAAGTGACTGGGCCACCATGCAGTTCGCCGCTGAAATCCTCACCAGCCTGGACGTCCCTTTTCATGTTGAAGTAGTCTCTGCGCACCGCACCCCGGATAAACTGTTCAGCTTCGCCGAAACGGCAGCGGACAACGGTTTGCAGGTGATTATTGCTGGCGCAGGTGGCGCGGCGCATCTGCCGGGAATGCTGGCAGCAAAAACTCTGGTGCCGGTGCTGGGTGTGCCGGTGCAGAGTGCGGCCCTGAGCGGCGTCGATAGCCTCTATTCGATTGTGCAGATGCCGCGCGGTATTCCGGTCGGTACGCTGGCGATTGGCAAAGCGGGTGCGGCTAATGCCGCCCTGTTGGCCGCGCAGATTCTGGCGCTGCATGACAGTGCGCTGGCATCCCGCCTGAATACCTGGCGTGAGAGCCAGACCGATGAGGTGCTGAACCATCCCGATCCGCGGGTGGATGCATGAAGCCGGTCTGCGTACTGGGCAACGGCCAGTTAGGTCGTATGCTGCGCCAGGCGGGTGAACCGCTGGGCATCGCGGTCTATCCGGTAGGTCTGGATGCCGACCCTGCCGCCCTGCCGATCGCTGACAGCGTTATCACCGCCGAAATCGAACGCTGGCCGGAGACCGCGCTGACGCGCGAACTGGCGAGTCATCCGGCTTTTGTTAACCGTGATATTTTCCCACGTCTGGCCGATCGCCTGACGCAGAAACAGCTGCTGGATCAGCTGGGACTGGCGACCGCGCCATGGCAGTTGCTGGCGGACAAAAGCGAATGGCCAGCGGTGTTTGATTCACTGGGCGAGCTGGCGATTGTGAAAAGCCGCACCGGCGGTTACGACGGGCGGGGTCAGTGGCGTCTGCGTGCTGATGAAACTGACCAGCTGCCAGAGGCATGCTACGGCGAATGCATCGTTGAGCAGGGCATTAACTTTTCCGGTGAAGTGTCACTGGTCGGCGCGCGCGGTCACGATGGCTCGGTGGTGTTCTATCCGCTGACGCATAACCTGCATCAGGACGGCATTCTGCGCACCAGCGTGGCACAGCCGCAGGCGGATCAGACACAGCAGCAGCAGGCCGAAGCGATGCTGAGCGCGATCATGCAGGCGCTGAATTACGTGGGCGTGATGGCGATGGAGTGTTTTGTGACGCCAGCCGGACTGCTGATCAATGAGCTCGCACCGCGTGTACACAACAGTGGTCACTGGACACAGAACGGTGCGTCGATCAGCCAGTTTGAGCTGCATCTGCGCGCCATTCTGGGCCTGGCCTTACCGCAGCCGGTGGTGTTTGCGCCGTCGGTAATGGTGAATCTGATTGGTACCGACGTGAATCTCAGCTGGCTGCAGCAGCCGCTGGTGCATCTGCACTGGTATGACAAAGAAGTGCGTCCGGGTCGTAAAGTGGGCCACCTCAATCTGACCGACAGCAATGCAGAGCGGCTGAAAGCGGCGCTGAATGCGCTGGTGCCTCAGCTTCCGGAAGAGTACGCCAGCGGCATCGCCTGGGCCGTTGAAAAGCTGTAGTTTCCCTGAACCCGTTACCCGATTGCGGGTAACGGGTGCGTCTGGATAAAGGTCAAAGGCGGCCTGGCGCCGCCTTATTTCAGCCCTGCCTTATGCCGCATCAAACTTCCTGAACAGCGCTTTCCCTTTCAGTAACCGGACTCCCAGCCAGCCGCCACAGAGCGATAACAGCAGCGCGCCACACAACGGTAACGCCAGCCATAATGTCCAGTCAGGCTGCCATGGGAAGTCGAAAATCTTAGTCTGTAATCCCCACAGCGCCGCTTCTGCTCCCATTGCGGCCGCCACGCCGGAGACCACGCCGAGCAGCGCAAACTCACACCACAGCGTCGTGCGCAGCAGTCGTTTGCCCGCACCGAGCGTGCGATAGACCACCAGTTCCTGCCGACGCTGCCGCATCCCGACCTGAATCTGCGCCAGCAACAGCAACACACCGCAGGCAGTGACCAGTACCACCATGATCTCCAGCGCCCGGCTGACCTGCGTCAGTACCTGACCGATCTGCTGCATAATGCTGCCGATATCCAGCAGACTCAGCGTCGGAAAGGCGCGGTTCAGCTGCGCCAGCAAAACAGGATTCGCCTCCATGCGGAAGCTGGTGAGCCAGGTCTGCGGCTGGCTGTCGAGCGCACCCGGCGGGAAGATAAAGAAGAAGTTCGGCTTCAGACTTTCCCAGTCCACTTTACGCAGGCTGGTAATACGGGCGCTGAACGTCTGCGTATCACCGTCGAACGTCAGGGTATCGCCGAGCTTCAGCCCCAGCCGATCCGCCAGCTCCACTTCTATCGACACTTCACCCGCTTTCGGCGGCCAGTTGCCTGCCACCAGCGGATTGTGATCCGGGCGATCGGCCAGCGCCGTCAGGTTAAGCTCGCGGTTAAGGGCATTATCCAGTTTCGGATCGGCCGGTTTACCGTTGAGTTCGCTAAGCCGCACCCGCGCAATCGGATAGAAGGTTTCAGGCTTAATCTGATGCGCTTGCAGGAAATCACGCACCTGCGGCACCTGATCCGCCGTCATGTTGAGCAGGAAGAAGTTCGGGCTATCCGCCGGTAACTGCTGCTGCCAGCGATCCAGCAGATCGCCGCGCATCACCAGCAGCAGCGCCAGCAGCATAAACGACAGCGAAAAGGCCGCGAGCTGGCTCAGCGTCATCCCGGGCTGGCGCAGCAGCCGGTTGATCGCCAGTCGCAGTGCCAGATTGCGTACCACCAGCCGACGCAGCAGCAGCAGGGTTCCCCAGCCGAGTAACGCCAGTAATCCCGCCAGCACCACTACACCCGCCAGCAGCGCCCAGAGCATTTTACTGCCGCCGACCAGCAGCGCTAACAGCGCCACCACCACCACGATCATTACCGGAATATAAAATTTCAGTGGCCAGAGGTTCGCCACCGTATCGCGCCGCAGCACCCGCAGCGGCTGGGTTGCCAGCAGCAGACGATAGGGACGCAGACCCACCAGCAGCGAAATCACAAACAGTGAACCCACCGCCCAAATCCACGGCCAGACGCTGGCCGCCGGTAAGCTGGCAGGCAATACGGGTTTCAGCATCGTCATCAGGATCGCTTCCACGCCCTGCCCCACCACACCTCCGGCAATCGCCGCCAGCAGCAGCACCGCCAGCCACTGACCGATGATCAAACGCTGCAATGCGCCCTGCGTCGCGCCAAGGGTTTTCAGCACCGCCACCAGATCGTAGCGGCTGCGGCAATAGTGGCTCATGGCAACCGCCACAGCCGCAATCGCCAGCATCAGCGTCAGTAAGGCCGAGAGCAGCAGGAATTGTTGCGCGCGCTGCATCGAACGGCCCAGCGCATCTTCTGAGTTATCTACGCTGATCCAGCGCTGATCCGCCTTCAGCTGTGGTTGAATCCAGCGGTCATAGCGGGCCAGCTGCTCAGGATTGCCGGAGAATTTATAGCGCCAGGTGATGCGACTGCCAGGCTGAATCGCACCGGTTCTGGCGGCATCCGCCAGATTGATCAGCAGGCGCGGTGCCATCTCAAACGGGTTAAAGCCGCCATCCGGCTCCTGAATCACCTCACCGCTGACGCGCAGCTGGGTATCTCCCACTTCCAGCATGTCGCCCACTTTCAGATTCAGCAGCGCCATCAGGCGCGGTGCCGCCAGCGCGGTGCCTGCCTGGGGCCGCAGCCCCGGCGGCTGCGTCTGCAGCGTGCCAAACATC
The DNA here is from genome assembly GCF_003201065.1 of Pantoea sp. JKS000250. Taxonomy (NCBI): domain Bacteria; kingdom Pseudomonadati; phylum Pseudomonadota; class Gammaproteobacteria; order Enterobacterales; family Erwiniaceae; genus Pantoea; species Pantoea sp. JKS000250. The sequence goes on along the minus strand of NZ_QICZ01000001.1, from coordinate 3,289,660 downwards.
GGGTAGCGGTCATCCACCGCTTTGACGGAGGCGAGCTGCGGTGACTGATCTGCAAAAGTCATGGTCATAAAGGTGAGCTGGGAACTGACCGTCAGGCCGGTTTCCCGCGCCTTTTCCAGCCAGGCTTCGGGCGCAGCATCGGTGCTGCGCAGCGTGCGATCACCGGCCATAAAATCACGGCTCTGCTGATTCAGCCCTTTTTCCATACGATCGCTGATCGACCCCAGCGCCAGTACGCAGGCCACCGCCAGCGTCAGGGCCAGCCAGACAATCAGCAGCGAGGGCGAACGCCACTCGCGCCAGAACCAGCGCCAGATCATTGCTCCTCCCACAATTTACCGTCGCGCAGCCGCAGACGACGATCGCAGCGCGCCGCCAGTTGCTCGTCATGCGTCACCAGAATCAGCGTGGTGGCGAAGTCGCGATTAAGGGAAAAGAGCAAATCGGCGATGCGATCACCGGTTTTACGATCGAGGTTGCCGGTCGGCTCATCGGCAAACAGCAGACCCGGACGACCACTGAAGGCGCGGGCCAGCGCGACACGCTGCTGTTCACCGCCTGACAGCTGAGCGGGCAGATGATGCAGACGTTCACCCAGCCCGAGCAGCGTCAAAAGTTCCCGTGCCTGTTCGCGGCTCTGGTGGTCGCTGTCGCCGCGCAGGAGTGATGGCAACTGGACGTTCTCCTGCGCATTCAGGGTCGGCACCAGCATGAATGACTGAAACACAAAGCCGACCTGCCGGGCACGCAGGGCCGCACGCTGCTCTTCGTTCATCTGGTGCAGCGGCTGCCCCAGCAGATGAACTTCGCCGCTGCTGCCATCGTCCAGCCCGGCCAGAATGCCCAGCAGGGTTGACTTGCCGGAGCCGGACTCGCCAATCAGCGCAATGGTCTCGGCTGGTTTGACAACCAACTCAACTCCGGTGAGGATGGTTAACTGATGCTCTCCCTGACCGACGGACTTAGTAAGATGATGAACTTCAACAATGTTTTCCGCTGGCATTATCCCTTCCTGTTATTGATTCTTCTGATGGCGTCACGTCTTGCTGCTGCAGATACCCTGATGGTGCTGGGCGACAGCCTGAGTGCAGGCTATCGTATGTCTGCCACGGCGGCCTGGCCCAGCCTGCTCGATAAGCAGTGGCAGCAAAAACCGAAAGTGGTCAACGCCAGCATCAGCGGCGATACTGCCGCACAGGGACTGGCGCGTCTGCCTGCGCTATTAAAACAGCATCAGCCGCAATGGGTGTTAATCGAACTGGGCGGTAACGATGGTCTGCGCGGTTTTCCGCCTGATGCTATCGCGCAGAATCTGAGTAAAGTCATTGACGATGTCAAAGCCGCCAATGCAAAGCCGCTGCTGATGCAGATCCGCCTGCCCGCCAACTATGGCCGCCGCTACACCGAGGCGTTCAGCGGCATCTACCCTGGACTCGCGCAGCAGCATGATATTCCTCTGGTGCCCTTTTTCATGGAGCAGGTCTATCTGAAGCCCGGGTGGATGCAACAGGATGGCATTCATCCCAATCCTGATGCTCAGCCGTTTATCGCCGGATTAATGGCAAAAGAACTGGCTCCCTTAGTTAAGCAGCCGTAGCGCACCTGGATGCGCAAAAAGGGTAAAGAAATGCAAAAAACCATTCTGATTACAGGTTGTTCCAGCGGTATTGGCCTGGTCGCCGCGCACGATCTGCTGGCGCGGGGTTATAAGGTGATCGCCGCCTGCCGAAAAGCCGACGATGTCGCCCGCATGAACACGCTGGGTTATACGGGCATCCAGCTCGATCTCGACGATCCGCAGAGTGTCGATCGGGCAGCGGATGCGGTACTCGCGCTCTGCGATAACCGTCTGGCCGCACTGTTTAACAATGCCGGATTTGGTCTCTATGGCCCGCTGCATACGCTCTCGCGTCAGCAGCTGGAGCAGCAGTTTTCCAGCAACTTTTTCGGCGTCCATCAGCTGACGCTGCGGCTGTTGCCCGCGCTGCAGGCCAGCGGTGATGGCCGCATTGTTAATACCAGCTCGGTGCTGGGCCTGATCTCCACGCCTGGCCGGGGTGCCTATGCCGCCAGTAAATATGCGCTGGAAGCCTGGAGCGATGCGCTGCGGCTCGAAGTACGCAGCCGTGGCATCCGGGTCAGCCTGATTGAGCCTGGCCCGATTGAGACCCGCTTTACCGACAATGTGACGCAGGGGGAACAGCATAACCCGGTGCGTAACCCGGGTATCGCGGCACGCTTTACCCTGCCAGCGGAAGCCATTCTGCCTAAACTTCGTCACGCACTCGAGAGTAAACATCCACGTTTGCGCTATCCGGTGACGCTGGTCGCACACGTAATGAGCCTGCTGAAACGGTTACTGCCAGGCTGGATGCTGGATCGCATTTTGCGCAGCCATTAATCAGCCATGCGCAATAGCGCTTGAAGCCGGGCCAGTTGGCCCCATATTCTTAGAACACTTTTTGCAAAGAGACTTATCCATGTCACCACACGCTTCTATCATCGACATCAACGAATCTAACCTGCAGCAGACCCTTGAGCAGTCGATGCAGCTGCCGGTGCTGTTCTACTTCTGGTCTGAGCGCAGCCAGCACTGTCAGGAGCTGACACCTGTGCTGGAGCGTCTGGCGCAGGAGTACGCGGGTCAGTTTATTCTCGCAAAACTCGATTGCGACAAAGAGCAAAGGGTGGCGTCGCAGTTTGGTCTGCGTTCAATCCCGACCGTCTACCTGTTCCAGGATGGTCAGCCGGTTGACGGCTTCCAGGGACCGCAGCCGGAAGAGGCGATCCGTGCCCTGCTGGAAAAAGTGCTGCCGCGTGAAGAAGAACTGAAAGCGCAGCAGGCGATGGCACTGATGCAGGAAGGTAAACCGCTGGAGGCATTGCCGCTGTTAAAAGATGCGTGGCAGCTGAGCAACCAGTCCAGTGAGATTGGTTTCCTGCTGGCAGACGTGCTGATTACCCTGAACCGCAGCGATGAAGCGGAGGCGGTGCTGAAAGTTGTCCCCCTTCAGGATCAGGATACCCGCTATCAGAGCCTGATGGCGCAGATCGATCTGCTGAAACAGGCTGCGGATACGCCGGAGATTCAGCAGCTGCAATCCGAGCTGGAAGCGGACCCGTCTAACGCCGGGCTGGCTGCTAAACTCTCGTTACAGCTGCATCAGGTGGGTCGTAATGAAGAAGCACTGGAACTGCTGTTCAGCTTCCTGAAATCCGATCTCAATGCCGCTGATGGCCAGGCGCGTAAAATGCTGCAGGAGATTCTGGCAGCGCTGGGAACCGGCGATGCACTGGCTGCGCGTTATCGTCGCCAGCTCTATTCCCTGCTGTACTAAACAGCAGCACCACGGGCCGAAGCGACTCGGCCCGTTAATCTGACAATGCGGAGGTTGTATGATAACTGTCATTCCTGCCCTGATTATTCTGGCACTGGTGGCGGTCTGGGCGACCGTCAAGATCGTGCCACAAGGTTTTCAATGGACGGTTGAGCGCTTTGGCCGTTATACCCGCACGCTACAGCCAGGATTAAGTCTGGTGGTACCGTTCATGGATCGCGTCGGTCGCAAGATCAACATGATGGAACAGGTACTGGATATCCCCTCTCAGGAGATCATCTCCAAAGATAACGCCAACGTCACCATTGATGCGGTCTGTTTTATTCAGGTCGTTGACCCGGCGCGTGCCGCCTATGAAGTCAGCAATCTTGAGCAGGCGATTCTGAACCTCACGATGACCAATATGCGTACCGTGCTGGGCAGCATGGAGCTGGACGAAATGCTGTCACAGCGCGACAGCATTAATACCCGTCTGCTGCATATCGTGGATGAAGCCACCAATCCGTGGGGCGTTAAGATTACCCGCATCGAGATTCGCGACGTGCGTCCACCGCAGGAGCTGATCGGCGCAATGAATGCACAGATGAAAGCGGAGCGAACCAAGCGCGCCGATATTCTGACAGCCGAAGGGGTACGACAGGCGGCAATCCTGCGCGCGGAAGGGGAGAAGCAGTCGCAGATCCTCAAAGCGGAAGGTGAACGTACCTCGGCGTTCCTGCAGGCAGAAGCCCGTGAACGTCAGGCTGAAGCGGAAGCTAACGCTACGAAAATGGTCTCGGAAGCGATCGCCGCGGGTGACATTCAGGCTATCAACTACTTCGTGGCGCAAAAGTACACCGATGCGCTGCAAAAAATCGGTGAAGGCACTAACAGCAAAGTCGTGATGATGCCGCTTGAGGCAAGCAGTCTGCTGGGGTCGATCGCAGGCATCGGTGAACTGCTGAAAGAATCGCGTACCGAGTCGAAACGCTGATGCTGATGGAAATCATCGCGCATCCGCACTGGTTCTGGCTGACGCTGGGTGGATTACTGCTGGCGGCTGAGATGCTGGGCACCAGCGGTTATTTGCTGTGGAGCGGCCTGGCGGCAGTTATTGTCGGCATCTTTGAGTGGCTGGTGCCGGTGAGCTGGACGACACAGGGGTCACTCTTTGCCGTGCTGACGCTGGTCTGCGTCTTTCTGTGGTATCGCTGGATGCGCCACCGTGAAACGCGTCAGACGCCCAATGCCCTGAACCAGCGCGGCAGCCAGATGATCGGGTTGCAGCTGACGCTGGATACCGCGCTGCATAACCGCACCGGGCATATACGCATCGGTGACAGCAGCTGGCGGGTTGAGGCGGAGCAGGATCTGCCTGCCGGCAAGCCGGTCGTCGTGGTCGGCATTGAGGGGATTACTCTGCGAATTCAGCCACGCTGACCGCAGCACCCGGCCAGATTATTGATAATCGGGCACTCTGCGCTCTCATCGCCCGGACAGGCGTCTGCCAGCGCCAGCAGACGAGCGCGCATGGCATGCAGTTCTTCAATGTGCGCCGCAATTTCCTCGGCTTTCTGCAGCGTACGGGCTTTTACATCGGCACTGTGTCGCGACGGATTATTAAACAGCGCCACCAGCTCGCGGCACTCATCCAGGGTGAAGCCCACCTGCCGCGCCTGACGTAACAGGTTCAGTTCATCCAGATGGTGACCGTCGTAATGGCGGTAACCATTTTCACTGCGCAACGGCGGCGTCACCACGCCCTTCTCTTCGTAGAAACGAATCGCCTTGCTGGTCAGCCCGGTCTTTTTCGCCACATCGCTGATGTTCATTTTCGTCCCCTTGACCTTCCCCTTGATGGAAGGTTTATGCTTAAGCATGAATCGAAACTGACCAATCGGTCAAATGGGATAACAAGAGGAGTTGATTATGTCACACACTATTTCTCTGGCACTGGACGGTTTGTCCTGCGGCCACTGTGTCAAACGCGTCAAAGAGGCACTGGAAAAGCGCGACGATGTTGACCAGGCTGAGGTGACCCAACAGGAAGCGCAGGTCTCCGGTCACGCGGATGCGGCTGCACTGATCGCCACGGTTGAGCAGGCGGGCTATCACGCGACGCTGAAAACGGCGGACGCGTCCCCAAAGTCTGAACCGTTGACAGCATCGGAGCCGCCGCCGGAGGCGCTGACAACGGAGATCCCTTCTCATCCGGCAGAAAAAACATTACCTGCCCATATGCTGCTGATTGAAGGCATGACCTGCGCCAGCTGCGTAAGTCGGGTGGAAAAAGCGCTACAGCAGGTCACAGGCGTCAGCCAGGCGCGGGTCAATCTCGGTGAGCGCAGTGCGCTGGTGCTGGGCAATGCTGACCCGCAGCAGTTGGTCGCTGCCGTTGATGCCGCGGGTTATGGCGCGCAGGTGGTGGATGACGAGCAGGAGCGACGTGAGAAGCAGCAGCACAGCGCCCGCAGCGCGATGCGGCGTTTCAGCTGGCAGGCGGCTGTCGCGTTAGCCTTTGGCGTGCCGCTGATGGTCTGGGGCATGGTGGGCGACAACATGATGCTCACCGACCATAACCATGGCATCTGGCTGACGCTGGGCATCGTGACGCTGCTGATCATGGTCGTGACCGGCAGTCACTTTTATCGCAGCGCCTGGCGCAGTTTACGTAATGGCAGCGCCACCATGGATACGCTGGTGGCACTCGGCACCGGCGCGGCCTGGATTTACTCCTTTAGCGTGGTGCTGTGGCCCGACTTTTTCCCGCCGCAGGCGCGCCATCTCTATTTCGAAGCCAGTGTAATGATTCTGGGCCTGATCAATCTGGGGCATGCGCTGGAGCAGCGCGCGCGTCAGCGATCGTCCAAAGCGCTGGAACGACTGCTGGATCTGACACCGGCTCAGGCGCGGCTGGTCGATCCCCGGGGCGACAGGCTGATCGCGGTCAGTGACGTCCAGCCCGGCATGACGCTGCGGCTGGTCACCGGCGATCGGGTGCCGGTCGATGGCGACATCACCACAGGGGAAGCCTGGTTTGATGAAGCGATGCTCACCGGCGAAGCGGTGCCGCAAAGCAAAAGTCCGGGTGCGGCGATCTTCGCCGGCACCCTGGTGCAGGATGGCGCGTTAGAGTTTATCGCCCGGGCGACCGGGAATCACACCACCCTGTCGCGCATTATCCGGCTGGTGCGTCAGGCGCAGAGCAGCAAACCGGATGTGGGCCGCCTGGCCGATCGCATCTCCGCTGTGTTTGTGCCGGTAGTGGTATTAATTGCGCTGCTCAGCGGCGCAGTGTGGTACCTGTTTGGGCCGCAGCCACAAATCGCCTACATGCTGGTGATCGCGACAACCGTCCTGATTATCGCCTGCCCCTGTGCGCTGGGACTGGCGACGCCGATGTCGATTATTGCCGGTGTTGGCCGTGCCGCCGAGCTGGGCGTACTGGTGCGCGACGCCGATGCCCTGCAGCGCGCCAGCCAGATCGACACGCTGGTGTTTGATAAAACCGGCACCCTGACGGCCGGAAAGCCGCAGGTCAGTGAAGTGCTGGTCTGGGGTAATGCCAGCCGTGAATCGGTGTTAACGACTGCGGCTGCGCTGGAGTTCGCCTCAGGTCATCCGCTGGCGAAAGCGATTGTCGCCGAAGCGAAGCTGACTCAGCCAGCGTCGTTAACGCAATTTCGTACAATACGCGGCAAAGGGGTCAGCGGTAGTCTGGATGGCAGAGCGCTGCTGCTGGGTAACGCAGCGCTGTTGCAGGATAACGGCGTCGACTACCGGTCGGCAGAAGCAGCGATCACGCGCCTGACGCAACAGGGTGCCACGCCGGTATTACTGGCGGAACAGGGGCAACTCACCGGGCTTATCGCGCTGCGCGACCGGCTGCGTCCTGAAAGCAGTGCAGCCCTTAAGCGACTGCATCAGCAGGGTTATCGCCTGATTATGCTGACCGGCGACCATGAAAGTACCGCACGCGCCATCGCTGCCGAAACCGGCATTGATGAAGTGATTGCAGGCGTATTGCCTGAAGGCAAAGCGGCTGCAATCGAACAGCTACAGCAGCAGGGCCGTCGCGTCGCGATGGTCGGTGATGGCATCAATGACGCACCTGCACTGGCGCAGGCGGATGTGGGCATTGCGATGGGTGGCGGCAGCGATGTGGCGGTAGAAACCGCGGGTATTACGCTGATGCGCGCCGATCTTAACAGCGTGGCAGATGCGTTAGCGCTCTCTTCCGCGACGCTGCGCAATATCCGGCAGAACCTGTTTGGCGCATTTATCTATAACAGTATCGGTATTCCGGTAGCCGCGGGCGTGCTCTATCCGCTGACCGGCACCCTGCTCAGCCCGATTGTGGCAGGTGCGGCGATGGCGCTCTCCTCCATTACCGTGGTCAGCAATGCTAACCGCCTGCTGCGTTACCGGCCACCGCGCCAGTAATCGCCGTTTCAGCGCTGTTTTTCACGCTCTGAAGTCGCTAGCATGGGGTTTTGAATCGCAAAGGACCGGGAATGACAGGCAACATCTGGCGCTCACTGCGCGGCCTTATCAGCCAACTTTTTCCCGCCAGTTACCGCTGGCCTGCGCTGGATGTCCGGATTGGCAATCGTCAGCTGCATCTGGTGGGCAGCATACACATGGGAACGCGTGACATGCAGCCGTTGCCCGCTCGCCTGCTGCGGCAGTTGCAGCAGGCGGATGCGCTGATTGTGGAAGCGGATATTACCCAGGGTGACTCACCCTTTGACCATTACGGCGATCGTCCTGCGCTCTCTGAACGACTTGAGAGCAGCGCGATGCAAACGCTCACCGCACTGTGTCAGGAGATGAGTCTTACGCTTAGCCTGCTGGATAATCTGCCTGCCTGGCAGGTGGCGCTAATGTTACAGGCTCAACAGGCACAGAGGCTGGGATTACGGCCTGACTACGGCATTGATTATCAGCTGTTGCAGGCAGCGAAAAGCCTGAACAAACCCGTGATTGAACTGGAAGGCGCCGATGCGCAGATCGCCCTGCTGACCGCGTTACCGGATGATGGCATGGCGCTGTTACAGGATACGCTGCTGCACTGGCACACTAATGCACGACTGCTGCAGATGATGGTGAGCTGGTGGCTTGATACGCCGCCACGCCAGCCGGAAATCACCCTGCCCGCGACGTTCAGTCAGGCGCTGAATGATACGTTGATCGGTCAGCGTAATGCGCAGTGGTGTGACCGGCTGCAGGGGTTGGCGGCGGGAAACTATGTGGTTGCGGTGGGTGCTTTGCATCTTTACGGCGAAGACAATCTGCCTGAGATGCTGAAGAAGCCCTGAAAAAAAGAGAGCCGATAAGTTTATCGGCCCGTCAAAGAGGAATTTGTTTATGATTTTGGTTATCGCTCAGCAATCAGATTGCTGGCGCGCGGCCAATTTTACGCAAAGAACAAAATTTCGCCACCTTTTTCCATGATTCTGCGCAATAAGATTTTTCTTAGTAAGGAACCTGTATGACGCCCGCCGTAAAATTGCTGGAAAAACAAAAGGTCAGCTTTATTCTGCATCCTTATGAGCATGACAGTAACGAAACGCATTTTGGTGACGAAGCGGTCCGCAAGCTTAATCTTGATGCGCGCCAGGTCTATAAAACGCTGCTGGTGGCACTGAATGGTGAGGCGAAACAGCTGGCGGTAGCGATTACGCCGGTATCGACCCAACTCGATCTGAAAAAGGTGGCAAAAGCGCTGGGCGCGAAGAAAGCGGATATGGCCGATCCGCAGCTGGCACAGCGGGTTACCGGCTATCTGGTGGGCGGTATCAGTCCGCTGGGGCAGAAAAAGCGTCTGCCCACGGTAATCGATGACTCTGCCAGCGCGTTTAACGCCATGTTTATCTCTGGCGGCAAACGGGGCCTGGATATTGAACTGGCGCCTCAGGATCTTTCACGCCTGCTGGACGCGCCGTTTGCGGATATCGCCCGCCACGACTAAACCCGCGGCTGGGCGCACAGCTGATCGATCATCCAGCGCCCCGCCGGACCGGGCGGCGTTCGTCGTGACCAGACGACTTCAACGGCGATGTGCTGTGGCCAGCCCGACATCGACAACTCTTTCAGCACGCCATGCCCAAACTGTTTCACCAGCCAGCGTGGCAGAATCGTCCAGCCAAATCCCTGCTCCGCCATCTCCAGCAACAGTAAATAGGTGGGCGCTGACCAGATGCGACCCATGGGCGCGGGTTCATGCGCCTCAACCCAGGTGTTAAGTCGCAGATGCCGCACGCTTTCCAGTTCGCTTTCGCTCAGGGTATCAGGCTGTGCCAGCGGATGATCGCGATGTAAAAATACCGCCATCTGCGCTTCAACCTGCAGCCGCGCTACTGCGATATCAACCGGCAGATTGGGCTGCGCCCGCACGACGCCCAGATGTACCCGCCCGGCCTGCAGCAGATCCAGGACATCCCCATCTTCAGCAATCATGACTTCCAGTTCGATCTCCGGATAACGGGCATCAAATTGCCTCAGCAAATGTTCATGATGATCGGTTTGCCAGAAATCGGACATGGCAAAACTGAGCCGGGGTTCAACGCCCTGCGACAGACGTATCGCCAGCGCATCCAGCCGCTCGCTGGCCGACAGAATCTGCTGAACCTGAGGAACAACCCGGCGTCCCTGCTCGGTGAGGATCGGCTGACGGCCCGTGCGATCGAATAGCTCAAAGCCGAGGTCATCTTCTAAATTTGCCACCGCTGCGCTGATGGTGGACTGACTTTTACCCAGCGCACGCGCGGCCGCCGAAAAGGAGCCACTCGCCACGGTCTGCATAAACGCCTCAAGGGATTCCGGGGAGTATCGCATCTGTTCCATCGCTTTTTTCGATAGGTGCTCATTTTATCTTAGCATTCTGACATGTGAAAATGCGCCGCATTATTGAAGGAGAACAAACAATGCGTACCCGCTCACTTAAAGAACGTATTCTTCATGCTGTCTGCTTTGAAACGCTGGCGATTCTGACCGTTTCGCCGCTGGCAGCATGGATCATGAATAAACCGCTGTTTCAGATGGGCTCGCTGGCGATCATGCTCTCTACGGTCGCGATGCTATGGAATATGATTTACAACAGCGGGTTTGATCGGATCTATGCGCCAGGCCAGAAACGCGGTCCGGGCGTGCGCGTGTTACATGCGCTGGGATTTGAAGGGGGATTTATCCTGATTGGTCTGCCGATCGCCGCCCTGATGCTGGATATCACCCTGTGGGAAGCTTTCCTGGTCGAAGTAGCCTTCTTCCTCTTCTTCCTGCCTTTCACCATGGCTTACAACTGGGGATGGGACAAACTGCGCGAGCGCTGGATCAGACGTCACCCCTGCCGGGCATAAGAAAAACGGGAGGCGCAAGCGCCTCCCGGTCAGTTCAATGCGTGGCGGCTGTTTCGTTCCCCCACGGCCAGATCCACGCCAGAATCATTTTGGGATAATTACGCTTCCGTGCTTTCTCTGCTGCCTCATCCCGCGCCCGAATCTGCTCATCGGTCAGATCTACGATCTCGCCTTTCGGCTGATAGTCACTGGCTTTAACCGGTGAATGCGCCTTAATAAAGTCGCGCAGCACCTGCGCATCGACTGCTCCGCTGTTGACGTACCCGGCATGATTATCCAGACGCGGATAGCCGTCGCCGCCCGCCGCATTAAAGCTGTTGGTCGCCATGCGATAATGCTGCGTATCTTCAATCGGTTTGCCGTTAATACGGACGTTACTGACATGCTTTCCGTCGGCGGTCAGGCTGATACCGGCAAACTGGGCATAGCCACCTGAGTCAGGCTGAATATTGGCGACCACATCCAGATATTTTTTGATCTCTGCGCCGGTCAGGCTGACCGAGACTACCTGGTTGCTGAACGGCTGGACCTGCAGCAAATCACGCCAGCTCAGCTTGCCCGATTTCAGCGAGGTGCGAATACCGCCGCCGCTCATCACCGCAAAATCAGCTTTAGTATGCGTCATCTGGGCGCGCAGAATCAGCTGGCCGAGATTGGTCTGCTCAAACCGAACCTGCTCTTTTTCACCGCTGAAGTCGCCGTCAACGCTGCCGACACTCAGGGTCAGCTTCGCCTCTGCCCGCTTCTGAAACGGCATCAGCAGCTTCATCATCGCGGTATTTTTCGGGATCTCTTCCTGCCAGGTGAGCCAGGTTTCACTGCCATCTGCATTCTTTACCTGATGTTTGAGGTTGACCGGCACCAGCTGATAAGCCTCCAGCGACACCTCTCCATTACGGAAGGTGAAGTCGCCACGGCCGACATATTTGCCCCACTTGTCGGCCTGCATAATCCAGATGCCGTTCTGCTGATCGGGTTTGCAGGGCTGGCCGGGCTGATAATTTTTAACGCTGACGTTCTCTTTTTCCATGCAGACCGCATCATGAGAATGTCCACCCACAATCAGATCGATTGTGCCGGCAGGCAGGCTGCGGGCCAGAGTAACGTCATCGATGCCGTTGCTGCCATGCTTACCGTCGTCATAGTGGCCAAGGTGAGTCAGCGCGACAATCACGTCCGGCTTCTCGGCGGCACGCAGTTCAGCAACCGCCTTCACCGTCTCCGCGACAGGATCGCGGAACTCGGTATCTTTCAGCCCAGCCGGGTTAGCCAGTTTTGCGGTGTCCGGGGTAATTAACCCGACGACAGCGATTTTCAGCCCGAGACGGTTGAATACCGCCCAGGGTTTAAACAGGCGCTGATCGGTGCCTTTCTGATAAACGTTGGCGGCCAGCAGCGGGAATCGCGCCCACTTCTCCTGCTTGCGCAGAACCGCAATCGGCTTGTCGAACTCATGATTGCCCAGCGCCATCGCGTCATAGCCAATCAGGTTCATCGCGCGAAAATCGGGTTCAGCATCCAGCTCGTCGGACTCCGGCACGCCGGTATTTACATCACCGGCAGAGAGAATCAGTGCGCCGCCGCCTCTGGCCTGGACATCGTAGCGCAGGGTATCCATCAACGTTTTCTGCGCCGCCAGACCATATTCGCCCTGCGCATTAAACCAGAAGTGGCCATGCTCATCGTTGGTGTGCAGCAGGCTGAAGCGATAGGTGCGATCGGCCTCGGCGGCCTGTGAAAACAGCGGCATCAGGGCCACCAGTAGCGCCACACCTGCCCCTGTCCATTTTGATAACAACACGGTGATTCTCCTTAATTTACTTTCTGGCCCGATTATTTGCCGCTTTGCCCCACTGTGTCGCATATTCCCCCGGCGAACTCAAGGCCAATGCACATCTGCATGCTTGCAGGTGCTCACGCTTTTCGTCTCTGCCTCCCCTTTGCAGAGCCACAGAGTGACCCCCGTGCAACAGCGGGCTATCGTGCCAGCCCGGGTCCGGTTTCTCACGGCTGAGCAGGAACAGGCAGTAAACCATGTTGTTAACCAATTGTTTACTGCTGCAAAAGTGCCGCTGGCTGGCTTTACACCCTCTGCGCGCACATTTATCCCTTATTCATCCCAGAGCGGCGTAATTTACCGAAGCTAATTTTTATTTATCCGGCCCTGTTTAAAGCGTCAAATCAGCCAATATTATGGATAATGGACAAAAACACCCTTTCGATTGTGTTTTCGACTTTTTTTCATGATTTTTTAAGGTATTCCCGCAAATTGCTCAGCGAAAGAGGTGATTTTGTTTTAAACTCATTTGTTACAAGCGGATACATTTGTATACAAGGAGACAGGCATGCATCACACCACACCGTTGATCACTACCATTGTCGGAGCGCTGGTTCTGGCATTTCTCCTTGGGATGCTGGCAAACCGCCTGCGTATTTCGCCCCTCGTTGGCTATCTGATGGCCGGCGTGCTGGCTGGCCCCTTTACGCCCGGCTTTGTCGCAGATACCAATCTGGCCCCTGAACTGGCAGAACTCGGCGTTATCCTGCTGATGTTTGGTGTCGGCCTGCACTTCTCAATGAAAGACCTCATGTCGGTAAAGTCGATCGCCATTCCCGGTGCCATCGCGCAGATCGCAGTCGCGACGCTACTGGGAATGGGATTGTCATGGACGCTGGGATGGTCGTGGATGACCGGCCTGGTGTTTGGTCTCTGCCTCTCTACCGCCAGTACCGTGGTGTTACTGCGCGCGTTAGAGGAACGACAGCTGATTGACAGCCAGCGTGGACAGATAGCCATTGGCTGGCTGATTGTCGAAGATCTGGTGATGGTGCTGACGCTGGTGCTGCTGCCAGCCATTGCGGGCATGATGGAACAGGGCAACGCCAGCGCCGGACTGCTGGCCTGGGACCTGCTGTGGACCATCGGCAAAGTCGCTGCGTTTATGGTGCTGATGATGGTGGTGGGACGCCGTGCCGTGCCCTGGATCCTCGCCCGCAGCGCCGCCACCGGCTCACGCGAACTGTTTACGCTGGCGGTGTTAGCGCTGGCATTGGGCATCGCCTTTGGGGCCGTTGAATTCTTTGATGTTTCGTTTGCGCTGGGTGCTTTCTTCGCCGGTATGGTATTAAACGAGTCGGAACTGAGCCACCGCGCCGCACGCGATACCCTGCCGCTGCGTGATGCGTTTGCCGTACTGTTCTTTGTTTCGGTCGGCATGCTGTTCGACCCGTCGATTCTGGTGACGCAGCCGCTGGCGGTACTGGGCGCGCTGGTGATTATCGTGGTGGGCAAGTCGGTTGCCGCGTGGCTGCTGGTATCGCTGCTCGGCCATTCGCGCCGCACAGCACTGACCATTTCGGTCAGCCTGGCGCAGATTGGTGAGTTCGCCTTTATTCTCGCCGGTCTGGGCATCTCGCTGGGCCTGCTGAGTGATGAGGGCCGTAATCTTGTGCTGGCCGCCGCTATTCTGTCGATTATGCTTAACCCGATTCTGTTTACCCTGCTGGAGCGTTTCCTGGCCAAAACGGAATCCATGGAAGAACAGACGCTGGAAGAAGCTATTGAAGAAGAGAAGCAGATCCCAGTGGATTTCTGCAATCACGCAGTGATTGTGGGCTATGGCCGGGTTGGCAGCCTGATTGGTCAGAAGCTGCTTGAGGCTAATGTTCCGCTAGTGGTGGTTGAAAACTCCCGTACGCGGGTCGAAGCGCTGCGCGAACAGGGCATCAAGGCGGTGCTGGGGAATGCCGCTCGCGCGGACACCATGGAACTGGCACGGCTCGACTGCGCCCGCTGGTTGTTACTGACCATCCCGAATGGCTACGAAGCGGGTGAAGTGGTGACGGCAGCGCGTGAAAAACATCAGAATATCGAGATTATCGCCCGCGCTCACTATGACGATGAGGTGGAGTACATCATGGAGCGTGGCGCTTCGCGCGTGGTGATGGGTGAACGTGAGATTGCCAGCAGTATGCTGCAAATCCTGCAGGATGAGATGACGCAGGGCGAAGATTTACAGCCCTGCGACGTCGTGCGCTAATGCCTTTTTAGCAAGGCCTCGCAGGCTACTGATATATCAAAATCAGGGTAAATTTTACCGCAACGAATAAACTCAATGCGCAGGGAACATGGGCAGAGGAGGAAAGCGTCCCGCGCCATGGACGGTGCGGGCCGAGCGGCCAGGGATGGTTTAAGCGCCTTTCCGATCTGACCGTGTTCCCTTAGCAGGCTAGATCTCACCGCTAAACGAGCCAGACGTTGCCAGTCATCTAAGGCCCTTCTGTTCAGAAGGGCTTTTTTACGCCCTAAGGCGACCCGCGTTACCGATCCCAGTAAGACTCTTCCAGACTGTCTTCGCGCTCCGGCAGGCCGCGGGTTAAACGCGGTGAATGCTGATTCAGCACCTGATAGCTGACGCGGTTGGCATACTTACACACCTGTGCCAGCGACGAATAGGTCAGATACGGACGCGCATGTTTACTGGAGTTCGGCACATTCAGGCTGTGATAGTTGTTAGCCGTAATGTCATGCAGCAACGCCGCCAGCGCGCCATCTCCGGCGCCATTGGTGTTCATGATCTTTTCCGGCCCGCCCATATAAGGCGCGATGTGCGAGAAGATGCGCAGCGGCTGCTGGCAATCCTGCTGACGCATCACGCGGCTGAACTCATACTGGTTGAATTCCGCAATCGCGCCAGGCAGCAGCGGATGGTTGGTTTTGCGTTTGAACTCGTCTTCGGTGTAGCCCGCCATATAAAGCCCAATCGGGCCAGCGGTGCAAAGCACCAGATCCACCCAGTCCAGCGCCATATTGGAAGCAAGCAGCGGATCGGATTCGCCGGTCAGCGCCAGCGCTTCCTCCTCGTTCATCGCCACGATGCTGACGTGCTCGCGCAGGAAATCCCGCCAGAACTGAGGATTGTCGCCAATCACATGTTTGGTGCCCAGCGTCAGCACCACCGGCACGTTGTGGCGTTTGGCATATTCAATCGCCTGTAACGTTGCGTGCGGCATGGGTTCACCTTCGGCGCAGCGCACCAGATAGGAGGTCAGCACCAGCGCAGACGCTCCAGCAATCACTTCTTCCGGCACATTATCCGGATGCAGCTGGTTCATCTGGCCGGGGCTGATCGCGAAGGTTCGCTCTCCATGTTCGCCAATCAGCGTAAAGCAGCGGCCAATAGCGCCATCAACGCCCTGCAGATAGTTAAGATCGACCCGGCTTGAGGTGTTGCAGAGATAGCGATAGGCGTAGCCGCCAATCTGGATATTGTTGCACATCACGCCCAGCAGCACGGAGCGGTCATCGGCCAGCACCGAGAAGTTGTGCAGCGTGTTACCAATGGTGCCACCGGCAAACTGATGGGTGATCAGCGCATCGCGCATCAGCTCGTTGTACAACGCTTCCGCGACGGCATTATCGATAACCAGCGAGTGCCCGGCACTCAGGCCGTAACGGGCGAGAAAGTCGTCATCGACTTTGGCTTCGATATCCACCAGCGTCTGGTCGATACCCACCACCCAGCTGCCAGCATCTACATCGTGCTGAGCGGGCTGTAACAAGGGATCGCGTGCGCTGACGGGAAAGTAGTGTTTGGATTTGCGTTTGCCGGGAAATTTCATCGGGAATGCCGTCTGGAAAAACAGGCGGAGAATGATATCACACTCTCCGCCTGCGCTTTAACGGCGTGCGTCGACCAGTTGCACCATCATGTCGATATGCGCCTCATCGGCGTTCAGCGCCGGGATATACTCAAACTTCTCACCGCCGGCATGCATAAAGATTTCGCAGTTTTCACCACTGATCTCCTCCAGCGTTTCCAGGCAGTCAGACGAGAAGCCCGGACTCATGACCTGAACATGTTTGATCCCTTTGGCAGGCAGACTTTCCATGGTTTTGTCGGTGTAAGGCATCAGCCACGGCTCACGACCAAAACGCGACTGGAAGGTCATCATGTACTGATCCTCACGCAGACCCAGCGCTTTGACCAGGGCCGCCGTGGTATCGGCACAGCGCTGCGGATAGTCATCACCTTCGTTGGCGAAGCGCTGCGGAATGCCGTGGAACGACAATACCAGCAGATCGGGCTGACCGTGCCGCTCAAACGAGCGCTCTACCGTCGCTTTCAGTGCAGCGATATAGGCCGGATGTTCGGCGTAATCACGGATAAACTGCACATCGGGCAGCGAGCGATACCCTCTGAAGACGGTGGTCAGGCCATCCCATACCGCGGCCACGGTAGAGCAGGAGAATTGCGGATAGAGTGGCAGTACAATCAGGCGGGTGACGCCCTGCGCCATCAGCTTATCCACTGCGCTTTTCAGGCTCGGATTGCCATAGCTCATACCCAGCTCGACAGGCATATCGACGCGAGCCGCCAGGGCATCACGCTGACGCTGACTGTAGACCAGCAGCGGTGATCCACCTTCCATCCAGACCGATGCGTAGAGCTTCGACACGCGCGGCGAGCGAAACGGCAGAATGACAGCATTGAGAACCGGCCACCAGAGCCAGCGCGGTGCATCGACCACGCGCGGATCGCTTAAAAACTGTTTCAGATAGCGTTTAACTGCAGGTGTGGTTGGGGCGTCTGGCGTACCTAAATTAACCAATAACACGCCGGGCTTATCTTGCCTCATTTGAGTTCCTTGATGACAACGGGGATGCGTGAAAACAGGGAAATTGTAGCGGAATTAGTGGGAGGTAAAAGCAATTACTGCAAAAGGGGCCAGTGATACCGGCCCCATTGAGCTTAGCCGAGGATCTTTGCCAGCTCGGCACTCACTTCGGTCACCTTACGGGTGCCGTCGATTTTGTGATAGGCGGTGTTGCCCGCTTCGGCTTCTTTGCTGTAGTAAGCAATCAGCGGCGCGGTCATCTGATGGTATTCCACCAGGCGCTTACGCACGGTCTCTTCCTGATCGTCTTTGCGCGTGGTCAGCTCTTCGCCTGTGACATCATCTTTATCTTCCACTTTCGGTGGATTAAAGGTGACGTGATAAACGCGGCCAGATGGCGCGTGAACGCGACGGCCCACGATACGTTCAACAATCAGCTCGTCCGGTACAGCGAACTCCAGCACGTGATCAACGGTGATCCCGGCTTCTTTCATTGCATCTGCCTGAGGAATGGTGCGCGGGAAACCGTCGAGCAGGAAACCGTTTTTGCAGTCTTCCTGAGTGATACGCTCTTTAACCAGCGCAATCACCAGCTCATCGGTTACGAGTTTGCCAGCATCCATGATGGCTTTCGCCTGGTTACCCAGCTCGCTGCCTGCTTTTACTGCTGCACGCAACATGTCGCCAGTGGAGATTTGCGGAATGCCGTACTTCTCCATGATGAATTGGGCCTGAGTCCCCTTACCTGCGCCCGGAGCTCCGAGCAGAATAATACGCATTGCGTAAATCCCCTTGCGAATCGCATTGATCTATCTTAGAAGCGGAAGAACATACCATTATGACCCGCTCATCACAAGGAAGGGCGAGGATCGCTCAGGGCGGCTTTACTCTGTTTGTGGCCCTGAACCCGACCCGGCGGGTCGGACTGCTGCTTTTTCAGATTAACCGCCTGCGCTGAGCAGAAATGGCGGGATGCCGCACAGCCATAAAAAAAGCCGGTGATCATCACCGGCTTGATTTTGATGACCGCGTCAGGCCTGGACTGCTGTTTGATCGAGCCAGCGCAAAAAACACGGTCAGATCGCAAAGACGCAAAAGCCGTCATCCATGGCGCGGGACGCTTTCCTCTTCTGACCGTGTTCCCTGCGCACTGGGTTCATTCGTTGCGGCCAGAATCCCCGTGCTTTGACTTTAACAGCCGTCTGAGGCCGGTGAAATTCACCGGCCTGTTGCCGTTATGCGGTCAGCAGCTGGTTCATGCGACGGATAAACTGGTTAGGATCGTCCAGCGTGCCGCGCTCGGCCAGCAACGCCTGATCCAGCAGCAGTTCAATCCACTCACCAAAGCGTGTTTCATCCTGCGTATCGGCAACACGTTTCACCAGCGGGTGATCCGGGTTGATTTCAAACAGGTACTTCACTTCCGGCACTTCCTGTCCAGCCGCCGCGAACAGCTTCGCCATCTGCGTGGTCATCTCGTTGGCGTCGGTAGTCACAATCGCTGGCGTATCGGTCAGACGATGGGTCAGACGCACCTCTTTCACGCGTTCGCCCAGCAGATTTTTCACCCGCTCAACAAACGGCTCCAGCGCTTTTTCCGCCTCTTTCTGCTCTTCGGTCTCTTCATCCGCCAGCTTGCTCAGCGACTCATCCGCTTTGCTGACCGACTGGAAGGTTTTACCGTCGAACTCGGTAAGGTAACTCATCATCCATTCGTCGATGCGATCGGAAAGCAGCAGCACCTCAATGCCTTTTTTGCGGAACAGTTCCAGATGCGGGCTGCTCTTCGCGGCGGCATAGCTGTCAGCGGTGATGTAGTAAATCTTCTCCTGACCTTCCACCATGCGGCTGACGTAATCTTCCAGCGAAATGGTCTGTGCCGAACCTTCGCTCTGGGTGGTGGCGAAACGCAGCAGTTTTGCAATGGTTTCCTGGTTGGCGTTATCTTCCGCCGGGCCCTCTTTCAGCACCAGACCGAACTCATTCCAGAAGGTCTGGTATTTCTCGTTATCTTCTTTCGCCAGTCTTTCCAGCATCTGCAGGGTACGCTTAGTCAGCGCAGCACGCAGACTCTGGGTCACGCGGCTATCCTGCAGGATCTCACGGGAGACGTTCAGCGGCAGATCGTTCGAGTCAATCAGACCACGCACAAAGCGCAGGTAGTTCGGCATAAACTGCTCAGCGTCATCCATGATAAAGACGCGCTGCACGTAAAGTTTCAGGCCATGCTTCTGATCGCGGTTCCACATATCGAATGGCGCACGCGCCGGAATGTAGAGCAGGCTGGTGTACTCCTGCTTACCTTCCACCCGATTGTGGCTCCAGGCGACCGGATCGCTGTAGTCATGGGCGATATGCTTGTAGAACTCATTGTATTCGTCGTCGCTGATCTCAGATTTGTTGCGGGTCCACAGCGCCTGGGCTTTGTTGATTTTCTCCCAGTGCGTTCCCTCGCCCTCTTCATCTTTGCTCTCGATCTCAACCGGCAGCGCGATGTGATCGGAATATTTGCTGATGATGCTGCGCACGCGCCATGCGTCCAGGAACTCATCTTCGCCTTCGCGCAGATGCAGGGTGATCTCAGTACCGCGATCGGCTTTCTCAATCTCCGCCAGGGTATATTCGCCCTCGCCTGCGGATTCCCAGAACACGCCTTCATCGGCTGATGCGCCAGCGGCACGGGTACGCACCGTGACTTTGTCCGCCACGATAAAGGCAGAGTAGAAACCGACACCGAACTGACCGATCAGCTGGCTGTCTTTCGCCTGATCGGAGCCCAGCGACTCCAGGAAAGATTTGGTGCCTGATTTGGCGATAGTCCCGAGGTTCTCAATGACCTCATCGCGACGCATACCGATACCGTTGTCGCTGAGCGTGATGGTACGGTTGTCCTTATCAACAGAGAGACGAACACGCAGCTCGCCATCACCTTCATACAGGCTGGAATCTGACAGCGCACGGAAGCGCAGTTTGTCTGCCGCATCCGAGGCGTTGGAGATCAGCTCACGCAGGAAAATCTCTTTGTTTGAATAGAGAGAATGGATCATCAGGTGCAGAAGTTGTTTTACTTCCGACTGAAAGCCACGGGTCTCTTGTCCTTTCATGGTCATTGCTACCTCAACAAAACAGGTTGAACAAACGTTGAGGTTGATGTGGGGATGACAGGAGGAATTTCAAGCCGGTGTCTGTCACAACACCGGCAAGTGATTAAAATTTAAACTTCTGGCGGCCTGCCAGCGAGTGGGACAGCGTGGTGCCATCCACCATCTCAAGCTCTCCGCCTACCGGTACACCGTGCGCGATACGGCTGGCGTCAACGCCATACTGGCCACAGAGCTCCGCGATGTAGTTTGCGGTTGCCTCGCCTTCTACCGTCGGGTTGGTGGCGAGGATCACTTCCTGCAGCGTTTCACTCTCCAGCCGCTGCTCCAGACGATCCAGACCGATGTCCGCCGGACCGATGCCGTCGAGCGGCGAGAGATGCCCCATCAGCACAAAGTAGCGACCGCCAAACTGACCGGTTTGCTCAATGGCGTGGATATCTGCCGGGCTTTCTACCACGCAGATTTGACCATTCTGCTGACGCCGTGGATTGGCGCAGATGGTGCAAATTTCCTGCTCGGTGAATGTCCGGCAGTCAGAACAGTGTCCGATCTCCGACATCGCCCGGGTCAGCGCCTGTGCCAGCCGCATGCCACCGCTGCGATCGCGCTGCAGCAGCTGAAAAGCCATGCGCTGTGCCGACTTCGGCCCAACGCCGGGCAGACAGCGCAGCGACTCCATCAATGATTCAAGCAGTGGACTGGTTTGCATCAGAACGGCATCTTAAAGCCTGGTGGCAACTGCATGCCTGAGGAGACAGACGCCATCTTCTCTTTCTGGGTCTCATCAATGCGACGTGCCGCATCGTTGAACGCCGCGGCAATCAGATCTTCCAGCATATCTTTGTCATCTTCCAGCAGGCTGGGATCGACTTCCACGCGACGGCAGTTGTGCGCGCCGTTGATGGTGACTTTTACCAGGCCAGCACCCGATTCACCGGTCACTTCAATCGCGGCGATCTCTTCCTGAACCTTGGCCATTTTGTCCTGCATCTGCTGGGCCTGTTTCATCAGGTTGCCCAATCCGCCTTTACCACCAAACATAGTTTTCTCTCTCAGCTGAGGCTACAACGCTATCGTTACGATAGCAGCAGCGTGTCTAAACAGGTCGGATACTCTCCTCATCCAGATCGGCATCAAAAAATCGCTGCAGCGTCTGAATGTGGGTATCACAGGTGATCGACTGACGCGCCTGCGCCAGTTTCTCTTCGTAAATGGCCTGACGCCACTCCAGTGGCGTCAACACCGATGAATTATCGTCTTCAACGACAGAGAGTTCAACTTTCTGCCCGGCACTCTGGCTAAGCGCATCACTTAGCACCTGCTGCGCCGACGGTGAATTAAGGTGACGCTGGCTGCTGCGCAGATGCAGGCAGACACCATTTTCAGTTGTCTCTTTCCAGGCATTTAATGCCAGCTGCTGCACCAGCTTTGGCAGCGGCAGGGTTGTAATCTCTGCGGCCCAGGGATCGCGCTGCTGCGCCTCTTCGGCCAGACGCGCCGCCAGCTCAGGGGTTTTCTCATGCTCCAGCGCGGAACGCAAGGCCTTAGGCGTCGCCACCGGCTCCGCCACTTCAACCGGCTGATTAACCGCTTTCCAGCGGTATGCTTCCTCTTTTACCGGGGCGGCGGGCTCACGATCGCGGATACGCTGCTGACTGCGCTCGGTAACCGAGGCCAGCCGCTCCAGCGCGGAGTTGGCCGGCCGCGCACCTGGCGCCGCCGGCTCACTCTTTTTTGGCTTGTTCGCTCCCTGACGCAGCAACTGAGTGCGCGCCTGCAGGAGCTGGCTGGTGGAACTGGAAAGTGCCGTGTCAGGCGCCGCATCCGGTGGCGGCGCAGGCTGCGGAGCCGGATCGGGCGCGGCCATCTGTGGCTGAGCGGCCACCTGCTGTTGCGGAGCAGGCATCGGCTGCTGCGCTACGGGCGACCTTGTCTGAGCAGGTGACGATGTGGCTGGCTGTGCTGTCGTGGGTCGTGCTACAGGCGCAGGACCGGATGGTGCCGGTGACGTCTGCGCCGGAGCAACAGGTGCCATCTGTTCCGTTAACGCGGGACGCGCAATGGGTTCTGCCACCGCCGCTTTAGGATGAAACGCCAGGGCGCGCAGCAGCGTCATCTCAACGCCCATGCGGCGATCGGGCGCAATCGGCAGATCCTTACGGCCCATCAACAGGGTCTGATAATAGAGCTGCAGATCGGCTGGCGGCACCACGCGGGCCAGTTCACGCAGTCGGATCGCATTGCTTTCTTCGTCATCGTTGAGCGAGGCCGGCAGCAGTTGCACCATCGCAATCTGGTGCAGCAGGCGCAGCATCTCGACCAGCAGCGCCTCCCATTCCACCCCACGTGACGCGGCCTGGCTCAGCAGGTTCATTACCTGCTGACCGTTACCGTCAACCAGCGCTTCCAGCAGACCCAGAGGCTGTTCATCATCCAGCGTGCCGAGCATAACGCTGACCGTGCTGCTGGTCACCGCGCCCTGCCCCATGGCAATCGCCTGGTCGGTGAGGCTCAGCGCATCACGCATACTGCCATCGGCGGCACGCGCCAGCAGCTGCAGCGCCCGGGTTTCGCTCTCAATCTGTTCCTGCTTCAGCACATGCTCAAGCTGCTGACGGATTTGATCAACATCCAGCGCTTTGAGGTGGAACTGCAGGCAGCGCGAAAGAATGGTCACCGGCAGTTTCTGCGGATCGGTGGTCGCAAGCAGGAATTTAACGTGTGAAGGTGGCTCTTCCAGCGTCTTTAACAGCGCATTGAAGCTGTGACGCGACAGCATGTGCACTTCATCGATCAGATAGACTTTGAAGCGGCCACGCGCCGGGGCGTACTGCACGTTGTCGAGCAGATCGCGGGTGTCTTCAACTTTGGTGCGTGAGGCGGCGTCAATCTCAATCAGATCGACAAAGCGGCCCTGCTCAATTTCACGGCAATTATCGCACTGACCACAGGGCGTGGCGGTGATGCCGGTTTCGCAGTTAAGGCCTTTGGCCAGCAGACGCGCAATGGTGGTTTTCCCTACGCCGCGGGTGCCGGAGAAGAGATAAGCATGATGGATGCGTCCCAGAGACAATCCATTCGCCAGCGCCGTCAGAACATGTTCCTGACCGACAACATCAGCAAAAGCCTGGGGACGCCATTTTCGCGCAAGTACCTGATAGCTCATGTGGAGTTCGACGAAGTTGGATGGAAAGATGAGCGCAGACGCTCTGCAACCCCTGTATAAGATTGCAGTAGTCTATCAGCTACGCTTTTGGCTGGCACTCGTTATCTTGACGTCGGAGGCGTGACGGCCTCGCCGGGTAGCGAGACCGAAAGCGTGGCTTAGTGGCCGGGGAATTTGACCAGGCTGTAGCTCTCAACGCCCAGGGCATTGAGACGCGATTCACCGGTCAGATCGAACAGGTTGATAATGAAGGCTGCGTCTTTCACTTCACCACCAGCACGGCGAATCAGTTTAACGGTCGCTTCGATGGTGCCGCCGGTCGCCAGCAGATCGTCAACCACCAGCACCAGATCGCCTGGCTGGATGGCATCTTTGTGCAATTCCAGCTTATCGGTGCCGTATTCCAGTTCATAGGATTCACTGTAAACCTCACGCGGCAGTTTGCCAGGCTTACGAACCGGAACAAAACCGACACCGAGACCTAATGCCACAGGTGCACCAAACAGAAAACCGCGCGCTTCCGTACCCACCACTTTGGTGATGCCTTTATTACGGTAACGCTCAACCAGCAGCGCAATCGACGCGGCGTAGGCTTTCGGATCTTCCAGCAGGCTGGTGACATCGCGGAACAGGATGCCTGGCTTAGGATAATCGGGGATACTTTTAATGCTGTTTTTAATGAATTCAAGCTGCTGCGCAGTGTCGGTCATAATGATACGCCTGGTAAAAAATTCTGTTTCGCGCAGCTTCAAAAGCGCTAATACCTGGTAAAAGGCTCAGCGGAAGTCAATTCACAAAGGGAAGCCACGCACGAAGACGCCCAAATCTAAGCAAATGACCGGCTAAATGCAACTTTATCGCGGCGGCGGCGGTGCGTCCGCTGTTTCTGCCACCACCGGAATACGCCACATAAACAGCAGCAGCGCCGCCAGCATGATCAGCAGCATGATGCGAACCCAGAGCTGATGCACTAGTAAAAGTGAGAGACTAAAGGTGGCGACAATCAGGCAGATAGCGCGCAATTTGGCACCCGGTGGCATGGCGCGATGCTGTTGCCAGTGACGCAGATAGCGGCCAAACGGTGATTTCCACAACAGCCAGTGATGGAATCGCGGCGATGAACGGGCAAAACACCAGGCCGCCAGCAGCATGAATGGCGTGGTGGGTAATAAAGGTAATACAATGCCCAGCGTCCCCAGCACAATCGCCAGCCAGCCGAGGGTTAATAACAGAATGCGTTGCATGAATCTCGCCCAGCTCTTTCCTCATCAGCGTACGTTAGCACAACTCAGGGCCAGACGATGAGTGCGATCGCTGTGCAACAGCGCCTGCACCAACTCCTTATCGCCCTGCGTCAGGAGATTGCCCGCCATCCCGATGGCGTTTGCCGTCTGCCACGTTTTGATACTCAGCTATTCCAGACCAAAGGTACGCGACTGGCAGATTATCTGCAGGAGGTGGAACAGAACTTCGCCCGATTATGCGATGTTAGTCATGACCTTGCCCGCAGTGCCTGGCTGGCTGAACGCCTGGTCGATCAGATTGCCGCCCTGCAACGCGAGGCGAGTACCCAACAGTTGCGTACCCGACGCGAACAACCAGTAAAGAACCCACGCGCGACTAAATATCAGGAGTACCGTGAATTTGAACGGCGTTTACTGGCGATGATCGATCAGCGTGAGCAGCGGCTGGCACTGGCTGAAACCCTGGCGGTACAGCATCAGCTGAAGCAGGATCTGGAAACGCTGGAGGGACGACTGGCACGCTGTCGACAGGCGATTCGCTCGGTTGAGTGGGCCTCGTCATTGCGCAGCAGTGAAGATGGCGAATAAAGCGCAGCGTGATAAAAGCGCTTCTATACTGGGTGTAATTCTGCGTGGAGAAGAACCATGGGTTTACTGACCTGGCTGCTATGCGGGCTGCTGCTGGGATTGCTGAAGCGTCTGCTGATGCCGGGACGACCCGGCGGCCTGATGGCGACTCTGACGCTGTCGATGATCGGCGCACTGATTGGCGGCTATATCGCCACCTATTTTGAACTGGGCTCGCTGGCAACGTTGCATGCTGGCGCGCTGGGCATGGCGATTCTCGGCGCAGTGCTGATGCTGCTGGTCGCGGCCCGCTTACGTATTTAGGAGAAAAGATGTCACTGGAAAACGCTCCTGACGACGTCAAACTGGCAGTGGATCTGATTCAGCTTCTGGAAGAGCATCAATTGCCGGTTGAAACGGTGCTTTCAGCGCTGGCCATGGTGCAGCGCGATTTTGAGAACAAGCGCGATGGGCAGCCTGCTTAGCGCTGAGCAGTCAGCGTCGGACTAAGACGCAGCATATCAATAAAGGCATTGACCAGCGTTGGCGCGTCAGCGGCTAAATCAAAACTTTCGGGCGCAAACAGCCAGCTTTCCATCATGCCATTAACGTAACCACGCAGGATTAGTGCGGCCTGACGCGTACTGAGACTGCCAGGAAGTTGTCCGGCTTCAATGCACTGACGCAGAACATCTTCTATTTTGTCGTAGCACTCCAGCAGCAGGCTTTGCTGAATATTTTTCAGCGCCGACATTTCGCCTACAAATTCACATTTATGGAAAATGATCTCCATTAGAGCGCGGCGCTGCGGATCCTTTGCTGTTGCATCAAAGATATAGACCAGCATTGCGCGCAACACAGAGAGTGGATCGCCCGGGTATTTTGTCTGATACTCAAGTTCCACATCGTCCAGACCAGCATCACAACGAAGCCATATTTCATGTAATACATCGGCTTTATTTTTGAAGTGCCAGTAGATAGCCCCACGCGTGACACTGGCGGCGGTGGCAATCTCTGCAAGAGAAGTGGCTGAGACGCCCTGCTGCGAAAACAGAACAATGGCGGCATCAAGAATTTGATGTCGCGTTTCAAGTGCTTGCGCTTTGGTTTTTCGTGCCATAAGGGGCTTTTTTTACAAACAGGTAAGTTTACATACATTTGTGAATGTATGTACCATAGCATGACCTGCGACTTGACACAGCAATGGGTTTTTCAGTTTGTGATCCATTGACCAATTGATATCGGACACTAGAGGTTTATTTATGAATAAAATCAGAGGATTATCGCCTCTGGCGGCCGTCCTGATGCTATCAGGCAGCTTTTTGTTAACAGGATGTGACAACAATAAATCCGAACAAGCCGCCCAGCAACCGCCAGCAGTGGGTGTTGTGACACTTAAAACTGAACCCCTGAAAATTTCGACTGAACTACCTGGCCGCACCTCAGCATATCGTGTGGCTGAAGTCCGTCCGCAGGTTTCCGGTATCATTCTGAAGCGTAATTTCATTGAAGGCAGCGATGTCAAAGCAGGTCAGTCTCTTTATCAGATCGATCCGGCGACTTATCAGGCCGCTTACGACAGCGCTAAAGGCGATTTGACTCAGGCTCAGGCGAATGCACGCATCGCTCAGCTGACCGTCAAGCGCTATAAACCGCTGCTCGGCACCAAATATATCAGTCAGCAGGATTATGACACCGCCGTTGCCACTGCCGCGCAGAACGATGCTGCCGTGCAGGTGGCAAAAGCCAATGTTGAAACGGCCCGTATTAACCTGGCATATACCAAAGTGACCTCGCCTATCAGTGGCCGCATCGGTAAATCCTCTGTTACCGAAGGTGCACTGGTACAAAGCGCACAAACCACCGCGCTGGCTACCGTGCAGCAGCTTGATCCCATGTATGTCGACGTGACCCAGTCGAGCGAAGATTTCATGCGCTTACGTTCAGAACTGGAATCGGGTCAGCTGAAGCAGAATGATGGCAAAGCCAACGTGACGCTGCTGATGCAGAATGGCAGCAGCTATGCACAGACCGGTACGCTGGAGTTCTCTGACGTGACCGTTGATGAAACCACCGGCTCCATCACCCTGCGCGCCATCGTCCCGAACCCGAACCACACGCTGTTACCGGGCATGTTTGTTCGTGCGCGTCTGGATGAGGGGATCAACCCGAATGCAATGCTGGTGCCGCAACAGGCTGTCACCCGCACGCCAACGGGTCAGGCAACCGTGATGGTTGTGGGTGCAGATAACAAAGTCGAATCACGTCAGGTCACCACCTCTCAGGCGATCGGTGACAAGTGGTTAGTGACCGACGGCGTTAAAGCAGGCGAACGTGTGATCAGCACCGGTCTGCAGCGAGCCAAACCGGGCGCACAGGTTACTCCACAAGAAGTCTCAGACGATGCGAAAGCGGCACCCGATTCAAAGCCGCAGTCTGACAAGTCATCGTCATAACAGGAGCCGTTGATTCATGGCTAAGTTCTTTATCGATCGCCCCATCTTTGCGTGGGTGCTCGCCATCATCATCATGCTGGTCGGTGCGCTATCGATTCTCAAACTTCCGATCGAGCAATATCCTAATGTTGCGCCGCCGGCGATTGAGATTCAGGCGACCTACCCTGGTGCGGATGCAAAAACGCTGCAGGACTCGGTGACGCAGGTCATTGAGCAGAACATGAACGGTATCGATGGACTGATGTATATGTCCTCGAGCAGCGACTCATCCGGTACGCTGACCCTGACTATTTCCTTTGAGTCAGGAACAGATGCGGATATTGCGCAGGTTCAGGTGCAGAACAAACTGCAGCTGGCGACGCCGCTGCTGCCGCAGGAAGTGCAGCAACAGGGGATTCAGGTTAAAAAATCCTCCAGCAGCTTCCTGATGGTTGCGGGCTTCATCAGCGACGATGACAATATGACGCAGAATGATATTTCTGATTTCATTTCATCGTCCATCAAAGATCCTATCAGCCGTACCAAAGGTGTGGGTGATACCCAGGTATTTGGTGCGCAGTACGCGATGCGTATCTGGATGGATCCGCACAAGCTGAACAACTACAACCTGACCCCGGTCGATGTGATCAGCGCGCTGAACACTCAAAACACCCAGGTCGCTGCCGGTCAGTTGGGCGGTACGCCTCCGGTTCCGGGCCAGCAGCTTAACGCCTCCATCATTGCGCAAACCCGTCTGACCTCAACGGATGAGTTCGGTAAAATTCTGCTCAAAGTAAACGAGGATGGTTCTCAGGTTCGTCTGCGTGATGTGGCCAGAATTGAGCTCGGCGCAGAAAACTACGAGATCGTTGCCCGTTATAACGGCAAGCCTGCATCCGGTATCGGTATCAAGCTGGCCACCGGTGCGAATGCGCTGGATACCGCCAATGCGGTAAAAGCCGAGCTGGCCAAACTGCAGCCAACGTTCCCTGCCGGGTTAAAAGTAGTTTATCCGTATGACACCACCCCGTTCGTTAAGATTTCAATTTTCGAAGTAGTGAAAACGCTGATCGAAGCGATTGTGCTGGTGTTCCTGGTCATGTACCTGTTCCTGCAGAACTTCCGCGCCACGCTGATTCCTACCATCGCCGTACCTGTGGTATTGCTGGGTACGTTTGCCGTTATCAGCGCGTTTGGTTATTCGATAAATACCCTGACGATGTTCGGGATGGTGCTGGCCATCGGCTTGCTGGTGGATGACGCCATCGTGGTGGTCGAGAACGTCGAGCGCGTCATGGCGGAAGAAGGATTGCCGCCAAAAGAAGCGACCAAGCGTTCCATGGAGCAGATTCAGGGCGCGCTGGTCGGTATCGCGCTGGTGCTTGCCGCCGTATTTATTCCGATGGCGTTCTTTGGTGGGTCGACCGGCGTTATTTATCGTCAGTTCTCAATCACTATCGTTTCAGCGATGGCGCTGTCGGTGCTGGTCGCCTTTATTCTGACGCCGGCACTCTGTGCCACCATGCTGAAGCCGGTTAAAAAAGGCGAGCACGGTAAAACCACCGGTTTCTTCGGCTGGTTCAACCGCATGTTCGACAAAAGCACCCACCACTATGTCGACAGCGTCGGTCACATGATCCGCAGTACGGGTCGCTATATGGTGATCTACCTGCTGATCGTGGTCGGTATGGCGTTTCTGTTTATGCGACTGCCCTCTTCATTCTTACCGGAAGAGGATCAGGGTCTGCTGCTCGCTCAGGCTCAGCTGCCAGCGGGTGCAACTCAGGAACGTACCCAGAAAGTGCTGGATCAGGTGACGGATTACTTCCTGACGCAAGAGAAAGATACGGTTAAATCCGTGTTCACCGTTAACGGCTTCGGCTTTGCTGGTCGTGGACAGAACACCGGTATCGCCTTTGTCAGTCTCAAGCCGTGGGATGAGCGTGCCGGTAGCGACATGAAAGTTCCGGCGATTGCTGGCCGTGCCATGCAGGCGCTGGGCGCGATCAAAGATGCGATGGTCATCCCCTTCAACCTGCCAGCGATTATCGAGCTGGGTAACGCGACCGGCTTTGACTTTGAGCTGATCGATCAGAACAACCTCGGCCACGATAAGCTGACGGAAGCACGTAATCAGCTGTTCGGTATGATTGCGCAGCATCCTGATACGCTGGTGGGTGTTCGCCCTA
Source organism: Pantoea sp. JKS000250 (assembly GCF_003201065.1). Classification (NCBI taxonomy): domain Bacteria; kingdom Pseudomonadati; phylum Pseudomonadota; class Gammaproteobacteria; order Enterobacterales; family Erwiniaceae; genus Pantoea; species Pantoea sp. JKS000250. Next base: position 3,259,662 of record NZ_QICZ01000001.1, on the reverse strand, counting down.
ACGGGATGGAAGATACACCGCAGTACAAACTGACTATCGATCAGGAAAAAGCGCAGGCGCTGGGCGTATCACTGAGTGATATCAATACCACGCTGGCAGCCTCCTGGGGCGGCTCCTACGTAAATGACTTTATCGACCGCGGTCGTGTGAAGAAAGTTTATGTCATGGGTAATGCGGATTCCCGTATGCTGCCGGACGACATTGGTAAATGGTACGTGCGTAACAGCAGTGGAACCATGGTTCCCTTCTCTGCCTTCTCGTCAGCGAAGTGGCAATATGGTTCACCGCGTCTTGAGCGCTACAACGGTCTGCCAGCCATGGAAATTCTGGGCCAGGCCGCACCAGGCAAAAGCTCCGGTGCAGCAATGGACCTGATGGAAGAGCTGGCGGCGAAGCTGCCTGCTGGCATCGGCTATGACTGGACCGGTATGTCCTATCAGGAACGTCTGTCAGGCAACCAGGCACCTGCGCTCTATGCCATCTCGCTGATTGTGGTCTTCCTGTGTCTTGCCGCACTGTACGAGAGCTGGTCGATTCCATTCTCGGTCATGCTGGTTGTTCCACTCGGGGTCATCGGTGCGCTGATCTTTACCACGCTGCGTGGCCTGAGTAACGACGTCTACTTCGTGGTGGGGTTACTGACAACCATCGGCCTCTCGACCAAGAACGCCATCCTTATCGTCGAATTTGCCAAGGATTTGATGGATAAAGAGGGTAAAGGGCTGATTGAAGCAGCGCTGGAAGCCTGTCGTATGCGTCTGCGTCCTATCCTGATGACGTCACTGGCGTTTATTCTTGGGGTACTGCCGCTGGCGATCAGTACGGGTGCTGGCTCCGGTTCACAAAACGCCGTAGGTACTGGCGTTATCGGGGGCATGGTCACCGCGACCATACTGGCGATCTTCTTCGTTCCTGTGTTCTTTGTGGTGGTACGCCGCCGCTTTGGCAAGAAAAAAGAAGAATCAGCGAACAGTCATCCGGTTGAGCACAACCAGACTCACTAAGCTGTAAATCATCTGAGGCCGCGCAAGCGGCCTTTTTTTATGCCTGCGATTCTGCCCTTCTCCCTTCCTGACACTTCACGCGAGCTGACGTTATGGCAGTTGCAATCCTGAACGGTGCGGCGCATAATAATGTTATATTATAACATTACATAGGCGAGCATTATGAAAGCGAATATTCATCCTCACTATCGTCACGTGGTCTTCCATGACACATCAGCTGACGTTTATTTCAAAATCGGTTCAACCATCAAAACCGATCGCACCGTAGAGTTTGAAGGTGAAACGCTGCCCTACGTCACGCTGGATGTGTCGTCGGCCTCGCACGTTTTCTATACCGGCAAACAGAAAGATTTCGCCAAAGAGGGCAGCACCGCGCGCTTTAATCAGCGTTTCGGGCGCTTTCTTGGCCGTAAATAAGGAAAAGATTCATGCAGGTATTGAGTTCGCTGCGCTCAGCAAAAAATCGCCATCGGGATTGCAGGGTAGTGCGCCGCAAGGGACGGATTTACGTGATCTGTAAAACGAATCCACGCTTTAAAGCCGTACAGGGAAGGAAGAAAAAACGCTAGTGTGTGTCGTGATGACTGGCCGGGCTTGCCCGGCCTTTTTTATGCTTAGCGCATGCTCTTCAGCATCGCATTCACGTTATGTTTAAAGGCCGCCTGATAAGTGGCTGCCGGGCCAGAGGCGGTGGACAACGCTTCCGGATAGAGTTCGCCACCCGGTTCAGCGCCGGTGGCACTGGCAATCTGTTTAACCAGGCGCGGGTCGGTCTGATTCTCGATGAAATAGCGGTTGATATGCTGCTGCTTGAGTTGGGTGATTAAACTACCCACGTCACTGGCACTCGCTTCCGCTTCAGTAGAGAACCCTACCGGCGCAAGAAACGTCACGCCATAGCGCTGTCCAAAATACCCAAACGCATCATGACTGGTCAGCACTTTCCGCTTGTCGACAGGCACAGCATCAAAGGCCATTTTTGCCCAGCTATCCAGCGCCTCCAGTTGCTGAATGTAATTCTGACCGCGCTGACGAATGGCTGCGGCATCTTCAGGATCGGCTTTGACCAGCGCATTCATCACATTGGTCGCGTAAATCACACCGTTCTGCATGCTGTTCCAGGCGTGCGGATCGGTAACGGTTTTGCCGTCCTCCTCCATGCTGCGGGTCGTAACGCCGGTGGAGGCGACAACCGGCTGGCCGCGATATCCGGAGGCGCTGACCAGCCGATCCATCCACCCTTCCAGTCCCAGTCCACTGACAAAAACCAGATCGGCCTTTGCCAGTGCCTGACTGTCCTGTGGCGTCGGTTCAAACGTATGAGGATCGCCATTCGGCCCCACCAGGCTTTTCACGTTGACATGGTCGCCGCCGACCTGCTTAGCGATGTCTGCCAGCACGGTAAAGCTGGCCACCACATCCACTGTTTTTGCCATCGCAAAAGGCGTGGCAAACAGCGCCGCGAGCGCCAGGCTAACCGGTAATTTCTTCATAGATAGATACCCCTTAAGATTAATGGCGGCGCAAAATCCCGCCGCACGGCCCTGCAAGAATGGAGAGAAAAAACAGCATGGCGGCGCTCAGCACCACAGCGGGGCCGGCCGGCAATGAAAAGTGCCAGGAGAGCATCAGTCCCGCCAGCGCTGAAATCATTGCCAGGAAAATGGCAATCACCAGCATTGCGGCAAGATGACGGCTCCAGAAACGGGCGCTGGCGGCGGGCAGCATCATCAGTCCCACCGACATCAGCGTGCCCAGAACCTGAAAGCCCGCGACCAGGTTCAGCACCACCAGCATTAAAAACAGACCATGCACCAGCGGCGCGCTCCATTTCCCCTGCGTCCGCAGAAAGTCACCGTCAAATGCGTCGATGACAAGCGGACGATAGATGATCGCCAGCACAATCAGCGTAAAGGCAGCGATGCCGCCGACCAGCAGCAGCGCGGCATTATCCACCGCCAGCAGCGAGCCAAACAGAACGTGCAGCAGATCCACGCTTGATCCGCGTAATGAGACCAACGTGACGCCCAGCGCGAGGGAGCCAAGATAGAATCCGGCAAAACTGGCATCCTCTTTCAGGGGCGTATAACGACTGACCGCGCCAGAAAGCAGCGCCACGGCTAAACCGGCGATCAGGCCGCCGATACCCATCGCAACCAGTGACAGGCCGGAAATCAGATAGCCAATAGCGGCACCGGGCAGCACTGCATGTGATAAGGCATCACCAATCAGGCTCATCCGGCGCAGTGAAAGGAACACGCCGAGCGGCGTAGCGCTGACCGCCAGTGCAAAGCAGGCCACCAGCGCGCGCCGCATAAAACCGAACTCAATAAAAGGCTGCATCAGGGTCACGGCGCACAACTCCGCAAAGGGATAGCAGGCTGGCTGGTGCAGTTGACCTCACTATCATCCATCGACATCACGTTACTGAAGTAGCGCGCCACCAGCGGGCGATCGTGCAGCACCACCAGCAGGGTTGTGCCGGCCTGTTGTTGCTGTTCAAGGATCGACATCAGTAATGTCACGGTCTGGCTGTCAATGCCGTTGAAAGGCTCATCCAGCAGCCAGAGCTGGCTGCGCTGCAACATCAGCCGCGCAAACAATACGCGCTGAAGTTGTCCGCCTGATAAAGTCGCGGGCTGCGCATCTGCATAATCACCCATCTGAACGGCCTCCAGCGCCTGCCAGATTTCCCGGCGTAGTACCCGGTTAATACCGCCGAACCAGCCGCAGCGCGGCCAGCAGCCTATGGAGACCAGTTCAAATACTGTCAGGGGAAAACGGGTTTCAAGTTCTGTACGCTGCGGCATCCAGCCGATATCCCGACGCGAAACCTGCAATTCACAACGTCCGGCTATCGGTGGCAACAAACCCGCAATGGTTTTGAGCAGGGTTGATTTGCCACTGCCATTAGCACCGACCAGGGCTGTCATTGAGCCAGCTGCAAGCTGCCCGGTAACCGGCGGGGTTACGCTCTGTCCCTGATAGCCAGCACGAAGCGTATTGAACCGGATCATGCGCTGATCCCCCATTTTATAGCCACGGCAAGCAGCGCGATGAATAGCACCGCTACACTCAGCCGTCCACCCAATGACATAAGTAATCCACTCTGACGCATCGTCTCACCAATATGTTATAACATAACAATCAAGATACCGGATATTCCCGTCAGGGAAACGCGTAATTGTGTATCAAAAGATAAACAGCGATGGGACTTACGGCAGGAGGCTGGCAGGCACAGTCGCCTGCTGACGCGCAGATGCTGACAGTTTTGTGCTCTGCTGGCTTGCAAACCAGTTGCAGAAAACCAATGATAGGTTTATTAACGGTTATTAGTGGATAAGATATGCTATCACGTATTGAATGTGATATTGCCCCGGGCGAATCAGACTGCGCAAAAATAGCAGAGATTGTTCAGCGGAATATTCTCAAAATAACAGATTTGCTGGTGGGAGATTTACGCTGGTACTCACAGAATGCACAGTTAGTTCCAGGCAGTTTAAAAATTGTTTCGGTTGAATACCTGGATATGAATAGTTTTAAATTACTTTACGATTTTGACTGGAATTTATTTAGTCCCTGTCTGGATCTAAATGAAACCGTGACGCAATCTGAGCAGGTGAACTTTCACATTAAGCCCGGAGCACTTGAGTTTGATGTGATCGACAATCAGCAGCCCTCCCCTGGCGATGAATTGTAATATTTAGTAATGGAGGTGAGCAGAACTAATGGTTCTACACTATCTTTAAGGTATCCCGTTTAATAACTGCCCGAATAATCGCTTCCTGGCCGCGTTATCCAATATCGCCGCCCTGCGGCAACTGTGCTAGCTATGGAGGGGAAAAAGATGGACGAATACTCACCGAAACGGCATGATATTGCCCAGCTTAAATATCTGTGTGAGAGCCTGTTTGACGACAGCATGGCAACATTAACCGACAGCCATCACGGCTGGGTGAACGACCCCACTTCTGAAAGCAATCTGCAGCTTAACGATTTGATTGAACACATTGCCTCTTTCACCATGAATTACAAAATTAAGCACGTTGAAGATGAAGCGCTGATTTCGCAAATCGATGAATATCTTGATGATACTTTTATGCTATTCAGCAACTATGGTATCAATAGTCCGGATCTTCAACGGTGGCAACGTTCAGCAAAACGCTTATTTAATCTGTTTACTGAAGAGTGCGCTTTTCTCCAGCAACCAAGCCATTCATTATAGTACAGACATGAGAACGGTTTATTTATGAACAAAACCCTGACTAAAACCGATTATTTGATGCGACTGCGGCGTTGCCGCTCTCTGGATACCCTGGAAAGGGTCATTGAAAAAAATAAGTATGAATTACCCGAGGATGAATTAGCGGTATTTTACTCTGCAGCTGACCATCGCCTGGCGGAACTGACGATGAACAAGCTTTATGATAAAGTCCCAGGTTCAGTATGGAAATTTGTCCGCTAATCTGACGGATTGCTGCTACGTTTAATCTCCTCTTTAGTACCAGATATTCCTGCCTGCCGGCAAAGGATCGGCCCAGGCGGGTTTTGCCTGTCTGCAGTTTATGGAGAGGAGATATTCAGAGGGAGAAAATGGTGGGGGCCCTGCCAGCTACATCCCGGCACACGCGTCACCTGCTGCGGCTGCTTCCTTCCGGATCTGACCGAGTTCACAAGCTAGCATTGCGGGAGAACCAACAGGGCCCCCATTGACAAGCCCTCTTTACGAGAGCGGGGGCATTATCTGGGAAGGAGGTGGCAATTGCAAGCGTAGTCGGGACAACCGTTGTTTTCTTGAACAACCAACGTGCTGGCACTGTCTCTTCATCCTCGCCATGCTAAAGTTAAAACCCTATTCCTGATGAAAAAAGCAGACGAAATAAGCACATGGATCAGCCTGACTCTTTCCGGCAACGCATCTGGCAAATTGTTGCCGCCATTCCCTATGGCCACGTCGCGACCTATGGCGACGTTGCGCGACTGGCGGGTTCCCCGCGCGCGGCACGTCAGGTGGGCGGCGTGCTGAGCCGGTTACCAGAAGGCACCACGCTTCCCTGGCATCGTGTCGTCAATCGTCACGGTACTATCTCACTGCAGGGCGACAGTCTGTTGCGGCAGCGGGATGCGCTGGAAGCGGAAGGTATAGAGGTCAGTAATGAGGGACAGCTCGATCTTGAAACTTATCGCTGGGATTTCAGGCAGTAAAAAGGGGCGACAACGTCGCCCCGATAAATTAAATATGGGTTGGTGCCGGAACAGCAGCCGATGGCGTCACCTGAGTGGGTGACGTCGACGGAACAGTCGTCGCTGCGCCTGGCTGAGTTGGCATCGCTACTGACGGTACCGGTACCAGCAGCAGTTCAGCTTTAGTGCCGCCCTGGTTGATGACCGGCTTCACGCCTTCAGTGACAAAGGCCAGCTTGCCATCAATTGAGATGGCTGCGCTTAACAGAATGCGCGCGTTGGGCTGAATGTCGGCCGGGTTAAACGGTAATACAAACTGGAACGGTGCCTGTTTGCCTTCAGTACGCACCACGCGCTGCGACAGCACTTTTGATGGCGCGTCGGATACAGAGGCATCAGAAAGCGTCACGGTTAATACCGCATCCGGCGGCAGCGCAATGCGCTGGCGGATAAAGACTGAACCACTTACGTTTGGCTGCGCAATCGCGGCCGTCTGTCCTGCAACTGCAGAACCCAGCGTTGGTGTTGGCACTGGTTTACTCTTGTCGGCACATCCCGCAACAGCAACCGCAATAACTACCCCACTGAACACATGCCTGAGTTTCATTGATGTCGTCTCCATTTGATCAAAATGATTGTCGGCAGCGAATCCTGCTTACAGCGCTTCACTCGCCGTATGTGCTTAATATTGGCACAAAAATGAAATTTTGCCTGGCACAGGCAAAGCGGAAAGTCTGATTGACGTCAACTGGTCCGATCTTTCACACTGAGTGGGTCACTATATTGAGGAATGCGCCATGAGTCAGGCACTGCAAAATCTGCTGAATTTATTGAATCTGGAAAAACTGGAAGAGGGTTTATATCGCGGCCAGAGCGAAGATCTGGGACTGCGCCAGGTGTTTGGCGGTCAGGTGGTGGGTCAGGCACTGTATGCCGCGAAGCAAACCGTCGCGGAAGATCGCATTATTCACTCATTTCACAGCTATTTTTTGCGGCCCGGCGATAGCCAGAAAGCGATTATCTATGATGTTGAAACGCTGCGTGATGGCAAAAGTTTCAGCGCACGCAGGGTCAGCGCCATTCAGAATGGCCAGCCGATTTTTTATATGACGGCCTCTTTCCAGTCACCGGAAAGCGGATTTGAGCATCAGAATCTGATGCCCCAGGTGGCGGGGCCAGAAAACCTGTTAACCGAACAGGCGATGGCGCAGAAAATGGCGCATCTGCTGCCAGAAAAGTTACGTGAAAAATTTATTGCTGAACGTCCGCTGGAGATTCGCCCGGTGCAGATCCATAACCCGCTTCGTGGACATGTGGATAAACCGGAGCGTCAGGTCTGGATCCGTGCCACCGGCCCCCTGCCCGATGACCTGCGTATCCATCAGTACCTGCTCGGCTATGCCTCTGACCTCAACTTCCTGCCGGTCGCGCTGCAGCCGCATGGCAAAGGCTTTTTAGAGCCGGATATGCAGGTCGCCACAATCGACCACTCTATGTGGTTCCATCGCCCGTTCGACTTCACTGAATGGCTGCTCTACAGCGTGGTCAGTACCTCAGCTTCTGGCGCACGCGGTTTTGTCCGCGGCGAGTTCTACAATCAGCAGGGTGTGCTGGTAGCCTCAACCGTTCAGGAAGGGGTAATGCGCCAGCGCAGCGAATAAAGACAATAAAAAAGGGGCGATTGCTCGCCCCCGATTGTTCATTTCAGTGCCTGTCCATTACTGGTTGTAAGCATTCTCGCCGTGGCTGTTTACATCCAGGCCTTCGCGTTCATGCTCTTCCGGTACGCGCAGTCCGACAATCAGATCGGCCAGCTTGAAGCCGATGAAAGCGACAACGCCGGACCAGACAATCGTCAGACCCACGCTGAAGAGCTGCACCCAGACCTGATGGCCCATGGTGACGCCCTGCGCATAGCCGACGCCGCCCAGTGAAGAGGAAGCAAACACGCCGGTCAGGATACAGCCGACAATACCGCAGACGCCATGCACACCGAATACATCGCACGGGTCATCGACGCGCAGCCATTTTTTCAGGGTGGTGACGCCCCACAGTCCCGCGAGGCCGCCGACCAGACCGATGATTAATGCACCGCCAACGCCGACATAACCACAGGCTGGGGTAATGGCGACCAGACCCGCAATAAAGCCTGAGCAGGCACCCAGCAATGAAGGCTTACCGCGTACCGCCCACTCGCCAAAGGTCCATGCCAGTACGGCACCCGCTGTTGCCACCACGGTGTTCAGGAAAGCCAGTGCGGCGATTTCGTTTGCTGCTGAAGCTGAACCGGCATTAAAGCCAAACCAGCCAACATAAAGAATAGCGGTGCCGGTGAAGACCATCGGCAGGTTATGTGGCTTGAACGCCTCTTTACCAAAGCCCGCACGTTTGCCCACCAGATAAGCACCCACCAGACCTGCGACAGCCGCGTTGATGTGCACCACGGTACCGCCAGCGAAGTCCAGAGCGCCATCCTGAGCCAGGAAACCGCCCGCCCAGACCATGTGTGCGATAGGTAAATATGAAAGCGTCAGCCAGACACCGACGAAGATCAGTACGGCAGAGAAACGGATGCGTTCTGCAATGGCACCAACAATCAGGCCCACGGTAATACAGGCAAACGAGGCCTGGAATGCTACGTGGATATACTGATAGAAACTGCCCATAACGGCGGTGAGCTGAATGTTTTTCAGCATGGCCCAGCCAAAGCCGCCAAAGAAGGCATTGCCTTCACTGAAGGCCAGTGAATAGCCGTAGACCACCCACAGCACGCAGACCAGCGAGAAGGTCACAGCAACCTGCGTCAGCATCGACAGAACGTTTTTGCCACGAATCAGACCGCCGTAAAACAGCGCAATACCTGGAATTGACATAAAGAGCACCAGCGCGGTGCAAATCATCATAAATGCGTTATCAGCCTTGTCCGCAACGGCAGGCGCAGCCATTGCGAGTGAGGGTAACAGTGCCAGGCTGGTGAGGCCCAGCTTCGTGAAAATTTTATTCATTTTTATTCCATCCCATCACAGTACTGAGTCTTAATTACAGAGCGGCTTCGTCGGTCTCGCCGGTACGAATACGGATGACGCGCTGCAGTTCAGCCACGAAAATTTTACCGTCGCCAATTTTGCCGGTGTAGGCCGCTTTACTGATGACATCCACCACTTCGTCTAACTGATCGTCGGCAATCGCGATATCAATTTTGACCTTCGGCAGGAAGTTAACGCTGTACTCTGCGCCACGATAGAGCTCTGCATGGCCTTTCTGACGACCAAAACCTTTCACTTCGGAGACGGTCAGTCCCTGAATGCCGATAGAGGATAAAGCTTCACGTACATCCTCCAGTTTGAATGGCTTAATTACGACGGTAACCAGCTTCATTGGATCCCCTCCAGCGAGTAAATAGGTAACGTTTATGGACACGCAGGGATATAAGCAAAGCCTGTGCCAGAGTGTAAAAGTGCCCTTAATCAGTGAGTCAGGCGAGACGGAGCAAGGGATGCTTCAAGGAAGATATGAATGAGAATGGGTGTGTGACAGGGATCGCAGCCTGAGACTGCACTACTTTGGTGCTCCAGGCGTCAAAGGAGTGCATTTATACAGATTATTCCGATAAAGCTGCGCAAAAAAGGTGCAAGTCAGCTTTCAGATGTTACAGGTACGCCCGACGCCAGATCTTCCCCTGCCTGTTGCAGCTGATACATCTGCCAGTAACGTCCCTGTAGCGCCAGCAGTTGCTGATGAGTGCCCTGCTCAACCACACGACCACGATGCAGCACCAGAATCTTATCCGCATCGATAATCGTTGAGAGGCGGTGAGCGATCACCACCAGCGTGCTGTGTTGCCGTAGCGTCGCAAGCGTATGCTGAATGGCCTGCTCGGTGCCGGAGTCGATGTTAGCGGTCGCCTCGTCGAGGATCAGGATCTGCGGCAGATCAACCAGTACCCGGGCCAGCGCCAGCAGCTGCTTCTGCCCGACCGACAGATTATTGCCCTGCTCGCCCAGCCGGGTGTGAATCCCCTCCGGCAGGGCATGCGCCAGCGGTGCCAGCTGCACCTGTTCCAGCACGGTCCAGACGGCCTCTTCGCTGATGTCGCGGCCCAGCCGCACATTGGCCAGCAGCGTATCGGCCAGCACCACCGGATCCTGCTGCACCATCGCGATACCGCGTCGCAGCACGGCATGGCTCAGGTCGCCAATCGGACGATCATCAATACGAATTTCGCCGCGCGTTACCGGGTAATAACCCATTAACAGGTTAGCCAGGGTACTTTTGCCACTGCCGGTATGGCCCACCAGCGCCACAAACTCACGCGGTGCGACGTCAAGATTGATATCACTCAGCACATCGCGGTTTTCACGGTAAGCAAAACTGAGGTTGTTCAGGGCAATACGACCTGAAGCCAGTGGCTGCTGATCGGCACCATACTGCTGCTGGGCGGCATCCATCAGCTCGAAGATACGCTCGCCAGACACCACCGCCTGCTGCAGCATCGACTGCTGGGTGGTTAGCTCAATCAGTGGCTCATTCAGACGGCCCAGGTAAGTAATAAAGGCATAGAGCACCCCCACTTCAAACACGCCAGGCACCGAAAAACTGAACAGAATCAGCAGCCCGCACAACACCATCGCTGAAAACAGGCTCAGCAATGGACGCAGCAGAAAGCCATCAAGACGCAGCGTCTCCATTCGCGCCAGATAGTGAGAGCGGCTCGCTTCGCCCATACGCTCACCAAATCGCGCCTGCTGACGAAACTGCTGAATCACACTCATGCCGCTGATCACTTCGTTGAAGCCGTTGTTGATGTCAGCCAGATAGCTGCGAACCCGTCGGGCAATCGGCGTGCTGTAACGCTGATAGATGAGCATCACTATCAGTACCAGCGGGAAGATCATCATTGCTACCAGCGCCATGCGCCAGTCAAGACTGAACATCGCCACCATCATGGCGCCGACCAGCGCAGCGCTGCGCAGTACGGTTGAAACTACCGTGACATAAAGATCGCGGATCACTTCGGTGTCATTCGTCACGCGCGAAATAATCTGCCCGACCGGCTGAGTATCAAAAGCGCTCAGCGGCTGACAGAGCGCAGCATTCATCACGTCACTGCGTAACCGCTGCACCACACCAATGGCGGCGCGATTGAACAGCAGCGCCTGCCAGTAGTGCAGCCCGGCGGCCAGTAGCTGAAGCAGGACAAAGCTGATGACCAGACCGGCCACCAGCCCCCAGGGCATCTGATGTTTCGCCACCAGGTTATCGATAAAATAGCTGACCAGCACCGGACCGGTTACTTCCGCCGCGGCAGCGATCCACAGCATGCCTACCGCCAGCGACAGGGATTTACGCCAGGGCTTACCGTAGCTCAGCAGGCGCTTCAGGGTGGGCCACAAGCGGGCAGACTTAGCCATGCGGCACTCCTTTCTCATTTTCATCATCATCCAGCGCCGCTTCCAGTTGCTGGTAACGGTACATGTCACGATACCAGCCAGCGCTGGTGGTCAGCGCGTCATGATCGCCACGCTGTGCCACGCTGCCCTGTTGTAACACCAGGATTTCACTGGCTTCCGTCAGCGCCGACAGGCGATGCGCGCTGATAATCAGTGTTTTTCCCTGCCCCCAGATGCGCAGGTTATGCAGGATTTCGTGCTCGGTACGACCATCCACCGCAGAGAGCGCATCGTCCAGAATCAGGATTTCTGCGTTCAGCAGCAGTGCCCGGGCAATTGAAAGACGCTGCTTCTGTCCACCCGACAGCATCACACCTCGCTCCCCGACTTCAGTTTCATAACCCTGCGGCAGCCGCAGAATATCGTCATGCACGCAGGCCAGCGTGGCGGCCTGTTCAATCTCCTGCCGGGTTGCGCCCGGTTTCCCCAGCGCAATATTGTTCGCTACGCTGTCCGAAAACAGGAATGGTGTCTGGCTGACCACGGCGAGACGACTGCGCCAGCTGTCCAGCCGCAACTGCGTCAGCGGGATCTGGTGATAACGGATGTCGCCCTGATGAATATCAAAATGGCGCTGGATCAGGCTCAGTAAGGTACTTTTTCCGCTGCCAGTTGGCCCACACAGTCCCAGCATTTCGCCGGGCTTCAGCTGGAAGCTGACATCACTTAACACCGGAGCCGCGCTGGCCGGATAGTGAAAGGCGCGAATCGCGACCTGCAGCGTGCCCGGTTCAGGTGGCAGAGACTTATCGCCATCTTCCACCGCGGGCGCTTCCGCCAGCAATGCACCGATGCGGCTCCAGGCGGCGCTGCCGCGTTCGACGATATTGAACATCCACGCCAGGGCGAGCATCGGCCAGATCATCAGGCCGAGATACATCACAAAGCTGGTCAACTGCCCCAGCGTCATCTGGTCATGCCACACCAGCCAGCTGCCGCCGCCAATCGCCAGCAGGTTTGAGAAACCAATAGCGATGTAGATTGTGGGATCGAAACGGGCATCGACCCGCGCCACGCGCAGGTTCTTATCACCGGTATCGCGGGCGATATCGGAGAATTGCTGCGACTGATGCTGTTCAAGACCGAAGGATTTAATCATCCGGATGCTGGTCAGGCTCTCCTGCGTCTGATCGTTAAGGCTGGAGAAGGCCGCCTGGGCCAGTTTGAACCGATGATGAAGCTGATTACCGTAGCGATGGATGACGATTGCCATAATGGGCATCGGCACCAGCGCCAGCAGGGTCAGCTGCCAGCTGATCTGCGTACTCATCACCAGCAGCACCACACAGCCCATCACCAGCGAATCGACCAGCGTCAGCACCCCTTCCCCGGCCGCAAACACCACCCGATCCACGTCGTTAGTGGCTCGCGCAATCAGGTCACCGGTACGGTGACGCAGATAAAATGCCGGTTGCTGCCGACTCAGCTGGCGATAGAAATCTTCGCGCAGCTCAACCGCCAGCTGGTAGGAGGCACCAAAGAGCAGCACGCGCCAGACATAACGCAGCAGATAGACCACCACTGCGGTTGCCAGCATGATACCAATCCACATCATGATGCGGCTGGTACTCATGTTGTCACGTGTGACACCATCAACAATGACACCGACGACATGCGGCGGCAGTAATTGCAGAACAGCAATAACAATCAGCAGGATGACCGCGCCCAGATAGCGCCGCCACTCCCGCAGAAAATACCAACTTAATTGACTGAATAATCGCACAACGCTGCTCTCAATCTCAGGCCCTCAGGGGGCGACAGGTAAAGCCGTGGTGTATTTAATCTCTTCCATAGCGAAGCTGGATGTCACATCAATCAGGCCGGGCACACCGTTCACTAATCGCTTGTAGAACGCATCATAGCTCTTCATGTCCGCCACCTGAATGCGCAGCAGGTAATCATACTCACCTGCCATCCGGTAAAAGGCCATTACCTCGGGCATGCTGCTGACCACCGAGACAAAAGCCTGATACCAGTCGCGGCTGTGCTGCTGGGTCTTCACAAACATAAACGCCGTCAGTGACAGTCCGATTTTATCCCCATCCAGCAGCGCCACCCGGGCGCGAATAATGCCATCATCTTCCAGCTTTTTCAGGCGCTTCCAGCAGGGTGTGGTAGTGAGGTTGACGGCATCCGCCAGCGCCTGCAGTGACAGCGTGCAATCCTGCTGCAGCAGTGAGAGCAGTTTAAGGTCAGTTTTATCTAACATACGGGACTCCGGGAGAATCATTTTCTCCATTACCGCGATTTTAGCGGTATTTTTGCAATCTCTTTTTCCTGCACGTGCCATAAAATAGCCGCATCACTTCTTTACCGGATGCCTGAGATGCAGACCTGCTGGATTCGCCACGCTATCAACGAAATTAACGCTGATTTTCAACGATCGGCTGAAACCCATTTGATCCGTTTCGATCTGGCGGATTTTCCCGGCATCTGGTTCTACCTGAAAGATGAGAGTACCCATCCCAGTGGCAGTCTGAAACATCGGCTGGCACGATCCCTGTTTCTCTACGGTCTCTCCAACGGCTGGATTAAAGAGAATACGCCGATTATCGAAGCCTCATCAGGCAGCACGGCCGTTTCTGAGGCGTACTTCGCAAGGCTGCTAGGCCTGCCCTTTATTGCGGTGATGCCCGCCAGTACGGCGAAACGTAAAATTGAGCAGATCACCTTTTATGGCGGACAGTGCCATTTTGTCGAGGATCCCTGCCAGCTTTACGCAGAATCTGAACGGCTGGCACGTGAGCTGAATGGCCATTTTATGGATCAGTTTACCTATGCTGAACGCGCTACCGACTGGCGCGGTAATAATAATATTGCTGAAAGCATATTCCGTCAGATGCAGCATGAGCCCTATCCGATTCCCCATACGGTGATTATGAGCGCGGGCACCGGCGGCACCTCGGCGACGCTGGGCCGCTATATCCGTTATCAGGGCCTGGATACGAAACTGCTGGTGGTGGATCCGCAGCATTCGGTGTTTTTCGATTACTGGCAACAGCGTGATGCAACGCTGACCAGCACACGTGGCAGCATGGTCGAGGGAATTGGCCGTCCGCGCGTGGAGCCGTCGTTCATGCCTGACGTGATTGATGAAATGATCAAAGTACCGGATGGTGCAACGCTGGCCGCCATGCTGAAGCTGGAAAAGATTCTGGGACGCAAACCGGGCGCCTCTACCGGCACCAATTTCTGGGGCATGATGCAGGTGGCGAAAAGGTTACGGGCAGCGAATCAGCAGGGATCCCTGGTGACACTGCTGTGCGACAGTGGCGAACGTTATCCCGATAGCTACTATCAGCCGGAATGGGTGGCAAAACATATTGGCGATATCACGCCGTGGCAGCGCGAACTCGAATAAAAAACCGGACATCCTGTCCGGTTCACGGCAATCCTCAGCATTCGGGGGAATACGCGAGGTCGGGTGTAGCCAGCCAGTGATTTAAATAGTGAGACACCGCCTGTGTCTCGCAATGCCCTAATACCGGCAGATGCGGTAGCGCGGCTTTCAGCTGCGCCATCGCATTGCCCATGATGAAACCCCGTCCAACCTGCGACAGCATCTCTCTGTCATTCATTGCATCCCCGAACGCCATGCATTCCGCCAGCGTCAGTGACAGATGGTCGCACAACAGTGCCAGCGCGCTGCCTTTGTTGCAGCTGGCGGGCAACACTTCCAGACAGTCCACCGCAGAGAAGCAGATATTTGCCTGCTCACCCAGCGCCGCATCCAGTTCTGTTTTCAGCTGGCACAGACGCTGATGCTGATCGATAAAGCAGATTTTTGTTACCTGATGCGCGGGCAGCCTTTTCAGATCGCACAGCTGATAGCCAAATCCGCTCATCTGATGGGCCACCAGCAGCTCAGGCTGGGGTCGATCGGTAAACCATCCCTGATCGTTGAAAACGTGGATCGACGCGGGTGTTTCCCAATGGCGATGAATGACCTCTTCAGCTACCGCAGAGGGCAGATCGCGGGCAAAGATCAGATTGCCAGACCGATCGTGTACGCGGGTGCCATTCCCGGTAATCAGCCACGCGGGCAGCGTTAATTTCTCCCGCAGAATCTGCATCTCCAGCAGATGGCGGCCTGTCGCCAGCGCCAGATTAACGCCGCGCAGATGTAGCGCCTGCAGACTGTCCAGCGTCTGCTGACCCAGTTGATGATCCGGCAGCAATAATGTGCCATCCATATCGAATGCGGCTAAACGCATTATGGTTACCCTCCTGCTGAAAAGATGAGCTTACTATTGCCTGTTAATTGCGGAAGTAATAGTGAATACTTTTAAAAAACTGTTCCGGGTTTACGATGCGTCAGCTTAACCGCCTTAATCAGTTTCAGCGCCTGTGGCAGCAGAGCCAGGGCGTCCCTCAGCAGACCTGCGTGGCAGAGATGGCGCGCCACTGCATCTGCAGCGAGCGTCATCTGCGCACGTTACTGTCACAGTGGCAGCACGCTGGCTGGCTTAGCTGGCACGGGGAACCGGGCCGTGGCAAACAGGGTCGGTTAGTGTTTCTGCGCTCGCCTGAACAGTTACGGCAGCAGTTGCTGCAAAAACAGCTTGATGCCGGAGAGGCAGCTGACGCTTTACAGCTGCTGGATCTGCCGCCGGAAAGGCTGATTAATATGCTGCGGCCGTTAATGGGTGGACAGTGGCAGAACGACACGCCGGTTCTGCGCATCCCCTACTATCGTCCGATGGAGAGTACCGAGCCGCGCCAGATTACCGGACGGGCTGAACAGCATCTGGTTCGTCAGATCTATTCCGGTCTGACCCGTTTTAAGCAGGATGAGCCGGTCGGCGATCTGGCGCATCATTGGCAGCACGATGAAGCATCCTGTAGCTGGTTATTCTGGTTACGGCCTCAGCTGATGTGGCATAACGACGAGCCGGTGCAGGCTGCGCAACTGGTGGTGCAGTTCCGCCAGCTGCTGCAGGATACGCGTGTCAGAATATTGCTTGCCGATGTGGTCAGCGTGGATGCGCCTCACCCGCTGGCGGTGCGGTTTACCCTGCGACGACCTGATTTCTGGCTGCCTCACCGGCTTGCCCATCTTTTGTGCCTGCTGCCCCATCCCGATTATCCCGCCACAGGCAGCGGGCCATGGAAACTCAGGCATTTCAGCGCTGAGCTGGTCAGGATTGAAAGCCATGCGCGCTGGCATCTGCAGCGTCCGCTGTTGCAGGCGGTAGAGTACTGGATTACTCCTCAGCTGTTTGATGCCGCACTCGGCAGCAGCTGTCGCCATCCGGTGCAGATTGCCATTGGCGATGCAGCAGAGCTCAGGACATTGAAGCCGGTCAGCAGTAGCATCAGTCTCGGCTTCTGTTATCTGGTCTGCCGCCCGCGAGCCGGATTTACACCCGATCAGGCGCGCACGCTTTTTCAGCTCATCCAGCAAAGCGGCATCGTCAGCCGGTTACCACTGGATGAGGGATTGATTACCCCAAGCAAAGAGCTGTTACCCGGCTGGGAAGTACCGCTGATTGATAGTGTTCCGGTCCCCTTGCCCCCCACCCTGACGCTGCATTATCAGTTGCCGGTTGAGCTGCATCAGATGTCACAGGCACTGGTCGCCCTGTTAAAACAGCACGGCTGTACTCTGAACGTCGTTTTTCATCCGGTCAAAAGCTGGCATCATATCGCCCCGCCTGATGAGGCGGATATCGTGATGGGCGATCGGTTGATTGGCGATGCGCCGGTCTTCACACTGGCGAGCTGGTTACAGATTGACCCGCTATGGCGTCGGCTGTGGCCCACACCGCAGGGCGAAGAAGTCCAGGCGCAACTGCTGGCTATCCAGCAGATATCAGACGGCAATAGTCGTACCCGTGCGCTGCAGCAGCTTTATCATCAACTGATGACGGACGGCATCCTGCTGCCCCTGTTCAATTATCGCTACCAGATTTATGCCCCCCCTGCCGTTGAAGGGATAGAGCTGAACACGCTGGGCTGGTTTGATTTCAGCCGCGCATGGATTCCGCCGCCTATTGATCCGCCTTGCAGCTGTTCAGCGGCGGACTGAGGCATTACCATAAGCGCAAAATTAATTATCAGGGAAACACCATGAAACGCGCGGTTGTAGTTTTCAGCGGTGGACAAGACTCCACTACCTGCCTGATTCAGGCTGTACAGCTTTATGATGAAGTTCACTGCGTCACTTTCGACTATGGACAACGCCACCGGGAAGAGATCGAGGTCGCCCGCGATCTGGCGATGACACTGGGTGCGCGCGCACACAAAGTGCTAGACGTGACCATGCTGAACGAACTCGCCGTCAGCAGCCTGACGCGGGATAACATTCCGGTGCCGGCTTATAATTCTGAGGCCAGTGGCTTACCCAGTACGTTCGTGCCGGGCCGCAATATTCTCTTTCTGACGCTGGCCTCGGTTTACGCGTATCAGGTCGAAGCAGAAGCGGTCATCACCGGCGTCTGCGAAACCGATTTTTCCGGCTATCCCGACTGCCGCGATGAGTTTGTCAAAGCGTTGAACCATGCGGTGTCGCTTGGCATGGCGCGCGAGGTGCGTTTTGAGACGCCGCTGATGTGGCTCAATAAAGCGGAAACCTGGGCGCTTGCAGATTACTGGCAGCAGCTTGCGCTGGTACGCGAGCAGACGCTGACCTGCTATAACGGTGTGAAAGGCGACGGATGTGGTGAGTGTGCTGCCTGTCATTTACGGGCTAATGGCCTCCAGGGTTATCTCAACGATCGTGCTGGCGTCATGGCAGCAATGAAAGCAAAGAGCGGCCTTAATTAAGGCTGTCTGGCGTGGCGGCAAAGCAGTTCGGTTTGCCGCTTTTTATCGGCTCATGCCATCAGACGCATCAGTCGCTCGCGTAACTCCCCTTCCAGCGCAACCGCCTTTTGGGTCCGCAAATCAATACAGACAAACGTGAGTACGGCATCCGCCACCACGGTCTCCTGACCTGCCAGCAACACCCGCTGGGCAATAATGCCGCTTTTGCCATTTAACTGCGTAATCTCACTGTCGATAACCAGTACGTCGCCCAGCACGGCCGGGCGACGATAGTTGATGTTGATATTGACCACCACAAAAGCCAGTTTCTGTTCCTGCAACCAGTGGAACGCTTCAGCCACTTCCAGCCATTCCCAGCGCGCCTCCTCAAGAAACTCAAGATAGCGCGCATTGTTGACGTGCTGATAGACATCCAGATGATAGCCACGCACTTTTATGGTGGTCTGCATGATCATGCTCTCCTGCTACTGTGAGTTAACTGGTTGGACCTGTTCACTTTAGCAGAGTCGTCTGGTTAGCGTGGATTAAGCATCACAGATGTGTACTGCCTCACAATTTCAGCCGGGCCGCATTTCGCTCTATCAGCGCGTTACCGATACCCGGTACTTCACTGAGTTGCTGAATCGCGCTAAAGGGTCCGTACTGTTCGCGATAGTTCACAATCGCCTGCGCTTTCTTCAGCCCCACACCATTCATAGCGGCAGAGAGCTGTTCCGCTGTCGCTTCATTGATGCTGACCTGCTCCTGCTTTGGCTGCAGCTGCGCGGCTGTCTCCGGCTTCGGTGCAGGATGTGTGTTCTGCGAGACCGCCGGACTGGCAGGTTCAGGTGCCGCAGAGACGCTGCCGTGACAGAGTACACCGCCCAGTGCGAGTGAGAGATAAAAGGCAACAAGTTTAGATTTAGCCATGCTGTGTTTCTCCTTGTGTGTAAACAGCAGCGACAGAGTGGCACTACGCCGCACAAGGCTCAAAAGCGGAATATCAGAAATGGAAAAGGCCGCGAATGCGGCCTTTGATTGTTACAGTCGTTGCGTAATTTTTGCGAGGCTTACTGCATTTGTGCGGCAGCGCCGTACTTGATTTTGGCCTCTTTACGCAGGTTTTGCAGTAGGGCTTCAAACGTCAGCTGCGCATTATTCTGCGTAACGCCTTTGACCATTTCGTCAATCTGCGCCTGCGGCATGCTGCCGGTTTTAACTTTATCTACCGCCACCAGCACCACATTGCCCTGCATATCTTCGCTGACACCCCATGAAGGCTTATTATCAGCAGGCTGAGGCAGGTTAAAGGCGGCCTGTGCCACCGGATCCTGTGCATTGCGATCAACGGTTTTGCTGACGCTCAGTGTCAGGCCTGCTGCAGTCAGTGCGTCCAGCTTGCCCGCTTTGAGGTCGGTCAGCAGTTTATCGGCCTGGGCTTTAGCCTGCTGTGTCGCTTTGTCATGCTTAAGCGTATCCGTAATCTGCGCCTTCACCTGCTCCAGCGGTTTTACCGCTTCCGGTTTGTGCTCGCTGATACGCAGTACAAAGGCACGGTCGCCATCGACGGTGATAATATCGGAGTTGTTACCCGGCGCACCGTTCTGACCCACCAGACCACCGTTAAAGATCGCCTGCTTCACCGCATCGAAGTTAAGTGCGTCTGGCAGTGTGTCCTGACTGAACCAGCCGGTCTCTTTCGCTTTCAGACCCGAAGCCTGCTCGGCACCCGCCAGTGACTCATTGTCATTGCTGGCTGCTTCACTGACTTTCTGCTGCAGTTTGTAGAAGGCATCAACGCCCTTCTCCTGCTTCACTTTCGCTGCAACAGCGCTGCGAACCTCATCCAGTGGTTTAACCTGCTCTGGCTGAATGTCGTCGAGACGAACCACCAGGAAGCCCACTGACGATTTGATCACGCCTGACATCTGGCCTTTCTCAGTCAGACCCGCATTTTTCAGCTCATCCGGGGTGGTTGACGGTTCCAGCCAGCCCATATCACCGCCCTTACGCGCAGAGATGGGGTCGATTGATTTGGCTTTCGCCACATCCGCGAAGTTAGCGCCACCTTTCAGCTGAGCCAGTACCGCATTGGCATCCGCTTCCGTTTTGGTCTGAATAACGCTGTAGCGATTACGCTGTGGTTGCGAATAGTCTGCTTTATGTTGGTCGTACCAGGCCTGAATATCTGCTTCGCTGGCATCCTGCTGCATGCTGGCGGCATCCATCAGGATGTAGCTGACGCGGAACTGTTCCGGCGCCATAAAGCTGGTTTTATGTTGCTGATAGTACTGACTGATTTCGTCGTCGGTGACGGTTTGTTTCGCCATCAGGGCATTAACGTCCAGCGTCGCCTGACGAATATCACGTTGCTGTGAAACCAGGTCCACCAGTTTGCTGGCTTCGCCTTTCAGCGTGAAGTCTGTGTTCGCCACCGCATTGATCAACTGCTGATTGGAGAGTTGCTTGCGCAGCGCTTCAGCATACTGGTCGGCGCTGAAACCCATATTGCCGATCAGCGCCAGATATTTAGCATTGTCGAATTTGCCGTTGGTCTGGAAAGCCTGCTGATTGAAGATAGCCTGCTTAACCTGATCGTCACTGATGCTGAGATGAAGCTCTTTGATGTAGCTGTCGAGCAGCGCCTGGTCGATCAACTGCGACAGCGCCTGCTGACGCATCTGCTGCATGAAGCCATCGTTGCTGGCCAGCTGCGAGAACTGGTCACCCAGCATCTGCTGCTGGCGACTGCGTTCGCTGTTAAACGCCTGCTCCAGCTGTCCCCGGCTTATCTCCTGACCGTTAACTTTGGCCGCATAGTCGTTATTGCCGCCAATCAGATAGTTGCCAACGCCTGTCAGCACAAAAGAGACGATAATCAGTCCCAGAATAATCTTGAGCACGACATGGTTCGACGCCGCGCGTAAATTGTCCATCATGGTATGGCAACACTCCGCTGTAGTGTGAATGTAAAGCTCGGTCGCAATTCGCCACTGGCTGGCGACTCACGCAACTGCTGGCTTAGCTGGCAGTCTCAATCCGGTCCAGGTCCATCTTACGGCCCGATTCTCACCGGTTAAAACAAAAAAGGCACATCTCATTGATGTGCCCGTATGTTACATGAGAACGGGTTAATCGTCCTCTAATCCACTGAAGAAAATGCGTCAATGAATCTATTCGTTGTTATTAATTGACAGCGTCTTTCAATGCTTTACCAGCACGGAAACCGGGTACTTTACCAGCCGGGATGGTGATCTCTTTACCGGTTTGCGGATTGCGGCCGGTACGTGCAGCGCGGTCACGCACAGAGAATGTGCCGAAACCCACCAGAGCCACTTCATCACCCTCTTTCAGCGCATCTGAAACTGAGCCCATAAATGCATCTAAAACACGTCCTGCTGCAGCTTTAGAAATATCAGCATCGGCAGCAATTTTGTCGATCAATTGTGACTTATTCACTCTCTTCATCCCCTCTTTTATTATTTCACATCGTACCGGGCTTCCGGCCGGGTACGAACGCGCAGCAAGTTATATCAAGCCTGTGGAGCCGAAACAACGGAATTTCTCTGAGAACGTCGCCCCGACAGCCACCTAAATTAGCGGCACAAAAAAAAGCTGGCAAGCGCCAATTGCCTTGCCAGCTCCGCTTTTTAACGGTTTATGCCGTTAATCACTATTTTGCTGTTGCGACCTGCATGCCATAAGGCGCATTTTCCAGTGCCAGATTCAGCACCTCTTCAATGCGTTTCACCGGATGAATCTCCAGATCGGCAATCACGTTCTGTGGAATCTCTTCCAGATCACGCTTGTTGTCGTCCGGGATCAGCACGGTTTTAATGCCACCACGGTGTGCTGCCAGCAGTTTCTCTTTCAGACCGCCAATCGGCAGAACCTGACCACGCAGGGTAATCTCACCGGTCATAGCGACATCCGCACGCACCGGGTTACCGGTCAGACAGGAGACCAGCGCGGTACACATTGCGATACCCGCACTTGGACCATCTTTCGGTGTGGCGCCTTCTGGCACGTGAACGTGAATATCACGTTTTTCGTAGAAGTCACCATTAATGCCCAGCTTCTCGGCACGGGCACGCACCACGGTCAGCGCAGCCTGAATCGACTCCTGCATCACTTCGCCCAGAGAACCGGTGTAAGTCAGCTTGCCTTTACCCGGTACGCATGCAGTTTCAATAGTCAGCAGATCGCCGCCCACTTCCGTCCACGCCAGGCCGGTGACCTGACCCACCCGGTTTTCACTGTCAGCACGACCATAGTCGAAGCGCTGTACGCCCAGGAAGTCCTTGAGGTTTTCACCATTGATGGTGATGTGCTTTTTCGTCTTGTCCATCAGCAGTGATTTCACCGCTTTACGGCACAATTTCGACAGCTCACGCTCAAGGCTACGCACGCCGGCTTCACGGGTGTAGTAACGGATAATGCCGACAATCGCGCTATCTTCAACCGTAATTTCACTGGCTTTCAGGGCGTTGCGTTCAATCTGCTTGGTCAGCAGATGCTGCTTAGCGATATTCAGTTTCTCATCTTCGGTGTAACCCGACAGACGAATCACTTCCATACGGTCCAGCAGCGGTGCCGGGATATTCATTGAGTTCGATGTTGCCACGAACATCACATCAGAGAGGTCGTAGTCGACTTCCAGATAGTGGTCGTTGAACGCAATGTTCTGCTCTGGATCAAGCACTTCCAGCAGCGCTGAAGCCGGGTCGCCGCGCATGTCCGAAGACATTTTGTCGATCTCATCCAGCAGGAACAGCGGGTTTTTAACCCCGACTTTCGCCATTTTCTGGATGAGTTTACCCGGCATGGAGCCGATGTAGGTACGACGATGACCACGGATTTCCGCTTCATCACGCACGCCACCCAGCGCCATACGGACATATTTACGTCCGGTCGCTTTGGCAATCGACTGTCCCAGAGAGGTTTTACCTACCCCTGGCGGTCCGACCAGGCACAGAATCGGCCCTTTAATCTTGCTGACGCGACTCTGAACCGCAAGATACTCAAGAATACGATCCTTCACGCGCTCCAGGCCGTAATGGTCAGTATCCAGGGTCTCCTGCGCTTTACGCAGATCTTTCTTCACTTTGCTGCGCGCGTTCCACGGAACCTGCACCATCCAGTCGATGTAGCCGCGAACCACGGTCGCTTCAGCGGACATCGGGGACATCATTTTCAGCTTCTGCAGCTCAGCTTCTGCTTTTTCACGCGCTTCTTCCGGCATTTTTGCCGCGTCGATTTTGCGTTTTAACGCTTCATACTCGTCAGGCGCATCGTCCATCTCGCCCAGCTCTTTCTGAATTGCCTTCATCTGCTCATTCAGATAGTACTCGCGCTGGCTCTTCTCCATCTGCTTCTTAACACGGTTGCGAATACGCTTCTCAACCTGCAGCAGATCGATCTCAGATTCCATCATCGCCATCAGATATTCCAGACGCTCATTGACGTCGGACATCTCCAGCACAGACTGTTTGTCTGCCAGTTTCAGTGGCATATGTGCTGCAACGGTGTCGGCAAGGCGGGCCGCATCGTCAATATTATTCAGTGAGGTTAAAACCTCGGGTGGGATCTTTTTATTAAGTTTGATGTAGCCTTCAAACTGATTGATCGCCGTACGCACCAGCACTTCCTGCTCGCGCTCTTCAATCTCTGGCGAAACCAGATATTCAGCTTGAGCCACAAAATGGTCACCGTTGTCGGCCAGCGTCGTAATATGGGCGCGCTGTAAACCTTCCACCAGGACTTTGACCGTGCCATCCGGCAGTTTCAGCATTTGCAATACTGAGGCAACGGTCCCTACTGAAAAGAGATCGTTAATGCCAGGTTCATCCGTTGAAGCCTCTTTCTGTGCGACCAGCATGATTTTTTTATCATGATCCATTGCGGCTTCAAGGCACCGAATTGATTTTTCCCGGCCAACAAACAACGGAATTACCATGTGCGGATAAACCACCACGTCGCGCAGCGGCAACACGGGGATTTCAATGCGTTCAGAACGCTCAGGATTCATAGAGCTCTCTCTTTGTTTAATGTCCGCCAGGTGATGGGAACCGCATCAGGCAGGTATGCAGTTAAACCCACAGGTATCTGAGTATATGGGGATGATTGTCCGACATTCAACGTCACAGAGGCGAGAAAAGCAAAAGGGGAAACATTTTCCCCTTTTTTAATAGAACAACATGGACGATCTGTTTAATTATTCGCCAGATGCCTGCGCTTCATGCTTGCCGTAGATCAGCATGGGCTCAGACTGACCTTCAATAACTGATTCATCAATCACTACTTTTTCCACGTCATCCATGGAAGGCAGGTCATACATGGTTTCCAGCAGCGCGCCTTCAACAATGGAACGCAGACCACGCGCACCGGTTTTACGTGACATCGCTTTCTTCGCAATGGCGGTTAATGCCTCGTCACGGAACTCCAGCTCAACGCCTTCCAGGTTAAACAGCGCCTGGTACTGTTTTGTCAGGGCGTTTTTCGGCTCACGCAGAATCTGAATCAGCGCTTCTTCGCTCAGTTCACTCAGGGTCGCGACCACAGGCAGACGACCGATAAACTCAGGGATCAGACCAAACTTGATCAAATCTTCAGGTTCACACTGTGAAAGCAGTTCGCCTTCGCTGGCTTTCTGCGACTTCCCTTTTACGGTAGCGCCGAAGCCAATACCGGATCCGGTTTCCACACGCTGGGAGATCACTTTGTCCAGGCCGGCAAATGCGCCGCCGCAGATAAACAGAATTTTTGAGGTATCAACCTGCAAAAATTCCTGCTGCGGATGCTTACGTCCACCCTGCGGCGGAACAGCAGCCACGGTGCCTTCAATCAGTTTAAGCAGAGCCTGCTGTACACCTTCGCCTGACACGTCACGAGTAATCGACGGGTTATCTGACTTACGTGAGATTTTGTCGATTTCATCGATATAAACGATGCCGCGCTGTGCTTTCTGTACGTCGTAGTCACATTTCTGCAGCAGTTTCTGGATGATGTTTTCAACGTCTTCACCCACGTAACCGGCTTCAGTCAGCGTGGTGGCGTCAGCCATAGTGAATGGCACATCCAGCAGGCGCGCCAGCGTTTCTGCCAGCAGCGTTTTACCACTACCGGTCGGGCCGATCAGCAGAATGTTACTTTTGCCCAGTTCGATGCCATTGCTGGTATCGCCGTTACGCAGACGCTTGTAGTGGTTATAAACCGCAACCGCCAGCACTTTCTTCGCTCTTTCCTGACCGATAACATAATCATCGAGGTGATGGCGAATTTCATGTGGGGTTGGCAACGCACTGCGTTCACGATGCGGGGCAACTTCTTTAATCTCTTCGCGAATGATGTCGTTGCACAGGTCAACACACTCATCGCAGATATACACTGACGGCCCGGCAATCAGCTTACGCACTTCATGCTGGCTTTTGCCGCAAAAAGAGCAGTACAGCAACTTTCCTGAACCGTCTTTGCGCTTATCTGTCATCAGTTAACCTCTTCTTGTTCTCAGGCCATACCCGCGTACGGCTCAGGCCGTACAGGGACGGCCGAAATTCATTCAACCCATAATAGTACCGTTGTCCTGTTAACTATAGACCAGGGACAACGGTAAGTCGGGGTCTTATTGGCGATGCGTCAGAATTGAATCGACTAATCCATACTCTACCGCTTCATTTGCAGAGAGGAAACGGTCACGCTCGGTATCACGCTCAATCTCTTCCAGCGTTTTACCGGTGTGCTCAGCCATCAGCTCATTCATACGCTGTTTAACTTTAAGGATTTCACGTGCATGGATTTCAATGTCTGACGCCTGGCCCTGATAGCCGCCCAGCGGCTGGTGGATCATCACGCGCGAGTTTGGCAGACAGAAACGCTTGCCTTTAGTGCCCGCTGTCAGCAGGAACGCACCCATTGAACAGGCCTGTCCCATACAGATGGTGCTGACATCCGGTTTGATAAATTTCATGGTGTCGTAAATCGACATACCGGCCGTGATCACACCGCCTGGCGAGTTGATGTAAAGATAGATATCTTTTTCCGGGTTCTCAGCTTCCAGAAACAGCATCTGCGCCACGATCAGATTCGCCATGTGGTCTTCAACCTGGCCAGTCAGAAAGATAACGCGCTCTTTCAGCAGACGGGAGTAGATGTCGTAAGAACGCTCACCACGCGAAGTTTGTTCAACCACCATTGGCACCAGCGCATTGTGCGGTGCAGTATATTCACGATCGCCACTGTATGACATTACCGTCTCCTGGATAAATTTCATTGGCAACATTCTGTACCGATTCTACGTAAGACGCGCGGGAAACTCCACGTCGCACCTTTTCCGACACCTTCAGGACGGTTAATCAGCCAGCCTCACTCTTCATTCTGCATACTCCCACTATTTGGGGATGCTGCACGCATGTTTCAAGCATAACAATCTTTTCCCTGTTCGCTAACCCGGAAAAAGCGATGCGTGAATAACTTGCCGATTAATTAAGCAAATAGCGGCGAAGAGTCGCGTTCTGTACGCAAAACACAAAAAAGCCCGCGACTTTTCAGTCACGGGCTTAGCACAGACGGTTAACTGCGTGATCAGGCCTGAGCGGTCTGATTCATCAGTTCCTGGAAGTTGGTCTCTTTCTCGGTCACTTTAGCTTTCGCCAGGACCGCTTCAACCGCTTGCTCTTCCAGCGCGACGTTGCGCATGTTGTTCATCAGCTCGTTATTCTTGCTGTAGAACTCGATAACTTCTTTCGGATCTTCATACGCAGAAGCCATCTCTTCGATCATGGTGTTAACGCGCGCTTCGTCAGCTTTCAGCTCGTGGGTACGAATCACTTCGCCCAGCAGCAGACCGACAACAACACGGCGTTTAGCCTGCTCTTCAAACAGTTCGCGTGGCAGTTCCAGCGCCTGCTGTTCGTTGCCACCGAAACGCTGTGCAGCCTGACGACGCAGAACGTCGATTTCGCTGTCAACCAGCGCAGCTGGCACGTCGATTTCGTTCGCTTCAACCAGGCCGTCGATCGCCTGAGTTTTGATGCGGTTACGGATAGCGCCTTTCAGCTCGCGATCCATGTTCTTACGCACTTCAGTACGCAGACCGGCAACTGAACCATCTTCAACGCCGAAACGTTTGATGAACTCTTCAGTCAGCTCTGGCAGCTCACGCGTTTCAACTTTCTTCAGCACGATCTCGAACTTCGCATCTTTCCCTTTCAGGGTTTCTGCGTGATAGTCGTCCGGGAATTTCACGTCGATAGTGAACGTTTCGCCCGCTTTGTGGCCCACAACGCCTTCTTCAAAGCCTGGGATCATGCGGCCCTGGCCCATGGCCAGAACGAAATCAGTGGCTTTGCCGCCTTCGAACTCTTCGCCGTCAACAGAACCGTTGAAATCGATAGTTGCACGATCTTCCGGGCCTGCAGCTGCGTCGCTTTCGATCCAGTTGGCCTGCTGCTTACGCAGGGTATCCAGCATGGTATCAACGTCAGCATCAGTCACTTCAACGACAGGTTTTTCAACTTCGATGTTTTCCAGGCCTTTCAGCTCAACTTCCGGATAAACTTCGAATTCAACCGCGTAGGTAAAATCCTGACCTTCTTTGTATTCGCCTGGCACGTAGTTTGGTGCGCCAGCCGGATTAATTTTTTCTTTGATGATGGCGTCAACAAAGTTGCGCGTCATCAGCTCGCCCAGCACGTCCTGACGGACAGAAGCGCCGTAACGCTGCGCTACGATGTTCATCGGCACTTTGCCTTTACGGAAACCATCGATGCGAACTTTCCTGGCAACGTCAACCAGTTCTTTTTTTACTGCGCTTTCGATGCTGTCAGCTGCAACAGTAATCGTAATGCGACGGCCCAGGCCCTGAGTGGTCTCTACAGAAACTTGCATCTTGTTACCTCAAAAAATCACGTGCTCGGTCAACTTCAGACACCACACATCGTGAAATGCGCCGTATCCAACAACCGGGACGGCTTCCGTGAAGAGAACCTGATCCCTGTTACCAGAAGCGTCCCGAAGACATTCCGGAAAAATAGACGCAGCATTATAGCGGCATCGCTGGAATGAGTCGAGGACGCTAACTCACCACTTTTCAGCAGGTTTGCTGCTTTTTTGAGCCAGGGATCGCGTTTTTCGCTAAATCACAGAAAAAACGGCCAGCAGGCCGTTTCAGAGAAGGGAGATCAGGCGAGACTTCCGGCACCACGACAGTTAGGTGAAGCCAGAACGGTATCCTGCAACCCTTCCCACTCTTTCAGGGTGTAAGTATGCAGGGCTAAGGCATGGACACTGCCCGCTAATTCAGCCGCCAGTTCACTATAAATCAGACGATGACGCGCCAGGAAGCGCTGGCCTGCAAAGCAGTCGCTGACAATAACCACTTTGAAGTGACTTTCCGATCCGGCAGGCACGTTGTGCCGGTAACTTTCGTCATGAACTTCCAGATGAGCTGGCTGAAACGCCACACGCAGCTTTTCTTCTATTTGTTCACGGATCATGGCTATTACTCCTCAATGGCGAGCGCGGTGCCCCATCTTATTCAATCTTAGTCGCTTTTAGTGCGCTTACCCGCCGGCGGACGCTAAATATTGCATTTTATGTCAGCCCGCTTCCGGCAGGCATCATAACGCAGTCGAAACCATCAGCAAACCAGCCTGTCAGAGAAGAGGCTTAAAACGGTTTCAGAGACAATTTCACCCGTAACA
The DNA here is from genome assembly GCF_003201065.1 of Pantoea sp. JKS000250. Taxonomy (NCBI): domain Bacteria; kingdom Pseudomonadati; phylum Pseudomonadota; class Gammaproteobacteria; order Enterobacterales; family Erwiniaceae; genus Pantoea; species Pantoea sp. JKS000250. Next base: position 3,230,580 of record NZ_QICZ01000001.1, on the reverse strand, counting down.
GGGCTTTTTTCACTGCCGGGCAATGCTATGATGGCCGCAGTTTTTGCAAACCAACCCCCCTGACACCCACGAGAAAAAGTATGTTGAAAAAACTGTTATTCCCACTGTTGGCTGCGTTCATTTTAGCCGGCTGTGCAACCAGCAATAATACCCTCACTATCCAGCCTAAAATTCAGCTGCCGCAGCAGGATCCGGGCCTGATGGGCGTGACTGTGAGCATCAATGGTGCCGACCAGCGTAAAGATCAGGCGCTGGCAAAAGTTAACCGTGATGGTCAGTTAGTGACCCTGACGCCATCGCGCGATCTCCGTTTCCTGCTGCAGGAAGTGCTGGAGAAGCAGATGACCGCACGTGGTTATATGATTGGTCCTGATGGCGCGGTCGATCTGCAGATTGTGGTTAACAATCTCTACGCTGACGTGACGCAGGGCAATGTGCGCTACAGCATCACCACCAAAGCGGACATCTCTATCATCGCGACCGCCAAAAACGGCAACAAGCAGGTTAAAAACTACCGCCAGACTTACAGCGTAGAAGGCGCGTTCAACGCTAATAACCAGAAGATCACTAACGCGGTCAACGCCACCATGAGCGATGTAATCGCGGATATGGCACAGGACACCAGCGTTAACGACTTCATCAAGCAGAACACCCGTTAATACCGTCTCACCTCTGCCCTGCCTCGTGCAGGGCTTTTTGTTATCTGCAGGATCCGCATGAACCACTATCTTCGCCTCTTCAGCCAGAAAAACGCCGCTGTACTGTTGATCCTTGGTTTTGCTTCCGGACTGCCACTGGCACTGACTTCGGGTACGTTGCAGGCATGGATGACGGTGGAAAATGTCGATCTGAAAACCATCGGCTTCTTTTCACTGGTCGGCCAGGCCTATGTCTTTAAATTTCTCTGGTCGCCGATGATGGACCGCTATACGCCGCCGTTTCTTGGCCGGCGTCGCGGCTGGTTACTGCTGAGTCAGCTGGCGCTGGTGGGCGGGATTGTCGCGATGGGATTTCTGCAGCCAGGCCGCGATCTGACCCTGATGGCGGCGCTGGCAGTACTGATCGCCTTCTGCTCCGCCTCACAGGACATCGTTTTTGACGCCTGGAAAACCGATATTCTGCCACCTGAAGAGCGCGGCAGCGGCGCGGCGATTACCGTGCTGGGTTATCGACTGGCGATGCTGGTTTCAGGCGGGCTGGCGCTGTGGCTGGCTGACCGCTATCTGGGCTGGCAGGCGACCTACTGGCTGATGGCACTGATGATGGTGCCAGGCATTATTGCCACGCTGATGGCGAGCGAGCCGGACACGCGCACTTCCACCCCGCATTCACTGCGAGAGGCAGTTGTCGACCCGCTGAAAGATTTCTTTCAGCGCAACAACGCCTGGCTACTCATTACGCTGATTATTCTCTACAAGCTGGGCGATGCCTTTGCCGCCTCGCTGACCACCACTTTTCTGATCCGCGGCGTCGGGTTCAATGCCGGTGACGTCGGCCTGGTTAACAAGACGCTGGGCCTGCTGGCGACCATCATCGGTGCGCTTTATGGCGGCGTACTGATGCAGCGCCTGAGTCTGTTCCGGGCGCTGCTGATTTTCGGCGTGCTGCAGGCGGTTTCAAACTTTGGTTACTGGCTGCTGGCGGTGACCGACAAACAGTTGTGGAGCATGGCCAGCGCAGTCTTTGTCGAAAACCTCTGCGGCGGCATGGGCACCGCGGCCTTTGTCGCGTTGTTAATGACGCTGTGCAATAAATCGTTCTCAGCTACCCAGTTTGCCCTGTTATCGGCGCTCTCCGCAGTGGGCCGGGTCTATGTCGGCCCCGCAGCGGGGTGGCTGGTAGAACTCTGGGGCTGGCCAACTTTTTATGCTTTCACGGTGATCGCGGGTGTGCCGGGCCTGGTGCTGCTGGCTTTTTGCCGCCAGACGCTTAATCAGGTCGAGCAGAGTGGCAATTTCCTCACACGAAGCTACTATCCTCATGGCTATCGCTGGACTAATCGTCTGTTTGCAGCCGGTTGCGGCGTGCTGGCTCTCTGGCTGCTCGCGTTGGCACTGAATGAACTGGGGCTGACTGCGCTGGCACCGCTATTGACCCGCCTGTTTGAGCTGGGCATGAGCCTCTCTCTGCTGGCGGTGCTTGCCGGGGTGTTGCTGGATTACAGGGCGCTGAAGAGAACGCCGGTGTTGCCCGCGTCAGATGCTTAAGTGAAATCGATAGGTTAACGGGCTGCGGCTTATTTTGTGACGTCCGGATAAGTCGCCGTCATTTATCATCGCGTGTTATTTTTAAAAAATAAGAATAGATCCTGAGGAGGCGTAGCGGAAATACTAAAAACCGGTTAGCAATTACTTTAGTTAAATTTCATCGCGCAAATGATGCAGACTTGTTAAATATTTGGGAGTTAAAAGTAAGGGTTATTCCTTTCCCTGATTTTTTTACGGTTACTTCCATCGGTTTTTGTTATATTGATGCCAACTGCTTGTCTGCGTTAATTATTTGTCACCTGGTGCAACATCTGTGACACCCTTAGCAAAAGGTGTCAACACGTATCTGACACATCCTTAAGCTGGTTTACACTGCATAAACCTTCCCGTAAAATGCGCGCACACTTAAACGACAATAGAGCCCTTTGTCATTGAGGTCGTTAAATGAGACTCAGTAAATACAATAAAAGTTTGGGGATTTTGTCATTAATTGCAGGCACTTTATTAATGAGTGGCTGCGATAGTGCATTGTTAAATCCCAAAGGACAGATTGCACTGGAGCAACGTTCGCTGATACTGACTGCCTTTGGCCTGATGTTGATCGTCGTGATTCCTGCAGTCCTGATGGCCGTGGTGTTTGCCTGGAAGTATCGGGCGTCCAACACGAATGCGAAGTACAGCCCTAACTGGTCACACTCTAACAAGGTTGAAGCCGTGGTCTGGACCATTCCGATCCTGATCATTCTCTTCCTCAGCGTACTGACCTGGAAATCAACCCACGCACTGGAGCCCAGCAAACCGCTGCAATCTGATGTGAAACCGGTTGAGATCGATGTGGTTGCACTGGACTGGAAATGGTTGTTCATTTACCCGGAACAGGGTATTGCGACCGTGAACCAGATTGCCTTCCCGGCAAATACTCCGGTGAACTTTAAAATCACCTCTAACTCCGTCATGAACTCTTTCTTCATTCCAACACTCGGCAGCCAGATTTATGCGATGGCGGGTATGCAGACCAAACTGCATCTGATTGCGAATGAACCAGGCACTTTCGACGGTATCTCTGCGAACTTCAGTGGTCGCGGTTTCTCTGGCATGAAGTTTAAAGCCATTGCAACCAAAGACGATGCGGAATTCCAGCAGTGGGTGGCTAAAGTCAAAGCAGCCCCTAACACGCTGACCACCATGGAAGATTTCGAGAAAGTGGCTGTGCCAAGCGAAAATCATCCGGTGGAATATTTCTCTTCAGCTGATCCGAAACTGTTCATGCAGGTTATGGACAAGTTCAGGATGAGCCACGGGAAAATGGACATGCCACAGCATGAAGGTATGGACATGAGTCACGCCGCTTCCGCGGGAGCCGAGGAATAATACGATGTTAGGAAAATTAACACTTGATGCAGTGCCGTATCATGAGCCGATTATCATGGTTACGGTTGCCGCTATCCTGATAGGTGGTGCTGCGCTGGTCGCTGCGCTCACCTATTTTGGTAAGTGGAAATATCTGTGGTCTGAATGGCTGACGTCAGTTGACCACAAACGCTTGGGTATCATGTATATCATCATGGCGTTCGTCATGCTGATTCGTGGCTTCGCAGATGCCATTATGATGCGTACCCAGCAGGTGATGGCTTCGGCCGGTGAAGCGGGCATTCTGCCACCGCACCACTACGACCAGATCTTTACCGCGCACGGCGTGATTATGATCTTCTTCGTGGCGATGCCTTTCGTGGTTGGCCTGATGAACATCGCCGTTCCGTTGCAGATTGGTGCACGTGACGTTGCGTTCCCGTTCCTGAACAACCTGAGCTTCTGGTTTACCGCGGTCGGTGTGATCCTGGTTAACCTGTCTCTGGGTGTGGGCGAGTTCGCACAGACCGGCTGGCTGGCTTATCCGCCGCTCTCCGGCGCGGAGTACAGTCCCGGCGTCGGGGTCGATTACTGGATCTGGAGCCTTCAGCTCTCAGGTATTGGTACGACCTTAACCGGTATTAACTTCTTCGTGACCATCCTGAAGATGCGCGCACCGGGCATGAGCCTGTTCAAAATGCCGGTCTTTACCTGGACCGCGCTGTGCACCAACGTCCTGATCATCGCTGCGTTCCCGGTTCTGACCGTGACCCTGGCGCTGTTGACCCTTGATCGTTATCTCGGCTTCCATTTCTTCACCAATGAAATGGGCGGGAACATGATGATGTACGTCAACCTGATTTGGGTCTGGGGCCATCCGGAAGTGTATATCCTGGTACTGCCGGTATTTGGTGTGTTCGCAGAAATTACCGCGACCTTCTCCAAAAAACGTCTGTTTGGTTATACCTCGCTGGTATGGGCGACTATCGCCATTACCGTGCTGTCGTTCATCGTCTGGTTGCACCACTTCTTCACCATGGGTGCGGGTGCCAACGTTAACGCCTTCTTCGGTATCATGACGATGATCATCGCGATTCCGACCGGGGTTAAAATCTTTAACTGGCTGTTCACCATGTATCAGGGCCGCATTCAGATGCACTCTGCCATGCTGTGGACCGTTGGCTTCCTGGTAACCTTCTCTGTAGGGGGTATGACCGGCGTACTGCTGGCCGTTCCGGGCGCTGACTTTATTCTGCACAACAGCCTGTTCCTGATTGCACACTTCCACAACGTAATCATCGGTGGTGTGGTCTTCGGTTGTATGGCGGGCGTGACCTACTGGTTCCCGAAAGCATTCGGCTTCACCCTGAACGAAACCTGGGGTAAGCGCGCATTCTGGTTCTGGATCATTGGCTTCTTCGTTGCCTTTATGCCGCTGTACGCACTGGGCTTCATGGGTATGACCCGTCGTCTGAGCCAGGATATCGATCCACAGTTCCACCCTCTTCTGGTGGTTGCTGCGGTCGGTGCGGGTCTGATTGCACTGGGTATCCTGTGTCAGCTGACCATGTTCTACGTCTCCGTACGTGACCGCGATCAGAACCGTGATGTGACAGGTGACCCGTGGGGCGGTCGTACGCTGGAATGGGCAACCTCTTCACCACCACCGTTCTATAACTTTGCTGTGATCCCACATGTCCATGAGCGTGATGCGTTCTGGGAAATGAAAGAGAAAGGCGAAGCGTACAAACAGCCGGCATCGTATGAAGAAATTCATATGCCGAAAAACAGTGGTGCGGCAATCGTCATCTGCGCATTCGCTACTGTGATGGGCTTCGCGCTGATCTGGCATATCTGGTGGATGGCGGGTCTTTCATTCCTCGGCATGATCGTTACCTGGATCGTGAAGAGCTTCGACGAAGACGTGGATTACTACGTTCCGGTTGCCGAAGTTCAGAAGATTGAGAACCAGCACTTTGACGAAATCAGCAAAGCAGGTCTGAAATAATGTCAACTGAAACTCTGATTAAACATCACCACGACGCCCATGCGGAGCATGGGCATCACGATGCAGGAGCCAATAAAGTCTTTGGCTTCTGGATCTACCTGATGAGTGACTGCATTATCTTCGCAACCCTGTTTGCGACCTATGCCGTCATGGTCAACAACACTGCCGGTGGCCCGGCAGGTAAAGATATCTTTGAGCTGCCGTTTGTTCTGGTAGAAACCGCCCTGCTGCTGTTGAGTTCGATCACTTACGGCATGGCTGTTATCTCCATGAACAAGGAGCAAAAAGGTGCCGTTATCGGCTGGCTGGCGCTGACCTTCCTGTTCGGTCTGGGCTTCATCGGGATGGAAATCTATGAATTCCATCACCTGATTGCTGAAGGCTTTGGTCCGGATCGCAGTGGCTTCCTGTCTGGCTTCTTTACGCTGGTCGGTACCCACGGTCTGCACGTGACCTCCGGTCTGATCTGGATGCTGGTTCTGATGTTCCAGGTGTCTAAACGTGGCCTGAACGCGACTAACCGCACCCGTATCATGTGTCTGAGCCTGTTCTGGCACTTCCTGGACGTGGTCTGGATTTGCGTCTTCACCGTTGTTTACCTGATGGGAGCCATGTAATGAGTCATTCTGTTAACGAACATGGCGCTTCACACGGTAGCGTGAAGTCCTACATGATCGGCTTCATCCTCTCTATCATCCTGACGGCAATCCCGTTCTGGATGGTGATGGATGGCAGTGCATCTCACGGTACTATCCTCGGTATTGTTCTGGTGTGTGCGGTCATTCAGGTGCTGGTTCACCTGGTGTACTTCCTGCACTTAGACAGCAAATCTGAGGGTGGCTGGAACATGGTAGCCATTGTTTTCTCGGCCATCATCATCCTGATTGTCGTAGTAGGCTCACTGTGGATCATGTGGAACCTCAACTACAACATGATGCCTCACTAAAGAGTCACGCGTAATGTTTAAGCAATACCTGCAAGTTACAAAACCAGGAATTATTTTCGGGAATTTAATTTCTGTGATCGGCGGATTCCTGTTGGCCTCCAAAGGCAACACGGATTACGCCCTGTTTCTCATCACCCTGGTGGGCGTGTCACTGGTGGTTGCATCGGGTTGTGTTTTCAACAACGTGATTGACCGCGACATCGACATCAAGATGGAGAGAACCAGGAATCGGGTGCTGGTAAAAGGCCTTATCTCCGCGAAAGTAAGCCTGGTTTATGCCACTGTGCTGGGTATTGCTGGCTTTGCGTTGCTCTACTTCGGTGCTAATCCGCTGGCCATGTGGCTGGCGGTGATGGGCTTCGTGGTGTACGTGGGCATCTACAGTCTGTACATGAAGCGTCATTCCGTTTACGGAACGCTGATTGGCAGTCTGTCGGGTGCTGCGCCGCCGGTTATCGGCTACTGCGCCGTCTCTAACCAGTTTGATGCTGGCGCGTTGATCCTGCTGGCTATCTTTAGCCTGTGGCAGATGCCGCATTCGTACGCGATTGCTATCTTCCGCTTTAAAGATTACCAGGCAGCGAACATCCCGGTTCTGCCGGTGGTGAAAGGCATTTCCGTCGCGAAGAATCATATTACGCTCTATATTCTGGCGTTTATGATTGCCACGCTGATGCTGACGCTGGGCGGTTACGCGGGCTACAAATATCTGGTGGTGGCCGCTGCGGTCAGCGTCTGGTGGCTGGGCATGGCGTTATCGGGTTACAAAACCGCAGATGATCGTGTCTGGGCGCGTAAGCTGTTTGTCTTCTCTATCGTAACCATCACCGCGCTGAGCGTGATGATGTCGGTAGATTCGATGGCTCCGGCTTCGAAGGACCTGCTGACCTACGTCTGGTAACCGGCACCGATACAGCATGAAAAGGGCGCGATTTTCGCGCCCTTTCTTTTTGTTACCACTGCTTAAAAACTATTGTTTTACCCGCCCTGCCCCGCCCCCTAGAATAAATGCAGCACATTAACAGAGGTTGGAATGAACGATAATAAAATGACTCCGGTGGAGCTGCGCGCCACATGGGGCCTCGGTACGGTCTTTTCCCTGCGTATGCTTGGGATGTTTATGGTCCTGCCGGTACTGACCACTTATGGCATGGCATTACAGGGCGCGAGTGAAACCTTAATTGGTCTGGCGATTGGCATCTATGGCCTTGCCCAGGCGATATTTCAGATTCCTTTTGGTCTGCTCTCTGATCGCATCGGCCGCAAGCCGTTGATCGTTGGCGGACTGCTGCTGTTTGTTCTGGGCAGCGTTATCGCAGCCTGCACCGACTCCATCTGGGGCATTATTCTGGGCCGCGCATTACAGGGCTCGGGCGCGATTGCGGCTGCGGTGATGGCGCTGTTATCAGACTTAACCCGTGAGCAGAACCGCACCAAAGCGATGGCCTTTATCGGCATCAGTTTTGGCGTGACCTTCGCGATTGCGATGGTGGTCGGCCCGGTTGTGACTCATGCATTGGGTCTGCATGCGCTGTTCTGGATGATTGCGATTCTGGCGTCACTGGGAATCGTGATCACCCTGCTGGTAGTGCCATCCGCCTCCCATCATGTCCTGAACCGTGAATCAGGCATGGTGAAAGGCAGCTTCCGCAAAGTGATGGCTAACCCGCGTCTGGTAAAGCTCAACATCGGTATTTTCTGTCTGCACGTCCTGCTGATGTCGAGCTTTGTTGCGTTGCCTGGGCAGTTTGAACAGGCTGGATTCCCGGCCCCCGAGCACTGGAAAGTCTATCTCTCCACGATGCTAATCGCCTTTGCCGGCGTGGTGCCGTTCATCATTTATGCTGAAGTGAAGCGCCGTATGAAGCGCGTCTTTGTCGGCTGCGTCGGGATGATTGTCATTGCGGAGATCGTGCTGTGGGGTGCAGAAGGCCACTTCTGGACGCTGGTAGTGGGTGTTCAGCTCTTCTTCTTCGCCTTTAATCTGATGGAAGCCATTCTGCCTTCGCTGATCAGTAAAGAGTCACCCGCAGGTTACAAAGGTACGGCGATGGGGATTTATTCCACCAGCCAGTTCCTGGGCGTGGCCGTTGGCGGCAGCATGGGTGGCTGGGTGTTTGGTCATTTCGATGCGCAGACCGTGTTTTTGGTGGGCGCGATGGTGGCTGCAGCCTGGCTGTTTGTCAGCATGACGATGCAGGAGCCGCCTTATGTCAGCAGCCTACGCATCGTGCTGAGTGATGCGGCACTGGCTGTGCCGAATCTGGAGCAGCGACTGAAGGCGCAGAAGGGCGTTAATTCCGTGTTTATTGTGCCGGAAGAGAAAAGCGCGTATATCAAAATTGATAGTAAGGTCACCAGCCGGCCTGAGCTGGAAGCGCTGCTGGGGAGTTGCTGATTTCCAAACTGTTCTAGCGACACCATCTGCCCGTTTAGCTGTAAGATCGAGCTGGCTCAGGGAAAACGGTCAGATCGGAAAGTCGCAAAAGCCGCCATCCATGGCATGCTCGGCCCGCGCCGTCCTGGCGCGGGACGCTTTCCTCCTCTGACCCTGTTCCCTGCGCCCCTGAGCTTTTGCGCTGCTGCCAGGTTCACCCGCATTTAAGTTTCTGAATAAATATCAACCCGCGCAATCCTTTTTACAGACCACTAACCAGCTTAAAGCGATGGGAGCCTGTGCCTGTAGCAAAGCATCGCGGGCCCGGGACAAAAACGCCGGGAGCGTTTTTGAACAACGCAGAGCGTTGGCCCGGCAACGGGCGCACCTCAGGGATGAGGTGCGTAATCGCCCGCGCTGAGCCCGCCATGGATGGCGCTGTTGCGTCTTTGCGTAAGGCACTGGCTCCCTGAGCCGGTACACGATCTTGCAGACGCCGCAACTCCTAACCTGCTCTATACGCTAGACATTTTCAAAGTAATATCCCCTATTAATAACAAAAAACCCGGCCTGAGCCGGGTTTTTTATCACTGCATTCATGCTGAAAATTCAGCCTCTCCCACTTAATCGCGGAAGTTTTTAAACTGGAAAGGCTGGCCCAGATTGCTGCCGCGCACGATCGCCATCGCACCCTGCAAATCATCACGCGCTTTGCCGGTCACACGCAACGCTTCACCCTGAATCTGGGTCTGTACTTTCAGCTTGCTGTCTTTAATTAGCTTTACCAGCTTCTTCGCCACGTCGCTCTCAATGCCTTTCTTCAGTTTGGCATCGACCGCCCAGCTTTTGCCGCTGTGCTCGATCTCTTCCGGCACCTCTAAGGCTCCGCCTTCAATCCCGCGCTTCAACAACTTCTCACGCAAAATATCGACCAGCTGCTTAACCTGGAAATCAGACTCGCTGGTGATCTTGATGGTTTCATTCTTTTCGTTGAGCTCAAACTCGGCGCTCACGTTGCGGAAATCGAAGCGGGTAGACACTTCACGGTTAGCATTCTCCACCGCATTGCGAATTTCCTGCAGATCGACTTCTGAAACGATATCGAAAGATGGCATCTCTTCTTCTCCTGACGCTAAAGTGACATGCATAATACGCGTCTTAAGGTGCTAAATAAAATCAGGCTGCACACAACGCTATAATGTAGGTGTGACAGTAAATAACAGATGGATAGCCCGCCAGCGGGAGGCAGCATGAAAATTACCGTGTTAGGTTGCGGTGCATTGGGTCAGGTCTGGCTGACAGCGCTTGCCCGCCAGGGACATGAAGTACAGGGATGGCTGCGCGTGCCGCAGCCTTACTGCTCAGCCAATGTAATCGATCCTCAGGGCAACATCTCGAATCGCACGTTTATCGCCAACGATCCGCTGTTCCTGGCGGAAAGCCAGCTGCTGCTGGTCACGCTCAAAGCGCCACAGGTTTCACCCGCCGTGAAGAATCTGGAAAGTGTGCTGCCAGAAAACTGCCCGGTGCTGCTGCTGCACAACGGTATGGGTACGCTGGAGGAACTCAAAGGGCTGACTCAGCCACTCCTGCGTGGCGTCACCACGCATGCGGCGATGCGTGATGGCACCGTTATCAAGCACATCGCCAGTGGCATCACCCACATTGGTCCCGGTAACCGCAAAAGCGCCGCTTACAGTGACCTCGCCGACATCCTGCACCCTGCCCTGCCCGATGTTGCCTGGCATGACAACATCCGGGCGGCCTGCTGGCGCAAACTGGCCGTCAATTGCGTCATCAACCCGCTCAGCGTGGAGTATGAGTGCCAGAACGGCGCACTGCGCGCGTATCCGGAGCAGATCGCGCAACTGTGCGAAGAGATCAGCTGGGTTATGGATCGTGAAGGCCAGAACGTCGCCAGTGACAGCCTGCAGGACATCATCTTCGACGTGATCGAAAGCACGGCGGCCAATACCTCATCGATGCTGCAGGACGTTCGCGCCCAGCGGCTCACCGAAATCGACTATATCAGCGGCTTTCTGCTGCGCCGCGCCCGGACGCACGGCCTGGTGCTGACGGAGAACACCCGTCTGTATGACATTGTAAAACGCAAGGAGTCCCATTATGACCGCGAACGCATCAGTGCTGGTTTGCCTGGCACATGGCAGTGAAGAAACCGAAGCTGTCACCATCATCGACCTGCTGGTTCGGGCCGGGCTGAAGGTTGTCACCGCCAGCGTCGAAAGCGATGGCAGCCGGGAGATTGTCTGCTCACGCGGTGTTCGTCTGCTGGCTGACGTCACGCTGGTCGAAGTCGCCGATAACGATTTCGCCGCCATTGTTCTGCCCGGCGGCCTGAAAGGGGCTGAGACCTTCCGTGACAGTCCGCTGCTGGTCGAAACGGTGCGTCAGTTTCACCTCAATGAGAAGATTGTCGCCGCGATATGCGCAGCCGCAGGCACGGTACTGATCCCTCACGATCTCTTCCCGGTCGGTAACATGACCGGCTTTCCTGGCCTGAAAGAGACGATTCCGGAGGAAAAGTGGATGGAGCGACGTGTCGTCTGGGATCCCCGCGTTAATCTGCTGACCAGCCAGGGACCTGGCACGGCAATGGATTTTGCGCTGAAGCTGATCGATCTGCTGGTGGGAAAAGAGATGGCACGTGAGGTCGCTGCACAGCTGGTGCTGGCTCCCGGCATTTATGACTATCAGGCGTAAAGACTCAGGCTTAAAACGAGAAAGCCAGTCAGCCCTGAACAGGCACTGACTGGCTCAGAGCGATGACTACGGGCGGTAGACTTTAACGTTCTTAAAGCCCTGCTCATGCAGATAGAGCGCCTGCAGACGGCTCATCACACCACGATCGCAGTAGAGCAACCAGGTGCGGTTCTGATCGAGATCGCCAAACTGCGTACTGAGTTTGTAGAATGGCAGCGACTTCACTTCCGTGGCGTTCAGCGTCAGGGGCTTCTCTTCCTGCTCATCAATAGAGCGGATATCCAGCACCACATCGTTGTCACTCAGAAGCGCGACGGTCTCAACTTCCACCACCTCCTCTTCCGTTTGCTCAGCAATAGTACGGATATCGACATTGGTCGCTTCTTCCACCACCCGATCCAGAATTGAGAAGTCGAAATTCTGCTCTTCCGCTTCGATCTTCGCCTTCACCGCCTTCACCGTCGGGCTTTTTGAGATCACACCACAATATTCCGGCATGGTGCTGGCGAAATCTTCTGTGCCAATCTCCCGGGCAACTCTGATGATGTGCTCTTTGTCATGAGAGATCAGCGGACGCAGAATCAGCGTATCCGACGCGTTATCAATCAGGCGCAGGTTGGTCAGCGTCTGGCTCGACACCTGCCCTACCGCTTCACCCGTGACCAGCGCCTGCACGCCGTAGCGCTCAGCAATCGTCGAGGCGGCACGCACCATCATGCGCTTCAGCACCACGCCCATCTGGCCGTCATCCACTTTTTCGAGGATCTCACCGACGACCGGCTCAAAATTGATCGCCACGAAGCGCACGCGGTGTGAACGACCAAAACGATTCCACAGATAATGCGCAACCTGACGCACGCCAATCTCATGCGCGGCACCGCCAAGGTTAAAGAAGCAGTAATGCACGCGGCTGCCGCGGCGCAGCAGCATATAGCTGGAGACACCGGAGTCGAAACCGCCGGAAATCAGCGACAGCACATCTTCCTGCGTGCCGATCGGGAAACCGCCCAGACCTTCGTAGCGCGCCGTCACCAGCGTCAGGCGATTCTCTTCAACTTCAAGGTTCACCGTCACGTCAGGATTTTTAAGCTGCACGCGGGCGCTTTCAATATGCTGATTCAGACCACCACCCACATAGCGCTCTACATCCTGCGAACTGAAGCTGTGCTTACCGCGACGTTTCACACGCACGCAGAAGCTCTTGCCCTCAAGACTGTCGCGATACTGCGCTAACGTCTGTTCAAAGATGTGATGAATATCGGTGTACTCGCGATCTTCAACCGCTAAAACGTGATGGATACCGGGAATGCGGGAAAGCTCATCGGGAATAATGTCCGCCAGCGCCGCATTTTTTGACCGCACTTCAATGTGATCCCAGTAGCGCACAACGGCGATGTCGTCGCTGACGGTTTTCAGGACGTTGCGGATATTGCTGGCAAGAATCTTGATAAAGCGCAAACGCACCGACGGACTCTTGATGGTGATTTCAGGAAATAACTTGATGATAAACTTCATGGCGACACAGCTTCGTTGGGCAAATAAGTGCTAAAACAGGCGGCACTTAGCTGGTAAAATCACAAAATTGCGGGCTGCAAGGCGCAACCGCATCCGAGGCGCGGGAGTATATCACCTTTGTCAGGTGACTGCTTCTTCATCAGCCGCCGCATTGATTATTTTGCTAATCATAGGGTCTCAGCTACCATGACCGATTGCGAGATAATGTCCCAACCGTGAGTCGACACGAAATATGCCGAAAAAAGCCGAACAGCCAGCCAGCTTTGAAACGTCATTGCAGCAGCTGGAGCAGATTGTCAGCCGTCTGGAAAGTGGTGAACTGCCGCTGGAAGAAGCCCTGAACGAATTTGAGCGCGGCGTGCAGCTGGCGCGGAATGGCCAGCAGACGCTGCAACAGGCTGAACAGCGGGTCCGCATTCTGCTGAACGATGATAAAGATGCCGACCTCACTGCTTTCACGCCGGAAAATGACTAATGGATTTTGCCCGCTTACTCGACGTTTATCAGCAGCAGGTGAACGCCGCGCTGACGCGTTTTATAGAGCCACTTCCTTTTCAGAGTTCTCCTCTGGTGAATGCCATGCATTATGGGGCATTATTAGGCGGTAAACGTCTGCGTCCTTTTCTGGTCTACGCGACCGGCGAAATGCTCCACGCCAATCCGGCGAGTCTGGATGCTCCTGCCGCCGCAGTTGAATGCATTCATGCGTACTCTCTGATTCATGACGATCTCCCTGCGATGGACGATGATGCACTGCGTCGCGGGCAGCCAACCTGTCATATTAAATATGGCGAAGATACCGCGATTCTGGCGGGCGACGCCCTGCAGACGCTGGCCTTTTCCATTCTGGCCGATGAAGCAATGCCCGGTGTCAGCGCCGAATATCGATTGATGATGCTCTCCGAACTGGCAAAAGCCAGTGGCGTAGCCGGGATGTGTGGCGGGCAGGCACTGGATTTAGCGGCGGAAGGCAAATCCATCGATCTCGATCAGCTGGAACAGATCCATCGCCACAAAACCGGCGCCCTGATCCGCTCAGCGGTTCGGTTAGGCGCATTAACGGCAGGCGATGCGGGTCGCGAAGCGCTGCCGCTGCTCGACCGCTATGCAGAGGCGATTGGTCTCGCGTTTCAGGTGCAGGACGACATTCTGGATGTGATCGGCGACACAGCGGTGATCGGAAAACGTCAGGGTGCCGATCAGGATCTGGGGAAAAGCACCTATCCTTCACTGTTAGGCCTTGAAAGTGCCCGTGCCAAAGCGCGGGATTTGTATCAGGAAGCTCTTGATGCTTTAGAATTGCTCGCTGCGCACTCTTATAACACTACAGCACTGCAGGCGCTGGCGAGCTTCATAATTGAACGCGACAAATAACTTCCATAATGAGTCTCTGATGAGTTTTGATATTGCTAAATACCCGACACTGGCGCTGGCAGACACGGTTCAGGCGCTGCGCGCCCTGCCAAAAGAGAAGTTGCCTGCGCTGTGTGATGAACTGCGTCAGTACCTGTTAGACAGTGTGAGCCGCTCCAGCGGCCATTTTGCATCGGGTCTGGGCGTGGTTGAACTGACGGTCGCGCTGCATTATGTCTATAACACCCCGTTTGACCATCTGGTCTGGGATGTGGGTCATCAGGCTTATCCGCATAAAATTCTGACAGGTCGCCGCGATCGCATCGGCACTATCCGTCAGAAAAACGGTGTCCACCCGTTTCCGTGGCGCGGTGAAAGTGAATATGACGTCCTGAGCGTCGGTCACTCATCGACCTCTATCAGTGCCGGTCTCGGCATGGCAGCGGCGGCAGAACGTGAAGGTCAGGGCCGTCGCACCGCCTGTATTATTGGCGATGGTGCGATTACCGCAGGTATGGCGTTTGAAGCGATGAACCATGCCGGTGATATCAAGCCGGACATGCTGGTCATCCTCAATGATAACGAGATGTCGATTTCCGAAAACGTCGGCGCGCTGAATAATCGCCTGGCGCAGATCCTGTCGGGGAAAACCTACGCACGACTGCGCGAAGGCAGTAAACGCGTGCTGACAAATCTGCCGCCAATCAAAGAGCTGGTCAAACGCACCGAAGAGCATCTCAAAGGCATGGTCGTGCCGGGCACGCTATTTGAAGAGCTGGGCTTTAACTATATTGGCCCGGTTGACGGTCACGATGTGCTGACGCTGGTCAATACGCTGAGCAACATGCGCAGCCTGAAAGGCCCGCAGTTCCTGCATATCATGACGAAGAAAGGTAAAGGCTACGCCCCGGCAGAGGAAGATCCGATTGCCTGGCACGCCGTTCCTAAATTTGACCCGGCGATTGGCGAACTGCCGAAAAGCGCAGAGGGTCTGCCGAGCTACTCTAAAATCTTCGGCAACTGGCTGTGCGAAATGGCCGCCGACGATCCGAAGCTGATGGCGATTACCCCGGCGATGCGTGAAGGCTCCGGCATGGTGGCTTTCTCTCGCGAATTCCCGAAACAATATTTTGACGTGGCAATCGCCGAGCAGCATGCGGTGACCTTCGCGGCCGGTATGGCGATTGGCGGCTATAAACCGATTGTGGCCATCTATTCCACCTTCCTGCAACGCGCCTACGATCAGCTGATCCATGACGTTGCCATCCAGAAACTGCCGGTCCTGTTTGCTATCGATCGCGGTGGCATTGTTGGCGCGGATGGTCAGACTCACCAGGGCGCGTTTGATCTCGCCTATCTGCGCTGCGTGCCGGATATGGTGATCATGACGCCGAGCGATGAAAATGAGTGTCGGCAGATGCTCTATACCGGCTATCACCATCAGGCTGGCCCGAGTGCGGTGCGCTATCCGCGCGGCACGGGCGTCGGCACGCCGCTGGCCCCACTACAGAGCCTGCCGCTGGGTAAAGCAGTCGTGAAACGTCAGGGTGAAAAGCTGGCGATTCTGAACTTCGGTACCCTGCTGCCGGAAGCCGCCGCCACGGCAGAAGCGCTGAACGCGACCCTGGTCGATATGCGCTTTGTGAAGCCGCTGGATGAAGCGCTGATCGCCGAGCTCGCTAACACCCACGACTCGCTGATAACGCTGGAAGAAGGCGCCATCAAAGGCGGTGCGGGCAGTGGCGTAAATGAGTTTGTGATGGCGAAACGCCTGGGCATTCCGGTACTGAACATCGGCCTGCCCGATGAGTTCATCCCGCAGGGCACGCAGGATGAAGTGCGTCATGACTATCTGCTGGACGCGGAGGGCATTCAGCAACAGATCGCCCGCTGGCTGGCGCAGTAACCTCTCCTCTCTGCGCTCCCCCCTGGGGAGCGCAACATCCTGCTATGCTGTAACCTTTGCACTTTCGCAGGAGCCTCCACCATGAAAACGATTCAACTGGGTACTACCGATCTGCAGGTGTCGCGTCTCTGTCTTGGCTGTATGACCTATGGCGAGCCAACGCGCGGTAATCATGCCTGGACGCTGCCGGAAGCAAGCAGCCGTCCGCTGATCCAGCAGGCGCTGAACGCGGGCATCAACTTCTTTGATACCGCCAACAGCTACTCCGATGGCAGCAGTGAAGAGATCCTGGGCCGGGCGCTGAAGGATTTTGCCCGCCGCGAAGAGATCGTGGTCGCCACTAAAGTCTATTTTCCACTGACCAATCTCTCACAGGGACTGTCGCGCAAAAATATCCTGCAATCCATTGATGACAGCCTTCAGCGTCTCGGCATGGAGTATGTCGACCTGCTGCAGATTCACCGCTGGGACTACGAGACACCGCTGGAAGAGACGCTGGAAGCGCTGCATGACGTAGTGCAGTCCGGCAAAGCCCGCTATATCGGCGCCTCATCCATGCACGCCAGTCAGTTTGCGCAGGCGTTGCAGCTGCAGTCAGATCAGGGCTGGCATCGCTTTGTCAGCATGCAGGATCAGTACAACCTGATTCAGCGTGAAGAGGAGCGGGAAATGCATCCGCTCTGCCTGAAAGAGCAGATCGCCGTGCTGCCATGGAGTCCCCTGGCGCGCGGTAAGCTGACCCGCCCGTGGGGTGAGAACACTGCACGTTCCGCCTCCGATCAGGTGATGGCAAAGCTCTATGACAACACCGAAGAGAACGATGCCGTGATTGCAGAGCGGCTGGCACAGGTGGCGGAAAGTAAAGGTGTGACGCGGGCGCAGGTGGCGCTGGCCTGGCTGCTGAGCAAGCCTGCCGTTACGGCACCGATTATTGGTGCATCGCGCGCTGAGCAGTTTGAGGATCTGGTGAAGGCGGTGGATGTCACCCTGAGTGACGACGAGATTACCCTGCTGGAAGAGGTCTATCAGCCGCATCAGGCGGTGGGATTCGAATAAATCAGAATGTGACGCCCTGGCCGGGCGTCACCTCTTATTCAGGCGTTCAGCCTCGGCTGATTAACCCTCTAGCCAGACCCCAAAGCCATAAAGCATGGCCGCAGAAATCACGCCAGCAATGATGTCATCCACCATAATGCCCATGCCGCCATGCACATTGCGGTCAAACCAGCGAATCGGCCATGGTTTCCACATATCAAGAATACGGAACAGCACAAAGCCGCCCAGCACCCATTGCCAGCTGTTGACCGGGATCGCCATCAGCGTAATCCACATGCCGATAAATTCATCCCAGACAATACTGCCGTGATCGTGTACGCCCATATCTTTGGCGGTGCGATGGCAGAGATAGACACCGACGCAGATACCCACCAGCACAACCAGCGAATAGAGATCCTGCGGTAGAAAGGTCATCAGCCACCAGAATGGGATGGCCGCCAGCGATCCCATGGTACCAGGCACGACCGGGCTTAATCCGCTGCCGAAACCGGTGGCCAGCAGATGCCAGGGATTGCTCATCCGCAGGCGTCTCTTCGCCACGTCGTTATTTAGTATCAAAGTGATCAAACCCTTTATGATGGAATGTGGCAGGTTTGCCATTATCCAGCAGCGTTAAGCCTTCTGATTCCGGTGCTATCTGTCCGATGCAGGTATAAGGCACGCCCAGATGCCCCAGCGCCACATCAAGCGCGCCGCGATTCACTTCAGGCACGGTGAAGCAGAGTTCGTAATCTTCTCCGCCACTCAGCGCCCAGCGCAATACCTGCTCAGGGTCAAAATGGTCGCGCAGCGCCGGCGACAGCGGCAACGCATCCAGGTTAAGCCGTGCACCACAGCCGCTGGCTTTCAGCACGTGGCCGAGGTCGGAAATCAGGCCATCAGAAAGGTCCACCGCTGAAGAGGCCAGCGAACGCAGTGCCTGGCCCTGCAGAATGCGCGGCATCGGACGCAGATGCCGTTTAATCAGCGCCTCATGCACCGCCGGATCGCTGATGCGGCAGTGATGCTGCAATAGCGCCAGACCCGCTGCGCTGTCACCCAGCGTGCCGGTCACGTAGATCCAGTCGCCCGGCTTCGCTCCGGAGCGTTTCAGGGCGCGGCCCTGCGGCACCAGACCGTGAATCGCCAACGTCAGGCTCAGCGGGCCACGGGTCGTGTCACCGCCCACCAGTTGCATGTCGTAATATTCCAGCAGTTCAAACAGGCTTTCGCTAAAGGCAGAGAGCCAGCTCTCATCGACCTGCGGCAGCGTTAAGGCCAGCGTCAGCCACGCGGGGTCGGCGCCCATGGCAGCGAGGTCGCTAAGATTAACAGCCAGGGCTTTGTAACCCAGATCGGCAGGATGAATATCCCGTAAGAAGTGCACACCCGCGACCAGGGTATCGGTGCTGATCGCCAGCGTCTGTTTTTCCGGCACGCTAAGTAACGCACAATCGTCACCGATGCCGAGTTCGACATCACGGCGGCTGCGTGTTCTGCGGTTGAAGTAGCGTGCGATGAGTTCAAATTCACCACAAGACATAATTACGTTCCGCTTAACTCTTCATGAAAAAAGGCCGGCAAGCCGGCCTTTTTGTTTATTTGCGATTGGGTCGAATTTGTGGACCGGCTTTATCCAGCACGCCGTTAACAAATTTATGACTGTCTTCGGCACCGAAGACTTTCGCCAGCTCAATCCCTTCGTTGATGGCCACTTTATAGGGCACATCATCACGCTTGCTCAACTCATACAGCGAGATGCGCAGGATAGCTTTTTCTACCTGGCCCAGCTCTTCGAGCTGACGCGACAGATAGGGCTTCATCAGTCCATCCAGATACGCACTGTTGGTCGCCACACCGGACAGCAGTTCGCGGAAGTAAGTAATGTCGACGTCTTTGACGTCCTGTTCCGCCAGAAACTGGTATTCCACATCGGCAATGTCGTTATTCGACAACTGCCAGGAGTAAAGCGCCTGAACAGCGCACTCACGGGCGCGACGACGAGCAGCAGGTTTCACAAAATTCCCCTTACAAAAATCAGGCTTTAATGGCTTTCAATACGTTGATCATTTCGAGCGCAGTCAGCGCCGCTTCAGCACCTTTGTTACCCGCTTTGGTGCCGGCACGCTCAATGGCCTGCTCGATGCTTTCAGTGGTCAGCACGCCGAACGCGACAGGAATGTCGCTGTTCATGGCAACGCTGGCGATACCAGAGCTGGCTTCACCCGCCACATATTCGAAGTGCGCAGTGCCACCACGAATAACGGTGCCGAGTGCGATAATCGCATCATGTTTGCCGGAGTTCGCCAGCGCACGTGCTGCCAGCGGCAGTTCGTAAGCACCCGGCACCCAGACAACGGTGATATTTTCATCTTTGACCTGGCCGATACGTTTCAGGGCATCAACTGCGCCATCCAGCAGGCTGTCATTAATGAAGTTGTTAAAACGCGCGATGACGATGGCAACATTGGCCTCAGGCGTTGCAACAGCAGCTTCGATAACTTTCATACTTATCCTTTCAGGGGTTTGGTTGGCCCCGCGCAGGGGGGCGGATTCTATCATACTCTTAGGCGGCGTGCTCTCGCTTTTCCGGGCATGCTATTGCGGTGTCAGGGTCAGACGTAAATCGTCACCGACCTGCCGGACATCGCTGAAACGGAACGCAGGTGCGTCAGCCAGCTGGCTGAGCCCCGGCAGCTGACACAGGCCGCGTCCTTCATGACCTAACAGCTTAGGTGCCAGATAAACGATCAGTTCATCCACCAGCCCGGCCTGTAACAGGGCACCGGCGAGCGTCGCACCCGCTTCAACCCAGACGCTGTTAATCTGTCGCTGTCCCAGCAGCATCATCATCGCCACCAGATCCAGCTGCTGTTCGCGCAGCGGCACGGCGATTTGCGTGACGTCAGCGGGCCAGAGCTGCTGATCCGGCTGATGGCGCATCAGCCAGGTTTCGCCCGGCTGTGAGATGAGCCGATGCTGCGGCGTCACGCGATTCTGGCTGTCGATAATCACACGTACCGGCTGACGCAGTTGCTGCTCATCAACCAGAGCCTGGCTGTCGGTATTGAGTTCAGACCAGCGCACGGTCAGAGAGGGATCGTCCGCCAGCACCGTAGCGCTACTGCTGAGAATGGCGGCGCTTTGCGCCCGCAGACGCTGCACATCACGGCGGGCAGCCTCAGAGGTGATCCACTGGCTCTCGCCACTGGCCATGGCCGTGCGGCCATCCAGTGACGCGCCCAGCTTGAGCTGAATCCAGGGAAAGCCGGTGCGCATGCGCTTGAGGAAGCCGCGATTGAGTGCTTCGGCTTCCGGCATCATCAGACCATGGCTGACGTCGATGCCCGCCTGATGCAGACGGTGCAGTCCGCGCCCCGCGACCTGCGGATTCGGGTCCTGCATGGCGGCGACGACACGGATCACACCTGCGGCGATCAGCGCATCACAGCAGGGCGGCGTGCGGCCATGATGGCTGCACGGCTCCAGCGTGACATAGGCCGTTGCGCCACGCGCTTTCTCGCCAGCCATGCGCAGAGCGTGGACTTCGGCATGGGGTTCACCAGCACGCTGATGCCAGCCCTCACCTACGACTTCACCATCGCGCACAATCACACAGCCGACATTCGGGTTCGGCATGGTCGTAAAACGGCCGCGTCGCGCCAGTTCCAGCGCACGCGCCATGTAGCGTTCGTCCATACTCTAATCCTGTAACCGGGCGATCTCTTCGCCAAAATCGCGAATATCTTCAAAGCTGCGGTAAACCGAGGCGAAGCGAATATAGGCGACTTTATCGAGCTTTTTCAGCTCATCCATCACCAGATTGCCAATCAGCTTACTGGGGATCTCACGTTCGCCGGTGGCGCGCAGCTGCGTTTTAATATGGTTTACGGCGCTTTCTACCGCGTCGGCGCTGACCGGACGCTTCTCAAGCGCTTTCATCATCCCGCTGGCCATTTTGTCTTCATTGAAAGGCTCGCGCACATCATTGCTTTTCACCACGCGGGGCATCACCAGTTCCGCCACCTCAAAGGTGGTGAAGCGTTCATGACACATCAGACACTGGCGGCGGCGTCGCACCGAGGAGCCTTCACTAACCAGACGAGAATCAATCACTTTGGTGTCCACAGCGGAGCAGAATGGGCAATGCATGACGTTTCCTGACGCGAGAGTGATGGGCCATACAGTGTAGCGCGAACTGCGAATCAACAAAATCTCTTCCGTGTCTTTCGCGGGCTTCTCATCGCAGGATAAACGATGCTAAATTTCGTCTGCGGCAAAAGGGACTACGCTTTAAGAGCTGTAATTAAAATTTTCCACTAACACATTGGAGGTTGTATGGGTCTGTTTAACTTTGTGAAAGAAGCCGGTGAAAAACTCTGGGACGCCGTAAACGGCGGTGACGATCAGAATAAAAAGCTGCAGGATCACATCAACAAGCTCGGCTTGCCAGACAGCGACAAGGTGGACGTAAAGGTCAATGGCGATACCGTGACCGTGACCGGCGATGGCCTTTCTCAGGAGCTGAAAGAGAAGATTCTGATCGCGGCAGGTAACGTGGCAGGCATCACAAAAGTGGAAGACAAGGTCACCGTGACAGACAGCGCGGCCGAGTCAGAGCTTTACACCGTGAAGAAAGGCGACACGCTGAGCGCTATTTCTAAACAGGTTTACGGTAACGCTAACGAATATAACAAGATTTTCGAAGCGAATAAGCCAATGCTCACCCATCCTGATAAGATCTATCCTGGCCAGGTTTTACGTATTCCAAAATAACGGACAAGGATAACTTATGAGCAGGATGGTTTGGGTTCCGGTGGCGTTCTCACTGGTGGCGCTGAGCGGCTGCAGTAGCAGTGCAGGTAACCCGCAGGTCAGAGAGCTGCATCAGGAAGTGAGTCAGCTCAATCAGCAGATGCAGCATCTGACCACGCAGGCCAGCGCGCTGGAGATTCAGGGACAGCTTAACAGCCAGTTGCAGCAGGGTGCCTGGCTGGTGCCACAGGCGAACACGCCAGTGGCGCTGCAGACTCAGCTCGGCACGTTGCGACTGACGCTGTCCCCTGTCACTGCGGAAGCCAGCGGTTCGCGGGCAACCCTGACCGTACGCTCAATGGACGATCGGCCTTTGCCCGCCCTGCACGCGACGGTGATCTGGGGTGAACTCGACCCGGCGACCGGTAAACCGCTGAGCAGTGACAGTCTGACGCAGACGGTCGCGCTGCCTGCCTCGCTGCTGCCGCAGCATTCGGCGAGCATTCCGCTTCGACTCAGCGGCCTGACACCGGAGCAACTGGGTTATGTCCGCGTGCATAACGTGACCGCTGACGCACCGCCCCCGACCTCCCCTGCGGCACCCGCTAATCCTTAGCCGTGGTGCAAAAAAAACGGGCAGCCAAAAGGCTGCCCGTTTTTATTTCTGACGCGCGATTAAGGCAGGATAGAAGGCTGATCGGCGCCCTCTTTCTCGACTTTCTGCACCATCATATGTTCACGCTTCATACCCAGCTTCAGCGCCAGCGCTGAAGAGACATAAATGGATGAAATCGTACCAATCGTCACACCAATCAGCATGGTCAGTGAGAAGCCTTTCAGCAGCGCACCACCAAATATGAACAGGATGAGGATCATCGCCAGCGTCGTCAGCGAGGTAATCAGGGTACGGCTTAACGTCTGGGTCAGTGACACGTTGGTAATATCGTAAGAGCTGCCGCGACGGATCTTGCGGAAGTTTTCACGAATACGGTCAGAGACCACAATTTTATCGTTAAGCGAGTAGCCAATCACCGACATCAGCGAGGCAACAATCGTCAGGTCGATTTCAATGCGGAACAGCGCCAGCAGGCCGCAGGTGATGATCACGTCATGCGCCAGCGCCAGCACAGTGCCCAGCGCCAGACGCCACTCAAAGCGAAAGCCGATATAGATCAGAATCGCAATCAGTGCCGACAGCAGCGCCATCGCACCCGCCTGCGCCAGGTCGCTGCCCACACTCGGCCCCACGAACTCAATGCGCTTAACGGTCGCGTTTTGCTGCGTAGTCTGGTTGATCACCGACACCACTTTATTGCCTAACTCGGTACCTGCCGGGCCGGTAACCGGTGCCATACGCACCATCACGTCACGGCTGCTGCCAAAGTTCTGCACCAGCGGCTCGTCAAAGCCCGCTTTCACCAGTTCGCTACGCAGCGTGTCGAGGTCGGCCGGTTTCTCCAGCGCGATCTCAATCACCGTACCACCGGTGAAATCGAGGCCCCAGTTAAAACCACGCACGCCCACGATCGCAATCGCGGCCACAATCAGCAGTCCCGAAATGATGAAGGCCAGCTTATCCCAGCGCATAAAGTCGACGACTTTACGCCCGTGGTTCAACTGCTCAATGTTATATTCCTGTGCCACAACGCACTCCTCAGATAGACAGCTTGTTGATGCGTTTGCCACCGTAAACCAGGTTAACAATGGCACGGGTACCGATAATCGCGGTGAACATTGAGGTCGCGATACCAATTGCAGTGGTAATCGCAAAGCCTTTGATCGAACCGGTGCCGACCGCGTAAAGAATGATAACTTTGATCAGGGTGGTCACGTTCGCATCGACAATACTGGAGAAGGCGCCTTTGTAGCCCTCATGAATTGCCTGCTGAACCGAGCGCCCGTTTCGCAGCTCTTCTTTAATACGTTCGTTAATCAGTACGTTGGCATCGACTGCCACCGCCAGCGTTAACACGATACCGGCAATACCCGGCATGGTCAGGGTCGCGCCCGGCAGCAGGGACATGATGCCGACAATCAGCACCAGGTTCACCAGCAGTGCACTCGTCGCAATCAGACCAAACTTCTTATAGAACACCACCATAAACAGGATCGAGGCAAGCAGACCCCACAGGCAGGCTTCCAGACCCTGAGTAATGTTCTGCTGACCCATGGTCGGCCCGATAGTACGCTCTTCCACAATCTGGATTGGCGCAATCAACGCACCGGCACGCAGCAGCAGCGACAGCTGACGCGCTTCGTTCGGGTTGTTGATACCGGTGATGCGGAAGCTGTTCCCCAGGCGAGACTGGATATTGGCGACGTTAATCACCTCTTCCTGCTTCACCAGAATGGAACGGCCATTGGCATCTTTCTTACCGCTGTCCTTGTACTCCACAAACAGGGTCGCCATCGGCTTGCCGATATTGTCCTTGGTGAAGTTGGACATGATGTTACCGCCTGCGCCATCCAGTGAAATGTTCACCTGTGGCTGGTTGTACTCATCCATGCTGGAGGTTGAGTCGGTGATATGGTCACCGGTCAGGATCACCCGCTTGTAAAGCACGACCGGCTGGCCATCACGCATGTCTTTAACTTCAGAGTCACCCGGTACACGGCCACTGGCCGCCGCAGTCGGATCCACGCTGGTGTTCACCAGACGGAATTCCAGCGTCGCGGTGGCACCCAGAATCTCTTTGGCGCGCGCCGTATCCTGAATACCCGGCAGCTCAACCACGATACGATCGGAACCCTGACGCTGAACCAGCGGTTCAGCTACGCCCAGCTGGTTTACACGGTTACGCAGAATCGTAATGTTCTGCTGAACCGCATATTCACGCGCTTCGCTGAGACGGGCATCGCTCATGGTGGCACGCAGTGCATCGCTGCCGCTGCTGTTGATCACCAGATCCTGATGACGCGAGCTCAGCCAGGAGATCGCCGCGTCGCGGCTGGCAGCGTCACGGAAACGAATTTCCACGCCGTAGTTCGCGATTTTATTGACGTTGGTGTAGGGGATATTTTTGGTGCGCAGGTCGCTACGCAGCGTGTCAGCATTCTGCTCCTGCAGCTTGCTGAGCGCGGTGTCCATGTCCACTTCCATCAGGAAGTGCACACCACCACGCAGATCGAGACCGAGTTTCATCGGCTCTGCTGACAGCATCGTCAGCCAGCGCGGCGTGGCAGGCGCAAGGTTCAGCGCGACAACGTAGTTTTCACCCAGCGCTTTCATGATCGCTTCACGGGCGCGTAACTGCACATCCGTATTAGCGAAACGCGCGGTAATCGCACCATTTTCCAGCGCAACAGATTTGCTCTGGATATTGTCTTGTTTTAATGCGGACTGAATTTGATCCAACGTCTGCTCACTGGCGGCGCTTCCGCGCGCACCAGTGATTTGAACGGCCGGATCCTCACCATACAGGTTGGGAAGCGCATAGAGCAGGCCGACGAGAATCACGACGACCAGCATTACGTACTTCCACAAAGGATAACGATTTAACACGGCAGTTCCCTTAGGGAAGAAAGAATTACAGCGCCTTGATAGTGCCTTTCGGCAGCACGGCGGCGACGAAATCACGTTTAATGACGACTTCATTGGTGTCATTCAGCGCGATAGCTACGTAGCCCGTGTCAGAGACTTTCGTTACGCGGCCTACCAGGCCACCGCTGGTCAGCACTTCATCACCCTTAGAGATGGAATCCATCAGCTTCTTGTGCTCTTTCGCACGTTTCTGCTGCGGACGCAGGATCATGAAATAGAAAATCAGACCAAACACCACCAGCATGATCACCAGAGAATACGGACTTCCCTGAGACGGAGCGCCTGCTGCGGCCACGGCGTCAGAAATGAATAAGCTCATTAAATTTCCCTCATTGATGAATTATCAGACGTTAATGGCGGAACTTCTTTGCCCGTCCGTTGGTAAAACTCAGTTACAAAGCGCTCTAATTTACCCTCTTCGATGGCCTGGCGTAAACCTGCCATCAGACGCTGGTAGTAGCGCAAATTGTGGATAGTATTCAGACGCGCGCCCAGTATTTCGTTACAACGGTCGAGATGATACAAGTAGGCACGGCTATAATTGCGACAGGTGTAACAATCACACTCCGCATCCAGCGGCGCAGTGTCATCTTTGTAGCGGGCGTTGCGAATCTTCACCACACCTTCGGTGACAAACAGGTGACCATTTCGCGCATTACGGGTTGGCATCACGCAATCAAACATATCAACGCCGCGACGGACGCCTTCAACCAGATCTTCTGGCTTGCCGACACCCATCAGATAACGCGGTTTATCCTGCGGAAGCTGCGGACAGACGTGCTCAAGAATACGGTGCATGTCCTGCTTAGGCTCACCCACCGCCAGGCCGCCCACAGCGTACCCATCAAAGCCAATCTCTACCAGACCTTTCACCGAGACATCTCGTAAATCTTCGTAAACCGAGCCCTGAATAATGCCAAATAAGGCATTTTTATTCCCGAGGCTGTCGAAACGATCACGGCTGCGTTGCGCCCAGCGCAGCGACATCTCCATAGAGCGTTTGGCGTAGTCCCAGTCAGCCGGGTACGGCGTACATTCATCGAAAATCATTACGATGTCGGAACCCAGGTCGTACTGAATCTCCATTGATTTTTCGGGATCCAGGAAGATCGGGTCGCCATTGATCGGGTTACGGAAATGCACGCCCGCTTCGGTGATTTTACGGATGTCGCCCAGGCTGAAGACCTGGAAGCCGCCGGAGTCGGTCAGGATCGGGCCTTTCCACTGCATAAAGTCATGCAGATCGCCATGCAGTTTCATGATCTCCTGGCCCGGACGCAGCCAGAGGTGGAAGGTATTGCCCAGAATGATCTGCGCGCCGGTTTCCTGCACTTCTTCCGGCGTCATGCCTTTCACGGTGCCGTAGGTGCCAACGGGCATAAACGCCGGGGTTTCCACCACGCCGCGATCAAAAATCAGACGGCCACGGCGTGCGCGCCCGTCTGTGGTATCAAGTTCAAATTTCACAAAGCCTCCATCGGAGAAACAGTCCGATGCAGATAACCTTCAGTCGCACGACAGGCGATTCCGGCTATCGGTTAATAAATCAGTCGCCCACTTTTTCCAGCGGCGCCTGCGGATTTTTGCTGATAAACATCGCATCTCCATAACTGAAGAAACGATATTGCTCAGCCACGGCTGCGCGGTACGCGGCCATGGTGTGCTGATAACCGGCAAACGCCGAGACCAGCATAATCAGAGTCGATTCGGGCAGATGGAAGTTGGTGATCAGCGCATCGATCACCTGATACTCATAGCCCGGATAGATGAAAATCTGGGTATCGTCAAAGAACGGCGCAATCAGGGCATCCTGACTTGCTTTGGCGGCGCTCTCCAGCGAACGGACAGAAGTGGTGCCGACAGCAACAACCTTGTTGCCACGCGCCTTACAGGCCAGCACGGCGTCGACAACCTCCTGCGGCACTTCGGCATACTCCGCGTGCATGTGATGCTCTTCGATGGTTTCGACACGCACCGGCTGGAAGGTGCCTGCACCGACGTGCAGCGTCACAAAGGCCATTTCAATGCCCTTCTCTTTCAACGCCTGCAGCAGCGGTTCATCGAAGTGCAGACCAGCTGTCGGAGCCGCGACGGCACCCGGACGGGCGCTGTAAACCGTCTGATAAAGCTCGCGATCCGCCTCTTCATCAGGACGGTCGATATACGGCGGCAGTGGCATGTGACCGACGCTGTTGAGGATATCGAGCACCGCGCGCTCATCATCAAACACGATCTCAAACAGCGCATCGTGGCGTGCCACCATGGTCGCTTTCACACTCTCATCTTCGCCCAGCAGCAGTTCTGCCCCCGGCTTCGGCGCTTTTGAGGCGCGCACATGTGCCAGCACGCGCTTGTCGTCGAGCATCCGCTCCACCAGCATCTCGATTTTGCCGCCGCTGGCTTTACGGCCAAACACGCGCGCCGGAATCACACGGGTGTTGTTGAACACCAGCAGATCGCCTGGATTCAGCTTATCCAGCACGTCGGTGAAAACACCGTGCGACAGCGCACCGCTGGGACCGTCGAGCGACAGCAGACGACAGCCGCTGCGCTGCGCCTGGGGATAGTGAGCAATCAGGGATTCGGGCAGTTCAAAAGCAAAATCGGCGACACGCATTGAAATGTTCTTTCTCAGGCAAAAACAGGCGGCACAGTTTAGCGGAAAACCGACCAATTCTGAACAACTGGCTGCGCAAAGGCAGTTCAGCCTATAATGCGGCATGAACTTTCTTGCGCATCTCCATCTGGCTAAGCTGGCCGACAGCTCCTTACTCGGCAATTTAATGGCCGACTTTGTGCGTGGCAACCCGCACCAGCACTGGTCCGCGCCTGTCGCAGACGGCATTCTGATGCATCGTCGTCTGGATGTGATGACGGATGCGCTACCGGAAGTGCGCAGCGCCCGTCAGCTGTTCCGTGCGGAAACCTATCGCGTCGCCCCCATTACGCTGGACGTTATCTGGGACCATTTTCTGGCCCGTCACTGGCAGCAATTTACGCCCGACCAGACGCTGGTGCAGTTTTCTGCCACCGCCGAGCGCGAAATCCTGCCGCAGCTGGCCGACACGCCTCCTGAATTTCAGGCACTCAACGCGGTGATGTGGCGCGAGCGCTGGTTTGAGCATTATGCCCAGCCTGCGCGGCTGGAGCGGGTGCTGCACGGCATGGCCAGCCGCCGTCCACGCCTGGCGGCACTACGCGACTCCTACCACGATTTCACGCAACATTATGATCAGCTGGAAGCGCTGTTTTTTGTTTTTTATCCGCGTTTAATGGCGCTGGCGACCAGCAGAACCCTGTAAAACCCGATCCTCTGCTACCGGGCTGACGGACATGCGCTTTTGCCTGATGAAAAAAGCCAGCAGCCCGGCTCAGCACCATCTTGCCATTGCTGCTTATCTGCGGCTTAATGAAGCCTTTCTTAACAATAGTGAAGTAAACATCACAGCCAGACCGCCTGTTCAGGCGCGCCTTCCATTCGTTATGGCAAAAAAATCATAAGAGGAAAAGATGTCATCCGCTTCGCATTCTGAAATAGACGCGCGTTACCGTTACGCCTGCGACATCGCCCGTGCAGCGGGCAGCCGGGCCCTGTCATGGTATCAGCAGCGTCAGACACTGGTCGTGGAACACAAAAGGGATTTGCAGGACGTAGTCAGCGAGGCTGATCGTAACGTTGAGGCATTAATTAAGACCTTAATCGCTGAACGTTTTCCTGAGGATATCGTCTATGGCGAAGAGAGCGGCGGCGAGGTTGAGGGTGCGCCCTTTATCTGGGTTGTCGATCCAATCGATGGCACCGCCTGTTTCGTCAACGGCCTGCCTAACTGGTGCGTTTCACTGGCGGTGGTCTGCGAAGGGGAACCGGTGATCGGCGTAGTCTGCGATCCCAATCATCAGGAGCTGTTCCACGCACGGGCAGGCCAGGGGGCATGGCTGAATGAAAGCCGCCTGCAGGTTCATAGCGCTACGCATCTCAACGAGGGTTTACTTGGCATCAGTAACTCCAGCCGGACGCCGGGCGAAAGCGTCTCACGCCTGATCAGCGGCTTAATTGAACAGGGTGGTATGTTTATTCGCATCGGTTCGGGTGCGCTGACCAGCGCCTGGGCGGCAGCCGGTCGGCTGATTGGTTACTACGAAGCGCATATGCATCCGTGGGATAGTCTGCCGGGCATCGTTCTTATGCGCGAAGCAGGCGGTGTCACCAATGATTATCTGCGTAATGAAGGCCTGAAAAACGGTAACCCGGTGTTGCTGGCCAATGCGGCTCTGTATCCAAAAATTAAAGCGCTGACCGGTAATGGCGCACTGGAAGGGTAAATGACGCTGCCAACCCTGTGCCGCTGTGCGCTAATCCTCGGTTCTCTCTGGCTGTTAAGCCCGGCGACACAGGCGGCGGATTACCAGCTGGAGAAAGTGGTTGAACTGAGCCGTCACGGCGTACGTCCACCCACGCCAGGCAACCGTAAAGAGATGGAAGCCGCCAGCCAGCAACCCTGGACACAGTGGACCACTGCCGATGGCGAGCTGACGGGTCACGGCTACAGTGCCGTAGTGAATAAAGGACGCTGGGAAGGCGAGCACTATCGCCAGCTTGGCCTGCTGGGCACGGGCTGTCCGGATGCCGCTCAGGTCTACGTGCGCGCCAGCCCGCTGCAGCGCACCCGCGCCACGGCTGCGGCGCTGACGGACGGCGCGTTTCCCGGCTGCGGCGTAACCGTACATCACGTCGCGGGCGATGTTGATCCCCTGTTTCAGAGTGAAAAGCTGACGGTCACCCGGACCGATCCCGCGCAGGAACTGGCTGCTAAACAGCAGAAAGCGGGCGATCTGGCACACCTGCAACAGCAACTGCAACCGGCGATTCAGCAGCTGAAAGCCGCCGTCTGTCCCCCCGCAACGGATTGTCCCCTGTTTGAGGCGCCCTGGACGTTCCGGCAAACCCGCAACGGGAATAGTTACGTTTACGGGCTGAGCGTGATGGCGAGCATGGTGGAGACGCTGCGACTGGGCTACAGCGAAAATCTGCCGTTTGATCAGCTCGCCTGGGGACACATCACCACGGCCGCGCAGATCACCTCACTGTTGCCGCTGCTGACCGCCAACTACGATCTCAGCAACGACGTACTCTACCTGGCACAGCGCCGTGGCTCGATATTGCTCAACACGATGCTGGAAGCGATCGCTGCCGACAGCTCACCGGGCCGCTGGCTGGTTCTGGTGGCGCATGACACCAACATTGCGATGGTGCGCACCCTGATGGACTTTAACTGGCAGTTACCCGGCTATTCTCGCGGTAACATTCCGCCGGGCAGCAGTCTGGTGCTGGAGCGCTGGCGCGACACCCGTAGCGGCGAGCGTTTTTTGCGGCTCTATTTTCAGGCGCAGAGTCTGGATGGCATCCGCCAGCTGCAACCGATTGATGATAAACATCCGTTATTACGGCAGGAATGGCATCAGCCCGACTGCAGAGTTACCGCTGTCGGCCTGCTCTGCCCTTATCAATCCACACTGACTCAGCTGCGTAAAAACCTGGATAACAGCGCTGTGCTGCCGGTTTCGGTTATATTGCCCTGAGTCCGTGGCTAATCAAATTAAGGCCGCAGCCGCAATGCGGCCTTAATAATGTTAACCGCTGTTAATTAACGCCACTCCGACCTTTTCTTATTTAATTCGCCTGACTATCAGCGCCACGCATTTTGATTTACGATAGTCCTGTCAATCATCCCTTTATTATCTATTTTCCTGTAATTCTTGCGTATTTCGGCGACTGGTTTCGCCGTTTTTTATTTCCGCCTCTCTGCTTTTTTAGCGGGTCAGTGCCCATATAGCGGCACATTCCTGCGCATGAAGCCCCTTCAACAATTTTTCCCGCCTGTAATCTTCAGCGATATTCACTGCCCGTTTGAGTAATCTTTTAGGGATACATTGGCCGTAATAAACCGGCGCAGAGTCTTATTTCTCTGACAGAGCGTTAACGCGTAATAAAAGAATTCAGCGTTGTGGCGAAGATCACAAAAATAAATAGCGATGGGAGGAAATAAAAGAGGGAAATAGCGGGTTCTGCTCCCCCATAAATCGGGAGAGCAGAACAGGAGATTAGCGTGGTTTACGCACCAGCTTATAGCCCAGCAGCAGCACCACAATCCACACCATGCCAACATAGAGTGAAATGCGGGTATCGGGGAAATAACCAATCAGCCCGATAATAAAGCAGAGGAACGCCACGCCGACGCCAGCCGTCCAGCTGCCACCTGGCAGTGCAAACTGCAGCTTACTCGCCGCCTCTTTGCCAATTTTGCGACGGAAGGCGATCTGCGACAGCAGAATCATGATCCAGACCCACACCGTTGCAAAGGTCGCCAGCGAGGCGATGACCAGGAAGACTTTTTCCGGCATCAGGTAGTTGAGATAAACCGCAATCAGCATAGCGAACATCATCACCACCACCGTCACCCACGGAATGCCGCGCGACGAGACCTTCATAAAGACTTTCGGCGCATGACCCTGCTGCGCCATCCCGTGCAGCATACGGCCCACGCCAAACACATCGCTGTTAATCGCCGAGAGCGACGCGGTCAGCACGACGAAATTGAGGATAGAGGCGGCTGCCGCGATCCCCAGATGCTGGAAGGTCAGCACAAACGGGCTGCCCGAGGTTCCTACCTGATTCCACGGGTAGATCGACATAATCACAAACAGCGTGCCAACGTAGAACACCAGAATGCGCCACGGCACCGAGTTAATCGCGCGCGGAATCGACTTCTCCGGATCTTTCGCTTCACCCGCAGTGATACCGATGATTTCGATGCCGCCATAGGCGAACATTACCATCTGCAGCGACAGCAGCATGCCGACGACGCCGTGGGCGAAGAAGCCGCCGTTGGTCCACAGGTTATGGATACCGGTCGGCTGACCGCCGTTGCCAATCCCCCAGATAATCATGCCGAAACCAGCCAGAATCATCACGATGATGGTGGCGACTTTGAAGAAGGAGAACCAGAACTCCACTTCGCCGAACACTTTCACGCTCATCAGATTGACGGCACCGATGATCAGCACCACGCTCAGCACCCAAATCCAGTGCGGCACCTCAGGGAACCAGACGCCCATATAGATGCCGAACGCGGTAACGTCCGCTATTGCCACAATCAGGATTTCAAAACAGTAGGTCCAGCCGGTGATATAGCCCGCCATCGGCCCAAGATAGTCCTGCGCGTAGCGGGAGAAAGAGCTGGCCTGAGGATTGTTAACGGACATCTCACCCAGCGCGCGCATGATGATATACGCCACTGCCCCGCCGATGATGTAGGCGAGCAGCACGCTCGGTCCGGCCATTTTTATCGCGTCAGCGGAACCGTAAAACAGCCCGGTGCCAATCGCCGATCCCAGCGCCATAAAACGGATGTGGCGCGTGCTCAGTCCGCGTTTGAGCTTGTTGGTTTCTTGCATAACAACCTGTACCTGTGAAATGAAAAAACCACGGGCAAGCCCGTGGTTAAAGAAGAATCAGTGCGCTCTGTTACGAGTGAACCGTCACCTGTTCCGGTCCTTTCACCCGATCCACAACAGCGGCAATCAGCAGCATTACCAGTGACGGTGGCAACCAGGCAAGACCCTGGTCAGCCAGCGGCAGGTGCTGACTGAATGCCGGCAGCAAATCTTTAAACCCGGTGGTTTTAATCGCATCAACAATGCCAAACAGCAGGCTGACCAGCATCGCTGGCGCGATAATCCGGCTGCTCTTATTCCACCAGTTAAGGGTGAAACTCAGCACCACCAGCACGATACAGGGCGGATAGATCGCCGTCAGTACCGGGATGGAGATCTGAATCAGGTGGCTCAGGCCGAGATTCGACACCACCATCGAGAACAGACCCAGAATAAACACCAGCGTTTTATACGACAACGGCAGGTATTGCGCAAAAAATTCCGCACAGGCACAGGTCAGGCCGACGGCGGTCACCATACAGGCGACGAAGATCAGCGCGGCCAGGAAGAAGCTGCCCATGCTGCCAAAGGTATGCTGAACATACGCGTGCAGAATCGCTGCGCCGTTAGCATTTTGATCCACCAGCGCCCCGCTGCCTGCGCCCAGTTTAAACAGGCAGAGGTAGACCAGCGTCAGGCCCAGACCGGCAATCAGTCCTGCCAGCACGGTATAACGGGTCAGCAGCGCGGCATTATCAACACCACGTGAACGGGCGGCGTTAACGATCACGATGCCGAACACCAGCGCGCCCAGCGTATCCATGGTCAGATAGCCATTAACGAAACCGCTGGAGAACGCCGCACGCTGATAGTCCGCGGTCGCCGGAATGGTGCCGCCTGCGGGCCACACCAGTGCAGCCACGCCCAGCACGGTCAGCGCGATAATTTTTAGTGGTGCCAGGAAGTGCCCTACCGTGTCGAGCAGCTTGCCCGGATAGAGCGACACGCCAATCACCAGCGCAAAGTAGATCAGGCTATAGATGAACAGCGGCAGCGCGCCATCGCCGGTCAGCGGTGCAATGCCCATCTCAAACGAGACGGTTGCCGTGCGCGGCGTGGCAAACAGCGGCCCGACAGCCAGATAGCACACGGTGGCCAGCACGATGCCAGCGACCTTGCCAATCGGGGTGCTGAGCGCATCCACGCCGCCGCCGACGCGGGCCAGGGCGATCACGGTCATCACGGGCAGACCAACAGCGGTAATCAGAAAGCCGATGGCGGCTGTCCAGACGTGTTCGCCAGACTGAATACCGACCATGGGCGGGAAAATGATGTTGCCCGCGCCAACAAACAGGGCAAATGTCATAAAGCCCAGCGCGAGAATGTCCTTCGAAGTTAAACGATGTGTCATACGGCCTGTCACTGATGTTGCGGTGGAAGTTGGGTTAGTGTTGTCCCCTCGCTGCGTGCAAACCGCGATCTGGCTGACAATGTCAGCGCATTATGCTCGTCGCAGGGTAAAGCGCAGGTGATTTAAGCTGCTTTTATTCTGTTCACAGAGGGATGGATCGACAACGGCGCTAAGTAAAACGTTTATAGCGGTGAAAGGCAATACGGGATCGGAAAACCAGAAGGTTATGCCGCCATTTTTTCAAAAGGCAGTGGATAGCGTTAATTTTTGCCGCAGGCACACAAGATGATGTGCTTAAATAACAGACAGAGCGTGAGAAAACCCCGCATAAACGGGCCAGAAGATACACAAAAGGCGCGTTTTACGCGCCTGTCTGCACAACGTTACAGCATTACCATACCTGATTAGCGATATCGACCACTAAACGAATCTTCTGCCATTGCTCGGCTTCGCTCAGGCTGTTGCCCTCTTCGGTAGAGGCAAAGCCGCACTGCGGGCTGAGGCAGATCTGGTCCAGGCTGACATACTGTGTCGCCTCTTCCAGCCGGGCTTTCACCTGCGCCGGATCTTCCAGCTCACCCACTTTGGTGGTGATCAGCCCCAGAACGACCTGCTGATGGCCCGGCTTAACGTAACGCAGTGGCTCAAAGCCGCCGGAACGGGCGTTGTCATACTCCAGGAAGAATGCATCCACGTTGACGCTGCCGAACAGGATTTCGGCCACCGGGCCATAGCCGCCTTCAGAGATCCAGGTTGAGCGGAAATTCCCGCGGCAGACATGCAGACCCACGGTCAGATCGGCAGGTTTATCTTCCAGCGCTTTATTCAGCACCTGAGCATACGTCTGTGCCAGCTGGTCCGGATCGTCGCCACGAGCGCGGATATCGCGCTTCTGATCTTCAGAACAGAGGTACGCCCAGACGGTGTCATCCAGCTGCAGATAGCGGCAGCCCGCGTCGTAAAACGCCTTGATCGCCTGTTTGTACGTCTGCGCCAGATCGTCGAAGTAGTCCGCCAGATCGGGATAGACTTCCGAATCAATCACTTTGCGGCCACCGCGGAAGTGCAGCACGCTGGGGCTGGGAATGGTCATCTTCGGTACCGCATCACCGGCAATATTCTGCAGGAAGCGGAAATGGTCGAGCATCGGGTGATCCGCCGGGAAACCGAGTTTGCTCAACACTTTCACGCCATGCGCTTTAGTCTGCACGCCATTAAACTGGATGCCCTGTTCCGCTTCATAGCTCTCAACGCCGTCAAGACCATAGAAGAAGTCGAAGTGCCACCAGCCGCGACGGAACTCGCCGTCTGTCACCACTTTCAGGCCATTTTCACGCTGTTTCGCGACCACATCGCGGATTGCCGCATCTTCAACCTGACGCAGGGCGGCGGCATCAATCTCTCCGGCTGAAAACTGTTCGCGTGCCTGCTTAATTGCAGCGGGACGCAGGAAGCTGCCAACGGTGTCGGCGCGGAACGGGGCGGTTTCTCTTTGCATGATCACTCCTGTCCTTCCTGCAAATGATTACGGCAGGAAATAATTACATTCTGATATAAATAGCCATCTGGATGGCTATATGTCTGAATGCAGAGTGACACGAGTAACCTCAGTCTGCAACTGAAGAAAATTCAGCGATGATGAAAAAAATTCATGCTGGAAGATTATTGCAGCGCTGCGCGCGCCTGCGCCATCTGGCTGTCAGAGAGCGGCAGGTAGCCCGCTTCGCTGACGCGCCGCTGTCCCTGCACGGAAAGCACCTGCTGCAGAAACGCGGCTACCAGCGGTGGCAGCGGTTTGCCGGGCGCTTTGTTGACATAGAGATAAAGCGGACGCGCCCAGGGATAGCGGCCGCTGCGGATAGCGTCGGCATCCGGAGCAATCGCCTGGCCCTGGTCATTCACCACCGCCAGCATTTTTACGCCGCTGAGGTGAAAGCCGAAACTGGCATAGCCGATGCTGCGCGAATTACCAGCCACCGCCTGCACCACCGCCGCCGAGCCGGGAAACTCCGCTACGTCACTGCGGAAATCGCCTTTACACAGCACCTGCTGTTTGAAGAACCCCCAGGTGCCGGAGGCGGAGTTGCGCCCATAACGCTGAATCGGCCGTTCGCGCCACCGGTCGCCGGTTAAACCAAGATCGCCCCAGCGCAGCGGCACACTGTGCGCGCCACACAGGCGGGTAATGGAGAAAATCGCGTCGAGCTGGCGCGGTTCAATATGCTGCAGCGGATTGCGCTGATTGACCACCACCACCAGCGCATCCATTGCCACCGGCACCGCCAGCGGTGGATAGCCGTAGCGCGCCTCAAAGGCCTGACGTTCATCAGCCTGCATGGGGCGACTCATCGGCCCGAGCTGTGCGGCACCCGCCGCCAGCGCGGTCGGCGCGGTAGACGAACCGGAAGCCTGAACCTGCACATTGACGCCTGGTGCCTGGCGGCTGAAATCTTCGCCCCACAGGGTCATCAGATAGCCGAGCGTGTCGGATCCGACGCTGCTGAGATTGCCGGAGAGCGTACCGGGCTGGGCCAGCGCCAGACCCGGCAGCAGAGAGACGATTAACAAAAGAAGGAGGCGCATCAGAGAGATCCGGCAGCGATTAATGAACGGCATTCTCCTGCATCACGCTGCTGACAATCAACCTCACGGGCAGCGTAAAGGTAAAACAGGTCTCTTTATGCGGCACGCTGGTGATATCGAGCCGCGCGTTGTGGTGGCTCAGCGCATGTTTCACAATCGCCAGGCCCAGCCCGCTGCCGCCGGTGGCACGCGAACGCGCCTTATCAACCCGGTAGAACCGCTCGGTCAGACGCGGAATATGTTCTGACGCGATACCCGGCCCGTTGTCGCACACCCGGAAGGTCGCGCCCTGCTTGCCACGCAGCCAGCTGATATCGATCCGCGTGCCCTCCGGCGTGTGATTCACCGCGTTGTACACCAGATTGGAAATCGCACTGCGCAGCTGTTCGTCGTTGCCGAACACTTTCAGATGGGGATCGGTATGGAAATGGATATCGTGACGACCGCCACTCAGCGTCGCCGCCTCATGCTGCAGCAGCTTCAGCATCACCGGCACATCGACCTTCTCTTTGAGATCGATCGCGGGCGCGGCTTCAATGCGCGACAGCGTCAGCAGCTGTTTCACCAGGCTGTCCATGCGGCGCGTCTGCTCCGACATGGTGTGCAGCGCTTTGCTGCGCGACGGCTCGCTCATCACCGAGTCATTCATCATCTCCAGATAGCCCTGCAGCACGGTGAGCGGCGTGCGTAACTCATGGCTGACGTTGGCAAAGAAGTTGCGGCGCGCCCCTTCCAGCTGATGCATCTGCGTCACATCACGCGCCACCAGCAGCCACTGCCCTTCGCTATAGGGCATGACGCGGAACTCCATATGAAGTTTGTTGTTCAGCACCAGCGTCAGCGGCTTGTCAAAATCGCGCTGGCGCAGATAGCGGGAGAACTCCGGGTAACGCAGCAGATTGAGGATATTCTGGCCATTATCTTCCGGCCAGCGCAGGCCCAGATGCTGCTGCGCCAGGCCGTTACACCAGAAAATAGTGCCCTCTTCCGTGGTCAGGATCACCGCATCCGGCAGCGATTCGGCCCCGCTGCGGAAACGCTTAATCAGATTGCCGAGTTCACGCCGCCGCCGCCGGTTGCGCAGCTGCATCTGGTAAAGCCCATAAAACAGCGGTTCCCAGCTGGCACGCCCGGTCGGTGGCGTCATGGTGCGGTCGAGCCACAGCCAGTGCGACAGCCGCATCAGATTGTGGAAATGCCACAACAGCACCACCAGTACGCTCAGCAGCAGCCACCAGGGCAGGCCGCCAAACAGCAGGCCCAGCAGCGCCGCAGGCAGACAGGCCAGCAGCAGTTCTGTCAGTAATCTCTTCCAGGAGAGGCGTTCCAGCACGGTAAAGGCTCCGTTTAGTAGCGGGCAGAGAAACGATACCCTGTTCCACGGACGGTTTGTACCATGCGATCGTGGCCGGAGACTTCCAGCGCTTTACGTAAACGGCGAATGTGAACATCGACAGTGCGATCCTCCACATACACATTGGTGCCCCAGACGTGGTTCAGCAGCTGTTCGCGGCTGTAGACACGCTCCGGGTGCGTCATAAAGAAGTGCAGCAACTTATATTCGGTGGGGCCCATCTCCAGCGGCGTGGTTTCGGACATCACGCGATGTGAGGAGGGATCCAGACTCAGCCCCTGCATCTCAATCACCTCTTCCACCGCCATCGGCGAAATGCGGCGCATCACCGCTTTGATCCGCGCCATCAGCTCTTTAGGTGAAAACGGCTTGGTAATGTAATCGTCGGCGCCCACTTCCAGGCCACGTACCCGATCTTCCTCTTCGCCGCGCGCGGTCAGCATCATCACCGGGATATCGCGGGTCATCGCCTCGCGCTTCAGATGCTTGATAAACTGAATCCCGCTGCCACCGGGTAACATCCAGTCCAGCAAAATCAGATCGGGCCAGGGTTCAATCAGCTTGCCAACGGCGCTGTCATAATCTTCCGCCTCGATTGGCTGATAGTCGTTCTGCTCCAGAACAAAACACAACATTTCACGGATGGGGGCTTCATCCTCCACAACCAAAATGCGCTTAGCCATTATTACTCCTGCTGATTATGACGGCTGTCACTGAGATTCGCGGCGCCATTATGCGTCAGATTTGTGACACTTTTATGAAAAACATAACCTGCCTGTAACCTCACTGGTAATCATTTATGACAGCGCAGCGACATTTTTTTGCTTTGGCCGCAGAGCCAGTATAATCGCCCGGCGAATCACAACGGCAGGGACTCATCATGCGCATTATTCATACTGCGGACTGGCATCTGGGGCAGTTCTTCTACAACAAAAGTCGGGCGGCGGAACATCAGGCGTTTCTCGACTGGCTGTTGATCCAGATTGAACAGCATCAGGTGGATGCGCTGATTATTGCAGGCGACCTGTTTGATACCGGCACGCCGCCCAGCTACGCCCGCGAGATGTTTAACCGCTTCGTGGTGGCGCTGCAGCCTGCGGGCTGTCAGCTGATTGTGCTGGCGGGTAACCACGATTCCGTGGCAACGCTGAACGAGTCACGCGAACTGCTGGCCTGTCTCAACACGCGGGTAATCGCTACACCGCAGGCGCAGGATGATGTGCTGCTGCTCAACACCCGCCAGGGCGAGCCGGGTGCGCTGCTGTGTGCCATTCCCTATCTGCGCCCGCGCGATATCCTGCGCAGCCGGGCGGGACAGTCGGGCCGCGACAAACAGACCTCGCTGCTGGAGGCGATTGCCCACCACTATCAGCAGCGTTTCGCCGCCGCCCAGGCGCTGGGCTATGCGCTGCCCGTCATTGCTACCGGTCACCTCACCACCGTCGGCGTCAGCCAGAGCGATTCGGTGCGCGACATCTACATCGGCACGCTGGACGCGTTTCCCGCCAGCGCGTTTCCCGCTGCTGACTATATTGCGCTCGGCCATATTCATCGCGCCCAGCGCGTGGCGGGCAGCGAGCATATCCGCTACAGCGGCTCACCGATTCCGCTGAGCTTTGATGAGCTGGGGACTGAAAAAAGCGTTTTTCTGCTGGAACTGGCGGCCAGCGGCCTGCAGTCAGTCACGCCGCTGGTGGTGCCACAGGCGCAGCCGATGCAGGTGCTGAAAGGGTCGCTGGCGCAGATAGCGGAACAGCTAAATGCCTTCAGTTCGGCAGAGCAGGAAAAACCGACCTGGCTCGACATCGAAGTCACCACTCAGGAGTACCTCAGCGATCTGCAACGTCAGGTCGAAGCCCTGACCGCTACGCTGCCGGTCGAAGTCTTGCTGCTGCGCCGCAGCCGTGAACAGCGGCAGCAGAGCCTGGCGCGGCTCGACAACGAAACGCTGAGTGAGCTAAAGGTGGAAGAGGTCTTTGCCCGCCGCCTGGCGCTGGATGAGGAGCTGCAACCGGCGCAAATCGACGAGATGATCATCCTGTTCCGCCAGACGCTGGCCGCCATGGAAGAGACCCAATGAAGATCCTTACGCTACGGTTTAAAAACCTCAATGCCCTGCGCGGTGAATGGTTCATCGACTTCCGCGCCGAGCCTTTTGCCAGCAACGGCCTGTTTGCGATAACCGGGGCCACCGGGGCGGGTAAAACCACGCTGCTGGACGCCATCTGCCTGGCGCTCTATCACCAGACACCGCGCCTGGGCGCGATTTCCCAGAGCCAGAATGCGCTGATGACCCGCGACTGCGCAGAATGTCTGGCTGAGGTCGAGTTTGAGATCAAAGGTGAAGCCTGGCGCGCCTTCTGGAGCCAGAACCGCGCGCGCGGCACCGCTGACGGCAAGCTACAGGCGCCGCGCGTTGAGCTGGCGCGCTGTGACGACAACACCATTGTTGCCGATAAGGTCGGTGACAAGCTGAAGCTGATCGAAACCCTGTCAGGTCTTGATTTCGAACGCTTCACCCGCTCAATGATGCTGTCACAGGGACAATTCGCCGCCTTTCTCAACGCGAAAGCCAGTGAACGCGCCGAACTGCTGGAGGAGCTGACCGGCACCGAAATTTACGGCCTGATTTCCGCAGCCATCTACGAGCGTCATAAAGAGGCGAAAACCCAGCTGGATCTGCTGCGCAGCCAGGCGGGAGCGATGGCGCTGCTGGATAGCGACGCCCGCGACGCGCTGCAACAGCAGCTCAGCGATCTGACCAGGGCTGAACAGCAACTCAGCGCGGATTATCAGCAGGCGCAGCAACAGCAGCAGTGGCAGCAACAGGCACAGCAGTTACAGCAGGAGAGTGCGCAGGCTGAAGCAGCGCTACAGCAGGCACAGGCCGCGTCACAGGCGGCTGAAACCGACCGCCAGCGGCTGGCTCGCAGCGAACCGGCTGAAAAACTGAGGATTAAACTGCAGCAGCGTGACACATTGCGCAGTGAACAGCAGCAGGCTGAGAGCCGCTATCAGCAGCTTACCGCGGCGCAGCAGCAGGCGCAGAACCAGCAGCAGCAGCATCAGCAGAATTATGCGGCCGCTCAGACCGCCCGCCAGCTGGCGCAGCAGGAACAGCAGCAGCAGGAGAACCTGCTGACGGAACAGGTGCTGCCGCTGGATCAGCACATCACGACGCTGCAGCAACAGCTTGCAGAGCAGCAGCAGGAAAATGCCCGGCAGCAGCAGCATGCCGACCAGACCCAGGCCAGCCTGACGCAGCAGAAGCAGCAGGTCGCGGCCTGGCAGCAGGCGATTGCCGAACAGCATCAGTTACGCGAGCAGCTGGCCGATCTGGCGCACTGGGGCGCTTCGCTGCCGGTATGGCAGGAGAACTTTGCCCTGCTGGCACAGCGTGAGGCGACACTGGCGGGACTGACGCAACAGCGCGAACAGCAGCAGCAACAGATCGATGCGCAACAGGCGAAACAGCAACAAGAGGCACAACAGGCACTGCCGCGCCAGTTGTCAGAGCAACAGGCCCGCCGGGCGCTGTCGCAGGCGGAGCAGGTACTCACTTCGCTTCAGGAGCAGCATCCGCCTGCCGCACTGCGGCAGGCATTAAGCCAGTTGCAGAACAGCCGTCCGGCGCGTCAGCAACTGCTGCTGCTCTCAACGCAGTGGCAGCCGCTGCATCAGCAGCTGGGCCAGCGCCAGCACAGGCTGAGCGCGCTGGAAAAAGCGCATCAGCAGAGTGAAGCAGAACTCCAGAGCCTGCGCGAGACCTGGAAACGCGAAAAACAGCAGCTGGATGATGTCGAAAAAATCTGCGCGCTGGAGCAGCAGATTGTCGACCTCAACGATTACCGCGCCCGGCTCACCGCCGATCAGCCCTGCCCGCTGTGCGGCTCCTGTACCCATCCCGCCGTTGAGGCCTACAGCACACTTGAAGTGAGTGCTAACCAGCAGCGCCGGGCTGCGCTGCAGCAGCAAACCGAGGTACTGCGTGAAGCGGGCACGGCAAAAAATGAACAGCTGAAGCAGTCAGTAGTGCAGCAGCAGGCCCTGCGCGATGAAATCGCCGGGATGCAGCAACAGCTTGATCAGCTTGAGCAGCAATGGCAGGCGCTGAGCGGTGAGCTGGCACTTACCTTCCCGCTTGCCGATCGCGAAGCCTTAGCCGCGTGGCAGCAGCAGCAAAGCGACCGTGAAAGTCAGCTTGAGCAGCAGCGACAGGCTCAGGAAGCCGCTGAACAAACGCGCCAGGCTGCGAAAGATCACCATCTTCAGCAGCTACAGGCCTGGCAGCAGCACCAGCAGGCCGAACAGCTGGCGCAGCAGTCGCTGACCAGCCTGCAACAGGCACTGGATGCGCTGCAACAGCGTCAGCAGCAGGAACAGCAGGCCTGGGAGCAGTTGCAGAGCCGTCTGGAGCAGCAGTTCAGCGCGCACCATCTTGCCCTGCCCGATGCCGCCGATCGCGATGCGTGGCTGGCGGAGCAACAGCGGCGCTGGCAGCGCTGGCAGGAAAGTGAGCAGTTGCTCGCTAACCTGCAGCCGCAGCTGTTAAAAGGGGAAACCCAGCTCACTGCCCTGCAACAACAGGCAGAGCAGGAACAGCAGCAGCTCGCCACCCGTCAGCAGCAGCAGCAGCAGAGCCAGGCGCAGCTCAGCGAAATGCGTCGTGCCCGTCTGGCGCTGTTTGGCGATCGCGATGTCGCCAACGCCCGTCAGCAGCTGCAGGCCCGCGTTCAGCACGCTGATGAACAGCTGGCACAGCAGCTCACCGCCCTGCAGCAGGCGCAGGCCGAGGTCAGTCGCCTGCAGGGTGAGCTGTCGGGGCTGGAAAATCAGCGTCAGACGCTCAGCGGCAAACTGGCAGAGGCGGAAAGCGTGCTGCAGCAGGCACTGGAGAGCGCCGGATTTACCGATGAAGCCAGCCTGCGCGCGGCGCTGCTGGATGAGCAGACCGCGCTGCAACTGCGTCAGCAGCTGCAGCAACTCGATCAGCAATGCCAGCAGCAGCAGGCGCGACTGGCAGATCTGCAGCAGCGGCTCAGCGTTCATCAGCAGGCGAAACCCGATGCGATGCCGGAATCCGCCGAAGCACTGGCGCAGCAGCTGGAGCAGTTACGGCTGGCCCTGCGCGACAACGCCAGCCAGCAGGGTCAGATTCAGCAGCAGCTGCACAGCGACGCCAGCCTCCGCGCCCGACAACAGAGCCTGATGACGCAGATTGAACAGGATGGTGTGGTGCTGGCGCAGTGGAGCCTGCTCAACGATCTGATCGGCTCCGCCAGCGGCGATAAATTCCGGCGCTTCGCCCAGGGGTTAACGCTGGATCATCTGGTAGCGCTTGCCAACCGTCAGCTCGATCGGCTGCATGGCCGTTATCTGCTGCAGCGCCGGGCGCAGGATCTGCTGGAGCTGGATGTCGTCGATACCTGGCAGGCCGACGCGGCTCGCGATACCCGCACGTTGTCAGGTGGCGAGAGTTTCCTGGTCAGTCTGGCGCTGGCACTGGCGTTATCGGATCTGGTCAGCCACAAAACGCGCATCGAATCGCTGTTTCTGGATGAGGGGTTCGGCACGCTGGATGCTCAGACGCTG
The DNA here is from genome assembly GCF_003201065.1 of Pantoea sp. JKS000250. NCBI lineage: Bacteria > Pseudomonadati > Pseudomonadota > Gammaproteobacteria > Enterobacterales > Erwiniaceae > Pantoea > Pantoea sp. JKS000250. The sequence continues at coordinate 3,186,492 of NZ_QICZ01000001.1, read as the reverse complement.
GATACCGCGCTGGATGCCCTGGACGCGCTGAACGCCAGCGGCAAAACCATCGGGGTGATCAGCCACGTGGAAGCGATGAAAGAGCGTATCCCGGTGCAGATTAAAGTGCGCAAGATGAATGGATTAGGGTACAGCCAGCTGGAATTGCCGCAGGGATAACGGGCGCCAGAGCGCCCGTCTGAGTCTGATCAGCGGGCGCTGACGACCTTGTAGCGAGGGCCGGTGAGTAATCCACCCTGCTCGTTCTGTGACAGCAGACGATTGCTGGTCAGTCCGGCCACGGTATGCGCTTTGTCAGTGACGTTGTCGGAAATCTGCTTGATCGCCGCGCTGACCAGAATACCAATCACGCCGTTGTTGTTATTATTGCCCTGATCATTGTCGGTAGCGGTAGCGGTACCCTGCCAGATCTCTTTGCCGCTGCGTAAATCCACCAGCCGTGCTTTGGCGGTCACGGTGGTCACGCTGTCGATCACCCGATAGCTGCTGCTATAGTCGCTGATCGAGATATAGAGCGCGCTGTCGGCGTGGAAGATCTCATTCAGACGTTTCGCGCTGACCGCCTGGGCGTCGCTGGCGCTGGTCAGGCCGTTCTGCTGAAAGGTCTCTTCAACCACCGCCACCGGGAAGACGTAGTAACCGGCTTCGGCCAGCGGACGCGTCACCAGCGAGTTCAGGCTGTGAGCGGCGTTGATATCCGGCGAGGTGTTAGCGGCAGGCAGCACCAGAATCGAGGCAGGCTTGCTGGCACGAAACGCAGTGTAGTCGTACGGTTTTTTTGGCTGCGCACAGCCAGTCAGCAACAGCACCATCAGCGCGCCGCTCAGGGCAATCCATTTTTTCACTGTACCACTCCTTGTTTTTTACTCATCAGAAAATCCATGTAAGGTGCTGATTCGGGGAACAGCTGCTTCTCGGTGGCGAACTGACCAAACGCTTTATTGGTATCACCGGTTTTAGCGTAGAGCAGGCCGAGCTGCGCATGCAGGCCTGGCGGTACGGGCTGACCCGCAGCACGGGCTTTTTCCACATCCAGACTCAGCGCATCGATCTGCTTCAGCGGATCGCCGCTTTGCTGATAGTAGCTATAAATCTGTTCCTGATAGTCGCCCCAGTAGTAGATCGTTTTCGGCGCTTTTGGCGCACAGCCGGCCAGCAGCGCCGCTGCCATCAGCAGGCTGCTCAGTGTCATCATTTTCATTTACTGCTTCCTTATTTAGCCGGACGCCATGCGCCGTTGTTGATTCCATCCACTAAATGATCGACCGCTTCGCGAATCGCCAGATCCATCACTTTGCCGTTCAGCGTCGAGTCATAGCTGCTAGTGCCGCCAAAGCCGATCACTTCACGCGCCGAAAGCTGGTACTCGCCTGCACCCTGGGTGCTGTAAACCACTTCAGAGGTAGTGACATCCACCACGTTGAGATTCACTTTGGCATAGGCGATCTGGGTTTTGCCGCGGCCCAGAATGCCCCACAGCTGCTGATCGCCCACTTCTTTGCGGCCAAACTCGGTAATATCACCGGTGATGATGTAGTTCGCGCCTTTGATATTCTGCTGGCTGCGTTTGAAGTCTGACTCCTGCTGCAACTCTTTCAGATTGCTGCGATCCAGCACGCTGAAGCGATTGGTCTGCTGCAGATGGGTAATCAGAATGGTTTTCGACTGATTACCCAGCCGATCGACACCATCAGAGAAGATGCCGTTCATGTACGAGGAGCGGTTATCGAACTGACCTACCGCAATCGGGCTGCGCACGCCCTGATAAACCGGCTGGCTGGCTGCACGAACCTGCGGAGCCTGAATAGCACGGGAAGATTCGGTAGCACAGCCGCTGATTAGCGAGGTGGTTAACAAGGAGAGTGCCGCAAAGGCATATTTTTTCTGCATTTCTAATCCATGAAGTGAAAAAAGACATCATCCGCACAGGGGCGGTAAATTCTGGTTCTGCCGACAGTCGGAGGAATGCCATAGCATTCAGCAGGCCGGTCTGTAGACTGTCGGCAGCAGACCGGAAGATCTTTAGAAAAAAGTGGCTAATTTAATGAATTTAATTAATACAATAGTGAGAGTATTGCCAGGTGTGATTATTGCAATGGCACTCAGCGCCTGTCAGCAACCTGTGACAAAGCAACGGGATAGCGTGGCAAACCTGTGTGAGCCTGCGAAAGATCCGGACAGCAAATCCTGTCACTGGACTAATCAAATGCAGCCGGTACTGAATCGACAGTTTACTGATGCGGCGCGTTACGCCGGTCAGCAATGTCTGGTACGGATGGAGTGGCAACAACACAGCAGACATTATGCCGTGACGCAGACTCAGGGGGATGAGGCGCTCTGCCTGCGTGCCTGGCAGCTGGTGGCACAAACGCGCGATCTGCCCCCGCCGCCGGAGCCGGGACAACCGGCGTGGTTTGGCTTTGCGCCGCGTGGTTAGCTGGCCAGACCTTCCTGGCGCCACTGGCGCGGACTGATGCCAAACCAGCGGCGAAATGCGCGTGAGAACGCGCTGACTTCCGAGTAGCCCAGCAGCAGCGCCATCTCCGAGATCGGCAGCTGCTTCTGCTGCAGATAGTACGTCGCCATTTCGCAGCGCACCTGATCCACCAGCGCAGTAAAGCTGCTGCCCTCTTCGCGCAGCCGCCGCTGTAGTGACCAGCTCGACAGCCCGAGTTTATCCGCCACCTCTTCCAGCACCGGCTCGCCCTGCATCAGCGATAAATTAACCTGCGAACGCGCCTGCTCAATCATGCTCTGCTGAGACGTCCCGCGGTTCAGCCGCCGTATCGCATCCTGCATCACCATCAACAGGATCGGATCGCTCTCCGGCATCGCGCGCAGCAGATCGCGTTTCGGGATCACCAGCGAATTAAACGGCTGATCGAACCAGACCGGCGCATCAAACACTTTGCAGTGATCGTGCCACTGGCCGGGACGCGGATGCTCGAAATGGACTTCGCGCGGCGCCCAGTGTCTGCCCGCGACGTGCCGGATCAGATTCATAAACATCCCCAGCGTCAGCTCGGCATCCTGACGGCGCGACAGAATAGCCCCGTGGCGCACCTGATAGTCGAGCCGCCAGCACTCTCCCTTATCCACCAGCCGGGTTAAGGTGTCGTGCTGATGCCAGGGAAACGCGTTAACCACATTGTGCAGCGCCTGTTCCAGCGTGGCGGAGCACAAGCCAATGTAGCCGATCAGGCCTAATGACTGCGGTTTAAACTGCCTGCCGTAGTGCAAACCGAAGTTATCAAAACCAGAGTGGCGCGCCGCCTCTTCCAGCACCCGACAGTAGTTCACCAGCCCCAGGCTTAGCGTCGGACTGGCCAGACGTTCCGGATCGATGCCGCTGATGCCAAATATGCGATCAACATCGCCGCCCTGAGTATGAATAAACTCGCTTAAGCCGGTCGCCGCCGCTGCCAGTACGCCGTGATTGCCTGCCCCTGCCGCGGCAGAGCAGGCCGCAAACGCATCGGGCTTGATCAGTGTCGGATTCATGGTCGCCTCAGTCAGAAGTCAGGTGGATCACCCGTTCCTGAGATCAGAGCAAATTCCATACCAGGTCGCTAAGCCCCGCCTGCGGGCGGTCCGGACTGCGCGCGGACACGGCATCCGGCACTGCGGCGGCGCAGCCACGCCCGCCGCTGGTGCATCAGACACCAACCGGCAGCGCTTTACCCTCCAGATAATCGCGGCAGAGTCGGACCGAGTGACTGGCCCACTCAGGGCCGAGACTGCGCGCCATTTCGGTTTCAGCATGCGATCCTACCCAGGCGGTGAGCTGAATACGACGCTGGATCAGCAGCGCGGGCAGCATGGCCATCTCCGCATCGCTGATATGCGCCACCTGCTCATAACCGCGTATCCAGTGATCGATCCACTCTGGCGCGCGCGGGTGATGCTCAACAAAACTGATCGCGGCCGCCAGATCGTGCAGATACCAGCCGAGTCCGCAGTCATCGAAGTCGATCACCCGCGTTTCGCCTTTGTGCAGCAGCAGATTGGTCAGCCGCAGATCGGCGTGGATCAGGCCATAGCGATCCGATCCCTTACCAAACTGCGCCATCGCCGCGCCGACCTGCGCAATCGTCTGTTCGACGACGCTGTGATCGGCAACAGGCAGATTCGGCGCATCCTGCCAGCGCCCCCAGTGACTCTCAGCGCTGGTCATCGTGTGGTGATCCCAGATAATCCGCTGGAAACCCGCGGGCGGCTGCCACTGTTTGCTGTGCTGATGCAGCCGCGCGGTAATCTGGCCCAGTTGCTGAAAGGCGCGGGGATCAACGTCGGTGGTCGGCATCTCGCCGTCGATCCAGTGGAACAGCACCACGTAGCGCTCACTGCCATCCGGCAGCCGCAGCGTCAGCACCGTTTCGCCCGCGTTGTCCGGCACCGCTTCCGGTACCATAATGCCGGTTTCACGCAATGCATCGAGCCACAGCAGTTCGCTGAGGATATCTGCTTTCTGATGGTAATCGCCGCGATGCAGCCGCAGCGCATAACGCCGGCCTGCCGCTTTCACCAGGAACGTGGCGTTCTCTGAGCGGCACAGCAGGCTGAGCTGACCCTGCAGTGCGGCGGGATAGCAGGCGAGCGCCTGCTGCGCCATCAGGGTGAGTTGGGAATCAGTCAGGTTGTCATATTGTTTAGCGCTCATCATCCGGCTCCTTTTCACTTGCGTTATCTCAGCATGCGTTGCCAGAAGGTGAGCTGCTTGACCTCAGAGGAGACAAAGTTGACCGCAGCGTGCAGCTGGCCAGGTTGTTGCCTGTGAGTTGACCGTGGAGGACAGAAGTCACTGCGCCCGCGTCAAGTCGTGGTGAGTAATGCAACGGCATTATCCCCTTACTTTAGTAGTTATGGCGGTGAAACGCCGCGTGAGACCAACAACGACGGGGATAACAGTATGACAAACAGACTCAAGCCCACGCTGGGCACCCTGCATCTGTGGGGGATTGCGGTTGGCCTGGTGATCTCAGGCGAATATTTTGGCTGGAGTTACGGCTGGGCTGTGGCAGGCACGCTGGGATTTCTGGTGACCACGGCGCTGATCGCCACGCTCTACACCTGCTTTATTTTTAGCTTCACCGAGCTGACCACCGCGATCCCCCATGCGGGCGGCCCCTTTGCCTATAGCCGTCGCGCCTTTGGCGAAACCGGCGGGCTGATTGCCGGGCTGGCGACGCTGATTGAATTTGTCTTTGCACCACCGGCGATCGCCATGGCGATCGGGGCTTATCTCAATGTGCAGTATCCCGAACTGAACCCGAAAACCGCGGCGGTCGGCGCGTACCTGGTGTTTATGACGCTGAATATTCTCGGCGTAAAACTGGCAGCGATGTTCGAACTGGTTGTCACCGTGCTGGCGGTCATTGAGCTGCTGGTGTTTATGGGCGTGGTCTCGCCTGGCTTCAGCCTGGCAAACTTTGCTGCGCACGGCTGGGCGGGCAGCGACAGCTTCGGACTGCCCGCCTTCTCCGGCATTTTCGCCGCCATTCCTTTCGCCATCTGGTTTTTCCTTGCTATTGAAGGCGCCGCGATGGCGGCTGAAGAGGCGAAAGATCCCACCCGGACCATTCCACGTGCCTATATCAGCGGGATCCTGACGCTGGTGGTGCTGGCAATTGGCGTGATGCTGATGGCAGGCGGCGCAGGTGACTGGCGTAAACTTGCTGACATTAACGATCCGCTGCCGCAGGCGATGAAAATGATCGTTGGCGAACACTCTAACTGGATGCATATGCTGGTGTGGATTGGGCTGTTTGGCCTGATTGCCAGCTTCCACGGCATCATCCTCGGCTACTCACGGCAGTTTTTTGCCCTGGCCCGCGCGGGCTATCTGCCCCCTTCGCTGGCAAAACTGTCGCGTTTCCAGACTCCGCATCGCGCAATTATTCTCGGCGGCGTGCTGGGCATCGCGGCGATTTACAGCGATGGCGTGATTAATCTGCAGGGGATGACGCTGACGGCAGCGATGATCACCATGGCGGTGTTTGGCGCGATTGTGATGTACATCATGAGCATGCTGAGCCTGTTTAAACTGCGCCGCAGCGCGCCGGAGATGGTGCGCAGCTTCCGCGCGCCGGGTTATCCGATTGTGCCGGGCATCGCCCTGCTGCTGTCAGTCGTCTGCCTGCTGGCGATGTTGTGGTTTAATCCGGTGATTGGCGCGCTGTTTGTCGCCATCATGGTGGTCGGCTATCTCTACTTCCTCTCCACCAGAGCGCAGCGCGATCGGGCACCGCAGGACACGATGCTGGCTGGCGAATAACCGCGGCGCGGCAGGATGCTGCGCCAGAGGTTAACGGTTCAGCACCCGGGCTTCAGGTGCTGAACCGCGGGCAGGATCGGCATCAGCCGTTAAGCGGCCAGAGCCACGCCGCACCGCGCACGCCGCTGGAATCGCCATGCTGCGCCTTCAGCACCGGCGTTTCACACTCCCCGCCAAACACCCACTTCTTCATCAGCACCGGCACGGTCTGATAGAGACGATCCACATTGCTCATCCCGCCACCCAGCACGATCACGTCGGGATCGATCAGGTTCACCACCTGCGCCAGCGATTTTGCCAGCCGCAGCTCATAGCGACTCATCGCCAGTTCGGCGATCGGATCCTGCTGTGCCAGCAGCGAAACGATCTCTGCGCCTTTGCGATGCACGCCGCTCAGCCGCTGATAGTCGATACCAAAACCGGTGCCGGAAACAAAGGTCTCGATGCAGCCCTGCTGCCCGCAATAACAGGGCACTTCCTGGCGGTAGCGCAGCTCATCTTCATCCATCCACGGCAGCGGATTGTGGCCCCACTCGCCAGCATTGCCGTTGCCACCGATGCGAGACTCCCCGTTGATCGCCACTCCCGCGCCCGACCCGGTGCCGATGATCACGGCAAACACCAGCGACTGTCCGGCTCCCGCCCCATCAACCGCTTCCGACACGGCCAGGCAGTTAGCATCGTTGGCGATGCGCACTTCCCGGTTCAGCGCCTGAGCCAGATCTTTATCCAGCGGCTGGCCGTTGAGCCAGGTGGAGTTGGCATTTTTCACCCGCTTACTGAAGGGCGAAAGCGAGCCAGGGATCCCAAGGCCGACCGTACCGGTCTCGCCGGTTTTCTGCTCGGCCAGTGTGACCAGATCGACAATCGCCTGCACCGTGGCCTGATAGTCGTCACGCGGGGTATTCACCCGATGGCGGAACAGCTCCTGTCCCTTATCCGACAATGCAATCACTTCTGTCTTGGTGCCACCCAGATCTATGCCTATGCGCAAGGTTACGTCCTCGTTATTCGTTCAGGTGAGAGATACAGTAGAAGGCGGCTGCCTTAAAGGCAATGAAACCACTCCGATGTTTCGCTATCATGCGCGCTGACTCTCGCAGACTTGTGCGCCCGATCGCGCCCCGGTAAGGAATCCCGATGTTGTGGTTTAAAAATATGATGGTTTATCGTCTGAATCGTGACATTCCGTTGTCCGCAGATGAGATGGAAAAACAGCTCGACGCCTTCACGTTTTCACCGTGTGGCAGTCAGGATATGAGCAAGACCGGCTGGGTCCCGCCGATGGGTAACCGCAGCGATGCGCTGACCCACGAGAACAAAGGCCAGATTGTGATTTGCGCCCGCAAAGAGGAGAAAATCCTGCCGTCGCCGGTCGTGAAACAGGCGCTGGAAGCGAAAATCGACAAGCTGGAATCTGAGCAGAGCCGCAAGCTCAAAAAGACCGAAAAAGATTCGCTGAAAGATGAAGTGCTGCACAGCCTGCTGCCGCGCGCCTTCAGCCGTTTCAGCCAGACTTATCTGTGGATCGATACGGTCAATAACCTGATTATGGTTGACTGTGCCAGCGCGAAAAAAGCGGAAGATACTCTGGCGCTGCTGCGCAAAAGTCTGGGTTCATTGCCGGTGGTGCCGCTGACGCTGGAAAACCCGATCGAGCTGACGCTGACCCAATGGGTGCGTTCGGGCGACCTGCCAGCCGGGTTTGCGCTGATGGATGAAGCGGAGCTGAAAGCGCTGCTGGAAGATGGCGGCGTGATCCGTTGCAAGAAACAGGATCTGGTATGTGACGAGATCGCCAACCATATCGAAGCCGGTAAGGTAGTGACCAAACTGGCACTCGACTGGCAGGAGCGCATTCAGTTCGTGCTGGCGGATGACGGTTCGGTAAAACGTCTGAAGTTCAGCGACACGCTGCGCGACCAGAACGACGATATCGATCGCGAAGATTTTGCCCAGCGCTTTGATGCAGACTTTATTCTGATGACCAGCGAACTGGCGGCACTGACCAGCAATCTGGTGGAAGCGTTAGGCGGCGAAGCCCAGCGTTAATTCAACAGGCAGGGTTGCCAGAAAAACGTTTTATGCCAAAAAAATGGTCGCTTAGCGGCCATTTAAGCACCTATGCCAACAAGGTCGATCTGACAGCAGCGGAAAAGCATAAAGCGCTGGGAACAGGGTCAGAAAAGGAAAGCGTCCCGCGCCTGGGACAAAAACGCCGGGAGCGTTTTTGAACAACGCAACGCGTTGGCCCGGCAACGGGCGCACCTCAGGGATGAGGTGCGTAATCGCGCGGGCCGAGCGGCCAGGGATTGGCTTTAGCGTCTTTCCGATCTGACCCTGTTCCCTGAGCTGGGGCATGATCCCACCACGGTTCGGGTCAGAATTTGTCAAAAAAGGCCGCTTAGCGGCCCTTTTTTAATCTTTATCTTTCAGGTAACGGCAGAGATAGGAACTTGGCTCGCCAACCTGCAGATGAAATTCGCTGTGGCCCGGCACGTTAAACACCGAACCCGCTTCAAACCATTTCCACTCGGTCTCACCTGGCAGCAGCACCTTAAGCGAGCCGCTGACCACGGTCATCTCTTCCGGCTGGCCGGTACCAAATGTGTATTCACCTTCAGCCATCACGCCCACGCTGGCACGGCCGGTGCTCGCACTGTCAAAACCGATAGATTTAACTTTTCCGTCAAAATACTCACTTACGTTGAGCATAATAGTTCTCCAGAGCACATGTTGTGTGTCAGGCAGTGTAGAAGGGAACCCGCTGATCTGTCACGCGAAATGATGGCGGTTTGTGATCGCCTGCGTCAGGGCAGCAGCTCCGCCGCCAGTCGGGCTACCAGCTGATTAGAGAGCAGAACCGGCACGTCCAGCCGCTGCTGTAACCATGCCCGATGCTGCTGGTGATATCCCATGCAGTCAAGCACCACCAGCTCTGCGCCCTGCGCTTTCAGGCGGTTTGCGGCATCGGCGAAGGTTGCCTCATCGCCCTGATAGGGGCTGGCGACCGCAAAACAGGGCTGCGCGGGCAGTGGCTGCCACTTGCCGGCCTGTTCAACAATCTGCTCCTCAACCGGCACCACAATCCCGACCCGCTGCTGCTGCACCATGGCGCGGATAAGCGGAGGAATGATGCGATCCGGCTCCAGCAGCAGCGCACGCTGGGTAACGAGCTGGCTGAATTCACCGGTGCATAGCAACAGAATGGTGTCATACCCCATCTGCTCCAGCGCGCTGATTTTACGCTGTAATCCCTGCTCCACCTTCGACGCCGACAGCCGCACCTGTTCGCCACTCTGTAACCGAGACACCAGAACCCTGTCGCCTGCGGCTGGCGTGAAGTGGTCGGCAATCTCAGTAGCGTCCAGTCCATCCAGCAGACCGGCATGATCGGTCACCGCATCCGGCAGATGCTGACGCAGCAACGGCAGAATATCGCTGCGTGGTGACTGCCCGATTGTCAGGGTCGCTAGTGATTTCGCCATCTTAGTGGTTCCGGTGGCGCAGGTGCGCCAGGCTGCCATAGAGCGTAATCAGCCGCGCATACTCTTCAGCGTCATAGAAGTGACAGGTTCCACGACCAAACGCCTTCGCCACCTCAATGGCAAACTTCGCCGCTGCCGCAATGTCCACCTCATGACTGGCCCCGGTTCCGCAGCCCGGCACCACCGACTCGGCAGTGATCGCCACACCGACCACCGGCACATCGGTGGCGGTCGAGGGTTGCAGGATGCTGTTGAGGTGATAAACACCGTTGCCGTAAGGGGTAATATCCTGCGTAGTGATAGGAAAGGTCACCGCCGGACGGCCGCTGGTCATCTCCATAATGCGCAGCAGATCTTCCGAAACCCGCAGGATATAGCCCTCTTTCACCGTCGGCGACAGGGCAAAGCCTTTGTGATTGATAATGCGGTTACCTTTGGTGGTATCGATCGACAGAATCGCATCCACGCCCGCCACCACTTCATTATCATTCATGGTGACATCATCAATCGGCGAATCCATAAAATCGACCGGCTGATGCGGCCGTGTCGGTGCATCGGGACAGATATGAGTAGTGATGATTACGTCGCCGGCGAGCCTGTCGCCTTTGCTCTGCATCTGCGCCAGTTTAAGCGCACTGGCGATCGCCGCTATTGCGCCATCCGCATCGGATACCATGCCGATACGCCCAGGACGGGCACCAATGCCACCCAGGCGACCGATGATGCCCAGCGTCGGTGCAGACCCGCCGCCTGATTTACCCTCCGTACCCGGGATATCAATGCGCACAAAATCAGTACGACCTTTGGGGCCGGTGACGCGGGTAAAGCGGGCCATAACGAGAGGATAAGAGGTAAACAGATCCACGACCTGCTGCCCGTCAATGTGGGCACTATCCAGTAACTCAAAAACCGCCAGGGTCTGCTGCAAGCTCATGCTTTATCCTTTATTTTTTGCTGCTGCTGGCAAACAGCGAATGAAAGAAGCTATAGAGAGCATCACCGGCAATGAAGCCTGCCGCCATGACCTCCATGGGCGACCGGCCGCGTTCGCCCCAGATGCGAATGATCACAATGCGTAAGGCGATCCCCACCACCACCGCCCAGCCCGCCATCGCGTTATTAATTAATAAACCGGTGGCGAGCAGCACGCCCAGCTGGCGTTTCGGCCCGCCGATCAGCTGGATAAGGGCACCCGGAATAGCCCACATCAGCAGGTTTCCGGCGATACCGGGTTCAGCACCCGCCTGAATTGTTTTGGCATACACCCGCGCCACCGGCGGCAGCAGATTGTCTGTAAAGAAAAGAGTATGCGCGTACCAGACAAGGGGAATCGACACCACAAAGGCGATCATGGCCGCGATCAGCTGAATACGACGTCCCCACAACTCCTGCTGCAGATCCGCCCCGTTACCGCGCAGGATAAAGCCCGCCTTCAGGTCGTAACCCATGTCAGCAAACGCCGGGCCGGTAGCGGCTGTAAAGCCGCACAGCAGGCAGAGCGCCAGCGGTGGAAAGCCGATCAGAATGCCGATAATCAGCGTAATCAGCGCCACGGCAAAGGCCGGGAACCAGCCGGAGTGCATGGCGGCAATGCCGACTATCAGTTCATGGGCGAAAGCGGCAAACGCAGCATAGAGAACAAACAGCAGCAGCATCGCGATGCCCATCTCACTCCACAGGCCCCCCGCCAGGGCCAGCAGCGCCGAAATCACGATATACCCCACGCTGCCGAAACCCAGCGCCCGCTGCACTTCATTACCGTTGCGACTCACCGTCAGCGCATCATTTTTACGGCTGCGGATGACCATCACCACCTGAATCAGCGCCACCAGACCGGCACCGACCATGACCCCATGCGGAATATAGAGCGCATTGATATCAATACCGGCCACCGGCTGCGCGTAGGCGCGCAGCAGAAAACCGATGCCGAGCATCGATAGCGCCCAGATATTGCCAATAAACGCGGTGCCAAAAGCGGACATCGGAATCTTCAGCATGGCGCCGACAACGCCACCGGCAATGCCCGCCACTAGCAGCCACGCCTGGCGTCCGCCTTTATCCCCCGCTTTAATCGCTTCTGCTGCTGCAACGCCTGGTGGCCATGCATTACTGGCCGGAAAGACGCGGGTATCAAACAGCCGATAGAGCAGCCAGGCATCGAGCAGCATCGCGGCGCTGACGCCACAGAACAGCGGCAGCACCAGCTGAGGCTCACCCAGCGCCCAGGGCACAGCAATCGGCATCAGCAGACTGTTAGCCGCCCCGAAGGTCGCTGAAGAGATGGCGGTCTGCGCCAGGTTCTGGATTTCAATCGAACGATAACGGCGAAATGCCTGCAGCGGAATACGCGCCAGCAGCATGGCAAACAGCGCCCCGATAATGGAGGTATTAGGCGTTACGCCAATCGTCGTAATCAGCTGAATGCCAATAATGGCACCCGCGATAGAAAGAAAAATTAAAACCAGTGCCACGCCAACGTGCCTGATTGGATTTACCCGTTCCATATGTCCCCGCCAGTCCTTGTTGAGAAGAAATGAAATAACGTCCGCCTGCCTGATGTCAGGTTTACGCCGGTTTTCTGGTTCACTGCCCTGATGCGCGCCGCATAGCAACAGCCATTGCAGATGGTCGTCACCCCGGATGCTGAACCGATACAGGAGACAGGGGGAGACGAACACAGGCAACGGGGTTGCTGCGGACAACGTAGCGATCAGATTGAAAGAAAAAGGCCCGAAGGCCCTGGTTTTCCCTGGTGTGGCGAAAGTATTACGCCGATAAAATCGTGGTGAAGTTACGCGCCATATTTGTCGGTCATCTCTGTGGCCGTTGCACGTAGTGCTTCAAGGAGCGCTGGCGGGAAACCCGGTTCACTCTCCTGTGACAGAAACGACAGGCAGAGTGCCACCGTTTCGCCATGATGTTTGTTATGAACAATGACCGACAGCGAGCTGATGCCTGGCAGTGATTCATTGCGGGCCAGTGACCAGCCGTGCTGGCGGATTTCAGCCAGTCTGGCACAGAGCGCCTCGGGACTTTGCGGCGAGTTCGCCGGGCCAGCCTGCCAGTGATCATGGAAGCGCGCTATGACCTCTTCGTCACTGAGTTGCGCTAACAGCGCCCGACCGGTTGACGTCGCAGCGGCAGGCATTCGACTGCCGGGCGGTGTGACCATCTGCGTAAAGTGACGCCCATGAAACATGCGCATTACTAATACTTCCCGTCCATCGAGCTTCGACACGTATCCCATGCAGCCGGTCTTCGCAGCCAGCCGGACCATCGCCGCTGAAACGCTATCGACCAGCGGTGCCGAGAGATAATGACCGGCGGCGGCCAGCAACACGCGACCAATATGGTAACCGCGCGTGTCGGCATCCCGCTCCAGAAGCCCCTGACTTTCCATCGTGGCCAGCAGACGTGAAACGGTGCTCTTCGGCAGCGTCAGCGCCTCAGCCACCTCACTGAATGAGAAACCGACATGCCCCTGCGTCACACCTTTGTGCTGAAACAATCGGAGTACGGCAGCCGCATTTTCAAGTGTGGTCATGTAACATATTCCACTATATGGAACTAAGTTCCTCTGTTAGTTTGACGAAAGTAAAACGTGACGCTGAATCGGTCAAGCGACAATTCAACACTTATCGTTATCGGCAGCAGAGAAAATAATGTGACAGAAATGATTAGCGGGGCTTTATATGGCGACGTGAAGAGAGTGCAGAACAGACGCATGAGCAGAAAGCATACGACAGTAAATCTGCGTAAATTTCGCTTCTTTAATAATCAGGTCGCTATGAGGGCAAAAAGGCGTTGTACTGGAACAGCGTTGCGCTGAAAAAGACAGGGTTATCAGACATGACAGGCTGGCGTCCCTGCCAGCAGCAAAGCTTTACTCTTTCTCGACATCTTCGTAACGCTCTTTGGCGTCACGCGCTTCTTCTTCCGTTTCGTGCTCACTGATTAATGAATTCGGTTTGGGATGATCAGCACGCAATTCGTAGAAGGTTACTTTGTTTCCCTCAGGACCCTTTTCAACAGGCACAACTTTCGCTTCACGTGGGTAGGGTGGTCTGGTCGGCATAGTGTGTCCCTCTTGTCTGAATAACATTCCGCAGGACAGGCTGCTGCCTGTCATAGGATCAGTATAGACAATGCCATCCGAAGCGGGATCAAAGCGGGAGAAATCTGAGGGTTAGCTGGCGCGCGCCAGAGAGAGGGAAAGCAAAATCTCTTCCACTACGCACTCAGGCGATTGCATGGCATTCACCTGATGATGGGCTGCGGACTGATAGAGATGCGCGCGCTCACGCAGAACATCACTCATTTCATCGGCAATCGGACGTCCGGTCAGCGTCGGACGCTGAGCCGCTTCAGGTTCGCTTTCCAGTCGTTCTGCCAGCACTTCGGGCGACGCGCTGAGCCAGATCACCCGGCCCTGCTCCTGCATGAAACGGCAGTTCTCTTCAGCCAGAATCATCCCGCCACCGGTGGCAATCACAGTCCCGGGTGCCGTCACCGCTTTAAGCGATTCCGTTTCACGGGCGCGAAAACCTTCCCAGCCTTCTGCCGCAACAATCTCGGCCACGCTGCGCTGCGTGCTAAGTTGCAGATGATGATCGGTATCCGTAAAGGCGTAGCCCAGCGCCTGCGACAACGCTTCGCCGACCGTGGTTTTGCCGCAACCGCGAGCGCCAATCAAAAAGATGGGTAGTGACATCAGGGCCGTTCCTCCGCCTGACCGCGCGATGCGGCTGCATGGTTAGCTTAATAATGCGACGCATGATAACTGGAAATTATTATTGCCTCCACCTGTCAGGCATGATTTACGCATTTTCGTTACCTGAACAGCGATAATCTTTGTGTTTTCAACGGGAAAAGCATGCACGTTTTGTGCATCACGGCGCTAACAGGACGATAAAAAACGCGCAAAACAGCGTCCGGAATGCGCTGGCAATATTTGCTTACCGCCGCGATTTTACTTTTCTTACCAGCGCCCACATATACTGATAACCATTGCCACAGGAGAGTCATCATGCAACGCGAAGAACAACAACTGATTGAAGGGCTGTTCAGCCGTCTGAAACAGGCTGAAAGCCAGACCGCGGCACGCGATGCCGCAGCCGAACAACTGATTAACCAGCATCTTCAGGCGCAGCCGGGCGCGCCTTACTACATGGCGCAGGCGATCCTGATTCAGGAAGCGGCGCTGAAAAAACTCAATGAGAAAGTGTCAGCGCTGGAAAGCCAGGTTGCACAGTTGCAGCAGCAACAGCAGCAACAACCCGCACAGAGCAGCGGCGGCTTTCTGTCGGGACTGTTTGGCAGCGGTTCGCGCCAGCAGCAGCCCGTTCAGCAGCAGCAACAGCAACCATCGCCGTGGAACAGTGCGCCGCAACAACCGGCACAGCAGCAATATGCCCCTGCTCAGGCAGCAGCGCCACGCGGCACCGGTTTTCTTGGCGGCGCACTACAAACAGCAGTGGGCGTGGCAGGGGGTGTGGTGATGGCCGATATGCTGACCAGCATGTTCCACCATTCACAGCCGGAAGAGATTGTGAACATCATCAATGAGCCGCCGCTGCCGGAGGTGAATGATAATCTCAACACCTTTAACGGTGGCGATGACAACGCCGATGCCTTTAACGGCGGTAACGATAACGCCTTCCTCGATCAGAACTCAGGCTGGGACAGTAATTATGCTGACAACAGCGATCTGAACGATTTTGGCGGCGGTGATTTCGACGATGACGACAGCTTCGTTTAAATTCAGCGTTTCTGCTGAGTGAGCCAGCTATCCAGCTCATTCGCAAACTGCTGGCGGTCACGCGGACTCATCGTCGCGGGGCCGCCGGTCTGCACGCCGCTTGACCGCAGAGTATCCATAAAATCCCGCATCGTCAGGCGTTCACGTATTGTCGCCGATGAGTAACGTTCACCGCGTGGATTCAGCGCTGCCGCCCCCTTCTCAATCACCTCAGCCGCCAGCGGAATATCGGCGGTGATCACCAGATCGCCAGGCTGACAACGCCTGACAATCTCATTGTCCGCCACATCAAATCCGGCTGGTACCTGCAGGGTGCGCAGATAAGGCGATGGCGGCACGCGCAGAAACTGGTTTGCCACAAAAGTGACCGTGGTGGAGGTGCGATCCGCCGCACGGTAGAGCACCTCTTTGATCACATTCGGACAGGCATCGGCATCGACCCAGATAAACATCATGATTCCTTACAGTCAGAGAAGCCTGAGATCTTGCCGGGTTCTCCCTGAATGGCAAATTTTATTTGCGGCACGCTTTCCAGCCCGCATCCGGCTGACTTGTTATTCGGGCTGGCTGAAGTAAGCTAGCCCACTGAGAAAACCGAATAATGTCCTAAGGAGATGGCGATGCTGGCAAAAAAAATCGGGTTTATCGGCGGGGGAAACATGGCGAAAGCCATTATCGGCGGGCTGGTCAACAGCGGCAAAATCGCCCCGTCTGATATCTTCGTTTACGATCGCAAAGCAGAGACCAACCAGGCGATGGCAGAGCAGTATGGCATCAACGCAGCTGAGAGCGCGGATGCGCTGGCGCGTGAGGTGGACATCCTGTTCGGCGCGGTAAAACCCAATGTGATTCTGAAAGTATTAAAAGAGCTGGCCGGCAGCCTGAAAAAAGAGGCGCTGGTAGTGTCGATTGCGGCGGGCGTGACGCTGGATTCGCTGTCATCGGTGCTGGGCTACGATCGTAAAATTGTCCGGGCGATGCCGAATACGCCCTCGCTGGTCAGCGAAGGCATGACCTCGGTCACGCCCAACGTGCTGGTTGAGCAGGCGGAGATCGACGAGGTCGTCGCGATTTTTGAGAGCTTCGGCAAAGCGGCCGTGGTGGATGAATATCTGATTCACTCCGTGGTCGGCGTCAGCGGTTCTGCACCGGCCTACGTCTTTATGTTTATCGAGGCGATGGCGGATGCGGCTGTACTGGGCGGCATGCCGCGCGCCCAGGCCTATCAGTTTGCTGCACAGGCGGTAAAAGGGGCGGCGGAGATGGTGCTGACCAGCGGCAAACATCCGGCTGAACTTAAAGATATGGTCTGCTCGCCTGGCGGCACCACCATTGAAGCCGTGAAGGTGCTGGAAGAGAAAGGGATGCGCTCGGCGGTGATTGAAGCAATGCAGCAGTGCATGGCGAAGTCCGAAAAACTAAGCCGCAGCTAAGCGTTCAGGCACTGCGCAGGGCGGACCGGCTCGCGGCCCGCCTTGTGCGCAACTTAACTGATGTGCGCCTGAGCGAGCGCCACCGCGTCGGCAAGCGACATCGGTTGCTGCATCCGCTCCACCAGCTCAGCAGTCAGCGTATACATACCGCATGAGCAGATCGCCGCCAGTTGCCCCTGCTGACCATAAAACGCCATAAACTTTTTGTCCTCCAGCGAGCCGATCAGCTCGAAATTATCCCATTCTGCCGCATGGCCAACATACTCATAACGGGTGCCATACTGCGTGGTCCAGAAGAACGGCACACGATCAAAGGCAACGTTCTGATCCAGCATATTCCATGCGGCGGTCTGTCCCTGCTGATGCGCGACGCGATAGTGCTCAATGCGCAGCGGACCCTGTGCCGACGGATACGTGGCGATATCACCCGCCACCCAGATAGTGTCAGCGACCCGTAAATGCTCGTCTGACTGCAGACTGCCATCCTCTGCCAGCGGCAGATCGTGGATAAAGTCGGTAGCCGGTTTTACGCCGGTAGCAAACAGCACAACGTTCGCATCCAGCTGCCGTCCACCCTTAAGCTGTACGCCACTCACCTGCTGGTCGCCCTGTATAGCTTCAATCTCGCCCTGCACCCACTTCACGCCGTTTTGCTCATGCAGCTGGTAGAAATAGCGGCCTATCTGATCGCCAAACCGTTTTGCAAAGGGCAGCGCCTGACGGGCAATCACCGTAACGTCGATGTCACGATTACGCAGTGCCGACGCCAGCTCGGTGCCGATAAAACTGTTGCCGATAATCACGATTTTATGGCTGGCATCCACCGCCTGAAGCAGCTCATCGGTCTGCGCTTTGCTGCGCAGCAAATAAACTCCTTCAAGATCGCTGCCTGGCAAATCGGGACGGACAGGCTTTGCGCCGCTGGCGATCAGCAGTTTGTCGAAGGCAAGCGTTTCGCCATCGTCGAAGATCAGCCGTTGCTGCTGCGTATCAAGGCGACTCACGGTAGCCTGCACGCGTTCAACGTGATCCATCACATCCGCTTTCAGCAGCTGTGGCACCTCGCTGATGTCCATTTTGCCCGACGGCACAAATTTGGTCAGCGCAGTGCGGTCGTAAGGCGCGTCCGCTTCCCGCTCAACCAGAATCAGGCGGCCTTTGAAGCCGTCATGACGCAGACGCCACAGCGCTGCGCTGCCCGCAGCGCCACCACCCAGCACTACATAAACCGGTGCGTCTGCTCCGCTGCCAATGGGTGCAGCGGGAGACATCGCTTTTGGGTTTACCAGCACCCGGCCCTCTTCAATGCGCAGCGGATATTGCTTAAGATCGGCCAGCGCCAGCGGTTCACGCATTTTGCCATCGGCGATATGAAACGCGGCTTTGTGCCACGGGCAGACCAGCCGGTCGCCACAAATCGCGCCCTGCTCCAGCGGCGCGCCCGCATGCGGACATTTCGCCTGATACGCGCGTACGTTGTCCCCGTCGCGAATCAGTAACACCTCTACCTCACCCAGCGTTTTCTTAACCGGCTGTCGCTGCGGCAGATCGTTCAGGTCGGCGGTAAATTGATAGTTCACGGCATGGCTCCTTTCGCTGTTTCGGGTCTGGTGCTGCGCGGTAAAACAAAGCCTGCGCAAATCCCCACAAACAGTAAGTGTGGCAAAAGAACCGGGAAGCCTGATGAGGAATGTTTGTCAGAAGGTTAAGGTTTTGTTGTGGAAGGTAATTTAATCAGCGTTAAACGGAACTGAATCACTGTTGCGCGGAAAGAAGAAGCGGCCACCTGCGTGGCCGTGGGGAAGGATCAGCTTTTTTTCAGGCACTGGCTCATAAAGGTTTTACGCGCATCGCCTGCCAGCTTTTTATCGCCAGCTTCGCCGTTACAGCTTTTCATTTTCATCTGCTGCGGCGACATGTGTGACAGTTTGCTGTCTTTTTTCAGGCATTCACTCATAAAGGTTTTACGTGCATCCCCTTTGAGATCCTGTGATTTAGCATGCTGGTTACACATCGTCATCTTTTCCTGCTGCGGGGTCTTCTCCGCCGCACCCGCCAGCCCGCTGACCAGCAGGCCCGCCATCATCATCGCCATTAAACCGACTTTCATCTTGTTATCTCCACAATGGATTGTCCCCTGTTATTCTGGCAGCGAATAAGCAAAGCGGAAAATGTTTCATGTCAAAGTGATGTGAAGATCCCATTCCAGATTGGTACCGGGCTCGTTACTGGCGGGGATGCCGCAGCAGTTTTTCGATGTAATTGCGCAGCAGGCGCACATCGTCATTGTCTGCATCGGCCACGTTGTCCATGGCGGTTTCAGTCGTGGTCATCATGTCCAGATGCTGTTGCGGATCCAGCTTGCTAACCAGTGCGGTTACAACAATTTCCAGCGCCTCAATTTGCGCTATCTGCTCTTTCGCTGTCACCTCTTTTTCAGCCAGCTTAACCAGTAGTTCAGCAATCAGGTTTTTCATGCTGTTGTCTCAGCGGTGAAGAAAAGCTGAAATTATCACACGCTGGCTAAAAAAACAGAGGGCAACTCACCTTTTTTCAGCGAGTTAGCCTGCACCGCTGCGCTTTTCACGGCGATTTCCGGCTAACTTTGCAGGCGAAACGTTTTGCGGACAAACATCACCGCTGTTAAACGTTTCGCCTGCCAGCATTCAATAAGCAGACTTAACGCGGATCGACAAATCCGCGGCCCGGTCCGCCGCCAGGTCCGCCCCAGCCACCACCTCCTCCACCGCCGCCGCCAGGAGGCGGGAAAAGACATCCGCTTAATGCAGTCACTAATGCCACAACGGCAGCCAGCTTAACGATTCGTACCATATTTACCTCAGGGTGATGAAATCGGGCTGAGTGTATGAAGCCACCCGCATGGCGACAAGTGAGATTCCTCCGCATCCGGCCGCTATTCATCTTTGCTGACCAGACTTAACGTTTTACAGTCAGTAAGCCGCCACATTCTCAACACTGCGGCCCGCTATCGGGGAAAACTATTTGTGCAAATCGGGATGGCGAACGCTTTACAGCCTGAACAATTTTGCGCATTGTGAGCGCATCACATTTACAGGATATAACCATGACTCTCTCACAGGCTGCTTTCAGTGACATCCTCTCCCGGCGCGACTGGGAAAATCCGGTCGTGACCTCGCTGCATCGGCTGGATGCGCACCCGCCTTTTGCCAGCTGGCGGGACGAAGCAGCGGCGCGTGATGACACGCCCTCGGTGTCACTGCAGAGCCTGAATGGGGAGTGGGGTTTCAGTTACTTTGCGCAGCCTGAGGCGGTCCCGGCCAGCTGGTTACTGCAGGATCTACCGGATGCCAGCACGATTCCGGTGCCGGTAAACTGGCAGATGCACGGCTTTGATGCGCCTATTTACACCAACGTGCAGTATCCCATTCCGGTTAATCCCCCGTTTGTACCCAAAGAGAACCCGACAGGATGTTACTCGCTCACATTCAGCACGGACGCCGCCTGGCTCACTTCCGGGCAGACACGCATCATCTTTGACGGCGTCAATTCAGCCTTTCATCTGTGGTGCAATGGACAGTGGATTGGCTACTCTCAGGACAGCCGCCTGCCCGCCGAATTCGACCTGAGCCCTTATCTGCGACCGGGCAAAAACCGGCTGGCGGTGATGGTGCTGCGCTGGAGCGACGGCAGCTATCTTGAAGATCAGGATATGTGGCGGATGAGCGGCATTTTCCGCGATGTCACGTTACTGCATAAGCCGCAGGTGCATCTGGCTGACGTGCAACTGGAAACCCGGCTCAGCCCGGAGTTTACCCGTGCCGAGCTGCGCGCCCAGGTCCGCGTTGCCTTGCCGCCTGACCTCACCTCGCGCTATCAGCTGCGCCTGACGCTATGGCAGGGTGAACAGCCGGTTGCGCAGTGTCAGCAGCTGCTGGGCAGTGCCATTATTGACGAGCGGGGTCACTATCCTGAACGCGCCCTGCTCAGCCTGCCGGTGGAACGGCCCGCGCTGTGGAGCGCTGAAACGCCACACCTCTATCGCGCCACGCTGGCGCTGCTGGATGGGGATCAGCAGCTGATCGAGGTGGAAGCGTATGATGTCGGCTTCCGTCAGGTCACTATCGATAACGGCCTGCTCTGTCTCAACGGCAAACCGCTGCTGATCCGTGGCACTAATCGCCACGAACACCATCCGGAGCTCGGTCAGGTGGTGGATGAGGCAACGATGTGCCGCGACATTGAGCTGATGAAGCAGCACAATTTCAACGCGGTGCGCTGTTCGCACTATCCCAATCATCCGCTCTGGTATCGGCTGTGCGACCAGTACGGGCTTTATGTGGTGGATGAAGCGAATATCGAAACCCACGGCATGCAGCCGATGAACCGGCTCTCCGACGATCCCCGCTGGTTCGCTGCCTTTAGCGAACGTGTGACGCGTATGGTGCAGCGCGATCGTAATCACTGCAGCATTATTATCTGGTCGCTGGGCAATGAGTCGGGACATGGCGCCACGCATGACGCGCTCTACCGCTGGGTGAAAAGCAGCGATCCTACCCGTCCGGTTCAGTATGAAGGCGGTGGTGCGGACACCGCCGCGACCGATATCATCTGCCCGATGTATGCCAGGGTCGATGAAGATCAGCCATTCCCGGCGGTGCCGAAGTGGTCGCTGAAAAAGTGGATCGGCCTGCCGGGCGAAACGCGTCCGCTGATCCTGTGTGAGTATGCGCATGCCATGGGCAATAGCTTTGGCGGTTTCGCGAAATACTGGGAGGCCTTCCGCCAGTTCCCGCGCCTGCAGGGCGGCTTCGTCTGGGACTGGGTGGATCAGAGCCTGACCCGCTATGACGATCAGGGCAACCCGTGGCAGGCTTACGGCGGTGATTTTGGCGATAAGCCCAACGATCGTCAATTCTGTATGAACGGGCTGGTGTTTGCCGATCGCACGCCGCATCCGGCGCTGTATGAGGCGCAGCGCGCACAGCAGTTCTGGCAGTTCACCGTCGATCCCGGCGACCCGCTGAGCGTTACGGTCAGCAGCGACTACTTATTCCGTCACAGTGACAATGAAGTGCTGCGCTGGCGCATTGAGCAGGAAGGCCTGGTAGTGACGGAAGGTGAAGTTTTACTGGATATCGGCCCACAGGGTCAGCAGCGGATCACTCTGCCGTCACCGCCCGCCTTACAGGGCGAATGCTGGCTTAATGTTGCTGTTCATCAGATTCACCCGACCCGCTGGAGTGCTGCCGACTGGCGTGTCGCCTGGCATCAGTGGGCGCTGCCTTCGCTGCTGGCGCTGCCCCCGCTGCCGGAAAAAGCTGAAGCACCGGCCCTCCATGATGACGCCAGTGAGATTGTCGTCACCCATCAACAGCAACGCTGGCATTTTTCTCGCCACAGCGGCGAACTGACGCAGTGGTTCGTCAATGAGACACCGACGCTACTCTCGCCGCTTCAGGACTGCTTTATTCGCGCGCCGCTGGACAATGACATCGGCACCAGCGAAGCGGAAAGGGTAGATCCCAATGCGTGGGTCGAACGCTGGAAGGCGGCAGGATATGACCAGATGAGCAGCCAGCTGGTGTCGATAGCCGCGTATGCGTTGCCGCAGGCGGTGCAGATCGAAACGCTGCATAGCTGGCTCGCCAGTGGCAAGCTCGCCTTTATCAGCCGTAAGCGTTATCTGATCAATGCGCAGGGGGAGTTGCAGTTACAGCTTTCCGTTGAGCAATCGCGCGGATTACCGCCACCCGCGCGTATCGGCTTGCGCTGCGAGCTGGCGCAGATCCCGCAGCAGGTAAGCTGGCTCGGCCTGGGACCACATGAAAACTATCCCGATCGCCAGTTGGCCGCGCAGTTCTCACGCTGGCAACTACCGCTGGATCAGCTTTCAACACCCTACGTTTTCCCCGGTGAGAATGGTCTGCGTGGCGGCACCCGCCAGCTCGACAGCGGCAGTTGGCAGGTCAGCGGCGATTTTGCTTTCTCACTGAGCCGCTTCAGTCTGGAACAGCTGCGTGAGGCATCCCACCGCCACCTTCTGCGTCCGGAGGCGGGCTGCTGGCTGCATCTGGATGCCTTCCATATGGGCGTAGGCGGTGATGACTCCTGGAGCCCCAGCGTCAGTCCTGAGTTTTTGCTGACTCAGCAGCGCTGGCAGGCTGAACTGAAGATTTGTCAGCCGACGCGGGCAACACAGTCTTCGGACGCCGGTAAAAGCGTTTCAGAAACAGCACGTTAATCAGCACCACAACGGCGGTGGCACAAAAGACCCAGCGGAAACCTGCCACCGCCGATACTGCTGCGCCCAGTAAGGGGCCAGCAACATTGCCAAGATACATAAACGACTGGTTATAACCGAAGATCCGGCCGGTGATATTGTCACGCGAGTGACGTACCAGCAGCGTCTGTACCGCAGGCATCATCGCGCCATCGGCGAAGCCCAGCAGAAAACGTAAGACGCCCAGCTGCGTGGCACTGGTTACAAAAGACATCGCGATAAACAGCAGCAGCGAGATAACCATCGTCGCCAGCAGGATACGCTGCGTACCAATGCGGTCACCGAGTCGTCCCAAACGTGGCGCGGCCAGCAGTGCAGAGACGCCGGGCAGTGCCGCAATTACGCCACTGAGAAACGCGATATTCTCTGCGGTGGGCGCCAGCTCGCGCACAAACAGCGTCAGGATCGGGTTCACCGATCCATTGCACATCTGGATCACCATGGTGGTGAAAAACAGGCAGAGCATCAGCCTGGGGTTGTCCAGCGAGCGGAAAACCTCGCGTCCGCTGAGTTTCTCTTTTTTACTCACCGGGGTGTAACCGGTCTCTTTAATCAGGAACAGCGTCACCAGAAAGCTGACCATCAGCAGCGCCGCGGTGACGATAAATACCGTGCGCAAACCGACCCAGTCAGCCAGCAGCCCACCCAGCATCGGCCCCAGAATCACACCGCCAATCTGTCCGGTGGAGACACAGCTCAGCGCCCAGCCGCTGCGTTCACGCGGCACCTGAGCCGCCACCAGCGCCATCGCGTTGGGGATATAGCCGGAGGTCAGCCCCATCAGGGCGCGCAGCAGCAGCAACTGCCAGGCTTCGGTGACAAAAGCCTGCAGCAGGATCACCACGCCCATACCAAACGCCGCACGCAGCAGCATCAATTTACGGCCTTTGCGATCGGCCAGACTGCCCCACAGCGGGGCGACCGCCGCCGAAACCACGAAGGTGATACTGAAGGTGAGCCCCGACCAGAGACTCAGGGACTCGCCTCCGGTGACGCCAAGCTGCTCAAGGTAGAGCGGCAGAAACGGGATAATCTGGCTGATGGCCAGGCCAGTAAAAAAACAGCCAAACCAGACCGAGATCAGGTTTATCTTCTAGGGTTCAATAATGCGTGGCATGAGCAGATAATTCAAAGAGAGGGAGTACTTAGTTTAACGCGACGATTCTTAACGTGACCGACATAACATGGCACAAACGGCAAAAGACCGGATTCCTCTTGATTCAGCGCAATTACCCGCGAAAATTTTCTCTGACCAGCGGTTTACAGCGTGAATCCCGTGGCCAACGGCCTGCCCTGGCACCCTCTTCCTCAACCATGCCTCATCAATATGGAAAAATATGTCATTCTGTTACTGACAACGATTCACGCCGCTTCTATGTTTAAAAAATCGCCAGTCGTGGCGATATGGCGTTCATTCTGCCTGGCGCGACGTCCTCCGCTAAAAAACGGTCCAGGCCATCCGGCTACGCGAGGCAGTTCAGCTTATGACATGCATAGATGCCCTTACACCTGTGTAAGGGTCGGGGTAGTGTTTCAGCGGAGGTAGGGAAATGAGAGTGCAAACGAACAGTGCCAGCCGCGCTATCAGTGACTATTTCAACAGCCCGAACTGGCGAACACCGCCAGAGTCCGATCTGCTGGCGGTTATTCTGCGTGAAATTATGGAGGCGGGAGAACCCGCAACCAGTAAGGCACTGATTGCGCGGGTGATCGACAAACTGGAAGTGGAAGGCGATGAAGCGCAGTTACAGCGGTATCGCACCCTGCTGGCACAGCTCATCGACACGCAGCCGTCGGTATAAAACGGCGGTTTACTTCACCCAGCGCAGTTTATCCGCTTCGCTGACGCTGGCCCGTCCGCTGCTGCGCTGAAACAGGCAGAGCTCCCGTCCACGCCTGTTTTTCATATGCTGCTGGGGATAGCGCCCCTCCAGCAACAGTGCGCTGTAACCTGTGTTGTCGTCATACTCAATCGGCTCGCCCAGCACCTTTACTTTGCTCAGGTGGCTGGCGTTAATACACGCCTGTGTCATGATCTGACGGCTCTTCTGCCAGGCTGCTTCACTGGATGCCTGTGCCAGCGTGCTGCTGAGTAACAACGTGGGCAGCAGTGCCACGATGATGCGTTTCATCTTCTCCGCTCCTGTTCCGGCCCGAAGGCGCTAAAAAAATTCCCGCCGGGGCGGGAATAAACAAGACGAGCACTATTTATTGTGTGACGAGGAAGTTTCTTAAACGCGCTGCTATCCTCGCCTGCCGTTATGACAAGCCTATGACAGACCGGCCGTCAGCCACAATAAACTGAGCTGATATTGCCATTTTTGTCGGCCAGGAAGTTAAGCCGGTTGAGGTTGAAGTCCATGGTGACCGCAGAATTGTAGGGGATTGGACGCACCTGCTGTTCAAAGTGTTGACCCTGAAGCACGGTTAACGATTTGCCGACATAGTTCTGAAACTGAGAGGCACCGCAGCGGTCGGCTTCAGGATCCTGCGGCACACTGGCGGTGTCAGGTTTACTGGCAGACTGACAGGCGGTTAATGCAAACAGACCCACTACCAGCAGCCCTTTTCCATAAAATTTCACGTTTGTTCTCCTGTTGGACGTGTAAAACCTGCCCCAAGAGTAGCAAAGCGTGCCTGCTGACCAGAAGCCGGAAAAGGTAAAGTTGTTACAGTGAGCGCTTATCCGGGTGTCTCACAGGGTCGTTTTTTAAGATTAATCGCACTCACTACCTAAAAAAAGCACAGTGAGCCGCTACACTATCTTAAGACTATTCTTAGCCCTGTGGAGGTCATGATGGAACTGATTATTTTTGTTGTCTGCGCAATACTGATGACCGCCGTGGCGGTCAAAGTCCGTTAGACCGGCTCAGCCTGATTCTGCGTTGTTCTTTCCAGAAGCGTACTGAATGCAGCCAACGGCATCGGCCGACCGAGGAAGTAGCCTTGCCCCTCTTCGCACGAGAGCTGTTTTAGCTGGTTCAGCTGCGCTTCTGTCTCAATTCCCTCCGCCGTAATCGTCAGGGCAAAGGCACGTGCCAGCGCAATAATGCCCGCCACGACCGATTGCGCCTGCTGCGACTCCGGGAAATCTTTCATCCAGGAGCGATCAATTTTCAGACCGTTAAACGGGAAGGTCTTCAGGTAGCCCAGCGCGGCATAGCCGGTGCCGAAATCGTCAACGGTTAATCTCACGCCCAGCGACCGTAAGCCCTGCATCACCTCAAGCGCATGCTGTGGATGTTCAAAGGTGACATTCTCCGTGATCTCCAGCTCCAGCCTTGTCGCTGGCAGACCACTTTTCGCCAGCGCATCTGCCACCCGTTGCACCAGATCGCTGGTGCGAAACTCCATCGGCGAAATATTGACTGACACATAGCGATCGCCGCCCCAGCCCAGCGCATCCTGGCAGGCGCGCATCAGAACCCAGTCGCTGATAGTGGCGATCAGACCGCTCTCTTCCGCCAGCGGAATAAAGTGGTCAGGCGTAATCCACTGATCCGGGGCAATCTGCCAGCGAATCAGTGCTTCAGCGCCGGCCAGCTGACCGGTCAGCAGCTGATAACGGGGCTGATAGTGCAGACGAAATTCGTTGTTAGTCAGCGCTTTCTCAATGCGCCGCGCCATTTCACGCTTATCTTCGCGCTGGCTCGCCATTTCATTGGCGTACCAGACCCACTGATTACGTCCCGCATCGCGTGCTTCATTCAGTGCGATATCCGCCATCTGCAGCAGCGCTTCCGGATGGCTGGCATCCTGCGGCGCACAGGCAATGCCCATGCTGATGGTGAGATAGTGGACATGCTGGCCGGTGCTGACTGGCTGCTGAACCTCGTGCACCAGCTGAGCACAACGCTGATCGATCCGCTCACGGTTCGTTTCCCGCAACACCAGGACAAATTCATCTCCGCTCAGCCGCGCCACCAGCTCCTGCGGGCCGATACAGTGCTTCAGACGCTGCGCTATCTGGCTCAGTACCTCATCGCCCGCCGCATGGCCCCAGGTTTCATTGATTGGCCGGAACTGATCGAGATCGAGAGTAATCAGCGTCAGCGGCGCAGCGCCATCAGGCAGCGCAAGGTGCAGCGTCAGAAACTCCAGCAGCTGCACGCGGTTCGAGAGACCGGTTAAAACGTCGTGACGCGACAGAAACTGAATGCGAGCCTCCGCTTCCATGCCCTGGGTAATGTCCGATACCGTGCCGCGAAACCCGATACGTCGCGCATCATGCCAGATGGTTTTCGCTACCAGCTGACCGATGCGGCGGTGACCCTGAGCCGACATAAACTGACAGCGCAGCGGCATCTGTTGCTCTTCCGCCTCCTGCCGCAGCAGCCAGGCGACCAGCGAATGGCTGGGATGAGTCAGCAGGTGATCGATGTGACGTCCCAGCCAGTGTGTGATGTCATGGCCGGTAAGGGTATGAAAACGCGCTGACAGATAGACCAGACGGCCCTCTTCATCCGTTTCCCAGATCCAGTCTGACGCCGCCTCAGCGAGATCGCGAAACCGCGCTTCACTGTTGGCAAGCTCCTGCTGACTGATTGCCAGCATGGCAAAGCGGCGGTCAGAGAGAATCGCATTAGAGAGCGCATGGCGGCTGACGCGATGGGTGATGATGCCGATGATGATCGCCGTCAGCAGCAGCAGTGGCAACAGCAACCCGATCAGGCCCATGCCCGGCATTTTTGACGTCCAGCGCAGCACAATGGGCTCGCTGCCTGGCAACGGGAGTACCATTCGCGGTTCACGCAGGGCATCCTCTTCACTGGCGGGCAGACGCAGTTCGCGCACATCCAGCGTCGCGCCGAGTGCCTGTAATTTGGCGGGTGTGAACAGATTCACGAACACCATGATAGACGCAGGTCCGGCCATAGGCGGCACGTTCGGCAGTTTACCGCTGCTGATAGGTGCAGCCACCACAATCGCGGGCAGATGATTGATCAGCGCATTGCGGGTCATCGCTTTATTATTGAGCTGACGCGCTGCCGCAATAAGCAACGGTGTTTCATTACCCAGCCAGGCTTCCAGCGACGTATCCGCCAGTTGCCCATTAATCACGCTGTAGGTAGTGCGGCCTTTGCCGTCAACCACGAACACGCCTTCATAGTGATACTCTTCGTAAAGACCCGGTCCGAAGTTCTCTTCGTCAAACGCCCAGACCTTGTTCACCCTGACATGGAGATTGCGCCAGGCTTCTCCCCAGAAGGCATAATCCCGGATATCGGTGACCATCGCCTCCTGACGATTTTGCCACGTCTGCTGCATCAGCATGCGGTCATGCTCAACCGATGCGCTGTTCTGACGCTGCGCAATCGTCAGCACCATCAGCATCGAGAGCACCAGCACACCAGACAGCAGCAGCGAAAGCGTACGCAGGCTGCGCCGCGTAAAGCGGACAGTGCGATCTTCAGCGGCATGTCTGAATGGCGGCGACGGCGGCGCCGGAGGGTTAAAAGTCATTAAGAGTGCTCACTACACAGCCAGGGGTTGAGATCACAGACCTGCAATACAACATGCGTTGCTGGCCAGATTAGTTTCATCAGTTATCGGCCTGGGTGCTCTGGTGTTTAGTCTGCGGCTAACATTTTGCGCTTAAATAATGTGTAACAGGCTCACTCGACAGCGATCGGGTGCATTGCTACTATGCGCTTACCTTCGCTGGCTGAGTCGCCTATGAACACCAATTCCGACAGAGTGACCCTGACGCTGTTCTACGTCGGCAGCTTTGTGGTCTATTACCTGGTTACCATGCTGATCACGCTGTTCCCTAATTACAGCGTGCTGCGTAATGACGGCCTGCTGGTGCCCGTACTCTGCCTGTTTGAATTTGCTGTTATCTATCCGCTTTATCGCTTCTACTGCCAGCGCCGCACCGATTTGCCGCTGGGTGAACTTTATACGCTGCAAACCCTGCTGTTTACCGGCGCGCTGTTTGTGCTGATGGCGGCACAGATGCAGTTCATGCAGCCGGAAGGCTGGCTGGTGATGCAGGCCCAGCAGGGACGCAATTCGCTGTTGATCCTGCTGCTGACCGCCGTACTGCTGGCGCCGGTGTTTGAAGAGGTGATGTTCCGCGGTTTCCTGTTACAGGGTTTTCTGCTGTGGGCGCCGCGCAGCCGTTTCGCCTGCATGCTGCTGACCTCACTGCTGTTTGCGGTGATGCATACACAGTATGTGCACTGGCAGACCCTTATCGCTCTGACGCTGTTTTCACTGCTGCTCTGCTATGCGCGGCTGCGGAGTAACAGTCTGGCGCTGCCCATTTTCCTGCACACCCTGAATAACCTGATTGCGCTGCTGCCCGCCTGGTATTTCGCTGGCTGACTCCCCGCCTGCGTCCTTGTCTTACACAGCCCTCATCCTGCCGCAGACCGCTTCCTGGCAGGTCATAGCTCACACTGACAATGCCGCCCCGTCACGTTTGTCTATACTGGATGTTAAAAAGGGATAAAAAGCACCACAGTCCGGACCACCAGACCGTGTAAAGGAGAGGATCTATGTTGATAGGATTTGTGTTGTTAGTGAGCGCGTGTGGCTACGACGCCTGCGAAGCGCTGCCGGTCTCGGAGCGCATTTATCCGACGAAGGTGGACTGTGAAACGATGGCAAACCGTATTCATAAAGTCAGACCGAATGTGGTCCTGCTTTGTGGTGAGGTCCATCGCTGATTCAGGACCAGATTCAATAAAGCAGGGCTGCAACATTGCAAGCTGGCGCTTTAGCGTACAAAATATAAGCTGTTGTTACCCATTACCGTTGTGAATCCCATGAAAACATCACGCCCCCGTCGTCCTGGTGGACGCTGGGTTTACTATCTTTTGTATGATGGCATTCTGTGGCCCTGCCCCGTCCGATGGGAGTGGGAGAGCAGCTATGGCGGCTGGTTGCCATTTTATTACACGCCAACGTTTGAGTTTGTGGTGGGCGATCCGCGTAAGGCTTATCGCATTGCGCGCAGCGATGTGCGGACTAAACGGCGCGAGGATGCCTTTGTCTGAATGCGTTTATCGCCACGGCAGCCACGAGGCGGTGAGCAGAAAATAAACCA
The DNA here is from genome assembly GCF_003201065.1 of Pantoea sp. JKS000250. Taxonomy (NCBI): domain Bacteria; kingdom Pseudomonadati; phylum Pseudomonadota; class Gammaproteobacteria; order Enterobacterales; family Erwiniaceae; genus Pantoea; species Pantoea sp. JKS000250. The sequence continues at coordinate 3,156,226 of NZ_QICZ01000001.1, read as the reverse complement.
CTTCCAGTACGATAATTACCATCACTAATATGCCCAGCGAGTGGCGACTAATCCACTTCATCTGCTCAGGCCCAGATCATGGCAGCCCAGCGTATCAGCAGCAGCGCGCCGCAAATGCACAACAGAACCAGCACCATCTTCCAGTACTTTTTGGCCGCCCGGTATCTTGTCACCTCGGTCTCCCCTAATCAGAAAGCGAAGATGCGCCAGAAGGCGCATCTGTTCCGGTCAGCAACAGGACCGGGAGGCATAGCATAACGTCCGGGCCACCAAAAGGCGACCCGTTGCCGGCATCAGTTGTTCAGGGTGTAATCCAGCGTAATTTCCGCGTTCAGTACCTGAGAAACCGGGCAGCCCGCTTTGGCTTTGTTAATGATTTCGTCGAAGGTCGACTCATCAATGCCTGGCAGGGAGATGGTGCTGGTCAGCGCCACTTTGGTGATGGCAAAGCCCTCGCCTTTTTTATCCAGTGACACATCAGCCGTGGTATCAATGCTTTCCGGTTTATGGCCCGCATTGCCCAGCATCAGCGACAGTGCCATGGAGAAACAGGCCGCATGCGCTGCACCAATCAGTTCTTCCGGGTTGGTGCCTTTGACGCCTTCGAAACGGGTATTAAAGCCATAAGGCTGCTGGCTCAGCACGCCGCTTTCGGTGCTGACGGTGCCTTTGCCTTTAATATCGCCTTCCCAGTGCGCCGAACCTTTCTTATGAATGGTCATGTCATTCCTCCTGTTGGTAAAGAAGCTAAGTATAGACAATACATTCATTTTCGCAGGCTAACTCACCGCGCGGGGACGTGATACCGTGCCTGTTGGTGTCAGCAGCGCCTCCGCCTGCACCAGCGAATCGCGGGTAATTTCACTTATCGATTTTGCGCCGGTCAGCGTCATGGCCACGCGCATCTCTTTCTCAATCAGGTTCAGCAGGTTTTCCACGCCGCGCTGTCCATGGGTCGCCAGCGCATAGATAAATGCACGTCCCAGCAGCACGCTATCTGCCCCCAGCGCAATCATCCGCACCACATCCAGCCCGTTGCGAATACCGCTGTCTGCCAGAATAGTAATGTCACCTTTGACCGCATCGGCAATCGCTGGCAGCGCACGGGCTGAGGAGAGCACGCCATCCAGCTGGCGTCCGCCGTGATTAGAGACCACGATGCCATCCGCGCCAAAACGTACCGCGTCGCGTGCATCTTCCGGATCGAGAATGCCCTTGATCACCATCGGCCCGTCCCAGAACTCGCGGATCCACTCAAGATCGCGCCACGAGATCGAGGGATCAAAGTTGTTCGCCAGCCAGCCAATATAATCTTCCAGCCCGGTCGGCTTGCCGAGATAGGCGGAGATGTTCCCCAGATCGTGCGGACGGCCCTGTAGTCCCACATCCAGCGCCCACTGTGGATGGGTGACCGCCTGCCAGTAACGACGCAGCGCCGCGTGATTACCGCTCATCCCGGAGTGCGCATCGCGATAGCGCGCGCCCGGCGTCGGCATATCCACGGTAAACACCAGCGTTGAACAACCAGCGGCTTTTGCACGCTCCAGCGCATTGCGCATAAAGCCGCGGTCACGCAGCACGTAAAGCTGGAACCACATCGGACGATTGATCTGCGGGGCCACCTCTTCAATCGGGCAGACCGAGACTGTCGACAGGGTAAACGGAATGCCTTTCAGGGCTGCCGCACGCGCCGCCTGCACTTCGCCGCGACGGGCATACATGCCGCACAGGCCGACCGGTGCCAGCGCAACCGGCATCGACAGGGTTTCATTAAATAATTTCGTTTCGAGGCTAAGTTCCGACATGTTCTTCAGAATGCGCTGGCGCAGCGCCACGTCAGAAAGGTCCTCCACGTTACGTCGCAGGGTGTGCTCGGCGTAAGCCCCGCCATCAAGATAGTGAAACAGGAACGGCGGCAGGATACGTTGCGCGGCGGCGCGATAGTCACTGGCAGCTGAGATAATCATCAGTCAGATTCCTTTGGGTTGCGTGTGTCGTTATCCGGTAAGCGTGTGATGCGCGCCTGGCGCGCTTCATCTTCATGGAGACTTTTCAGCGTGGTATGGACAAAGCCCAGATGCTGCATCGCCGCCTGACGGGCCGCGTCGGCGTCGCCCGCGAGGATCGCATCCAGCAGCCCCCGATGCTGTTCCGTCAGGCGGGCAAAAATGGCTGGCTGGGTGTACATGCGCTGACGGCTCTGCATCACCGACGACTGCAGCAGCTCGAAAAAGCCGCGCATGGTCTGCAGCAGCACCACATTGTGTGACGCCTCGGCAATCGCCAGATGGAAGCGCACATCCGCCTGGGCAGCGAGGTCGGGATCGTCACTCTCTTTCAGCTTCAGGGTGGCGTCAAAGGCGTACTGCAGCTTCTCTTTGTCGGCATCGGTGGCGCGCAGTGCCGCATGCCAGGCAGTACTGGCCTCGATGGCATGGCGCGCTTCCAGAATGTCGTAGCGGTAGTCGGGATCGTCGCGCAGCAGCTGGCGAATCGGTTCGACGATGCGCTGTTCCGACCAGGGTGCCAGCTGCTGACGAATCCAGGTGCCGCCGCCGCGCCGGCTGATGAGTATGCCGCTGCTGATCAGCTGCTGTATCGCTTCACGCAGCGAGGAACGTGAGACGCCGAGTTCAGCAGAGAGCTGGCGCTCGGCGGGCAGGCGCATGCCCGGCTCGAGCTGATGTTCGGTGATATAGGCCCGCAGGCGTGTCACCAGCGGATCGGCAGTGTTGCTCATGGGATCATCCAGGGGAAGACGTAGGCCTGAAGTGTGGTAATCACCCCCACCATACAGGTGAAAATCAGGCTGTGTTTAACCGTAAACCGGAACAGGTCGGACTCTTTTCCCACCAGCCCGACCGCCGCACAGGCGATGGCGATCGACTGCGGCGAGATCATCTTACCCGTCACACCGCCGGTAGTATGAGCCGCTACCAGCAGAACATCGGAAACGCCGATCTGCTGGGCGGTAGTCGCCTGTAACGCGGCAAACAGCGCATTCGATGAGGTATCGGATCCGGTCAGGAAGACGCCCAGCCAGCCCAGGAACGGCGAGAAGAAAGTAAATGCATGGCCGGTGTGCGCCAGTGCCAGAGCAAGCGTGGCAGAGAGACCGGAATAGTTGGAGATAAACGCAAAGGCCAGCACCATCCCGATGGAGTAGATCGGCAGTGCCAGCTCTCTCAGCGTTTCACCAAAGGTCTGCAGCGCTGCCTTTGGCTTCATGCGCAGGAACAGCATCGCCATAATCGCCGCAATTAAAATGGCGGTGCCGGTGGCGGAAATCAGATCCAGCTTAAAGATCGCCGGGTAAGGCGTGGCGCTGCCGACCACGGGCGGCATCCGCGCCACCAGCTCATTCAGCATCGGCACCGGCACCGCCAGCACCCACTCATAGAGTGCACCACCTTTGGCGAACAGCGCTTTAAAAGGCGGGATGCTCCAGAGCGTGACGGTGGCGGTGAGAAACAGGAACGGCATCCACGCCCGGATCACCTGCCCCAGCCGATACTTCTGTGGCGGTTGCAGCACATCGCCGTGCTTCGCCTCTGCATCGGCAAAACGAAAGATGCGTACCGGTTTCCAGACCCGCAGGAACAGCGTTAGCGAAATCAGCGAGGCGAGCGACGAGATAATATCGGGCAGCTCCGGCCCCAGGAAGTTGGAGCTGAGGAACTGGGCAAGGGCAAAGGATCCACCCGCCACAACGACCGCTGGCCAGGTCTCTTTCACGCCGCGCCAGCCATCCATAATCGCCATAATCCAGAACAGCACAATCAGCGTCAGCAGCGGCAACTGGCGTCCGGCCATCTGGCCGATGGCGAAGCTATCCAGTCCGGTGACCTGACCCGCCACGATAATCGGAATGCCCATTGCGCCAAAAGCGACCGGCGCGGTATTCACAATCAGGCAGAGCCCGGCAGCGTAGAGCGGATTAAATCCCAGCCCCACCAGCAGCGCCGCGGTAATCGCCACCGGCGCTCCAAAGCCTGCCGCGCCTTCCAGAAACGCCCCGAACGAGAAGCCGACAATCAGCATCTGCAGACGCTGATCGGGGGTAATGGAGAGGATAGATGCACGGATAATATCGAACTGACCGGTTTTGACCGAGATTTTGTAGACGAACACGGCGGCGACAATAATCCAGGCAATCGGCCACAGCCCATAGAGAAAACCGTACACCACGGCGGCCAGCGCCTGGGCAACGGGCATCTGATAGAGAAACAGCGCCACCAGCAGCGCCAGCACCACGGTGGTGGTGGCGGCCAGATAGCCTTTCATCTTCAGCTTAATCAGTGCAAAGAAGAAAAACAGAATCGGGATCAGCGCGACCAGGCTTGAGAGCCAGATATTACCCAGCGGATCGTAGTTTTGTTGCCAGATCTGCATGCCAGTATCTCCAGAGGAAAAGGTGATGTGGCATGCAGATGCAGTACTGTATGCCATCTGCCCCCGGATTGGTCAGACCAAACCGCTGTATTGGGGCTTATGGCAACAGATAGTTAATGCATTGTTAATCTATGGCAACAGAAGTTGGGCGAATTTTCCCGGAGTGTGAACCAGAGAAAAATATTACCGGAATTGGTCGGACCAAAATCAGCGATTTATCTCCGGGAAGGCGCGCTGATAGCTGTGCGGATGAAAACGCAGATTAAGCACAATCAGCAGCAGCGTGACCGTCGCCTGCAGAATCCAGACGCTGGTGAAATTTCCGGTGAGCGCATGCAGCTGACCGGCGATAAACGGCATGCTGCCCGCAATAATAAAGCCGACGCCCTGCATAAAGGCCACCAGCCGCGCGCCAGCATGGGGCTGCTCCAGATGATCCAGCGCCAGCACCAGTGCCAGCGGAAACGCCCCGCCCAGCCCGAAGCCCGCTATCCCCGCCCAGAACCATGGTGCCAGCTGTGGTGCAAACAGGAAGCCGAGCATGCCGCAGAACTGTATAGCCAGGGTGAGCAGCAGCAATGGACGACGATCGCGGCCCCGCGCCAGCAACGGCAGCAGCAGCGCACCGGTAACCTGACAGCCGATCATCATACCGAGCAGTGAACCGCCCGCCTGCGCACTCCAGCCACGCTGATGGTAAAAATCGGGCAGCCAGGCAACACAAATGGCGTAACCACCGTTCACCAGCCCGAAGCTCAGCGCCAGCGTCCAGGCGCGGGTTTTTCGCCACAGCGAAGGCACTGCGTCAGCCTGCGTGCGGGCTGCGGGTGGCGTGGTGGTGATCAACAGCCAGAGCAGGATAGCCAGCACCACCGGCAGCGCCCAGCTGCTCAGTGTCCCCTGCCAGCCAGCATGTGCACTCAGCCACGGCGAGATCGCCGCGCCAATCCCGCCGCCGCCCATCAGCGCCGCTGCCCATAGTCCGGTCACGCCCGCACTGCGGCTGCCAAAGCGCTGACGAATCAATCCCGGCATCGCCATCTGGACGATACCAATGCCCGCCCCACCCGGCACGGCAGTCAGCACCAGCCCGCGTCCGTCAGTCACAAACCATCGACTCACCAGCGCCAGCAACAGCAGCAACAGCCCGCCCAGCAGTAATTTACGTACCGCAAAGCGCTGCATCAGCGGCGCACTGACCAGGGCAATGGCACCCATCATCATCATCGGCACCGCAGGCAGCAGCGAGGCCGCCAGCGGTGACAGACCGATGCTCTGCCGCAGCTCACCGAGTAACGGACTGACAGAGGTCATCAGTGGCCGCATATTCAGTCCGGCCAGCACCAGCGCCGCCAGCAGCAGGTTGTTCTCTCTCTTCATATGAAATCTACGCCATTAAAAGTTGCCAGCCTGACAGCAGTCGCTACTATCTGGAAATGAAATATTACTCTGCCAGGTAGTGGAAAAATGAATCGTCAGCCGATGTTCACTCCGCAACAGCTGCTCAGCTTTGTGGCGGTGTGCGAAACCGCCAGCTTTACCCGCGCCGCCGACAGAGTGCACCTGTCGCAGTCTACGGTCAGCCAGCAGGTGCGGCGGCTGGAGGAGATGGTCGGTAAAGAACTGTTGGTCCGCTCCTCGCATCAGGTAAAGATCACCGAAGAAGGCGATAAACTTTTAGGTTACGCCCGGCGGATTATTGCCCTGAACGGGGAAGCGCACGATGTACTGAGTAACCAGTGGCGCGATGGCGTGCTGCGCCTTGGCGTGCCGGAAGATTTTGCCGCCCCCACGGCCGGTCTGCTGGCGCACTTCAGTCGTGATCATCCGCAGCTGCGGCTGGATGTGATGAGCGGTATGCAGGTGGAGCTTCGTCGTGCCTGGCAGCGTGAAGAGCTGGACATCATGCTGATTAAACAGCCCGCTGGCGACCGTCCGCTGGCGTCGCGTCCTGAACCGCTGCTGTGGCTCGACAGCGCAGAGTGGCCCTGCTTTGAGCAGACGCCGGTGCCGCTGGTGCTGTTTCCCCAGCAGGGGCTCTATCGCGATGAGGTCTGTCAGACGCTTGATGCGCTGAGCCGAAGCTGGCGCATCAGCTACAGCAGCGCCAGCCTGGTCGCGCTGGCCGCCGCCAGTGCACAGGGGCTGGGGCTGACGTTACTGCCTGCCAGCTGCCGTTTGCCGGAGCACCGGGTTCTGGGTCCTGAACAGGGTCTGCCGGTGATTAATACCTTTGAACTGGCGCTGTTCTGCCGTCATCCTCAGGATCCGCTGCAGCGCGAACTGGCGGCGTCACTGGCGGCATTCGGCAAGCTGCGCTGGCAGTGAAATATCGAATAGCCGTCAGTGGAAAATAACGCAGCAGGGTGACGCGTCGTTTGTCAGATTAAGACCTTGTTCACTTTGCAGGAGCCTCTGATGCCTATTTCCTCTTCGCCGAGCCGCCGTGATTTCCTGGGGCAAAGCGTTCGCTGGACCGCCGCAGGCGGCTTGCTGGCCGCCGGTCTCGGTCAGGCCAGTGCCGCCACCCGCTCATCGTTGTCCGCCATCAATCCCGACCAGCCCGCCGCCCTGCCCCGACAGGACCACTATCTGCTGCGCAATGTGCGACTGGAAGAGAGTTTTATCCGCGAGGGTGACGACGTCGTCGCGACCCGGACCGGTCTTTACGACATCAGCGTGCGCGACGGCAAAATTGACCAACTGACCTCGGCGGGCCAGGGTGACAGCACGCTATCGTCGTGGGATGCGCAGGAGGCGCTGCTGCTGCCCGCGACGCAGGATATGCATATCCATCTTGATAAAACCTTCTACGGTGGTCCGTGGCAGGCTCCACGTCCACGTCAGGGCAAAACCATCATGGATATGATTGCGCGCGAGCAGGTGCTGATTCCGCAGCTGCTGCCGCACTCCCAGGCCCGTGCCGAAGGATTGATCGCCCTGCTGCACGCCAAAGGTACTACCCGCGCCCGCAGCCATTGCAATATCGATCCGGTCAGCGGCCTGAAAAGTCTGGAACATCTGCAGGCGGCATTAGCCCGTCATCCTGCTTTTTCCTGTGAAATTGTTGCCTTCCCGCAGCACGGCCTGCTGCATTCGCAGGTTGATGGCCTGATGCGTGAGGCGATGCAGAACGGCGTTGAATATGTCGGCGGGCTGGATCCCACCAACGTGGATGGTGCGATGGAGAAGTCGCTGGATGCCATGTTTCAGATTGCGCTCGACTATCAGCGCGGTGTGGATATTCATCTGCATGAAACCTCACCGGCTGGCGTGACGGCGATTCAGTACATGATTGACACCGTGGCGCAGAATCCGGTGCTGAAAGGTAAAGTGACGCTGAGCCACGGTTTTGCGCTGGCGACGCTCACCGGCAGTGCGCTGGATAACATGATCGAAGGGCTGGCGGAGCAGCAGTTCAGCGTCGCTTCCACGTTGCCGATTGGCAGGCTCACTATGCCGATTCCTCAATTGCAGGCGGCGGGCATAAAGGTGATGACCGGCACCGACAGCGTGATCGATCACTGGTCCCCGTTTGGCACCGGCAGCATGCTGGAAAAAGCGAATCTCTATGCACAGCTCTATCGTGGTTCGGACGAGTTCTCGCTGTCGCGAGCGCTGGCCATCGCCACAGACGATCGGCTGCCGCTCTCTGCTCAGGGCGATCGTCAGTGGCCTGCGCCGGGCGATGATGCGAGCATGATGCTGGTAGCAGCGAGCTGTTCCGCTGAAGCCGTGGCGCGCATTTCACCGGTAGTGGCGACCTTCTCACGCGGTAAGCCGGTCTTTGCGCTGGCCTCGGCCTGAGCCTTCTCAGCTAGCGGTGAGATCGAGCCTGCTCAGGGAAACCGGTCAGATCGAAAAGGCGCTTAAGCCATCCATGGCCGCTCTGCCCGCACGATTACGCACCTCATCCCTGAGGTGCGCCCGTAGTCGGGCCAACGCTCTGCGTTGTTCAAAAACGCTCCCGCCGTTTTTATCCAGGCGTCGGGACGCTTTCCTCTCCTGACCGGCTTCCCTGCGCTTTAAGCTTGTTTATTGCTGATAGATTCTCAGTGCCCGTGATTTACCAGCAGCGACGGTCCTGAACGGGAAGCGTCTGCCGGACGTGAAGCGAAGGGAGCCTATGCCTGTAGCAAAGCATAGCGGGCCACAGATAGCAGTTTTGCGTCTTTGTCGAGGGCATATACTCCCTGAAGCCTGCTCTGCGGCTAACACATACCTGCTCAGGATTTGCCAGCAGCGACCTTACTGCCTGAACATGTCCCCCTCATACGCCCCCTAAAAACAACAGAGCCTCCACACGGGAGGCTCTGCATTTACCTGAGCGGAGTGCGGGTTACGCGCTTTTGGCCCATTGATCATTCGACATTAATTCCATTGCCAGCGCGTATAAGCGACGATCTTCCTGATCACAGGGCTCATCTTCCGCATAACAGCCGATCATGGATGCGATTTTATCCGCAGATAAACTCTCGCCATGAACATGCAGTGTCAGTACGGCGCGGCCTACTATTTTAAGCACATTTTCATGTGGTCCCTGGATGCTATTACTCAATGCAAATACCCTCTACCGGTCGTTGTACCAGGAATATGGCGCGATAAATATAAAGCAATTAGATCAGGATTTTTATCGGCACCAGTGGTGATATTTTTTAATGATTAATTCTATTACTGGAGTCTTAGTTGAGGATTTATCTGATTAACAATGAAATATTTTTTTAAAAACGGTTACTTATAAAATAATTACTGGTATTAACCGATCGTCACTCTGGTACAACCACGTTAAGCCGGCGTTAATCTATAAAAATAAACCACCTTTTTTCAGTAAACTTCAGCTTATTCCTAAGCGCACCGGCAGATTTAGTTTCATACCGCTAACCATCGAGGTTCCCGTTGCTGTCAGGCGTGCTTTCTGCCAGACTTGCCCCGCAATAATGCCCGACACTTTCAGCCTCAGAGGCCGCGCCCGTGACCGCTTTTTCTACCCTCAATTCGCTTCCCGACAGCCAGCTCGATAACCTGCGCGAGATGGGCTACACCAGCATGACGCCCGTGCAGGCCGCTACGCTGCCCGCCATTCTGCAGGGACGCGACGTGCGTGCGCAGGCGAAAACCGGCAGCGGTAAAACGGCTGCCTTTGGTATTGGTTTACTGCACCATATCGACAGCACCCGCTTTCAGACGCAGGCACTGATCCTCTGTCCGACCCGTGAACTGGCGGATCAGGTGGGTAACGTGCTGCGCCAGCTGGCACGCTTCACCCGCAACATCAAAGTCCTGACCCTGTGTGGCGGACAGCCAATGAGCGCGCAGCGTGATTCGCTGGTGCATCCACCGCATATTGTGGTCGGCACGCCGGGTCGTATCCTCGACCACATCAACCGCGAAAACCTCAAGCTGGACCAGCTCAGCACGCTGGTGCTGGATGAGGCGGATCGGATGCTGGAGATGGGCTTTCTCAATGATATGGAAACGATCATTGAAGCGACGCCCGCCTCGCGTCAGACGCTGCTCTTTTCCGCTACCTGGCCCGACGGCATCACCGCTATCAGCACCCGCTTTCAGCGTGATGCACTGAGCGTTGTCACTGAAGATGTCAGCGAACTGCCCTCAATCGACCAGCAGTTCTTTGAAGCCAGCCACAATGAAAAACTGGGCCTGCTGATAGCCCTGCTCAGCGATCGTCAGCCTTCATCCTGCGTGGTCTTCTGCAACACTAAACGTGAGTGTGATGATGTTGCTGCAGCACTTAACGCGCGTGATATCAGCGCCCTGCCACTGCATGGCGACCTGGAGCAGCGCGATCGTGAACGCGTGCTGATTCGCTTCGCGAACGGCAGCGGTCGTGTGCTGGTCGCCACCGATGTCGCCGCGCGCGGACTCGACATCAAATCGCTGGCGATGGTGGTCAACTATCAGCTCGCCTGGGACCCTGAAGTTCACCTGCACCGCATTGGTCGTACGGCGCGTGCAGGCGAGCATGGTGTTGCCGTCAGCCTGGTCGCGGCCGATGAGATGGCGCGTGCGCATGCGCTGGAAGATTTCCTGCAGCAGAAACTGCCGTGGGTCTCGGCCAGCACGCTGAAAAAGGGCAGCAGTAAGCCACTGCCTGCCGCCATGATGACGTTGTGCATTGATGGTGGCCGTAAAGCCAAGATACGTCCGGGAGATATTCTGGGTGCGCTGACGGGTGAAGCGGGTTATCGCGCTGAGCAGATTGGGAAAATTGTCCTGACCCCGACCCATGCCTACGTAGCGATTGAGGCAAATCAGGCCAAAGCGGCGCTGGTGAAACTTAAGCAGGGCAAAATCAAAGGCAAAACCTGCCGGGCGATTCTGCTGAAAGACTAAATAAAAAAGGGCGAGGTCATGACCTCGCCCGGTCTGTTATGGCTCTTCGATGCGTGACACGTGCAGCGTGGTTTTATCGCCTTTACCCTGTACCTTGCCACTGACGCGTACTTTGTCCTCAGCGGTGTAGGTTTTACCATCAAAGGTCTTCTTCGGGGCAATAATCGGTAAGGTCCCGGTGTTGTCGCGGAACTGATACCGCTCGCCTTGCTCTTTCTTCACGATGTAGCCTTCCAGCGTCACATATCCGCCCTGACGGAAATCGCGGATCTGATCGATGTGGGTCTGGCCGGTATCTTCTGACCCTTTATAGCCGGCATCCTGCTTGTGTTGCGGCGGCGGCGTATCGCCTGATTTGTATCCGCCCTCTTCAGCTGAAACGCCCGTGCTCATCATCACCAGCAACGACGCTAAAATCACTTTTTTCATTTCACACTCCTTTATTGGAAAGGTGTCCATGTTGAACCTTCAGGGTTAAGCCTGGCACAATAATTGGCATCCGTTTTATTTCACCCTTCTCTTCTCACCTTTTTCCTTTTGCTGCCGATAACCTGTTCACACCCTATTTCACCAGCTGCGTTAATGCAGAGGCAACCATGGATAATTTTCAAAAAGAGATCGATGAAAGAGCGAACCTCGCGTTATCGAACAAGTTTGAGCTGCTGCTGTTTCGCTTAGGTTCCGATCAGCTGAAAGGCAAGTCTGAACTGTTTGGCATTAACGTCTTCAAGCTGCGTGAAATTGTACCGATGCCGACCATCACTAAAGCCGCGGGCATGCGTTCGCCGCTGCTGGGGATGGCGAGTATTCGTGGTCAGTTCATTCCGGTGATCGACCTGCCTGCAGTAGCGGGCTGTGTGCCTGAAACCGGTCTTAACCTGCTGCTGGTGACCGAGTATGCCCGTAACACCCAGGCGTTTGCCGTGGAGTCAGTTGAGAACATCGTGCGTCTCGACTGGAGCCAGGTGCATACCGCTGAAGCCGGTATCAGCGGCCGCAATATTACCAGCATCGCCTGCCTGGACAGCGACAAACAGAGCAACGAGCTGGCGATGGTGCTGGACGTTGAGCAGATTCTGTATGACATCATTCCTTCAGTGCGCGGCGTTGAACCGGAAGCGGCCAGACCGCGTGCGTTCAACTATCGTCCTGGTGCAGTCGCCATTGTGGCAGAAGATTCTAAAGTGGCGCGTCAGCTGCTGGAGCAGGGTCTGAAGAGCATGGGCATTCCGGCGCTGATGTTTAATACCGGTCTGGAAGCCTGGGAAAAAATTAAGCTGATGAGCCAGGAAGCACAGGCTGCGGGCGAGTCGATTCACGACAAAATTGCGCTGGTCCTGACCGATCTGGAGATGCCAGAGATGGATGGCTTTACGCTGACCCGCAACATTAAGCGGGACCCGATTCTCAAGGTTCTGCCGGTCGTCATTCACTCCTCACTCTCTGGCAGCGCCAACGAAGATCATGTGCGCAAAGTGGGTGCCGACGGTTATGTGGCGAAGTTTGAACTGAATGAGCTGTCAGACGTGATTTTCAACGTTCTCGACACTGCACGCTAAACAAATCCGGGCCGCGAAGAATGCCCGGTATGTTTTTACTTTTTAGCCAGCAGAATGACTGGCCTGATCAGGAACCGACTATGCATATTGAAACTTTACCTGTTACACCGGCACCTGCTACCCCTTCTCCTCAGAAAGTGCTGCGTGGCCGTTTACGCCAGCTGGCCTGGATTACCGCCGTCACGTTAAGTGTCGCATTCTGGGTAGGCCTCTACTTCTTAGTTTTCTGAATCCGGTCATGCTTGTCTGGATCGGGCCGTCAGCATTCCTGCTGACGGCCCTTTTTTTTGCCTGAGTTTTCCCTTTGTTTATTTGTTAACCCTTTCTGAAGCTTTTCAGTGACTATTTATTCACGCACCGTTATTACTTAAAAATTATTAAAGGTACATGTTTGTGCTCCGATAACTGTATGCGCGAGATCACCTTTTTGCCTGCGGCTGTGACCACAGACATCAGCAAGGCACTGCGCACAACAGCAGAGAACCTGAGTGTTGCTAACAAACTGATTAATAATAAAACGGGGAAGAGAACATGTTCAGTATCAAGAATATGAAGGTGGGAATGCGGCTCGCAGCAGCCTTCGGTATTATTGTGACGTTACTGATAGTGATTGGCGTAACATCCATTACCAGAATTAACAGTATTAATACCGCGATCTCATCGATCGTTGACGATCGCTATGTGAAAGTACGACTGGCATTTGATGTGCGCGATGGCGTCAACGATCAGATCAAATACCTGCGCGGCATGGTGATCGACACAAACCGTCCGGAAATGAATGTGAAACGTTATGGGCAGCTGGATGAAGCCACACAACGCACTAACATCGCGATGAAAAAGATTGAGGACATCCAGGTTACACCCGTCGGTAAGAAAAAGATCGCTGGTCTGCTGGCCTCGTCTCACGCATTTGAGCAGGTCAAAACTGAATTGATCGGCCTGATCAAAGCGGGCAATTTTGATGCAGCCAGCGCCTATGTCCTGAAATCGATGACCGCCACCCAGAATAAATTCCTGCAGGATGCGGTAAATTTTGCCAACTCTCAGGACTCGCAGCTGCGCAGCGAAGGTCAGGGTATTGTGGAAAATGGTCAGTCCGCCATCACCATCACGCTGATTTTCTCCGCGCTGGCGATTCTGGCCGCGATTATGCTGGGCTACTTCCTGACCCGCTCTATTGTGCGTCCGCTGGTTGCTGCGGTTGACGTTGCTGAACGCGTTGCCGCGGGCGATCTGAGTACCCAGATGCAGGTCACCTCGCGCGATGAAACTGGCGTCCTGATGCAGGCGCTGCAGCGAATGAACGATAACCTGCTGTCGATTGTGACTGAAGTACGCACCGGCTCCGACACTATCGCAGTCGCCTCTAATCAAATCTCCAGTGGTAACCTGGACCTCTCGACCCGCACCGAACAGCAGGCCAGTTCGCTGGAAGAGACCGCCTCTGCCATGGAGCAGATGACGTCGACCGTGAAACACAATGCCGACAACGCACGTGAAGCTAATCACCTGGTATCGACGACTTCCAGCGTAGCGCGTGAGGGTGGCGTGGTCATGGAAAAAGTGATCGAGAAGATGGAAGCGATCGCCCTCTCCTCACGCAAAATTGTCGATATCATCAGCGTTATCGACTCCATCGCCTTCCAGACCAATATTCTGTCTCTGAACGCCGCCGTTGAAGCGGCGCGGGCGGGTGAACAGGGTCGCGGCTTTGCGGTGGTTGCAAGTGAAGTGCGTAATCTGGCACAGCGCTCAGCCTCCGCGGCTAAAGAGATTAAGGTACTGATTGAAGATTCGGTCGCTAAAGTCGATGAAGGCAGCAAACTGGTCACTCATGCGGGTTCGACCATCGGTGAGGTGGTAAACAGCGTGCAGAGCGTGGCGAACATCATGAGCGAAATCACCATTGCCAGCAGCGAGCAGAGCAGCGGCATCAATGAGATCAATCAGGCGATTACCCAGATGGAAGCGGTAACGCAGCAGAACGCCGCGCTGGTTCAGGAAGCATCAGCTGCTTCACAGGCACTGCAGGATCAGGCTGAGCGTATGGCGCAGGCGATGAGCGTGTTTAATACCGGCAAGCTCGCACTGCAACCCGTTCTTCGCTGATTCCCTTTAATGGCCTGCTCCGGCGGGCCTGTTTCAGATCGGTGACAGTAAACGAACAGGTTACAGGTGGTTGAGCAAAGAATTACGCAGGTAAGCTAAGGTATTCCGGCGGGTACAGAAGAAAGGATGAGGGATGGCGGAGGGGAACAGCAGAAAACAAAAAAGGCTGCCAGAGGCAGCCTTTTATTACTGTAAATGCAACAACGCTATAAAGCTCACTAGCCTTTATCAGAGAGCGCGAAGCTGGCTCTGAATTGCAATCCTCGCCGCGTTCACCTGAACAACGACAGATTTGCAGAAAATGCATTTCGCTCCATGCGGATTGGCTCTTGTAACATCAAAATGTGATGTACGAAACTGTGAGCCATTACAGTGAGGACATTTAAAAGTAATTTTCAGTCCTTAGAGACCAACAACGTTCGCAGCAGCTGGGCCTTTGGCGCCATTTTCTACTGTGAATTCAACTTGCTGACCTTCGTCTAATGAACGGAAATCGGTGCCCTGGATTGCAGAGAAATGTACGAATACATCTTTGCTGCCGTCTGCAGGAGAGATGAAACCGAAGCCTTTCTCTGCGTTAAACCATTTAACGGTACCGCGAATTTTGTTAGACATGCTTAAATCCTTAATATATCGAGCCTTCCGGCATAATGGCCTGAGAACAGATTTTAATCAGAACGTAAGAGAAGACTCAAAAAGAAGGGATGTCTCGCGACAAACTTAGAGATGAGAACTGCTTTGGTTACTTACTTTGATAGTGTCTGTTAATCAAACCGACGATTCATTAGGCCACACTTCACCAGGCGACGCAAGCCGTTATTCAAATTAAACGCAAATAGCGTGGCCTGAACTTAGCGGCGATGAGTGAACGGTTCAGCGTTCCGGACTGACAACCTGGCCAGAGCGCGCATTGTTTATGGCAGACAAACCCTGCCGCGCCAGCAGATAGCGGCTGGCGACAGTAAATTCTCAGTGTGGGTTCTTTAATCAGAATGAAGGCTTAAGAATGGCCTGCAGAAATTTATTCCGGCGTGAGGCTGAAAAAGAGCGGAGTGGTGCCGGAAACAGGAGTCGAACCTGCGACCTTCGCATTACGAATGCGCTGCTCTGCCAACTGAGCTATACCGGCAAGGATGAGAAGTACGGGTGCTACGGTAAAAAAGAGCCGTTATTACGTCAAGTGCACTTGTTTGAAAAGCATTCATATTTACCCATATGACAATGATATTTTCACCTGACTTTTGTTACCGGTTAAAAAAGGGCGAGGCCGGAGCCTCGCCCAAAACATGCCGATCATCAATCGTAGTAAGGAACCTTGCGGTCAACGCCGTTGATATTGATCAGCACAAAACCGGTTGGCGCGGTTTTATTGGTCGGTGTACCCGCAGCGGTCGCGAGCGTCACCACGCCCTTCTCGTTAGCACCAATACCTGCCAGTCCATTGTGCATGCCGAAGCGTGCCGCAGGTTTCAGGTTGCTGATATTGGTGATGTCCGTCACCACCGACATATCCGACTGGAACAGCGAGCAGGAACCGGTGTCGAAACGGGTCGGACCGGTGGTCTTCAGGTTGAACATGGTCTCGCCGCTGTTGGCTTTCAGCTTGACCCAGATGACGGCATAGGTGGTCCCTACCCGGCCATAACGAATGTCCAGCACGGAAGGCTGTCCCATGTGGTAAGCATCGGCCCAGACCGTCTCCAGTCGCTGCAGGTTGATCAGGGTTTTACCAGTGGCAGGCATATTGACCGGTGAACCGGCGGTGCCGGACGGCGTGGTGGCATCCGCTTTACTGATCAGTTCCATCACCCATTGCTGGTTAGGCGCCGGGAAATAGAGCTGCCCCAGCCGATACCAGTTGTCGGTCGCAGTGTTATTCACCACTTTATAGCCGCTGTAATAGCCAGCACGCAGCGAACCGGTCATGAACGTGCCGTAGTTCTCATCCCGACGATAGCCATATTCAAAGGTCGATAACCACTTACTCCCGGCCAGATCATTAGTGATTTTCGCCCCCGCCTGCAGGTTAATATGGCGCATTACCACGCGGGCATTATTGAGATTGAGCGGCGTGGCGCAATCTTCAATATTGAGCGTCTCAATGTTCCAGCCGCCGTCCGACAGATCCCCCGGGTTAGTCGTGTGCTCAATCCAGACGTTGCGCATGACGCCCTGCGTAACGCGCGGCATGTAGAGCGTGGCGTCGCCGTAGCCCGACTGGAAGTTGGCATTACAGAGCTCAATGGCGGTTGAGTGGTCCCAGTTCCCCTTCGGTGTGTTTGACCAGCCGACATCAAACACGCGTGAATAGGTCGTGGAGGTGTAGATCTGATCGAACTTACTGTCGAGCGTATCCTGCAGCTTAAAGACGGTTCCCCCGGTACTTTGCGCCTTGAAGCAGAAGATATTGACGATCTGGCCGCCGACAATCGTGTTTTCGAAGAACGGCTGAACGTTGCTGCACTGTTCAGGCGTGACGGTGACTTTGAGTGTGGTGTCGACAGTCCCGGCATTAGCCTGTCCGTGCCAGCAGATGCCTTTGATGGCGATTTTACGCGCATTAACCTTAAACACCGGAGTAGCACTTTTGTCAGAAATAATAGTGGTGCGCGGTGACGAGCCGAGTTCGATATCGTCACCTGCCAGACCAAAGAACGGCAACTCTGTATCGCTGATATCGATAGGTGAAATCAGGAAGCGACCACCCGGAAAACGTACCGGAATCGCTTTCGCATAGGTGTTGTAGCTCTGCGTCCATGCCAGCATGCGCTTAAAGGCATCAGTGTCATCGGTGACGCCATCCCCTTTCGCGCCAAAGTGCAGGACATTCACTTCGGCGGGATCGTTGATGGTGCGCTTCCAGTAGAAACCGTTACCCACCGCCACTGTACCGCCATCATCTTTCAGCGGCGTGGTGGTGAGGAAACCGACAAAGTCTGCGCCGCCACGGAAGCTGGAGTCTTTGTCGTAATAGCGTTTCAGGCTCGCGACTTCACCTGATTTTGGTGGAACAGTGGTGCGCAGTTCAGCAAAAGAGTTAACTTCGATCATAGAATCCTCCTCAGGATCATTGAGATATCGCGCTGACCATCAGCGCACTACTTAGCCGCAGCCGGATGGCCGCAAAGGGTGTCCCACATGTCGTTGTGGGTGTTGATGGCGCGCACTGTCCTGACGTCCATTTTTTGCGCGTCATCGCCGTAGGTATAAAGAGGGGAAAAAAGTACGCAGGCAGAGTCGGTGATCGCCACCGGCTCAGGGTTTGTGGTATTTCGACTGCTGCAGCTTGTCGCGAGCAGCAGCGTCATCAAGGCTATGGTTGTCAGTCGCCACACGGTTAGCCTCCTCGCGGTTATGTTGTTGTTGTTGCGCCACTGCGCTGACGCGGGACGCCTCCTGTTGCGCGTTTGCGACGTCAGATCGCGCTTTTTGCTGCACTTTGCCGATTTTCCTGCCGCCGAAATAACTGGCGCCCAGTGCCGCAATGATGCCGGCCAGTGCAGCAAGCCAGTGCCAGCTGCCGCCCAGTAAAGTGGTAATCAGCGTCATGGTTTCGCTCCTTCCGTTTGCTCTTTCGCGTTAAGCAGATTTTTCTGACGAACAAATTGTGCAATCACGCCCATCGCCACCATGAACGCCCCCACAAACCCCAGGTAGTTGTGTGGCAGAATCGATTTCACGTCCTCCGGCAGCACGTTCCAGGCATCAACGGCGGCAGAAGGGAATGACTGTGCCCAGGCGCTGAGCATGGATCCCAGCGACGCGAGCCAGACGGACCAGGTTTTGAAGAGCAGGCGGGCATGAGAGACAAATTGCAGGGTGGTGAAGCGCTGCAACAGCAGCAGGATGATGATCGCCGTCAGTACGGCGACGAGAAACATGAGCCATCTCATAGCAGCCCCCTGTAAACCGCATAGGTTCCGCTGCGCATCATCTCCGCATGACGCCGGGCGCGGCCCGGTGTCTGGCGGGCCCAGAGGCTGTTCATCATCGCGTCAGCTGCCTCATTGAATTGTTCAGCAGCGATGGCGGTGAGCATGTTTTTGAACTGCATAACGCCTTCGACGCCCAGCTGATAGGTCATGCTCAGCAACACATCCGTGCGGGCGTCATTGCACTTCGCCAGCGCGTTACGCAGCAGATCCCTGCCCTGCATCTCCTGAACTTTGTTTTCAAGAATGCACTGCTTCCAGACATCCCCGACGCGCCGTGGCACGCGGAAAGTGTAATTACTCAGCGATGCCCCCTTAGGCCCGATGCGGATACCGCCCGCGACCGTGGGAAAGCCCAGCGTGTCGAGGTAAGGCGTGTCGACATATCCCTCTTCAAAATTCAGTACTGCAATTATCTGGCTCATAACGACTCCTTAATGACGGGTTAAAGCAATTCACCATTGTGAAAAGAAATACATAACGCCTGCTGATCATTACCCGTTCAGGCGCGGCAAGAGGCCTGACTGACCCTGCAGCAAAACTGAACAGTAATTCAGCAAATTGCGTCCAGTGAGAGCTGGAGATAACGAAGAGTTAGCCGGAACGGAAATGCACGCTTTCTTCGCGCTTCAGCTCACGGCGTAGAGGTGAACATGCGGAAGACAGCAATTGTCGAAACTGGGTGTTTCCTGACTGGTGACGCGGGGTGCAGTGATTGCGCGATCAACGCGCGGGGCGACCTGACGCTGGCAGATTTGCTCTGCACGTCTCAGGACGGGGGGTTCAGTTGGGAAGTTCAGGGCCTGGTCGATGCTCTGAGTCAGGCTGCTGAGAGGTTGGCGCCGCCGATGGCGACGAGTACGTGCGTTGCCCACAAAAACGCTTTTGCCATAGTGAATTATCGCCATAACTCCTCCTGTGAATGAGTCTTTGGCGATGGGGTGGCAGGCGCGAGCTTTCGGTGATCCGAACGGGCCCGAATGACGTGTATCGCGCTCGCACGCTCGCCGCCCGGCTGCGTTAGCAGCCAGGTGGAAAGTAAGCGAGGGGAAATAAACGGCATCTGACGACGCTGCATTTTGCGCATCCACCCCATCCCAAAGTTCACTGACTTTTGGGTGGTATGATTCGCGCTTGTGCAGCGCCTCAATTGTTTAAGAGCGGCTCATCCGTGAAAGAACTGCTTCGTTCATCCATATCCAAATTATTAACAGGTTCTTATGCTTTATCAAACACTGTTGGTTAATTTTTTATTTACTGCTGGTTAAATTTATGAATTTATGCCGATTATTTTTTTGCAGCCTGTCTGAGAAAGGCGGCAAAAGCGGCCTTAGCCGAGGATCTGATAGTGACGCGCCTGACTCATGATCACTTTTGCCAGGACCTTCAGGCTGGTAACGTCGTCGTGATTGAGATACCAGGTTTCATAGCGTTTATTATCTGAAATTACAGCAATTTTCTTATGCTGCAGCTGCAGACGCTTGAGATAGAGTTGCTCATCGAGGGTAAAAATATAGATGCCATCACCGTCGAACATCCGCACGCTGATATCCACAAACAGCTGATCGCGCGGTGCAAAGGTGTCAGCCATAGAGTCGCTATTGATGGCAATTAACCGGATGTTCTCCGCCGGCCGCCCGTTGAATAGCACCCGCGCCTCATCCAGACCATATTCGATCGCCTGGATGGTCTCTACAAACTCATCACGCGCGGGCAGACCCGCAGCGCTTCGCTGCCCGATATCAAGGCTATCCACCCGAAACACATTCTTATGGCCGGTAAACGTACTCAGCGTTACCGGGTCTGCGGGTTGTTCCATACCGTATTGCAGCCACTCTACCCTGACTCCCAGCAGCTGGCTGAGCGCCAGTAAATTGCCGCCATCAGGCACTGACTGCGCGTTAAACCACTTCCACACTCCTGGTGTTGAAATCTTACAGCCCTGCTGCTGCAGGGCTCTGGCAACCTGTTTGTTTCGTCCATGTCCGACAATGCCGGCACTCTCACACGCCGCTATCAGCCTGGTGGTGAAAGCTTGTCTTGTACTTTCTTTTTTAACCATTAGTTAATAATCAGCCATAGAAGAGATACTGGATGTTATTTTCATTATTGCTACCAGTTCATTTTATATTACCGCTCGTTTACTACCTAACCGCTTTATCAAGCATTTCTAATTATCATTATCCGCTTCGGCCTGCAGCTGAACAAAAAATATTGCCTCAGGCCGCATATAGCCCCGCCTTTCAGGAATGTTCCGTAAGAAATTGCGTGAAATTCAGCCAGCATAGCGGGCAACGGTGACAGGATGGGAATGAAAATTGATCAGATGGGCAGAAAACTCTATCTTTCACTGGACCGGAAAGCCGGGCTAAAAAAAACGGGAGTCTCTGAAAGACTCCCGTTTTGTTAAAAATTATCGTAGCTATGACCGGAGCGTGTCGTCGCCCCAGGCAATCCATTTATAGGTGGTCAGCGCCTCTAATCCCATTGGGCCGCGTGCATGCAGCTTCTGGGTACTGACCGCCACTTCGGCACCCAGGCCAAACTGCCCGCCATCGGTGAAGCGGGTGCTGGCGTTAACATAGACCGCTGAGGAGTCGACCTGACGAACAAAACGCGCGGCGTTGCGGGTGTCACGGGTCAGAATGGCATCCGAGTGCTGCGTGCCGTGCGTACGGATGTGATCGATCGCCTCATCCATATCCGCCACTAATTTGACGTTAAGGTCCAGCGACAGCCACTCATCATTGTACTGCTGAGGATTAACCTGGATGACCGAAGCCGGGCCCTGCTGCAGCTGCGCCAGCACGTTGCTGTCAGCATGCAGCGCGATGCCTTCCTGCGCCATACGCGCGCTGAAAGCGGGCAGGAAACGTTCGGCCATCGCCTGATCCACCAGCAGCGTTTCCAGCGAGTTACAGGCGCTGGGACGCTGTTTTTTGGCGTTGACGATCAGATCAAGCGCCGGTTCAATCTCCATCGTCTCATCAATGTAGATGTGACAGACGCCGATGCCGCCGGTAATCACCGGGATAGTGGAGTTTTCCCGGCACAGCTTGTGCAGCCCGGCTCCGCCACGCGGGATGAGCATATCGACGTAGCGATCCAGCTTCAGCAGCTTATTCACCAGCTCGCGATCCGGATTTTCAATCGCCTGCACGATAGCCGTCGGCAGACCGTGCTGTTTCAGCGCGTTCTGGATCACCCGGACGGTGGCCGCATTGGTGCGCCAGGTCTCTTTGCCGCCACGCAGAATGGCGGCGTTGCCGGTTTTCAGACACAGGCTGGCGACATCAACCGTGACGTTAGGACGCGCCTCATAAATGACTGCAACAACGCCCAGCGGCACGCGACGGCGTTCAATACGCAGTCCGCTGTCGAGCTGACCGCCGTCGATTAACTGTCCCACCGGATCGGCCAGCTGACAGACCTGACGCACATCGCTGGCGATGCTGGCGAGGCGTTGCGGGTTGAGTGTCAGCCGGTCTAACAGCGCGGCACTCATGCCGTTCTGACGCGCATCGGCTAAATCCAGCTCGTTAGCAGCCAGAATGTCTGCGCTCTCCGCCTCAAGGCGGTCAGCAATGGTCATCAGAACCTGATTCTTCTCAGCCGTCGACAGATCGGCCACGGTATACGCTGCGGCACGCGCCGCTTTTCCCATCTCTTCAAGCATTGTCCGCTCCTTAACTGACGATCATGTCGTCGCGGTGAACGGCCACCGGGCCATATTCATATCCCAGAATTTCGCTGATCTGCTGGCTGTGATGGCCGGCAATCATGCGCATCGCGTCACTGTTGTAGCGAGAAACACCGTGAGCAATATCCCGGCCCTGCAGGCTGCGGATGCGGATCACTTCACCGCGCGAGAAATTCCCCTGAATTGCGCGAATGCCCTTGGGCAGCAGCGAACTGCCGCGTTCAATGATGGCCGCCAGTGCCCCGTCATCGACGGTGAGTTCACCCGCCGGTGGCGCACCGAAAATCCAGCGTTTACGGTTCTCCAGCGGCGATTGCTGTGCATGGAATCGCGTACCAACCGGCTTACCGTCAATCACATCGCTGATCACACCGCTGCGACTGCCCGAGGCGATAATCACGTCTATTCCGGCGCGGCAGGCAACATCCGCCGCCTGAAGCTTGGTCGACATACCGCCGGTGCCGAGACCGGATACGCTGTCACCCGCGAGCGCGCGTAACGCATCATCGATCACGTGGACGTCGCTGATCAGCTCAGCGTCAGGATTGTTGCGCGGATCGGCGGTAAACAGACCCTGCTGATCGGTCAGCAGCAGCAGCTTGTCGGCACCGCCGAGCATCGCCGCCAGCGCCGAAAGATTGTCGTTGTCGCCCACTTTGATTTCAGCGGTAGCAACCGCATCGTTCTCGTTGATCACCGGCACAATGTGGTTATCCAGCAACGCGCGCAGCGTATCGCGGGCATTCAGGAAACGTTCGCGATCTTCCATGTCGGCACGGGTCAGCAGCATCTGACCAATATGGATGCCATAGATGGAGAATAACTGTTCCCACAGCTGAATCAGACGGCTCTGCCCCACCGCAGCCAGCAGCTGCTTTGAGGCGATGGTGGGTGGCAGTTCGGGGTAGCCCAGATGTTCGCGTCCGGCGGCCATCGCGCCAGAAGTGACGATCACAATGCGGTGGCCTGCGGCATGCTGCTGCGCACACTGACGAACCAGTTCCACCATGTGCGCCCGATTTAACCGGCGAGAGCCGCCGGTAAGAACGCTGGTACCCAACTTGACCACTAAGGTCTGACTGCCACTCATATTTCCTGCCGTAGTGAAAAATTTTTTACGAAAGGACGTTTTAACAGGAGTCGATACGGAAGCCAACAGCCAGCGGGGGAAAAGCACGAATTTACGCGGACAAGGCGGTAGACCAAAAGTTCAGCATTAACAAGAAATCCGGAAAAGTGTCATAAAAAGTTCATCACAGACGGGTAAAAAGTCGGTGTTTTACAAAAACTTTCGTTTTTTTACGGCGTTCACATTGGGATTGATAGCAAATGAAGAAAAGCACACTGGCCATGATCGTCTCCACGCTGACGCTGGCTTCTGCCGCGCACGCTGCCGAAATCTATAACAAAGACGGCAACAAACTGGATTTATACGGCAAAGTTAAAGCTGAGCACTACATCAGCGATAATGCCAGCGCAGACGGTGACAAGTCTTATACCCGTATCGGCTTTAAAGGCCAGACGCAGATTAATGACCTGATGACCGGTTACGGTCAGTGGGAATATCAGTACAACGTTAATAACTCTGAAGGCAGCGACGCCAATAACGGCAACAAGACCCGCCTGGGTTTTGCAGGCCTGAAATTCTCGCAGTATGGTTCGGTGGATTATGGCCGTAACTATGGCGTGCTGTATGACGTTGAAGCCTGGACCGACGTGTTCCCGGAATTCGGTGGGGACGGCACGGCCCGTTCCGATAACTTTATGACCCAGCGCGCCACCGGCGTCGCGACTTACCGCAACAACAACTTCTTTGGTCTGGTCGATGGCCTGAAATTTGCGCTGCAGTATCAGGGCAAGAACGACGCCACCAGCGCCAACAGCCGTACTGACATTAACCGCCAGAACGGCGACGGCTACGGTGCTTCACTGGGCTATGCGCTGGGTGATAGCGGCGTGAGCCTGATGAGTGCCATCACCTCATCTGACCGCACCAACCAGCAGCAGGCGCGCGCCTATGGCGGCGGTGACCGCGCAGATTCCTGGGGCGCAGGGGTGAAGTATGATGCCAACAGCGTTTACCTGGCGGCGATTTACACCGATACCCGCAACATGACGCCAATCAGCGGCACCAACCGTAATACCGGCGCTGCCGTCGCGGGCGCAGCCAACAAAGCGCAGAACATCGAACTGGTGGCGCAGTATCAGTTTGATTTCGGCCTGCGTCCTTCTATTGGCTATGTGCAGACCAAAGGCAAAGATATCGAAAACGGTATCGGCGATGCGGATCTGGTGAAATATATCGATGTGGGTGCAACCTACTACTTCAACAAAAACATGTCCGCCTTCGTGGATTACAAAATCAACCAGCTGGATGATGACAACGCGCTGTCGATCAACAACGACGACATTGTGGCAATGGGTGTGACTTACCAGTTCTGATTTGAGGCTCGAAAACCGGGCGGATTTGGATCTGGCAGCAACGCATAAATTCAACACGCAGGGAACACGGTCAGAAGAGGAAAGCGTCCCACGCCACGGACAAAAACGCCGGGAGCGTTTTTGAACAACGCAAAGCGTTGGCCCGTTTACGGACGCACCTCAGGGATGAGGTGCGTAATTGCGTGAGCAAAGCGTGCCATGGATAGCGGCTTTTGCGTCTTTCCGATCTGACCGTGTTCTCTGCGAAAACGCGATCTAACAGCGGGCCAGACTTCAACAAAAATGGCGAGTTTTTAAACTCGCCATTTTTTTCGTCTTTATTTTACTGAACTACCTAATCAAGCACTCAGCTTCACCGGTTTCTCATCGAAGTCGCTGGCCGGGATAAGATCCAGCTCTAACTCCTTCAGCATCGCTTTCAGGCGGGTATGGAAATTCCGTAAGGTCTCTTCCACACGTGCCGTGTTCTCTTTACCTTTGATGTTTACCACCGACCAGTCGCCCTCTTTATCGAACAGACCAATATGATAGACATAGGTAAAGTGGTCAGCCTGCGCTTCCAGCTCCATCCACCAGCCCCAGAACTCACGCAGTTCCGGTGCCGGTTTCACATTGACGCAGGCAGCCAGACAGTCGAAGAAGAAGCGGGTTTCGCCACATTTCCCATCGCGAATATAAGGCCCAAGCTCGGTAAAACGCTTAAGCAGGCGACTGCGGGGATGACCACTTGGTAACGTCATGCTGATTCTCCATAGGTTTTGACCGCTATACAGCCTTGATTTCCGGGCGGCCCGATTACGTCATAAGCCTTTATAAGGCCGCCCGGAAGAATTCCGCTACTAGTTGTAGCAAATACTGTAAATTTTGCCAGTTACCTTTTTAAACGCTTCTCCAGCCAGTCGCAAATCTCATTCAGCGCCTTGTCGAAACTGGCCATCATCGGCTTCACCGGAATCAGCAGCGCTTTGCCGTCTGACGACGAGTTAGCGATCAGCTTGCTCTCTTCTTCCGGACTGAAAAGATCGTTCTGCCAGTAACCCGACAGCATCGGTGTCGGCGTCCGGCGGCCCAGCAATCCCTGGGTTTTAAGCGAATAACGATTGAGTTCGGTGCGCAGCGCGCTGTCGGAAGCGGTCGCCATGCCTAACCGGCTTGCCAGCATATCCATATACATATCCGGGATCTCATCCTGCAACGCCGTCTGCGTCAGCAGCGCATGCACAATCGGGCCAAGACAGGCGACGCCGCGCAGCCGCTGCGATTCCAGATAGGCCAGCCGCACCGCCACGTTCGCGCCAAAGCGATAGCCAAACGCCGCCACACGGGTATGGTCAACCCAGGGCACGTTTTTCAGATCGCGCAACACCTGCTGATGCAGAAAACTGGTGTCCTGATTCAGCGTCCATTTCACCGAGTTACCCACCGACGGCACATCAATGGTCAGCATCGCAATGCCGCGCGGGGCAAGATAGTCATGGAACAGGCGGTAATGATCGCTCTGTAACGAGTCGAGCGCGCCGCAGAACAGCACGGTGGGATAAGGCGCTTCGACATCCGGTGGTATGTGCAGAAAGCCGCTAACCGGACTGCCGCCCGTGATGGCAAACGTCAGGGATTTCAGTTCGCCTGGCAACCGCTGAGTGGCCTCTTCATAGGCGCGATTGGCCAGCGTCTGTGCCTGGTCAGCCAGCTCATCGCCTTTTATATAGGGATAAGCGGCAACGCTATAGAGGTGCGCCGCGTGCAGCCAGTAGTCACCCGCCTCGCTGTCGTCGGTCGCCTCCAGCGCTTTCTGCTGCCAGATGCCTGCCTGTCTGCACCATTCAAAATGCCAGTTACCGCTGCGGAAACCGATTACCGTATCGAGCAGCGTCTCATCGGTATGTTCAACGTTGCTGATGGCAATACGCGCCAGCACTTCACTGATCTCCTGCGGCGTCAGGCCGCGCCATGTCCACATCAGCTTGTTCAGCATGCGATACCAGCCACGCTGGCTGTCACCATCCAGGGCTGAGTGGATATCCGGGGTAGCGTGATGCTGGCGGCGAACCAGGGAAGAGGTTTCAGGATGCTTAAAGCGCGGCTTGAATAGCTCCTCGCTGAGATTTTTGCTCGTCATACTCACTTCTCCTGCAACAGAACGGCGATGGCTAAGTGTACTGTACGGCAATTCGGGGTGCGAGGCTCAGAAAGCACAACGCCCGGAAAACCGGGCGTTGTCTGATGTGTATCAATCAGTTTTTTACAATCGGCGGAATGTAGACCACGCCCATATCCCACGGCTGCTCAATCCAGGTATCCTGCGGAATATCGACAATATAATCATCAACCAGTGAGCGACCAGCGGGTTTCGCGAAAATGGTGCAGAAACGCGCTTTCGGGTACATCTCGCGAATCGCCTGAGCGGTGCCGCCGGTATCCACCAGGTCATCGATCACGATAAAGCCTTCACCGTCGCCTTCCGCACGCTTCAGCACTTTCATTTCGCGCTGATGATCGTGGTCATAGCTGGAGATGCAGACGGTATCAACGTAGCGGATACCCAGTTCACGTGCCAGCAGCGAAGCCGGTACCAGACCGCCGCGGCTCACCGCGATAATGCCTGTCCACTGTTCAACAGGAAGCAGGCGCTGGGCCAGTTTACGGGCATGAATCTGAAGCATGTCCCAGGTAACGACGTATTTTTCGCTCATAAAATAGAAATCCCAGCCAACCGAGGTGGCGTAAAAATGTGCAACGGGGAAAAGGTTGCGCGAGATTATAAGGAGTTGACGCACTAAAAACCAGCACCCGCGCGCTGGTTGCGGCTTTTTAGCGCGTCTGAGAGCGCACCCGGTAAAAAACAGTGATATTCTCAGGCCTGGCTCGTCAGATTCTCTGACGGCGATTTTTCACTGGAAACTCGCGATGTCCGGCCTCGCCGGTACACTGACACAGGAGACCTGTCGTGTCTGAATTGTCTCAACTCTCTCCACAGCCACTGTGGGATATTTTCGCTAAGATCTGCTCTATTCCCCATCCCTCTTTTCACGAAGAAGCGCTGGCGAACTACATCACCGGCTGGGCTAAAGAGCAGGGCTTCTGGTGTGAGCGCGATCAGGTCGGCAACATCCTGATTCGTAAGCCCGCCACCGCAGGCATGGAAAACCGTACCCCGGTTGCGCTGCAGGCGCATCTGGACATGGTGCCGCAGAAAAATAACGACACCGTGCATGACTTCACCAAAGACCCGATTCAGCCCTGGATTGACGGCGAGTGGGTAAAAGCACGCGGCACCACGCTGGGCGCGGACAACGGCATCGGTATGGCTTCTGCGCTGGCGGTGCTGGCTGACAACAGCCTGACGCATGGCCCGCTGGAAGTGCTGCTGACCATGACCGAAGAGACTGGCATGGATGGCGCGTTCGGTCTGCAACCCAACTGGCTGCAGGCTGAAATCCTGATCAACACCGACTCCGAAGAAGAAGGTGAGATCTACATGGGTTGTGCAGGCGGTATCGACTTCGTCTCTACCCTGCCACTGACCCGCGAAGCCGTGCCTGCTGAGTTTCAGACCCTTAAGCTGACGCTGAAGGGACTGCGTGGCGGTCACTCCGGTGCCGACATTCATATGGGCCTCGGCAACGCCAACAAACTGCTGGCACGCTTCCTGGCGGCACACGCGGCTGAACTGGATCTGCGTCTGCTGGCGTTCAGCGGCGGTACGCTGCGCAACGCGATTCCGCGTGAAGCCTTTGCTACCGTAGCCGTCGAGAGCCACAAAGCGGATGCGCTGAAATCCGCAGCGGCGCACTTCCTGAGCGCCATCAAAAACGAGCACGGCGTTAAAGAGCCAAATATCGCACTGGTCACCGAGCCGCTGGCGCATCAGGGTAATGCCCTGAGCACTGACAGCCGCGATCGCTTCCTGAATCTGCTGAACAGCACGCCAAACGGCGTGATCCGCAATTCAGACGTGGCGAAAGGTGTGGTCGAAACCTCACTGAATATCGGTGTGGTGACGATGGAAGATGACCACGCAGAGATTAACTGCCTGATCCGTTCGCTGATCGACACCGGTCGCGATTATGTGGTGCAGATGCTGACCTCGCTGGGCCAGCTGGCGGGCGCGCAGACCAAAGCGAAAGGTGGCTACCCAGGCTGGCAGCCGGATGCGGACTCCGCCATCATGGCACTGACCCGTCAGACCTATATCGCGCTGTTTGATAAGACCCCGAACATTCAGGTGATTCACGCCGGTCTGGAGTGTGGTCTGTTCAAAAAGCCTTATCCGGATATGGATATGGTCTCGATTGGGCCGACCATCACCGGGCCGCACTCGCCGGATGAGCAGGTTCACATCGAAAGCGTTGGTCTTTACTGGAAATTACTGACCACCCTGCTGAATGTGGTGCCAGAAAAGTAATTCTGTCACAAAAAAAGTAAACCAGGCTCGGGCCTGGTTTTTTTATGCCTGTCACTTATCCCCAGCATAATTCGCTGCCTTTTCCGCGCTTTACCCCGCTATTCCGCCACGTTCCCGCGCTTCGCTGGTCACAGCCGCCGTTATGTCCGGATGTCTGGATGGCTAATAAGATTTCGTGCTAGCTTATGCGCTTTCGGCTGTTGCCGCGCCTGAAGGTTCAGGAAAAAATGCGGCCAGTGATTCTTCAGGAGAGTAATGACATGCCAGGGTTAAACCGCCTTGAGATGCGTAACATCTCCATCGCTTTTGGCGGGTTTGCCGCGCTATCGTCGGTGGATTTCCGCAGTGACGGCCATTCGGTTCATGCCCTGACCGGCGCGAACGGTGCGGGTAAATCTACCCTGATGGCGATCCTTTCCGGCGCGCACAGCCACTACAGCGGCGAAATCCTGCTGGATGGTGAACCGGTCTCCATCCGCACGCCGCGTGATGCAAAACAGCTGGGTATCCATCTGGTTCAGCAGGAAGTGGACGTGGCGCTGGTGCCGCAGCTCAGCGTGGCGGAAAACATTTTGCTGGATCGGCTGGCAGAACCCGGCCACCGCTATCGCTGGGGTGAGATCCGCCGTCAGGCGCGGGCGCTGCTGACGCAGCTCGACGTGGCACTGGACGTCAACCGTCTGGTGGAGCGCTGCACCCTGGCGGAAAAGCAGCAAATTCTGCTGGCGCGGGCGCTGTCGCACCACTGCCGCTTCCTGATTCTGGATGAACCCACTGCCCCGCTGGATCAGCACGAAAGCGAGCGACTGTTTGCCGTGGTACGTCGTCTGCAGGCCAGTGGGATCGGCATAGTGTTTATCTCTCACCGCATCCATGAACTGAAAGCCATCTGCGACCAGCTGACGGTGCTGCGTGATGGCCGGTTGATCGAAACCGGCCCGATGGCGGCGCTGAGCGGCGAGCAGATCGTGGAGAAGATGCTGGGCCATCAGCTCACCGATATCTTCCCGGCCCGCCGTGAACAGCAGACACAGCCGCTGCTGCTGGCGGTGGAAGGACTGCACGATGAGCAGCTGCTGCAGGATATCTCGCTGCGGCTGCACAAAGGCGAAATTCTGGGCATCGCCGGACTGGCCGGTGCCGGCAAAACCGAACTCTGCAAGGCGCTGTTTGGTGCCAGCAAAAGCCGCGTCAGTCGCGGTGAACTGCACGGTCAGCCGTGGCAGCCGCGCTCGCCGCACGACTCCGTCAGTCGCCGCATGGCGCTGGTGCCGGAAGAGCGGCGCAAAGAGGGGATCTTTATCGATGAGTCGGTGGCGATGAACCTTAGCGTCAGCGCCGACGACAGCTTTTCGCGCTGGAGCCTGTTCGGGCATCGCCAGGCGTGGCGCTGGGCGGAGCAGGTTATCCGGCAGTTGCAGGTACGCACCACCGGCCCGGCACAGACACTGCGGCGTCTCTCCGGCGGCAACCAGCAGAAGGTGGCGATTGGCAAATGGCTGCGCAACAACGCTGACGTGCTGATTTTCGATGAGCCGACCAAAGGCGTCGATATTAAAGCCAAAACCGAGCTGTTCTCCCTGATCGACAACCTGGCGCGCGAGGGGAAAGGCATCATCTACGCGTCGGGTGAATTTTCTGAACTGGTCGGCTTATGCGACCGGATTTGCGTGCTCTGGGATGAACGTATTGTGGCCGAACTGGCCGCACGCGACGTCACCGAAGAGACGCTTTTGCTCTATTCCACCGGAGGAACCCCTGCGTGAGCAGCAAAGAAACCAGCCTGAACCTGACGGCCGCGCCGTGGCGTCACCAGTTGTTCGACTTTCTCTATAAATGGGGCATGTTACTCACGGTGGTGATCCTGATCGCTGCCTTTGGCCTGGCCTCTGACAGCTTCCTTGAGCCCAACAACATCATCAACATTCTGCGATCGATTGCGATTGTGACGGTGATTGCGATCGGCGTGTCCATCTCGCTGACCGTGGGCGGCTTTGATCTGTCGGTCGGCTCAACCGCCTCACTCGCCAATGCGTTAGTGATTTCGCTGTTTGTCTGGTACGGCTTCGGCACCACGACCGCAATCCTGATTACCCTGGCGCTCTGCACCCTGGTCGGGCTGTTCAACGCCTTCCTGATTGTGATCCTGCGCATCCCCGACATGCTGGCGACGCTGGCAACCCTATTTGTGATTCAGGGTGTGGCGATGACCTACAGCTTTGGCGGATCGATCACCGAGAACATGGTGCTGCCGAGCGGTGATATGGCGGAAGGCACTATTCCGGCCGCGTTTGGCCTGCTGGGTCAGGTGCCGACCATCGTCATCATTATGCTGGTGGTGACCCTTGCCGCACAGCTGGCGCTGTCGCTGACTAAGCATGGCCGCCGCATGTATGCGCTGGGCGGTAATCCGGAAGCGGCGCGCCTCTCGGGCATCCGTACCACCCGCTACCGGGTGCTGGCTTATGTGATCGCCTCACTGCTCGCCGGTCTGGGCGGCATCCTGCTTGCTTCACGTATCGGTTCATCGCAGGTCAATGCCGGCAGCGGCTACCTGATGGATGCGGTCGCGGCGGCGTGGATTGGCTTTTCGCTGGCCGGTTCCGGCAAGCCCAACGCGCTGGGCACGCTGGTCGGCGCGGTTATCCTCGGCGTGCTGCAGAACGGCCTGGTCATGCTCTCTGTGCCCTACTACGCCATGGACATTATTAAAGGACTGGTGCTGGCGTTAGCACTGGCGATTACCTATATCCAGCGCCGCTGAGGCGCGTTTACCGGAGTTGATAACAATGCAAAAAATAACACTCTCGCTGCTGGCCATGAGCCTGCTGAACGCCAGCGCCGCCTTCGCGGACACCGTCACCCCGGTGCCTGCGGCAATCGCCAGCCATGATGGCCCGATTCGTATTGCGGTGATCCGCAACCTCGGCTCCGATGACAACACCACCCAGTTTGTTGCCGGTGCCATACAGCAGGGTCGCCAGCTGGGCTTTAAGGTCAGCACCTTTCTCAGCAACGGCGATGATGCGCGCTTCCAGGATTTCGTGAATCAGGCGATCAGCCAGAAATATGACGGCATCGTGCTGTCGCACGGCAAAGCACCCTACGCCAGCGGACTGGTGAAGCGTATTGCCGATGCCGGTATTAAGCTGTCCGTGTTTGATACCCCGGTGGATAACCCGATTCATGGCGTCACCGTCACTGCGCAGGATGATGCTTCGCTGGCGCAGCTGTCGCTGGGTCAGCTTATCCACGATTTCAACGGCAAAGCGAACATCGTCAAGCTGTGGGTCGCCGGTTTCCCGCCGATGGAGCGCCGTCAGGTCGTGTATGAAAAACTGCTGAAAGAGAACCCGGGCATTCATCAGCTGGAGTCGATTGGCGCAGTGTCAACAGACGTTCAGGGCGACACCGCCAACAAGATTGGCGCGATTCTGGCGAAATACCCGAAAGGCAAAATCGATGCCATCTGGGGCGCCTGGGATGCCTTCAGTCAGGGTGCTTACAAAGCGCTACAGGAGAATGGCCGAACCGAGATCAAGCTCTACAGCATCGACGTCTCGAACCAGGATTTGCAGCTGATGCGCGAGAAAAACAGCCCATGGGTGCAGACGGTGGCGGTCGATCCTAAAACCATCGGCGCGGTGAATATGCGTCTGGTAGCGAAGAAAATTGCCGGTGAAGAGACGCCAGCGACGTATCAGTTTAAAGCCGCGTCGATCTCCCAGCAGCAGCTCAACAGTCAGCCTGGCGCGGTGAACGTTGCCTCGCTGAACAAGATTATTCCGGGCTGGGGCGGCAATGAAGATTTCATCGCACCGTGGTTTGCGACCCTTGAGGCGAAATACAAGAAGTAATCCGGCGTCAGCCTTGCCGGCTGGTGAGGCTGACCGTTACAGACCCAGCAGCAGCTGACGCTCCAGCTGGGGATCCACCATGGTGACATGCAGTCCCACCAGCCGCACGCCACGCCCGGCGCGACGCTCATCCCAGGTTTTCCGGGCGATGGCAATCATGTCCTCTTTATTCAGCACCGGCCAGATATGCTCCTGGGTCGTCTGCTGAAAATCGCTGAACTTCAGTTTCACGCCCTGCCGCGCCACCTGCTTGTCCGGTCGAATCTGCGTCAGCCGGCGATCCAGTTCAGCATAGAGAAAGTCGATAATCTCCAGGCAGGCGTCCCAGTCGCTGATATCTTCCGCCAGCGTGCGTTCCACCCCCAGTGATTTACGCTCGCGCTCGACGATCACCTCACGATCATCAATGCCGTTGCTGCGTTCCCACAGCACCCGGCCAAACTTACCAAAGCGCTTCAGCAGCAGCGCTAAATCAGCCTTCTGTACGTCGCCACAGGTGACCAGCCCCATCTCCTCCAGCTTTTTGGCCGAGACCTTGCCGACACCGGGAATTTTCGCCAGCGGCAGGGACAGCAGAAAACCGGCCATCTCCGGCGGGGTAATTACATACTGTCCGTCCGGCTTATTCAGGTCCGAGGCGATCTTCGCCAGAAACTTAATTGGCGCGATACCCGCTGACGCGGTAAGCCCGGTTTCACGGAAGATGGTCGCACGGATTTCCTGCGCCATCAGCGTGGCGGAGCCGTGACAGTGCGGACTGTCGGTGACATCCAGATAGGCTTCATCGAGTGAGAGCGGTTCAATCAGCGGTGTGTAGCGGGTAAAAATGTCGCGAATCTGTGCGGAGGCTTCTTTGTAGGCGTCGAAACGGCCTGGCAGCAGGCGCAGATGCGGGCATAACTTGAGGGCCATGCCGGTTGGCATCGCACTGCGCACGCCAAATTTGCGGGCCGGATAGTTGGCAGTGCTGATCACGCCACGGCGTTCGCGACTGCCGCCAATGGCGATCGGGATATCGCGCAGCTGGGGATTATCACGCATCTCCACCGCGGCATAGAAGCAGTCCATATCGACATGAATGATTTTACGCATACCCCTCCGGCACTGGATAAGTATACAGTTGGCAGGGGTAACTGCAATATTTGTCGGGCCCACAATTAAAGTTTACAAATTTGTGGCCGAATATCTTTCAGTAAATCGCGAATCTGGCTGTCGGCGTCTTGCTAAAAAAACAGACAATGTTTAATGTTGCGCTGCGGTAGCGGACAGTTCCGATAATGCAAACAAAGACGCACAATTTGCGTCACGTTCTCTTCACCTCAAGGTATACACAGCATGGGCAAAATCGCACTCCTGTTTGCGATGATTTTACTGCCAGCCCTCAGCATGGCAATGACACCCGAACCCGTCTCAGCGGCACCGGTCAGCAAAGAATTAAAAAAGCAGTTACTCGGCACCCCGGTCTATATCCAGATCTTCAAGGAAGAACGCACGCTCGAACTCTACGGCAAAATCGGTAACGAATTCCGCCTGCTGGATACCTATCGCATCTGTAACTTTTCTGGCGGCCTCGGCCCGAAACGTCGTGAAGGCGATTTCAAAAGCCCGGAAGGTTTTTACAACGTGAAGCTGAATCAACTGAAGCCGGATAGCCGCTTTTATCGCGCGATCAACATCGGCTTCCCAAATCAGTACGATCGTAATCAGGGGTATAGCGGCAACTACCTGATGATTCATGGCGACTGTAAGTCAATTGGCTGCTATGCCATGACGAACGCCTATATGGATGAGATTTTTACCTATGTGAACGCGGCGCTGCGTAACGGTCAGCAGGATGTTGGCATCAGCATCTATCCGTTCCGCATGACCGACAGCAACATGCAGCGTCACCGCTACTCCAGCGACGCCAGTTTCTGGCAGCAGTTGCAGCCGGGCTATGCGTACTTTGCGAAATATCACCAGCCGCCGATGGTCAATGTTACCAGCGGGAAATATGTGATGAACAGCAGCCCGGCACCGGTGTTAGCCAGTCCCGAAGCCGCTTCACGTTCATTCCTGGCGCTCTCCAAGGCAGAATAACGCCCATTCACCTGGCGCAATCCGCTGCCAGGTTTCATTGGCCGTCAGTGGCTGCGTAGCAATCACCGTCACCACGTCATGCGGCGTGGTGTGCTGCTGAAAATCAACCTCCACATCCTGATCCAGTAATTGCGCCCGGCCAAACGGTGCCCGGCGGGTGATCCAGAACAGGTTGGTGGAGCAGAAGGCCATCAGATAGCGGCCATCTGACAGCAGCATGTTAAACACGCCCTTCTGCCGCAACGAACCGGCCAGCTCTCCGATAAAACGAAACACCGCAGGCCAGTTGCCCGGCGTGCGTGGATAGCGCGTCGCCAGCTGATGCAGGATCCAGCAGAACGCCTTCTCACTGTCCGTTTCACCCACCGGCCGGAATGTACCGGTCTCCAGCTGACGATAGCCCTTAAGCTGACCGTTGTGCGCATAGGTCCAGTTTCGCCCCCACAGCTCGCGGGTAAACGGATGGGTGTTTTCCAGCGACACCTGTCCGCGATTCGCCTGGCGGATGTGCGCCACCACCGAATGCGATTTGATCGGATACTCCTGCACCAGACGCGCAATCGGCGAGTTAAAGCTCGGCAGCGGATCTTTAAACGTACGACAACCTTTATCTTCGTAAAAGGTAATGCCCCAGCCATCTTTGTGAGGCCCGGTTCCACCGCCACGCTGAACCAGTCCGGTAAAGCTGAAACAGATATCCGTGGGAACATTGGCGCTCATCCCGAGCAATTCGCACATAGCCACCACCTCTGATTTTGAGGCCTCCCGTCAGGCGGGAGGCCCACGCTGTTACTTCACCATCTCTTTTTCGATCAGCAGCATCAGGATATGGATCACTTTAATGTGGATCTCCTGAATGCGATCGGCATAACCAAAGTGTGGCACGCGGATTTCAATATCGGCACTGCCTGCCATCTTACCGCCATCTTTACCGGTCAGGGTGATCACTTTCATCCCCTGCGCACGTGCAGCTTCAATCGCTTTAATAATATTGGCAGAGTTCCCGGAGGTTGAGAGGCCCAGCAACACATCGCCTGGTCGTCCTACCGCTTCCACATAGCGCGAAAAGACATAGTCATAACCAAAGTCATTACTGACGCAGGAGAGATGGCTGACATCTGAGATGGCAATCGCCGGATAGCCAGGACGATTTTCACGGTAGCGACCGGTCAGCTCTTCGGCGAAGTGCATGGCATCACAATGTGAACCGCCGTTACCGCAGGAAAGCACCTTGCCGCCCGCCTTGAAGCTGTCAGCCAGCAGCACCGCAGCACGTTGGATCGCATGAATATTGGCGTCATCGCTGAGGAATTTTGTCAGCGTATCAGCAGCTTCATTAAGCTCAGAGCGGATGATGTCCTGGTACATAGGGATGTCCTTTTTTAGGAGAGGTTAATCGCAGCAAGTTTAACGGAATGGCCGGTCAGCGCAAAGCGTCATGCCATGTCCGGCCAGGCAGTGGCGGCGATTAACATTGCCACAGTTGATGCAAAAATGGGCTAAAAACGGTTTTTGTGAGGCAGGTTGTAATTGCGATGTAAACAAATTGATAAATCCCGCCAACTACTCTAAACCTCTCTACACAACAGGTCAGACCTCTTACTTCCTGGAGCGGTTCATCATGATAATTGTTTCAATATTTGCCACGCTGGCGCTGATTGGCGCTCTGTTCTATCACCGCCTGTCGTTACGGCTCAGCAGCGCAATCCTGTTGCTGTGGACTGCGGCGATGGCTGTTGCTCACCTCTGGACGCCGTGGCTGCTGCTGCCGCTGGCGATCGTCCTGCTGCCATTTAACCTGCCGTCACTGCGCCGCAGCCTGTTTTCAAAACCGATCTTTCAGCGCTTCCAGAAGGTGATGCCGCCGATGTCGCGCACCGAGAAAGAGGCGATTGATGCGGGCACCACCTGGTGGGAAGGCGATCTGTTCCAGGGCAAACCGGACTGGCAGAAGCTGCACAACTATCCGCAGCCGCGCCTCACCGCCGAAGAGCAGGCTTTTCTTGATGGCCCGGTTGAAGAAGCATGCCGCATGGCTAACGATTTCCAGATCACCCATGAGCTGGCCGATATGCCGCCGGAACTCTGGGCCTATCTGAAAGAGCATCGTTTCTTCGCGATGATCATCAAAAAAGAGTATGGCGGACTCGATTTCTCCGCCTATGCGCAGGCCTGTGTGTTGCAGAAACTGTCTGGCGTCTCCGGGATTCTGGCGATTACCGTAGGCGTGCCTAACTCACTGGGTCCGGGCGAACTGCTGCAGCATTACGGCACCGAAGAGCAGAAAAATCACTATTTACCGCGGCTGGCACGCGGCGATGAGATCCCCTGCTTTGCGCTGACCAGCCCGGAAGCGGGTTCAGATGCCGGCGCAATCCCCGATACCGGCGTCGTCTGCATGGGTGAATGGAAGGGTCAGCAGGTGCTGGGCATGCGCCTGACCTGGAACAAGCGCTACATCACGCTGGCACCGATCGCCACCGTGCTGGGCCTGGCGTTTAAACTCTCTGACCCGGAGCATCTGCTCAGCGACAACGAGAATCCGGGCATTACCTGTGCGCTGATCCCAACGAATACCCCCGGCGTGGAAATTGGCCATCGCCACTTCCCGCTTAACGTACCATTCCAGAACGGCCCAACGCGCGGCAATAATATCTTTGTACCGATTGACTATATTATCGGCGGGCCGGAAATGGCCGGACAGGGCTGGCGGATGCTGGTGGAGTGTCTGTCAGTGGGCCGCGGCATTACGCTGCCCTCGAACTCAACCGGCAGCCTGAAAAGTGTGGCGCTGGCGACAGGGGCCTATGCCCATATCCGCCGTCAGTTCCGGGTTTCAATCGGTAAGATGGAAGGGATTGAAGAGCCGCTGGCACGCATCGCCGGTAACGCTTACGTGATGGATGCGGCAGCGACGCTGATTACCGCCGGGATTATGCAGGGTGAAAAACCGGCGGTGCTGTCGGCGATTGTGAAATATCACTGCACCCATCGCGGCCAGCGCGCCATTATCGACGCCATGGATATTGCGGGCGGTAAAGGCATCATGCTCGGCAACAGCAACTTCCTGGCCCGTGCCTATCAGGGCGCACCGATCGCTATCACGGTGGAAGGCGCTAACATTCTGACCCGCAGCATGATTATCTTCGGACAGGGCGCGATTCGCTGCCATCCTTATGTGCTGCAGGAGATGGCAGCCGCCGCCAGCAACGATGTGAACGCGTTTGATCACGCGCTGTTCAGCCATATCGGTTATGTGGGCAGCAGCACCCTGCGCAGTCTGTGGCTGGGCTTAACCGCCGGACGTACCAGCGCCAGCCCGACCCGCGATGGCACCCGCCGTTATTACCAGCACCTGAACCGCATCAGTGCCAATCTGGCGTTGCTCTCTGATGTGTCGATGGCGGTACTGGGCGGCAGCCTGAAACGTCGCGAGCGTATCTCGGCGCGTCTGGGCGATGTGCTGAGCCAGCTCTATCTCGCTTCCGCGACGCTGAAACGCTATGACGATGAAGGCCGTAACGAAGCCGATCTGCCGCTGGTTCACTGGGGCGTGCAGGATGCGCTGCATCAGGCGGAAGTGGCTATCGACGATCTGCTGCGTAACTTCCCCAACCGTCTGGTGGCGGGCGCATTGCGGATGACCATTTTTGCTGGCGGTCATCACTGTCCTGCGCCATCTGATCGCCTGGATCATCAACTGGCAAAAATGCTGCAACAGCCGTCAGCTACCCGTAGCCGTCTGGGACGTGGCATGTACCTGACGCCGAGCGAGCACAACCCTGCCGGTCAGCTGGAACAGGCTCTGCAGGATGTAATGGCGGCAGAAGTGATCCACGACAGGCTGTGCAAACAGACGAAGCAGCATCTCTCCTTTACCCGGCTGGACGCGCTGGCGAAGCGCGCGCTGGAGCAGGGCTGGATTGATGCTAAAGAGGCGGATGTGTTGCAGCGTGCTGAAGCCAGTCGTCTGCGGTCGATTAACGTTGATGAGTTTGAGCCGGAGGCACTGGCAGTCCCGGTGCCGGAGAAAGCCCCTCAGCCTGCGTCACGGGCGAGTGAGGCGGCATAGGATTCAGTGCCGATGTGATGTCGGCATCGGGTACTGAATTTAAAGCGATGGGAGCATACGCCCGGAGTAAAGCATAGCGGGCCAGGGATGGCCCGCGCTGAGCCAGCCAGGGAT
Source organism: Pantoea sp. JKS000250 (assembly GCF_003201065.1). Classification (NCBI taxonomy): domain Bacteria; kingdom Pseudomonadati; phylum Pseudomonadota; class Gammaproteobacteria; order Enterobacterales; family Erwiniaceae; genus Pantoea; species Pantoea sp. JKS000250. The sequence continues at coordinate 3,117,211 of NZ_QICZ01000001.1, read as the reverse complement.
GGCGTCTTTGGCGCCTTTACGGAGGGCGTATGCTCCCTGAGCCAGTACTGTTTTTAGAGGCCGACATCACGTCGGCCTTTTTTATCCCGCCTGACGGATACGGGCAATCAGCGCATCCACATCTTCTACGTGATCGGCGGCCAGAATCAGCGTGCGTCCCAGGTTAATCGCATTACGGATGCAGTCGATACGCATCGCCGGATCGGCAATCAGCTTCATATCCGCTACATGTGACATCCCCACCGTGCGGCGAATCAGCTCTGTGCCGCAGTAACCGATGGTATCGGCCCACACTTTACGCAGAAACGCCGCCGCATAGCCTGGATAAGCCATCGCCTCATCGCGGGTTTTCTCAGCTGCCAGCGCCAGGAAGCCTGACGCAAAGGTCGTCCAGAGGGTGTGAACATCGCTGAGACGCTGTTCACGTGCATCGGCAGCCTCACGCGGAGGCAGCAGCCCCGGCAGACCACAGTAGTTAATCAGCAGATTGCCGATAGCAGTGCCAATATCAAATCCGATAGGGCCAAAATAGCCAAATTCCGCATCAATCGCTTTCAGGCTGCCGTCCGCAACAAAAATTGAGCCGCTATGAATATCGCCATGCAGCAGCGCTTCAGCGTGGGCAAAGAAGCGATGTTTAAGGCCGCCCACCGCAATGCGTAACGCATCATCATCACGCAGGCTGGCGACCAGCGGCTCAAGCGCCGCGGGATAGCTGTTGCGCTCATGGTTGGTGTAGGGATCGTTGAAGAAAAGATCTTCGGTGATTTCACACATTTCCGGATTAATAAAACGCGCCACTTCCGCTTTTTTCTGATGTGGATGCAGGATGAAATCGGAGGTATGGAACAGAGTCTGCGCCAGATAGTCGCCTAGCTGCTGCGCCGCTTCCGGATAATACACGCCCTTCACCAGCTCGCCGCGCCAGATGCGATGGCTGGAAAGATCTTCCATCACCATCACTGCCAGCTCCGCATCATAATGGGTGATCTTCACCGTGTGCTGCGGACAATACTTGTAGTGCTCGACCAGGGTCTGCGCTTCCAGCCGCGCCCGATCCAGCGTCAGCGGCCAGGACTCCCCCACGCAGCGCACATAGGGCAGTGCCTGCTTGACGATGACGCGACTGTTGCCCTGATCGTCATAAATCTTAAACACCAGGTTGAGGTTGCCATCACCAATCTCTTCTGCGCTGCTCAGCGCGGCAGGATTGTCCACGCCGCCAAATTGTCGGGCATAGTCCACAGCATCAGCAGCAGTAAAGGTACGGTATTGCGACATTGCCTGTTCCTTATCGTTCGAAGGGGGATAACCTGGTGTAATAAGCCGTTCAGACGTCTATACATCCGTCCAGCATGTTGGCACAATACGCATCATTAACGCAACATGGATTTCACCCACAATGCAGACACTTCAAACCACCAGTTTACAGGTTCGTGACAATCAGCTCTGGATTCTGGATCAGCAGGCGCTGCCGCAGCAGAAAAACTGGCTGCCTGCGCACAGCGTGCCTCAGCTGGTTGAACATATTCATGCGCTGCGGGTGCGCGGTGCGCCGCTGATTGGTCTCTCCGCTTCGCTGTTGCTGGCGCTGCTGGCAGAACAGGGACTGACGCGCGCTGAACTGGCACAGGCGCTGGAGACGCTGCGCGCCGCCCGCCCTACTGCCGTCAACCTGATGAACAATCTTGACCGGATGAAAGTGGCGCTGACTCAGCCGGACTTTGCCTCCGCGCTGGTTGAAGAAGCCTGGCGGCTCGTGCAGGAGGATAAGCAGCTGTGTGATGCGATCGCTGACGCAGGTTGCACACTCGTAAAACCCAACAGCCAGCTGCTGACCCACTGCAATACCGGCGGGCTGGCCACTGCTGGCGTGGGCACCGCGCTGGGCGTTATTGCCCGCGCCCATCAGCAGGGACTGGCTAAGAATGTCTGGGTGGATGAAACCCGCCCGCTGCTACAGGGTGGCCGGTTGACCGCCTGGGAGCTGGGCGAACTGGCGGTTCCTTACACGCTGATCACCGATTCCATGGCCGCCAGCCTGATGGCCCGTGGCGAGGTGGATGCGGTGTGGGTTGGCGCTGACCGCATTGCCGCCAACGGCGATGTCGCCAATAAGATTGGCACCTACAGCCTGGCGGTACTGGCGCATTATCATCAGATTCCATTTTTCGTGGCGGCTCCCCATACCACGCTGGATCGCAGCTGTCCTGACGGCGCAGCGATTCCCATCGAGCAGCGCGCCGCCAGCGAAGTGACGGGCGTGGCCGGCAGTTTTGGCAGCGTACAGTGGGCACCGGAAGCGGCGAAGGTTTACAACCCGGCGTTCGATGTCACGCCTGCCGCCCTGATCAGCGGCTGGGTACTGGATACTGGCGTGGTCACGCCTGACCAGGTACAGAACGGCATCTTCCAGCCGCAGTAACGCGCTGCAAGGCGTTTGCCGCTGATGGCAGACGCCTCACCGTGCAGGCTGACAGATTACGCCAGACGCGGATAGGCATCCGCGATCTTGTCGCCGGTAAAGTTCGCCACCCAGCCTTCCTGATTATCGAAAATCCGGATCGCCGTGAAGTGCGGTGACGATCCCATATCAAACCAGTGCGGCGTGCCCGCAGGCACCGAGATCAGATCGTTTTTCTCGCACAGGATCTGCAGGATCTCGCCATCCAGATGCAGGCAGAACAGCCCGGCCCCCTCGACAAAGAAACGCACCTCATCTTCACCGTGCGTATGCTCATTGAGAAACTTCTCGCGCAGCACGGTTTTCTGCGGATTGTCGGCACGCATGCTGATCACGTCCCAGCTCTGATAGCCCTTCTCCGCCACCAGCCGATCGATCGCATGCTGATAGGCGTTGATCACCGTTTCGGCATCCGGGTTTTCACCCAAATCGCGATCGGCTTCCCAGCGTTCAAAACGGACGCCTTTAGCATTCAGACGGTCACGAATCGCTTCTGCGTCGGTGCTGTGCCACACCGGCTGGCTGGCTTCGCGGTCGGTAAAAATAGTCAGTGCGCTCATCCTAAATCGACTCCGGGTTAATCTGGGAAAAATCCGTCACCTGACGATGGCGGCTCTCGTCATCCGCCTCGCCACGCAGTAATTGCAACGTCTGCCAGCCCGCCTCCGCGGCGGCATCCAGCTCCTGATGAATATCGGAGAGAAACAGCAGCTGCGCCGCTGGCTGACCAATTTCAGCGGCGATAGCGCGATAAGCCGTGACTTCACGCTTGGCGCCGACGCGGGTGTCAAAATAGCCGCTGAACAGGCCAGTAATATCACCTTCGTCGCTGTAGCCAAATAACAATTTCTGCGCCGCAACCGATCCGGAGGAATATACATAAATTTCAATACCCTGTGCCTTCCAGCGGGTGAGTGCTGGGAGGACGTCGGGATAGAGATGACCGGTAAAACTGCCGTTCACGTAGCCGTCGCGCCAGATCATCCCCTGCAGCGCTTTCAGGCCGGTGGATTTGCGATCCTGGTCCATAAAGCCCAGCAGAATGTCCGTCACCCCGTCCAGATCGGCCTGCAGCTGACCGGCCTCTTCACGCACCGACTGCAGCGCCGCCGCCACCTCAGGCTGTTGCGCATTGTCACGCACGAAGTCCGGCAGGTGCTGGCGGGCATAGGGAAACAGGATGTTATGTACAAAGCGAATATCGCTGGTGGTGCCTTCGATATCAGTAACAATGGCGCGAATCATGCTTTCTCCAGCAGGCGACGTTGACGTTCACATTCGAATAAAAATTCCAGACCTTCCAGATGACGGCGGGCTTCGCTGACATCCCGGCCCCAGCAGGTTAAGCCGTGGCCGCGCAGCAGGAAGCCGTAACGCAGCGGAAAGCGGGCGGCGTAATCTTCAATTTCTGACGCCAGCGCCGCAATGTCCTGGCTGTTGTCGAATACGGGAATCGCCAGCGTATCCAGATGGGTGTGCTGGCCACTTAACGATTTCTGCATCTCATAGCCGTGCAGCAGCAGCGCCGCGCCCTGCTCCACCCGCGACAGCACGGTCGAATTCACCGTGTGGGTATGCAGCACCGCACCCGCCTCGGGAAAAAGGCGATAGATCATCGTGTGCAGCCCGGTTTCAGCCGACGGCTTACGGCCAGAGAGCGACTGGCTGGTGGCAATGTCGACCTCGATAAAGTCATCCCGCGTCAGCGTGCCTTTATCTTTGCCTGATTCACTCAGCAGGCAGACATGTTCATCGCGGCGCACGGACATATTGCCGCCAGTGGCAGGTGCCCAGCCTTTTGCCCCAATCCAGTGACAGGCGGCGACCAGCTGATCTAACGGAAGACTCTGCGACATAATGGTTCCTTGCGGTGAAATGAGATTCCGGGTAAGTACGCGTAGCCAACGCCGCCGACGCGCGGCTCATGAAGCATGTAAATGCTAAATGATCCGCATCTCAGCGAGGCAGCGAGTGCGCGCATCCCCGGGAGCTGACACTTGTCAGTGACCGGGGTAAGCAAACGAAGCTAACGAAGCTGAGGTGCGGAGCATGACGCATTTAGCCGTCTAAGCGTCTTGATTGCCAAATACTACCATCCTGTTTATAGTGGCACAAACACCGGGTGACACCGCATCAATCTTCGCGCTTAAGGCCTGACACCATGACGCAGCACAACCTGATCCCCGAGAGCAAACTCCCTTTGCTCGGCACCACGATTTTCAGCCAGATGAGTGCGCTGGCGCAGCAGCATAACGCCATCAATCTCTCCCAGGGCTTTCCCGATTTCAGCGGCCCGGACTATCTGCAGCAGCGCCTGGCGTATCACGTCAGCCAGGGCGCGAACCAGTATGCGCCGATGACCGGTGCGCTGCCGTTGCGTGAGGCGATTGCAGAGAAAACCGCGCGGCTTTATGACTATCGTCCGGATGTGGAAACGGAAATTACGGTGACGGCGGGCGCGACCGAAGCGCTCTATGCGGCGATTACCGCGCTGGTGCGGCCGGGCGATGAGGTGATCTGCTTTGATCCCAGCTACGACAGTTATGCCCCTGCGGTGGAGCTGTCGGGCGGCGTGATGAAACGCATTACGCTGCAGCCGCCTGCCTTCCGGGTGGACTGGCAGGCATTTGCTGCGCTGCTGAGTGACAAGACCCGGCTGGTAATCCTGAATACGCCGCACAATCCTTCGGCTACCGTCTGGCAGCAGCAGGATTTCGCCGCGCTGTGGCAGGCGATTGCTCAGCACCCAATCTATGTGCTGAGCGACGAAGTGTATGAGCACATCTGTTTCGATGAGGCGGGCCACGCCAGCGTGCTGGCCCATCCTGAACTGCGCCAGCGCGCCATTGCGGTGTCATCGTTTGGCAAGACGTTCCACATGACCGGCTGGAAAGTGGGTTACTGCATTGCTCCTGCGGCGATTAGCGCTGAACTGCGCAAGGTGCATCAGTACCTGACCTTCTCGGTGAATACCCCTGCGCAGCTGGCAATTGCCGATATGCTGCGTGAGCATCCGGAACACTATTTTGAGCTGCCGGCGTTTTATCGTGACCGGCGCGATCGGCTGGCGACGGCGCTGAGCAACAGCCGCTTTAAGGTACTGCCCTGCGAAGGCACCTACTTTTTGCTGGTCGATTACAGCGCCATCTCCGATCTGGATGATGTCAGTTTCTGCCAGTGGCTGACCCGCGAAGTGGGCGTCGCCGCGATTCCGCTGTCGGTGTTCTGCGCCGATGCTTTCCCTCATAAACTGATCCGCCTCTGTTTTGCCAAACAGCCGGCGACATTAGATGCCGCCGCGGAGCGCTTATGTCAGCTTTAAAAATTACCGTTTTGCAGGAGACGCTGAGCTGGATGGATGGCGAGGACAACCTGCGACATTTTGACGCGCAGCTGGCCGGACTCACCGGACGTGACCTGATTCTGCTGCCGGAGATGTTTACTACCGGCTTTGCGATGGAGGCAGCGAAAAGCTCGCTGCCACAGGCGCAGGTGGTTGAATGGCTGCATCAGCATGCCCGCCGCACCGATGCCCTGGTCGGCGGCAGCGCGGCGATTCAGACCGACAATGGCGCGGTTAACCGCTTCCTGCTGGTCGAGCCGGACGGCACGCTGCATCAGTATGACAAGCGTCACCTGTTCCGCATGGCGGATGAACATCACCACTATCTGCCCGGCGAACAGCGTCAGGTGTTTGAGTGGCGCGGCTGGCGCATTCTGCCGCAAATCTGTTACGACCTGCGCTTTCCGGTTTTCTCGCGCAACCGCAACGATTACGATCTGGCGCTCTATGTTGCCAACTGGCCAGCGCCACGTACGCTGCACTGGCAGGCGCTGCTGTTAGCGCGGGCGATTGAAAATCAGGCTTATGTGGCAGGCTGTAATCGTGTTGGCAGTGACGGCAATCAGCATCACTACAGCGGCGACAGTCAGATTATTTCGCCGCAGGGCGAGATCCTCAGCGCGGCCGAGCCGCATCAGCGCGCCCGGCTGGATGCTGAGCTGTCGCTGGACGCGCTGAAGGCCTACCGCGAGCGTTTCCCGGCGTGGCAGGATGCGGATCGTTTTTCGCTGTAAACCACCGACGATTAGCTGCCGCGATAGGTTGACCACGACCAGGGTGAAATCAGAAACGGCAGATGGAAGTGGCTGCCCGCCTCGGCAATGACAAAATCGATCTGGGCGCTGACGTAGAGCGCATCCCGACCGGCAGCGGCAAAATAGTCGCCAATTTCCGCCGTTAAACGGTAATGGCCCGGCGTCAGCGGCTCGGGCGTCAGATCTTTCAGACGTCCGTCGCTGTCCGTTTCACCCTGTGAAATCGGAAACCACCCTTCCGGACTGTTCTGCTCCAGTGAAATCGCCACGGCGCTGGCCGGTTTGCCCAGCGCCGTGTCAAGAATATGGGTCGTCACGGTACTCATTGCATCATCTCCTTAAGGCGTAACAGGGTAATTTCACGCAGCTGATCCAGCGCCTCCTGCTGCTCGGCAATATCATCATTCTGCAACCGACGCTGCAACTCTGCCAGCATCTGCTCGCCGCTGCGCCCTTTAGCGCGTATCAGAAACACCCGGCCAAAGCGCGCTTCGTACGCGTCATTTCCCTTTTGCATCGCCCGTTGCAGCGCGTGATCGGCCTGCTGCATTGCAGACTGCTCGCCACGTGACAACGCGGCTTCCTTATCTGCGCCGTTCACGCGCTCACCGATGCGCGGATGTGCCGACAGGGCGGCCTCCAGTTCAGGCTGCTGCCACTGACGCGCCAGCGTATCGGCAGTAGCCAGTAATGCATCGGTGCTGGCAAAAGGCCGGGCCGCCACCAGCGCCTGCTGCCAGTGCGGGATCGCCACACAGTGCCGGATGGCCGCCTGCGCTTCGTCAGCGGAAAGCTGATTAAATGTGGCTAATTCCATGTTCAGCTCCGTCCGGCAATCAGCGAGACCGCCTGTAAATAGGCCTGCAGCGCAGGTGCCACATCGTCCACCGCCACCGACTCCGCCGGATGGTGACTGATGCCGCGATGGTTACGCACAAATAACATGCCGACCGGCCAGCGTTCAGCGATGGCGATAGCGTCGTGTCCGGCACCGCTCGGCAGCGACAGACTGCGACCCTGCACCGTTTCCACCGCATGGCTCAGCGCCTGTTGCAGCGCAGAGTCACAGGCGGTGGCACCGATGCGATAATATTCGTTCGATTCAAACTGAAGTCCACGGCGCAGTGCAATCGCCTCTGCCTGGGTTAACAGGCTGGAGAGCAGCGTCTCCAGCGGCGTGTCCAGCGGACCACGTACGTCGAGTGACAGCGACACCTCGCCGGGGATGACATTCACCGCACCCGGCGCACAGTTAATCGTACCGACGGTAGCGACCAGCTGCGGGTCCTGCTCACGGGTGGTCTGCTCGATAAACACCATCCACTCGGCAGCGGCGGCCAGCGCATCTTTGCGGTGCGTCATCGGCACCGTGCCCGCATGGCCCGCTTCGCCGGTAAAACGGCAGTTGAGGCGGCGCGCACCGTTGATCGCCGTGACCACGCCCAGCGCCAGCTCCTCCTGCTCCAGACAGGGGCCCTGCTCAATGTGCAGCTCAAGATATCCGACGATGTCCTCAACCCGCCGCGCCGCAGATACGATCCTGTCGCTGTCGAGCCCGACATCGGTCATCGCCTGGGCCACGGTGATGCCGTTGCCGTCAGGATGCGTCACCCAGCTCTGCGGCCAGCTGCCGGTAATACCGCGACTGCCGAGCAGCGTAATGCCAAAACGGGTGCCCTCTTCGTCGCCGAAGCCAATCACCTCAATCGCCAGCGGCAGACGGCACTGATGTTCGTTAAGCCACTGCACGGTTTCAATGGCGCTGAGCACGCCCAGCATCCCATCATAGCGCCCGGCGTTGCGTACCGTGTCGAGATGCGAGCCGAGCAGCAGCGCAGGCGCACCCGCTTCTGCCGCCTCGTAGCGCCCACAGATATTGCCAACTTCATCCTGCCACACCTGCATTCCCGCCGCCTGCATCCACTCACCGACGCAGGCGTTAGCGCGCAGATGTTCTGGCGAGAGGTAGACGCGGGTCAGTCCCTCAGCCGTTTCGCTGATCGCGGCCAGCGTATCGCAGCGCGCCATCACGCGCTGTGCCGCGACCTGGGCTTCGCTGGCGCTCATCATCATGCGTGGCTCCCGTAGTGATCCCACGCGGCCTGTGCGGCGGCACCCTGCGGCGTGCGATAGCCGACGTAGGTCAGCACCGTTTCCAGCGCCGACAGGGTCTGCATCACGCAATCTTTGCGCGCGTTGTAGCCCATGGTGCCGATGCGCCAGACCTTGCCATGCAGCGGACCAAATGAGGTGCCAATCTCAATGCCAAAATCTTCCAGCATCAGCTTGCGCACCTGATCGCCATTCACGCCGGACGGGATCATCACGCCCAGCACGTTGTTCATTTTGTTTTTCAGGTCGCCGAAGGTCTCCAGCCCCATCCCCTGAATGCCTTTCAGCATCGCTTCACCGTGCAGCTTGTGACGGGCGATGCCGTTATCCAGCCCCTCCTGCAGGATCAGACGAGCGCATTCGCGCGCGCCAAACAGCGCACTGGTCGCTTCAGTGTGATGGTTAAGCCGCTCCGGGCCCCAGTAATCCATGATCATGCCGAGATCAAAATAGTTGGAGTAGATCATCTCCTCTTCGCCATCCTGATGTGCCTCGGTGCGGATCCCCTGCTCTACGCATTTGCGTTTGCGGATCACCGCTTCCATCTCTGCGCTCAGGGTGACCGGCGAGGTGCCCGATGGCCCGCCCAGGCATTTCTGCATCCCCGCCGACACCGCATCAAGTCCCCAGGCGTCCGTTTCCAGCGCGTTACCCGCCAGCGACGCGGTCGCATCGGTGTAGAACAGCACGCTATACTGTTTGCAGATTGCGCCCAGCTGCTCAAGCGGTTGCAGCATGGTCGTCGAGGTGTCGCCCTGTACCGTCAGCAACAGACGCGGCCGTACTTTTTTGATCGCATCTTCAATCTGGTCCGGGGTAAAGACTTCGCCCCACGGCACTTCAATGGTGTGCACGTCCGCACGACAGCGGCGAGCAATTTCGCACAGCAGATGACCGAAACGGCCAAACACCGGTACCAGCACTTTGTCACCAGGGCGAATAGACGACAGCAGAATCGCTTCGATACCGGCACGTGACGTGCCATCGATCAGCAGCGTCCAGCGGTTTTCGGTGCGGAACACGCCGCGATAGAGCGCCATCACTTCGTTCATGTAGTGGGTCATCGCAGGATCGTACTGACCCAACAGCTGACTCGACATGGCGCGCAGCACACGGGGATCGGCGTTGATCGGCCCCGGTCCCATCAGCAAACGCTGTGGCGGATTGAGTTGCGGGAATTGTGTTATATCCATCATCATTTCCTTTTCTAAGACTCAGAGACGAACCGAAGAAATAAACTGCTTCAGCTCCGCCGTCTGCGGCTGGGCGAACAGCGTTTTACTGTCGCCCTGCTCCCAGACGCGCCCCTGATGCATAAAGACCACACGATCGCCCACGTCGCGGGCGAAGTTCATTTCATGGGTGACGAGGATCAGCGTCATGCCCTCTGCCGCCAGCTGCTCCAGAACCTTGAGCACTTCGCCCACCAGTTCAGGATCGAGCGCGGAGGTGATCTCATCACAGAGTAAAACTTTCGGCGTCATCGCCAGCGCACGGGCGATCGCCACGCGCTGCTGCTGACCGCCGGAGAGGCTGGCAGGATAGTAGTTAAGGCGTTCGCCCAGTCCGACCTTCTCCAGCATCTGTGCCGCCAGCGCCCGGCACTCGGCCTCGCTTTTCTTCAGCACGCGGCGCGGTGCCAGCATGACGTTCTCCAGCGCTGTCATGTGCGGGAACAGGTTGAAGCTCTGAAACACCATTCCGACCGAGCGGCTGATTTCACGCGCCTGCGAATCGCGGTCGGTGATCGTCATTCCGCCCAGCTTGATGCTGCCCTCCTGATAACCTTCCAGCCCATTCATGCAGCGCAGCAGCGTGCTTTTACCCGATCCGCTGCGACCGATGATCGAGATCACCTCGCCCATGTCGATATCCAGATCCACGCCTTTCAACACATGGTTGTCGCCGTAATATTTTTGCACCTGATTAATGGTGATGAGCGGCATTGAATTTTTTCTCCAGATACTGGCTGTAGCGAGACAGCGGATAACACATCAGGAAGTAGCCCAGCGCCACCAGCCCAAAGACTTTAAACGGCTGATATGTGACGTTGTTGAGAATGGTGCCGGCCTTGGTCAGCTCGATGAAGCCGATAATCGACGCCAGCGCGGTGCCCTTGATCACCTGCACGGCGAATCCCACCGTCGGGGCGATACCGATGCGGATCGCCTGCGGTGCCACCACCCGCCACAGCGTCTGACCAAAGGTCAGGCCGAGGCAGCGCGACGCTTCCCACTGCCCTTTCGGCAGGGCGCGGATGCTGCCGTACCAGATGTCCACCAGAAAGGCGCTGGTGTAGAAGGTCAGCGCCAGTGAGGCGGCGGTCCAGGGGGCGACATCGATCCCAAACAGGCCGACGCCGAAAAATGCCAGGAACAGCTGCATCAGCAGCGGCGTGCCCTGAAACAGCGCGGTGTAACCGCGTATCAGGCGCGTCAGCCACTTACGCTGCAGCAGCCGCATAAACAGCAGCGGCAGCGTCACCAGCGTGCCGCCGATAAAGGCCACCAGCGACAGCAACAGGGTCCAGCGCGCCGCCAGCAGCAGGTTGCGCAGGATGTCCCAGTCGGTAAAGGTCGTCATCATGATGGCTGCACTCCAAACCATTTACGGCCAATCGCCAGCAGCAGATGGCGCATCGCAATCGACAACGCCAGGTAGATCAGCGTGGTCACCAGATAGACCTCAAAACTTAAGAAGGTGCGCGACTGGATCAGGTTGGCGGCGAAGGTCAGTTCCTCATAGGAGACCTGCGACACCACCGACGAGCCCAGCATCACGATGATGCACTGACTCACCAGCGCCGGATAAATGCGCTGCAGCGCAGGCGGCAGCACGACCCGCAGAAAAGTCTGGCTGCGGGTTAATCCCAGCACCCGTCCCGCTTCCCACTGCCCTTTGGGCGTCACCTGAATCCCGGCGCGGATAATCTCGGTGCTGTAGGCGCCAAGGTTAATCAGCATCGCCAGCAGTGCCGCCTCACCCGCAGTGAGTTTCAGCCCCAGCGCAGGCAGACCAAAAACGATAAAGAACAGTTGCACCACAAACGGCGTATTGCGGATCAGCTCGACATAGATGCCCCACAGACGGCTCATCCAGCTCGGTTTGCCGCTGCGCAGCGCCGCACCCGCAATGCCGAGCGCCACGCCACCGGTGGTCGCCAGCACCGTCAGCTGGATGGTGACCCACAGACCGGAGAGCAGCTCCGGCCAGTAGGGCCACAGGGCGGGAAAGTTAAGTTGCCCGATCATGAATCCGTCCTCAGGCGCCGAGGTTCGCAGGCAGCGGTGCTTTCAGCCACTCTTCTGAGAGTTTATTCAGCGTGCCGTCTTTAATGCCCTGCTCAATCAGCTCATTCACTTTCGCTTTCAATGCAGGCTCATCTTTTTTCAGGCCGATATAGCAGGGTGAATCTTTCAGCATAAACTGCGCGACGGGCGCTTTGGCCGGATTCTGGCGCGCAATCGCGGCGACGACCAGGTTACCGGTTGCGACATACTGCACCTGACCAGAAAGATACGCAGACAACGTGGTGTTGTTATCTTCGTAGCGTTTCACCTGCGCATCTTTCGGGGCCACTTCGCTGAGCACCATATCTTCTACCGCACCGCGCGTGACGCCAATCGACTTGCCGCTCAGAGCCGACGCCGCTTTGATTTCATCGCCCTTCGGTCCGAAGACGCCCAGGAAGAACGGCGCATAGGCACGGGTGAAGTCGATCACTTTCTCACGCTCGGCGTTTTTACCCATGCTGGAGATAACCAGATCGACCTTGTCGGTTTGCAGATAAGGCACGCGGTTGGCACTACTGACCGGCACCAGCTGCAACTTAAGTTTCATCTGCTTCGCCAGATATTTCGCCGTGTCGATGTCATATCCCTGCGGCTGCAGGTCAGTGCCGACCGAGCCAAACGGCGGAAAATCCTGCGGCACGGCGACACGGATGACGCCGCGCTTCTGGATATCCTGCAGTTGATCGGCCAACGCGCTGCCCGTTTGTGCCATCAGTAATGCCGCTGTCGCAACTGCCATCAAAACTTTTTTCATTATGCACCCCGGTGAGATTAACGTGAAACAAAAGATTCTTTGACAAGCAATCTGCAACTAATGTGCCAATACGGGCGGCAACAGAAAAAGGGTTAAGCGGCAGAGATTTCAGTGTAAATACGGCGTAATCGGGGCAATCACGCCGGGGAAGTGGTGTTCTGAAATGGGGCAAAGCACCAAAACGGTGCCTGTTAACGGTGCTCCAGCTCGTCAAACTGCTGGTAAAGGTCGGCGATCTGATGAATACGCTGACGTCCCTGTGCCAGCATTTCATGCAGCAGCGCATTGGCGATCAGATTAACCAGACTCATGGCGGCACTGTAGCTGTCGAAGGCGGAAACACTGTCGAGTGGCGTACAGAGCTGCCAGCGCGCCAGCGAAATTACCGTCTGCGCCTGCGGCTCACACAGCGCCAGCAGCGGGATGCCCGCCGCCTGCAGCTGCTGCATCAGCGGGCGGATGATGCGCGGACGGCGGCGAAACGCCATCACGATCACCATGTCGTCCGGCGTGATATCCACCAGCTCCTCAGCCAGCGTCTGGCCTGGCTGCGGCAGGATATGCACCTGCGAACGCGCCTGCACCAGCTGCTGTCGCAGATGCAGCGCTACCGGATAGGCGTTGCGCATGCCGATAATAAAGACACGTTTAGCCTGCGCCAGCTGCTGAATCACCTCATTAAAGTGTCGGGCATCCAGGCTGTTTACCCACTGCGTCAGATTAGCCATCTCCTGCTTGTAGTGGCGCGCCAGCAGCGTATTGCCCTGCACCGCATCACGGTTATCGGTCAGCGGCATGCCGCTCTGCCGCAGGATGCGAAGCTCATCACGCATATCCTTGTACTTCTCATAGCCCAGACGCTTAAACAGTCGACTGACCGTGGCTTTCGACACGCCACTGAGCCGCGCCAGCTCGGCGCTGTTGTAGCTGATCAGGTCATCGAAGTGGTCAAACACGAAGTCGGCAATACGCTGCTCCTGCGGAGAGAGCTGGGGATAGTGACTTCTGAGTCGTTCATCAAGCTGTTTCATAAGGCGTCCTGTAACTTTTGTTTCAGCAGAAGCTAGCACAATTTACGCCAGGTTAACCGGCGCATTGTCAGCTGAGCATGAAAACTGGAACAGCTCTTGCTTTGTTATGGGTTCTGTCACCCAAAGAACGAGAAAAAGATGATTCAAAGCAATATGGCCCCGCAGGGGATGGCGGTGACGCCACACCATCTGGCGAGTGAAAGTGCGCTCGCGGTGCTGCGCGATGGCGGTAATGCCATTGAAGCGATGGTGGCTGCTGCCGCAACAATCGCCGTGGTCTATCCGCACATGAACGGACTGGGCGGCGATGGCTTCTGGCTGATTCTGCCGCCTGGCGGCGATCCGGTCGCTATCGACGCCAGCGGCGCGGCCGGTTCACTGGCGCACCGCGATTTTTACGCCGATCACCCGAAGATCCCCCATCGCGGGCCGAAAGCGGCGCTGACGGTGGCCGGTACGGTCAGCGGCTGGCAGGAGGCACTGACGCTCTCTGCAGAGATGGCCACCCCGCCACTGCCGCTGGCCCGTCTGCTGCGGGATGCGATTCGCTACGCCGCCGACGGGATTCCGGTGACCGCCTCACAGACCGCCGCGACCACGAACTTCCTCAGTGAGTTGCAGCATCAGCCCGGCTTTCGTGCCCATTTTATGCCCGACGGCGATGTGCCGCAGCCGGGCAGCCGTTTTACCCAGCCCGCGCTGGCGAACACCCTGAGCCAGCTCACCGAAGAGGGACTCGACAGCTTTTATCGCGGCCCGCTGGCTCACCATATGGCCGGTGAGATGGCGACGCTGGGCATGCCGGTGACGCTGGCCGATCTGCAGCAGCATTACGCTCGTCGCACGACACCGCTGCATCTCGCCCACAGCGAAGGCGACATCTGGAATATCGCTCCGCCAACCCAGGGCGTCGTGTCGCTGGCGATCCTCGGCATCACCGATCGGCTGGAGATGACGGAGGCTGACGACGCGCAGACGGTGCACCGCATCGTGGAAGCCACCAAAAAAGCCTTTGCGCTGCGCGACAAACACATCACCGATCCGCGTCACGTCACCGAAGATGTGCAGGCGCTGCTGGATAGTGATCATCTCGATACGCTCGCCAGCCAGATCGCCGATGGCGAGGCCGCCGCCTGGGGCAGCGGACGCGGACCGGGCGATACGGTCTGGATGGGCGTAATGGACAGCAGCGGCCTGGCTGTTTCCTTTATTCAGAGTATTTACCACGAGTTTGGCAGCGGTGTGGTGCTGCCTGGCACGGGCATCACCTGGCAGAACCGGGGCGCTGCGTTCAGCCTCGACCCTGACCATCTCCTGGCGCTCGCGCCCGGTAAGCAGCCGTTCCATACCCTCAATCCCGCCGCCGCGCGGCTGAAAGATGGCCGGACAATGGTGTATGGCGCGATGGGCGGAGATGGGCAGCCGCAGACTCAGGCGGCGATTTTTACCCGCCATGTGATTCAGGGGCTGCCGTTACAGCAGGCGGTCAGTGCACCGCGCTGGCTGCTGGGCCGGACCTGGGGGCAATCGTCCGACTCATTAAAACTGGAAGGCCGCTTTGACGACGAAACGGTATTGATGCTGCGCCTGTGGGGACATGAGGTGGAACGGCTGCCGGACTTCAGCGAATCCGTAGGTCATGCGGGCGCGATTGTGCGTCACAGCAACGGCATGTTTGAGGGCGCAAGCGACCCGCGTAGTAACGGCAGCGCTGCCGGTTTTTAACAGGAGCGAATCATGAATCAACACGACTGGGCCAGCTACATCGGCCATATGGAGCAGATCCTGCAACTGGAACTGGATGAGGCACGTCGCGCTGAGCTGCTGATCCAGCTTTCACGCATTGCGGAAATGGCTGCGCCGCTGATGGCGTTTCCGCTGGATGACCGGCTGGAAGTCGCAGGAGTATATCAGGCATGAGATTAGGTGATGTTTCAATTCAGACGCTGCAACGGGCGATTCAGCAGGGTGAGATCAGCGCACTGGAGGTGGCGAAGCACACGCTGCAGGCGGTTGAGCAGCACAACCCGGCGCTGAATGCCTGGACGGAAGTGACCGGGCCGCGCATGTTAAAAGAGGCCAGCGTCATTGATGCACAGCGGCAGCGCGGCGAAACGCTGCCACCGCTGGCGGGCATTCCGTATGCGGTGAAAAACCTGTTTGATGTGGTGGGTCACAGCACCCTGGCCGGTGCCAGCCTGTTCCGCGATCGCCCTGCGGCACAGGCAGATGCGTTTGCCGTTGATAAGCTGCGTCATGCTGGTGCGCTGCTGTCGGGTATGCTGAACATGGATGCCTATGCCTACGGTTTTACCACCGAGAACAGCCATTATGGTGCGACCCACAATCCGCGCGATCTCAGCCGCGTGGCGGGCGGCTCGTCAGGCGGTTCAGCCGCCGCGGTAGCCGCCGGGCTGGTCCACTTTTCGCTGGGCACCGATACCAACGGTTCGATTCGGGTGCCCGCGTCGCTGTGCGGTATTTTTGGTCTTAAGCCCACCTTTGGCCGTCTGTCGCGTAGCGGCAGCCATCCGTTTGTCGCCAGCCTTGACCATATCGGGCCGCTGGCCCGGCGGGCTGAAGACCTGGCGCTGGTTTATGATCTGTTACAGGGCGCAGACCACGCCGATGCGTTTCAGGCCGATCGTCCGCTTGCCGCGACGCTGCCGGGGCTGTCACAGGGCAGCGAAGGCTTACGCTGCGGCGTGCTGGGCGGCTTTTTTTCCCGCTGGTGCGATGATGACGCGCGCGATGCCGTCGCGGTGGTCGCGGCCGCGCTGGATGCACAGGAAGAGGTGCTGATGCCCGACGCGGAGCTGGCACGCTCGGCGGCGTTTATCATGACCGCCGCAGAAGGCGGCAATCACTATCTGCCTGCCCTGCGTCAGATGCCGGAGCAGTTTGAACCGAACTCACGCGAGCGTCTGCTGGCGGGTGCCATGATGCCAGGCGCCTGGTATGTGCAGGCGCAGCGCTTCCGTCGTCATTTCCAGCAGCAGGTGTTACCGCTGTTTGATCATTTCGATGTGCTGATCGCCCCGGCAACGCCCTGCAGCGCGATCACGATCGGCCAGCAGACGCTGTCGATTCAGGATGAATCCCTGCCCGCTAAAGCGAGCATGGGGATGCTGACTCAGCCAATCTCCTTCCTGGGATTGCCGGTCTGTACCGTGCCGCTGGCGACCCGGAGCGGCCTGCCGATTGGTTTACAGCTTATCGCCCGTCCGTTTAACGAAGAGGCAGTGCTACGCGCCGCCTGGGCACTGGAACAACAGGGCATTACGATACCGCAAATCAATATGGCAGGAGCCTGATGAACAGAGAGATTAATTTACCGCAGGTGCTCAGCGAGGTGACGGCGCAGTTTTACCGCTACGAGCAGGCGCTGGTTAGCAATGATGTGGACGAACTGGATGCGTTGTTCTGGCACGACCCGCGAACCGTGCGCCTCGGCGCGGGTGAGAATCTGTATGGCATTGATGAGATTCGGGCCTTCCGTGCCGCGCGTCCGTCAGCCGGGCTGGACCGGACGCTGCGCAACACCGTGATTACCACCTTTGGTGAGGATTATGCGGTCTGCAGCACCGAATTTACCCGCACCGGCAGCGATAAAATTGGCCGCCAGCAGCAGACCTGGGTGCGCATGCCCCACGGCTGGTGCATCGTGGCGGCGCAGGTCAGTCTGATGAGCTGACGGCCTCCGGCGCTTCGCCCAATCAGCACGGGGCAAGCGCCGGACCGGGCTTACGGAGCCGGGTGCGTGGTGATCCAGTGGTCAGCGATCTGCTGACGGGTACAAATCCAGACGTCATCGTGCTGCTGAATGTGATCGAGGAAGTTCTGCAGCGCGCGGAATTTGCCAGGACGCCCCAGCAGGCGGCAATGCATGCCGATCGACATCATCTTCGGCGCGGTTTCCCCCTCTTCATACAGCACATCGAAGGTGTCCCGCAGATAGGTGAAGAACTGTTCGGCGGTGTTAAAACCCTGCGGCGAGGCAAAGCGCATGTCATTGCATTCCAGGGTGTAAGGAATAATCAGGTGCGGTTTCACCGTGCCATCCTGACAGGTGACCTGCGTCCAGAACGGCAGATCGTCGCCGTAGTAGTCACTGTCGTAGCTGAAACCACCCTGCTCCACCACCAGCCGGCGGGTATTCGGGCTATCCCGGCCGGTGTACCAGCCGGTCGGTGCTTTACCAAACAGATCCACCAGCACATCAACCGCCTGCTGCATATGCTGACGTTCGGTTTTTGCATCCATGCCCTGATAGTGGATCCAGCGCCAGCCGTGGCTGACCACATCGTAGTCCGCCTGTTTAATCGCCTCGACGACTTCCGGGTGACGCGCCAGCGCCATCGCCACGCCAAACACGGTTAGCGGCAAACCGCGCTTCTGAAACTCATTGTGAATGCGCCAGAAACCAGCGCGGGAGCCATATTCATACAGCGACTCCATCGACATGTGACGATCGGCATAGCTGGCTGCACCGATGATGTCCGAAAGGAACTGTTCTGAGCCCGCATCGCCATGCAGCACGCTGTTTTCTGCGCCCTCTTCATAGTTCAGAACAAACTGCACCGCCACACGGGCGTTGTTGGGCCAGGCGGCGTGCGGCGGATTAGCGCCATAACCGATTAAATCGCGCGGATAGTTTTTGTTAAAGCTGTACTCTTTCTTCTCTGCAGCGTCAGTCATCACTCGCTTCCTGTCTTAAATCGGGAAAGTTCCGTTAGTTTAGATGCTGAAACGCACCTGAGAGAGGTTTCTGCAAAGGCCAGGCCAGATCGCCATGTTTGCTGGTGCCAAAGCCAAGCGCCACCAGCGACTCCACCATTTTCACCGCCGCACTGACGCCGTCGATCACCGGCAGCCCCAGCTCCTGGGTCAGCGAAGCAGCCAGCGTGGCCATTCCGCCACAGCCCAGCACAATCGCCCCGCTGCCATCTTCCCGTTTCGCCTGAATACAGCGTTCCCGCACTTTCTCCTGCGCCAGGCCGCTGCCATCTTCCAGCGCCAGTACCGGCAGATCGATGGCGTGCAGCGCGGCACAGTGATGGGTAAAGCCATACTGCTGCAGCAGATGACGCGCAATCACCAGGGTGCGTGGCAGCGTGGTAACAATGGAGAAACGCGTCGCCAGCAGCGTGGCGGTATGCATCGCCGCTTCCGCAATACCGATCACCGGTCCGCTGGCCAGCTCGCGTGCCGCCAGCAGACCCGGATCGCCAAAGCAGGCAATCACATGACCGCTGACGCCCTGCTCCCTGCCGAGTTTGATCTGCTCCAGCACGCCGATGGCGGCGATCGCTTCATCGAAGTGGCCTTCAATCGAGGGCACGCCCTGCGACGGTGAGACCGCCAGAATTTCGGTGCCTGGCGCGGCGACCGCACGGGCGGCCTGGCCGATGGTTTCAGTCATCGCCAGGCTGGTGTTGGGGTTAATGACCTGAATCACGCTCATGAGGCAACTCCAGAGCCTGCGGCAAACAGCCGGGAGAAATCAGGCAGGGTTTCCCCGCTGCGCTCAAAATGCAGGCTGGAAACGATATGCTCAAAGTGATGCTGTAGCGCCTGCGTCAGCGGTTCCAGCGCACGCGCGCGCAGTAACTTCAGCAGATTCGCGTGATCGTCACAACGGCAGCCGCGCTGCCACGGCGCGCCATAAGCGGCAATCACCAGCGACGAGCGCTGCGTCAGGCTGGTCACCATGCCGGTGAGCACCTGATTGCCGGAGATCGCCTGCAGCTGGATATGAAATGCCGCAGAGAGCCGGATCGCTGCCGGACCATCCTGATCGGCAAGGGCCTGATTCTCCTGCGCGATAAGCTGCTCCAGCGCCACCAGATGAGGCGGCTGCAGATGCGCCAGTACCGCAGGCAGATTGGCGCACTCCATTAAACTGCGGGTAGAGAAGATGTCCCGCGCCTCTTCAACACCGGGTGTCGCCACCTGCGCACCACGTTTGGGCGTCAGGGTGACCATCTGCACCGCCGCGAGGCGCTGCAGCACTTTGCGGATGCCGGTGCGGCTCACGCCAAATACTCCGGAAAGGGCCTCTTCCGGCAATTTACTGCCCGGCGGCAGCTGGTGCTCAACAATGGCGTTCATTAGCGCCTGGTAGATCCCTTCATCCTTATCCTGCAGCCTGGTGGCGTCTCGCTGGCCTGTTTTACTCGTCATTACCTGCTCCGGTCGCTCGCTGTGTGCCACTATCGTATACGTGAGAATTAAATATTGTATACAAGAAAAGAGATCTGGCCTGAATCCTGCAATACCGTTTTACCAGATTATTCATTTCACTCTCGGGTATAGGAGCAGGTTTCATGCCAAATCAATCAACGGTGGCCAGCACGGCCTCTGAAGCCAGTGCCCGTTACAGCCCACGGCTCTGTAACGAAGACCTGGCACCGACACGCGATCAGAACTGGTCGTGGTACAACATTTTTTCCTTCTGGATGTCCGATGTGCACAGCATGGGTGGTTATGTGGTGGCCGCCAGCTTCTTCACGCTGGGATTAGCCAGCTGGCAGGTGCTGCTCTGTCTGCTGGCCGGGATCTGCATCGTGCAGATCTGTGCGAATCTGGTGGCGAAACCGAGCCAGATGGCGGGCGTACCTTATGCGGTGATTTGCCGTCAGGCGTTTGGCGTGTTTGGCGCCAATATTCCGGCAGTGATCCGCGGGCTGATCGCGTTCGCGTGGTATGGCATCCAGACCTACCTGGCGGCGAACGCCCTGATGCTGGTGCTGCTGAAGTTCGCGCCGTCGCTAACGTCGATGACCGTACCGCACTGGCTGGGCCTGTCGCTGCTGGGCTGGTGCTGCTTTGGCATTATGTGGTTACTGCAGGCGATGGTGTTCTGGCACGGCATGAACGCGATTAAACGCTTTATTGATGTCGCAGGACCGGCTGTCTATGTGGTGATGGTGGCACTGGCGGGCTGGATTGTATACAAGACCGGCTTCGATGGGATCTCCTTTACCCTTGCCAGCAAATCACTGACTGCAGGTGAGCAGACGTGGCAGATGATTACGGCCACGGCGCTGGTGGTCTCCTACTTCTCCGGTCCATTGCTGAACTTCGGTGACTTTTCACGCTATGGCAAAAACATGTCCGAGATTCGCCGTGGCAACCGCTGGGGCCTGCCGTTCAACTTCCTGCTGTTCTCTGTGGTGACGGTGGTGATTGTGTCAGGTACCCAGTCGCTGTTTGGCAAGATGATTACCGATCCCATCGAAACCGTGAGCATGGTCGGCAACGATCTGGCGGTGGCGATTGGCCTGCTGACGATGATTACTGCTACCATCGGCATCAATATCGTGGCGAACTTCGTATCACCTGCTTTTGACTTCTCCAACTGTTCACCGCAGAAAATCAGCTTCCGCACCGGTGGCATGATCGCCGCCGTGGGTTCCGTGCTGTTAACGCCGTGGAACCTGTTCCAGTCCCCTGAGCTGATTCATTACACGCTGGATGTACTGGGATCGTTCATCGGACCACTGTTCGGCATTCTGCTGACCGATTTCTACCTGATTAAACGTGCACGTATCTCGGTCGATGACCTGTTTAACGATACGCCAGCAGGCCGTTACTGGTATCGCGGTGGCTTTAACCCCAAAGCGATTGGCGCGCTGCTGCCGTCGGTAGCGATTTGCCTGGTGATTAGCTTTATTCCTTCCCTGCATCAGGTGGCGAACTTCAGCTGGTTTATTGGTGCCGGTCTGGCGGCAGGCTGCTATCGCTTTATCGCCCGTGAAGATCGCGAGAAGGAGGATGTGACCCGCTGGCATAGCGAGGGAATGGCGCAGAAGAAGCAAGCCGCCGCTGAATAGCAGACAGCAAAAAGCCGATTCATTTCTGAATCGGCTTTTTTAAAGAGATTGGCGGAACGGACGGGGCTCGAACCCGCGACCCCCTGCGTGACAGGCAGGTATTCTAACCAACTGAACTACCGCTCCGCGCTTTGTTCCCCGTCGGGAACGAGGCGCATAGTAATGGCAGGCCGTTACGGCGTCAACGCTTTTTCCAGGTGAATGAATCGTTTGCTGTTTTTTTCAGCTTGGCGCTGATTTTATCCACAAAAACAGGCTCTTCAGCCGCGCCACAGACAGCTGCCGCCTTTTTTCATCACCAGATCCAGACGGGACTCATGAGCAACGACCTCTTCTTCGCTGGCCGTCACCACACGCAGTGCAGAAGCGGGACGCACGATGCGCTGAATGCTCTCTCCCTGTGCCTGCCGGGCGCTTTCACTTTCTGATAAGAAGGAGAGTGACGTCTGCCCGCCGGTCATGGTCAGGAACACTTCAGCCAGAATCTCGGCATCGAGCAGTGCGCCGTGCAGGGTACGCTTGGTGTTGTCTATTTCGTAACGTGAGCAGAGCGCATCAAGGCTGTTACGCTTGCCGGGAAACATTCGACGCGCCAGTGCCAGGCTGTCGGTAATTTTGCAGAAGGTTTCGGTTTTCTCAATGCCGCGGTTCAGCTTGGAAAATTCGTAATCCATAAAGCCGATATCAAACGGCGCGTTATGAATGACTAACTCGGCACCGCGAATGTAGTCGAGAAACTCATCGGCGATTTCGCTGAACGCGGGCTTGTCGGCCAGAAACTCATCCGCAATCCCATGTACACCAAAAGCTTCAGGATCGACCAGCCGATCGGGCTTGAGATACATATGGAAATTGTTGCCGGTCAGGCGACGGTTAATCACCTCTACCGCACCAATCTCAATGATGCGGTGCCCCTCATAATGTACCCCGATCATATTCATGCCGGTGGTTTCAGTATCGAGAACGATCTGGCGGTTATTTGCAGTGCTCATAAGACCCGTTTTATGTCAGACTTGGCGCTTTTGAGAGGAAGTCTACCAGAGATGCGCAAACAGGTAGAGATATTCACCGATGGATCCTGTCTTGGAAATCCCGGTCCCGGCGGTTACGGTGCGATTTTACGCTACGGTCAGCATGAGAAAACCTTCAGCGCGGGCTATTACCTTACCACTAACAACCGGATGGAGCTGATGGCGGCGATTGTCTCGCTTGAAGCGCTGACCCAGCCGTGCGATGTGGTGCTCAGCACCGACAGTCAGTATGTGCGTCAGGGGATCACCAGCTGGATCCATAACTGGAAAAAGCGTGGCTGGAAAACTGCCGATAAAAAGCCGGTGAAGAATGTCGATCTCTGGCAGCGTCTCGACTTAGCCCTCAGCACCCATAAGATTCAGTGGGAGTGGGTTAAAGGGCATACCGGACACCCGGAAAACGAGCGCTGCGACGTGCTGGCCCGCAGCGCGGCCGAAAATCCTGCCTTTGAGGATATCGGCTATAAAGCGGAGTCCTGATCCTCTGCCTTGCGAAACTGACGCGTGGCATTGACCGTCTGGCGGATCTTGCTGGTGCTCAGGCTCTTCTTTGCCCGGGTTGGCAGCAGCGGGAAGGTTCGCTTACGCGCCACCACAATATTCAGACACCCCAGCGCCGGTAAGTGGGCGCTGATCAGTTTTCCGCCCTGCCGGTGCCACGGCAGAACCTGAAATCGGGTGCGGTAGACCACCTCATAATTCAGCAATCCCAGCCAGTCGAGTAGCCGCATCTGGCTGAACATCCGCCCGCTCCAGGGTGCTTTGCGGGTTAATCCCGGTACCATTTTACTCACACCAAGCAGGCTGAAGGGATTGAAGCCGCTGATGATCATCCAGCCATCATCGATTAACACCCTGTCCACTTCGCGTAGCACCCGGTGAGGATCCTGACTCCAGGCGAGCGTATGGGCCAGCAAACAGGCATCAATAGACTTCGACTCAAACGGCAACTGCATCGGGTCAGCCCGCACCTGTAACAGCTCGCCTTCACTGCCCACATTGACCTGATGTGAAATAGCACAGTTTTCAGTGTTGATTTCTGCGCTGAGGTTGCCAAGCTTAAGCATATGAAAGCCATAAAGCTTTCCGAGGTAAGGCTGAAGCTGCTGCGTTAGCGCGTCGCGGAAATAATCTCCCCACGGCATATTGCGCCAGGACAGCGGTGCGTTCAGAACCTGGCGTGATTTAGCGGGCTTCATGCTTTACGCTCTTCCTTTTCCTACGACCTGCGAGAGGTGATGATGAATCTTACCAGTATTCCTGCGTTGCAGGACAACTACATCTGGACGCTGAATGATGATGAGGGTAAATGCCTGATCGTTGATCCCGGCGAAGCTCAGCCAGTGTTAGAAAAAATGGCGTCAAACGGCTGGCAGCCAGTCGCGATTCTGTTGACTCACCACCATAACGACCATACGGGCGGCGTGAAAACATTATGTGAGCACTTCCCTCACCTTGAGGTTTACGGTCCTCAGGAAACCGAAGCGAAAGGGGCCAGAACGATAGTCAGCGAAGGAGATAAAGTCACCGTACTGGGCCTGACCTTTGAAGTGATCCATACCCCTGGTCACACTTTAGGACATATCTCATATTACAGCTCACCTTATCTTTTCTGTGGCGACACTCTCTTTTCAGGCGGCTGCGGACGCCTTTTTGAGGGTACACCAGAGCAGATGTATGATTCGTTTCAAAAGCTTAATCAGCATCCAGGAGAAACCTTAGTCTGCTGCGCGCATGAATATACTTTATCCAATCTGAAGTTTGCTGCGGCTATTCTGCCCCATGACCCGCAAATAACGGCCGAGTACCAGAAAATTAAGGACTTACGTGCCGAAAATGGCATTAGTCTGCCAACAAAACTGGCACACGAACGGTC
The DNA here is from genome assembly GCF_003201065.1 of Pantoea sp. JKS000250. Classification (NCBI taxonomy): domain Bacteria; kingdom Pseudomonadati; phylum Pseudomonadota; class Gammaproteobacteria; order Enterobacterales; family Erwiniaceae; genus Pantoea; species Pantoea sp. JKS000250. Next base: position 3,092,717 of record NZ_QICZ01000001.1, on the reverse strand, counting down.
AATAAATTTATTTCTGCGTACGCAAGATATTGATTTGCAAAGGGCATTAAACGTTAACGTTACTGATGAACCGGTATGGCGGACATTTGCCGTTCTACGCGAGAAGAAAGACGCTTTTTGATTTTTCGGGTTGTGTTGTGAAAAGTCGTCACGTATAGTTGCTCGTCTTTTAAGCGAACTATTGACACACACATGAAGGCTAAAGCGATCTTACTCGCCTCAGTCTTGCTGGTAGGATGTCAGGCGTCCAGGAACGATGCCAATATCCCCGAACAGCATGCACAGAGTCTGTCTTCAGCTGGTCAAGGTGAAAATGGAAAGTACGGAGACGAGTTTTTGTCGCCGCGATGGCAGGAAGATGGAACTGGCCTCGCAGCAGACGCAGATCTCTGGAGTTTCATTAGTGACGAGTTGAAGATGGGGATTCCGGAAAACCCGGCAATCCGCGAACAAAAAAGTAAATTTTTAAAAAATAAGAGCTATCTCCACGATGTAACATTACGGGCAGAGCCGTACATGTACTGGATAGTCGAGCAGATACAGAAACGTAAAATGCCGATGGAACTGGTACTGCTACCCATAGTGGAGAGCGCTTTTGACCCCCATGCAACCTCATCCGCCAATGCCGCTGGTATCTGGCAGATTGTTGCAGCTACGGGTCGAAACTATGGTTTGAAACAAAACCAGTATTACGATGGGCGACGTGATGTAGTCGCATCCACGAAAGTTGCGCTGGATATGATGCAGCGTCTTAACACCATGTTTGACGGTGACTGGTTACTGACCATCGCTGCTTACAACAGTGGTGAAGGACGGGTGCTCAAAGCGATCAAGCAGAATAAGGCGCGCGGTAAGCCGACTGACTTCTGGCATTTATCGCTGCCACGCGAAACGACCGTGTATGTGCCTAAAATGTTAGCTCTGAGTGAACTGCTCAAAAATAACAAGCGTTACGGTATCAAACTGCCGACACCCAATGAAAGTCGTGCTCTGGCACGAGTGGAAGTGGGTCAGCAGATACAGCTGACGCAGGCTGCCGAAATGGCAGGTATGTCGCTCACGAAACTGAAGAGCTTCAATACCGGCTACAAAGGCGGTGCAACAGCGCCAAACGGCCCGCACTATATTATGGTGCCGAAGTCGAACGTCGCGAAATTGCGAAACTCACTGGCTTCCGGTGACATCGCAGCGGTACAGCCTGTGCAGCTTGCGAAAGCCAGCGCGAGTGGCGGGTACAAAGTGCGACGGGGTGATACGCTTTCCGGTATCGCCGCTAAACTTGGCGTTAGCGTCTCGACACTGAAGCAGGAAAACAACCTGCGCGGTGCTGATATCCGACCGGGTCAGACACTGACCATCGGTTCGAACGGCACCCGACTGGCTGATAACGGCAACAGCATCACCTACCGTGTTCGTAAGGGTGATTCTCTTGACAGTATTGCCCGTCATCACGGCGTCAATATCAAAGACGTGATGCGCTGGAACAGTGTGCTGGACAGTGCGAAAGATATTCAACCCGGCGATAACTTAACGCTGTTTGTGAATAATAACGCAACACCGGATACCTGATGCGTTGAAAAGGCTGACATTTGTCAGCCTTTTTCTTTTATTCATGTGCCGCTATTCAGGCCTCACACCCATATCCCTCTCAGGCCCGGCGCCATATTAGCCGCCTGAACTGAACTCCACCAGTAACGGATTATGATCGGAAGCGCGCGTCACCAGTACGGATGCCTCACTTACTCTGAGATCGCGATAGAAGACGAAATCCAGCGGGCGACCAAACGCTTTGCGGCGGTGATCGGCCGTAAACATCACCTCTTCCAGCTTCATCCTCTGTGCAAACCGGTAGAGCGCATTGATGCGCTGACGGCTCCAGGCATTGAAATCCCCTGCCATGATTACCGGTCCCTGATGATGCATGATCTGTTCGCCGATGGGCCCCAGCTGTTTACTGTAGACGTCGACACCCAGGCTGAAGTTAACCGCATGGATGTTAACCACCATCAGCATTTCTCCTGCTGGCAGCGGATACGCCGTAACCAGTGCCGATTTTGACAGCCTCAGCAGAGGCTCACGCTCGCGTAATGGGCAACAATAGACCGGATGGGCAGAAGCAAGCGTCATCACGCCAGAGGGATGCTGAGGCAGCACAAAGGCAGGCACCTGATCGGCAGCCAGATAATTACTGGTGGCAAACTGCACCAGTTCGGGTGTGGTCTGCGCTTCCTGCAGTAACACCAGATGCGCATCCTTACCAAATCCTTCCAGCACTGACATCCAGTCAGCACGCTGCTGCTTGAAAATATTCCATACCAGAACTTTAAGGTTTGGATGTGCGGGCAACGGTGCGCCGGGGGGCAGTGCCTGTCCGAGATGGAGCATCGCCCCAGGTGGAAAGATCTGTTCCACTGGTTGTCCTGCTACATATCGCATTGCATAAGTTTTTTTGCGCACTTTCCCGCCTGGCTGATAATTCAAAAATACAGTTAACACCTGTCTGTTATAGGGATTCTAGACCGGGGTTTCAATGGATGCAGGTGAATGTCAGAATTCATCACGCTTTTCCAGAATAAAGGCGTTAGTTTAAGCTCGCTAAGCTAAACGAGGCAGAGCCAGGCCACATCAACGGTGCCATCATTGAGGACACCTGTACTGGTTATGCCAGTATAATCGTTCATAAAATAGCTAAATAAATACGATACTATAGGGCGGCAAAATGAAGGCATCTTCTGACGAACTTAAAGTGTTTGTCAGTGTAGTAGAGAGTGGAAGTTTCAGCCGCGCTGCTGAGCAGTTGCAGATGGCAAACTCTGCCGTCAGCAGAACCATAAAAAAACTGGAAAACAAGCTGGGCATTGCTCTGCTGACCCGTACCACGCGACAGCTGGCACTTACGCAGGAAGGCGAATGCTATTTCCGCCATGTTCAGCGCTTTTTGCAGGAGATGACTACCGCAGAAAGCGATTTGATAGAAAGCTTACATGAGCCCAAAGGGCTATTGCGCGTTGATGCCGCGACACCGGTTATTCTGCATTTGCTGATGCCGATGGTTAAGCCCTTTCGCCAGCGCTATCCCGGGGTGACGCTTTCGTTGATCTCCTCAGAGAGTTTTATCAATCTGATTGAACGGAAAGTGGATATTGCGATTCGTGCCGGCAATCTTACGGACTCAACGCTACGCGCCAGATTGCTGTTTAACAGTTTTCGCAGGGTTGTCGCCTCACCAGCCTATCTCCGTGAGTACGGTGTACCACAAAAGGTAACCGATCTGGATAACCACGCTTGTCTTGGCTTTGAAGAATCCCCGAGGCTCAATCGCTGGCCCATCGCACGTGAAAGCGGCGAACTTTATGATATTGACTGGGCTATCTCTTCTAATAGTGGAGAGACGATTAAGCAGCTCTGCCTTACCGGCAATGGTATTGCCTGTCTGTCAGACTATATGATCGATCGTGAGGTTGCAGAAGGAACACTGGTGGAGGTGCTGGCCGATCAACGTCTGCCGGTCGAGATGCCCTTCAATGCGGTCTACTACAGCGATATCGGCGTGAGTCAGCGTGTGCGGGCTTTTATCGATTTTCTCAGCGAGTGGACAGCTGAGCAGCCGTGGCGCACGTGAGGTCTTTTGAACTGGCTTATTTGCTGCAATGGAAAAAGCCCTGACCGTTAAGTCAGGGCTTTCCAATTAAGTGGCGGAACGGACGGGGCTCGAACCCGCGACCCCCTGCGTGACAGGCAGGTATTCTAACCAACTGAACTACCGCTCCACCGATTCTTTCACGCTTATCAGCAACCGGCTGATAACCGTCTGTTCCCGTTATTTTCCCTGTCAGAGGAAAAGGAACAAATTTGATGCCTGGCAGTTCCCTACTCTCGCATGGGGAGGCCCCACACTACCATCGGCGCTACGGCGTTTCACTTCTGAGTTCGGCATGGGGTCAGGTGGGACCACCGCGCTACAGCCGCCAGGCAAATTCTTTGTGCTCTGTCCTGTGTCTTCTGTGCTGATGCTGCGTTGGCCGCCCTCGCGCTGCTCAGTCACATACGTCAGTATGCTCCTTCACATCGGTCGGTTGCCGCCTTGCCTCAGCGCAGAATCCTTCGGACTTCAGTCCGCAGGATACAACTATTATCCGGTAACGAAGCTGAAAATCGTGTCTCTCAAAAACGCCTCTGGCGTTGTAAGGTTAAGCCTCACGGGTCATTAGTACCGGTTAGCTCAACGCATCGCTGCGCTTACACACCCGGCCTATCAACGTCGTAGTCTTCAACGTCCCTTCAGGACCCTCAAGGGGTCAGGGAGAACTCATCTCGGGGCAAGTTTCGTGCTTAGATGCTTTCAGCACTTATCTTTTCCGCACTTAGCTACCGGGCAATGCCATTGGCATGACAACCCGAACACCAGTGGTGCGTTCACTCCGGTCCTCTCGTACTAGGAGCAACCCCCCTCAATTCTCCAGCGCCCACGGCAGATAGGGACCGAACTGTCTCACGACGTTCTAAACCCAGCTCGCGTACCACTTTAAACGGCGAACAGCCGTACCCTTGGGACCTACTTCAGCCCCAGGATGTGATGAGCCGACATCGAGGTGCCAAACACCGCCGTCGATATGAACTCTTGGGCGGTATCAGCCTGTTATCCCCGGAGTACCTTTTATCCGTTGAGCGATGGCCCTTCCATTCAGAACCACCGGATCACTATGACCTGCTTTCGCACCTGCTCGAGCCGTCACTCTCGCAGTCAAGCCAGCTTATGCCATTGCACTAACCTCACGATGTCCGACCGTGATTAGCTGACCTTCGTGCTCCTCCGTTACTCTTTAGGAGGAGACCGCCCCAGTCAAACTACCCACCAGACACTGTCCGCAGCCCGGATCACGGGCCTACGTTAGAACATCAAACATTAAAGGGTGGTATTTCAAGGTTGGCTCCACGCAGACTGGCGTCCGCGCTTCAAAGCCTCCCACCTATCCTACACATCAAGGCTCAATGTTCAGTGTCAAGCTGTAGTAAAGGTTCACGGGGTCTTTCCGTCTTGCCGCGGGTACACTGCATCTTCACAGCGAGTTCAATTTCACTGAGTCTCGGGTGGAGACAGCCTGGCCATCATTACGCCATTCGTGCAGGTCGGAACTTACCCGACAAGGAATTTCGCTACCTTAGGACCGTTATAGTTACGGCCGCCGTTTACCGGGGCTTCGATCAAGAGCTTCTCCTTGCGGATAACCCCATCAATTAACCTTCCGGCACCGGGCAGGCGTCACACCGTATACGTCCACTTTCGTGTTTGCACAGTGCTGTGTTTTTAATAAACAGTTGCAGCCAGCTGGTATCTTCGACTGGCTTCGGCTCGGGGAGTAAATCCCTCCACCTACGCGCCAGCGTGCCTTCTCCCGAAGTTACGGCACCATTTTGCCTAGTTCCTTCACCCGAGTTCTCTCAAGCGCCTTGGTATTCTCTACCTGACCACCTGTGTCGGTTTGGGGTACGATTCTGTGTTACCTGATGCTTAGAGGCTTTTCCTGGAAGCAGGGCATTTATCACTTCAGCACCGTAGTGCCTCGTCGTCACGCCTCAGCGTTAATAAGGGACCGGATTTACCTGGACCCTCCGCCTACACGCTTAAACCGGGACAACCGTCGCCCGGCTGATATAGCCTTCTCCGTCCCCCCTTCGCAGTAACACCGAGTACAGGAATATTAACCTGTTTCCCATCGACTACGCCTTTCGGCCTCGCCTTAGGGGTCGACTCACCCTGCTCCGATTAACGTTGAACAGGAACCCTTGGTCTTCCGGCGAGCGGGCTTTTCACCCGCTTTATCGTTACTTATGTCAGCATTCGCACTTCTGATACCTCCAGCATGCCTCACAGCACACCTTCGACGGCTTACAGAACGCTCCCCTACCCAACAACGCATAAGCGTCGCTGCCGCAGCTTCGGTGCATGGTTTAGCCCCGTTACATCTTCCGCGCAGGCCGACTCGACCAGTGAGCTATTACGCTTTCTTTAAATGATGGCTGCTTCTAAGCCAACATCCTGGCTGTCTGTGCCTTCCCACATCGTTTCCCACTTAACCATGACTTTGGGACCTTAGCTGGCGGTCTGGGTTGTTTCCCTCTTCACGACGGACGTTAGCACCCGCCGTGTGTCTCCCGTGATAACATTCCTCGGTATTCGCAGTTTGCATCGGGTTGGTAAGCCGGGATGGCCCCCTAGCCGAAACAGTGCTCTACCCCCGAGGATGAGTTCACGAGGCGCTACCTAAATAGCTTTCGGGGAGAACCAGCTATCTCCCGGTTTGATTGGCCTTTCACCCCCAGCCACAGGTCATCCGCTAATTTTTCAACATTAGTCGGTTCGGTCCTCCAGTTAGTGTTACCCAACCTTCAACCTGCCCATGGCTAGATCACCGGGTTTCGGGTCTATACCCTGCAACTTAACGCCCAGTTAAGACTCGGTTTCCCTGCGGCTCCCCTATACGGTTAACCTTGCTACAGAATATAAGTCGCTGACCCATTATACAAAAGGTACGCAGTCACCCTGATAAATCAAGGCTCCCACTGCTTGTACGTACACGGTTTCAGGTTCTGTTTCACTCCCCTCGCCGGGGTTCTTTTCGCCTTTCCCTCACGGTACTGGTTCACTATCGGTCAGTCAGGAGTATTTAGCCTTGGAGGATGGTCCCCCCATATTCAGACAGGATACCACGTGTCCCGCCTTACTCATCGAGCTCACAGCATATGCGCTTTTGTGTACGGGAGTATCACCCTGTACCCTGCGACTTTCCAGACGCTTCCACTAACACACATGCTGATTCAGGCTCTGGGCTGCTCCCCGTTCGCTCGCCGCTACTGGGGGAATCTCGGTTGATTTCTTTTCCTCGGGGTACTTAGATGTTTCAGTTCCCCCGGTTCGCCTTGCAGCACTATGTATTCATGCTGCAATGATGCACAGAGTGCACCGGGTTTCCCCATTCGGACATCGACGGCTGTAGCGGTTCATATCACCTTACCGTCGCTTTACGCAGATTAGCACGTCCTTCATCGCCTCTGACTGCCTGGGCATCCACCGTGTACGCTTAGTCGCTTAACCTCACAACCCACAGGCGTTTTTCAACGCTGTAAGCTGTAAGCATTTGAGAGACTCGAACGCATCGTATTTTTCATTCTTATTACGGAGAATGAAAACGACACGTCGTTTCAATTTTCAGCTTGTTCCGGATTGTTAAAGAGCAAATATCTCAAACGCGGCCCGGCTGCTTACGCAACCAAATCGGTTTTGAGATACTGTATGGAGACACCTTTCACCTGTCACCAAGCAGGTGGCGTCCCCTAGGGGATTCGAACCCCTGTTGCCGCCGTGAAAGGGCGGAGTCCTAACCGCTAGACGAAGGGGACACGATAGTGTCACGACTTCGCAGCCGTCCTGCTCATTACTTTTTATCAGACAATCTGTGTGGACACTGCGCGGGAAGGTATCTTCAGGTAAGGAGGTGATCCAACCGCAGGTTCCCCTACGGTTACCTTGTTACGACTTCACCCCAGTCATGAATCACAAAGTGGTAAGCGCCCTCCCGAAGGTTAAGCTACCTACTTCTTTTGCAACCCACTCCCATGGTGTGACGGGCGGTGTGTACAAGGCCCGGGAACGTATTCACCGTGGCATTCTGATCCACGATTACTAGCGATTCCGACTTCACGGAGTCGAGTTGCAGACTCCGATCCGGACTACGACGCACTTTGTGAGGTCCGCTTGCTCTCGCGAGGTCGCTTCTCTTTGTATGCGCCATTGTAGCACGTGTGTAGCCCTACTCGTAAGGGCCATGATGACTTGACGTCATCCCCACCTTCCTCCGGTTTATCACCGGCAGTCTCCTTTGAGTTCCCGACCGAATCGCTGGCAACAAAGGATAAGGGTTGCGCTCGTTGCGGGACTTAACCCAACATTTCACAACACGAGCTGACGACAGCCATGCAGCACCTGTCTCACGGTTCCCGAAGGCACTAAGGCATCTCTGCCAAATTCCGTGGATGTCAAGAGTAGGTAAGGTTCTTCGCGTTGCATCGAATTAAACCACATGCTCCACCGCTTGTGCGGGCCCCCGTCAATTCATTTGAGTTTTAACCTTGCGGCCGTACTCCCCAGGCGGTCGACTTAACGCGTTAGCTCCGGAAGCCACTCCTCAAGGGAACAACCTCCAAGTCGACATCGTTTACGGCGTGGACTACCAGGGTATCTAATCCTGTTTGCTCCCCACGCTTTCGCACCTGAGCGTCAGTCTTTGTCCAGGGGGCCGCCTTCGCCACCGGTATTCCTCCAGATCTCTACGCATTTCACCGCTACACCTGGAATTCTACCCCCCTCTACAAGACTCAAGCCTGCCAGTTTCAAATGCAGTTCCCAGGTTAAGCCCGGGGATTTCACATCTGACTTAACAGACCGCCTGCGTGCGCTTTACGCCCAGTAATTCCGATTAACGCTTGCACCCTCCGTATTACCGCGGCTGCTGGCACGGAGTTAGCCGGTGCTTCTTCTGCGGGTAACGTCAATCGACGCGGTTATTAACCACATCGCCTTCCTCCCCGCTGAAAGTACTTTACAACCCGAAGGCCTTCTTCATACACGCGGCATGGCTGCATCAGGCTTGCGCCCATTGTGCAATATTCCCCACTGCTGCCTCCCGTAGGAGTCTGGACCGTGTCTCAGTTCCAGTGTGGCTGGTCATCCTCTCAGACCAGCTAGGGATCGTCGCCTAGGTGGGCCATTACCCCGCCTACTAGCTAATCCCATCTGGGTTCATCCGATAGTGAGAGGCCCGAAGGTCCCCCTCTTTGGTCTTGCGACGTTATGCGGTATTAGCCACCGTTTCCAGTGGTTATCCCCCTCTATCGGGCAGATCCCCAGACATTACTCACCCGTCCGCCACTCGTCACCCAAGGAGCAAGCTCCTCTGTGCTACCGTCCGACTTGCATGTGTTAGGCCTGCCGCCAGCGTTCAATCTGAGCCATGATCAAACTCTTCAATTTAAGTTTGATTTGCTTAAACAAGTTAAGCGGTGCTCATCTGTAAAACGTCATAATGAATTTCATTATGTGTTCACTCGTGAGGCTTTGATATTTTGCTGCGTCCGGAGACGCTGATATCAATCCTGCGAGTGCCCACACAGATTGTCTGATAAATTGTTAAAGAGCAGTGCGAACAGTGCGTTAGCGTCCTGTCGCGAGGTGGCGTATATTACGCTTTCCTCCTGCAGAGTCAACCTCTTTTTCAGAGGTTTTTCTCCGGCGGCGCAGTCTCCTGTGCCTCTCAACCCGTTTCCCGTTTCCGGTTTGCCGTGTCAGTGGAGGCGCATTATAGGGAACGGCTCAGATAGCGCAAGTGCAAATTGAGACTTTTTTGCTGTTCGTCTGAAATTTGCACAAAAGCGCCGTTTTAGCCCTGTTTAATGCGTGCTGGCAGCTCTGCGAGGCTATTAATCACCCAGTCTGCTGCAGCTTCACCTTCAGCCGTGACCGGTTTACCGCTACGCACCAGCACTTTGGTGCCAACACCGGCAGCCTTTCCTGCCAGCATATCTTCCAGCTTGTCGCCCACCATATAAGAAGCAGCCATATCAATATGCAGCTCTTCCTGTGCGGTCAGCAGCATGCCTGGCTGTGGCTTACGGCAATCACATTCCTGACGGAACTCTTCAACTGTTGCTTCGGGATGGTGAGGACAGAAATAAATGCCATCAAGATCGACGTCGCGATCGGCCAGCGACCAGTCCATCCACTCTGTCAGACGCATAAAGGTATCTTCGGTAAACATACCGCGCGCTATGCCAGACTGATTGGTCACGACCACCAGCGCATATCCCATTGCCTTCAGTTGCTGCAGCGCTTCAATTGTGCCGTCAATAAACTGGAAGTCATCGATCTCATGAACATAGCCACTGTCGACATTAAGGGTGCCATCACGATCAAGAAAAATAGCGGGGACTTTATTCGCCACGTAGAAACTCCTGCTGTAAAAATTGCCGATCAGTATCGCATGATTGCTATAAAAGGGAGAATGTCAGATTGAATCACTTCCATTGATTCAGACGTCTGGATGCCTTAACATCCATCCAGCTTTTATAGCAATTAAAAGTGACGAGGCTTCTCACACCACGGACAACGCAACACGATAATTAATAACATAATGATTAAACTAGAAAATATTACTAAGGTATTTCAGCAGGGCTCGCGGACTATTCCGGCATTAACGGATGTCAGCCTGCACGTGCCTGCCGGACAGATTTATGGCGTTATCGGCGCTTCCGGTGCCGGTAAAAGTACATTGATTCGTTGTGTGAATCTGCTGGAGCGCCCCACTTCAGGCCGCGTACTGGTCGACGGAGCCGATCTGACTGCACTTAATGAGCGTCAGTTAACCCAGGCGCGCCGCCAGATTGGCATGATCTTCCAGCACTTTAACCTGATGAACTCACGCACTGTCGCGGGCAACGTTTCTCTGCCACTGGAACTCGGTAATCTCTCCCGCGCCCAGATCAACGCTCGCGTTACTGAGCTGCTGGAACTGGTGGGATTATCCGATAAACATGATGCCTGGCCTGCCAATCTCTCGGGCGGTCAGAAGCAGCGTGTCGCGATTGCCCGTGCGCTGGCCAGCAATCCTAAGGTTCTGCTGTGTGATGAAGCCACCAGCGCACTGGATCCCGCAACAACCCGCTCTATTCTGGAATTGCTGAAAGATATCAACCGCCGGCTTGGACTGACGATTCTCCTGATCACGCATGAGATGGATGTGGTGAAACGCATCTGCGATCAGGTTGCGGTCATCAGTCACGGTGAGCTGATCGAGAAAGACAGCGTCAGTGAAGTGTTCTCACACCCTAAGACGCCGTTAGCACAGCAGTTTATTCAGTCGACTCTGCATCTGGATATTCCGGATGATTACCAGCAGCGTCTTTCAGCCACGGCCGCTGAAGGCACCGTGCCCCTGCTGCGACTGGAGTTCACCGGTAAATCAGTTGATGCGCCGCTGCTTTCCGAAGCGGCCCGCCGTTACAATGTGAATAACAACATTATCAGTGCCCAGATGGATTACGCCGGTGGTGTGAAGTTCGGCATTATGCTGGCCGAAATGCACGGCGCAGAAAGCGATACGCGCGAGGCGATAGCCTGGCTGAAAGAGAATCATGTGAAAGTAGAGGTGCTGGGTTATGTCTGAAGCGATGATGTGGTTGCTGGGACGGGGCGTATGGGAAACGCTGATGATGACCTTCGTCTCAGGCTTTTTCGGTTTTGTACTGGGCCTGCCGGTCGGCGTTTTACTTTATGTCACCCGTCCAGGGCAGATTCTACAGAATCAGGGGCTGTACCGCGTGCTCTCCGCGCTGGTGAATATCTTCCGCTCCATTCCTTTCATTATTTTACTGGTCTGGATGATTCCTTTTACCCGCGTTATCGTTGGCACCTCCATCGGACTGCAGGCAGCCATCGTGCCGCTGACCGTTGGCGCTGCACCGTTTATTGCGCGTATGGTTGAAAATGCCTTGCTGGAACTGCCTACCGGTCTGATTGAAGCATCACGTGCCATGGGCGCTACGCCAATGCAGATCGTCCGTAAGGTCCTGCTGCCGGAAGCGATGCCGGGCCTGGTGAATGCAGCCACCATTACCCTGATTACGCTGGTCGGTTACTCTGCCATGGGTGGCGCAGTGGGTGCCGGTGGTCTGGGTCAGATCGGCTATCAGTATGGTTATATCGGATACAACGCCACGGTGATGAATACGGTATTGGTGTTGTTAGTGGTTTTGGTGTATCTCATTCAATTCTGTGGCGACCGCATCGTGCGTGCAGTGTCCCATAAGTAAGCCAGCAATCTCACATTATTAAGAAGGAAAGGATATGTCTTTCAGATTCAAAAAAATTGCCGCTGTGGGTGCACTGATTGGCGCGATTGCGCTGGCAGGATGCGATCAAAAAGAGAAAGACGCTAACCACATTAAAGTGGGCGTCATTGTCGGTGCTGAGCAGCAGGTTGCTGAAGCCGCACAGAAAGTGGCTAAAGAGAAGTATGGTCTGGACGTTGAGCTGGTCACGTTTAACGACTACGTGCTGCCGAATGAAGCGCTGAGTAAAGGCGATATCGACGTCAACGCCTTCCAGCACAAACCGTATCTGGATCAGCAGATCAAAGATCGTGGTTACAAGCTGGTTTCAGTGGGTAACTCTTTCGTCTACCCAATCGCGGGCTATTCGAAGAAGATCAAGTCACTGGATGAGCTGCAGGATGGCGCACAGGTTGCCATTCCGAATGACCCGACCAACCTGGGTCGTACGCTGCTGCTGCTGCAGAAAGTGGGGCTGATCAAACTGAAAGATGGCGTGGGCTTGCTGCCAACCTCACTGGATATCACTGAGAATCCTAAGCATCTGAAAATCGTTGAGCTGGAAGCACCACAGCTGCCGCGCTCATTAGACGATCAGCAGATCGCACTGGCCGTAATCAATACCACTTACGCCAGCCAGATTGGCCTGACCCCGGCTAAAGATGGCATTTTCGTCGAAGATAAAGATTCACCTTACGTGAACCTGATTGTTGCCCGCGAAGATAATAAAGATGCGGAAAACGTGAAGAAGTTCGTTCAGGCTTACCAGTCTGACGAAGTGAACGAAGCCGCTAACAAAGTCTTTAACGGCGGCGCGGTTAAAGGCTGGTAATTCAGCTATTCATCTCTTTAAGGGCGACGCTATGTCGCCCTTTCTGTTATTGGGTACCCTGCCCGACTTGTTATTTATTCCCGTCCTTGTTTCAATAACGCCACTTTTTGAAACCTGAGGATGTTGCCATGCGTTTTTTACCGCTCTGCTTGTTAGCATTGATGCTGACAGGGTGTGTTCATGAGTATCACCCGATAAGCAGCGCACCGTCCCGGCCGCAGCAATCCAGCCAACCGACCCGCAAACCCGTGGTACGACCGGCCCCGGTTAAGCTCTATACCGATGCCGCCGATCTGGTCAGCAAACCGTTCCGCGATCTGGGTGAAGTCTCCGCTGAAGATTGCCAGATCAGTAATCAGAACTCCCCGGCCAACATCGCCACAGCACGTAAACGTCTGCAGATCAAAGCCTCACAGATGAAAGCCAATGCGGTGCTGCTGCATCAGTGTGAAATCGTCACCGGCACGCCGGGCTGCTATCGTCAGGCCGTCTGCCAGGGTTCAGCGCTGAAAGTCAGCAATCAATGAGTGAATTCGCCTTTGCGCAAATTGGGGTAATCCGTTCACCGTGGAAAGAGAAGTTTGCCGTGCCGCGCCAGCCAGGTCTGGTGCAGGATGGCGGCGGCGAACTTCACCTGCTGCCCCCCTACAATCAGCCGGAAGCCGTTCGCGGGCTGGAAGACTTCAGTCACCTCTGGCTGCTGTTTGTCTTCCATCAGACGATGGCAGGCGGCTGGCGTCCTACGGTTCGCCCTCCCCGGCTGGGCGGCAATGCGCGCATGGGTGTTTTTGCGACACGTTCAACGTTCCGTCCCAATCCCATTGGCATGTCGCTGGTTGAACTGAAAGGGATCAGGATTGAAAAACAGCAGGTAATCCTGCAGCTTGGCAGTCTGGATCTGGTCGATGGCACGCCGGTGGTGGATATCAAACCTTATCTGCCCTTTGCCGAAGCGCTGCCTCATGCGCAGGCCGGGTTTGCTCAGGCGGCACCGGCGGCGGATATGCCGGTTCGCTTCTCCGCGCTGGCCCAGCAACAGCTTCAGCAGCAGTCGCGCTATCCCAATCTCGCACGCTTTATCAGTGAGGTGCTGGCACAGGACCCTCGTCCCGCTTACCGTCAGGGTGAAACACAGGAGCGGGAATATGCGGCCTTGCTGATGGATTTTAATGTACGCTGGCGCATTGACGATGCCGGTACTGAAGTGATCGCTATCGACCCGCGTTAAAACCCGCTTTTGAGCCGGTGATCTCGCTGGTACACTAGCCGCCAGCAAAATTCTGTCTGTGACTTTCCGATCAACTGGAACCGTAATCAATGCGTACTACTCAATATCTGCTCTCTACTCAGAAAGAGACGCCTTCCGACGCTGAAGTGATCAGCCACCAGCTGATGCTGCGCGCCGGTATGATCCGCAAACTGGCTTCTGGCTTGTACACCTGGTTACCGACCGGTGTTCGCGTGCTGAAGAAAGTCGAAAATATCGTGCGCGAAGAGATGAACAACGCGGGCGCGGTTGAGATTTTAATGCCGGTTGTGCAGCCCGCCGACCTGTGGCAGGAGAGCGGTCGCTGGGAGGAGTATGGCCCGGAACTGTTACGTATTGCCGATCGCCACGAGCGTCCTTTCGTGCTGGGTCCGACGCATGAAGAAGTAGTCACTGACCTGATCCGCAATGAGCTGAGCTCATATAAGCAACTGCCGCTCAACCTGTATCAGATTCAGACCAAATTCCGTGATGAAGTGCGTCCACGCTTTGGCGTGATGCGTTCACGCGAGTTCATCATGAAAGATGCTTACTCATTCCACGTTTCACAGGAATCGCTGCAGGAAACGTATGATGCGATGTATCGCGCCTATAGCCAGATCTTCAGCCGTATGGGCCTGGATTTCCGTGCCGTGCAGGCCGACACCGGCTCTATCGGCGGCAGCGCATCACATGAGTTCCAGGTGCTGGCGCAGAGCGGTGAAGATGATGTGATCTTCTCTACCGATTCTGATTACGCCGCCAACATTGAGCTGGCCGAAGCCGTCGCCCCCGCCGGTGAACGTGCTGCGCCGTCGCAGGAGATGCAGCTGGTTGAGACGCCAGATGCCAAAACCATCGCGGAGCTGGTTGAGCAATTCAGTGTGCCTGTTGAAAAGACAGTGAAAACGCTGATTGTTAAAGGTGCTGAAGAGAGCGGTCATGCACTGGTTGCCCTGCTGGTTCGCGGCGATCATCAACTGAATGAGATCAAAGCCGAGAAGTCAGCTATCGTGGCATCACCATTGGTGTTCGCGACGGAAGAAGAGATTCGCGCTGCCGTCGGTGCCGGTCCGGGTTCAATCGGACCAGTAGGTCTGCAGATGCCAATCATTGCTGACCGTACCGTGGCGAAGATGAGCGACTTCAGCGCCGGTGCCAACGTCGATGGTAAGCATTATTTCGGCATTAACTGGGAGCGCGATCTGCCGCTGGCGAGCGTGGCGGATATCCGTAACGTGGTCGAAGGCGATTTAAGCCCGGATGGCAAAGGTACACTGCAGATTAAACGCGGCATCGAAGTGGGTCACATCTTCCAGCTCGGCACTAAGTATTCTGACGCGCTGAAAGCCTCCGTTCAGGGTGAAGATGGCCGTAATCAGGTGATGAGCATGGGCTGCTACGGCATCGGCATCACCCGCGTGGTTGCCGCAGCCATTGAGCAGAACCATGACGATCGCGGCATCATCTGGCCAGATGCACTGGCACCGTTCGAGGTGGCGATTCTGCCGATGAATATGCAGAAATCGTTCCGCGTTAAAGAGCTGGCGGAAGAGCTGTATGCCACCCTGCGTGCTAAAGGCGTTGAAGTTATCCTGGATGACCGTAAAGAGCGTCCGGGCGTGATGTTCGCAGATATGGAACTGATCGGTGTGCCACACACCATCGTCATCGGCGACCGCAATCTCGACAATCAGGAGATTGAATATAAATCACGTCGCGCCGGTGAGAAGCAGATGATTAAGCAGGATGAAATCGTTGATTTCCTGCTGAAGGCTCTGAATAAGTAAGCTTTGAAGGAACGGTCAGATGCCTCTCCTGAGGGGCGTCTGATAGCTGAAGAGTTTGCCCGGTTGCTTTGAGACCGGGCCTGCCCAGGAAACAAACGCCCCGCCTGCGGGGCGTTTTTTATTGCACCCTGCCGCGCATCGCTTTCGTCGAACTGCGTCGCGCTTTTCCTTCCAGACGCCGCTCTTTCGAGGCGCGGGTTGGGCGCGTGGCGCGCCGGGCTTTTTCGACAGTGCTCAACTCCTGGATCAGATTGACCAGACGCTGCAATGCCGCTTCACGATTCATTTCCTGACTACGATACTCCTGCGCCTTGATCACCACCACGCCCTCACCGGTAATCAGATGATGGCTGGCGGTGAGCAACCGCTCTTTATAAAACGCAGGCAGTGAAGAGGCCGCAATATCGAAGCGCAGATGAATGGCGGTACTGGCTTTGTTGACATGTTGTCCGCCCGCCCCCTGGGCACGAATCGCCGTCAGCTCGATCTCACTCTCCGGAATCTCAACCGAACGGGATAGCATAATCATTAGCGCGCTCCCCACACCTTAATCACGTTGACCTCCGATAACCTGTTCATCAAATTAACCTTTTGTGCTCTGATTCATTCCGTCTCAGACAGCGGAATCTGTCACTTTAGCAGTGATTCGCGCACTGATCCTGCTTTACGCAGGCTGATTTCCTCTAAATGGCTATGATATAGTCGCCAGTTAACCAGAGTATTTACGCTCTGCTGAGGAGGGCCACGTGCAAAATTATTGTGAGTTAGTTCGCCGGAAATATGCCGAAATCGGCAGCGGGGATTTAGGTTACATACCGGATGCGATTGGCTGCGCATTAAAGGCGCTTAATGATATTGCCGCAAATACTGAGCTAAACTCTTCTGTCAGGGAACAGGCGGCTTACGCCGCTGCTAACTTATTGGTGAGCGACTATGTTGATAAATGAAGCGTACCAACCTATCAATTGCGATGATTACGATAATCTGGAGCTCGCCTGCCAGAACCAATGGATGCTGTCGCTGGAAATGAAAGATGGCGAGCAGCTCAAGGCAAAGGCTAAAGAGATCTTCTCACGCAAGAATGTGGAATATCTGGCTATCGATCTTTCCGGTGAGCATCGCGAATTACGTCTCGACCATATCGCCAGCTTTACCCATCCCGAACTGGGTACGGTCGTGGTCAGCGCAGAGTAATCCACGTATTCCGGGCGGGACCTTCCCGCCCTGTTAAACGTCAGGGTTGTAATGAACCGTAGTATGCCGCCAGATCCGCCATATCACTATCGCTTAATCCCGCCACAAACGCCTTCATGACCTCAGCCTGACCGCCACTGCGTTCGCCCTTTTTGTACGCCTGCAGCGCATGCTCCAGATAAGGGGCGTGTTGTCCGGCCAGGTTTGGGTAGAGCGGCACCGCCGCTTTGCCCGCTGCGCCATGACACGCCATGCAACTGGCCGCTTTTTCTGCGCCGCGCTGCGCATCACCCGCCGCCCATGCCGGTAATACGGCGGCCACTAAACAGACGATAAGCCATTGCTTCATTGTTACTGCTCTCCTGAGCGGGATGCCCTGTCCCAGATTATCTGCCAGCCCTGCTGATCACTGGTCGCGCCCGCGTGTGTGACAAAGAGATTCGGCACACAGACCAGCGTCTGGTTATAAAAAATTAACGGCAGCCGTTCTCGCTGCCACGGCGGTATCTGTAACTCCTGCCACAGCTTTTTCATTTCTCTTCCGCCATTGCGGCCCACCAGATGGACCTGACCCTGCGCATGGAACCGCACGCTGATCTGCTCATCCGGCAGAGGATAGCGCAACAGGCTCTGCGACATGCTGGCACGCAGCGTACCGAGGTTCTGCGGTAATGACAGCGGCTGGCGGATATCGGGCCATGCCAGCTCGGTGTCGCGCAGCGATGTGAATAACGGCAGCCAGTAGAGTTGCTGACGGAAACGACGCAATTCAGCCTGGCCGAAGCGTAGCCGGGGCTGTGCATCTTCCCGGCTCGCCATCACTTCATCGCGAATACGCTTCAGCGCATCCCGTGATGGCATCGCTCCACCCTGTCCGGCGATCCAGCGGCGCAATAACGCGTTAGCGCGCAGCGTGCTCATGTTCATTAAAGGTGGAAAATAGAGGCTGCCGTCAGGCTGGATCAGCTCGGCCAGTTGCCCGGCAAGCAGCTCATCCAGTAACTGCTCCTGCTCACTGCACAATGCCGCACTTCGGGCCGTTGCCTCAGCAAAATGGGGCCAGCGCTGATAAAGCTCAGGCAGCAGCCGCTGGCGAAGGAAGTTACGATCGTAGCGAAGATCCTGATTACTTTCGTCGTCTATCCATACCAGCTGATGGACGTCGGCATAAGCTTCCAGCGACTGTCGCGACTGATTCAGCAGCGGACGCACCAGCTGATGCGTACCCAGCATGCGCGATAAAGGCATTGCTGCCAGCCCGGCCGGACCACTGCCGCGCTTCAGCGCCAGCAGAAAGGTTTCACACTGATCGTCGAGGTGCTGCGCGGTAAGCAATATCTCGCCCGGCTTGAGCGCGGCGCTCAGCGCCTGATAACGGGCGGTGCGGGCAGCTGCTTCAATCCCATTTTCCCTGCCATCCACCGTCACGCGCAACACGTCACATCTCAGCTGCCACTGTTCGCATATCGTCTTACAATGGGCGGCCCATGCATCGGCATTTGGGCTGAGACCGTGATGTACATGCAACGCCCGCAGGTGCGACTGAGGATGCTGCAGCTGCCAGCCGAGAAGCTGATGCAGCAGCACCGTTGAATCGAGTCCGCCGCTGAACGCAACCACCAGCGCGGCATCGGGTTGCAACAGGGCGTCAAAAGCGGGCAAAGGCATGGCAGAATCCGGATAATCGGGCCACTGAATGTCGCCCGCTGAGCGCGCTATTTTACGCCTGATAAAGCTCCAGCGGCAAACCATCCGGATCGGCAAAGAACGTACACTGTTTACCGGTCAGTTCATCGATGCGAATCGGCTCGCAGACCACGCCTTTATCGGCCAGCGTCGCAACGGCAGCGGCCACGTCGGGCACGGCAAAGGCCAGATGACGCAGGCCACACGCCTCGGGATGACTGACGCGTGCTGGCGGCTCGGGGAAAGAGAACAGCTCAATGGTATAGCGATCCTGTAGGGCCAGATCCCCTTTCCAGGAGTCGCGCGCCTCGCGGTAAACTTCGCCCATCAGACGAAAGCCCAGCACGTCGCAATAGAACGCTTTGCTGCGCTGATAGTCGGAGGCGATGATGGCGATGTGGTGAATAGCGGTTAACTGCAACATAGTGAATTTCCTGATTGGGGCAGGCTGTCCGCAGACCGCCTGCCGCTGATAGTGATTTAAAGGGTTACGCGAGGTCGTTTTTCAGTACGCGGACGCGATACTCGCCCTCTTCCGTCAGGCTGGCACCGTGAATATCGGTTTCGAAGCCCGGATAATGCCGGCCAATGCTGCACAGCATCAGCAGGAAATCGAGCACGGCACGGCTCTTTTCGGTGATCATCTCGCCCGGCATCACCAGCGGAACGCCCGGCGGATAAGGCAGGATCATGTTGGCCGACACCCGCCCGACCAGTTCGCTGAGGTCCACCGTTTCGATGTTGCCCTTCACCTGCTGCTGAAACGCCTGATGCGGCGTCATCTTCATTTCGGGCAGGACATCAAATGCCTGCAGCATCAGACGCGGCAGATCGTGATGGCGGATCAACTGATGGATCCCCTGCGCCAGGGTCTGAATACGCATATTGCGATAGAAGTCGGGATCTTCAGCGTAGAGATCCGGCAGCATGTTTTTCACCCGCAGATTGAGATCGTAGGCGCGTTTAAACTCAGTCAGACCGCGCAGCACGCTCATCGCTTTGGTTTTGTCGATGCCGATGCTGAACAGGAACAGCAGGTTATAGGGGCCGGTCTTCTCCACTACAATGCCGCGCTCATCAAGAAACTTCGCTACCAGCGCGGCCGGGATCCCCTCTTCCGCCATTTCACCCAGCTCACTCATGCCTGGCGTCAGGATAGTGACTTTGATCGGATCGAGGTACATGTGATCGCGATCGGCCTGCGTAAATCCATGCCACTCTTCTTCGCCGGGCTGGATCGCCCAGCATTGTGCTTCGTCAATCTGTTCCGGCTGCCAGATATCGAAGAACCAGCTGTCAGACTCTTCGCGCAGGCGCTGGATTTCCCGACGGAAGTGCAAGGCACGTTCCACCGAGCGATTGATCAACCGCTTACCGGGGTTACCGCGCAGCATGGCGGCGGCAGTTTCAATGGAGGAGACAATAGCGTAATTGGGTGAGGTGGTGGTGTGCATCATGTACGCTTCGTTAAACGTCTGTTCGTCGTAGTCGCCTTTAATGTGAATCATGGAGGCCTGCGAGAACGCCGCCAGCAGTTTGTGGGTCGATTGCGTCTCATATACCACCTTGCCCGGAATACGATCGCCACTCATGCCGCTTTTACCGGCATAAATCGGATGGAAATTGGTATATGGCACCCAGGCCGAATCGAAATGAATCGACGGCACATCCAGCGTCTCTTTGATGTACTGGGTGTTGTAGAGCAGCCCATCGTAAGTGGAGTTGGTGATCACCGCATGCACCGGCCAGGTCGCGCGATCGGTGGTCGCGACCTTCTGCGTAATGCTCTCGCGGGTGAACTCGTGCTTCGGGATACCGCCGAGAATCCCCAGCGCATTGCGGGTCGGCTTCAGCCAGATCGGGATCAGATCGCTCATCATCAGCAGATGAGTCAGAGACTTGTGGCAGTTGCGATCGATCAATACGGTGCTGCCCGCCGGTGCCGCATACATGCCGACAATTTTATTCGAGGTCGAGGTGCCATTGGTCACCATGTAACTCTGCTCGGCGCCAAACGTGCGTGCGATGTACTCTTCCGCTTCAAGGTGCGGGCCGGTGTGATCCAGCAGCGAACCCAGCTCTGTCACTGAAATAGAGATGTCCGACTTCAGCGTATTGGCCCCGAAGAAATCGTAAAACAGGCAGCCTACCGGGCTCTTCTGAAATGCGGTGCCCGCCATATGGCCTGGCGTGCAGAAGGTGTACTTGCCCTCTTTCACATAGGTGAAAAGTGCTTTGGTCAGCGGTGGGGTAATGTGGTCGAGATAGTCATCGGTATACTGCCGGATATGCAGCGCGATATCGTCGGCGGCATTCAGCGCATATTCAAAAAAGTGCAGTGGCATGCGCATCTCATTGATGCTGATGTCCATCTGCGAGTGGGTATTGATAAAGGCATACAGCGGCAGGTATTCATTGAGCTGATTAATCTCGCCGCAAAGTTCCGGACTGTTGTGCGCGTCCCAGTCGAAGATCACGCCACTGATACGCGGATTGTGTTCGATCAGCTTCAGCAGATCGTCACTGTTTTTCGGGTAAAGCAGCTGGAAGCCTTGCAGATTTAACGCCGCGTCGAGTTCGCGTAACGGTTCATCTTTATAAAACACGCCGTGCGCGCCCATGATCGCCAGAATATTCAATGCCCCTCTCCCTGATTGTTGTGGAACCGGACAAGCATAACCGCTAACTCAGGGAAGGTGTAGCAAGGGGACGATCAGATGAGGCTGAAAGGCGTCAGACCGCGTGCGGGGACTGAACTGGCGGCATAAAAAAAGCGGACCGGAGTCCGCTTTTATGGATGAGCTAAAATCAGGCGTAGCCGTAGCTCATCAGACGCTGATAACGACGATCCAGCAGCTCTTCGGTGGTTAATCCATCGAGGTCGGCCAGGTCAGCCAGCAGCTGCTGCTTGAGTGACTGCGCCATATCCACCGGACGGCGATGTGCGCCACCCAGCGGCTCAGGGATCACGGAGTCAATCAGCTTCAGCTCTTTCAGACGATGCGCGGTAATGCCCATCGCTTCAGCGGCCAGCGGCGCTTTGTCAGCGCTTTTCCACAGAATGGAGGCGCAACCTTCTGGTGAGATCACTGAATAGGTGCTGTACTGCAGCATATTCACTTTATCACCCACGCCAATCGCCAGCGCGCCACCTGAACCGCCTTCACCGATGACCGTACAGATCACCGGCACTTTCAGGCCAGACATTTCACGCAGGTTGCGGGCAATCGCTTCAGACTGCCCACGCTCTTCCGCGCCCACGCCCGGATAAGCACCCGGTGTGTCGATGAAGGTGATGATTGGCATTTTGAAACGTTCAGCCATCTCCATCAGGCGCAGCGCTTTACGATAGCCTTCCGGTGCAGGCATGCCGAAGTTACGGCGAATCTTCTCTTTAGTTTCACGGCCTTTCTGGTGCCCGATGATCATCACCGGACGTCCATCAAGACGCGCAATCCCGCCGACAATCGCTTTGTCATCCGCATAAGCACGGTCGCCCGCCAGCTCATCGAAATCGTCGAAAGCGTTGCGAACGTAGTCAAAGGTGTAAGGACGTAAAGGATGGCGTGCCAGTTGGGCAATCTGCCATGCGCCCAAATCGGCGAAGATTTTACGGGTCAGCTCAACGCTTTTCTCACGCAGACGCTGAACTTCTTCATCCAGATTAACGTGTTTATCATCCTGACGACCAATTGAGGTCAGCGAATCAATCTTCGCTTCCAGTTCTGCAATTGGCTGTTCAAAATCCAGGTAATTAAGACTCATAATGTTCCTGTTCTAGTCAAACTCCAGTTCCACCTGCTCCGATCCAATCAACGAGCGCAGATCGTTAAGTAAACGATCGCTGGGCGAAATACGCCACGCTGCACCAAAGCGCAGCTTCGCTCGCGCGTCGGCTCTCTGATAATAGAGATGTACCGGAATAGTCCCTGATCGATGGGGTTCCAGGGACTGACGGAGTCGGTTTAATAGCTGGTCATCAATTTGCCTGTCCGTCAGCGAGATAGCAAGTCCGCGCGCGTATTTTTCGCGAGCTTCGTCGATGTCCATGACTTCACGCGCGGTCATTTTAAGCCCACCACTGAAGTCATCAAAGCTGACCTGTCCGCTGACGATCAGGATTCGGTCTTTCTCCAGCAACTGCTGGTATTTATCTAACGCATCGGTAAATAACATCACCTCAAGACGACCGGAGCGATCGTCCAGAGTACAGATACCAATTCGGTTGCCGCGTTTGGTCACCATTACCCGCGCGGCGATCACCAGACCGGCCGCCACGGTAATTTTCCCCCGATCGGTAGGATGCATATCTTTCAGCCGCACCCCGCCAACGTAACGCTCAATTTCTTTCAGATACTGATTAATCGGGTGGCCGGTCAGGTATAACCCCAGCGTTTCCCGTTCACCATCCAGCTGCACCTGCTCAGGCCACGGCGTGACGCTGGCGTATGATTTCTCCACCTGCTCTGGCTCTTCTGCCAGCACGCCAAACATATCCGCCTGACCAATCGCTTCCGCTTTCGCGTGCTGATCGGCCGCTTTCAGCGCGTCGCTGAGTGCACTCATCAGCGCGGCGCGGTGCGGTCCGAGGCGATCAAAGGCCCCGGACATGATCAGTTTCTCCATCACCCGACGGTTGATCTTTTTGGTGTCGGTACGGGCGCAGAGATCAAACAGTTCGCGGAAATAGCCGCCTTCGTTACGGGCGTCGATGATCGCTTCGATCGGACCTTCGCCCACGCCTTTGATCGCGCCTATGCCGTACACGATCTCGCCCGCTTCGTTAACGTGGAACGGATAGAGACCGGAGTTAATATCGGGCGGCAGGACCTTCAGCCCCATCCGCCAGCACTCATCGACCAGGCCGACCACTTTCTCGGTGTTATCCATATCGGCGGTCATCACCGCCGCCATAAACTCAGCCGGATAGTGCGCTTTCAGCCACAGCGTCTGATAGGAGACCAGTGCGTAGGCCGCAGAGTGTGACTTGTTAAAGCCATAACCTGCAAATTTTTCCACCAGATCGAAGATCTTCATCGACAGTTCGCCGTCGATGCCCATGCTTTCGGCACCGTCGCGGAAAACTGAACGCTGCTTAGCCATCTCCTCGGGTTTCTTTTTACCCATGGCGCGACGCAGCATATCTGCACCGCCCAGAGTGTAACCGGACAGGACCTGGGCGATCTGCATCACCTGTTCCTGATAGAGGATGATGCCGTACGTTGGCTCCAGCACTGGCTTCAGGCTCTCGTGCTGCCACTGGATATCGGGATAGGAGATCGCTTCACGGCCATGCTTACGGTCGATGAAGTTATCTACCATGCCGGACTGCAGAGGACCAGGGCGGAACAGCGCCACCAGTGCGATCATATCTTCGAAGCAGTCAGGCTTAAGACGCTTAATCAGATCTTTCATGCCGCGCGATTCAAGCTGGAATACCGCGGTGGTTTCCGAGCGCTGCAGCATATCGAAGCTTTTCTTGTCATCCAGCGGGATCGCGGCGATATCGATCGGCTCCAGTCCCTCTTTTTCCCGGCGCGGGTTGATCATCTTCAGTGCCCAGTCGATGATGGTCAGCGTTCGCAGTCCCAGGAAGTCGAACTTCACCAGGCCGGCATATTCCACATCATTTTTATCGAACTGGGTGACCGGGAACTGGCCGTGCTCATCGCAATAGAGCGGCGCAAAATCGGTGATCTTCGTTGGCGCAATGACCACGCCACCCGCATGCTTACCGGCGTTACGCGTAACCCCTTCCAGCTTGCGCGCCATGTCGATCAGCGCTTTAACCTCTTCATCTGCGTCATACATCGCAGGAAGTTGTGGTTCAGCAATAAACGCTTTTTCCAGCGTCATGCCGGGATCGGGCGGGATCAGTTTTGAAATGCGGTCAACAAAGCCGTAAGGATGCCCCAGCACGCGACCCACATCGCGGATAACCGCTTTCGCCGCCATGGTACCGAAGGTAATAATCTGGGAAACTGCTTCACGACCGTACATATCGGCGACGTGTTCAATCACCTGATCGCGTTTCTCCATGCAGAAGTCGACGTCAAAGTCGGGCATCGAAACACGTTCCGGGTTCAGGAAGCGTTCAAACAGCAGGTCAAATTCCAGCGGATCGATATCGGTGATTTTCAGCGCATAGGCCACCAGCGAACCCGCACCCGAACCACGGCCCGGTCCGACCGGCACGCCGTTATCTTTGGACCACTGGATGAACTCCATTACGATCAGGAAGTAGCCGGGGAATCCCATCTGGTTGATAACGTTGAGTTCAATTTCCAGACGCTCATCATATTCCGGGCGTTTTTCCGCGCGCTCAGCCTCGTCCGGGAACAGGAAGACCAGACGTTCTTCCAGTCCCTCACGGGATTTCACCACCAGATAATCTTCAGTGGTCATATCGCCGGTCGGGAACTGCGGCAGGAAGTACTCACCGAGCCGGACAGTCACGTTACAACGCTTAGCAATCTCTACGCTGTTTTCCAGCGCTTCCGGGATATCCGAGAACAGCTCGCACATCTCCTCTTCGCTGCGCATATATTGCTGAGGACTGTAGTTGCGCGGGCGCTTGGGATCGTCCAGCGTATAGCCGTCGTGAATGGCAACGCGAATTTCGTGCGCATCGAAATCTTCTGCGTTGATAAAGCAGACTTCATTGGTGGCGACGACCGGGATGCCCTCGGCAATCGCCAGTTCAACGGCGGCATGCAGATAGCTCTCTTCGTCCTGACGACCGGTGCGGATCAGTTCCAGATAGTAGCGATCGGGGAAATGCTGCTGGTAAAACGACAGACACTGCGAAACCAGGGCATTGTTGCCACGCAACAGGCTGCGGCCCACGTCGCCACGTCGCCCGCCCGACAGCAGAATTAACCCTTCCTGCAGTTCAATCAGCCAGTCGCGATCGATGATCGGTCCGTCCACGCCATAACCACGCTGATAAGCGCGGGAGATCAACAGCGTCAGGTTCTGGTATCCGGTATCACTGGACGCCAGCACGGTCAGTTGGGTCAGCTCATCTCCCATCAGCTCACTGGCAACGTTAAAATCGGCACCAATGACCGGCTTTATCCCTGCGCTGTGTGCGCCACCGTAAAATTTCACCAGACCACACAGGTTAGTGAAGTCGGTAATCGCGATAGCAGGCATGCCAAGGGCAGCCGCCTTCTTGATCAACGGCCCGGTTTTCGCCAGGCCATCAACCATCGAATAGTCACTATGGACACGCAGATGTATAAAACGGGGTTCAGCCATATCAGTTTCCGGTTAAAACAGCGTCAGGCTATTAAAGCGTAAGGATCTGGCGGGCAGCCAGTACTTCAGCGTCGAGCAGCGCGTTGCGTACAGGCGCAAAACTGCGACGGTGGTGCGGCGTGGCGCCATACTGCGTCAGTTTTTCCATATGCAGCGCCGTCGGATAACCTTTGTGCTGCGCAAAACCATACTGCGGGAACAGCAGATCCAGCTCGGCCATTTCACGATCGCGCGACACTTTGGCGATGATGGAGGCTGCACTGATTTCGGCCACCAGGCTATCCCCTTTCACCACGGCCTGTGAAGACATTGGCAACGCCGGACAACGATTACCATCAATCAGCACATAGTCGGGCTGAATACTCAGGCCATCAACGGCGCGCTGCATCGCCAGCATAGTGGCGTGCAGAATGTTGAACTGATCAATCTCTTCCGGCTCTGCACGTCCCAGACTCCAGGCCAGCGCCTTCTCTTTGATTTCGTCATACAATGACAGGCGGCGCTTTTCCGACAATTTCTTGGAGTCAGCCAAACCGGTAATCGGATTAGCCGGGTCGAGGATGACGGCAGCAGTGACCACCGCGCCGACCAGCGGACCGCGCCCCACTTCGTCCACACCGGCAATCAGTCTGGCGACAGGATAGATAAAATCAGGCATTCACCAGCTCCAGTACCGCATCCGCTGCCTGCTCATCGGCGTTCCAGCGGATCTGTTGATGTAATTCATGAAACGTCTGCAGCAGGGTTTCGCGCTCAGGCCCGGTATGCAGCAGCGGATCTAACGCCGCGGCCAGGGCTTCTGGCTGACACTCATCCTGCAGTAGCTCTTTGACCAGCTCACGCCCGGCCAGCAGATTCGGCAGAGAGACATAAGGCGTCTTTACCAGCCGTTTCGCCAGCCAGAACGTGGCCGGCTTCATGCGATAACCGACGACCATAGGGCATTTTGCCAGCATGCACTCCAGTGCGGCAGTACCTGACGCCAGGAGTGCGGCATCGCTCGCAATCATCGCTTCACGTCCCTGACCATCCAGCAGATGCATCGGCAGCTCAGGAGCGACGTCAGCTTTAATTTTTTCAAACTGTTCGCGGCGACGGGCATTAACCAGCGGCACCACGATTTCCAGTGCCGGATAGTGACGACGCAACAATTGCGCTGTTTTCAGGAAATCAGCGCTGAGCATTTCCACTTCTGCGCCTCTGCTGCCGGGCAGCAAAGCCAGACAGAGTGCATCATCGGCAATGCCGAGATGACGGCGCGCAGCCTGCTTATCAGGTTGCAGCGGCATGGCATCTGCCATGGTGTGGCCGATAAAGCGACAGGGAACGTTATAGCGATCGTAGAAAGCTTTTTCAAACGGCAGGAAGGCCAGCACCAGATTGGTGTTACGACCAATTTTAAACACGCGCTTTTGCCGCCATGCCCACACCGAGGGACTGACATAGTGGATCGTGCGAATGCCCGTGCGTTTAAGGTTGCCTTCCAGCGTGATATTGAAATCGGGCGCATCAATCCCGACAAAGACATCGGGTCTGAGTTCGGTAAAACGCCGGGTGAGATCGCGGCGGATTGTCAGCAGACGTCGCAGGCGGCCCAGCACCTCAACAATGCCCATCACCGCCAGCTCTTCCATCTCATACCAGGCTTCGCACCCTTCCGCCTGCATCAGTGGTCCCGCCACGCCGACAAAGCGTGCATCAGGATGACGGGCTTTCAGGGCACGAATGAGACCTGCACCAAGAATATCGCCGGAGGTTTCTCCGGCGACCAGGGCAATCGTTAAAGGACGCGCTGACATGGATTAACGAATTAATCCACGGGTTGAACGGGTGAAGAAGTCGTAGAAAGGCTGCACTTCGCTGTGCTGCTGCGCGATGGCTTCGATTTCTGGCTTCACTTCTTCCAGCGTTCTGCCGCTGCGATAGAGCAGCTTGTAGGCGTTGCGAATCGCGTGCAACGACTCTTTGCTGAAGCCACGGCGCTTAAGACCTTCGATATTGATCCCGAACGGCGTCGCGTGGTTGCCCTGCGCAATAACGTAAGGCGGCACATCCTGCGCCACGCCGGAACAGCCACCTACCATCACGTGAGCACCGATGATGCACCACTGATGTACCGCTGTCATGCCGCCAATAATGGCGAAATCATCGACCGTCACGTGACCACCCAGGGTGGCGTTGTTGGCGAAGATACAGCGGTTACCAATCACGCAGTCATGCGCAATATGGACATTCACCATCAGCAGATTATCGCTGCCCACCGTGGTGACATGGCCACCCTGCGTGGTGCCGCGATGAATCGTCACGCTTTCACGGATGCGGTTGCGATCGCCGATCTCAACCCGTGTTGGCTCACCGGCATATTTCAGATCCTGATTCACTTCACCAATAGAGGCAAACTGATAGATCTGATTATCTTTACCGATACGCGTGTGGCCGTTCACCACAACGTGTGACTTCAGTACCGTTCCTTCACCGATTTCAACATTCGCGCCAATAAAGCAAAACGGGCCAATGTGAACGCGGGCGCCAATAACAGCGCCCTCTTCAATGACAGAACTGGGATGGATAGTGGCGGTTGGATCAATCACGAATTATGCCTCCCGGCTGCGGGCACACATCATGGTCGCTTCACAAACGATTTTACCATCGACAGTCGCCACGCCTTTAAAGCGGGTCAGACCACGGCGGGTTTTCTCGAAAGTGACTTCCATGATCATCTGGTCGCCTGGTACCACAGGGCGCTTGAAGCGGGCACTGTCGATACCGGCAAAGTAATAGAGTTCACCTGGTTCCA
Source organism: Pantoea sp. JKS000250 (assembly GCF_003201065.1). Lineage (NCBI taxonomy): Bacteria > Pseudomonadati > Pseudomonadota > Gammaproteobacteria > Enterobacterales > Erwiniaceae > Pantoea > Pantoea sp. JKS000250. The sequence continues at coordinate 3,064,029 of NZ_QICZ01000001.1, read as the reverse complement.
GTTTACCTACGCTTTTAAACGCCAGAATACCGGTGGCCTGCGCCATCGCTTCCAGGATCAGAACGCCAGGAAAAATCGGTTTACCAGGGAAATGCCCCTGGAAAAACGGTTCATTAACAGAAACGTTCTTCACTGCACGCAGGTATTTGTGCTCTTCAAATTCCAGCACGCGGTCTACCAGCAGAAACGGATAGCGGTGCGGCAGCAGCTCTAAAATCTCTTCAATTTTCAGAGTATGAGTTTCAGTAGTCAAAATACTCTTCCTGTCCTAAAAATCTGATGACATCAATAACACGGCCTGCACAGATCAAAATGATCTTCCGCAGGCCGCAAATAGGTTCTGTGGCGCCGGGCTTCCCTGCTTAACATTTTTATTATGAAAGCCGGTCAGTTTTGGGATGGCGGTTAGTCGTCTTTGCCGACCTTGCGCTCGATGGCTTTTAAGCGTTTGCTCATGTCATCGATGTTCATCACCAGCGCTGCAGTTTTGCGCCAGGTTTTGTTGGGTTGCAGCGGAATGCCTGACGAATAGACACCAGGCTCTGTGATAGGACGCATGACCATACCCATACCGGTCACCGTTACTTTGTCACAGATTTCCATATGGCCGTTAATGACGCTGGCACCGCCAATCATACAGTAACGCCCAATTTTCAAACTACCCGCCATGATCACACCGCCTGCAACCGCAGTATTGTCGCCAATAACTACGTTGTGAGCGATCTGGCACTGGTTGTCTATGATAACACCATTGCCGATCAGAGTGTTATCAAGCGCACCGCGATCGATGGTGGTGCAGGCACCTATTTCGACGCGATCGCCGATAATTACCGCGCCTAACTGCGGGATTTTCACCCAGTTACCGCGATCGTTGGCATAGCCGAAACCATCAGAACCAATGACAGTACCTGACTGAATCAGACAATCCTGGCCGATTTCGATCTCGTGATACACAGAGACGTTGGCCCAGAAACGGGTTCCGCTGCCGATACGGGTTTTTTTGCCCACAAAGCATCCCGCACCAATGACTACGTTATCACCCAGCTCAACGTCCGCTTCGATCACCGCATTGGCACCAATGGCAACGTTATTGCCAAGTCGCGCTGAGGGATCGATGACTGCGCTGGGGGCGATATTCTGCGCCGGCTGTGGCGTGGTATCGAGTATTTGTGCCATACGCGCATAGGTCAGGTAGGGATTTTTGACTACCAGCGCTGCGGTTTTGCACCACTCCAGATCCGCTTCCGTCAGCACCACGGCTGAGGCCTTTATCAGGGCGAGTTGCTCGCGGTAACGGCTGTTTGCAAGAAAAGTGATTTGGCCAGTTGTGGCGGATTGCATAGAAGCAATGCCGGAGATGACGATATCGCCATCTCCGTGCAATTCTGCATCCAACTGCTGGGCTAAATCAGCCAGTCGAATAGATGACATGAATTATTTAACCTGTTTCAGCACGTCAGCAGTGATGTCTTTTGCGTTTGATGCATAAGCCACCGCGTTAGCGTCGATCACGACGTCGTAACCATCGCTGTCAGCGACTTTCTTCACGGCATCCTGAATACGGCTCAGCAGCTTATTACGCTCTTCCATCTGACGACGGCGATTGTCCTGCTCAAAAGCCTGCGCTTTTGAAGAGAAAGCTTCACGCTGTGACATGACATCTTTTTCCATACGGCTGCGTTCGCTGGCCTTCATGGTAGAACCGTCACGCTGCAGACGCTGCATTTTGGTTTGCAGATCGCGCTCCTGGCTCTGCAACTCAGTTGCACGGCCTTTGAACTCGTTTTCCAGCTGTTTAGCAACAGTCGCACGTTGCGGTAACTGTTGGAAAATGCTGGACACGTTTACCACTGCAATTTTGTCAGCAGCCTGAACACCAGCGGAGACCGCTAAAGCAAGACCCAGACCTGCGGCACACAACAACTTTTTCACTATAAACTCCTTACCATCAACGTTTGTGTCAGCGACACAGTGTTTGCCCCGGAACAGCAACAAGTGCTGCCCGGCAGCAAGACTTCAGCTATGCATCCATGCTCAGAACATTACCAGGTTTTACCAATGTTAAACTGGAACTGCTCTGACTTGTCTCCATCGACTTTCTTAATCGGCTGGGCATACGAGAACACCAGCGGGCCGAGCGGTGACATCCACTGCAGCGCCACACCGCTTGATACGCGGATATTGTTTGGATCGCTGTAGTCAGGAATACCCGCAGCACGTGTTTCAGCGGTGTTTTCCCAGTGGGTATCCCACGCAGTACCGGTATCAACAAACACCGAGGTACGCACCGAGTTAGCATACTTCTCGCTCAGGAACGGCGTTGGCGTAATCAGCTCAAGGCTGGCAATCGCCATGGCATTACCGCCCACCGCATCGTCAGACTTACAGACGCCATTTGGATCGGCAATGCGGCAGTTCGACGAGTTGTTATTGTAGTAAGCCGCTTTCGGTCCAATGGTGTTGGACTGGAAGCCACGCACGGTGCTCGAGCCACCGGCGTAGAAGTTCTCATAGAACGGCATCTCTTTGCCGCCGAGACCATCGCCATAGCCAACACGACCACGGCCCAGCAGCACCCAGGTACGATCCTGGTTAATCGGCACATACTGCTGGGTGTCCAGCGTGGCCTTATAGAAGCTGTTATCTGAGCCTGGAATCGTTACCTTACCGTTCAGGTTGGTACGGTTACCAGATGTCGGGAAGAAGCCACGGTCCAGCGTGTTGTATGTCCAGCCGTAGTTAAAGGTGAAGTCATCGGCTGAGAATTCGCCTTTGTCATTTAACTGCTGCGGCTTGCCGACTGAATCCAGATAACGCCACATCGCAACCTGCGGCTGCATGTTTGACAGGTCATTGTGGACATAGCCCAGACCGACACGCAGGGTGTTGTTTTCGTTAACCGGGAAGCCAAGCGTGCCATCCAGACCATAACTTCGGTTGGTATAGTCAGACAGATCCGCATTGTCCGCTTTGAAGTCGTTATAGAACAGACGACCACCCAGACTCACACCATCAACGGTGAAGTAAGGGTCAGTAAGCGAGAATTCAGCATAGGTCTGGTAGTCATTTTTGGTGCCGCTGATGCCCACGGTATTACCGGTGCCCAGCCAGTTATCCTGCGTTACCCCGACCTGGAAGCTCACACCACTTTCGGTGCCGTAGCCGACGCCGAAGTTAAAGGTACCGGTGTTACGCTCTTTAACCTTGTAGACCACATCAACCTGGTCCGGCGAACCAGGCACACGCTGCGTATCCACATCCACGGTTTCAAAGTAACCGGTACGGTTCAGACGCTCTTTACCCTGCTCAACCAGATCGCTGCCCAGCCATGCGCCTTCCATCTGACGCATTTCGCGACGTAACACCGAGTCTTTAGAGGTGTCATTGCCTTCGAAACGGACATTACGCACGTAGTAGCGGTTACCCGCATCGACGTTGATATGCAGTTTTACGGTTTTATCGGCGTCGTTGATTTCAGGCTGTGTGGCGACACGCGGATAGGCATAGCCGTAGCGGCCCAGCAGTTTCTTGATGTCATCTTCCATTTTCGTGACTTTGGCGCCGTTATAAAGCTCGCCTGCAGGAATTTTGGTCAGATGCTCAATTTCTGCTGAATGGCCCGCCATGCTGCCATTGACGATCACACCAGCAATTTTGTACTGGTCACCTTCGGTGATATTCACCGTGATGTAGATGCCTTTTTTATCTGGCGTCAGGCTGACCTGAGTCGAATCGATGTTGAAGCGGGCATAACCGCGATCCAGATAGAAGCTGCGCAGGGTCTCAAGGTCGCCCGCCAGTTTCTGCTTCTGGTATTTACGATCGCCGACCACGTTCCACCATGGCACTTCATCGCGCAGCTGGAAACGGGAGATCAGTTCATCGGAGCTGAAGGCTTTATTACCGACGATGTTGATCTGCTGAATTTTGGCAGAGACACCTTCCGTAAAGACCAGTTTCAGATCAACGCGGTTACGCGGCAGTGGCGTGACCACGGCTTTCACGTTGGCGGTATATTTACCGACGCTGTAATAGAAGTCTTCAAGTCCCTTCTCGATAGAAGAGATGGTAGTACGGTCCAGCGCTTCGCCGACACGGACACCTGAAGCTTCCAGATTTTGTTTGAGCTGATCCTCTTTCACCGCTTTGTTACCGGTGAAGGTAATGCTGGCAATGGTAGGACGTTCTTTGACCTGGACAATCAGCGTTGTACCGTCTCGCAGGACCTGAACATCCTCAAAGTTGCCAGTAGCGAACAGCGAGCGAATGGTATTTCTGACATCATCGTCATTCACCGTATCGCCAACCCGTACTGGCATGCTCAGCAGAGCCGCGCCGACGGCGACTCGCTGCAGCCCTTCGAAATGAATATCCTTCACCACGAAATCGTCTGCACCGTAAACGGTGGCGCTGCTAAACAGCAGCGACGCTATGAGCAACTTTTTCATCGCCATCGTTGTTATGCGTTTTCCTAACACATCCCTCGAATGTTCGCGTTCCAGCGGTTACAAACGTGAGAAATCATTGAAAAGTGCAAGCCCCATTAACAGCACCAGCAGAATTGAGCCGATGCGATAACTAAAGTCCTGAACTCGCTCGGACACCGGTCCACCTTTGATCTTTTCGATCGCCAGGAACAGCAGGTGCCCACCATCTAAAACCGGCAGAGGGAACAGGTTGATAATGCCCAGGTTGACGCTAATCAACGCCAGGAACATCAGGTAGTAAATCAACCCATACTCCGCTGACAACCCTGCACCCTGCGCAATCGAGATTGGCCCGCTCAGGTTGTTCAGCTTCACATCACCGGTTATTAACTTGCCCAGCATGGAAACGGTGAGCTTCATCAGTTGCCAGGTTTTTACACTGGCCTCACCGATAGCCGCAAACGCGCCATACTGCCTTACCGTCTTGTACTCTTCGGGCAGCGGAACAATGCGCGGAATCACACCCGCAAAGCCCGCTGTCGTGCCAGCTTTCGCTTCTGGCGTCATCGTCAGCGCAATTGATTCACCGCCGCGATCCACCTCAAGCGCCATGCTTTTGCCGGGATTGTCCCGGACCTGGGTAACAAACGTCTGCCACTGCGATAATGGCTGACCATCGACTTTAACGATCCTGTCGCCTGCTTGCAAACCGGCTTCACTGGCTGGCGAATTCGCCTGAACTTCTGCCAGTGTGGTCTCAATTTGCGGACCGCGAGGCTGAATGCCTAACGCGACGACCGGATCCTGCTTATCAGGCTCAAACTGCCAGTTACGCAAATCCAGCTGCTTCTGCTGAGTCGCGTCCTCGCTAAATCGTGCCACCGTTAACGTGGTGCTGCTGTCGCCGATTTTACCCACCAGCGCCATACGCACAGCATCCCAGTCAGGCGTTTCGATACCGTCAACGGCCTTAAGTTCCATGCCGGGCGCAATTTGCGCTTCCGCAGCGATCGAACCGTTTAAAATTTCACCGATTACCGGGCGCACACCAGGCACGCCGTGAATAAACACAACCCAGTAGGCAAAGATGGCAAAGAGGAAGTTAGCGACAGGACCTGCCGCAATGATGGAGGCACGTTGCCAGACGGCTTTATTATTAAAAGCCTGATGACGCAGCTCGGCTGGCACGCTTTCGACACGTTCGTCGAGCATTTTCACGTAGCCACCAAGGGGAATCAGCGCGATGACAAATTCCGTGCCGTGGCGGTCACGGCGCTGCCAGAGCGACTTACCAAACCCAATGGAAAAACGCTCAACCTTGACGCCACAGCGACGAGCGACCCAGAAATGGCCAAACTCATGAACGGTAATCAACACGCCCAGCGCAACGATAAAGGCGAAGAAACTCCAGATTATGCTCAACATCTTTGCCTGTCCTTAAAGGGTGCGGAACACCAGCAGCAATAAACAGGCAAACACCGGCACCGCCGCAGTCAGACTATCAATGCGATCAAGAATGCCGCCGTGACCCGGTATCAGATTGCCACTGTCTTTGATACCCGCTTCACGTTTAAACATACTCTCAGTGAGGTCGCCCAGCACGGAGGCCAGCGTTGCGATAACCGCGCAAATCACCAGCGTACCGGTAGAGACCGTCAGCGGCGCCAGCGAGGCAAACAGCAGCGCAATCAGCGCAGAGGAGACCAGGCCGCCCAGGAAGCCTTCCCAGGTTTTACCTGGCGAGACCTTCGGTGCCAGCTTGTGCTTGCCGAACATCTTGCCAAACATATAGGCACCTGAATCCGCACCCCACACCAGCAGCAACACAAACAGCAGCCACCAGGCACCGGCGAAGTGATCGGTTTCGTAGTGATACTGCCGCAGCGCCACCATGCCCCAGAAAAAAGGCACCAGCGTTAACACGCCAAACAGTAAGCGGAGCGGGCGCGAATGACGCCAGAAGGCCGCAGATGCGGGATAGGAGAGGACCAGCAGCAGTGCAACGACCCACCACACCAGCGACGCCCAAAGCGATGTCGCGACCTGGGGCAGATGCACCGTGTGTTGATAAGGCGGCAGCGTAAACTGCATCAGCGCCAGCAGCAGACCACAAAGTACAGCCAGCCAGACGCGCTGTTGCCGTGATGCCATCCCTGCAAACTGACCCCATTCCCAGGCGGCCAGCATGCAGATAACGATGGTTGTAAGGGCAAAGCCCACAGGTGGTAACCAGAACAGTGCAGCTATTACCAGCGGAATTAATATCAACGCGGTAATCAGACGAGACTTCAGCAAAGGTTACCCCCAGATTGCTCAGGCGCCGCCTGGTGCAGCGCCGCCAAAACGACGCTCCCGCAGAGAGAATGCATTCAGTGCACCTTCAAAAACGTGTTCATCGAAATCCGGCCAGAGCACATCGGTAAAATAGAATTCAGCATAGGCAATCTGCCACAGCAGGAAGTTGCTAATCCGATGCTCTCCCCCGGTCCTTATCACTAAATCCACTGGCGCCAGCTCCTGCATACAGAGCTGCGACGTCAGGCTCTCTTCGGTAATCTGGTCAGGACGCAGTAATCCTTCCTGCACCTGCTCAGCCAGTTTTTTCACGCCTTCGATAATATCCCAACGGCCGCCATAGTTGGCAGCAATGTTGAGCGTCAGGCCACTATTATTTGCGGTCAGCGTCTCAGAACGGCGAATACGTTCCTGAATACGCGGGCTGAAACGGCTGGTATCGCCAATGACGCGTAAGCGAACATTGTGTTTGTGCAGGCTTTTCACTTCGCTGTCGAGCGCCCAGACAAACAGTTCCATTAACGCGGTGACTTCCTGCGCCGGACGGCTCCAGTTTTCACTGCTGAAGGCGTAAAGCGTCAGGGCTTCAAGATTGTTGCTGACAGCAAAGCTGACGGCGCGGCGCACCGATTTAACGCCCGCTTTGTGGCCTGAAATACGCAATTTTCCCTGATTTTTGGCCCAGCGACCGTTGCCATCCATGATGATAGCGACGTGGCGCGGACCGTTTCCCTGCTGGTCATCAGTGTTGTTGTGATTGTTAGACGACATAACGCTTAACCAATTCCTTTCATCAGAAATGCTGTGGTTTCTGAATACATTGCGCCCGATTCAAATCCCGACACGCTTTTGGTGCCGGGCCACACCGAATTCGGTGACAGACCGTGAAACGCGAGCCAGCGACTATACCATTTTCACCTGAAGCGAACAAATGGCCTCATAACGATCGGCTTCACGACGTGAAGCGCGGCAACATTTCTGCCGCCAGCGCGCGCGCGGAGCGATCAATTTCAAGGACAGCGTCCACCGAATCAGGCTCCGGACACACCTGTGCCGCCATCACCGCGCTATTAAGCGCTGCGATGTCGGTGAAGCGGATCTGGTGGTTCAGGAAAGCCGCGACGGCAACCTCGTTGGCTGCATTCAGCGTGGTGGTCGCCGCCTGCCCTGCATCACAGGCATCAATGGCCAGTTTCAGGCAGGGGTAGCGACTAAAATCAGGTTCTGCAAAGCTCAGCGCCGACATGCGGGTAAAATCCAGCGGCGTCACGCCTGCTTTGATGCGCGAAGGCCAGGCCATGCTATGGGCAATGGGCGTACGCATATCGGGAGAACCTAACTGAGCCAGCACGCTGCCATCGCAGTATCGCACCATAGAGTGAATCACCGACTGTGGGTGAAGGATCACTTCCATCTGCGCTGCGCTGGCATTAAACAACCAACGGGCTTCAATGTACTCAAGACCTTTATTCATCATGGTGGCCGAATCGACAGAGATTTTTCTCCCCATCGACCAGTTCGGATGTGCACAGGCCTGATCCGGCGACATGGCGCTGAGATCCGCTAACTCTGTGTCACGAAAAGGACCACCCGATCCCGTAAGGATAATTGACTCAATGCCATTATCCCGCAGGTCAGCGTAACCTAACTGATACTGGATGGTAGCCGGTAAACTCTGAAAAATGGCGTTATGTTCGCTGTCGACCGGTAGTAACTGCGCGTTATGATGACGCACCGCCTCCATAAACAAACGGCCGCAGGTGACAAGCGATTCTTTGTTGGCCAGCAGTACCGTTTTACCGGCGCGAATGGCGGCCAGCGTTGGCAGCAAACCTGACGCACCGACAATGGCCGCCATCACCTGATCCACCTCATCCAGCGCGGCCAGTTCACAGGCTGCCTGAACGCCGGAGAGCACTTCAGTATTGACCCTGATTGCTCTCAGTCGCTCACGCAGCGCAGCGGCAGAAGTTTCGTCTGCCATGCAGGCGTAACGTGGCGTAAAGGCCGCACACTGTTCGGCCATCAGCGCCACGTTATGGCCGGCAACCAGCGCCGTAATCTGATAAAGCTCTGGGTTGGCGCGAACCACCGCCAGCGTACTGGTGCCGATCGAGCCGGTGGATCCCAGCAGGGTTAATCGCTTCATGAGGCTATCCGTGTGAAGTCAGCGTGCCCGCAGGCACAATGTAAAACGCCGCCAGATGTCGCATTCATACGAATACCTCTCTGTACGGCGTTTTGTCCGGCAGTGATGGAATCAGAAATCCATCAGCTCCGTTTCTTTTTCTGACAGTGCAGCATCAACTTTCTTGATGTACGCATCGGTCATTTTTTGCACTTCGTCCTGCGCACGACGTTCGTCGTCTTCGCTGATTTCTTTATCTTTCAGCAGCGCTTTGATTTTATCGTTGGCATCGCGACGGACGTTACGTACCGACACACGGCCCTGCTCGGCTTCGCCGCGCACGATTTTAATCAGATCTTTACGACGCTCTTCTGTCAGCGCTGGCAGCGGAACACGGATGTCAGTACCGGCTGAACTTGGGTTCAGACCGAGATCGGACTTCATGATCGCTTTTTCGACTGCCTGGCTTAGTGAACGATCAAACACGTTGATTTTCAGCGTGCGTGAATCTTCCACAGTGACAGAAGCCAGCTGACGCAGTGGCGTCGGCGTGCCGTAATATTCGACGACGATGCCGTCGAGCAGCGAAGGTGACGCACGACCGGTACGCACTTTGCTGATGGTAGTTTTGAATGCTTCAACGCATTTTTCCATGCGCGTGTCAGCATCTTTTTTGATGTCGTTAATCACGTTGAAACCCTTGGATTCGGTTTGACCTGGCCAGTTCCGGCATAACCGGAAGCGGGATCGATAATCATCGATAATCCTGACTGGTGCTCGATGCGTTCTCATCGCGCTGACAGAATATACCTTATTTTATCTCGCCTCGGGTATTAATGCGTAATCAGGGTGCCTTCTTTTTCACCCATCACTACGCGACGCAGTGCGCCAGGTTTATTCATGTTGAAAACACGGATAGGTAATTTGTGGTCACGTGCCAGGGTAAAGGCCGCCAGATCCATCACTTTCAGCTCTTTATCCAGGACTTCGGCATAGGTCAGTTGATCATACAGCGTCGCGTCCGGGCTTTTCACCGGATCGGCAGAGTAAACGCCGTCAACTTTGGTCGCCTTCAGTACCACGTCCGCTTCAATCTCAATGCCGCGCAGACACGCCGCAGAGTCGGTGGTAAAGAACGGATTGCCGGTACCGGCGGAGAAGATGACGACGCGGTTGTTACGCAGCAGGCTGATCGCTTCTGCCCAGCTGTAGTTGTCACAGACGCCATTCAGTGGAATCGCTGACATCAGGCGTGCATTCACATAGGCGCGGTGCAGTGCATCACGCATCGCCAGGCCGTTCATCACGGTCGCCAGCATACCCATGTGGTCACCTACGACGCGGTTCATACCTGCCTGCTGCAGGCTCGCGCCGCGGAACAGGTTCCCTCCGCCAATTACCACGCCAACCTGGATGCCCAGCTCAACCAGCTCTTTTACCTCTTGTGCCATGCGGTCAAGCACACTCGCGTCGATACCAAAACCTTCAGCGCCTTGCAGAGCTTCGCCGCTGAGTTTAAGCAGGATACGTTGATAAACAGGTTTTGCGTTGGTCGCCATGGTCAGTTCTTCCTGGAAGATTGGGTGTAAAGGAGAAGTAAATTCTGATCGATCATCCGCTTACCGCAAAGAAAATGCTATTGGGATGAAACTGAAAACGTGTCTGTTGCGATTCACAGACAAAAAAGAACCGCCATCTGGCGGTTCTTTCAGAGCATTAAGACTGTTTGGACATTGCTGCAACTTCTGCAGCGAAGTCTGATTCAACTTTCTCGATGCCTTCACCCACTTCGAAGCGGATGAAGTTGATCACGTCAGCGCCCTGTTCTTTCAGAGCCTGGCCAACGGTTTTGCTTGGGTCGATAACGAAAGCCTGACCCGTCAGAGAGACTTCGCCGGTGAATTTCTTCATACGGCCTTCAACCATCTTCTCTGCGATCTCTTTTGGCTTGCCAGACTGCATCGCGATGTCCAGCTGAACCTGGTACTCTTTATCTACCACGTCAGCAGAAACGTCTTCTGGCTTAACGAATTCAGGCTTGCTCGCTGCAACGTGCATCGCGATCTGTTTGATCAGATCTTCGTTAGCGCCTTTCGCTGAAACCAGAACGCCGATACGCGCGCCGTGCAGGTAGCTGCCCAGCTCTGCGCCTTCCAGGATTGCAACGCGACGGATGTTGATGTTCTCACCGATTTTAGCAACCAGTGCAACGCGCTCTTCTTCGAACTGCGCTTTCAGGACTTCAACGTCAGTAACACGATCAGCGGCAGCCGCATCCAGAACTTTGTCTGCGAACGCCTGGAAACCGCCATCTTTTGCTACGAAGTCAGTCTGGCAGTTAACTTCCAGAATCACACCGTAGTCGCCAACGATTTTGGTTTTGATTACGCCATCAGCAGCAACGTTGCCTGCTTTTTTCGCTGCTTTGATTGCGCCAGACTTACGCATGTTCTCAATCGCCAGCTCAATGTCGCCGTTCGCTTCAGTCAGCGCTTTTTTGCAATCCATCATGCCAGCGCCAGTACGCTCGCGCAGTTCTTTTACCAATGCAGCGGTAATGTCAGCCATTCCAGAATCCTCGGTTCGTGCCTGTGTACATACGTACATGCAGACACTTATTTGCGGAAAATTTACTCTGTCCCGCCGTCCGGTTAGGGGCGTAACAGACTTAGATAAATAAAGGGGCCACTATAGGCCCCTTACAGATCACATCTGAATGCTAAGGGCTCTTATGCAGAGCAAACCTTAATTAAGCGTTTTCTAAAGACGCTTCTTCAGCTTGCTCAGCCAGGTCCTGAGAGCGGCCTTCGCGAACGGTGGTCGCAACGGCAGTCAGGTACAGGTTTACAGCACGGATCGCATCGTCGTTACCTGGGATAACGAAATCAACGCCATCTGGATCTGAGTTGGTATCAACGATAGCAAATACCGGGATACCCAGGTTGTTTGCTTCTTTGATTGCGATGTGTTCGTGGTCAGCATCAACAACAAACAGCGCGTCTGGCAGACCGCCCATGTCTTTGATACCGCCCAGGCTGTTTTCCAGCTTGGCCAGCTCACGCGCACGCATCAGCGCTTCTTTTTTAGTCAGTTTGTCGAAAGTACCATCCTGAGACTGAATCTCCAGATCTTTCAGACGCTTGATTGACTGACGCACGGTTTTCCAGTTAGTCAGCATGCCACCCAACCAGCGGTGGTTTACGAAGAACTGGTCGCAGCTCAGTGCAGACTCTTTTACCGCTTCAGCAGCAGCGCGCTTAGTACCTACGATCAGGATCTTACCTTTACGGGAAGAGATCTTGTTCAGTTCAGCCAGAGCTTCGTTGAACATAGGTACAGTTTTTTCCAGGTTGATGATGTGAACCTTGTTACGTGCACCAAAGATGAATGGCTTCATTTTTGGGTTCCAGTAACGGGTCTGGTGACCGAAGTGAACACCAGCCTGGAGCATGTCGCGCATGGAAACAGTTGCCATGATAAAACCTCTAAAGTTTGATTGGGGTTGGGCCTCCATGTATCCCATACGACCGACCTCTTTCAAGGCACCCCGGCGTATGTGTCGATACATGTGTGTTTTAGTACACATAATGAGAGTTATGCGTTTCCTGCTGACCGAAACGGCCATACAGAGAATCGTCGGCGCGCTTTATATCACAACCAGCCCAGTGACGCCAATAAATCATCGCTGACAGAGGCCAGCGCGTTCTCTATTTGGCAGCCCATTTGCTGGCTGCTAACATGACAGCACAGAACTTATTATTGTCGAAAATTTCGACAAATGCGGATTAATTTAATGGCAATTTCAATTAAAACCCCTGAAGAAATCGAAAAAATGCGCGTCGCAGGCCGACTGGCCGCCGAGGTGCTGGAGATGATCGAACCTTACGTGAAACCGGGTGTGACCACCGGTGAGCTGGACCGCATCTGCCACGAGCACATTACTCAACAGCAACAGGCGGTCTCTGCCTGCCTCGGCTATCACGGCTTTCCGAAGTCGGTCTGCATCTCCGTCAACGAAGTGGTGTGCCACGGCATTCCCAGCGATGACCGCCCGTTAAAAGATGGCGATATCGTCAATATTGATGTCACCGTGATTAAAGATGAGTACCACGGCGATACCTCAAAGATGTTTATCGTTGGTAAACCGACCATTCAGGGTGAGCGCCTGTGCCGCGTCACGCAGGAGAGCCTCTATCTTTCCCTGCGTCTGATTAAGCCCGGTATTCGTCTGCGCGAACTGGGCCGGGCTATCCAGAAGTATGTGGAAGCGAACGACTTCTCTGTTGTGCGCGAATATTGCGGTCACGGCATCGGCAAGGGCTTCCACGAAGAGCCGCAGGTGCTGCATTACGATGCCGATGATAGCGGCGTTGTACTGCAGGCGGGCATGACCTTTACGGTAGAACCGATGGTCAATGCCGGTGATTACCGCATCCGCACCATGAAAGATGGCTGGACGGTAAAAACCAAAGATCGCAGCTTGTCCGCACAGTATGAGCATACTATTGTGGTGACGGAAAACGGCTGTGAGATTTTAACCCTGCGTAAAGATGACACGATCCCTGCCGTGCTCGTTGCTGAAGGGTAATTTTCTTCACGCAGATCAAGCCGGCGATGAGCCGGCTTTTTTTGGCTAAAAAAGAGAAGAGCTGCATGAGCGTGAGTCTGTCGGAAGAGGTAAAAAACGGTCTGGTCGATTCGCCAGCCGAATGGGGTGACGACCAGTTGACCCGCGACATTCTGAAGCCGCGGCTGGAGCAGTTTCAGCAGCATCTGGCTGCCGCATTTGATGCCGGTGAAGCCGTTGAGCCGCTGATAGATGCCCGCACGCTGTTTATCGATCGGCTGCTGCGTCGCCTGTGGCGCTTCTATGGCTTTGATGCGATGCCCTCTATCGCGCTGGTCGCCGTGGGCGGCTATGGCCGTGCCGAACTGCATCCGCTCTCTGATATTGATGTCCTGATCCTCAGCCGCCAGCCGCTGAATGAACAGGCTGCACAGCGTACCAGCGATCTGCTGACGCTGATGTGGGACCTCAAGCTGGAAGTGGGCCATAGCGTGCGCACTTTGGAAGAGTGTCTGCTGGAGGGGCTGTCTGACCTGACCGTTGCCACTAACCTGATTGAATCACGGATGCTGACCGGCGACGTGGCGCTGTTTCTGGAACTGCAGAAAAACATCTTCAGCGATGGTTTCTGGCCCTCATCCACCTTCTTTGCGGCCAAAATCGAAGAACAGCAGGAACGCCACAAGCGTTACCACGGCACCAGCTATAACCTTGAGCCGGACATCAAGAGCAGTCCGGGTGGCCTGCGCGATATCCACACGCTGCAATGGGTTGCCCGACGCCATTTTGGCGCCACCACGCTGGATGAGATGGTTGGCTTTGGTTTCCTCACCGACGCGGAACGCAGCGAACTCAACGAATGCCAGGAATTTCTCTGGCGCATCCGTTTTGCCCTGCACCTCTCCCTGCCCCGCTACGATAATCGCCTGCTGTTCGATCGCCAGCTCAGCGTGGCGCAGCGCCTGAATTACCAGGGCGAAGGCAATGAGCCGGTCGAGCGGATGATGAAAGATTTCTATCGCGTCACGCGGCGCATCGGCGAACTGAATCAGATGCTGCTGCAGCTGTTTGATGAGGCGATTCTGGCGCTCTCTACCAGCGAAAAACCGAGACCTGTCGATGACGATTTCCAGCTGCGTGGCAATTTGATCGACCTGCGCGACGAAACGCTGTTTACCCGCGAACCGCAGGCCATTCTGCGTATGTTCTATGTCATGGTGCGTAACGACAGCATCAAGGGGATCTACTCCACTACCCTCCGTCATCTGCGCCATGCGCGTCGTCATCTTAAACAGCCGCTGTGCCAGATTCCGGAAGCGCGACGTACCTTTATGTCGATTCTGCGTCATCCCGGCGCGGTCAGCCGGGCACTGGTGCCGATGCACCGTCACAGCGTGTTATGGGCTTACACGCCGCTGTGGGGCCATATTGTCGGGCAGATGCAGTTCGACCTGTTCCACGCCTACACCGTGGATGAGCACACTATCCGCGTGTTGCAGAAGCTGGAAAGCTTTGCCAATGAAACCACCCGGCCGCAGCATCCGCTGTGCGTAGAGTTATGGCCGCGCCTGCCGCAGCAGGAGCTGCTGCTGATGGCCGCACTGCTGCATGACATTGCCAAAGGGCGCGGCGGCGACCACTCTATTCTCGGCGCACAGGATGCACTCGATTTCGCTGAAATGCATGGCCTTAACTCGCGTGAAACGCAGCTGGTGGCCTGGCTGGTTCGCCATCATCTGCTGATGTCAGTGACGGCGCAACGGCGCGATATTCAGGACCCGACGGTGATCCAGCAGTTCGCTGAGGTGATGCAGAATGAGAACCGGCTGCGCTATCTGGTTTGCCTGACCGTCGCCGATATCTGCGCCACCAACGAAAGCCTGTGGAATAGCTGGAAGCAGAGCCTGCTGCGTGAGCTCTTTTTCGCCACCGAGAAGCAGTTGCGACGCGGCATGGAAAACAGTCCGGACCTGCGTGAGCGGGTGCGTCACCATCGCCTGCAGGCGCTGGCGCTGCTGCGGATGGACAACATCGATGAAGAGCGTCTGCACCAGATCTGGAATCGCTGCCGCGCAGATTATTTCCTGCGCCATACGCCTAATCAGATTGCCTGGCATGCCCGCCACTTACTGGTTCACGACCTGAAGAAACCATTAGTGCTGGTCAGCCCGCAGGCCACACGCGGCGGAACCGAAATTTTCATCTGGAGTCCCGATCGCCCACACCTGTTTGCCGCCGTCGCCGGAGAACTCGACCGCCGCAACCTCAGCGTCCACGACGCGCAAATCTTTACCAGCCGCGACGGCATGGCCATGGATACCTTTATTGTGCTGGAACCGGATGGCAGCCCGCTGTCGCCGGACCGCCATCCGATGATCATTCAGGCGCTGGAGCAGGCGATCACCCAGTCTGACTGGGTGGCGCCACGAACCCGTCGTCCGTCGGCCAAACTGCGGCATTTCAGCGTGGATACCGAGGTCAATTTCCTGCCGACGCACACCGACCGTCGCAGCTACCTTGAACTGGTGGCGCTGGATCAGCCTGGCCTGCTGGCGCGCGTGGGTGAAGTCTTTGCCGATCTCGGTGTCTCACTGCACGGCGCACGCATCAGCACCATTGGCGAGCGGGTCGAAGATTTGTTTATTCTGGCCAACAGTGAACGTCAGGCGCTGGACGAAGAAATGCGCAAAGCGTTGCAACAACGGTTGACAGAGGCCCTTAATCCAAACGATAAAGTGTGACCAGACTCGATTTGTAAACATTAATCTCTTTACTTGTGTCGGGTTATTGCCCGGCATCGCACATGACAGATCAGGAAAAAAATATGCAACAGTTACAGAGCGTTATTGAATCCGCCTTCGAACGTCGCGCTGATATCACACCTGCCAGCGTTGACAGCGAAACCCGTGATGCCATTAACCAGGTGATCTCTTTGCTGGACAGCGGTGAGCTGCGCGTTTCTGAGAAGATCGACGGCGAGTGGGTAACGCATCAGTGGCTGAAGAAAGCAGTGCTGCTCTCTTTCCGCATCAATGACAACAAGGTGATGGAAGGTTCGGAAACCCGCTTTTACGACAAAGTGCCGATGAAATTTGCCGGCTGGGATGAAGCGCGTTTCAAAGCAGCAGGCTTCCGCGTCGTGCCGCCTGCGGCTGTGCGTCAGGGTGCCTATATCGCCCGCAACACGGTGCTGATGCCTTCTTACGTCAACATCGGTGCATTTGTGGATGAAGGCACCATGGTAGACACCTGGGCGACCGTCGGCTCCTGTGCACAGATTGGTAAAAACGTTCACCTTTCTGGCGGCGTGGGTATCGGTGGCGTGCTGGAACCGCTGCAGGCCAACCCGACCATTATCGAAGACAACTGCTTCATTGGCGCACGCTCTGAAATCGTTGAAGGCGTGATTGTTGAAGAAGGCTCAGTGATCTCAATGGGTGTTTACATCGGTCAGAGCACCAAAATTTATGACCGTGAAACAGGCGAAGTACATTATGGTCGTGTGCCTGCCGGCTCCGTCGTGGTTTCAGGTAACCTGCCGTCCAAAGATGGCAGCTACAGCCTCTATTGTGCCGTGATCGTGAAGAAAGTGGATGCGAAAACGCTGGGCAAAACCGGTATCAACGAACTGCTGCGCACCATCGACTGATTTCACTGACGGGCTGGAAACCAGCCCGTCATCTTTTCTTTACAGTTGTTACCAAATAACATGCTTCGCGCCGCGAATTAACTGGTGCGTTTAGTTTTTATCCAGGTCATAATCCGCGCCAGTTAAATCCTGTCGCGCAATGTTCATCCCGCTTATTTATGTCTACAGTTGACGGACGTCATGAACAAGTCTGCGCGCTTCTCACTTTTGATGGAAACAACGCTATGTATGACAATCTGAAAAGCTTAGGTATCAGTAACCCGGACGACATTGACCGCTACAGCCTGCGTCAGGAAGCCAATAACGACATTCTGAAGATCTACTTCCGCAAAGATAAAGGCGAGTTTTTCGCGAAGAGCGTTAAATTCAAATATCCGCGCCAGCGCAAAACTGTCGTTGCCGATCACGCGACGCAGGGCTACAAAGAAGTTCAGGAAATCAGTCCGAATCTGCGTTATGTCATCGATGAACTGGACCAGATTTGCCAGCGCGATCAGGTTGAAGTGGATCTGAAACGCAAAATTCTGGATGACCTGCGTCACCTGGAAAGCGTGGTCGCCCACAAGATCTCGGAAATTGAATCGGACCTGGAAAAATTAACCCGTAACAGCCGTTAATTTCCTGTCCGACAAGAGAGGCCAGCTTTGCTGGCCTTTTTTATGCCGCAAACCTGCCCTCTACCCCTGCTCATCCAGTTGCAAAGCCACATAGAGCAATAGCCTGTCGTCAAAATGACCCAGATTCAGTCCCGTCAGTTCAGAAATCCGGTTCAGGCGGTACTCCAGCGTATTGCGATGAATGAACAGCGCACGTGCGGTAGCGCTCGGCTGGACGTTATGGGTGAACCAGGCGATTAGCGTGCGGCGCAGCAAACCATTGTTATCCATGCTCTTGAGCTTCGCCAGCGGCCGGGCGAGCTCATTGGCCTGCCAGCCGCCGCGCAGGCTGTCGAGCAGCACCGGCAGCACCAGATCCTGATAAAAATAGCTGCGCACTTCGGGCATACGCTGCTTGCCCACCATCATGGTGGTGCGCGCCGTCCGGTAAGAGCGTGCAATGCTGCCCGGCCCGATAAAGAAGTTACCCAGCGCGATGCGCATCCGGAGATGGCCACTCTCTTTCATCCGCTGCAGCAACTGCTCGACGCGGCGGCGATGATCATCCTGATCGTAACGTCCATGCCCGTTCAGGGCTGGTTTCAGCACCACCATTTCGGTCAGTGAGACAATGGCGATCAGATTATCGCGCTCCGGTGTGGTCAGCAGCGTTTGCAGCTGTTGTAACTCTGACATCGCGCTGTCGACGCCAAGCTGACCGCTATCCACCTCCAGAACGGCCACCACACGCGGTTGATTGAGATCGATGCCGAGCCGCTGAGCCCATTCAGTCAGCTGTGGCGACAGGGTATCGCTGCGGATGAGATTCAGCACCAGCTCTTCACGTAGACGGCTGTCCTGTGCCAGCATATGCAGAAGCCGCGCCTGCTCCAGCATCATCTCTGCGGTCATGCAGACCAGCTCGCCGTAGTGCCGCAATGCCAGCGGCTCGCCGGTCAGGCCAATCACCCCGACGATGTCACCATCAATGCGCAGCGGCAGGTTAATGCCGGGCCGTACGCCATGAAGATGTTTAGCCACCGCTTCATCAATGTCGACTACGCGACCCTGTGAAAGCACCAGCAGCGCACCTTCGTGCAACTCCCCAATGCGTTCCCGGTCACCGCTGCCGATAATGCGGCCCCGCGCATCCATCACATTGACATTGCTGTCAATAATTTTCATGGTGCGCGCCACGATATCCTGTGCCAGCCGGGCATCAAGGTGATAGGTAGCCATCCATTACTCCTGAAAAAGAGGGGGAGAAACAGAATACGCATGGATAGCAGGCAGAACATTGTGCATTTGCACAGAGCCAGGCGGTCATTTGCCGAATTTGCGGTGAGCATCACACTCTGCCAGGGCAAATGCCGGACATAAAAAAGGCGGACCGCAGTCCGCCTCTTCATCAGTGGTCGTTCCGTTACTGCATCAGCAGGTAGATGCTGCTATCGCCGCGCTTCACATTCAGCGCCAGAACGGCTGGCTTGGTATCAAGGACTTTGCGCAACTCGCCGAGGTTGGTTACCGGCTGCTGGTTAACGCCCTGAATCACGTCCCCCTTCTTCAGGCCGATACGCGCTGCGGCACTGCCTGCTTTCACATTATCAACGCGAACGCCTTTATCACCGGTTTCAACATTGCTAAGGTCAGCCCCTTCAATGCCGTTGTAGATGGTGGCGGACTGCACTTTCGCCTGGCTGCTCTGCTGCAACTGAACAGATACATCGACCGGTTTGCCGTCACGCAGCAGGCCCAGTTTCAGGGTGGTGCCAACCGGCAGTGAACCCACTTCTGCACGCAGTGAAGCAAAGCTGCTCAGCGGTTTGCCGTTCATGGAGACAATCACGTCACCCGCTTTGATGCCCGCTTTTGCGGCAGCAGAGTCTGGCAGTACCTGGCTGACAAATGCACCACGCTGTGCGTCGACTTTCATCGCTTTTGCCAGTTCGGAGTTCAGTTCCGTGCCCTGCACACCCAGCTCGCCGCGTTTAACCTGTCCAAACTCAACCATCTGCGCCGTCAGGTTTTTCACCATGTTGCTCGGAATAGCAAAGCCGATACCAATGTTACCGCCATCCGGCGCCAGAATAGCGGTGTTAATCCCAATCAGTTCACCGTTGAGGTTAACCAGCGCACCACCGGAGTTGCCCCGGTTAATCGCCGCATCCGTCTGGATAAAGTTTTCGTAATTTTCTACATTCAGGCCGCTGCGTCCCAGTGCCGAAACGATACCGGAGGTTACGGTTTCACCCAGTCCATACGGGTTACCGATTGCCACGGTGTAGTCACCGACGCGCAGATTGTCAGAGTCAGCGATTTTCACGGCGGTCAGATTTTTAGCTTCCTGCAACTGAATCAGTGCAATGTCAGAGCTGGGATCTTTACCGATGACTTTTGCGTCATAGCGACGACCGTCGCTGAGCTGCACCTGAATTTTGGTGGCATTATTCACCACGTGGTTGTTGGTCACCACGTAGCCTTTTTCGGCGTTGATAATCACGCCCGATCCCAGTGCACGGAATTTTTCCTGCTGGGTATCAGGGACGGGTGCGCCACCATTACCACCTTCACCGCCACCGTTCTGGCACATGGGTGAACCCTGGAACGGGGAACCGTCCTGACAGAAAGGCGAATTATCGCCAAAGAATTGCTGAAACTGCTGCGGCATGCGTGGGGTTTTTACTGTGGTGGTGCCCTCAACGCTGATACTGACCACAGACGGCATCACCTTCTCCAGCATGGGAGCCAGGCTTGGCAGTTGCTGGCTTTCGGAAGAGGCCGTTTGCGCAGCAGAAACAGTAACAGGGGCGAGCGCCATGCTCAGGCTCAACGCCAGCGCACTTAACACTAAAGTCTTTTTTTTCATTTTTCGTTTCTCAATAAGATTACTGTTCAGACCATTGCTGTGGTCGAAAGGTGAGATAAATGTTTTAGCGCGAAGTTCCTTTAAAAGTTTAAGCCAAAGGTAAAAATTTATTCGCGCTCTTTACAATCGGCGGCTTATTCTACTGCCATCAGCCGCCGGTACTCATCCCAGGCATAGAGATCGGTCATGCCGCTAATATAATCCTGAATAAGCCGGAAGCGATAATAACGTTCCCACAACAGCCGCTGATATTTATGCTCCACAACCAGATTACGCATCTTGTGCAAATAGGCTTTGCGGTGTTTCCCGGAGAGCTTATGAAAAAGCCGCGTTTCAATCGGGTGCTGGCGTAAAAAATCCTCATTCATCAGCGTGGTAAAGGCTTCATAATTAAGGCGCATCAGCGGCTGATAGATCTCCAGCAGCCCTTTAATCACGCGGTAACCCTGCAGCTCCAGCTGTTCAACTTCGGAGTGATTAAACACCTGCTGGCGCGCAACGGTCTTAAACAGTTGCAGTAAACGGCCCTCTTCACCCTCATCTTCCAGCAGCGCATGGTTAAAACTTCCCTCGAATATTGCAGGAAGATTATCAACAAAACGTTTCACCGCGTAACTGACCAGCACGCTCTGAACATTTACGCGTAATGACATAAAAAATTGATCGCTGCGGCTGCGGCGTTTTTTACTGCAGGCTTCACGCCATGCTTCGCCAATAGTCCGGCTAAAGGCGTCATTATTTTTTACCGGCCCCCAGGCTTTATTGAGAAATTCAAACAAACTCTCAACATTAAAGATATCTTTTTCTACAGCGTCGTCCAAATCGGCAATACAATAGGAGAT
Organism: Pantoea sp. JKS000250; assembly: GCF_003201065.1. Classification (NCBI taxonomy): domain Bacteria; kingdom Pseudomonadati; phylum Pseudomonadota; class Gammaproteobacteria; order Enterobacterales; family Erwiniaceae; genus Pantoea; species Pantoea sp. JKS000250. The sequence continues at coordinate 3,042,656 of NZ_QICZ01000001.1, read as the reverse complement.
ATCATCCGCCGCTTCCATTATATAGGTGAGCGGAAAGCGGTGGTGTTCTTCCATATTGGTGGCAGCACGCAGGTCGGCAATATAATCCTGCTCGGAGAGATAAAAACCGGGTTTCTTCATTAACACGCTAAATTCGGCGGGCTTTTCACCCTGCCACCAGGCAGGAGCAGTATATTTGAGGATACAGGCGACCTGAGAGTAGCTGAGATTGAGCTGCAGCAGGGTGTGAACCATACGGATAGCCTGCGCGTTGCCCTCAAAATGGCAGAGATCCTGGCGTATCATGGCATTCAGCTCATCAAAGGCTTTACGCTGCGCATCCCCTTCAACGCCTGCCACCAGCGGATCGACCAGTTCGGCAGCCAGGTTCTCTTCAAACCAGTCGTTAATGGCTGCCTCACCAAAATGACCAAACGGCGGATTACCCACGTCATGCAGCAGACACGCCATTTCGATCAGGCTTTCAAATGCGCCTTCAAGCTCATCCAGACCATACTGCGCCAGCCCGCCCTGCATCTTCAGGGTTTGCAGGATCTCTTTGGTGATGTAGCGTCCGGTCTGCTGCACCTCCAGCGAGTGTGTCAGTCGGGAACGGACGGCGGCATTGCGCTCCAGCGGAAAGACCTGCGTTTTCTGCTGCAGTCGCCGGATGGCAGCGGAGTTGATAATCCGTCCACGGTCACTCTCAAAATGTCGGGTAATGTAATATTCGCCTTCCGGATCTTTTCGACTGGTATAAGGGCGCGAGAAGCTGATCTTCTTCCTGAAATTGATCGCTGACATGAATTACCCCTGACTTTTTCGTGAATTAATCCCCTGGATGCCATGGTAGACTATGCCCTAAATTTTGATTCTTTACATTAGCGGAACTCACTATGAAAGCAGGCATTATTGGCGCGATGGAGCAGGAAGTCACACTGCTGCGCGACAAAATTGAAAACCGTCAAACGCTGTCGCTGGCGGGTTGTGAAATCTATACCGGCACCCTGCAGGGCGTTGAGGTGGCACTGCTGAAATCGGGCATTGGTAAAACCTCTGCGGCGCTGGGCACCACGCTGCTGCTGCAGCTCTGCAAACCCGATGTGGTGATCAACACCGGTTCGGCGGGCGGTTTAGCGCCGTCGCTCAGCGTCGGCGATATCGTGGTGTCAGACGAAGTGCGTTATCACGATGCGGATGTCACCGCTTTTGGTTATGAGCCGGGTCAGATGGCGGGTTGTCCGGCCGCGTTTGTGGCAGACAGCAAGCTGATTGCTGCGGCAGAAGCCTGCATTAAGCAGTTGGATCTGAATGCCGTACGCGGTCTGGTGGTAAGCGGCGATGCCTTTATCAATGGTGCCGAACCGCTGGCGCGCATTCGCAACCTGTTCCCGCAGGCGATTGCCGTTGAGATGGAAGCGACTGCCATCGGTCACGTCTGTCATCAGTTCCAGGTACCGTTTGTGGTGGTCCGTGCGATTTCCGATGTGGCCGATAAGGAATCTCACCTCAGCTTTGATGAGTTCTTAAGCGTAGCGGCGAAGCAATCTTCGCTGTTAGTGGAGAACCTGCTGGCGCATCTGGCGCGTGGCTAAAACGCTGCTTTTCTGCTGGCTGCTGCTGTTGAGCGGCAGCCTGCTTGCCTCCCCGCCCCGTGTTATCACCCTTGCTCCCCACCTTACCGAACTCGCCTTTGCTGCCGGGATTACGCCGATTGCGGTCAGTGCATGGTCTGACTATCCGCCGCAGGCAAAACAGATTGAGCAGGTTGCCAACTGGCAGGGCATTAAAGCCGAACGCATTCTGCAGCTCAAACCGGATCTGGTCTTAGCCTGGCGTGGCGGTAATCCGCAGCGGCAGATCGATCAGTTGCAACAGCTCGGCGTACCGGTTAAATGGATTGATCCGCAGACGCTGGATGAGATGTTCACGGCGCTGGCCGATCTGGGCCGCTGGAGTCCCAGCCCGGAACAGGCAAGCAGAGCTGCCCAGGCGTTACGGCAGCAGGAAGCCGCACTGCGTCAGCGCTATACTCACCTGACTGCGGTTCCGCTTTTTTTGCAGTTTGGACAGCAGCCGCTTTTTACCGCCGCCAGAGCCACGCTGCAGAATGAGATTATTACATTATGTGGTGGCAGGAATATTTTTGCCGACAGCCGCGTCAGCTGGCCACAGGTCAGCCGCGAGCAGGTACTGATGCGCCATCCTCAGGCCGTTGTAACAGCGGGCAGTGCCCAGCAGGCGGAGAACATCCGTGACTTCTGGCGGCCACAGCTCACTGTGCCGGTGATTGCCATCAGCGAGGACTGGCTGAGCCGGCCAGGTCCACGACTGCTGCTGGCGGCGCAGCAACTCTGTGTGGCCCTGCATCCCGATGAATAAATCGGCGAAATGATTAAAGTTGCTGCACTTTTTGCCGTTAATCAATACCAGAGACGAGCCGGCCACGTATGCTTGCCGTCCTTTTAGCGCCACGGCGCTTTTTTAAAACACCAGGAACCATCTATGACCAGAGCACTGCTGCTGGCCATAGGGCTATCGCTCGCCGGATCTGCATTTGCGGGATCGATTAATGGCTCTATAGGCGCCAGGCTTGTCATCTATTCACGCTGTGAAATCAACACGGCTAACGGTCAGCCCGCGCCGCAGGTGAACTGCGGCAGACAGGCAAGCGCGCAGCCACGCGTGACCCATAGTCAGATTCAGTCGCAGGGAAGTGTGAAACAGAGTAACCGGCTGGTCACAATAGAGTGGTAAACGAGGCCGTCGCGATGACGGCCTTCGTCATCAGATACTGAAGGAAGAGCCACAGCCACAGGTGGTTTTGGCATTCGGATTGGTCACGATAAAGCGTGAGCCTTCCAGACCTTCGGTATAATCCACTGAACCGCCCACCAGATATTGCAGGCTCATCGGGTCAACCACCAGCGAGACGCCCTGCTTTTCGATCGTCATGTCGCCATCATTCAGCTGATCATCAAAGGTGAAGCCGTACTGGAAACCACTGCAACCGCCACCGGTAATATAGACGCGAAGTTTCAGCGCCGGGTTCTCTTCGTCGGCAATCAGGTTCTTCACCTTGGTGGCTGCGGCGTCGGTAAACTGCAACGGCAGTGCTACTACTTCATCACTCATGTTTTACTCCGGTAAACGCCCAGGTCAGAAAACGACCTTAATACCGCTATTATCAGCCAGCACCTCAGCGCAATCAAGCTCTGCCCTTCGCACTCTGTGCCGCTTTCACCTCCGTTAAGGGCGCGGCGAGTGAATCCGCCTTTCGTCTGCTGCCCCTCTTCCGTAGAATGGTGCAATATTTTTATGAACCGCTGGAGCCGAAAATGAGTAAGTCCGAACAACTGTTTGCCGAGGCACAACGCCTGATCCCGGGCGGGGTAAACTCGCCAGTACGCGCATTTACCGGTGTGGGCGGCGTTCCGCTGTTTATTGAACATGCTGATGGCGCGTATCTCTATGACGCCGATGGCAAAGCCTATATCGACTATGTCGGCTCATGGGGCCCGATGGTGCTGGGTCATAACAATGCGGCGATCCGCAATGCCGTGATCGAAGCGGCCCAGCGCGGCCTGAGCTTTGGCGCACCGACCGAAATGGAAGTGACCATGGCGCAGCTGGTGTGTGAGCTGGTGCCTTCCATGGAGATGGTGCGGATGGTCAACTCCGGCACCGAAGCGACCATGAGCGCGATTCGCCTGGCACGTGGCTTTACCGGCCGCGATAAAATTATCAAGTTTGAAGGCTGCTATCACGGTCACGCCGATCATCTGCTGGTGAAAGCCGGTTCTGGTGCCCTGACGCTGGGTCAGCCAAACTCGCCGGGCGTACCGGCTGATTTCGCTAAACACACCCTGACCTGCACCTTTAACGACCTCGACTCAGTGCGCAGTGCCTTTGAGCAATATCCTGATGCCATCGCGGCCATCATCGTTGAGCCGGTTGCCGGCAACATGAACTGCATTCTGCCGCAGCCAGAATTCCTGCCAGGCCTGCGCGCGCTCTGTGATGAGTTCGGCGCACTGCTGATTATTGATGAAGTGATGACCGGTTTCCGCGTGGCGCTGGGCGGCGCACAGGCTCACTACAATGTGCGTCCTGACCTGACCTGCCTTGGAAAAATTATCGGTGGCGGGATGCCGGTTGGCGCATTCGGTGGACGTCGCGACGTGATGGCCGCGCTGGCCCCGACCGGCCCGGTCTATCAGGCGGGGACGCTCTCCGGTAACCCGATCGCGATGGCCGCCGGTTTTGCCTGCCTGACGCAGATCGCGCAGCCTGGTACGCACGAAAAGCTGAATGCCCTGACCCGCCAGCTGGCTGAGGGTCTGCGCGAGGCAGCACAACAGCAAAATATCCCGCTGGTGATCAACCATGTTGGCGGGATGTTTGGCCTGTTCTTCACCGAGGCTGACAGCGTGACCTGTTATGCCGATGTGACCCGCTGCGATGTAGAGCGCTTTAAAACTTTCTTCCATCTGATGCTAGAGGAAGGCGTTTACTTTGCGCCATCAGCTTATGAAGCAGGCTTTATGTCGCTGGCGCACAGCGAAGAGGACATTCAGCGCACGGTCGACGCCGCGCGTCGTTGTTTCGCGAAGCTGTAATTTCGGCAGCGTTAAAGACAAAGACCGGCAGCAGCTGGTCCCGAATCTCACAGCAACATAAAACTCAACACGAAGGGAACACGGGCAGAGGAGGAAAGCGTCCCGCGCCAGGGACGGCGCGGGACGAGCGTGTCAGGGATGACGGCTTTTGCTTCTTTCCGATCTGACCGTGTTCCCTTCGCAGGCTCAGTCTCACAGCCAATCGGGCCAGACTTTGTTAATAAGCTCAGACCGGCTTGCACCGGTCTTTTTTTTAACCTGAACGCCGCAGCAGCCAGATAAAGTAAGGCGCACCTAAAAACGTCGCCATCAGTCCGGCAGGGATTTGATCCGGAAACGCCAGCATCCGCCCGCACCAGTCAGCCAGCATCATCAATCCGCCTCCCAGCAATCCCGACAGCAACAGCTGTGGCAAAGCCCGCCGGAATCCCAGCATGCGCGCCATATGCGGTGCCATGAGTCCGACAAAACTCAGCGGACCGATAGTCAGCGTCGCGCTGGCGGTCAGTGCTGCCGCCAGCAGCAGCAGACTCAGCCGTGCAGGCGTCAATGCCATACCCGCCGAGCGCGCGGTCGCACTTCCCAGCGGCAGCAGCGTCAGCCAGCGGCTCGCCAGCGGAGCCAGCGACACCAGCACCAGCGCGCAGATTGCGCTCTGAACTGCCTGACTGCCGCTGATGTTATAGGTCGAGCCGGAGATCCAGCTCAGCAACCCGCCCATGCGCGGATCGCCGCTGGCCAGCAGCAGCATCAGCAGGGTGACAAAGGCGCTGTTAAGCGCCATACCCGCCAGCAGCATCCGCTCCGGCGAGAAGCCGCCACGGCTGGCTACCGCCATAATCACCAGCAGCGTCAGCGCGGCCCCCACCGCACCGGCGGGCAGCAGCCAGGCCATCGCATCGCCCGGCACAAAGAACATCATGACCACTACGCCGCAGGCGGCCCCGGAACTGATGCCCAGTACTTCCGGGCTGGCCATAGGATTGCCGGTCAGCCGCTGAATCAGACTTCCCGCCACGCCCAGCATCAGACCGGTTACCAGCGCCGCCAGCACGCGCGGTGCGCGCCACGGCAGCAGTGATTGCAGCATCTCGCCTGCGGACCCGCTCCAGCCCTGCGCATCACGCCCAAACGCGAGCGCCCCCCACCCCAGCAGCGCCAGAACAGCGAGACCGATCAACGCCCAGCGCAGCAGGTTCTGTCGCTCGGCGGGCACATTGTCACCCTGATTCAGCGCGGGCGGCACTGAACCGGTGCGCAGTCGCGGCAGCAGCCACAGCAGAATCGGTACGCCAAGCAGGGCCGTGGCCGTGCCGGTCGGGATATCGCGCCAGTGCGTGCTGAGCCATAACACGCAGCTGTCTGCCAGCCACAGCAGCAGCGCGCCAGTCAGCGGTGCCAGCAGCATCCGGGTGAGGAGCCGTCGTCCACCCAGCAGCTTCGCCAGTAGCGGTGCAAACAGCCCGATAAAGCCGATGATACCGGCGACATTGACCAGCTGTGCGCTGAGCAGAATCGCCAGTCCAAGGCCGCCAATCCGCGCCACAGAGAGCGCCAGACCCAGGTTTTTCGCGACACCATCATCCAGCCCCATCAGCGTCAGCGGACGCAGCAGCGCCAGTGCCAGCACAAACGCCAGCAGCAGGCGCGGCCAGAGCTGCTGCACGTTTTCCCAGCTCATCTGATTCAGCGCGCCGGTGCTCCACAGAAACATGTTCTGCAGCTGATCGTGATTGAAGATTGCGAAGATTTGATTGACCGCGCCGCTGTACAGGCTCAGTACCAGCCCGGCCAGAATCAGCGTCACTGGCGACAGACGTTTGCTCCAGGCCACACCAAACACCAGCGCGCCTACCAGCAGCGCCCCGCTGAGCGCAGCAAACTGCTGTGTCAGCGCCCCGCCCGGCAGATGCCACAGCGTCGCGACGGTAATGCCCAGTTGCGCGCCGGAAGAGACGCCCAGCGTCGTCGGCTCCGCCAGCGGGTTGCGCAAGATCTGCTGAAACAGCAGACCGGCTAACCCCAGTCCGGCACCCACCAGCAGCGCCAGCGCCGTACGTGGCAGCAGGCTGTAGTGAAACACCATCTGCGGCAGGCTATCGATCGTCGGTGACCAGAGTGCCTGCCACCATTCAGCCTGTGGCAGCGCGTAATGCAGATTAACCAGCGTCAGGCTGAGTGAGAGCAGAAACAGCAGGCTGAGAAGGCCTGCGGGAAACAGAGCATGGCGCATCAGTGCGTCTCCAGCGCGCGTTCCAGCACGCGAACAAAGTGCAGCGCCGAGAGCGTTGCACCGTAATACCAGACCGCCGGGACGCGCTGAAAGCGTCCGGTGCGGACAAACGGCATGGCCTGCCACAGCGGACTGCGCATCAGCTGCTGCATCTCCACGTCGTTGTCGTGATCGAAACAGATAACATCCACCTCCCCGGCCTGCGCCAGCTGTTCGATGCCGATCACTGCGCTGCCCCAGAAATTGGTTTCACCCTGCCAGCCATTTTTCAGGCCCAGCAGGGTCATCACTTCCAGGAACAGGCTGTTTTTACCGAAGGTAATGGCGTGACGACTGTCGAGCAGCGACATCAGCAGAAGCGTGCGTCCGGCATAGGGTGCCAGCCGCTCACGCGCCGCTGCCAGCTGATCATCGACCTCACGCAGATGCTGCTCCGCCCGCTCGCTTAATCCCAGGCGCGCCGCCAGCTGACGCAGTGATGCGCGCGCGGCGGTGAAGGGTTTTCCGTCGCCGCTGTGAAGGTCGAAGCCCATGATGGGTGCGATGCGCGTCAGTTTCTCTTTGGGCGGGCCATAGCCATTGGAGCAAAGGATCAGCGACGGCTGCATTTGCGCCATCAGCTCAAGATTGGGTTCGGTGCGCAGACCGACGTCGATCACGTCTGCAGGCAGCTTCGGCTCACCTACCCAGATGTTGTAGTTGTGCAGATCGGCCACGCCAAAGGGAGTAACGCCCAGCGCGATCAGCAGTTCGGTGGGTAACCACTCCAGTGCAATAATCCGACCCGGATTCGGCGTGGCAGCACGCAGAGGAAGCGCACAAAACAGCGGCGAGGCCGCCAGTGCCAGCAACAGTCGGCGGCGATAAAGATCGGGCATCATCCTTTCCTTAACAGACAAAACTAACCGGCGCGCCGCCCTGCGGGTGCGGTAAAATGCCCATCGGAATGCCATAAATTGCACCGAGCACCTCAGGCTGCATAATCGCTCCGGCGTCACCTTCGGCAATCATCGCGCCCTGACGCAGCGCCACCAGATGATCGCAGTAGCGTGCCGCCATATTGATATCGTGCAGCACCGCAATCACTGTCAGGCCGCGCTGCTGGCTCAGATCTTTGATCAGCGCCAGTACCTCAACCTGATGGGCAATATCCAGCGCCGAGGTCGGTTCATCCAGCAGCAGACAGCGGCTGTTCTGCGCCACCATCATCGCCAGCCAGGCGCGCTGACGCTCACCGCCTGACAGACTGTCCACCAGCCGACCGGCAAAGGGCTTTAGCCCGACCTGCGTAATGGCATCCTCCACCCTATCGCGATCCTCCTGACCAAAGCGCCCCAGCGCCCCGTGCCAGGAATAGCGGCCAATCGCCACCAGCTCACGCACCGTCATCCCTTCGGCTGCCGGTAATTGCTGCGGCAGATAGGCCACCTCGCGGGCAAAGGCTTTACTGTTCCATCGCCCGACCGGCTGCTGATTCAGCAAAACCTCTCCGCTGCTGGCCGCATGATGACGGCCCAGCATTTTCAGCAGCGTCGATTTGCCCGAGCCGTTGTGACCAATCAGCGCGGTCATTTTACCCGGTGGAAAAGTCAGCGACAGGGGCTGGAGGAGAGTGCGGCCGGGCACCTCGAAACTGGCATTCTCCAGCCTGAAGGTTGCCTCTTCTGCGTGCGGATGCGGCATGATTATCCCTGTGAACGGGCGCCGGAGCGCCCGGTTAAATCAGAATCTGAAGGTCGCGGTGCCGACAATCTGGCGTTCCGCACCCCAGTAGCAGGCGTATTCACGATAGCAACTGGCGACATACTCGCGGTTGAACAGATTGTTAACGTTGACGCCTACCGTCGAACCTGGCAGACCGAAACGACCCAGATCATACTTCAGCGCCGCATCCACCGTGGTGTAACCGGCTACCTTAAAGTTCTGGTTCTGCTCCGTGCCGGTGCTGTAGAGCCCCTGGCTTTCGCCGACATAACGCACACCTGCGCCCACTGTCACACCCGATAAGGCGGTTTCGTGGAAGGAGTAGTCGCTCCAGAGTGAAGCCATATGCTTCGGCACCTGCACCGGCGTTTTGCCTTTAAGCTGAGTGTCTTCGGTGTATTCCGCATCAGTGTAGGTGTAGGAGGCCGTCAGGTTAACGTTGGCATTTAGCGCCGCTTTAGCTTCCAGCTCTACGCCGCGCGACCGGATTTCACCGCTCTGTACGCTGGCAAACGGATGATTAGCCGTATCCGGATCGGCAGTCAGGTTTTTGGTTTTGGTCAGCTGGTAAAGCGCGGCGGTGAGCACCACTGGGCGATCTTTCGGTACATACTTCACGCCCGCTTCATACTGCTTAGCGCGTGACGGATCAAATGCCTGACCGTCATAGGTTGAACCCGCATTCGGAATAAAGGCTTCGCTGTAACTAAAGTAAGGCGCGATGCCGTTATCAAACACATAGTTCAGACCACCACGCCAGGTAAAGGCCTGATCGTTCTGGCGATCAACACTGTCTGCCACCCGATCGTAAACGGAGTTCATGGCATAGTCGTAGCGGCCACCCAGCGTCAGCACCCAGCGGTTCCACTCCATCTGATCCTGTGCATAGAGGCCGGTCTGACGCTGCTTATTCAGATGCTGATAAGGATCGGCAAACGGCGTCACACTATCATCGCCATATTGCGGGTTAACCGCATTCAGGCTGGATGCCGAGCCAAACTGTGCGTCGATATCATTGCGGGTACGCTGGAAATCCACACCCAGCAGCAGCGTATGATCGACCTGGCCGGTGGCGAATTTCGCCTGCGCCTGAGTATCCACGGCAAACTGGTTCAGCGTCTCGCTGGAGACCGCTGAACCACGGGTAATCTCCTGAGTTGCTGTATTGAAACCATTGCCATAGATACTGCGGTAATCGGTGCGCAGGTCGGCATAACGCAGGTTCTGGCGCAGCGTCCAGGTGTCGTTGAGGCTGTGCTCGGCGTTATAGCCCACCATTTTGGTGGTGCGCGAAATCTTATTGCTCTGCTCGCCTTCGTCGAAGTCGGTCGGCAGTTTGTACTGGCTGCCATCGGCACGGGTGATCGGCACCACGGTGCCCTGGCGCGGCAACCAGCCGTAATAGCCGGTTTCTGGCTCGTTCTGGAAATAGGTCAGCAGGTCAATGCGGGTGCGATCGTCGGGACGCCAGCTGAATGACGGGGCAATGGTGTAGCGCTTCTCTTTGTTCATCGACTGCTGCGCATCCTGACTGCGCGCCTGACCGGTCAGGCGATAGCTGTAGACGCCGTTATCATCCAGCGCACCGCCAAAGTCAAAGCCGGTCGAGAAGAGATTGTCATTGCCCATCTGAAACTGCACTTCGCGCAGGGTTTCCTGGGTGGGACGCTTGCTCACCAGTGAGACGACACCGCCCGGATTGCTTTTACCATAAAGCACAGAGACCGGACCGCGCAGCAGTTCAGCGCGCTCCAGGAAGTAGGGATCGATGGCAAACTCAGAGTAGTTATCTCCCTGAAGTTTCAGGCCATCCAGATACTGGTTGGTATTGGTTTCGCTGAAGCCGCGAATCGAAAGCGCATCAATCACATCTGAGCTGCCACGGTTACCGGTCAGCACGCCAGGCGTATAGTTAAACGCCCCTTTCACGCTGGTCACGTTGCGCATCTCCATCTCTTCGCGGGTAACCACGGAGACAGACTGCGGGTTTTTTTCAATCGGGGTATCGGTTTTGGTGCCGGTGGCGCTGTGTTTTGCTGCCACCGTCGGTGCCGGCCCCCAGGCGCTTTCCGCCTCGACGCCGCTGCCGCCATCCGCCGAGACCACCATGGTCTCTGGCTGCGCGGCGTAAAGCGAGGAGCTCAGGCTCAGTGAGATCATGACGCCCAGAAGCGGCCGGGAAAATGTTTTTTTGGTGTTGTCTGCAAAAGTCGTTCGCGCATTCATAAAAAGGTGTCTCTTAAAATAGGCTCAGGCGAGCGAATCGAAACGATAATGATTATTATAACGGATTAGATAATATGCGAACTGCCGCGGACACTGCAAGCAGAAATCCCAGTAGTGACGCCGTTTGCAGGGCCATTTACACGTATTGATCACAAACAAAAAAAGGGCGCCGAAGCGCCCTTTTTAACCTGTCTGACTGATTTATTTGCCAAACATATCTTTTATCCACCCTGCTACGCCGTCGCTGTCTTTCTGCTCCTGCGGTTGCTGGGCTGGTTGCTGTTGCGGCTGTTGCTGCTGCTGTTGCTGGTCAAACAGCTGTTGCTGCTGCTGAACCTGCTGCTGCTGTTGCTGACACAGCGCATTCGGATCCAGCGCCCACACTGGCAGAGAACGCCAGGTGCTGCTGCCCGTGCCACAGACAAAGTTACCGGCCGAATCGACATTCATCATCGACACATCTTCCGGCGGCGTCAGCTGCAACGGCATCGGTGCCTGATTGTCGAGGTAGCGACGATAGAGCTGCATCGCACCGCTGGCGCCATAGAGTTTGGTCGGCTGGTTGTTATCGCGCCCTACCCAGGTGATCGCCACTTCTTTACCATCAATACCGGCAAACCAGCTGTCGATCAGGTCGTTAGTGGTACCGGTTTTCCCGGCCAGATGGGCATTCGGGAAACGCGCGCCCAGCGCACGGGCAGTACCGTGGTCAGCGACCTGCTGCATGGTGTAAAGCGTCAGATAAGCCGCCTGCGCCGGTTCCACACGCTGCGCCTGCGGATAGCTCTGATAGAGCACGCTGCCATCTTCCGCAATCACTGAACGCACCGCTGAAAGTGACGCGCGGTTACCGCCGCTGGCGATCGACTGGAACGCCTGCGCCACTTCAACCGGCGTCAGGTTCAGGGCACCCAGCAGCATCGCCGGCACCGGATGCAGCTGCTCTTTCGGCACGCCCAGCTTATTCCAGGTATCGACCACCGCATCCAGCCCCAGCGTCATACCGAGGTTAACCGTCGGCACGTTCATGGAGTTGGTCAGCGCATCCACCAGCATCACTTTGCCGCTGAAACGACGATCGTCGTTCATCGGTTTCCAGATGGTGCCATTTGGCTGCTTCAGCGCAATCGGCTCATCGGCGATCCAGCTGTTCAGGCGGTAGCTGTTTGGCTGGCTCAGCGCGGTGAGGTAGGTCGCCGGTTTCGCCAGTGAACCGATAGAGCGACGTGCCTGCAGCGCACGGTTGTAACCGGCGTATTGCGGATCGGCACCGCCGACCATGGCACGGACTTCGCCGCTGAAGCGGTCAACCACCACCATCGCGGTTTCCAGATCTTTCAGGCCGCGCTGTTTTTTCAGCGTCGGAATGCCATCAACCACCGCTTTTTCAGCTGCATCCTGCGACACCGGGTCTAGCGTGGTGAAGATTTTCACGCCGGAGAGATCTTTAATCTTGTCGCCCAGTTTCGCCTGAAGCTCGTTACGCACCATCTGCATAAAGGCAGGCTGCGGCGTGATCACGCCCCCTTTTGGCTGCACGCCCAGCGGACGCGCCGACAGCATGTCATACAGCTCCTGGTCGATCACTTTCTGCTGCTGCAACAGGCGCAGCACCAGGTTGCGGCGTTCCAGCGCCAGTTTCGGGTTGCGCCACGGGTTATAGAGCGATGCCCCTTTCACCATGCCAACCAGCATCGCCTGCTGATCCAGACTCAGTTCATCTACCGGACGGCCAAAGTAGTAGAGGCTCGCCAGCGGGAAACCGCGGATCTGATCGCTGCCCGCCTGACCGAGATAGACCTCGTTCAGGTAGAGCTCCAGGATGCGATCTTTGCTGTAGCGCGCATCCATGATCACCGCCATATAGGCTTCACGCGCTTTACGCCACAGCGAACGCTCATTGGTCAGGAACAGGTTCTTCACCAGCTGCTGCGTCAGCGTACTGCCGCCCTGCACCGCTTTTCCTGCCGTGATGTTCGCCAGGAAAGCGCGACCAATGGAGTACGGGCTGATACCATCATGCTCATAGAAATGGCGATCTTCAGTGGCGATCAGCGTATCGACCAGCAGATCCGGGAAACCGGTGCGCGGCACGAAGAGTCGCTGTTCACCATTCGGCGACTGCAGCATGGTGATCAGGCGCGGATCGAGGCGGAAAAAGCCAAAATCACGGCCGGTTTCGAGGTTTTTAATCTCGCTCAGCTCATCTTTCGTGAAGCTCATACGCGCGTGGATCTGCCCCTCTTTACTGTCGGGGAAATCAAACGGGCGACGCAGCAGATCAATGGTGTTGCCCTTCACCGAAAACTCGCCGGGGCGGGTGATACGGGAGACTTCGCGATACTGAGTCCCTTCCAGCAGCGCCACCATTTCACTTTTGTTGTAGGCCATGCCCGGTTCCAGGCTGACCATGCGGCCATAGACGGTGGCGGGCAGTTGCCACACCTTACCGTCAATACGACTGCGAATTTCCGAGTCAAGGTAGATGCCCCACGCGGCCATAACCACCACAAACACCAGGAACAGTTTAATTATCCATCCCAGCCAACGGCGTTTGCCGCGCGGCGGTTTTCCACCTTTACCTTTACGTGGCACCGGCGCTTCCTCCTCGTCATCATTAAAATCGTCCTGATCGATATCCTGTTCGATATCCCTGCGTCGTCCCCGGCCCGCACTGCTGCGCGGCGGCAACGGTTTACCTTTGCGCCCTATTGGTTCGCGATCGTTCCCAGACATTACTTTTCTTCTCCAGGCAGTGCTTACGGCAGCGCCGCTACTCTAACTGCTTTCTCGCGTGCCGCATGGCAGAACCCTCTGAATTCGATCCAGCGGACTCAACCCTGCGGGGACATTTTTTTGGTTCGCCTTGTTGGCAAAGCGGTGGCCGGATCCTCTGGCCAGAGGTGTTTCGGATAGCGTCCCTTCATCTCTTTCCTGACCTCCGGCCAGGCACCGCGCCAGAACGCCGCCAGATCGCGGGTGATCTGCAACGGTCGCTGGGCGGGCGATAGCAGCTCCAGCACCAGCGGAATACGTCCTTCCGCCACGGTGGGATTCTGCGCTTCGCCAAACATCTCCTGAATCCTGACCGCCAGCGCGGGCGGCTTATCCGCATCGTAGCGAATCGGCAGCCGGCTTCCGGTCGGCACAGTGTAATGAGTTGGCAGCACACTATCCAGCCGCTGACGTTGTGACCATGTGAGTAAATGTAAGAGCGCCGTGGTCAGGTTTACCGCCTGCAGGCTGCGCAGATCGCGTACCGCTGACATCTGCGGCAACAGCCACTGCGGCAGGCTCTCAAGCAACGTCTGATCGTCCATAGCGGGCCAGCTCTCTTCCGGCAGCCACTGTGCCGCACACTGGATGCGCAGGCGCAACTGTTCGGCATCCGGCGTCCAGCCCAATACCGACAGACCTTTTTCGGCGATCCAGCGCAGTATGGCGGCGTGCAGAACGTCCGGCTCCGGGCGCGCCATCGGCTGGGTGCGGAGTATCAACGCGCCAATCTGCTCACGTCTGAACGCACGCAGCGTGCCCTTCTCTTCGTCCCACTCTACTTCAGTCCGGCGCTCAATCAGTGCGGGCTGCTGCTGGCACAGCGTTTCAATGTCAACCGGCAGTGCCAGCAGCATCCGGGCATCCGGCGTCGCACTGCCCTGCAACAGGGCGGGTGCAATCAGCCATTCGTTGCGCGTCAGGCCATCCTGCTCATCGAGTCTGGCCCCCAGCCCATTGGCCAGTTGATAGCGACCGCTCTGATCGCGACGCCGCGCCAGCCGATCGCCAAACCCCACTGCCAGCAGGCCAGCGAGGCGATCTTTATCCACCCGTCCGCCACGAATGTTGAGTCGCTGCTGCCACTGCTGCGCCCGCCGCTGCCATTGAGCCTGAGGCCGATGCAGCGCATCACGCAGATCGGCACTGCCGCTGCGTGGAGGATCTTCCAGAATCGCCACCAGCAGCGCGGCGCTGGCGACCGCATCCGGCTCATCGCCTGCGGCACAGAGCATAGCAGCAAGTCGCGGATCGCAACCCAGCTGTGCCATACGCCGTCCCAGTGTGTTAAGCAGGCCGTTGCTGTCCAGCGCACCCAGACGGGTCAGCTGCCGTTGTGCCGCGTCCAGATTTCTGGCGGGCGGCTGATCCAGCCACTGCAGCTGTTGCGGCCCGGTACAGCCCCACTGCAGCAGATCCAGCCACAGCGACGAGAGATCGCTGTTCACGATTTCCGGTTCGCTCTGCGCTGCTGCACGTGACGCCTGCTCCTGCGGCAGCAGATGCAGACAGATTCCCGGCATCAGTCGCCCGGCGCGACCTGCGCGCTGAATCATTGAGGCCTGGCTGATGCGCTGCGTCTGCAGACGCGTTACGCCGCTGCGAGCGTCAAACAGGGCGCTGCGCTCCAGCGCACTGTCGACTACCAGGCGAATCCCCTCAATGGTCAGGCTGGTCTCGGCGATATTAGTGGCAAGCACCACTTTGCGACGTCCGGCGGCGGCGGGCAGGATCGCCCGTCGCTGCGCCGCCAGCGGCAGTGCGCCATAGAGTGGTGTCAGATCCACATCGTCACTGATGCGTGATTCCAGCTCACGCTTTACCCGTTCAATTTCTGCCACGCCCGGCAGAAACAGTAGCAGTGAACCCTCTTCATCGCGCAGCAGTTGAGCGACTTCACGCGCGACCGCCTCTTCAAAGCGTACGTTCTGATTCAGCGACGCGTAACGCCATTCAACCGGATAGCTGCGCCCTTCTGAAATAATCAGTGGCGCATCCGGCAGCAGCGCCGCCAGCCGGGCATTGTCGAGCGTGGCGGACATCAGCATGATTTTAAGGTCGTCGCGTAATCCCTGCTGCACATCGAGCAGCAGCGCCAGCGCCAGATCGGCCTGCAGGCTGCGCTCGTGAAACTCATCGAGGATCACCAGCGACACGCCCTCCAGCATCGGATCATGCTGGAGCATGCGCGTGAGCATCCCTTCGGTAACGACTTCCAGCCGGGTTTCTGGCCCGACGCAGCTTTCGCCACGCATCCGGAATCCCACCGTGGCACCCGGCTGTTCGCCGAGCTGCTCCGCCAGCCGCTGCGCCACATTACGTGCCGCCAGCCGGCGTGGCTCCAGCATAATGATGCGTCCTGGCAGCGCCGCCTGCTGCAACAACTGCAGCGGCAGCCAGGTCGATTTGCCCGCGCCAGTAGGGGCGGCCAGCAGGATTTGAGAGGCGTCACGCAGCGCCGCCAGGATGTCTGGCAGCACCGCGCTGACCGGTAAATCGCTCACAGCAAACTCCGCTTCTGCCTGTGCTAAGATGGCGCGCATTGTAGCACGTGATATTTGCCGGAGAGCGCCATGGCGACACAACGCTTATTTTTTGCCATCAGCCTGCCTGACGAAATGCAGCAACAGCTGGTGCGCTGGCGGGCCGACACCTTTCCTGCAGAGGCAGGCACGCCTGTGGTCGCAGCGAATCTGCACCTGACGCTGGCGTTTCTGGGTGAGGTTGCACCGGAAACCTCACTGCGCCTGCAGATGCTGGCCTCCCGCATCGTCCAGCCCGGTTTCGATCTCGACCTGGATGATGCCGGGCACTGGCCGCGTCCCGGCGTGGTCTGGCTCGGCTGCCAGCGCGCGCCTCGCGGCCTGCTGCAGCTCGCCAGCCTGCTGCGGGCGCAGGCTGCCCGGCATGGCTGTTATCAAAGCCCACAGCCGTTTCATCCACACATCACGCTGTTACGCCAGGCCACCCAGCCGGTTGCATTGCCACCTCGCGGTTTCCACTGGCGTTTTCGCGTCTCCACCTTTTCACTGTTCACCTCTGACTATGCCCGGGGCCGCACCCGCTACCGCGCGCTGGCCAGCTGGCTATTAACGTCTCAGGATCCGCATGCACTTCTCTCCGCCCCTTAAATCCGCCCGCCTGATCGCCCGTTACAAACGTTTCCTGGCCGATGTCGAGACGCCAGAAGGCGAAGTGCTGACGATTCATTGCGCCAACACTGGTGCCATGACCGGCTGCGCCACGCCGGGCGATACAGTCTGGTATTCCACGTCCGACAGCCTGACGCGCAAATACCCTCACAGCTGGGAACTGACCGAAACGCAACAGGGCCACTGGATCTGCGTGAATACCCTGCGCGCGAACCAGCTGGTGGCTGAAGCGCTGGACCAGCATCAGCTGCCATCGCTGGCCGGTTATTCGCATCGACAGGCGGAAGTGAAATATGGCAGTGAAAAAAGCAGAATTGATTTCCTGCTCAAAGCAGAGGCACGGCGCAACTGCTATATTGAGGTGAAATCCGTAACCCTTTTACATGAAGGTAAAGGCTATTTTCCGGATGCGGTGACGATTCGAGGACAGAAACACCTGCGCGAGCTGGCGACAGTGGCGGCAGAGGGTCATCGGGCCGTTTTATTGTTTGCCGTTTTGCACTCGGGGATTGAGGACGTTTCCCCGGCACGCCACATTGATGCGGCGTATGCAGAACAACTGGCTCAGGCGCAACGGGAAGGTGTAGAGGTTTTAGCGTATCAGGCAGACTTATCGGCAGAGGGAATGTTTCTTAAATCGCCAATCAACGTAACCTTGTAATATCTTTTGCAATTTTATGTGGTAAGAATGTTCTGAGCTAAGGGCTGATTACGCTGTTCCTCACAGGCTTGTCAAGGTGTGTTCATGAAGAATTGCCAACCCTGACTGCTTCTGTTATTTATAGCGGCCTGTTTTTTTCCCCAATGGGGGATCGATGTACCCCGCAGACGTCAGATGCAGGCCGGCAGTAACGCCCCTGCGGGACGTAAGTCAGAGGGTATAGTGCGTGTTATCCAGGAGAAGCAACATGCAAGAAGGTCAAAACCGTAAAACATCGTCCCTGAGTATTCTCGCTATCGCTGGCGTTGAGCCTTATCAGGTTAAGCCTGGCGAAGAGTATATGAACGACGCGCAGCTGACCCATTTTCGCAAGATTCTGGAAGCCTGGCGTAATCAATTGCGGGACGAAGTCGATCGTACCGTATCGCACATGCAGGATGAAGCCGCTAACTTCCCGGACCCGGTTGACCGTGCCGCGCAGGAAGAGGAATTCAGCCTGGAGCTGCGTAACCGCGATCGCGAACGTAAACTGATTAAAAAGATCGAGAAGACGCTGAAGAAAGTCGAAGACGACGACTTCGGTTATTGCGATTCCTGTGGCGTTGAGATTGGTATCCGCCGTCTCGAAGCACGTCCTACTGCCGATCTCTGCATCGACTGTAAGACGTTAGCAGAAATTCGTGAGAAACAAATGGCCGGCTAATGTCGCGTCCAGCCTGTTACCACGCAGTGGAAAAACCGTTGTGTTGTCCGCTGCGTGGTCACTTCTGAACCCTATGTCACCTTCCTGCATTGGTCGCTTCGCCCCTTCTCCCTCTGGTGAACTTCATTTTGGCTCGCTGATTGCTGCCCTGGGCAGTTACCTGAGCGCGCGCGCGCAAAACGGCATCTGGCGGGTGAGAATGGAAGATATCGATCCGCCACGGGAAGTGCCGGGTGCCGCCAGCCGCATTCTGCATCAGCTGGAACACTACGGTTTGACGTGGGATGGCGAGGTACTGTGGCAGTCGCAACGTCACGAGGCCTATCGTGACGCACTGGCCTGGCTGCAGCAGCATCGTCAGAGCTATTTCTGCACCTGTCCCCGACGTCGCATTCAGGAGATTGGCGGTTTCTATGATGGTTACTGCCGTGAACGGCAACGCGGACCAGAGAATGCCGCGCTGCGTTTACGCCAGCATGCGCCGGTCTTTGCCTTTGACGATCGATTACGCGGGCGCGTAGAGGCGGACAGACGTCTGGCGCAGGAAGATTTTATTATTCACCGTCGTGATGGCCTGTTTGCCTACAACCTGGCGGTGGTCGTCGATGACCATTTTCAGGGCATTACCGAAGTGGTGCGCGGCGCAGATTTGATTGAGCCGACGGTACGGCAGATTGCGCTTTATCAGCAGTTTGGCTGGCCGGTGCCGGCCTGGCTGCACCTGCCGCTGGCGCTTAATCACGATGGCAATAAGTTATCGAAGCAGAATCATGCGCCTTCGCTGCCCGATGGCGATGCCAGACCCCTGCTGGTAGCGGCATTACGCTTCCTCGGACAGCCTGTTTCAGGCGGCTGGCAGGACTTAACGCAGGACAAACTGCTGTCTGACGCGATGTCACAGTGGAATATCGCTTTGATGCCGCAACAGAACGCCCTGAAACCGGATGCATAGACAACAGCATTCTCAAACGGTTCTCAACAGGCTATGATTAGCCGCTGATTTTACCTACACCCTAATTGCCACTGTCGAGGTGTCCCATTTTTACCCGAGTAGCTAATTTTTGCCGGAAAGTCCTGAAGCGTGATGAAGAGGAAGCCCCAGCAGAGGTTGAACCAGAGCGTCTGATGACCATCATCCCTCGTGAAAGCCATACCATCTCACGTAAAGACATCAGCGAAAATGCCCTCAAAGTGCTCTATCGCCTGAACAAAGCCGGTTATGAAGCCTATCTGGTAGGCGGTGGCGTGCGCGATTTGCTACTGGGGCAAAAACCCAAAGATTTCGACGTGACCACTAACGCCACGCCTGAGCAGATGCGCAAGCTGTTCCGCAACTGTCGGCTGGTCGGTCGCCGTTTCCGGCTGGCACACGTGATGTTTGGCCCGGAAGTGATCGAAGTCGCCACCTTCCGTGGTCATCATCAGGTTGAAGAGATTGCGGAAGATCGCAACAGTTCGCAGCGCGCCCAGAGCGGCATGCTGCTGCGCGACAATATCTTCGGCTCTATCGAAGATGATGCCCAGCGTCGCGATCTCACCATCAACAGCCTCTACTACAGCGTGGCTGATTTCAGCGTGCGCGACTACGTTGGCGGCATCAGCGATCTCGAACAGGGCATCATTCGCCTGATTGGCGATCCGGAAACCCGCTACCGCGAAGATCCGGTGCGCATGCTGCGCGTCGCGCGCTTTGCCGCCAAGCTCAATATGAGCATTGCGCCGGAAACCGCCGAGCCGATTCCCCGTCTGGCCTCGCTGCTGCGTGATATCCCGCCTGCGCGCCTGTTTGAAGAGTCCCTGAAGCTGTTGCAGGCGGGTTATGGCTACAGCACGTATCTGAAGCTGTGTGAATATCAGCTGTTCCAGCCGCTGTTCCCGACGCTGGCGCGCAACTTCACGGAAAACAGTGACAGTCACATGGAGCGGATGCTGGCACAGGTGCTGAAAAACACCGACAACCGCATTCATAACGACATGCGCGTGAATCCGGCGTTCCTGTTTGCAGCGATGTTCTGGTATCCGCAGCTTGAGGCGGCCGAACGCATTGCGCAGGAGAGTGGCCTGACCTACTTCGAAGCCTTTGCGATGGCGATGAACGATACGCTGGACGAAGCCTGCCGTGCGCTGGCGATTCCAAAACGTATTACCTCGCTGATCCGCGATATCTGGTTGCTGCAGTTACGCATGTCACGCCGTCACGGTAAACGCGCCTGGAAACTGATGGAGCATCCGAAATTCCGCGCCGCATACGATCTGCTGGCGCTGCGCGCGGAAGTGGAAAACAATCCGGAACTGCTGCGTCTGAGCCAGTGGTGGGGTGAATTCCAGGTCGCTGCGCCGCCGCATCAGAAAAACATGCTGAATAATCTGGGTGACGATCCGGTGCCGCGCAATAAATCGCGCCGTCCGCGCCGCCGCTCTTCCGCGCCACGTCGTGACAATCAAAACGTGTCATGACACGGGTTTACCTCGCGTTAGGCAGTAATCTGGCCGATCCGCTGCATCAGGTTGATGCAGCGCTGACAGCACTGGATGCGTTGCCGCAGACGCAACGCATCGCGACCTCGCCGTTCTATCGCACGCCGCCTTACGGCCCGCCCGATCAGCCCGATTTTCTCAATGCCGCCGTGGTGCTGGAAACCGATCTCAGCGCTGAAGCCCTGCTTGACCATACCCAGCAGATTGAGCGGGATCATGGCCGGGTGCGCAAGGAAGAACGCTGGGGGCCGCGCACGCTGGATATCGATCTCATGCTGTTTGCCGACGCAGTCATTAACACTGAGCGGCTGATTGTGCCGCACTACGACCTGCTGAATCGCGCCTTTATGCTGGTGCCCCTGCTGGCGATTGCGCCCAATGCCCGCCTGCCCGATGGCCGCGCACTCAGCACCGTTCTGGCCACCCTCGACAGCAGCAACATCGTGCTGTGGCACGACTGATCAGACAAACGCACATCTCTGATTCCGCTCTTTCACGCTATCCAGTAAACTGCGCCCATCAGAATTCCTGAGTTGAGAGCGCCATGAAACCCACCACGATTTCACATCTGCGTCAGGCGAAAGCCAGCGGTAAAAAATTCGCGACGCTGACCGCCTACGATTTCAGTTTTGCCCGCCTGTTTGCCGATGAAGGCATTCAGGTGCTGCTGGTTGGTGATTCCTTAGGGATGACGGTGCAGGGGCACGACTCCACCCTGCCGGTTACGGTCAGCGACATCGCCTATCACACCGCCGCCGTGCGCCGTGGTGCGCCCCAGGCCCTGCTGCTCGCCGACCTGCCCTTTATGAGTTATGCCACACCAGAGCAGACCTTTGAGAGTGCCGCACAGCTGATGCGTGCCGGTGCCAATATGGTGAAACTGGAAGGCGGCAGCTGGCTGGCAGAGACCGTACAGATGCTGACCGAACGCGCCGTGCCGGTGTGCGGTCATCTTGGGCTGACCCCGCAGTCGGTGAATATTTTTGGCGGCTATAAAGTGCAGGGCCGTGATGAGGCCGGTGCCGATCAGCTGCTGGCCGATGCCCTGGCGCTGGAAGCGGCAGGCGCACAGCTGATGGTGCTGGAGTGCGTGCCGGTGTCGCTGGCGCAGCGGATCACCGGGGCGCTTACCATCCCGGTGATCGGCATCGGTGCCGGTAACGTGACCGATGGTCAGATTCTGGTGATGCATGACGCGCTGGGCGTAACCGGCGGTCATATTCCCAAATTTGCCAAAAATTTCCTGGCGGAGACCGGCGACGTTCGCGCGGCGATTCGCCACTATATCGCCGAAGTCGAGGCCGGAACCTATCCGGCGGCAGAGCACAGTTTCCAGTAATTCAGGAGAGTCACCGTGTTGATCATTGAAACGCTGCTGATGCTGCGCCAGGAAGTCCGTCGCTGGCGCCAGCAGGGTAAACGCATTGCGCTGGTACCGACCATGGGCAACCTGCATGAAGGCCATCTGACGCTGGTGGATGAAGCCCGGGCGCGCGGCGACATCGTCATTGTCTCGATCTTTGTCAATCCGATGCAGTTTGATCGCGCTGATGATTTAGCGCGCTACCCGCGCACCCTGCAGGAAGATTGTGAAAAGCTGAACCGCCATCAGGTTGACGTGGTCTTTGCGCCCTCCCCGGCTGAAGTCTATCCGCAGGGCGCGCAGAATCAGACCTTTGTTGAAGTGCCAGTGCTCTCTTCCCTGCTGGAAGGGGCAACGCGTCCAGGCCATTTTCGCGGCGTGGCCACCATCGTCAGCAAACTGTTTAATCTGGTGCAGCCCGATATCGCCTGTTTCGGTGAAAAGGATTTTCAGCAGCTGGCTATCATTCGTAAGATGGTGGCTGATATGGGCTTCGACATTGAGATTGTTGGCGTACCAACCGTGCGGGCGAACGATGGCCTGGCACTGAGTTCACGCAACGGCTACCTGACATCCGATGAGCGCAAACTGGCCCCGGTGCTGAGCCAGGTGATGCATCAGATGGCTCAGCGACTTGAGAACGGCGAGCGTCACATTGAAGAGATTATCGAGACAGCCAGCGAGGCGCTGCTGGCACAGGGATTGCGTCCTGATGGCCTGGCAATCTGTGATGCGGAAACGCTGCAGCCGCTGACGGTGGACAGCCAGCGTGCGGTGGTGCTGATGGCCGCCTGGCTGGGTAAAGCCCGACTGATTGATAATCAAACTGTTGACCTGACGCTGTAAGTACGCCCGCTGCAGGTTATTTTATTTCTCTGATAAGGTTTCTGGCTATGATTCGCACAGTTCTGCAAGGCAAATTGCACCGCGTAAAAGTGACGCAGGCGGACCTCAATTATGAAGGCTCCTGCGCTATCGATCAGGATTTCCTGGATGCTTCCGGCATTCTGCAATATGAAGCGATCGATATTTATAACGTCACTAACGGTCAGCGCTTTTCCACCTACGCTATCGCGGCTGAGCGTGGTTCGAAAATTATTTCGGTCAACGGTGCGGCTGCCCGCTGCGCCTGCGAAGGCGATATTTTAATTATCTGCTCCTATGTGCAGGTAGAGGATGCCGTCGCGCGTCAGTGGCAGCCTAAAGTCGCCTATTTTGAAGGTGACAACCAGATGAAGCGTCTGGCGAAAGCATTGCCGGTACAAATTGCCTGATTAATCGATCAGCTGATAAAAAAGGGCCGCCATTAACATGGGCGGCCCTTTTTGTTTCTGCTTCTGCAGTTAAACCGCTTTGGTTGTCATCGGCTTCGATGACTTTTTCATCGTAAAGAGAAAATTAAACCAGCCGCGTTTTCTCATCAGACATATTGTCAATGGCAGCGCCAGCGCCACCAGAAACGCCGAAATGAATTTCAGGTCATTCACCCAGGCTGACGGACTTTCAAACTTCACAATCTTACTGAAGAACTGAATCGCCAGATAATGCGACAGGTAGAAGACGATAGAATTGACGCCAATGTAGTAGACCAGCTCAGATTTCAGCTTCAGCGCAATCCAGACAAAGAATGGCACCGATAAGAGTGCAAGCGGTGATAATAACGCCTGGGAATGACGCTCCAGAATAAAGATATTCAGGCAGGAGAGCAGCACAAAACTGATCGCTGAGATTAACAGCGTCGGGCCATGCTGTACTTTCTCTGCGATATCCACCTGCTTACGTACCACGTAATCGCCCAGGTAGAAAAAGACAAACAGATAAAGCGATTTGTTGATGTGCGTATTGTCGAAGCTGGCAAATACGCCATCCGGATCGATGGCCGGCAGCGCCCAGCTCAGCGCCATACAGATAGCAAACACCAGCAGGAATGGCAGGTGGCGGGCAAAGATAATTACTATAAAGAAGATAAATAGCGAGTGCAGGAACCAGGTCATATCCCCGCCGCCGGTCAGGTGGGAGAGAATAATATTCATCGGTGACTGCGGCGTATTTGCCATTGAGCTGAACAGGATCTTTAACCCGCCATAGACCGCCACCCAGACCACAAACGGATAGAGAATACTGCGTACTTTGTTATTAAAAAAAGGACCCAGGCCTTTTCTTAATCCGGCATCGACAAACAGACCCGAAACAAAGAACATCAGCCCCAGTCTTACCGGTGCCAGCATCTCATTTAACAGGCTGCTGAAGGCGGTAAAATGTCCGGCATTATTATGTACGGCAATAGTGCTATGCAAAAAAATAATTGCGAGAATACTCAATCCCCGCAGATTATCGATCCACGTTATACGATTCATCTTTTCCTGCCTTTGATTAAAAACTGGCCCTGTTTAAGATGCCATTTTGCTTATTAAGAAGACTCTTAACCCACTCGTTCATCCCTGAGCAGAGGAATAACTTTATTCCGGCGGTATTTTGATAATTCATAATCAAATAAACAACAGCCAGCCTTTAAGCCTATTCTTAAAAAAAATTTAACAGTTAAGAATCATTAAGATAGCGAAAGATGACAGATTATTATCAGATAATACTTAGGGTTACTTTTTGTGAAAAAGGATGAAAGCGAGGCCGTGAGCGGCTTCAGAGACAGAAAAGAAATGACCAGGCAGATTTTAACATCGTTTTTAAGGCCAGGGAGAACCGTAGTTCGGGTTGTTTTCACTCACCCAAAAAAAAGCCACGCCCTTATTGCAGCGTGGCCCTTACCATTCAACGTATTGTCAGGTGCGCAGTCCGCGTCCGCGCTGAATCAGCGCATAGACCAGCCAGTAGAACACCAGAATAAAGGCCACCAGTACCGAGAGCGTAAAGACCAGTGGCACATCATTAATACCCAGGAAGCCATAACGGAATCCGCTAATCATATAAACGATTGGGTTCAGTTTAGAGACAGCCTGCCAGATCGGCGGCAGCAGACTCAGCGAATAGAATACGCCGCCCAGATAGGTCAGTGGCGTCAGCACAAAGGTCGGGATCAGGCTGATGTCGTCAAAGGTGCGCGCAAAGACGGCGTTGAGCAGACCGGCCAGTGAAAACAGAATCGCGGTCAGCAGCAGCGTGATCGCCACCATCGACCAGGAGTGCACATGAAACGGCACAAAGAACAGCGAGATGGCCGTCACCAGAATGCCGACGCAGACGCCACGCGCCACACCGCCGCCTACATAGCCAGCAATGATAATGTGGGTCGGCACGGGTGCAACGAGCAGCTCTTCAATGTTGCGCTGGAACTTGGCACTGAAGAACGATGATGCCACGTTGGCGTAGGCGTTGGTGATCACCGCCATCATGATCAATCCCGGCACAATGAACTGCATATAGCTGAAGCCGTGCATCTCACCAATGCGCGACCCGATCAGGTTGCCAAAAATGATGAAATAGAGCGTCATGGTGATGACCGGCGGCACCAGCGTCTGGATCCAGATACGGGCGAAACGGTTAACCTCTTTGGCCCAGATGCTTTTCAGCGCCACCCAGTACAAATGTGTCATGCTTTTGCTCCTGTTTTTCCCTGCGTCGTCAGGCCAACGAACAGCTCTTCCAGACGGTTGGCTTTATTGCGCATACTCAGCACCTGCACACCCTGCGCACTCAGCTGGCTGAAGACGCTGTTAAGGCCCTGCTCACGCAGCACTTCCACTTCCAGCGTTGAGGTATCGGTCAGCCGGTACTGGAAGCCCTCCAGTTTCGGCAGCGGACTGCGCGGTGCCAGATCCAGGATAAAGGTTTCTGATTTGAGCTTGGACAGCAGTTCTTTCATCGAGGTGTTTTCCACCAACTCACCGCTCTGGATGATGCCGATGTTACGGCACAGCATCTCAGCTTCTTCCAGATAGTGGGTGGTGAGAATGATGGTAGTGCCTTTGGCATTGAGATCTTTCAGGAACACCCACATTGAGCGACGCAGTTCGATATCCACGCCAGCTGTCGGCTCATCCAGAATCAGCAGTTTTGGCTCGTGCATCAGTGCTCGGGCGATCATCAGGCGGCGCTTCATCCCGCCGGAGAGCATGCGCGCACGTTCGCTGCGTTTTCCCCACAGGTCGAGCTGCTTCAGATATTTTTCCGCACGCTCATTGGCTTCACGACGCTCAACGCCGTAGTAACCCGCCTGATTCACGACGATCTGCATCACCGTCTCAAACGGGTTGAAGTTAAACTCCTGCGGCACCAGGCCGAGCTGGCGCTTGGCATTCACCACATCTTTTTCTAAATCGTAGCCAAACACCCGCACGCTACCTTCGGATTTATTGACCAGCGAACTGATAATCCCGATGGTGGTCGATTTACCGGCACCGTTTGGCCCCAGCAGTGCATAAAAATCACCCGCTTCAACGTTAAGATCGATGCCCTTTAGCGCCTGCACGCCGCCGGGATAGGTCTTGGTCAGCCGGGAAAGTTCCAGTGCATAAGTCATTCTGCATCCATACCCTGTTTTGATGGCATTGCAATGCCGTTTAAATTTATCAGGCCCTGGCATATAGTACGCGCGCGCACTTTGCGCAGTAACCGGTCGCTCAACGCCATGACAGACATCAATACCCTGATCAGAAACAACCGCGAATGGTCAAAACTGCTGGTTGAAGAAGATCCCAGCTTTTTTGAGCGGCTCGCCCAGGCACAAAAACCGCGCTTCCTGTGGATTGGCTGCTCTGACAGCCGAGTCCCTGCCGAGCGCCTGACCGGACTGGAACCGGGCGAGCTCTTCGTTCACCGCAACGTTGCCAATCTGGTTATCCACACCGATCTGAACTGTCTGTCCGTGGTGCAGTACGCTATCGAAGTGCTGGAAGTGGAACACGTTATCGTATGCGGCCACTACGGCTGCGGCGGCGTGCAGGCGGCGATGGATAACCCGGAGCTGGGGTTAATCGACAACTGGCTGCTGCACATCCGCGACCTCTGGTACAAGCATAGCGTGTTGCTGGGGGAACTCCCGCCGGATAAGCGCCTGGACAAGCTGTGCGAAATCAACGTTATTGAACAAGTCTATAACCTGGGGCACTCGACCGTCCTGCAGTCAGCCTGGAAACGTGGCAAGGATGTCTCCCTGCACGGCTGGGTTTACGGCATTCAGGATGGCTGTCTGCGTAACCTGGATGTCACGGCAAACAGCCGGGAGATCCTTGAACAGCGCTACCGTCACGGCATTGCTAATCTGCAGATGAACGGCGAGGCCTGAGCCGATCGCGGCGTAAAGTGCGACATAGCCTACACCAGGCATCGGGTGCAGGCCTTGGAAGAATGTGCGGTCAGAGCAGTATCAGGATTCCAGCGGCACCACTTTGCCGATGTAAGGCAGATGGCGATAGTGCTGAGCGTAGTCGATACCAAAGCCCACCACGAACTCATCCGGAATGGCAAAGCCGACATACTCGACATTGACTTCAACTTCACGGCGCTCTGGCTTATCCAGCAGGGTACAGATCGCCAGTGATTTTGGATGACGCAGCTGCAGAATCTCACGCACTTTGCTCAGGGTGTTGCCGGAGTCGATGATATCTTCGACGATCAGCACATCCTTGCCACGAATGTCTTCATCCAGATCTTTCAGGATTTTCACATCACGCGTGCTGGACATGCCGCTGCCGTAACTGGACGCCGTCATAAAGTCGACTTCATGCGGCACATCAATGGCGCGACAGAGATCAGCCATGAACATGAATGAGCCGCGCAGCAGCCCCACCAGCACCATATCGCTGCCGCTGTCGCGGTAGTGCTCGTTAATCTCTTTGCCCAGTTCAGCGATGCGCGTGGCGATTGCCTCTTCAGGGATCATCACTTCAACAGTGTGTTTCATTGCGTTCAGCCCGGTTACGTCAGAAAAGCCCCGAAGTCTACCACAGACGCAGCTATGAGGGCTCTGCCGGCTCCTGAGCAAACGATTACGTCGTGAAAATTATTCCCTGCTGCCGGCGGCTGGCTGAAATGCGCATTACCTTAGAACATTCTGGCATTTACCAGCATGATTCGCTGCGTGGTAGCCTTTATCCAACAGATCGTTACCCTACTCGCGCCGCTGGCCGGAGATCACAATGACTTCATCATCAAGCAAAAAGACGCATATCGGCGACAGGCCGCTGCACCCCGAAACCCAGATGCTGAACTATGGCTATGATCCCCGCCTCTCTGAAGGTGCGGTGAAGCCGCCGGTGTTTCTGACTTCAACCTTTGTTTTTAACAGCGCCGAAGAGGGACGGGACTTCTTTGATTATGTCTCAGGTCGTCGTGAGCCGCCGGAAGGTAAATCGGGTGGGCTGGTCTACTCCCGCTTTAACCATCCTAACAGCGAAATTGTTGAAGACCGGCTGGCGGTTTATGAGCAGGCGGAGAGCTGTTCGCTCTTCTCTTCCGGTATGGCCGCCATCTCCACGGCCCTGCTGACGTTTGCCCGCCCGGGCGAGGTGATCCTGCACTCGCAGCCCCTGTATGGCGGCACCGAAACGCTGCTCAGCAAAACGCTGCACAATCTGGATATTAAAGCGGTTGGTTTCAGCGACGGGAATGATGAAGTCAAAGTGCGTGAAGCCGCTCAGCAGGCGATGGCCCAGGGCCGGGTGGCGGTGATCCTGATTGAAACACCCGCAAATCCCACCAACAGCCTGGTCAATATCCGCCTGATGGCGCGCATCGCCGATGAGATTGACCAGCAGCAGGGTTCACGACCAATTATCGCCTGTGATAACACCCTGCTCGGCCCGCTGTTCCAGCAGCCGCTGACGCTGGGCGCGGATCTCTCGCTCTACTCGCTGACCAAATATGTGGGCGGTCACTCTGACCTGATTGCGGGCGCGGCGATGGGCAGTAAGGCGCTGATGGCGAAAGTACGCGCCCTGCGCAGCGCCATCGGTACGCAACTGGATCCGCACTCAAGCTGGATGCTCAGCCGCTCACTGGAAACATTATCGTTGCGGATGGAGAAAGCCTTTCACAATGCAGAAGCGGTCGCGGCGTTTCTGCGCGATCACCCGAAAGTGGCGAAGCTGCACTGGCTGCCCTATCTGGATGCGGAGAGCGCCGAAGGGAAAACGTATCGCGAACAGTGCAGCGGCGCAGGTTCGACCTTCTCGTTTGATATCGTCGGCGATCAGCCCGCTGCGTTCCGTTTTCTCAATGCGCTGTCGCTGTTTAAACAGGCGGTGAGCCTGGGTGGAACCGAGTCGCTGGCCAGCCATCCTGGCAGCACCACCCACTCCGGCGTGCCGCAGGCGGTGCGTCAGCGTATTGGTATCACGGACGCCACGGTGCGGCTGTCGATTGGCATCGAGAACGCCGGTGACCTGATTGAAGATATCAGGCTGGCGCTCGTTCAGGCGTAATCAGCTCACAGTAAAGCCCAGCATCATGCCGGTGTCTTCATGCTCCAGCAGATGACAGTGGGCCATGTAAGCGTGTTCGGCGGCGGCGACATAGTTGAAGCGCACCAGCACTTCACTGCGCCAGCCGTCGACATTCACCATATCTTTCCAGCCCTGCCGATGCGGGGCGGGCGGTTTGCCGTTCTCGGAGAGAATGCGGAACTGGGTGCCGTGAATATGGAACGGATGCAGCATGGCGTCACCTTCCCCTGAAATCGTCCACTTCTCATAATCACCCAGCTTCACCGCAAATGACGGCTTCGTCATATCAAAGGCCTGGCCGTTGATCTTATTGCCGTTGCGGAAATCGTAAACGGCGGGCTTCGCCATGCCGTGCATGCTGTGATCCATCCCTTCCATGTTTTCCATCGGCGGCATCGGCTCGTCAGCCGTTTTCTCCGGCATCGAATGATGACCGCCCTTGCCCATCGCTTTCTCGCCGTAGCGCTGCATTAATGCCTGCATTCCCTGCTGGTCCAGCTGCGGGTCCATCATCAGCTGCAGCCAGCGCGTCGTCAGTCCGTCGGTGGCGGGTAGCGCAGGCAGCGTTGCCAGCTTATCCGGCAGCGTGGCGCTGGCCATCACCCGCAGCGGCAGGATCTGTACCAGCGGCAGCGGCTGGTCAAACGGCGGCAGCGTCATGCCCATCTGTCCGGTCGGCAGCGTCACCAGATCAAACGCTTTACCGTCAGAAGTATCGATCATCACCTCGAAACGCTCGCCCGGCAGGATCGGCAGTGCGTCGAGCTTCACCGGCTCAGCCAGCAGGCCACCGTCGCTGGCGATCACATAAAGAGGGCGTTTATCACTGGCGGCAACGTGCAGCGAACGGGCATTACAGCCGTTCAGCAGACGCAGACGCAGCCAGCCGCGCGGCACCGCATGCTGCGGATACTGCACGCCGTTGGTGAGCATCATGTCGCCAAACCAGCCCACGGCCGCGCGCATCACGTCGAGCTGATAATCGATAAGGTGCCCATCTTTGGTCAGCTGTTTATCCTGGAAAATCAGTGGCACATCATCCACGCCCCACTGCGTGGGCAGGCGCAGCGTGCCGCTCTCCTTGTC
Organism: Pantoea sp. JKS000250; assembly: GCF_003201065.1. NCBI lineage: Bacteria > Pseudomonadati > Pseudomonadota > Gammaproteobacteria > Enterobacterales > Erwiniaceae > Pantoea > Pantoea sp. JKS000250. The sequence goes on along the minus strand of NZ_QICZ01000001.1, from coordinate 3,012,277 downwards.
TTCCAGCAGAATCAGTCCTGCGAGTCCCTGTGCGACCTGATGCCCGGTTTTGCCATGCAGATGCGGGTGATACCAGCAGGTTGCAGCGGGCTGGTCAGGGGTAAAAGAGACCTGACGCGAAGCACCAGGCGCAATCACGGCCTGCGGACCACCATCTACCGCGCCGGGGATTTCCAGCCCGTGCCAGTGCAGGGTAGTCGCTTCGCTGAGCCGGTTATGGATATTCACCGTCACCGGTTTGCCACTCTGCAACTTCAGCACCGGTCCCAGCAGGCTGCCGTTATACCCCCAGGTCGGCACGGCTTTGCCGTTCCACTGCGTGGTGCCCTGCATCGCGGTAAGGCTGTAGCTGCCCCTGGCATCCGCTTCCAGCAGTGACGGAATCGGCAGCAGCGGACGGGTGGCTGCCATCAGTGAACGGCTCCAGAGCGGCAAGGCTCCGGCTGCACTCAGTGCGGCGGTGAGTTTCAGGAAGTGGCGACGTTGCATGGTGATCATCCTTGTGGCATCAGAGCGCACAGCCTAAACCCTGACCTTATGGGAAGGTCAAGTGTTAGCCGTGAGAATCTGATGAAAAAAGGCGGTGCAGCGGCTCACAGCGCCAAATTAATCGAAAACCTGAGAATAACTGTGCTAACGTCATGAGTAATATCCATTGAAGAGAACGACTATGAAGCAAAGTATCAGGATCCTGCTGCTGACGGGACTCCTTGGCTTCTCCTCCACCAGTTTTGCCCTGAGCGAATCCGAAGCGGAAGATCTGGCCGATCTCACGGCGGTTTTCGTCTATCTGAAAAATGATTGTGGCTATCAGGATTTACCGGACGCACAGATTCGCAAAGCGCTGGTCTTTTTTGCTCAGCAGAACCGCTGGGATTTAAGCAACTACAGCAACTACAACATGAAAGCGCTGGGTGAAGACAGCTATCGCGATCTCAGCGGCATCGCCATCACCAACGACAAAAAGTGCAAGTCACTGGCCCGCGATTCACTGAGCCTGCTGGCCTACGTCAGGTAATTACTCTGCCCTCTGCTGCCGGACATTGACCGTGCAACCACGGTCAGTGTTAGCTATCATGTGCCGCCCATCTTCATGGCGATGTCATCAGAGGAGAGCACCATGGCCCATAATGAAACGTGGTATGAAACCCTTCATGCCGGTTTTGGCCAGTATTTCACGGTCGATAAAGAACTGTACCGTGAAAAGACTGCGCATCAGGATTTAATCATTTTCGAAAATGCCGCGATGGGCCGCGTAATGGCGCTGGACGGCGTGGTGCAGACCACCGAACGCGACGAATTTATCTATCATGAAATGATGACCCACGTTCCGCTGCTGGCGCACGGCGCGGCGAAGAGCGTCCTGATCATCGGCGGTGGTGACGGCGCCATGCTGCGTGAAGTGTCACGTCATCCGGAAATCGAAAAGATTACCATGGTGGAAATCGATGCAGGCGTGGTGACCTTTTGTCGCCAGTATCTGCCGAACCACAGCGCAGGCGCCTATGACGATCCGCGCTTTACGCTGGTGATCGATGACGGGGTTAACTTCGTTAATCAGACGCAGGAAAAATTCGATGTCATCATCTCCGACTGCACCGATCCGATTGGTCCGGGCGAGAGTCTGTTTACCTCCGAATTTTATGCCGGCTGCAAAGCGGCCCTTAATGAAAATGGCATCTTCGTGGCGCAGAATGGCGTCTGCTTCCTGCAGCAGGATGAGGCCGTAAACAGCCATCGCAAACTGGGCCATTACTTTGCGGATGTCAGTTTCTATCAGGCGGCGATTCCGACCTATTACGGCGGCATCATGACCTTTGCCTGGGCGAGTGATAATCCGGCGCTGCGCCAGCTCGATACCGCCACCCTGCAGGCGCGTTTCGAGGCTGCTGGCCTGACCTGCCGTTACTACACACCAGCGATCCATACCGGCAGCTTTGCCCTGCCACAATATCTGTTAAATGCGCTATGGGCCGCGTGCTGACAGTGCATTTTTAAGGGGGTGAACAAAATTGCAAAAGCTAAAACTACATGGCTTCAACAACCTGACGAAAAGCCTGAGTTTTTGTATTTACGATATCTGCTATGCAAATACTGAAGCTGAACGCGATGGTTATATCGCCTACATTGATGAACAATATAACGCTAATCGTCTGACGGAAATCCTGACCGAAACCTGCTCTATTATCGGGGCTAACGTGCTTAATATTGCGCGCCAGGATTATGAACCGCAGGGGGCCAGCGTCACGATTCTGGTAAGCGAAGAGCCGATCGATCCCAAAGATATCGATAATTCCGAACATCCCGGCCCGCTGCCCAATTCGGTGGTGGCGCATCTGGATAAAAGCCATATCTGTGTGCATACCTATCCGGAAAGCCATCCTGAAGGCGGGCTCTGCACCTTCCGCGCGGACATTGAAGTCTCAACCTGCGGCGTGATCTCACCGCTCAAGGCGCTGAACTACCTGATCCACCAGCTGGAGTCAGACATCGTTACCGTCGATTACCGGGTGCGCGGCTTTACCCGTGACGTGAAAGGGATGAAGCACTTTATCGATCACGAGATCAATTCGATTCAGAACTTCATGTCTGACGATATGAAAGCGATGTATGACATGGTGGATGTGAATGTCTATCAGGAGAACATCTTCCATACCAAGATGTTGCTGAAAGAGTTTGACCTGAAACACTACCTGTTTAACACCCGCCCGGAAGATCTCAGCCCGCAGGAGCACAAGCGTATTACTGACCTGCTGTGGAAAGAGATGCGTGAGATCTACTACGGCAGAAATATCCCCTCAGTGGGCCTGAAGACCCTCTGATGATCCGGCGCGCAGCGTGACACCCAAAAACCTGCGCGTCTCTTCCCGCTTATCCCTCCGACTTTTCATCACGGCAACTGCCGTAATTCCCTGATCGCCAGCAATAATTTGCCTGTCAGAGCGTGCTAATTTCAGCGCTGAACGCTCATTTCTCAACCACTACAGGCAAAAAAATGGCAAGAATTAACATTATTGATTTCGCTGCCGTCCCGGACGCCACCTCACTTTCCACTCAGGCAATACAGCGCGCGATTGATAGCGCATCAACAGGCGACACGGTACTGATCCCAGCGGGCCGCTTTCTGACCGGCGCGCTGTTTCTGAAAAGTGAGATGACGCTGGAGCTGGCGAAAGATGCCGTACTGCTCGGCAGCCAGCGGCTGGAGGACTACCCGGACATCCCTACGCGCGTGGCGGGCATTGATATGGTCTGGCCCGCGGCGATGCTTAACATCAATCACTGCCGCAACGTCACCGTCTGCGGCAGCGGCACGCTCGACGGACAGGGTGCCGTCTGGTGGCATAAATTCTGGGGCGACGACGAAAACAGCGGGATGCTGGCGGACTATACCCGTCGCGGCCTGCGCTGGGTGGTGGATTACGACTGCAGGCGTCCACGTAACGTAGTGGTTTACGAGAGCGAATGCGTGACGCTGGAGGACTTCACCTCACAGGATTCCGGCTTCTGGAACCTGCACGTCTGCTATTCGAAACAGGTGAATCTGCAGAGGCTACGTGTCATGAACGCCACCGGCCCCAGCACCGATGGAATTGATATTGATTCCAGCCAGTTAGTGCGTGTGGAGGGCTGTACGGTCTCCTGCAATGACGACAATATCTGCGTGAAATCGGGTCGCGGCGCGGAAGCACAGCAGCTCGGGAGAACCGCACGCGATATCATTATTCGCGACTGCACCCTGCTGAAAGGTTCGGGCATTACCCTGGGCAGCGAAACCTCTGGCGGTATTGAAAACGTCATCATCGAACATAACCGCTTTTCTGGAACCGGCGTCGGCTTTCGCATCAAGTCCGCCCGGAATCGCGGCGGCTGGATCAAAAACATCGTGGTTCGCCACCTGAAGATGGAGGATGTCTGTTATCCGTTTATGCTGCAGCTGAACTGGTTCCCGCAGTACAGCTACAGCGAACAGCCTGCCGATACCGAACAGCCTTCGCACTGGCGTAAGCTGGCGTCAGGCGTCACGGGTGATGCTGGCCTGACGCGGGTTGAGAATATCAGTATCAGTCATATCAGCAGCAGCCTGACTGAGGCTGCGGTGTTTTCCCGCGCCTTTTTTATTGAAGGCACGCCGGAAAATCCAATCGAACAGCTGAGTTTCAGCGACATCACGCTGCAGGCGCAGGAGTTTGGTAAAATAGCGGGCGTAACGAATCTGAGGTTTGAGCGGGTTACGTTAGACGCGCCGGCAATGACGCGCGAAGAGCATGACGCCTACGCACGTTAATGGCGATTGCAGAAGATAAACGCGCGGTGCTGCTCTCGCCCTGCTTTACGATAAGGTCAGAGAAGCACGGCGCGTTCAGTTCAGGCAGAGGTCAGCGCCAGCGTAATACCGCGCTCGCGCAGCGTGCGGCAGACATCCTCGTCTAACCGGCTGTCGGTCACTACATCGGTCAGATCATCCACCGGTGACGCGCAGAACAGCGACCAGGAGCCATATTTACTGCTGTCCGCCAGCAGAACCCGACGCGCCGCATTGGCCAGCAGGTCATGTTTCAGCCCCGCTTTCTCTTCAGTCGGCGTGGTAATACCGCGCTCAAGGCTCCAGGAGTTACAGCTGACAAACGCAATATCGGGATTGATGCTGCGCAGCAACCGCCGTCCATGCTCGCCCACACAGGACTGACTGGAGTCGTCGATCCGCCCGCCAATAATGGTCACTTCAATCTGCTTAAATTCTGACAGAAACAGCGCAATGTGCAGGTCGGCCGTAATGACCCGCAGCGGCAGATGCGTGAGCTGTCGCGCCAGCTCCAGCATGGTGGTTCCTGCATCCAGCACCACCGCATCGCCCGCCCGGACAAAGCTCGCGGCGCACTCGGCGATCGCCTGCTTCTCGGCCAGGTTCCGCTGCATTTTCTCCAGCGTAGTCGGCTGGGCAGGAATAAAACGATTCAGGGTGACGCCGCCATGACTGCGGCTGATCACGCCCTCTTTATCCAGCTTAATTAAATCACGTCGAATCGTGGCGGGTGAGGCGGAAATCGCACTGACCAGTTGCTCAACAGTCACCAGATTATGGCTTTTCAGGTAATCCATAATCTGGTCAAGACGGCTCTGTCCCTTCATATTTCCCTATGCGAGCTGCATCGCGAGTTTAATCGAGATCGCCATGCTGTCAGACTTCGCTTTACCTGTCCAGGCGATATCAAATGCCGTGCCGTGGTCAGCAGAGGTGCGGATAAACGGCAGGCCTGCGGTAATGTTCACGCCATCATAGAAGCCCAGCAGTTTAAGCGGGATGTGCCCCTGATCATGGTACATCGCCACCACCATGTCATAGCGTCCATCCTGGCACTGCAGAAACACCGTGTCCGGCGGGCAAGGCCCGGAGACATCAATCCCCTGCGCTTTCATCGCCTCAATCGCGGGGGCAACGGTGGTGATCTCCTCGTCGCCAAACAGCCCGTTCTCACCAGCGTGCGGATTAACACCCGCGACGGCGATACGCGGGGCGCTGTAGCCGACACGACGCAGGAAGGTATCCGCCATACCAATCACGGTTTTAATGCGTGTCTGGTTGAGCGTGTCGAGGAACTTACGCAGCGCAATATGGGTTGTGACATGAATGACTTTCAGCTTATCGGTATAGAGCACCATAGCGTAATCTTTGGTGTCAGTCAGGTGCGCCAGCAGTTCGGTGTGCCCCGGATAGAGATGGCCCGCCGCATGCATCGCCTCTTTATTCAGCGGCGCGGTGGCTATGGCATACACCTCACCGGCCAGTGCCAGTTCGGTGGCACGCTTTACGCAGCGCCATGCCAGATCCCCCGCCTCTTTCTGCACCACGCCAGGTTTCAGCGCGTCGGGATCGGCCAGCGGCTCATCGATCACATTGATAATGCCGGGCGCAAACCGTGCATCCTGTACCCGATCCAGCACCCGCAGCTCGGCCTGTGGCGTGATGTTCATCGCCATAATACGGCGCAGCGTACTGGCACAGCCAATCACCACGGCAGGAATGCCATTCAGCTCACCTTCACTGAGTGATTTGATAATGATTTCCGGGCTGATGCCCGCAGGATCGCCCATGGTGATCGCAATAATTTTACTCACTCGACTTCTCCTCAATAAAACTAATGGCTGCTACCAGAGTATTTTCATCACCAAAGCCACCCGCTTTGGTCATCACCGGCAGAGTAAATTCACTGTTAAGCAGAACCCCATGCGGCACACAGCCCGCCACCAGACCCTGAATTTTAAAGCCGCTGGCGCCGAGTGCCTGGGCGACGGCAATCGCCACATCGCCACCCGACAGATAGAGCGCATGCGGCAGCTGTGCCTGGCACAGACTCAGCGTCATTTCGCCCAGCAGCTGACAGATTGCCTCGCCCAGCTGCTGGCGCGTCACGCGGTGCTGCTGGCAGAGATCCTCGATCGCGTGTCGCTGCGATTCATGCTGGCAGGTGCGGATTACCGTATGGCGACCGGCGCGCAGTGCGGCAGCCGCCTGTTCAATCCAGCTATCCCGGCCACACCAGGCGGGCTGCTGAAACAGCTGACGAATATCAACATCCACGATTTCCACTGCCTGCTGGTTAAGCAGCGTGGCGATCTGCTGCTCTGCCTGACGACTCATCGATCCCACCACCGCCAGCACAGGCCGCGAAGGACAAGAAGGACGAACTGAGAGCGCAGCACCCAGCGCATCGCTTAATCCGGCGGCCCCGACCAGCAGAGGCTTCTCTGCCAGCCGCGCCGCAGCGGTAATGAGTCGCGCCAGGTCGGCCTCCGTTTCGGCATCTACCACCACCACGCCCTGCGCAGCCGCCAGCACGGCATCCAGCCGATCGCTGCGCAGCGTGGCGAGATCGATCTCCATGCCGTCGATCTGCATCTGATCGAGAATGCGGGCGCTGAGGATCGGGGTTTTGGGATCGCTGGCAAATTCGGTATCCGTCAGTAACTGCTGATTGACCCACACGCTGCCCTCACGTGTGGTGCGGCCCAGGCGTGGCACGGCCGGTGCCACCAGCGCCAGCCTTTTGCCGCTGGCGCGCAGTGCCGCCACCGTTTCAGCACCGACGTTGCCACGCAGCGTGGAGTCGATCTTTTTGAACAGCCAGCCCTGCTGAAACTGTGCCGCGTAATGCTGTACCACCTGCGTGATGCGCTCTGCCGCCTGACTGATGCTGACCGCCCGGCTGTCAGTACTGATTACCAGCACATCCGCCGCCTCGTCGGGCTGCGGCACGGCGGTGCCGAACAGCACATCTACACGGGCGCCGGCCTGTGCCAGTCCACTACCTGCATCGTTGGCACCGGTAAAGTCATCGGCAATGACCAGCACCGGGGTTTTCCATACTGATGAGCCCATCCTCACTCCTGTCAGGCTATTGCCGCTGTATTTGATTATATTCAATCATGATTGATTATATGTGAGCAAGTTCAAATTAATCGAAATCGATATGCCTTATAAAATTAGCCACAGAGAGTGACTGACTTCGCATTGCGCTGAGCAAAATTAATCATCTGCTCAGTCATGACAGAAAAAAGGGTATGAAATGAACATTAACAGCACGGTAATTAGCGGTTATCAGGCGTTAAACGACATGCGCTATCTGCTGAGGGGCGTAACGACAGCGATAGTGGTGACTGACCGGAACATTGAAGCGATTCCGGCGGTTCAGGCGCTGATGGGGCAACTCCGGGATCAGATTCCGCGTATCAGCGTGGTCAACAGCGTGCCGCCCGAGCCGAGCCAGCATGATGTGGCCGCGATTATAGAAACGCTCTCGCAGCGCCAGGCCGACATGGTGATTGGCATCGGCGGTGGCAGCGTACTGGATGTGGCGAAGCTGCTCTCGGTGCTGTGCATCGACGGAGCACCGTCGCTGGACGCCCTGCTGGCAGGCGAAAAACCGCAGCGTCGCACCCGTTCAATGCTCATCCCGACCACTGCTGGCACCGGTTCTGAAGCGACGCCGAATGCGATTCTGGCGATCCCGGAGAAAGAGACCAAAGTCGGCATTATTTCACCGGTGATGCTGCCCGATGTGGTAGCGCTGGTGCCGGAACTCACCACCAGCATGCCGCCGCACATCGCCTCGTCTACCGGCATTGATGCCCTGTGTCACCTGATTGAGTGCTTCACCGCCAACGTGGCTAACCCGGTCAGCGACAACTATGCGCTGATTGGGATGAAAAAGCTGTTCGCGAATCTCGAAACCACGCTGCGCGAGCCGGAGAATCTGCAGGCACGGCTGGAGATGCTCTGGGCCTCTTATTATGGCGGCGCATCGATTGCCCATGCCGGGACGCATCTGGTGCATGCGATGTCCTATCCGCTTGGCGGCAAATATCACCTGCCACACGGCGTTGCCAACGCCATTCTGCTGGCCCCCTGCATGCGCTTTGTCCGTCCGGCCGCGGTGAGCAAATTCGCTCAGGCCTATGACCTGCTGCCCGACGCCGACGTCCGTTTAAGCGATGAAGAGAAATCACACGCGCTGGTCGACTACTTCACCGCGCTGGTTGCACGGCTGCAGTTGCCTGCCAGCCTGGAAGCACTGGGCATCGGCCCGAATCACCTGCCTTATTTAGTGGAAGCGGCGCTCGACGTGCAGCGCCTGATGAAAAACGTGCCGATGGCGGTCACCGCCGACGATGTGCGCGCCGTCTACCTGACGCTGTTCCCTTCCTGCCAGGCGTAATGAGGATTGTCATGAATAAGAAAATCAACGGCGTACTGACCGCCATCGTCACCACCTTTGACCGTGAAGGTGCCTTTGATCCGATGAAACAGCGTGAGCAGGTCAGACGCCAGATCAACGCCGGAAACGGCATCTTCTGTGGCGGCACCAATGGCGAGTTCTTTGTGCTGAACGAGCAGGAGAAGATCGCCGTCACCACCACCTGCGTCGATGAGATCAACGGCCGCGCGCCTGTCGTGGCGCACATCGGCGAAATTTCGACCCGCGAAACGATCCGGCTCGGCAAACAGATTGCCCGCCTGGGCGTGGATGCCGTCTCAGCGATCACGCCGTGGTTTGTGCCGCTGAAACAGCAGGAGCTGATCGACCACTATCAGCGCGTAGCGGACGCGCTGACGGTGCCGCTATTTCTCTACAACATCCCGGCGCGAACCGGCAATACCCTGCAGCCAGAGACCGTTCGTACGCTGGCCGCGCACCCGAACATCATCGGTATTAAAGACTCCGCAGGCAGCTATGAAAGTCTGAGCGGATTTCTGCAGGCCACCGCCGACTGTGAGGGCTTTGATGTGCTGAACGGCCCTGACTCGCTGATTCATCAGGGATTTGTCGATGGCTGCTCCGCCTCCATTTCCGGGCTGGCAAACGTGGCACCGGAAGCGATTAACGCCATCTGGGCGCGCTTCAGTGCCGGTGACATTGCCGGTTCGCATCAGGCACAGGAGAACGTCACCGGTCTGCGCACCGCGCTGTACAGCATCGGGTTCTCTCCGGCCGCTGTGAAAAAAGCGGTCAGCCTGCAGGGCTTTGAGGTGGGTGAAAGCCGCTATGCGGTGCAGTTCAGCGCCGACGAGCAGCAGCAGATCCGTCAAATCGTGAACCACTACCTGCAATAACGTCCATCGCCTTTGTACCCTATCGGTCAGATGAGAACGAACCTGATGGTCGCCATCTGCCAGAACAATCGAGGTCATGATGAAAGCATTTTCAACTGAGAGCACCTTACTGATCGTCGGCATGGTGGTCGCCTATATCCTGTTCACCACCTGGCTGACCTGGCGGCTGCGCAGTAAAACCAGCGGCGACTTCATGGAAGGCTCCCGCGCCATGCCCGCCTTTATCGTTGGCATTATGCTGATGTCAGAGTATATCGGGGCAAAATCGACCATTGGCACGGCGCAGGCAGCCTTTGAGGATGGCTTCGCCGCCTCCTGGTCGGTGATTGGCGCGGCGATTGGGTTCCCGCTGTTTGGCCTGATTCTGGTCAAACGCATCTACAACACCGGAAAAATCACGATCTCCGGTGCCATCGCCGAGAAATATGGCAGCTCAACCAAGAACATTATCTCGCTGATTATGATCTATGCGCTGCTGCTGGTGAACGTCGGGAACTACATCAGCGGTGCGGCGGCGATCTCCACGGTGCTGAAGATCGACCTGACGCAGGCGGCCTTTATCACTGCGGTGGTCAGTACCTTCTACTTTGCGTTTGGCGGCATGAAAGGCGTCGCCTGGGTTACGCTGCTGCACAGCGCCATCAAGTACATCGGGATTCTGATTATTCTCTATGTGGCACTGAAGATGACCGGCGGCGTGGCCCCGATGATCGAGAAAATGCCGGCGTTCTACTGGACGTGGGACGGTCACGTCGGGGCCAGTACCATTGTGGCCTGGCTGATCGGGACCGTGGGATCGATCTTCTGTACGCAGTTTGTGATCCAGGCGATCTCCTCCACCAAAGATGTGAAGTCCGCGAAGCGCGCTACCTGGGTCGCCTTCATCTTCTGCCTGCCAATCGGTCTGGCGATGGCGCTGATTGGCGTGGCGGCGAAGTTCGCGCATCCCGATATCAAGAGCCTCTATGCGCTGCCAGTGTTTCTGCAGGATATGTCACCGTGGCTGGCAGGCATTGTCACCACCTCGCTGGTGGCCTCGATTTTCGTCAGCGTCGGCACCGTTGCGCTGGCCATCGCCTCGCTGGTCGTCAAAGATTTTTACGTGCCTTATCGTAACCCGACGCCGGAGCGCGAATTTAAAGTGACGCGCTGGATCTCGATTGGCATCGGCTTCTTCCCGCTGCTGTTTGTCCTGTTCTTCCCGGAAGTGCTGAAGCTCTCGTTCTTTACCCGCGCGATTCGCCTGTCGATCACCGTGGTGGCGATCATGGCGTTCTATCTGCCGTGGTTTAAGAGCACGCGCGGTGCCAACGCCGGTCTGATTGGTGCCTGCGTGGTCACGTCCGTCTGGTTCCTGATGGGTAATCCGTTCGGTATCGACAATATGTATGTGGCGCTGATTACGCCGGCCATCATTATGGTGATTGACCGCTGTATCCCGTCACGCCAGTCTCAGCCTCAACCGCAACACAATGCACAAAATAGTGGAGCCTAATATGACTCAGGAAACCGTCACCGCAGAACGCACCGGCCTGGTTGCGCCGCACCCGCAGGATAGCGCCCAGCAGATTGCGATGCTGCCCTCCTCCTGCCCGCAAAACCATGCGGCTAACCTGCTGCCGCTGCCCGATGGCGATCTGCTTTGCGTCTGGTTTGGTGGCACGCAGGAAGGGATTGCCGATATCTCAGTCTGGTGTTCCCGGCTGACAAAAGGCAGCGATCGCTGGAGTGACGCGCAGAAGCTTTCTGACGATCCGGGTCGCTCAGAACAGAATCCGGTGCTGTTTCTCGATCCAGACCAGGTGCTGTGGCTGCTGTGGACAGCGCAGAAATCGGGCAATCAGGACACCGCGATCGTGCGCTATCGCCAGTCTCACGATATGGGCAAAAGCTGGGGCGAGATCAAAACCCTGCTGGATAAGCCCGGCACCTTTATTCGTCAGCCGATTGTCGTGCTGCCCAACGGCAACTGGCTGCTGCCGGTGTTTTACTGCCTGACGCAGCCCGGCGAAAAGTGGGTCGGCAGCTATGACGTCAGCGCGGTAAAAATCTCAGAAGATAAAGGCCAGAGCTGGCGCGACGTCAGCGTGCCTGACAGCACCGGCTGCGTTCATATGAACGTGACCCTGCTGGATGATGGCTCGCTGCTGGCACTCTACCGCAGTCGCTGGGCCGACCATATCTACCAGAGCCGCTCGTTTGATCAGGGTGAAAGCTGGAGTGCGCCCGAGCCGCTGTCGCTGCCCAACAATAACTCCTCCATTCAGGTCACGACGCTGCGCAACGGTCATCTGGCGCTGGTGTTCAATGCGATGAGCGCCGAAGGGGCCAGCGAGCGCCGGTTGTCGCTGTATGACGAAATTGAAGATGATGAAGAAGACGGTGACGTTGCGGTTGCCGCCGAGCCGGTGGTGCACAGCGGGCGCACCGCCTTCTGGGGCGCGCCACGAGCGCCAATGACGCTGGCGATCTCAACAGATGGTGGCAAAAGCTGGCCGCTGCAGCGCAATCTGGACGAGGGCGACGGCTACTGCATGACCAATAACTCTCAGCAGAAGTTAAACCGTGAGTTCTCTTACCCCAGCATCAAGCAGGGTGTGAACGGCGAACTCCATATCGCCTACACCTGGTATCGCCAGGCAATTAAATATGTGCGGGTCGGGGAGTCCTGGGTGCAGGGAGGTGACGCGTGATTGAAAAGATGGCGCTGGTGACCGGCGCAAGTTCCGGCATCGGTCAGGCGATTGTGGATCGCCTGCTGGATGAGGGCTGGCAGGTGATTGGCCTGAGCCGATCGGCGATAAACCGGTCAGACGCGGGCTGGCAGAGCCATCAGATCGATATCAGCGACAGTGCGGCATTGCAGGCTTTACTGGACAAACTGCCGGTGCCGCAGGCGGTGATCCATGCAGCGGGAATGATGCAGGCCGCGCCGCTCGGGGAGCTGGATCTGAACGCCAGCACACGCCTGTGGCAACTGCATGTTGCCGCCGCAGAACAGCTGGCCAACCATTTTGCGCCCCGGATGAACGCGGGCGGCAGAATCGTGCTGCTGGGTAGTCGCACGTCAGGCGGTGCGGCGTGCCGTAGTCAGTATGTGGCCACTAAATCGGCGATGATCGGCATGGTGCGCAGCTGGGCGGCAGAGCTGGCACCGCGCGGCATTACAGCCAATATCGTGGCGCCAGGTGCCACCGAAACGCCGATGCTACAACAGCCGGGCCGGGCCAGTTCCCCGCCGCGCTTGCCACCGATAGGCCGCTATATTCAGCCGCAGGAAGTCGCCGGACTGGTCGGGTTCCTGCTTTCGCCTGCGGCCGCGACAATCACCGGTCAGCAGCTGGTGATGTGCGGCGGTGCGTCGCTGAGTTAATGAACAGGCCGGGCGATTCGGGTAGCCCGGCCTGTATCAGCGTAAAAATTACCGTACGGGTTTACCGTACTGGTTCACAAACTGGCGATAGGCGGCGATCACCAGCTGAAAATCTTCAATGCCGCAGAAGGAGAGGCTCTCTTCGTCGTAGTAGTTCATCCCCTCTTCCATTCCGTCATCTTCCAGTGCCAGCAGATTGGCGCGAATCATTACCTCTTCCTCATCCAGCAGGATGGTGTACTCACTGCCGATGCGCTGCCACTGACGTACGCTGCCTTTGACGTCTTCGATTGCGGCTTCCACTTCATCCAGCAATCCTGGATCGTTTTTCACCTCTTCGTTGAACCAGTGGCCGACCGCTTCATGATCCATCGACATACGAACCTTAATCTGTCCGGTCACATCGCGTAAAAATTCATATTCCATCGCCCGTTCCTCTTAACGTCATCGCGTCACTAAATGAGTGTCAGCGCTGCCTGCGCGGCGTAGTGTGACACGTCGCGCATTATTACAGGCTGTCTGGCGAAATCCAGCTTTTGATCGAACCGCCCTCAATGCACAGACGTAAAAAAGGGGCGAATCATCGCCCCTTAGTCATGACTGGCAGGTGAAGAATCAGACCGCGGTCTGGAAAATCACGCCGTCAGCTTTATCGGTGTACTGCGCCAGCTGGTCGAAGTTGAGATAGCGATAGGTGTCGCTGGCCGTTTTATCGACCTGCGCCATAAATTGCTGATACTCATCCGGCGTTGGCAGACGGCCTAACAGTGAAGCCACTGCCGCCAGCTCTGCAGATGCCAGGTAGACGTTAGCGCCGGTACCCAGACGATTCGGGAAGTTACGGGTCGAGGTAGAAACCACCGTCGAACCATCTGCCACACGTGCCTGGTTACCCATACAGAGTGAACAGCCCGGGATCTCAATACGCGCACCGCTTTTACCGAATACGCTGTAGTAGCCCTCTTCGGTCAGCTGTGCCGCATCCATCTTGGTTGGCGGAGCCACCCACAGACGGGTTGGCAGTTGGCCTTTGTGGCTATCCAGCAGTTTACCGGCGGCACGGAAGTGACCAATGTTGGTCATGCACGAACCGATAAACACTTCGTCGATCTTCTCGCCCTGAACGTCAGAGAGCAGACGGGCATCGTCCGGATCGTTTGGCGCACACAGGATCGGCTCTTTAATGTCAGCCAGATCGATTTCGATTACGGCGGCATATTCAGCATCCGCATCCGGCTCAAGCAGCTGAGGATCGGCCAGCCATTTCTCCATGCTTTCAACGCGACGCTCCAGCGTACGACGATCGCCGTAGCCTTCTGCGATCATCCACTTCAGCAGCACGATGTTGGAGTTCAGGTATTCGATAATCGGCGCTTTATCCAGCTTGATGGTACAGCCCGCAGCGGAACGCTCGGCTGACGCATCGGACAGTTCAAACGCCTGCTCGACTTTCAGATCCGGCAGACCTTCAATCTCAAGGATGCGGCCAGAGAAGATGTTTTTCTTACCTTTCTTCTCAACGGTCAGCAGACCCTGCTTGATAGCATACAGCGGAATGGCGTGAACCAGATCGCGCAGGGTAATGCCTGGCTCCATCTTACCCTTGAAGCGCACCAGCACTGATTCCGGCATGTCGAGCGGCATGACGCCCGTCGCTGCCGCAAACGCCACCAGGCCTGAACCCGCCGGGAAAGAGATGCCGATAGGGAAACGGGTATGCGAGTCACCACCGGTGCCCACGGTATCCGGCAGCAGCATACGGTTCAGCCAGCTGTGGATAATGCCGTCGCCCGGACGCAGTGAGACACCGCCACGGTTCATGATGAAGTCAGGCAGCGTATGGTGCGTGTTCACATCCACTGGCTTAGGGTACGCAGCGGTGTGACAGAAGGACTGCATCACCAGATCGGTCGAGAAGCCCAGACAAGCCAGATCTTTCAGCTCATCACGGGTCATCGGACCGGTCGTATCCTGCGAGCCAACCGAGGTCATCTTCGGTTCACAATAGGCACCCGGACGAATACCGGCGACGCCACAGGCACGGCCAACCATTTTCTGCGCCAGTGAGAAACCACGGGTGCTCTCCGCGACATCTTTCGCCTGACGGAATACGGTGCTGTGCGGCAGACCCAGAGATTCGCGCGCTTTGGTGGTCAGACCGCGACCGATGATCAGCGGAATACGGCCACCGGCGCGTACTTCGTCAATCAGCACTTCGGTTTTGAGTTCGAAGCTGGCCAGCAGATCGTTGGTTTCGTGGTTGCGGACTTCGCCTTTGAACGGATAGATGTCGATAACATCGCCCATATTCAGGTCATTGACGTCCACTTCAATCGGCAGTGCGCCCGCATCTTCCATGGTGTTGAAGAAGATGGGTGCAATTTTGCTGCCCAGTACCACGCCGCCGCCTTTTTTATTCGGCACGTTCGGGATGTCGTCGCCCATAAACCACAGCACCGAGTTGGTGGCGGATTTACGTGAAGAACCGGTTCCGACAACGTCACCGACATACGCCAGCGGGAAACCTTTGGTCTTCAGTGCTTCGATCTGTTTGATCGGGCCGATATTGCCCGCTTCATCCGGCTCAATACCTTCACGGGCATTTTTCAGCATCGCCAGGGCGTGCAGCGGGATATCAGGACGTGACCAGGCATCCGGGGCCGGAGAGAGGTCGTCGGTATTGGTTTCGCCAGTGACTTTGAACACCGTAACGGTGATTTTCTCAGCCAGCTCAGGGCGTGACAGATACCACTCCGCATCGGCCCAGGATTGCATCACCTGCTTCGCGTATTCATTACCCGCTTTCGCTTTCTCTTCGACATCATAGAAGTTGTCGAACATCAGCAGCGTGTGTGAAAGGGCTTTCGCCGCGATGGGTGCCAGTTTGCTATCGTCCAGCGCGTCAATCAGCGGATGAATATTATAACCACCCTGCATGGTGCCGAGCAGTTCAACCGCTTTTTCAGGAGATATCAGAGGAGAGGTTGCTTCGCCTTTGGCGACAGCCGCCAGGAAACCGGCTTTGACATACGCCGCTTCATCGACGCCAGGTGGGACTCGGTTGACCAATAAATCGGTCAGAAATTCTTCTTCACCCGCAGGTGGATTTTTCAGCAGTTCAACCAGCGCGGCCATCTGGGAAGCCTCTAAAGGCTTAGGTACAATTCCCTGGGCAGCACGCTCGGCAACGTGCTTACGGTATTCTTCTAGCACGACGTTATCCTCGCTCTCATTATGTAGGGCTTTCCGACCACCTTGCTCACTTATGGAGAACACACTTCCCTTTCTCGTCCAGGTTGAGGTGCCCGGTTTCGCGGAGGGCAGAATAGCAGGATTTCGTCTGTTTGTTAATCTGTTTACAAAAATACAACATAATCCACTGCGCCCGTTCTGCCCGCTTATACTCCCGCATCAGCCAGCTAAGCTGGCTAATCGGGTCACTCCGCAGCGTACCGCATCTCAGAGTAAAAACGGCAGGGTTATGTCAGCGTTGGCGCAGTTTTAGTGAGGTGATTCAGGGGAATAGATAACTGGCAGGAATAGAAGTGAACGGTCCTCCGGGTTACCGCAGAGGCGAATGCAGGCGGATAGCAACACCAGGCCAGAGATAAGCCTGGTGTCATTGGCACCTGAGACGATTACAGCGTGGTTTTCATTTCCCGCAGTGATACCGGCCAGTCACCCGGCCAGACGTAGTGGTCTTTCAGAATCCGCGCACTGTAGTCGAGACAGATTTTCACCGGCAGGTTGGGATAGATTCGCTCCATCTCCTGCACCAGCTCTTCGCTGTTTTTGACCTTGTGCAGCGTCTTAATGAAATCGTTGATATAGGTGCGGGTAAAGCCTATTGCTGAGGGGCTGAGCGATGGCGTCGTTCGCGAATGGCCAGGGATCAGGACTTTCGGCGCCAGCGCTTCAAGTTTATCCAGACTTTCCATCCATTTCGCCATGCGTTCCGGCGTACGCATATCGGCAATCCAGACATGTGCATCCGCGAAGACCACGTCGGAGGCGATTAGCGTTTTCGTCGAGGGGATCCAGAGCGGTGTCACACGAATACAATCGCCACTGAGATCGCTAATAATTTTAATCTCCTGCCCTTCCAGCCAGATCGTATCCTCTTCCAGTTCGGTGATCGCAAACTTAGTGCGGGCACCGTTCTCTTTTAAAACCTGCTTACCCCAGTAATCAATTTTGAAGTCAAAGGCGTCATTAACATCTTCGGCGACCTGCTTGTAAGAGAGAATTTCAGCAGCCGGAAAGACCGATTTAATCACTTCAAGACCCAGAAAATGATCGGGATGCAGGTGGGTAATAAAAATGCGTTTCAGGTCGAGACCGGTTTCGATAATTTCAGCGACTAACCGATGCGCATTCGCCAGCGTGAACTGGGCATCGACTAATATCGCCTCTTTCTCACCCATAATAATGGTGGAACTGACACCGAAGCCGTCGTGCTGGTCACTGCTGATAAAAACCTTCGTCGATAAATCCATTTTTCGTCCTCATACGTTACACATCAGAAGCTACACGTCAGAAACAACTAAGCAGAAGAGGCCATGATGGCCTCTTTTGTTCACTCTTAATTTTTCAGGTTTTCCGGAAAATTGGCGGGCAGCTGATCAGGCGGGCAGTCAATCACGCTTTCGTTGTTTTCACCGACATTACGAATCACAGTCAGCGTCGCGAACTCATCAATCACTTCGGTTGGATAAGCCGGACCCGCTTCGCGGAATTTCGCCATCTCTTCCAGGTGATCATTCTGGAAGCAGACGGTTTTTTCCGGATTGTTCATGACCCAGCGTGGGAAGAAGATGGTGCCGTGGAAAATTTTATCCGCCAGATTAACGGCCAGGCTGACATCAGTGCCGGTTGGTTCAGTCCAGGAGACTTTATAGACATCCTGCGCCAGGCGAACCACATAAACATGCTGATTTTTAACCCAGCGATTGCCGACCATGCCACTGTGAATGCGATAGTCGATGGTGCTGGCATTTTTAATGTAGAGCTCGTAGTTCCAGCCGTTGTCATAGGTATAAACCAGATGTTTGCCAACGATGCCAGACAGGTCATGTTTATCAAAAGTGCTCATAATTAATTCCTCATTTGTTTTCCTTGAAGTGATTATTGCGCGTTACAAAAGCGATGAATAACGCTATTTTTAGCACTAAATTATTCAATTTTTAGATGGGTTTCCATGTACAAAACAACGCTGGAACAGTGGTATCTGCTCGATGCCGTCGTAAAGGAAGGGAGTTTTGCGCTGGCAGCGGAGAAGAATAATCGTAGCCAGTCCTCATTGAGCTATCAGTTGAGTCTGCTTCAACAACGGCTAGACATGGAACTGCTGGAGCAGGTGGGACGCCGTGCCGTCCTGAGTGCTGAAGGACATCAGTTACTTGCACAGGTGCGTCCACTGCTGGAAGGATTTAGCGCGCTTGAAGCTAAGGCCAGTGCCCTGCGACGGGGTGAACGTTCGCGCATTGATTTAATGGTGGATGCTACCTTTCCAAAACCTCTGCTGTTTGATGTGCTCAATATATTTCAGCAACGCTATCCACATGTGCGCATCTGGTTCAGCGAAATTGTCCGCAGCGAAACCCCAGACAGGCTGGCGGAACAACAGGCCGATCTCTGGCTGGTGGCGCAATACGGTGATACCCCTTTAGCGGGCGAAAGCCTGATGAGTGTCGATTTCGTCGCCGTTGCCCATCGCGATCACCCGCTGCACAGTGAACCTGCCCCGCTTAATGCTGCCACACTGGCGCGCTGGCCCTGCATTACCATTCTGGATCGCCAGCAACAGCAGCAGTCAGAGGTGAGTGGCGATCAGGCAGAAAACTGGTCATTCACTACCCTGTCGGCAGCGATTGAAGCGGTCCAGCACCAGCTAGGCTATGGCTGGCTGCCGGAACAAAATATCGCCAGCCTCTTAAAGAGCGGTGAACTCCGTCCCCTGCCGCTGCTTCAGGGCCGCCGACGCAGTAGTACGCTGGTGATGTACATCAATGAAGAGAGACTGCCCGGCAACAGCGCCATTGCTGAACTGGCGCAGATGTTTATGGAACGGGTGGCGGCGTGGGAGGTGCGCCGCTGAACGTAAATTGAAGGGCACGCACACAGCAGCTCTTTCTGGCCGCTCGCTCCTTATAACCCCGCTATTTCGCTAGCTCTCATCATTTCCTTTCGCTAAACTGCGGGGCTGGATTCCTCCCAGCATAAATTGCGCAGAGTAACCCATGACCCGCAAATTCAAGCCCTTCACCTCCCTTTCCCGCCGCCACCGTCGCACGCGTGTCCAACACATCAAAAATCTTATCCATCGCGAGCGTGAGCGCTGCGGTGGGCTACATTACGATGATTGTGATTCTGAAAACGCAGAGGCTATTGCGGCAGGCTGGGTCTGGACCTGGAGTGATGTTCTTTTCCTGGATGATCAAGATCCCACCATCTACTGGAACGCCGAAATCATTACTGCTGATGTCGCTCGCATGGATATCATCGAAAACCGGGTACTCAATGAAGCCACTGCAATGCTTGACCAGACCCAACTGGAGGATGAATTCCGTTTAGAGACAGTGTCCAACTATGACGCGAAAGGAAAGATTGTCAGCTATAAGCAGGTAAAACGCACCCGCGTTGCTTATCCCCAGTTCGGCGGGATGACATATCATGATTACATTAACAAGCGCGTGGCAGATATTCTCCGCGACACCCCACCCGTAATCACCCCTGGTTATCGCATCCAACATGGCTATCGTAGTGGTATTGGTCTGCAAATTATCGTCGCAGAGTCAGAGCTGACGCGTGAAGTCATCGATAATGCCATCCGCACATTTCTGGCAGGTAACATGCCTTCTCTTAAATCTATATAGCCGTTCTGATGCCCCACATCCCCTGCCGGGCTTTTTGACACACCGCCTCGCACGTTAGGGGTTAACGGCTTACTGTCATTGCTAGTCCGGCAGCACAAAGGCTGAATATCAGTAATATTGAAGTGCGATTCCGGGCGATTTTCCCTCGGCCTAACGTGTCTGTCAGAGAAATGAATGGCAGAATCTACTGACGCTTATGATCAAAATGACAGACCAAAAAAAAGCCCCCATAGCGGGAGCTTTCTCTTTGCAGCAGCAGAAACTTACTTCTTCTTCGCTTTCGCGTTAGGCAGATCGGTGATGCTGCCTTCGAAGATTTCTGCAGCCAGACCCACTGACTCATGCAGGGTCGGGTGAGCGTGTATGGTCAGCGCAATATCTTCCGCATCACAACCCATCTCAATGGCCAGACCGATTTCGCCTAACAGCTCGCCGCCGTTAGTACCGACAATCGCGCCACCGATAATACGGTGCGTCTCTTTGTCGAAAATCAGCTTGGTCATGCCGTCTGCACAATCAGAAGCGATAGCACGGCCTGAGGCAGCCCACGGGAAGGTGGAGGTCTCGTAGCTGATGCCCTTCTCTTTCGCTTCTTTCTCGGTCAGACCGACCCAGGCAACTTCTGGCTCAGTATAGGCAATTGAAGGGATCACTTTCGGATCGAAGTAGTGCTTCAGACCAGAGATCACTTCAGCCGCTACGTGGCCTTCATGCACGCCTTTATGCGCCAGCATTGGCTGACCAACGATGTCGCCGATAGCATAGATGTGTGGCACGTTGGTGCGCATCTGTTTGTCGACGCGGATGAAGCCGCGATCGTCCACTTCCACGCCCGCTTTACCGGCATCCAGACCTTTACCGTTCGGCACACGACCGATAGCAACCAGCACGGCATCATAACGCTGCGCTTCGCCTGGTGCTTTTTTGCCTTCCATTGAAACGTAAATGCCATCGTCTTTTGCTTCAACGGCGGTCACTTTGGTTTCCAGCATCAGGTTAAATTTCTTGCTGATTTTTTTGGTAAAGACTTTCACCACGTCTTTATCCGCAGCCGGGATAACCTGGTCGAACATCTCAACCACATCGATCTCTGAACCCAGCGCGTGATATACCGTCGCCATTTCCAGACCGATGATGCCGCCGCCCATGACCAGCAGACGCTTCGGAACTTCTTTCAGTTCCAGCGCATCGGTAGAGTCCCAGACGCGTGGATCTTCATGTGGAATGAATGGCAGTTCGATTGGGCGTGAACCCGCAGCGATGATGGCGTTATCGAAGTTGATGGTGGTCGCGCCGCCTTCTCCTTCAACCACCAGGGTGTTAGCACCGGTGAATTTGCCCAGACCATTCACCACGGTGACTTTACGACCTTTTGCCATACCTGACAGGCCGCCAGTCAACTGGTTGATAACCTTTTCTTTCCAGCTGCGAATCTTGTTGATATCAGTAGATGGCTGGCCAAACACAATGCCGTGCTCTTCAAGGGCTTTCGCCTCTTCAATCACTTTAGCAACGTGCAGCAGCGCTTTAGATGGGATACAACCGACGTTCAGACAAACACCACCGAGGGTGCTGTAACGCTCTACCAGTACGGTTTCCAGACCTAAATCCGCACAACGGAAGGCTGCAGAGTAACCTGCAGGACCTGCCCCAAGTACCACGACCTGGGTTTTAATCTCTGTACTCATCATGACCTCTTAATTGATATCCGGCGGGTCAGACGTTCTTATAATGCCCTTGTTCCACCGGGACTTTCACCGCAAGAGTTTACAGAATTGTTAACAAACTGCCAACAGCGGCGCGACGAATCGTTAAAGGAAGGCCGGCATCCGCCGGCCTTCTTCACATTTACATAACTAAACGACGAATGTCAGACAACATATTGCCGATAATGGTGATGAATCGCGCACCATCAGCACCGTCGATCACGCGGTGGTCGAAGGAGAGAGAAATCGGCATCATCAGACGCGGCGTAAACTCTTTACCATTCCACACCGGCTCCATCGCCGATTTAGAGACACCCAGGATAGCCACTTCCGGCGCGTTAACGATCGGCGCGAAATGTGTGGTACCCAGGCCGCCCAGGCTGGAGATGGTGAAACATCCGCCCTGCATGTCGCCCGCTGTCAGCTTACCGTCACGCGCTTTCTTCGAAATTGCCATCAGTTCACGCGACAGCTCGGTGATGCCCTTCTTATTCACGTCTTTGAAGACCGGAACGACCAGGCCATTTGGCGTATCAACCGCCACACCGATGTTGATATATTTCTTCAGCGTCAGTTTCTGCGCATCTTCAGACAGCGAGCTGTTGAAGCGTGGCATCTGCTCAAGCGCCGCCGCGACCGCTTTCATGATGAACACGACAGGCGTGTACTTCACATCCAGCTTACGCTTCTCTGCTTCAGCATTCTGCTGCTTACGGAACGCTTCCAGATCGGTGATATCGGTTTTGTCGAAATGCGTAACGTGCGGGATCATCACCCAGTTACGGCTCAGGTTCGCGCCAGAAATTTTCTGGATACGACCCAGTTCGACTTCTTCGATTTCGCCAAACTTACTGAAATCAACTTTCGGCCATGGCAGCATGCCCGGCAGACCACCGCCGCTTGCCGCAGCAGGTGCTGCTTCAGCGCGTTTCACGGCGTCTTTCACGTAAGTCTGCACGTCTTCTTTCAGAATGCGACCTTTACGGCCGGTGCCTTTGACTTTCGCCAGGTTAACACCGAACTCGCGCGCCAGGCGACGGATCACCGGAGTTGCGTGAACGTAAGCGTCGTTCTCTGCGAACTCACCTTTGCTGTCGGCTTTGGCTGCTGGCGCCGCGGCGGCTGGCTTAGCATCAGATTTCGCAGCAGGCGCCGGAGCAGCTTCCTGTTTCGCAGCCGCAGGGGCGGCCGGAGCTGCACCTTCGACTTCGAACACCATGATCAGTGAGCCGGTGCTGACTTTATCGCCCGTTGCGACTTTCAGCTCTTTGACCGTACCTGCAAACGGCGCAGGGACTTCCATTGAGGCTTTGTCGCCTTCAACCACGATCAGTGACTGCTCAGCGTCAACTTTGTCGCCAACTTTGACCAGGATCTCGGTGACTTCGACTTCATCACCGCCGATATCCGGCACGTTAACTTCTTTTGCGCCTGCAACAGCAGCGGGTGCCGATGCTGCTTCTTCTTTCACTGCTGGCTTCGCATCAGAGGCCGGTGCTGCGCCTTCTGCTTCAAAGACCATGATGGCTGATCCGGTGCTGACTTTGTCGCCAGTCGCAATGGTGATCTCTTTGACCACACCCGCGAACGGAGCCGGAACTTCCATTGAGGCTTTATCACCTTCCACCACAATCAGTGACTGCTCGGCTTCGACTTTGTCGCCAACCTTAACCAGAATCTCAGTGACTTCGACTTCGTCACCGCCGATATCCGGAACCGCCACTTCTTTGCTGGCAGTGGCCGCAGCAGCGGCTGGCGCTGGCGCTGGCGCCGCGTCCGCTTTATTCTCTGCGGCCGGTGCTGGTGCTGCTTCAGCAGCACCTTCAGCATCAAACACCATGATCAGTGAGCCGGTCTCAACTTTGTCACCGGTAGAGATCTTAATCTCTTTCACTACGCCAGCCTGTGGCGACGGCACTTCCATTGAGGCTTTGTCGCCTTCCACGGTGATCAGCGACTGCTCGGCTTCCACCTTGTCGCCAACTTTCACCAGAATCTCGGTGACTTCAACTTCGTCAGACCCGATATCCGGTACCTTAATTTCGATAGCCATTACTCTATTACCTCTTAAGCCAGACGCGGGTTAACTTTATCGGCATCGATATTGAATTTGGTGATCGCATCGGCCACCACTTTCTTCTCGATCTCGCCGCGTTTAGCCAGCTCACCCAGCGCGGCAACCACCACATAAGATGCATCAACTTCGAAGTGATGACGCAGATTCTCACGGCTGTCAGAGCGACCAAAGCCATCGGTACCCAGTACGCGATAATCGCTGGCCGGGACATAGCTACGAACCTGCTCAGCGAACAGTTTCATGTAGTCGGTTGAAGCAACAGCTGGTGCGTCGTTCATCACCTGAGCGATGTAAGGTACACGCGCTTCTTCAGTCGGATGCAGCATGTTCCAGCGCTCACAATCCTGGCCATCACGCGCCAGCTCGGTGAACGAGGTCACGCTGTAGACATCAGAGCCGATACCGTAATCTTTCGCCAGGATCTGCGCGGCTTCACGCACGTGACGCAGGATAGAACCTGAGCCCAGCAGCTGCACTTTACCTTTGCTGCCTGCTACCGTTTCCAGCTTGTAGATACCCTTACGGATACCTTCTTCTGCACCAGCGGGCATGGCTGGCATATGGTAGTTTTCGTTCAGCGTGGTGATGTAGTAGTAAACATTCTCCTGCGCTTCGCCATACATACGCACCAGACCGTCATGCATGATGACAGCCACTTCATAAGCGTATGAAGGATCGTAAGAGATACAGTTCGGGATAGTCAGCGACTGAATGTGGCTGTGACCATCTTCATGCTGCAGACCTTCGCCGTTCAGCGTCGTACGACCGGAGGTGCCGCCGACCAGGAAGCCGCGTGCCTGCTGGTCGCCCGCCAGCCACATCAGATCGCCGATACGCTGGAAGCCGAACATCGAGTAATAGATGTAGAACGGAATCATCGGCAGATTGTTGGTGCTGTAAGAGGTCGCCGCAGCCAGCCAGGATGAACCTGCGCCCAGCTCATTGATCCCTTCCTGCAGAATCTGGCCTTTCTCGTCTTCTTTATAGTAAGCAACCTGCTCGCGGTCCTGCGGGGTGTACTGCTGACCGTTCGGGCTGTAGATACCAATCTGACGGAACAGACCTTCCATACCAAAGGTACGCGCTTCATCGGCGAGGATCGGAACCAGACGATCTTTGATCGACTTATTCTTCAGCATCACGTTCAGGGCACGCACAAAGGCGATGGTGGTCGAGATCTCTTTGTTCTGCTCATCCAGCAGCGCACTGAACTCTTCGAGTGCTGGCATTTCCAGCTTCTCAGTGAACTTCGGCTGACGCGTTGGCAGGTAGCCGCCTAATTTCTCGCGCTGACCGTGCAGATAAGCATGCTCTTCTGAGCCTTTCTCGAAGGTGACGTACGGCAGTTCTTCGATTTTATCGTCAGCAACCGGCACGTTGAAGCGATCACGGATATAGCGTACGCCATCCATGTTCATCTTCTTCACCTGGTGAGCAATGTTTTTGCCTTCCGCGGTGTCGCCCATACCATAACCTTTGATGGTATGCGCCAGGATCAGTACTGGCTTGCCTTTAGTGTCCTGCGCTTTTTTCAGTGCCGCATAGATTTTCTTCGGATCGTGGCCGCCACGGTTCAATGCCCAGATTTCATCATCGGACATATCTTTAACCAGCGCCGCGGTTTCCGGATACTTGCCGAAGAAGTGCTCACGCACATAGGCACCATCACGGGATTTGAAGGTCTGGTAGTCACCGTCAACGGTTTCGTTCATCAGCTGAATCAGCTTGCCGCTGGTATCTTTGCGCAGCAGCTCATCCCAGCGTCCGCCCCAGATGACCTTAATCACTTCCCAGCCAGCACCGGCAAAGATGCCTTCCAGCTCGTTGATGATCTTGCCATTACCGGTTACCGGACCATCCAGACGCTGCAGGTTGCAGTTGATGATGAAGACCAGGTTATCCAGTTTTTCACGGGTGGCGATGGTGATCGCACCTTTAGATTCCGGCTCATCCATCTCGCCGTCACCCAGGAAGGCATAAACGGTCTGAGCAGAGGTGTCTTTCAGGCCACGGTGTTCCAGATACTTCAGGAACTTCGCCTGATAGATCGCTGACAATGGACCCAGACCCATTGATACGGTCGGGAACTGCCAGAATTCCGGCATTAATTTCGGGTGCGGATAAGAAGAGAGGCCTTTACCGTCAACTTCCTGACGGAAGTTGTTCATCTGATCTTCAGTCAGGCGACCTTCAAGGAACGCACGGGCATAGATGCCTGGAGAGATGTGGCCCTGGAAATAGACCAGATCGCCGCCATCCTTGTCACTGCGGGCGCGGAAGAAGTGGTTGAAGCACACTTCATAAATCGTCGCAGAAGACTGGAAGGAGGACATGTGACCACCGAGCTCCAGATCTTTCTTCGACGCGCGCAGCACCGACATGATGGCGTTCCAGCGGATTGCGGAACGGATACGACGTTCAAGAGAGGTGTTGCCCGGATAATCGGGTTCATCTTCAACGGCAATAGAGTTGATGTAGTTGCTGATTGCAGACGAACCTGCAGCCACTTTTACGCCGCCTTTGCGGGCTGCACCCAGTACCTGATCAATCAGATACTGTGCACGTTCAACACCTTCTTCACGGATGACCGATTCGATCGCCTGTAGCCAGTCACGAGTTTCAATCGGATCCACGTCATTGTGTAAACGTTCTGACATGGGTGTGTTCCTTATCTGTGTCTAATACGTTGAATAATCGGGAGCCTGTTAAAGCAGATGCAGGCAGCCTCGTCTGATGTCCGTACGATCTTTGTCGCACGTTATTCCTTACGTTGCTGTAAACGACGCAGGGAGCGTTCTCGACGGCTCTGCTCCCGACTTCTGTCCAGCAAGATTTCCTCTATGAACGCCAGGTGACGGTGTGAAGCCTCGCGCGCTTTTTCTGGCTCACGAGCCACAATCGCCTCAAAGATTCTGGCGCGGTGACCGCTCACTTTTGCCAGCATTTCCCGGCGCGAGTAGAGCAATTCGAAATTCTGACGAACGTTTTGTTCCAGCATAGGGCCCATTGAGCGTAGCAAATGTAAAAGCACAACATTATGGGCCGCTTCTGTGACAGCGATCTGATACTGCATCACTGCGTCCGCTTCGGCGTCTAAGTCGCCGCTGTCCTGCGCCTGCTGGATATGCACATGGCAGTCGCGAATGCGCAGCAGGTCTTCTTCCGTGCCGCGCAGAGCTGCGTAATAGGCCGCGATGCCTTCTAAGGCATGACGCGTTTCCAGCAGATCAAACTGTGATTCCGGATGGTCGGCGAGAAGCTCAACGAGTGGATCGCTCATGCTTTGCCAGAGATGCTCCTGTACGAATGTTCCGCCACCCTGTCGGCGCAGCAATAATCCTTTGGCTTCTAAGCGCTGGATCGCTTCGCGGAGAGATGGACGTGAGACATCGAATTGTTTAGCGAGTTCGCGCTCAGGGAGCAGCTTCTCTCCCGGACGCAGTGTCCCTTCCATAATCAGGGATTCGAGCTGTTGCTCGATAGCGTCGGAGAGCTTAGGTTGGCGAATCTTACTGTAAGCCATCATCCCTTCTTATTAAGCCAATCGTCCGGAGTAAATTGGTAATACCAATTGCAAAGAGGTGCCGGTAAAGTAACAAAGTATTCACCTTGTGTCTATATGGTGTCTGCGACATTCACCTCCCCCGCAAGCCTGTGCTGACGCTAACTCGCGGTTAAAAAAATGAAAAATCCCCGTTCCTGTAAATGTTAAATAAATGCACTTTTACCAAACCTTACACCCGCTCAGGGCCTGAGCGCAGCGGTAACCATAAGTGAAAGCTATTCGTCATTAACGGCATTTCATGGCAGAAGTTTGCGGGGGACAGACGTGACCGGGACGGCGTTTTTTCAGTCAACTCTCAGCACGAAAGGCGAAAGCAGGTGCAAAGCGATTCGCTTATCACTATTCTTGTCGCCAGGGTAGCAGATGGCAGCATTCAGCAGGCCAGATACCGTAAAATAATCAATACGTTATTGTAACTACTTCATTACAGCGGACTGCGCTGCGAACGAAGAATAAAAACATCACGAGGTTTGTATGGAACAACAGCAAGGCGAAGCGCTGAAACGTGGTCTTAAGAACCGCCATATTCAGCTCATCGCGCTGGGTGGTGCAGTGGGAACCGGGCTGTTTCTGGGCAGTGCATCGGTCATTGAATCCGCCGGACCGGCCGTTATTCTGGGCTATGCGATTGCCGGTTTTATTGCCTTTTTAATCATGCGTCAGCTGGGTGAAATGGTGGTGGAAGAACCGGTCGCCGGCAGCTTCAGCCACTTCGCGTATAAATACTGGGGCAACTTTGCCGGCTTCGCCTCGGGCTGGAACTACTGGGTCCTTTACGTACTGGTTGCCATGGCGGAACTTACCGCCGTCGGTAAATATATCCAGTTCTGGTGGCCAGACTTTCCGACCTGGGCCTCAGCCGCCATCTTCTTCGTGATGATCAACGCCATCAACCTGACCAACGTGAAAGTGTTTGGTGAGATGGAGTTCTGGTTCGCCATTATTAAAGTGGTCGCGGTCATCGGCATGATCCTGTTTGGTGGCTGGCTGCTGTTTAGCGGTCACGCGGGTCCGCAGGCGACCGTGCGCAACCTGTGGGAACAGGGCGGCTTTTTCCCGCATGGCATCGGCGGTCTGGTCGCGGTCATGGCAATTATCATGTTCTCGTTCGGCGGACTGGAGCTGGTGGGTATCACCGCTGCAGAGGCTGACAACCCGGAAGTGAGCATTCCAAAAGCAACTAACCAGGTGCTGTGGCGTATCCTGATTTTCTACATTGGTTCACTGGCGGTGCTGCTGTCTCTGATGCCGTGGAGCCGTGTCACGTCAGAAGTCAGCCCGTTCGTCTTTATTTTCCACGAGCTGGGCGATGCCATGGTGGCGAATGCGCTGAACGTGGTGATCCTGACGGCGGCCCTGTCGGTCTATAACAGCTGCGTTTACTGCAACAGCCGCATGCTGTTTGGTCTGGCACAGCAGGGCAATGCGCCGAAAGCGCTGCTGAAAGTCGATCGTCGCGGTGTGCCGGTCTTAACGATTCTGGTCTCGGCTGTCGCCACTGCGCTGTGCGTGCTGATCAACTACCTGATGCCGGGTGAAGCATTTGGCCTGCTGATGTCGCTGGTCGTTTCCGCGCTGGTGATTAACTGGGCGATGATCAGCCTGGCGCACCTCAAGTTCCGTCGTAAGAAAGATCAGCAGGGCGTCACCACCCGCTTCAAAGCGCTGCTCTATCCGGCGGGTAACTGGATTTGCCTGGTCTTCCTGGCGGCGATTCTGGTGCTGATGGCGACCACGCCGGGCATGGCGATCTCTGTCTGGCTGATCCCGGTCTGGCTGGTCATTCTGGGTATTGGTTACTTTATCAAGAACCAGACGCAAAAGGCCTGATGCTTTACCGCGTACTGCAACCTCCTGTGGGAGGTTGCAGTACGTCACCCGCGTTCCCCTGCCCCTCTTCAGCCCCGATCCAGTTCACACTTCTCTTCCCGCACCTGTTTTGTCCATCTTCATGACGAATTACTCCCGTTCATCTCGCTGATTTGATGACAATAATTCCTGTTCACACTGGATGCGCAGGAGAAAACCATGAAAGGTGCAGCCCTCTCGTTTCGGGAAAAACTGGGTTATGGCATGGGCGATGCCGGATGCAACATGATTGGCGGTGCCATCATGCTGTTCCTGAACTACTTCTATACCGATGTTTTCGGGCTGGCTCCGGCGCTGGTCGGGACCCTGCTGCTTTCGGTCCGGGTGCTGGATGCGGTCACCGACCCGATTATGGGTGCCATCGCCGATCGCACCCAGAGTCGCTGGGGCCGTTTTCGTCCCTGGCTGCTGTGGGTTTCCGTGCCCTATGTGGTCTTCAGCGTTCTCATGTTCACCACGCCAGACTGGACTTATCACAATAAGGTGATCTGGGCCTTCGTCACCTACTTCCTGATGTCGCTGACCTACACCGCGATTAACATTCCTTACTGTTCGCTGGGCGGCGTGATTACCAACGATCCCGGTGAGCGTGTCTCCTGTCAGTCATACCGTTTTGTTATGGTCGGCATCGCCACGCTGATACTGTCGCTGTCGCTGCTGCCGATGGCGGAGTGGTTTGGCGGTGAAGACAAAGCACGTGGCTATCAGATGGCGATGGCGGTACTGGCCACCATTGGTCTGGCGATGTTTCTGTTCTGCTTTGCCACGGTACGGGAACGTATTCGCCCGGCCGTGCCGAGCAATGATGACCTGAAGAAAGATCTGCGTGACGTCTGGAAGAATGACCAGTGGGTGCGCATTCTGCTGCTGACCTTCTGCAACGTCTGTCCTGGCTTTATCCGCATGGCGGCCACCATGTATTACGTGACCTGGGTCATGGGCCAGTCAACGCACTTTGCCACGCTGTTTATCAGCCTGGGGGTGATTGGCATGATGTTCGGCAGCACGCTGGCAAAACTGCTCACCGATCGCTGGTGCAAACTCAAAGTCTTCTTCTGGACCAATATCGTACTGGCTCTCTTCTCCAGCGCCTTCTACTGGATCGATCCCCACGCTACCGTGATGGTTGTGGTCGCCTATTTTGTGCTGAATATTCTGCATCAGATCCCCTCTCCGCTGCACTGGTCACTGATGGCCGATGTGGATGACTATGGCGAATGGAAAACCGGCAAACGCATTACCGGTATCAGCTTTTCCGGCAACCTGTTCTTCCTTAAGGTGGGGCTGGCGGTCGCCGGTGCGATGGTCGGCTTTCTGCTGTCGATCTACGGCTACAATGCAGGCGCTAAACAGCAGTCACCGGAAGCGATTAACGGCATCATGCTGCTGTTCACCGTTATTCCGGGCGTTGGCTATCTGATTACTGCAGGTGTGGTGCGGCTGATGAAAGTTGACCGCAAAATGATGATTACCATCCAGCAGGATCTTGCGCTGCGCCGCGAAAACTTCCATGAGTTACACACTGTTCGCCTGCGTAACGGTGTTGTCACGCCAACCGGAGATGTTAAATGACCACAATCCTGCCGAATCCTTTTATTGAGCAGCGCGCCGATCCCTTTATCCTGCGCCATGAACAGCACTACTATTTTGTGGCCTCGGTGCCGGAGTATGACCGGCTGGAGATCCGGCGCGCTACCACGCTGGCTGGCCTGCGCAGCGCCGAACCGGTTGTGGTCTGGCGCAAGCCCGCGAGTGGTTCCTGCAGCGAATTAATCTGGGCACCTGAGCTGCACTACATTGACGGTCAATGGGTCATCTATTTCGCGGCAGCCCCGACGCGGGAGATCAAAGAAGGACTGTTTCAGCACCGGATGTATGCGCTGGTGTGTGAGGCGGCAGATCCGTTGCAGGGCGAATGGCAGCCCTGCCGCCGCGTCTTCAGTCAGTTTGACAGCTTCTCACTGGATGCTACCCACTTCGTGCATCAGGGCAAAAACTGGTATCTCTGGGCGCAGAAAGATCCTCTGATTCCTGGCAACTCTAACCTCTACCTGGCTGAGCTGCTGAATCCCTGGACGTTAAAAGGCACGCCCGTAATGCTGAGCCGGCCGGAATATGAGTGGGAGTGTGCAGGGTTCAGCGTTAATGAAGGTCCGGCGGTCATCCGTCACGGCGATCGGCTGTTTGTGACCTACTCCGCCAGCGCCACCGATGAGAATTACTGTCTGGGGCTCCTGTCGATTGCCGCAGATGCCAACCCGCTTGATGCCGCAGCCTGGCAGAAATCAGCGCGACCAGTGTTTGTGTCCAGCTGGGACAACCACCAGTACGGGCCGGGTCACAATAGCTTTACTCAGGATGAGGCAGGACGCGACGTGCTGGTTTACCACGCGCGTAATTACACTGAAATTGAGGGCGATCCGCTCTGGGATCCGAACCGCCATACCCGACTGAAATATTTCAGCTGGCGGGAAGATGGCACGCCCGATTTTGGCGTGCCACCTGCTGATTACACCAGCGTGCCGTAAATCGTCAGCAACGCGACGGCAACAACCAGCACCAGCGAAGTCCGTTTTGCTAACGCCACGGCCACCCGTGGCGTTTCAACTTTATCGGTGTGCGGATCGCGCGACAGTGAGAACTGCGCCAGCGTCGTCAGCACGTGATACTGAGAACGGTGACGATCGGTCAGCGAGGCAAACCAGGCGGGCAGCGCTTTTTCGCCGTGGCCCAGCAGCGCGTAAGCGACACCCGCCAGCCGCACTGGGATCCAGTCGAGCAGATGCAGAATCGCATCCACGCCAGATTGTGCACGCGCCATCGGTGTACCGTGCTTTGCCAGCCAGCCCTGCCAGGCACGCAGAAACGCGTAACCCACCAGCAGCACCGGTCCCCACGGCCCACCCACCACCAGCCAGAACATCGGGGCGAGATAGAAACGGAAGTTTATCCAGATCAGCGCATTCTGCAGCTCGCGCAGGAACTCACGTTCGCTGCACTCCACCGGCACACCATGGATTAGCGTCAGCTCAGCCGCCATCGCCTGATGTGCCGCGTCGTCGTCATGGCTGGCCGCTTTCAGGTAGCTATGGTAGTGCTGACGTACTGAGCCGGCACCGATGCAGAGCAGTCCGGCAACGATCCAGAACAGCAGTTGCAGTACGCCAAACAGTAATCCTTTCAGACTCCAGACCACCAGCGCGGTCAGCGCCATCGCCAGTACGGTCATCAGCAGGGTTCGCATCATGGAGTAATGGCGGCGATGGCGAAAAATCGGCTCCAGCCGGTGTTCGAGCTGCCAGTGCTCGCCCAGTTTGAACAGGCGCTCCCAGCCTAAAACCAACAACAAGGTAAACAACGTCATACTGACTCCGCAAAAATCACGATTTTTGCTGCGTTAACAGCTGTTTGTAGTAGTCCCAGTCAAAAGCAGGTCCGGGATCGGTTTTGCGTACCGGCGCGATGTCGCTGTGCCCCGTGATACGTGAAGGCGTTACCGGATAGTGTTGCAGCAGTAACTGCGTGACCTGCTGCAAGGCCCGATACTGCGCCTCGCTATACGGCTCGCTGTCAGTTCCTTCCAGCTCAATACCGATGGAGAAGTCGTTGCAGTTTTCACGTCCTTCAAACTGCGAAATGCCTGCATGCCAGGCGCGTTTGTCAAAGGGGACATACTGCACAATCTCCCCGTCACGACGAATCAGGCAGTGTGCTGCCACTTTCAGGGCGGCAATATCCGCAAAATAGGGATGAGCATCCGGCGGTAATGTGCCGGTAAACAGTCTGTCGATCCAGGGTCCGCCAAATTCACCGGGTGGCAGGCTGATATTGTGGATCACCAGCAGTGAAGGCGCCTCATTGTCAGGGCGTTCATTACAATGCGTTGACGGCACGTGACGCACACCGGTCAGCCAGCCCTGTTTGATTTTCATACCGCTTTTCCTTATATCGCCAGGCTGAGAATAGCATGAATAATAAAGGATTCTTGCCTCTTAGTGTGTCGGTCCGGTGACATTAAATTGCCCTTTGTTAAGGATACTAAACAAAATGTTATCCGTTGCTGGAACCTGATGCCGGTTCAGGCTATTGTGACCGCCTCTGTCCTTCCTGTTTCTGGAGTAAAATGCCTATGTCATCCCGTGGTTATGATCCCGACAGCCGCCGTCAGGCCCTGATTAAACGCATTGAAAGTGACATCCCGGATGCCGTTGCGCTGGCGTTAAAAGAGGATCTCGGTGGTGAAATCGACGCTGATCGCGACATTACCGCGCAGCTGTTACCTGCTGAAACGCAGGCCCATGCGCAGGTCATCACCCGTGAAGCCGGTGTTTTCTGTGGTAAACGCTGGGTTGAAGAGGTGTTCATTCAGCTTGGCTCGCATGTGACTCTGAACTGGCATGTTGAAGATGGTGATCGAATCGAAGCAGATCAGTTGCTGTTTGAAATTGAGGGGCCTGCCCGCCTGCTGCTGACCGCCGAGCGCACGGCGCTTAATTTTGTACAGACGCTCTCGGGCGTTGCCACTGAAGTCAGCCGCTATGTTGCGCTGCTGGCGGGAAGCCAGACGCAACTGCTGGATACGCGCAAAACTCTGCCAGGACTGCGGACTGCGCTGAAATATGCCGTGCTGTGCGGCGGAGGCAGCAATCATCGCCTCGGCCTCTCTGACGCCTATCTGATCAAAGAAAACCATATTATTGCCAGCGGATCGATTGCTCAGGCAGTCGAACGCGCGCAGTGGCTGCAGCCCGATGTGCCGGTTGAGGTAGAGGTGGAATCCTTAGAAGAGTTACGTCAGGCGCTGGAAGCGGAAGCCGACATTGTGATGCTGGACAACTTCAGTCTGGAAGCGATGCGTGAAGCCGTCGAACTCAACCAGGGGCGGACGCTGCTGGAGGTCTCCGGCAACGTGACCGAAACCACCCTGCCACAGATCGTCCTGACCGGTGTGGACTATGTCTCGGTTGGCGCGCTGACCAAGCATGTGCGGGCGCTGGATCTCTCAATGCGTTTTAAACAAAAATAGCCTGTCCCGCCGTAACCTGACACGGCGATTTTGCGACCCCGCTTCCGGCGCAGTTTCGACTGCGCTGCAATTCTGAAATCTCTTCACATTGCGCTTTCCAGTTCGCCGATCTCTGACTGTCTTTCACTGCCCCCGATTTTTACCCTGTCGCCTTCTTAACTCAGGAGACGATGTGATGAATTATCAACGTGGATTTACGCTGGTTGAACTGATGATTGTGGTGGGTATTGTGGCGATCTTAAGTGCCATTGGCCTGCCCGCTTATCAAAACTATCTGCAGCGTGCGGCCCTCACCGACATGCTGCAAACGATGGTGCCCTATAAAACCGCGGTAGAGCTTTGCGCCATGGAGCGCGGTGGCCCCACACAATGTCAGGCCGGAGAAGCAGGCATTCCGGCAGCCAGAGGATCGCGCTATGTCTCAACACTGAGCGTGACCAACGGGGTAATTACGCTGACTGGCCAGGAGAGTCTGAATGGTCTGAGCGTTGAAATGCTGCCGATCTGGGACAGCACAGAGGGCGGCATCAGCTGGCAACGCAGCTGCACCAGCAGTAACACCAGCCTGCAGGACAACTGCCAGGAACAATTCCGCTTTGCGGATAAAGGAGCCAGCGATGAGCAAGCCTGATGAGACGATTGCGGCATTATGCCAGCGCTATCGTGCTCTGGTTTTGCATCATGATGCCAGTCTGCTGCGCGTTGCCGTCGCGGAGAGCGTGCCGCCCGGACTGGCTGAAGCGCTCAACTTTGCCAGCCAGTGTCAGATTGAGATCGAATGCTGGCCACAGGCCCGGCTTGACCAGCTCCAGCACGCTGATAAACCGCTGGTAGCGCGCGAAGAGACACCTACCGAGTCAGCAATTGAAGCGACACAGCTTATCCTGCGTCAGGCACTGGAGCGACGAGCCTCCGATGTGCATATCGAACCCTGCCGCGAGGGTCTGCGTGTGCGACTGCGCATTGATGGCGTACTGCATCCGCTCTCTTCACTGCCTTCCACTCAGCCTGCGGCGTTGCTGGCACGACTGAAGATCCTTGGCGGGCTGGATATCGCCGAACGCCGCTTACCGCAGGATGGTCAGTTCAGCATGGAGATTGCCGGTAAACCCGCCTCTTTCCGCCTGGCGACCTTGCCCATCTATGGCGGCGAGAAAGCAGTGGTCCGGCTGTTGCAGAGTGAAAGCGCGGCGCTGTCTCTGGATAAGCTCGGCTTACCCGCTGCCCAGTTGCGTCTGTTCTGTGCCGCACTGGCCCAGCCACAGGGACTGATCCTGGTCACCGGCCCCACCGGCAGTGGCAAGACGTTTACGCTTTATAGCGGACTCAGTGCCCTGAATAAACCGGAAAAAAATCTGTGCAGCGTTGAAGATCCTATTGAGATCCCACTGCCCGGCATTAACCAGACGCAGATTCACACCAAAAACGGTCTCGATTTTAACCGTGTGCTGCGGGCGCTGCTGAGGCAGGATCCGGATGTGATCATGGTGGGCGAGATCCGCGATGCCGAAACAGCGGAGATTGCGGTGAAAGCGGCGCAGACCGGGCATCTGGTGCTATCGACGCTGCACACCAACTCCACCGCCGAAACGCTAACCCGGCTGCGGCAGATGGGGATTCCCGGTTATCTGCTGGGGTCAGCGCTGAAACTGATCGTTGCGCAGCGTCTGGTCCGACGCCTCTGCCCCCATTGCCGTCAGCCCGCTGAGGCGGTGGCGCACTATCCTGCGGAACTCTGGCCCGGCACTCTGCAGACCTGGCGGGCCCCCGGCTGTGACCACTGCTTCTCCGGCTATTTTGGCCGGCTGGCGCTGTTTGAGCTGCTGCCGATCAATGCCAGGCTGCAGAATGCGATTGCAGCCGAGATGCCGCTGGAGAATCTGCTCAGTCTGGCCAAACAGCAGGGATTGCGCACTTTACTGGTTTCCGGCCTGGAAGCGGTAAGCCGGGGCGATACCTCGCTGGAAGAGATGCAACGGGTGATTGGGCTGGACGATGGCTAACGCAGCTTTATTCAGCTGGCAGGCAGTCGATAGCCAGGGGCAGTTACTCAGTGGTCAGCTACTGGCTATCGACACTGACAACCTGCTGCAGATGCTGGCACAGCGCGATCTTCTGCCGGTGAGCTGGAAGCGGGAAAAAATCTGGCGTCAGAGGGAGTGGACGTGGCAGCACAAAACCGATCTGATTCGTCAGCTGGCTACCCTGCTCAAAGCGGGCCTGCCGCTGGCTGAGAGTCTGGCTTTACTGGCTGAGGGGCATCCTCATGCAGGCTGGCGGGCTCTGATGCTCGCCCTGCATCATCGGGTACTCAGCGGTGCCCCTTTTTCACAGGCTTTGCGTGAATGGCCGCAGATTTTTCCGCCGCTCTACCCGGCTCTGATGGAAGTGGGCGAACTGACGGGGCAGCTGGATATCTGCTGCAGTGAGCTGGCTCAGCAGCAGATCCGCCAGCAGCAGTTATGGCATCAGGTGGCAAAGGCGTTACGCTATCCGCTGTTCATTCTGCTGGTGGCGATAGCGGTCACCTGCGGCATGCTGCTGTTCGTGCTGCCAGAGTTTGTTGCGGTGTATGACTCCTTTGACGCGCCCCTGCCCGCTTTTACAGCCGCGATTATGCAGTTATCTGCCGCGCTTCAGGAATGGGGCGGTGTGCTGGCCTTTGGTATTTCGCTGATGCTGGCTGGATGGCATCAGCTGCGACGACGCTCTCCAGGCTGGCAACGTCGTGAACAGACGCTTTTCCTGCGCATCCCGCTGCTTTCCGGGTTGTGGCGTGGCACGCAGCTGACGCAGATCTATACCATCCTGAATCTCACGCAGCGCGCCGGGTTAACCCTGTTACAGGGGCTGGCCGCCGTGGAAGTCACGCTCTCTTCATTACTCTGGCGGGAAGCGATGGCCGGACTGCAGCAGCATATTGCGCAGGGGAGTCCTCTGCATCAGGCGCTGATGCAGCATCCGCTATTCACGCCCTTATGTGGTCAGTTGATTCGGGTAGGTGAAGAGGCGGGCGCACTGGATTTGATGCTGGCCCGCCTGGCGGAATGGCACGAGGCAGAAACGCGAGAGCGCGCTGACACACTGGCGGCGTCACTGGAACCAATTATGATGGTGGTGATTGGCGGGATTGTCGGCACGCTGGTGATTGCGATGTATCTGCCGGTGTTCGGGCTGGGTGATGCGATGCATTAAGGGGGCGCAAAGTGCGCCCCGAAAGACTATCGATTGAAAACGCGGTTTTCCTGCTCGTTAACCCGGATAAAGGTCGTACGCTTGGTCAGCTCTTTAAGGCGCTCAGCCCCGACGTACGTACAGGCGGAACGCAGTCCACCCAGGATATCACGTGCGGTGTCAGCCACCGGACCGCGCAATGGCAGCTTCACGGTTTTACCTTCTGCGGCACGGTATTGCGCGACACCGCCGACATGACGCTTCATTGCCGATTCGGAACTCATGCCGTAAAAGAGCATGAAGCTTTCACCATTCTCTTCGACGACCTGCCCTTCACACTCATCATGTGCCGCCAGCATACCGCCCAGCATCACAAAATCAGCGCCGCCGCCAAAGGCTTTTGCAATATCGCCCGGCACGGAACAGCCGCCATCACTGACAATCTGTCCGCTTAAGCCATGCGCCGCATCGGCACACTCAATGACTGCAGAAAGCTGCGGATAGCCCACGCCGGTTTTCACCCGTGTAGTACAGACCGAACCCGGGCCAATACCGACTTTGACGATATCCGCGCCGGAGAGGATGAGCTCCTCCACCATTTCGCCCGTGACCACGTTACCGGCACAGACGGTTTTAGCCGGAAACATTTCACGCGCGCGCTGCAGGAAATCGACAAAATGCTGCGAGTAGCCGTTAGCCACGTCAATGCAGATAAACTGCAGATCGTCAGACAGCGCCATAATCGCGACCAGTTTAGTCAGGTCGGCTTCTGAGGTGCCGGTTGAAACCATCACATGGTTCAGGACTGTCGCAGGCACGCGCTGAATAAACGCCCGCCAGTCGTCTGCGCTGTAATGCTTGTGGACGGCAGTGAGGATATTGAAGCTGGCCAGCGCCTCGGCCATCGAAAATGTGCCGACGGTATCCATGTTAGCGGCGATGATCGGTACGCCGCTCCAGCTCAGGCCTGAATGTCTGAAGGTAAAGCTGCGCTCAAGCTCAACCTGTGAGCGACTTTGCAGCGTTGAACGTTTGGGGCGGATCAAGACATCTTTAAAGCCCAGTTTCAAATCTTCTTCAATACGCATAAACAGTGTCCTGGTAAGTGGCAATGAATCGTCGTTCACGAAGTAAGCACAGCTCCAGTGACGTTATGATACGCGCCTCTCGCTGCGCGACAAGACTGCGAATTTCACTTTATTTACGCTACAATCCGTTAAATTTAGTTGTGCTTTATCGGTGTGATCTGCCGCGCATTTTTGCCTTTCTTAGCCAGATCATTACCCTGTACCTATGTCGGATTATGAAGTCAGGTGAGAAACATGCCCTATATCGTCGCGCTTACAGGGGGAATCGGCAGTGGAAAGAGTACGATTGCCCAGGCATTCGCCGCGTCTGGCGTGGACATTATTGATGCTGACCTGATCGCCCGCGAAGTTGTTGGACCTGGCACGCCCGCTTTGCAGGCCATTCAGGCACGCTATGGCGCGTCAATCGTGACGGAACAGGGAATGCTTGATCGTAAACAGCTTCGCGACATTATTTTTCAGCAGCCTGAAGAGAAAAACTGGTTAAACGCCCTGCTGCATCCGCAGATTAACGCCCGGACACGAGAACTGATCGCCCAGGCCACCTCACCTTATGTGCTCTGGGTGGTGCCATTACTGGTGGAAAATCAGTTACAGCACCAGGCTGATCGGGTACTGGTGGTAGACATTGATGAGGCAACGCAGTTAAAGCGCACCCAGCAGCGTGACCATCTTTCCGTCGAACAGGCGAAACGTATTATTGCCGCACAGGCCACGCGCCAGCAGCGCCTCGCCTGTGCCGATGACATTATTGATAACAGTGGTGAGCCCGACGACGCCTTGCCACAGGTTGCCGAACTCCATCAGCGCTATCTCAGGCTGGCGGCAACGAAACAGGATTAATACCATGAGCACACCCGTTCTGTTTGAACACCCACTGAATGAAAAAATGCGAACCTGGTTACGGGTTGAGTTTTTGATTAATCAGTTAGATGAAACGACCCCACTGGATAAAACCGTTAATGCGCTGACCTTTTTTCGCCTGACTGGCGAGTTGCTCGATATTTTTGAGCGCGGCGATATGCGGACAGAATTGTTGAAAGAGCTTGAGCGTCAACAGCAAAAATTACGGGCGTGGGCTGACGTGCCTGGCGTCGATATGACGCTGGTGGATGCTCTGCGCGATAAACTCAAAATTCAGTCAACGCAGTTGATGAATGCACCGCGTATGGGGCAGCAACTGCGCGAGGATCGTCTGATTGCCCTGGTGCGTCAGCGACTGAGCATCCCAGGCGGATGCTGCAGCTTTGATTTGCCGGGCCTGCACATCTGGCTCCATCTGCCGCAGGAAACTCGCGATGCGCAGGTCGAGGCCTGGATGCAGACGCTGGAGCCGCTGCATCATGCGCTGGCGATGGTATTGGATCTAATCCGCCAGTCCGGCGCGTTCCATATGCAGACCAGTCTTAATGGTTTTTATCAGGATAATGCCGAGGGTGCCGATCTGCTGCGACTACAGTTGTCGCTGGACGATGCGCTCTATCCCCAGGTGTCCGGACATAAAAGCCGCTACGCCATTCGTTTTATGCCACTTGATAGTGAGCGCGGTGAAGTTCCGGCCCGCCTTAACTTCCAGCTGGCCTGTTGTTAGAGGTAAA
Source organism: Pantoea sp. JKS000250 (assembly GCF_003201065.1). NCBI lineage: Bacteria > Pseudomonadati > Pseudomonadota > Gammaproteobacteria > Enterobacterales > Erwiniaceae > Pantoea > Pantoea sp. JKS000250. Next base: position 2,972,313 of record NZ_QICZ01000001.1, on the reverse strand, counting down.
TATGCAGCAAGAAGTGATGACCGTTTCCTGTCCGCAGTGCGGCAAAGATGTGATCTGGGATGAGCTCAGCCCGTGGCGCCCTTTTTGCAGTAAGCGCTGCCAGCTCATCGATTTAGGAGAATGGGCCGCAGAAGAAAAACGCATTCCCAGCAGCAACGACATGAACGACAGTGACAACTGGAGCGAAGAAGAAGATCGCTGATGAGATGGGGCGCACTGCCCCATCCAGTCAGAGTTCGCCCGCGACCAGACGCGCAATCAGCTGGTGATTCGCGGGTGGAAACTCCTCCGCCACCAGCGCATGCTGATCAACCCAACGCTGTGGCTGACCCTCTTTGCCCCACGGCTCGCCTTTCCACCCTTCAACCAGAAAGAAATGCAGCGTTACGCGCAGATCATCATAGCTGTGGTCTGCATGACCAATCGGGCGCGCCTCAGTGACGTCAATCCCGGTCTCTTCGTGTAGCTCCCTGACCAGCCCCTGTTCGGCACTTTCGCCCGCTTCAATCTTACCGCCAGGAAACTCCCACTTGTTCGCCATGTAAGAGCTTGCCGCGCGCTGGGCAAGAAAAATCTGTTTATTGGCATTGCGAATGATGCCAACTGCAACCTGCAGGTGCTTCATGGAAACTATCCGGTCGTCATAAGTGAATGAAGGCTGATTCTAGAGCATGCCGGAGCGGAAGTTAACCGCTTTAGCTCCGCGCTGGCGCAGAGATTACGTTAGCAGAGTGCATAAATAAAGGAGCCATCGGCTCCTTTTTCATCAGCATTTAGTCTCAGGCAATACGGCCATGACACTGCTTGTACTTTTTACCGGAACCGCATGGGCAGGGATCGTTGCGGCCGACTTTGCGTTCGCCGCTCTGCTCTGCCACAGGCTCGGCTGCCAGCAAATCTTCTTCTACATGGCTTAGCTGCTGTTGCTGCGCCAGACGTTCAGCCTCTTCACGACGCTGCTGCTCCATCGCTTCAACTTCTTCTGGCATGCGCACCTGCACTTTGCTCAGCGTACTGATCACTTCATACTTCAGTGATTCAAGCATTGCGGCAAACATAGCGAAGGACTCACGCTTGTACTCCTGCTTCGGATCTTTCTGCGCATAGCCGCGCAGATGGATACCCTGACGCAGATAGTCCATCGCAGCCAGATGCTCTTTCCACAATGAATCCAGCGTCTGCAACATCACGCCTTTTTCGAAGTTGCGCATCATCTCTGCACCAACGATCTGCTCTTTCTCTGCGTAGCTTTCCGTGGCGTGGGTCATGATGCGCTCACGCAGCACTTCTTCGTGCAGATCAGGCTCTTTATCCAGCCATTCTGCAATCGGCAGATTCAGATCGAAGTCAGCACGCAGACGCTCTTCCAGACCCGGCACGTCCCACATCTCTTCCAGCGACTGCGGCGGAATATAGGTGTCGATGGTCGCTTTATAGACATCGTGGCGAATACTGTTGATGGTTTCGCTAACGTCCGAGACATCCAGCAGTTCATTACGCTGACTGTAGATCGCGCGACGCTGGTCATTCGCTACATCATCATATTCCAGCAGTTGCTTACGAATATCGAAGTTGCGGCTTTCAACTTTACGCTGTGCGTTGGCAATCGCTTTGGTGACCCATGGATGCTCAATCGCTTCGCCTGGCTTCATGCCCAGTTTACGCATCATGTTGGAGACGCGGTCTGAGGCGAAAATACGCATCAGCGCATCTTCCATCGACAGGTAGAAGCGTGAAGAACCGGCGTCACCCTGACGGCCGGCACGACCACGCAGCTGGTTATCGATACGACGCGATTCATGACGTTCAGTACCGACAATGTGCAGACCACCAGAAGCCAGCACTGCATCATGACGAATCTGCCAGGCTGCTTTGATCTCCTGGATTTGCGCTTCAGTCGGGTCTTCCAGTTCAGCCACTTCAGCGTGCCAGCTACCGCCCAGCATAATGTCCGTACCACGTCCGGCCATGTTGGTGGCGATAGTGACCGCACCCGGCTGACCAGCCTGCGCCACGATGTCCGCTTCGCGGGCGTGGAATTTGGCGTTCAGGACGTTATGTTTGATACCGGCACGGGTCAGTTCGTTAGAAACCACTTCTGATTTTTCAATCGAGATGGTTCCCACCAGCACCGGCTGACCGTTGGCTGTGCGCTCACGGATATCTTCGATAATGGCATCGATCTTCTCTTTCTCGGTCATGTAGACCAGGTCGGCCAGATCTTTACGCACCATCGGACGGTTGGTCGGCACCACAATGGTGTCGAGCTTGTAAATAGAGCTGAATTCGAACGCTTCGGTATCAGCAGTACCGGTCATACCGGCCAGCTTCTCGTAAATACGGAAGTAGTTCTGGAAGGTGATCGAGGCCAGCGTCTGGTTCTCGTTCTGAATCTCAACGCCTTCTTTTGCTTCAATCGCCTGATGCAGACCATCGGACCAGCGACGGCCCTGCATGGTACGGCCGGTGTGTTCATCAACAATCACCACTTCGCCATCTTTCACGATGTAATCAACATCGCGGGTAAAGAGTGCGTGCGCACGCAGTGCCGCAGTGACGTGATGCATCAGCATGATATTGGTCGGTGAGTAGAGAGACTCGCCCGCTTCCATAATGCCCTGGCTGACCAGCAGCTCTTCCACTTTCACCAGACCACGCTCAGACATGTGAGCCTGACGCGCTTTCTCATCGACCCAGAAGTCACCTTCACCCTGATGGGTTTCGGTATCTTCTTTATCCTGGCGAACCAGATGAGGGATGATCTTGTTCACTTTGGTGTAAAGCTCAGAACTGTCTTCTGCCGGACCGGAGATAATCAGCGGCGTACGCGCTTCATCGATCAGGATGGAGTCGACCTCATCCACCAGCGCATAGTGCAGTTTACGCTGTACGCGCTCTTCCGGGCTGAAAGCCATGTTGTCGCGCAGATAGTCAAAGCCATATTCGTTGTTGGTGCCGTAGGTAATATCAGCAGCATAGGCTTCACGTTTTGCCACCGCCGGCAGGCCCGACATGTTGATACCGATGCTTAAACCCAGGAACTCAAACAGTGGACGGTTATTTTCCGCATCACGCTGTGCCAGATAGTCGTTGACGGTCACCACGTGAACGCCTTTGCCGGACAGCGCATTCAGATAGGCTGGCAGCGTTGCGGTCAGGGTTTTACCTTCACCGGTACGCATTTCAGCGATGCAGCGGTCGTTCAGCACCATGCCGCCGATCAGCTGCACGTCGAAGTGACGCATGCCAAACACACGTTTACTCGCTTCACGCACGGTCGCGAACGCTTCCGGGATAAGGCTTTCCAGCGATTCACCTTTTTTCAGGCGCTCGCGGAACTCGTCGGTTTTCGCTTTCAGTTCATCGTCAGAGAGCTTCTCAAAATCGGGCTCCATCTTATTGATGACGTCCACCACTTTGCGCATACGGCGCAGCGTACGATCGTTACTGCTACCAAAAACCTTGGTCAATATTTTGCTTAACATAGTAAATATATTCTCAATTCAGCCGGCGCATTCCGGACTGCAAAATCTAAACAGCGTGAATAAAACCAAAAATATTAGCAGAACAATCGGGCGGGTCCGGCGCGAATGCCATGCACGCTGGCATGCCATTCTACCCATGAGCGGGTAGTGGCCGTGAAAAGAGGCGGTACAGATATCTGCTGCGGTGCAGTGTGCAGCGCAGAATGCGATGTCAGTAAATTATGCAGTGAGTCGATCAGCGCCAGCTTTTGTGCCGCCAGCGGTAACTGCTGTTGCTCCGCCTGCACCTGAGGTGCCAGCGTGAAAGAGAGGTGACGAATAACGGTGCGGATGGCGTGCTGATGCCAGTAATCCACGCTGAAGCTTGGACGTCGGGATGCTTCCTGAAGCCGGATTAAATGATCAAACCGGGTAGCATTGCCAAGAAAGAGACTACTTGCCGGCGATTCAGACGAGGCGTTGAGTTCGGAGCTTTGCGCACAGGCTGGCAGGCCAAAGCTGGCCGCTACCATCCCTAACAGGAGATGGGGCCAGAAGTAGCGTCTACCTAATTGTCGCCAGCGCAGAAGAATCCCGATCACAACCTTTCCATCGCGCATGCTCTGTTGCGCTCTTGATTTCGTGTACCCGCCGCGAGCCGCAACGGATTTCGGCCTGTAAAAGCGCCACAGATAGTAACATTAATGTGGGGCATCCACACCTGGGATTAAAGAGGCGGCGTGAGAAAACGCGTGTGATTGTTCAGCAATTCAGCAGAACAGACAACGCTTTGCGAGCAAGGTCGCAGTCATCAGGTGCGTTACGGAAGGCAATAAAAAAACGGCTGGTGCCGCTGACCGGAGAGGGTGTCAGCATAACCAGCCGTTTCACGTTCTGGGGTAGTTAAGCCAGAACCAGATTCGGTGCTTTGAATGCCACTGGCAGTTCAGCTTCGTCTTCGAAGGTTGCCCATTCCCAGGCTTCCTGCTTAGCCAGAACCGCCTGCAACAGCTTGTTGTTCAGCGCGTGGCCCGATTTGAACGCAGTGAATGCGCCAATGATGTTGTGACCACACATAAACAAGTCGCCAATCGCGTCCAGCATTTTGTGACGGACAAACTCGTCTTCAAAACGCAGACCTTCTTCATTCAGTACGCGGAAATCATCCAGACCTATCGCACAATCTAAGCTACCGCCCAGGCACAGGCCTTTAGACTGCAGATATTCGATTTCACGCATAAAGCCAAATGTACGCGCCCGGCTGATTTGACGAACAAAGGCGTCAGCAGAGAAGTTCATCGCATAGCGCTGTGAGCTGGAATCGATAGCCGGGTGTTTGAAGTCAATGGTGAAATCGAGCGAGAAACCGTTGTACGGTTTGATCTCTGCCCATTTGTCACCCTCTTCCACACGCACGGTCTGCTTAACACGCACAAATTTCTTCGCGCTGTTGAGCTGCTCGATACCCGCATCCATCAGCAGATAGATAAACGGTGCTGCGCTGCCATCCATGATCGGGATTTCTGGCGCATTGACTTCAACAATAATGTTGTCGATACCCAGACCCGCCAGGGCGGCATTAAGGTGTTCAACCGTTGAAATACGCACGCCTTCATCATTCACCAGGCAGGTACTCAGCATGGTGTCGCGCACGTATTTTGCATCAGCCGGAAAATCTACCGGTGGATTCAAGTCGGTGCGACGATAGATGACCCCGGTGTTAGCCGACGCAGGGCGTAATGTCAGTGTGACTTTTTTGCCGGTATGTAAACCGACGCCAGTCGCCTGAACAATACGTTTTAATGTCCTTTGTTTGATCATCGCATTATCTCGCAGTATCACCTTTCCGACCGCTAGTATACTTTACCAGCGGACAGACACTTTAGCACAAAGAGCGGAGAATCCCAATTATAGGGTTAATCCTAGTCGGCCTGCTTACGTAAAAAGGCCGGAATATCAAGATAGTCTGGCTCTTTATTCGACTGCGCAGCCTGGTCGTTAACGACTTTGGCAGCAGGCTTCTGCTCCTGCGGCAGTGGTGACATACCGTGCTGCTGATAGCGATGATCCATCACTGGCTGGCTGGCTGGCTTGTTGGTGACCAGCGTGATTTCTGGACGCTTGTCCATGCCAATACCGGTTGCCACGACAGTGACGCGCAGTTCGTCGTTCATTTCCGGATCCAGCGACGTACCGATTACCACGGTCGCGTTGTCAGAGGCGAAGGCACGGATAGTGTTACCCACGGTTTCGAACTCATCCAGACGCAGGTCGAAGCCCGCAGTAATGTTGACCAGCACGCCACGGGCGCCAGACAGGTCGATATCTTCCAGCAGTGGGCTGGAGATCGCCATTTCAGCCGCTTCTTCCGCACGATCTTCACCGCACGCCACGCCTGAACCCATCATTGCATAGCCCATTTCGGACATCACGGTACGCACGTCAGCAAAGTCGACGTTCATCAGGCCCGGACGAGTGATCAGTTCGGCGATACCCTGGACTGCGCCTTTCAGCACGTCATTGGCCGCACCAAACGCATCCAGCAGGGAAATGCCACGACCCAGCACTTTCAGCAGCTTGTCGTTTGGAATGGTAATCAGTGAATCGACATGCTTGGAGAGTTCAGCGATCCCCTGCTCGGCAAACGCCATGCGTTTTTTGCCTTCGAAGTTGAATGGCTTGGTGACAACCGCCACCGTCAGGATACCGAGATCCTTGGCCACTTCAGCAACCACAGGTGCTGCACCGGTACCGGTACCGCCGCCCATGCCTGCTGCGATGAAGACCATGTCTGCCCCTTCCAGCGCAGCCCGCAGTGCTTCGCGATCTTCTTCTGCAGAGTTACGGCCCACTTCCGGGTTCGCACCCGCACCCAGACCTTTGGTAATGTTATTACCGATCTGGATGGTCTGGCCGACCGCTGTTTTACGCAGCGCTTGCGCGTCGGTATTCACAGCAAAGAATTCTACACCTTCGATACGTTCGCGTACCATGTGCTCTACGGCGTTACCGCCGCCGCCACCGACGCCGATGACTTTAATCACCGCGTCGTTGGTTAATTCCATAGGTTCAAACATGATTTCTCTCCGTTATGTGCCTGTCGCCTGGAGATCATTAAAGAAAACAGCATGATCCCCTTTCACAAAAATTAAAACTCTTTTTTTAACCAACTGTTAATACGCTTGAACCAGTTACCTACTGAAACCCGTTTTTCGGTCTCTGCATCACCGTTCATGTGCGACTCTTTGCCGTAATGCAACAGTCCCACGGCGGTGGAGTAGTACGATTCCTGCGCATAGTCAGTCAGGCCGGTAATATTCAGCGGCTGTCCGATACGCACCTGCGTATGGAATACGCGTTGCGCACAGGCCGCCAGTCCTTCGATTTGCGCTGCACCACCGGTCAGGACAATGCCTGCGGCCAGATGATGCTTCACGCCCTGCTGACGCAGTTGTTCCTGTAACTGCAGAATCTCGTCATTGACCAGATTCAAAAGTTCGGTATAACGCGGCTCAATCACTTCCGCCAGCGTCTGACGTTGCAGGCTGCGCGGTGGACGTCCTCCTACGCTCGGCACTTCAACGTTCTCATCTTTGCCGACAATCGAGCCCAGCGCACAGCCATGGCGCACTTTAATCGCTTCAGCATCCGTTGGTGGTGTACCAAACGCATAGGCGATATCGCTGGTGACGACGTTGCCTGCATACGGAATCACCTTAGTGTGCCGTAAAGCGCCGCCGGTATATACGGCTATGTCCATTGTACCGCCACCAATATCGACAACACAGACGCCCAGCTCACGTTCGTCTTCAGTCAGAACCGCAAAACTGGAGGCGAGGCCGGCAAAAATCAGCTGATCCACTTTCAGTCCGCAACGCTCAACGGCTTTAACGATGTTCTTCGCCATATCGTTGTGGCAGGTGATCAGGTGTACTTTTGCCTGCATGCGCACGCCGGACAGCCCGACCGGATTCTTAATCCCTTCCTGATAATCGATTGCGTATTCCTGAGGAATTACATGCAGGATGCGGTGCTCGTCACGTACTCTCACCGATTTGGCGGTATGTACAACGTTCTCTACATCATCCTGAGTCACTTCCTCTTCCGAAATCGGAACCATCCCGATTTCGTTCTGACAACTGATATGTTTGCCCGATAAAGCAAGGTAGACGGAGGAGATCTGGCAATCTGCCATCAGCTCAGCCTGATCGATGGCGCGCTGAACGCATTTCACCACCGACTCAAGGTCGTTTACGCCACCTTTATCCATACCGCGGGAAGGGCAGCTGCCCACCCCAATAATGTTGACCATACCATCGGGCAGAACTTCCCCAACCAGGGCGGCAACCTTTGCAGTGCCGATTTCGAGTCCAACTACCAGTTTTCTGTCCGTTGCCTTGATCATTGTTGTTTAGCCTGTGCCTGGTTCTGTTGCTGATTACTGTCCTGTGGCTCCATCACGACCGGTGTCCAGCCAACAGAAGCGCCAGAGTCGTATCGCAAATCCACGTAGCTGATACGTTTGCTCTCGTTCTGACCTTGCTGTTGCAGCACCGGGTAGAGCTCAATAAAGCGATTCAGTCGTTTCATGGTGTCGCTGCGGCCCAGTTCGATACGTACATCATCGCTGGTGACCAGCTGCCATGAACGACGGGCCGTCATCGACGCCACCTTCAGGGTAAACTTCCGGGCTTTCAGCACATCATCCATGCTGTGATAGCCCGCCAGGACCTCTTTCTCACTCCCTTCTGGCCCATACAACATCGGCATTGTTTCTTTGCCGGCATGACTGGCGGGTACGCTGAAGGAGACACCTTCAGCATCCACCATATGCAAATCGTTCCAGCGCGCCACCGGCGTATACTCCACCAGATGGATTTTCAGTTCGTCCGGCCACTGCTTACGCACGCTGACCTGCTTTATCCACGGCAGCCGCTCAATCTGCTGCTGCAGGATATCCACATTCTGAGACATAAACGTGCCAGGCGGACCCAGCGATAGAATCGCCTGGCGGATATCGTCGTGGGTGGTGTAGTGCGTCTGTCCTGTCACCACCAGTTTTGACAGCGGCAGCCGGGACGCATCGTTCATCCACTTCAGCACTACCAGCCCGCCGGCAACCATAATCCCGATAACCATCAGCAGAAAAACAATGCCGAACAGTCGGGCTCCGTTACTGCGCCCGGTGCGAATACGCTCCTGCGGTTCACGGTTTCGAACTCTCATCGCCGCCTGTGACATATCAGTCGGCCAGCTCCAGAATATGGGCAACCAGCTGCGGGAAACTCATGCCCGCCTGTTTCGCAGCCATAGGAACCAGACTGTGGCTGGTCATGCCCGGAGAGGTATTGGCTTCCAGCAACTGAAAGCGCCCTTCCCCATCCGTCATCACATCAACCCGTCCCCAGCCACGACAGCCCAGTGCACGCCAGGCCGCCAGCACCAGCTGCTGTAATTCAGCTTCACGTTCAGCGCTTAAATCGGCCGGACAGACGTACTGAGTATCGTCAGAAATGTATTTAGCTTCATAGTCATAGAACTCACTGGCGCTCTTTATTTCAATTGAGGGCAGAATACGATCGCCCACAATCGCGACGGTATACTCCGCGCCGCTGAGAAACGCCTCGACCAGTACGTCATCGTCGTGCTTAAACGCCATGTCCAGTGCGGCAGGCAGCGCGTTCAGATCGTTAACCCGGCTGATACCCACGCTCGAGCCTTCACAGGCTGGCTTAACAAACAGTGGCAGACCCAGCGCCGCAATTGCTGCGTTGCTCTCTGCATCCAGCCCGGCATCAAACTGCTGACGCGTCAGCCAGACAAACTTTCCTGACGGTAATCCGCGACCCTGCCACAGCAGTTTGGTGCGCAGCTTATCCATGGTCACAGCCGATGCCATCACGCCGCTGCCGGTGTAAGGCAGTTGCAGGAACTCCAGCATCGCCTGCATCGTGCCATCTTCTCCACCCCGGCCATGCAGCGCGATAAAGGCTTTGGTAAAGCCCTGCTCTTTCAGCGTCAGCACCGACACATCACGGGTATCGACGCCATGCGCATCAATGCCCATTTCCCGCAGTCCGGCGACGACGGCCTGACCCGAGTTCAGTGAAACCTCACGCTCTGCTGAGGTGCCGCCCATTAATACGGCAACTTTATCCGCCATGACGATCCTCCGCTTTGCGTTCCGGCTGGAGCTTAGTCTCCGCCAGCTTGCGGGCAACCTTGCCGACGTTACCGGCACCCTGCACCAGAATCAGGTCATTGCCTGACAGCAGTGGTGCCAGCATTTCCGGCAGCGCGTCATGTTCCGGCACCAGAATCGGATCGACCTTGCCCCGGTTACGAATGGCACGGCACAGCGAACGGCTGTCGGCACCCGGAATCGCGGTTTCACCGGCGGAGTACACATCCAGCATCAGTAACACATCGACATGCGACAGCACGTTGGCGAAATCATCAAACAAATCGCGGGTACGGCTGTAACGGTGCGGCTGAAACACCATCACCAGTTTTTTATCTGGCCAGCCTGCGCGCGCGGCTTTAATCGTCGCGTCCACTTCGGTTGGGTGATGACCGTAATCATCCACCAGCATCGCAGTGCCCGGCTGACCGTTCACCGGCTCTGTCGGGAATTCACCCAGCAGATCAAAGCGACGGCCCGTGCCCTGGAAACTCTCCAGCGCAGCCAGGATGGCATTGTCTTCAATGCCCTCTTCACTGGCGACGGCGACCGCGGCTGCCGCGTTCAGGGCGTTGTGGCGACCCGGCGCATTTAGCGTAATCTGCAGCGGCGCTTTGTCCTGACGAATCAGGGTAAAATGCCCCTGCGCGCCACTCTGCTCGTAGTTTTCAATGCGCAGATCCGCATCATCACTGAAACCATACGTGGTGATATGACGGCCCACGCGCGGGATCAGGTCACGGATAACCACATCATCCACACACATCACCGCACGACCGTAAAACGGCAGGTTGTGCAGGAAGTTAATAAACGTCTGCTTCAGGTTCTCAAAATCGCCCTGATAGGTGTCCATATGGTCAGCTTCGATGTTGGTCACAATGGCCACCATCGGCTGCAGATGCAGGAACGACGCATCGCTCTCATCCGCTTCGGCAATCAGATAGCGGCTGTGACCCAGACGAGCATGGGTACCTGCTGCTTTAACCAAGCCGCCGTTAACGAAAGTCGGATCAAGACCGGCCTCCGCATAAATACTCGACACCATCGCCGTGGTGGTCGTTTTGCCATGCGTACCCGCAACGGCGATGCCGTGACGGAAACGCATCAGTTCAGCCAGCATCTCCGCGCGACGGATGACCGGGATACGCTGTTCACGAGCCGCTACCAGTTCCGGGTTATCCTGCGATACGGCGCTGGAGACCACAACGACGCTCGCATCGGTCACGTTTTCGGGGCGATGGTTAAAATAAATGGTGGCGCCCAGGGCGTTCAGGTTCTGCGTCACCGGGTTAGGGGCCAGATCTGAACCGCTGATATGGTAGCCTTCATTTGCTAACACTTCGGCAATACCGCCCATGCCAGCACCACCGATGCCGACAAAGTGGATGTGCCGGACGCGACGCATCTCGGGCACGATAGAACGCAGTTTTGCCAATTGTTGTGTATTCATCGCTCTCAGTTACCTGCTATTTCAGTTTGTACCCACTTCGGGTACAGGTCAGACACGCTGACCGGAATGATTACTTTGCGGCGCGAGCCACTTCCTGAGCGACCCGTCCAGTCGCATCGGGAATCGCCACCTGACGGGCCTGCTCAGCCATCGTCAGCAGTGTTGCGCGGTCCCAGTGGCGTAGCAAATCCGCTACAGCCTCCGCAGTAAATTGCGGCTGCTCAAAAATTCTGGCGGCGCCCGCTTTCTCCAGCGGCAGCGCGTTCCAGTACTGCTGGCGATCTTTGTGCTGAAACGGCACGAAAATCGCCGGTAAACCAGCGGCAGCGACTTCGCTCACGGTTAATGCGCCGGAGCGACATACCACCACATCAGCCCAGGCGTAGGCGGCAGCCATGTCATCAATAAACTCAGTGACCTTATGCTGCGTCTGTCCCACCTGCTGATAGGCTTTCTCTGTTTCGGGCTGTGCCCCTTTACCGGTCTGATGCCACAGGGTGATCTCATCACCCACCAGCGCCGCAACCTGCGGCAGCGTCTGGTTCAGAATCCGCGCCCCCTGACTGCCCCCAATCACCAGCACCCGAATCGGGCCATGACGATCCGCCAGACGTTGCGCGGGTAAAGGCAGAGCCAGAACATCGGTACGAACCGGATTCCCCACCACATCGGCGGCGGGAAACGCGCCCGGAAACGCCTGCAGTACTTTGGTAGCGATTTTCGCCAGCCATTTGTTAGTCAGCCCGGCGATCCCGTTCTGCTCATGCAGCACCACCGGAATCCCGCAGCTCCAGGCCGCTAAGCCGCCTGGTCCTGAAACGTAGCCGCCCATGCCCAGCACAACATCCGGCTGCCAGGCTTTCATAAGGCGACGCGCCTGGCGCCAGGCATTGAAGATACGCAGCGGTGCCAGCAGCAGTGCTTTCATGCCTTTCCCGCGTAATCCGCTGATACGGATGAAGTCGATGTCGATGCCGTGCTTTGGCACCAGATCGGCTTCCATACGGTCGGCTGTGCCTAACCAGCGAACCTGCCAGCCCTGTTCCATCAGATGATGGGCGACAGCCAGACCGGGAAAGACATGTCCGCCGGTTCCGCCTGCCATCACCATCAATCGCTTACCGCTCATCGACCACCTCGGGTAAACGCCTGCGCTTTCGCCAGGCGCGTTTCATAATCTATGCGTAATAAAAAGACGATGGCGGTCGACATAATGATCAGACTCGACCCACCATAACTGATCAGCGGTAAGGTCAGGCCTTTGGTCGGTAACATACCGGCGGCAGCCCCGACGTTAACCAGCGCCTGGAAGCTGAACCAGACACCGATTGAACAGGCTAAAAAGCCGGAAAAACGCTGATCCAGTTCCAGAGCACGACGGCCAATCGACATCGCACGAAAAGCGACGAAGAATACCATTAAAAGTGCCAGTACCACACCGACATAGCCGAGTTCTTCCCCGATGATGGCGAAAATAAAGTCGGTATGCGCTTCCGGCAGATATTCCAGCTTTTGCACCGAGTTACCGAGTCCCTGCCCCCAGAATTCTCCGCGACCAAATGCCATCAGAGATTGTGTCAGCTGGTAACCACTACCAAACGGATCTTCCCACGGGTTCCAGAACGAGGTCACACGGCGCATACGATAAGGTTCTGCAATGATCAGCAGGATCACCGCAAAAATGCCGGAGCCGATGATGGCCATGAACTGCCACAGCTTGGCACCGGCCAGGAACAGCATCGCCAGCGTGGTAACAAACAGCACTACCACCGTACCCAGGTCCGGCTGCGCCAGCAGTAACACCGCCAGCACGACCATCACGCCCATTGGCTTACAGAAGCCCCAGAAGTTGTTTCGCACCTCTTCCACTTTGCGCACCAGGTAGCTGGCCAGATAGCAGAACAGGGAAAGCTTCGACAGCTCTGCAGGCTGGATACGCAGCGGACCCAGCGCGATCCAGCGCGAGGCACCGTTAACCGAGCTGCCGACCACCAGAACAATCAGCAGCATCGCCACCGTGACCATCAGCATAACGTTGCTGTAGCGCTGCCAGAAATCCATCGGCACCCGCAGCGTGACCAGCGCCATACCCAAAGCCAGCACGATGTAGAACGCATCACGTTTGGCGAAGTAAAAGAGATCGTCATTCAGACGCTGACCTACCGGCATAGACGCCGACGTCACCATCACAAAACCAATTACCGCCAGGCCCAGCGTCAGCCATAACAGTGTGCGGTCATAGAGCACCAGCGATGAATCATCACTTTCGCGTGCGCCCATCACCCAGTCTTTCAGGCGTCCTGAGAAGTAACCCGCCAGTCCGGCACCAGGAATACGCATCAGCTCAGCTCCTTCGCCAGTTGCGCGAACTGCTCACCGCGCTGCTCAAAGTTACGGAACTGGTCAAGGCTGGCGCAGGCCGGCGACAGCAGAACCATATCGCCTGCTTTAACCTGTGGCGCGATCTGCTCCATTGCCTGTCGCATCGTTTCCGTGCGCACAGCGATGTCAGGACGCAGCGCGGCCAGCGCATCGCCGTCACGGCCAAAGCAGTAAAGGCGCACGTTATCGCCCTGAAGCCACGGGATCAGCGGTGTAAAATCGGCTGACTTACCATCACCGCCCATCAGCAGCCACAGCGTTCCCTGAACCTGCAGGCCGTTCAGCGCCGCTTCGGTGCTGCCGACGTTGGTCGCTTTGGAGTCATTAATCCAGCGCACGCCCTGGTTTTCATGGACCAGTTGGAAGCGATGCGCCAGACCGTTAAATTGTGTTAAAGCCGCCAGGCTGGAGGCGCGTGGCAGACCGACCGCATCGGCCAGCGCCAGCGCAGCCAGCGCGTTGGTGTAGTTATGCTGTCCCACCATCTTCATTTCAGCGGTGTTCAGGACTTTCTCACCTTTCACCCGCAGCCAGATACTGCCCTGCTGCTTGTTAAGGTGGTAGTCACCGAAATCGACACCAAAGCTGACACAGCGCTTATCCGCACCACGTACCGGCATCGTCAGCGCATCATCAGCGTTAACGATGCAGATCTGCGCATTCTCATAGACCCGCAGCTTGGCAGCACGATACTGCTGCATACCCAGCGGATAGCGGTCCATGTGATCTTCGGTGACGTTAAGCACGGTTGCCGCAGCCGCTTTCAGACTGTGGGTGGTCTCAAGCTGGAAACTGGAGAGTTCCAGTACATAAAGTTGGGCCGGTGATTGCAGCAGACTCAGCGCGGGCAGACCAATATTGCCACCGACGCCCACCTGCCAGCCTGCGGCTTTCGCCATCTCACCTACCAGCGTGGTCACGGTGCTTTTGCCGTTAGAACCGGTAATTGCCACGATGGGAGCCTGCGCCTCGCGGCAGAACAGCTCAATGTCACCGACGATTTCAATTCCGGCTTCTACCGCTTCGCTGAGAATCGGATGCGCCAGCGCGACGCCAGGGCTGGCAACAATCAGATCTGCCGCCAGTAGCCAGTCACCGTTAATGCCGCCCAGATGGCGTTCAACCTGCCCGGGCAATTTATCCAGCCCCGGCGGCGAGACACGGGTGTCCATCACGCGAGGCGTAACGCCCTGCGCTAAAAAGAAATCAACACAGGAGAGCCCGGTAAGGCCCAGTCCGATGATGACGACTTTTCTACCCCGATAGTCAGCCATGATTAACGCACCTTCAGCGTGGCCAGGCCAATCAGCACCAGCATTAGCGAAATAATCCAGAAGCGCACGATGACGCGCGGTTCCGGCCAGCCCTTGAGTTCATAGTGGTGATGGATAGGCGCCATGCGGAAAATACGCTGGCCGCGCAACTTGAACGATCCCACCTGCAGGATCACCGACAGCGTTTCAACCACAAATACGCCGCCCATGATCACCAGTAAAAATTCCTGACGCAGTAACACCGCGATGGTGCCCAGCGCGCCGCCTAAAGCCAGCGAGCCGACGTCACCCATAAAGACCTGAGCCGGATAGGTGTTGAACCACAGGAAGCCCAGCCCTGCCCCGACGATGGCGGTACAGACAATCACCAGCTCACCGGCGTGACGCAGATAGGGAATATGAAGGTATTCAGCAAACTTCACGTTACCGGTTGCCCAGGCAACCAGCGCGAAGCCCGCAGCGACAAAGACGGTTGGCATAATCGCCAGGCCATCCAGGCCATCGGTCAGATTGACCGCGTTACCCGTTCCGACAATCACAAAGTAGGCCAGCAGCACATAAAACAGGCCAAGCTGCGGCATGATGTCTTTGAAAAACGGCACGACCAGTTGAGTCGCAGGGGTATCTTTGCCCGCCGCATAAAGTCCGAATGCCACACCCAGCGAAATCACCGACATCCAGAAATATTTCCAGCGGGCGATCAGGCCTTTGGTGTCTTTACGCACCACTTTGCGGTAGTCATCGACAAAGCCGATGATGCCAAAGCCGACCAGCACGAACAGCACGCACCAGACATAGGGGTTCGACGGATAGGCCCACATCAGCACCGAAATGGTGATGGAGGTCAGAATCATGATGCCGCCCATGGTAGGCGTCCCGCGCTTACTGAAGTGCGATTCCGGACCGTCGTTACGGACGACCTGGCCAATCTGTAATTTCTGCAGCCAGGCGATGAGGCGCGGCCCCATCCAGAGCGAGATAAATAACGCGGTCAGCAGGCTGACAATGGCGCGAAACGTCAGATAGGAAAAGACGTTGAAGCCCGAATAAAAAGCGACCAGATGCTCGGCCAGCCAAACTAACATGTTCCTTTCTCCTTTAAGCTCTGTACTACCTGCTCCATGGCGGCACTACGTGAACCTTTTATCAGGACGGTAATTTCTGAGTGTTCGGACAACAATTCTCGCAAACGTTCAGTCAGCGCCGTCTTATCGCTGAAATGTTCACCAACGCCACTGCTTTCACTGATGAAATGGCTGAATTTTCCACAGGTCAGTACGCGGTCAAGGCCTGCTTCGCGTGCCGCTTCGCCAATTTCGCGGTGACATTTTTCAGTCTCTTCACCCAGTTCCGCCATATCACCCGCGACCAGCACCTGGTAACCTGGCATCTCTGACAGGACCTGGACGGCGGCGGTCATCGAGCCGACGTTAGCGTTGTAGCTGTCATCCAGCAGCAGCTGATGCGCAGAAAGACGCACCGGGAACAGACGACCCGGCACCGACTGCAGGTTTTTCAGTCCCTGCTGAACGGCGCTAAGCGGCGCATCCACTGACAGGGCCAGTGCCGCCGCCGCCAGGGCGTTAGCAATGTTATGACGACCCGGCAATGGCAGTACGATCTCAGCCGTGCCACGCGGTGTGTTCATCACAAAATGGGTGCCATCCTGCGCAATGCGGATATCACGGGCGGAGAAATCACACTCGCCCGCCTGCGGTGAAAAGCGCCACACGGTTTTATCCTGCAGCGTGCTCTGCCAGTTCGGCCAGTCGTTGCTCTCATCGTTGAGAATGGCAATGCCGTGAGCCGGCAGGCCCTGAAAGATCTCACCTTTCGCTTTAGCAACACCCGCCAGCGAACCAAAGCCTTCCAGATGGGCCGCGGCCAGATTATTCACCAGCGCACTTTCTGGTTTAACCAGGTCAGTGGTGTAAGCGATTTCGCCCTGATGATTAGCACCCAGCTCGATGACCGCATACTGATGTTCTGCGGTCAGGCGGAGCAGGGTCATCGGCACGCCATAATCGTTGTTGAGATTGCCTGCGGTGTAGAGCGTTTCGCCACACTGACGCAGAATCGCTGCGGTCATCTCTTTGACCGAAGTTTTGCCGGAGGAGCCGGTCAGCGCGACTAAGCGGGCGGTCGACTGCTGACGAACCCAGGCACCCAGTCGGCCAAAGGCGATACGGGTATCTTCAACCACCACCTGAGGCACAGCGACAGGTAAATGCTTACTCACCAGCAGCGCCTGTGCGCCACTGGCAATCGCCTCCTCAGCGAAGTCGTGTGCATCGAAGCGTTCGCCCACCAGCGCGACAAACAGGCTGCCCGCCGTCACTTTGCGGGTATCGGTGGTCACATCGTTCAGGGTGAAATCGCTGCCGTGCAGCGTGCCGCCGGTAATTTCCGCCAGGGTCTTTAATGAAACCGGGATCATGCTGCGCCTC
Organism: Pantoea sp. JKS000250; assembly: GCF_003201065.1. NCBI lineage: Bacteria > Pseudomonadati > Pseudomonadota > Gammaproteobacteria > Enterobacterales > Erwiniaceae > Pantoea > Pantoea sp. JKS000250. Next base: position 2,955,115 of record NZ_QICZ01000001.1, on the reverse strand, counting down.
TCAGCAGTGCCGCTACCGTGGCACGATCGGAGTAGTCGAGACGACGGTTGCCGATGATCTGATAATCTTCATGGCCTTTGCCCGCCACCAGCACGATATCGTCAGGCTGTGCCTGCATAATGGCGTTAGTGACCGCTTGCGCACGACCTGATACCACGCGGGCGCGGCCCGGATCCAGCAAACCGGTCAGAATGTCTTTTACTATCGCCTGCGGATCTTCGCTGCGCGGATTGTCGTCGGTAATCACCACCACATCCGCAAATTGTTCAGCAATCGCCCCCATTAACGGGCGCTTGCCTTTGTCGCGGTCGCCGCCGCAGCCAAACAGGCACCAGAGTTTTCCTTTGCAATGCAGACGTGCCGCTTCCAGCGCTTTTTCCAGTGCATCCGGCGTGTGGGCATAATCCACCACGACCGTCGGTTTTCCTGCAGCGCTGAATACTTCCATACGCCCGTTAACGGGCTGTAATCGTGGTGCAACGCTTATCAGCGTCGCCAGCGGATAATTCAGTGACAGCAGGGTCGCCAGCGCCAGCAGCAGATTGCTGACGTTGAACGCGCCCATCAGCGGGCTGTCGATTTCGCCGTTGCCCCAGCTGGAGCTGAAACGGATATGAGCCCCGTTGTCGTGGTACTCCACCGCATCGGCTTTCAGCCAGCGGCCATGGCAGCCCGATTGAAGGTTATCTTCCATGGTGACGGCAACCGCATCAGGTAAGCGCGCCAGCCAGCGACGGCCGACTTCATCATCAGCGTTAAGAATCGCCTGTCCGACCTGATGCTCAGAAAACAGCAGCCATTTAGCCGATTCATAGCTCGGCATGTCACCGTGGTAATCGAGGTGATCGCGACTGAGGTTGGTGAAGACCGCCGCAGCAAACGGCAGCGCCGCAACGCGATGCTGCACCAGACCGTGTGAGGAGACTTCCATCGCGGTCAGGGTCGCCCCTTTTTCAGCGAGCTCGTGCAGCATATGCTGAACGTCCACGGCTGAACCGGTAGTATTTTCTGCTGCGACTAAGTGTCCCACCAGCCCGTTGCCGACGGTGCCCATCACCGCGCTGGTCTCACCCAGCAGCGTTGCCCACTGCGCCAGCAGCTGGGTAGTCGTGGTTTTACCGTTGGTGCCGGTGACGCCAATCAGCGTCTGCTTCTCGCCCGGCTGCTGATAAAAACGTCCTGCTAAAGCCGACAGTCGCTGATGCAGCTGTGCCAGATAGATAACCGGTACGCCGTGCATTTCACGGATTTCGCCGTCAGTCGCTTCACCTTCAGCTTCAGCCACCACGGCGGCGACGCCCTGCGCAATCGCCTGCGGAATGAAACGGCGGCCATCAACCTGATGGCCTGCAACAGCGACAAACAGATCGCCAGACGCCGCCATGCGGCTATCCAGGGTCATGTCGCGCAATGGGCGCGCCGGCGCGCCTGGCACCCAGGGGCCGAGTAAGTCGCGCAGGTTACGATCTGTCACTTGATTCCTCACTTCTGTTAGTCACCAACTCATTCCTGTCATTGGTCGTCGGTAATGCGTCCGGCTCGATGTTCATGGTACGCAGTACGCCGCCCATGATGGCACCAAACACCGGTGCAGAAACCGCACCGCCGTAATACTTGCCAGCCTGGGGATCGTTGATCACCACCACCAGCGCGAATCGGGGATGACTGGCAGGCGCAACGCCTGCGGTATAGGCAATGTATTTATTGACATAGCGTCCGTCCGGCCCGACTTTTTTCGCCGTACCGGTTTTTATCGCGATGCGATAACCCTTGATTGCCGCTTTAACGCCACCGCCACCGGGCAGCGCCACGCTTTCCATCATGTGCATCACAGTTTTCACCAGTGACTCATCGAAAACGCGTTGTCCCGCGACGGGCGGATCCACTTTGGTAATCGACAGCGGACGGTTAATGCCATAGCTGCCAATCGTTGCGTAGACTCGCGCTAACTGTAACGGCGTTACCATTAGCCCGTAGCCGAAAGAGAAGGTGGCCCTCTCTATGTCAGACCACCGTTGTTTTTTAGGGTATAAGCCACTGCTTTCCCCGACCAGCCCCAAATTGGTCGGTTTGCCCAGTCCAAAGCGCGCGTAAGTTTCTACCAGCGCTGAGGAAGGCATCGCTAACGCCAGACGTGAAACACCGACGTTACTCGACTTCTGTAAAACCCCTGTCAGGGTCAATTCGTTGTAGCGCGCCACATCTTTGATCTCATGGCCATTGACGCGGTACGGCACGGTATTCAGTACGCTGTTCTCTCTGACCACGCCGCGCTGCAGCGCGGTCATCACCACCATTGGCTTCACGGTAGAACCCGGCTCGAAGATGTCGGTAATCGCGCGGTTACGCATCAGATCTTTTGGCGTATTGGTGAGATTATTCGGGTTGTAAGCCGGACTGTTGGCCATCGCCAGCACTTCACCGGTGTTCACATCCACCAGCACCGCCGTACCCGATTCCGCTTTGTTAAAAGCAACGGCGTTATTCAGTTCACGGTAAACCAGCGCCTGTAAGCGTTCATCAATGCTCAGGGTCAGGTTATGGGCGGCGCGGCTGTCCACAGAGGAGATATCTTCGATGACGCGACCATAACGGTCTTTGCGCACCGTCCGCTCGCCCGGCGCACCGGTCAGCCATTTATCAAAGCTCTTTTCAATGCCTTCGATGCCCTGGCCGTCGATATTGGTAAAGCCAATCAGATGAGAGGTGACCTGCCCGGCAGGATAGTAACGACGCGATTCTTCGCGCAGATGAATACCGGGAAGTTTGAGTTTTTTGACGTATTCACCGATGGCCGGATTAACCTGGCGCGCCAGATAGACAAAGCGGCCTTTAGGGTTGGCATTGACGCGGGCCGCCAGCTGATCAAGTGGAATAGAAAGCGCATCGGACAGCGCTTTCCAGCGGCTGTCGAGCGTTACGCCACCACCAGCATGCAGCTCTTTTGGATCAGCCCAGATGGCATTAACCGGTACACTGACAGCCAGTGGGCGGCCAGCGCGATCGCTGATCATCCCGCGCGAAGTCGGCACTGCCTGAACACGCAGCGAGCGCAAATCGCCCTCTTTCACCAGCTTGCCGGGATTGATGACCTGCAGCCAGGCCACACGCGACAGCAAGCCACCCAGCGCCAGTAAAATACAGCCGCACAGCAACGCAAAACGCCAGCTTACAAAGCTGGCTTTATCTTCCGGTTTCTTTAACTTCAGCGTTCTGCCTGTGCCGCTCATTCGCTATCTGAAATCCTTATTTCTGCACCACGATATTTTCTTGTGAAGGATCAACGTGCTGCAGCTGCAGCTTCTCGGTGGCGATGCGTTCAACCCGGCTATGGTCGCCCAGCGCATTCTCTTCCAGAATCAGGTTGCGCCACTCGATATCCAGCGCATCACGCTCCAGCACCAGCTGTTCGCGCTGCGCGGTCAGCAGTCGTGTTTTATGGGTGGTGGTGACCACCAGCACGGCAGACACCACCACAGCGATCAGCAACAGCACCGGAATCTTGCCTTTTCGCAGCAAATCCCCGCCGATGACGGCGGGCAGACTGTGGCGCTCATTACCGATCATGCGTCGGTTTTCTCCGCGATACGTAATACCGAACTGCGCGCACGTGGATTTTCAGAGACTTCAGCATCACCCGGTGACATCTTGCCAAGCAGCTTCAGCTCACGCCCGCCCAGCGCTCGCAGCTGATGTTCAGTCATCGGTATCCCGGCTGGCACCTGTGGCCCGCGACTCTGATCGCGCATAAAGCGCTTCACCAGCCGATCTTCCAGTGAATGGAAGCTGATAACAGAGAGGCGCCCCTGTGGTGCCAGCACCTCAACCGCCCCTTTCAGAGCAATATCGATCTCTTCCAGTTCGCTGTTAATCCAGATACGAATGGCCTGGAAGCTGCGTGTAGCCGGATGCTTAAACTTATCTTTCACCGGCATGGCGACAGAGATGACTTCAGCCAGCTCCCGGGTGCGGGTCATCGGCTGTTCACGATTGCGCTCGACAATGGCCCGGGCAATACGTTTAGAGAATCGCTCTTCACCGTAGGTCTTCAGGACGAAGGCGATATCCGCTTCTTCCGCGTGCAGTAACCATTCTGCGGCGGAGTGACCGCGCGAAGGGTCCATGCGCATATCCAGTGGTCCGTCACGCATAAAGGAGAAGCCGCGTTCGGCGTCATCCAGTTGCGGTGATGAAACCCCCAGATCGAGTAAAATGCCGTCAATTTTCCCGACTAAATCCCGTTCAGCGACATACTCTGCCAGCGCGGAAAAAGGGCCATGAATAATTGAAAAACGCGGGTCGGTGATCTCAGCGGCAGCGGCGATAGCTTGCGGATCGCGATCGATGGCGATCAGCCTTCCCTTCTCTCCCAGTTGCGAAAGAATCAGGCGTGAATGGCCACCACGGCCAAAAGTGCCGTCGATGTAAATACCGTCTTCCCTGATATTGAGGCCGTTAACCGCCTCATCCAACAGTACGGTGGTATGTTTGAAATTTTCCTGCATAGCTATAGCGACAAGTCCTGCAACCGCTCAGATAAAGGCTCCTGAGCCGACTGTTCTGCGTCAATATCGTCCCTGACTTGTTGATACCAGGTCTGTTCATCCCACAGCTCAAACTTGTTGAACTGTCCAACCAGCATCACTTCTTTGGTTAATTTTGCGTGCTGCCGAAGCGTATTTGCCAGCAGCAGGCGGCCTGCATTGTCCATCTGACATTCACTGGCATGTCCCAGCAGCAAACGCTGTACGCGGCGCTCAAGTGGATTCATGCTGGAAAGGCGTGCCAGCTTTTTTTCAATGATTTCCCATTCGGGCAGGGTATAAAGCAACAGGCATGGCTGGTGGAGGTCGATGGTACAGACCATCTGCCCCTGAGATTCCCCAATCAGCAAATCGCGATATCGCGTGGGTACGGCGAGCCGCCCTTTGCTGTCGAGATTGACTAACGTTGCTCCGCGGAACATGCCAGTCTCTCCTCCTGGTCACCCATTTACGCCACTTTATCCCACTTTTTACCACGAAACGAGTTTAAGGATCCCATGAAATCCTTGTCAAGCCGGAGCGGTAGTTGAATATCACTCTTTACAGAGCGCAAAATTAATCTCTGGCGACGATATAAACGAATAAAAAGGGAAAGTAAAAATTAAGCCAATGAATACCTGAATAAAAATAAGGACCCACAAAAAAACGACTAAAAATGAAACAACATGAAGCGCTGAATATTTATCGTAGTTTCTGAGACAGCGGCGGCATTTTAGGGGATTTCCGAAAGGAAGCACAGCAGCTTCAGGCGAGACGGGGCAGGAAGTTTGTTGAAGTTGTAAGCAGATAATAAAAATAAGCCTGTCGACTTTGTTAGATTTGATGAGCAGAATTTACGCTTTTTTACGTCGACCTGTTTATTTAATCAGTACATCACGGAAATAAAATGGGCGGGCAGCATAATACTGCCCGTTACTCATTTAACTTTTCTGCTTAATTGTCCGCGACGGTATAAATTACGACGAATGCGGGTTAAACCCGGTTTCGGTTTTCTGGGTTCATCCAGCGAGGCTAAAACTAATTCCAGTACACGCTCTGCCACGTCACGATGACGCTGACCCACCGCCAGTACCGGACACTCAAGAAAGTCCAGTAATTCGTGGTCGCCAAAGGTGGCAATGGCCAGCTCGGTCGGCAGCCTTCCGTCACGTTTCAGCGTCACATCCATGACACCCTGCAGCAGACCAAATGAGGTGGTAAACAGCGCCTCCGGCATCGGGTGATCTTCAAGGTATTTTTCAAACAGCGCGGCAGCGGCTGTGCGTTCGAAGCTGTTGCAGTAGATGTAGTCAATCGGACGGGGATCGTCTTTCCAGGCATCGCGGAACCCCATCTCCCGCAGGAAACTTACTGAGAGCTCAGGTAACGCGCCAAGGAACAGCACATTTTTAACCTCAAGCTGACGCAGTTCAGCGGCCAGCGTCTGTGCATCATCCTGATCGGCACCCACTACGCTGGTAAAATGTTCACGATCCAGCGCGCGGTCTAACGCGATAATCGGCAGGGGATCGTTGATCCAGCGCTGATAAAAGGGATGCTCTGGCGGTAATGAGGTAGAGACGATAATCGCATCGACCTGCCGCTGTAACAGATGTTCAATGCAGCGCATCTCGTTATCAGGCTGGTCTTCAGAGCAGGCGATCAGCAGCTGATAGCCGCGCTGACGCGCCTGGCGCTCCAGATAGTTCGCAATACGGGTATAGCTGGTATTTTCCAGATCGGGAATCACTAACCCAATAGAGCGCGTTCGCCCGGCGCGTAGCCCGGCAGCCACCGCATTAGGGTGATAATTATGCTCACGTACCACCGCCATGACTTTCTCAACGGTTTTGTCGCTGACACGATACTGCCGCGCTTTGCCATTGATCACATAACTGGCCGTGGTGCGCGATACGCCTGCCAGACGCGCAATTTCATCCAGTTTCACGATAACCCCACCATCAAATCCGCTTTAACGGCAAAAATAGCCGCAGTTAAGCTATGGATAACTTATGACTATCATCTAACAGCAGAAAAGTGCGCGGAGCAACCGCTTTTCTGAATGTAACCCGCCTGGCGCATAAAAAATAAAAAAACCCGGCATTTCGCCGGGTTAGGTGAGGATTGATGATGACGGAGCGTAATTAACGCATGATGCGATCGCCACGTGAAACGCCCACGATCCCGGAGCGTGCCACTTCAACAATTTCGGCAACATCGCGGACGGTATTCAGGAAGGCGTCCAGTTTGTCACTGGTGCCTGCCAGCTGAACCGTGTACAGCGTCGGCGTCACGTCAATGATCTGACCACGGAAGATCTCGGCGTTACGCTTGACCTCTTCACGGCCATAACCGCTGGCCTGAATCTTCACCAGCATGATTTCGCGTTCAACATAGGCGCCCTGCCCCAGTTCGGTAACGCGCAGTACATCCACCAGCTTGTGCAGCTGCTTTTCAATCTGCTCCAGCACCTTCTGATCGCCCACCGTCTGAATGGTCATCCGCGACAGCGTGGGATCGTCGGTCGGTGCCACAGTCAGGCTTTCAATGTTATAGCCGCGCTGCGAAAACAGACCGACGACACGGGATAATGCGCCGGATTCGTTCTCCAGCAGAACTGATAAAATGCGACGCATAATTATGTCCTCTCCGTTTTGCTTAACCACATCTCATCCATGCTGCCACCGCGAATCTGCATCGGGTAAACGTGCTCGCTACCGTCAACGGTGACATCCACAAACACCAGACGTCCTTTCGCCAGCGTTTCCAGCGCCAGCGTCAGTTTCTCTTCCAGCTCAGCCGGATGTTCAATCGCAATGCCGACATGACCGTAGGCTTCTGCCAGACGCACGAAGTCAGGCAGCGACTCCATATAAGACTGGGAGTGACGACCGGAATAGATCATATCCTGCCACTGCTTCACCATGCCCAGCACCCGGTTATTCAGGTTCAGCACCAGCACCGGCAGATCGTACTGCAGTGCTGTAGAGAGCTCCTGAATGTTCATCTGGATACTGCCATCGCCCGTTACGCAGATGACGGTCTCTTCCGGCAACGCCATCTTAACGCCCAGCGCAGCAGGCAGACCAAAGCCCATGGTGCCCAGACCGCCGGAGTTGATCCAGCGGCGCGGTTTGTCGAAAGGATAATAGAGCGCAGCAAACATCTGATGCTGGCCCACATCCGACGTGACGTACGCATCGCCTTTGGTCAGACGGCTGATGGTTTCAATTACGGCCTGTGGTTTAATTTTATCGCTGGTGCGATCAAATTCCAGGCAGTGACGACTGCGCCAGCCTTCGATCGCCTGCCACCAGTCGTGCAGGCTCTCAGCACGCGATGGCGTGTCGCTTTGCGCCAGCAACTCCAGCATCTGCTGCAGTACCTGTTTCGCATCACCTACGATCGGGATATCCGCCGCGACCGTCTTGGAAATAGAGGTAGGGTCGATATCGATGTGCATCACCGTGGCGTTGGGACAATATTTCGCCAGGTTATTAGTGGTACGATCATCGAAGCGAACACCAATACCAAAAATCAGGTCGGTATTGTGCATCGTCATGTTGGCTTCGTACGTGCCGTGCATACCGAGCATGCCGACGCACTGACGGTGGGTACCCGGAAACGCGCCCAGGCCCATCAGCGAAGTTGTCACCGGAATATTCAGGCTTTCGGCCAGCTGTAACAGTTCCGCTTCGCAGCCAGCGGTGATGGCCCCGCCACCCGCGTAAATCACCGGCTTCTTCGCGGCCAGCAAGGTGGTCAGCGCGCGCTTAATCTGCCCTTTGTGACCCTGAATGGTCGGGTTGTAGGAGCGCATGCTTACCGAGTCCGGCCAGTGATAAGGCAGTTTGTTGGCCGGGTTCAGAATATCTTTTGGCAGGTCGATCACCACCGGTCCCGGACGTCCGCTGGAGGCCAGCCAGAACGCCTTTTTCAGTACGGTTGGGATCTCTTCGGTGCTTTTTACCAGGAAGCTGTGCTTCACCACCGGACGAGAGATGCCGACCATGTCGCACTCCTGAAAAGCATCATAGCCAATCAGCGACGAGGGAACCTGACCCGACAGGATCACCAGCGGAATCGAGTCCATATAGGCGGTAGCGATACCGGTAATGGCATTGGTTGCACCGGGTCCCGAGGTAACCAGCACCACGCCAACTTCACCAGTAGCACGCGCCAGACCGTCAGCCATATGCACCGCACCCTGCTCATGGCGCACCAGAATGTGATCGATACCCCCGACGGTTTGCAGCGCATCATAGATATCTAAGACTGCGCCACCCGGATAACCGAATACCTGCTTAACGCCCTGATCGATTAACGAACGGACGACCATTTCGGCTCCTGACAACATCTCCATCTTCTGCCTCCAGGCTTGAGGACCCGGCCCGGTTACTACGCCCGTTGGTGTGTAACACGTTGCCCTGGTGCCTGCTTTGCCAATCAAAATCTTATGTTTATGCACGACAGCGAAAACATGTGCCGCTGTCCGGTTACAGAGAAATCTGTTGAGTTCATTGTTCTGAGAGTAGGTCAATTACCATAACCGCAGTTAACCGGGCAGGCAAACCGCAAACCCGCGTAAATTAAAAGGCCGGGACGTAAAGGCTCTGCCTGATAAGAATTGGCTGCGCGGATTAAACTAATTACGTCGCAGAACCGCAGACGAAAATGCTAAGTAAGAAATTATTTTCAGCGTGATATAAGAAATAACGAAAACTTATTACCGCCTGCAATAGCCCACAATCGCCTGACGCTTTTCTTTTCTGGCGTAATTAACCAGTAAATCACGCAAGCGCATTCGATTATGCTAACCGACAGGTGATAAATCCTGTGGTGCTGCCAGGCTGAAAACCAATAAAATTATTATTTTTCAATAGAATAAATCTTTAAACAGCCCATAAAAGGCAGCCTTCCGGGGGCTGATTGCTTACGCAGTGACTGACGCGCTGTTCATTACGCTGCCTGACCGTTAAATAACAGAATATCTTCCTTCATCGTCCCGGATAATACCCCTGCATTGAAGGTTGACATCCCTGAGCGATTCCAGTACCAATATGTACAGCACAACATTTTATAAGGTTTGAATCCATGTTTCGTTCTGTTCGCCTTCTCGGTCTACTACTAAACGCACTCAGCTTGCGCGGTAGACTTGTGGGCGGAATCAAACACTGATTCAAACCTGCTGAAAGTTAAAAACCCGCGCCTGTCGCGGGTTTTTTTATGCTCGTTGCCAGGCCCGAAAAAAGCAAAAGGATGAATACGATGAGCCAGCAAGTCATTATTTTCGATACCACTCTGCGCGATGGTGAGCAGGCATTACAGGCCAGCCTGAGTGTGAAAGAAAAATTGCAGATTGCCTTAGCGCTGGAGCGTATGGGCGTGGATGTGATGGAAGTGGGTTTCCCGGTCTCCTCACCAGGCGACTTTGAATCAGTACAGACCATTGCGCGCACCATCAAAAACAGTCGGGTCTGCGGACTGGCGCGCTGTGTGGAGAAAGACATCGACGCGGCATATGAATCACTGCGCGTTGCTGAAGCCTTCCGTATTCATACCTTCATCGCGACCTCCCCGATGCACATCGCCACCAAACTGCGCAGTACGCTGCCGGAAGTGATTGAGCGTGCGGTGCATATGGTAAAGCGTGCGCGTAACTACACCAGTGACGTCGAGTTCTCCTGTGAAGATGGCGGCCGTACCCCCATTGATGACCTGTGCCGGATGGTGGAAGCCACGATTAACGCCGGTGCGACCACTATCAACATCCCGGACACCGTTGGCTACACCCTGCCAGGCGAATATGCTCACATCATCAGCGAACTGATGAACCGCGTTCCTAACATCGATAAAGCGATTATCTCTGTACATACCCACGATGACCTGGGCATGGCAACCGGTAACGCCCTGGCTGCTGTTCAGGCCGGCGCGCGTCAGGTTGAAGGCACGATGAATGGGCTGGGTGAACGTGCCGGTAACTGTGCGCTGGAAGAGGTGATCATGGCGATTAAAACCCGTCAGCAGATCATGAACGTGCACACCACTATCAATCATCAGGAAATCTACCGCACCAGCCAGATGGTCAGCCAGATCTGCAACATGCCGATCCCGGCGAATAAAGCAGTGGTCGGCTCCAACGCTTTCGCCCACTCCTCCGGTATTCATCAGGATGGCGTGCTGAAGAATCGCGAGAACTACGAAATCCTGACGCCAGAGTCGATTGGCTTGCACAAAATCCAGCTGAACCTGACCTCGCGTTCAGGCCGTGCGGCGGTAAAACATCGCATGGAAGAGATGGGCTATGCCGAGCAGGATTACAATCTGGATACGCTGTATGACGCCTTCCTGAAACTGGCCGACAAAAAAGGTCAGGTCTTCGATTACGACCTGGAAGCGCTGGCCTTCATCAACAAACAGAATGAAGAGCCGGAGCATTTCCAGCTGCACGAATTTAACGTCCAGACCGGTTCCGGCATCACCGCCACCGCCTCTGTCAATCTGGGCTGCGGCGATGTCGCTAAATCGGATGCCGCCACCGGTAACGGTCCGGTTGATGCGGTCTATCAGGCGATTAACCGAATCACGCAGTTTGACGCTGAGCTGGTTAACTACAAGCTGACTGCGAAAGGCCACGGCGAAAACGCGCTGGGTCAGGTCGATATCGTTGTGAGCTACAACGGCCGCAAATTCCACGGCATTGGTCTGGCGACCGATATCGTCGAGTCCTCTGCGAAAGCGATGGTCAACGCCCTGAACAATATCTGGCGTGCCCGTCAGGTTGAACAAGAATTGCAGCGCAAATTTAAAGATCAGAAGGAAACCGTATAACCATGTCCACCTCCTCTCATATCGCAGTTTTATCCGGTGACGGTATCGGCCCGGAAGTGATGGCACAGGCGATGAAAGTGCTGGATGCTATTCGTCAGCGCTTTGATATGCAGATTACCACCCAGGAATATGCGGTCGGCGGCATTGCAATCGATCAGCATGGCGAACCTCTGCCACCGGCTACGGTTGCAGGCTGCGAGCAGGCCGACGCGATTCTGTTTGGCTCCGTTGGCGGTCCGAAGTGGGAGCATTTACCGCCAGCATCACAGCCGGAACGCGGTGCGCTGCTGCCGCTGCGCAAGCATTTTAAGCTGTTCAGTAACCTGCGTCCGGCGGCGCTCTACAGCGGACTGGAAGCCTTCTGCCCGCTGCGCGCCGATATCGCCGCAAAGGGCTTTGACATTCTCTGCGTGCGTGAACTGACCGGCGGCATCTATTTTGGTCAGCCGAAAGGACGCGAAGGCAGCGGCCCGGAAGAGCGTGCCTTTGATACTGAGGTCTATCACCGTTTCGAAATTGAGCGCATCGCCCGTATTGCGTTTGAATCGGCGCGCAAACGTCGCAACAAAGTCACCTCGGTGGATAAAGCCAACGTGCTGCAGACCTCGGTGATGTGGCGTGAAATCGTTAATGAAGTGGCGAAAGAGTACCCGGACGTGCAACTGAGCCACATCTATATCGACAACGCGACCATGCAGCTGATTAAAGACCCGTCGCAGTTTGACGTGCTGCTCTGCTCCAACCTGTTCGGTGACATTCTCTCTGATGAGTGCGCCATGATCACCGGCTCGATGGGCATGCTGCCGTCAGCCAGTCTGAATGAAGCGGGCTTTGGCCTGTTCGAACCGGCGGGTGGTTCAGCGCCGGATATCGCCGGTCAGAACATTGCTAACCCGGTCGCCCAGATCCTGTCGCTGTCGCTGCTGCTGCGTTACAGCCTGAATGCCGATGCCGCTGCCGACAGCATCGAACGTGCCATCAGCCGTGCGCTGGAACAGGGCTACCGCACCAAAGATTTAGCCGGTGATGGCCCTGCGGTCAGCACAGATGAGATGGGCAGCATCATTGCCCGCTTTATCGCCGAGGAAAAATAAAAAAATGAAAACCTTATACCAGAAGTTATTTGATGCACATGTCGTCCACGAAGCGCCAAACGAAACGCCGTTACTCTACATCGATCGTCACCTGATCCATGAAGTGACCTCGCCACAGGCCTTTGATGGCCTGCGCGCACACGGACGTAAAGTCCGTCAGCCGGGCAAAACCTTTGCCACGATGGATCACAACGTCTCTACCCAGACCAAAGATATCAATGCGTCGGGCGAGATGGCGCGTATTCAGATGCAGGAGCTGATGAAGAACTGCGAAGAATTTGGCGTACAGCTGTATGACCTGAATCATCCATTCCAGGGCATCGTCCACGTTATCGGTCCTGAGCAGGGTATGACGCTGCCAGGCATGACCATTGTGTGCGGCGACTCGCACACCGCCACCCATGGGGCATTCGGCTCGCTGGCGTTTGGTATCGGCACCTCTGAAGTGGAACATGTGTTTGCTACCCAGACTCTGAAACAGGGTCGGGCGAAAACCATGAAGATTGAAGTACTGGGCCAGGCGTCCACCGGCATTACCGCCAAAGATATCGTGCTGGCGATCATCGGTAAAACCGGCAGCGCAGGCGGCACCGGCTATGTGGTTGAGTTCTGCGGCCCGGCGATTCAGGCTCTGAGCATGGAAGGTCGTATGACCCTGTGCAACATGGCGATTGAGATGGGCGCGAAAGCGGGCCTGGTGGCACCGGATGACACTACCTTCAACTACCTGAAAGGTCGTCAGTTCTCACCACAGGGCGAGAAATGGGAGCAGGCCGTTGAATACTGGCGCACCCTGAAGTCTGACGAAGGCGCGAAGTATGATGCAGTAGTGACGCTGCATGCTGAAGAGATTGCACCACAGGTTACATGGGGCACCAATCCGGGTCAGGTGATTGCTGTTGATCAGCTGATCCCGAACCCGGCCTCATTCGCCGATCCGGTTGAGCGTGCCTCAGCGGAGAAAGCGCTGGCCTACATGAACCTGCAGCCGGGCATTAAACTGACCGATGTTGCGATTGATAAAGTGTTTATCGGCTCCTGCACCAATTCACGTATTGAAGATCTGCGTGCCGCCGCCGCCATCGCCAAAGGCCGCAAAGTCGCGCCTGGCGTGGTCGCGATGGTGGTGCCGGGTTCCGGCCCGGTTAAAGCTCAGGCTGAAGCGGAAGGTCTGGATAAAATCTTCCTGGAAGCGGGCTTTGAATGGCGTCTGCCTGGCTGCTCAATGTGCCTGGCGATGAATAATGACCGCCTGAATCCGGGCGAGCGTTGCGCATCTACCAGCAACCGTAACTTTGAAGGTCGTCAGGGCCGTGGTGGGCGTACCCATCTGGTCAGCCCGGCGATGGCCGCGGCGGCTGCCGTGACCGGCCACTTTGCCGACATCCGTGAACTGACGACAGGAGCTTAAGTCATGGCGAATAAATTTACTCAGCACACCGGCATTGTTGCGCCGCTGGATGCCGCGAACGTCGATACGGACGCGATCATTCCCAAGCAGTTTTTGCAGAAGGTCACCCGCACCGGTTTCGGTCAGCATCTGTTCCATGACTGGCGCTTTGAAGATGACGCCGGTACGGTGCCGACACCCGGCTTTGTGCTGAACAAGCCTGAGTTCAAAGGCACCAGCATCCTGCTGGCGCGCGAGAACTTTGGCTGTGGGTCTTCACGTGAGCATGCGCCCTGGGCGCTGACCGATTTCGGTTTTCACGTGGTGATTGCGCCCAGCTTCGCGGATATCTTTTACGGCAACAGCTTTAACAACCAGCTGCTGCCGGTGAAGTTAAGCGAAGAGGAAGTGGATGAGCTGTTCAGACTGGTTGCGGCCCAGCCGGGTATCAGCTTCACGGTCGATCTGGAAGCGCAGACGGTCACCGCAGGCGATAAAGTCTATCCGTTTGAACTCGACAGCTTCCGTCGCCACTGCATGATTAACGGCCTCGACAGCATCGGCCTGACCCTGCAGCACGAAGCCTCGATTTCGCAGTACGAGCAGAATCAGCCCGCTTTCCTGCGCTGATTGAGTTAAAGCAGGGCGACACCGGGTCGCCCTCAGACTGCTGACAAACCCAAATCAGGGTGAATCTGACAGCAATAAAAAAACCTGATGCGCTGGGAACACGGCCAGAAGAGGAAAGCGTCCCGCGCCAGGGACGGCGCGGGCCGAGCGGCCAGGGATGGCTTAAGCGACTTTCCGATCTGACCGTGTTCCCTTCGCCAGCTCGGTCTTACCGCCACCGAGCCGGGCGTTATCAGCACTGTGAGGGCGACATCCTGTCGCCCTTCTCTTTTATACGTCGCGCACCCGCGCCGACATCACCAGCGCCACAATCGCCAGCCCGAATGCCAGCCAGTAAACGGCCTCATGTCCCAGCCGCTCACTTAGCGTTCCCTGAATCACCCCGGCCAGAATCATGCCGGTCGAGATCGAGTTAGTGAACATCGTGGTCGCCGCGCCAGGTCGTCCTGGCATCAGATCCTGAAACCACAACATCCCGATACCCGCAATAATCCCGACAAATACCGCGTTAAACAGCTGCAACACCATCAGTGAAGTGCGGGAGTTGAACAGCACCAGCCCCAGGTAAAACAGCACGCCCGCCGCCACCGCGATCAACATTAACCGCCGTTTGCCGATGCGTCGGGCGTAATGGCCCGCCAGCAGCATCACCGGAATCTCCAGCCCGGCAGCCGTCCCCATCAGCAGACCGGCCAGCTTCTCCGGCAGTCCCAGCGTGGTGCTGATATAGAGCGGCATATCGATGATATACATCGTGTTGCAGGTCCACATCACGACGGAGGCGATGAACAGCAACCGCACATCCCGATCGCGCCAGCCGCTTATCGGCAGCCCGCCGCCTTGCATCAGCGGCTGCGTGCGTGGCACAGATGGCAGCGTAAACCAGACCAGCAGGATACAGATCAGAAACAGCGCAGCAGCCACCAAAAACAGCGTCACAAAACCGTAGTTCAGCGCCAGCGCGAACGAGAGCGGTGGCCCGATCACCCACGCCAGCGACAGCTGCGCACGCATCACCGAACTGAACATCACCGCTTCCCGTGCCGACTGATCGGCATACTCCCGCGCCAGCGCAAACAGCTGCGGCATTGAGACGCTGGCCAGCGCCGACAGCAGTACACCCAGCGTCAGCAGGGTCAGATAGTGGCGGGTAAAGGCAAACAGCAGCGCATTCATCAGCGCCATCAGGCAGCAGAAGAGAATGATATGCCGACGATCGCCAACGCTGTCTGAGCGCTTAGCCACCAGCATGCTCACCACGATACCGGCCACCGCATTGATGGTGAAAAAAAGCCCGACCCAGAAGGGCCGCGCCTGCACCTCGCGCGTCAGAAACAGGCTGAGTGTGGGTGCCTGTAGTGCGCCCGCGATACCCAGCATGAACGAGGCAACCATAAAAGCGAGGTAAACCGGATTGATGCGGCGCTGCCGCGTTAACAGCGATTTCATAGCGAAATCCCTTTCAGAACAAACAGACGGGAAAAAGAAGGGTAGACGATACCGCGCAACATGAAAAAAGCCAGCAGAGATCATCTGCTGGCGGTGTAAATGCACCC
This sequence comes from Pantoea sp. JKS000250, assembly GCF_003201065.1. Lineage (NCBI taxonomy): Bacteria > Pseudomonadati > Pseudomonadota > Gammaproteobacteria > Enterobacterales > Erwiniaceae > Pantoea > Pantoea sp. JKS000250. The sequence goes on along the minus strand of NZ_QICZ01000001.1, from coordinate 2,939,091 downwards.
TACTCAGAAAAGCACTCCACTGAACAGCGAAGTGAGGGTCGAACGCCATTCACTGCTGAATGCCTCCCGCTCTTCCCATAGCGCAAAGTTTGCTCTTAAAATGGGGCAGAAAAAACAGAGCGCTTTTCACCGGGAGTTCCTCTTTTATGTCCTCATCACGTCTGAAGCAGCAGTTCATTCGCCTGTGGCAGAGCTGCCAGGGGCAAACGCAGGAGATTACCCTCAGCGAACTGGCTGACCTGCTGCATTGCTCTCGCCGTCATATGCGTAATCTGCTCAACCGGATGCAGGCTGCAGGCTGGCTGATCTGGCAGGCGGAAGCCGGGCGCGGCAGGCGATCGCAACTCACCTTCTGCTACACCGGTCTGGCGTTGCAGCAGCAGCGTGCTGAGGATCTGCTGGAACAGGATCGCATCGATCAACTGGTCCAGCTGGTGGGCGATAAAAACCAGGTGCGGCAGATGATTGGGGCACACCTGGGGCGCAGTTTCCGCCAGGGCAAGCATATCCTGCGGGTGCTCTACTATCGTCCGCTGCTTAACCTGCTGCCCGGTTCGCCGCTGCGGCGCTCGGAAACGCATATTGCGCGACAGATTTTTAACGGCCTGACGCGGATAAATGAGGAAAACGGGGAAATCGAACCCGATATTGCGCACCACTGGCAGCAGACTTCCCCACTTCACTGGCGCTTCTTTGTGCGTCCGGCGATTCGCTTCCATCACGGCAGAGAACTGGAGATGGAGGATGTGCTCGCCACGCTGGAGCGTCAGCGCGCCCATCCACTCTTTTCCCATATCGCGCAGATTGACTCGCCTGCCCCCTGGACGCTGGATATCCGTTTAAGCCAGCCCGACGAGGGATTACCCTGGCTGCTCGGCAGCGTCAGTGCGATGATCCTGCCGCGCGAATGGCCGACACTGCGTGATTTTGCCCGTCAGCCTGTTGGCACCGGTCCCTACCGGGTGATCCGCAATCAGGAGAGCCAGCTGAAAATCGAAGCGTTTGATGACTACTTCGGTTTTCGCGCCCTGATTGATGATGTCTCTATCTGGGTCCTGCCCGACATCAGCGATGAGCTGGTCTATGCCGGTGTCCGACTGCAGGGCGACAGCGTCGATGAAGTTCAGGAGGAGAGCCGCCTTGAAGAGGGCTGCTACTATCTGCTGTTCGATCAGCGTTCAGAGCAGGGTCGCAACGAGGCGGTGCGGCGCTGGGTCAGCTACCTGTTTAACCCCATCGCCCTGCTCAATCATGCCGGCGTCGGCTATCAGCGCTACTGGTTTCCGGCGTATGGTCTGCTGCCGCGCTGGCATCATCGCCGTGATCTGACGCCCGTGGAAAAACCGCCCGGCTTAACGCACCTGACGCTGACCTGGTACAGCCAGCACGTGGAGCACGAAGGTATCGCTAATGCACTGCGTCCGCTGCTGGCAGCGCATGGCGTCACGCTGGAGACCCGTGAGATCAGCTACGAAAGCTGGTATCAGGGCGAGGCGGAAAGTGATATCTGGCTGGGCAGCGTGAACTTTACCCTGCCGCTGAATTACTCCCTGTTCGCGCAACTTTATGAGATTCCACTACTGCATCACTGCCTGCCGATCGACTGGCATGGCGATGCGGCCCGCTGGCGTGAGAAAACACTGCCGCTGGCCGAATGGAGCAAGCAATTAGTCGAAGAAGCCGGTCTGCATCCGCTGTTTCATCACTGGCTGCTGCTGGAAGGACAGCGCAGCATGCGCGGCGTACGGATGAATACCCTGGGCTGGTTTGATTTTAAATCGGCCTGGTTCGCGCCACCAGCGCTGTGACGCTTTCGCCCCGGCGCTGAAATGACTAGAATGTGACGTTCTCAACGGGGTGCGGCCTGCCACAAGCAAGCCGCTGAGAGAGACCCGTCGAACCTGATTCGGTTAATACCGACGTAGGGATTTGAGAGGCCTCTGTGCTCAGATCCTTTGCGACTCATCCCCTATTCTCCTGAAGGAGCGCAAAGTGTTAAACAAAGTTCTGCCGGTGCTGCTGTTACTCTCTGCCCCCGTTCTGGCGGCTAAGCCAGTTCTCACGGTCTACACCTACGACTCCTTCTCCGCCGACTGGGGCCCTGGCCCGGCAGTGAAAAAAGCCTTTGAAGCCCAGTGCGACTGCGAACTGAAATTCGTCACGCTGGAAGATGGCGTCTCGCTGCTGAACCGCGTCCGCATGGAAGGCAAAAACAGTAAAGCGGATGTGGTGCTGGGGCTGGATAACAATCTGGTGCAGGCGGCGCAAAAAACTGGCCTGTTTGCCGAAAGTCAGGTCGACACCTCGACATTAAAACTGCCCGATGGATGGCACAACACCACCTTCGTGCCGTTCGATTATGGCTACTTCGCCTTTGTCTATGACAAAACCCGGCTGAAAAATCCGCCAAAAAGCCTGAAAGAGCTGGTCGACAGCCCGGAGAAGTGGCGGGTGATCTACGAAGATCCCCGCACCAGCACGCCCGGCTTAGGTCTGCTGCTATGGATGCAGAAGGTCTATGGCGATCAGGCCCCGCAGGCGTGGCAAAAGCTGGCGCAGAAAACCGTGACGGTCACTAAAGGCTGGAGTGAAGCCTATGGCCTGTTCCTGAAGGGCGAAGGCGATCTGGTGCTGAGTTACACCACCTCACCGGCTTACCACATCATCGAAGAGAAAAAAGAGAACTATGCTGCCGCGTCTTTTGCCGAGGGACACTATCTGCAGGTTGAAGTGGCCGCGCAGTTAACCAGCAGCAAACAGCCCGCGCTGGCACAGCAGTTTATGAAGTTTATGGTCTCGCCTGACTTCCAGCGCACTATCCCCACCGGCAACTGGATGTACCCGGTGATCGACACGCCTCTGCCTGCCGGTTTCACGGCGCTCAGCGTGCCTTCAACTGCTCTGCAGTTCTCGCCGGAAGAGGTTGCCAGCCAGCGTTCGGGCTGGATTAGCCAGTGGCAACGCGCCGTCAGCCGCTGATGCCGCGCTGGCTGATCCCCGGTTCCCTCGCCATGGTGTTACTGACACTCGTGGCGTTTCTGGCCTTCGGTGCACTCTGGAGCGCCGCACCGGACACGGATTTACGCGGCGTGCTGCAGGATGACTACCTGCATCACGTTATCGCGTTCTCTTTCGCTCAGGCGCTGCTCTCCGCCCTGCTGTCGCTGCTGCCTGCGGTGCCGCTGGCGCGGGCGCTCTATCGACGTCGTTTCCCTGGCCGCCAGCTGCTGCTGCGCCTGTGCGCCATGACGCTGGTGCTGCCGGTGCTGGTCGCGGTGTTCGGCCTGCTGACCGTTTACGGTAGCAATGGCTGGCTGGCGCAGCTGTGCCAGATGGCAGGGCTAGGTTATCACTTCTCGCCCTATGGTCTGCCGGGCATCTTGCTGGCGCACGTCTTCTTTAACCTGCCGCTGGCGACCCGCCTGATGCTGCAGGCGCTGGAGAGCATCCCGGCGGAACAGCGTCAGCTGGCGGCACAGCTTGACCTGCGCGGCTGGCACCATTTTCGTCTGCTGGAGTGGCCGTGGCTGCGGCGTCAGCTGCTGCCGACCGGCGCGCTGATCTTTATGCTCTGTTTCGCCAGCTTTGCCACCGTGCTGTCGCTGGGTGGCGGTCCTCAGGCGACCACCATCGAACTGGCGATATTCCAGGCGCTGAGTTATGACTACGATCCCGGACGTGCGGCGCTGCTGGCGCTGATTCAGCTCGGCTGCTGTCTGACGCTGGTGCTGCTCAGTCAGCGCTTCAGCAAGGCGATTCCTGCCGGAACCAGTCAGCTGAACGACTGGCGCGATCCGCAGGATTCCCGTGCAGCACAGCTGATGGATGCGCTGCTGATCGGGCTGGCACTGATTCTGCTACTGCCTCCGCTGGCGGCTGTGATCGTCGATGGTCTGCACGGCGGACTACGTGGCGCGCTGGCGCAACCTGCACTGTGGCAGGCCACCTTTACCTCACTGCGCATCGCCATGGGTGCCGGTTTACTCTCAGTGGTCCTGACCATGATGCTGCTGTGGAGCAGTCGGGAACTGCGTCTGCGTCAGCGTCCGGCGGCGGCACAGTTGATCGACACCAGCGGCATGCTGATCCTGGCGATGCCAGGCATTGTGCTTGCCACCGGCTTTTTCCTGCTTTTCAACGCCACCATCGGCCTGCCCGAGTCGGCCGACGGGCTGGTGATCTTTACCAATGCGCTAATCGCCATTCCCTATGCGCTGAAAGTGCTGGATAACCCGATGCGGGACGTCGCAGAGCGCTACGGCAGACTCTGCGATTCGCTGGATATCCACGGCTGGAACCGGCTGCGGCTGATCGAACTGCGGGCGCTGAAACGTCCGCTGGCCCAGGCGCTGGCCTTTGCCTGTGTGCTGTCGATTGGTGATTTTGGCGTGGTGGCGCTGTTTGGCAATGCCGACTTCCGCACGCTGCCGTTCTACCTTTATCAGCAGATTGGCGCCTATCGCGGCGCTGATGGCGCGGTTACCGCTCTGCTGTTGCTGCTGCTCTGCTTATTGCTGTTCACGCTAATGGAAAAATTACCAGGCCGACATGCTGACACTTGATAACCTCACTTACCTTTATCAGCATCTGCCGATGCGCTTCAGCCTCACTGCCGCGCGCGGCGAGCGGATCGCGATTCTCGGACCCAGCGGAGCCGGTAAAAGCACGCTGCTGAGCCTGATCGCTGGTTTTCTACCGGTGAAACAGGGCACCCTGATGATTGACGGTCAGGAGCACACCCATAGCGTCCCGGCCAGACGACCGGTTTCGATGCTGTTTCAGGAGAACAACCTGTTTCCGCACCTCAGCGTACAGCAGAACATGGCGCTGGGGCTGCATCCAGGATTAAAACTCAACGCTGAGCAGCGTCAGCAGCTGGCCACGCTGGCCGATCAGGTGGGATTAGGCGATCTGCTCACCCGTCTGCCGGGCGAACTGTCGGGCGGACAGCGTCAGCGCGTGGCGCTGGCACGCTGTCTGCTGCGCGACCGGCCGGTGCTGCTGCTGGATGAGCCTTTTTCTGCACTGGATCCGGCGCTGCGTGGCGAGATGCTGCAACTGGTGCGTTCGGTGTGCGAAGCGCGCAGCATCACGCTCCTGATGGTGTCGCACAGTCTGGAAGATGCACAGCAGATTGCGCCGCGCAGTGTGGTGATTGTGGATGGACGGGTTTACTGGGATGGCGAGACCCGACTGCTGCTGTCGGGCGAGACGCGGGAGGCTGAGGTGCTCGGCATCCCGCGTCGTTAAGCGTCAGGCGAAGAACACCTGCCACAGCAGATGACGGAAAACCGGCATCATCGGATGGAACTGAATACCCACAAACGCCGCAACGGCGATCACCAGCCCCAGCGGTCCTGCCCAGCGTAAACGTTCAGGCGGCAGCCAGGCGGTCGCCCAGTCGCGGCTCTTGCCGCTGCGCCACCAGCGCCAGCATAACCAGCCACCCAGCCAGATCAGCAGGGCTGCGCCGAGTAACAGCCACTTAAAGCTGCCGCCCTGCGCGGCTTTGGGCACATCGATCGCCACCCCCGCCAGAATCCCGGGCAGCAGATAGAGCGGCGGCCAGAGGATGCAGCCAATAATGTTCGGCGGCAGGAATTTACGCACTGGCAGCTCCAGCATACCGGCCGCCAGCGGAATCAGCGGACGTGTCGGCCCCACAAAGCGCCCGACCAGAATCGTAAACATGCTGTGCTGATGCAGGGCATGCTCGGTTTTATCCAGCAGGCCTTTATATTTTTGCAGATACTTCCAGCGATGCAGCGGCCCCTGGAATTTCCAGCCGATGCCGTAAGAGACCCAGTCACCAATCAGGCAGCCCGCAAAGCCCGCCGCCCAGGCAGGATAGAGACCAAGCTCGCCACTGCCCACCAGCGCACCCAGACTGGCCATCATTACCGTACCTGGCAGCAACAGCCCGACCAGCGCCAGCGACTCCAGAAACGTCACCAGCGCAACGGCAAACAGCGCCCACTCCAGGGACTGCGTAATCAGTTGTTGAATCCAGGCTTCCATAATCATCCTAAGTAAAAGCAGAAGGCTGGATTGTCCAGAGCCAGCCACACAGCGTCAAGGCAAGAATTGTAGGACAATGTTGACAAAAGCGGCGGCGGGAACTGTATAAATATCCATGATATACTTAAGCAGTTTTCTCATCCCTGAATTGCTGAGTCCGGAGAACATCTGAATATGGCCCGCGCAGGTTTTCTGCTCACCCGCCACTGGCGCGACAGCCCGCAAGGCACTGAAATTATCCTCTGGCTCGCCACGGATGCTGGCGCGCAGCGCGTGGTACTGCCGGTACAGGAGTCCGTTGCGTTTATTCCCGAGGAATTTCAGGCGCAGGTCAGCGAATTACTCAAAGATGAACGTCAGTTTCGGATTCAGTCGCTGGCGCTGAAAGATTTCCGCCGCCGCACGGTTTTTGGCCTCTACTGTCCACAGAACCGTCAACTACAGCGCATCGAAAAACGGCTGCGCGAACAGGGTATTCCGGTCTATGAGGCGGATATCCGCCCGCCGGAGCGCTACCTGATGGAGCGTTTTATTACCGCGCCGGTCTGGTTTGACGGCGAGCAGCGCGGCGACAGCGTGGTCAATGCGCGGCTCAAACCCCACCCCGACTATCGCCCGCCACTGAAATGGGTCTCACTGGATATTGAAACCACGCAGCATGGCGAGCTTTACTGCATCGGGCTGGAGGGTTGCGGTCAGCGCCAGGTCTTTATGCTCGGCCCGCCAAACGGTGATGCCAGCGCGCTGGACTTCGAGCTGATCTATCTCGACAGCCGCCCGCAGCTGCTTGAAGCGCTGAACCAGTGGTTTGCAGAGCATGACCCGGACGTGCTGATTGGCTGGAACGTGGTGCAGTTTGACCTGCGGGTGCTGCAGAAGCATGCCGATCGCTACGGCATACCGTTGCGTCTTGGCCGCCAGCAGGCCGCGCTGGAGTGGCGTGAACACGGCTTCAAGCCCGGCGTTTTTTTCGCGCAGGCCAGCGGCCGGTTAATTATCGATGGCATCGACGCCCTGAAATCGGCGTTCTGGGATTTTCCGTCGTTCAGCCTGGAGTCGGTGTCGCAACAGCTGCTGGGTGAAGGAAAAGCGATTGATAATCCCTGGGATCGCATGGAGGAGATCAACTGGCGCTTTGCCAACGATAAACCGGCGCTGGCACGCTACAACCTGAAAGACTGCGAGCTGGTGACGCGCATTTTTCACAAAACCGCAATTATGCCGTTTCTGCTGGAGCGTGCGGCGGTGAATGGCCTGGCCGTCGATCGCCACGGCGGTTCGGTGGCGGCTTTTGGTCATCTTTATATTCCGCGGATGCATCGCGCCGGGTTTGTCGCCCCGAACATGGGCGATGTCGCCCCGGAAGCCAGCCCGGGCGGCTATGTGATGGATTCGCGCCCCGGCCTGTATGACTCGGTGCTGGTGCTGGATTACAAAAGCCTCTATCCGTCGATTATCCGCACCTTCCTGATCGACCCGGTGGGTCTGGTAGAGGGACTGGCCCATCCGGATGATGCCGATTCAGTCGAAGGTTTCCGCGAAGCGCGTTTCTCACGGCATACCCATTGCCTGCCCGCGATTGTTGAGCAGATCTGGCTGGGTCGTGAGGCAGCGAAAAAGCAGAAAAATCAGCCGCTGTCTCAGGCGCTGAAGATTATCATGAACGCCTTTTATGGCGTGCTGGGTACCAGCGCCTGCCGCTTCTTCGATCCGCGTCTCGCCTCCTCGATTACCCTGCGCGGTCACGCCATCATGCAGCAGACCCGCACGCTGATTGAAGCGGAAGGCTATGACGTTATCTATGGCGACACCGACTCCACCTTTGTCTGGCTCAAGTCGGCGCACAGTGAAGAAGATGCTGCCACGATTGGTCAGCAGCTGGTGCAGAAAGTAAATGACTGGTGGCGTGACCACCTCCAGCAGACGCAGGGGCTGACCAGCACTCTGGAGCTGGAGTATGAAAGCCACTTCTGCCGCTTCCTGATGCCGACCATTCGCGGCGCGGAACAGGGCAGCAAGAAACGCTACGCCGGACTGATTCGTGACGCTGCCGGTGAGCGCATGGTCTTCAAGGGGCTGGAGTCGGTGCGAACCGACTGGACGCCGCTGGCCAAACAGTTTCAGCAGCAGCTCTACCATCGCATTTTTCACCGTGAGCCGTGGCAGGACTACATCCGCACGACCGTAGCGCAGCTGCTGGCGGGTGAACTCGACGATCAGCTGATCTATAAAAAGCGTCTGCGGCGGGCGCTGAATGAATATGAACGAAACGTGCCCCCGCATGTGCGTGCCGCCAGGCTGGCCAATGAGCAGAATCGTAAATTAAACCGGCCATTGCAGTATCAGAAGGGAGGCCGTATTCGTTACGTTATGGCGACGGCAGGCCCGGAACCACTGGAAGCGCGCAGCACGCCGCTGGACTATGACCACTATGTAACGAAGCAACTTCAGCCTGTCGCTGAGGGGATTCTGCCCTTTGTTGAAGGGGACTTTGCTACACTGATTACAGGGCAACTGGGGCTTTTTTGACAGGTGACGAACGCCCTGCCATCCAGTACCATAGCGCCCTTCCTGAAACTCACCGCTCTTACTCCCGCTCCAGACCTCGTTTGTCTGGCGGTAACGCTATTGCCTGAGCTTTGGGAACACCTCTAAAAACGTTAAAATTCGAGCAAAAAATATATGGTTTTTACATTAGGTCAGCGCTGGATTAGTGATACGGAAAGTGAACTGGGACTGGGCACCGTGGTGGCGATCGATACCCGCATGATCACCCTGCTGTTTCCGGCCACGGGGGAAAACCGCCTCTACGCCCGCAACGATTCGCCGGTTACCCGCGTCATCTTTAATCCGGGTGATACCATCACCAGCCACGAAGGCTGGCAGATGCGCGTCGATGAAGTACGCAACGAAAATGACCTGATGACCTATATCGGTACCCGGCTGGATACCGAAGAAAGCGACGTGATGCTGCGCGAAGTGATGCTCGACAGCAAGCTGGTATTCAGTAAGCCGCAGGATCGCCTGTTTGCCGGCCAGCTCGACCGGATGGATCGTTTCGCCCTCCGCTTCCGTGCCCGTAAATACCAGAGTGAGCAGTACCGCCTGCCGATCAGCGGCTTACGCGGTATGCGCACCAACCTGATCCCTCACCAACTGCATATCGCCCACGATGTCGGCCGTCGCCATGCGCCGCGCGTGCTGCTGGCCGATGAAGTTGGCCTGGGTAAAACCATTGAAGCCGGGATGATCATCCAGCAACAGCTGCTGGCGGGTCGTGCTGAGCGTGTTCTGATCGTGGTGCCTGAAACCTTACAGCACCAGTGGCTGGTCGAAATGCTGCGCCGCTTCAACCTGCGCTTTGCGCTGTTTGATGACGATCGCTATACCGAAGCGCAGCACGACAGCGATAACCCGTTTGAAACGGAGCAGCTGATTATCTGCTCGCTGGACTTTGTGCGCCGTAACAAACAGCGCCTTGAGATGCTAGCCGATGCCGAATGGGATCTGCTGGTGGTGGATGAAGCGCACCATCTGGCCTGGTCAGAAGGCGAGCCAAGCCGCGAATATCAGGTTATCGAAAAGCTGGCCGAAAAAACTGCCGGCGTTCTGCTGCTGACCGCAACACCAGAGCAGCTGGGTATGGAGAGCCACTTCGCCCGTCTGCGCCTGCTCGACCCGGACCGTTTCCATGACTTTGCCGCCTTTGTAGAAGAGCAGCAGCATTTCCGCCCGATTGCCGATGCCGTCACAGCGCTGCTGGCGGACAACGCGATCTCCCAGGAGGAGATGAACCGGATCAACGATCTGGTCGGCGAGCAGGACATTGAGCCGCTGCTGCAGGTCGCCAACAGCGACCGTGATGGCAAGCTGGAGGCGCGCCAGGAGCTGATCTCCATGCTGATGGATCGCCACGGCACCAGCCGCGTACTGTTCCGTAATACCCGTAATGGCGTTAAAGGCTTCCCGAAACGCGAGCTGCATCAGATCCGTCTGCCGCTGCCTGCGCAGTATCAGACGGCGATTAAAGTCTCCGGCATTATGGGTACGCGCAAAAGCGCCGAGGAGCGGGCGCGCGACCTGCTCTACCCGGAGCAGATTTATCAGGAATTTGAGGGCGACAGCGGGACCTGGTGGAACTTCGACCCGCGCGTCGAATGGCTGATGGGCTATCTCACCAGCAACCGTAAAGAGAAAGTGCTGGTGATCTGCGCCAAAGCCGCCACCGCGCTGCAGCTGGAGCAGGTGCTGCGTGAACGTGAAGGCATCCGCGCCGCGGTGTTCCACGAAGGTCTGTCGATCATTGAACGTGACCGTGCTGCCGCCTGGTTCGCCTCAGAAGAGAACGGCGCGCAGGTGCTGCTGTGCTCCGAGATCGGTTCAGAAGGCCGTAACTTCCAGTTTGCCAGCCGTCTGGTGATGTTCGACCTGCCGTTTAACCCGGACCTGCTGGAGCAGCGTATCGGTCGTCTGGACCGTATCGGTCAGGCGCACGATATTCAGATTCTGGTGCCGTGGCTGGAGCAGACCGCACAGGCGGTGCTGCTGCGCTGGTATCACGAAGGGCTGGACGCGTTTGAGCACACCTGCCCGACCGGCCGTACCATCTATGACAGCGTCCATTCACAGCTGATCGGCTATCTGGCCGCGCCGGAGAACAATGAAGGCTTCGATGCGTTTATCACTGACTGCCGTAAACAGCACGACGCGCTGAAATCGCAGCTGGAACAGGGTCGCGATCGCCTGCTGGAACTTAACTCCAACGGCGGTGAATCGGCGCAGCTGCTGGCCAATGCTATCAGCGAGCAGGATAACGATACTGGCCTGGTGAACTTCGCGCTTAACCTGTTTGATATCGTCGGCATCAATCAGGAAGATCGCAGCGATAACCTGATTGTGCTGACCCCTTCCGACCACATGCTGGTGCCCGATTTCCCTGGCCTGCCGGAAGATGGCTGCACCATTACCTTTAACCGCGATCAGGCACTGTCACGCGAGGATACTCAGTTCATTACCTGGGAACACCCGCTGATCCGTAACGGTCTGGATCTGATCCTGTCAGGCGATACCGGCAGCAGCGCACTGTCACTGCTGAAGAACAAGGCGCTGCCGGTGGGGACGCTGCTGGTCGAGCTGATCTATGTGGTTGAAGCGCAGGCACCGAAGCATCTGCAACTGACCCGCTTCCTGCCACCGACGCCAATCCGTCTGCTGATGGATACCAAAGGCACTAACCTGGCGGGCAAAGTGGAGTTCGAAAGCTTTAACCGTCAGCTGAATGCGGTTAACCGTCACACCGCCAGTAAACTGGTGAATGCGGTTCAGCAGGATGTGCATGCGATTCTGACGCAGGCCGAAGAGAGCGTCGTCAGTGAAGCGCGTGCGGTGATTGATGCGGCACGTGCTGAAGCGAACGAGAAGCTGGGTGCCGAGCTTTCGCGTCTTAACGCGCTGAAAGCCGTCAACCCGAACATCCGCGACGATGAAGTTGAGGCGCTGGAAAGCAACCGCGAACAGGTGCTGGAAAGTCTCGACCAGGCCAACTGGCGTCTCGACGCGCTGCGCCTGATTGTGGTGACACACCAGTAAGCTCAGGGGCCACATGGCCCCTTATTTTTGGAAAGCCCCATGGAACCTTACAATCCACCGCGTGAACCCTGGCTGCACATCCTTTATCAGGATGCGCATATCATGGTGGTGAATAAACCCAGCGGTCTGCTCTCAGTACCCGGTCGTCTGGATGAGCACAAAGATAGCGTGATGACGCGGATACAGCGTGATTTCCCGCAGGCCGAGTCGGTCCACCGACTCGATATGGCGACCAGCGGCGTAATGGTGGTGGCGCTGACCAAGGCGGCGGAACGCGAGCTGAAACGCCAGTTCCGCGAACGGGAGCCTTCCAAAACCTACGTGGCCTGTATCTGGGGACATCCTGAAAAGGAAGAGGGACTGGTTGATCTGCCGCTGATTTGTGACTGGCCAAATCGTCCAAAGCAGATGGTCTGCTTCGAGACCGGCAAAGCCGCGCAGACGGAGTATCAGGTTCTGGAGTATCGTGCGGATAACAGTGCACGCGTGTCGCTGAAGCCGATTACCGGCCGTTCACACCAGCTGCGGGTGCATATGCTGGCGCTGGGCCATCCGATTCTGGGAGACAACTTCTATGCGCACCCGGAAGCCAAAGCGATGGCAGCCCGTCTGCTGCTGCATGCGGAGTCACTGACCATTACCCATCCGGCATTTGGTAATGCTATGACGTTTCGTCAGCCCGCCGATTTTTGAGATGTTCGACCTGTCACCCTGGCCTCCTCTGTTGCAGAAGAGGCCAGGGGAAACAGTGATTATTTAAAGCCTTTCTCTTTGCGAATCAGATCGTACGCCGCCTGAATTTCCTGCGCTTTCTGCTTCGCCATCTCCATCATCTCTGGCGGCAACCCTTTCGCCACCAGCTTGTCGGGATGATGCTCGCTCATCAGTTTGCGATAGGCGCGTTTAATGGTGGTGGCGTCATCACTGCTTTTCACGCCCAGTACACTACAAGCATCTTCCAGCGTTGGGCCGCGTTGTGCCTGCTGGAAACCGCCAGAACTGCGCTGACCACCGCCAAACTGCTGGCCACCTTCCATCATACGCAGGAACTGGTCGAACTGGCCCCGTGAAATGCCCAGCTCTTCAGCAATCACATAGAGCACCTGACGCTCATTGGGATGCAGTGAGCCGTCGGCAAAGGCGGCCTGAATCTGGATCTCCAGGAACATCCGAATCAGATCGAACCGGCCAAAACAGGCGCTGCGCAGTTCACGCAATTTGCTGCGTAACGGGTAATCCGCCTGCTTGCCTTCGCGGAACGCGCGCTGGGCTGCACTGCGGGAGTCACCGTGCAGCTGCATCCGTTCCATTAACAGCGAAGCAATCTGAATATCCGCTTCCGTGACGCGCCCTTTTGACTTGGTCAGATGGCCCATCACCTGAAAGGTCGTGCTGAAAAACAGCGTCTGTCGGGTCTGATTATTTGAGAAGTAAGCCTTGCCTTGTGCGCCGCGTACTTTGTCAATCATATGGCCAATGATCAAACCGATCACAATACCCCAAAAGCCTGCGCCGGAAAGTAATCCCACCGCCAGACCCATAACTTTTCCCCAGTAGCGCATAAACTCCTCAATTCGCCATGCTTGCGGCTGAAAATTGCATTATCATACCTGTCATTTATCTCAGCGCCTAACGGCAACGCTGACAGACCAGGATTAACACTGGCGCAACGCCGGGCAGTAAGTTAGTCTCTGACCCGATTGTCGGCATGATGCCAGTTTTCATGGAATTCTCGATACCGCGTATGAAAAAACATATACCTACCCTGCTGGCCACACTGATCGGCGCAGCCATTAGCCAGCAAGCCTTTGCCGACGATTTGATGTCGCAGTGTATGTTAGGCGTGCCGAGTTACAACCGCCCGCTGGTGAACGGTGATACGAACCAGCTGCCTGTCACCATCCACTCCGATGCCGCGAAAGGGAACTATCCCAATGATGCGGTCTTTACCGGCAACGTAAACATTGAGCAGGGCAACAGCCGTATGCAGGCGGATGAAGTTCAGCTTCATCAGCGTCAGCAGGAAGGCCAGACCGCGCCGGTGCGTACCGTCGATGCCCTGGGTAATGTGCACTACGATGACAACCAGGTCATCCTGAAAGGTCCGAAAGCCTGGTCAAACCTGAACAGCAAAGATACCAACGTCTGGAATGGTCAGTACCAGATGGTGGATCGTCAGGGACGTGGTACCGCCGATCAGATGAAGCTGCGCGGCGATAACCGCTATACCATTCTGGAAAACGGTACCTTTACCTCCTGTCTGCCTGGCTCCAACAGCTGGAGCGTAGTGGGTTCAGAAGTGATCCAGGATCGCGAAGAGGAAGTGGCGGAGATCTGGAATGCTCGCTTTAAGCTCGGTTCGGTTCCGGTGTTCTACAGCCCCTATCTGCAGTTACCGATTGGCGATCGCCGCCGGTCCGGTTTCCTGATCCCGAACGCAAAATATGGCAGCAATAACGGCTTTGAGTTCGTTCTGCCCTACTACTGGAACATCGCGCCACAGGCCGATGCGACCATCACGCCGCACTACATCAGTAAGCGCGGCATGAAGTTTGAAAATGAATTCCGTTATCTGACTACGCTGGGTGCCGGTCTGATGGAGTTCGACTACCTCGGCTCCGATAAACAGTACGATAACGACAAAGCGTTGCGCGGCATCGCTGAAAACGATAGCTCCGATCGCTGGCTGTTCTACTGGCGTCATGCCGGTGTTTATGACCAGCACTGGCGTTTCAACGCGGACTACACCAAGGTCAGCGACAAGTATTACTTCAACGACCTCGATTCGAAGTACTACAGCTCGACCGACAACTACGCCACGCAGAAATTCAGCGTTGGCTATGCGGACACCAACTGGGACGCCACGCTCTCCACCAAAGATTTCCAGGTATTTGGCAATACCACCAGCAATAATGTCTATCGTGCGATGCCGCAGCTGGACGTCAATCTCTATCAGAACGATATCGGCCCGTTTGATGGCCGCGTTTATGCACAGGCGGTGAAGTTCACCAACGTCAACAGCCGCTATCCTGAAGCCACCCGTTTACATGTTGAGCCAACGCTGAACCTGCCACTGTCCAATGGCTGGGCCAGCCTGGATACCGAAGCGAAGTTCCTGGCGACCCACTATCAGCAGACTGACGTTGATTACTATAACAACGCTGCTAATGGTCTCCGGGGTGATAAGAGCGGCGAACTGGATGAATCTGTAAACCGCACCCTGCCGCAGTTTAAAGTGGATGGCCGGCTGGTGTTTGACCGCGATATGAATTCGGCTGCGGGCTATACCCAGACACTGGAACCGCGCGTGCAGTACCTCTATATCCCGTATCGCAATCAGAGCAACATCTATCCCTACGACTCAACATTGCTGCAAACCGACTACACCGGTCTGTTCCGCGATCGTACTTATAGCGGGCTGGATCGCATCGCGTCGGCCAATGAAGTGGCTACCGGTGTCACCTCGCGTATTTATGATACCGATCTGGTTGAACGTTTTAACGTTTCTGTGGGTCAAATCTACTCGTTTACCCCTTCTCGTACTGGTGTGAATCAAACCAGTAAAGAAGATGATACCGGCAGCCTGATTTGGGCTGGTGATACATACTGGAAAATCAGCGATCGCTGGGGCGTCAGAGGTGGGCTGCAATATGACACCAAACTCGACAACGTCTCCCAGGGCAATACCGTACTGGAATACCGTCGTGACGCCGACCGCATGGTACAGCTGAGCTACCGTTACAGCAGCCCGGAATATGTAGCGACCGCGCTGAACGATAGCAGCCTGGTGACAAACCCTATCTTTAAAAACGGGATTTCACAGGTGGGTACCACGGCCAGCTGGCCGATTGCGGATGCATGGTCTGTGGTAGGTGCTTACTACTACGATACCCGCAATACGCGTCCGGCGTCGCAGCTGGTTGGCCTGCAGTACAGCTCATGCTGTTACGCGATTCGGGTCGGTTACGAACGCAAAATTAACGGTTGGGAAAACAACGACAGTAAATATGACAACCAAATCTCATTCAACATTGAGCTGCGTGGTCTGAGTCCTAACTATGGCTTAGGCACCAACGATATGCTGCGTCAGGGCATTATCCCTTACCAGCCCGCTTTCTGATGTTGTGATGTTTGACAGGCAATCCCGCAGTGCGGAACCAACAATGGATAAAGTATGAAGAACTGGAGAATGCTGATTCTTGGTGTGGCAATCAGTGCCAACACCGCGTTCGCAGCACCACAAGTCGTTGATAAAGTTGCAGCCGTGGTCAATAACGGCGTGGTTCTTGAGAGTGACGTGGACGGCATGATGGGCACGGTTAAATCTCAGGCTCAGCAGGCAGGTCAGCAGTTGCCGGATGATAAAACGTTGCGCCATCAGATTCTGGAACGTCAGATCATGGACAACATCATTCTGCAGATGGGTGAAAAAGCAGGGATCCAGATCAGCGACGAGCAGCTGGACCAGGCGATTCAGAACATTGCTGCGCAGAACCGCATGAGCCTTGATCAGCTGCGCAGCCGTCTGGCTTATGACGGCATGAACTACAGCGTTTATCGCTCTCAGATCCGTAAAGAAATGACCATTGCTGAAGTGCGCAACAACGAAGTACGTCGTCGCGTCACCATTCTGCCGCAGGAAGTCGATACGCTGGCTAACCAGATCGGCTCTCAGAACAGTCAGGGCACCGAACTGAACGTCAGCCATATTCTGCTGCCGCTGCCGGAAAACCCGACGCAGCAGCAGGTTGATGAGCAGGAAACGCTGGCGAAACAGCTGGTTGGCGAACTGAAAAATGGTGCGGACTTCGGCAAGATGGCCGTAACCTACTCTGCCGACTCTCAGGCGCTGAAAGGCGGCAACATGGGCTGGGGTAAAATCGAAGAGTTACCAACCCTGTTTGCACAGGCGCTGTCGAGCGCGAAAAAAGGCGATATCGTCGGACCCGTTCGCTCCGGTGTCGGCTTCCACATCCTGAAAGTAAACGACCTGCGTGGCGAGAGCAAAAATGTCTCTGTCACTGAAGTCCATTCACGTCACATTCTGCTGAAGCCGTCGCCGATTCTGACAGACGAACAGGCACGCGCGCAGCTGGAACAGATCGCTGCTGACATCCGCAGTGGCAAAACCACTTTCGCCGCGGCGGCCAAACAGTACTCTGATGACCCGGGTTCGGCGAACCAGGGGGGCGATCTCGGCTGGACCTCCCCGGAAGTCTTTGATCCGGCGTTTCGTGATGCGCTGCTGCGCCTGAAGAAAGGTCAGACGAGTCAGCCGGTCCACTCCTCTTTCGGCTGGCATCTGATTCAGTTGCTGGACAGCCGTCAGGTGGATAAAACCGATGCAGCCCAGAAAGAGCGTGCTTACCGTATGCTGTTTAACCGTAAGTTTGCGGAAGAAGCACAGACCTGGATGCAGGAACAACGCGCCAGCGCCTACGTGAAAATTCTGGATGGCAATGCGCAGTAATCTTCGTGTGGTGATCACGCCCGGCGAACCTGCCGGGATTGGTCCCGATCTCACGGTTCAGCTGGCTCAGCAGTCGTGGCCGGTTGAACTGGTGGTGTGCGCCTCGCCAGCACTGTTGCAGCAGCGTGCGGCCCAACTTGGTCTGCCGCTGACGCTACGGACCTACCAGCCTGACGCGGCGGCAGAGCCGCAGCAGGCGGGTACGCTGACTGTCCTGCCCATTGAAACGGCAGAGACGGTTACGCCAGGTGAACTCTGCGTCGCCAACAGCGACTATGTACTGGCTACGCTGGCGCGCGCGTGTGACGGTTGTCTCGACGGTGAATTTGCTGCCCTGATAACCGGCCCGGTGCACAAAGGTGTCATCAATGATGCCGGTATCGCCTTTACCGGCCATACCGAATTTTTCGCCGATCGCGCTGGCGGGCATCGGGTGGTCATGATGCTGGCGACAGAAGAGCTTCGAGTCGCACTGGCGACTACGCATCTGCCGCTGAAGGATGTCCCTGCGGCGGTCACCCGCGACTGTCTGCATGAAGTGATCACGATTCTGCATCGCGATCTGCAGCAGAAATTTGCGATTGCCGAACCGCATATTTACGTCTGTGGTCTTAACCCTCATGCGGGTGAAAGTGGCCACATGGGACGTGAAGAAATCGAGACCATCACGCCAGCACTCAACGAACTGCGTCAGCAGGGCATTAATCTGACCGGCCCACTGCCTGCAGATACCCTTTTCCAGCCTAAATATCTGCAGTATGCCGATGCGGTGCTGGCGATGTATCACGACCAGGGCCTGCCAGTACTCAAATTTCAGGGGTTTGGCCGGGCGGTGAATATCACCCTGGGCCTGCCCTTTATCCGGACTTCCGTTGACCACGGCACCGCGCTGGAACTCGCCGGTCTGGGTCAGGCTGAACCGGGCAGCTTCATCACGGCGCTTAACCTCGCCATCACTATGATCAAGAGCAGTAATGAATAATCGCGTCCATCAGGGGCACTACGCCCGTAAACGTTTCGGGCAAAACTTCCTGAACGATCAGTACATTATCGACAGCATTGTCTCCGCCATCCATCCACAGCGCGACGAAGCGCTGGTGGAAATCGGCCCGGGCCTGGGTGCCTTAACCGAGCCGGTTGGCGAACGCCTCGATAAATTAACGGTAATAGAGCTGGACCGCGACCTCGCTGCGCGTCTGGAAACTCATCCGTTCCTTGGCCCGAAACTGACTATCTTCCAGCAGGATGCCATGACCTTCGACTTCGCTGCGCTGGCGCAGGAGAGAGGCCAGCCGCTGCGGGTATTTGGTAACCTGCCGTACAATATTTCGACCCCGCTGATGTTCCACCTTTTCAGCTATACTGGTTCGATCAAAGATATGCACTTCATGCTGCAGAAAGAAGTGGTCAACCGTCTGGTTGCCGGTCCGGGAAGTAAAGCATATGGTCGTCTGACGGTAATGGCGCAATATTACTGCCAGGTCATCCCTGTGCTGGAAGTGCCTCCGCACTCCTTTACGCCGCCACCGAAAGTGGACTCGGCCGTAGTGCGGCTGGTGCCGTTTGCTGAACCGCCTCATCCGGTCAGCGACGTGCGCATCCTGAGCCGTATTACCACGGAAGCATTCGGCCAGCGCCGCAAAACGCTGCGCAACAGCCTGAGCCACATGGTGGCTGCCGGGGCACTGGAAGAGTTATCCATAGATCCAACCCTGCGTGCCGAGAACGTCTCCGTCGCGCAATATTGTCAGCTGGCGAACTGGCTGGCGAATCATCAGGGAAAATCGCAGGAGTAAGTCATGAGTGAAACGGCCCGCGTCTCCGTCCATGTGCAAAGCCAGTACGTTGCCTCACAATCCTCACCGGATGATGATCGTTACGTCTTCGCCTATACCATTACGATTCGCAATCTGGGCCGTTCCTCCGTGCAACTGCTGGGACGTTACTGGCTGATTACCAACGGTAACGGCCGTGAAACAGAAGTTCAGGGTGAAGGCGTGGTCGGTGAACAGCCGTTTATTGCGCCTGGCAATGAATTTCAGTATACCAGCGGTGCCGTGATCGAAACGCCGATGGGTACCATGCAGGGACATTACGTGATGGTCGACGAACAGGGCGATACCTTCCACGTCGAGATCCCGGTGTTCCGCCTCGCCATTCAGACCCACATTCATTGATTTACACGCTTTTTGCCCGTTAAGTCGGGCACCTTCCTGATGGATAAAACGTTATGAGCACATACCTGATTGGCGATGTTCACGGTTGCTACGATGAATTACGTGCGTTGCTGCAACAGGTCGATTTTAATCCTGAGCAGGATACGCTGTGGCTGACCGGCGACCTGGTGGCACGCGGTCCGGGCTCCCTTGATGTCCTGCGCTACGTGAAATCGCTGGGTGACGCGGTTCGTCTGGTGCTGGGCAATCACGATTTGCATCTGCTGGCGGTCTACGCCGGGATCAGCCGTAACAAGCCTAAAGATCGCCTGACGCCCCTGCTCGAAGCGGACGATGCAGATGAGCTGATCAACTGGCTGCGCCGTCAGCCGCTGTTACAGGTGGATGAAGAGAAAAAGCTGGTGATGGGCCACGCCGGTATCACGCCGCAGTGGGATATCGAGACCGCGAAAAAGTGCGCGCGTGAAGTTGAAGCGGTGCTCGCCAGCGACAGTTATCCGCTGTTCCTGGATGCCATGTATGGCGATATGCCGAACAACTGGAGTGAGGATTTGACCGGCCTGGCGCGTCTGCGCTTCAGCACCAACGCCCTGACCCGCATGCGTTACTGCTTCCCCAACGGCCAGCTGGACATGATCTGCAAAGATGCCCCTGAATCCGCCCTTCCGCCGCTGAAGCCCTGGTTTAACATCGAGGGACCGGTCGCACGTGACTACACCATCGTGTTTGGTCACTGGGCATCACTGGAAGGCAAAGGAACACCCGAGGGTATTATCGGTCTGGATACCGGCTGCTGCTGGGGCGGAACGCTGACCCTGCTGCACTGGGAAGATCAGCGTTATGTGGTGCAGCACTCCAATCGCGAAAAAGCACTGGCCTCCAGCGACAGTCTGGCGCCGCCCACGCTGTAAACTTTGATGCTGGCCCGTCAGGCCAGCATCCTGTTTTAGGCGCCGATAATGCCGCCATCTTCACGGGTGATCATGATCACCGATGAGCGTGGGCGTGGACTGTTATTGGGAAAGTGCGAGTCACCCTCTTCACCAGGATGCTGCACGTTCACGAACAATGTTTTGTAGTCGGGCGTGAAGGTAATGCCGGTCAGCTCGCACGATTTGGGACCGACCATAAAGCGGCGGATCTCTCCGCTGTCAGGATCCCCCACCAGCATCTGATTATTTCCCTGTCCCTGATAATCCTCTTTATTACTGTACTTGCCGTCAGTCAGGATCCATAAGCGCCCGTGCGCATCAAAGCCCAGACCATCCGGACTGTTGAAGGTGTTCTCCGCAGTGATATTAGGTGTGCCGCGATAGATCCCCTTGGGATGCGCTATCGGGTTACCGCACAACGCATAGATATCCCACTCAAAGGTCTGTGCCGTAGCATCACCCTTTTCATCCCAGCGGATAATCTGACCGTAGATATTTTTGGGCCGCGGATTCGCCGCATTGACCGGCATGCCCTCATTGCCGCGCTTGTTATTGTTGGTCAGGGTGCAGTAGGCACGGCCATCGTGCGGGTTAACGGCAATCCACTCGGGCCGGTCCATCCGCGTGGCGTTCACCACATCGGCCGCAGCACGCGCATTGATCAGGACATCAGCCTGACTGTTAAAGCCCTTCTCAGCGGTGAGTCCATTTTCGCCCCACTTCAGCGCCAGCCAGCGCCCGGTGCCTTTCAGCGGTGTGCCCTGCGCATCGCCGTTGAACTGCGCCACATAGAGCGTGCCCTTATCCAGCAGTCCCTGACTGGCTTTGGCATCATCCGGAATGACCTTGTCATCGGAGACATATTTATAGATATATTCGCCGCGCTCATCGTCGCCCATGTAAACCACCAGTTGCCCGGTTTTCGCGACCGTCACAGCCGCGTTCTCGTGCTTAAAGCGGCCCAGCGCGGTGCGTTTGACCGGCACGGCGTGAGGATCAAAGGGATCGATCTCGACAATCCAGCCGTGGCGATTAAATTCGTTGGGATTTTTCGCGATATCGAAGCGGGGATCAAAGTCAGACCAGTTGCGCTCCGGCTCGGCGGCATTCAGGGTGTAACGCTTCTGCTGTGGAGTCGGGGTAAAGTCTGCCTGATGAGTGCCAAAGTAGGTGTCGTAGTTCTCTTCACAGGTGAGATAGGTGCCCCACGGCGTTTTACCGTTGGCACAGTTACCAAAGGTGCCAAGGACATGCATTCCATGGGGATCAGCCGCGGTCTTCAGCGCGTTATCACCGGCGGCCGGACCGGAAAACCGCATAGGTGTATTGGCAGTAATGCGGCGATTGTAGTCAGAAGGACGTACCACCTGCCAGCGATTGTCTTCACCCCGTTTAACTTCAACGATGGAGACGCCGTGTGCCGCCTGTGACTTCCTCACATCTTCCAGGCTGGTCGCTTTGCTACCGCCGTGGGCAAACAGCGTCGGCTCATTCACGTACTCATTGTTAATCGCCATCACGCCGCGATGCTCATCAATGGCGAAGAAGCTCATGCCATCGTTGTTATCACCGAACTGCTTTTCCTGCTCTTCTGCGCTGTTATTGCCCAGCGGGTCAAACGCGGCCGCGCCATTCACCAGCGGATCACCCCAGGAGATCAGCACGTCAGCACGATAGCCGGGAGCGACCACAACCTCATCGGCCGTGGATGCAGCAATCGCCTGAAAGCCCAGCAGTGGGCTGCCGACAGGCTTCGTCTGAGCCAGTGCGCTGGATGAGAGCGTCAGGCCGCCGCTGAGAAAGCCGGTCAGCCCTATTGCACCGGAACCGGCAAGAAATTTACGGCGATGTGGATCACGAAGGCGGTCAGTGCTTAATGCGGAGAGTTCGGTTTTCATTATTGATTGCTTCCTTTATGACGTTCCCAGAAAAGAAGCAATGCTAATAAACAGAGATGACAGCCAGGTTACAGCCGGGCTGGAAGAGGATTAACGGCGACGGTCGAGGATCTCAAAGCAGTAGCTGTGGGAGTTCTGCTCATCAGCGTCGTGGAATTCGCTGAACGTGGACTGCCACTCATCCGGCTCGTAATCCGGGAACTGCGTATCGCCTTCCACTTCCGCATCAATGTGCGTCAGATAGAGACGATCGGCACGCTTCAGCATCTGCTCGTAGACGCGTCCACCCCCAATCACCATGATCTCTTCTGCATCACCGGCTGCCTGTAACGCCTCATCCAGCGACGTAACCCAGGTGACGCCTTCCGTGGTGCCTGGCTTACTGCTGACCACGATGTTCAGCCGGCCAGGTAACGGGCGCCCGATGGATTCAAAGGTCAGTCGGCCCATAATGACCGGTTTCTTCAGCGTATTGCGTTTGAACCACGCCAGATCTGCAGGCAGGTCCCACGGCATGGCGTTCTCCATCCCAATAATGCGATCTGCTGCTAATGCCGCGATAAGACTAATCATGTTAACCACTCACTGAAAAAAATTGGCGCCATGATACGTAAAGGTGAAACTTTCGTCGATAGGGGGAAAGGTCTATTTGCGTAAACCTTTTCAGGACGCCGTTTTTCACGGCCTGTGCAGCGTTTTTCACCGCGTAATCGCGTCAGTTTGCTGCAGCACGCCAGCGATTTGCCTCAGGCTGGCACAAAAAGCGTGCGCAAAAGAAAACGGCTTCCAGGGGAAGCCGTCAGAGTTATCAGAAGTCGTAGCGCAGACGCACCAGATTCATATCACCCAGGTTATCAGTGCTGGAGGTGAAGACATGTTCGTAATCAACACGGAAACCATAGTCGAGGAACAGCGTCACACCCAGGCCATTGTCGATGCGCAGGTAATCACGGCCTGTCGCATACTCGATGCGGTCACCCATGACATAAGGCTGGACGGCTTTCAGACCGTACTGCGCCACCGGGATCTTGTAACCGGCGAAATACTCAATGCCCCACGCATCGCCGGCAAAGTAGTTATGGACATCTTTGCGTTTGGTAGTCATGAAGTTTTCATACCAGCCACCACCAGCTGACAGCGTCCAGTTGCCTGGTGTCCAGCTCAGTGCGGTGCCGTAAATGTTCTGGTCGTAATCGTGACTGTCGCCGTTGTTCGGGTTACGCATCGCCGCGCGGGTGTAGTTCCACGCCGTGCCCCAGCTCAGATCCTCTGTGATGTGGTAATCCACGCCCAGCGAGCCGCCGCCTTTGCGCTTATAGCGCAGGCCGTTGCCTGGCAGATACTCGTTATCGTCGAACAGATAAGAAGCGTAGATATCCGCATCGCCGAAGGTATTTTTATACTTCAGCTGCTTACGTGAACGATAAGATCCGTCATAGTCGCCGTTGATTCCGTTGCCCGGTGCCTGACCGACCATATCGTAATCCCAGATATCCGTCTTGGCGCCCACGGTGTCGTAATAGACGCTGTTCTGCTGACCAAAGGTAAGCTGACCCCAGGTTTTACTTTTCAGACCGGTGTAGAGCTGGCGACGCGTGGTGTCGTGGGCGCCTTCCGCATAGTGACCATCCCAGTTGAAGACCGCCGGAACGTTAACGCCCAGCTCGTAGTAGCTGATCCAGCTAACATCATCAAACAGGTAGTAATCCGCGCCGAAACGGAAACGGGTGCCGCCATCGAAACCGTCACGCTTGTAGGATTTGTCACCCACGCCGGTCTGATGATTGACCTGAGCACGGATGCTGCCGCCAACATTCAGGGTAAGACGGCTAAGCGGATCGCCTGCCTGCGGATCCTGTTTTAACAGGGTAATTTCCGCCTGACTGGCGAAAGGAAGAGTAACCATCAGTGCAGCCACTGCACTCAGAGAAAAAGTACGCATTTTCATTTTTTATTTATGTCCTGATACGCTTCAGTGATAAGCGGCAGGCATAGTACTGACGAAAAATCCGCACAGGAAGTGTTTATCTTATAAATTTGTGCGAACCGGCCTCATTCGCACCTAAAGCTAAAAAATTAAGCCAAATCAGTCACTTTAACGCAAATACCTGGCTTTACCTGAACCTGGGATTCGGATTATCGCCAGAGAAGTGGCAAAAAAAACGGCTCCTGCAGGAGCCGTTTTTCACACTACATTATCTTACATCGCCTTTATCTGGGCATGCATCTCCTGAACGGAGATAACCTGTTCCGTCGGGTCAGCATTCAGCGCCATCGCAGTGGCGAAGCCGCCGTTCAGCGTGGTGTCGTAGTGCACTTTATACTGCAGTGCGCTGCGGCGAATCAGCTTGGAATCTTCAATCGCCTGACGACCCGCCGTGGTATTGACGATGTAGCTATACTCGCCATTCTTCAGACGGTCCTGAATGTGCGGACGACCTTCATGCACCTTGTTAACCAGCCGCGGATTAATGCCCGCTTCGCCCAGCACCACTGCCGTGCCGTGGGTCGCATCCAGTTCGAAACCAAACTTCTGCAGCTTCGCAGCCAGGTCGACGATACGTTTCTTGTCGCCTTCACGCACCGACAGCAGCGCACGGCCCGACTTCTTCATATTGCTCTGGGCACCCAGCATCGCTTTGGAGAATGCCTCAGCGAACGTGCGGCCCACGCCCATGACTTCACCGGTAGAGCGCATTTCTGGTCCCAGAATCGGGTCAACGCCCTGGAACTTGTTGAACGGCAGAACCACTTCTTTGACCGAGTAGTAAGGCGGAATCACCTCTTCCGTGACGCCCTGCTCTGCCAGTGTTTTACCTGCCATCACGCGCGCGGCCACTTTCGCCAGCGGTACGCCCGTCGCTTTAGAGACGAACGGAACGGTACGCGCCGCACGTGGGTTAACTTCGATCAGGTAGACTTCATTGTCTTTCACCGCGAACTGAACGTTCATCAGGCCACGAACGTTCAGCTCAAACGCCAGCTTCTCAACCTGCTGGCGCATCACGTTCTGAATCTCCTGATTCAGCGTGTAGGCCGGCAGTGAACAGGCAGAGTCACCGGAGTGAACGCCAGCCTGCTCAATGTGTTCCATGATACCGCCAATCAGCACCCGCTCACCGTCGCAAATCGCATCCACATCCACTTCGACCGCATCATCCAAAAAGCGATCCAGCAGCACCGGCGCATCGTTGGAAACTGAAACCGCCGTCTGGAAGTAGCGTCTCAGGTCGATCTCGTCGTAGACGATCTCCATGGCACGGCCGCCCAGTACATAAGAAGGACGCACCACCAGCGGATAACCCAGGCCAGCGGCTTTCTCGACCGCCTGTTCCAGCGTCGCTACCGTGGCGTTAGCCGGTTGCTTCAGTTTCAGGCGATCAACCGCCTGCTGGAAACGTTCACGGTCTTCCGCACGGTCAATCGAGTCCGGGCTGGTGCCGATAACCGGCACGCCTGCGGCTTCCAGCGCACGCGCCAGTTTCAGCGGGGTCTGACCGCCATACTGGACGATGACGCCTTTTGGCTGCTCAATCCGCACAATCTCCAGCACGTCTTCCAGCGTGACCGGCTCAAAGTAGAGGCGGTCGGAGGTGTCATAATCGGTCGAAACCGTTTCCGGGTTACAGTTGACCATAATGGTCTGGTAACCATCTTCACGAAGCGCCAGAGCGGCGTGAACGCAACAGTAGTCGAATTCGATACCCTGACCGATACGGTTTGGTCCACCACCCAGAATCATGATTTTTTCGCGATCCGGACTCGGGTTGGCTTCACACTCCTCCTCATAGGTGGAGTACATGTAGGCCGTATCCGTGGCGAACTCGGCGGCACAGGTATCCACACGCTTATAAACCGGGTGCAGGTTAAACTGCTGACGCAGCTTGCGGATTTCGCTCTCTGCCACACCCGCCAGCGTCGCCAGCCGCGCATCAGCAAAGCCTTTGCGCTTCAGGGTACGCAGGAACGTGGCATCCAGGCTATTCACTCCTTCGCTTGCCACCTGATCTTCAAGCCGCACCAGCTCTTCAATCTGCACCAAGAACCAGCGGTCAATGTTGGTCAGATTGAACACGCCATCAACCGACATGCCAGCGCGGAAAGCGTCTGCGATGTACCAGATGCGGTCTGAACCGGCATCTTTCAGCTCGCGGCGGATGCGGGTTAACGCTTCCGGATCGTCCAGGTGCACTTTCGGATCGAAGCCATTAGCGCCCACTTCCAGACCGCGCAGCGCTTTCTGCATCGATTCCTGGAATGTGCGGCCAATCGCCATCACTTCACCGACTGACTTCATCTGCGTGGTCAGGCGATCGTTGGCACCGGCAAATTTTTCAAAGTTGAAACGCGGGATCTTGGTGACGACGTAGTCGATTGACGGCTCGAACGAGGCTGGCGTTAAACCGCCGGTGATATCGTTCATCAGCTCATCGAGGGTATAGCCCACCGCCAGTTTGGCCGCCACTTTCGCAATCGGGAAGCCAGTCGCTTTAGAGGCCAGCGCCGAGGAGCGCGACACGCGTGGGTTCATCTCGATGACAATCAGACGACCATCTTTCGGGTTAACCGAGAACTGCACGTTGGAGCCGCCGGTTTCAACACCGATTTCACGCAGTACCGCCAGCGAGGCGTTACGCATGATCTGATACTCTTTATCGGTCAGCGTCTGGGCAGGTGCGACCGTGATAGAGTCACCGGTGTGAATGCCCATCGCGTCGAAGTTTTCAATGGAGCAGACGATGATGCAGTTATCGTTCTTATCGCGCACCACTTCCATTTCATACTCTTTCCAGCCAATCAGCGACTCATCAATCAGCAGCTCATTGGTTGGTGAGAGGTCGAGACCGCGTTCGCAAATCTCTTCAAACTCTTCGCGGTTATAGGCGATGCCGCCACCGGTGCCGCCCATGGTAAAGGAAGGACGGATGATGCACGGGAAGCCAACATCTTCCGCCACGGCCAGCGCTTCCTCCATGGTATGCGCAATGCCGGAGCGCGCGGTATCCAGACCGATACTTTTCATCGCCACGTCGAAGCGACGACGATCTTCCGCTTTGTCGATCGCATCAGCGGTCGCGCCAATCATGGTGACGCCAAACTCTTCCAGCACGCCATGACGTTCCAGCTCCAGCGCACAGTTCAGCGCGGTCTGGCCACCCATCGTTGGCAGTACCGCATCCGGGCGCTCTTTTTCGATGATTTTGCGCACCACTTCCCAGTGAATCGGCTCAATGTAGGTTGCATCGGCCATTTCCGGGTCGGTCATAATCGTCGCCGGGTTAGAGTTCACCAGAATGACGCGGTAGCCCTCTTCACGCAGCGCTTTACACGCCTGCGCACCGGAATAGTCAAATTCGCAGGCCTGGCCGATCACAATCGGACCGGCACCAAGAATCAGGATGGATTTTAGGTCTGTACGTTTTGGCATGAATTAGCTCCTGATTACTTCGCTTGCAGACGGAATGCGTCAATCAATTCAATAAAGTGGTCAAACAGCGGCGCAGCATCACCCGGTCCAGGGCTGGCTTCCGGGTGTCCCTGGAAGCTGAATGCGGGCTTATCAGTGCGATGAATGCCCTGGACGGTTTTATCGAACAGCGAAATGTGGGTCACACGCAGATTCGCGGGCAGATTGTTCTCATCGACCGCAAAACCGTGGTTCTGCGCGGTGATCATGACGCGATTGTTTTCGAGATCTTTCACCGGATGGTTGCCGCCGTGGTGACCGAGCTTCATCTTCACGGTCTTAGCCCCGCTGGCTAGCGCCAGCAACTGATGACCCAGGCAGATACCGAATACCGGGATCTCGGTTTTCAGGAAGGCCTGAATCGCGCTGATGGCGTAGTCGCACGGCTCCGGGTCGCCAGGACCGTTGGAGAGGAAAATGCCATCCGGGTTCAGCTTCAGCACCTCTTCGGCAGGTGTCTGTGCCGGAACCACGGTCAGACGGCAGCCGCGATCGACCAGCATGCGCAGGATGTTGCGCTTAGCGCCGTAGTCGTAAGCCACCACATGGTAAGGCAGCGACTCCGCAGTAGCCTGCTCTGGCAGACCCGCGTCCAGCGTCCAGCTGCCCTGCTGCCAGCTGTAAGTCTCTGTGGTGCAGACCTCTTTCGCCAGATCCATTCCTTTCAGTCCCGGGAACGCCTGGGCTTTTTGCAGCGCCAGCGCAGCATCCGGATTGTCGCCAGCAATAATGCAGCCGTTCTGCGCCCCTTTCTCACGCAGCAAGCGCGTCAGCTTGCGGGTATCGATATCGGCAATCGCCACGATGTTGTTGCGCTGCAGGTAAGCCGATAAGCCCTCTTCGCTACGGAAGTTGCTGGCAATCAGCGGCAGGTCACGAATAACCAGGCCTTGCGCGTGAATCTGGCTGGATTCTTCATCGGCGGCATTGGCACCGACATTACCGATATGGGGATAAGTGAGAGTAACGATTTGGCGGGAATAGGAAGGATCAGTGAGGATTTCTTGATAACCGGTCATTGAAGTGTTGAAAACGACTTCTCCCACTGCCGATCCTGTTGCCCCGATGGCCCGACCGTGGAATTGGGTTCCGTCTTCCAGAACCAGGATTGCTGACTTGATCAAAACATCCTCCAGGGAATAAACAGTCAATATATCTGCATATTAATTCAAAATAGCCGCCTGAATCAATGCAAAAACCGCCTGAATTGTCGATTTTTGGCAAATTGCGCGCATTCTAATGATCGCCCTGGTCATTGTCTACCCTGAAGCGGCATTTTTTAATGTTTATCTGCCTTATGAGGAAAAAAATGGGTATAAGCGGCAAAAAGAGGGGAAAACCTGGCGGAATAATCGTTTGCCAGGCAGCGTAAAAACGAAACCGGCGAAGAAGGGCCTTTATTTTTGACCAAATGGTCAAAAATGGTGTTTCACGTGGTTACCGAACCCGGAAAACCGATACAAATAAGCATCAGATGAATATTTTAAATCAGGATGGTATTTTTCAGATAAAATTAAGGGCAATGAAAACATTGCCCCTTTCCAATCAATCAATTACCGATTGAAATAACCACATCACGATGGCTCACAACACTTACAACATCGACAAATCCAGCACATCCCGCATATCAAACAGGCCAGATTTTTTATCATTCAGCCATAAAGCTGACTTAACTGCACCATTTGCAAAGGTCATACGACTCGAAGCCTTGTGGGTTATCTCTACCCGCTCGCCAATATCTGCAAACATCGCTGTATGCTCACCGACGATGTCACCTGCGCGCACCGTTGCAAAACCGATGGTCTGCGGCTGGCGTTCACCCGTGTGGCCTTCACGCGTATAGACTGCATGCTCATCCAGTTTCCACTGCATCGCATTGGCTATCGCCTCTCCCATCGCCAGCGCGGTGCCAGACGGCGCATCCACTTTATGACGGTGGTGTGCTTCAACGATCTCAATGTCCGCGTACTCACCCATCACTTTAGCGGCCTTCTCTAGCAGCTTCAGTACCAGATTAACCCCCACACTGAAGTTCGCAGCGAACACGATGGCGATATCTTCTGCCGCCGCGCGAATGGCCGCTTTGCCTGCCTCATCAAAACCGGTGGTGCCAATGACCATCGCTTTACCCTGCTCACGGCAGATCGCCATATACTCCAGCGTGCCCTCCGGGCGGGTGAAGTCGATTAGCACATCAAAGTCGTTTATCACCGCGCGTAAATCGTCAGCGATAAGAATGCCGTTCTTGCCGATGCCCGCTAATTCACCAGCGTCGCTGCCGGTCAGCGATGAACCCGGGCGTGCCAGTGCGGCACCCAGTTCTGTGCCCTCTGCCTGCTGCGTCGCCTGAATCAGATTACGGCCCATTCGGCCTGGCGCGCCCACAATAGCAATGCGGATAGTGCTCATATTTATTCATTCCTAAAACAAAACTATGCATCCAAAACGTCATCAGGTTAACGATGAGTTAACAGTCACGCCACTATTAATCCGTGATAATAAGAATTTTATGCCAGCCGCCTGTGATTATCAGTAAAAGCAATCACCGCAGCAAACCACGGCGTTTTTAGTCAGACCAGAAAAACAAAAAAGGCCGAACAGAGTCGGCCTTTTTATCAGTTATATCGAAGCGTTACTGCACGTTACGTACTTCGACGCGCAGCTCTTTAGGCACCTCGAAAACAATATTCTCCTCACGGCCAATCAGCTCAATCGCCGCTTCGCCGCCCAGCTCACGCAGCCGCTGGATCACCTGCTGCACCAGAATATCGGGGGCTGAGGCACCCGCGGTCACACCAATACAGGCCACGCCTTTTACCCACTCTTCCTGAATATCATCCGCAGAGTCGATCAGCTTAGCCAGCTTACCGGCACGCTGTGCCAGCTCAGCCAGACGGTTAGAGTTCGAGGAGTTTTTCGACCCTACCACCAGCACCACTTCCGCATCTTTCGCCAGCGTACGAACGGCTTCCTGACGGTTGGTGGTGGCGTAGCAGATATCATCTTTACGCGGCCCGATGATCGCAGGGAAACGCTGACGCAGGGCATCAATGATGTCAGAAGTGTCGTCCACCGACAGCGTGGTCTGCGTCATGAAGCTCAGATTGTTTTCGTCTTTGACGGTCAGCCTGAAGACATCTTCCGGTGACTCCACCAGATACATGCCACCATTAGGGTTGTTGTACTGTCCCATAGTGCCTTCAACTTCCGGATGACCCGCATGACCAATCAGTATCGCTTCCACGCCTTTACGGCTGGCGCGCGCCACTTCCATGTGCACTTTGGTCACCAGCGGACAGGTGGCGTCGAACAGCATGGTCAGATTGCGCGCTTTGGCTTCGGCACGCACCGCCTGAGAAACACCGTGCGCCGAGAAGATCAGAATCGCGTCATCCGGCACTTCGCTGATCTCTTCAATGAAGATAGCACCGCGCTCACGCAGGCTGTTCACCACGTAACGGTTATGCACCACTTCGTGACGGACATAGATGGGCGCGCCATACATCTCCAGCGCGCGCTCAACAATACTGATGGCGCGATCAACGCCAGCGCAGAAACCGCGCGGATTAGCTAACAGGATTTGCATCGTTCGCCTCCAGTGCCGGATCGATTTCCAGCACCTCTACATCAAACTGAATACGACGACCTGCCAGCGGATGGTTGAAATCCACGGTGATCGAATCACCGGAGACTTCACGGATCACGCCTGGCATTTCACTGCCGCCCATGCCGCTGAACAGCATGATGGCACCCACTTCAGGTTCGCCTGCATCGATAAAATCCCGACGCGAGAAATACTGAATAAGGTCAGGGTTGACGCCGCCAAAGGCGTCTTCCGGCTCGAGGGTGAACTGCTTAGTTTCACCCGCTTTCAGCCCCAGCAGTGCCTGCTCAAGTGCCGCAGAGAGGCTGCCATCACCAAGACGGAACAGCGCGGGCTTGCCGTTTGCACGGGTCGATTCCGCCGTCGAGCCATCTTCCAGCTTCAGCGTAAAATGCACCAACACCGCGCTTTCGCGCTGTACGGACTCAGTCATCACTTACCCTTTCTGTTTAGCCTGTTTGCCGTTCGGGCTGAAAAAGCCCTCCAGCACCACCAGTGCCGCACCAATACAGATGCCGCAGTCAGCGATATTAAATGTAGCGAAGTGCCAGTTACCGACATAGAAATCGATAAAATCGACCACAAAGCCATGGTATGAGCGATCGAACAGATTACCTATCGCGCCGCCGATAATCAGCGCATACGCGATGTTAGCGATCTTCTGACTGGCATGATTGCGGTACATCATCACCATCAGTGAGATCACGATAGCCAGTGCGATGCCCGCAAAGAACCAGCGCTGCCAGCCACCTTTGTCTGCAAGGAAACTGAACGCCGCGCCGTAGTTGTGCGCGTAGAACAGATTCAGGTAGGGCATCAGCGGCTGGGTTTCATGCAGCATCATGTTGTTCATCACCCACTGCTTACTGGCGAAGTCGACAACAATCACCACCAGCACAAGCCAGAGCCAGCGCAATCCGGTTGATAAAATAGGTTTACGCATCAGGCAAATTCACGCTGTTCGCCGTCACCGGCTACGTTAGTGTAACAACGACCACAGACCTCAGCATGCTCAGGATTCTGTCCGACGTCGGTAGTGTAATGCCAGCAGCGCTGACATTTCTCGCCTTCCGCCTTGTGCAGCGCGATTTTCAGACCTTTCAGCCCTTCACTCTGCTGTGCTTCGTCGTTCGCCAGGGCGTAATCCGCCACCTGTGCACCAGAGGTCAGCAGCACAAAGCGCAGTTCATTGCCCAGCGCCTGCAGCTTAGCCGCCAGTTCCGGATCGGCATACAGCGTCACCGTCGCTTCCAGTGCACCACCGATACGTTTATCCGCACGCGCCTGCTCGATTACCTTGTTCACTTCGCCACGCACTTTCAGCAGCTCAGCCCAGTAGGCGTCATTCAGCGCTTCATCTTCCGCCAGGCCAAACAGACCCTCATACCACTCTTCGGTGAAGACATACTGCGCGCGTTCACCTGGCAGGTAGCCCCAGATCTCATCCGCCGTAAAGGACATGATCGGTGCCATCCAGCGCACCAGCGCTTCGACGATATGCCACAGCGCGGTCTGGCAGCTGCGACGTGCCAGGCCATCACCTTTCGCGGTGTACTGACGATCTTTGATGATGTCGAGATAGAAGCTGCCCATCTCAATCGAGCAGAACTGCATCAGACGCTGGATCACTTCGTGGAAATCGTAGTTCTCATAAGAGGCAACGATATCGGCCTGTGCCGCCTGTGCGCGACCCACTGCCCAGCGATCCACGACGACCATCTCTTCCGGTTTTACCAGATCGGTGGCCGGGTTGAAGCCGCTGAGGTTAGCCAGCAGGAAGCGTGCGGTGTTACGGATACGACGATAGGCATCGGCAGAACGCTTGAGGATCTCATCGGAAACCGCCATTTCGCCTGAGTAGTCGGTTGAGGCCACCCACAGACGCAGAATATCAGCGCCCAGCTTGTTCATCACATCCTGCGGCGCAACGGTGTTGCCGATCGACTTCGACATCTTACGGCCCTGACCATCCACGGTGAAACCGTGTGTCAGTACCTGACGATAAGGCGCTTTGCCCTTCATCGCTGTGGAGATCATCAGCGAGGACATAAACCAGCCGCGATGCTGATCGGAACCTTCCAGATAGAGGTCAGGTGCATGTCCGCCAAATTCCGGACGCGCATCCACCACGGAGAAGCTGGTAGAACCGGAGTCGAACCAGACATCCAGCGTATCCGGCACTTTGACGTAATGATCGGCATCGTCGCCCATCAGTTCGCGCGGGTCGAGATCCCACCAGGCCTGAATGCCTTCCTGCTCAACGCGCTGCGCCA
This sequence comes from Pantoea sp. JKS000250, assembly GCF_003201065.1. Lineage (NCBI taxonomy): Bacteria > Pseudomonadati > Pseudomonadota > Gammaproteobacteria > Enterobacterales > Erwiniaceae > Pantoea > Pantoea sp. JKS000250. The sequence continues at coordinate 2,905,663 of NZ_QICZ01000001.1, read as the reverse complement.
CTTTTTCCATCAGCGCCAGCGTGTCCGGGTGCAGCTCTTCACTCTCTTTATGAACGAACAGCGCCATTGGCACGCCCCACGTACGCTGACGGGAGATACACCAGTCAGGACGGTTCGCCACCATCGATTCGATACGCGCCTGGCCCCAGTCAGGGATCCACTGCACGCCTTTGATCTCTTTCAGCGACTGCGCACGCAGTCCTTTCTGATCCATGCTGATGAACCACTGCGGCGTGGCGCGGAAGATGATCGGCGTTTTGTGGCGCCAGCAGTGCGGGTAGCTGTGCAGCAGTTTCTCAACGTGCAGCAGCGCGCCTTTCTCTTTCAGCAGCTCAACGATCATGTCGTTAGCTTTGAAGACGTTAATCCCATCCAGCGTAGGATAGGTGCCTGGCAGGTAGCTGCCATCCGGTCCGACCGGATTCGCCGTTTCGATGCCATATTTCTGACCGATGACGTAGTCATCCGGACCGTGGCCGGGTGCGGTGTGAACTGCACCCGTACCCGCGTCCAGCGTCACGTGATCGCCCAGCACCACCAGCGACTCAATCGCCAGGAACGGGTGCTGGAATTTCTGCAGTTCCAGCGCAGCGCCTTTGCATTCGCCCAGTACCTGCCATTCACTGACACCGGCGCGTTTCATGACGCTCTCAACCAGCTCTTTCGCCAGGATCAGGGCGCGTCCCTCGATCTGGATCAGCTGGTATTCAAATTCAGGATGCAGAGAGATGGCGCGGTTAGCCGGTAATGTCCACGGCGTCGTTGTCCAGATCACCAGTGAGATTGGGCCATTGACCTGTGCTACGCCAAATGCCTGACGCACCGCGTCGGCATCGATAGCGTTGAACATCACATCAATTGACGGTGACGTTTTGTCGTAATACTCGACTTCCGCTTCTGCCAGAGCAGAACGGCAATCCAGGCACCAGTGCACCGGCTTCGCGCCTTTATGCAGGTGGCCGTTGCCGATGATTTTACCCAGCGCACGGATGATGTTAGCTTCGGTGCCGAAATCCATGGTCAGGTAAGGACGATCCCAGTCGCCCAGCACGCCCAGACGGATAAAGTCTGCCTTCTGGCCTTCAACCTGTTCAGCGGCATATTTGCGGCACGCGGCACGGAATTCAGCGGCGCTGACTTTCTCGCCTGGCTTGCCGATCATCTGCTCAACTTTGTGTTCGATTGGCAGACCGTGACAGTCCCAGCCCGGCACATACGGCGAGTCATAACCCGCCATGCCTTTCGACTTGACGATAATGTCTTTCAGAATCTTGTTAACCGAGTGACCAATATGAATGCTGCCGTTCGCATACGGAGGGCCATCATGCAGGATAAAGGTTTTTTTCCCTTTTTTGGCTTCGCGGATGATGCCGTACAGGTTATCGGCATACCAGCGTTGCAACATTCCCGGTTCGCGTTTGGCCAGATCGCCACGCATCGGGAATCCCGTTTCCGGCAAATTCAGGGTAGATTTATAGTCACTCATCAGATTCTCGATTCCGTTTTTCGCTCAGGTTAAAGCAGCCCAAAGAACTGCCGGGCCGTTACCACATCGTTCGCAATTTGTTCTTTCAACGCCTCCAGTGAGGCAAAGCGCTGCTCGTTTCGTATTTTCTGTTTCAGCACCACATCAATGTGACGACCATAGAGATCCATATTGATGTCGAGCAGGTGAACTTCAAGCTGCTGGCGTAAACCTTTTACGGTCGGACGGGTGCCGATATTGGCAACACCCGGCAGTGGCTCGGGCGTCAGACCCTGGACCTCCACCGCATAAACTCCTTTCACCGGCGAGACGCTGCGGCGTAAAGGAAGGTTCGCAGTGGGGAAACCCAGCGTGCGTCCCAGTGCATCACCGTGCACGACGCGGCCGGAAATGGTGAAAGGATGCCCTAACAGCGACTGCGCCAGCGCTAAATCATCTGCGGCCAGCGCCTGACGCACGGCGGTGCTGCTGATTCGCTTCCCGCCGTCACAGAAGGTTTCGGTGCTCACGACCTCAAAACCATACTCCGCACCGGCTTTCTGTAATAACAGGAAATCCCCCTGGCGACCAGCGCCGAAGCGGAAATCATCGCCTACTGCGAGGTACTTTACGTCCAGCTTGTCGACCAGCAGGTCACTGATAAAACGCTGGGCGGACAGGGCTGCGAAGCGACGGTCAAACCGCACACACAGCACTTTATCGACGCCGGCTTCCGCCATATAGCGCAGTTTTTCACGCAGGCGCGTCAGGCGTGCCGGGGCTTTATCACCGGCAAACAGCTCCAGCGGCTGTGGCTCAAACACCATGACCACGACCGGCAGATTACGCTTACGCCCCTCTTCACACAGACGGGACATCAGCGCCTGATGCCCGCGGTGTACGCCATCGAAATTACCAATGGTCAGAACGCAGCCGCGATGCTGCTCGTTAAGATTATGAATACCGCGGATAAACTTCATGGCTGGCCCAAACCGGTGGAAATCGGCGGATTATACCCTTGAAAGCGACTCAGGTTAACCCGTCAGCACGCCTTTCATGCTTTAGGTGCTGCATTTCCTGTTGCAGATGCGCATGTTAAGAATTTTGTCGCGAAATACTGTATTCAGCGAGGGGAAGCTGGTAGAATCTTGCGCCATCAAATACGTAACCGAGTGCTGCTCATAGAGCGACGCTTATTTGCACAAATCCATTGACAAAATCAGGTTAGAAGGGCATAGTCCTCGGCCTTTGATTTGTCTCTATAGAACACATTTGGGAGTTGGACCTTGGCTAATATCAAATCAGCTAAGAAACGCGCCGTAACATCTGAGAAACGCCGCAAGCATAACGCTAGCCGCCGCTCAATGATGCGTACCTTCGTTAAGAAAGTATACGCGGCGATCGCTTCAGGCGACAAAGCTGCTGCGCAGAACGCATTCAATGAAATGCAACCACTCGTGGATCGTCAGGCCGCTAAAGGTCTGATCCACAAAAACAAAGCTGCACGTTATAAATCAAACCTGACTGCACAGATCAACAAACTGGCTTAATCGCCCGTTGTTAATCGCTTTGTTGAAAAAGCCGGCTTACGCCGGTTTTTTTTCGTCTGTACTCTGGCGGGGAAAGAGTCCGCTGAAGTCAGCGTGACAGAGACGCTGCACGGCCGGATGCTGAATCATTCGCTCCGCGAAGAGGATGTGATACTCCTCTGACACCGCATCCAGCCGGCCAACTTCATAACTTCCCTCCTGCTGATCCCTGTCCAGCGCTGCTGCTACAAAAAATGCATTCTGCCGCGCACCAAACGCCTTCATCAGGGCCGCATCATCAAACTCACCGAGAATCTCCACCTGCAGCCCCTGGGTCGTAATCCAGTTGAGGATTTTGCGCCCCAGCATCGAGCGGCGACCCGGAATCAGCAGGGGATGCGTCTCCAGGCAGGCCGGAAAAGAGAGATCGGTGATGGGCTGCGCGGACCAGAAGCTGATCGGGCACTCCCCCAGCTTCACCGAAAACAGCCCTTCCTGCTGGGTCGGATCGATGGAGCAGTCAGAGATAATCATATCCAGCTTATGCTGACTGAGCTGCTCCAGCAGCATCTCGTGGGTCGACTCGAAACAGCGCAGGTGAATCTTCTCCCCGGCAGCCACTGCGGTCTCCAGCACCTTACTGACCAGTTGCTTAGAGAGCGCATCTGCCACGCCAACATCCAGCAGCAGATGGGACTCTTTGCGGTAGTTAACGATATCCAGCATCTCCTGACCCAGCATAAACATGCGGTCAGCGTAGCGGAACACCAGTTGCCCCAGTTCTGTCGGCACCAGCCCCCTCCCCTGACGCCGGAACAGCTTGCCCTGCAGGCGCTCTTCAAGCGCCTTAATCTGCCCGGTAATGGTCTGTGGCGTCAGCGAGAGGGCCTCTGCAGCACCCGCAATCGACCCCGCGCGGCAGGCGTGCCAGAAGTAGTAGAGGTGATTGTAATTAATGTGCGCCACAGGATGCCCTACGCCGCACGCTGCTTCAGACGCCAGCCAAGGATCACATAGCCCAGCACCGCCGACAGAATCGAGCCTGACAGAATCCCCAGCTTCGCCAGTGTCATCAGTTCAGCACTGATGTCGCCATAGGCCAGCGAGGCGATAAATATCGACATGGTGAAACCAATACCACACAGCACCCCTACCGCCGCAATATCTTTAATGTGCGTATTTTCCGGCAGTCTGGCTATGCCGGTTTTGTCTGCCAGCCAGCAGAACAGCGTGATGCCCAGAGGCTTACCAATCAGCAGCCCGGCCATGATGCCCAGCGGCAGCAGCGAGAAGAGGCTGCCGAACGAAACGCCCGTCAGTGACACACCCGCATTGGCAAAGGCAAACAGGGGCAGGATCACCCAGCGCACCCAGGGATGCAGCGCATGCTCAAGATGAATCGCCGGAGAGTGGCCCTCTTTCTTCGCCAGCGGGATCAGGAAGCCGACCACGACACCCGCCAGCGTCGCATGGACACCCGACTTCAGTACCGCCACCCATAGCACCAGCCCCACCAGCAGATAGAGACCGGTGTTGCGCACGTTAAGCAGGTTCATCAGCGCCAGCACAGCAATGGCAGCGGCGGCAACGCCCAGCGAGGCCATCGAAAGGTGATGCGTGTAGAACAGCGCAATAATCACGATAGCCCCGAGGTCGTCGATAATCGCCAGCGCCATCAGGAAGATTTTCAGAGCAGGCGGCACGCGGCTTCCCAGCAGTGCCAGGATGCCCAGCGCAAAGGCAATATCGGTGGCGGTCGGGATCGCCCAGCCGCTGCGGGTAGCGGCATCGGCACCGTTAAACAGCAGAAAAATGATCGCCGGGGCGATCATGCCACCCAGCGCTGCAATCAGCGGAAACAGCGCCTGTTCACGTTTAGCCAGCGCACCCATCACCAGTTCGCGTTTGACCTCCAGTCCCACCATCAGGAAAAACAGCGCCATCAGCGCATCGTTGATCCACAGCAGCAGGTCTTTGCTGATATCGAGCGCGCCAAAGCGAAACTCCACCGGAATCGCCAGCAGATCGCGATAGCCCTGCTGCGTCGCTCCGCTATTGGCCAGCACCATCGCCAGTGCAGCCGCAATAATCAGCACTACACCGCCGGTAGCGTCGCTTTCCAGTATTTTTTTTAGTCTGATATTCACACGCGTTGTCCTTCATCCAGAGGTCAATCAAAGGCCCTAAGAATAGCGGTAACAACAGCTCGAAAAAAACAGTTTATTTGGCGGGAATCATTCGGAAATAGCGAGTTGATAAGTACAGGCAAAAAAAGCCAGCGGCAGGCGCTGGCTTTCAGAGTGGATGAACTTAACGGGTCAGGTCATCAAAGAATTTTTTCACGCCGTCCAAGAAGCTCTTGGAGCGTGGGCTGTTGTGCTCACCGCTTGGGCCGCCAAAACTCTCTTCCAGTTCACGCAACAGCGTTTTCTGTTTCTCATTCAGGCTGACCGGTGTTTCCACCACGACGCGACATAACAGGTCGCCGACTGCGCCGCCACGGACAGATTTGACGCCACGTCCACGCATGCGGAACAGCTTGCCGGTCTGGGTTTCTGACGGCACTTTCAGCTTCACGCGACCATCCAGTGTCGGCACCTCAATCTCGCCGCCCAGCGCCGCCATCGCAAAGTTGATTGGCACTTCGCAGTAGAGATTGTTCTCTTCACGCTCGAAGATCGGGTGTTTCTTCACCGATACCTGAACGTAAAGATCGCCGGCTGGTGCGCCCTGCTCGCCCGCTTCGCCTTCGCCACTCAGACGAATGCGATCGCCGGTATCGACCCCTGCCGGGATTTTCACTGACAGCGTTTTCGATTTCTCGACGCGGCCGTGACCATGACAGGCGTTGCACGGGTCTTTAATCACCGAGCCGCGACCATGACAGGTCGGACAGGCCTGCTGGACAGTGAAGAAGCCCTGGCGCATCTGCACCTGGCCTGCACCGTGACAGGTTGAACAGGTTTGTGGCTGCGTTCCCGCTTTCGCGCCGCTGCCGTGGCAGACATCACACTCTTCCAGGGTTGGAATGCGGATCTCTTTGGTCACGCCGCGTACCGCTTCTTCCAGCGACAGCTCCATGTTGTAGCGTAAATCGGCGCCACGGGAGGCGCGCTGACGGCGTCCACCACCAAAGATGTCACCGAATACGTCGCCAAAGATATCGCTGAAGTCTGCACCGCCGCCACCAAAGCCGCCGCCGCCGAATCCACCGCCACCCATGCCCCCCTGTTCAAAGGCTGCATGACCATACTGATCGTAGGCCGCACGCTTCTGCGCATCGGTCAGGATTTCATAGGCTTCCTTGACCTCTTTGAATTTAGCTTCGGCTTCTTTGTCACCGGGATTGCGGTCCGGGTGGAATTTCATTGCCAGGCGTTTGTAAGCCTTTTTGATTTCACGCTCGTCCGCGGATTTGGCGACGCCTAAAATCTCGTAGTAATCACTCTTCGCCATGTTTTTTTAGCCCTTAACATGATCGCACGGGCGTGGAGAGATCTCCTACGCCCGTGCTGGTTTCAACGGCTGTCAGGCCAACCGTCGCGCCCGGTCAGGGGCAATTATTTCTTGTTGTCTTTCACTTCTTCGAATTCAGCATCGACAACGTCGTCATCTTTCTTCGCTGACGCGTCACCGGCATCTGCTGCACCCGCCTGAGACTGCTGTGCTGCTTCCATCAGTTTGCCGGATACTTCCATCAGCGCCTGCATTTTGGCATCGATTTCCGCTTTGTCTTCGCCTTTCAGCGCAGTTTCCAGCGCAGCCAGAGCGGCTTCGATTGGCGCTTTGTCATCAGCTGACAGTTTGTCGCCTGCTTCGTCCAGCTGCTTACGCGTGCTGTGGGCAATCTGGTCACCCTGGTTACGCGTCTGTACCAGCTCTTCGAACTTGCGGTCAGATTCAGCGTTCGCTTCTGCATCACGCACCATTTTCTGGATCTCTTCATCGCTCAGACCTGAAGAGGCTTTGATGGTGATCTTCTGCTCTTTACCGCTGTTCTTGTCTTTCGCCGATACATGCAGGATACCATCCGCATCGATGTCAAAGGTGACTTCGATCTGTGGCATACCGCGTGGCGCATTCTGGATACCGTCGAGGTTGAACTGGCCCAGTGACTTGTTGTCATTGGCGCGCTTACGCTCACCCTGCAGCACATGAATGGTCACGGCTGACTGGTTATCTTCAGCCGTCGAGAAGACCTGGCTGTGCTTGGTTGGGATAGTGGTGTTCTTGCTGATCAGCGAAGTCATCACGCCACCCATGGTTTCGATACCCAGTGACAGCGGGGTAACGTCCAGCAGCAGCACGTCTTTCACGTCGCCACCCAGTACACCACCCTGAACCGCAGCACCAACAGCAACGGCTTCGTCCGGGTTCACGTCTTTACGCGGCTCTTTACCGAAGAATTCGGTCACTTTCGCCTGAACCAGTGGCATACGGGTCTGACCACCCACCAAGATAACGTCGTTGATGTCTGATACAGACAGGCCCGCATCCTGCAGCGCAACTTTCAGTGGCGCGATTGAGCGTGCAACCAGATCTTCAACCAGTGACTCCAGTTTAGAGCGGGTCACTTTGATGTTCAGGTGCTTAGGACCGGTCGCATCTGCCGTGATGTATGGCAGGTTAACGTCGGTCTGCTGTGCAGAAGAAAGTTCGATTTTCGCTTTCTCTGCCGCTTCTTTCAGACGCTGCATCGCCAGTGGATCGTTGTGCAGATCGATGCCCTGGTCTTTTTTGAATTCAGCAACCAGATAATTAATCAGGCGGCTGTCGAAGTCTTCACCACCCAGGTGGGTATCACCGTTGGTTGCCAGAACTTCAAAGGTTTTTTCGCCATCAACTTCGTCGATCTCGATGATTGAGATATCGAAGGTACCGCCACCCAGGTCATAAACCGCGATGGTGCGGTTGCCCTGGCCTTTGTCCAGACCGTATGCCAGTGCTGCAGCAGTCGGTTCGTTAATGATACGTTTGACTTCCAGACCCGCGATACGGCCGGCATCTTTGGTCGCCTGACGCTGCGCATCGTTGAAGTAGGCCGGTACGGTAATAACCGCTTCGGTCACTGGCTCACCGAGGTAATCTTCGGCGGTCTTTTTCATTTTCTTCAGCACTTCAGCAGAGATCTGCGGTGGTGCCATTCTCTGGCCTTTCACTTCCAGCCAGGCGTCGCCGTTGTCAGCGCCGGTGATTTTGTATGGCATGATTTTAATATCACGCTGCACTTCTTCGTCCTGAAAACGACGACCGATCAGACGCTTGATTGCGAACAGGGTATTCTGCGGGTTGGTCACTGCCTGACGTTTAGCCGGTTGACCAACCAGAATTTCGCCATCCTGTGTATACGCAATAATTGAAGGCGTGGTGCGATCGCCCTCGGCATTTTCCAGCACACGTGCTTTAGTGCCATCCATGATCGCAACACACGAGTTGGTTGTACCCAGGTCAATACCAATAATCTTACCCATCTAAACATCTCCCACTTAAATTCGTTGCCAATTTGGGTTGTGAACCTTTTATGTGGGCGGGTTGTTTGCATTCAACCTGCCAGCACATGCTTTTTTTCCAACGTTCACAACGCTCGATGACAAGTAGATGGGGCCGCTTCGATGCGCATCAAGGGCTAAACCAAAAAAAATTTTTCTACCTCTGGCCCTGCCGGGATCAAAGAACACGATTAACCCACTGAATATGATGCGTCGCCTTGCTCCTTTCTGTGAGCAGGCTGAAGTCCTTTTATTTCATTAACGATCATCTTACTGCCGGGGAACTATGGCAAATTCAACGCTGGCTAATCCTGCCCCGCTGGGCTTAATGGGATTTGGCATGACAACCATTTTGCTAAACCTGCACAACGCGGGTCTGTTTGACATGGACGTGGCAATTTTAGCGATGGGAATTTTTTATGGCGGGATCGCGCAGGTGCTGGCCGGTCTGCTGGAATTTAAAAAGAACAACACCTTTGGGCTGACCGCCTTTGCCTCTTACGGCATGTTCTGGTTAAGCTTTGTGGCGATCCTGCTGTTACCGCAGATGGGTCTGGCGAAAGCGCCTGACGAACGCTTCCTGGGGGCATGGCTGGCACTGTGGGGCATCTTCACGCTGTTTATGTTTATCGGCACGCTGAAAGGTACGCGGATGCTGCAGTTTGTCTTCGGCTCCCTCACCCTGCTGTTTCTGCTGCTGGCCGTGGCTCACCTTATGCACCAGCCTTCGCTGGTCGTGTCTGCGGGTTGGGTCGGAATCATCTGTGGTGCCAGCGCCTGCTATCTGGCAATGGGTGAAGTGCTGAACGAAACCTTTGGCCGCACTCTGCTGCCGATTGGCGCAAAGGCACTTTAAGCCTGCTTCACGCCTGAAAAAAACGCGGAGCCTGGCTCCGCGTTTCCCTGTTACAACGTCTTAACGCCCTGCTGCAAATCCGGCTCATGGCTGACATCACGCCGCAACCAGATACCGGTCAGCAATCCCACCACCGCCAGCGCCATCACATACCAGCACGGTCCCATCACGGAGACATTCATCAGCAGCGACACAAAGATCGGGGTCAGCCCGCCAAAGATGGCATAGGAAAGGTTGTAGGAAAACGAGAGGCCGGTAAAACGCACCTCTGCCGGGAAGGCGCGCACCATCACAAAGGGCACGACGCCGACAATACCGACGCTCAGGCCCGCTACGCCATAGAGCAGAAAGAGTTGCTGCGGATAGAGGGCAGTCAGGTGATAGAACTGCCAGCTACAGAGTGCCAGCAGCAGGCTGCCGACACATAACGTTCGACTGGCACCAAAACGATCGACAGCAAGTCCGGCAACAATGCAGCCGATGCAGAGCATCACGGTGGCGATACTGTTGGCCTGCAGGGTCAGCGCGGGCGCGATGCTCAGCTGCTTTTGCAGCCAGACCGGCGACATCAGGATCACGACCACGATGCAGGCGGAGAGCAGCCAGGTCAGCAGCATGGAGATGACAATCGACTTTTTATGCTCCGCCAGCACGGTCTTCAGCGGCAGCGTTTCAGCCAGCGCTTTACGCTGCTGCATCTCAACAAAGACCGGCGTCTCATGCAGCCAGCGCCGCAGGTACATGGCGATCAGACCAAACACGCCACCGAGGAAGAACGGAATACGCCAGCCGCCGTCATGAATCGCCTGCTGCGACATCGAGGTATTAATCAGCGTCGCCACCAGCGAGCCCAGTAAAATGCCGATGGTCAGCCCGGCCGTCAGCGTGCCACAGGCGATGCCGATACGTTTGTATGGCACGTGCTCAGCGACAAACACCCATGCACCTGGCACTTCTCCGCCAATCGCCGCGCCCTGCAGCATCCGCATCAGCAGCATCAGCAGTGGCGCAGCAATGCCAATCGTCTGCCAGGTGGGTAAAGCGCCCATCATCAGGGTTGGCAGCGCCATCAGCAGAATACTCAGGCTGAACATCTTTTTGCGCCCGAGCTTGTCGCCAAAATGCGCCATCACGATGCCACCAAGCGGGCGTGCCAGATAGCCTGCGGCAAAAATGGCAAACGTCTGCAGCTGACGCAGCCATTCCGGAATATCGGAGGGGAAGAAGAGCTCGCCAATCACGGTGGCGAAGAAGACAAAGATGATGAAGTCGTAAAATTCCAGCGCGCCGCCCAGCGCGGCCAGCGCCAGGGTTTTGTAATCCTTACCGGTCAGACGCTGCGTGTGAGTCGGATTCATAATAGTCCAGAGGCAAAAGAGACAAGGTTGTAAAGATACCCTTACTATATCGTCAATCTTTTGCCACACCAGCCGAACTGTAGCTTATGCCTGAAATGCGGAATATTTAGTTATTTATCTCACGGATGGCGCTTTTAGGCCGAAATGCTGCTACCACGTCAGGATGCGTTTCAACGTAAGGTCCTTCCAGCAACTGTAAACAATAAGGTACAGAAGCAAAGATACCGTGAACTTTTACCTTACCCTGCTCATCTTTCAGCCCTTCCAGCGTCTCTTTGATCGACTTCGGCTGACCGGGCAGATTGAGGATAAGCGACTGTTTGCGGATTACCCCAACCTGACGCGACAGAATCGCGGTCGGCACGAACTGCAGGCTGATCTGACGCATCTGCTCACCAAAGCCAGGCATTTCCCGATCGGCCACGGCTAAGGTGGCATCGGGCGTGACATCGCGTCGGGCCGGACCGGTGCCGCCGGTGGTTAACACCAGATGGCAAAACCGTTCATCGACCAGCTCACAAATGGCGTGCTCAATCATCGGCTGCTCGTCGGGCACCAGCCGGGACTCAATCTCAAACGGGCTGCTGATTGCGCTGCCAAGCCAGCTCTCCAGCGCGGGGATCCCCTGATCCTGATAGATGCCGTTCGCGGCGCGATCGGAGACCGAGATCAGGCCAATGCGTAATGTATTCATGATGAGCTTCGCTGTGATTTACCGCGGTGCGGTGGAGTAAAAGGGGAATAGCAGAAAGGATAATATAAAGTGAAAGGGTCGGAAAAGAGAAAACCGTGGCAGCCTGCGCCGCCACGGTCAGCAGATTACAGCAGTTCTGCCAGCATCTTCTCAAGTTTGCCCTGATCAACGGCAAAGTTGCGGATACCTTCTGCCAGCTTAGCCACCGCCATTGGATCCTGGTTGTGCTGCCACAGGAACTCAGACTCGGTCATGCGGGCCGGACGCGCTTTCACTTCACCGCTGTAGCTCAGTTTACGCTCCAGGGTGCCTTCGCTCTCTGCCAGCTCTTTCAGCAGCGCAGGCGAAATGGTCAGACGGTCACAGCCAGCCAGCTCGATGATTTCGCCGACGTTACGGAAGCTGGCGCCCATCACCACGGTTTCATAGCCGTGCTGCTTGTAGTAGTTGTAGATTTCAGAAACAGAAACCACGCCTGGATCTTCGTGCGCGGCATACTCTTTCTTGTCGGTGTTGGCTTTGTACCAGTCGAGGATACGGCCAACGAACGGAGAGATCAGGAACACGCCCGCTTCGGCACAGGCACGCGCCTGAGCAAACGAGAACAGCAGGGTCAGGTTACAGTTGATACCCTCTTTTTCCAGCTGCTCTGCAGCACGGATGCCCTGCCAGGTAGAGGCCAGTTTGATCAGGATGCGGTCATTGCTGATACCGGCATCATTGTAGAGTTTGATCAGGCTGCGGGCTTTCGCGATGCTGCCTTCAGTGTCGTAAGAGAGACGCGCATCGACTTCTGTCGAGATACGGCCTGGGATCAGTTTCAGAATTTCCAGACCAATGTTCACGGCCAGCTTGTCAGAAACCAGCTGCAGCTGCTCTTCTTTGTTGCTGCTCTGCTCACGCGCCCAGCCGATCGCTTCATCGATCAGTTTACGGTATTCAGGGATTTGTGCGGCGTTAAGAATCAGAGAAGGGTTGGTGGTAGCGTCCTGCGGCTGATACAGCTTCATAGCTGCGATATCACCGGTGTCGGCGACGACGGTGGTGAGCTGGCGCAGGGAGGTAAGTTTGTCCGTCATGTTCTTTTCTCTTAGTTAACTGTCAGTGTGAAAAAAGGCTGTTGGGATAATATCACGCGCCAACGGTGGCGCAAGGTCAGGGAATGCCGTTTACGATAGCGCGAACAAATAGGTGTGATTCGTCATTCTTTGCGGCTTTTTTGGTACACTGCAGAGCCTGATAAGCAGCCAATGCCCTGTTAAACCAGGCATTAACCGAGGAAGCAACAATGTTGATGGTGATCTCTCCTGCCAAGACGCTCGATTATGAAAGCCCGCTGGCGACCACGCGTTTTACCCAGCCTGCGCTGTTAGAAAAATCACAACAGCTGATTGAGATTGCGCGCGAGCTGTCACCCGCCAGCATCGCCTCGTTAATGGGTATCAGCGACAAACTGGCGCACCTCAATGCCGAACGGTTTAACAGCTGGCAACCCGATTTTTCTCCGCAGAATGCCCGTCAGGCCATCCTGGCGTTCAAAGGTGATGTCTACACGGGTCTGCAGGCCGAAACCTTCAGCGATGGGGATTTCAGCTTTGCTCAGCAGCACCTGCGCATGCTGTCAGGCCTGTATGGCGTGCTGCGTCCGCTCGATCTCATGCAGCCTTACCGGCTGGAGATGGGGATTCGCCTGGCCAATCCGGCGGGCAAAGATCTCTACACCTTCTGGGGCGATCTCATCACTGAAACGCTGAATGCCGCGCTGACGGAACAGGGTGATGAGGTACTGATCAACCTCGCCTCAGACGAATATTTCAGAGCAGTTAAGCCGAAGACGCTGAAGGCACAAATGATTAAGCCGGTATTCCTCGACGAGAAGAATGGCAGCTACAAAGTGATTAGCTTCTATGCCAAAAAGGCGCGTGGATTGATGAGTCGCTATGTGATTCAGCAGCGCCTGACAAAGCCGGAGCAGCTTAAGGCGTTTGATCTGGATGGCTATCGTTTTGATGCGGCCAGCAGCAGCGAAAGCGAACTGGTCTTTAAGCGCGCGGAGCAGTAATAACCCGCGCGCGTAGTGTACTCTCTGCAAATGGGCTTCCCGCCACCGGGAAGCCATTCACTGCACTACTTCAGCAGGAACGCACGCAGTGAGGCGAAGTCCGCCTTCATCTCGTGCGACAGCAGCGGCAGATCGGCACGCTCCGCTAACTCCGGCGGTAGCGTCAGAGTCTGTTCAAGGATCGCTTCCACGCTTTCGCGGAATTTCGCAGGGTGCGCGGTACCCAGGAACACACCATATTCCCCTTCCTGCAGCTGATCGCGCAGCAGACGCCAGGCGATGGCAGCATGCGGCTCAGAAACATAGCCAATTTCAGCCAGTTCACGCATTGCGGCGCGCGTGGTCTCATCAGAGACCGCACCACAGGCGAGATCGGTTAAGCGCCAGGTTTTACGGCGGAACAGCTCTTCCACACGCGGCCAGTTGTTTGGCTGGCTGACGTCCATCGCATTCGACAGCGTAGAGACCGTCAGATTAGGCTGCCATTCGCCGTTGCCAAGGAAGCGCGGCACCGTGTCATTGGCGTTGGTGGCGGCAATAAAGCGCTTGATCGGCAGGCCCAGCGATTTCGCCAGCAGACCGGCGGTCAAATCACCAAAGTTGCCGCTCGGCACGGAGACCACCAGCTGATTACGTTTTTCCTGCGGCAGCTGCGCGACCGCTTCAAAGTAGTAGCAGATCTGCGCCAGCAGGCGGCTGATGTTGATAGAGTTCGCCGAGTTCAGACCAATCGTCTTTTTCAGCTCTTCATCATCAAACGCCTGTTTCACCAGCGACTGACAGGCATCGAAATCGCCGTCGATAGCGATGGTTTCGATGTTGCCGCCCAGGGTACAGAAGAGTTTCTCCTGCAGCGGACTGATTTTGCCCTGCGGATAGAGGATCACCACGCGCACGTTCTTCATGCCGTAGAACGCGTGCGCCACGGCCGCACCGGTGTCACCGGAGGTGGCAGTCAGAATAGTGATCTGCTCATCGGAGCCTGAAACATACGACAGCATCTGCGCCATAAAACGGCCGCCGAAGTCTTTAAACGCCAGCGTCGGACCGTGGAACAGCTCCAGACAGGCAATATCTTCGCTGACGGCTTTCACCGGGGCCGGAAAAGCAAAAGCGGCTTTAACACGCTCATGCAGATGATGGGCCGGAATCTCGTCGCCAATGAAAGCCGAGAGAATTTTGCTGCTGCGGCTGACAAAATCCATCTCCAGCATCGCGTCGATGTCAGTCAGTTCAAACTCTGGCAGTTCCAGCGGAAAGAACAGACCCTGCTGCGATCCCAGACCCTGTTTCACCGCCTGGGCGAAGCTGACCTGCTCGTTGTGATCCTTAAGATTGTAGAGTTTCATGCGTTATCCCAATTGTCGTGCGCCAGCCGTGTCGAGACGGCAGATATGGACGAAGCCTTCATCATTCTGCAGATAGTGCTGGCTCAGCCAGTCAGCCATCCGCTGTGCCGTTTCCATCTGATTGCAAACGGCGAAAAGTGTCGGACCAGAGCCGGAGATACCGCACGCCAGTGCGCCAATCTCTTTCGCGGCCTGCCGCGCCTCGGCGAAGCCTGGCAGCAGCCGGGTCCGGTAGGGTTCGGCAATCACATCCTGCATAAGTTTAGCTGCCAGCTGCGGCTGACGCGTATGGCAGGCGTGAATGAAGCCGGCCAGCAGGCGGCCATGCTTAATACAGTCCTCTTTGCGGTACTGCGCCGGTAAAATGGCGCGCGCTTCGGCAGTCGACACTTTAATGCCCGGATAGGCCATCACCCACAGCCAGTCGTCAAAGCCCGGCACCGCCTGGCTGATGATGTCATTTTCCTGCAGCATCAGCTGAATGCCGCCGAGGAAGCAGGGAGCGACATTATCATAATGTACGCTGCCGGAGATCCGCCCTTCCAGCTCACCCATCAGCGTCAGTAGCGTGCTGTCGCTGAGTGGCTTGCCGCAGAACTCATTCATTGCCATCAGACCGGCCACTACCGAGCAGGCGCTGGATCCCAGACCGGAGCCGATGGGCATATTCTTCTCCAGGGTCATCGCCACCGGGATCTCTTTGCCAATCGCCTCGCAGAAACGCTGCCAGCACTGATAAACGATATTCTCTTTAGGATCGGCGGGCAGTTTACTGACAAAACGTCCGGCGTTGGTCAGTGAAAACTGCTCTGCCGCTTCAACGGAGACGCAGTCACCCAGCAGGGAGCCATCTACCGGCGAAACCGCCGCGCCCAGCACATCGAACCCGACGCTGACGTTACCAATCGAGGCCGGTGCGTAAATTTTTACCATGATTAAACTCCCAACTTCCATGACAGCGTGCGCAGCAGATCGGCAAAGACACCGGCCGCTGTGACATCATTTCCTGCACCGTATCCGCGCAGCACCAGCGGAATCGGCTGATAGTAGCGGCTGTAAAACGCCAGCGCGTTCTCGCCATTTTTCACTTTATAGAGCGGATCGTTGCCGTCAACGGCGTCGACCTTCACTTTGCAGACACCGCCCTCTTCAATCACGCCCACGTAGCGCAGGACTTTGCCCTCATTCTGCGCCTGTGCAACGCGGTCGGCAAAGGCGTTATCCAGCTCAGGCAGACGCTGCATAAACTGCTCCACATCCTGAATGTCGACCAGGCTGGCGGGCAGCAGCGGCTCAATCTCAATATCACTCAGCTCCAGCTGATGGCCTGCTTCGCGTGCCAGAATCAGCAGCTTACGCGCCACATCAGTGCCAGCGAGATCGTCACGTGGATCGGGCTCGGTAAAGCCCATCTCACGCGCCATGTTCGTTGCCTGCGACAGCGAAACCCCTTCATCCAGCTTGCCGAAGATGAACGACAGCGATCCCGAAAGGATACCGGAGAAGCGCAGCAGTTCATCACCCGCGTTCATCAGGTTCTGCAGGTTTTCGATCACCGGCAGCCCGGCCCCGACGTTGGTATCATAAAGGAATTTACGACGCGATTTGGCGGCGGCGGCGCGCATCTGCTGATAGTAATTCCAGGAGGAGGTGTTGGCCTTTTTGTTCGGCGTTACCACGTGGAAGCCCTCGCTGAGGAAATCCGCGTACTGATCGGCAACGGCCTGGCTGGAGGTACAATCCACAATGACCGGATTAAGCAGGTGATACTCTTTCACCAGACGGGTCAGGCGTCCGAGATTGAACGGCTCTTTCGCTTCGGCGAGTGCCGCCTGCCAGTTGCTTAAATCGATGCCGTGGACGTTTGTTAACAGCGCATGCGAGTTCGCAATGCCGCAGACCCGCAGGTCAATATGCTTCTGCTTCAGCCACGCCTGCTGGCGATGTAACTGATCCAGCAGCGCACCGCCGACACCGCCGACACCGACCACAAACACTTCGATCACCTGATCGGTGGCGAACAGCATCTGATGCACCACGCGCACGCCGGTGATCACTTCGTCATTATTTACCACCACCGAGATGGAGCGCTCAGAGGAGCCCTGTGCAATCGCCACGATATTGATATTGGCGCGTGCCAGCGCCGAGAAGAATTTCGCTGAGATGCCACGCAGGGTACGCATGCCATCGCCCACCACTGAAATCACCGCCAGGTTTTCGATGATATCCAGCGGATCCAGCAGGCCATCTTTCAGCTCAAGATAGAACTCTTCTTCCAGCACGTGACGCGCCCGCGCCAGCTCGCTCTGCGGCACGCAGAAACTGATGCTGTATTCGGAAGAGGATTGAGTGATCAGCACCACCGAGATGCCGGTACGCGACATCGCCGCAAAGACTCTGGCCGCCATTCCAACCATCCCTTTCATGCCGGGACCGGAGACGTTGACCATCGCCATGTTATTCAGGTTGGTGATGCCTTTAACCGGGCTCTCATCCTGTTCGCCTTCGGCACCAATCAGCGTGCCGGGCGCCTGCGGATTGGCGGTGTTTTTGATCAGGCACGGGATCTGGAACTGGGCGATAGGCGCGATGGTGCGGGGATGCAGCACTTTGGCACCGAAATAGGAGAGCTCCATCGCCTCCTGATAGGACATTGACTTCAGCAGGCGTGCATCCGGCACCTGACGCGGATCGCAGGTATAGACGCCATCCACATCGGTCCAGATTTCACAGCAGTCGGCGCGCAGACAGGCGGCCAGTACAGCCGCTGAATAATCTGAGCCATTGCGGCCCAGCACTACCAGCTCGCCGCGCTCGTTACCGGCGGTAAAGCCAGCCATCAGGATCATGTTCTGCGGCGGGATTTGGCTCGCTTCAATACGGCGGGTTGACTCAGGGATATCGACCGTGGATTCGAGGTAGTGGCCGACCGCCAGCAATTTCTCGACCGGATCAATCACGCTCACCTCATGACCGCGCGCCTGCAGCAGCGCTTCCATGATTGCAATCGAGAGTTTTTCACCACGACAGATAATCGCTGCGTTGACGCTGTCCGGGCACTGGCCCAGCAGGCTGATGCCGTGCAGTACCTGCTTCAGCTGCGCAAACTCCAGATCTACACGGGTTTTCAGTCGATCGAACTCAAAGCCCGGCTGCGCGGCTGCGAGCCCCTGCAGCAGCTCGCTGAAGATGCGTTCGGCGTCGCTGATATTCGGCAAAGCGTCCTGACCACTGATGGTTTTTTCAATCATCGCCACCAGATGGTTGGTGATCTTCGCAGGTGCAGAGAGCACGGTTGCAACCTGTCCTTGTTGCGCATTGCTTTCCAGAATGTCAGCGACGCGAAGGAAACGCTCCGCATTCGCTACCGAGGTCCCGCCGAATTTCAGCACTCGCATAATATTAACTCTCCTGAATTTAAGCCGAAAAAAAAGCCCGCACTGTTTAGGTGCGGGCTTGTTTTCTGTTTTTCCTGTATGCGTCAGCCCGCACCGTTACCTGAGGTAATGGTGGTGGTAATAATTGTGGTGTTCAGGCTGATTTTACGCATTTAGATTTATTTTCTGTCTGTTTTTGTCTGTCCGTCTTGCTTCCAGAAGTAAAGCAAAGCGCACATTAAGTCAACCCGATTTGTCCAGCGGACAGTTTTCCACCACTGCGCACAGCCTCCGGTCAAACCGTAAAACGCTGCTCGATCGTTTGTAATGCAGACATTCCCTGCGATCTGTTGCTGTAAAATCAGCTTTTTGCCGAGGATTTATCTGTGAGTTTTTTTTCAATATCGTGCAGCAGACGATGCAGCATCGCGCTGTCACGCTGTTCCAGCAGACCCACCCGCTGATCGATCCAGTCTGAGAGTTTCTCATCATCACTGACGTCGAGTTGCGCCAGCAGCTGATGGAAACGCTGACGCAATGCCTGCAGCTGCTGCCCGTCGGCGGCGGACGCGACCGGCGCTTCAACCTGATTCAATTTCGACAGCTGATAGCAGTAAACCATCACTGCCTGACCGAGATTCAGTGAGGGATAGTCATTTGCCATCGGGATGCCGGTGAGCAGATCGACCTGCTCCAGCTCCTCGTTGGTCAGCCCGCTATCTTCGCGGCCAAACACCAGCGCCATGCTGTTGACCCACTGACGCTTTTCCAGCAGTTGCGTTTCAACCTGTTCGGGTGTGGCGTAGTAACGGAACTTTGCCCGGCTGCGCGCCGTCGTCGCGACCGAAAAATCGATATCCGCTAATGCCTCGGCAAGAGTAGCAAAGGTCTGAACATTATCGAGGATCTCACCCGCGCCATGGGCTACCCGGCGCGCTGCCGGATCCTGCCAGGCGTCGCTGGCAACGATGCGCAGCTGGCTGAATCCCATGGTTTTCATGGCACGCGCCGCAGCGCCGATATTTTCTGGCCGCGCGGGCGAGACGAGAATCAGGGGAAAAAGCATATTTATTCCATTGGTCCATTTACATAACGCCATATTAACATGGCTATTAATGATTCAGTTGTCAGAAGGTAATAAGAAAATCGGATGTTAACAATGTTAAAACCAGTGAAAAGTGATGTCCTGAATATTTTTATCGCCGAAAGCAGCCTTATTAAAGAAAGCATTATTAATCTATTTAACTTCAAAGAGATAGAATGTGATTACTCACTGGTTTCATTTTGGGTCACAAGCGTAATAAATGTAACGAAAATGATGCTTTTTGTGAGCTAAACAGGCAATCTGCGAGAAGTTTTTCACAAAAGTGTTAACGTGCTACAATTGCATTTGATATAAGTCAACGAAGCGTTGTTTTTATGCTTATCGGTTGTAGTTGGTGCTGTTAGGTTGCTGTTAATACAGTTAGGATATGCGCCATTATCATTAACGCCCGGGGCATGCAATTTTCATCCTGACTGGCTGAGCTAAACCTGTTGTTGACGTTGATAGATGGCTTATCAAAATATGATTTCGTACAACGGTTCAGCGCGGCCCGCCGCTCTCGATGATGGAGAACGCCATACCGCTGTACGCCCTGTTTTCAATTTGTTGGCAAATTTTAGGTAGCTAAACATGCAGACCCCGCACATTCTTATCGTTGAAGACGAACTGGTCACGCGTAATACCCTCAAAAGCATTTTTGAGGCGGAAGGTTATGTGGTGTACGAGGCGACTGATGGTGCTGAAATGCATCAGGTGCTGACCGACAATGACGTTAACCTGGTTATTATGGACATCAACCTGCCCGGTAAAAACGGCCTGCTGCTGGCCCGTGAACTGCGTGAGCAGGCCAATGTCGCCCTGATGTTCCTGACCGGCCGTGACAACGAAGTCGATAAAATTCTTGGTCTGGAAATTGGCGCTGATGACTACATCACCAAACCGTTTAATCCGCGTGAGCTGACCATTCGTGCCCGCAACCTGCTGTCGCGCACCATGAACCTGGCGATGCCAGGCGAAGAGCGCCGTCAGGTAGAGAGTTATAAATTTAACGGTTGGGAGCTGGATATTAACAGCCGCTCACTGATCAACCCGAACGGCGAGCACTACAAATTGCCACGCAGTGAGTTCCGTGCCATGCTGCACTTCTGCGAAAATCCAGGCAAAATTCAGACCCGTGCCGACCTGCTGAAAAAAATGACCGGCCGCGACCTTAAGCCGCACGATCGCACCGTTGATGTCACCATCCGTCGTATCCGCAAGCATTTCGAATCCACGCCGGACACGCCTGAGATCATCGCCACCATCCATGGTGAAGGTTATCGCTTCTGTGGCGATCTACAGGATTAATCCGCTGTCAGATGCGATAAATAAAAAACGCCCCTGCGGGCGTTTTTTTTATGCTCAATACCGTAGTTTAATCAGTGCCACGGCATAATCGGCACGGCGCTGAGCGCATTTTTCGGTGAACCATCGACCACTTTATCGGAGTAGGTCAGATAGACCAGAGCGTTGCGCTTTTTGTCGAAGAAGCGTACAACCTGCAGCTTCTTGAAGATTAAAGAGGTGCGCTGACGGAAGACCACTTCGCCCTCCGCTTTGCCCTGCGCAATTTTATCACTCAGTTCGACCGGCCCCACCTGCTGACAGGAAATCGCGGCATCAGAGGTATCTTCTGCCAGCCCCAGTCCGCCTTTGATACCGCCGGTCTTCGCCCGGCTGATATAACAGGTTACATTTTTAACATCCGGGTCATCGAATGCTTCAACAATGATCTTGTGGTCAGGCCCGAATATCTTGAATACCGTATCAACAGAGCCAATCTGTTCGGCAAGCAGCGGGCTGGAAAAGGTGAGCGTGGTCAGCGCAGCGATCATAAGACGCGTTATTGTCATGGAGTTACCATTGCAAATGGAATAGATGAGAATGTAATGTACTGTTAATCGAACTAATGACCAAACCAAAACGGGTTTAAGCCCGTACTGATTTAGCACAACCTTCCCCGGAAAACGGCCCACGTCTTTTGAGCAATGAGTGCTAATATTCTTCGAATGCGTTTAGCTGCACCACCAGAGTATGAGGATGTTTTATGGACCAAGCCGGTATCATTCGCGATTTGCTTGTCTGGCTGGAGAGCCATCTGGATCAACCCCTTTCACTGGACAATGTTGCCCAGAAAGCCGGTTACTCTAAATGGCATTTACAAAGGATGTTCAAGGACGTAACCGGTCACGCAATAGGTGCCTATATCCGTGCGCGTCGTCTGTCGAAAGCTGCTGTCGCGCTGCGCCTGACCAGTCGCCCGATTCTGGACATCGCCCTGCAGTATCGTTTTGATTCACAGCAAACTTTTACTCGCGCATTCAAAAAGCAGTTTGCTCAGACACCGGCCTGGTATCGTCGCTCTTCCGACTGGAACTCATTCGGTATTCGTCCCCCGATTCGCCTGGACGATGAGACGCAGCCGGAACCGGCTTTCGTTACCCTGCCGGAAACGGTACTGGTGGGACAAACCCAGAACTACACCTGTATTCTGGAGCAGATCTCAAGCTATCGCGATGAGATGCGGATTCACTTCTGGAAGCAGTTCCTGCTGGAAACGGACACGGTGCCGCCGGTGCTGTATGGCCTGCATCAGGTGCGTGCCAGCCAGGACAAAGATGATGAGCAGGAGATTCTCTACACCACGGCGGTGCCTGCTGACAGCGCAGTCAACCTGCACTCCGGACAAAGTGTTATTCTGGAAGCGGGCGATTACGTGCAGTTCACCTACAATGGCCCGCGCGTCAATCTGCAGGAATTTATCCTGCTGCTTTACGGCACCTGCATGCCAACGCTGGGACTGACCCGTCGTCAGGGACAGGATATCGAACGCTTTTATACTCATGGCGGTAAAAAGCGTAGCGAGCCACCGACTGAGATCCGGTGCGAATACCTGATTCCGATTCGCCGCCAGACCGTCGCCAGCTAAGGTCAGGGCTGCCGTCTCAGGACGGCAGCTTTCACGACATCAGCGTTGCAGCTCGTCGAGCGCAGGCGCGTCAAGATGGGAAATATCTCCCGCCGTCTCCACAATCCACCCTTCTGCCAGCCAGGCACTCTGCTGATAATCGACACGTGAGATTGAGCAGTTACGCAGTCGCAGGCGACGTTCTGCATACGCGGGCAGACCGAGAATCGTGCTGACCAGCGATCCCAGCGCCATACCGTGACTGACCAGCAGCGGACGGCTTCCGGCAGGCAGTTCAAGGCAGGCATTCAGCGCGGCGTGCATGCGGGTCGCCATCTCCGTCATCGACTCGCCTTCTGGAATGCGGCCGCCTTCGGTGCCGTTGACCAGCGTGGCGCGCCACTGCTCTTCCTCCGCCGTTAAGCCATCCAGCGGACGCTTCTCCAGCACGCCCATATTCAGCTCACGCAGCCGCGGATCCAGCGTCACTGTGCATCCGCAGGCATCCGCAATAATCTCCGCGGTGCGGCGCGTACGCCCCAGATCGCTGGCAATCACGTGCGTGATGCCCAGATGTTTGACGCGCTCACCCACCTGGTAAGCCTGCTGCTCACCTTTTTCCGTCAGCGGACTGTCGGATTGCCCCTGAATGCGGCGTTCCGCATTCCATACCGTTTCACCGTGACGAACAAGATAGACCTGTAGCATGTTAGTTTCCGTTATACTGCGACAAAAATCGTCTCAGAGCCTGCCCCATCAGGCGTCATTGTTGCAGGCAGTCTGGACACGGAGCGTGCGGAATAACCCGGCGTACACGGAGTACGCGAGGATCGTGGCACTGCTCAGGTTCAGACCAGCCCGTAAAATTGCCTGATGGGCCAGGCTCTTAATCACCTGAGGGTTCAACCAATTATGTACCATGTTGTCGCAGCCACAACCAACCCAGCGAAGATTCACGCGATTGCTCAGGCTTTCAGCGACGTTTTCGGCGAGGGATCCTGCCATATTGAAGGGGTCGAGGTCGATAGCGGCGTAGCAGCACAACCGTTAACCCATCTGGAAACGCGAACAGGCGCACGTCAGCGCGTCATGAATGCCCGCCAGGTCCGGCCTGAAGCGGCGTTCTGGGTGGCGATTGAGGCAGGCATCGAAGATGACACCGCATTTGCCTGGATGGTCGTGGAAAACCAGAAGCAGCGCGGCGAATCGCGCTCAGCCAGTTTTACCCTGCCGCCAGTCGTGCTGGCAGGCCTGCGCGAAGGCCGGGAGCTGGGCGAAGAGATGGCGCGGTTAACCGGCATCGACAATATCAAACACCAGGGTGGTGCTATCGGGGCGTTCACGAACGGCCTGCTCAGTCGCTCCAGTGTCTATCATCAGGCGCTGATTCTGGCACTCTGCCCGTTCGTCCATCCGCTCTATCAGCAGTAATCAGACGCGTCCCAGATGCGCTTCCAGCCAGCGTTTCAGCTCTGGCGGCGCCTCTTTCAGGCTGTTTGAGCCGCGGGTAATGGTCGCGATGCCGACGCCGAGCTCATTTTTCAGCTCACGCTGGCTCATTTCGCCGTTCATCAACTCTTCGATAATCCGCAGTCGGGTGCCGAATGCTTCCCGCTCATCAGGCGTCATCATCAGTTGCATCAGTGGCAATGCATGACCATCGGCAAAGGCCTGCTGCATCAGCACGACAAAGCGTTGCCAGCTATCTTCTGGCGGATGCGCATCGGTAGAGAGGGAATCAGAATGGGTCATGAAAAGGCTTCCGTACTCGCTAAAGAGTACGGAAGCTTAGCACAGCTAGTAACGGCGATTCCACTCAGCATCTGACAGGATCCTGTCAGGCTTGCCCATGAAGTGACGATAGTAGGCGTCATACGCCAGCACATTCTTCACGTAGCCGCGCGTTTCAGAGAACGGAATGGTCTCAATAAACGCGACGGCGTCGAGATTGCCTGCACTGGTTTTCTGCCAGCTTCGCACCCGGCCCGGACCGGCATTATAGGCCGCAGAGGCGAAGATCCGGTTCTGGTTAAACTGCTGATAGACATATTCCAGATACTGCGTGCCGATCTGGATATTGGTTTCCGGATCCAGCAGCTGGCTGGTATTGCTGTAGCCAGGAATGTTGTACATCTTCACGGTATGCGCCGCGGTGGCAGGCATAATCTGCATCAGACCGCTGGCTCCGACCGGCGAACGCGCTTTCGGGTTCCAGGCGCTCTCCTGGCGCGAAATCGCCATCGCATAGCTTGGCGGGATCTGTTTGACCTCAGTGTTACGCTCATAGACGCTCTGCCATGCCAGCGGGAAGCGCTCTTTCAGACTGTCCCACATTTTGGCGGTGATGGTCGCCTGCACGCTGAGATCCCACCAGTCCTGCTCATTGGCGTAACGCGCCAGCATCTGCTGCTGCGTGTGGGTGCGGCTGGCAATCAGATTGCTCCACTCGCTGCGTGCCAGATTATCCAGCCCCCAGTACATCAGTTCGCGCACGCGGGCCAGCTCCGGTCCCTGCACCGTGGCACTGTCAGGCTTCGGCGCTTCATCGACCTGCAACGGGTAGTCAACACCGAGCCGCTGGGCGGCCACCATCGGATAGAAGCCACGTGCCTGCATCAGCTTGCGCAGGATCTCTTCTGCTTCCTCTTTACGATCTTTTTCAAACAGCAGGTCAGCCTGCCAGTACTGCCACTCATCTTTCTCTTTGGCTTCCAGCGGCAGACGGGCGATCCAGGTATTCAGGCCGCGTCTGTCATGCTGAGAAAGCGCCAGGCGCACCCGGCGTTCCACCAGCGCGGTCGACTCACTGTTCATCACCACCGCATCGCGCCAGCGCGCCTGCTCAGAAGTGAGATCGCTGCCCATCATGCGCCAGACCACAATCTCCTTCAGCGCCTGCTCATCTTCCGGCCCCATCTTCTGTGCCCGGACCAGAATCGGAATCAGGCTGCGGGCATTTTCCATGTCCTGCCGCGCCACGCGCGTAAAGGCGTAAATCGTGGCCTGACGGGTGAAGTCGGTTGGCCCGACGGCGCTGGCAAAGGTGCTGACCGTTAACGGATCCTGCTGCAGGGACTGTATCGCGTCAGACATGGTCTGATAGTCAGCAGGTAACGTCTTCGCCAGATAACTCACCAGGCTGTCGTTGCCCGCTTTCATCGCCAGCCGGATACGTTCCAGGATGGTAATCGGCGAAACCTGACCGGACGCCTGCCATACCGAGAAGAGCTTATCGCAGTCCGCGGGCAGCGCCGTGCCACGCAGCCAGATCTGCTTCGCACCATCAAACGCGGCCTGCTGCTGACCGGTGGCCCATTTGGCGTAATACCAGTTACAGCGTGCCTGCACCGGCTTCGGTTCGGTCGGACTGAAATTCAGCACGCCCTGCCAGTCCTGACGGTAAGCCAGCACATTAATAAAGCGGGTACTGAGCGAGCGCGCGGGTGGCAGGGTCGGATACTGGCGAATAAAGTTCTGCACGGCCAGGGCGGTTTCCTGATCGAGATCCTGTGCCAGCAGGCGATATTGCAGATAAGGGTAGAGCGGATAATCCTGGAGCGTCGGCAACAGCTGATCCACGGTCGCCATCTGGTTGCTGTCCCAGGCCTGTTTAATTTGTTGATAACGTTGCCGTTGTTGATCCAGCGAATCGGCCCATGCGCTGCTGGCCGAACCGACCAGGCAGATCCCTATCATCCAGTTACGCCACTTCACCACGTAAATCTCCTCTGTTGCTGGGCGCCGGCGAGTTGCCAGACAGTCTTTCATGCTAACCGGGCCACCGGACTCTTGCCATGTTCTTCACAAAATTTACGCACACGGACACTAAACGCACCGTCATCGATCAGCGTGCGCGCCGTCATTGTGCAAATTATCATCAGAAAATCTTATCACTGAACGCATTAAACTGTTGAATCATTGCGTTAAAAAAGTGGCACACCCTTTGCTCTGTTGAATCCCATCTTGTATACCAGCTGGAATTCTTCATATGACTTCAACCATCGGCCTGACACTTCCTGCCTGGCAGCAGCGCTATCAGCAGGCTCCGCAACAGATAACCTCACTGCTGACTGAACACCTGGCAGCACTCGACACCCGTGATAATGCCTGGATCTACCTCGCGACACCGGATCAGTTAGCGGCACAGATTGCGCCACTGCTGGCCGATTATCAGCGCGATCCCGGCTCACTGCCGCTGTTTGGTGTGCCCTTTGCGGTCAAAGACAATATCGATGTGGCGGGCTGGCCGACCAGCGCCGCCTGCCCTGCCTTTACCTATACCGCCAGCGAAGACGCGGTCGCCGTCGCCCGGCTGAAAGCCGCTGGTGCCGTCGTCATCGGCAAAACCAACCTCGATCAGTTCGCGACCGGTCTGGTGGGCACCCGTTCGCCTTATGGCGCGGTCAGCAACACCTTTGATGCTGATTATGTCAGTGGCGGCTCCAGCTCCGGTTCGGCATCCGTGCTGGCGCGCGGGCTGGTTGCCTTTTCGCTGGGCACCGATACCGCCGGTTCGGGTCGCGTGCCGGCAGGCTTTAACAATATAGTCGGACTCAAGCCAACCAAGGGCTGGTTCTCTGCGCGTGGCGTGGTGCCCGCCTGTCGCCTCAACGACACTATTTCGGTGTTTGCGCTGACGGCAGAAGATGCCTTTCATGTCGCCAGTATCATGGGAGGCTATGATGCCGGTGACGCCTATTCGCGCGTGAATCCGCGCACCGCCCCGGCCAGCCTGCCCGTTCATCCTCATTTTGCTATACCTTTGAACCCGGAATTTTTTGATGATGCGGCGGCCGAAGCAGCCTGGGATCAGGCGCTGGAGGCATTACAGACGGGCGGCGCAACGCTGCACCCCATCGACTTCACCCCATTCAGCAAGCTGGCTGAACAGCTTTATTACGGTGCCTGGGTCGCCGAACGCACGGCGGCGGTGGGCGGGATGCTTGATCGTCCGGCGGAGATGGACCCGGTGGTGCATGAGATCGTCGCCAGCGGCCTGAAATACAGTGCGGTCGATGCTTATAAGGCGGAATATCTGCGGGCGGAGCTGACGCGCCAGATCCAGCAGACGCTGGCACAGTTCGACGCGCTGGTGGTGCCCACCTCGCCCACCATCCACACCCTGGAGGAGATGAAGCAGGAGCCGATTCTCTACAACTCGCATTTCGGCACCTATACCAACTTCACCAATCTTGCCGACCTCTCTGCACTGGCGCTGCCCGGCCCGTTCCGCAACGACGATCTCCCGGCGGGTATCACGCTGATTGCGCCTGCCTGGCACGATCGGGCGCTGGCGGAGTTTGGTCTTCGCTGGCAGCAGCAGCTCGCTCTGCCGCTGGGCGCCACCGGCCAGCCCTTCCCGGCCCGGCGCACTTCACTGCCCGCCTCGCCCGACCACGTCAGGCTGGCGGTCGTGGGCGCACATCTGACCGGCATGCCGCTTAATTTCCAGCTCACTGAACGCAAGGCCGTCTGGGTCGAAGAGACGCAGACCGCGCCACACTATCGCCTGTTCGCCCTGCTGGAGGGCGCGATCAAAAAGCCCGGCCTGATGCGTGACGAACAGGGCGCTGCGATCACCGTTGAACTGTGGGATATCCCGGTCGCGCGTTTTGGCGAGTTTGTGGCGGAGATCCCCGCACCGCTGGGTATCGGCAGCCTGACGCTGGCTGATGGCCGGGTGGTGAAAGGCTTTATCTGCGAAGGCTCGGCGCTGAAGAGCGCGCTGGAAATTACTGAGACGGGCGGCTGGCGCAACTGGCTGGCCTCACAGGGGAGTCACTGATCATGTTCACCACCGTACTGATTGCCAACCGCGGCGAGATTGCCTGCCGCGCCATTCGCACCCTGAAGCGCCTGGGCGTGAAAAGCGTCGCAGTTTACTCTGACGCCGATCGCAATGCGCAGCACGTTAAGCAGGCGGATATCGCTATCGCGCTGGGCGGCGACAAAGCCAGCGACAGCTATCTGCGCATCGACAAAATTCTGGCGGCGGCGCAGCAGAGCGGCGCGCAGGCGATCTGGCCGGGCTACGGTTTTCTTTCTGAAAGCCAGCCGTTTGCTGACGCCTGCGACGCGGCGGGCATCGCCTTTGTCGGCCCCACCGCGCAGCAGATTGGTGAGTTCGGTCTGAAACACCGCGCCCGTGAGCTGGCTGCCAGCGCGGGTGTCCCGATGACGCCAGGCACACCGCTGCTTGCTTCGCTGGAGGAGGCGTTACAAGCTGCCGATGACATTGGCTATCCGGTGATGCTGAAAAGCACGGCGGGCGGCGGCGGCATTGGCCTGACGCGCTGCGCCGATGCCGATGCGCTCGCCAGCGCCTGGGAGAGCGTACGCCGTCTGGGCGAACAGTTCTTCAGTGATGCCGGCGTGTTTCTGGAGCGCTGTATCGATCGCGCCCGCCACGTTGAAGTGCAGATTTTTGGTGACGGCAAGGGCAACGTGGTGGCACTGGGGGAACGCGACTGCTCCCTGCAGCGCCGCAATCAGAAGGTGGTAGAAGAGACGCCTGCACCCGGGCTGTCGCAGGCGACGCGTGACGCCCTGCTCGCCTCAGCGGTACGGCTGGGTGAGCTGGTCAACTACCGCAGCGCAGGCACTGTGGAGTATATCTACGACGTCAGCCAGCAGGCCTTTTACTTTCTGGAAGTGAACACCCGTCTGCAGGTGGAGCATCCGGTCACCGAATGCGTCACCGGACTCGATCTGGTGGAGTGCATGTTGCAGGTAGCGGCAGGCGATGCGGTGGACTGGTCACGTCTGCAGCAGCCACCCAAGGGCGCGGCCATTGAGGTGCGGCTTTACGCGGAAGATCCGCTGAAGAACTTTCAGCCCAGCCCTGGCCTGCTTACCGGCGTCACCTTCCCTGACGGCGTGCGGGTCGACAGCGGCATCGAAACCGGCAGTGAGGTCTCCAGCTTCTACGATCCGATGATCGCCAAGCTGATTGTCCATGCCGACACCCGCGATGCGGCGCTGGAAAAACTGCATCAGGAGCTGGATGCCACGCAGCTGCATGGCATCGCCACTAACCTCGACTATCTGCGCCAGATTACCACCAGCGACGCCTTTCACACTGGCAACGTCTGGACGCGCTATCTCGACAGCGTCGTCCCTGCCGCCTCCGTGGTGGAGGTACTGCAGCCCGGCACCTTCAGTTCGGTTCAGGACTATCCTGGCCGCCTCGGCTACTGGGATATCGGTGTGCCGCCATCCGGCCCGATGGATGACTTCGCGTTCCGGCTGGCTAACCGCATCGTCGGTAACCATGACACGGCTGCAGGCCTGGAGTTTACTTTGCAGGGGCCGACGCTGCGTTTCCACTGTGATGCCATTCTGGCGCTGACCGGCGCGGACTGCGACGCCCGGCTTGATGGTGAACCGGTCAGCTACTGGCAGCCGCTGACGGTGAAAGCCGGACAGACTTTGGCACTGGGACGCGCCCGGCAGGGCTGCCGCAGCTATCTGGCGGTACGCAACGGCTTCGACGTGCCGGAGTATCTGGGCAGTCGCAGCACCTTCTCACTGGGCCAGTTTGGCGGTCATGCCGGACGCACCCTGCGGGTGGCCGATATGCTGGCGATCTCACAGCCTGAACGGGCAGCCTGCACCACGCCTGCCCCCGTCAGCGACCCGCAGCCGCTCGATGCCGCGCTGATTCCGCACTACGGCACCGAATGGCGCATCGGCGTGCTCTACGGCCCGCACGGCGCACCGGACTTCTTCACCCAGGCCGCCATCGACGAGTTCTTTGCCAGCGACTGGCAGGTACACTACAACTCCAATCGCCTCGGCGTGCGGCTGGTTGGCCCGAAACCGACCTGGACCCGCGCCAACGGCGGCGAAGCGGGCCTGCACCCCTCCAACGTTCACGACTGTGAATATGCCATTGGCGCGGTCAATTTCACCGGCGACTTCCCGGTGATCCTGACACATGACGGCCCGAGCCTGGGCGGTTTTGTCTGTCCGGTGACCATCGCCAAAGCCGAACTGTGGAAAGTGGGCCAGGTCAAACCTGGCGACACCATCCGCTTCCACCCGATTACGGCCGACGATGCGCTGGCGCGGGAAAAAGCGCAGATGCACCTGATTGAAACCCTGCGGCCGGAACATCCACCGACCTTTGCCGTGCCGTCACTGGCCGAAACCGCCCACGGCTCCGCCACCATTCTGGCCGCCATTGAGGCTACCGGTAGCACGCCGAAAGTGGTCTATCGCCAGGCGGGCGACAAATATGTGCTGATTGAGTATGGCGACAACGTGCTGGATCTGGCGCTGCGCCTGCGCGTCCACCTGCTGATGAATGCCCTGACGGCGCAGGCGGAGCCAGGCGTGGAGGAGCTGTCGCCGGGTGTGCGATCGCTGCAGGTGCGCTACGACAGCCGTATCATTCACCAGTCCGCCCTGATGTCGCTGCTGCTGGCGCTGGAAGCGACGCTGGGCGATGTCAGCACGCTGAAAGTCCCGTCGCGCGTGGTGTGGATGCCGATGGCATTTGAAGACAGCGCCACGCTGGGTGCGGTCAGCCGCTATCAGGAGACGGTGCGTGCCAGCGCGCCATGGCTGCCGAACAATGTGGACTTCATCCAGCGTATTAACGGCTTAAGCAGCCGCGAGCAGGTGCGCGACACCCTGTTCGACGCCAGCTATCTGGTGCTGGGCCTGGGCGATGTCTACCTGGGCGCGCCCTGTGCCGTGCCGATCGATCCACGCCATCGCCTGCTGAGTTCTAAATACAGTCCGGCACGCACCTTTACCGCCGAAGGCACCGTCGGGATTGGCGGCATGTACATGTGCATCTACGGCATGGATTCGCCCGGCGGTTATCAACTGGTAGGCCGCACGCTGCCCATCTGGAACACCTTCCTGAAGAATCCGCAGTTCGCGGCCGATGCGCCGTGGCTGCTGCGCTTCTTCGATCAGGTGCGCTTCTATCCGGTGAGTGAAACCGAGCTGAACCAGCTACGCGAAGATTTCCGGGAAGGTCGTGCCAGCCTGCGGATTGAAGAAACGCAGTTTGATTTTGCTGCCCACCAGCAGTTCCTCGCCGATCACGCCACTGAAATTGCCGCGTTCCGCCAGCGCCAGGCCACCGCCTTTGAACAGGAAGTGCAGCTCTGGGCGCAGGAAGAACAGAACCCACCAGCGGCGGATGAGGCGCAGGCCAGCGTCAGCACAGAGGAGGAAGCCGGGCTGGCGGTGCAGGCGGACCTCAATGGCAACATCTGGAAAGTGCTGGTACAGCCGGGCGACGCGGTCAGCGCCGGACAGACGCTGATTATCGTCGAGGCGATGAAGATGGAGCTGGCGATTGTCGCGCCGCAGGCCGGTCGGGTCACGCGGATTGCCTGCCAGTCGGGCCGTCCGGTGAGTCCAGGCGACAACCTGCTGTGGCTGGAATAAGGAGCGGCAATGACAACCCAACCTCAATCCCCTAAAGCGCGTCCGGAAGCGCTGGCCGAACGGGTCTATCAGGCACTGAAGGCCGATATTTTCGCCTTTCGCCTGATGCCGGGCGATCGTTTCAGCGAAAGCGAAATCGCCGGACGGATGGCGGTCAGCCGCACGCCAGTGCGCCAGGCGTTGTTCCGGCTGGAGCGCGAAGGCTTTGTCGAAGTCTGGTTCCGCAGCGGCTGGCAGATCAAAAACTTCGATTTTGCCTGGTTCGAATCGCTGTATGACCTGCGCACCGTGCTGGAGTGCGAGGCGGTAAAACGCCTCTGCGCCCTGCCCGCGCCGCAGTGTGCCGCGCTGTTAAGCGAACTTAACCAGTTCTGGTGTGAGGCAGAGGCGCTCACCGAGGGCCTGGTAGTGTCGCAGCATGACGAGGCGTTTCACATGACGCTGGTGGCGGCAGCGGGCAATCCGGAGATGGCGCGCATTCACGCCGAACTCACGGAGAAGATCCGCATTATTCGCCGGCTCGACTTTACCCGCGATGACCGCGTCTGCGCCACCTATCAGGAACATGCACAGATTTTACAGGCCATTTTTCAGCAGCAGACAGGCGAGGCGCAACGCATCCTGACCGATCATATCGCCGTCAGTAAGGCGGAGGTCAGGAAGATCACCCTGCACCGCCTGCAGCAGGCCCGGCTCCAGCTCACCGAATAACATAACAACCACTCAGGGGTTTAAATGATGAAAAGACGTTCGTTGATCAAGGCTTTCGCGCTCTCCGCTACCGTTGTCAGTCTGGGTTTCGCCTGGAGTGCGCAGGCGGCTGACACCATCAAAGTGGGGATCATGCATTCGCTCTCCGGCACCATGGCGATTTCAGAAACGCCGCTGAAAGATGTGGCGCTGATGACCATTGATGAGATCAACGCCAGAGGCGGCGTGCTGGGGAAAAAGCTGGAGCCGGTGGTGGTCGATCCCGCCTCTAACTGGCCGCTGTTTGCCGAGAAAGCGCGGCAGCTGCTGACGCAGGATAAAGCGGCGGTGGTATTTGGCTGCTGGACCTCGGTATCACGCAAATCGGTGCTGCCGGTGTTTGAAGAACTGAACGGCCTGCTGTTCTATCCGGTGCAGTATGAAGGGGAAGAGATGTCACCCAACGTGTTCTACACCGGCGCGGCACCTAACCAGCAGGCGATTCCGGCGGTGGAGTACCTGATGAGCGAAGATGGCGGCAGCGCGAAACGCTTCTTCCTGCTGGGCACCGACTATGTCTATCCGCGCACCACCAATAAGATCCTGCGCGCCTTCCTGCACAGCAAAGGCGTGGCGGACAAAGATATCGAAGAGGTTTATACGCCGTTTGGTTACAGCGACTATCAGACCATTGTCTCCAACATCAAAAAATTCGCGGCAGGCGGTAAAACGGCGGTGGTCTCGACCATCAACGGCGACTCCAACGTGCCGTTCTACAAAGAGCTGGCTAACCAGGGCATCAAAGCCACTGACATTCCGGTGGTCGCCTTCTCGGTGGGCGAAGAGGAGCTGCGCGGTATCGACACCAAACCGCTGGTAGGTCAGTTAGCGGCCTGGAACTATTTCGAGTCAATCGATAATCCGACCAACGCGAAATTCGTCGCCGATTACCGCGCTTACGCCAAAGCACACAACCTGCCAAACGCGGCTACCGTCGTGACCAACGACCCGATGGAAGCGACCTATGTTGGCATTCATATGTGGGCGCAGGCGGTGGAAAAAGCGGGCACGACGGACGTGGATAAAGTGCGGGCGGCAATGGCCGGTCAGACCTTCAAAGCGCCGGATGGCTTTACCCTGACTATGGATCAGACCAACCATCATCTGCATAAGCCGGTCATGATTGGCGAAGTGGAAGAGAACGGCCAGTTCAGCGTGGTGTGGCAGACCGATAAGCCAGTGCGCGCGCAGCCGTGGAGCCCATACATTGCCGGTAACGACAAGAAGCCCGATCACCCGGTGAAGACCGCGCAGTAAGCGCGCGTTGCTGATGAGAAAGCGTCACCCGCAGTGACGCGGCAGCACGGCAGCCACTTTTCAGGCTGCCGTACTGACCTTGCCAAACGAGGCTCCTTTTATGAATTTATGTCGCTGCTTTTTCAGCCTGCTGCTGCTGGTCCCGCTGTTTGCCAGTGCCGGACCGGCGGCTGACTTTGCCGCCGCCAGCCGCAGCCAGCAGGCCACGCTGCTGCAACAGTGGGCCGCTACGCCGGACAGCCATCGTCTGCCGCTGCTGGAAGCGCTGAAAGCCGAAACCGTGGTCATCGACCAGAACAAACAGCCATTCAGCCAGCAGGGTTCGACGCTGCAGCCGCTGGACGCTGTATCGCAGCCCACCGGCAACCTTAAAAAGCTGTTTATGAACAATCGCCTGCGCGTGCTGGTGAACAACGCGCTGGCTGCCCATCAGCTGGTGAGCAGCGATGCCACACTGCGTTTGCGCGCAGCGCAGCAGCTGCAGAATGACGGTTCTGCAGACCAGCTGCCGCTGCTGGAACAGCGTCTGGCCGCCGAAAAAGATAGCCGCGTTCACGCCGCATTAGCGCTGGCACTGGCGAACCTGCAACTGGCGAATGGGGAACCGATGGTGCGCCTGCGGGCGGTGAAACTGCTGGGTGAGTCCAGCGATCCCAATACCCAGGCCAGCCTGCAACGCCTGACCCAGCCCGCGAATGAGCCGGACGCCACCGTGCGGGCAGCCGCAGCGGAGAGCCTGCAACAGATTCAGAAGCGGCTGATGTGGGGCGATCTGCTGGGCCAGGCCTTCAGCGGCCTGTCGCTGGGTTCTATCCTGCTGCTGGCCGCGCTGGGCCTGGCGATTACCTATGGCCTGCTCGGCGTGATCAACATGGCGCACGGTGAAATGCTGATGCTTGGTGCGTACGCCACCTGGTGGGTTCAGAGCCTGTTTCAGCAGTTTGCCCCGCACTACTTAGCCTGGTATCCGCTGCTGGCGCTGCCGGTTGCCTTTATGGTCACTGCCGCTATTGGCATGGCGCTGGAGCGCACGGTGATCCGCCATCTCTATGGCCGTCCGCTGGAGACGCTGCTCGCGACCTGGGGCATCAGCCTGATGCTGATCCAGCTGGTGCGGGTGCTGTTCGGGGCGCAGAACCTGGAGGTGGCGAACCCATCGTGGCTCTCCGGCGGCTTACAGCTACTGCCTAATCTGGTGCTGCCGTGGAATCGCATCGCGGTAATCCTGTTTGTGGTGTTTGTGCTGGCGCTCACCTGGCTGCTGCTGAACCGGACCCGCCTTGGCATGAATGTGCGCGCCGTGACACAGAACCGCGCCATGGCGGAGTGCTGTGGCGTGCCGACCGGTCGCGTGGATATGCTGGCGTTTGGCCTCGGCTCGGGCATTGCCGGACTGGGCGGCGTGGCACTGTCGCAGCTCGGTAACGTCGGCCCCGAGCTGGGTCAGGGCTACATCATCGACTCGTTCCTGGTGGTGGTGCTGGGCGGCGTCGGCCAGCTGGCGGGCACCGTGGTTGCCGCGTTCAGCCTGGGTATTCTGAACAAAGTGCTGGAGCCGCAGATTGGCGCGGTGCTGGGTAAGATCCTGATTCTGGTGATTATCGTGCTGTTTATTCAGAAACGTCCGCAGGGGCTGTTTGCGGTTAAAGGAAGGGTGACTGACTGATGACGCAACCCATCACGCTCCGCGTGGCGCGCACGGCGCCGCGCCTGACGATCAGCATCGGTCTGGCGATCACCCTGGCGTTACTGGTGATGCCGTTTCTGGCGCTGCTGCCCGCCACGCATCCGCTGGCGATCTCCACTTATACCCTGACGCTGGTCGGCAAAATCCTCTGCTACGCGGTGGTCGCGGTGGCGCTGGATCTGGTGTGGGGCTACGCCGGATTGCTGTCGCTGGGTCACGGCCTGTTCTTTGCTCTGGGCGGATATGCCATGGGCATGTACCTGATGCGTCAGGCCGCCGGTGAGGGCTTGCCCGCCTTTATGTCCTTTCTCTCCTGGCGTGAGCTGCCCTGGTTCTGGACCGGCACCGAATACTTTGCCTGGGCGCTCTGTCTGAGCATGCTGGTGCCGGGCCTGCTGGCGCTGGTGTTTGGTTTCTTCGCTTTTCGCTCGAAGATCAAAGGCGTCTACTTCTCCATCATGACCCAGGCGCTGACCTACGCCGGAATGCTGCTGTTCTTCCGCAACGAAACCGGTTTTGGCGGCAACAACGGCTTTACCGGCTTTACCACCCTGCTCGGCTTTTCGGTAACGGCGACCGGCACCCGTATCGGGCTGTTTATCGCCACCGTGCTGCTGCTGCTGCTGAGTCTGGTGATCGGCTTCGCCCTGGCGCGCAGCAAGTTTGGCCGGGTGCTGACGGCAGTGCGGGACGCCGAAAACCGCCTGATGTTCTGTGGTTACGATCCACGCGGCTTCAAGCTGTTTGTCTGGACGCTCTCCGCCGTGCTGTGCGGCCTGGCCGGGGCGCTCTATGTGCCGCAGGTCGGCATTATCAATCCGGGGGAGATGTCACCGGCTAACTCGATAGAAGCGGCGATCTGGGTGGCGCTGGGCGGACGCGGCACGCTGATTGGCCCGCTGCTGGGCGCGGCGATTGTAAACGGCGCGCGCAGCTTCTTCACCGTCGCCTTCCCCGAATACTGGCTCTTCTTCCTGGGACTGATGTTTATCCTGGTGACACTGTTTCTGCCGCACGGCGTGATTGGCCTGCTGCGCCGGAGGAAAAAATGAGTGATGCCCTGTTTACCCAACCCCAGCTGGCGGATCGCCACCGGGCGCAGCGCGATCCGGTGCTGCAACTGGAGAAGATCAGCGTGTCGTTTGACGGCTTCCGGGCGCTGAACGATCTTTCGCTGCAGATTGGCATCGGTGAGCTGCGCTGCGTGATCGGCCCCAACGGCGCGGGTAAAACCACGCTGATGGATGTGATCACCGGCAAAACCCGGCCAGACGCGGGTCGGGTGATCTACGATCAGGACAGCGATCTGACCCGTCTTTCACCGGTAGAGATCGCCCGTGCCGGCATTGGCCGTAAGTTCCAGAAGCCCACGGTGTTTGAGGCGTTAACCGTGTTCGAGAATCTGGAGATCGCGCTCAAAGCCGATAAATCGGTCTGGGCCAGCCTGCGCGCTCGCCTCAGCAGCGAACAGCGCGATCGCATTGATGAGGTACTGAAACTGCTGCGGCTGGGCGGCGAACGCCAGCATCGCGCGGGTCTGCTGTCACACGGCCAGAAGCAATTTCTGGAGATCGGCATGCTGCTGGTGCAGGAGCCGCATCTGCTGCTGCTGGATGAGCCGGCGGCGGGCATGACCGACGCGGAGACGGACTACACCGCCGAGCTGTTCCGCAGCCTGGCGGGCAAGCATTCACTGATGGTGGTGGAGCATGACATGGGCTTTGTCGAGACCATCGCCGATCATGTCACCGTGCTGCATCAGGGACAGGTGCTGGCCGAGGGTTCGCTGCGCGAGGTTCAGGCTAATGAGCAGGTTATCGACGTTTATCTGGGGCGCTGAAATGTTACAGGTTACTGAACTGAATCAATATTATGGCGGCAGTCACATTCTGCGCGGCCTGTCATTTGAGGTAAAGATTGGCGAAATCACCTGTCTGCTGGGGCGCAATGGCGTGGGGAAAACCACGCTGCTGAAGTGCCTGATGGGGCTGATTCCGGCGAAGTCAGGCGAGATTCAGTGGCAGCAGCAGCGAATGAATGGTCGCAAGCCGCACCAGCGGGTGCAGGCGGGTATCGCCTATGTGCCACAGGGGCGGGAAATCTTTCCGCGTCTGACGGTGGAAGAGAACCTGCTGATGGGGCTGTCGCGCTTTCCGGCAGCAGCGGCGCGTGAAGTGCCGGAGGAGATCTACCAGCTTTTTCCGGTGCTGCTGGCGATGAAGTCACGCCGCGGCGGCGATCTCTCGGGCGGTCAGCAGCAGCAACTGGCGATCGGCCGGGCGCTGGCCTGTCGGCCACAGCTGCTGATCCTCGATGAGCCGACCGAAGGGATCCAGCCTTCGGTGATCAAAGAGATCGGCGCGGTGATCCGCCAGCTGGCGCAGCGCGGTGATATGGCGATCCTGCTGGTGGAGCAGTTCTATGACTTCGCGGCGGAGCTGGCGGACAGCTATCTGGTGATGTCGCGCGGGGAGATCGTACAGCGGGGCCGCGGTGACACCATGGAAGCTGAGGGTGTGCGCGGCCTGGTGGCGATTTAAATCCGGCTCACAGTAAACCGGTCTCCACTGAGAAGTGCCGCTGTTCACCGCTGGTCAGAGTAATCAGCGTGCCAGCCTGCTGCGCGGCAAGAAAGCCCTCTGGCCGACAGGTGGCAGGCAGAATGTAGGCCGCCACCTGCTGATCGTGGTTGTGCAGCAGCCAGCGGGTCGCGTGCGGGAACTGCGCGGTAGAGAAGCGCGTCATCAGCGCAAAGCCCTGCGGCGAGTACAGCTCAAACTGCACCTCATCGCCATACTGCGGCAGATCGTCCGCGAAGAAGACGATCTCCGGATCGCAGAGCTGCGGCTGATCGAGCTGCTGTAACGCTTGTGGCTCGCGCGATAATCGATCCGTGTACTCGCGCCAGGCGGGTGTCGGTTTAAGGTGCGCGGGGATCGAGCGACGCAGCTGGAATGCCTCTTCGGGGATCGACTGCCGGAAGCGTCCCTGATCGACCCACGCGCTATTGAGGTGACACATATACTGCAACGGCATCGGTGCACCGGCGAGATTGGTCACCGTCATCTCTATCGTCATACGCGGCCGATCGGCCTGAATGCGGACGGCAGGGGCCGCAAGGTAGTGATGGCCGAAGCCTTTAACATATTCACACTCTCCTTCCAGCGACAGCGTCTGATCGTCCAGCACCAGCCAGGCGCTGTCCATGCGGGCGCAGGCCATTTCACCGTGCAGCGGATGATCGTCCTCTGGCGCAGGACAGCCGTTAGCCAGCAGCCCCGAATGAAACGCAAAACAGCCATAGGTGTCGATGATCGAACTGGCGGGCAGCGGCTGTTTAAAGCTGTGGCCCATGGTCAGGTTATGATCGTCAAACTGCACGTCCCAGATCATCTGCCCGAGAAACGGCAGCACGGTCACGCTGCCGCGCCGGTTATGAATGCGCACCGCCTCAATGCCCGCCGGGTAGCGAAACAGCTCAACCCGGAAGTCATCGCTCTCCAGCAACACCCACGGCGTGGCGTGAAACTGCTCACGCGCTAAAGGCAAACGGGTTTTCATGATAACTCCTCCACCAGACGACCGGCCGCGACCGGCTGTTTTTTATGGCGCAGTTCGCCATAGAAGTAG
The DNA here is from genome assembly GCF_003201065.1 of Pantoea sp. JKS000250. NCBI lineage: Bacteria > Pseudomonadati > Pseudomonadota > Gammaproteobacteria > Enterobacterales > Erwiniaceae > Pantoea > Pantoea sp. JKS000250. The sequence goes on along the minus strand of NZ_QICZ01000001.1, from coordinate 2,866,763 downwards.
AATCCGACCCAGGCGAAGCAGAGCAGTGAGACGCCAAACGCCAGCTGCATTGACCCCAGCGTGTCAGACACCAGGCCCTGCAGCGCCGGAACAAAAGCCGCGCCGACAATCGCCATCACGATAAACGCGCCTGCCACTTCGGTATATTTATTATCGACCGTCGCCAGCGTACCGGCATAGATCGTTGCCCAGCAGGGGCCAAACAGCACGCTGACAAACACGGCGGCGTAGACGGCGGTAAAGTTCGGCACCAGCATCACCCAGGCCAGCGTCAGCACGCCCAGCACCGAATAGGCGATCAGCACTTTCTCTGCACGGAAGCGGGTCATCAGGAAGTTCGCCACGAACTTGCCGATAAAGAAGCAGACGAAGCTGTAGATCATAAAGTTCGAAGCGTGACGTTCATTGGCCGCCCCCAGCGTCAGCGCCAGACGAATGGTAAATGACCAGACCGCCACCTGCATGCCGACATAGAGGAACTGGGTCACAATGCCCCGTTTGAAGTGACGATTAGCCGCCAGATAGCGGAAGGTTTCGCCCAGCGACGGCCGGGATTTCTCATTACTCTCTGGTTTACAGCGCGGATAGCGGGTGAACATAAACAGCAGCATCACGACCACCAGCACCATGACCAGATATTTGTAGGGCTCCAGCGTATGTTCCAGCATCGTCAGGCGGAAGGCATGCGCCTGCTCTGCCGTCATCGTCGCCATCTGACTTTCCAGGCTGTCGCCATCCTGGAACACCAGATATTTACCCAGCACGATCCCCATCAGCGCACCAATCGGGTAGAAGGTCTGGCTGACATTAAGGCGCAGCGTGGCGTGGTCCCGATGACCAATCATCGAGCTGTAGGTGTTAGCCGCAGTTTCCAGAAAACTCAGGCCAATGGCGATGGCAAAGATCGCTGCCAGGAACATGGTGTAGGTCGCCATGTGCGAAGCGGGATAGAAGGCAATACAGCCAGCAATGTAGAGCGCCAGGCCAATCATGATCGCCATCTTGTAACTGGTTTTGCGGATCACCAGCGAGGCGGGGATCGCAATCAGAAAATAGCCGCCATAAAAGGCGCTCTGCACCAGCGCACTGGCAAAGTCGCTCAGGGCAAAGACGCTTTTAAACTGGGTGATCAGGATATCGTTGAGACTCGCCGCACAACCCCAGAGCGGAAAGAGGCATGACAGCAGAATGAACTGGAACAGCGGCGTTTTATTCAGATAGCCATCAGATTGCTGAACAATTTTCTGTTGCATAGCAGCACCTCAGTTACGGTTGAGAAAACGCTGGAAAGCCTCGGCGTCGGGATAAGCACACTGCGTGCCGCGCCCGGTGACGCTGCAGGCGGCATAAGCCGAGGCCTGAGTCATGGCGGTGACCACATCGCCGGTTTCCACCAGCAGATACGCAAAGCAGCCGATAAAGGCATCGCCCGCGCCGCTGGTATCGACCGCCTGAACCGGCGTTGCGGCCACACGATGCACCTCGTCGCCGCTCATCCAGACCGAGCCGCGACTCCCCAGCGTGATGATCAGATTTTTAAGGCCGCGATTCAGCAGCGACTGACCGGCGAGGATCACCTCTTCATCAGTGCTGACCGGCAGGCCGGTGAGGATCTCCAGCTCGGTTTCGTTCGGCATGAAGAAGTCGCATTTGCAGGCGTAGTGGATATCCAGCGTGGCGACGGCTGGCGCCGGATTGAGGATCACCCGGATCTGATGCTGGCGGGCAAAATCGATGGCGTAATAGACCGTCTCCAGCGGAATCTCCAGCTGCAGGATGATCAGCTCACAGGCTTTCAGTGTCTCAGCCGCGTCGTCGATATCGGCTGGTTTAAGCTGCTGGTTGGCACCTTTGATAATCAGAATGCGGTTCTGCGATTGATCATCGACAAAAATCGGTGCCACGCCGCTGGAGGTGCCCGGTGCGGTGGTGACAAAACGCGTGTCCACGCCCTCCTGCTGTAAATTGGCTACGGTGCTGGGAGCAAAGAGGTCGTCGCCGACCTTGCTGACCATCATCACCCTGCCACCCATTTTCGCGGCCGCGACCGCCTGGTTAGCGCCTTTACCGCCGCAGCCAATGGCAAAGTCGGGCGCTTCAAGGGTTTCGCCCGCTTTCGGCAGGCTGTTGGTGTAGGTAATCAGATCGACCATGTTTGAGCCGATGACCGCAATTGTCATGACGAACCTCCCCGATGTTTTTCACATTTAAAATGTTATTAAAGTAACAATAACCTTTCTAAGAGGTTAAATATGTGACAAAAACCACATCCTGAAGCGGTGGAAATTGCCGGGAGACGGCATAAGAAGGGATTCAGAGTGTTACTATTATAACAAGATCACATCATGGAGCGTGGCGACTGAGAGGCGTGATCGTCTGCAGGGAAGGTCCGTTATCACCGTACGGCGGAGGTTTGCGGCCCTTAAAGATTGCGGGTAAGATTGACTGCCAGCCTGGCGGATGAGACGCAACTCATTCAAATCTGTGAGGTTTGTAGCGTATCGACGTCGATTATGACGTCCCTTCTCCGCACTGCAGGATAGGTAACAGAGAGATGACCATGGAAACCCGGCGCGACGAACGCATTCACAAGCTGACGCAGGCGCTTAAACGCACCGACAAACTGCATCTGAAAGATGCGGCCCAGCTGTTAGGTGTCTCAGAGATGACGGTTCGCCGTGATTTAACCGAGCCGGGTTCCAGCGTGGTCCTGCTGGGCGGTTACATTGTCAGCGATCCGAAAAGTCATGCCGGCCACTATTTTGTCAGCGATCAGCATGGGCAGAATGCCGCCAGAAAGCAGCGGCTGGCGCAGGCGGCCGCCAGCCTGATCAACGAGAACGATACGGTCTTTTTTGACTGCGGCACCACCCTGCCCTATATCGTCGATGCCATTCCCGACACCCTGTCATTTACCGCCATCTGCTGCGCCATGAACACCTTTCTGACCCTGAAAGAGAAACCGGCCTGCAATGTGATTCTCAGCGGCGGTGAATTTCATGCCGACAATGCGCTGTTTACGCCAATTGGCGTGCATACCATCCTTGACGATCTCTGTCCGACGCTGGCCTTTATCTCTGCCGCGGGCATCGACAAAGATCAGGGTGCGACCTGCTACAACACCAATGAACTGATGATGAAGCATCACGCCATGCTGCGCGCCCGTAAGTCGGTGCTGGTGGCGGACAGCAGTAAATATGGCAAAGTGCTGCCTGCACGCATCGCCGAGCTGCAGCGCTTTGATCTGCTGGTGAGTGATAGCGCGCCCGATCAGGCGTTACAAAACTGGCTGGTACAGCAGGCGATACCGCTGCGCCTGCCCTGAAGCCTGCCCCGGCACTATCGTCAGCGATTGAGCGCGGAAATCAGTCAGTTATCCCGCATGCTGCCCGGCATCACGTCCTACAGGGCATTATTCGCCGCCCCCCGGCTGGGATTAGACGGTGAAAAAGGCTAAACTTCGACATCATTCCAACGACCAACAGACCCAGAGGCTCAAACCAACGTGGCTCAATTCGTCTATAGCATGCATCGCGTCGGCAAAGTGGTTCCGCCGAAGCGTCATATTCTGAAAAACATCTCCCTCAGCTTCTTCCCTGGCGCAAAAATCGGCGTACTCGGTCTGAACGGTGCGGGTAAATCTACCCTGCTGCGCATCATGGCCGGCATCGATAAAGACATCGAAGGGGAAGCGCGTCCGCAGCCAGGCATCAAGATTGGCTACCTGCCGCAGGAGCCGCAGCTTAACCTTGAACACACCGTGCGCGAGTCGGTTGAAGAAGCGCTGTCAGAAGTGGTTGGCGCACTGAAGCGTCTCGACGAAGTCTATGCGCTCTATGCCGAAGAGGGTGCAGATTTCGACAAGCTGGCCGCTGAGCAGGGCCGTCTGGAAGAGATCATCCAGGCACACGATGGTCACAACCTGAATACCCAGCTGGAACGTGCTGCCGATGCGCTGCGCCTGCCTGACTGGGACGCGAAAATCGCCACCCTTTCCGGTGGTGAACGTCGCCGCGTCGCCCTGTGCCGCCTGCTGCTGGAAAAACCAGACATGCTGCTGCTGGACGAACCAACGAACCACCTGGACGCCGAATCTGTCGCCTGGCTGGAGCGCTTCCTGCATGACTTCGAAGGCACCGTCGTGGCGATTACGCATGACCGTTACTTCCTGGATAACGTGGCAGGCTGGATTCTGGAACTTGACCGCGGTGAGGGTATTCCGTGGGAAGGCAACTACTCCTCCTGGCTGGAGCAGAAAGATGCGCGTCTGGCGCAGGAAGCCTCTTCTGAAGCCGCTCGTCGTAAGTCGATTGAGAAAGAGCTGGAGTGGGTTCGCAAAGGACCTAAAGGCCAGCAGTCGAAAGGCAAAGCCCGTCTGGCACGCTTTGAAGAGCTGAACAACACCGACTACCAGAAGCGTAACGAAACCAACGAACTGTTCATTCCGCCAGGTGCCCGTCTGGGTGACAAAGTGCTGGAAGTCAGCAATCTGCGTAAGTCCTATGGCGACCGTGTGCTGATTGACGATCTCTCGTTCTCCGTGCCAAAAGGCGCGATTGTCGGGATTATCGGTCCGAACGGCGCGGGTAAATCAACGCTGTTCCGCATGATGTCCGGTCAGGAACAGCCTGATTCCGGCAGCATCGTACTGGGTGAGACCGTTAAGCTGGCCTCCGTCGATCAGTTCCGCGACAGCATGGACAATTCCAAAACCGTGTGGGAAGAAGTCTCCGGCGGTCAGGACATCATGCGTATCGGTAACACCGAGATGCCAAGCCGCGCCTATGTCGGACGCTTTAACTTTAAAGGCGTCGATCAGGGCAAACGCGTGGGCGAACTCTCCGGTGGTGAGCGTGGTCGTCTGCACCTCGCGAAACTGCTGCAGGTTGGCGGCAACATGCTGCTGCTCGATGAACCAACCAATGACCTGGACATCGAAACCCTGCGCGCGCTGGAAAACGCCCTGCTGGAGTTCCCGGGCTGTGCGATGGTGATCTCGCATGACCGCTGGTTCCTGGACCGTATCGCGACGCACATTCTGGATTACCAGGATGAAGGCAACATCGAATTCTTCGAAGGTAACTTTACCGAATATGAAGAGTACAAGAAGCGTACCCTCGGCGCCGACGCGCTGGAGCCGAAGCGCATCAAGTACAAACGTATGACGAAGTAATTGACTAAACGGGCGGCAGCGATGCCGCCCTTTTTTATCGCTGTATCAGCGATAAAACTCCCTGAACACCGGTGACTGCAGTGCGAACTCAATAAAGCGCGCCAGCGCGGGTGAGTTCAGCTTTCGCCCCGGATAGACCAGCCATAGCTCATTCCCCTCCACTTCCCAGTCCGGCAGCACCGGCACCAGCCGGGGATCCGCCATCGCGCCATCAGTCAGAAAGTGCGGCAGCAGCGTAATGCCCGCATCGCCCAGCGCCGATTCACGCGCATAGAGTAAATTGTCGGTGAGATGACCCGGCGGCAGCAGCCAGCGGTAGAACTCATCGTCACGCTGCAAAACCCATTCATTCCAGGCGCGATGCGCAATACAGCGGTGAGCCGACAGCTGCTGTGGATGCAGCAGCGGCGGGTGCTGGTTAAGATAGTGCTGAGAAGCCACCAGCAGCCGTGGGCAGTTGCCTATCCGGCGGCCAATCAGCGAAGATTCCTGCGGCTGACCGGTGCGCAGCGCCACATCAAAGCCCTCCTGCACCAGATCGCGCATCTCATCGGAGATCGAGACATCCAGCGTCACATCCGGATAGAGACGTAAAAACTCTGCATTACAGCGCGCCAGCAGCGTAGCGCCAATCCCTGCCGGGCTGGTGATGCGCAGGCGCCCGCTGGGGTTTTCCCGCAGGCTGGCAATCGCCTGATCGGCGCGTTCACTGGCCTGCATCATTTCCTGACAGTGCAGCAGATAACGCTCACCGGCAAAGGTCAGATTGAGCTGGCGGGTGGTGCGGTTCAGTAACCGGATCCCCAGCCGCTGCTCCAGTTGGCTGATGCGCTGACTGACGCTCGATTTGGGCAGACCCGCGCGTTCCGCCGCGCCGGTAAAGCTGCCACACTCCGCCACCAGCGCAAACAGAGCCATATCCTGCCACTGACGAAACGCCATTGTTCACCTCAGACGAACACTCTATGAAAGATTGTCCATCTTATCACCGCTAAAATCAGGTTCTACACTTAAAGCCTGTCTTCATCATTACAGCCCGTCTGTCCATGGAGAGTATGTACACCGACTCCCGACCAGGCTGTCAGAGAAAAGAGCCAGACTCTTTGCTTAACTACACAGGAAAACGTTATGTCTATTCGCGCTATCGCAATTAATCCGGAAAATCCTGAACACTTCACTGAAATTTTCCCTGAAACACCAGCGCCAGGTGAGTATGACCTGCGCGTCGAAGTCAAAGCCGCATCGGTCAACCCGGTCGATACCAAGGTGCACAAAGGGGCGAAGAAGAACGGCTTACAGCAGCCACGCATCCTCGGCTGGGATGCCAGCGGCGTCGTGCTGGAAGTGGGCAGCTCAGTCAGCAACTTTAAGCCTGGCGATGAAGTCTTCTATGCCGGCGACCTGACCCGTCCTGGCAGTAACAGCACCGAGCAGTTGGTTGACTCACGCATCACCGGTCACAAGCCAGAGAGCCTGGACTGGGCGCAGTCGGCGGCGATCCCGCTGACAGCCCTGACCGCCTGGGAAGGCCTGTTTGAACGACTGAATCTTGAAACAGCATCAGAAGATCAGACGCTGCTGATCGTCGGCGGCGCAGGCGGTGTCGGATCGCTGGCGATCCCGCTGGCGAAGCTGCGCAGTAAAGTGAAGATCATTGCGACCGCCTCGCGTGAAGATTCCGCCCAGTGGTGCCGCGATCGCGGTGCCGATCTGGTGATCAACTACAAAGATATGATCGGTGAGCTGGAGAAACAGGGCATTAAGCAGGTCGATTATATCTTCTGCCTGAATGACACCGACGGTCACTGGGAAACCATGGCGAAGCTGATCGCTCCACAGGGTCACATCTGCACCATCGTGGAAAACGAACATCCGCTGTCGATGGACCAGCTGAAGCTGAAGAGTGCGGCGCTGCACTTCGAGCTGATGTATACCCGCAGCATGTTCAACACGCCGGATATGGCGCGTCAGGGCGAGATTCTGGATGCGGTATCGGCATTGCTGGACGAAGGGAAGCTGCAAACCACACTGAGCGAGACGCTGCACGGCCTGAGCGTTGAAACCTTAACTGCCGCCCACCAGCGCGTGCTGGAAGGCCATATGCGCGGCAAAGTGGTGATGGTTTATTAATGCGCTGACCCGGCTGCCTTTCGGTAGACCGGGCCAATGCATGCGTTACGACTGGGCGTTTTTCTCGCCCAGCATCGCTTTCACCAGTTCAATGCAGCGCAGGAAGCGGGTGTCATAATCATCTTCCTTCACGTGCAGGAATTCGATGTTGTTTTCCCGCAGCATCGTGACCAGCATCGACTGAAACTCCCGTCGATCCACTGAACTGCCCAGGCTGCGCAAGCCATCCGCGACCCAGGGCACATTGTTCTCCAGCAGGATCACCAGATCAAAACGATATTCATCGATCAGCGCCTGCACAAACGGATGTTCACGCCCTTCATACTTGAGACAAAACGCCTGCGTGGTGACAAAGTCGGTGTCGATAAACGCCACTTTGTTGGCATATTTGACGGCGAAATCGATGTACTGCGCCTGGCCCAGCGCGATCTTGTCGTAATCGGAATATTGCAGCGCCATTTCATCACCGCCCAGATGGGAAAAGACATAATCGCGGCCATATTCCCAGGCACTGGTGGTATTGAAGATGTTGGCGAGTTTATTCACCAGCGTCGATTTACCGCTCGACTCTCCGCCAAGGATCGCCACGGTGCGCACAAAGAACGGTTTCACTTCCGTGGGAATGTAATCCCAGAAGCGGAACGGATCCTGACGAATCTGCGCGCCGCTGATGCTCATAAAGGACCGGTTAGGATCGACCAGCACGGTCTGAATGCCCAGGTGCTGCTGGTACATCTCCGCATCGGGCGCTTCGCTGGTGTAGATGCAGTCCGGCGCAATGCCGTGCTCGCTGAGAAACGCGCTGACGCCTTGACTCCAGACATCCCAGCCGTGCGGATAAGGTTCGATCCCCTCCTCATCAAAGGCGTGAATGCGGATATTTTTCTGATACTTAAAGGTCTGCAGCAGCCAGCGCAGGCGATCGCTGACCGTCGGCTGCTGTGACATCGCGCTGTTCTCAAACAGCTCGCGATCGCGCGGCTCGTCATAACCCATGATGATGTGCAGCTCATCCACCTGGCTACAGGCGCGCTGAATCAGATAGATATGGCCGGTATGCAGCGGATAAAACTTACCAAATACCACGCCTACTGTTTTATCGCGGCGCGGAAACTCCAGGCCCAGAAAGCGGTGCAGCGCCTCCAGCTTTTGCGCGCTGGGGCTTTTAATTTTGGCATTGAGCAACTGGCTCAGATAGCCTTTGGTCATGCCGCTGGCATCAGCCACCTGTTGCAGCGTATGGCCCTGCTGGCGAATGGCCGTTTTCAGATAATCAAACGACGACATGTCGTGCCTCCTGCATCAATGCGGTTAAGGTGGGAGCGGCCAGCCCGCGACGCAGGCTGGCCGCAGGCGCGTTACAGATCGTCCAGAATCGCCAGCGCATCGGCCAGCTTCTTCGCGCTGAAAACCTGCATCCCGGCAATCGGTTTTTTGGGTGCATTCCCCGCCGGTACAATGGCGCGTTTGAAGCCATGCTTCGCTGCTTCAGAGATGCGCTCCTGACCACTGGGCACCGGACGGATCTCACCGGCCAGTCCCACTTCGCCGAAGATCACCAGATCCTGTGGCAGTGGACGATCGCGCAGGCTCGACACCATCGACAGCATCAGCGCCAGATCCGCACTGGTTTCGGTGACTTTAACGCCGCCGACCACATTGACGAACACATCCTGATCCGCCATCTGCAATCCGCCGTGGCGGTGTAAAACGGCCAGCAGAATCGCCAGACGGTTCTGCTCCAGACCCACCGCCACGCGACGCGGATTGCCCATCATTGAGTGATCGACCAGCGCCTGAATCTCCACCAGCAGCGGACGCGTTCCCTCCCACAGCACCATGACCGAACTGCCCGAGGTGACCTCTTCGCCACGCGACAGGAAAATAGCGGATGGATTGCTGACTTCACGCATGCCCTGCTCGGTCATGGCAAACACACCCAGCTCATTCACCGCGCCGAAGCGGTTTTTATGGCTGCGCAGGGTGCGGAAGCGGGAATCGGCATCGCCATCCAGCAGCACCGAACAGTCGATGCAGTGCTCCAGCACCTTCGGCCCGGCCAGCGAGCCATCTTTGGTGACGTGGCCGACCATGATGATCGCCACGCCGCGCGTTTTGGCGAAGCGCGTCAGGTAAGCAGCGGTTTCCCGTACCTGAGCCACGCTGCCCGGCGATGACTGGATCTCCGCCATGTGCATCACCTGGATCGAGTCGATCACCATCAGTTGCGGTTGCTCCTGCTCGGCGATCAGGCAGATCTGCTCAATGCTGGTTTCCGACAGCATATTCACATTTTCGGTGGGTAATCCCAGACGATGGGCGCGCATCGCCACCTGTTGCAGTGACTCTTCACCGGTTACGTAAAGGGTTTTCATCCCTTCTGACAACCGGCACATCACCTGCAGCAGCAGCGTGGATTTGCCCGCGCCCGGACTGCCGCCAATCAGAATAGCGCTGCCCGGTACGACGCCGCCGCCCAGCACGCGGTCAAACTCTTTGAAGCTGGTCGAGAAGCGCGGTAACGCCTCCAGGCTGATTTCAGAGAGCTTCTGCACCCGGCTGGTTCCGGCGCTGCCGGCATAGCCACTCAGGCGCTCGTTACGCGCAGCAGCAGGCGAGGCAGCGATGCGCACCTCGGTGATGGTGTTCCAGGCGTGACAGGCGCTGCATTGCCCCTGCCAGCGTGGGTAATCTGCGCCACATTCGTTACAGACAAATGCGCGTTTTGCCGCTTTGGCCAAATCAATACCTCAGTTAACGCTCTTCGTGAATCAGGCTGCCGGTGAGGATGCAGAACACCCCCATTAAATCGGCATGGCGAATGGTGACCGCGGTCTGCTCATTCACCTTAGGTTTAGCATGGAACGCAATGCCCAGCGCTGAGGCTTTGATCATCAGCAGGTCATTGGCACCATCGCCGATCGCCACCGTCTGTTCCGGCGCGATATTAAAACGCTCCGCCAGCTTCTTCAGGGTATCGGCTTTGTATTGTGCGTCGACAATCGGACCCAGCACGTTGCCGGTCAGTTTGCCGTCGCGAATTTCGAGTTCATTGGCCACCACCGCCGACAGGTGCAGCTTGTCGCGCAGGTAGTCGGCGTAGTAGGTAAAGCCGCCAGATGCGATGGCAATCTGCCAGCCCAGCGCCTGCAGTTTCTGCGTCAGCGTCGTTAAGCCTGGCATCAGCGGCAGCGCATCGCGCACCTGTTTGAGAATATTGGCGTCCGCACCCTGTAGCGTGGCGACGCGCTGACGCAGGCTGGCGGTGAAGTCGAGTTCGCCGCGCATTGCGCGTTCCGTCACTTCCGCGACCTGCTCGCCGCAGCCCGCCAGTTTAGCAATCTCGTCGATGCATTCGATCTGAATCGCGGTGGAGTCCATATCCATGACCAGCAAGCCCGGCGTTTTGAGATGCGGGATTTTGCCCAGCGGCGCTACGTCCAGCCCGGCGTCGTGCGCCAGCTTGCTGGCAAATGGCGTCAGCGATCCCGCCAGGCGAATCACCTGATACTCATCGACGTTCCAGGCGCTGACGATCACCATCGCCGCACCCAGCTGGTGCTGGTAATCGGTCAGCCGTTGCTTATCCAGCCCGCGGCCATACAGCAGCCAGCCGGTGCGGCCAGCGCGATAATCCAGCGGCATCACTTCATCACCGCTAAGAGAAAGGGGCAAACCCGGCCAGAGGGAGACATCGGCGGGAAGATCGCACCAGGTTAAACGATTTGGCATCAGAGCTCCTGTAGGGACAACAAAACCACGCAAGAGGCTACCTTGTCTGCGCCGCTTCTGGCAACATAATCTCCAGGCTTTCTGTTGTGATATGACCCGGATGATTAATGGCTAAAACCGCACTGAAATTTCGCTTACATCGTACCGTGATCGTTCTTATCTCGATGGCGCTGCTGGTCGTGCTGATGCAGGGCGCCTCCTGGTTCAGTCTCGGCCATCAGACGGCGCGTTCTGAGCAGGTCGAGGAGCTGGCGCATACGCTGACCAGCCAGGTGGCATTCAGCCTTAAACCGTTGATGGACAACAGTGAAAATAACCGGAATCAGATTGAAGCCATTCTTAATCAGATGACGGCGAACAGCCGTATTCTGGATGCGTCCGTGTATGACGGCGACGGCAGCCTGGTGGCGCACAGCGGTGAAAACATCAATGTCCGTGACCGGCTGGCGCTCGACGGCAAGCGCGCGGGCAGCTATTTCAACCACCAGATTGTGCAGCCGCTGGCCGGAAACGATGGCCCGCTGGGCTTTCTGCGCGTAACGCTGGATACCCACGTACTGGTCACCGACTCACATCAGGTCGATAACACCACCAATATTCTGCGTCTGATGATGCTGCTGGCGCTGGCGATCGGCATTATTCTCTCCCGCACTCTGCTGCGTCATCGCCGCACCCGCTGGCAGCAGTCGCCGTTTCTGCTTACCGCCAGCACCCCGGTGAAAGAGGACCGGGATGATGACGACGAGAAGAAACCGTAGCGCGCCTGCGCTGCGCTGAAGATAAAACGAGAAAGGCCCGCACAGCGGGCCTTTTTTATACTGCTCAAAAAACAAAATCCGGGTTTGTATGACCGCAATGAATAAGCTGAATGCGCAGGGAATACGGGCAGAGGAGGAAAGCGTCCCGCGCCAGGGACGGCGCGGGCCGAGCGGTCAGGGATGGTTTAAGCGACTTTCCGATCTGACCGTGTTTCCTTCGCAGACTCGATCTTACCGCTGGCCCGGACTGAGTTTGTCAAAAATGGAAAAGGCCCGCTGTGCGGGCCTTTTTTATTGGAAAGTTGCGGATTTGCGAGGCAGCTTCCATCAGCCGATCAACAGCGCTTCCAGTTCACTCAGCGATTTGACCTGCCAGGTCGGTTTGATATGTTCCGGCAGTGGCCGGGTGCCATGATCGAGCCAGCAGGTTTTCACACCAGCATTCATGCCGCCCAGAATGTCTGATTCTGGCGTATCACCCACCATCAGCACCCGCTGACGATCCGGATTGCCCATCAGATCCAGCGCGTAATCAAAGATCTCTGCCGCCGGTTTTGGCACGCCGACCTGCTCAGAGATCACCAGCGCCGAGAAGTAATCACGGAAACCGGTGCGCTCCAGACGCGTCTGCTGCAGCGCGGTAAAGCCGTTGGTAATGATCCCCATCTTTACCCGGCCATGCAGTTGATTCATCAGACTGACCGCACCCGGCAGCGGCGTGCAGATCTCCCCCATTGCGGTGAGAAAGCCGCTGTTAAGGAGCTCTGGCGCAACGCTGAGCTTTTCGCTCCAGTGGTTAAAACGCTGAGTCTGCAGCTGTAATGCTGAAATGGTGCCGTTCTGATAATCGACCCACAGCGGTTTGTTGATCGCCTGATAATCGCTGTAATCCTGGTCAGTGAACTGCACGTCATAACCCGCGAACAGGCGCTGTAAACCGGCATAGGCATCGAAATGAAAAAGGGTATCGTCCGCATCAAACAGGATGCAATCCCAGTTATCTGACATTAAAACTCCTTAACACCACTACGGCGTCAGGGCCATGAGAATGGCATCTTCACGGCCGCTGGCGGTGGGATAATAATTGGGGCGACGACTGACCTGATTGAATCCAAGCTGCTCATAGAGCGCGATGGCGGGCAGGTTCGAGGCCCGCACTTCCAGCCACAGCGTCAGCACGTCGCGTTTGATCAGTTCATCGATCAGATGCTGCAACAGCTGGCGGCCCAGTCCCCGGCGCTGAAAGGCGGGATCGACCGCGATGTTAAACAGCGAGGCTTCGTCCAGCACCACCTGGGTAATGGCAAAAGCGGCCATTTTGCCGTCGACATCGAGACGTAAATTGATAAAGCGCTCGCCCTGATTGCTGGCAAACGTCTTTTCACTCCAGGGAAACGCGTGACTACGACACTCAATGGCGTAGGCCTGCGCCAGATCGTCAGGGGTGAGTAAAGAGATGGCTGTCATGGTTACACATCTGTTGCCAGAGCGCGCGTTTGGCGACGCCGCTACTGATCAGTTCATTGAAAGAGGCGCTGGTTAAAGCCACGCCATTAAAAGGCTGTTCACTCTCTACGCCGAGCAGCCAGCCCGCGCAGTTCAGCGTCTCCGGCAGCATTTGCAGCTGATCCGGCGTCACCGTCATCACCTGAGCGGGTTGCAGGTTGAGAGCATGCAGCACGTCGCGCATCAGCGGTTCATGCAGACCGGGCGGCGCGTCAGCGACAATAATTAACTGCGTGTCCGGTGCCAGCGTGACGGCAATTTCGCCCTGAAGCACGCGCGGGCGGCGCAGCTGGTACTGTGTAATTCCCATTTGCTGTAAAAGCCAGTCGCGCCTGGACGTCATGGTGTTACCTGTTCTGCTGCCTGAATGCGACGCTATGCTAGCAAACCCATCGAACATGCGCCAACAAACCACTATAATCCCCGCTCAGATCTTACAGGAGCCCTACATGTCTGCTTTAACCCCGGCCAGCGAAGTCATTCTGCGCCACAGTGATGAATTTACCGCCCGCCATGTTTTATTTGCTGGCGATCTGCAGGATGACCTGCCCGCTCAGCTGGAAACCGCCTCGTCGCGCGTTCACACCCAGCAATATCATCACTGGCAAAACCTGAGTCGCCGTATGGGCGAGCAGGCGCGTTACGGCATGGTTGCGCAGGCAGAAGATGTGCAGGGCTGCGATACGCTGGTCTACTTCTGGACCAAGAATAAGCCGGAAGTGCAGTTCCAGCTGCAGAACCTGCTCTCTCTGCTGCCGGTCGGCTGTGACGTATTCGTTGTCGGTGAAAACCGCAGCGGCGTGCGCAGTGCCGAAGGCATGGTGGAGTCGTGGGTGAAACTGGAAAAAATCGACAGCGCGCGTCGCTGTGGTCTCTACCATGGTCGCCTGGACAAACAGCCTGAGTTTGATGCCAGCAGCTTTGGTCATCAGTATCAGCTGGATGGTCTGACGATTCATACCCTGCCTGGCGTCTTCAGCCGTGACGGCCTGGACAGCGGCAGTGCCCTGCTGCTCTCGACCTTTACTCCGCATACCAAAGGTAAAGTGCTGGATATGGGCTGTGGCGCAGGCGTGATTGCCGCCTCTCTGCCGGCCCGTTCGCCTAAAGTGCGTCTGTGGCTGTGTGACGTGCACGCGGCTGCGATTGAAGCGAGTAAATTGACGCTGGCCGCCAATGGCATCGAGGGCGAAGTCTTCGCCAGTAACGTCTTCTCTGACGTGACGGGTCGTTTCGACATGATTATCTCGAACCCGCCGTTCCATGAAGGTACCCAGACCAGCCTCGACGCCGCCCAGGCGCTGATCCGTGGCGCAGTGAAACACCTGAACACCGGCGGCGAGTTGCGTATTGTGGCGAACACCTTCCTGCCCTACCCGCAGGCGCTGGATGAAGCCTTCGGCAGTCACGAAGTCATCGCACAGACCGGTCGTTTTAAAGTTTATCGCGCTGTTTACGGTCGCGGAGCCAAAACGCGCTAAGCGCTTTTCCCGGCGTTAATGGCGTTGCCGGGCTGAAAACGTTGCTTTTTACAGCGATCGTTTCAGCCCGACGAAATAGTTGTTGACGCAAAGAGTAAAATCTCTAGAATGCGCCTCCGTGGTTGTAACATTCTCAGGGTGTTACGGGTATGCGAAGGTGGCGGAATTGGTAGACGCGCTAGCTTCAGGTGTTAGTGTCCTAACGGACGTGAGGGTTCAAGTCCCTCTCTTCGCACCAAAATCACATGTTTCATATCGCGAGCACTGCGCGAAGGTGGCGGAATTGGTAGACGCGCTAGCTTCAGGTGTTAGTGTCTTAACGGACGTGAGGGTTCAAGTCCCTCTCTTCGCACCATTGCGGTGATATGAACAGACAACTCGATGCGAAGGTGGCGGAATTGGTAGACGCGCTAGCTTCAGGTGTTAGTGTCTTAACGGACGTGAGGGTTCAAGTCCCTCTCTTCGCACCAACGTTGTCATCCTCTGTTTTCCCCGCAATGTCCTTTTGCTTCCCTTGCAGTACCGTTTTATCCCCTGCTCATTTTAGTTTTCAGCTCGCTTTAGCTCACCCGGCACGTCGATTTCACCCTCTTCGCCTCGATTAAATCAGATGAAAATTCACAGAGATCGCCGCCAGGCCACCCGCTAATGCCAGGCAGGATGGCAACAGCAGATAGTGTCGCAGACGCTGATTAAACAGCATCACGACAGTCAGCAGCAGCGCCACCGTCATGACCATCCGCCACTGACTGAAGCTCGGTTCCCATAAGGCGAACAGCGGCAGTGCGATGCAGGGCAGCAATACGCCCCACGCGCTATCCAGTTTTTTACCCAATGCCCAGCTGACTCCCCACAGGCCGCAGGCCGCAATAATCGCTATCCCCATGACGCAAACCTCAAATGATAAGCATTCCCATTATCATATGTCAGTTTTAACGGCCTTGCAGCCTGTTTTTGTCACGTCCGGCAACGAAGATGACAGACCAGTTGGAAAATGCTAGATTGCGGCCGATAACACTTTTAATAACAGCAACAGCAATAATTTGCTCACTCTCTGGCAGAATCTTTTTTTTGCCGGCTTGCGCTTTGGTATTTCAGGGCCGTCACGAGTATTTATAATGAAATTACAATCATATGAAGAACTGAAACAGAGTAAATACCGGCTTTCAGTGATGCTTTTTCTCTTTTTAAATATCGCCGTTTCGCTATTTTATCTGCTGCCTGTAATGAGCAATGAGACCAATGACGCGACACTGCCGGTAATTTGTGTGGCTGCTTTTAGCGGCATCATGTTAATTACCTATTTAATATGGCCCAGACTAAAACTTCCCCTGTTAAATCCTGTGGCACTACTGCTGGGCATGCTCTGGGCCTGGCACATTAATTATCGCTTTCATCAGGTGTTCTATTTTGATGGTGGCTTTCTTATTATCAGTTTGATCAGTGTGTTATTTATCAGTGCTATCGCCCTGAGCGATTATCTGGGTGCATTTTGTCTGCACGTCGCGCCGCCGGTCTTCACCGTATTACTGCTCGACAATGGACAGCATCTGCCGCTGATCCTGCTGACCATCATCCTGCCTCTGATCGGTTTCTCGCTGCAGCATCTGATGCGCCGCCGTGCCGACAACTTTACCCTGCGCCTGATGCATCAGCTTTATGAAGAGAAAGAGACATTCAGTGACCTCAGCATGCTCGATCCGCTGACCGGACTCTATAACCGCCGCGGCCTGAAGAACCGGCTCGATAATATTCTGGAAAACCACGCCGGCAGCCACTACGTGCTGCTGCTGGATATCGACCACTTCAAGGCCTACAACGATAATTATGGGCATGCGATGGGCGATCAGGCACTGGCGCGGGTCTCTGTCGCGATTCGTGATGCGGTGCGTTCGCGCGATGTCGTCACCCGCTATGGCGGCGAAGAGTTTCTGGTGCTGATGACCAATGTGAACAGTTCGATCGCCATGAAGCTGGCAGAGCGAATCCGCCAGTATGTGCTGGATTTAGAAATCCCTCACCTTTTCAATGAGACCGTTTCCACCCACGTGACTATCAGTGCGGGTATCGCGCCCATTTATGATAATGAGTTCGATCTGGCGGTCGCCAATGCGGACAGCGCGTTATATGTGGCTAAAAATCAGGGTCGCAATACCATTCTCGCCTGGGAAGATTTGCCCCGACAGCAGCCTCAGACCTCCAGCGAACATGCCTGAGTAAGCATAACGCGGTCGTTGCTGACCGGAACAGTGGCGAGCGATGTGCTGCTCTGGCTGTCCTGATGACCGCTCTCAACCCCCGCCGTTTTCCCGCCAGCAGCGACGATTTTTTACACGACTTGTAGAGTTAATCAATAACGATTATCATTTGCTTTCTTATCTACACTTTCTGCGAGTCGTCATGGCAACTGCTTCAGCTCAGGAACAGCGTTTTAGCGCTCAGTCGATGATCTTCCGGCAGAATGACCGCCCGCTGGCGGAAAGTCTGCATGAGCGGCTGCAGCAACAGCGCAGCTATCTGCTTGAATCAACGAAGTTCAGCCAGTCTGCTCCGCGCGATACGCTGACGCTTGCCGCCTGGTCGGAATCAGAGGCCTTTGCCCCGCTAATCCAGCGCTATAGCGATTATCTTTATCGCGATCATCCTGATGCCGTTCGTGAAGCGAAACCGGTGCTGTCACTCTGGGCACAATGGTATTTTGGCCTGCTACTGCCTCCGCTCATCATGGCGTTGTTGCAGGAGTCGCGTGCGCTGGACTGCTCGCCTGAGCATATTCGCGTCGGATTTCATGAGAATGGC
Source organism: Pantoea sp. JKS000250 (assembly GCF_003201065.1). Taxonomy (NCBI): domain Bacteria; kingdom Pseudomonadati; phylum Pseudomonadota; class Gammaproteobacteria; order Enterobacterales; family Erwiniaceae; genus Pantoea; species Pantoea sp. JKS000250. Next base: position 2,849,184 of record NZ_QICZ01000001.1, on the reverse strand, counting down.
CATCCGGCCACGTTCTGGATCGATGTGCAGGAAGATGAAGAAGCGCGCTATCTTAATTCCCTGCAGCGCATCGACCGGCTGATTCAGCAGCATCTGATCCCGGTGGTCAAGGGTATTACGCAGCATGGTGATATCAACGCCCGACTCATCTGGAACAACATGGGCTACTCATTCCAGTGGTTCCTGGGTGAGCTGAAAAGCCAGATCGATGAGGCGCTGATCCTGCAACTGGAGCAGGCGCTGTTCTTCAACCAGCGGCTGCTGGATGGCAGCGAAAACCCACTCTACCGCACCATGATCCCGCGTAATGGCGAACTGGTCCGTCGCAGCTGCTGCCAGCGTTATCGCATCCCTGATGTCGAACAATGCGGCAACTGCACCCTGAGCGGCAGCTAAACAGACTTAATTACAGCGAATTCTCCGTTTATCTCGTTTACAGGCACTGAGGCTTGTGGCAATTTTTACGCCTTCGATCAGCCTGGAGAGAAAGATGAGTCTGGAGTCCGTGCGCCAGTTCTTTGCCGAACACGCCCCTGAAATTGAAATTATTGAGCTGGCAGAAAGCACTGCAACGGTCGGGATGGCTGCACGTGCCCATGGCGTGACGCCAGGAGAGATTGCCAAGACCCTGTCACTGAAAGTGAAAAACGACGTGGTGCTGATTGTGACACGCGGCGATGCCCGGCTGGATAATCGCAAGCTGAAAGCGGCGCTGGGCGCGAAAGCGCGGATGCTGAGCGTCGACGAGGTGATTAACTGGACCGGCCACCCGGTGGGCGGCGTCTGTCCGTTCGGTCTGGAGAATCCGCTGACCGTCTACTGTGATGTTTCACTGCGCAGCTTTGAAGAAGTCCTGCCCGCCGCTGGCGCTATCCACAGCGCCGTCCGCATCTCGCCACAGCAGATGGCTGAACTGACTAACGCCCGCTGGATCGACGTATGCGAAGCGATTTAACGCTTTGCATCGGCTCACAAACCCTGCATTTCTGCCTGCGCCCGAATGCTGCTGACAACCTGACAGATTTTATCAGCCGATGATAATCACCGCCCCATCATGGCAGTTAATCACGCGCAGTAAGCGGGCGCAGTTAATCGCCCATGACTTCAGGATGTCAGGCGCTTAAATGCCTGTTCGATGATCGACAACAGCAGCGTGTTATCGACGCTATGCAGCACATGCACCGATGCACCGCAGTGATCAGGCACACCGACAGTGAGCCGAAGCGGCTGACGATAACGCCAGCTTTTGCCACGCGTCGCACCGGGACGTAGTTCGATATCAACCCGGTAATCGATACCCGAGGCGACTCGCTGATTCAGCAACCAGGCGACCACCAGCGCATCGTGGATCCAGCATCCTGCCAGCTGACGGGTTTCCATTGAATAGTCGATCCACGGGCGCAGCGTGTCGCGTACAAATTCGGTCAGCGGATGATCGGCCGCGGTGAGACGTGTCAGATCCTGCTGGGTCAGCAGCGTCTGCGTGGTGACATCCATCGGCACCAGTGTTACCGCAGCACCGCTGTACAACACCTGATGCGCCGCCTCGGGATCCAGACCAAAATTGGTGTCTTTGATGTAATCATCCAGCGAGAAGACGCCGCCCATGATCACAATTTCCGCCACCGATTCTGCCATGGCGGGATAGCGCTGCATCGCCAGCGCCACATTCGTCAGCGGACCAATTGCTACCAGTGTAATCTCGCCCGGATTGTCGCAAATCAGTTTGCCGATAGCGTCAGCCGCATCAAACGCATCCGCCGCAATATCGGCTGGCTGACGCACATCCTGCCAGAGTTTTTCCAGCGCAAGCTGATTGACCCGATGATCCAGCGTCTCGCGCCATGGCGCAGGATCTTCCTGTAACGCCTGCGTCGCGCCCTGTACGACCGGGATAGATAATCCCAGCCGGACGATCAGATCTTTGGCAACGCGTGCACCCACGTCACATGGCGTGTTACCCGCTACGGTAGTGATCAATTCCAGCGACAGGGCTGGTGAAGCTAAGGCCAGCGCAATCGCCAGCCCATCATCGGTGTTGGCACCCGCGATCCCATTGCCGGGATCGCAATCAATAATGATTCTTTTCATATTTTTATAAATTAACTCTGACTTTGCGGCTGACAGCCGCAGGATTCACCAATTTCAAGATAGTGTGGAAACTCCTTTAATTGCGCTTCGCTTTGCCCCTCTTTCAGCATCTGAATCGCAGAACGTGCCATCTCACGCAGTGGCTGGCGCACGGTCGTTAATGTCGGAACATGAAACGACGAGTGATTGGTCCCGTTAAAGCAGACCAGTGCCACATCCTGCGGCACGCGAAGGTGATGTTCGGAAAAGGCGCGAAGCGCGCCAATCGCCTGACCTTCATTGCTGGTAAACAACGCACGAGGCACACAGCCGCGGGCGATCATGGTTTGTGCCGCCTCGTAGCCGCCCTGTGGGGTGTAGCTGGCGGGGAACATCAGCGACTCATCAATCGGCAGGCCACGATCGTGCATGGCATCGCGCCAGCCCTGAATACGATCCTGTGCGTTGAGCATATCGACCGGGCCGCTGATGATCCCTACCTGCTGATAACCGTGACTCAACAGATGTGCCGTCACCTGCCACGCGGCCTGACGCTCATTGACCCGCAGCATGTTCACGCCCGGCTGAGGGTCAACCCGCTCCAGCATCACCAGTGGCGTTCCGCTGGCTTTAATCAGGTCGATGTAAGGATGGCGATCGACGCTATTGTAAAACAGACCATCGACCTGCCGATTGAGCAGCCCCTGAATTAACTCCAGTTCGCGTTTGCGGTCATCACCTGCATCACCCAGCAGCATGACGTGACCGTGGTTCATCGACTCCTGCAACAACACGTGCGCCATTGACGCCACGAAGGGATTGCCGATGTTGGGCACCACCAGCCCAAACGTTTTGGTGTTGCCGGAGGCCAGCGCGCGTGCTGCTGCATTGGGCCGGTAACCGGTGGCTTTAATCGCCTCCAGTACCCGCTGACGGGTCGCCTCAGCGACCGGACGAGGCCCGTTATTGATGACATAACTGACGACTGCCACTGAGGTGCCTGCCGCTTTCGCAACTTCACTGCGGGTCACTTTTCCCGTTAACGACTTAGGCACATCACGTTCCTCCATAAAAAAAACAGGCCGCTTTACACGGCCTGCTGTTTATCGCTCTCTCCTGGCAGACGGCACCTTCAGGTAAATCTAGATGGCATCTTCAGGCAGATTGAGATTCCGCCCTCGCGTCTCAGGAGCGACAAAAGTGGTAAAGAATCCAATGGCGGCCATTGCCGAGAAGTAGACCGCAATCGGCCACCAGTGACCGGTATAAGAGAGCATAGCAGCGGCAATAAGCGGCGCTGTGCCGCCGGATAAAATCGAGCCAAGCTCTTTGGCCACCGCCATTTTGGTGTAGCGATGTTGAACGCCGAACATTTCCACGCCCCATGCCGCCTGCACTCCATAAATGCCCAGTGACGCCAGCGCCATACCGACCACGATAACCGGGATCACCAGCATCGGTTCACGCGTGTCCAGCAGCGTAAAGGCGGGCCAGGCGTAGATCATCAGTAACAGGCAGAAGACGCGATAAACGATCCGGCGACCAAAACGATCAGAGAGCCAGCCCGCAAACGGAATAATCAGGAAGCCCAGCAGTGAGGCAAGGAACACCGCCGTCGTCGGTACGGACTTATCCACCATCAGCACCTTCGCGACATAACCCACCATGAAGCCCTGAGCCAGATAAGAAGGGCCATTTTCGCCGATGCGCAAACCTATCATGGTCCAGAAAGCGCGGGTACGCTGGAAGAAAGGACGCGAGTCCACGACTGGCGCGGCCAGTACGCCTGCACGTTCCGCTTCCATTTCCGCTTTCCTGCGCTCAAACACTGGCGTTTCACGCAGGTGACGTCGAATCCACAGCGCAACAAGGGCAATTAGCGCACTGCTGAGGAAGGGAATACGCCAGCCCCACTCCAGCAGGCTCTGCTGATCCATCTGCACTACCAGCAGCCAGACCAGCGAGGCCAGCAACGTACCGCTGTTAGACCCCAGAGCAATAACGGATGAAACCAGGCCACGACGCTTAACGGGCGCATATTCACCCAGCATCACCGTGCCGCCCGATAACTCTGCGCCCGCGCCGAAACCCTGGGTAAAGCGCAGCAGCACCAGACAGGCCGGAGCCCAGACACCAATCGCGGCATAGCTCGGTATTAAGCCGATAAAGGTGGTGGAAGCGCCCATCAGAATGATGGTGGAGATCATCACGACCTTTCGGCCTTTGCGGTCGCCGAGCCAGCCGAAAAAGAGTGCGCCGATAGGCCGGGCAACAAAGCCGACTGACCAGGTAGCAAAGCTGGAGAGCAGTGCCATTGCGGGAGTCGATTCCGGAAAGAATACGTCGCCAAAGATGATACCGGCAGCCAGACCGTAGAGCGCGAAATCCGCGTACTCCATTGCCGTTCCGAGCCAGCATGAGAAAGTGGCGCGCCAGAAATCTTTGCGGCCTGAAGAAGTGTTAAACCGCTCGTCGGCGGCTGAGGTGGAAGACAGTGATGCCTGCTGCTTAACGGAATTGTGTGCCGTCATAACCCTATCCCTGAATGAGTATGCAGATTGATAAACGCCCGTCCATGGGTCGATTCCCTGATGAAAGCGGAATTCCCCCGGTGGCGACGTTCAGTTGACTAACCATGATGAAAGGTTAAAGGATTCCCTGGTGTTGGAATCTTGTTCTTCGCCCCGTTTCGCCGATGTATTTTTCACCGGTCGCTTAAACTGAGCGAATGTAACTTAACAATCAATGGAGCCTGCTGTGCATCGCACCGTGAGCAATCACTGGGGACCTAGTGTATCTACGCGCGTAGATAAATCAAGAGATCCCGGCGCAAATTGTTAGTAAAACTTCACTATCACATTGCGTCATCACACATTTTCAGCGCAAATTCAGCCAGTTAACTCCACTATATCGCACAATAAAAAATCACTCTGCGCGGTAAGTTAGCATTTTCTCTAATCATTAAGCGTTATAAGCGGAGCTAAAATCCTTTCATCGGGTTCTGTTGTCGCACACCCGGATTACCTGCAGATGACACTTCATCTTTATTCTGAAAAATCGCGGCAAGCGCAGACAATGCGTTACCCTGAAAAAAAGCCTGACAGAGGTGTTATGACCATTATTCTGATGCGACACGGTAAACCTGACCACCAGGCAGCGGGTCGCCAGAGCGTGCAGGCACTGGCAGACTGGTGCGAAGCTTACGATCAGTCCGGAGTCAGTGACGGGCCGCCACCGCGCAGTATTAAGATTGCTCGTCAGGCCGCAATTATTGTCTGCAGTCCCCTGCCCCGCGCGCAATCTTCTCTGAGCCAGCTTGGCCTGCAGCCTCATGAGATTGATGCGCTCTACAGCGAAGTCGCCGTACCGCTGCTGCGAACGGGGGATTTTCAACTGCCGACAATCTGCTGGCTGGCCTTACTGCGGCTGTTGTGGTTCTGCGGTTATGCGGGTGAAGCGGAGTCGCTGCAACATGCGCGCAGCCGGGCCTCGGCGGCGGCAGAGAAGCTGATCGAGCACTCACGGCGTGGCACGGTGCTGCTGCTGGGCCACGGCATCATGAACAAGATGATTGCGCGAGAATTACGTAAACGCGGCTGGCAGGCAGAGAAACATGCCAGCAGCCGCCACTGGAGTTCTGCGATCTATCATCGTCCGTTTATCTGACCCATCGGAAAATAGCCCAGCACCTCACAGCCCGTTCCGACACGCGGTGTGGCAATCACTTTACGCTGCGCCAGATCGATCACACTCAGCGTGCCGTCATCCTGATTCGCAATCAGCAGCTGTTGCCTGTCTGGCGTGAAGCAGCCATCCATCGGCATGTTTCCCACGCTGATATCGCCCAGCGGATTCAGCAGGTCGTCAAACAGCGTTACCAGCGGTTCCTGATCGCCAATCGCCACCAGCTGTTCGCCATCGGCGCTGAAGCGAACCACCTGGCAGGGCTGCTGATGACCCGGCAGCGTAATGCGCTGGCGAATACGGTGGCTCTGTCGGTCGATCACATAGAGCAACGGCGCATCTGCTGCGCTGGCGACCAGATAAGGGTGTTTTGGTGAGGCGGCGATACCCGCAATCGGGCCCGGCAGCAGAATCGTATCAATCACCCGTCCCTCTGCTTCACAGAGATCCACGACGGTGATGGTCGCATCCTCTTCGTTATCGGTGAACAGTTTGCGGCCGCTGGGTGACAGCGTCAGGCGATGCGCGTTGTGAGAAGGAATCGGGATGATCTTTTCCACTTTGTCGGTCTGCGGATCGATTACGGCTACGGCGGCGCTCTGCTCACAGCAGAGATAGACTTTGCCATCGCGGCCCAGTTGCCCGCTGTGTGGTGCTCGCAACGGCGACAGATCGATAAAGCCGCTGATCTCGCGACGCTGCAAATCAATGATCGCCACTTTGCGACCCGGATGCGGGTTATTGCCATGAACACCGTCACCATAGATAGGCACATACGCTTTACCCCAGGGTGCCAGCATCAGGAGTTCATGCGGCCGCGGTGGAAAAGCGTTCAGCTCGCGCTCGACCGCGAAGGTTTCCGGGTTAAGAAACAGGACGCGATTGCCCTGCTTATCAACCGCCAGTAAACCATAGGATTCACTCTGCATGCGCGCTCCTTTCTCAGTAAGTTCTTCTTAAGCGTAGACAATCCTCTTCAGGCTGTCCGATTCCGCAAATGGTTGAGCCGGGCTTACGCCACACGTTAAGCGCAATATTCACTGTTTCTGAGGTCCTGGCCCTGAGAGAAGCCAAAGGCTTAGCATAATATTCAGACATTCCTTAGTTATGCGTTCCGCCACATTTAAATAACTTATTAACCGTGGCGATATTATTATTCCATTAAGGTGACCGGATTATTTCCGTATTATCCTAAAGTCAAAAAAAGACATAGCTAATGTGTAAATAATGTTTTATTAAAAAGGTGCAGTGCAATTAAAAAGCCGTGAGGAAACTATCGCGCGCTTCCGCACTGCGTCGCCACCAGGGAAAACTATTCATTAATTCCCGCACTCATCGGGATTGCACTCAGTATGCAATGCCGCCCGTTCACGCCTCAGGCACAACGGGCAGAGCCTGCACTATAGCGGGAAAATAAAAATAACAGGTGTACCATGACTTCACATCGCCAACGTCCAGCGCATAAACTCTGGCGTAACTGGAAAAGAATATCGTTCAGTAGCCAGATGTTATGGAATAAGAAACAGCAGAGCCTCTGTCAGGCACCGGAATATGATCCGGGACAGGAAGATAATGTCGTATTGATTGCTCAGCAGAAAGATCTGCCCGAGATTCCAAAGATTGTCTGGATGGTCTGGCATAACGATCAGCTGCCGACGTCAATGGCGCTGAATATCAGTAAAATCCGGCGGGACAACCCCGACCACCAGGTTTATCTGGTCACGCAGCGCACTCTGTCGCAGTGGCTGCCCGAACTCAGCTTTATCTCTTCCGATCTGACGCTGGCACATAAAAGTGAAATCATCCGGCTTGAGCTGATTCACCGCTATGGCGGTATTGGCATCGACTGCAGCACCCTGCTGTTTGAAAATCTTGCCTGGGTGCATCGCGTTCACCATGCGCGGCCAATGGATCTCATCGGCTACTATCGCGAGCAATCAACGCTGAACCTGCTTGCGCCGGTCACCGAGAGCTGGTTTATTGCCGCGCCGCCGCAGAATGCCTTTATTCGCGAATGGCTGAAACAGCTGGCACCGGTTAAAAACGTCGGTATCCGCAACTATTTCCATGAGCTTAAGAAGCGTGATGATTTTCCGCTGATTGTGCAAAATGTAGATAATCCGTCACGCCAGCTTCTGTCGCTGGCGCAGCAGGTCGCGATGCGCGAATACCGGCGGGCTAATCTTTATCTGCGTAAAGGTGAAGCCAGCGCCTGGTACTATCAGCGCCTGCATGCCGACAGCAGCAGCGCGTTTGCGCAGTCTGTGATGTTTCAGCAGCGGCCAGAGACGCCACCACCGATTATCAAATTAACCGGCAACGAGCGACTGCATCTCGACTTCAATCTGCGACTGGGTTTGTATAACCGCAGCAGCCTGATTGGCGAGATGATGCACACCCCATCATCTGCGCTGGCATTGCCATCAACGGTCAAAGCGCGCGCGTAGCCACTGCGTAAAAGTGGTGACCGCGCGGGGTACCTGCGCCGCCCAGGGTCGAACGATCCACAGGCGGGCGGCAAAGGCCTCCACCGGCTGCCACTCAGGTAACACCTGCTGCAAAGAGCCTGCGGCCAGCGCTTCACGGGCGCTGAAGTCGGGCAGCATCGCGATTCCCAGTCCCTGCAGAGCGGCATCACGTATCGACTCACTGTTGTTAGTGGCAAAGCAGCCCTGAATCCGCACCTGCACCTCTTCACCATCCGCTGCGGTTACAAACCGCCAGCGCGGTGATTCAACACCACGCGGATAGTAAAGGCAGTTATGCTGCATCAGATCCTGCGGCGTGTTCGGTATACCCTGTTGGTTAAGATAGGCGGGTGAGGCCACCAGCACTGTCTGCGTATCACACAGCGGCAGCGCCACATGGGTTTCCGGCAACGTGTCACTGTGCCGGATGGCCAGATCAAACCCCTCACTGCTCAGCGACACAATTCGGTCGGTCACATCCAGCTGCAGACGCACCTGCGGATAGTCATGCAGAAACTCACCAATAATCGGCACCAGCTGCTGCCGGGCAAACGCCACCGGCGCGGTAATACGCACCAGACCACGCACTGGCCCGGCGGTATCACGCACGCTGAAAAAACTCTGTTCGATGCGGGCAAAAGGCTCGCGCAACTCCTCCACCAGCTTCTCACCCGCTGATGTCAGTCGTACGCTGCGCGTGGTACGCTGTACCAGCAGTACACCGGCTATCTGCTCCAGCTCTTTGATTTTCTGACTCATCGCAGCTTTGCTGACGTCCAGCCGCTCCGCCGCGCGGGTAAAGCTGCCCTGCTCAGCCAGTACGGTCAGCCAGTGAAGATGATCCCACAGCGTATCCGTTTTCATCTCTTTCATTGCGATTGTTCATTATAGTGAATAATCATTTCAGGCTACGCGCTTTTTCCCGCCGGATAAAGGGGTCACCATAGGCTCATTAATCACGATGAGGAATTCACCATGCCACTGCTGCAATTCGATGTTATTCAGGGTCGTTCAGAATCAGAGCTGCGTACACTGCTGGATGCGGCGCACCGTGCCGTGCTGACAGCCTTTAAGGTGCCTGAACGGGATCGTTATCAGATTGTTCAGGAAAACAAGCGCTATCAGATGGTGTTTCAGGATACCGGCCTGGGATTCAGCCGCAGCGATAATCTGGTGATGGTGCGGGTTTATACCAGCCCACGCAGTCGTGAACAGAAGCAACATTTTATGGCGGAGCTGGCGCGTGAGCTGCGTGAGCACTGTGGCGTGCAGGGCAACGATTTAATGATCAGCTTTATCACCAATGACAAAGGTGACTGGAGTTTTGCCGACGGCGAAGCGCAATACCTCACCGGCAAACTCTGAAAAACGTCCTGACTTCTGCTCTGCTGACGGTGCGCCAGCCACCGTCACGCCTGAAAACCTCACTTCTGAACCAATCTGCTCTCCACCGCACAAATCGGGCCGGATATGTTGCAGCCGGATGACAGCCAATATAGATTGTCGAAAAACCATCCCCCGAAGGTGGCCGGTTGCGTGAAGCCTCGTGCAACCCTGTAGAGAGAGGATTTACCGTTGTCCGAATTGGTCTCCGTCGTGCTGTTTCTGGCCGCTATTGCAATCTATTCCTGTAAAGCCGGGCGTAACAAATTCTGGTTTATTCTTGTTCTTATCATGCTGGTGCTTTTCGTTGTCCTGAACGCCACCCTTTATGCCAGCAACTATTTTACCGGTGACGGCATCAACGATGCGGTGCTCTATACGCTGACTAACAGCCTGACCGGCGCGGGTGTCAGTAAATATGTGGTGCCCGCGATTGGGCTGATTATTGTGCTGTTCCTGCTGTTCTGCCTGCTGTCGTGGATTCTGCGTCGGCGTAAGCGTCCCCATCACATGGGTTGGTCACTGCTGGCTGCCGCCTGCGCGCTCGGTTCGGTGCAGACCACCCCGGCCTTTCGCCAGGTCGCGACGCTCATCGTGTCGCATACCCAGATGGCGGACTCTGACTTCGACAACTTCTATAAAGTGCCGCGTAATCGCATTGAACAGCCGCGCCTTAACGTGGTTTACATCTATGGTGAAAGCTTAGAGCGCACCTATTTCGACCCCATCGCCTTTCCTGGCCTGGCGCCTGAGCTGAGCCGGCAGAAAGAGCAGAGTATCGACTTCAGCGAAACCGAACAGTTACCCGGCACCGACTACACCATTGCAGGCATGGTCGCCTCACAGTGCGGCATTCCGCTGTTTGCGCCGTTTGATGGTAATGCGTCGGCATCGCTCTCCAGCTTCTATCCGCAAAACGTCTGTCTGGGCGACATCCTGAAAAACTCCGGCTACCAGAACTGGTTTATTCAGGGTGCCGATCTGCGTTTTGCCGGTAAAGATGTCTTCCTGAAATCGCACGGTTTCGACCCCAAAAATCTTTATGGTTCGCAGGAGCTGAAAAGCCGCGTTGCCGATCCTGCTTATCGCAATAACTGGGGTTATTACGACGATACGGTGCTGGATGAAGTCTTTGAGAAGTATCAGGAACTCTCGCAGGCCGGTAAACCTTTCGCACTGTTTACGCTGACCGTTGATACGCATCACCCGGACGGGTTTATCTCACGCAGCTGCGATCGCAGGAGCTATAGCATTGATGGCAAACCGAATCAGTCCTTCAGCGCGGTCGCCTGCTCGCAGGAACATGTGGCGCGGCTGATCACACGCATCAAAGCGTCGCCGTGGTTTAAAAACACCGTGATTGTGGTGAGCTCCGATCATCTGGCCATGAACAACACGGCGCATCCGTGGCTGGTCAAACAGCCACGTCGCAATCTGTTCATGGTGATCCGGGGTGATAAACCGCAGGCGGAGCTGATGGAGGCGAAGCGCAGCACGCTGGATAATGGCGCGACGCTGCTGGATATTCTCGGCGGCGATAACGCGATTGGCCTGGGCCGCAGCAGCCTTTCTTCTCTTTCGCTCTCCACCCAGTTCGACGACATGAAGAGTAAGGTGGCGAGCTGGAAACCCGACATCATCCAGCTCTGGAACTTCCCGAAGAAGATAGACAGCTTCACGGTGGATCAGGCGAAGAATACCTTCAGCTTCTCAGGCACCACCTTTAAACTGCCGATTCTGTTCCGCATCAGCGATAAGCATGTTGAGCCGATGCCGGAAGGGGAATATTCGGCCCCGCTGCGCTATCAGCTGGCCGATTTCGCTTCAGCCGATAAATTCCTCTGGGTGGATCGCTGTTTTAAAATGGCGCGACTCTGGCAGCCTTCGCTGGCTCTTTCCGGCGATCTCTGTGTGGCGATGGGGCAGCTCGGCGGCACGCCAACCGTGACACATGTCGACAAACCGCAGTGGAAAGGCAAAGTGCAGTTCCCGGACGGCGCTGTCAGCGAGGCACGTTACCAGCAGAACCTGGCGCAGATCCGCATTGAAGATAATAACATTCGCTATAGCGCCGACAGCTTCCGGCTTGATGTGCCCGGCGCGCCGGAAACGATTAAAAGCTTCAGCGGCATCTCACGGCCAGAGAGCTGGGGGCGCTGGTCAAACGCCAATCTCGCGCCAGAAGTGCATATCGATTATGTCGATGCACTCCCGGCTAAGTTTGATCTGGTCATTACCGCACGCGCGTATGGCCCCAACGCACATCGCGCGATCCCGGTTCGGGTGGGCGATCAGCAGCAACTGCTGTCGCTGGGCGAAGAGGTATCGACGCATACCCTGCATTTCGACAACCCAGGCGCCAGCCATCAACTGGTCATTGCCCCCCCTGAGCCGCAGCTGAGTAACACCGGCAATATCACAGGTCAGAATCCGCGCAAACTGGGCATCGGCATGGTTGAAATTAAAATCGTACCACAGCCTTAAGACCCGTTTTTTCTTCTCCCGCCTCTGCGGATTACCGCAGAGGCGCCTCATCCTGTCATCGACTTCCTGTTGCGAGCCAACCCGCACTCCTCTGCACGTTACCTGTTGTAATAATTGATATTTTTCGGCAAGGCACGCAAAATATAACCGACTGAGTGGTGTTACGCTTTTTGCCTGTCATAATGCGGTTATCGCCGAAGTACGCAGGGAGGTGTCGTGAGACTCATCACAATGATGAGTACCCACAAAGCCTTTAAAGCGCTGCAACAGGCGGGGATCGACGATCAGCAAGCGGAGGCGATGGTGGAGGTGTTTACCGATATGCAGCAGAGGCAGCCAGGCGCACAGGTCGGGAAGCAGCTCGGTCAGATTCAGACCAAAGCCAATCATATTGACGTCCGGATCGGCCAGCTTCAGACAAAAGCTGAACAGACCGACGAGCGGCTCGGTAAACTTACGACCAAAGTCGACCAGATAGACGATCAACTCGGCAAGCTGACGACGAAAGTAGATCAGATTGACGAGCGGCTCGGGCATCTCACCATAAAAGTTAATCAGATCGACGAGCGGCTTGGCCATGTTGAAAGAAAAACTGACAAGCTGGCCATCCGTTTTAATCACCTGGAAATCAAAGTGGATAAGATGGAAGCGATGCTCAGTGAAATGAATTTCCGATTAACGGGCGCTGTCGACAGCCTGAGAAATGACGTTGTGACACTGAGCACTGATATGCGCTGGATCAAACGGTTATCTATCCTCATGACCACCACCCTTCTGGCAGCGGTCCTGAAAGATATTCTATTGTGAGCCCACTACCCAATCAGGGTCTGTCGCGTAGTGCTTCCAGCTTCTCTCGCTGCTGACCGTCGGCGGTAAAGTTATCCTCCGCCAGCCATCGCTGAAAGCCCTTTTTCACCTGCGGCCATTCGCTATCGATAATCGAGAACCAGCTGGTGTCACGAGAACGGCCTTTGTAAACGATCGCCTGGCGGAAATCCCCCTCATAACGGAAACCGAGACGGGCCGCGGCCTTACGGGAAGGCCCATTACAGCTATCACATTTCCATTCATAGCGGCGATAGCCCAGCGTTTCAAAAGCGTAACGCATCAGCAGAAAATGCGCTTCCGTCGCCATGCGGGTCTGCTTCAGCCGGGGCGAAAACGTGACATGCCCGACTTCCACTACGCCATGTTCAGGCTGGATGCGCATTAATGAAAGGCTGCCCACCGCCTGCTCCGTAGCCAGATCGATGACGGCGAAATGTAGCGGATCGCGGCTGGCTTCAAGTTGTGCTGCATGGTCCTGCCACGCATTGTGCCCGGTAAAGGGCCCAACAGGCAGGTAAGTCCAGTCACGCCCATCTTCAGCCAGTGACCAGGCCTCATACAGTGCATCACCATGCCGTGCTGCACTGAACGGCTCCAGCCGACATGACTCGCCGGTGAAAACCTGATGCTGGGGCAAAGGACGGGGTTGCCAGTCTGGTAAAGGCTGGCCGACCGGCTGACCGAATTGATTCAGGTGTTGTGACATATCGCCTCCCGGCTGCAGATGATATCCACAGATTGCCACTATCATGGTGGGTTAAAAAGTACCACAATCAGGAAAAATGATAGATCCACGGGACCCGACTATGAAGCCAGAGATCCCCCCTTTGCTGCTGGCACCATTGATATCCGCCGCCGGGACCACGCTGCAGCAGCAACTTTATCAGCGGATAAAACAGGGCATTTTGCAGGGGCAGCTTGCCGCTGGCGCGATGTTACCGTCTACGCGGCAACTGGCAGTTGAGCTGCAGGTGTCGCGGAATACCGTGCTTAACGTCTGGACCCAGCTGCAGGCTGAGGGCTATCTGATGAGCGATCGACAGGGCAGCCGCGTCAGCTCACTGGCTTTGCCTGCCGGGCAGGCGGATGACGACACGCTAGCCAGCTGGCCGCTGGCAAAACGGATTGAAGCTTTTCACCAAAGCCAGTGGATCGACACCGGCTCATTGCCGCTGCGACCCGGCATACCGGCTCTGAACCATTTCCCGATGGCGGCCTGGCGCCGGGCGCTGAGTCAGGTAATGAGTCACCCGCCACCGTCGCTGCTCGGCTATGGCGATCCCTTTGGTGAAGCAGAACTGCGTGCCGTACTGGCGCAACAGTTGCGTATCACGCGCGGTGTACGTTGTGACCCCGGACAGATTGTGATTACTGAAGGTGTGCAGCAGGCGTTAACGCTGTGCGTCGCCCTGCTGAGTAATCCGGGCGATTATGGCTGGATTGAAGAACCGGGTTATCGTAATGCCAAATCGGCTCTGCAGGCCGGAGAACTTAACGTTGTCCCGATCCGCACCGATGACCAGGGAATGGCCCCCGAGCCGGAACACTGGAAACAGGTTCCACCCCGTCTGATTTATACCACGCCTACCCATCAGTATCCCACCGGCGTCGTCATGAGCGCGGCCCGGCGTCTGGCGCTGATTGCGGCTGCGCAGCAGCACCAGGCCTGGATTATTGAAGATGATTATGATGGCGACTTCCATTACCACGGCGAACCTGTAATGGCGATGCAGGGCATGACCGATAATGCTCCGGTTATCTATCTCGGCTCATTCAGCAAGACGCTATTCCCCGCGCTGCGCATCGGTTTTATGGTGCTGCCCGCGCCACTGGTCAGGCGTCTGCGACCGGCACTGCATCAGATCCTGCGCGGCGGAAACCGGCTGGAACAACAGGCGCTGGCGCGTTTTATTCTCAGTGGTGATTATCGCCGACATCTGGGCAAAATGCGTCGTCTCTATCGTCAGCGACAGGCATGGCTACGCACCGAACTGCAGCGCGCTGCAGGTCAGGCGATTCCGTTGCTGGGTGGTAACAGCGGTATGCATCTGGTGCTGCCACTCGATCCTCATCGGGATGACGTCGCTATTACCCGCACACTGCTCCAGGCGGGCTACGCGCCCACGGCTCTCTCGACCTTCTGTCTGCGCGAACCGGTGCAGCAGGGGCTGGTTATTGGCTATGGTAATTGCAGCGACACGCAAATTACCGCAGCTATGCGCCAGCTAAGTCGCCTGCTCGGCTGGCCCGGATGACCTAATCATTCCGCGCTGACAAAGCTGGCCGGCGCAGCAATCGACTGACGAATCATCAGGCGGGCATCAAAGCGCGGCATCGGCCCGACGGCTTCGCCGCGTATCTCCGAAATCAGGCGTCGTGCGGCTTCCCGGCCCATTTCATACACTGGTTGCGCTACCACCGTCAGCGGCGGCGTGACAATCTCACTCCACGGAAAATTGTCATACATCACAAAGGAGAGATCGGCAGGGATGCGCAGTCCGCGCTGCGTGACTTCCCGCAGCAGCCACATCGCGACCACGCTGTCTGAGGCCACCAGCGCCGTAGGCGGCTGCGGACGCTGCCACAGCTCAGCCACAATACGGGCAATCTCCGCTTCATCCAGCGCGTTCACTTTCACCAGCGTTGGATCAAATTCCACGCCCGCGGCAGCAAAGGCCTGCATCATGCCGCCAACGCGCTGGGCGACTGGCGTCAGGCCAAAATCGCCCGGCGTGCTGTAGTCGGTTACCAGCGCCATGCTGGTGACATAGGCGATATGACGATGACCTGCCTCCAGCAATCGGGTAGTCGCCTGTTCAGCGACGTCAGTAAATTCGCAGCAGATTGCTTCCACATCAAGGTCAGTCACTGCGCGATCAAATAATTTCAGCGCTCTGCCCTCTTCCAGTACCTGCGTCAGATGGCTGTTGTGCTGGTGCTCCGAACAGCATGGCGCAACGATAATGCCGTCGACCTGCTTTTCCAGCATCACCCGCACTGCATCCTGCTCAGCCTGCAGTTTCTCATCGCTGTTACTGAGCAGCAGATGGTAACCCGCCGTGCGTGCCACATCGGCCATCCCGCGCAGCGCAAGGCCAAAGTGAGGATTTTCGATATCGCCGACAATCACACCGATGGTATTAGAACGCCCGGTATTCATGCTGCGGGCCAGTGCATTCGGACGGTAGCCCAGCGCAGAGGCTGCGCTGCTGACCCGTTCCTGCACCTCATCACTGACCGCCCCATAGCCTCCCAGCGCACGCGCCGCCTGAGCTTTAGAGACGTTTGCTGCACGTGCCACATCCGCCACGGTAGGCGCTTTCGATTGTCGTTTCTGACTTGTCATAATTATTTTGAATCACAGGTTGATGACAGGAATATTGACGCCGAAAAAAGGCTGTGCTTAAACTCATTGTAACCCCTTGAGACCGGTCTCACAATGCCCACGTCTTAAGGTGCCACCTGCGTTGAGACCGGTCTCAATTATAATTGCTGGCTCAACAGTCTCTGATGTTTAAACCTGCAAAAACGGATGAGCTATGAAATCGCAAACCACCCTGGGCACACTGCTCGGCACCGCCCTCGCACTCTGTTCACTTTCGTTCTGTACGCTGGCTGCCAGCGACAACAATCCTTATGGGCTGATCGAACCCGGTCAGCTTCGCGTCGCCAGCGTCGGCGACTCCAAACCGTACACCTTCACGGATGCCAGCGGTCAGTTCACCGGCTTTGACGTCGAGTTCTTCCGGGATGTCGCCCACCGTATCGGGATCGATAAGGTCGATTTTATTGGTCAGGACTTCTCGGCGATCATGCCGGCCGTGGCTAACGGTCAGTATGACGCGGCGGTGGCGGCTATCGGCATCACGCCTGCGCGGGAAAAGACGGTCGATTTTTCGACGGGTTATCTGGCGGGATTTCTCACCGTTCTCACCCGATCTGACAGCGGCGTGAAGGATGTCGCCAGCCTGGCAAAACACCGGCTCGGTGTCGTGCAGGGCACGCTGCAGGAGAGCTATGCCGTCGAACACTTCCCACAGACGGACCTGGTGCGCTTCCCGGATAACAACAGCGCCGTCTCCGCGCTCAACAACGGCACGCTCGACGCCATCTTCCTGGACTACGAGGCGGCCAAAAGCTACGCCGAACGCTTCAAACTGGTCTCTGCCGCCGACATCCCGTCGTTTGATGCACCGGCCGGAATCGCTATAGCCAAAGGCAAACCCGCCTTCAAGGCCGCGCTGGACGGTGCCATCAAAGCCGCCATGCAGGATGGCACCTGGAAACGACTGTATGAGAAGTGGTTCCCCGGATCGCCGATGCCAAAACAGTATCTGCCTGGCGGGCAATAAAGAGGCGGACGTTCGCGTCCTGAGTTAACCGGGGGCCCCCCCGCCCTGCATGGAGACGGCGATGGACCTGCTCACAATTCTTTCCCGCACCTTCTTTGATTTTCCATCAATGATGGAAGTGCTGCCGCAGATGCTGACCACCGGGCTGGTCAACACGGTGATTATCTCGCTGGCGGCCACGCTGCTCGGCACGCTGTTTGGGCTGCTGCTGGCGCTGATGGGCATTTCGCCCTCACGCTGGCTGCGCCTGCCGGCCCGGCTCTATACCGATCTGTTTCGCGGGCTCCCTTCGATTCTGACCATTCTGCTGATTGGTCAGGGCCTGGCGCGTTTCAGCTATCAGCTGTTCGGTCCGACGCCCTATCCGCTGGGGATCTTCGCCCTCAGCCTGATCGCCAGCGCCTATATGGGCGAGATTTTCCGCGCCGGTATTCAGAGCGTGGAGCGCGGCCAGATGGAGGCCTGCCGGGCGCTGGGGATGAGCTATGGCCGGGCAATGCGACTGGTAGTGATCCCACAGGGGATTCGCCGCGTGCTGCCCGCCATCGTTAACCAGTTCATCGCCATCATCAAAGATTCCTCGCTGGTCTACCTGCTGGGCCTGATGACCCAGCAGCGGGAGCTGTTTCGCGTGGGTCAGGATGCGGCGGTGCTCACCGGCAACCTCTCGCCCCTGATGCTGGCCGGGCTGTTCTATCTGATCATCACGGTGCCGCTGACGCACATGGTCAACTATGTCGATGTGCGCTATCGCACCGGCCGCCGTCGCCTGACGGCACTGAAAAGCGGCTTAAAAGAGGTGGATGAAGTCAGAGCGCCCGGCGTTTCACTGGTCACGCAACCCCGAATCGGAGGCACCCATGAATAACCTGAACGGCGCGAGCTGGCACGGCGCCAGTCTGGAGCTACGCGATCTGACGCTGGCCTATGGCCCGATTGAGGTGCTGCGTAACGTCTCGCTGCGGGTCGCGCCAGGCAGCACCACCTGCATTATCGGGCCATCCGGCTCGGGTAAATCGACGCTGCTGCGCGGCATCAACCGGCTGCACGAACCGCAGTCCGGGGATGTCCTGCTGGCTGACCGATCGGTGCTGCACGATAAGCCTGATGCGCTGCGGCTGCGGATTGGCATGGTGTTTCAGCATTTTAACCTCTTCCCCGATCACAGCGCGCTGGAGAACGTGGCGCTGGCCCCGTGGCGGGTCAAAGGCCTGCCCAAATCACAGGCAATGGCGATTGCGCGTCAGCGGCTGGAAGAGGTGGGCCTGGGTCAGCGCGCCGATCACCGGCCACGCGATCTCTCCGGCGGCCAGCAGCAGCGCGTCGCGATTGCCCGTGCGCTGGCGATGGACCCCGAAGTCATGCTGTTTGACGAGGCGACCTCCGCACTCGATCCCGAACTGGTGAAAGGTGTCCTGACGCTGATGGCGGATCTCTGCCGTCGCGGCATGACGATGGTCGTGGTGACCCATGAAATGGGTTTTGCACGCAAGGTGGCGGATCAGGTGGTGTTTATGGATGAAGGCGAGATTGTTGAAGCCGGACCGCCGGGTGCCATTTTTGATGCACCGCAGTCGCCGCGACTGCAACGTTTTCTCTCTGAAGTGCTGTAACTGAGCAAGGAACCTGATAATGGCGTTAAAAACTGAATTGAAAGTGGTGGTACTGGGCGGTGGCGTGATCGGTGTGTCGACGGCGCTGGAGCTGACCAAACGGGGTGCGGCAGTGACGCTCGTGACCGAAGCGGCGCTCTGTTCCGGCGCATCGGGACGTTCACTGTCGTGGCTCAACTCAGCGGGTGAGCGCTCCCTGCCCTACCACGCGCTGCGCATGGCGGGCATTGATCGCTATCGCACCCTGTTTGCTCAACATCCTGACCTCGACTGGCTGCGTTTTGATGGCGGGGTCTGCTGGTTTAAAGACGATGCAGCCGGAACCCAGGCGCGGCATGCCTATGAGAAAGCCCACGGTTACGACTCACAACTCATGACGTCTGACAACGTGGCACAGGCAGATGCGGGCATCGATCCCGACGCGCTGCCGTCGCAGGCGATATTCAATCCCGGCGAAGGCTGGGTCAGCCTGCCGCACCTGACCGATTATCTGGTGAATCAGTTCCGGGCGCGCGGGGGTGAAGTGATAGAGCATGCCGGCAAAGCCAGCGTGCTCACCGAGCAGGGCCGCGTCTGTGGCATCCGCAGTGAACAGGGTGAACTGCGGGCAGATGCGGTGGTGGTCGCCTGTGGTCCCTGGACACCAGATGTGGTTGCACCGCTTGGCGTGACGATTCCCAACGGATCGCCGGTTTCCATGCTGGTCATCACCGAACCGGGTAGCCATGAGTTGAAATCGGTGCTGAACACGCCCCGCGCCGCCATACGTCCCAATCCGGGTAACCGCTATGCGCTGGATCATGACTGGTACGAAGAGGATATCCGGCTGCTGCCCGGCGGTGAGTACCATATTGATGAGCAGGTCGTGGTAAAGCTGGCAGATGAAGCGAGCAGGCTGTTACGGGGTGACGAGCCGCTCAGCGTTCAGAGCTGGAAGATTGGCCTGAAGCCGATTCCGGGCGATGGCGATCCGGTGCTGGGACAACTGCAAAAGGTGCCGGGCTGTTATGTCGCGTTCACGCATTCGGGCGCAACGCTGGCGCTGATTGTCGGGGAATTACTGGCGGAAGAGATCGTAAGCGGTGAGAAGCACCCGATGCTGGCAGGCTTTGGTGCAGAGCGTTTCAGCTAAAAAAAAGCCGGTCATCACGACCGGCTGATTTTATTTAGCCACGGAATCAGCCACGGAAGAAGATATCACCCGATTTACCCATGACGATTTTGCCGGTGTCATTGGTAATCAGAATGTAGTTGGCGTTGATATACGCCCAGTGGGTATTTTCCTGCGGTGCAGGCAGATTACGCTTTTGCCACTCGGTGATGGTGAAAGTTTTATCGGTGTACTTCTCTGGCACGATGTCACCGATGTTGTACTGTTTGTAGTCAATGATGATGGTGCTGAGATCGTAATTAGGGCGCGCACCATTGACCGTTGACGGCGTGTTTGGCGTAGTCGGCGTAATACCATCATTAGACTGTGAGCTGGTCGGTGCCTGGTTTTGCGCCGCACCGGCATCCGGCTGAGCGGTGCCGGTATCTGGCGTCGCGGGCTGAGCATCAGGATTAGCGGGCTGGATCTGCGGCGGTGGCGGAACGGTGTCCGTTGCTTCGCCAGCAGCCTGTACAGCGGGGATCAGGCTCAGCGAGCCAACCAGTAATCCCATTGATAAAAGTACACGTTGAGTCCTGCGCATAATGATTTCCACGTTGAATTTTGACAGTCAGGCTAAAGTTTATCGCACTTCAGTTCCATTGTGCTGATGCTATGTGCAGGGAAAACAGCGCGGTTCGCTTTACTGCACACAGGCCAGGTAACGGATCAGACCACTTTATCCTGAGTTGCCAGATCGACCAACAACGCAATGCCTAAATAGTTGCTCCAGTTAAAGCCGTTCTGTAGCACCACGATCGCATTGCCGTGACGTTTATCGTAGCCGATAAAACTGGCGTAGCCGCCAATATAGCCCACCTGATAAGTGATTTGCTGCCCTTCGATGGTGTCGGTAACCCAGGCGATATTCTGCGCCTGCGCCCCCTGCTGATACCACGGCCGGTTCACCGCCGCAAAAGCCCGATCCCGTGCCGTATCACCGGTCGCATCAAAATGCGCGCGCAGATAAGCACTCAGATCGCGCGCATTGCTGTAAAGACTGGCCGCTGCCACCATATTGCCGTGAAAATGCCAGTCGGGCGTCAGCGTACCACGGCGGATAAATTTCGGCTGATCGCCGGCATGACCCAGCGCACGCAGCGGATAACCCTTCAGCGCTTCCGGCTCAAAACTGCTCTGGTCCATCTTTAGCGGTGTAAAGATCAGCTGTGACGCCAGCGTCTGAATGTCCTGATGAAAACGGGTGCGCACGATAAAGCCGAGCAGCGCATAGCCGAGATTGGAGTAGTGCGGCATGCGTACCGCAGGTACTGAGAAATCCGCCAGATAACTCAGCAGTTTGTCGTTGTCGAGATTGCCATAGAAGTTCTCGCCCGAGTCCAGATAACGAACGAACTGCAGCAGCATCGGCAGATCCATATCCTGACGCGGCAGACCGGAGGTGTGCGTCACCAGCTGCAGCAGCGTGATGCGCCGCGCGTCAGCGCTGAGGTGAACGTCCTGAGGCAAAAGATTGGCCAGAGTATCGCTCCAGCGCAGCTTACCCTGATCAACCAGCTGGATGATCACTTCTGCCGTCACGCCTTTACTCAGCGATCCCAGCGCAAACAGGGTATCGGGCGTGATCGGGTAGCGATGCACCCGATCGGTGACGCCAAACGGGTAATAACGTGTCGGACCGCCGTGATGAATCACCGCAATGCTGATACCGGGCACCTGCTTCTGCTGCATGTAGTGCTGCACGATGTCATCGACATTTTGGCGAAAGGTAGCGTGCGTCAGATAAACACGGTCGCCCACCGGCGCGGAGGTTTGCGACAGGGTACCGCAGCCTGCTAGCAGGAAGATCACGGAGGGGATGCATCGCGTTGTTAATCTGCTCATCCACTGGCTGGCAGAAGCCATCCGTGTGAGGTGTACGGCCACAGCCTGCCTGCCGGAAAATCCATTTTTCATTTAATAATCATCAGGTTAATTTTTTTTGATACGCAGCAGGCCAGATATAGCGCAAAAATGTACCATAAAGTGCTGCGGGCTATCGCCTGCATAACGGGGTTAAAGTGGTGTTAAACACGGTTTAGCCACTGCGTACTACCCTGGTTAGCTGTGTTGCAGCCCACAAGGGTGTACACTGCTGCGGTTTTGAGGCTTAACGCCGCGCTGAAATTTGATATGCCCGGGAGGCAACCGCATGAAAGAAGGCCCACTGTCCGAAAAAGAGCTGCAATGGCTGGAAGATATGCTGGAAAAATATGGCAGCGAAGCGTCGATTATTGATGTCTCCGAACTGGATGGCCTGCTGACTGCCGTTCTCTCCGGCCCGGTGACCGTCGAACCCAGCCAGTGGCTGGTAGCTCTATGGGGTGGCGAGAAGCAGATTCCAAAATGGAGCAACGAGCGTGAAATGACGCGCTTTATGTCGCTGTGCTTCCAGCATATGAATGATGTGGCTGACCGCTTATCTGAATTCCCGGAGCAGTTCGAACCGCTGTTTGGCATCCGCGAGATGGAAGGTCTGGAGTTTACCGTGGTGGAAGAGTGGTGCTTCGGCTATATGCGCGGTGTCGCGCTGACTGACTGGTCTGCCCTGCCTGCCGATCTGCAGCCTGCGCTGGACGCTATCGCCCTGCACGGTGTGGAAGAGAACCTCGAAAAGATTGACGCCATGACGCCGGACGAGATGGAAGCCAGCATTGAGGCGATTCGCCCTGCTGCGCTGGCGCTGCACGATCACTGGATTTCCCAGCCGGAAGCCATCCCCGTGCCACAGAAACCTGTCTCAGCTGAGAAACTGCCTGGTCGCAACGATCCCTGCCCGTGCGGCAGCGGCAAAAAATATAAGCAGTGCTGTCTGCATTGATTGACTGATTAGCCCCATCATCTGCCGGGTGTTACTACCGCCCGGCAGGTCTCGCCAGATTATCTATCCGTTACTTTCCCCGACTAGACAGTGCATGCCCTGAGTAACAACAGACTTATCACTGAGGTAAGCGCGATTTTTACCGTCTGTAATAAGCATCATTCCCAATTAGGAATAAAAGTTAACAGGTTTTCACGCTGCTTAGTTAAAAAAGTGAAATTTTGCCTTAAAAACTCATCATTAACTTCACATGCGATATAGCCTGCACGGGTTTAACACTCACTACAAGCTTTGATAGATATACATCTTTATTTTAACAAAAGTTATAAAATTGCAATCTATTGCTGTTATCAATTAGCTGATTTTGAAAAGTGCATTTAATGCTAAATATGAAAGAGCTTTATTTATTGCCATATAATAACGCACGATTATTTTTTGTTAAAACAACATTAACTTCAATGGTATCTCCTGCGCTTAATTTTATAAAAAAAACAGGCAATCAGGCTGAACAAATCTTCATAACCAACTGATATTATTTATTTTTTTTAAAAACAAAAAATTAGCTAAAATCATTTTTTCGCTGATAACAGCTGATTAAATACATTTACACAAGATTGACAAAAAAATCCGGCACGCAATGTCTGATCAGTTTTTTTTGGAGTTTAAAATCGTAAAAAATCCATACTAAATAATTTTATCCTGCCTGGGAACCTCAAGTTAGTTTTCTTATCTACAGCGTGTGGATGAGAGTATGTAAATTCCCTTTCATCATTTTATTTGTAAGAATGCAGATTAACGTTGATGAACTAACTAAATCGTCCATCTCTCTATCAGACAGAAGTGATGAAAGTGATAAACACTTATCTATCCACTCAGATAAGTGCCTGGTCATGAAACAGGTTAAAGCCTTGCTATGGCAATAAACAACCAACCCTATAGCAGAGCTTAGAAAAGACCGGTCAGCATTATTAAACAGAGTGCCAAATAACACTGATTATTAAGCGTTAAAATAAAAAAAATATATTTTTAGTCATTTTTATTACACCGCGTTATCGGGCTATGACTTACTGCCATCTGGAGGTTAACTCACTGTTTTAAATTTTTTTATCAACATAACACAGCAGCATCTGGCTATTTTTTAATCGCCAGATTCATTTCAACACTATTGGTGAAAAATGAAAATACAATTAATTATTAAAGACACGCAGGGCAATGTTATTGCTAAACATGCTTTACAACCTGGAAAGTCGCTGGCATTGGAGTCTATGCCACAAGCTGCGTCCTATGAAGTTCACAGTGTTGATGGGCAGCCTCCCCAGAAGATCATTGCGTCAAAAGCGAATGGCCAGATGAAATTTAAGCTGGTGGATGATGTCACGGGTGAGCAGTATGACATCGTCCTGCAAAACGTCAGCGCAGAAGAAATGCCAGTCATGACAGCCTCTGGTTCGGACGGTGTGATCTATGCGTATGACTATGATGCGACGAATAGCGTATATGAACTTGTTTCGACCTCGACGGATCCCCTTATCGCGGACAATGTCTATGTAGCGGGTGGTGTTTTAGGTGGTCTGGCTGCATTGATTGGTGTGGCCGCAGCGTCAAACTCTGGTGGCAGTGGCGGTTCAAGAAATAACAACTCTGTATCAGCGAATGAAGATAACTCTGCAGCAACCGGTGAAGACAATAGTGCTGCCAGCGTTATTCCTGCCAAAACGCCCTCTCTCGTCGACGACGCCGGTAACCCGGTGGCGGACGGATCTGCCACTAGCGACAGCACGCCGACCATCGGAGGCAGCGGCATGCAGCCCGGCTCTACCGTGACCGTCTCTGACGGCGATGCTGAAATCGGCACCGCCACCGTGGACGCGGACGGCAACTGGACCTTCACACCTGACGCCCCGCTTGCTGACGGCGAGCACGCCCTGGTCGTTGACGGCACCGATGCAAACGGCAACGCCAGCAGCAGCACCGTCGACGTCATCATCGATACCAGCGAAACCGTGCCCGGCCTGACCGACGACGCCGGCAACCCGATAGCCGATGGGGCGACTACCAGCGACAGCACCCCGACCCTCAGCGGCGACGGCATGCAGCCGGGATCCACCGTGACCGTCTCCGACGGCGACGCCGAACTCGGCACCGCCACCGTGGACGCGGACGGCAACTGGACCTTTACACCGGATGCCCCGCTGGCTGACGGCGAGCACGCCCTGGTCGTTGACGGCACCGATGCAAACGGCAACGCCAGCAGCAGCACCGTCGACGTCATCATCGATACCAGCGAAACCGTGCCCGGCCTGACCGACGACGCCGGCAACCCGATAGCCGATGGGGCGACTACCAGCGACAGCACCCCGACCCTCAGCGGCGACGGCATGCAGCCGGGATCCACCGTGACCGTCTCCGACGGCGATGCTGAAATCGGCACCGCCACCGTGGACGCGGACGGCAACTGGACCTTTACACCGGATGCCCCGCTGGCTGACGGCGAGCACGCCCTGGTCGTTGACGGCACCGATGCAAACGGCAACGCCAGCAGCAGCACCGTCGACGTCATCATCGATACCAGCGAAACCGTGCCCGGCCTGACCGACGACGCCGGCAACCCGATAGCCGATGGGGCGACTACCAGCGACAGCACCCCGACCCTCAGCGGCGACGGCATGCAGCCGGGATCCACCGTGACCGTCTCCGACGGCGATGCTGAAATCGGCACCGCCACCGTGGACGCGGACGGCAACTGGACCTTTACACCGGATGCCCCGCTGGCTGACGGCGAGCACGCCCTGGTCGTTGACGGCACCGATGCAAACGGCAACGCCAGCAGCAGCACCGTCGACGTCATCATCGATACCAGCGAAACCGTGCCCGGCCTGACCGACGACGCCGGCAACCCGATAGCCGACGGGGCGACTACCAGCGACAGCACCCCGACCCTCAGCGGCGACGGCATGCAGCCGGGATCCACCGTGACCGTCTCCGACGGCGACGCCGAACTCGGCACCGCCACCGTGGACGCGGACGGCAACTGGACCTTTACACCGGATGCCCCGCTGGCTGACGGCGAGCACGCCCTGGTCGTTGACGGCACCGATGCAAACGGCAACGCCAGCAGCAGCACCGTCGACGTCATCATCGATACCAGCGAAACCGTGCCCGGCCTGACCGACGACGCCGGCAACCCGATAGCCGACGGGGCGACTACCAGTGACAGCACCCCGACCCTCAGCGGCGACGGCATGCAGCCGGGATCCACCGTGACCGTCTCCGACGGCGACGCCGAACTCGGCACCGCCACCGTGGACGCGGACGGCAACTGGACCTTCACGCCGGATGCCCCGCTGGCCGACGGCGAGCACGCCCTGGTTATTGACGGTACCGACGCGAACGGTAACGTCATAAACGGCACCGTAAACGTGACCGTCGACACCAGCGCCACCGTGCCCGGCCTGACCGACGACGCCGGCAACCCGATAGCCGACGGGGCGACTACCAGCGACAGCACCCCGACCCTCAGCGGCGACGGCATGCAGCCGGGATCCACCGTGACCGTCTCCGACGGCGACAGCGAACTCGGCACCGCCACCGTGGACGCGGACGGCAACTGGACCTTTACACCGGATGCAGCACTGGCCGACGGCGATCACGCGCTGGTTATTGACGGTACCGACGCGAACGGTAACGTCATGAACGGCACCGTGAACGTGACCGTCGACACCAGCGCCACCGTGCCCGGCCTGACCGACGACGCCGGCAACCCGATAGCCGACGGGGCGACTACCAGCGACAGTACGCCGACCCTCAGCGGCGACGGCATGCAGCCGGGATCCACCGTGACCGTCTCCGACGGCGACAGCGAACTCGGCACCGCCACCGTGGACGCGGACGGCAACTGGACCTTTACACCGGATGCAGCACTGGCCGACGGCGATCACGCGCTGGTTATTGACGGTACCGACGCGAACGGTAACATCATGAACGGCACCGTGAACGTGACCGTCGACACCAGCGCCACCGTGCCCGGCCTGACCGACGACGCCGGCAACCCGATAGCCGACGGTGCGACTACCAGCGACAGCACCCCGACCCTCAGCGGCGACGGCATGCAGCCGGGATCCACCGTGACCGTCTCCGACGGCGACAGCGAACTCGGCACCGCCACCGTGGACGCGGACGGCAACTGGACCTTTACACCGGATGCCCCGCTGGCCGACGGCGATCACGCGCTGGTTATTGACGGTACCGATGCGAACGGTAACGTCATGAACGGCACCGTGAACGTGACCGTCGACACCAGCGCCACCGTGCCCGGCCTGACCGACGACGCCGGCAACCCGATAGCCGACGGGGCGACTACCAGTGACAGCACCCCGACCCTCAGCGGCGACGGCATGCAGCCGGGATCCACCGTGACCGTCTCCGACGGCGACAGCGAACTCGGCACCGCCACCGTGGACGCGGACGGCAACTGGACCTTTACACCGGATGCAGCACTGGCCGACGGCGATCACGCGCTGGTTATTGACGGTACCGACGCGAACGGTAACGTCATGAACGGCACCGTGAACGTGACCGTCGACACCAGCGCCACCGTGCCCGGCCTGACCGACGACGCCGGCAACCCGATAGCCGACGGTGCGACTACCAGCGACAGCACCCCGACCCTCAGCGGCGACGGCATGCAGCCGGGATCCACCGTGACCGTCTCCGACGGCGACAGCGAACTCGGCACCGCCACCGTGGACGCGGACGGCAACTGGACCTTTACACCGGATGCAGCACTGGCCGACGGCGATCACGCGCTGGTTATTGACGGTACCGATGCGAACGGTAACGTCATGAACGGCACCGTGAACGTGACCGTCGACACCAGCGCCACCGTGCCCGGCCTGACCGACGACGCCGGCAACCCGATAGCCGACGGTGCGACTACCAGCGACAGTACGCCAACCCTCAGCGGCGACGGCATGCAGCCGGGATCCACCGTGACCGTCTCCGACGGCGACGCCGAACTCGGCACCGCCACCGTGGACGCGGACGGCAACTGGACCTTTACACCGGATGCAGCACTGGCCGACGGCGATCACGCGCTGGTTATTGACGGTACCGATGCGAACGGTAACGTCATGAACGGCACCGTGAACGTGACCGTCGACACCAGCGCCACCGTGCCCGGCCTGACCGACGACGCCGGCAACCCGATAGCCGACGGTGCGACTACCAGCGACAGCACCCCGACCCTCAGCGGCGACGGCATGCAGCCGGGATCCACCGTGACCGTCTCCGACGGCGACAGCGAACTCGGCACCGCCACCGTGGACGCGGACGGCAACTGGACCTTTACACCGGATACCGCGCTGGCCGACGGCGAGCACGCGCTGGTTGTAGATGGTACAGATGCCAGCGGTAATCATGTCAATGACACCATTAATGTCGTGGTGCAAACCGCGCCGTCTATGGAAATCGTTGATGATAACGGTACTGCTATTCTGGATGGCGACACCATTAGTGACAGTACGCCAACGTTCAACGGTAAAAACTTCGAGCCTGGAACCACGATTGTCATCGCAGACGGCGATACCACGCAGACCTCGCTGACTGTAGGCGCAGATGGCAGCTGGACCTTCACACCAACCGCTGGATTGGTTGACGGTGCGCATGCCATTGAGGTCACCGTTACTGATCCACAGGGCGTCAGTGCCAGCGGCGTCTTCAACGTCACTGTCGATACCACACCGCCGGAAGGGGTTGATATCTCTACGGTCACGATGGTCGATAACGACGGTACCACCATCACCGCAGCCGGTATCACAGCAGATAATACGCCAACCTTCAGTGGTACAGCGCTGGAGCCGGACGCGACCGTGATTATTCGCGATGGTGAAACCGTATTGGGTGAAACTACGGTCAGCGAAGATGGCAGCTGGTCCTTTACGCCTTCAACCTCGCTTGACGATGGTGAACATCAGTTCACATTCGAAGTCACCGATGCAGTCGGCAACAGCAGCGGCGTTTCTGAAGCGCTGGACCTGTCAATCTCCGCAACCAAAGGTATCAACACCGGAGTTGTAGTTACCGATGATGCCGGCAATGTGATTGTGAATGGGGAAGCCATTAACGACAGTACGCCGACCTTTAGTGGCCAGGATCAGACGCCAGGCGTAACAGTCACCATCGCCGATGGTGAAACTGTACTGGGCAGTGTCGTGGTTGCTGAGGATGGAAGCTGGAGCTTTACGCCTGATACCGCGCTGGCTGACGGTGACCATGCATTAATCGTGACCGTAACGGATGCGGAAGGAAACACCCGCACCGACACCGTTAACGTCGTGGTCGACACTGTTGCGCCAGATATGATTGATCTGGCCACAGTGGTCGTCTCTGATGATGCTGGCAATGCGTTAGCCGCTGGCAGCGCGATCAGTGACACCACGCCGACCTTCAGTGCCTCAGGACTGGAAGCAGGCACCACCGTTATCGTTCGCGATAATGATGTGGTACTGGGTGAAGCTCAGGTTGCAGATGACGGCAGCTGGTCATTCACGCCGTCTGAAGCGCTGACTGATGGTGATCACAGCTTTACGTTTGAGGCAGTCGATGCGGCAGGTAACAGCAGCGGTGAATCTGAAGCTGTCAGCTATGTCGTGGACTCTGTTGCACCTGAAGGCGTGGACATTACTACGGTAGTGATCACGGATGAAGTGGGTGCGGCTATCGATACAGCAGAAATCCAGAGCGACAGCAAACTCACCTTCAGCGGCAGCGATCTTGAGCCTGGTGCCACGGTCACGATATACGACAAAGGCCAGGTTGTCGGTGAAACCACCGTCGCCGAAGATGGCAGCTGGACTTTCACCGCTACTGACGGATTGTATGATGGCAGCCATGAAGTGACCTTTACTGTCACAGACGCGGCAGGCAACAGCAGCGCGCCATCCGGCACACTGGATCTGAATGTGCAGGCCATCACGCTGACGGCCTCTGACAATGTCAGCTCAGGTGCCGCGGTAGGCTTTACCTATCCGGTTGATGTCAGTGAGGATCTGGGAACCATTCTGCAGGATGGCGGGTTGATCGCGTTCAACAATAAGATCGTCAGCGATCCGATTGTGGTCGCAGACGGCACCATTATCGATCTTGATGTAACAGCGACTTCTTCTGCCTTCGTTAACGTCGCCAGTAACTCGACACTGGTGTTGCAGAAGTATGATTCGTCCACCAGCACCTGGGTCACCGTGTCTGAAGAGAACAGCGGAAACCTGTTTGGCATGTTTGGACTGGGCGCATCGACGTCCACTATCACGCTAACCGGGCTGACTGCCGGCCAGTATCAGTTGGTTTACACCACCAGCGGTATTAACGTCGGCGTAAGCTTTAATCTGGAAGCCTCTAAAACCGTCTATACGCTGGCGGAACAGGGCACACCGACCGACTACACCACAGCAACCGGCAATGTGATAACAGATGTCGACAGTGTTTATGGTGCAGATGGTATTCCGCACAGTGCCTCTACCTCTGTGAGCGCGGCGAGCGTGACCAACAGTGATGGCACCGTGATCTCTGTCACGCTGGATGCCACTACCAAAACCGCCACGCTGGTCGGCCAGTATGGCACGCTGGTCATTAACGCTGATGGCAGCTATGTCTATACCCCGATCTCATCCATGGACAGCATCGGTAAGGTGGATTCGTTTACCTATACCATTACTGACTCTGCGACGGGACTGAGCTCATCAGCGCAGATTCACGTACAGATTGGTACAACAAACGAAGCGCTGGATCTGAGCTGGGATGCTACCGATCCTTCTGCAACAGCCGTTACGGATATCGCTTCCAGCAACGAGGCGAATGCCAGCGTTACGGTGACTTATGAGTCATCCAGCGCGACGAATACCGACGTTAAACTGGTTGCAGGCGGGACCGAGAACTACAGTTCGACCTTTACCCTTGCAGGGAGTGACGACCTGGTTACCGGTTCGCTGACGTTAACCACCGAGTGGGGATTATTCGGCAACAACTTTGACTCACCATTGAACATCACTTATGCCGTGCAAATGCAGAACAGTGATGGCACATGGACCACGGTGAAAACGCAGACTGCCGTCGTGGCAGCCGGACAGCACAATGAAGAAGTTATCCAGAACGTGGAAATGGCGACGCTGCTGGACCGCCTGGGTGAAGGGACCTACCGCGTGGCGATTTCAACCACAGGTGCAGAAAACGTGGTGAAACTGAATATGTCAGTTCAGACAGTCAGCCCCACCGAGTACGTTATCACCGCGAATGAGGTCGCAACCGGCAACGTGCTGACCGACGAAGGCACAGACGGGGCAGTTGATAAGCTCAGCTCTATCTATACACGGATGTATGCCAAGGCCGGTGACAGCACCAGCGATGTAACGGTCGATGACAGTTATACCTGGGTCACCGAAAGTGGCGTCTCCATAGCGGGTCAGTATGGCACCCTGGTGATCTATAACAACGGTGCTTATACCTACACCCCTGCCACGACTACACTGCCAGCCGGCTCTGAAGACGTTTTCACCTATGCGCTGAAAGGGGCCAATGGTGAAGTGGTTAATGCTACCGTTACGATCCATCTGGGTGTTGAAGTCAACGGCAGCAATGGCGGTGCGCTGGTGTTCCACGGCACTGAAGTCAACGATGTGTTTGATGTGTATGACACCAGCTTCGCCTCGGTAGATGGCGCGGCTGGCGACGATACACTGGCATGGCATGGCAATGGCCAGCTGGTCTTGAGCGACGTCGCGGCGAAAGTCAGCAATATCGAATCAATCATGCTGACCTCAACCACCAGCAGTGACAACCTGGTACTGGATGCGCAGAGTGTGGAAGATGTCACCAGCGAAAGTAATGCTCTCTATATCAAGGGAATCGCTGGCGATAGCGTGACGCTGGAAGGCACCTGGATCAATAGTGGTACGGTGATTGTCGACAGCATCACTTACACGCACTACACCAGCACCACTGCTGCCGGTACCCTGGTCGATATCTACGTGCAGCAGGGCGTTAATCTCTCTTCAGCCACCTATACGGATAGCCAGAATGGGACGGAATATACCGTTACCGCTGCGCAGGATGTAACCGGTACGGCAAGCGACGATATCTTTAACGTGAGCGATACCAGCTTTACCCATATTGATGGCGGTGAAGGTCTGGATACGCTGGTGTGGAGCGGTACGGGCACACTCACACTCAGCGATCTGCAGTCGAAAATCAGTAATATCGAAGAGATCGAGCTGGTGAATGACAGTGCAGTGAATAATCTGGTTGTCACCGCGCAAAACGTGGCGGACATCACCGATGCTGATAACACCCTGTTTGTTAAGGGTGCTATCACCGACACGCTGACACTCTCTGGTAGCTGGACGCTGTCAGGCAGTGAAGTGGTCAACAATGTGGATTACATTCATTACGTGGGTACCACCGCTGATGGTCAGACGGTGAATCTCTATGTTGATCGCGACATGAAACTGAGCAGCACCGAAACCGCGTCTGAAAACAATGCGGCCGACGTAACGGGCGATGTTGCCCTGCTCAGCGACAGCGTGGCACAGAGCACCACGATGAACACCGCAACCAGCAGCTTTACCAGTGAGAGCTTCACGGTTAACAGCATCAGCGATCTGCAGGAGATTAACGTCAGCGTGACCGGGGCGTCGATCAATGCCAGCAATACTGTTTCGGTGAACTGGTCGTTGCAGGTTTACAACGAGCAGACGCTGCGCTGGGACAACGTGACCACCGGCACACAGGCGATCACCAGCGGTAGTCCGCTGAATGTTTCGCTGGCGGGTCAGAATGCGGGAACCTACCGCATCGTGGTCGACAGCACGCAGTCCGGACATCCTGGCTTCCTGTGGTCTACCAGCTATGACGCGCTCACCGTGAAAGTGGCAGTGAACATCGTCAGCACCACCGACTATAAAGTCAGCACCAGTTCCAGCGTCAATGGTTCGGTCTTTACCAGCGACAGCACCAGTGACAGTTCGCTGGTAGTGACGTCGATAACGGCGGGTATTGTGACCGGTGCCGCAAGCTATACGTTGGTTGCCGCTGCGGGAACCACTATCGCGGGTACTTACGGCACGCTGACGATTAAGAACGATGGCAGCTATAGCTACACACTGAATAGCGACTCGGTGATCAAACTGACCGGCAGTGAAGATTCATTCACCTATGTTCTGGCGGATGGAAGCACCAAAAATCTGGTGATCACGCTGGGTGTCTCCGTGGATGGCTCTGAAGGTGGCGCGCTGATCTTTGCCGGTACCGTTGGCGATGACAGCTTCACCGTTCACGACACCCAGTTCACCTCGGTGGACGGGAAGTCGGGTCAGGATACGCTGGTCTGGAATGGCACAGGCGAGCTGAATGTCAGTGAGATTGCGGACAAAGTGAACAATATCGAAATCATCGATCTGCAGGATAACGCCCAGGCAACGGCGCTGCTGATTGGTGCAGATGATATTGAGAAAATCACGGATGCCAGCAATGTGCTGTATGTCAGGGGTGGCAGCAATGACTCCCTTTCACTCCAGGGCGTGTGGGCTGTTAACGGCGTGGAAACGCTGAATAACATCACCTACACCCTCTACACCAGCACGGCGCTGGATGGCACGGCAATCAAACTCTATGTTCAGCAGGGTCTGCAATTCAACGAAGTGACAGAGCATCTTGCCGGTTCCATCCAGGATGCCTCCGCCGATCTGACCGTGGTATCGGTGAGCCAGAACGGTGAAACCACCGCGATCACTGACGATGCGGTGAGCGTCAAAGGTGCCTACGGCACGCTGGTTATCAATGAAGCGGGTCACTACAGCTACGTGGTGGATGATGCGTATGCGCACAGCGGCAACACTGACACCTTCACCTATGCCCTGTCAGACGGCAGCAATGCTTCTCTGAGCTTTAACCTGGGCGTTGATGTTGATGGCAGTGAGGGCGGCGAGATCACCTTCACCGGTACCCGCGGTGGAGATGTTTTCGAAGTCTATGACACCGATTTCACCTCTATCAACGGTGCAGAGGGTAACGATACGCTGGCCTGGCATGGCACAGGAACGCTGAACCTTAGTGATATCTCCGCCAGGGTCAACAATATCGAAACCATCGACCTGATGACGGATGCCGGAAAAGACAATCTGGTCGTAAGTGCAGAAAGTCTGCTGAAGGTCACTGATAACGATAATACGTTATATGTCAGAGGGGAAAATGGCGACACGGTGACGCTGAATGGTAACTGGGAGCAGGCAGACGGAATAGTGGCAAATGGGGTTAACTATAACCATTACACCAGTTCTGCAGCCGATGGCTCCGTGGTACAGTTATATATTGAAGACGATATCACCATCGGATAATTAACATCCGCATTAAAAGCAGGCTGGGTTATTTATACCAGCCTGCTACTTCCCCGCACTTTAAGCCATCTTTTATGACGGAGATATATTTAATTATCTAAACATCATGAAAAAAATTATTATCATTTTGCACTGCATTCTTATTACCCAATATTCTTTTGCTGCCGATCAAAAACTTTTCTCAGGCGGCGAGCCAGCCATTAATGAAGCACCGGCAGGTTTCTGGGGCGTATTTTCTAAAACACCGGATCCCGGAACCTTACCTGCAGGCGGATCTGCGCTGGCAGATAAATTACAAATTAATCCGGCAGAAATTGAAATGCAGCCTGCGGCGTCGAACGGGGCTGAAAGCTTTCCGGCTGACTGGCAGGCGGCTATCCAGCTGGCGGTTAATCATCATCCCTCCATCAGCAGCAGCATTGCGACGCTGGAGTCATCAGGGTTCACCATTGATGCTGCAAAAGCGGGCTATCTGCCCTCTGTAAAAGCGGGTATCACAACCGGTCGACAGCAGGATGAAGGCAGCGGCCATATCGCAACCGTCGGCCTCTCTCAGATGCTTTACGACTTTGGTAAAACCGGCAGCGCGGTCGATCAGGCCAGCGCGAAATATCTGCGCCAGCAGGCCACTGTTCTGATGCAGATCGATACCATTATCGAACAAACCGCACTGGCACTGAATGAAGTTTATCGCTCGACGCAGCTGCTTGATAACTCGAAGAAAGAGGTAAAAGCCCTGCGGGATATCCTGGCGCTGACGCAAATGCGTGCCGATGCCGGAGCCAGCACACGGGTGGATCCGGTTCAGGCGCAGGCGCGTGTTGAAGCGGCC
Source organism: Pantoea sp. JKS000250 (assembly GCF_003201065.1). NCBI lineage: Bacteria > Pseudomonadati > Pseudomonadota > Gammaproteobacteria > Enterobacterales > Erwiniaceae > Pantoea > Pantoea sp. JKS000250. The sequence goes on along the minus strand of NZ_QICZ01000001.1, from coordinate 2,814,115 downwards.
CAGGCAGAGCAACTGGATCTGGAAATCAAACTCCAGCAGCAGAAATACCATCTGCAATCATTGCTGGGACAGCCGGTTGCCGAAAAGAAAATATCCGCGCCGATCTCGCTGCTGCCGCTGATTGAGCGTCAGAATGCCCGGATTGATTTAAACCGTAACCCGACTATTTTAGTTGCCCAGGCCGATGCCGCCGTGGCACTGGCCGAGTTACGTAATTACAAAGCGCAGCGCTATCCCACTTTATCGCTTGAAGCCAATACTAATAAATATATCGGCGATATTGCGGATTATCAGCGCCATAGCCAGTACCAGAACGTTTATCTGTCTGTTAACAGCACGCTTTATCAGGGTGGTGCATTAGTGGCGCAGGAAAGTGCCAGTGCCCGCGCACTGGAAGCGGCCAGAACCACTATAGCCAGTAAAAAACTGGAGATCAGCGATCAGCAACGGAATTATTTCCAGAGCGTAACGGGATTACAAAAAAATATCAGCCTGCTGACGCGTCGTATGAAAACGATTATGGAGACGCGCTCCCTTTATCGTGAGCAATATTTATCACTGGGTAACCGAAACGTACTCGACTTACTTAACGCCGAACAGGAAATAAGCCGTGCTCAGCAGGATTTAATTAATGCCCGCTGCGACCTGTGGGCCTCATCCGTTAATTATCTGGTCGTAACCGGTATGGCACGCGAAGCGTTTGATTTAAATAATAAGGTCATTCAGGGACTGCGCATTGCGCCGTAATTCTGTCAGCAATTAAGAGTAGATGATAATGAACACGATATCTGACAGCGAAAATGCATCAGCACAGCCTGAGGCTAAAAAGGCTTATACCCCCTGGCTCGACGCGCTGCTGCTGGTGGCGAAACATTACCGCCTTGATGGTTCACCTGAACGGGTGAAAGGCGAAGCGGAATGGCACATGCAGCACCTTTCACAGGATGCCCTGATTGAAAATATGGCGCGCCAGCTCGGCCTGCTGGTGATTTTTGACGCGTTTGACCCGGATCAGCTCGATCCGTGGCGCATGCCGTTGATCGTCGATTTCGGTCCTCGCGGCGTCGGCGTTATCACCACGGTGGGCGAAGATGGTCAGGTCAGCGTGATGCTGAGCGGTGAAAAACAGCTTCAGACCACGCTGAGTATTGAAGATCTGTCGCAGCATGCACAGCGCGTACTGCTGGCGAAACCGGAGTCTTCCGTGCCGGATGCGCGGGTGGATGACTATATTAAGCCGCATCGTGCTGACTGGCTGTGGCAGACCATTCTTGGTGAGTGGCCAGCCTATGTAAACGTCATGTTTGCGTCGCTGATCTCCAACGTGCTGGGCCTCTCAGCGATGCTCTTCACCATGCAGGTGTATGACCGGGTGATCCCTTCCCAGTCCGTTCCCTCTCTCTGGGTACTGTTTGGCGGCGTCATGATCGCCCTGACCTGCGTGTTTGTGATGCGCATTATCCGCACGCATATCTCTGATGCAGCCGGTAAAAGCGCGGATCTGCGCATCTCCGATCGCGTCTTTGGTCACGCGCTGCGGATCCGTAACGATCAGCGTCCCAAATCGACCGGATCGTTTATTGCTCAGATCCGCGAGCTGGAACAGATCCGTGAGCTGATTACCTCGACCACCATTTCAGCAATTGCCGATCTGCCTTTTTTAATCATCTTTCTGTTTATCCTCTGGTTACTGGGTGGATGGCTGGTGCTGGTTCCGCTGGCGGCGATTCCGCTGATTGTTATTCCGGGCCTGCTGGCGCAGGGTTCGCTGGCGAAGCTCTCCAAAGCAACCATGCGCGAGTCCGCAGTGCGCAGCGCTATGCTGGTTGAGACCGTACAGGGCATGGATGACATCAAGCTGCTGCGCGCAGAGCCCTACTTTCAGAACCAGTGGAATCACCTGAATGAGGTGATCAGTAAATCTTCACAGAAGCAGCGTTTTGTCAGCGGCCTGCTGATGAGCTGGACCAGTGAAGTCCAGACCGTTGCCTATGTCAGCGTGGTGCTGGTGGGTGCCTTTTTTGCCATGAGCGGTGACCTCTCTACCGGCGTGTTAATTGGCTGCTCGATGCTGGCGTCACGCATGATGGCACCGCTGGGCCAGCTGGCGATGATATTTGGCCGCTGGCAGCAGGCCAAAGTGGCGCGTGAAGGACTGGAGAACCTGCTTAACAGCGAGGTCGATCAGCCAGAACGCAGCATCCGCATTCATCGCCCGCGCATTAACGGCGAATATGCTCTCTCTGACGTCATCTATCGCTACGACCCGAACTCCCCTGAACCGGTGCTGACGGTGAAAAAGCTGACCATTAAAGCGGGTGAGAAAGTGGCGCTGTTGGGGCGTAACGGATCCGGTAAATCAACGCTGTTGCAACTGATGGCAGGTCTGTTGCAGCCGGGCGAAGGTGCCCTGCTGCTGGATGGCGTGCGGCTTTCCTCCATTGACCCGCTGGATGTAAGGCGTGACGTCGGGCTGCTGACCCAGAACGCATCCCTGTTCTACGGCACGATCCGCGAGAACTTACGCCTGGGCATGCCACTGGCGACGGAAGAGGAGATGCTTCAGGCCCTGGAGATCAGCGGCGCACTCGACTTTATTCAGCGCCTGCCGGAAGGCATGGATTATCTGTTACAGGAAGGCGGCAAAGGCTTGTCTGGCGGACAGCGCCAGCAGCTGCTGCTGGCACGCACCCTGCTCCGCCAGCCCAGCGTGCTGTTGCTGGATGAACCGACCGCCTGGCTGGATGATGCCGCTGAAAAACATCTGATTGAACGACTGATGACGTGGATGGGCAACCGCACATTAATTATCGCCACGCATCGCCCGGCGGTATTGCAGCTGGTTGACCGCATCATGCTGATCGATAAAGGCAGGATCGCGCGGGATGGCTCAAAAGCAGAGATGCTGGTTACCCGGCCCGAAGCCAGTGCCGCGCCTCATCAGGGCAAAGTCAATGTTAAACCGCAGGGAGCACAGGCATGATTTTCTCCTTATTCCGTAAAAAGAAGCATCAGCGTTCCCGTCAGCGCGTCTCTTCCGGCGGTCTGATCATCATGTCGGTGCTGGTCATGCTGCTGCTGTTCTTTGTCTGGGCTTCTAACTTCGAACTGGATGAAGTCACCGTTGGTGTCGGGAAAGTGGTACCCAGCTCACACGAGCAGATCATCCAGTCACTGGAGGGCGGGATCCTCAAAGAGCTGAAGGTTCACGAAGGCGATGTGGTTGAGGCGGGTCAGGTGCTGGCATTGCTGGATCCCACCCAGATTGACTCGGGTGTGCAGGAGAGCACGTCGCGTTTACGTGCTGCGCTGGCGACGGCGGCCCGCTTACAGGCTGAGACCGCAGGCACGCCGCTGACCTTTCCGCCGGAAGTATTAGCGGATCCGCCACTGGTGGCTGCTGAGACTGCGCTTTACCACTCGCGTCGTGAGAACTACAGCAAAACCATCAGCGGTCTGACCGAAGCGCTGAGTCTGATTAACCGCGAACTACAGCTGACCTCATCACTGGTGGCAAAAGGCGCGGCCAGTAACGTGGAAGTACTGCGCCTGAAACGTCAGGCTAACGACCTGCAAAGTAAGCTCAACGACGCGGAAAATAACTATATTGTGCAGGCCCGTGAAGAGCTGGCGAAAGCCAACGCCGAAGCGGCATCTCAACGCTCCATTATCATCGGGCGAGCGGACTCACTGAAGCGCACAGTCGTTGTCACGCCGGTCAGAGGGATCGTTAAAGATATCGAGGTGAACACCGTTGGCGGCGTGATCCCGCAGCGCGGCAATCTGATGGAAATTGTACCGCTGGATGAGCAACTGATGATTGAGGCGCAGATCGCCCCGCGCGATGTCGCCTTTATCACGCCCGGCCAGCGTGCAGTGGTGAAGCTGACCGCGTATGACTACAACATCTATGGCGGTCTGGAGGGCAAAGTGGCCTCTATTTCACCCGACACCATTCAGGATGAAGTGCATCGCGACCAGTACTATTATCGCGTCTACATCCGTACCGATAAGGATTATCTGGTCAATAAAAAGGGCAAAAAGTTTCCGGTTTATCCGGGGATGATCGCAATGGGTGAGATCCATACCGGCAGTAAAACCATCATGGAGTATCTGATGAAACCGCTGAACCGGGCGAAAGAAGCGCTGCGGGAGAGGTAAACATAAGATTTGCTGCCCCTGCTGGTGGGGCAGCTAACACCGGATTTCATGCCCTGCCCCGCCCATCAGGCACCCACTCATCTTCCACTTCCCTGTTCTGATATTCTTTAACCTCCTCTCAAAATATTTCGAAAATTCACTTTCAGGTGGTCAGCCTGACCGTCGGGTTGTGGCCATGTTTTAATATTTACATGGCATAGTCCCTTTGCTTAGATGATAACTGACAAGGTGAATAACTGATTAAGCGGACCCTGATGATGATGAAGGCGCTGACTGAGCGACAACTGACGATTATGCGACAGCTTATTTCTCATAACAGTTATGTGAGCCTGCACGCTATTTCAGAAAAAACAGCCATCACCACCCGGACGTTACGCCGCGACATTGCCGATATAAATGAAAAGCTGTCTGAACATGGGATCAGCCTCAGCGGTAAAAGTGGGAGAGGCATCACAATTAAATTTGCTGACGCACAGTCAGAAATAGCCGCACGCCGGATTTTCTCAACAGAAGCGGATGATTTCAGCAGCAACTTCAGGATGCTGAAAATAGCGTCAGACCTGTTAATGCTGTCACCCAGAAGTTCATCGATCAGTGAACTGGCAGACAAATATTTTATCAGCCGGGCTTCGATAGTGAATGATTTAAAAACATTAGAAGCCTGGTTGCATCAGTTTGATTTAACCTTATTAAAAAGTCGGGTCGGCACCAGCATAAAAGGCAGTGACCAGAATATTCGCATGGCGATGAAAGCGCTGGTATTAAAATCGATTTATAACCGTCAGGACATGATGGAAAGCCGTCTGGATGAAAGCACGTTGCAGGAGCTTTCAGAAAAATTTGGTCAGCAGGCTGTCCACTTTACCCTGCAATTAATTAATTTTATTGAACAGCAACTGCAGTATACGATTAGCGATCCTTACTACATTAATTTGTTTACCCATATCCTGGTGCTGATTCACCGGAGTCATTCGCCGATGCACAGGACGGATGCCCGCGCGGTGACCATGAGCCGGGTCAGCGACCATCACGCCTGGCAGGTTTCGCTGGCAGTGATAGAACGCATCGAAACCGCTTACAACACGGTACTGGTAGCTGAAGAGTCTCACTCCATCTATCAGTATCTGGTCTCCTCCGGTAAGGCGGGCGGCGAGATGCCACAGCATGATGACTCGCTGATATCCGAACGTGAAACCCGCTTTGCTGAGGCGCTGATTGCCCGCGTAGCGCAGCGCATCAACATCGAAATCACCACTGACCAGAACCTGCAGGCTTCGCTGTCCTCGCATATCAAACCGATGCTGAACCGCCTCCGATATCACATCCGGATTAAAAATCCGCTGCTGCATGATATCCGGACCGAGCTGGGAACGGTCTTCGCCGCCGTCAAAGCGGTCATCAGCCAGCTGACGGAGGAGTACAGCCTGGATGAGATCAGTGACGATGAGGTGGCGTACCTGACCGTGCATATTCAGGCCGCCATCGAAAACAGCATCAAGGTCAAGCGGGTATTGCTGGTCTGCTCCAGCGGTCTGGGCACCTCACAGCTGCTTTACGGGCGGATTATCCGCGCCTTTCCCGACTGGAAGATTATCGACATCGTGCCAGGGAAAAACATCGCGGATTCCCTGAAACGACATGAGTGTGACGTGGTGATCTCCACCATCCGGCTGGAGCCGCTGGAAAAACCGGTGGTCTATGTCTCGGCCCTGTTTTCAGCGAAAGATATCGCAAGAGTAACGGAGTGTCTGGTATCGAATTCGATTAATTAATAATGGAGAAGCAACATGACGACAGCTGTAGCTATTAATGAAGTCCTGAAAGAAGAATGTATTATTCTCGATGTCGACTGCCAGACAAAAGAACAGATTATTTCTCAGCTGACTGACCTGCTCTGCCAGAGCGGCGCGGTCACTGATAAAGCTGCGTTTCTGAACGATGTGTATCTGCGTGAGGAATTAGGCTCAACAGGTTTTGAAAATCACATTGCTATTCCGCATGGCAAATCTGCTGCCGTGGCCAAAACCCGGATTGCCGTCGGGCGTTTACGCCAGGATATTCCCTGGGAGACTATTGACGGCACCAAAGTCCGGCTGGTTATTCTTTTCGCAGTGAAAGAGTCTGATAAAGATGTCGGACATATCAAAATGCTCGCCAGAATATCCATCGCGCTAGGTGATGAAGATGTGGTCGAACAATTACTGAATGTGGAACACCGCGAAGAGATGTTTCATTTACTGCTATCCCGATCGGGGGCCTGAATAAACCGAAGCTATTTATGAAATAAAAGATTAAGGAGGTATTCCAGGTTGTAGCCATCCCTTCAGACCGAAAAACATAAATATAAAATTTTCACTGGAGAACGTTTATGAACATCATTGCCATTACCGCCTGTCCTACAGGTGTCGCCCACACCTACCTTGCCGAAAGTAATTTAAAAAAAGCGGCTAAAAAACTGGGCCTGAATGTATTAGTTGAAACCCAGGGCGCGATTGAGAGCGAATATATTTTCAGCGACGACGATATTCATCAGGCCGACGTGGTGTTAATCGCCGCAGATAAGAAAGTTGAGATGGCGCGCTTCCAGCACAAAAACGTGATCGAGGTCCCCGTCACCCGTGCCGCGAAAGACGCTGAAGGATTACTTAGCGCCATTGTGAACGGAGAATTGGCGCCCAGGCTGGTCGATTCCGCCCCTCAGAACAATACGTCTGAACCGGCTAACAGCGCGCGCGAGGCGTCAGGTTCCCGTTCCTGGATCTCAGAGTTTTATGTGCACCTGATCACCGGTGTGAACCTGATGATCCCGTTTGTAGTGGCTGGCGGCATTCTGATCGCCCTGAGCTTTTCATTCGGGATTACGGCGGCCACACCAGGGGACGCTAATTTCAGCCCGATAGCGAAGATGCTCTCTGACATCGGCGGCGGTTCGGCCTTTGCCCTGATGCTGCCGATTCTTGCGCTGGGGATCAGCCAGTCCATCAGCGGCAAAGCGGGCATCGTGGCAGGCGCGGTGGGCGGAATGATGGCGATCCACACCGGCTCCGGCTTCCTTGGCGCGCTAATTGCCGGCTTTCTGGCCGGATATATCACGCTACTCATCACCAACCATATTCATCTGCCCAAAGCGGTCGCCGGGTTAAAACCTATTTTAATCGTGCCGCTGCTGAGCGTGCTGCTGACCGGCGCACTGATGGTGCTGCTGATTGGTGAGCCCATCAAAATGCTGCTCGGCTGGCTGACCGCCTTCCTCAGTTCACTGGGTAACACCAACGCAGCCATCCTCGGCCTGCTGTTCGGCATGATGGTGGCCTTTGATATGGGCGGCCCGCTGAATAAAACCGTCTGCATGTTTGCGATCGGCCTGATGTCGAGCGGCATTTATGGACCGATTGCGGCCTGTATGGCGGCGGGCATGGTACCGCCGCTGGGCATCGCGCTGGCGACCACCCTCTTCCGCCGCAAGTTTACCGAGCAGGAGCGCGAGACCGGCAAGGTCACCTACATCCTCGGCCTGTCATTTATTACCGAAGGCGCTATCCCTTTTGCGGTCGCCGATCCGCTGCGCGTCATCCCGGCCATTGTGGCGGGTTCCGGTTTAGCGGGCGCCCTGTCAATGATGCTGGGCTGTGCTTCCCGCGCGCCGCACGGCGGCATTTTCGTCATCTTCATTCCCAACGTGATCAGCAATGTCATGGGTTATCTGTTTGCGATTGCCGCAGGCAGTTTACTGACGGCGCTCATCCTGTTGTTCCTGAAAAAAGATATCTCCGTTCCTGCAAAACAAGGATAAAACCTATGCTTTACAACATGAAAGATCTGCTCAGCGTTGCCCAGCGTCATCAGTTTGGTGTGGGCGCGTTTAACATCGCCAGTGCGGAGTTTGGCCGCGTGGCTGTTGAGACAGCCGAGCGACTGGATTCCCCGCTGATTCTGGAGATTCATCCCGAAGAGATGGCGTTTACCGGCCCGGAATTTATCGGCTATCTGCGGACGCTGGCGATTCAGGCGCGTGTGCCGGTGGTGATCCATCTGGACCATGGCCGCTCTCTGGAAGAGGTGATGAAGGCGATCTACGCCGGTTTTACCTCGGTGATGATTGACGCCTCATCTCACCCTTTTGAGCAGAACATTGCACTGACGAAGAAGATTGTCGAGATAGCGCACACGATTAATGTCTCTGTGGAAGCCGAGCTGGGCACCATCGGTGTGGCAGAAGGCAGCGGCGAAGGCGGCAGTAACGAGATTCTCTATACCGATCCACAGCAGGCCGCGACCTTTGTGCGCGAGACCGGCACCGACACGCTGGCCGTCGCTATCGGCACCTCGCATGGCCTCTACCCCAAAGGGAAGCAACCGAAGCTGGATATCGAGCGCCTGCAGCAGATCCGTAAGGTGGTGGATATCCCGCTGGTGTTGCATGGCGGTTCGGGAAATAAAGACAGTGAGGTCGCGGAGTCGATCCGTTACGGCGTGGGTAAAATCAATATTTCCAGCGACATGAAGAAAGCGTTCTTCGTGGCGCTGGAACAGGAGCTGAAACAGGGCGGACACGAGCCTAATGCTCTGTTTGTTAAACCGATGCAGGCGGCAAGTGAAGTGGTCGCGGCGAAGATGGCGCTGTTTAGTTCGGTGGGGAAAGCGGCGCTGTATCGGTAAGGGGTTTTGGTGGTCGATGGGCTGCGAGTTGAGATTGGGAAAGGCACTGATGGAACGGTGTCTTTTTTGGGTTTTGAGAAGTGAGCTTTAAATAAGTATCAGGTCAGTAAGCAACAGCCGTCAACGTGCTCATCGCTCTTCTTTTGTATGCCAGAAATCCACAATATAGATGGCGTTATCACGGAGTTCGTAGTGAATCTCGTAGTCATCCAGTATCACCTTTCGAACTTCCCGAGGTTCATATCGAACCTGCTTAATGCCGATTGCTGGGTGCGCCTTAAGGCCAGCACTGCCGGTTATCAGGCGGTCTAAGACATCATTAGCATGCTGGCGGCTGTACTGAAGAGCAAAACGGTAGATGCGTTCCAGGTCATCCTGAGCTTTAAGCGTCCAGTAAATTTCCATTTATCAGCTTTTCTTTAAACGATTACCAAATTCAACAAGGTCCGAATGACTTACTACACGCCCGGCATCCACATCGGCAAGGCCAGCCTGAATGCTCTGATGACGCCGTTCCCTTTCAGCCAGCATAGTGGTCAACGCTTCCTTGATGATCCAGCTTTTAGAACGATCCAGCTCCACAGCCAGATTTTCTACAGCATCAGCCAACTCGACAGGTATCTGTGCGCTAATGGTCTGTTTTGTAAGAGAACCCATAGGGAACACCTCGATTAATAACAGTTAATAACTTCTATTAAGTTTAGCATGCGTTTGTTTATAAAAACATCGGATCGCATTTTATGGGCAGCATCCTGAGGTTGGTTTTGCCCCTAAAGTCACCTATTGACGGGTCTGACAAACCACTACAAGACCTTACTATACCGGCAGATACGAACCTGATTCATTGTTTACGGAACCGATGCTCGGGCGATCGTCTTCGTCAGCAGGTTCGTGCTATCAGAGGGTTTGATTACACCAGAGTGGCTGGGTCGGAAGAGGATTCCGGGGGATGAGGTTTAGTTACTCCGCGGCTGAAACGTCAGCTGGCGGCGCTGAAAGAATAGCGCAGCGTTTATCCAGTAGCGACTCAACAGACGCCCGGTTACCCTTATCCCAGCCGCGCCGGGTGGTTAGCAGGATAAACCCTTTTTCTCCCGAGAAAGTCGTCGGGATAAGCGCCACCCCAGACTCTGCCAGCTGCGGCGGCGACAGATGGAAATGGCGCGCCACGGAGGAAACAGGATAAATCCCCATCGCTGTGGGCTGCATAACACGACGGGCATAGTAGGTGTGATTCAGCAAACGGTCGGGCAAGGGTCGCCAGTCATTATGAATAAAGGGGCGCTCGGCCTGAAGCTGGCGATACACATCCTCCCGCAGGCAGGTCAGATGAATATGCAGTTGATTCTGGCTGCGGCCATAAGCGGAATTCAGCGCCATGCCGAGCCGATCCTCAGGTACTTCAGCACCATAGGCCGCCATCAGACGATAACGCATTAACCAGGCATAGCCGAAATAATCGGGACGTCCGGGGCGCGACAGCGCAATGCTCTCAATGCCGGACATCGCCACCGTCGGCACCAGAATAAAGTGCAGCTTATGGCGAGGATTCTGGATGATGCTGTAGCCCTGTGTGCTGTCCTGCGGCAGATAGATTTGCTGGCAGGGTGCCGGATCGCGACGATAGTGATAGTTATTCATGCAGAGGTCATGCGTGACCGTCCACAGCGCGTCAGAGCGGGCGCATCCTGTGAGCAGCAGCGCGATGACCAGCGGCAGAGACCGGCATGGCCACAATAATTTCCCGTTCGGTGGATTGCGTCCGGTCAGGCGGCTCAATGCAGGTACAACCTCCTCAGCAAGGGTTCATATCGGGGGAGCGTTTATCCGAATGGCAAATCAGCATTTAGCCTTGAGAAAGAGATGCACTAACCTTTTGCTTCAAAAGATTCAGGAATTCTGCAGGCGTAGTTTCCCATAAGTCTGTAGAAAATTCCGCGCCATAGCGGCTTTCGAAATCCTCATCCAGGTTGTCACACTCTCTCATAAACTGCTCAATGTCACCAATCAAGCCATGTCGAGATGCAGCGGTGGAATCTGCAATCCATGCGTTTATTTGAGCATCTACACTTTCACCACTCCCGAATAGGTCATAGTCTTGTCCAAAGTAGATGGCAATAAGACTATCCAGTCCGGCTATGTTAATGTTTTTCATAATTGTAGCCAGGGAACCTCATTTATTCAGAATCTTAGTCAGCTCAATCTCACGGGTAGTAGGGTTAACGTACAGATAAAACAGATCCCCATCCAGCTGATCAGGCTTTGCCCATATCTCCTTCTCACCCAGACTACGCTTTTGCTTCTCGTATCCCAGCTTTTCGAGATAAGTGCGCAGCGATGCAGTATCGGAAGCTCCTTTAAATACGATGCTATTTGAAGGGGAATAACCGTCACCAGGATGCGATTCAAAGTAGTAGTTGTCCGTTATACGCGGGGCATTTTCAATATCCGGATCTGTCAGCATGTGGTAGTTAAAGAAATCATTTTCTTTATAAACAGTCGCCTCATCAGAGCCCGATGCAACAAACCAGACAAACAAGCCAATGAGAATAAGGAGGGTGGCAGCCACAAGTGCGGACCACTTAAACAGGTTTTTCATTGCTTCGTCCCTATGAATGAGAGTGATGTCCCATCATTGGTCACTACCTTAACTACCGCAGATGTGAAGTCGTTAAGCCGGGCCTAATGACATGCGTGCGTTTATGAGAATCAAAGGGCCATTATGCCCCCTATTCTTTTGAATAAGAAAAGTCAGCAGTGACTAAATGCGACATTGATTTATCAGATTGAACATCATAGGCGAAAGAGTAACGCTCTCCCATTGTGAACGTAAATCCGAACACAGGAAGGCACTCACCTTTTGGAACATAAACAGGTTTGTCATCAAAAATCCTGTGAAAGAAGTTGCTTTTATCGCTGTTGATTTGAATGGCAGTGATCCTTTCTTTTGGCGCCAGTGGCGACACCACACAAACTTGCTTGTCTTTGATAAATGCCGTTGTAGATTCGCGCCCCACCATTCGGTCGCCAGGTCCAAGGCATCCCGTTAAGAGAAATACGGCACCCAGCATCATCTTGTTTTTCATGATTAACGACCTTTCCCTGTCACGATTTTCTGATAAAGCGAGACGACATAAATGACTTTACTCGTTATAAATTTATTTATTATTAATTTTCTTCTCTATCGCTCTGGTTATAATCTGATAACCGATGAGCGTTACCACTGTACAGATGACTATTAACGAGATCCCTATAAAACCCTCGATATCACGTTGATTAAATAGCTTTGCTAACGCTGTCCAGAACTGCCGCTCTCCTTCTGTCGAGGGATCTGACGGCCTTGCAATAAGAAAATTAAACACAAACAAGGATAATGCGACCAGGATTCTAAACCCCACCGGGACACGTTTTGCTTCCATTTATAACCACCTCAATTGTTCCATAATACATCAGCCCATTAGGTAATTTTACCTGTGGTGTAGAGAGTAAAGCCTGCCGAATCGCGATGAAATCAATTTCGTGTCGATTAGCGATCACCCAACACTTCCCCTTTCTTAGGCCAAAGGGTAGGCTTAAATTTTGTTCAACATCGACTAGCTTAAAATCGATGCTCGACGATGGCGCTAAAGGGACATTATGCTTCATCACTATCAGGCAAAATCACTGGACAATATATACCTCGAGGACATTCCTCACATAATCCACCCGGACTATGCGGCACGAGATCTAGCGGATACCACCCTACCAAACCGGAACATCCAGGAGTGGAATTTACCTCAGGGCTACAGCTATTTTGTCAGCCGGTATCACCAGTTTCACTGGCAACGCCCCTGGATGTCATATCGTGACACACTGGACGACATCAAATCCGGAAAGGTTGTTCTGCTGAAAACAAACATGAGCGGCAATGCCTTAATGGGTGTGCTGACCTCCTCCGGCAACCTCCGAAATGATCTGCCCTTGTTCCTTAACTCCCACCTGAGCTATCTCATATCAAAGCAACAAAAACGCCCGTTGTACTACGTTCACCCGTCAGCGCCCGTGCAACACGCTCAAGCAGCAAAAACCATCAACAGCAAATCAGCGGGCAGGCTTTTGGCCGCGGGAGGCGTTTATAACGGCAACATAGATGGATTCAGGAAGACAGCAGAGCAACTCGGCGGGGATGCGCCAGCAGGTTACAATCAGGTAGTGGATAATAAAGGTCTGCTGATTGCAGGTGCATCTCTTGCCGCCGGGCTGACAATGGGAAGAATGCGTTTTCCTGAAATAGAGGAACTTGAGCATTTTGGGGCCAGAGGCGCTGCCTCTGGAAGAGAGTTTGATCCTGAAAAAGCTGGTGGGCCGATTGAAAACCTGACAACGGATGGCGTTAATATAACTCATGAAGGGATAGCAACCGTTGAGAAACATATATCTCGTTTCGACCACGACCCGGCAAATGACGTAATGGTAGGCAGGCTGAAAAACATCGAAAAAGGAGAAATGCTCCCTGAGCAAGTGGATTTAAACTACTACACTCATGAATGTCGGGAATATCAGCGTTACTGTAACCTGGGATGGGAAGCAGGTGAACCAGACGGTGTTGCAGGTTATGATATGTGGAACAATGCCCATACGGCAACGCTGGAAGATTTTAAACTTAAAGACGTTGATTTATTCCATCCGGATGCACTGAAATGAAGATAACGAATACCGAATTTAATGTATTGAAAGTCATGGCAGAAAAAGACATAGAATGGACATGGATGATACTGGATCGCACTCTTGCTACAAGGGGTATTCCAGGCTTTAGCAATGTCGCGAACATAGTCACCAACCTGATGAATGAAGGGATGGTCGATGCTGTTTATAACGAAAGCTCATCGAGACCACGTTATCGCGTATCAGAGCAAGGTCATCAGTTGTTGGGACAAATGGCCAGGGATACAAAAAATTACGATATCTCATGATTTTTTGCGACACGCGGCTCCATGATTAAGGTAAACACCGCCGTAACGCCTATTGATCCTTCAAACGGAAGGTGGTCTGTGCCCCAGCTAATCTTCCACATCATCATGCATAAGTTGACGATAATGTTTGAGGATGATCAGACAAGGAAGGTTCACTTCGATTAAGAAACTTGCTACTGGCGCATTAACTTTGTATCAAAACGAAATGATCTCTACGTCAGTGATAACTTTTCTCGGCAAGGTAAATAAGGCGATGGGTTACAAGGATGGGAACGTGGCGAACAATGAAGCGAGCAGGAAAACAGATATGATGGTGGAAGTGATCGCGACCTGATATTTAACCGCTCCCGATACGATATCGGGAGCGGCTTCTCATTCAGACGACTTTCTGTTTACCTGATATGACCTGAATAAACTCCTGCACCTGCTTTTGTTTCCGCGCCGAGAGTTTGCACACCTGGCGCAGAGACTGCATCAGTTCGCTCTCCTGCCGGGCGGTTAGCACAATGCAGCCTTCTATTACCTTTACATCTACTGCTGTACCCGTAGCAAAACCGGCTGCTTCCAGCCATTGCCCTTTCATAGTGATGGCGGGAATCCGGCTGTAATCCGGATAGCGACTCGCGTAGCCAACCGTTAATTGACGGTTATTTGCCGTAGAGACTTCTGGTTCAGACAGTTGTGCAATAGAATGGGCGTCAGTCATGATTACTATTCCTTCTAAATAGTGATTGTGATTAGCGGCGCGGGTGTGTTGGCGCACATCCGTGCCGCGCTAAATACCTGTATATATCATCAGGAAAGAGAGGGAAAGTCCAGCTTAAAACAGCGTGAAATAAGCTATTTATAAAATCATTTTAATATAAAGCGAAAGGTTTATCTGGTAAGAAATAATAATAAGCGCAACAGCAAGGTGAGAAAAAATTAATCAGTACTTTTTACACGGGGCCTTTTTAACTGTACTAACTGCAAATTTTTATTTAATTTTCTTTAGCAACGCTAGCGGAAAGTGAGACCAATTCCGATCCGTTATCCATCCGCATTTTCAGCGGATATTCACGGTGAGCCACAATCCTGTCCAGCATCTGCACGACCTGCTGGGCCAGGATATTTAGGTCAATTTCGATAGTCAGAAGCTCATGATTAAAATCATTAAAGACATTGAAATTCAAAAACGTCGGCCAGATGTTAGCGTATCGTGCATTGAATCAATCGACTAGCTCTGTTTGAGTGCTTCCGGTGTGGTTAGGGGAGCCTAATCGCGCACCGGCAGACGTTATTTACACTTACGCCGAAAATTCAGTTCAGCATGCAGTAAACATGGTGTAGAATCTTGTGATTAACGCAAAGCTCTTCACGCCGCATCAGCTGAGCTGTCATAGAAACATTGGAACTTTTTTATCTTTGAAAAAGTGATAGCTGCGGCAGCGATACGGTACCCGAAAAATGAAGGGGAATGCGAAGACCTTTGCTAATTGATGTGATAAAGATAAGGTTATTCAAAAACCGAATTGAATTATCATTTAGAATAGTATCTGTATCAAAAATAAAATAAAATTTATCGCTATGCATTTAAAAAGAAAAAAGTAAACAAAGATCGATAATGTCGTAATGGTCACTTTTACAGGCCATTACGACGTGATGATTATCAGTTTAAACGTCTAACCCATTCCGGCTCATCGAGACCTACCCTTGAAAGACTTGAACTATATTCATCTACTATCTGTTGCGCATAAAGTTCTTTAAGTTCTACTATAAATTCGAATCTTTCAGGATGTTGTTGAGAGTAATAAGCAGGTTCAAAGTATTTCCTATTACCAGATATCTTGGCTAACGCAACACCTTGAGTACCGGTAAACTTTACAGTCCGCAATGAATATGTAGATTTATTTATTTTTAACTTTACGCCATCAGGAGTGAGGAAGTTAAAAGCACCATCATTGACCTGTTCAAGAGATATAAATAAGAATCGACGAAGTTCGCCATTGTTAATTCTCACAGAATCACATCTTTGCTGAATACAGATATAATAACAGCGATCGCCCAAAGTACTTTGAACTACCGTGCCCAATGATAAATAAGGCAAATGACCAGGGGAAAAAATAGCACTTCTATGATAACAAAGCTTAGCGAATTTTTTATTGACAGAGTCAAAAACTTCGAAGTCTGTGAATAATGTAGCTGCGTACTTTGACATTAACAATTCTATTTTTGTTCTTGATATATTCCCCCCATCGCTTGAAACTATTGCTTCACAGTATTTTTCTTTGACATCTGGATGCGACTTTAACAACTTAATGAGAACATCTGGATTTCTTAAGTAATTTACATTATCGGGATTACCATCTTTTAAATATAGCGATCGATTCCCTTCCTCAATATTATCAATTAACCATAATTTAATTTTATCCTCATCTAAAAAATGATTAAGATCTTTGTATCTTATTATTGATGAAAATGTATCACTTAATAATTGGACTAATAACTCATTAGCATCTAACGCATTAGGTAATAAGCTTTGATGGGCAAGATAAGCAGCATCAAGTTCTTTTGAAAACAGAGTAAGTATATGATGAAAATTACGTCTAATTTCCGCAAGTGATTCCATTGCAAAATTAGAAAGTAATCCACCTGTCATTTCTGTAAATTGCATAGAAATAAAATCAGGAAGCTCATCATATCTTTTTATTCTACCCGCAAATGCAGGTAAATGCTGTCGACTTGTACTACCATTCGATTTAGATAAAACCAATATTCTGCAGTTATCAGACACAACTGAACAAGGGTCTTCATCATTAATTGAAAAACCCTTAATATTTTTCTCAATCAATGATGATTTAATTTCTAATGCTATAGCAACGAGATCCACTTCCCCTGTATATACTATGATTAATTTGACGCAATTCTGTGTATCTACATCAGAAAGTAAAGATGTAATAATTCTTTTTGTATATACTCCTCGAACATCATCTTCATCTGCATCAGCCTCGTCATCTTGAGGCTCATCATTATCTGATGATTCTTCTTTTAATACTATTTGCCAATCGAGTATTGCCACATCCGCTTTCTTCGCAATTAATGTCAGATAATCTAGATCACTAACGACTTGAGGTTTATAAACAGCGCAGATTTTTCCTTTTTTTGAAAATATCCTGGTTACTTCCTGAGCATCAAACTCATGTTGATCTGAAGGCCCATTATTGTAAGCTTTATCATCAATAAAAATAATATTTTGAATAAAATTATTTATTACGTTTTCCGAGAGCTCATTAAATGTATTCATTTTATTACTCTTCTATCAAGGAAATTTTAAATGTAACAGTTGAACCCACTTTAGGTTCATCCAGACTTAATTTGTATCCTATTGTTTCGAGGACTTCATTGCTTATGTGCAATCCCATTCCACGGCCATTATTTTTCCTAGAAAATCCTAAGCTAAAGATTCTATCTCTGTCTCGTTCGTCAATCTTTTTACCGTTATTTGAAATGTAAACAGCGCCATGCTCATCCGCATGTAATCGTATAACTTTATCGTTTTCGTTATTTTCATTAAGCCAATAAATTGCGTTATCAATTACATTTACGAATACCGGATAAAAGGATGATCTAAATCCAAAAAGAGTTCCTTTGGCATATCCTTTGGTATGTTTAAATGTAATACTGTGCCTTTCCATTCTGCTTTTAAAGAGATCAATCAAAAATGATTTTATTTCTAATAGCTTAATTTCTTCTTTTTTTCTTTGTAACCTTCTATTCAAAGGAGTAAAAAGATTTAAGTACCCATCTAAATGTTCAAAATTAATCTTTATATTTTTATAAACACCTTCAAGATCTTCATTAACATCAGACCAAGCTTTTAAATCACGAAGGCTTGTACGAATAGAACGTACTGTGCTATTGAATTCATGATGAATAATACTAACGGCCAAGCCTAACTGGCTAAGTTCAATATCGGCGTGTATTTTTTCCCGGAGAGTTTCAACTTCCTCGCCTAGAGCGTCTGTTATTTGATCGTTGGTGATATAATTATTTTCACTATCTTTCTCCCAATAAACACCCTCCAACTGCCTAATAACAGCATCTAAAACATTAGTATTTCGCTCACTAATTGCTGTAATTTCCGCTGCTAATTCATTTCTTTTTTCGACTAAGTCAAGGTCTGACTCATTTGCAATATTAATATGTTTGAATTTATCTTTAACTATTCTAATTTGATTGTCTAGATCAATCATGAGATCAGATGTTAGATCTTTTACTCTTTTGTTGATATCAAGAACAACTTGCTGAGTAATCTTTCTTTTTTCGATATTTATTTTTTTTGCTTCTGTCGAGATAAAATCAACAGCCTGCTCAAGACGTTTACGTTTACTAATTTTTATCTGATATTCATTTATAGCTTTTTCTACTAGTTTATCTATTTCAGACACAGCTGGTTTAAAGCAGCGCTCCTCTAATTCATTAATAGCAATCAAGTATGTATTGTAATCTTGCTTCACCGATCCTCTTAATAAAAAACCTCTAGGGGCTGGAACTATAATAGTACGCTTATAATTAGTAAGTTCTTCCCTTAGCTGACTTTCAATATCAATTATTTTTTGACTTGCTATATCCGGGTCTTTAAGAGAAAATACATTATCGAATAGTTGCCCCCCATTAGTTACTATACTATTAACATCCTGCTCAATTAATCCATTAGTATTATTTTCAAAAAATTGATTAAGAGCTGTCTCAAACTTTATTTTCTTTGTTCTTGCTTGCGCTTCTCTTTTTTCTAAAGCTTTATGAGATGATAATAGTTCATTCCTCTTAGCTGCCCACAATTCAGCTTTAGGACCAGCTTTTATATCATCTCTAAAAAAATCAGCAGCTAATTGAATAAAGAAATTCTTGAGGATATCTCGTAAATGTTTATATGCTTGGTCTTCAATAAATCCTTCACGACCAGCTTTTTCTTTTAACTTAGAATTATTTACCTGAGAAAGACTTATCACACCGAACATTCTTCTATAGGAAAAAAAGGCTAACCCGGCATGTTTTGATCTTCTTTTCTCAATTTCTAAATAATCATAATCAGAGTCACCATAAGGTAATATTCTTATATTATCCTTATATATATACAACCCACCAAACTTATCGGATTTTGATGTTACTCTAGCGTAATCTTCATTAGCCATCATTGAGTGGCGTCTGTCACCTTGCACGTAAGCTAGATTTATTTCAAATGGACCACAGCTAGTAAGATTGAAGCTATTTCCGGACCAATTAACTATATGTTCAAAATTCTTCTCATGATATATCCGAATATTCCCTTTGAACTGGCCATATTCATCGAAATAGCCATGAAAATGGTGATCGGCTTGCTCAAAGTCATTGCTTGTAAAAAAATGTTCTCTATCTATTATATCAACATATGTATCATTGTGACTGCGATAATCCCTAAAAATGATATCTAATAGAGGTTCAGGATGGAAAATAGTCATGGTATTGTGGAAACCCATTAGCATCTTTTCCATTTTTGTAGCCTCTTTACTACTACCATCTCCATCAATATCAGAATTTAAAATATCATCAACAGGGGACACAAAAAACATTGTCCCACTAACATTCTCATTATCAAACGATTTGAAACGAATTAACCTTTTACTAAATAAATTTGGAGAAATATTGAATGATGAGATTGTATTAACAATTTCATCGTAACTTTCTTTCCCTATTAATTCTTGTTCTAGCAGTGAGTTCAAGGAATCGGTTAATTCTTCTTTCATGAGGTTTATTTGTAATAAACTAGGCATTTCTTCGAACGTTTTAACAGGAACGGTTAAGTCATCAAGATTCAAACCTGGCAGTTCAAATATTTGCCAGTTAATTAAAGCGGCGGTTAATTCTTTGCTTTCTTTTGTTTTTGTTATAATTAAAACTTGTTTTCCAATAGAGGCAACAGCTAAACGGCCTATCCCTTTTTCGCCCATTTGATTCCTGTGTTTTTTATTAATATCTACAGGCGGGAGCGATGTGTTTAAATTTTTAACTTTTGACTCTGTTCCAAGAGTTAGCCATCTGTTCTCAAAATCTGACCTAGACATGCCCAAACCATCATCTCTGAGCACAAAAATACTCTCTTCACGAAAATAGTCGATGTCTACATTATCAGCATAAGCATCATGAGCATTTTTCAGCAATTCATTGATTGCAGTAGGGATACCAGCAATCTGTTGACGCCCTAATAAGTCTAAGGTTCTGGCTCTAGTCCTAAATTTAGCCATTTTTATCCCCTTTTAAATATCTCGTAATGTTTAAGAAAATGGAGTCCGAATTGACGAGCCAGTTCACAAGGTACTGCATTGCCTATTTGTTTAGCTATCGAATTGAGTGCGCCTTTAAAGATGTAATTTGATGGAAAAGTTTGTAGTCTCGATGCTTCTCTAATGCTTATAGCTCTATTCTGCGTAATATCAGGATGACCAAACCGGCCATTTGAATAGCTATTACATTTAGTCGTTAAAGTTGGTGCGGGTTTATCCCATGACATTCTGCCATAGGTATCAGTATGGCCCTTATAACTTTTATGACATTCATTAATCAAATCTAATGGCCAATCTCTGCGATCTCCACCTTCAGGGGTGTTCTTTATTCTTTTTAAGTTTATTTCGGTCAATTCAGCGGCTCGATGCAATTCATCAAATTCATCTATCTCACCTGCTTCCAGTCTTGGATAATCTTTAATAAAATCCCTAACTGTTTTGACTGGT
This sequence comes from Pantoea sp. JKS000250, assembly GCF_003201065.1. Lineage (NCBI taxonomy): Bacteria > Pseudomonadati > Pseudomonadota > Gammaproteobacteria > Enterobacterales > Erwiniaceae > Pantoea > Pantoea sp. JKS000250. The sequence goes on along the minus strand of NZ_QICZ01000001.1, from coordinate 2,793,594 downwards.
GAATTATCAAAACCATGCGTTTTTTCTGGCATTGAAATGGGCCCAAGTAAACTGGCCAATAATACAAAACGTTTTCTTCTTTGTGGCACTCCATATTGATCGGAATTAGCCACGAAATAAGTATATTTATAATCCAAATCATCTAATAGCGACAAGAGCCTTGTAAAAGGGCTTTCTTTTTTCCCATCAATTTTTTGGATACCCGGTACATTTTCAAGCATGATATATTCAGGTAAAAGTGTTGATATAAAGCGGTGAATCTCATCAAGAAGCGAGATTCTTTCATCATCCTCATATTTATTTTTATTTTGTTGTGAAAATGGCTGACATGGAGCACATGCGCTTAGAAGCAGACCATTTTCACTTTTGAATGCAATAGAATTTGCCACTTTTTCTACAGTTACTTTTCTGATGTCCTGAAAAATAAAAGCAGCCTCTGGGAAATTAGCTTTATAGGTCTCTGAAGCTTGTGGATCTATGTCAATACCAAGCCCAACGTCAAAGCCTGCTTGACGTAAGCCTTCACTAGCCCCACCACAACCGCAAAAAAAATCGATTACAATCAATTCGTTACCCAACTAATTATCAAGTTTTGCATTCTGGCCCTTGCTATTCAGAATAGCACTTCAATTAACGGAAACATTGATGACCTTAATTTTTTCTTAAAATGTACACTAATGAAATCTTAATGAAAAATCAATGGTATTTTTTTAAAAAATCACATACCAAGGAGTTAAAATCCTTTTTTTATGCGTCCCAAAATACTTCTCAATCATCTAGCCTGCCAATAATATTCAATAAAAAAAGGGGCAGCAAAAATCAACTTGAGATATACCTAAATTTATTCGCACCTCATTAGAATGTTATAGTTTAAAAAAAATAAATTCATTTACCCCTTGCATTGAAAAATCAAATATATTGATTACTAATGTTTACTAAAGAATTAATTTAGTTCTTTTTAAAATACAAGGTAAGATTTAAAATAAAACTAAATATTCGTATTTTTAATTATGACAAAACGATGTCTACAGATATTATATTATATAAAATATACTGCTAATTTTTCGAGGTATTATTTAATGAATAAAATTCATTCATATTTTTTCACTTTAAGGAAATCATCCACAATCGCAGTTAAAATCATGACAATTTATTCTTGATTTTCCCTCTAAATTACTGAGAGAAAAATAATATTTTGCAGTATGCTGGATCATTAAACAGCATAGCTAATGTGAGTCTGTAGATAATGTTAAAATATTCACCCCGTTTTAGCAATTTTCAATATCTTTTCGATGTTAGTGATGGGTGTAAATATTTTTGAACCAAGACACATCTACCGCATTTCCCATATCGATAATGTGTTTAATGTGGACCGGCTCGACTTAGATTTAGTAAAAATGGTGAAAACCTTGCTAACGCTCAATTCTAGACACAAAAAAAAGCCGCCCTTAGGCGACTTTAATTTCCATACATGGTGCCGAAGGCCGGACTCAAATAACACTGCAACCATATGTTTTTTATGAAGATAAAATCACACAAAACTAAGAATGCCCCCTTTTGTGCCCCCGCTTTATTTTAATCAATTTTTTTTAAGGGCAGATGATCTCTAAGATTGAAGAGTAGCCAACCAGCAGATCCCCCGACCGATGAGTTAGGCTCCGAAAGACGGAACCTAACCGCACTGGCCCTTACTGGACGAGCTAGCAACTTGCATCGATTAGCTGAAAAGCCACCGTCCGGCTTTCGCTGATTCAACGAGCATATGAATCGTCAAGGGTTTCGGTTCAACGTCAGGGAGCTTTTGGGATTTAGGCCTTAAGAAGTTAGGTAGAAATCCTTTTTCATAAGGCCAGTATGCAAGAAAATCAAATTCGCTGCTATCGACGTTAAATCGCTCGAAATAGTCATTCATTATTTCGTCGCCAGTTTCTCTGGCCCAGGGATATTTACCTGTTGATAGACTGGTTTCAAGCGTTAGCTCAGGCTTATTTTTTGCAAAAAGAGGCTTAGAATTATAATTATTGTCATACCATTCCAACACAGCGCTTTCCATTGTGTCTTTTACCATAACTTGTCACCTTCCTTTGCAATCAGGTTATAGCTGTGAGTCGTTTTCCATGCAATTTGAACCACGTCATTCATGATAAATCCTATACCCAATATGGGTATCCAGCGCCCAGCGAAAGCACCCAAGTTATTTACGTAACTGAATCTCAATCCTTTAATGCTTTCGGTAGTAAGTGTTGGCCAGCGGTGCACTCTAATCTTTAACCAAACACGAAGATTTGCACTCAAGATTGAAGTTCCCTTAGTTGTTCCGGCTGGTTTTGCGCGCGTGGTTTGGGTTGGTTGACCTAAAATTATTAGTGCTAAAGTGGCTACATCTTCCACACCAAGCTGTTTCTGAGCCTCATCCAGGAACACGAAGAAAAAAAGCTCTCCAGCGGAAAGATTGAACATTCCTTTGTAAAAATACGTCCCTTTCAGCTCTTCGACAGTATCCATTACGCATCTCCTTTATGACTGTCTCAGTACCTTATCTGCCGAATTGAGGTTCGTCCATAATCAAAATTTGAGATTTATTAATTGCAGTAGAGGATACTGAATTCAAATTTTCGATAAAAAAAGATTTTACAGAAAACCCTTCACATTGTTCACCTTTCATTTTTATTTATATATATCAGTGAATTACCTGATGAATGATAGATGTAGGGTGAAGGATATCATTCATCACTGGTGAAATTCAGGCATAAAAAACCGGCTTTCGCCGGTTTAGATAGTCATGCTGCTGGAGGGGCGTCGCACTTTGGCAGCCAGTCGGTGCTACTTTCTTCCGTCAGATCAAGGTTGGTCTGAACACCCAGCTTTGTCCGGCGCTTCATGTAGTGCTGTCCGTATTCCCGCATGATGCTCTCCAGCGACAGGCCGAACATCTTCATGCTGAGCGGATTCTTATAGCCGTTGGCCTCCATATAGGCCAGATAGGCGTGATAAAGATAACGCCTGGGCTGAAGCGGCCTGATGCTGGCGTTCCCCATGTAAAGCGCGTTTGGCTCCGGCGTGGTGAACAGGTAGCCGCAGAAGTCCACCATCGGGTCCGCATCACGCTTGATGCGCATCGCCTCGTCAGAGTTCTGCTGCGACTGAAGCAGCGACCGGGCCTGCTGTGGCTGGCTGAACTGCTGCATCAGCTGGCGCACGATAACGGCCAGCTCACCGCTGATTTTTTCCTTCAGCTGCGGGTCGCGCTCGTCTGCCGGGATAATTTCCGGGAAGTGCAGGATTACCCGGCGGCGCGACACGCCCCCGCTGCGGTCAGTGAAGCGCATCGGGTTGTTGTTTACCGCCAGAATTACCGCCGGAATGTGGGTTGAGTAGGCGTCGCGGTACTTCGGGTCAACGGACACCGCATCGCCGCCGGTGATGGCCTTGATGCCCGCGCCGTCGCCGCTCCACTTTTCCTGGTCGGGCAGAATAATCAGCGAGTAGCCAATTACCGCTGCGCGTTCGCGCGACGACTCCAGCGTTTCAATTGTCGCGGAGGTGGTGTTGTCCGTTCCGGCCAGCATGGTGGCGATTTCCGCCATGATGCTTTTACCGCTGCCACCAGGACCGGTGACCTCCAGAAACAGCTGCCAGTCGTAGCGGTTCGCCAGCACCATAAACAGCGCGGCCAGAATGATGTCACGCTTGGCCGGGTCGCGTCCGGCGGCGCGGTCGAGCCACTGCCAGAAGTACGGCGCGTGCTCTGCCAGCGTTTCTCCCTGGACGGGCTTCGTGTAATTCACCTCGCTGACCGTGCGCAGCCAGAAGTCTTTACTGTGCGGGCTGAAGCCGCCGGTGCGGGTATCCAGTACGCCGTTACGAAAGCCAATCAGGCGGCGCGCCGGGTCGGCCTGCTGCGGCAGCATCAGCTTCAGCGTCTCCACCACGCCCGAAATCTTGCCCGCCGAAAACGGCGCACGCAGGCGCTGGAACAGCTTCGCCACGTCCCGCTCAAACTGCTTCCCGGAAATCACCTTCCACGCGCCGGAGCGGTAGCAGGACAGAATTTCTCCGCTGGCGTCCACGGCCAGCGCGCTGCGGTAGTGCTCCGCCACGCGCTCCGCCTTTTCACTGGCGCTCATGGCCGAAAACTCCGCCTCGCTCATCACGTCGAACGGACTGGCGGCGGGCGGCGTGGCGGCTTCGGCCAGCGCCAGCCGGGTGGTTTCCTCACCGTGCTGCATAAAGGCGTCATTCCAGTCACCGAACACCGGCGGCAGGGCCACGGCGGCGCGGCTGGCTTCGGCGGCCTGCTTCGCCTTCACCTGACCGTCGCCATTCAGGTCGCGGTCTGCGGCAATCAGCAGCGGCAGCGTGGCGTGCTTTTCTCGGGCAAGGCCAGCCAGAGAAAGGAGGTTAACGGACGACAGGGCTATCCACACCTCGTCACCGGTCAGGTTGTGCACCGTCAGGCCGGTGGCGTAGCCCTCCGCCAGCCAGATGCGCGCTGCCGGTTTGCCGTTGCTGAGAACGTGACATGCGCTTTTTACCTGGCCGCCCTTCAGCGTGCGCTTCTCGCCCGCTGCGTTAATCAGCTGCACGTTCACCAGCTGCCCGCCCGTATCGTGCAGGGGAACGAGCAGGTCACCGGCACGATACGCCGTGAGCGCGACTTTCTGCGGCTTCGCCAGCGTCAGGCAGGACTGCTCCGGCCAGCCCTTGCGGGACAGGTAGGCGTTGCCGGTTGCCTGCTGCGCGGTGCTGACCAGCTGCTGCGCCTGCTTCACGGCGGCGGCGCGTGCGGCTTCGTTATCTTCGCCCGCGCTGGCGGCAGGCGTGCTGTCCACCGGTGGCAGGCTGCCGGTCAGGCCGTTTACCCGCGCGGCGGCTTCGGTCAGGCTCAGTGAGAGGGCCTTTTTCACCAGGTCCATGCCGTCACCGGCACCGCACTGATTACAAATCCACGTGCCGCGTCCCTCCTGGTCGTCAAAGCGGAAGCGGTCGGTTCCGCCGCATACCGGGCAGGCGGTATGGCGGTTCTTCACCACCTTCACGCCCAGCGCGGGCAGGATGCGGGGCCACTGGCCCCGCGCGGCTTTTGCCGAGTCTGATACGGTCATTTTCATTTTTTCTCCCTCAGTGCAGCACCGGCGCGTCTTTCAGACGCCCGCAGAGTTCATCCATCACCACCTGTCCCAGAAAGCTCAGGCACGGAACCGACTTCAGCGGCCCGGCGGCCAGCAGGTCGTCGAGCAGCGCGCAGGCAATTTCCTGACCGCGCTGGCGTCCGTGCTGGCGCAGGTAGAAGCCTTCCAGCTCTGTTTCAATGGCGTGTTCAAGGCGCGCCAGCGTCAGGCCGGGATAGCGCTTCTGTTCACGGCAGACGGTCAGCCAGGCGCAGGCCACCGCGCGGCGGGACAGCGCGGACCGCAGCTCAGTTGATAGGATACGTGTGCTCATGGCTCAACCTCCCCGTTCATCCAGCCGTCCTGACAGCGGTTTACCACCCCGTCCAGCTGCTCGGTGATGAGGAAAATAAGCGAGTTCAGCTGCGCCTGCTGTGTGGCCGGTGGCTGCTCGTGGCACTCCTGAAGCAGGGTCATGTCACTGATAAAACGTCCGGCGTTGCGAAGGTGCTCAAGGCGTAACAGGTCGGCGTGGGAAATGGTGGTGTGAGTCATGCGCGCACCTCCCGGACCGGCAGACGGGCAGCAAGGGACAGTACGTAATCGCGGGCCAGCGTCAGTCGGGCGGCGCGTTCGTCAGAGGCAATGGTGCGGAGCATGTGGATACGCTGCTGGCGCTCGGTACGGCGCACGGCGGCAAAGACGAAAACAAACTGAGGGTATGGGGAATTAAGGACCGTAGCCATGAGGGCAGTCTCCAATGTTAGTAGCTTACAGCCACCACCGGAAACGCCAATTTCACTGGTGGTAGCCCAGACGGGGTTGGCGTAACCGGCAACATTGGAAACCGGCGCTTCGTGAGAAGCCCCCGCCTGAGCCACCATTACGCGGAAGGTACGACAGATACAGAACCGTCGCCCGAAAAATGGGTGCATCAGGGCACAGACACAAAAAAAGACGCGAGGCGCGTCTGGTGTCGCCAACGTTGTATTCAGGACGCCAATCCCGGCTGCCGATTTTGCGACAGCAGAAAGACTGTACCAGGGAATGGCCCCGGCGCGCAAGCCGGGGAACACAGGAAAATTCAGCATGGCGGAAAATCTCAACAATTGGTGAAGATCATGCTGCACGTTCCTGACCGCGTGCTGCGATGCGTGCATTCATCCAGGCGCTGACCTCGCTGGCAAGCCACGCGACGTTCTTGCCGCCAAGCGATACCTGCGCCGGAAAAGCACTGCGGCTGATGAGGTCATAGATGGTTGAGCGGGACAGGCCGCAGACGTGGATCACTTCCGGCAGGCGCATAAAGCGCTCCTGAACCGGGAATGATACCGGCATGGCTGGTGCCGCCGGGGGGGATGAATGAGCGTTTAAAGTCGTGTGCATGAGCTACCTCTTAGGTATCCGTGAAGCGCCGCACAGGTGTGTACGGCATCGGGTAGCTCTTTATTTTGCGAATATTTTTGCCGGTGACAACAACAGAAATCTGCCTGACCGGCCACATAAAAACCCCACAAAAAATGCGTGTACGTGAATAGTACCAGACTGCACCAAAAAGTACTGATAAGGTTTTATCCAATAATTTTAGGTCCAATATAAGAAAGTTTTTAAAACCAATCGTTCTAAAGAATTAATAAGGCCAAAATCCTGCTGATGAACGATGGTGAATAGAGGGTGAAGGATTACTTTTTTCACTCTTCACCTCTTAATTTACTGTATTTACTATTTTTTTCTCTCTGGTGAAGAATGGTGAAGGATTTATATAAAACTGAAAGCTGATAACAGGCTTCAGTGAGACCTTTTCCTGGCTCGCCAGAAGTAATGCTTTTGTCTGGTCCGTCATACAACGCCCTTCGGTAGAAGCCGCTGTGCCAGACCCGGCACAATTGACTTACTGAAACCAGCCGACAGGAAACGAGATGGCCCTGAAATGTCCCGAATGTGGTCAGGTAGCCCACACCCGCACCAGCGCTTATGAAGCGCCCTCCGTAAAGCGTACCTGGTACCAGTGCCAGAACCTCGACTGCTCCTGCACGTTCACCGCGCTGGAGAGCGTCGAGAAAATCATCATGAAGCCCCACAGGCACGCAGCGACAGAGCCGGAACCGCAGAATGACGCGCCGGTTCGCCAGCCGCAGACGCTGGGCCGTTATGGTTCAGCCAGCACCCGCAAAGACCGCCACGCACAGCCGTGACAGAGAGGAAAAACAGCATGACACAGCAGCAGATGACCGACGAACAGATTCAGGCAGCCGGTAACCGTATCGGTACGGCGCAGGCCAGAGCACAGCGGCCACTTAAGGAAGCAGGTTGGCTCCTGCGGTTACCCGAGGCCGACGTTATCAGTCACACCACCGAGCTGGTGAAGGGGCTGTCCTCTGAATGGCGGTTGCGTATCGAAGACCTCAATACGAAGATGCTGGCCTGGCTGGAGGCAAGGCAGGCCGAGAACGCCGCCGCTGAGAACCTCAGCGAGCTGCGCCAGCGTAAGGCCGAAATGGAGCAGGCAAGCCGGGACAACCGGACACGCTTCCGTGAACTGCTGGGACAGAATGGCGGCAACGTCACGTCGGAGATGAAGACGCTGCGCGCGGAGTATCTGGAGCAGCAGGAAACGGCAACTGACATCGCCGGGCTGATTGCCGAAAAGGAAAAGCAGCTGCCGGTGATGGCAGACGTGACCGGGCGCAAGGCTAACGCTTACGTATTCTGTCATGAGGGCATCACGGATGAGCGCATTGATACGCTGATTGATGATTTCTTCATTATTCACGGCGCAGAGCTGAGCAGCCTGCTCAGGATGAAGTACAGCCAGTTTGAACGGAATGGCTCAACGCATGCACCGGGGGTTATTGAAGGCGCGAACGATGCCGACACGCTGTACCGTGTATATGTCCAGAACCTCATTAAGCGATGGACGAGCGTGAATCAGCCGCTGATGTTCCGTGATGACGTGCTGAGCGTGAGCGGTGCGCATCCTTTCAGAGGGGCCAGAACGGACCGGCGCAAGCGCAAAATTTTCTGAGCCAGAGAGATAACCCCTAACTGATGCCCGGTTACGCGCCGGGCTTTTTTGTGTCCGCTAATTACCGAAGGGAGCGTGCATGTCTATGCTGCATGAAAACGCATGAGTTTCAGGCATCCCGGAACGGCTGGAAAGGCCAGCTGCGGCGCGGCCAGGAGCCACTCATGCAGGTGCATGAAAACCACTGCATGAAGTGCGCAGGCGTGGCGGGGCTACGAGCGCGCACCAAAGGGTAAACTACACATCAAGTTCTCTAGCATTAAATGCAGATGCACCTGAATAGTTGAAACCCAAATTATATAAAATATGTGTATCTATTCTTAATTTCTCCCATTGGATAAGATGAGTTATATTTTTTTTATGAAGAAAGGCTATTTCACCAGATGCGAAATCTCGCACGAAACAGTAACTTTCATCTTTCCTGACAATTGCGCCTCCTAACTGCAGCAACTCCCCATCTTTGTCAAAAATCGGCCCACGTATTTTACTTTTAATATCTGGTGCTATATTTTTCTTTTTGGTTATTGCAAAATACCTCTTAGCATCCTCATATTTTTTATTTATATATAACTGCCGAGCATACCAGAATTGATTTTCTATGTTTGAATCACCTTCGGTAAAAGACCTCCTCCAGTAATACTCTGCGAGATCATTTTCGCCAGCATAAAATTCAGTGATTATCTTTGCGAGCCGGCCGTTGCAAACCTTATCGGCTGGATAGTATTCCAAAACGGTTTCCATGATCGCTCTCGCTTTAGGTGTATCACCATTTTTTATATATGCTTTTGACAAAGCTATTGCTATAAAGGTGCTAGCGCTGTTTTTATTGAATGCCTTTTCCAAAGATGCTATCGCACCCTTGTTATCATTAAGCAGAGAACTCAATTTGGATTCCGCCTCCAAAAGGAACTCTGAGTTAGGATATTTCTGTAATCCTGAATGGAGTGTCGTCACAAATTCTTTTATCAATTCCTTTAAAGTCTTTTCATCAATATCCTGCGCATTAAATATAGTTGATATCTTTTCCAGATGGACCTTGCATAAAGTATGATAACTATGAGAGTGATTATTATCAAATCCACTCCTTAAATTAGTTAGTGCGTATTCACGAGCACGAGAAAGATACCGTTCTCTTTCTAATTCATTCCCTCCCCTCGCCTTTTGAAGTTCCAACTCGGATCTAGTATGATTTATAGTTGGATTATATGGTGCAATCTCTGCTGCAGTATCTAAGTGTTGTTCTGCAAGTCTAAAGTTAGGGTTTTTCCTCTTCATTTCGAAAATGGCAATTTGTTGATGATAGTAATCATCGAATTCCCCAATCTGCCTTGCCGCATCATAGATTCTTCTAATAACTAACGGATCGTTAAACAGCGACAATAGATTTCTCGCTTTAATAATTTCTCGGTATGCTTTTTTGTCAGATGAATAACCTATATCTAAAGAGTCAATTAAATCGAGATATAAATCCTCTTTACTTTCTTCATTAAGCATTGTGCGTGCAAATACAAACTCTGCAATTAATGGATGTCTAGCTTGATATGCATAATCATCATTATTAGATGGACTAACGACCTGAACAATATTTTCAAGCGGACTAAAAAATTTCTGTTTGAAAATCTCAAAAGGCACGCCAAATATTCTATGAATGATACCAGTTCGCACAGATACACCTAAACGATTAAGCGCACAAATAGTTCTATATATTAACCTTGCCTGTTCTGGCTCAATATTATTGTACTCATCGAATACTATATCTTCGAAAGATTTACCCATTGTGACTTCATAGAGCGCAACTAATATCTGCCTGCCTGATTTATTTCTAAAGGCCTCTTCTTGTTTTTCACGAGCTAAATCTTTAATCAACCCCAAGCACTGGAATCTGCTTAATTTATCTAATAAATCTTTAATTTCTTTTTCTTTTAGATAAGGCAGCCTAAATTCTTTTGAAATACAAGAATGTAAAGGCTCACATTCCATGTTCCATTCATTTCCCCTCTCAGAAGATATTATAGTTAATTTTAACTCCGAATTACCCCCTCTCTTGATCAAAGCCGTTATTTCAGAAATATGGAAAGATGCTTTATCCACAAATAAAAAAACCCTATCTGTCGCTCTTTCGCAAATTTCAAATATAGCGTTTGTATCTATTTTATTCGAAGACTCCCAATATAGTACAATTCGGTTGTATTCTACCGCAGAATCCCAAGCAATACGTTTTAAAGTAATAGTTTTCCCGGAGCCTGCATGCCCCTTGACTAAAAAGAAATCAACAGTTGAATTTCTCTCAACCTCTTCAAGTAAAATAACCTCACTTATAAATGTATCTGTTAGAGATCTTCGACAATCATATGCCTCTTTAATTGATTCCCAACCATAAGAGTTACCTTTATAAAATTCTGATGGATGGGTTTTATTTGTTGGCATATCTGATCGAATAAAACTGAGTTCACTCAACAATATTTCAACCGTTTTTGAAGATAACTCTAAGTTGTTGTTTTTAAAAATACGCTCAATTTCATGTTGCTTTTTAACGCGAGAAACATTGCGTAATGCTATAGGAGAAGTTTCATCCAACGCATTTACAAAATCTTCAAAAGTTCCTTTGAGTGGAGTTATTTTTCTTTTTTCCCACATTCTTACTTCGGCGTCAGAAAGTGATGGAGTAACAGTGTAGAACCTTGGTCTTTCGTCTAAAGATTCACTCAGCGATAAAAGAGCTTGTCTTAAATCTGAATCATCTAAACTGTATCCTATAAAAACTATTGTATACTGATGCCCATGCTCATCTAATCGATTAAATAACCTGTCTCTATTACGTTTATGTGTAACATATTGATCTGGAGTTAAAATTAAAGGAATTGTTAAATCGTCAGTTTTAGTAATGCACCCATGAAGTTTAACATAGCAAATAGAGTCAGTGGACCGAAGTATTTCATCAACCCTGTCACTATTCTTATATACACACTTGATATTTTGAGTCTTATTTGATTGTTTTTGGTATGCTTTCTCTATGACTAAATCATAGTTTGTAGTATATATTGCAACCCACCTAAAAGTTGGGATTTTTAAATGGAAGTCCGCGGGTTCAAACTCATCAAAGTAATCTTTAACAAATTGTTGAACTGTATGGATATCGGTCTCCGATATAGCCAGCTCAGCTATCGAAGATAATGTTTTTGTAGTTTTTTCTTCACCAAAATATTCTTTTGAAAGAATATTAGCTAAATCATTACCTTTAGGAGCCTCTTTACCACTCGGTGCCTTAGCTCCGATTGTGGCCCCAGATCCTAGAAAAAGAACAACACGACCAGAATTTATACTTTGACTTAAAATGTGAGGAATGTCCATGGTAATCAAAACTCCAATATCATATCGTTGTTGATAGTAACAAACTAATACAACCTTGGAGGTCAGATTACCATTCAAAGTTTATAAATCATACAGAGTTTTATATTGAAAAATGCATGAATTATCTTCTTTTGTGATGGCCTTCTCTAGCAAAATCATAAGGCGATATAAATCTTTTAAGGTTTACGTCCAAAAAGTCCGCCCACCATTGGACCATGAGTCGACGTTCATCCAAGTGAACAGATGTATGGATATAGGCAGCTCTTACACTGTTGCGCTCAGAATGACTCAACTGGCGTTCAATAGCATCATCACTCCATAACCCGGATTCACCTAAGGCACCGCGAGCCATTGTTCGGAAGCCATGACCGCACACTTCTGTTTTAGTGTCATATCCCATTGAACGTAATGCATTATTAATTGTATTTTCGCTCATTACTTTTTTGGGATCGTGATCTCCCGGAAACAAACGTGTGTTATCACCGCTTAACGGCCGTAGCTCTTCAAGTAACGTAAGAGCCTGGCAGCTTAGCGGAACAATGTGCTCTTCTTTCATCTTCATTCCACGATGTGAATAACGTACGCCTTCAATTTCTTCACGCTTCGCCGGAATACGCCAGCAGGCACTATCAAAATCGAACTCATCCCACCGGGCAAAGCGCAGCTCACTTGAACGAACAAAGGTCAGCAATGAAAGCTTGACGGCTATACGGGTCATCATACGTCCACGATATGCGGCAAGACGCGCAAGAAACTCAGGAAAACGGTTGAAGGGTAATGCGGGGTAATGGCGAGCCTTGACGGTAGAAAGTGCCCCAGCCATATCAACAGCAGGGTTGGACTCAATATAATCGTTCTGCACGGCATAGCGCATTATCGCTGTAACACGCTGCTGAAGGCGCTGAGCGACGTCATGCCTGCCACTGGCATCAACGGCCTTAATAGGTGCTAACAGCTGGCTGGTTTTCAGCTTACGAACATCTGCCAAACCAATATGAGGAAAAATATACAGCTCAAGATAGCGCAGGATCCGTGAACGATGGTCATCACTCCAGCGCTTGTTACTGGCATGCCATTCGCGGGCGATCGTTTCAAAAGTATAAGCCCCGGCGTTCTCAGCCTGGGCCTCTTTCTGTTCCGCTTTGGGATCCATCCCCTGCCCTAACATCTTTTTAGCTTCGTCACGCTTAGCACGTGCCTCGGCAAGCGTCACTGTCGGCCAAACGCCGAAGGCAAGTCGGTCTTCTTTTTTGTCAGCTGGACGCCGGTACTTCATGCGCCAGTACTTTGATCCTTTAGTCGTGACCTCAAGATACAAACCGCCGCCATCGGCCATTTTATAGTTTTTTTCTTTGGGCTTTGCAGTGTCGACCTGACGGGCATTCAGCTTCATTTTGGGGGCACATTTCTTATCGAAGTGGAAATGCCCCCAATTATGCCCCCACCGAGGTCTGGATTGCAACGGATGTGCTCGGACGACGCAGGATGATAAAATCAACCTGCTTGTTGATTTTAAAGGGTTTTTTAGACTTCCTCGGACGAGGATGGACAGGATACTGGTGCCGAAGGCCGGACTCGAACCGGCACGTATTTCTACGGTTGATTTTGAATCAACTGCGTCTCCTAACTCATTGATTTTGATCAATTCGTTAGAATGCGCCTACGGCTAACCATACCAATTTCGCCATGAGATTGCCCCGACAAAATAACCGGGGTTTTCATGATTTACAAGAGAGATCGTTATCTGATTCTTGATCCTTGTGGTGTGTACATGGTTCGCATTGCGCTACCTGCTTACATGCGAGGGTATTTCAGCGGCAAAAAGAACTTCATCAAGTCCACTGGCACACGAGACATCAGGCAAGCAAGGCTGATCCGTGATGCTATCGCCGTAGAATTTTCCAGATTAAGGGAACAGCTAAAACCACAGCCCAGCGGCACAAAGATGGAACGAATCATCAATGAGCTACGCCAGATAGGAAACATAGCCAAAGAAAACCCAATCCCGTTGGGCGAATCTATTCTTACCTGCCCTTCACTTCTCAAACTTTTGGATCTCTACCTTGTGCAATTCAGCGAGAAACGAAAGTTGACTACCCTTTCCAAAACAAACAAAGCCGTAGAGGTGTTACTTGCTCATCTCAAGAAAAAAGATGTTCAGCTAAAGGATGTGAACAGAACAACCGTAACAGGCTGGCTTGATAAGCTAAAAAATGAGAAAGCGCCTCAGACGATACAAAACTATATCAGCGCCCTTGCTCAGATTTGGGATCTGGCTAAGAACCGGTATCACGATGCACCACAGGATAATCCCTGGCGCGGTCATGCGCTGGAAGCGAAAAGCAGCAAGGTTAGCTATGAAGTATTCGCTCCGGGCGAGTTAGCGAAGGTCTACAGCCTGCTTGATGATGAAATGAAAGCTGTAACGCTTATCGGAATGTATAGCGGTATGCGACTCAACGAGGTGTGCACCCTGAAATCAGTTAACGTTAAGACGATTGAAGATGTGTTGTGCTTTGAAGTTTTAGAAGGTAAGACAAAATCGGCGGCCAGAATCATCCCTGTCCACAGCAAGTTAACTGCACTGGTTACTACGCTTCTCCAGAAGCCCTATGACGGCTTCCTGTTCTACCATGCATCAATCACAGACCGTGCAGATGGTAAGCGCTCTTCCTGGCACTCTCAACAATTTACGCGCAAGAAGCGTAAGGCTTTGGGCGAAGCTGGCACAGAAAGAAAAGTATTTCACTCGCTACGCCATTCCTACGCTCAGCAACTGGACAGGAACAAAGTTCCTGAGGATAGGATCGCTCTATTGATGGGGCATGAGCGCGGTAATACTGAAAGCTTTAAGACGTATTCTAAAAAATCTGCTTCGCCTCAAGAGCTATCACAGTATGTTGAGCTAATCGCTTATTCTGAGTTTGATACTTAGAGGAAAGGGGCATTGGCCCCTAACTTTACTCTTCGTCTTTTCCTATAAGAAGCATTGCTTTCCAGCAAAGAAAAATAGTGGCAATTCTTGCGCTGTCCTCAATGCTCTTATTACATGCCTTTTCATACGCTAAATTCTGAACATTTGCCCAATCAAACTTGAAGCTATTTAACTCTTCAAGGGTAACTTTATAATCATGCTTGTGTGCATAATTATTTCTTACTTTATTGATAGCTTTGAATGCAGAATAGTATTTTTCATTTATTAACCCCATAGCAAAAGACAAATCAACTTTAAGGTCGAAGGAACGTGTAGACTTGAAAAAAACCTTCGGCGCTACGAGATTTCGTGAAATTAGTGTTTCCAAAACTTTTTCTATGAAAATGTGGCCTTTTAGTAATGGTAATAACTCTTCATCATCAAAAACAAGACGTTGCATGATGTGTTCATCAAGTTCCTGTGAAGATAAGTCTTCAAAATTCACGTTAATCTCCTTAAAATAAGATTGGATGCGGACACATTATCATGAATTCCGCACCCGCCTAACCAGTCCGTTAGTTGACCGCAAAGCGGTTTAGCCTCTGGCTAACTGACTGCCATCAGCATTAATTGTTGCTGGTCATGTTGTTAACCTGGAATGTCATATCATCCCAACTATTCAGAATCTCTTGCTGTGTGTGTGCAGTAAAGACACCCATCAAGCGATCATCATTGGTATTCACGTTGGTTTCATTGTGAATCTCAAATTCAAACTTAGGCGTCTGGAAGTCGAGCGGATTACCCATAGCCAGGTTTGCATAACGCTGATCTAAAGCATTCTGCGTTGTGAAGTTTGGTTCAGTTGTGCCATATGGGTTTACGTACTTCTGATCAATCGGGCGACCGGCTAAAGCGTCTTGCCATCCCTGATTGCCTGCGGTTGAATTAGACTCCCATCTCTTGTTAACCCAGCGTATAAACCAGTTATCATCCTTGTGCTCTAACGCGCTGTTGTAGGCCTCCTTATAATGTTTTTCATTATATCCGGCGCTGCCTGGGATCACGCCTAAATGGGAACTTATCCAGCCAACTAACCCGCCCAGCTCTTTACCCAGCTCATCGGCTATAGGCTTTAGCTGTTTGAAGCTGTCTCTAACGCTATCGCTATCTTGTCCAAGCTCGCGGAATCTCTCCGCAAACCCGCTCGAAAAAGTATCTCCGAGGTTTTCAGATGCAGACTGTGCGACTGATCCGAGGTTAGAGAGATAGGATAAATTCTGGCTTTGCTGATCTGTTAAGCTCTGACCACTGCGCGCGATCTGCATAGCTGTATCAGTAAGGTTTTTCCCGCCATCTTTGACCGCCTGGAGTGCTACGCTGCCGTCATCAATCGCTTCAGCAAATGCGGTGAGTTCTTTCTCACTGTATCCCATCGTTTTCTGTAACTGACGCAAGTACACGAGGAATTCAGTAAAGTTCATCCCTTGCAGGTTTGAAACAACTTGTTCCCCTGCGGCTTTGCCCCTCTTCGCGGTAACACTGTTCACAATATCGCCAAATTCCCCACCACCCGATAGACTCCAAGATCCGTCTTTTGCCTGCTTCCAGCTTCCATTAGCAGTTAACTGACCGGCCTTGTCATTGTAATCGCGCTGTTTATCCGCAAGCTGTTCATAGGTGAAGTTATACCCGTTCTTACGTGCTTCAGCGATCAAGGCGTCAGCCTCAAGCGTAGAAACGCCTAAGCTGTTCAGTTGCGTGCGTCCTGAATTCCTTTCGACCGAGCCTTGTAGAGTCTCACGAGCAGCACCGGCTGCACGTTCTCCGAGATACCCCACACCACCGGCAACACCGGCAAGCGCAAGACTTGAAGCAAGACGGCTGTGTCCTGCTGGCGTTGGAACACCGGCACGGTGGTTAGCGGCGCGGCTTTCTCTGGCGATTGCCTGTAGCTGTCGGCGCTGCTGTCGCAAAGCTTCATTGCTAGCCTGTAGGCTCATAGTTTGATCGTGATATGCCTGGCTGATGCGCTGGACTTCTCTGATCGCGTTGTGGCGCTGTTCCTGGTTCAGCCCCTGCATTCTCGTTATATCGAAAGCGTTACGGCGTAGCATCAGATTGGCCCGTTCCTGGCGCGTTCCCTGTTCCCTGATGCGTTTCTCTTCTTCGCGGCGTTGTTTGGCCTGCTGGCGCTGTTGCTCTTTAACCTGGCGTGCTGCATCGCGTTCTGCCTGCGTTTTCCCGCCTCCGGCACGCTTCCCGCTGCCTTGATTCTCTGCTTTGGCCTTCTCACGTGCGGCACGTTTCGTTTCTTTTATCTCCGCATCTGCCTGGTCACGCATCCGCTTGATCTCAGCTTTCGACTGTTTAACAGAATCGTTTTCCATCTGCTGGCGTAGCTGTCTCATCTGCTTACGTGCCTGGTTAAGACTGTTGCGATCCGTCTGGTACACCACACGGTTAATTAACGTTGCGGCCTGAATTTTTGTTGCCATATTTATTTACTCCATAAAAAAGCCCCATCCCCGTTAAGGGACAGGGCTAATAAGCGGTTGCTTTGTTATTCTGGTTCTACATTAAGTGCCAGCAATAGCGGCATCCCACGATGTAGGCGTGATCTAACTGTAGATTCAGCAAGGCCGTTAGCTTGAGCAAGTGCTGATAAGTTGAAATACTTACGTAAATCACTCTCACTTAGATTCGACCAGATAACTTTTTGCCCGCTGTCATCTTCAAATGTAATTTTCATTTTCATACTCCAAACAGCAAGGGTATTAGGTGCAGCGGTATATAAGTTGCAGCACCATAATAGATACCAATCTCAATACATAATAAGATCAGTAGGAATAACACACGGAGCATTATTAGATCGTTGCTGTAATACGCATTGCCATATTCGTAACGTGGTTTACTGGAAGAATACCGGCTTCACTATAAATTCTTTCTTCTCCTAAATCGTTCTCGATCAGGTAGGAGAAATATTCTTGTGCAATCTTTGTACGTGCAAGACGTGAGTTAGTCGATGCAGGGCTATAGATATGCTGATAAGCATTCGTGCCAGCCCTAAAAATAGGCATCATAAGCATTTCATTACTCGCAAGATACGCAGTTAGCAGCGGATCAGTCACCTTGATAACATCAACGCTCAAACCTGGTAGGCTCATTGTCTGCACGTTCGGTAGCAGATCCTGACGCTGGATAATAATATTACCCTCAGCCAGTGGGCTAACGTACTGGAAAGCTTCTTTCATTGAAGGATGGAAGCGGAGACGGTTATAAGCATCAGCACCTGCAAACACAATTACACGTGTAATATCACTATAAAGACCATCAGCAGCGGCGTTAATGCGATCAAGAAACCCGTTAAAGGCTTCCAACACGTCAAGAGTAGTGCTTGAGTTCAGATCAATAGTTTCCGTCATAAACGGGGCATCAAAGCTTGTAGCGTAGTCGATAATCTGGCGTGGATCTTCGGTTTTAGTGAAAGGCGTATAAACTTCACCAGTGAAAAGAGCGCGAGCGTACATTGTTTCAACCGTGCGTTTATGTGCTTTAGCGTGTGCCTGGATATAATCCCCAAGAATATCTAAATAAGTTTCTTCTTCGGTACTACCAGCGCGGCGCTTACCTTGCTGGAAATCTTCAGCGGTAATTGAATCGTGACGCAGGAAATATGGAATTTCTACACGATAATTAGTAGCTGTCCCGCGTTCAGTTGAATTGTGTTCAAAACTGTAACGCTTTTTTGGGGTATTCATTAGGGATTGGTTTGTTTCTGCCAGACGGTCAAAGGATACGCGGATCTCTGAACTACCTTCTTTCTCGAAAATGCCCAAAGCCTGTAGCAGATAGTTTTGCTGTGAAGTCTGTGAAAATGCAGGAACAAGATCTGTCATTCCCCATTGTGAATATTGGAAGTTAGCCATTATAGTTATTATCCTTTATTAGGTTGTTGGCAGGGTTGCACTGTCTGAGAAACGGACAGCCGGATCAGCGGAAAGCAGTTCTACGGCTTTGTCTACATCATTACATTGCAGCGCGAATTTCTTTAGCCAGACGTTTGTACCGGCAACAAGCACAGGGACAGCGGTAGACGATGCAGAAGCATATTCAAGCACGACATAGGCTGATGTAGCACCAGATCCAACAAGTGCGCCAGCGGCAGTAATTACGCTACCTGGCTTAACATCTTGTTTAAGGGCAACATTGATAACACGGCGGCTAAATGCTGTGATTTCGTGCGATACCACGTCTTTAATCGTCAGTGGCGAATTAGTAAAAGCGTTAAGGGCCATCTAAGACACTCCTTATTTTTTTATAGTTTGAATTAATTTATCAACGATAGAATTTTGTTCTTTCGATGGTTTATCTTTGGATTTATTCATTTGCTCAGCAATTTGCTGAACACGTGAGATTGCATCAACCTGTTTATCAGATTTAGTGATAGAGATACTTGCAGAACTTTCGTTAACAGTTTTACTCTTCTTTTCTAAAAGCCTTACCAGGTTATATGCTTCAATCTCTTGCAAGCGTTTCATAACATCTGGATAAGTATCGGCTTTAGATAGTAATTCGCTTGTGATCACGTTCTCTTCTAAGACAGGAATTTTATATTGTCTTGCAAGAATTGTAAGTGTCGAAGCTGTTTCAAAATCATCAAGAAGAAGAGTAACGGGAACTTTACCTAAAAAGGATTGCCTATTATATTCTTTATAATCGCTCATTTATGAATTCCATAAAAAAATAGCCTCTAACAGGAGATTGAAAGAGGCTTAAGCACCAGAGGTGATTTTGTTGTAAAAAATAGATTGTAATCGCCGCCGGACGGCGGCGATTTGAAATAAATAGGGAACTTAGTTCCCTGAATTAAACTAAGGAATTTAACAAGCATTTACTCTTGTTTATGTCTATGGCCTGCCACAGCCTTATAAAGCGCAAGACGGGAACTTTTGGTTAGAAACCAATTATAGGCTGTCTCCAACATATAATTTATTGCGATTCGGGTAATCACTCCCTTTCAAACACAGGCGAACCGCTGCGGCCTGTTGGATATTTGAAATTGCTGAAGATTTCAAAATAATATTGTCTATGGCTCTCCTGAACCTTTGGGAAAGGCGTTAGACGACACCTTAACAACTGCATTAAATTGCATTTTGGACACAACTCCCTTTCCGCATACAGGCACAATGCAAATCACCTGCTGTAGTGGTATGAAAGCTCTCTAACAGACTTACCCTACATAATTAATTATAGCATAATTATTCGATCTTTGCAACGAGTTTCGCGTATTTTTTAGATAAAAAACCGCTTTTATGGCATAATTATTCTGTTTAGTGGATCGCTGTGCCTGCCTGCGGTCGCGTCACGTGCTCCAAAGTTGCAGATATTGCTGCAATAGCTGTGCTGCACTGCAATAGCTCTACAAAGTCGGGAAGATGGTTTTCAGCAAGCCAGGTTCTATCCTCTGGCGATAGCGTGTCATTGAACTTGAAATAACGTTCTTTGACGAAAGCAAAGTTAGATAAGAATGTATCTGTGGAGGTGTAATCACTGTGAATCAGAGATATTACAATATCGCTCACACCATCCCAAAACTGATCAAACTCCTGTTTAATATCTCTCATTCGAATTCTCCTCTTATAATTTTGAATCGGTCTCTGCCGTCTCTTAGCAATCCGTTTACGCTGTACGGGTTAGCGTTCACGCGGTCGATCTCGTGGCGGTCAACTCCGCCAATGATTACACTCTTACCTTTCGGGCTACGTATTCCAGGGAAGCGCAGATCGCCGGATAGATACCCGTCTAAGATGCGTTTCCACTTAGAGACATATTCGCCTGTCGTCTCTGTTGTAACCTGCACCTGTCCCACTTGTTCAGTGCGGCTATTCCCGCCTGTGCCGGTTCCTGATGCGATATTGGGATCGGTGTAGACAAGATACCTTAGACAATCTAAAAGAGCCTTATAGAGCGTTTGCGGTGTGTCTCCGTGGACATCTGCCCACATATCTATTTTGCTGGCTATGACGCTATCCGGTAATTGTGCCTGGCTCGGAAAGTATGCGTAAGCCCGTACCTTTTCGATCTGTTCTATCGTCGCCATATTAGTTTAACTCCGTAAGAATCTTACATCTAATAGCAGGTTGCACTTTCATTTGAAGTTCAAACATCGCATTTATCATTTCTCTACATTCTTTGAATAGTTCAAGTAAATGCATTACCCCGCGCTGAAAGTCTGCTTTATCGAAGCCGTCCAGTGTATTAGACGCAAGAGCATCTTTTGTAAGATAGCTAAGTTCATCTATCAATTGATCAAGAGAATTTAGAATAAGGGTTTTCTTTTTAAAGATTTTCATCCTGATCAATACGCCTAACTCTTGCTCTATAATAGTTAGCCTTTTGAAATACCATTCCTTACTTTTTTCCATTCTCATTATTTTTATTCTCCTGTAAAATGTCGATAATACCGCACACAAGCGCGGCCTCTTCTGGCGGTAGCATAAACTTTCGTGCGATGATGAAAGAACAGCCACAGCGTTCATATTCATCAACGATCTGCCTGTACTGGCGATGTTTACGCAAGCGGGTTAATAGGTTTGTATTGTTATCCATTAAAGCCCCTCACCGCTTGAAGTCATATTTAAAATGTCTACGCTGTACCCTTCAAACATTGGATTTTCAAGACGGTTGTAGATGCACCAAAATCTAAACTCTTCTCTTGATGCGTGTATTAAGTGCCAGCGTTCCGGCGCGTGAATGATAGTTTTCATTACAGGGCGCGGCTTATGGTAAACACCAGGGCAGGAAGAGACGATTTCGGAAATAGTCTTCTGTTCTATTTCTGAAAGCTTCTCGGATTCAGAATAGACTTTTAAGATTTGTAGTTCATTGGATTGTGCGATTCCTTCAGGAAGTTTACTTTCTGGCTTTTTTTTTGCTGGCCTGCCTCGCGGCTTCTTCTCCAGTTTAAAGTTTTTTGCTTTGTTTAGATTGGCTGTTGACGTATAACCCAATATTCCCCCATTATTTGACCGCAAAGCGGTTTAAGCTCGGCTTAACTCACTTCGTGAGCATTGTTATTTGTTGTTAGCGATGCGCTGTAATCTTCTGATTTCCGATTCGGACAAGCCGAAACGCTTTGCGAGCACCGATACAGATAAAGTTTTGCAGCGGCGCAGTTCATTGATTATAAAATCACGTTGTTCAGGACTGATAATAATCCCCCTTAGAATGGTATGTGTTCAGTATAATCGCCCTTCTCATTTTTCCTTTGCGGGTGAAATTGATTACGCATTGCCAGGCTAATTGAAGAGGGTTTTATTTTTGAAGGCGGCGATTCATCCACCCTTTCCCAATCAGCAAGCTCTTCCTCTTCCTCCTCATCTTCTCCGTAATTTTCATCTTCTTCTTCAGGATTATACGGTTTAAAGATAAGGTTAACCTTGCCTGTTGGCTTAGGCACATCATCAGACAGTGAATCGGCTGGCGTATGAATATCATCAGAAGAAGGTAAAGCGGGGTTTGTTTCGGGCTGCTGTGGTTCTTGCGGGGAAGTTTCTTCTTCTCTGCTCCAGATTGTATTAAAGCTAACGATCCCTTTCGCCTCATCTGGCGTAAGAACTAAAGTATAAAGATTGCTATGGAATTTTCCGCCCTTCTTAATCTTCTGATACTTGATCAAGCCAAGTTTAGAAAATTTTTTGATGAATTCCCGGATTGATTTATCTGAAGCGTGAGGAGTTTTACTTTCGATGCTTTTCGTACTTTCAAAAAACTGCTGTCCTTTCAAGCCGTATGATTTAAACTGGTCGATGAAATAGCAGTAAAGATGAACATCAGTAGAACTTAGTTTGAATACTTCGCCTGTTTCAAGATTGGTTATTGTTTCGGTGTGAAACAGGACTGTGTAGTATTTAAGAAAGAATTTGTTTGGTTCCATTCGGGTTTTGTGCATTATGATCTCCATTGGCAGAGTTCGTTGATTTAAAATGTTCGTCTAAAATCTTTGCAGCCAGACGAACAGCGGACACTCCTTGCTTCTTAGCTTCTTCAACAAGGGCATTACGTAATTCTGATTTCAGTTTGAGGTGTAAACCATTTTCAAAAGCCATTACATATTCTCCTCTTCTTTCTTAATTAGTTCTAAAACCTCAAGGTAAAAATCGGCGCGTTTGCGTCCAAGTCTCAAGTTATCAAAATAGCTTCCTTGAATTCGTGCCTTAGTCATCAGTCCATCTTTCCAAAGCTGGAAGACTTCATCAGGCGTTTTGTATTTAGGCCAAGCCATAGGCGTGATCTCCTTTTTATAAAATTGGATTAACTGAAATTCCACGCATTGAGAAAGCGGCGCGGTAGTGTCATTTGTTGGATTTGAGCAGAAATCATCAATAGCCGGGGGAGGCTGAGGAAGGAAGAATAGATTTCTTTATTGCTCTACTACTACTTTACTACATAAGCAGTTTGAAGTCAAGATAAATATTGATCTATTTCAACTGTTTGCTTAAAGTCAAGTACTTTAATCGATTATTACACTTCAAGTCAAGGCATTTGATCAAAACCATACCAAATCAATTTTAAGCCACCTGTAGCACTCTGTGCTGTGTTTTAAGATCAAAGGTAAGCAAACGTATTACCTACCCTCAGAAAACGCCGGAGAATGGCTTAGATTTGGCCCTGTTATCTGTAACTTAGGGTTTAGCTGTAACTCTGGAGAATATCCGGCGCGACCCACTTCTAACCGATCAGCCAGGCGTTAGCGTGCTGGCTGCAATGGACTTACGTCCAGTGTCTGGCGTAGCCAGTGGGAGCACATCAAATCTCAGGTTGAGATGATGGGAGGTGTAACCTATCATCGAAAGCTGGAATAGCATTGTGCCAGGGTAGGACGTGCAATCGTCCGATGTAGCACAATTATCAATGCTCTGTGGGCGACAACGGAGCAGGAGCAAACGATTTATATTACTTCTAAGAACTGTTGTTCAAAGAAAGAACAATCTTGTAATTATATTAATATCTAATTCTTTTTGATCTTATTAAATAATCTTGATCTTATTACACGGTAAAATTTACCGGTGGTGAGTTGGTAAAAATTACCGTTGGTGCGTGGTAAAATCTACCGTAGGCATTAATCACCATCGGCAAAATCTACCGACGGTAAAATTTACCTATGGTAAACCTTAGCTTTACTGTTCAGCACTTCTTACAATGACAAATTTTTGAGATTGTCTTCTAATCGTACAATTTCTTGATCAATATTGGCAAACCCATTAGCAATAGATTCTCTTACTTCTCCATCAATGGCTTTAATACCTTGAGCGTAATCGATCATCACTTCCTGCTTTGCAGCATACAATCGCTGGTAGTAATCGGCATTATTATTTTTGTCAGCCATCCCTAACAATATTTTCTCATGCTCAACAATTAGTTGATTATTACCCTTGAAGGACTGGATTAAGGAGCGAGCATATGTATAGATGTTGATGATTGAATCTCTTGGCTCATCATTCAACTTGGCAATAAACTTTGCATTTTGCTCGTAGAACGTGAAGTTATCATCACCAATAGGAAATCCTAAAAGCAGCATATTACCAGGACGTATATTCTCGATGTGAACTTTCATACGCTTGTCATACAGGACAAGAAGAGTAGAAATCTCACCTTTGATTCCTTTTAATACCGACAACTGAAGTTCTAAAGAATCTCTTTCTGCTTCTTTTCTGGTAATTGTTGCTTCCCGATCTACTCCTTTCAATGTAAACCAGCCACCAATAACAGCACCAATTAACGCTGTAATAAATGAGGACAGCCATTCAGGAATACTATGTAAAAAACTACTTAATTCCCCTAAAAATCCCATAATATTATCCCTTAATTATCGTGGTTAAGATGGGTTCCAGAATGCCATATGTTAGTTCCAAAGTCCCAAAGTTAACTTTCATTTGTTAGCCTAACTTTGACAAAACCAGACGCAGCAAGCCTTGCAGCGTGATCGGTAGATGATTGTCACAATTCAACAATTCTAAATGTTGCTAAGCAACCCCCTTATTCTCTCCCTGTTGATGTGCGTGAATCTCGAAAATCGCCGGATTTTGACGATTTCGAATGGCAGATCTGCCTATAGTTTGATAGTCACTACATGTTATTACATTGTGTCTCGGTGGACGCCTCCGGCCTGCCTGCCTTCACCTTCTAACTAACACAAGTAGAAAGAGTAAGTTTCTAAGCTATTGATTTATTGGCGGTCACACCTTAATGGACGTTTGTTAACTGTATTCAGGGAGTTTTATTCACGTTTTATTCAGTTTCTACGCGCCGCTGGCGCTCGATCAGCCCTGATATTTTGCAGAAACCGAATGCGACTCATTCTCACCTGTCGCAGCGGTCAAGCAGCAGTACGATTGAGCGGGGTAAAAGTAGGAGCAAGGGAGGTGCAGCCGATGCAGGCTAACGCCCCGTAAGGGGAGCTACCTTAGAATTTTTTTTAGTGGGATGAGGTTGGCGGGGTTGGTGAGGTTGATCCGTAGCCGTCCACAGTGAACGCTTTACAGATTTTTTGTGTAACACATTGATTTAAATGATATTTATTGTGCGATGAATGCAGGAGGGGTACACCCCTTTGCAGATCTGCCCACGGCGGGGGGTAGGTTTTATTCAGATTTAATAAGGTTTTAATCGACTTTATTAGATAGAAAATGCTTGTAAATGATCAGGTTATGATCAAAGATACATTTCTAAGCAACAAATAGAGGATTGAAAACATGAAACGAGTACAGCCAGTAAGGGAGAAAGAACAGATTGCTGATGTTGAAGCTCTGCTAAGGAAGCACAACAGCAATCCTATCTATGGTGATCTGTGGGTGTTCCTGAACCAGACGGCGGCGCGTATCGGTGACGCGCTAAAGTTGAAGTACAGCGACTTTGATCGGATTGATGGAAATATTCTGAACCTGAAAGAAGAGAAAACCGGCAAGACGCGTTCTCTGATGTTGACGCCTAAAGCTCTGCAACTGGTAGCACAGCGCCGTGCGGCTAACCCGTCTCACGTGTTCTTGTTCGAGGTTGATAGCAACAGGGCGAAGGGTAAAGCGATCAGCCGTGTCACCGTGTCCACAAAGTTCAAGGAAGCTGGCGAACGTCTTGATCTGCATATCGCGGCGCACACACCACGTAAAAACATGGGATTCCACGCGCTGCAACGCGGGGTAAGTCTGCCAACTTTGACAAAGCTTTACGGGCATAGCTCGCAGGCCGTTACCCTGGCCTACTGTGGGATCATGGATAAAGACATTGAAGATGTTTATACCGGAATCGACTACTAACATAGGAATGAAAATGAAGAGACTAGCATCCGCCCTTCTATTGTGCCTGGCAGCGGTGAAGGTTTCAGCCGTGCCGATTACATTGATACTGTCTGATGAAGTGGAGGTGTCAGATGGGAAGATTTGCGTCTATGAGAATGCCCAGCGGAGTGAATCTGTGAAGGTGGCAAAGTCTGCGCCCTGCCACCATACCAAAACGTTTGATACTGACAATTGATTTAATACTTCTCATAGTTCATTAAGTCTCTAAGGTAGCGTAACTCACTTGAAAAACTTCTGGCTTCCCTTATGTCGCTCGCCATTTGGATGATCGCAGACTCAGCTGTTTCATCTTCAAATACCTTTTCAGTAAGTCTGACAAGTCTCAATAAGGTCCAAGCAGACAGGATTGCTAAATCGAGTAATGGCTCTTCAATGTAGGCATCTCCTGAACTTTTGTTTCTTTTCTCTCCGTGCCATGCAGGGTTTCTTAAAAATGACGGTGTATCACCAATTGGTAAAAGATAGCCATGTATCAGGCTATTTCTATAATTTGAGAGATCCAAAGCTGTTAGAGATGCTTCTTTTAAAACAGCATTACACTCTTCAGTAAGTTTATGATTTCCTTCGCCTAAACATTCAAACCATTTATCAGAAGCTAACTTTTCAGTGAAGGGTCTGATCCCTTTTACATCAACTTCTTTCAAAGTCCATAACGCTCGTTCTAAAGTAGTTTCAAACTGTCCGTAGCAGACAACAAAAGCTCCTATCTTCATCAATCTATCTGGAGTAAGGGACAATGCTATGAAGCGGCTGATGACTTTAAAGGCTTCTTCTTCATAGTTTTTAACCATCATCTTATCCTTTGATTTTCGTTAAAGCTTACCTTACTCACCTGATTTGTATAAGTTTACAGCGAATCAAATTTTAGACAATAGTAGCCATAAAGCCCCGTTGGTGGTACTAACAACAAGCGGAGCGTAGCGACTTCATCAAATGTCCAGAGTGATCACACCTTATCAGGATAACCGTGTACCCTTGCGGGAGCGTGGCTGAATCGCTGGTAGAGCCTGCATTTCGTGTGCAGGTACGTTTACCACCATAAACCTGTTTAGGGGCTGTACTACGCCTCACATCGGGCTTAAATGCGTGTGATCAAACTGTTTTGGGATGATTTAGAGACGTGGGCTGCGTCATAGCTTTCAAGTTGAAAACTGTACGTGTTTGAAGCTTGGAACTACACGCCGCTATGAGATAGTATTCCCTGATCTGCCACTACTAACTACAGCGGCAATTTCTGGTGAGAATTTAGATCATTTCTTACATGCAAAAGAGATAGATTTCTGTGTCTAACTCATTGAAAAGTAAGAAAAGAAGGTACTGAATGCCGAAGGCCGGAATCGAACCGGCACGCCTCGCGGCGGTTGATTTTGAATCAACTGCGTCTACCGATTTCGCCACTTCGGCACTGAAGGGTATGCGGAAAACGTTGAGGATTATACCGTTACCCCCTGTTTCCGCAACCCTTATCCGCAGGTGAAGGTGCAACTGCTGAAAAAAACGTCTTTATGGCTTTCAGGTTCACCTGCTTAACCCGAAACAGCCTTCACATCCGTCACCAGCGTCGGCAGATCCCAGGTGCCGCCCGCATGGATATACCGGCACATACCGGTCCCGCCATCATAGCTTTTACGGAAGGCTTTGCCGTCCCATACCCAGCTTTCCTGGCTCATGCAGTCGCCGATGCCCCGGCCTTTCTGCACGCTGGTAATCTCGCCCTTGTCGTAATCTGATCCGGAAATGGTCACCAGCTCAGGTTTCCCTTTCAGCTGGTTATCAATGACCCAGTAGCCATATCCTTCGTTATAAGCGGCTCGCCAGCAGAGCGCCGAAAGCAAAAAGTGGCTGTCATCGAGTGGCGTAAGCGTGAGTCCGTCGGTTTCCGGATCACTGTTTTCTGCAGGTGAATAGAGACTGTCGCACGTGTCATCATCATTATGATTGACCGTTGCAAGCAGTCGGATTTTAAGCGCGTCGCTTTCCGCAGCGGTCAGCAAACGTGGTTCGCCGCCAAGGGTTTTAGCTGTCTGAATAACCGGTGCGGGCACAGCTTTAACCACGCTCCTTTCCGGCTTATTGCCCTTTTTGGTGAGCGCACCTGGCGTGCCGATACGGCCCTGCACGTCGTCCGCTTTCAGCAGCACGGCATACGCGCCTTCGCCGGAAAGCTGGAATGGCTTGGTACCGCCTTTGAACTCGACTTTACCGCTGCCTTTCACGGCGCTGATTACCGCAGAGGTCTGACTGGCCGACATTCGCCAGTTGTCATCAGCCGCCACCAGATCGCCAGCGGATTTCCCATCGATCCACAGCGTCAGCTTTTCCGCCGGTTCACTGTCATCTTCGGTGTCGCCCAGCGTCACTTCGCCCACTGTCTCCGTTCCCGGTCCAGCGGCACGGGTGAGCAGAATAGAGCCGGACGGATCCTCTTCTTTGGCATAGCCCGCAATGCGGCAGGTCAGGGTGTTATCACAAACAACTTCCCAGTCTTTGTGCTCAAGCGTTTTTCCGTTCTGGGCGGCCTGAGCCGACAGGGAGAGCGCCGCCAGCACGAAAAGCATCGGTTTACAGTTCACTTTAATCCCTTATGTTTTATTTCTGATATCAGCACAGGCATCACTCTTACACCACGGATGGGATTAAACCAACAGCTGGTGTTATTTGATGGCATTGATCAACACTAGCATCTGCGCTTCTGAAAATACCAGTGATTAGCCTTTCACGTCGCATCGCCTGCGGGCTCGCCATTTTGCCACAGCGTAATTTTTATCGGCTTTTCGATTTCGCTCTATTGCGACGGCATAATTTTGCCAGAACTCCCACTCTCCGCGCCCGCCGCAGGCTTCAGCAGCACACCGCAAACATTCTATTATGTGCTCTGGCCACCGATACAGTAGAAGAAGGTATTATCGCAGACCACTGATCATGCCTTGTGATAAAAAGGTATGCCACTTTTTCCTGAGCGAAAGCCGGAGCGGTAGAAATAATCAGTCCAAAAAAAATTTATAAAGACAATGCTCTTAGTTATTAACAGGCTGCGTTGTTATAATCCCATTTAATTGTTAGGCCTTCCGATTGACAGGCGCATAGCCCGTTAATGCTGAACTAACATTCCTATTAAAATCAAAGAGTATCCACCCGTTTTCTCTCGATCCTTATGAGTGGATCCTTTACACTGCTGATATATAAATTTTCCTTGTCATTAGGCGTTCATATCGCTGATGGACCTATACACTTCCTCAGGGACGGTTAAAGTGGATACGCAACAAGCATTACGCATTCTTAGCAGCTGGCATCTTATTGAATTCTTTCAAACCTATAACGTTGAGGAAGAAGAAAACAGCATTCAGATCACCGCATCAGAGCTGGAAAGCTGTAGCGATGCTTTATTGCCGTGGCTGAATGAATCCCAACGCCAAAGGGCCGGAATTAAAAATGCCGATGTACGTTATATTCTTCATCTGGGATTGTTCCCTAAAAATGAGGCCGAGCTATTAAGCGAAAAGCTGTTTGGTAATGAGGCATCTCCACTCGCCAGCTACGAGCAGGAACAGCGACTGGATACGGAAGGTATGACCTGCTTCGCAAAACTGATTGTTGATAAAGAAGGGACGCCTGATTTTAAAGGCCTTTCAGTCAGCACCTTGCCATGGGCGCTTGGGCAGCTTTCGCAGGGGTCTGCAGCTAAACTCTCCCTTGAGGCTTTCCGCAGCAGGAATACGCTGTTAACTGAGCAGTTGAACCGGCTTACTCTTTTGTTACCGGTTCATCCACAGTCCGGTAAATCTTATCTGAACGCCGCTGCCCTGACAGGGCTTTTGCAGATTTTATGCCAGTGGGCACAATATTCTCCCTCTTCACCTTTTACATTGCAGCTTGACTGGTATCCCCTGAAAACCGCTCCCTCGGCAGAGAATGGTTTACCGCATCTGAAGCAGGAAAAAAACGAACAGAATCAAAGCAAGCAAAATGAGCTGACAGTCATCGCAGAGGCAGAAGAAGACCAGGAAAGTAGCGCTGAAGTCCTGCCTATACTCAACAGTTTTTTTCTGGAAGATTTAGAACGGGCTATGCTGGCCTTGGCTCAGGATGAAGGCGGCAAAGCGCTACATCAATATCTTTCAATTCGCCAGAATCGTCACAGCGATCTTTATTCCCCTAAAGGACTGGAAACGATTGTTCGCCATCTGGCGCCGCAGCATACACCGCATGGTCGCTGGCCGTCCGATCCCCGCTTCAGCCTGTCGCTAATGCAGCAGTTTTCCATCAATACCGTCATTCAGGAGTTAGACGAAGGAGGATTGCTCTCGGTAAACGGCCCTCCGGGAACAGGGAAAACTACCATGCTGCGTGACCTGATGGCGCACAATGTGGTTGAACGCGCCAAAGTCCTGACGTCTTTAAAACAGGCAACCGATGCCTTTAACGAAGACGGATTTTTGATCAAAAGCCTGACCGGTTTTGAAATGGTGGTAGCTTCTTCTAATAATGCAGCAGTAGAAAATATCTCTCGTGAATTGCCCCAGCGCAAATCTCTGGCAGAAGAGTTCTGCAAAACGGACTATTTGCGTGCAGTCGCTAATCAGTTTAGCGCACGTGAAAACAAAAAGGGTCAGCTCCTTCCCCTGGCGGAAGAGGAGCAGTGCTGGGGATTAATTGCTGCGACTATGGGCAATAAAAAGAACCGGACTAAATTCGTCAATCGGTTCTTTTTTACTATGCATTTTAAAAAAAATAGCGCCGAAGAAGCCGATCGCCCAGATGAGTTTAATTTTCTCAATTACTGGCGCTGGTGTAAAACGGCCGCGCCACTTTCCTTCTCGCAGGCAAAAGAAAAATTTAACGCAGCGCTTGCAGAAGTGGAACAGTCGCAGCAGAAACTACAGCAACTGGATGAACTGACCACCTGGCTGGCGAAATACAACGATGGAAAAATAATTAATGCTCTGGAAATAAAACATCAGGAGGCGGTGTCATATCGTAACCAGGCAGAAAGTAAGCAGAGGCTGCTTCAGCAATCCGCCAATCTTCTGGAAGAGAAGGTCAGCATCCTGCATGAAGAATACCAGGCATTACAGCAGCGTAAACCCGGCTGGCTTCAGCGTTTATTCAATCGAAAACACTATCAGAGCTTTCTTCAGCAACTGGACTCAAAAAATTGTGAGCTGATTAACGAGCGCAAAAAAAGACTGACTGCATGCGAGCAACTCAGCGTGGCAGAAAATCATTTGTCTCAATGCATTGATAATGAAAATGCCACGAAGCAAACCTGGACAGACGCCAAAACAGCACTGCATGACGCTAATCTGCATCTTTCGAAGCTTAAGCAAGAACTCCCCGGCATCGTTATCCCTGGGCCAGAACACAGCATTCAGGACGCTGATACACAGCGCTATGCTTTCTGGCAGAACGAAACCATCAACCGCCAGCGATCTTTATTATTTATTGCGGCAATGGAACTACATCAGGCCTGGCTGGCAGAAGTCTCCAGAAATGGTAACTTCCGCAAAAAACTTTTTAAAATGGGTGCCTTTTTGAGTGCTCCCGGCTCTGAAGCCAATACTTTGGGCATGTGGCAGCTTCTGTTTATGATAGTGCCCGTTGTTTCAACCACCTTTGCTTCGCTGGGGCGGATGTTCAGTGGTGTATCGGAAGCGCAATTGGGTTGGCTGATGATAGATGAAGCGGGTCAGGCGCTGCCACAGGCGGCGGTCGGCGCACTATGGCGTGCCAGACGTGTACTGGTGGTGGGCGATCCTTTACAGATTGAGCCGGTATTTGTCACTTCACCACGTCTGACCAGGTATCTGACAGAGGCAGTATTAGCTGATGATGCAGAAGAGTGGACTCCTGCTAAATGGTCGGTACAACAGATTGCCGATCGCGCTAATCCGTATGGTTGTACGTTGACGGTGATGAATAAACCAGTGTGGGTGGGTATTCCTTTATGGGTACATCGTCGCTGTATCGAACCTATGTTCAGCATCGCGAACCAGATAGCTTACGATAACCGTATGATCCATGGGCTGAATGATCAGGCTATAGTCA
The DNA here is from genome assembly GCF_003201065.1 of Pantoea sp. JKS000250. Classification (NCBI taxonomy): domain Bacteria; kingdom Pseudomonadati; phylum Pseudomonadota; class Gammaproteobacteria; order Enterobacterales; family Erwiniaceae; genus Pantoea; species Pantoea sp. JKS000250. The sequence goes on along the minus strand of NZ_QICZ01000001.1, from coordinate 2,761,791 downwards.
GCCAGCCGCTAAAAAAGGGCCTGAGCAACTGCTGGTACTCGTCGGAAGGAGAGTGTATTCGTAAGCAATACAAATCCGAACTGGCTCGCGATACTGCAACCCTGCTCCTCAGGCTTTCTGATGCTGGCTATAAGCTTGCCGATATCTATGTCATCACGCCATTTAAAGCGGTTCGGGCAGGACTTATTGATGCTCTGCAGCGACCAGATGTCGTGGACAAACTGACCATGAAAACGGGGATGTTAAGAACCGAACTGAAGGCATGGCGTGGGAAAAATGTGGGAACCGTACATACTTTTCAGGGCAAGGAAAATGACATTGTCATTCTTGTACTGGGCTGCGACGCTGCTCATCAGGGTGGAGCAGACTGGGCGGCCAGTAAACCCAATCTGCTGAACGTTGCACTCACCCGTGCAAAGAACAATATTTTTGTGATTGGTGACAGTAACGTATGGGCTGATAAAGCAGGATTTGATGTTGTGGCACAGGCGCTTCCTGCCAAATCGCTTATTTAATTAGTGCTCTGATGTATAGGGCTATACGGACCGAACCGGGCCAAAATAAGCTGTTTCCGCGATTAAAAGGCGCGCTCTGAAAGCAGAGCGCATCTTATTAACACTTCCTGCCTAAGCACCTGCGCTAGCCTCTTCTGAACAACCCGTTCCGGCACCCTGATTTTGCCCTCTGTCAGTATTCCAACGGCTTCCGGCTTCCAACAGCAGCAAAGCCTGTAAAGAACGCTCCGCCGCCCCTCCCGACCTTCACGGTTTACATTTACCTGCATTTGTTATGTGATCCTGTTACGTGAATTCTTCGAGCCGTCTCGCAAAACAGGATCCTGAATGCGCTTTTACCAGGCCGATCCCCGCCTTGAAAACTACTGGCGCGGCGTTATTCTTTTTGGCAAAAACGTCGCGTCCTATAAATTTGCTCTTGCCCATGCGCTGTATGATCTGAAGCAGCCGGACAATGATTTGATTACGCTGGATGAGCTGGCCGTGCCCTTTGTGCGGCATTTATGCACCCATCTGCGTCATGCGCCGAAGCAGATCACCAGCAAAAGCAGCGAGTTTCTGGAGGCATGCAGACAATTCAACGCAGGCGAAATCAACGAAGAACAGTTGATCACTATTACCGTTAAGCGCGGTTTTGCTAACGTCATTGATGCTTTTCATAATGTGAATCACGCTGAGATCGACAAACGCTTTTTCCTGGATGAACGGCGAAGCCATAAAGGCATCCGGCTTACAGACAACTTTTATCAGCTGACGGAAACCGAACAGTTCGCCAGTCTGGAAGCGGAAACGGATGCCAGATGGCGGCTGGTTGAAGAAGCCTGGGCGATGAACGTTTCACGCAACCTGATTGCGGTTGATTATGACGATAATGACAAGATGCTTTTCAGCCGTCAGAGCGGTCGCCGCATCAACATTACCAGCTGTCGCAGCAGCCTGAACGGCTACCAGAAAGGCCTGTGCTTTTACTGCTTCCGTACCATTGGCGTGACGGGCGGCGAGGAGAATCTGGCTGATGTCGATCACTTCCTGCCGCTGATGCTCAGCGAGCAAATCGGCAACCTCAACGGTGTCTGGAATCTGGTGCTGGCCTGCCAAACCTGTAATCGCGGCGCTCAGGGTAAGTTTGCACGCATCCCCTCAATAGCGCTGCTGCAGCGGCTGCATGACCGAAACGAATACTTTATTAACAGCCATCTGCCGTTGCGGGAAACGTTACTTCGCCAGACCGGCGCAACGCCGATGCTGCGACATAGCTTCCTGCAAAACAGCTGGGATACGGCAAAGTTTGCCCTGCTCCACGAATGGCAGCCAGCGGCACAGGGAGGCAGTCTGTTTTGAGCAACGAAGATTATTACCGGCAGAACGCTCAGCGGTTTTTTACCGATACGGCAAGCGTGGATATGTCTGCGCTTTATCCGCCTTTCGTTAACTGCCTGCCGCCGGGCGCACGCATTCTGGATGCGGGCTGTGGTTCAGGCCGTGACGTCAAAGCCTTTAGTGAAATGGGCTTTGACGTCGAAGCCTTTGATGCATCGGTGGAGCTGGTGGAGCTGGCTCGCCAGTTATCCGGAAAGCCTGTAGCGCAGATGCGCTTTCAGGATGTGGATATGGTTGAAAGATATGATGGTATCTGGTGCTGCGCCTCGCTGCTGCATGTTTCCGAAGCTGAACTACCCGGCGTCATGACCAAACTGGCAATGGCGCTGAAGCATGGCGGCGTAGGGTATCTCTCTTTCAAACATGGACGCGGCGAACGTGAAAAGGACGGGCGCAGATTTACGGATATGGATGCGGCTGGGTTACAGAAACGGGTCGAGGGGGTTAATAGTGTCGGTGGTGGCATTCTGGCTAAAAATAAGATGGGGATAAAAAAAGAGGCTGGCTCTGAGGACATAACGGTAAAGAGATTTGCTCTTGAAATAGATAAAATCTGGCAGACCGGCGATGTTCGTATCGGACGCGGCGACGAAGTGTGGCTGAATGCGATTATCAGGAAAGTTTAATCTTCTAGCTGCCCTGTAAAAGGCCCTGGCTCTTTCTTGCATATCACATGCTCAGCATCAGACATTATCAGTGCCCATCAGCGCCTGTTGTTGTCAGGATGAGCGCCTCAATGCGTATGGTCATGATGCATCTTGTTTTCGACCTTATCTTTCACTTCGCCAGCTTTATCCTTCACTTTCTCAGTCAGCCTTTCTTTGTGGTCGCGGTTATACGCGCCGGGTGCACGTTGAAACTTCAAGGAGAGTTTTTTTACATAAAATCTTAAACAGCTGTCATTTTGGCGCGGTCAGGCCCCTCAAAAGATTGCCATCACAGTTACAATATTTTAATGTTAATTCATCAATGGACACGGTTTCCGAGGAAAAGCAATGGACGCAACAATGCTCGCCAGTTCAGTCTTATCGGGCGTAGTTTCAGTACCGATGGATTTTTATCTGGGACTGGAGCGAACCTTTCAGGATTTAAACCTTTCTGATGGTGGCAGGCGCATCCAGTCACGCAATATGCATGACGACGTCCGCGTTGGCCGGGCTGTCTATCAGGCCTTCAGGGACAGAAATAAAATAGCGAAAATCGTTAATATCATCATTGATGATTCGCTGCAGTTCCTTCCCGAACCTGTACTGCGTAAGGTTTATGACAAGCTCATAGGCAACGCAACGTCAATGACCAGCCGGACGGCTACGCAACTTACATTGTCTTCTTACCTGGGATCAAAGGTCATCAGTGGTGTCATGCTGTCATTCATTTCCCGCGTGGCACTCCGTGGACTGACCGGTGGCCTGACTGGCGGCGTCATCGCTCAGGGCGTAATTTCCCGCGCCTGTGAAGCCTCCAGACGACTTCAGATGCAAAACCCTGAACTGTGGCGAAAACTGCGGATTAACGACTACGACATGCTCTATTTCATGTTCGAAGAACCCCTGCAGAACTTCATCAAAATGGGTGAAATGTTACGTAAAAACCCCTCAGCCTCCAGAGAATTTATTAATGCTATCGAAACTTATTAGACTTCTTCGTAAGCTCATCGCCGAAGTGTCTGGCGGTCTGGTATTAATGGCTATGGTGGTGGGCATTTTTTTGGCAGCCACACTGAATGAGGGTGCCATGCGCATCATTGCTCCGCTGCTCGTTCTTGTTGTGGGCCTGGTTGTTTACGGCCTGACCTGGCTGATAGCTGAAAAGCCAGACCGCCGTTAACCCTGTGCTGACTAAAGCCCTGACAACAAGCGTAAGTCGTCATGAGTTCAGACCAGATATCTAACGAACACGCTATCCTTGCCGTCTGCGGAATAGATCAGTCAGGAGGTGGATATGGCGATATTCGCAAAGCATGATAATAAAAAATCTTTCAGCCTTAACTCAACCGCGGCATTAAATTCATTGGCACCCCTATTATTCCATTAAAAATAAAAGAAAAAAGGACGACTCGGTAAATATAACCTCAAAGATAAACACCATACAACCCGAGGAGGCCGCTTATAAAATTTGCCACAAGCAAAGCGGAACTTGCTTATTACTGACTTAAAAAATCACTTCACAAAAAAATAATAACCAAAAGCATCTGAATATTTCATCACTTTTATTACAAAAGATTCCCAGAGCGCTATTTAATGAAGAAAGTCAGGAACGTTCTGCTCCTCAGTCTTTTTTAAGAACACTGAATAAGTACATACCGAGGTTGAGATGGAACAAGCACAATGCAGTGCGTAGAAATGGGGACTGGTGGCACGTCTGGTAGCAGGCAGTGCATCAGCGGTAAGCTGGCAGGATCAGCTGAGCAATACAGCGTCGCTGCTCAGCCAGTCAAATAAAGACAGCACCACCTTAACAAGCCTCAACCTTAACCCCTCACCTCCCCCACAACGCAAAAGAGCCAACCTCGCGGTTGGCTCTTCCTTGCATCTTCAGCATCAGGTATCAGCGATACCCATCAGCGCCTGTCGTTGTCAGGATAAGCGCCTCAATGCGTATGGTCATGATGCAGCTTATGCTCCACCTTATCCTTCACTTCACCAGCTTTATCCTTCACCTTCTCAGTCAGGCTCTCTTTGTGATCGCGGTTATGCGCTGCTGGTGACTGCGAAGCGGCGGCAGGTTTCACCCCTGCAGTTGTACCCGGCAGTTCGCTCTCCAGACCACCTCGTGCATGGTCGATGTCCACTTCCTGACGACGTACCGTGTCATTAATGGTCTCGGTACGATCGCTGCCGTCGGTACGCACCACCACTTCTTCTTTCACGTGGGTCGTTTTGTTAATCACCGGCTGTTCGTGAGTCTCGGCAACTTCGACGGTCTTCTCGGACCAGTCCACTTCTCCGGCCAGCGCGGGTTCATTCAACGAGCGGCGGAAGATGTCAGCGTGCTGCTCATGCAGCGAGATATCTTCAGAGACGGTATCGGTCACGGTATAGCGTCGTACGCGAGTCGAACCTTCGCTGACCAGGCGTTTACCCACTTCCACCTGCTCTTCGGCCAGACGCAGAATATCTGCTTCGCTCTCATCACCGGTCAGTGAGGTACGTAGCGGCTCAGCCGGGCGGTCGTTGGTCTCACCGGCAAACTGCTTGCCTGCTGTCGGGTTGATGCCCGGCGCGGTGGTGCCGTTATTAACTGAACTTTGCATACGTGACGGCACATCCACTGAGTCATGAGAATGGAGAATCGTCATAGCGCGGGCCAGCTTCTCCTCCTCAGTACGGATGGTCAGCACGACGCCGCCCTTGTCCATCGCTCGGATGTAGACATCCGCCTCATCTTTATCGACGTCGTGCCCAAACAGACGCTGCCACAGGCTCGGATGGCGGACAGACTGCCCTTCCTGCTGCAAACGTTCTCCACTGATAAGACTGATGTCCCGATCAGAAAAGCCTGCTTTCACGAGATTTCTTTTCGCGGCCTCTGCCTGAATTGCAGAATCGAACAGTGTTACGATTTTTTCCTGTGCCATGATAGGTTCCTCTCTGTTAGCTGATTTGATCGTCATCTCTCTCAACGTTCACCTGCTGCTCACGTCGGGTCACCACTTCCTGAAAAGGAACATTCTCCTGCACTTTTCGGATGTGGATTTCTTCTTTAAGCACCAGCTTTCTGACGATTTGGATTTCTTCCTCTATTACCGGGACAATCAGTACACCGTTCTCTTCCCTGATTTCGGGCATCGTTTCAACGGGCTGTGCTTTCGCTACATGCTTAACCTCAACCTTCTCCTGGGTAAGCAGTGTACTGATGACCTCGTCATGCTCAGTTGTGGAACGGGTAACGCGGACATGTCCATCCACAATCTTTTGCTTCGTCAGGGCTATTTTCTCTTCAGCGAGTTTAAGCATGACCTCTGCATTATTATTGTGCTCTGGCTGTCCAGCCATAATAACTCTCCCGTTAATTTAAATATCGGCCACAACTGCCTGACACAGTGATTAAGCATGAACACCCTCACGATTTTCGCAAGGTGGGATAATAAAATTTTTTTCGGGACCGATTTAATTACGGTACGAAAATCCCCGTCTGAAATGCGCAAATCCTTTTTCATTACCGCTACGGTAAAAATAAAAAACCCATATAAAACTGAAACCTGTGAATAAGTAATTGCGAAGGTAAATATTCACACTGCAGACATAAAGACTTATAAAACTGCTTATAGAAAAGCGAAAATTTTAATTCAGACCAGGACAATTCCTGATAAAAGTGGCGAGAATATTAAAGAATGTTTCAGCAGATGAGCTAATTAACGCACCAGGGCAAGTCATCTCACGAAATAATAACACCCGTACTCATCCGCATATTTAATCGCCTTATTACAGAAGATTCCCAAAGCGTTATTTATGAAGGAAGTTCAGGAACTTTCTGCTCGTCAGACTCTCTTAGCAAAACTGAATACGCAGATACTGAGGTTAAGATGAAACAGGCACAACGCAGTGCATGGATGTTGGGCATGGCGGCACTTCTGGTGGCAGGCAGTGCATCAGCGGCAAGCTGGCAGGATCAGCTGAGCAGTGCAGCATCGCAGCTCAGCCAGCAGAACAACGGCAGCACCACCAGCACCACGCAGCAGAATGGCGGCATGTCGCTTTCTACTATTACCAGCATGCTGGGCGGCGGCGACAAAGCGGTCAGCGCCAACAGTATGACCAATGCGGCCGGTGTAATGCAGTATTGCGTCGAACACAACGTGGTGAAAAATAATGTGCAGTCGGTGAAAGATCAGGTGCTGAGCAAGCTCGGTCTGAACACCACTACCGCGCAGGAGCAGAAAACCGACTACACCCAGGGCGTGGCAGGCCTGCTGAATACCGGGAACGGCCAGCAGCTGAATCTGCAAAGCCTGAGCAACTCGCCAATGGGTGAGAAGCTGAAAACCAAAGCCTGTGACGTGGTCCTGAAGCAGGGCAAAAACTTTATCTCCTGATCCCTCTCCTCTTCTCTCCCCTCTCTTCTCAGAGGGGAGCGTTAAACCCCGCTTTGCTGTGATGCCTGACATTCCCTTAACCTGGGGTTGAGCGCTATAGTGTTGTTTTGGTTTCTACAGGACAGCACGCATGAAAGGCATCAACATCGCACTTTACTTCGACCCCGATCAGATTCAGGCCTGCGTTCACGAACAGGACGACAGCTATCTCAGCAAAAAATTCGAGTATGACGATGGCGTGATTGAAGAGATCTACCAGTGGCTGGAGCAGTACGAACCTAAACGCACCCACATCTGCCTGATTGAAAACGAAACCGCCGAGTTGCTGGCCGATGAGCTGGTCGACAGTGGCTATCGCGTCCATCAGGTCACTATGCATCAGCTGCTGAGCTGGTTTGCTACCGAGCCACCCTCCACGCCAGACGGTACGCCGATGCGCGCGATGCTGCGCTTCCTGGAAGATGAACATCCGCGTGAATATGAGTCGCGCACGCCGCAGACCGAAGCGCTGATGGAGATGTTCGACGAGCTGGATGCGCTGGAGATGGTCGATGACGGCGATGACGAAGACACGCTGCCAGGCGATCTGCTGCGCGCCATGAAGAAGCACAAAATCACCGCTAGTGCTGCGGCCCAGCGCCTGCTGCCGGACGTCAATGAGCGTATCCGCGAACATCTGATGCAGTATCCCGAACTGATGACGCCGGAAATCCTGCAGGACTTCTTCCCGGAACTGTTAGAAGCGCTGGAGCGCCCGAAACACTAATCAGGGAGTTCGGACATGCTGGAGCTGATTAAAGCGATTGGCCTGGGGCTGGTAGTGATCCTGCCGCTCGCCAATCCGCTCACCACCGTGGCGCTGTTTTTAGGTCTGGCAGGTGAGATGAACTTCCAGGAGCGCAACCGCCAGGCGCGCCAGGCTTCCATCTACGTTTTCGCCATCATGATGGTGGCGTGGTACGCGGGCAGCGCGGTGCTGAACACCTTCGGTATCTCTATACCAGGTCTGCGCATGGCGGGCGGTCTGATCGTCGCCTTTATCGGCTTCCGGATGCTGTTTCCGGCGAAGCCGGCGGGACATTCGGTCGAAGCGAAGCAAAAACTGGATGAGCAGGAGGCAACCAAAGAGCCGGTGAACATCGCCTTTGTGCCGCTGGCGATGCCAAGCACGGCCGGGCCGGGAACCATTGCGATGATCATCTCTTCTGCCTCAACGGTAAGAAGTGGCGTCGATTTTCCCGCCTGGGTGATCAGTGTTGCGCCGGTGCTGACCTTCCTGCTGGTGAGCCTGATCCTGTGGATCTCGCTGCGCAGTTCGGGGGCCATCATGAAGCTGGTGGGCAAAAGCGGTATTGAGGCGATATCGCGCCTGATGGGATTTTTGCTGGTCTGTATGGGCGTGCAGTTCATCATTAACGGCGTGCTGGAAGTGGTACGCACCTTCCATTAATCCGGGTTTTCCCCTCTCCGGACAGGCAGAGGGGAAAGCGCGATTACTTCAGCGTTTTACGTACTTCAGCAACCTGATCTTTGCTCACCGCAGGCGCGGTGTTGCTCCAGCCCTGACGAATAAAGGTCGCCAGCTGCGCGACTTCATCATCATTCAGCCGCTGGGCAAAGCCCGGCATCGCCAGTTTAGACGGCGCTTTCTCGGTAGAAGGCTGCTGCGCGCCGGCCAGAATGGTGTGGATAAGGCCGGTTGGATCCTTGGCATTGACGATAGTTGCGCCATCCAGCTCCGGGAAGATCCCTGGTGCGCCTTTGCCGGTCACGAAGTGACAGGCACCGCAGTTATCCAGATAGAGACGCTCGCCTTCGCTGAGGTTCTTCGCGGCGGTGAGTTTCGCTTCCGTTGCCTGCTGCGCCTGCACGTTGAAGGCCTGCAATGGCGGATTGCCGCCCAGGAACTTCAGGTAGGCCGCGATAGCTTTGAGATCGGCATCGGTCATGTGTGAGCTACTGTGCTCAACCACCGAGGTCATCTCGCCGCCGACTGCCGCTTTATCGTTACGGCCGGTCTGCAGGTAATCGATGATTTCCTGCTCGCTCCAGTGTGGCAGGCCACGCAGTGACGGCACATCCCAGTTGTTCAGGCTGCCGCCCGCCAGGAATTTATCGTCACCGCTATCCAGCGCTTTCTCGTTCATGCCCAGACCGCGCGGCGTATGGCAGCTGCCGCAGTGACCCAGACTCTCCACGATATAAGCACCGCGATTAACTTCGGCTGATGCACCGCCAATCGGCTGGAACGGCTTATCGGACGCGAACGCCCAGTTCCAGAACCGCATGCCCCAGCGCTGGCTGAACGGGAAGCTCAGATCGGTTTCCGGTGGCTGTTCCGCGCTCGGCTGTACGCCTTTCATGAAGTAGACGTAGAGCGCGTGGATATCGGCATCGCTGATTTTGGCGTAGTCAGGATACGGCATGGCCGGATAGAGATGCGATCCGTCCGGTAATACCCCTTTGCGGACCGCGTCAGAGAACTGCTGCTCGCTGTAGTTGCCGATGCCGTGCTGCTTATCCGGCGTGATGTTGGTCGAGAAGATGGTGCCGAGGTTCGACTCAATCGCCAGTCCACCCGAATAGGCCGGTTTGCCGGGTAGCGAGTGACACGCCATACAGTCGCCCAGCCGCGAGAGATACTCGCCCTGCTTAATCAGTTGCGCTTCATCCTCGGCGTGAACCGGCAGCGCAAATCCGCTGGCCAGCAGCACCGCGTTGGCAAAAATAAAAGACTTCAGTTTCAGCTTATTCATGCGCTTATGCCTGTACCAGTGGGCCGGGATTTTTCAGGTAGTGATCTTTGATCGCCTGCGCCGCCATCAGAGTAATCGCACCGATGGTATCGGTCGGGTTCGCCTGGAAGTTCTGCGGGAAAGCGTTGCCGCCGGGCACAAAGACGTTATGCACATCCCAGCTCTGCAGATACTTATTCAGCGCCGAGGTTTTCGGGTTATCGCCCATCACTGCACCGCCCACGTTATGGGTAGAGACATACTTGGTGATATCGAAGTCCGCGCCCATCGGCAGGAAGCTCATGCTCATGCTGTCCGGGTTAAGCTCTTTAGCGATGTTGCCGACGATGCCTTTCAGATGCTGCTGCAGCTTCAGCTCATTCTCTTTCCAGTTAAACGTCATGCGCAGCAGTGGCAGGCCACGGTGATCGTTGTAGTTCGGATCGAGATCCAGATAGATGTCGCGATAAGACTGGCAGGTGGTGGTGATGCTGATCTTCATCGAATGGCCGTACCACTCTTCCAGACCTTCCTTGTAGCCCATGCCCCAGGTCGGCGTGCCTTTTGGCAGCGCGGTACTGATCGGCGTGCCGGTCGCCTGTGAGCTGTGGATCTTCGCGCCGCCCAGGAAGCCGAGCGAAGGACCGTCGAAGTTGCCTGGCGAGATATCGTTAAACATCTGGCCGGTCGCGCCCGCAGTCGCATACGGATTGAAGTTTTTATCTTTGAAGAACAGCGTTGCGCCGCCGTTCGACAGGAACGCGTAGTTACGGCCGACCACGCCCTCTTCGGTAATCGGGTTGTAGGGTTTGCCGATGCCGGAAAGCAGCATCAGACGCACGTTGTAAAGCTGGAAGCTGCTCAGCACCACGATTTTCGCTGGCTGGAAGCACTCGTTGCCCTGTGCATCGATATAGATCACGCCTTTGGCGGTTTTCTTGTCATCGTTCAGTACGACTTTGATCACTTCCGCGTTCACTTCATAGGAGAAGTTCGGCATCCGCTTCAGCGAATCCATCACCGCGGTCTGCGGCGACGCTTTGGAGTAGTTCAGGCACGGATATTTACTGCAATAGCCGCAATAGTTACACGGGGCGATCTGGTTGCCGTACGGGTTTTTCCACGCACGCGACACACAGGCTGACGGGTTCGGGAACGGATGGTAACCGAGTTTCGTCGCCACCTCTTTGAACATCACGTTGTTCAGCGTGTCATCCAGCGCAGGCAGTGGATAAGGTTCGGAACGCGGGCCTTCAAACGGGTCGCCGCCTTCCAGGATTTTACCGCGCAGGTTGCCGGTGTTGCCCGACTGGCCGCAAATCAGTTCGAATTTGTAGTAATAGGGCTCGATCTCTTCCCAGCTGAACGGGAAGTCCATCACCCGCATATCATCCTGAAGAATGCCGGGCTTGTAAGCCTCGTCAACGTAGGTTTTAAGTTTGATATCGGTCGGCGTCGGACGGATCAGTACCGCCGTCCAGTGCAGGCCGGAACCGCCTACGCCGGTGCCCGGTGCAAATGCGCCCCATTTACGGGTTGGCAATGCCGTCTGGCTGCTGTTGTAGCGCACGGTGACCGCCACTTCGGCGGGTGTCGCAAACACTTTGTTGCGCACCGCGTAGGCATATTCATCCGCCGGTTTCGGGTAGGCGAATTCGTCATAATCGCGATCGCCGCCGCGCTCCAGGGCGCGCACGTCCAGACCTGCCAGTGCCAGCTCGATGCTCATCAGCGAGCCTGCCCAGCCGAGGCCGCAGACCACGACGTCGACTTCTTTTTTAGTAACCTGTGCCATGATAATCCTGTTTACCTGATGTGGAAGCGCTTATGCGCGTTCACCTTTGATGCTGACCGGGCCGAGTGGATAAGGAACGTTATGCTGTTTCACCCATTCGGTGAAGCTGGCACGCGCTCCCGGGAAGCCGATGGCGATCCAGGCTTTCATGCCTTTATTACCGCCGTACATCGGGTCGGCCAGGTAACCATGCTTGGTATCGGAAAGCAGCTGGCTGAAGAAATGGGAAGGCTTCAGATCGGCTTCGCCCAGCGCGGCAAAGTCGATCTCGTTTTTGTTGACCTGGGTCAGCACCGCATCTTTCTCTTCCAGCGTCAGCGCATGAAACGCTTTCTGATGCGTAGTCTGCGACCACTGATTGATCAGCCGGATACCGGTCTGATACATCTGCTGGGGACGGAACGGGATCTGATAACCCATCGTGGCGGGTGCTTTCGTGTTGAAAGGTCCCTGCATATAGATTTCGCTGCCAAACGCTTCGCTGTGCAGCTGCTGATCGATAAAGATCGGCACGTTAGTTTCCAGCGCGCCTGGCGCTTTGCCTTTGCCGCCCGCCGGAATCAGGCGGTCGGTGGCGGCCAGAATAAACTGCCACTCATCGGCACTAAAAAAGATCGGTTTGTAATCGGCTAACTCGGGTGCGGCCATCTCTGCAGCCTGTGCCGCAGTCATGCCTTTCAGTACCAGCTCACTTAATGGCAACGCCAGCAGTGAACCGAGCAAAAATTTACGCCTGGTGGTGGGTTTTTCTAAAAGCATATCCGCACGACTCTCATCTGCTAAATACCCGCTTACGGTGTTATGACGCTGAAAGGCCTGGTGCAGGCAGGAAACTCCCCGCAGGGATGAACGCACACAGCACAGACAACGGCAGAACAGCGAAGGCAGGTAGAATTATGGTTCGGTGACTAACGGAACATATCGGTTAATAACCTGGCAATATTAGGGATATAACTATGTCTGAATGTAAAAATTGAATTTAAAATGTGTCGCAGTGAAAGTTTATCATGGTGTTGCGGAAGGGTTAAGGATAGGTAAAAGATTTACAGCGAGGAAATTGCGTCTAAAACCGCATAAACATCGGGTATTTAGCCGTTTTGACGCAGGAGCGACGGATATTATTTTCGCCCTGTCATCATCACGCAGAATAACCGATAAAAAAATATCATACTTCCATACCAGAGATTCATTCTCATCGTTAACACTATAGTGACTTTGATGGTCATACAATCAGACAGTGCGCAAATTGTGATCGCCCGAATAAATCCTGTTTTATTCCGCCTGCTGTAAAATGACGCTGAAATAATTACTGACGGACATTATCTTAATTTGTCTTTTTGCCTGAATAACTAAGCATGTAATTGTGCAAAGCTCATAACAAACCGGCATTTTGAGATTATCCAGTGCCCGATAGAGTAGAGCGATCAACGACTCAGGATAACTCTCGATGCGCAAAACGCTACTCTCACTCTCTTTATTGACTACTCTGGCACTGATTCATCCGGCACAAGCCGCGACGCCTGCCGACACGCTGGTGGTCGCCGTGCCACTCGATGGCATCATCAGTTTCGATCCGGCGGAGAGTTTTGAAACCGTCAGCAACAGCAGCCTGCGCAATATCTATCAGACGCTGCTGGAGCCGAATCATCAGAACCCGCAGCAGCTCTCGCCACTCGCCGCCACACGCTGGCAGGCCGGAAAAACGCCGCACAGCCTGGTGTTTGACCTCAATCCGCAGGCCCATTTCGCCAGCGGTCATCCACTGACCGCCCAGGATGTGGTCTTCTCCTTAACCCGTTCGGTAAAACTCAACAAAGCGCCCTCTTTTATCCTGGGGGAGTTTGGCTGGAAGCCCGAAAATATCGATCAGCAGTTCACCGTGATCAACGACCACCAGCTTGAGCTGCGCTGGCCCGCTGAGATCGGCAACGATCTGGCGCTGCGCCTGCTGACCGCACCGGTCGCCTCCATCGTTGACAGTAAACTGGCGCAGGAACACGTCAGCAACAATGATTACGGCAATGCCTGGCTGAAAACGCATTCGGCTGGCAGCGCAGCATATGCCATCAAACAGTTTGTCCCGCTGCAGGCGCTGGTGCTGGAAGCTAACCCTTACAGCACGCAGAAGCCGCATCTGAAGCGGGTATTGCTCAAGGGCGTAGCCGATGCCGGCAGCCGCCGACTGCTGATTCAGCAGGGTGATGTGGACGTCGCCTATCAGCTCGGTCCGGATCAGATTGCCGCGCTGAAAAATGTGCCCAATGTGCGGGTCGACGCCTTCCCGTCCAGCCTGGTTTACTACGTTGGCTTTAATACTCAGAGTGCGCAGCAACCGGCGCTGGGCAATCCGGCCCTGTGGCAGGCGGCACGCTGGCTGGTGGACTATGACAGCCTGGCAAACCAGTTGCTGAAAGGTCAGTACCGCATCCATCAAAGCTTCCTGCCAGACGGCTTCGATGGTGCACTGAACACCACGCCGTTCCATTACGATCTGAAAAAGGCGCAGGAAATCCTGCAGAAAGGCGGCATCAAACCGGGCACCCACATCGCGCTGACGGTGGTGAACCAGCCGCCGTTTATTGATGTGGCGCAGGCGCTGCAGGCGAGCTTTGCCAAAGCGGATGTGCAGCTCGATATCCAGCCGGTGGCGGAGTCAGAGCTGTGGAGCAAAATGCGCAGCCGCGACTTCCAGGCCATCTTCACTTACTGGGGCGCGGACTACATCGATCCCAACACCAACGCCAGCACCTTTGCCTCTAACGTGCCAGGCGGCGGCAAAACCCTGGCGTGGCGCGTCGGCTGGACCATTCCGGAGCTGAGTGCGCAGACCCGCGCCGCCGCCGGAGAGAGCGATGCGGCTAAACGCCGTAGCCTCTATACCGGGCTGCAAACCCGCATCCAGCAGGATTCACCGTTTGTGGTTCTGTTACAGGGCGCGACCCAGGTGGCGGTGCGCAGCAACCTCAATCACCTGCAGCAGGGCATTGGCGTCAGCCTGCTCAATTTCGAAGAGGTACAGAAGTAATCCCGCGTTTCAGGCCGCTGCTCATAGAGTAGCGGCCGCGCTTTTGACGAATTGTTCTCCTCCTGTCTATGCTCCGCTTGCTATCCTTCAGGCATAATCCTTTGACTGAGAGTGGAAAACCATGACTTCCCCGCTACTGATTGCCCGTACGCCAGACGTCGAACTTCATCTGTTACCGCAAATGGCCAACCGTCACGGTTTAATTACCGGTGCGACCGGCACCGGGAAAACCGTGACGCTGCAGAAGCTGGCCGAATCGTTCTCTGCGAGTGGCGTACCGGTCTTTATGGCTGACGTCAAAGGCGATTTAACCGGCGTGGCGATGGCGGCCCAGTTCAGCGAAAAGCTGCAGGAGAGGCTGGTGAAAATCGGCGTCACCGACTGGCAGCCGCAGAGCAATCCGGTGGTGCTGTGGGATATCTTTGGCGAGAAAGGCCATCCGGTGCGCGCCACCGTATCCGATCTCGGTCCATTACTGCTGGCGCGGCTGCTGAACCTGAATGAAGTCCAGAGCGGCGTGCTGCAGATTATTTTCCGCATCGCCGATGACCAGGGCCTGCTGCTGCTGGACTTCAAAGATCTGCGCGCCATGACGCAATATATCGGTGACAACGCCAAAAACTTCCAGACCCACTACGGCAATATCAACAGTGCCTCAGTCGGCGCGATTCAGCGCGGATTACTGACGCTGGAGCAACAGGGTGCGGAACACTTCTTTGGTGAGCCGATGCTGGATATCGCCGACTGGATGCGCGTCGACAGCAACGGCAAAGGCGTCATCAACATCCTCTCTGCTGAGAAGCTCTACCAGATGCCAAAACTCTACGCCACCAGCCTGCTGTGGCTGCTGTCGGAGCTTTACGAGCATCTGCCGGAAGCGGGCGATCTCGATCAGCCAAAGCTGGTGTTTTTCTTTGATGAGGCGCACCTGCTGTTTACCGACGCACCAGCGGTGCTGCTGGAGAAAATCGAGCAGGTGATGCGGCTGATCCGTTCCAAAGGCGTCGGCGTCTGGTTCGTCACCCAGAACCCGGCAGATATTCCCGACCGGGTGCTGGGACAGCTCGGCAACCGCGTCCAGCACGCCCTGCGTGCCTTCACGCCGAAAGATCAGAAAGCGGTGAAAACGGCCGCCGATACGCTGCGCGCCAACCCGGCGTTTGACAGCGTGGAAGCGATTCAGGCGCTGGGTACCGGCGAAGCGCTGATCTCCTTCCTGGATGCCAAAGGCAGCCCGTCGGTGGTGGAGCGCGCGATGGTCATTGCGCCAGGCTCGCGTATGGGACCGGTCACCGGCGATGAACGTAACGGCCTGATCAACCATTCGCCGCTTTATGGCAAATATGACACCGAAATCGATCGCGAATCGGCGTTTGAAAAGCTGCAGAAAGGCTTCCAGGCCGCCAGCGATGAGGCGAGCGCCCCCCCGGCCAAAGGCGATGCTGTCGCGGTCGATAATGGCATTCTCGGTGGTCTGAAAGAGATCCTGTTTGGTCATACCGGCCCGCGCGGCGGCAAACACGATGGCGTGGTCCAGACCATGGCGAAAAGTGCCACCCGTCAGATCACCAGTCAGATCATCCGTGGGGTGCTCGGCAGCCTGCTGGGTGGCCGTCGCCGATGAACCGCGCTCTCTGCTAAGATCAGGTTATGGATAAACACTACGAACTCAAACGGATGAAACGTCTGGCGCTGCTGCTGTTGCTGCTCGCCGCCGCGACCTTCATCGTCACCCTTTTCCTGCCGCCCGGCTTCTGGGTCAGCGGCGTCAAAGCGATTGCAGAAGCCGCGATGGTCGGCGCACTGGCGGACTGGTTTGCGGTGGTGGCGCTGTTCCGGCGCGTGCCGGTGCCTTTTATCTCGCGCCATACCGCTATCATTCCGCGCAACAAAGATCGTATCGGTGAAAACCTCGGGCGCTTTGTGCAGGAGAAGTTTCTTGATACCGACTCCCTGCTGAATCTGATTCGCCGGCACGATCCTTCAAACCTGCTGGCCCAGTGGCTGAATGCGCCGGGCAATGCCGACCGCGTTGGCCGCCATCTGCTGCAGGTGATGCGCGGTTTCCTTGATCTGACCGATGACGCGCGGATCCAGACCTTTATGCGTCGCGCCGTGCATCGCGCCATCGACAAGGTCGATCTCACCCAGACCAGCGCCATGGTGCTGGAGAGCCTCACCAAAAATAACCGTCATCAGGCGCTGCTGGATGCGGCCATTGAACAGCTGCTGAAGCTGCTGCATAAACCCAGTACCCGCGAGTTTATTGCGATGCAGTTGGTGCGCTGGCTCAAACGCGAGCATCCGATCAAAGCCAAAATGTTGCCGACCGAATGGCTGGGCGAACACAGCGCCGAGCTGGTGGCCAACGCGGTCGATTCCCTGCTGGATGATGTGGCGCTGGATCAGGGCCATGAGCTGCGCCTCGGCTTCAACCGGGCAGTTGATAAACTGATCGTTAAGCTGCAGACCGACCCGGAAATGGCGGAGCGCGCCGAAGAAATTAAGGGCTGGCTGAAAGAGGATGCCTCGTTCAATCGCTACATTGGCGAGCTGTGGAATGATATGCGCAACTGGCTCAAGGCGGATCTGAGCAGTGAGGATTCGCGGGTGCAGGAGAAAGTGCGCGGTGCGGCCCTGTGGCTGGGCGAAACCCTGGCGGCCGATCCGGCGCTGCGTGACTCCATGAACCAGCATCTGGAACAGGCGGCGCGCAGCGTTGCGCCGGAGTTTGCCAGCTTCCTGACGCGTCACATCAGCGACACCGTGAAGAGCTGGGATGCGCGCGACATGTCGCAGCAGATCGAACTCAATATCGGCAAGGACCTGCAGTTTATCCGCATCAACGGTACGCTGGTCGGCGGCACCATCGGGCTCATTCTCTATCTGCTGTCGCAGCTGCCCCAGTTACTCCCGCTGCTGAGCCGATAACCGCCTGGTTTAGCCGGATGCAGGTGGATAGAGGCCAAACTCGGTGATGATGGCCTTAACAAAGCTGCGGATTTTCACCGTCTGGCGACGGCCCGCCGGGATTAGCACATGCATGGGACGTGCTGGCCCGGCATAATCGGGTAGCACCTGGACCAGTTGTCCCTGTCTTATCTCTTCAGCCAGAATGGTGGCCGGTCCCAGGGTAATGCCATAGCCTTCCAGCGCCGCATGAAGGAGCGCTTTCCAGTCATTTGATCGCATTCTCCCCTGCGGATGTACTTCTTCGACCTTACCCGCCCGGGTAAACACCCAGCGGCAGGGTTTTGAAGGTGACCAGATGCCATAAACGAGACAGGCGTGGTTCTCCAGATCTGCTGGCGTGGCAGGAACGCCGCGCCGCGCCAGATAGGCGGGTGACGCGCAGGCTATCAGCTCATAGGGCTGCAACGGATGGGCGATAATCGAACTGTCCGCCAGCGCACCAATCCGGAGCACCACCTCATAACCCTCTTCAAAGGGATCAACCAGCCGATCGCTGAGTTCAAGATCGACCTGCGTTTCAGGAAACCGATCAAGATAGCGGGTCACAAACGGCGCCAGGCTGAAAGAACCAAAGGTGACCGGGGCGCTGACCTTCAGCGTACCGGATGGCCGCTGCTGCATATCCAGCGCGATCGCATCCGCTTCCTGCACTTCTGCCAGCACGATTTTGCAGCGTTCGTAATAGTTGCGGCCCACATCCGTCAGGCTTTGTCGTCGCGTGGTGCGATGCAGAAGTAGCGTGCCGAGATGCCTCTCCAGCGCCGCGATATGCTTCGCCACCATTTGCGGTGAGATGAGCAATTGCCCGGCGGCGGCGGCAAACGAACCTGATTCCGCAACAGTAACAAATACCTTCATGCTGGTAAGTCGATCCATCATTCCCTCCTTTTGGTTGTTTATATTGCGTCCGTTTGTAGGTTTATTCACCTCCTGTTTTTAATTAAGGTCAGGACGTGAAAACTCATCGAGGAAAAACCCATGAAAATAGGCATTATTGGCGCAGGTTTTGTTGGCCGGGCGATAGCAAAACTGGCAATTAAAGCGGGACATGAGGTGATGCTCAGCAACTCGCGTGATCCACGAACGCTGTTCAGTCTGAAACCGATGATTGGTTGCGAAACCGGTACTGCTACCGAGGCTGCAAACTTCGGCGAAGTGGTCGTGATCGCTGTGCCGCTCACGGCAACTGAGCAACTTCCGGCAGCGGAGTTACGGGGAAAAATCGTGCTTGATGCGGTCAATTACTATCCCGACCGCGATGGCGACATCGAAGAGCTACTTAGTGGTGGCATCAGCACCAGTGAACGGCTTGCCCGCCAGCTTCCCGGCAGCCGGATCACCAAGGCATTTAATGCCATCCGCATGACCGATCTGGAAACCCAGGGCCTGCCCCCGGGCGATCGGAACCGTCAGGCGCTACCTCTGGCGGGAGATGACAGCGAAGGAAAGGCTATCGTCACGGCGCTTTATGATGCCTTTGGGTTTGATGCGGTGGATGCGGGCGCGTTAGCGGAAGGCTGGCGTTTCGAGCGTGCGACACCCGCCTATTGTGTCGCACTCAACAGAGAACAACTTATCAGGACACTTTTGGAGACCACCCGGCGCTAAGCATAAACAGCCTGTGGGTATAGAGAAAAGCGGCTGAAACCGTCAGTCGAAGACGGCTAATAAACGTATGCTCCCTGAGCTGGCACGGTTAGCCAACTAAAAAGGCCGCTTTCGTGTAATGCCGATCAGTTAAGACAGAAATGATCGGTTGAACGATCCAGTGGCTGAGTGAAAATCCTTAAAGAAGCATTATCCGCGGGCGGTAAAAAAGAAACCGCAGCGTTACCCGCTGCGGCGTTCTTAAAAGCTTAACTGACAAGCATTACGCCTCATCAGCAGGGTTTTTTGTGGTCTGCGCCAGGTGATAAACGGTGACTACGCTTGATCCAGCGCAGCCTGCGCCACGGCCATAAAATGTTTTACCCTGTCCCGATCCACATCGTTCCACCAGACGCCATCGACTTTGAGCGCGCTGGCCACAATCACAGCCTGCGTGCGTTCCAGAATCTGGCAGACGTTGGCAGGCGTCACGCCCGACCCCACCAGCAGCGGCAAAGTGGTGGCGGCGCGGATCTCGTCGATTTCCTCCAGCGTGGCGCTGTCACCGGTACGTTGTCCGGTGGCGATAACCGCATCCGCTTCGAAGAAATCGACATCGCGGGTCAGCTCCTGAATGGAGCGATCGGCCACTATCGCATGGCTGCCGTGTTTAACGTGGCTGTCGGCGAACACCCGGATATGTTCGGCGCGAAGCTGGCTTCGGTAGCGCAGCGCTTTTGCGGCGGCCCCTTCAATAAAGCCTTCATTGGCGATATACGCATTGGCCCACTGATTGACGCGGATAAAATCCGCCCCGCCCGCCAGCGCGGTGGCAAAAGCAGGTAAGGCTGCGTTCGCCAGCACGTTAATGCCCAGCGGCACGCCGAAACGCTCCCGCACTTTTTCCGTAATTACCGCCATCAGCGCCGGCGTTTCCGGGCCAATATCCTCAGGTTTTGAAAAAGGAATATCGCCATGATTTTCCACAATCAGGCCGTGAACGCCGCCAAGAATATAGTTTTCCGCATCACGTAATGCACGATCAATTATCGCGCTGACGGGTTTGCCGCGATATTTTGGCGACCCCGGAAAAGGGTCACAGTGAATGACGCCAATAACCGCTTTAGGGCGTGAAAATATCGCTTGTATTGCATCAATTTTTTCTGCTGATATAGCAACCATCGCTTCTTTATCCTGTTCAGGAAAACACTATGCGTGTTTATGTGGCTGGTAATATTACTGTCGATGAAACCTGGTCTGTTACTGATATTCCGGCTAAGGGCGCCTCTGTTCACGGTTATCAACGTTCGCAGGATATCGGCGGTAAAGGCGCGAATCAGGCGATACTTTTATCCCGTTGCGGCATTGAAACGTATTTAATTGCCGCGACCGGTTATGACAGTAATGGAAAATGGATCCGTCAGCAGCTCATGAACGAGCCCGTGACGTTATTGCCCACGCAGCCCATGACTGCGTTGAGCGATACCTCGCTTATTCTGCACAGCGCCGATGGCGATAATGCCATTATTACCAGTACAACGGCGGCAGATGCGCTGGACATCGATACGCTTAAGCACCATCTTGCCAGCGCGCGTCCGGGCGATCTGCTGGTGCAGCAGGGCAATTTCTCGCCCGATAAAACCTATGCGCTGTTCAGCCTGGCCAAATCCCACGGCCTGATCACCGTATTTAATCCCTCACCCGTGCACGCCGGTTTTGCCTCCTGCTGGCCGCTGGTGGATATCGCCGTGGTCAATCAGCACGAAGCGCAACAGTTGCAGCCCCGCGCAGTGACAACGTTAGTGACCACCTTCGGTAGCGCGGGTGCCTGGCTGACACAAGGCGACCAGCGAACGTTTTACCCGGCACAACCCGCCAATGCCGTCGATACCACCGGCGCAGGCGATACCTTTCTGGCCGTGATGCTGGCGTCCGCGATACTGCGTGGGGGTGAAATTGATGCATTAGCGCTTATTCATGCCAGTCAGGCTGCTGCGCTGACCGTCAGCCGTCATGGGACACTGCAGGCTTTCCCCACCGCAGAGGAACTCGCCGCGCTGCTTCATACAGGCGGCGAGTCAGCGATTACTTAAACATCACGCGGTAGCTATCCACGTTAGCTTTGGTCACCACCGTGGCCGGCACCAGAATGGTTTTTGACACGGTTTTTCCCGACGCAAGCGTGTTCAGGGCTTTTACTGCCTCTTCACCCATCTTTTTCGGATCCTGCTGCAGCACGGCCGTGACATAACCGCCATCAATGCCGCTAATCGCTTTTGACGTCAGATCCCAGCCAAAGACTTTGATCTCCTTCTGGCGCCCCTGGTTTTCAACGGCAGCAATCGCACCCAGCAGTGCCGGTTCACCGGTCGCGTAGATAGCGGTTAAATCCGGGTTACCGGTCATCAGGTTTTCTGCCGCCGTCATCGCGGTATCCTGCACATTCTGGCCATCAACCACATCCGCCACGGTGATACCCGGATTGCTCTTAATGGTGTCTTCAAACCCTTTCTGACGCTGGTTCTGCACGGCCGAGTTCAGCGCACCCACAATGCCCAATCGCGCTTTGCTACCCATATTTTTCGCTACATAATCGACAAAATATTTACCAATAATTTTGCCGCCCTCCAGATTATCCACACCCACCTGAGCCGCCTGAGGGCCAGCAGGTAATACCGCATCAATCGCAATCACCGGTATTTTAGCAGCGGCCGCTTCTTTTATAGCGGGCATAATGCCATTGACGTCAATGGCATCCACCATAATGCCCTTCACGCCCTGCTGAATATAATTTTCGATTGCATCATTTTGCGACACGGGATTATCGTTGGCGTTAAAGATCACTAAGTCCTTACCGCTGGCTTTAGCCGCTTCCTGGGCGCCCTTGTTCATCTGATTAAAAAACAGGGCCTGCTGATTAATCTGAACCAGCGCATAAGTGGGAGCGGCCTGCGCCAGTGAAAATAATGAACCCGCAGACAGTAAGCCGGTTGCCAGCGCAACAGCACGCAGTTTTCTGGTGTTAAATGCCATCATCTTAAAATTCCTCGTCGGGAATGAGCGATAACCAGTTGATCTCCGCATCGAAATGCAGAGGGAATAGTGTTGGCGGGCAAATATCGTATGAATGGCTGCTTGAGCCAGGACCTGAAGAATCGACTTTCTGTACACCGTCCATTATGGTGCACGTGTGAAAGGAATTAATCGGGTTTGGGAGTGACTCCCGGGTAATGCGGTAAACTGCCTCTAACATTCGCTTCTGGCTAAATTTTGTCAAGCGATTATTTTATCGTCAGCGGTTATGGAAAAAACTGTATTCGCTGCGCGCAACGGTGTTAACTGATAGCCGATTCCGGGCAAAGTGGCAGGTGATATGAGTAAAAAACGGGTGCTGTTATCCGATGTCGCAGCACTGGCCGGACTGTCAAAAGCGACCGTATCCCGCTATATGAATCAAAGCATTATGCTGCCGCAGGAGACGATTGACCGTATCGAAGCGGCGATTCGTCAACTGGATTATCGCGGTAACAGCCTGGCACGCCGCCTGAGTAAGGGCGGTAGTGAAACCCTGGGGCTGGTGCTGCCTGATATTACCAATCCCTTCTTTGCCGAACTGGCAGATGCCGCCGAAGAAGCCGCCTCTGCCCATGGCTACAGCCTGGTGCTGTGTATTACCCGCAACCATCCAGACAAAGAGAGCCAGTTTATCCGCTGGCTGGATACCTGCCAGGTAGACGGCCTGCTGTTTACCACCAACCATCCTGATAACGGCCTGTTGTGCAAAGAAATTAACCGCCACCAGCGCATCGTGCTGCTGGATGAGGACATTCCTGGCAGCGAAGTGCCCAAGGTGTTTGTCGATAACGTTCAGGGTGGCCGGATTGCTACCGAAAAGCTGATCGCTGCGGGTCACCGGCATATCGCCTTTGTCGGCGGTCCGGACGAACTGATGAGTGTGCGCGAACGCTTCCAGGGGTTTTGCACCGCTATGGAGCAGGCTGGCCTGTGTATCCCGCCCGAATGGGTGATGTACGGCGAATACCAGCGTGAGTTCGGTAAACAGGCGCTGGAACAGCTGTTTAGCCGCGCTAAACGCCCTACTGCCGTCTTTGCCGCGAGCGATTTTCTCGTGCTGGGATTGATGGATGGCCTGCGCGCGCGTGGACTCAACGCGCCCGACGCGCTGTCGCTGGTCGGCTTTGATGACGCGACCTATGCTGACTTTACCCAACCCCGTATTTCAACCATCCGCCAGCCCGCCCGTGAACTGGGCCGCACGGCGGTAGAGATCATGCTGCGCATTCTGAATGACGACCTCCCCGTCCCCGCCGAAACCCGTCTGCCAGTAGAATGGGTGGCGCGCGATTCAATACAAATGTGTTAACAACGTCCCGAAATGGCGCAAAAGCGCACAGTTTTAGCGCAAATAACGCGCTTTTTAATTTCTCAGCATTATAGTAAGTAAACCGGTTTACCTGAAGTTAACATTTAAATGTTCTTCATTACAAAAGGTTAGACCGCGAGTGTAGCGCCTGTTCCCAGGCTGGCACGGAAGCTGCAATGTCTTACCCGGCAAACAAATATCGTTGTAGCGTGTTGTTCTGTGTGTTGTGACAAAGGTTTTATTCTGCAGGTAAACCGGTTTACATGGGCGTAAACCGTGCCGGATAACCCTTTTTTGCATACAGAGTAACGGTCCCGTTAATGGTGATGGGAGTAATCACATGCAGCAAGCACAAACTGCCCTGACACGGGTAGAGATGGTGAATATTACCAAGACCTACGGCGCGATACGGTCTTTGCGCGGCGTCAATCTGCAACTGGCGCCGGGTGAAGTACTGGGCCTGGTGGGCGACAACGGTGCGGGGAAATCCACCCTGACCAAGGTGCTGTCAGGTGCGGTCGTACCGACCAGCGGCACGATTCGTATTGATGGTGAGGCTCAGCATTTCAGCAACCCGGCGGATTCACGCCGCTGCCATATCGAGATGGTTTATCAGGATTTGTCGCTGTGCGACACCGTCGATGTGGCAGGCAATCTGTTTATGGGACGTGAGCCGATGAAATCGATTCTCGGCATTCCGTTTCTGGATGAAGAGAAAATGCACGCTGACGCACGGGAGATGCTGAAGGGACTGGGGATTTCTATTCCGGACACACGACTGCTGGTGCGCAATTTATCCGGCGGACAGCGCCAGGCGATTGCCATTGCGCGCGCCGCCGCCTTCGATCCCAAAGTGCTGATCATGGATGAACCCACCGCCGCGCTGGCCGTCGCCGAAGTAGAGGCGGTGCTGGAGCTGATCCGGCGGGTATCGGCACGTGGCGTGAGTGTCATCCTGATCACGCATCGCCTGCAGGATCTGTTCCTGGTCTGCGATCGCATCATGGTGATGTATGAAGGCACTAACGTGGCGGAACGCCGGGTGGCCGAAACGGATCTGACCGAGATCGTCAATTTGATCGTGGGTGAGAAATTTGTCGCCCGCTCGGCCGCAGCGCACTGAGCGAGGTAACAGGATGACTATTATGAATCTGAGCAGTTCCCGTATGGCACAGCACTCGCTGCCGCGTCGCCTTCTGCACAACCACTCTGGCGTGGTCAGCATCGCGCTGTTTTTCGTTTTCTGCTGCGTGGTGTTTTCCCTGATCACCGGCAACTTTCTCAGCAGCGCGAACTGGCTGAATATCATTCGTCAGAGTGCGCCGCTGCTGATCGTCGCCACGGCCATGACGCTGGTGATCACCACCGGTGGGATTGATCTTTCGGTGGGATCGACACTGGCGCTGGTCGGCGCGCTGTCCGCTATCGCCCTGAATAACTGGGGCCTGCCCTGGCCGGTGGTGTTGCTGGGCGGTCTGCTGCTGGGCGCGCTGGTCGGTGCCATCAACGGCTTCTTTATTGCTTACGAAGGCATCCCGGCCTTTATCGTCACGCTGGCGACGCTGGCGGTGGTGCGCGGCGTGGCGCTGCTGGTCACCCAGGGTTACTCCATTCCTATCCCTGCCGACAGCCTGTTCGCCTTTATGGGACGCGCCTGGGTGCTGGGCGTTCCGATGCCCGCACTGATTGGCATCGTGGTGCTGGTGGTCGGCCATATCGTGCTGAACCATATGCGTTTTGGTCGTTATGTCACGGCAATTGGCGCGAATGCGGAAGGCGCACGCCGTAGCGGGATTAACACCAAAGCTGTGACCATGAAGGTCTACATCCTCAGCGGCATGGCGGCAGCGCTGGCGGGCATGATCATCACCGCCCGTCTCGGCAGCGGATCCTCTAATCAGGGCGAAGGCTTTGAGTTGCAGGTGATCGCTGCGGTGGTGCTGGGCAGTACCAGTCTGTTCGGCGGCTTCGGCACCGTTATTGGCACGCTGTTAGGCGCGCTGTCGATTGCCATCATCCAGAACGGCCTGATTTTGTCGCATATCTCCCCGTTTTACACGCAGATCGCCACCGGTACGATTATTCTGCTGGCGATCTGGCTGAACACCCGCATTCTCAACCCGACGCGATCGGCGGCGAAAGGATAGCTGATGAAACATTCGATTTTTCGTCATCCTGATCCCCTGCCGCTGGGCATCAACAGCGGCTATGTGATGACCGTACTCGGCCCGCTCCCTGTCAGTGAGATGGGTGTGACGCTGATGCACGAACATATTTTGCTGGATGCGTCCGGCAAATGGGTGCCGCCCTGCTGCTGTAGCGATCGTCATCTGGCGGAAAAGCCCGTCAGCATCGAAAACCTGGGCGAGCTGTCGCTTAATCCCCTCATCAGCCGCGATAACTGCCAGCTGTTTGATGTCGATTTAGCGGTTGAGGAGCTAATGAAGTTCCGGGCGCTGGGCGGCGATACCGTGGTGGACCCCACTAATATTGGCATTGGCCGCGATCCCAAAGCACTGCAACGCATCGCACGCCTGACCGGGCTGAATATCATCATGAGCACCGGGTTATATCTGGAACCGTCGCATCCGGATTGGGTGAAAACGATCAGCATCGAAGCCCTGACTGAGAAGCTGATTTACGACCTCGGCGGCAGGGAGGAAAAACCCGAGGTGCTGGCTGGCCTGATCGGCGAGATTGGCGTGTCCAGCCGCTTTACGCCCGACGAGGAGAAATCCCTGCGGGCGGCGGGCCGTGCCAGTGCCGCGACACGTGTGCCGGTTGAGGTGCACCTGCCCGGCTGGGCACGATTAGGCCATCAGGTGCTGGATATCCTTGAAGATGAAGGGGCAGACCTGCGCCATGTGGTGCTGTGTCACATGAACCCCAGCTTCGCCGACAAACGTTACCAGCGCGAACTCGCGCAGCGCGGAGCCTTTCTGGAGTACGACATGATCGGCATGAGCTATTACTATGCCGACGAGTCCGCACAGTCACCGTCCGATGAGGAGAATGCCCGTGCTATTCGCGAGCTGATCGATGACGGCTTTATTGAACAGATTTTATTGTCGCAGGACGTGTTCCTGAAAACCATGCTGACCCGCTACGGCGGTCATGGCTATGGCTACATCCTTAAACATTTTGTTCCGCGTCTGAAACGCCACGGCGTGAGCGGCGAACAACTTGAAACCTTACTGATTGCTAACCCACAGCGCGTTTTTGGTGGGTAAGGGAGAACCGTAATGCAGAAGAAAATTTTACTGGTCGGCGAGTCCTGGACCAGCACGTCTGTTCACGTCAAAGGCTTCGATCAGTTTGCCACCGCTACCTGGCATAATGGCGCAACCGACTTTATGGCGGCGCTGACCGACAGTGATTATGCCATTACCTACATGCCCGCCCATGCTGCCGCCACCGAGTTTCCTTTAACACCGGACGGGCTTCAGCTGTGGGACGCGATCATTCTCTCCGACATCGGCGCGAATACATTGCTGCTGCACCCGGATACCTGGCTGAAGAGCCAGCGCACGGCGAACCGTCTGACGCTGATTCACGACTATGTGGCCGCGGGCGGCGCGCTGATGATGGTGGGCGGCTACTTTAGTTTTCAGGGTATTAATGGCGGCGCGCGCTATCGCAACACGGCAGTTGAGAAAGTCCTGCCGGTGCGCTGCCTGGCCTGGGATGACCGTATCGAAACGCCCGAAGGCGTTTACCCCAGCGTGACGGAATCCCACGCGCTGTTCA
This sequence comes from Pantoea sp. JKS000250, assembly GCF_003201065.1. Lineage (NCBI taxonomy): Bacteria > Pseudomonadati > Pseudomonadota > Gammaproteobacteria > Enterobacterales > Erwiniaceae > Pantoea > Pantoea sp. JKS000250. The sequence continues at coordinate 2,734,615 of NZ_QICZ01000001.1, read as the reverse complement.
CCGATATGCCAGACGAATGGCCGTGGTTGCTGGGTTATAACGAAGTAGAAATGCACCCTGAAGGCACATTGCTGGCAACCATTGATGGTACGTCACATCCGCTACTGGCGGTGCGCGAGTATCAGCAGGGTCGCTCACTGGTCTGGACCAGCGATATGTCTGCGCACTGGCTGCCGCAGGAATTTGCCCGGTGGCAGGGTTATCGCCAGCTGTGGATCAACTGTCTGGACTGGTTAACGGTGCGCGGATGATGAGCCAAAGCCAGACGCTGGCGCAGCAGCTGCTGCGCTTTGACACCATTAATCCACCGGGCAATGAAGCGGCCTGCATGCACTTTCTGGCGAACTGGCTGATGGAACAGGGCTTTGACGTCACCTTGTCCTCCTTCGGTGAAAACCGCCTGAACCTGATGGCCAGTCTGCCTGGCAGTCAGCCCGGACCGCAGCTGGCGTTTACCGGCCATCTGGATACCGTCCCGCTCGGCAATGCTGACTGGCAGTACGATCCTTTCGGTGAAATCGTGGGTGACAGACTTTACGGGCGCGGGTCGAGTGACATGAAGGCCGCTGTCGCGGCGTTTGCTGTTGCCTGCGTGACGAATCAGCAGGCGATTCTGCAGGGTTCCGGCGTAGTGCTGTTGATCACCGGTGGGGAGGAAACGGGCTGTGACGGCGCGCGGGCGCTGATTGATACCGCTGACCTGCCTGATATTGGCGCATTGATTGTCGGCGAGCCTACCGCCAACTATCCGGTTATCGGCCACAAAGGAGCACTATGGCTACGCTGTGAAACCCGCGGGAAAACAGCCCATGGCGCAATGCCGGAACTGGGCATCAATGCCATTTATCTGGCGGCGGAGGCACTGGGAAAGATTCAGCACTTCTCACCTGGCGCACCCCATCCGCTGATGAAGCAGCCGACCATTAACGTCGGACGCATTGCAGGCGGCCTGAACATTAACTCGGTGCCCGATCGCACACATTTTGACGTGGATATCCGCAGCGCACCCAATCTGCAGCACGCCACCATTCGTCAGCAACTGACAACCTTACTGGGAGAGAGCGTAACGGTGACGACGCTGGTGGATCTGCCGGCGGTGCTGAGCGAAGACAATCAGGCCTGGATTCATTCTGTTTATCAGCATTGTCAGGCGTTACATGACGCCCCGCTGACACCGCGCATTGTGCCCTACTTTACAGATGCGTCACTGTTGTTACCCGCGCTGGGTTCGCCGCCCTGCATTATCCTCGGTCCCGGCGAGCCGTCAATGGCGCACCAGACCGATGAATACTGCCTACTGAGCCGGTTAGCGGAAGCGGAAGTGTTGTATGGTGCGTTGATTAACGACTGGATGAGGTAATGGAGAGATGCATCAGACGACTGGACGAATAAACTGACGCACAGTGCCTGCCATAAAAAAGGCCGCCCTGAGAGGCGGCCATTTGCGTGATGACGGTCAGCGCCGCTTAATCAACATAAACATGCTGATAGCAAAGAACGCAAAGCTCGGCAGAATCGCCCCCAGAATCGGCGGCAGGCCGTAAACCAGACTCAGCGGGCCGAAAATCTGGTCCAGCACGTAGAACAGGAAGCCGAAGCTGATACCGGTTACGACGCGCACACCCATCGACACGCTTCGCAGCGGACCAAAGATAAACGACAGCGCCATCAGCATCATCACCGCGACGGACAGCGGCTGGAAAATCTTGCTCCACATATTCAGCTGATAACGTCCCGCTTCCTGACCGCTCTGCTTCAGATACTTGCTGTAGCTATGCAGACCGCGAATCGACAACGCGTCAGGATCCAGCGCCACCACACCCAGCTTGTCTGGCGTCAGATTGGTTTTCCATTCGCCACTCAGACTCTGTGAACCGGTAATCTGCTTCGGATCGGTCAGGTTTGACTCATCGACCTGTGACAGCATCCAGCGCTTTTTAGCCGCATCCCAGGTCGCCGTCGCCGCGTAACGCACGCTCTGCAGACGACGCTGATCGTTGAAGTTATAGATGCTCACACCATCAATTTCATTGTCGCCTTTGATGCGCTCAATATAGATGAAGTTATTACCATCTTTCGCCCACAGACCATTCTGCGTTGAGACCAGTGCGCCGCCATAAAGCTGCTGCGCCCGATAGTTACGCGCCATCTGCTCGCCCGAAGGCGCAACAAACTCACCAATTGCCATGGTCAGCAGCACCAGCGGAATCGCCGTTTTCATCACGGACAGCGCCACCTGCATGCGGGTAAAGCCCGCCGCCTGCATCACTACCAGCTCACTGCGCTGCGCCAGCGCGCCCAATCCCAGCAGCGCACCCAGCAGGGCCGCCATTGGGAAGAAAATCTCAATATCTTTTGGCACGCTGAGCAGGGTGTAATAACCGGCACTCAGCGCGCTATAACTACCCTGGCCGGTTTTACGCAGCTGATCGACGAACTTGATGATGCCGGAAAGCGACACCAGCATGAACAGCGTCAGCATGATGGTATTAAAGATGGTTTTACCGATATAGCGGTCAAGTACGCGAAACATCAGACCGACCCTCCGCGGGTAAAGCGGGCGCGAATCCGACGCATCGGCACCGTATCCCACAGGTTAAGCAGCACCGCCAGCACCAGATAGCTGATATTCACCACCCACATCCAGAGCGCCGGATCGAGCCGCCCTTTCGCTCCGCTCGACTTCAGCGAGCTCTGCAACAGGAAGAAGATCAGATAGAGCAGCATGGCGGGCAGCATCGATAGCACACGACCCTGACGCGGGTTCACCACGCTGAGCGGCACTACCATCAGCGCCATCACCAGCACCGCAAACACCAGCGTCAGACGCCAGTGCAGCTCGGCCTGGAAATCCGGTGTCTTATTCGCGAACAGGTCGGTCATGCTGGCCTGCTCGGCATCGTTAGGATCGAGCGTTGCCGCTTTATAGCCCACGATGGCCTGATAGTTAGTGAAGTCGGTGATACGGAAATCACGCAGCAGTGCGGTGCCCTCAAAGCGGGTGCCTTTATCCAGCGTTACCACCTGCGAGCCATCTTTATGCTGCTCCATGTGACCGCTGTCAGCCAGCACCACCGAAGGACGCGCGTTGCCTTTTGGCCGTAACTGCGCCAGGAATACGTTGCCAAAGTTGTTGCCCTTCACATCCTCGACAAACAGCACGGCGCTGCCGTCGCTGGATGTCTGGAACTGCCCGGCGGCCATCGCCGCAGCACCTGGGTTTGCTTTGGCGTTCTGCGTCACCTCATCCTGATAGCGGGATGACCATGGCCCCAGCCAGATGACGTTCACCGCTGCCACCACCGAGGTAAACAGCATCAGTACCATCGCCGCTTTTACCAGCACGGCCTTACTCAGGCCGCAGGCGTGCATCACGGTAATTTCACTTTCCGTGTAGAGACGCCCCAGCGTCATCAGGATCGCCAGAAACAGACTTAAGGGCAGTATAAGTTGTGCCATTTGAGGCACACCGAGTCCTAACAAGGTCAGAACGAGGTTTGTCGGCACTTCGCCATCCACCGCGGCTCCCAGGATCCTGACTAACTTCTGGCAAAAGAAGATGAGTAGCAGGATAAACAGGATAGCCAGCTGGCTTTTGAGCGTTTCCCGAACCAGATATCTAATGATGATCACGCTTAGTACGCCTGTGAAAACTTGTCTTTTTGCAGGAAAATCGCTAGTTTCAACGCTTATCAGCCATTTTTCTTCATCAATGGCCGTCGCCGTAGCTAAATTTGTATGAAAAACGCGTCCGGGTGGTGAAAAAACAACATCTTGTCACCCTGATTCATTATGACCTCCAGCGGCAGAATGTCATGCTGCGACGATGAATAAATGGGTCATGAGCGCGCTACATTCTAGCGGCAGCAGCGGCCGTTGTCTTTAAGATTCAGGAGAGTGCATGGAGTTCAGTGTAAAAAGCGGAAGCCCGGAAAAACAGCGCAGTGCCTGCATTGTCGTTGGCGTTTTCGAACCGCGTCGTCTGTCACCGATTGCCGAGCAGCTGGATAAAATCAGCGACGGCTACATCAGCGCCCTGCTGCGCCGCGGCGAGCTGGAAGGAAAAGTGGGCCAGACACTGCTGCTGCATCATGTGCCAAATATCCTGTCCGAGCGTATTCTGCTGATTGGCTGCGGTAAAGAGCGTGAGCTGGATGAACGCCAGTACAAGCAGGTCATTCAGAAAACCATTAATACGCTGAACGACACCGGCTCCATGGAAGCGGTCTGCTTCCTGACCGAGCTGCATGTCAAAGGCCGCAATACTTACTGGAAAGTGCGTCAGGCGGTGGAGACCTCAAAAGAGGCGCTCTATAACTTCGACCAGCTGAAAAGTAACAAAGCCGAGCCGCGTCGTCCGCTGCGCAAGCTGGTGTTTAACGTGCCGACCCGCCGTGAACTCACCAGCGGCGAACGCGCGATCCAGCATGGATTAGCGGTCGCTGCCGGCATGAAAGCCGCTAAAGATCTCGGCAACATGCCGCCAAACATCTGTAACGCAGCCTATCTGGCGTCGCAGGCGCGTCAGCTGGCCGATGCCTTCAGCAAAAATGTGACGACCCGCGTGATCGGCGAACAGCAGATGAAAGAGCTGGGCATGAACGCCTATCTCGCCGTCGGTGCCGGTTCGCAGAATGAATCGCTGATGTCGGTGATTGAATACAAAGGCAATCCCGACGCTGAAGCGCGCCCGATTGTGCTGGTGGGCAAAGGGCTGACCTTTGACTCCGGCGGCATCTCTATCAAGCCTGCCGACAGCATGGACGAAATGAAATATGACATGTGCGGCGCGGCCGCCGTCTATGGCGTGATGCGGATGGTGGCCGAGCTGAATCTGCCGCTGAACGTAGTGGGCGTGCTGGCGGGCTGTGAAAACATGCCGGATGGCCGCTCGATGCGTCCGGGCGACGTGCTGACCACCATGTCGGGCCAGACGGTTGAAGTACTGAACACCGACGCCGAAGGCCGTCTGGTGCTGTGCGATGCGCTGACCTACGTGGAACGCTTCGACCCGGAAGTAGTGATTGACGTGGCAACGCTGACTGGTGCCTGTGTGATTGCGCTGGGCCATCACATCAGCGGCCTGCTGTCGAACCACAATCCGCTGGCGCATGAGCTCATCAGCGCCTCGGAACAGTCGGGCGATCGCGCCTGGCGTCTGCCGATGGCGGATGAGTTCCAGGAGCAGCTGGAGTCCAACTTTGCCGATATGGGCAACATCGGTGGCCGTCCTGGTGGCGCGATTACCGCCGCCTGCTTCCTGGCACGCTTTGCCCGCAAATATAACTGGGCGCACCTGGATATCGCCGGTACCGCCTGGCGTTCCGGCAAGGCCAAAGGCGCGACCGGACGTCCGGTGCCGATGCTGTCGCAGTTTCTGTTGAATCGGGCAGGATTGAACGGCGACGACTAAGCGCCCTCTTTTCTGACAGCAGGGGCGGATCTGAATCTGCCCCTGATCTTCTGATGAGCTAACCGATGAAAAACGCAACCTTCTACGTGCTGGAAACCGATGCAACGAGCGATGGCCTGAGTGCCGTTGAAGCGCTGGTGTGCAATCTGGCGGAAACACGCTGGCGGGCCGGAAAGCGGGTGTTGATCGCCTGCGAAGATGAACAGCAAGCCATTCGTCTCGACGAAGCGCTGTGGCAACGACCGGCAAACGCCTTCGTGCCGCACAACCTGGCGGGTGAAGGTCCGCGCTACGGTGCGCCGGTCGAGCTGGCCTGGCCACAGCGTCGCGGCAGTTCACAGCGCGACCTGCTGATTAGCCTGCTGCCCCACTTCGCAGATTTTGCTACTGCTTTCCATGAAGTGATAGACTTCGTTCCTTACGAGGACGCTCTCAAACAACTGGCGCGCGACCGCTACAAAGCGTATCGCAGCGTTGGATTCCAATTGAATACGGCAGCGCCACCACAGCCGCAAACGACATAGCAGAAATGGAAAAGACATATAACCCGCAAGATATCGAGCAGCCGCTTTACGAGCATTGGGAAAAGCAGGGCTACTTCAAACCGAATGGCGATACCAGCCAGGAAAGCTTTTGCATCATGATCCCGCCGCCGAACGTCACCGGTAGCTTGCACATGGGTCACGCCTTCCAGCAAACCATCATGGACACCATGATCCGTTACCAGCGCATGCAGGGGAAAAATACCCTGTGGCAGGCCGGTACTGACCACGCGGGCATCGCCACGCAGATGGTGGTTGAGCGCAAAATTGCGGCTGAAGAGGGCAAGACGCGCCAGGACTATGGCCGCGATGCGTTCATCGAGAAAATCTGGCAGTGGAAAGCGGAATCCGGCGGCACCATTACCCGCCAGATGCGCCGCCTGGGTAACTCCGTCGACTGGGAGCGCGAGCGCTTCACCATGGACGATGGCCTTTCCAACGCCGTGAAAGAGGTGTTTGTTCGCCTCTACAAAGAGAACCTGATCTACCGTGGCAAACGCCTGGTGAACTGGGATCCTAAGCTGCGCACCGCGATCTCCGATCTGGAAGTGGAAAACCGCGAGAGCAAAGGCTCGATGTGGCATATCCGCTATCCGCTGGCTGATGGCGCAAAAACCGCCGACGGTAAAGATTACCTGGTCGTTGCCACCACCCGTCCGGAAACCCTGCTGGGCGATACCGGCGTGGCCGTTAACCCGGAAGATCCCCGTTACAAAGATCTGATTGGCAAATTTGTGCTGCTGCCGCTGGTTGGCCGTCTGATCCCAATCGTTGGCGACGAACACGCTGACATGGAAAAAGGCACCGGCTGCGTCAAGATCACCCCGGCGCATGACTTCAATGACTACGAAGTGGGTCGTCGTCATAAGCTGCCAATGATCAACATCCTGACCTTCGATGGTGATATCCGCGACCGCGCTCAGGTATATGACACCAACGGCGAAGCCAGCGATGCCTGTTCCGATGAGATCCCGGCCGCTTTCCAGAATATGGAACGCTTTGCCGCGCGTAAAGCCATCGTTGCCGCCGTCGATGAACTGGGCCTGCTTGAAGAGATCAAGCCGCACGATCTGACCGTACCTTACGGCGATCGTGGTGGCGTGGTGATCGAGCCGATGCTGACTGACCAGTGGTATGTGCGTACCGCGCCGCTGGCAAAAGTCGCCGTTGAAGCCGTTGAGAACGGCGACATCCAGTTCGTGCCGAAGCAGTATGAAAACATGTACTTCTCCTGGATGCGTGATATTCAGGACTGGTGTATTTCCCGTCAGCTCTGGTGGGGTCACCGCATCCCGGCGTGGTATGACAACAACGGTAACGTCTACGTTGGCCGTACCGAAGATGAAGTTCGCGCCGAGAACAACCTGGCCGCCGATGTGGCGCTGCGTCAGGATGATGACGTGCTGGATACCTGGTTCTCCTCAGGTCTGTGGACCTTCTCCACCCTGGGCTGGCCGGAAAACACCGAAGCGCTGCGCACCTTCCATCCGACCAGCGTGCTGGTCAGCGGCTTCGACATCATCTTCTTCTGGATTGCCCGCATGATCATGCTGACCATGCACTTCATCAAAGATGAAAACGGAAAACCGCAGGTGCCGTTCAAAACCGTCTACATGACCGGTCTGATCCGCGATGAAGAAGGTCAGAAGATGTCGAAATCCAAGGGCAACGTGATTGACCCGCTGGATATGGTCGACGGCATTTCGCTGGAGGCGCTGCTGGAAAAACGCACCGGCAACATGATGCAGCCACAGCTGGCGGAGAAGATCCGCAAACGTACCGAGAAGCAGTTCCCGGACGGCATCGAGCCATCAGGCACCGATGCGCTGCGTTTCACTCTGGCGGCGCTGGCCTCAACCGGTCGCGACATCAACTGGGACATGAAGCGCCTGGAAGGGTATCGCAACTTCTGTAACAAGCTGTGGAACGCCAGCCGCTTCGTGCTGATGAACACCGAAGACCAGGATTGCGGACAGAATGGCGGCGAGATGACGCTGTCGCTGGCGGATCGCTGGATCCTGACCGAGTTCAACAACACGGTGAAAGCATACCGTGAAGCGCTGGATAGCTACCGTTTCGACATCGCGGCTAACCTGCTGTATGACTTCACCTGGAACCAGTTCTGCGACTGGTATCTGGAGCTGACCAAGCCGGTGATGAACAGCGGCAGTGAAGCTGAACTGCGTGGCACCCGCCATACGCTGGTTCACGTGCTGGAAGCGCTGCTGCGTCTGGCGCATCCAATCATTCCGTTTATCACTGAAACCATCTGGCAGCGCGTGAAGGGGCTGAAAAATATCAGCGACGACACCATTATGCTGCAGCCTTTCCCGCAGTACGATGCGGCGAAAGAAGATGCCGAAGCGAAAGCGGACATCGAATGGATGAAGCAGGCGATCGTCGCGGTGCGTAATATCCGTGCCGAGATGAACATCGCGCTGAGCAAGCCGCTGGATGTGCTGCTGCGTGACTGCTCACCTGCGGCACTGCGTCGCGTTGAGGCTAACCGCAACTTCCTGTCGCGCCTGGCGCGTCTGGAAAGCCTGACCATTCTGCCTGCGGGCGAGAAAGGCCCGGTGTCGGTGACCAAACTGGTTGAAGGCGCAGAGCTGCTGATCCCGATGGCAGATCTGGTGGATAAAACCGCCGAGCTGGAGCGTCTGGCGAAAGAGCTGGTTAAGCTGGATGTCGAGATCGAGAAGATTGAGACCAAGCTGGCAAACGAAGGCTTTGTGTCACGTGCGCCGGAAGCGGTCGTCGCGAAAGAGCGCGAACGCGTGGCAGACCTGCAACAATCAAAAGCAAAACTGATTGAACAGCAGGCGGTCATTGCGGCATTGTAAGCGTCTTAGCTGACAGCTTATTCATAAAGCCGGGCTTGCCCGGCTTTTTTATTGACCTCGTACAAATCCGGAAGAGATGATGACGACCAGTACCATCCCGCGTTTTGACCTCCAGGTGCGGCCAATTACGGCCGCCGATAATCCGCATATTGCCCAGGTGATCCGTGATGTTTCTGCGGAGTTCGGCCTGACGGCTGACAAGGGCTACACCGTCTCCGATCCGCAGCTCGACCAGCTGTTTGAGCTCTATAGTGCAGAACAGAGCGCCTACTGGATTGTGGAGTATCAGGGCAAAGTGGTCGGCGGCGGCGGGGTTGCACCTCTGGCCTGCAGCGCGCCCGATATCTGCGAACTGCAAAAGATGTACTTTCTGCCAGAGGTGCGCGGTCAGGGCCTGGCGCGCGAACTGGCGCTGAGGGCGATAGAATATGCACGCAGCCACGGCTTCCGTCGCTGCTATCTGGAAACCACCGCCAGCCTGACGCGGGCCATCAAACTCTATGAGTCGCTGGGCTTTGAGCATATCGACAGCGCGATGGGCTGCACCGGTCATGTCGACTGCGAAGTACGGATGCTGAAAGCACTATAGGCCACGTTCGACGTAACGCATATCATTGACGGCCTCAATGGCGAACTTTCCGCTGTCGGTGTAGCGCAGCAACGTAACGCTGGCATTACTGAGTTGCGCATGTAATGAGGTATCACCCAGCGCCTGCAGCAGTGTTGAGATTGCCATTCCATGACTGACGACCAGAACGTTGCCGCCGCCCTGCTGCTGAGCCTGTTTTGCGATCGCGGTGATACCCTCAAGCATGCGCTTAGCAACCTGCTCATAGGTTTCGGCCTGCCCGGTAGAGTTGATGCCTGCAAGCGATGGCGTACCTGATGCTTCCGCCTGGTGGATCGCGTCTATAATGCCATCCATATGAATCTTACCTGTGCTGAACGCATCCAGTAACGCCGCATCCGATGCATAGCCCGCCTTAAGCGCCGCAGCAGTAATCATGTTTTTATCCAGGTCGCCTTCATAAAGCCCAAAACAGACTTCCCGCAACCGCTTATCCTCGTTAAGCACCGGCACCTTCTTCCAGGCCTTCATCGCGAGTTGGGCGGTTTCTCTCGCCCTGCCCGAATCGCTTGACCAGGCCGCGACGAACGTTAAAGGTTGCAGCCCTCGCCCCAGTTGCTCTGCTACCGCTGCACCGGAGGCCGTCAGCGGTGTATCAGCCCACCCCTGTGCACGATGAACCGTATTAAACATCGTCTTGCCATGCCGGGTGACATAGAGCATAACGTCGGCTCCCCAGGCCACGCCGGAAAAACCGGAGGCTATCGCCACGGTCACAAATAGAATTTTAATTAAAATATTCATATTTTTCTCCTGATTAAAAAATATTAAACTTATATTCAATAACAATCTCAGCTGAGAGGTTATCAGAGCGCATAAAGTGCCCGCGGGCATTTAGTCGGGGTGTCTCTTTACTGTTTTTATAGGACCAGCCATAGCCAAACAGGGTTGAGAGGGTGAGATCTTTAAAAGAGGGATGCCAGTTACTGAACCGATTAATTAATGCTACCTCACCGGTTCGCACCAGATTATTGCGATAATGAAACTGACCATAGTTGAGCTGTATTCCGCTTTTTATGCCGCGTGAGATCTGATACTGACTTAATGAAACCAGCGCCAGCTCTTTATCACGCGTATAGTCTTTACCGGCAGAGGTCAGTGAACTGAAACGTCCACGGCTGTTTTTTGTTAAATGCCGGACATAATATCCTACCGCATTTTTTTTAGGGGCTGAGGTCCAGGCGACAGCAAACCTCTGGGTCCAGGCATCCTGTGTCCACTTCGCTTCACCCACGTAGTGCCAGGCATGTTTATCAAAACTTCGTTTGCTGGCAGGCATATTCTTATAATTTTCCAGCCCCTGACTGCCATAAATCTGCGAGGAAAAATGCCAGCGTGGTGAGAGGGTATAAGCGGCCTCAATCACATGGCGACGCTGGTAATCTTTGGCTTCCCCAAAAGCGTAGACCAGCGCGCTTTGTTCATCTTTATAGCTCAGCGCACCCGTATAAATAGCATCAACTTTGCGGCCGGACTGTGTTTGCAGGTTGAGCGTTTTAGCCGAGTCATGGCGTAGGGTTTTGTGGAAAACCCCCACATCGAGTTGCGTATTTCGCCAGTTCAGCGCCCCACGGTAGCCCGCGTAGCTGTTTCGTGATAACCGATCGGTTGAAGTCAGCACGCCGATATTTTTTAGCTCCTGCCATCCGGCCTTTGCCTTCAGCGCCAGCGCGCGATCACCCAGCTTCAGCTTCAGATAACGCTGGCCAAATTTACTGAAGCCGTGGGCATCCTCTTTTTTCATGTTGCCGCCGCTATCATAAAGCAGCCCGCGCGTGGAAAAGTAGTCACTGGCACCCAGCCTGACAGCCCGGGTGTAGGTTGTATCAAACCCAATCCGGTCCCATAAATACCCGGAGTGAAAGTCCAGCGCCAGTGCCTGTCCCCAGGCATTATGAACCGCCACAGGTTGTGCTTCGTTCTCCTTAAGGTATTTCCAGTGGTTATGTAGTTTCAGATCAAGCCCAGCCTCCTGCCAGAGGCTATTCCGGATGAAGGAGGCAGACGCTTCGGAGAAATCAGCCTTTGCCTGGAACGCCATTAATATTAGCGAAGTCAATAACGGAAATAAGACCTTCTCCTTCATGATTGACACCCTCCCTGCGACATTTATTAAAAGTGATACAAAAAAGATAAAAACACCGTTCAGTGTCCAATAAAAAACCCGACGCATAACCTTCTGGTAAAAAGGTCACGCGCCGGGTTTTGCTTTTAAGAATAACAATCCCGATTCACTATCTGGAATATATTTATATATAGCGCGGAAGTCAGCGGGAAAAATAGTTTATGTGAGGCATGGCACAGAAAAACGCCCGACAAAGCCGGAGTTATTAAATTAATACGTTACCTGAACATTTATTTCAGGCAAGGCTACGCAAGTGAAAATGATAAAGTATTAAAAAGAACAACGGGAAAAATGGAGAAAATAAGGTGACACCCTGAGAGGTGTGTCATCAGGCATGGCTTACCATGCCGGTACGCCACTGTGAAAACGTAATTCGTTGTCGGGTTCGCTGATTAACCGCCCTTCTGTCACGCCAATCGCCTGAACCCGCGGCGCGATATCTTTACCGGCAATCTGTGCCGCCAACATTAAATAGTCCTGATAATGCCGCGCTTCGGAGCGCAGCAGCGAAATATAGAACTTCGCCAGTTCATCATCAAGATACGGTGCCAGGCTGGCGAAACGCTCGCAGGATCGCGCCTCAATGTAAGCGCCACAAATCAGCTTATCCACCAGCGTTTCCGGCTCATGGGTGGTCACTTCGCGCAGCAGCGATTTGGCATAGCGGCTGGAGGTAATCTTCTGATAGACCAGCCCGCGCGACTGCATAATTTCCCACACCTGATAGAAGTGATGCAGCTCCTCTTTAATCAGCAGCACCATCTTCTCCACCAGCTCATCCGCCCACGGCAGCGCATTGCGCACAATAACGCTTTTTGTCAGGTTCTTATGGGCGTTGATAAAGTCGCTGTCGCCATCTTCGCGGAAAATAAAATCTTCATAGGGCTTCAGCCACGCCAGAATGGCGTCGCCGCTGGGTTTGTCGGCGACATATTTGCGGATCAGCCACACCGCGGTCTGGGCAGCTTTCAGCTCGCACACCAGATGGTCGGTTAACAGCAGAGTCAGGTTTTCCGGCTTGCGCGCCTCGTCAATCCAGGCCTGTGGCGTGCGGCAGTGCAGAAACTGATAGATCGGTTCAAGTAAGGGTGCGTAATTCATGATGTCAAAAGGGGTGGCAGAAGTGACAGGCGGAGAACGCTCCGCCCCGGCTACTTAGTGGCGAATACCATCATCATCTTCATCTTCGATGGCGTCGTCATCTTCGTCTTCATCTTCGGCATCAGGGTCTTCGAAATAGGTGCCCCAGCCGTCGTAGTCGACGTTGTACTTACCAATCAGGTTCACCAGCTGCTCAACCTGCACATCAATCAGTTCAGGCTTCAGCGCAGATTCGCTGATGATGTCGACGCACATCACGGTGGTGCCATCTTCCAGCTCCAGCTCTTCCGGCTCGGTCACTTCATAACCCAGCTTGAATGCATCAACCGCGGCTTTTTCCAGTGAATCAAAATTATTGCATGAGAGATGATGCTCGATGGTATAGAGCGCATCAGGATCGCTGCCATCCTCCAGCAGCTCTTCGATAATCTGCCGTGTCTCTTCCTGCTGCTCTTCCAGTAATGCTTCATATGCCATGACAATGTCCTCTCTGAGTTCGGCAATAATCAATTATTTTCCCACACTGCCTGTCGCGCCACTACACAAAACGAAAAGTTTATTAGCTCCAGACTTGAAAATGAATATTCATACGGTTAAATTGAATTTTAATTCATTTTGATGATTACCGGAGTGTTGTATGAGTCAGCTGTATCAGCGCCATTTCCTCAGGCTTCTGGATTTTACCCCCGCCGAAATCGATCACCTGCTCTCCCTGTCTGCTGAATTAAAACAGGCGAAAAAAAACGCCAGCGAAGTGCAGTATCTGAAAGGTAAAAACATCGCGCTCATCTTCGAAAAAGACTCGACCCGTACCCGATGCTCTTTCGAAGTTGCCGCTTACGATCAGGGTGCAAACGTGACTTATCTTGGCCCGAGTGGCAGTCAGATCGGCCACAAAGAGTCAATGCGCGACACCGCGCGGGTGCTGGGCCGCATGTACGATGGCATTCAGTATCGCGGTTACGGTCAGGAGCTGGTAGAGACGCTGGCAGAACACGCCGGTGTGCCGGTGTGGAACGGTCTGACCACCGAGTTTCACCCAACCCAGCTGCTGGCTGACCTGCTGACCATGCAGGAGCATCTGCCGGACAAAAAACTCAGCGAGATGACGCTGGTTTATGTGGGCGATGCGCGCAATAACATGGGTAACACCATGCTGGAAGCCGCCGCTCAGGTCGGTCTGGATCTGCGTCTGGTGGCCCCGAAAAGCTGCTGGCCAGAGGACGAACTGGTGGCGCAGTGCCGCGACGCTGCGCAGCAGACCGGTGGCAACATTACCCTCACCGAAGATATTGCTGATGGCGTAAAAGGCGCTGACTTTATCTACACCGACGTCTGGGTGTCGATGGGCGAAGCCAAAGAAGTCTGGGCCGAGCGTATTGCCCTGCTGCGTGACTATCAGGTTAACCGGGCGATGCTCGATCTGACCGGCAACCCGCAGGTGAAATTCCTGCACTGTCTGCCCGCCTTCCACGACGACCAGACGACGCTGGGCCAGCAGATGGCAGAGCAGTACGATCTGCCCAACGGCATGGAAGTGAGCAACGAGGTATTTGAGTCGCCGCACAGCATTGTGTTCGACCAGGCCGAGAACCGGATGCACACTATCAAAGCGGTGATGGTCGCCACGCTGGGCCAACGCTGATCGAAGAGGTTCAGACGGGCTGAGGACGCTGAGTCACGTCCGCTGGTGAAGAGCGCGTCACCCGTCTGACGGCCCATGCGTGCTTAGCTGCTACCGAGGCGCAAACGTTTTCCTCTTGCCGCCCCACCGCGAACGGGTATAATGCGGCCCAATTTGCCGGAGGAAATATGCGACAGCACAGCGGACAATTTAACGTTCAATCACGCCTGACCGCAGGCGGCGCTGCTGTTTCTTTCGGTCATCGACCCGATCTTAAAAAAGCCCCTTAAGCAGGGGCTTTTTTTTGTCCGCAATCCGGCCGCGCAGAGGAGAGAGCTATGCCTAACCCGCTATATCGCAAGCACATTATTTCAATCAACGACCTCAGTCGTGAAGAGCTGGAACTGGCACTGGACACCGCCGCAAAGTTGAAAGCCCGTCCGCAGCCGGAACTGCTGAAGCACAAGGTGATCGCCAGCTGCTTCTTTGAGGCCTCGACCCGTACCCGCCTGTCGTTTGAAACTGCAATCCATCGCCTGGGCGCGTCAGCGGTGGGCTTTGCGGACGGCAGTAATACCTCGCTGGGCAAAAAAGGCGAAACCCTGGCCGACACCATTTCTGTCATCGGCACCTACGTTGATGCGATCGTGATGCGTCATCCGCAGGAGGGCGCGGCGCGACTGGCGACCGAGTTCTCCGGCGGCATCCCGATTCTTAATGCCGGTGACGGCGCAAACCAGCATCCGACCCAGACGCTGCTCGATCTCTTCACCATTCAGGAGACGCAGAGCCGTCTTAATCAGCTGAATGTGGCGATGGTCGGCGACCTGAAGTATGGCCGTACCGTGCACTCCCTGACGCAGGCGCTGGCGAAATTTGATGGCAACCGTTTCTTTTTCATCGCACCCGATGCGCTGGCGATGCCGGCCTATATCACCGATATGCTGGATGAGAAGAACATCGCCTGGTCACGGCACGACAGTTTTGAAGAGGTGATGCCGCAGCTCGATATCCTCTACATGACCCGGGTGCAGAAAGAGCGGCTCGACCCGTCCGAATATGCCAACGTTAAAGCACAGTTCATTCTGCGCGCTGCCGACCTCAGCACAGCGCGCGACAACATGAAGGTGCTGCACCCGCTGCCGCGCATCGACGAGATCACCACCGATGTCGATAAAACCCCGTATGCCTGGTATTTCCAGCAGGCGGGTAACGGCATCTATGCGCGCCAGGCTCTGCTGGCACTGGTTTTAAACAGCGAACTCGCCCTGTAAGGAGAACCCCCATGACGCAGGACAACAAATTGCAGGTCGAAGCGATCAAACGCGGCACGGTCATCGACCATATTCCGGCGCAGATCGGTTTTAAACTGCTCTCCCTGTTCCGGCTGACCGAAACCGATCAGCGCATTACCATCGGTCTGAATCTGCCGTCGGGCGAGATGGGCCGCAAAGATCTGATCAAAATTGAGAACACCTTTCTCACCGACGATCAGGTAAATCAGCTGGCGGTCTATGCGCCGCACGCCACGGTTAACCGCATCGACGACTACGAAGTGGTAGCGAAGATCGCCCCGACGCTGCCGGATCACGTTGAACGGGTGCTGACCTGCCCCAACAGCAACTGCATCAGCCGCAGCGAGCCGGTCTTCTCCAGCTTTGCCGTGAAGCAGCGTGCCGACGATGTGCATCTGAAGTGCAAATATTGCGAGAAAGAGTTCGCCCGTCATGTGGTGCTGGGTCACTGGTAATCGCCCTGCCCGACCTTATAATGGGCAACACCGGCGGCATCGCCGCCTGACGACATAATCAAAGGAGCCATGATGTCTCGTGAAATCAGTACTGAAAAAGCCCCTGCCGCTATCGGTCCCTATGTTCAGGGTGTCGATCTGGGCAGGATGATCATCACATCAGGTCAGATCCCGGTCGATCCGGCGACTGGCCAGGTGGCAGATGACATTGCCGCACAGGCGCGTCAGTCACTGGAAAATGTGAAGGCGATTGTTGAAGCCGCGGGTCTGAAGGTGGGTGACATCGTGAAGACCACGGTGTTCGTGAAGGACCTGAATGATTTCGCCACGGTCAACGCGACCTATGAAGCGTTTTTCACCGAGCATGAGGCTAATTTCCCGGCGCGTTCCTGTGTTGAAGTGGCGCGTCTGCCAAAAGATGTGAAGATCGAAATCGAAGCGATTGCCGTCCGTCGCTAAGCCTCACGCCGCCTCTTCCCGCGTAAGCCGGAGAGAGGCGGCGAATTTGTTACCGCTTAGCCGGTCGCCATAGCCACAGCACCGTAATCGCCAGCGCAAACAGCACGCCAAAACCGACGCCCGTCGCCACCGCAGGGGCTCCCGCCTTAATCGCCAGCGTATAGAGCCCCAGCATGATCAGCATGGCGCTGTTCTCGCCCAGGTTCTGAACCGCAATCGCATTGCCTGACCCGACGCTCTCTTTGCCGCGCGCCTGCAGCAGCGCATTCAGCGGCACCACAAAGAAACCGCCCAGCGCACCAATCAGCATCAGCACTAAATAGGCATTCATCAGGGAATGCTGCAGCGCGAAGACCACCACCATCACGCCAATCAGCACACCGGCTGGCATACAGCGACGCACGGTCTCCAGCGTGACCAGCTTCGCCGCCGCCGCCGCGCCAATCACAATGCCGATCGCCACCATGGCATTCAGCGTGGTTGGCGTGGTGTTGTCATTGATGCCCAGCGCCACCGGCACCCAGAGCACCAGCAGGAAACGCAGCGTCACGCCTGCGCCCCAGAACAGGCTGGTGCCGAGCAGCGAGAAGCGCGTCTCTGCGTCACGCCACAGCAGCGCAGCGGCACTGAAGAAACTGCGCGTCATCACGCCAAACTGCCAGCTCTGACCCGGCCGTGCCGCCTGAAGTTTCGGGATAAACAGGTTCGCGATCACGGCGATGCCGTAGGTCAGCGCACAGATCCCCAGTGCCGCCAGAATATGCCAGTCAGCCAGCATACCGCCTGCCACCGAGCCAAGCAGAATGGCGGCGATGGTCGACGCCTCCATCAGCCCGTTGGCTTTCACCAGCTTCTCGCCGTGGGTGATCTCACCGAGGATGCCATATTTGGCCGGTGAGTAGGCCGCTGCGCCCGCGCCCACCAGCGTGTAGCCGAGGAAGGGATTGAAGCCGAAGCAGATCACCAGCGCGCCCAGCAGCTTCAGGCTGTTGGCGAGCATCATCACCCGCCCTTTCGCCATGCTGTCCGCCACCTGCCCGACAAACGGTGCCAGCAGAATGTAGGCTGCAACAAACAGCATCTGTAATACCGGCTGGCTCCACTCGGGATAGAACTGACTTTTCAGCACCGCCAGCGTGGCAAACAGCAGCGCGTTATCGCCGAAGGCCGAAAAGAACTGGGCGATAATCACGGCAATCATGCCGCGCGACATCAGCGGCGCATTACGATCAAGGCTCATGCCTGCTCCTCTTCCGCCATTTTTTTCAGCGTGACGTAGTCGGGTTTACCGCTGCCCAGCTGCGGCAGCTGCTTCATGACACGGATATCACGCGGCAGTGCCAGCTCTGGTGCACCCAGCTCGCGGGCCGCTTTCTGCAGCCTGTCGCGCGCCAGCTCAGCATCGGTGGTGAACAGCACCAGTGCCTCACCACGCTGACCATCCGGGCGCAGTGAAGCGGCGTGCTGTTTGTCCGGTGACGCTTTAAGGGCGATCTGCTCGACGATCTCCAGTGACACCATCTCACCGGCAATCTTCGCAAAGCGTTTGGCACGGCCCTGAATCTGGCAGAAGCCGCCTTCATCGAAGCTGACGATATCGCCGGTGTCATACCAGCCCGCTTCCATATTGCCTTCACCATCGTCGGCGGCCGGTGCTTCCAGCACGCCAGGATTTTCGACCCGCAGATAGCCCTTCATCACGTTCGGCCCACGCAGTTGCAGGCGTCCGCCGTGCTCAATGCCCGGCACCGACATCAGTCGTGAATCCATGCCCGGCAGAATGCGCCCCACGGTGTGCGTCTTCGCCGCCATCGGCACGTTAATCGCCACGACCGGTGCGCACTCGGTTACGCCGTAGCCTTCGAGAATGCGAATACCATACTTCTCGATGTAGAGCTGACGGGTGTTCTCCTGCAGCTTCTCCGCACCCGCGACCACATAGCGCAGACGGGCAAAATCATAGGGCGCGGCAAAGCGTGCATAGTTGCCCAGGAAGGTTGAGGTGCCAAACAGCACGGTGCAGTTACGGTCATAGACCAGCTCCGGCACGATGCGATAGTGCAATGGGCTGGGATAGAGGAAGACCTGTGCGCCGGTCATCAGCGGCGTAAACAGCCCGACGGTCAGACCAAACGCATGGAACAGCGGCAGCGCCGACATAAAGCGGTCGCGCGGGGTGAAGTCCGCGATGGTGCGGATCTGCTCGACGTTCGCCAGCAGGCTTTTATGTGAATGCACCACGCCTTTGGGATTGCCTTCAGAGCCGGAGGTAAACAGCACCATCGCGGCGTCTTCCGGCTGCTGAGGCAACTGGGCGCGATGCGGCATCAGCAGATGCGCGAGGATCCACAGCTTGTCCTTGCCGGTGACGGTATCTTTGAGATCTTCCAGGTAGATCCACTGCACATCGTCCAGCCCCTGCGGCAGATGCCACAGGTTGCCTTTGTCCAGGAACTGCCGTGATGTGAAGACGGTTTTGATCTGCGCGGCGGTCAGTGCAGCCCGCATGCCGTTAACGCCCGCGCTGTAGTTGAGCATGGCCGGAACGCGCCCGCGCAGCGTAGCCCCGAAAATCGCTGCTGCTGTCACAGTGGTATTGGGCAGCAGCAGCCCCACCACTTCTCGCGGCTGGCTGTAGCGCTCCAGAATACGGCCCACGCCCAGCGACTTCTTCAGCAGTCCGGTGTAGCTGTCGGGTTTGAAATTCACATCTTCGATGCAGCGCTTAAACGCGCCATAGCGTGTCCGCGCCGCCAGAAACGCCTCAAACAGGGTTTCACGCGGACGCACCGCCATGCGCGCTTCCATCATCACGTGATGCAGATGCTCCCCGGCCAGCACGCGCCGGTCGCGCGCCCGTTTCGCCTCCGGCATCGGAATGCGGGTCGCGGGCAGAATGGTCAGGGTGATGCGCGGGAACAGGCGACGTTTGAACACGCCCGCCAGACGACCGAACGGCGTGTATTCAGCGCCTTCGATGCGCATCGGCACCACATTCGCGCCTGAACGCGCGGCGACAAAGCCGGCCCCGCTGTAGATCTTCATCAGCGATCCGGTCACGGTTATCCGGCCTTCCGGGAAGATCACCACCGGACGGCCCGTATCAATCAGCCGTACCAGCTGCTTCAGCGCCATAGGCCGGGTCGGATCCAGCGGCACAAAGTCGATAAAGGGTTTAATCAGACGCATAAACCAGCTTTCGCTGATGGTCGAGTAGACGGCGAATACCGGTTTAATCGGTAAAAAGAGCGCCAGCAGCATGCCGTCAAGAAACGACATATGGTTCGGCGTGATTAATACCTTCTGCTTATGCAGTTCGGCGACGTCGCCACGCAGTTCGACCCGCCATAACAGGCGAAATATCAGGCGTAAAAGTGTGAAAGCCATGCCGGTTCCTTAGCATCGTGAAAATTAGCCCCTCACGATGCAGGATTTGACGCGGTTCGACAACCGAATTATCGGCAGTCTGACGCGGCTTCAGGGGGCCTGCCAGCCACCGCCGAGCGCGGCAATCAGCGCCACGCTGCTGACCCACTGCGTGCTCTGCAGCGTCAGCAAACTCTGCTGCGCACTCAGGCTGCTGTTCTCAGTGGTCGCTACATCCAGGTAGTTAATCATACCCGCCTCATACTGCAGACGCGTCACCCGCGCCGAGGTCTGTGCAGCATCGGTGGCGCGCTGCTGTGCGGCGATTTCGCCCTGCAGCGTGTTCAGCTCCACCAGCTTATCTTCCACTTCCTGCATCGCGGACAGCACCGTCTGACGATAGGTCGCGACGCTGGCATCCCAGCTCGCCCGCGCCTGATCGACTTTGGCAGAGGTCGCGCCCGCGTCAAGCAGCGTGCCGCTCAGCTCCGGCCCCAGCGACCAGACGCGGTTCGGCAGTGAGAACAGCGAATGCAGCACCGAAGCGCTGACGCCACCGCTGGCGCTCAGGGTCAGGTCGGGATAGTAACCAGCCACCGCCACACCCACGGCGGCATTGGCGGCGGCCATGTTGCGTTCGGCGTATGCAATGTCGGGACGGCGCTGCAGCAGCTCGCCCGGCAGGGCCGCCGGAATCGCGGGCAGCGTGGCGGTCAGCGGCGCGGCGGCCAGGCTAAAGTCGGCGGGGGCTTTGCCGATCAGCAGCGCAATGGCGTGCTCCATCTGCGCGCGCTGCCACTGGTAATCCTGCGCCGAGGCGCTGGCATTCTCCAGTTGCAGCTGCGCCTGAGCCAGAGTCGCCCGCGACGCGGTGCCCGCCTGATACTGGCTGGTAATGACGTTCAGGTAGCGCTGATAGGCGTCAACGCTCTGCTGATAGCGCGCGATTTTCTGATCCATGATGCGCAGCTGGAAATAGTCCTGCGCCAGCTCAGACTGGGCGCTCAGGGTGATATTGGCCAGTTCCGCCGCACTGGCCGCGGCGCTGGCGCGGTCCTCCTCCAGCGTGCGCCGCAGTTTGCCCCACAGATCCAGTTCCCAGCTGGCACTCAGCTCCGCCTGATGGCTGCTGCTGGTGGTGCGAACGCTGCTGTTGGTTGCATGGCTGCCGCTGCGCGTCACACTGCCGTCATAGCCCAGCGAAGGAAACAGCGCCGCGCGAGACTCCGCCGCCAGCGCCTGCGCCTGCCGGTACTGCGCGGCATAGGTCGCCACATTCTGATTCGACACGCTGACCTGGCTCAGCAGCCCGCCCAGCGTGGCGTCGTGATAGACCGCCCACCATTCGCCTTTGCTTTGCGCATCCAGCGGCGTCGCCTGCTGCCAGCCTTTCGTCTCTTTATAGTGAACCGGCATCGCCACCGCCGGGCGCTGATAATCGGGACCAACGCTACAGCCAGCCAGCAGCAGCACAATAAACGGGATAAGAGATTTCATGGATCAGGATTCCGCATGGCGCAGACGACGCCATTGACGTTGAGTGGCACGACCCAGACGGTCGAGCCACAGATAAACAACCGGTGTGGTAAACAGCGTCAGCAGCTGGCTGAGCGCAAGACCGCCTGCGATGGCAATCCCCAGCGGACTGCGCAGATCGGCATCCCCGCCACTGCCCAGCGCCAGCGGCAACGCGCCGAAAAACGCGGCCAGCGTAGTCATCATGATCGGCCGGAAGCGCATCAGGCACGCCTGGGTGATCGCCTGCTGCGGCGACATGCCCTGCCGCCGTTCCGCGTCGATGGCAAAATCGATCATCATGATGGCGTTCTTTTTCACGATGCCAATCAGCAGGATGATGCCAATCAGCGCGATCACCGTGAGCTGCGTGTTGGTCAGCAGTAGCAGTAACAGCGCGCCGACGCCCGCAGACGGCAGCGTCGAAAGAATGGTCAGCGGATGGATGTAGCTCTCGTAGAGCACGCCGAGCACGATATAGACCGCTGCCAGCGCCGCCAGAATCAGCCACGGCATGGTAGCGGTCAGCTGGGAAAAGGCGGCGGCAGTACCGGCAAAACCGGCATGAATGGTCGATGGCAGGCCCAGCTTCGCCATCGCCTGTTTAATCAGACCCTGCGCCTGCTCCAGTGAAACGCCATCATTGAGATTGAACGCCACCGTGCTGGTCGCTGACTGGCCCTGATGCGCCACCGACAATGGTGCATTGCCGCCGCTGAAGCGGGTAAAGGCGGAGAGCGGCACGCGGTCACCGCTGTCGTTAATCACATAGAGCTGCTGCAGCGTCTCCGGATTCGCGGTATCGCTGTCCTGCAGCGACATCACCACGTGATACTGATTCAGGGTGTGATAGAGCGTGGCGATCTGCCGCTGGCTGAAGGCATTGTTCAGCAGCGTATCCAGCATTTTCACGTTGACGCCCAGCCGGGTGGCGCGGTCACGGTCAATCGTCAGTTCCACCTCCTGACCGCCGGTCTGCGAGTCGGAATCCACGCTGTTAAGCTGGGGGATCGCCGCCAGCGCCGCCTGCACTTTCGGCGTCCAGATCCGCAGCAGATCAAGATCGTCTGCCTGCAGACTGTACTGATACGTGGCGTTAGCGCTGCGTCCGCCAATGTGCAGATCCTGCGCCGCCATCAGGAACATCTGCGCCCCGGCGATGTGGCTGGTTTTACGCGTCAGCCGGTTGGCCACTTCGGTGGCCGTGGCATCGCGCTGGTCAAAGTCCTTCAGCCGCACGAAGAAGTTGGCGCTGTTACGGGAGCCAAACATCCCGCTGCCCATCGACGACATCACGCTCTCGACCGCCGGATCTTCCTGAATGATTTTGGTGAACATCAGCATTTTCGGCTTCATCGCCTGAAATGAAATGTTCTGATCGGCGCGCAGCGCGCCCATCAGTAGCCCGGTGTCCTGATTCGGGAAGAAGCCCTTCTGCACTACGGTAAACAGAAAAACATTCAGCAGCACGGTCAGCAGCAGACTCAGCAGCGTCAGTTTCTGATGGCGCATCACCCAGGCCAGCCCGCGTCCGTAGGCGGCCAGCAGGCGGTTCAGCTGATTTTCAATAAACTGATAAAGCGGATGCGGCCGCTGGCTGACGGGCGGCTTTGGTTTCAGCAGACGTGCGCAGAGCATCGGCGTCAGGCTGAGCGAGACAAACAGCGAGATCAGCAGCGACACGGTGAGCGTCACGGCAAACTCGCGGAACAACCGTCCGACAATGCTGCCCATCAGCAGGATCGGGATGAACACCGCGATCAGCGACACGGTCATCGACAGCACGGTGAAACTCACCTCCTGCGCCCCGCGCAGCGCCGCCCGCAGCGGGCTCAGCCCGCGCTCAATGTGACGGGTGATGTTCTCCAGCACCACGATCGCATCATCCACCACGAAGCCGGTGGAGATAATCAGCGCCATCAGTGACAGGTTATCCAGGCTGTAACCCAGCAGGTACATCACCGCACAGGTGCCGATCAGCGACACCGGCAGCGCCAGTGCCGGAATGATCACCGCCTGCAGATTGCGCAGGAAAATAAACACTACCGCAATCACCAGCAGCACCGCGATCAGCAGCGTCTCTTCGGTATCATACAGCGAGGCGCGCACGCCGGGCGAGCGGTCAACCACCACTTTCAGCTGGCTGTCCGCGGGCAGGCTCTTTTCCAGCAGCGGCAGCTGCGCTTTTATCGCGTCGATGGTTTCGAGCATATTAGCGCCCGCCTGACGTTTGATGCCGATCATCACCGCAGGCGTGGCATTCAGAAATCCCGCCTGGTAGCGATCTTCCACCGAATCATAGACCGTGGCAACGTCGCGCAGCCGCACCGCCTTGCCCTGCTGATACGTGACGATCAGATCGCGATAG
This sequence comes from Pantoea sp. JKS000250, assembly GCF_003201065.1. NCBI lineage: Bacteria > Pseudomonadati > Pseudomonadota > Gammaproteobacteria > Enterobacterales > Erwiniaceae > Pantoea > Pantoea sp. JKS000250. The sequence continues at coordinate 2,710,881 of NZ_QICZ01000001.1, read as the reverse complement.
CTGGCGGCCTTTTCCAGCTGGCCGTTGCTGTCCACCAGCCACGACTGGTCACTGCCCTGCAGGATTCCCTTGGGCAGATTGGTGGTGCTGTTGGCAACGGCGGCACGCACCGTCTCCAGCGAGATGCCATAATGGGTCAGCTTCAGCGGCTGCAGATCAATCCGCACCGCGGGTAAGGCGCTGCCCATCAGCGACACTTCGCCCACGCCCTGCACCTGTCCCATCGCCTGTTCGATCTTGCTCTCCGCCAGATCGTAAAGCTCGCCGGGCGTGCGGGTGGCAGAGGTCAGCGCCAGCATCACAATCGGCGCATCCGACGGGTTGGCTTTGCGATAGGTCGGCAGCGAGGCCATCGCGCTCGGCAGCAGGCTGCGCGACGCGTTGATCGCCGCCTGCACGTCGCGTGCCGCGCCATTGATATCACGGTCCAGCTCAAACTGCAGGATGATGCTGCTGGAGCCCTGCGAACTGCTGGAGGTCATCTCACTGATACCCGCAATCTGCCCGAGCGAACGTTCCAGCGGGGTGGCGACCGTCGCCGCCATCGTTTCCGGGCTGGCTCCCGCCAGGCTGGCGCTGACCATGATGGTCGGAAAATCGACCTGCGGCAGCGGTGCCACCGGCAGCAGCCGGTAGCCCAGCGCGCCGAGCAGCAGGATCGCCAGCGTCAGCAGCAGCGTCGCCACCGGACGAAAGATGAATAGCCGGGTCAGATTCATTGCCCGCTCCGCGCCTGCTGCTGACGGCGTTTCACCCAGGCGTTGCCGCGCTGTGCCAGCCCGTCAAACCAGAGGTAGATGACCGGCGTGGAGAAGAGCGTCAGCACCTGACTGACAATCAGCCCGCCGACAATCACCAGCCCCAGCGGCTGCCGCAGTTCGGCACCCGAGCCGGAGGCGAGCATCAGCGGCAGCGCGCCGAGCAGCGCCGCCATCGTCGTCATCAGGATCGGGCGGAAGCGCAGCAGGCAGGCCTGATGAATCGCCTCACGCGCGCTCAGGTGCTGCTGATGTTCCGCCTCCAGTGCGAAGTCGATCATCATAATGGCGTTCTTTTTCACGATGCCGATCAGCAGGATGACGCCAATCAGCGCAATCAGGCTGAACTCCGTGCCCGCCAGCAGCAGCGTCAGCAGGGCGCCCACCGCCGCCGACGGCAGCGTAGAGAGAATCGTGACCGGATGGATAAAGCTTTCGTAGAGGATTCCGAGCACCACATACATGGTGATCAGCGCCGCCAGAATCAGCCACAGCGTGTTGCCGGTGGCGCTCTGGAACGCCGAGGTTTCCCCCTGATAGCGCAGCGTGGTGCTCTCCGGCAGCTGCAGCTGCTGGCGCACCTCCGCAATTGCCCGCTGGCCATCCTCCAGCGAGTAGCCTGGATTAAGGTTGAAGGAGATCATCACCGCCGGGAACTGATTCAGCCGCATGTGCATCAGCGAGCCGGTGCGCTGATGAATCGTCGCGATAGAGGTGAGTTTCACCATCCCGCTGCTGGCCGTAGTGCTGTCCGAACCTGAGGTGGACGTCGACGTTGATGAAGAGGTGGATGAAGAGGTGGACGAAGAGGCAGATGACGTCGTGCTGGTGGATGACGACGTTGAACTGCTGCTGGTGGACGGCTGCAGATAAACATCATCAAACGACGCCGGCCCCTGCTGGTAAGCCGGCGCCACTTCCAGCACCACCCGATACTGATTCGACTGGGTAAAAATGGTCGAGACCAGACGCTGACCAAACGCGTTATAGAGCGCAGTGTCCACGTCCGATGCGGTAATGCCGAAGCGCGCCGCTTTGTCGCGGTTCAGCTCCACGTAAGAGACACGCCCCTGATCCTGCAGGTTACTCACCACGCCATTAAATTCGGGCCGCTGCTGCAAGGCAGCCACCAGTTTCGGCGACGTGCGGACCAGATTTTCACTGTCGGCGTCGTCGAGGGTGAACTGATACTGACTCGGCGATACCTGATCGTTGACGGTGAGATCCTGCGCTGGCTGCAGATAGAGCCGGATACCCGGCACGCTGGCGGTCGCCTGGTTCAGCTGGCTGATGACTTCGCTGGCACTGAGATCGCGTGAGCCAAACGGCTTAAGGTTGATCTGCAACCGTCCGCTGTTGAGGCTGGTGTTGGTGCCGTCGATACCGATGGTCGATGAGACGCTCTCCACCGCCGGGTTTGTCAGGATAAGTTTAGAGAGCGCCTGCTGGCGCGAGGCCATGGCGTTAAACGAGACATCCTGAGAGGCAACGGTGACGCCCTGAATCAGCCCGGTATCCTGCGTCGGGAAGAAGCCTTTCGGCACCATCAGATAGAGCAGCGCCGTCAGCCCGAAGGTCGCCAGCGCCACCAGCAGCGTCAGTTTCTGATGATTCAGCACCATGGTCAGCAGCCGGTCATAGCCGCGCACCAGCCGGTCAAACAGCGCGCCGCCCTTGCGGGCAAAGGTTGACTGCTGCTCTGGCGGAATGTGCCGCAGCAGATACGCGCACAGCATAGGGGTCAGCGTCAGTGACACCAGCATCGACACCAGGATCGCCACCGCCAGCGTAATCGCGAACTCCCGGAACAGCCGCCCGACCACATCGCCCATAAACAGCAGCGGGATCAGCACCGCAATCAGGGAAAAGGTCAGCGAAATGATGGTGAAGCCAATCTGCTGTGAGCCTTTCAGCGCCGCCTCCATCGGTGACTCGCCCTGCTCCAGCCGCCGGGAGATGTTCTCGACCACCACGATCGCGTCATCGATGACAAAGCCGGTGGCGATGGTCAGCGCCATCAGCGACAGATTATTCAGGCTGAAGCCCGCCAGATACATCACGCCAAAGGTGCCAACCAGCGACAGCGGCACCGCCACGCTCGGGATCAGCGTGGCGGCCACGTTGCGCAGGAACAGGAAGGTCACCATCACCACCAGCGCAATCGACAGCATCAGCTCAAACTGCACGTCGCTGATTGAGGCGCGAATGGTCTGGGTGCGGTCGGAGAGAATGGTCATCTTTACCCCGTCCGGCAGCGCCGCCTGCAGTGCGGGAAGCTGCGCCTTGATGTTGTCCACCACCTGAATAACGTTTGCGCCGGGCTGGCGCTGCACGCTGATGACAATCGCGGGCTGGTTATTGGCCCATGCGGACTGGAAGCTGTTCTCCGGACCCTGCTCAATATGGGCGATATCTTTCAGGCGCAGCGCCGCGCCGTTCTCGTAAGTGAGGATCAGGTTGCCGTACTCTTCGGCGGTGCGCAGCTGATCGTTGGCGTCGATGGTGACCGAATGATATTTGCCGTCAAAGCCGCCTTTGGAGCCATTGACGTTGCTGTTGCCGATCAGCGTATTCACCGCCTCCAGCGTCAGATGATGCGCCGCCAGCGCCTGCGGGTTCATCTGCACCCGAATCGCGGGCTGATGACCGCCCGCCAGCGTCACCATACCGACGCCGGAAATCTGCGACAGCTTCAGCGCCACCCGGGTATTCACCAGATCCTGCACCTCTGTCAGCGGCAGCGTGTCTGAACTGGCTGCCAGCGTCACCACCGCGCTGTCCGCCGGATTGACCTTTTTGTAGGTCGGCGGATTAGGCAGCTCGTCAGGCAGCAGGTTATTTGCCGCGTTAATGGCCGCCTGCACCTCCTGCTCGGCGACATCCAGCGACAGATCCAGGCTGAACTTCAGAGTAATGATCGACGAGCCGCTGGCGCTGGTGGAGCTCATCTGGCTCAGCCCCGCCATCTGCCCTAGCTGGCGCTCCAGCGGTGAGGTGACCGACGACGCCATGACATCCGGGCTGGCGCCAGGATAGAGCGTGGTGACCTGAATGGTCGGATAGTCGACCTGCGGCAACGCCGAGGTCGACAGGAATTTATAGGCGAAGATGCCCGCGATCAGCACGCCGACCATCAGCAGAATGGTGGCGACCGGACGCAGAATAAACAGGCGAGACGGGTTCATTTCGATACAGCACCGGCAGCGGACGTCTCATCCGCCAGCGTGACTTTGCTGCCGCTGGTCAGACGATCGATCCCTTCCGTTACCAGCCGCTCGCCCGGCGAAACGCCACTGAGGATCGCCTGCTGATCGTCGCCGAACGCCGGGCCGGTGGTGACCGCTTTGCGCGTGACGGTGTGATCTTTGTTGATCACAAAGACGAAGCTGCCATCGCTGCTGAGCTGCAGCGCCTGCGCCGGGATCACCGTCACGCCTTTCAGCACCCGGGTCTGCAGCCTGATATTCACAAACTGGTTAGCAAACAGCGCTTCATCCTGGTTGGCAAACATCGCCTTCAGCGCCACGGTGCCGGTGGCGGTGTCGATCTGGTTGCTGATGAACTTCACTTCGCCGCTGGCGAGCGGATGCTGATTGTCCTGATCGAACAGCGTGGCGGGCAGGCTCTGTCCCTGATGCAGCACGCTGACCAGCGCCGGGATGTCGCTTTGTGGCACGCTGAAGGTCACGGCAGCGGGCTGCATCTGCGTAATGGTGACCAGGCCGGTACTGCTGGAGCTCTGTACCATGTTGCCGGGATCGACCTGACGCAGGCCGACGCGCCCGCTGATCGGAGCGGTGATCCGGGCATACTCAATGCTCAGCTTCGCACTGGCAATCTGCGCCTGATCGGCGGCGACAGCGCCGCGATACTGCCCGACGGTGGCAATCTGACTGTCCAGATCCTGACGCGCCAGCGCATCCTGCGCCGCCAGTTTGCGGTAACGCGCCAGCGTCAGCTCGGCACTTTTCAGCAGCGCCTGGTTTTCGCTGAGTTCAGCCTGATACTGGTTCAGCGTCGCCTGATAGCTGCGCGGATCGATCTGCGCCAGCAGTTGCCCGGCGCTGACCTTTTGCCCTTCAGTGAAGAAAACCTGCTCCAGCTGACCGTCAACGCGGCTGGTCACCGTCACGCTGGCGTTGGGGATCACCGTGCCGAGCGCATTCAGCCATACTGGTACATCCGCCGTGCTGGCAACCCCGCTGTGAACCAGCGTCGCCCCGCCGCCCATCATGCCAGGCGCACCCGGTCTGCCCGGCGGCATTCCCTCACCCGGCCCGTGCCCCGAAGAGAGCAGACGCCAGATAACGCCCGCGACAATCGCAATAACCAGCAACAGGAGCAGCCATTTAAGCCCAAAGGAACGCGCGGGGCGAGAAAGGTGAGTCATCGTCGAACTCTTCAGATAAGCAGAAAAAGAAATCCCGGAACGTGCGGAATGCGGCAGTGAAAACCGGCTGTGGCGAGCAAAAAAACGCCAGGCGTCACGGCGGCCATTATCGGTGAAAGGCGACGCGCGTTTCTACCGGCAAACTGTCAGGGTTTCGTTAAGAACGATGATGATTTAACGGCGGTTGATACAGCCGAAAAGGCAGGGGTCCGGTGCGCAGGCAAAAAAAACCCACGCATCTGCGTGGGTCGGTGTAATAACAGGGTCTCACTGCCGAAGCGGTGTTGTTTTCACACCCATCAATACCTCTGGGATGGCTATACTCGCACTAATTGACCGCGCGGAGACAGCGGGAAAACGCAACCGAATTCGGGGAAGTGCAACGAGGTGTGACTATCCTTCACGCCTCGCTTACACTCTGATCTAACTAAGATTTATCCGAAGGGCTGGCCGCAGGTTTGGTGTAGATGGCATCCGGCGCAACGTTCATATGTTTCAGTACCGGCCCCATGATGTTGCCGAATACCGGCGCAGCAACCGAACCACCGAAGTGATCGCCCGCCGTCGGATGGTTGATCATCACCACCAGCGCCACTTCAGGATGGCTGGCGGGCGCGATACCGGCGGTGTAGTTGACGTAGCCGCCATCATACTTGCCGCTGGTGCCCATCTTTTCCGCCGTACCGGTTTTGGTTGCCAGACGGTAGCCCGGCACCGCCGCTTTCAGTCCGGTTCCGCCCGGCAGGACATCACTCTCCAGCATATGCACCACCTCTTTCACCGTTTCAGGGTTGGCAACCTGCCGTCCCATAACCGGTGGCGTGACGCGGGTGATCGACAGCGGACGGTAAACGCCATAAGAGCCGAGCGTGGCGTATTCGCGTGCAATCTGCAGCGGCGTGACGCGCAGGCCATAACCAAAGGAGAAGGTGGCCCGCTCAATGTCAGCCCAGCGGGCACGGTGCAGCGGGAAGTAACCGACGCTTTCGCCGGTCAGCCCTAATCCGGTGGGTTTGCCCAGGCCAAACGCATGATAGGTATTCACCAGCGCTTCCGCGGGCATCGCCAGCGCGAGGTGAGAGACCCCGATGTCGCTCGATTTTTGCAGAATACCGGTCATGGTCAGGCGCGGCCAGTGGCCAACGTCGCGGATCAGGTGGCCGTTCACGCTGTAAGGCGTGGTGTCGATCACCGAGTCCGGACGAACCAGATGGCGCTCGAGTGCTTCCATCACCACCAGTGGCTTCACGGTCGATCCCGGTTCGTAGCTGTCGTTGATGGCCGAGTTACGCATCTGCGCCGGAGTGGCCCCTTCATAGTTGTTGGGGTTGAACGACGGATAAGAGGCCATCGCCAGAATCTCGCCGGTGTCGATCTTCACCAGCACGGCAGCACCCGAGTCCGCCTTGTTGATCAGCACGCCGTCGCGCAGTTTGCTGTAAAGCGTGTACTGGTCATATTTGTCGATGCTGAGCTGCACCGTTGGTGGCTGGGTCGGCGGCTGATAGTTGATCATCGCGATGATATTGCCCGCCGCATCCTGACGATAAACTTCTTTACCCGGCTCGCCCTGCAACACCTTATCAAAGCCTTTTTCCAGCCCGTTCAGGCCGACGTTATCCGCGCCAACGATGCCGATCAGCGGCGCAGAGGCTTCACTCATCGGATAGAAACGGCTGTCGTCATAAACTTCACTGATGCCTTTCAGCTTCAGCTCTTTAATGTCTTTGGCGATACCCAGTTCGACTTTACGCCCCAGATAGAGGAAGCGACGTTTCGGGTTGGCGGTGATCTGCGCCGCCAGCTCTTCAGGACGGGTGTTCAGCGCCGCTGCAAGATAGGCCCATTTGGCACTGGTAAAATCGGGGTTGCTCTCCAGCACGCGAAGTGGATCGGCAATCACGTCGCGCGATGGCACGCTGAGCGCCAGGGCTTCGCCGTTACGATCCAGCAGGGTGCCGCGGCTGGTGGGCAGCGTGACGGTTCGCAGCGATCGCTGATCCGCTTCGTGCTCCAGCATCGGCTGATTCAGGAACTGCAGGTCCGCGACGCGCGCCAGCAGCACCACCAGGCAGGTCGTGACACCGAGGCAGATCAGCCGAAAACGAAAAGGGTTAAAGGGCGCTTTTATCTGGTCTTTTCCCAGTAGTTTTTTAATCCGGGGCATGGCATTCCGCTGCGCAAAATAAAGAGAAAGGGGCTGGTGCCAGCAGTTATAAAGAAAGCGCTGGCCGTATAACAGGAAAACTGTGTATCAGTTCGTTATCGACGGCAGATTGCGGGCAAAAAAAACCTGCGCATCTGCGCAGGTTGGTGTAATCAAGAAAATCTATTGATGTTCACCCATCAATACCTCTGGGACCCTGAATGTAGCAAAGGGGATTGATCGGCTGCCATCGCCTAAACGCAACAGTTACCCGCAAAATGTAACCAGCCATGAGATCCTTACGCTATTGTGCAATCCTGATGTTTTTTGATTTCCACCAGGCAACTCATGGCATTTGGCCCCTGCGTCAGCGACGAGGTGCCGATGTCGAGCGTCAGCACGTTGGGGTTACCCGCGCGATCGAAAGGCTGCCATGCCCTGCCGAAGCCAGGATCAAACCAGGCACCGGTGGCGATAATCACCACGCCCTGCGTTACACCCTCAGTGATGCGCACACCCGCCAGCATCACACCACGGGCGTTGCTCACCTCAATCTCATCGCCTTCCACCAGTCCGCGCGCGGCCGCATCCACTGGATGCATGCAGAGCGTTTCGTGGCCGGCGGTTTTGTTGCTCTGCACCGTGTCGGTGGCATCCAGCTGGCTGTGTAACCGGTCGGACGGCTGAATGGAGATCATGTGCAGCGGATAGTCACGGCTCACGGGCGAACCGAGCCACTCCTGCGGTTCACGCCACTCCGGATGACCGGCGAAATCGTCCAGCTGGTAGTCCGCAATGGTCTGGCTGAACAGCTCGATTTTGCCGCTGGCGGTTTTGATCGGATTCGCCTGCGGATCGGCACGGAAATCCTCCATAAACTGATAGGGCTTGCCGCCTTCCGGAATTTCCACAAAGCCGCGCTGCCAGAATTCATCAAACTCGGGGAAATCGATGCCTTTGCGCTGATGCGCGGTGGCGCACTGCTGATAGAGATGCGCGATCCACTGCATCTCGTTTCGTCCTTCGGTAAAGGTGTCGCGATAGCCGAGACGCTCTGCTAAATCGGCAAAAATATCGAAGTCGTTGCGCGCCTGATGTTGCGGCTTAATCGCCTGATGCATGGCCAGCACAAAGCGGTCACGTGAGGAGCCGCCGATGTCGTTGCGCTCCAGTGTGGTCGTCGCGGGCAGCACGATGTCCGCCATCTGCGCCGCTGGCGTCCAGACGATATCCTGCACCACCACCGTATCGGGCCGTTGCCAGCCCTCCACCAGCCGGTTCAGCTGCTGGTGATGGTGGAACGGATTGCCGCCCGCCCAGTGCACCATGTGGATGTCGGGATAGTGCAGCGTTTCGCCCTGGAAGCGATAGGGCTGGCCGGGATTGAGCAGCATATCGCTGATGCGCGCCACCGGAATCGACAGTCCCGAAGGATTCGGGCCGGTGCTCATCATCGGCGCTGGCCCTTCCTGACGCGGGTTGCCGACGCTGTTCATCGACCCGTGACCAAAGGAGAACCCTGCGCCCGGCAGGCCAGGCTGACCGAGCATTGAGGAGAGCGCAATCATCATCCAGTAAGGCTGCTCACCGCGATGGGCGCGCTGCACGGAATAGGAGCAGGTAATAAAGCTGCGTTTGCCGGTCAGCTGCTGCGCCAGCTGCACGATGCGGTCAGCCGGAATGCCGGTGATACGGCTGGCCCAGCCGGCGGTTTTCGCCACGCCGTCGGTTTCGCCCAGCAGATAGGCGCGCAGCTGCGGCCAGCCGGTGCAGTGGCTGGCGAGAAACGCCTCGTCAACCACGCCGCGCTGGGTGATCTCATGACCCAGCGCCAGCATCAGCGCCACGTCGGTGTTGGGGCGAATCGGGATCCATTCGGCGTTCACAAATTCCGGGCAGTCATCGCGCATTGGGCTGATGTTGATGACCGGCGTGCCTTTAGCCGCCAGCTGCATCAGCGCCGGTTTCAGGCTGTGCTGCCCTGCGCCTCCTGAGGCGACCTGGGCGTTTTTCAGCGCCAGCCCGCCAAAGGCGACAAATATTTCGGCGTGCTCCACCACCTGCGGCCACTCGGTAACGCGCCCGGTCAGCGGCATATAGGTGCCGATCACATAGGGCAGGAAGAACTGCGCCGCGCCCCAGCTGTAGTTACCCTGCTGATCGACGCCCCCGCCACCCTGAAAGTAGAAGCGACGCACCAGCGTGCGGGCGTGATTGACGCGTCCGGCCGATGACCAGCCGTAGGAGCCGTTGAAAATACCCGATGCACCGTAGCGATCGCGGACGCGGCGATTCTCTTCCGCCACCAGATCCAGCGCGGTTTCCCAGTCCACGGCGACAAAATCTTCCCGGCCACGCAGCGTGCGGTCGCTCTTCTCGCGTGACTTCAGCCACGAGCGGCGCACCATCGGCTGGCGAATGCGTTTGTCGGAATAGACCAGCTCGGGAATAGTGTGGATCATCGGCGACGGATCGGCATCGGCGAAGAAAGGTTCGCAGCCAGTCAGACGATCGTTTTCAGTGACGGCGGTAAACGCGCCCCAGTGCGCCAGATGTGGCACTTTGGTTTTCATCGTTGTTTTTTCACGGTAGCCAGGTGGGGAACTGAGCATAACATGGGGCGACGTCTCAGCAGAAGATGTGCCTGTGGGTCTGATTTTGCCCCTTTTTGCGACAACGCTGGCATTCTGTCGGGTTGATGTGTCCGCCCTTTTCCGTAACACTGATGCGATGTGTAAACGTTTTCCCCAAAGCAGGTCAACGCATGGCTACCATAAAGGATGTTGCGCGACTGGCTGGCGTTTCTGTCGCCACAGTCTCCCGTGTAATCAATAATTCTCCCAAAGCCAGCGACAGCTCCCGACAGGCCGTAGGCCAGGCGATGGAGCAGCTTCAGTATCACCCGAATGCCAACGCACGCGCGCTGGCGCAGCAATCGACCGAAACACTCGGCCTGATTGTCGGCGACGTCTCCGATCCCTTTTTTGGCGCAATGGTGAAAGCCGTGGATGAGGTGGCAGGCGACACCGGTAACTTTTTGCTGATTGGTAACGGTTACCATAATGAGCAAAAAGAGCGGCAGGCGATTGAACAGCTGATGCGTCACCGCTGCGCGGCGCTGGTAGTGCACGCCAAGAAAATTCCCGACGCAGAACTGGAAGTGCTGATGAAGCAGGTGCCGGGTATGGTGCTGCTGAACCGCCTGATCAAAGGCTTCGAAAAGCGCTGTATTGCGCTCGACGATCGCTACGGTGCCTGGCTGGCGACCCGCCATCTGATCCAGCTCGGCCACCAGAATATCGCCTTTATCTGCTCAACCCACACCATCTCTGATGCCGAAGATCGCCTGCAGGGTTACTACGATGCGCTGAAAGAGCACGGTCTGCCGTGCAGCGATCGGCTGGTGACCTGGGGCGAACCGGACGAAGTGGGCGGTGAGCAGGCGATGACAGAACTGCTGGGACGCGGCAGAAATTTCACCGCCGTCGCCTGCTACAACGACTCCATGGCGGCGGGCGCGCTGGCGGTGCTGAGCGATAACGGCGTCCGCGTGCCGGAAGAGATGTCGCTGATCGGTTTCGATGATGTGCTGGTGTCGCGCTATGTGCGACCACGCCTCACGACAGTCCGCTATCCGATTGTCACCATGGCGCAGCAGGCCGCTCAGCTCGCCCTGGCCCTGGCCAACGATCTGCCGCTGCCGGAAGTCACTCACATGTTCAGCCCGACGCTGGTGCGCCGTCACTCGGTCAGCGGCCCGGCCTGACGCCGCGGTGGCCGGTTCATCCAGCCATCGCGTTTACTGAAAGGCACGCAGCAGCGTCTCCAGCGGCCTGACCAGCGCTATCACCGTTTCATCCTGCATCTCTGCGGCGGCATCCAGTGTCGCCTGCATCCCGGCCACTTCAGTGGCACCAGATGCCTGATTACGGACGTAAGCATTCACCAGCGCGAAGCCCATGGCGCTGAGCATTTCAGTCTGTTGCACGCTGTGTGCCAGCGGCTTCAGCGTCGCGCTGCTGGTGACGATCGGCATTACCGCCGTCGCATTGGCCTGCCAGCGCTGCAGGAAACCTGAACCCGAACCCGATTTTTTACGTCGGTCGGAATTTTCTGCCGGGTTGAGGCTTCCTTGCTTCAGGTCAAATCAGAGCGCATTAATTCTCAGCAATCACTACATGTAGGGAATAGAATCCTCCCGAACCCCATATGTAGTTTACGGAGAGAGAAATGGCGACGGTGGTAATCAAGCGCGATGGATGCCGGACAGGCTTTGATGCGCAGCGTATCGAGCAGGCTGTCATGGCGGCGGCACGGGCAGCAGAGGTCGACGATGCGGCCTGGTGCGCGCAGGTCGCCGAGCGCGTTGCTTTGCGGCTGGCGGATCGTCCCGAAGTGGATATTAGTGAGATTCAGTGTGCGGTAGAAGAGACGCTGATGGCGGGTCCTTACCCGCAGCTGGCACGCGCCTACATTGAATACCGCCACGATCGCGATGTCGCCCGAGATCGCCAGAGCCAGTTACACCACGCCATTCGCGGTCTGGTCGATCAGACCAACGCGGCGCTGCTGAACGAAAATGCTAACAAAGACAGCAAAGTGATCCCGACACAGCGCGATCTGCTGGCCGGGATCGTGGCGAAGCACTACGCGCAGCAGCAGATCCTGCCGCGGGATATCGTTCTGGCGCACGAGCGCGGCGAGATCCACTATCACGATCTCGACTATTCACCCTTCTTCCCGATGTTTAACTGCATGCTGATCGATCTGAAAGGCATGCTGACCAATGGCTTTAAAATGGGCAACGCTGAGATCGAGCCGCCTAAATCGATCGCCACCGCCACTGCTGTGACGGCGCAGATCATCGCCCAGGTCGCAAGCCACATTTACGGCGGCACCACCATTAACCGCATTGATGAAGTGCTGGCCCCGTTTGTTGAGCAGAGCTATGCCCGGCATCTGGCGATCGCTGAACAGTGGCAGATTCCGCAGGCTGAACAGTATGCACGTCAGCGTACGGAGAAAGAGTGCTACGACGCCTTTCAGTCGCTGGAGTACGAGGTGAATACCCTGCACACCGCCAACGGCCAGACGCCGTTTGTCACCTTTGGTTTCGGCCTGGGAACGGACTGGGCGGCGCGGCTGATTCAGCAGTCGATTCTGCGCAACCGGCTGGCCGGACTGGGCAAAAATCGTAAAACTGCGGTATTCCCTAAACTGGTGTTCAGCATTCGTGAAGGCGTCAACCGCCGGACGGGCGACGTTAACTACGATATCAAGCAGCTGGCGCTGGAGTGTGCCAGCAAGCGGATGTATCCCGACATCCTCAATTACGATCAGGTGGTGAAAGTCACCGGCTCGTTCAAAACGCCCATGGGCTGCCGCAGCTTCCTGGGCGTTTATGAAGAGAATGGCGAGCAGCTTCATGAGGGCCGCAACAACATCGGCGTGATTAGCCTGAACCTGCCGCGCATTGCGCTTGAGGCGGCTGGGGATGAAGCCCGATTCTGGACGTTGCTTGATGCCCGCCTGCTGCTGGCTAAGCGGGCGCTGATGACGCGGGTGGCGCGTCTGGAGAAGACCAAAGCACGCGTCGCGCCCATCCTCTACATGGAAGGGGCCTGCGGCGTCCGGCTGAATGCTGATGATGAAGTCGGCCCTATTTTCCGTAATGGCCGGGCGTCACTGTCGCTGGGCTACATCGGCCTGCACGAAACCCTGAATGCGCTCAGCGGCGGCCACCAGCACCCTTACGATGACGCGGCACTGCGCGCCAAAGGCGTAGCGATCATCGCCTATCTGCGCGCCGCCACCGACCGCTGGAAAGCGGAAACAGGCTACGGCTTCAGCCTTTACAGCACGCCGAGTGAGAATCTGTGTGACCGCTTCTGCCGACTGGATGCGGCGCAGTTTGGCGTGGTACCGGGCGTTACCGACAAGGGTTATTACACCAACAGCTTCCATCTCGACGTCGAGAAGAAGGTGAATCCTTACGATAAAATCGACTTTGAAGCGCCCTATCCGCCGCTGGCGAATGGTGGATTCATCTGTTACGGCGAATACCCGAACGTACAGCACAACCTCAAAGCGCTGGAGGATGTCTGGGATTACAGCTACGACCGCGTGCCCTATTACGGTACCAATACGCCGATTGATGAGTGCTACGAGTGCGGCTTCAACGGCGAGTTCACCTGTACCAGCCGTGGATTTACCTGTCCGAACTGCGGCAATCACGATCCGGCACGCGTCTCTGTGACACGGCGGGTCTGTGGCTATCTGGGCAGCCCGGATGCGCGACCTTTTAACGTCGGTAAGCAGCAGGAAGTGCAGCGTCGCGTTAAGCATCTGGCCGAAGGACCGCTGGGATGATGCATATTCACCGCTACTACGATGTAGATATCGTGAATGGCCCCGGCACCCGCTGCTCGCTGTTTGTCGCCGGTTGCGAACATCAGTGTCGCGGCTGCTACAACCAGAGTACGTGGCGCACTGACTCCGGCGTGCCCTTTACGCTGGCGATGGAAGAGCAACTGCTGGCGGATTTGCAGGACACACGCATTCCGCGCCAGGGATTGTCGCTGAGCGGTGGCGATCCCCTTCATCCGCATAACGTGCCGCACATTCGCCGTCTGGTGAAACGGGTGCGAAAGACATGCCCCGGTAAAGATATCTGGCTCTGGACCGGCTACCGGATGCAGGAGCTGAATGCGGCACAGCGTGCCGTGCTGGACTATCTCGACGTGCTGATCGATGGCCGCTTTGTCGAAGAGGAGAAGGATGCCACGCTGCAATGGCGCGGCAGCCGAAATCAGATCGTCTGGCAGTTACGCTGAATGACGCGTGATATCGCCCGACTCAATGATGCTGACGCTCTCACTACCCGGCATGAATGCCTGCTGATGCAGACAGCGTGCCACGTCGCGTGCGTGAACCGCCCGCCAGTTGCCCGGCAGCAGCGAAAACAGCGGTCCCGCCAGGCTTTCGCCCTGTCGTTTCTGCGCGCGATCCCCCAGCAGCAGTGAAGGCCGCACCAGCGTCAGGCGCGGCCAGCCCTGATGGCGCAGCGCATTCTCCATTTCGCCTTTGACGCGATTGTATAAAAACGGTGAGTGACGGCTGGCACCGTGCGCGCTGACCACCAGCATCTGCTTCGCCCCCAGACGTAATCCGCATAACCCGCTGTCCACCACCAGCGTGTAATCGACGTGAATAAAGGCCTGCTTGCTGCCCGCCTGCTTACGTGTGGTGCCCAGGCAGCAGAACACCGTATCCAGCGAACTCTGCAGCGGCTCCAGCACATCGGTGAGATCGGCCTCTACCGGATTCACCACTTTGTGCATTACGGGCAGTGGCCGGCGGGTGGGCGCGATGATCTCATCAACACGCGGATCCTCAATCAGTAAGCGCAGCAGATGCGACCCGACTAAGCCGGTGGCACCGGTCAGTAATACGCGATTCATCTCAGATTCGTCCTTATTTCACTGCTGACAGCTTAAAAGATAGCTGATCTTAACGGGCTGGCTTGCGTTCTCACGCTCAGCGACCAGGCTTACAACGATATCCGGATAGCGCGCCTCGCGCTCCACAAATTTAAGGAGGAAAAAAGATGAGCAAGAAAGTTGCGGTTTTGATTACCGATGAATTTGAAGACTCAGAATTTACCTCACCTGCGGAAGCCTACAAAGGCGCTGGTTTTGAGGTGGTGACCATTGAGAAACAGGCTGGTAATGTCGTTAAAGGCAAGAAAGGCGAAGCGGAAGTGACCATCGACCGCAGCATTGATGACGTCAGCCCGGCGGAATTTGATGCCCTGCTGCTGCCAGGCGGCCACTCGCCTGACGCGCTGCGCGGCGACGATCGTTTTGTTGCCTTTACCAAAGAGTTTGTCGCCAGCGGCAAACCGATCTTTGCCATCTGCCACGGTCCACAGCTGCTGATTAGCGCGAACGGCGTGCGCGGTCGCAAGATGACTACCGTTAAAGCCGTTGCCATTGACCTGATCAATGCCGGTGCTGACTTCCATGATAAGGAAGTGGTCGTGGATGGCGATAAGCTGGTCACCAGCCGTACGCCGGACGATTTACCGGCCTTTAACCGTGAATCCCTGCGGATCCTCGAAGCGCTGTAAATCCGCCACGCCCTTTTCTGCTGAAAGGGGCGTATCTATTTCTCCCGCTGCCAGGCAATTTTCTTGCCGAATCCCAGCGCATTATCCGTCATCTTCACCTCATCCAGCTCAATCTCCCACAGCGGGGCCGACACTTTGCGTGAGACCGGAAAACGTTTCTGGTAAGCCGCTCTGGCGATCTGCTCTGATGCTTCATCCAGCCGTGTGACCCGGCCACGATACTGCACCCCTTTAATCAGCAGGACAGTTCTGGGCTGACCATTTACGGTGCCTGCAACCTGCGGATTCAGCACCATGAGTTCACCGTGGCGGGTATCAGGTTCGGTCATGATCCAGAAGGCCATGCGCGTCTCATCAAAGACGTAGTAGCAGTTAGCGCACCAGAGTTGATCGTCGGCGGTACAGCAGAGTGAAAGCACATGCTGCTTTCGGAGGTAGCGAACAAGATGGGCGTGATCGGACAAGATAAACTCCTGGCGGTGCACCGGAGCGTGAAGCGCGCTACACTGCCCGGCACCTTTTTTTGGGAATAGATTACGTATGGCTCAGCAGTGGCAACTCTACATCGTCCGGACGGCGAAAGGGAGCCTGTACACCGGCATTACCACGGATGTGGTGCGCCGGGTTGCTCAGCACCAGAGCGGACGCGGCGCCCGCGCGCTACGGGGCAAAGGTCCGCTGGACCTGGTGTTTCACTGTGAGGCGGGCGATCGCGCCAGCGCCTCCAGACTGGAGTATCAGGTTAAACAACTGACCCGTCAGCAGAAGTTACTGCTGGTGGCGGGTCAGCCGATCAGTCTGGAGAGCTGGCTGGGTATTACGGCTGGCGATTAAAAGGTTCGGCGTAGTCGATCTGCCCTTCCGCGCCGTCAAAAGCATTGTCCGCCAGACGGTAGACCTGGAACGTTGTCTCTGTTCCCGGCCAGCGACTGCGCAGGCCATGGCGTGCAGCCGATTCAAAACCAAACCGGCTGAACAGCGCCGGATCGCCCAGCACCACGACCGCGCTGTAGCCAAATTCATTAAGCGTATCCAGCCCCTCATAAATCAGCTTGCTGGCAATGCCCTGACCGCGCAGCGTCTCATCAACGGCCAGCGGTGCCAGCGCCACCCAGCCGCGATCGTCGCCCTGAACGCTGACCGGACTGAATGCAGCATAACCCAGCACCTGTCCCTCATCATCCGTGGCGACCACGCCCAGGGTCAGCAGGCCATCTTCACGCAGCGCCTGAGTCAGTTCCGCCTCGGCGGAGGTACTGAAGCAGCGTCTGAGCAGTACGTCGATGCCTGCGGCATCAACACCAATTTCGCTACGGATCAACATGCGGCACCCGCGCGTGCCTGTGCGGCCTTCGCGTCCTGTTTCATGCCGGCGTCGACAAATGCCGCCATCTGCTCAATAGCCGTGCGTAACGCGGTGGGCATAGCCTCGGGTTCAATAGCATCCATTACGTTCTTCACCTCAAGTCCCAGTTCTGTGTCGCCTTCAATCACCAGACGGCGTTGAAAGAACAGCATGTCGGGATCTGCTTTACGTGCTGCCACCAGCAACAGATCGTTGGCATTGCCCCGAAACCAGACATCCGCTTCGGACTGTTGCAATACCGCCAGTCGGCCATCCTGCAGCGTGGTTATCCATTGCAGATTGAGATCGGCAATCCCGATACCCAGCAGGCGACCGTTCAGAAAGTCTAACTCACCTTCAGCCAAAGCATGGCGAAATTGCCAGTTTAAGAGTTGTTGCAGCAGCAACTTTTTGACCGGGAATGGGGTAAGCGCTACGGGTAACCCTAAGATTTTTGGACCATTTTTCACACAATGGGCATGTATCCGCTCTAACACTTTCGTCACTCCCTTCAGAAAATTTTACGTATATTGCCATATCCTTTTCTGCGCGCCTCATCCGGGATCAATAAAAAACGCGGCTATAGAGGGAAAAAAAGCGCCGCCAGGCCGGATGAACTGGAATTTCACTGCCCCAAATCAACACGCTCGCCGGACCAGATGCCTAGACTCGACGCCCATCGCATGTTGAGAGGAACACCTATGGAACTGCTCTGCCCGGCAGGAAACTTACCCGCAGTGCGCACCGCTACAGAGAATGGCGCGGATGCGGTCTATGTGGGGCTGAAAGATGACACCAATGCCCGTCACTTTGCGGGCCTGAACTTCACCGATAAAAAGCTGGCTGAAGCGGCGCGCTATCTTCATCAGCATCGGCGCAAACTGCATGTGGCGATCAACACGTTTGCCCACCCGGATGGCATGGGACGCTGGCAGCGGGCGATTGATGTGGCGGCGCAAAACGGAGCCGACGCGCTGATTCTGGCCGATATTGCCACGCTGGAGTATGCCGCGAAGCATTATCCACAGGTTGAACGTCATCTCTCTGTGCAGGCTTCGGCAACCAATCTTGAGGCGATTCGCTTTTATCATCGCCACTTCAATCTGCAGCGCGTGGTGCTGCCGCGGGTGTTGTCGATTCATCAGGTTAAACAACTGGCGCGCAGCACGCCGGTGCCGCTGGAGGTGTTCGCCTTTGGCAGCCTGTGCATTATGGCGGAAGGCCGCTGCTATCTCTCCTCCTGGATGACCGGCGAATCGCCTAACAGCGCAGGTGCCTGCTCCCCGGCTAAATTTGTGCGCTGGCAGCAGACGCCACAGGGCATGGAGTCACGCCTGAATGAGGTGCTAATCGATCGCTACGCGCCCGATGAGAGCGCCGGTTACCCGACGCTCTGCAAAGGACGCTATGAGGTTAACAATCAGCGTTATCACGTGCTGGAGGAGCCTGCCAGTCTGAACACACTGGAACTGCTGCCGGAGCTGCTGCGGGCAGGCATTGCCTCGGTGAAAATCGAAGGCCGCCAGCGCAGTCCCGCCTACGTCGCTGATGTGGCGCGCGTCTGGCGTCAGGCGATCGATCGCTGCAAGGCGCAGCCGGAACAGTTTGACGTCGCGCCACAGTGGATGCAGACGCTGGGCGATCTCTCCGAAGGCACGCAAACCACGCTGGGTGCTTATCACCGTGAATGGCAATAAGGAGTCATGATGCAATATGCCCTTGGGCCGGTGCTCTGGTACTGGCCGACCGATACGCTGGAAGATTTCTACCAGCAGGCTGTCCGCAGTAGTGCGGATATTATTTATCTCGGCGAGGCGGTGTGCAGTAAACGCCGCGCCACGCCCTATGCCCGCTGGATGGCGCTGGCGCGTGACGTGGCGTCCAGCGGCAAACAGGTCGTACTCAGCACGCTGGCGCTGCTGCAATCCCCTTCTGAGCTGAAAGAGCTGCAGCGCTATGTAGAAAACGGCGAGTTCCTGATTGAAGCCAATGATATCGGCACGGTCAATATGGCCGCTGAGCGCCATCTGCCGTTTGTTGCCGGGCCGACGCTGAATGTCTATAACGCCGACACGCTGCAACTATTGGTCAAAGAGGGCATGACGCGCTGGTGTATGCCGGTGGAGATGTCGCGTGACTGGCTGCTACAGCTGCTGGCGCAGTGCGAAACACGGGGTATCCGGCAGCAGTTTGAAGTGGAGGTGATGGGCTACGGTCATCTGCCGCTGGCGCTGTCAGCGCGCTGCTTCACCGCCCGCTCTGAAAACCGCGCGAAAGATGACTGTGAAACCTGCTGCATCAACTATCCGACAGGCCGCCGCGTCAACTCTCAGGAGGGACAGCAGGTGTTCGTCCTCAATGGCATTCAGACCATGAGCGGCTACTGCTATAACCTGGGTAACGATCTGGCGGGAATGCGTGGCCAGGTCGATTGCGTGAGACTCTCGCCGCAGGATACGTCGACGCTGGCGGAGATTGACCGTTTCCGCGCTAATGAAAACGGTCAGGCCCCGCTTATGGTCGCGAAAGGCTGCGATTGTAACGGTTACTGGCGCAAACTGGCAGGTATGACGCTGGCATCCTGAGTAAAAGCACATACCGGCTATATTCCTGCTGAGGTTAGCAGTTTTAATATAAGGAATGATGCGTAATACTAAATGGTGCAGGTTTTTACGCCTGCGCCATACAACGGGAGTAGTCATGTCTGATAAAAAACCTCTTCGCCTGTCCGTGCTGGATCTTGCGCCGATTCCACAGGGCGCGACCGCACGGGATGCGTTCCATAATTCACTGGCGCTGGCGCGTCAGGCTGAAAAACTGGGCTTCGAACGCTACTGGCTGGCTGAACATCACAACATGACAGGGATTGCCAGCGCTGCGACGTCGGTATTGATCGGCTATCTGGCGGCGAACACCGAGACCCTGAAGCTGGGTTCCGGCGGCATTATGCTGCCTAACCATGCGCCACTGGTCATCGCCGAGCAGTTTGGCACCCTGGCCTCTCTCTATCCTGGCCGTATCGACCTCGGCTTAGGCCGTGCGCCCGGTTCTGACCAGCGCACCATGATGGCGCTGCGCCGTCACCAGGCCAGCATGCACGCTGACACCTTTCCCGAAGATGTGGCTGAGCTGATTCACTGGTTTGATGCTGACCCGGATGCGCAACTACCGGTTCAGCCAGTGCCGGGTCTGGGCCTGAAGATCCCGGTCTGGCTGCTCGGTTCCAGCCTTTACAGCGCCCAGCTGTCAGCGAAAATGGGCCTGCCGTTTGCCTTTGCCTCCCATTTCGCGCCTGACCAGCTGTTCCAGGCGCTGCACGTGTATCGTGAGAACTTCCAGCCTTCAGCGCGTCTCGACAAGCCGTATGCCACCGTCTGTATTAACGTGGTTGCCGCTGATAATGAACGTGATGCGCGCTTCCTGTTTACCTCGCAGCAGCAGCAGTTTATTAACCTGCGCCGCGGCAAACCTGGCCCGTTACCGGCACCGGTTGAGAACATGAATAACCTCTGGTCGCCGTCAGAGCAGTATGGCGTGCAGCAGGCGCTGAGCATGTCGCTGGTAGGCGATACCGACAAGGTGCGTCATGGCCTGGCCTCGCTGATGCGTGAAACGCAGGCGGATGAAATTATGGTTAATGGTCAGATTTTTGACAGCGAGGCACGCCTGCGCTCCTTTGCCATTGCGATGGAAGCGGCAAACAGCCTGTAATCAGTTTTGCGGTGGGCGCAGGGTATCCGGGCTCACCGCCAGCTGACGACTGTCCCTGGCCGGAGATTGCCCATACAGGCGGCGATACTCGCGGCTGAACTGTGATGCGCTCTGGTAGCCCACCCGATAGCCTGCGGTACCGGCATCCAGCTTTTCCACCATCATCAGACGTCGCGCCTCGTTGAGCCGCAGTTGTTTCTGATATTGCATCGGCGTCATGGCCGTGACGGCTTTGAAGTGATGATGCAGCGAAGAGATACTCATGCCGACACTGCTGGCGAGCTGGTCTATCTTCAGCGGCTGATGAAAATTCTCCCGCAGCCAGCGGGCAGCCTGCGCCACCCGGTTACCCGGCCGCTCAGCCAGCGCCATGTTCAGGATGCGCGATCCCTCCGGCCCGGTCAGCAGCCGGTAGAAAATTTCCTGCTCAATCAGCGGGGCCAGCGCCTCAATATCTTCCGGATGGTCAAGCAGACGCACCAGCCGGATGACCGCATCCACCAGCAAAGGTGAAACCTTATGCACGGTGACACCACGTTCATTGCCTGCGGTTGACAGCGGCAGCGCTGGCGGAAACTGTTCAAGGTAGCGCATAAGCCGGGATTCATTAATCGCGATACCTATCCCGAGATTCGGCTTTTCCGGCGTGGCGACAGTGACGCAGGCGCGCACTGGCATATCCAGCGTCACCAGCAACAGATCCCCCGGTCCATAGTGCAGCACCTCATCACCCATATGTAGTGCTTTGCTGCCCTGCGCCACCAGCGCAAAACTGGCCCATTGAGCAAAGTGCATCGGCTCTGTGGGTGCTGAAACCCGGCCAAAAAACAGGCAATCGATGGCACTGGAATGCCGGCCATCCTCCGGCGCATGACGGGCAATTAACTGTGTCAGCGCCTGCCACTTGTCACTCTCTGTCACTGCGTTCTCCCCTTCCGCTCTCTGTGCCGATATTACCTGACGTCAGGCGAAATGCCTGTCCTGCTGCCGCACTTTTGCAGGATCGTGCAAAAAGCTTGCAGGATTGCGCTACCCGCTTTTCGTCACCAGCGCGCATAGTCTTTCGACGCAATCATTACGGCGGAGAATGACATAATGAAAGCACTGCAGAACAAAATCGCACTGGTGACAGGCGCCTCAAAAGGGATTGGTGCAGCGATTGCCATCGCGTTCGCCGCAGCGGGCGCCAGGGTCGTGGTCAACTATCGTCAGGACGAGGTGGGAGCGGCAGACGTGGTGAGCGATATCGTCACGCTGGGCAGTGAAGCCGTGGCGGTACAGGCTGATATTTCTCATCTGCGGGACGTGGAACGGCTGTTTGCCACCACCGAGGAGTGTTTCGGCGCACCCGATATTGTGGTGAATAATGCGGGCAGTTTTCATCATGGCGAGTTTGCGGCGCTGACGCCGGAGGAGATGCAGCAGCAGATCAACGTTAACCTGCTCGGCACGCTGATGGTCTGTCAGCAGGCAATTCGTCACTTTCCCGCGCACGGCGGCAGCATTATTAACCTCAGCGCCCTGAACAGTAAAAACAGTACGCCAGGTTCCGTGCTCTGGGCGGCCACCAAAGGTGCAGTGGATACGCTGACTCAGGGGCTGGCGCGCGAGCTGGGCGCAAAAAATATCCGGGTTAACGCGCTGGCACCTGGCATGATTCTGACCGAAGGATTGCTGGCCGCGAAGAGGATGAGCCCGCAGCTCAAGGCACAGCTGCTGGCGGCTACCCCGCTGGGGCGTTTTGGTCTGCCGGAGGATGTGGCGCAGGTCGCGCTGTTTCTGGCCTCTGAAGAGTCCGCTTATGTCAGCGGCGAGCGCGTCATGATCAGCGGCGGTGCCTGACAGGCATAAAAAAAGGGAAGCCAGCGGCTTCCCTTTTCGTTACGACGTTAAATCGTTATGCATCACGACGACGTGGAGCGGCAGCTGCACCTTCTTCACGACGTGGACCACGGCTACCTTCACGGTTGAAAGTACGTCCACCGCCTTCACGACCACCTTCACGGCGCTCTGAAGAGAAGCGACGACCACCTTCACGGTTGGCTGCGCCAGGACCGCTGCGACGCTCACCGCCAGCACCGGCTGGACGACGATCGCCACGGCCTTCGTTTGGCTGTGCATCACCCAGCAGCTGCATATTCATCGGTTTGTTCAGAATACGCGTACGGGTGAAGTGCTGCAGCACATCGCCTGGCATGCCTTTCGGCAGCTCGATAGTCGAGTGGTTACCGAACAGCTTGATGTTACCGATGTAACGGCTGCTGATGTCGCCTTCGTTAGCGATAGCGCCAACGATGTGACGAACTTCAACACCATCATCACGGCCCACTTCGATGCGGTACAGCTGCATTTCGCCAACGTCACGACGTTCGCGGCGTGGACGATCGCCATCACGGCTTTCACGTGGGCCACGATCGCTACGCGCTTCACGGCTGTCACGACGGCCATCACGCTCGTCACGATCGCGGTATTCGCGACGTGCAGGACGTGGTGCTTCTGGTGGCAGAATCAGAGGACGTTCGCCCTGTGCCATCTTCAGCAGTGCGGCTGCCAGAGTTTCCAGATCCAGTTCATCTTCCGGCTGCATTTTAGTCAGCAGAGCACGGTACTGATCCAGATCGCTGCTTTCCAGCTGCTGCTGAACTTTAGCGGCAAACTTGGCCAGACGACGCTCACCCAGCAGTTCTGCGTTAGGCAGTTCGACTTCAGGGATAGTCAGCTTCATGGTACGTTCGATGTTGCGCAGCAGACGACGCTCGCGGTTCTCAACGAACAGCAGCGCACGGCCAGCACGACCGGCACGACCGGTACGGCCGATACGGTGAACGTATGATTCTGCATCCATCGGGATATCGTAGTTTACAACCAGGCTGATACGCTCAACGTCCAGGCCACGGGCCGCAACGTCGGTTGCAATCAGGATGTCCAGACGACCATCTTTCAGGCGCTCCAGCGTCTGCTCACGCAGTGCCTGGTTCATATCACCGTTCAGCGCGGCGCTGTTATAGCCACTACGCTCCAGCGCTTCTGCCACTTCCAGCGTTGCGTTTTTAGTACGCACGAAGATGATGGCAGCATCAAAGTCTTCTGCTTCCAGGAAGCGAACCAGTGCGTCTGTTTTACGACCGTAAGCGGTCCAGTAACTCTGGCTGATGTCAGGACGCGTTGTCATGCTTGACTGAATACGCACTTCCTGTGGATCTTTCATGAAGCGTTTGGTGATGCGACGAATCGCTTCCGGCATGGTTGCAGAGAACAGCGCAGTCTGATGACCGGCTGGAATCTGAGCCATGATGGTTTCAACGTCTTCGATGAAGCCCATACGCAGCATTTCATCAGCTTCATCCAGCACCAGACCGCGCAGGTTAGAGAGTTCTAACGTGCCGCGTTTCAGGTGGTCAAGCAGACGACCAGGGGTACCCACAACAACCTGTGGTCCCTGACGCAGAGCGCGCAGCTGCACGTCATAACGCTGGCCGCCGTAAAGGGCAACCACGTTCAGGCCACGCATGTGCTTAGAGAATTCAGTGATTGCTTCAGCAACCTGTACCGCCAGTTCGCGGGTCGGTGCCAGCACCAGAATCTGTGGTGCTTTAACAGTCGGGTCGATGTTGTTTAACAGCGGCAGAGAGAACGCCGCAGTTTTACCACTCCCGGTCTGCGCCATGCCTAACACGTCACGGCCCGCCAGCAGGTGAGGAATACACTCAGCCTGGATTGGGGATGGCTTTACGTAGCCCATGCCATTCAGTGATTCAAGGATGTCGGCGTTCAGGCCAAGGTCAGCAAAAGTGGTTTGAATATCAGTCATGTAGTACACGTGCCTCTTAGATTGCGGCGGCCAGTCTACATAACTCGTCGTGAAAACTTTCAGTCATTTTCATCAAAAAGTGTGAACCGGCTCAAATTAGAAGTTTTGACGAACAGAAAAGCCTTCATCCCTTAAGATGATGACTTAACAGGTTTTACAGGCAAATTAAGTTCGTCAGCTATTGCTGGTCAGATTCTGATAAATCGTCTTGTGCCTGGCCGAGTTGCGCCAGTTCCAACAATGCGTATCGGTGTTCAACAAAGTTGTTAACGTTGTTGGCGACCGCCAGTTTGAACAACGCTTTCGCGTCGTCCTTCTCCCCCAGACTTAGGTAGTACTTACCTAAATAGAAGTTGGTTTCACTGAGATGTTCAGCGAGCGAGGTGTTATCCGTTGCGTCCGCCTTGAGACTTTCCATCAACGTTTTCTCGTTGATATCTCCAAGGTAGAACTCGACAATATTCCATCCCCATTGGTCTCTGACCGCTTTGTCGTGACGCTGTTGAAGCGCGACTTTTGCCTTGTCGACATCCATCTCACGTTCAACGAGATAGAGCCACAGACTGCGGAAAGGATCGTTAGGATCGTCTTGATAAAACGCCAGCAGATCATCTTGCGCTAACTTGTATCGACCGCCGTAATAGAGGGCGATACCACGGTTTAAATGCGCATAGTTGTAAGTTGGATCAAGCTCAAGTACAGAATCGAACGCTTCATAGGCGGCATCAAAGTTGCCCGCCTGCGTTAAATATATGCCTAAGTAGTTAAACACTTCGGGCATATCTGGTCTTATAGACAGCGCTTGCGAAAAATCGTTCCGCGCTAATGCCCGCAGACCTAAACTATCATACAACACTCCGCGCTCATATAACAGCTGTGCGCGTTCATCATCGGTGAGAGCGCGACTGGCAAGAATTTGTTCCATGCGCGCCAGTATCACTTCCTGCTGCAGTGTGGGCTGTAAAGGCACTGCAAGAACTTCGTTCTTACGCCAATTGGAGTTGCTGCATCCTGCCAGCGTCAAAGCTGTCGCAACAAAACACCAGCGCAGAAAAGGCTTCATTTCCCACTCCCGAATACAAACATTGGGATAACCATCCTGTCATCCGCCTGCTGTGCACAAGGATTCCCGCCCTCGCGATGATACAAACGCCCCTCTCTGCCAGGCAAAGAGGGGCAAATCAGCAACGACTTATTCAGCAGCGTCAGGCGTGGTCACCGCTGCAGCTTCTTCAGTCTGCGGCTTAGATTCTGTCGCTTCTTTGATGCTCAGACGTACGCGACCCTGGCGATCAACTTCCATCACCTTAACCGGTACTTCCTGACCCATCTGCAGATAGTCAGTCACTTTCTCAACGCGCTTGTCAGCGATTTGTGAAATGTGAACCAGACCTTCTTTACCGCCGCCGATAGCAACGAAGGCACCGAAGTCAACGATACGGGTCACTTTACCACTATAAATGCGGCCCACTTCGATTTCTGCAGTGATCTCTTCGATACGACGAATGGCTTCTTTCGCTTTCAGACCATCGGTCGCAGCGATTTTCACGGTGCCGTCATCTTCGATTTCAATCGTCGTGCCGGTCTCTTCGGTCAGTGCACGAATCACTGAGCCGCCTTTACCGATCACATCTTTGATCTTGTCAGAGCTGATTTTGATGGTGTAAATGCGTGGAGCGAATTCAGAAATCTCGGTACGCGGTGTGCTGATAGCCTGTTCCATGACGCCCAGAATGTGCAGACGCGCACCCTTGGCCTGGTTCAGGGCTTCCTGCATGATTTCACGCGTGATGCCTTCGATTTTGATGTCCATCTGCAGCGCGGTGATACCTTCACGGCTACCGGCTACTTTGAAGTCCATGTCGCCCAGGTGATCTTCGTCGCCCAGAATGTCTGACAGAACGACAAACTTCTCATCTTCTTTTACCAGACCCATTGCGATACCGGCAACGGCGGCTTTGATTGGCACACCTGCATCCATCAGCGCCAGTGAGGCACCGCAGACAGAGGCCATTGAAGAGGAGCCGTTAGATTCAGTGATTTCAGACACCACACGCACGGTGTAAGGGAAATCTTCCGCTTTAGGCATTACCGCTAACACACCGCGCTTCGCCAGACGACCGTGACCAATCTCACGACGCTTCGGCGAACCGACCATGCCGGTTTCACCGACAGAGTATGGAGGGAAGTTGTAATGGAACAGGAAGCTGTCGGTACGTTCGCCCATCAGCTCATCCAGGTTCTGCGCATCACGGGTAGTACCCAGCGTTGCCGTAACCAGTGCCTGTGTCTCACCACGGGTAAACAGTGATGAACCGTGAGTACGTGGCAATACGCCAGTACGCACGTCCAGACCGCGGATCATATCTTTTTCACGGCCATCGATACGTGGCTCGCCATTCAGGATGCGGGTACGAACGACGGTTTTTTCGAGGCTATGCACGATGTCGCCGATTTCTGAACCATCCAGCGTTTCATCTTCAGCCAGCAGCGCAGCAATGGTTTCGTCTTTGATGACGCCAACCTGCGCGTAACGCTCCTGCTTGTCAGTGATGCGGTAAGCATCGCTGATGCGCGCTTCTGCCAGGGCAGCAACACGAGAAATCAGCGGGGTGTTAGCCGCTTCTGGTTGCCAGTCCCAGCGTGGTTTGCCGGCTTCAGCCACCAGAGCATTGATGTTTTCGATAACGATCTGCTGCTGGTCATGGCCAAAGACCACGGCACCCAGCATCTGCTCTTCTGACAGGATCTCAGCTTCAGATTCAACCATCAGTACGGCATTCTGCGTACCGGCAACGACCAGATCCAGACGAGACTGTTTCAGCTCATCTGCGGTTGGGTTCAGAACATATTGATCGTTGATGTAACCGACACGCGCAGCACCAATCGGGCCATTAAACGGCAGACCAGAAAGCGCCAGTGCAGCAGAGGCACCAATCATTGCAACGATGTCCGGATGAACCTGTGGGTTAACAGACACCACGGTCGCAATAACCTGAACTTCGTTAACAAAGCCTTCCGGGAACAGCGGGCGAATCGGGCGGTCAATCAGACGCGAAATCAGGGTTTCGCCTTCGCTTGGACGGCCTTCACGACGGAAGAAGCTGCCTGGGATACGACCAGCAGCGTAAGTACGCTCCTGATAGTTCACGGTCAGTGGGAAGAAGTCCTGACCTGGTTTAGATTTTTTCTGACCTACGACAGTGACGAACACTGCAGTATCGTCCATGCTCACCATAACAGCGGCTGTCGCCTGGCGAGCCATCATGCCGGTTTCCAGCGTGACGGTATGTTGACCATATTGGAATTTGCGTACGATCGGATTCAGCAAAATCAAAGTCCTTAACTTCGGGGCTGGGCTATCTGTAGCCCGCCATTGATTACCAATCTTCAGCTGCATCCTCGCGACTAATGACAACCCTCGACCGCCCCTGCGGTAAAGCCTCTCATTAGCCGCGCGAAATTCTGCAAACTAAAGATCACACTAAGCAACAATACATCAGTTTGGCCCGGATTGCTGCCGATTGCTCGAAAAAAGGGGCCATAAAGGCCCCCTCTTCACGAAACTCGCACAAATCTGATCGTAAGCTGCACACAGTGCAAAAGCTCGCATAATGCCCCGACGATCAGATTCTTCAGACTTAGCGACGCAGACCGAGACTTTCGATCAGGCTGCTGTAGCGTGCAACGTCTTTACGCTTCAGGTAGTCCAGCAGCTTACGACGCTGAGATACCATGCGCAGCAGACCGCGGCGGCTGTGGTGGTCTTTTTTGTGCTCAGAGAAGTGACCCTGCAGATGGGTAATCTGCGCGGTCAACAGGGCAACCTGAACTTCAGTTGAACCGCTGTCGTTAGCACCACGGCCATATTTAGCAACGATCTCTGCTTTAGCTTCTACGCTTAGAGACATAATAAACTCCAGTAATAAATGAATGTATGGGTGCCGATCTCTAATTCAGCATCCCGCTTTAAAGCCGCGCTATTCTACTCTGCGCCCGATAGCAACGCAAATGCCCCATCAGCGAAAAGTGAACGCCTGGCTTAATCCTGATACTCAACCACTAAACGACGTGGCGCAAGACGGCCATCATCGGCAATTTCTGCCATACCGATAAACTTACGTGCTTCGCCTTCCGATACCCTGACCAGCCCGTGCGCAGGCGCATTGCTGGCCTGCACCGGCTGTCCCTGGCGGAAAAAATCTGCCACGGCGGGCGGGATATTCACTTCAGGGAAATCAGAAGCGGGGCTGTCCATCGGCAACAACAGCGGATCGAGCTGCGTTTCCAGTGGGATGCCTGCTTCTGTGGCTTCCGCCAGCAGGGTATTGAGCTGTTCCAGCGTTACCATCCTTTCATACGGATAACGGGCAACCTGTACACGACGCAGCATGATGACATGCGCACCGCATCCCAGCTTTTCGCCCAGATCATCGATGATGGTACGGATATAGGTACCTTTGGAGCAGTGAATTTCCAGCTCCAGCTCATTATCCTGCCAGCGAATAAACTGCAGCTCATAGACCGTGATCGGGCGCGGTTCACGCTCAATCACAATGCCCTGACGCGCATATTCATACAGCGGACGACCCTGATGCTTCAGCGCTGAAAACATTGATGGCACCTGCAGCGTGTCGCCGCGGAAGCTCTCAAGGGCGCTATCCAGATCGGCCTGGCTGAAGCTGACCGGACGCGTCTGCACGATGTTGCCATCGGCGTCTGACGTGTCAGTGCGTTCGCCCAGTCGGGCAATCACACGGTAGCGTTTGTCGGAATCGAGCAGATACTGCGAAAACTTGGTCGCTTCACCCAGGCAGATTGGCAACATGCCGGTGGCCAGTGGATCAAGCGCGCCGGTATGGCCTGCGCGATTGGCGTTGAAGATACGCTTCACTTTCTGCAGGACATCATTCGACGAAACGCCTTGTGGCTTATCCAGCAACAACACGCCATGGACGTCGCGACCGCGACGACGCGGACGACTCATTACGCCTCCTCGTCATCGCCGGTGGCATCCGGACCACGGCGCTCTGCATCGTTCTTCACGACGCTGGTGACGAGGTTAGACATGCGCATCCCTTCGACTAACGAGTTGTCGTAGAAGAACGTCAGCTCAGGCACGATACGCAGGCGCATCGCTTTGCCGAGCAGAATGCGAATGTAACCTGAGGCTTCTTTCAGCGCTTTCAGGCCATGCTTAATCGCATCTTCATCTTTGTCGTTGAGGAACGTCACGAACACTTTTGCGTAAGCAAGATCGCGTGACACTTCAACGCCGGATACGGTGACCATCATGCCAAGGCGCGGATCTTTAATCTCACGCTGCAGGATCATCGCAATCTCTTTTTGCAGCTCTTGTGACACGCGCTGCGGGCGACCAAATTCTTTCGCCATCATTATTTCTCCCAAATAATTCGGGAGGCCAGAGGCCTCCCAAATTGCAACACATCAGCAGTCTATTACTCGATGGTGCGTTTAATTTCGATGATTTCAAACACTTCGATCATATCGCCAACGCGAACGTCGTTGTAGTTCTTCACGCCGATACCGCACTCCATGCCGTTACGCACTTCGTTGACGTCATCTTTAAAGCGACGCAGAGATTCCAGCTCGCCTTCGTAAATCACCACGTTGTCACGCAGGACACGGATTGGATTGTGACGTTTGATGTTACCTTCCGTCACCATACAACCAGCAATCGCGCCAAACTTCGGTGATTTGAACACGTCGCGCACTGCAGCCAGACCAATGATCTGCTGTTTGTACTCTGGTGCCAGCATGCCGCTCATCGCCGCTTTAACTTCGTCAATCAGGTTATAGATGACAGAGTAGTAGCGCAGATCCAGGCTTTCTGCGTCAATGACGCGACGCGCAGAGGCATCGGCACGAACGTTGAAGCCAAGGAGGATGGCGTTAGAAGCAGCCGCCAGGGTTGCATCGGTTTCGGTAATCCCGCCTACGCCTGAACCCACAATCTTCACCTTCACTTCGTCGGTGGAGAGTTTCTGCAGGGAATCAGAGATGGCTTCCACAGAACCCTGAACGTCAGCTTTCAGAACGATGTTCAGTTCAGACACTTCGCCTTCGGTCATGTTAGCAAACATGTTCTCGAGCTTAGATTTCTGCTGGCGAGCCAGTTTAACTTCGCGGAATTTGCCCTGACGATAGAGCGCAACTTCACGTGCTTTCTTCTCGTCACGTACCACGGTCGCTTCATCACCTGCAGCCGGCACGCCGGACAGGCCCAGAATCTCAACCGGGATAGAAGGACCCGCTTCCAGAACTTCGCGACCCAGTTCGTCACGCATTGCACGAACACGGCCATATTCGAAACCACAAAGAACGATGTCGCCTTTGTTAAGCGTACCTTCACGAACCAGCACGGTAGCAACCGGACCACGACCTTTGTCGAGGAACGATTCAATCACTACGCCGCTCGCCATACCTTCACGGATAGCCGTCAGTTCCAGCACTTCCGCCTGCAGCAGGATTGCATTTAACAGGTCATCAATGCCGGTACCCGCTTTCGCAGAGACATTCACGAACATGTTTTCGCCGCCCCACTCTTCTGGAATAATTCCGTACTGAGTCAGTTCGTTTTTAACACGATCCGGATCCGCTTCTGGCTTATCGCACTTGTTCACGGCAACCACAACCGGCACTTTAGCGGCTTTGGCGTGCTGAATAGCTTCGACAGTCTGTGGCATCACGCCATCGTCTGCGGCAACGACCAGGATAACGATATCGGTCGCCTGCGCACCACGTGCACGCATCGCGGTAAACGCGGCGTGGCCCGGGGTATCCAGGAAGGTGACCATACCGTTGTCGGTTTCAACGTGGTAAGCACCGATGTGCTGTGTAATACCGCCCGCTTCGCCAGAGGCGATTTTAGTGGAGCGGATATAGTCCAGCAGAGAGGTTTTACCGTGGTCGACGTGGCCCATGATGGTCACAACCGGCGCACGAGATTCCTGTGCCGCATCGGTATCACGATCGTCCATTACCGCTTCTTCCAGCTCGTTCTCACGACGCAGGGTCACTTTGTGGCCCATCTCTTCGGCAACGAGCTGTGCAGTTTCCTGATCGATGACCTGGTTGATAGTCGCCATAGCGCCCATCTTCATCATCGCTTTGATGACCAGAGAACCTTTCACCGCCATTTTGTTCGCCAGTTCGGCTACGGTGATGGTTTCGCCAATCACAACATCGCGGTTAACGGCCTGCGCTGGCTTGTTGAAGCCCTGCTGCAGTGCGCTAGGTTTGCGATGCTTACCGCCTTTACCGCCACGAACCTGCGCACGCGCTTCTTCACGGTCAGTTTTGGCTTCGGAATGTTTGTTGCCTTTTTTCGCCGGACGCGCAGCTTTAGCAGTCGTACGCGCACGCGCACGGCCTGCTTCAACCTGACGGTCGTTTTCGTCTTCTGCCTGACGGGCGTGGGTCGAAGTGGTGACGTGATAGTCGCCTTTATCCTCTTCTTCCGGTTTTTCCCATTCAGCTGATTTCTCTTCAGCCAGACGGCGGGCTTCTTCGGCTACGAGGCGGGCAGCCTCTTCAAGCTTACGGCGGGCTTCTTCTTCAGCTTTACGCTTCAGTTCAGCAGCTTCAGCTTCGCGACGGGCTTTGTCTGATTGCGCAGCCCTGGTCACTTCGTCGGTAGGTTGATTTGTCACTTTGTCATTTTCCGCTGCTGCACGTTTGGCCTTATCAGCGGCTTCGCGCCTTGCTTTATCTTCGGCTTCACGTTGCGCTTTCTGTTCAGCTTCGCGACGGGCTTTTTCTTCAGCCTCGCGTTGCGCCTGCTCTTCCGCTTCACGCTGCGCCTGGGCTTCAGCTTCTGCCTGAGCTTGCTCAGACTCTGCATCACCTTTCACATAGGTACGCTTTTTGCGGACTTCAATTTGCACCGACTTACTTTTACCCCCGGTGCCTGGAATATTTAAGGTGCTGCGCGTTTTACGCTGCAGCGTCAGCTTAGCTGAACCGACCTGACCGTGTTCACGGTTCAGATGAGATAGTAAGGTTTCTTTCTCTTGCTGGGTCACCGCGTCATTTTCAGACTTAGGGATCCCCGCATCAGCAAATTGCTGTACCAGGCGATCGACCGGAGTCTGAATTTCTGCGGCCAGCGATTTTACGGTTACATCTGTCATGCTGTTCCTTCCTGTTATTACGCGTCATCGCCGAACCAGCAGATATTACGTGCGGCCATAATCAGCGCGCCGGCCTGTTCATCAGACATGCCTTCAATATCCGTCAGATCGTCAACACCTTGCTCAGCGAGATCTTCCAGCGTGCAAACGCCTTTTGACGCCAGGCGGAACGCCAGCGCACGATCGAGGCCTTCAAGATTCAGAAGGTCCTCAGCGGGCTCCTGATTTCCAAGACTCTCTTCTTTCGCCAGTGCCAGGGTGGTTAACGCATTTTTTGCTCGTTCACGCAGGGCTTCAATGGTCTCTTCATCGAGGCCGTCGACTTCCAGCAGCTCGTTGATTGGCACGTATGCCAGCTCTTCCAGCGAGGAGAAACCCTCTTCCACCAGTACGGTGGCGAACTCTTCGTCGATGTCGAGATGTTTAGTGAACATATCGATCGCTGCATGCGCTTCAGCCTGATGCTTAGCCTGCAGATCATCGACGGTCATCACGTTCAGCTCCCAGCCACTCAGCTGCGAAGCGAGACGCACGTTTTGGCCGTTACGGCCGATCGCCTGAGCCAGATTGCCAGCTTCTACGGCGATATCCATGGTGTGATTATCTTCATCAACCACGATTGACGCCACATCGGCCGGAGCCATGGCGTTAATAACAAACTGCGCCGGGTTATCGTCCCACAGCACGATATCGATACGCTCGCCGCCCAGTTCACTGGAAACAGCCTGAACGCGCGCGCCGCGCATGCCCACACAGGCACCCACCGGATCGATACGTTTGTCGTTAGTTTTGACTGCAATTTTAGCGCGCGAACCCGGATCACGGGCAGCAGCTTTAATTTCAATCAGTTCTTCGCCAATTTCTGGCACCTCAATGCGGAACAGTTCAATCAGCATTTCCGGTTTGGAACGCGTCACGAACAGCTGCGCGCCACGCGCTTCCGGACGTACCGAGTAGAGTACGCCACGAATACGGTCGCCTGGACGGAAGTTTTCACGCGGCAGCATATCTTCGCGCAGAATGACCGCTTCGGCATTGCTGCCAAGGTCGAGGGAAATGTTGTCGCGGTTAACTTTTTTCACCACACCAGTGATGATTTCGCCTTCCTGCTCACGGAACTGATCAACCACCATCGCGCGCTCAGCTTCGCGCACTTTTTGCACGATAACCTGCTTAGCGGTCTGGGTAGTGATACGGTCAAAGGTGACCGATTCAATCTGATCTTCGACATATTCGCCCAGATTGAATGCTTCATCTTCGAAGCGGGCCGCATCCAGCGTGATCTCGCGCGTCGGCTGTGTCACCTCTTCTACGATTTCCCAGCGGCGGAAAGTATCGAAATCGCCACTGCGGCGATCAATGCTGACGCGTACTTCAATTTCCTGCTCGTACTTTTTCTTGGTCGCAGTCGCCAGCGCGCTCTCCAGCGCTTCGAAGATTTTCTCACGCGGCAGGGCTTTTTCGTTAGAAACGGCTTCTACAACAGCTAAGATCTCTTTGTTCATCCTGGTTAGCCTCAATCCGGACTTTTAAAAGTGGGGGACCAGGTTCGCTTTCTGAATATTACTCAGCGCGAACACTTCATCGCTACCCTCAACGTGCACCGTGATCATCTCGCCATCAACTGACTTGATGGTTCCCTGCCATTTACGGCGGTTCTGAACGGCCATACGCAACACCAGACTCACTTCTTCACCCATAAAACGGGTGTAGTGTTCTGCGGTGAACAGAGGACGATCGAGTCCCGGTGAAGAGACTTCAAGGTTGTAAGGTACCGTAATCGGATCTTCAACATCCATTACCGCACTTACCTGGTGGCTGACATCGGCGCAATCATCGACATTGATGCCATCTTCACTATCAATATAGATGCGCAGGATAGATGTGCGACTACGAACGAATTCAATTCCAACCAGTTCGTAACCCAGCGCTTCTACGGGAGCCGATACCAACTCTGTCAATTTTTGCTCTAATGTGGACAAGCCCACCCCCAAGACATAAAAAAAGGGCCTATAGCCCAGTATTACGATTCGCTAATAACAAAAAACCCCGAATATTCGGGGCTTTTAGTCACTGGACCCTGTATGCCGCAATGCGGCCCGGACTCCATCCAAAGAATTTCCTTTCAAAAAATAGCCGTGAATGCGTCCGTCGATGCATACAGTATATTTGAAAAAGAACTCAAAGGGAAAATTGGTTGCGGGGGCCGGATTTGAACCGACGACCTTCGGGTTATGAGCCCGACGAGCTACCAGGCTGCTCCACCCCGCGTCCGAAAACGTGGCGAATAATACGCCAGACCTGCATAAAATGCAAGAGATACTGCTATTTGGTACCGAGGACGGGACTTGAACCCGTAAGCCCAATCGGGCACTACCACCTCAAGGTAGCGTGTCTACCAATTCCACCACCACGGCACTGCACTGACCACAACGATTCGTTGTGCTGACGACCTTACTTAGGAATATCGCTGCCCGGTGTAACCGGTTGAGCTGGCTTTTCAGTCTGTTGAGAAGACTGCGCCGGCGCAGAAAGATTTTCCCACTCGCTTCCTTTCGAGGCTTTATTGCTGTTCAGATTACCCAGAACCAGGCTGATGATGAAGAACAGTGCCGCTAAGATGCCAGTGGTACGGGTCATGAAATTACCTGAACCCGAAGAACCAAACACCGTACCGGATGCGCCTGCACCGAATGAGGCTCCCATATCAGCGCCTTTGCCTTGCTGTAGCATGATCATACCCACGAGGGCGATAGCTACAATAAGGAAAACAACTAAAAGAGCTTCGTACATATTCAACCTGTTCCTTGCACGATAATCGTACAGTTAAAGCTTCAACCAGTATTGATGGGGCGTCTCGTCATCACCCATCAGAAGCGGGTGTGAATACTAACCAAAGGCGCATATCTCTGCAAGTGCAATTTCTCTTACGCAAACTGATTGCAGAAAAAAGCGCCATCCCGGTGATTTTACAGGCGGATCCGCATTCTGAGAACCGCCTTTAAGAGGTTTAAACCGCTTTGACCTGATCGGCAATACGATTAGCCAGTTCGGTGACCTGCGCCTCATTTTCGCCTTCGACCATCACACGAATCAGCGGCTCAGTGCCTGACTTACGCAACAGAACGCGTCCGCGACCCGCCAGCGCTTTTTCAACATCGGCGGTGACCGTTTTGACGGCGTCGCTTTGCAGCGGGTCATGCTCGCCCGCGAAGCGTACGTTGACCAGCACCTGCGGCAGCATCTTCATACCACTGCAGAGATCGTGCAGGCTCATGTGGTTACGCACCATCGCAGTGAGCACTTGCAAACTTGCCACGATACCGTCGCCTGTGGTGGTTTTATCCAGCAGGATCACATGACCGGAGTTCTCCGCGCCGAGACGCCAGCCCTTCTCCTGCATCTTCTCCAGCACATAACGGTCACCGACTTTGGCACGGGTAAACGGAATGCCGAGCTGTTTCAGCGCTAATTCCAGGCCCATGTTGCTCATCAGCGTACCCACTACACCGCCACGTAACTGCCCCTGACGCAGCGCTTCACGTGCAATGATGTAAAGGATCTGGTCACCGTCAACTTTGTCACCCAGATGGTCAATCATCATGATGCGGTCGCCGTCGCCGTCATAGGCCAGGCCAATATCCGCCTTCTCTGCCAGTACGCGTTGCTGCAGCAGTTTAAGATCGGTCGCACCGCACTCTTTGTTGATGTTCATGCCGTCTGGCTGCACACCGATTGCGATGACGGTTGCGCCCAGCTCGCGCAGGACATTCGGCGCAATGTGGTAAGTCGCACCATTGGCACAGTCGACCACAATTTTCAGGCCATTCAGATTGAGCTCGCTGGGGAAAGTCCCCTTACAGAACTCAATGTAACGCCCTGCTGCATCGACGATGCGGCTGGCGCGCCCTAACTGCGCGGACTCCACGCAGGTAATCGGCTTTTCCATTTCCAGCTCAATCGCTTCTTCCACGTCATCAGGCAGTTTGGTGCCTTCGGA
Organism: Pantoea sp. JKS000250; assembly: GCF_003201065.1. Classification (NCBI taxonomy): domain Bacteria; kingdom Pseudomonadati; phylum Pseudomonadota; class Gammaproteobacteria; order Enterobacterales; family Erwiniaceae; genus Pantoea; species Pantoea sp. JKS000250. Next base: position 2,674,439 of record NZ_QICZ01000001.1, on the reverse strand, counting down.
CGAGAAGAATTTAATGCCGTTGTCGTCAAATGGATTGTGCGACGCTGAAATAACGATGCCCGCCTCAGCGCGGAAAGTGCGGGTCAGATAGGCGATGGCGGGGGTTGGCATCGGACCGGTAAACGCAGCGGTCAGGCCCGCGGCGGCGAGGCCCGCTTCAAGCGCAGACTCCAGCATATAGCCAGAGATACGGGTATCTTTGCCGATGATGATCTTTTTGGAACCGTGGCGCGCCAGTACTTTACCCGCGGCCCAGCCCAGCTTCAGGACGAAATCTGGCGTGATAGGTGTTTCACCGACTTTGCCGCGAATGCCGTCTGTACCGAAATATTTACGATTACTCATGATGTTCCTTTTGCTCTTCGGGTCGCTTCGACCACGCGCATCGCTTCGGCCGTCTCTTTTACGTCATGGACGCGAATAATCTGCGCGCCCTGCATGGCAGCAATCACCGCGCAGCTCAGGCTGCCAGTCAAACGCTGTGACGGGCCGACATTTAACAACTGGCCAATCATCGATTTACGCGACATCCCCACCAGCAGTGGCAGACCAAAGTGGTGAAAATCGCTGAGATGAGCCAGCAATTCATAATTGTGGCTGAGATTTTTACCGAAACCGAAGCCCGGGTCGAGTATCAGCTGCTCTTTTTTCATTCCCGCCGCTTCGCAACGCGCAATCTGCTGTGCAAAGTAAGTGTCCACTTCGCTTAAGATGTTTTCGTAAACCGGTGCCTGCTGCATGGTGCGCGGTTCGCCCTGCATATGCATTAAACAGACAGGCAGTCCGGTTGCGGAGGCGGCTTCCAGCGCACCCGGCTCAGAGAGTGAGCGGACATCGTTAATGATGTGAGCACCCACTCGCGCGGCTTCCCTGATGACTTCGGCTTTAGACGTGTCCACGGAAATCCAGACTTCGAAACGCTGGGCAATGGCATCGATCACCGGAATGACCCGCTCCAGCTCCTCCTCCACACTGACCTCATCAGCGCCAGGACGGGTTGATTCGCCGCCTACATCAATAATGGTTGCGCCGGCATTCACCATCTCATTGGTATGCGTCAGCGCATCGACCAGCGCGTTATGTTTACCACCATCTGAAAAGGAGTCCGGCGTGACATTCAGAATGCCCATCACATGAGGAAACGATAAATCGAGATGGGAATCACGGGCAAACAACTTCATGGTGAAAACTCCTTGCTGATCAATATCTGGATGTAAAAAACCCCGGACCAGCCGGGGTTTTGTCTGACGATGATGCGTCTTATTTGTTGTACTGCTCTGACATGGTATTGCCTGGATTCGGCGTACGCGGTTCATCAACCGGACGTGGCGCTTTTGGCGTACCATTGCTGTCTGAGTTGCTGCCTGGATCTTCCCAACCCGCTGGCGGACGCACTTCGCGGCGTGCCATCAGGTCGTCGATCTGTGGTGCATCAATGGTTTCATACTTCATCAGCGCATCTTTCATCGCGTGAAGGATGTCCATGTTCTCACCCAGAATGCGACGAGCACGCTGGTAGTTGCTGTCGATCAGGTGTTTAACTTCCTGGTCGATGATGCGGGCTGTTTCATCAGACATATGTTTCGCTTTCGCGACAGAACGTCCAAGGAACACTTCACCCTCTTCTTCTGCATACAGCAACGGACCCAGTTTTTCAGAGAAGCCCCACTGCGTCACCATGTTACGTGCCAGATTCGTCGCGACTTTAATGTCGTTGGACGCGCCGGTAGAAACATGTTCAACACCGTAGATGATCTCTTCTGCCAGGCGACCGCCATAAAGTGTTGAGATCTGGCTTTCCAGTTTCTGACGGCTGGCGCTAATCGCGTCGCCTTCAGGCAGGAAGAAGGTCACACCCAGCGCACGGCCGCGCGGGATAATCGTAACTTTATGCACCGGATCATGCTCTGGCACCAGGCGGCCAATAATGGCGTGGCCCGCTTCGTGATAGGCAGTGGATTCTTTCTGCGATTCCGTCATCACCATGGAGCGACGTTCCGCACCCATCATAATTTTGTCTTTCGCTTTCTCGAACTCAACCATCGACACCACACGCTTGTTCGAACGAGCGGCGAACAGCGCTGCTTCGTTCACCAGGTTAGCCAGATCGGCACCTGAGAAGCCTGGCGTGCCACGTGCAATGATTGCGGCATCAATGTCGGTTGCCAGTGGCACACGACGCATATGCACTTTCAGGATCTGCTCACGACCACGTACGTCTGGCAGACCGACCACAACCTGACGGTCAAAGCGGCCTGGACGCAGCAGCGCAGGGTCCAGTACGTCAGGACGGTTAGTCGCGGCGATAACGATAATTCCTTCGTTACCTTCGAAACCATCCATCTCAACCAGCATCTGGTTCAGCGTCTGCTCACGTTCATCATGACCACCGCCTAAACCGGCGCCACGCTGACGACCGACGGCGTCGATCTCATCGATGAAGATGATGCACGGTGCGGCTTTCTTGGCCTGTTCGAACATGTCGCGCACACGGGATGCACCGACACCGACAAACATTTCCACAAAGTCAGAACCGGAAATAGTGAAGAAAGGCACTTTGGCTTCACCGGCAATCGCTTTTGCCAGCAGGGTTTTACCGGTACCCGGCGGCCCCACCATCAGAACGCCTTTTGGAATTTTACCGCCCAGCTTCTGGAAACGGCTCGGCTCACGCAGATATTCCACCAGCTCAGCCACTTCATCTTTCGCTTCGTCACAACCCGCAACGTCGGCGAAAGTGGTTTTAATCTGGTCTTCTGTCAACATGCGGGCTTTGCTTTTGCCGAAGGACATCGCGCCCTTACCGCCGCCGCCCTGCATCTGACGCATAAAGAAGATCCACACACCGATCAGCAGCAGCATCGGGAACCACGAAATGAAGATGGAAGCCAGCAGGCTCGGTTCTTCCGGCGGTTCGCCAACCACTTTGACGTTTTTGGTCAAGAGGTTATCGAGCAACTTGGGATCGTTGACAGGAATGTAGGTGGTATATTTATTGCTGTCTTTTTTGACAACGTTAATTTCACGCCCGTTAATACGTGCCTCGCGGACCTGATCCTGGTTCACTTCCGACAGGAAGGTTGAATAATCAACCCGACGGCCATTCGACTCGCTGGGCCCAAAGCTCTGGAATACTGACATCAGCACGACCGCGATGACTAACCAGAGAATCAGGTTTTTCGCCATGTCACTCAAGGGATTAACCTCATATTACATCGGTGTTAACAGATAGCGTAGGGTACTATAGTTCCTGCATACATGGAATCGCAGCAAAGCTGCGGACATCTCCAGCAATTTGGTTATAGTTTGCGCCCAGTCGCCACAATGTACACTTCACGTGAACGAGACCGTGAAGCGTCCGGCTTACGAATTTTTACTTTCGTAAACAGGGAGCGAATTTCCCGCAGGTATTCATCGAAGCCATCTCCCTGAAACACTTTCACTACGAAACTGCCGCCAGGTGCCAGAATATCCCGACACATCTCCAGCGCCAGCTCCACTAAATACATCGACCGGGGAATATCTACGGCAGGTGTACCACTCATATTCGGCGCCATATCGGACATGACAACCTGAACTTTCTGATCGCCAACGCGCTCAAGCAGCGCATTGATCACCGATTCTTCACGAAAATCGCCCTGAAGGAAATCGACACCGACTATCGGATCCATTGGCAGGATATCACAGGCAATGATGCGCCCTTTATTCCCGATTTGCTGAACCACATACTGCGACCAGCCACCAGGTGCAGCACCCAGATCTACCACGGTCATGCCGGGTTTGAAAAGCTTGTCACCCTGTTGTATTTCATCAAGTTTAAACCAGGCGCGCGAGCGCAACCCTTTTTTCTGCGCCTGAAGCACATATTTATCGCTAAAGTGTTCCTGAAGCCAGCGGCTGGAGCTGGCCGAACGCTTTTTACCCGTCATAATAATTCCAGTTAAATCGTCATCGTAGCGATAAACCTGCACGCAATGGGTTGCGTCGATTTGGTGATATACCCGAGATGGCGGTAGAATGAACCGTTTTCAATCCCTGAGTAAGTAAAAAACTACGATGAATCTAAGTACCAAACAAAAACAGCACCTCAAGGGCCTCGCCCATCCGCTCAAGCCAGTGGTTATGCTGGGTGGCAATGGCCTGACTGAAGGCGTGCTGGCCGAAATCGAGCAGGCTCTGTCGCATCACGAACTAATCAAGGTAAAAATCGCCTCTGAAGATCGTGAAACGAAACAGCTGATCGTCGAGGCTATCGTGCGTGAGACCGGTGCCAGCAACGTACAGGTGATCGGCAAAACGCTGGTGCTGTATCGCCCCTCTAAAGAGAGCAAAATTTCTCTGCCACGCTAAGTGGGCAAAGAAAGTGACATGCTCTTACCTCAGATAAAAGGCCGCAATGCGGCCTTTTTCCTTTCTTTACATTGTGCTTAAACGCTTTTCAAAGCGTAGCAACATCTTAAAGGTATTCCACCTTCAGGATCTCATACTCAACGTCGCCGCCCGGGGTTTTTACGATAGCCACATCATCGGCCTCTTTACCCACCAGGCCACGCGCCATTGGCGAATTGACCGAAATCAGATTTTGCTTAAAGTCCGCTTCGTCATCGCCCACGATGCGATACGTGGCTTCTTCGTCGGTCTCGACGTTCAGCACGGTCACCGTGGCACCGAAGATCACGCGGCCGGTTTTCGGCATCTGCGTGACATCGATAACCTGCGCATTGGAGAGTTTGGCTTCAATCTCCTGGATACGGCCTTCACAAAAGCCCTGCTCTTCACGCGCAGCGTGATATTCCGCGTTCTCTTTTAAATCGCCATGTTCGCGTGCATCAGCGATAGAGGCGATAATGCGCGGGCGCTTCACGGTTTTCAGCTCGTTCAGCTCTTCGCGCAATCTTTCAGCGCCTCTTAACGTCATCGGAATCTGATTCATTTAAGCTCCTCGCCCTCTTTCCTGTTTAACGATGTCATCCTGACCGGTGACCGCAGAAAAAAGCGCTCTGCGGCGCATTAGCCCGTTTTTGCAAATAAAAGAATCCTGACCCGGAGATGCCTCCAGGCCAGAAAAGAGTTTTGCAATTTGATACGTATTTTACCCCAGAGTTCCCTGCGGGTCATCGTTTACTTTGCACCGCCCAGCGACGTAGTATTGACGCCCTCACCTGCCAGTTACCGCGAGATTATGCGATTTTCACGACTTGTTACCGGATTAGGCTGCGCATTTATGCTGCAGGCACACGCAGCGCCAGTTGATGAATACATGCAGTACCTGCCAGATGGCGCCAATCTGGCGCTGATGGTTCAGAAAGTGGGTGCATCAACACCAATCATTGATTACCACGGCAAACAGATGGCCCTGCCCGCCAGTACCATGAAAGTGGTGACAGCGCTGGCGGCACTACTGGAACTGGGTGGCGACTTCCGTTTTCAGACCACGTTTGAGACCCGGGGTGCCATTATAGATGGCACCCTGAACGGCGATTTAGTCGCACGTTTCGGCGGTGATCCGACGTTAAGCCGTCAGGATCTGCGCAACATGGTCGCGGCGATAAAGAAGCAGGGCATTAATCATATCAAAGGCAACCTGGTTATTGACACCTCGGTTTTTGCCAGTCATGACATGGCACCGGGCTGGCCGTGGAACGATATGACCCAGTGCTTCAGCGCCCCGCCGGGTGCCGCGATTGTGGATAAAAACTGCTTCTCGGTGTCGCTCTACAGCGCTAATACGCCGGGTGAAAATGCGTTTGTGCGCATCGCTTCCTATTATCCGGCGCATATGTACAGCCAGGTCCGCACCATCGGCCGTAACAGCGGTGAAGGGCAATATTGTGAACTGGATGTGGTGCCGGGTGAGCTGAACCGCTACACCCTGACAGGCTGTATGCGCCAGCGTGCCGAACCGCTGCCGCTGGCCTTTGCGGTGCAGGATGGCGCGGCGTGGGCGGGTGAAATCCTGAAGGCAGAGCTGCGGTCATCAGAGATTGACTACAGTGGCCATCTGGTACGCCAGACGCAGGTCACGGAGCCAGGTACTGTACTGGCATCGACCCAGTCTGCGCCGCTGCACACGCTGCTGCACACCATGCTGAAGAAGTCAGACAACATGATAGCCGACACGGTCTTCCGCACCATTGGTCATCACTACTTCAACGTGCCAGGTACATTCCGCGCCGGACAGGATGCTGTCCGCCGGATCCTGAAAGCCAAAGCCAATGTGGATATGGGCAACAGCATTCAGGTCGATGGTTCCGGTCTGTCGCGCCACGATCTGATTTCGCCGCAAACCATGATGCAGGTGTTGCAGTTCATTGCGAAGAATGACAACACGCTGGATTATATTTCGATGCTGCCGCTGGCGGGCTATGACGGCACGCTACAGTATCGCGGCGGGCTGCATGAGGCGGGACTGGATGGCAAGGTCTCGGCGAAAACCGGTTCACTGCAGGGCGTCTATAATCTGGCGGGCTTTATTACCACCTCCAGTGGTGCCCGTGTCGCCTTTGTTCAGTTCCTTTCCGGTTATGCGGTGCCGCCGGAAGATCAACGTACCCGTCGTATTCCACTGGTACGTTTTGAAAGCCGACTCTACCGCGATATCAATCAGAACAACTGATAAAGCAGAGATAAAAAACGCAGCGGGCGATCACCCTGCTGCGTTTTTTTATGGCTGAACCGATCAGAAGCGGGTGTTCACGCTCATATAAAATGTGCGGCCCGATTCGTTAAAGGTATTGGCTCCCGCGCCGTAGAGGTAAGCGCCGGTGGTGGCATTGCCGGTAGTCTGCGCATTGCCCTGACGGAAATGACGCTTGTCGAACAGGTTGTCGATACCGACCGTGAGGCTGGCATACTGATTAACATCATAGGTGACGCTCATCCCCACCACCGAATAGGGGCTGACCTGATCGGTCGCGCTGCCGGTTACGGCGTTACCCTTATAGTCATACTTCTTCGGCACCTGTTTACCGTACCAGGTCAGGGCTGTCTGGAGGGAGAGATCCTGCGTCGCCTGCCAGCTCAGCGTCGAATTGAGCGTATACGCCGGAATAATTGACAGACGATCGCCAGTCTCTTTATTTTTGCTTTGCAGCATATACGTGAAGTTGTTGTTCCACGTTACGCTGTCGGAGAACGGGACGTTAACCGTACCTTCCAGCCCCTCAACCACCGCTTTTGGCACATTTTCCCATTTGTAGATGTCGGTTTTGCCGTTAGACGCGGTGCCGGTGGGAGCCGTGCCTGCCTCAATCTTGTTGCGATAGTCGTTGCGGAACCAGGTCAGACCCGCCTGATAGCCGTCGCGCTTCCATTCCAGTCCAATCTCTTTGTTGATGCTGTTTTCCGCTTTCAGGTCATCATTACCCATCAGATAACAGGCACCGGTACTGGCCGCGCAGCCCTGACCATTGCTGTAAAGCAGATAGTTCGGGTTGGTCTGGTAGAGGCTCGGCGCTTTATAAGCGCGCGCAATGCCCATTTTCAGGGTGACCTCATCGCCTAATCCCTGTGAGAGGTTGAGCGACGGGCTCCAGTTATCGCCGACAATCGAATGGTGATCGAAGCGCAGGCCTGGCGTCAGCATGGTGCTGTCGGTCAGCTCAATATTGTCTTCCGCAAACAGTGAGAAGATCTCCGCCTGCGAATAGGGAGAGCGTCCGGTGGAGGCGATACCGGGAATCGAACCGTAGCTGGCGGCCTGCGTCGTCGAGGACGGATCCTTCATCCGCTGCTGATTCCATTCCGTGCCAAAGGTTGCGGTCTGATTCACCAGCCACTCAAACGGCACGCTGATCTCGCTGTGCAGCAACACATCATCCAGCTGGATGGTGTTGAAGTTGCTGTTGGAAAAGATACCTTCAGTGCCGCCCGCCAGCCCTTCATTCAGGCGCGAGTTACGGGTGTTTTCATACTGCGCATAGGTATTGGTGCTGAGGCCATTATCCCAGGCGCCGGTCCACTTAACAGAAAAGTTCTGCCGATAGAGTCGGTTGGTCTCGTCACCATATTTGCTTTTCACAAGCGCGTTGGTATTGGTGTTCTGGGTGTCGCCAGCATAGAGGTTGCCCTGCCGGCTGTAACCGGCCCCCACTTCCAGCGCCTGCATTGGTGCAAACGCCCAGCGCAGCAGGCCATGAATATCTTTATTGACTGAACCTTCCCGGCCCGACGGGTAGGATCCTGCATAACTGCCAGTGCGGTCAGCGGCGTGACCTTCATTAATGTCGTAAGCGTCGGCCTGCGTTTTTGCCAGACCGCCATAGAGCCGGAAACTGACATCATCGCCCAGCGGTCCTTCAAGACTGAAGTTGGTACGCCGCGTCGCGCCCTCCTCCTTGTGTTGCGGCACGTTGTAATAGGCGCTCCACGAGCCGTGCCACTGATTATCCATCTCTTTTTTGGTGATGATATTAACTACACCACCCGCCGCACCATTGCCGTAACGGGCCGCTGCCGGACCGCGGATGACGTCAATGCGGTCAATGATCTCTGGCGGTACCCAGTTCGTGTCGCCGCGTGTATCGCGCTCGCCACGCCAGCCAAGCCGCACGGAATTACGGCTGGTTACCGGCAGCCCATCGATCAGAATCAGGGTGTTTTCCGGCCCCATGCCACGGATATCGATCTGACGGTTGTTTCCGCGCTGGCCGCTGGTGGAGTTACCGGTCAGGTTGACACCCGGCATGGTGCGGATAATTTCGGCAACGTCGCGCGCAGGGGGATGTTTTTTTATTTCGTCGGCGGTAATCGTCGATACGCCAGGTGCCTGCAGTGTCTGCTCAGCGGCGGTGACCGTCATGGTGCCGTCGTGGATCGTATCTGACGTGTTGTTGATCGCCGGGTCGCTGTGGGCTTGGGCAGCCACTGCGCCAGCAGAAATGAGAGAGGCAGTAAAACCCAGTTCAATCATAATGGCTAACGAAAGCCGGGATAACTTTTTCATTTTTCTGTTCCTGGAGTGCCAGCGAGCATGCCACTGCCGGCGTACCGGTAAAAAGGTCATAACCTTGCCTGCAACGCATTAACCCTCCCGCCACACCTGCTTCAGAACCGCGTTACGTCCGTCTGAAATCCGATGCGACAGAGAGAATGCGCGCGCTCCCTGTCGAGCGGAAACACCCTATTGCAAATGCAAATAATTATCAATACTATTATCTGTAACATGCATGACCCTAAGCAAGTGTGATTGAATCATGGCGCGAATGGCGTGGTTAAACGAAGAGACCGGCAGCGAACGCTGGTGGCATCATCAGCAGCAACAGGGCATTCCCCTGATTGAACCCGCTGAAAAGGGGACCTGTCAGGTCACTTTTTTCTGGCGTGATCCGCAGGGTGATCCGCTGCACTCTGATACCCGGCGCGTCTGGATCAACATTACCGGTGTAACCGATCATCATCACACAGCCTCACCTTCTTCCTTAACACCTGTTCCTGATACCGATGTCTGGTGGTGGCAAACCACTCTGCCCGCTGACTGGCGCGGCAGTTACTGCCTGATCCCTGACAACCAGACAGAGACGTTTACCGGGCAGACTGATATGCAGGCGCTGCGCCAGTGGTGGGGTCAGAAATTCCGGCACGCACAAAGCGATCCGCTCAATCCGCTGCGGAGCTGGTCGGCCGGGCGCGGCATGAGCGTCTCACCGCTGCATCTGCCGCTTGCGCCTGAGCAGCAGGTCTGGCGTGCAGTTGATGAAGGTCGCGCCGCCACTCTTCCGCTGCAGCAGCATCTGTGGCGCAGCCAGCGGCTGGGCAATCAGCGTCAGGTCTGGCTTTATGTCACCGGCGAGGCAGACGCTGCCGATCGTCCGCTGGCACTGCTGCTGGATGGTCAGTTCTGGGCGCACAGCATGCCGGTTGCCGGTCCGCTTCAGGAACTCACTGAGGCAGGCGAACTGCCTCCTGCGGTCTATGTCATGATCGATATCATTGACCGCGAACACCGCACGCGTGAACTGACCTGTAATCCCGATTTCTGGCTGGCGATTCAGCATGAGCTGTTACCACAAATTCAGCAGTGGGCACCGTTCCGGGCCGACAGTACGCTGGTGGCCGGACAGAGTTTTGGCGGCCTTTCTGCCGCTTACGCCACCCTGACCTGGCCGGAAACCTTTGCGGGTGCCGTCAGTCTTTCCGGTTCGTTCTGGTGGCCCGCGCGCGGCGACCCGAATGGCTGGCTGCCGCAGCAGTTACAGCAGGGTTTGCTGCAGGCGCCCTCCCGGCGCTTTTATCTGGAGGCGGGACGGCGCGAACGACTGATTCTGGCGGCAAACGAGCAGTTTCAGCGCGATCTGACTGTGGCAGGACATCAGGTCAGCTATCACCCGGTTGAAGGTGGTCACGATGCGCTGTGCTGGCGCGGCGGGCTGCTGGCGGGCCTCAAAGCTATGTGGCAATCGTCATAACCCGCTGAACTCCCGCCGCCTGTGCGCCATTAAAAGAAAGAAAAAGGATACGCAGGAGAGCGGCGTTAACGCGCCCGACGACTTCGGACAGGAGACCAACATGCAACAACTCAATCCTTTCGACGATCCCCAGCAGGATTGTCAGGTGCTGAAAAACGATCAGCAGCAATACAGCTTATGGCCCGCCTTTTGTGCGGTTCCGCCAGGATGGCGGCCTGTTTATGGGCCCGAACCACAGGTTCGCTGCCTGAGCTGGCTGAATGAAAACTGGCACGATATCCGTCCCGTTATGACGCAGGACAGTGGGAGCCGCAATGTCTGAGACCACCCTGAACCCGCTGACAGAACAAAAAACATTGCCGCTGGTGGCCGCTCAGCCCGGCATCTGGATCGCTGACCAGTTATCCCCCTATTCCAATGCCTACGCCGTGGCGCATTTCGTTGAACTGCGTGGTGCGCTGAACAGCGCGCTGCTGTCTCGCGCCATCGTTGCCGGCATGCAGGAAGCGGACACGCTAAATATGGCCTTTGGCGAGCAGGAGGGTGAACCGCTGCAGTGGCCTGCCCCCCAGCATTTTCGCGAGCCTGAAATAATCGATCTGCGCGATGCCGCCGATCCGGCGGCGGCCGCACGGACGCTGATGCAGCAGGATATGTCCGGCGATCTGCGGGTGCTGAGCGGTGCGCCGCTCTATCATCACAGCCTGCTTCGGCTGGGCGAGGATCACTGGTACTGGTATCAGCGCTACCATCATCTGGTGGTTGATGGTTTCAGCTTTACCGCCCTGACCCGCCGTATCGCCCATCTCTACAGCGCCTGGCGGCACGGCGACACGCCGGAGCCGAGCCCCTTCGTCCCGTTCAGCGAGGTCGTCGACGAGTATCAGCGCTATCAGCACTCTTCGACCTGGCAGCGCGATCGTCAGTTCTGGCTGGAAAAAGGGGCGCATTTACCTGCGCCCGCCTCGTTATCCTCGCTGCCGCTGGCGGGTCAGAGTGCCAGCACCGACCTGCTGCGACACACATTTGCCGTGGAGCGACACACCTTTCAGGCGTTGCTGGCGCATACTCAGCAGCAGAATCTCAGCGCGGCGGACACCGCCTTTGCGCTGGTGGCGCTGTGGCTGGCGCGCCTCACCGGTCAGAACGACTTTGCCGCCGGTTTCATCTTTATGCGCCGCATCGGCTCGGCCGCGCTCTGCGCCACCGGTCCGGTGATCAACGTATTGCCTATGGCGATCCATTACGATCCGGCACAGCCGCTGACGGCACTGGCCGCGCGGCTGGCGGGTGAGGTCAGAAAAATGCGCCGTCATCAGCGTTACGACGCTGAGCAGGTGCAGCGCGATCTGGGGCGATTGGGTGACAGTGCTCCGCTCTATGGGCCGGTGATTAACCTGAAGATGTTCGACTATCAGCTCGATTTCGCCGGCATTGAAGGCATCACTCATCAGCTGGCGTCAGGCCCGGTTCGCGATCTGGAGATTGCTATCTACCTCAGCGAACAGGGCGACCTGACGCTGGAATTACTGGCTAATGCAGCGCGCTACAGCGAAACCGTGCTGAAGCAACATGCCAGCCGCTTTAGTCTGCTGCTTCAGCAGCTTGCCGTCCGGCCAGCGTGCGCCTGTGGCGAGCTGGATATGCTGATGCCGGAAGAACATCAGCAGTTGGCAGCGATCAATCAGACCGCCGTGATGCTGCCTGCAGAGACGCTAAGCAGCCTGCTGCTGCAGCAGGCGCAGCGTACGCCGCACGCCGTGGCGCTGGCGGATGAGGCGCATCAGCTTAATTATCAGCAGATGCAGCAGCAGGTCGTCGCGCTGGGACAACAGCTGATTGCGAAGGGTGTGACGCGGGGTGACATTGTCGCCGTGGCGCTGCCGCGCTCGGTCTTTTTATCGTTGGCACTGCAGGCGATTGTCAGCACAGGCGCAACCTGGCTGCCGCTTGATACCGGCTACCCGGACGATCGGCTGAAGATGATGCTGGAAGATGCCGCGCCGAAAACGCTGATCACCTGCCGCGAACTGGCAGACCGGCTGGCGGCTCTCTCACCGGTTGCGCCGCTGTTTTACGACGCGCTGTTAACACCGGTTGATCGCGTGCTGACACAGGCTCCGCGTCCGCATGATGGCGCTTACCTCATCTATACCTCTGGTTCGACCGGTCGGCCAAAAGGCGTGCTGGTCAGTCATGAGGCAATCGTCAACCGACTGCTGTGGATGCAGGATTGTTATCCGCTCGGCGGTGATGATGTCGTGCTGCAGAAAACGCCGAGCAGCTTTGATGTCTCGGTGTGGGAGTTCTTCTGGCCCTTGATTGCTGGCGCACAGCTGGTGATGGCACCGCCTGATGCCCACCGCGACCCGGAAGCCCTGCAGCAGCTGTTTGCCCGCTACCGCGTGACCACCACCCATTTTGTTCCCTCGATGCTGGCGGCCTTTGTTGCCTCGCTGCAGGATGACAATGCGATAGAAAGGTGCACCACCCTGCGGCAGGTGTTCTGCAGTGGCGAAGCGCTGCCCGCTGAGCTGTCGCGCCAGTGGCAGACGCTGACCCGGGTACCCTTGCATAACCTGTATGGCCCGACCGAAGCGGCAGTGGATGTCAGCTTCTACCCGGCGTTCGGACCCGCGCTGGCAGCCGTCGACGGTGCCAGCGTGCCGATTGGCTTCCCGGTCTGGAACACCGGCTTACGGATTCTGGATGCGCGTCTGCAGCCGGTGCCGCCAGGCGTGACGGGCGATCTCTGGCTGACCGGCGTGCAGCTGGCACAGGGTTATCTGGATCGCCCCGACCTCACGGCCAGCCGGTTTGTGGCCGATCCGTGGGGTCACGGCTCCCGCATGTACCGCACCGGCGATGTGGCGCGCTGGCTGCCGGATGGTGCGGTGGAGTATCTGGGCCGCAGCGACGATCAGCTTAAAATCCGCGGACAGCGCATCGAGCTGAATGAGATCGACCATGCCATGGCTGCGCTGCCTGGCATTGTGCAGGCCGTGACGCATGCGGTGGTACTGGGCAGCAGCAGCGACCAGCAGGGTGATGCCCGCCAGCTGGTCGGCTATGTAGTGGCAGATGGCCCGATTGATGCCGTCGTCATGCGCCAGACGCTGGCGACACAGTTGCCCGCGCATATGGTGCCGGTGGCGATTGTTCAGCTGGCGGCATTACCGCTCAGCAGCAACGGCAAGCTGGATCGTAAAGCGCTGCCGCTGCCACAGACCCGGACAGCGGCTGCCGGTCGTGCGCCGCACCCTGGTCTGGAAACCACGCTGGCGCAGGCGTTCGCCACGCTGCTGGAACGTGAGTCCGTCAGCGCACAGGATGATTTTTTTGCGCTGGGTGGCCATTCGCTGCTGGCGATGCGGCTGGCGGCGCAGTTGCGGCGGACGCTGAATCAGCCGGTGTCAGTGGGCCAGATTATGGTGGCAGCTACGGCAGAAAAGCTGGCCGCCCTGCTCAGTAGCGAATCCGCGGAGACAGCCCGCGCCGGATTTGAGGCGGTCTTGCCGCTGCGGCGCACTACCGGCCCGACGCTGTTCTGCTTCCATCCCGCCTCCGGTTTTGCCTGGCAGTTCAGCGTGTTGCAGCGCTATCTGGATGCCCGCTGGTCGCTGCTCGGTATTCAGTCACCCGACATTACCAGCCCGCTGAATCAGGCGCAGCACCTTGATGCGGTGTGTGACGCACATCTGGCGACGGTGCGCCAGCAGCAGCCAGAGGGGCCCTACTATTTCCTTGGCTACTCACTGGGCGGCACGCTGGCACAGGGTATCGCTGCGCGGCTGGAGGCCGAAGGTGAAACGGTCGCCTTCCTCGGGCTGCTGGATACCTGGCCGCCAGAGACGCAGAACTGGGATGAACGGCGCGGCGAAAACGTGCTGGACCCGGCGGTGCTGGAAGAAGTGAATCGGGAGCGTGAGCAGTTTATCGCGGCACAGCGCGAGCAGGCCGGTGAAGGGATGGCGGCGCTGTTCACCACCATTGAAGCCAACTACGCCAGTTCGGTGCGCCTGCTGGCGACGGCACGCAGCGCCCGCTTCCGGGGACACGCCACGCTGTTCCTGGCGCAACAGACGCAGCAGCCCGGTCAGGATGTGCGTCGCGCCTGGGCGCCCTGGATTGGCGGGCTGACCGTCTGGCCGCTGGACTGTGCGCACGTCGAGATCATCTCACCACGCATGTTCGAGCAGATTGGCCCACGACTGCAGCAGTGTCTGGCGGCGCTGATTTCCTGAGCCGTCCTGACCTCGCGCTTTCTTCACCGGAGAAAGCGCGGGTCAGCCTCTGCCCAGCGGCACAATCATCGGCGTACCGGCCACGGGATCGTTAATGATGATGCAGCGCAGGCCGTAGATCGCTTCTATCAGTTCCGGCGTCACAATCTCCGCCGGTTTCCCTTCGGCAACGATTTTCCCGTCGCGCATCGCTATCAGGTGGCTGGCGTAGCGGCACGCCTGATTAAGATCGTGCAGCACCACCACCAGCGTTCGGCCATGCTGCTGATTGAGATCCTGCATTAATTCCAGCAGTTCAATTTGATGGGCGATATCCAGCCAGGTGGTCGGTTCATCCAGCAGCAATAGCGGTGTCTGCTGAGCCAGCACCATCGCAATCCACACCCGCTGCCGCTGACCGCCAGAGAGCGTATCAACCTGCTGCTGCGCTAAACCGGCCACGCCGGTGGCCTGCATGGCCTGCTGCACCGCTGCCTCATCTTCCTGTCGCCAGCGCCCGAACAGCGACTGGTGCGGATAACGCCCGCGCGCCACCAGTTCGCTGACGCTGATACCCGCAGGCGCGTTCGAGCTTTGCGGCAGCAGCCCCAGCCGGCGTGCCACCTCTTTGGTAGCGTAGTGAGCAATCGTATTGCCATCCAGCAGCACCTCGCCCTGTAGCGGCGAGACCAGGCGGCTTAAGGTACGCAGCAGCGTCGATTTTCCGCAGGCGTTGGGACCGATGATCACGGTCAGCTCACCGTCAGGGATCGCGACAGAGAGATTCTCCGCCACGATTTTTTTGTCATAGCCCAGCGTCAGCGCGTCACCCTGCAAACGTGTTGTCACTTTCATTGACGTCGTGCCTCCCGCACCAGTAGCGCAATCAGATAGAGTCCGCCCAGACTGACCGTGATCACGCCAACCGGCAGCTGATAAGGCAGGAAAAAGTGCTGCGCGGCGTAATCCGCGGCGATTAACAGCAGCGCGCCACACAAGGCAGCCAGCGGCAGCGCGCCTTTAGTACCACCACTGAGCCGCCGCGCAATCTGCGGTGCCAGCAACGCAATAAAAGAGATCGGACCGGCCAGCGCCGTCGAGGCGGCGGTGAGGATAACGCCCGTCAGCATCAGCATGATGCGGCTGCGCTCAACCGGAACGCCCAGCGCGCAGGCCGTGTCGTCACCCATCTCCAGCAGTCGCATGCGGCGGGCCAGCATGCCTGTTGCCAGCAGCGCCAGCAGCAGCACGGTGATCACCGGCGTGGTTTTTGCCCAGGTAATGCCGTTAAGTGAACCGGCGCTCCAGAGCCCGGCACTCAGTGCCGCCTCCAGTGAAGCACTGATAATCAGCCAGCTGTTCAGCGCCATCAGCAGTGCCCGCACGCTGATGCCCACAATAATCAGCCGGAAGGTCTCCACGCCGTTGCGCCAGCTGAACAGCCAGACCACACCTGCAGTGAGCAGCCCGCCTGCCAGCGCCGCCAGCGTCATCCCTTCCATGTTTTGCTGGAACAGCACCAGCGCCACCAGCACACCGCTGTAAGCGCCAGTGTTGAAACCCAGAATATCGGGACTGCCCAGCGGGTTGCGCAGCAGCGACTGGAAAATCGCCCCGCTGACGCCCAGCGCCGCACCAATCAGCAGCGCCATCATGACGCGCGGCAGACGCCACTCCAGTACAATCAGCTGAACATTGCGCGCTGCCTCGCCGTTGAGAAGTGCCCATAACTGGCTGGCGGAGATCGGTAAGGTGCCGCGCGTGACGCCCAGAAAAGCCAGCGCCCCGCAGGCCATCAGCAGCAGCGCATTGATCATCGTCCGTGTCATATCTGCCCTCTTCCCAGCTTACGGCGCACCAGCACAATCAGCATCGGCGCACCGAGAATGGCCGTGACAATTGACACGCGCAGTTCACCCGGCACCAGCAGCCGTCCCAGAATATCGGCCGCCAGCAGCAGACAGGGAGTGATCACCAGGGTTCCCGGCAGCATCCAGCGATGATCGTTGCCCAGCAGCCAGCGGGCCAGATGCGGTGTCATTAACCCGACAAAGGCGATGGGGCCGACTGCCGCCGTCGCCGCACCGCTCAGCAGTGCAATCGCCAGCAATCCCACCAGTTGAGTACGCATCACACGGGTGCCCAGCGCGGTTGCCATATCTCCGCCCATACTCAGGCTGTTGAGCGAACGTGCCAGCAGCAACGCCAGCAGGCTCCCGGCTACGACCGCCGGAAAGACAGTGCGCAGAATGGCGAAATTGCGGATATCCAGCGAGCCGCTGTGCCAGAAACGCAGATGATCGTAAATATCGGGATTAAGCAGCGACAGGCCAGATGTTAAACCCTCCAGCACCGCACCCAGCGCCACGCCTGCCAGCGTCAGACGCAGCGGATTCACGCGGCCGCCGCCGATCGCACCCGTCATGGCCACCAGCAGCGACGCCAGCAGTGCACCCGTAAAAGCAAAACCCAGCCATTCCGCAGGAGAATCGGCGCCAGAGAGGGCGATGCCAAGCACCACCGCAAAACCCGCTCCGGCATTCACACCAAGAATGCCTGGGTCAGCCAGGGGATTGCGCGTCAGGCTCTGCATCAGTGCGCCCGCCAGACCTAAACTGATCCCGGCCAGCAGTCCCGCAAGGGTTCGCGGCAGCCGGGCATCGCGCACGATCACGCAATCGATGCGGCTGCAGTCGGAGAGTAAGGCATGTGTGACATCATGAAAGGGTACAGGTCTGGCTCCCAGCATCAGGCTGAGCGCAATAAGCAACAATAGCAGCATCCCTGAACCGGCTATTGCACGGAGTTGACGCATAACGTTTAAACCTTCACGAATTCAACATGGCTCGCAATTGCGAGTGTTTATGATAATGATACTTGTTATCGTTATTAACTATTTTTTGTATGTTACCATGACTCTCAGATTCAATAATGAGGAAAATGGGTGCTAAAAAGCGACGCTATGAACAAACCCTCCCATTTTATCGATCTCACTCTGCTGAGAACCCATCCCGCCTTTCGCGCCCTGTTTATCGCCCGCTTTATCTCGATTGTCGCTCTCGGCATGCTGGCGGTGGCGGTCCCGGTTCAGATTCAGCAACTGACGCAATCACCATTGCTGGTAGGACTGGCGGTGACGCTGGCCGGAGCCGGTATGTTTGTCGGTCTGCTGACCGGCGGCGTGCTGGCCGATCGCTATGAGCGTCGTCGCCTGATCCTGTTTGCCCGATCCACCTGTGGCCTGGGCTTTGCCGCGTTGTGCATTAATGCCCTGCTCCCTTCACCGTCGGTCATCGCCGTCTTCGTGCTGGGACTCTGGGATGGTTTTTTCGGCGCGATAGGCGTCACGGCGCTGCTGGCGGCCACGCCGGCGCTGGTCGGGCGTGAGAATCTGATGAAGGCGGGTGCCATTACTATGCTGACGGTGCGCTTTGGCGCGATTCTGTCACCCGCGATTGCGGGTATGGTGATTGCTCAGGGCGGTGTGGCGTGGAACTACGGGCTGGCCGCGTTCGGCACGCTGCTGACGGTGTTAACCCTGTTGCGATTGCCGCCGCTTGCGCCACCGCCGCAGCCGCGTGAACATCCCATAAAGGCACTAAGCAGCGGCGTCCGCTTCCTGTTCGATACGCCAATTGTAGGTATGGCGGCGCTGACTGGCGCGCTGGTAACGCTAGCCAGCGCGGTGCGTGTGCTCTATCCGGCGCTGGCCCCTCACTGGCAGGTCGGTCTGACGGCGCTGGGACTGATGTACGCCGCCGTGCCGTTGGGTGCTGCGACAGGCGCGCTGACCAGCGGACGGCTGGCACAGTCGCCACAGCCGGGCCGCCTGATTCTGGTCAGTGCCATCGCGGCATTCGTCGCACTGGCTCTGTTCAGCCTGATGCCGTGGTTCAGCCTGAGTCTGATCTGCCTCGTAGCCTTTGGTTATTTCAGTGCCATCAGCAGCCTGGTGCAGTACGCGATGATTCAGACGCTGACGCCCGATGCTCTGCTTGGCAGGATCAACAGCCTCTGGACAGCGCAGAATGTCACCGGCGATGCGATAGGTGCAGCAATAATTGGCGCGATGGGTTCACTGCTGTTGCCGCAGCAGGCCGCCGCCCTCTCTGGCCTGGCAGCCACCGTGCTGGGTCTCATCATGTGGCTGCTGATGGCCCGCCTGCGACGCTATCAACGGCCTGCCTCCGACGATGCCACATCATGATTTCACGAACAGCGCTTCCAGCCGCGTCAGTAAATGACTGGCGCTGTAGTAGTCGAGACGAAAGCTATCCAGCCCCAGCGCATAGACCGCTTTAGCGCGCACCGCTGGGGTCTGCGCCAGAAAAGCATTGCTCATTACCTGCGCAGCCGTGTTATCTTCGGCGGCAAACAGCAGATAAGTCTGTCCATTCAGGCCTTCCGCCAGATTTTCGCCTGACAGCTGAAGAATATCTTTACGCTGTCCCATGCTGTGAGCAGACTGAAGCGTCGCCGGTGGCGTTGCCAGCGTGAAGCCCAGCGCCTGCAGTAACTTCCCCTGTGCCGATGCCTCCGTCCAGAGATTCACAGCCCGGCCATCTCCGTTCCACACCATTGCAGAAACCGGCTGCGGAGGCAGGGTCAGCTTTGCCTTCAGCGCCTTTTCACGCGCGTCGAACTCGCTTATCCGGGCAGCGGCATCCGCCTCATGCCCGGTCGCCTCACCCAGCAGCGTCACCAGCTGCTGCCAGCTTTTATCGTCATAGTTAACGACCAGTACCGGTGCAATCGCCGAGAGCTGATCGGCCAGTTTGATCGCTGAATCATTACCGGTGGCGCTGACCACAATCAGGTCTGGCGCTTCCGCAGCGATCGCTTCCGCATTGGGTTCACCAATATAGAGCCGCTTTACGCCACGCTGTTTCGCCACACGCCCCCACTGCCGGAAGAATCCCTGCTCATCAGCCAGCCGGCTGCCGGGTGCGGTTGCGCCACTGGCAACTACTGGCGCATCAATCGCCAGCAGCGAGCCAGTCAGGGTGACACTGGTCGAGACAATGCGGGTCGGTGCCTGAGCCAGGGTGACCTGACCTTTTGCCCCCGCGAAGGTGCGCGGCCAGCCGGTCTGTGCAACAGCGGTCACGCTGAACAGAGTGATACTCAGCAAAAACAGCGCTAATGCCGACGTTACTCCCTGTTTAGTCATTTGTTTTCATCCTATTTCTCTCTGGTAATCCGGGCGACAACTTGTGCTGATTTAACCAACAAAACCAGCTGAATCACCGCGTATTTATTGACACCTTCGGCTATTCGACGTAGGTTACTGCACCATAATACAAATGATAATCATTATTAGTTATCTTATCATTTATAGGTGAAATTATGGTGGAATCACTGGCATTTGAACATCCCCTGCTGCAGGATTTTCCGGCACTCTGCCGTGGCTTCCTGTTTACTTCTCCCTGGCGAAGCCTGACGACTCAGGGCTGTTTTACGACACTCACTGCTCCGGTAAACCAGGGTGAGCAGCTGACCGGAGAGTTTCAGCAACAACTGCAGCATCATTTTGCCTTGGCCAGAAAACAGGGCATAGCCCATCCCATTCTGGTGGGTGCGATCCCGTTCGATGTGGATCAGCCCGCTGCACTGTTTATCCCTGAGTCGTATCAGACCTTTCAACGTGACGATCTGAAAGCCCACGCCTCATTGGCTGAAAGCAATCTGCCAAAAGTTCGTCGCCGTACGGCGCTGCCGGATCACGCCACCTTCACTGACATGGTTGCGCAGGCCGTAGCGGCCACGCAGCGCGGCGATCCGGATAAAGTGGTGCTGTCACGGCTGATGGAGATCGTGGCGGAACAGCCGATCGATACGGCCGCCCTGATGCAGCGCATCCTGGCGCAGAACCCTGACAGCTATCATTTTCATCTGCCGCTGCCTGATGGCGGCGCGCTGGTGGGTGCCAGCCCTGAACTGATGATCCGTAAGCAGGGCCGCAAGTTCAGCTCCTGTCCGCTGGCCGGTTCAGCACCGCGCAACAGCGATCCACAGCGTGACCAGGCCTCAGGTGACAGCCTGATGCGGTCAGCCAAAGACCGGCATGAACATAAACTGGTGACGGACGCAATGCGCATGACGCTGCAGCCGCGCAGTCGCCTGCTGTCAGTCCCGGAAATCCCTTCCCTGCTGACCACCCCGACACTGTGGCACCTCGCTACGCAGATTCGGGGCGAAGTGC
Organism: Pantoea sp. JKS000250; assembly: GCF_003201065.1. Taxonomy (NCBI): domain Bacteria; kingdom Pseudomonadati; phylum Pseudomonadota; class Gammaproteobacteria; order Enterobacterales; family Erwiniaceae; genus Pantoea; species Pantoea sp. JKS000250. Next base: position 2,653,608 of record NZ_QICZ01000001.1, on the reverse strand, counting down.
TGGACGACCGCGAAAATGCGCTGTCACTGGCCAGCCTGCTGCATCCGACACCGGCGCTCAGCGGCTTTCCGCATCAGCGTGCTCAGGCGCTGATTCAGCAACTTGAACCGTTTGAGCGTCAGCTGTTTGGCGGCATCGTCGGCTGGTGTGACGATCAGGGCAACGGCGAATGGGTCGTCACCATCCGCTGCGGCACGGTGAATGGTCCGCGGGTCCGGCTGTTTGCTGGCGCGGGCATCGTGGCGGACTCACAACCTGAATCCGAGTGGCGCGAAACCGGCGTCAAACTCGACACCATGCTTCGCGCTTTTGGATTGCACTAAAGGAACCTGTATGACGATTGCTTACAGCCGCTGGCCGGACGATCTGGCTGCACGTTACCGTGAAAAAGGGTACTGGCTGGATCTGCCGATGACCGACATCCTGGAACGTCACCGCGACAGCGAATGCGTGGCGGTGATTGATGGCGACCGGCAATTTACCTATCGCCAGATGGCCTCACTGAGTGACAATCTGGCAGCGGCCCTGCAGCATCGTGGCCTGAAACCCGGTGATACGGCGCTGGTGCAGCTTGGCAACGTGGCGGAATTTTATCTGACGCTGTTTGCGCTGTTCAAAATCGGCGTCGCCCCGGTTAACGCTCTTTTCAGCCATCAACGTACCGAACTGGTCGCCTATGCCAGTCAGATCGCGCCGTGCCTGTTGATTGCCGATCGCAGCCATCCCCTGTTCGCCGATGACGCCTTTATCACGCAGCTTCGCCGGGAACAGCATTCACTGCAGCAGGTGATCCTGCGTAATGACGCTCATGCGGAAAACAGTCTCGACGCCCTGCTGGCAGAACCCGCAGGTGACTTCAGGGCAACCCCGACCGCAGGCGATGACGTCGCTTTTTTCCAGCTGTCGGGCGGCAGTACCGGCACTCCGAAGCTGATCCCGCGTACCCACAATGATTACTACTACAGCATCCGGGAAAGTGACGTGATCTGCGGGGTCAACGCAGATACCCGTTACCTGATTGCTCTGCCCGCTGCACATAATTTCCCGATGAGTTCTCCGGGCGCGCTGGGCGTCTTTTACGCGGGCGGCCAGGTGATCTTAGCGGCCGATCCCAGCGCGACCCTCTGTTTCCCGCTGATTGAAAAACATCAGGTTACTGATACCGGCCTGGTTCCACCCGCGGCCAGTCTCTGGCTGCAGGCGATTCAGGAATGGGGCAGCAATGCCGCGCTGGCCTCACTGCAACGTATTCAGGTCGGTGGCGCAAAGCTGGGTGAAACGCTGGCTGCGCGCATCCAGAACGAGATGGGCTGTACTCTTCAGCAAGTGTTTGGGATGGCGGAGGGTCTGGTGAACTACACCCGGCTGGATGACGATGAACAGACCATTCTCACCACGCAGGGCCGTCCGATCTCACCGGATGACGAGGTGTGGGTCGCAGACGAACAGGGGCATCCGCTGCCGGTCGGTGCCATTGGGCGCCTGATGACACGCGGTCCTTATACGTTCCGTGGCTACTACAACAGCCCGGAACATAACGCCGCCAGCTTTGATGACCAGGGCTTTTACTGCTCTGGCGATCTGGTTGAGATCACCCCCGCTGGCAACATCATTGTGCAGGGTCGTGAGAAAGATCAGATCAACCGGGGCGGCGAAAAGATCGCAGCTGAAGAGATTGAAAACCTGCTGCAGCGCCATGCGGATGTGATCCACGCGGCGCTGGTCTCTATGAGCGACGAACTGATGGGTGAAAAGAGCTGTGCGTTTATTGTCACCCGTCAGCCGGTGAAACCGGTGGCGCTGCGTCGTCACCTGCGTGAACTGGGCGTCGCCGAATTTAAGCTGCCCGACCGTATTACCTGCGTAGATGCCCTGCCGCTGACCGCGGTCGGCAAGGTAGACAAAAAACGTCTGCGCCAACAACTTGCCGATCAGCGTGCGCAAGCCTGATCTGTCCGGAGAATTTTAATGGCTATTCCACAGCTGACCTCTTATCCGCTACCTGACGCCACTGAGTTGCCGAACAACAAGGTGAAATGGACGCTGGAGCCGGGCCGTGCTGCCCTGCTGATCCACGATATGCAGCGCTATTTCCTTAACTTCTGGGGCGATAACAGCCCGCTGGTTGAGCAGGTCGTTGACAATATTGTCCGCCTGCGACGCTACTGCAAAGCGCAGGGCATTCCGGTGTTTTACACCGCTCAGCCTAACGCGCAGAGCGATGAAGATCGTGCGCTGCTCAATGATATGTGGGGACCCGGCCTGAATAAACATCCCGATCAGCAGAAGATCGTGGAGGCGCTGGCACCGGATGAGCACGATCAGGTCCTGACCAAGTGGCGCTACAGTGCGTTTCACCGATCGCCGCTGGAGGCGATCCTGCAGGAGATGGGCCGCGATCAGCTGATTATTACCGGCGTCTATGCCCATATCGGCTGCCTGACCACCGCCACGGATGCGTTTATGCGTAATATCCAGCCGTTTATGGTGGCCGATGCGCTGGCTGACTTCAGCCGTGAGGAACATATGATGGCGCTGACCTACACCGCGGGTCGCAGCGGAAAAGTGGTGATGACCGCCGATCTGATGCCTGTACCGCTCAGCAAAGACGAACTGCGCATGCTGATCCTGCCGCTGCTGGAAGATGATGAGGTGCCGGACGATGATGAAAACCTGATCGACTACGGGCTGGATTCGGTACGCGTGATGGCGCTGGCGGCACGCTGGCGTCAGGTACATCGTGACATTGATTTTGTCAGCCTGGCCAGAAATCCGAGCATCGACGGCTGGTGGGCGCTGCTGTCGCGGGAGCCTGCTGAATGAGCCATCTATCCGATTTCAGCGGTAAAATCGTCTGGGTGACCGGTGCCGGTCAGGGCATTGGCTACCACACAGCGCTGGCCTTTCACCAGGCGGGCGCGCAGGTAGAGGCCTTTGATCTCCGGTTCCAGGGTCATGACTATCCGTTTTCCTGTCACATTATGGATGTAGCCGATCCGGCGCAGGTAACATCCGTGTGTCAGCGGGTGCTGGCCGCCCAGCCGCGCATCGATGTGCTGGTCAACGCAGCCGGTATTCTGCGTACTGGTGCCACCGATGCGCTCTCATTTGCTGACTGGCAGGCCTGTCTTAACGTCAATGCGGGCGGTGCGTTTAACCTGTTCCAGCAGACGCTGCCGCGTTTTCGCGAACAGCGCGCCGGTGCCATCGTTACTGTCGCATCGAATTCAGCGCATGCACCGCGTATTGGTATGTCCGCTTATGGTGCGTCAAAAGCCGCGCTGCGCAGCCTCTGTCTGACCGTGGGTCTGGAAATGGCGCCTTACGGTGTGCGCTGTAATATTGTTTCGCCTGGCTCCACTGACACCGATATGCAGCGCAGCCTGTGGCATACACCGACCGGCGAGCAGGAGATGATTGCGGGCTTCCCGGATCAGTTTAAGCTGGGTATTCCGCTGGGCAAGATCGCGCAGCCGCAGGAAATTGCGGCCACCGTCCTGTTTCTCGCGTCGGATCTTGCCAGCCATGTGACGCTGCAGGATATTGTGGTCGATGGCGGCGCAACCCTGGGAGCCTGATGATGACAGCGATCTGGAAACGATCCCTTGATCTTCCTGCACTGAACGCGCTGGGTGAGCACTCACTGGTGGCGCATCTGGGGATCGTTTTTACCGCGATAGGTGATGATTATCTGGAAGCGACGATGCCGGTCGATGCCCGGACGCAGCAGCCGTTCGGGTTGCTGCATGGTGGCGCCTCCGTGGTACTGGCGGAGTCGATGGGTTCAATTGCCGGGTATATGGCGGTGGAAGAAGGCAGCAGCGTGGTCGGTGTTGAAGTTAACGCCAGCCATCATCGCGCGGTGTCAGCGGGACGGGTGCGGGGGACCTGCCGTCCACTGCATCTGGGTAAACGCAGTCAGAGCTGGCAGATTGAGATTCGGAACAGTCGGGATCAGCTGTGCTGCAGTGCGCGACTGAGCGTAGCGGTCATGAGCTAGCGGCAGAAAGAACGATGCCCCCTTTCATACTGAAAGAGGGCATCACATATTACGCTGTAGCAGGCGTTCTGTTAACGCTGATAGATAATTTCAACGCCTTCGTCGTCTTCATCATCCCAGTCGTCATCCCACTCTTCATCTTCCACTTCGACCGTGTTTTCAATGGTTTCTTTGTGGTAATCATCCCACATGAATTCCACTTTCTCCGGCTGCTTCTCTTCAAGCTCCGCTTCTTTCGGGTTAGCGTTGATGAAGCTCATCACGTCCCAGCAGAGTTCTTTGACGCCGGTCTGGCTTGCGGCAGAGATCAGGTAATACTTATCTTTCCAGCCCAGCGCTTCAGCAACCGCTTTCGCCCGTGACTGCGCTTCTTCTTCACTGATCAGATCAATTTTGTTGAAGACCAGCCAGCGTGGTTTGTTGAACAGCTTCTCGCTGTATTTTTCCAGCTCGCCGAGGATGATACGGGCATTTTCAACCGGATCGCTTTCATCAATGGGGTCGATGTCGATCAGGTGAAGCAATACGCGGCAGCGTTCCAGATGCTTCAGGAAGCGAATGCCGAGGCCTGCGCCCTCTGCTGCGCCTTCAATCAGACCCGGGATATCGGCCACGACGAAGCTCTGCTCGCTGTCCATACGCACCACACCCAGGCTTGGCACCAGGGTGGTAAACGGATAGTCCGCTACTTTAGGTTTGGCTGCCGAGACGGCACGAATAAAGGTCGATTTACCGGCATTCGGTAAGCCCAGCATCCCGACGTCCGCCAGCAGCATCAGCTCCAGCTGCAGGTCACGCTTTTCACCTGGGGTACCCATGGTTTTCTGGCGCGGACTGCGGTTCACTGACGATTTGAAACGGGTGTTGCCCAGGCCATGCCAGCCGCCTTTACCGACCATCAATTTCTGGCCGTGGCGCGTCATGTCGCCGAGTGTCTCACCGGTACCCTGGTCGATAACCCGGGTGCCGACCGGCACTTTAACTTCGATATCCTTACCGCGTTTACCGGTACAGTCGCGGCTCTGGCCGTTCTGCCCACGTTCGGCGCGGAAAGATTTTTCGAAACGATAATCGATAAGGGTATTGAGGTTTTCATCAGCGATCAGATAAACGTCACCGCCGTCACCACCATCACCCCCATCAGGGCCGCCTCTCGGAATATATTTTTCGCGGCGGAAGCTGACGCAACCATTACCGCCATCACCGGCGACGACCAGAATTGTCGCTTCATCAACAAACTTCATTTTTAAATCTCCGTCACACAATCGCCTGCAGCACTCTGCAGACGGGTCCGCCAGGGTCTTCTGCGCTGACCAGCGGCGGATAAATCAGGATTGGCTTTCGCCAGTGCGTACACAAAGTGTACAGCAAACTTTTGTGATGCGTCGCTTTTACCGCGACAGACCGCAGAATGTAAAAAGCCCCGCAGGAGCTGCGGGGCCTTCAATTCGTGCGTTCAGACGTCAGATGTCTGCGTCACGACAACCTTACTCAGCAACGATGCTGATGTATTTACGGTTGTTCGGACCTTTAACTTCGAACTGTACTTTACCGTCTGCGGTAGCAAACAGGGTGTGGTCACGACCACAACCTACATTGGTACCGGCGTGGAATTTGGTGCCACGCTGACGAACGATGATGCTACCTGCCAGAACAGATTCGCCACCGAAACGTTTTACACCCAGACGTTTTGCATTGGAGTCACGACCATTTCGAGTCGAACCACCAGCCTTTTTATGTGCCATTTGTCAGATCTCCTCTTACGCCGTGATACCAGTGATTTTCACATCAGTGAACCACTGGCGATGGCCTGCTTGCTTACGGTAGTGCTTACGACGACGAAACTTAACAATCTTAATTTTCTCGCCACGACCGTGAGCAACAACTTCTGCCTTGATCATTCCGCCTGAAACCAGTGGCGCGCCGATTTTCACGTCTTCGCCATTAGCAATCATCAGAACCTGGTCAAACTCAATCGTTTCACCGGTTGCGATGTCCAGCTTTTCCAGGCGAACGGTCTGACCTTCGCTTACTCGGTGTTGTTTACCACCACTTTGGAAAACCGCGTACATATAAAACTCCGCTTCTGCGCTTGCCTTTTAGTTCATCAGGCGGCGCGCTAAATATTCACAATAGGGCGCGAATTCTACGCAAAACTCCAGAAGAAGACAAGAGCACTTTGCACACTCTTGCAGAAAAAAAACACAGGCTGAATGCAACCGTTTCTCAGGCACAAAATTCAAGTACAATCAGTAACAGATTACCTGAACGCTGGCTGGGTAAACCACTTACCATGGCAGAGATAACGAGTCATAGCTGAAAAGACGAATGAACTTAGAACAGATTAATGAATTAACCGCACAGGATATGGCTGCCGTTAACCAGACCATCCTCGACCAGCTGAATTCGGATGTCTCGCTCATCAACCAGTTGGGCTACTACATCATCAGTGGCGGGGGCAAGCGTATCCGTCCCATGATTGCCGTGCTATCTGCACGTGCCATGGGCTACAAGGGCGACCTGCACGTGACCAATGCGGCGCTGATCGAATTTATCCACACCGCCACGCTGCTGCATGACGATGTCGTGGATGAATCCGATATGCGTCGTGGCAAAGCGACCGCGAACGCGGCGTTTGGCAATGCGGCAAGCGTGCTGGTCGGTGATTTTATTTACACCCGCGCCTTCCAGATGATGACCAGCATGGGGTCGCTGCGTATCCTGGCGCTGATGTCAGAGGCGGTAAACGTGATTGCTGAAGGCGAAGTCCTGCAGCTAATGAACGTCAACGACCCGGACATCACCGAAGAGAGCTACATGCGCGTGATTTACAGTAAGACCGCGCGCCTGTTTGAAGCGGCCTCACAGGCCTCGGCGATACTGGCTGAAGCGACGCCTGAAGAGGAAAAAGCGCTGCAGGATTATGGGCGCTATCTGGGTACCGCTTTCCAGTTAATTGACGATTTGCTGGATTACAGTGCTGACGGCGAGACGCTGGGTAAAAATACCGGCGATGACCTGAGCGAAGGCAAACCGACGCTGCCGCTGCTGCATGCCATGCAGCACGGCTCGCCTGAACAGGCGAAGATGATCCGTGAAGCCATCGAGCAGGGAAATGGCCGCCATCTGCTGGAGCCAGTGCTGGAAGCGATGAATCAGTGTGGTTCGCTGGAATGGACGCGCAGTCGCGCGGAACAGGAAGCGGATAAAGCGATTGAAGCCTTGCGGATTCTGCCTGAATCCCCCTGGCGCAGCGCGCTGGAGTCGCTGGCACACATGTCTGTTCAGCGCGACTTCTGATCTTTCACGGAGCCTGCCGGGCTCCGTTTTTACGACCCTGCTCTCACTTCTTTTTGTTCCCTCTTAGCTATTGCACTCCTGTTGCGTGCCACCACACAGACCAGACGCGGGATCCAAATATTACTGGAAATTAACAGGAAACATTTGCTATAAAATTCTGACTATTTCCAGATAATGGTAAAAGGAAAGCCAGCGTCTCGCTGGATGATGCAATGACAAGGAAAAGGAGAACAGGTTATGCAAAAAATAAAGGAAGACTGGCACCCGGCTGACATTATCGCGGCACTGCATAAGCGTGGTATGACGCTGGCAGCGCTGTCACGCGCAGCAGGCCTGAGTTCATCCACGCTGGCGAATGCACTGACGCGTCCATGGCCCAAAGGTGAATGGCTGATCGCCGACGCGATCAAAGTTCATCCCAGTGAGATCTGGCCCAGCCGCTATTACGATCCCGATACAAACTGCCTGCTGGATCGCAGAAAACGTATCCGGCCGCCTGCCGGCCAGACGGATAACACCTGAGATATCTGGCGATCCTCAGGCGAAAAAAAACCAGCCCCCGCGGGGGCTGGCTATTTCAGCGCATCTGCAGGATTACTCTTCGCTGACGCGCTCGATGTTCGCGCCCATCGCTTTCAGCTTATCTTCGATGTGCTCATAGCCACGATCGATGTGATAAATGCGATCAACGAACGTCGTTCCTTCTGCAATGCAACCTGCCAGAACCAGACTGGCAGACGCACGCAAATCGGTCGCCATCACCTGCGCACCTGACAGGGTTTCAACCCCGTGACAGATCGCCGTGTTGCTCTCAATCTCAGCATGTCCACCCATACGAATCAGTTCCGGGATATGCATGAAACGGTTTTCAAAGATGGTTTCGGTAATCACGCCCGTGCCTTCCGCAACCATGTTTAACAGAGTGAACTGCGCCTGCATATCGGTCGGGAACCCCGGATGCGGTGCGGTGCGCACGTTGACCGCTTTTGGTCGCTTGCCGTGCATATCCAGACTGATCCAGTCTTCACCGGTTTCGATATCGGCACCCGCATCACGCAGCTTCGCCAGCACTGCATCCAGCGTATCGGGTTGAGTTTTGTGACACATCACTTTGCCGCCCGAAATCGCGGCAGCCACCAGGAAGGTACCGGTTTCGATACGATCGGGCAGGACGGTATAAACACCGCCACCCAGGCGCTCTACGCCTTCGATGGTGATTTTATCGCTGCCTGCGCCACTAATTTTAGCGCCCAGGGTGTTAAGGAAGTTGGCGGTATCCACAATTTCCGGCTCGCGGGCCGCATTTTCAATCACGGTAGTACCGGTCGCCAGCGTCGCAGCACTCATGATGGTCACGGTTGCGCCAACGCTGATTTTGTCCATGACAATCAGCGCGCCTTTCAGACGGCCATTGACTGACGCTTTGACATAGCCCTCTTCCAGCTTGATCTCGGCACCCAGCTGTTCCAGACCGGTGATGTGCAGGTCAACCGGACGCGCGCCAATCGCACAGCCACCCGGCAGGGAAACCTGACCCTGACCAAAACGTGCCACCAGCGGGCCCAGCGCCCAGATTGAGGCACGCATGGTTTTAACCAGATCGTAAGGCGCACAAAAGACATCTACCGCGCTGGCATCGACATGCACAGAACCGTTGCGTTCCACCTTCGCACCCAGCTGGCTCAGCAGCTTCATGGTGGTATCAATGTCGCGCAGCTTTGGCACATTCTGAATCTCTACCGGCTCTTCGGCCAGCAGGGCAGCAAACAGAATAGGAAGTGCGGCGTTCTTCGCCCCGGAAATGGTGACTTCACCACTTAAGCGGGTGGGGCCTTGCACACGAAATTTTTCCATTAACACGGCTCTCAATTAACTAGCTAAAAATTGGACTCGCCCACGGCGAGTTCACTACGCTGCGGGATCAGAAACCGTTGAGTTTACGGTCACGCGCCCATTCAGCGGGAGTATAGGTTTTGATAGAGACAGCATGCATGCGGTTATCCGCGATGAATTCCATCAGCGGCGCGTAGACAGCCTGCTGTTTTTTCACGCGGCTCAGTTCGCCAAACAGTTCGCCTACGGCGATCACCTGAAAATGGCTGCCATCGTTGCTCATCACATGAACTTCGTCTAAAGGCAATGCGGCCATCAGCACGGCCTGAATTTCACTGTTTTCCATTGGGCTTAACTTCACTTAATAATAATAAGGCTGACATAGTAGAGGAAAGCGGCTGACTCTTAAATACGCAAAAGCCCCTGTTGAAAACAGGGGCTTAGGATAACAACCGGAAATCAGGCGCTTTTATCCGCAGAAACAATAATCTGTTGCAGATTGTAAAGCGTAATCAGCGAGTGCAGTTTGTCACTGATACCCGTAAAGCGTGGCGTAATACCCTGTGCCCGGGCGATTTCCCGCAGGTGCACCAGCAGGGCGAGACCGGAAGAATCAACACGCTCCAGCGCTGCAACGTCGATGGTATCGACATCTTTAATCAGCGTTTCACGTTGGTGCCACAGGCTCATTAACGTGTCGCGATCCAGTTCGCCTTTCAGCAATAGCGTGCTGGCTTCCCGCTCCCAGCGTAACGATTCGTGCATTATTGTTGTTTATCCAGCGTAATTGGCTGTGCCGCAGAAGACTTCAGTTGTGCCGTCAGACCATCAATGCCTTTGGTACGTAACAGATCGCTCCACTCATTTTGTTTGGTGGTGATCATGCTGACGCCTTCAGCGATCATGTCATAAGCCTGCCAGTTACCGCTCTGGCTGTTTTTACGCCACTGGAAATCAAGGCGAACCGGCGGACGGCCATTTGGGTCAATAATGGAGACACGAATAGCGACGATCTGGGCATCGCCTAACGGCTGCTCAGGCTGAATCTGATAGCTCTGGCCATTATAGAGCGCCAGAGCCTGACCATAAGCCTGCGCCAGATAGTCACCAAAGGCGCTGAAGTAAGCTTCGCGCTGAGCCGGTGTTGAATCACGGTAGTAGCGGCCCAGCACTAATGCGCCTGCATATTTAATCTGTACATAGGGCAGCAGCTCCTGACGAACAATCTGACGCAGGTAGTTCGGATCCTGCTTGATTTTCGGCTGCTCATTTTTCAGACGGGTGAACGTCTTCTGCGCCGCTTCGTTCATCAGTTTGTAGGGATTGCTCTGATCGGCTGCGGTCGCCGTCAGCGGTACGGCAACCACCAGCATGGCAATCATCAGTAAACGTTTAAACATGGTATACCCTCTTCTTTAAGGTTGAGCCGGTACCGCAGGTGCAGCACTGTCGCCTTCCTGCGCATCCTTGTTGTCATTTTTTTGTTTGTTATCGCCGCTCTTATAAAGGAACTGGCCGATCAGATCTTCAAGCACCATCGCTGACTTCGTATCGCGCAGCGTATCGCCATCTTTCAGCATCGCCGAACCGAGTTCAGGATCGTCAAAGCCTAAGTTGAGCGCCAGGAACTGCTCACCCAGCAGTCCCTGCGTGCGAATCGCCAGCGAGCTGGTGTCTGAAATTTTATTCGCATACTGATCGCTGATCTCCATCGTGACACGTGGCAGCAGCGTTTTCGGTTCAAGCTCAATGTCCGTTACCCGGCCAATCACCACACCGCCGATTTTGACCGGCGAACTGGCTTTCAGGCCGCCGATATTGTCAAACGTGGCGTAGAGTTTCCATGTTGGCTCTGTACCCATCGACTTTAAATCGGCGACGCGCAGACAGAGAAACAGCGCCGCCAGTAACGCCATAATCATAAAAATGCCAACCCAGATTTCGCTTTTTTTGCTTTGCATTGCATCAATTCCCAAACATCAGTGCTGTCAGCACAAAATCCAACCCGAGCACCGCCAGTGAAGCATGTACTACGGTACGCGTTGTCGCGCGACTGATCCCTTCAGAAGTGGGAATCGCGTCATAGCCATTAAAAAGAGCAATCCAGGTAACCGTCACGGCAAAGACGGCGCTTTTGATGATGCAGTTAACAACGTCGGTGCGGAAATCGACCGCGTTCTGCATCGCTGACCAGAAGAAGCCGGGATCGATCCCCTTCCAGCTCACGCCAACCAGCGCACCGCCTGCGATACCTACAGCGGTAAAGATCATTGTCAGCAGCGGCATGCTGATAAAGCCGGCCCAGAAGCGCGGTGAGACAACGCGGCGTAACGGATCCACCGCCATCATCTCCATACTGGAGAGCTGTTCAGTGGCTTTCATCAGACCGATTTCAGCCGTGAGGGCCGAGCCTGCCCGTCCGGCAAACAGCAGCGCGGTCACGACCGGCCCCAGCTCACGCAGCAACGACAGCGCCACCAGCATACCCAGACTGGTTTCAGCACCGTAAGTGGTCAGTACCAGATAACCCTGCAGTCCCAGTACCATGCCGATAAACAGGCCCGACACCACAATAATCAGTAACGACAACACGCCAACACTATAGAGCTGTTTAATCAGTAGCGGCGAGTGTCTGCGGAACGCGGGTTTTCCTACCAGCGCGTGAAACAGCATTAATCCTGCGCGTCCAAAACTGGCGCACGTTTCAATTCCCTGACGACCGAATGACGCCAGCGCCTTCAAGACCATCTGTTTAGTTACTCCCTGAGCCGGTTAAATCAGCGAGATAGTCGCCGGCAGGAAAACGGAAGGGAACCGGACCATCCGCATGGCCATCAATAAACTGGCGCACGCGCGGGTCGTTATTCTCTCGCAGTTCCGGCGTGGTGCCGTGTGCGATAATTTTTTGTCCGGCCACGATATAGGCATAGTCCGCAATACTCAGTACTTCCGGTACGTCGTGCGAGACCACAATACAGGTCAGGCCCAGAGCATGGTTCAGTTCATCAATGAGTTTGACCAGCACACCCATGGTGATGGGATCCTGACCGACAAAAGGCTCATCAAACATGATCAGTTCCGGCTCAAGCGCAATCGCGCGCGCCAGCGCCACACGACGCGCCATTCCGCCCGACAGCTCAGCCGGTTTCAGTTGAGCTGCGCCACGCAGCCCCACGGCTTCCAGCTTCATTAATACCGTGCTGTGCAGAATAGGGGCGGGAAGACGGGTATGTTCACGCAGCGGCCAGGCGACATTTTCATAGACCGTTAAGTCAGTAAATAGCGCGCCAGACTGGAACAGCATGCTCATCTTCTTGCGCACTTCATACAATTTAGCGCGCGACAATGACGGAATGTTTTCGCCACGGAAAAAGATGTCACCGCGGGTCGGCTGAAGTTGCCCCCCAATCAAGCGTAGCAGAGTGGTTTTCCCTATCCCCGACGGTCCCATTATCGCCGTCACTTTGCCTTTCGGCACGGTCAGCGAAATGTCGTCGAAGATGGTGCGATCTCCGCGCGAAAAACTCACGCCACGAACCTCAACCAGATTCGTTTGCTGCTGGATCATTATTACCTCTTGTAAGGATCGGGCGTAAACATGGGGTACGATGGTAGCCTGTTCGGTCCTGATTCACGATAGCTTTACAGAAACTTACCGCTAAGATTTGGCGAAAATGGTCATTAAATTTACTTTTGCCGTTCAGACGGTCAAAATCAGCGGCTGTCTCGCCAAACAGAACCTTAAACCGGTCGGTAAAGGCATTGCCGGCCTGGGTTTTTACGCAAGGATTTTTCATGTTCGTAGCTTCTGCACTGCTGATTATCGGTTTGCTTTTACTGGCATATGGTGCCGATCGTCTGGTGTTTAGCGCCTCTATATTGTGTCGATCCTTTGGCATTCCGCCGCTGATCATTGGCATGACCGTTGTCAGCATCGGCACCTCGCTGCCAGAAATGATCCTCTCTTTTTCCGCGGCCCAGCATGGCCAGATGGATCTGGCAGTTGGCACCGCGCTCGGCTCGAATATTACCAACATTTTACTCATTCTGGGTGCCGCTGCGCTCATGCATCCACTCAGCGTCCATTCTAATCTGATACGCCGTGAACTACCGTTGATGTTGCTGGTTACCCTGCTCAGCGGCTTCATGCTGTTTGACAATCAGCTTAGTCGACTGGATGGAATTGGCCTGATCGCCATCGCCGCTATTTATCTGATGGTGGTGATTCGGATTGCGCGTAAAGCAGAACGGGACAACAACGACACCCTGACCCGCGAGCAGCTGGCCGAGCTGCCCCGTGAAGAGAGCGGAAACACGGTGGCCTTTCTCTGGCTGGCCGTCGCGCTGATAATTCTGCCGATGTCTACCCGGATGGTAATCGACAATGCCACCGCCTTTGCCGACTACTTTGGCGTCAGCGAACTGGTGATGGGCCTGACGCTCATCGCCGTAGGCACCAGCCTGCCTGAACTGGCGACGGTGATTGCCGGGGCGCTGAAAGGTGAAGATGATATCGCGATCGGCAATCTGATCGGTGCCAACATTTATAATATTGCCATCGTGCTGGGCCTGCCGGCGCTGATTCACCCCGGCAGTATCGACTATCACGCCTTTGCTCGTGATTACTGGGTGATGCTGGGCGTCAGCGTGCTGTTTGCCCTGCTCTGCCTGCTGCGTCGCCGACGCGTTGGCCGCATCGCCGGCCTGATTTTACTCTGTGGTTTCTTCGTCTGGGTGACGCTGCTGTGGATGCAGCCGGCATTCATGGACGGCTAACAAGGACAGACTCACTATGTCATATCAGCAACCAACAGCATTTGATTTTCAGCAGGCGGGGAAAACCGTCCTGCGCATCGAGCGTGAAGGACTGGAACAGCTTGATCAATATATTAATGGCGATTTCGCCCGCGCCTGTGCCCTGATCTACGCCTGTCAGGGTAAAGTGGTCGTGATGGGCATGGGTAAGTCTGGTCATATCGGCAAAAAAATGGCGGCGACCTTTGCCAGTACCGGTACGCCAGCCTTTTTTGTTCATCCGGCCGAAGCCAGCCATGGCGACCTGGGCATGGTGAGCAAAAATGATGTGGTGATCGCCATCTCTAACAGCGGTGAGTCGAATGAAATCCTCGCGCTGATTCCGGTGTTAAAACGTCAGCACATTGCGCTGATCTGCATGACAGGACGGCCTGACAGCGCGATGGGCCGGGTTGCCGATGTGCATCTGTGTGTCCATGTTCCGCAGGAAGCCTGCCCGTTAGGCCTTGCGCCAACCACCAGTACCACAGCCACACTGGTGATGGGCGATGCGCTGGCAGTTTCGCTGCTGGAAGCACGTGGATTCACGGCGGAAGATTTCGCCCTCTCCCACCCTGGCGGTGCGCTGGGCCGCAAACTGCTGCTGCATGTAGCGGATATCATGCACAGCGGCGATGAGCTGCCGCACGTCACCCGTGACGCCTCACTGCGTGATGCGCTGCTGGAGATTACCCGCAAAAATCTGGGCCTGACGGTCATCGTCGACGGTCTGATGAAAATTGAAGGTATCTTTACCGATGGTGACCTGCGCCGCATCTTTGATATGGGCATCGATTTTCAGCGCGCCACCATCGGGGAAGTGATGACGCCAGGTGGCATCCGCGTCCGGCCAAATATGCTGGCGGTTGAAGCCCTGAACCTGATGCAGACCAAAAACATTACCTCGATTCTGGTGGCCGATGACGACCATCTGCTCGGTGTGGTACATATGCATGACATGCTGCGCGCTGGCGTAGTCTGAACAGGAAAAGAAAATGCAACAGGTAACGCCCACGATTGACACCTGCTATGGACCGGTCAGTGCTGACGTCATGGCGCGCGCCAGCAACATTCGTCTGCTGATCTGCGAC
Source organism: Pantoea sp. JKS000250 (assembly GCF_003201065.1). Classification (NCBI taxonomy): domain Bacteria; kingdom Pseudomonadati; phylum Pseudomonadota; class Gammaproteobacteria; order Enterobacterales; family Erwiniaceae; genus Pantoea; species Pantoea sp. JKS000250. The sequence continues at coordinate 2,638,590 of NZ_QICZ01000001.1, read as the reverse complement.
GTCGATGGCGTCATGTCCGACGGGGTGATCTACATGGGAAACAAGGGTGAAGAGCTGAAAGCCTTCAACGTGCGGGATGGTTACGGTGTACGCTGTTTGCTGACCGCCGATGTGGAAGTGGCTATTATTACTGGCCGCAATGCCCGTCTGATGGAAGATCGCTGCAAAACGCTCGGCATCCGTCATCTTTATCAGGGACAATCGGATAAGCTTTTGGCCTATCGTGAACTTCTGGATAAACTGTCTCTCTCTGATGATCAGGTCGCCTATATCGGTGACGACCTGATCGACTGGCCGGTGATGGCGAAAGTGGGATTAAGCGTGGCGGTGGCGGATGCACATCCGATCCTGTTGCCGCGCGCGCAGTATGTTACGCGGATTGCGGGTGGACGCGGCGCGGTTCGCGAAGTATGTGACCTGATCTTAATGGCGCAGAACAAATTTGAGGATGCCAAAGGGCAATCAGTATGAGTAAAAGCAGGCGTTGGATAACGCTGATTCTGACCTTGATTGCACTGGTTTTGATCGGCTGGAATCTTACCAACCAGGATGGCGATGGCACGCCAGTCGGGACGGATAGTCAGTCGCCGACCTATACCAGTGATGATTCTCACACTGTGGTGTATAACCCGCAGGGCGCGCTGTCCTATAAACTGGTCTCTGACAAAGTGACCTATTTCTCGGATGACGAGCTGAGCTGGTTCGACAATCCGGTAATGACCACCTTTGATGAGAACAAAATTCCCACCTGGACGTTACGCGCAGATAAAGCAAAGCTCACCAAAGATCGTATGCTTTATCTGTATGGCCATGTTGAGCTGAATACGCTGACGCAGGATTCTCAGCTTGAGCGGATCAAAACCGATAATGCACAGATTAACCTTGTCACTCAGGACGTTACCTCTGATGACCAGGTGACATTGTATGGCCGCAGCTTTAACTCCACCGGCATGAAAATGCGCGGCAATTTACGGACAAAAAACGCCGAGTTAATCGAGAAGGTCAAAACCTCTTATGAAATCCAAAATGAACAAAAATAGCCTGAAGATTTTACTGGCCAGCATGTTACTGGCAACCAGCGTTCCGGCGCTGGCCCTGACCGGTGACTCGGACAAACCCGTCAATATTGACTCGCAGAATCAGGCGCTGGATTTGCAGGGCAATGTCGCGACCTTTACCGGCAATGTCATCGTGACGCAGGGCTCTATCAAAATCACGGCCGATAAAGTCGTGGTGACCCGTCCGGGCGGCGACAGCAAGAAAACCATCGTTGACGCCTACGGTAATCCCGCCACTTTCTATCAGATGCAGGACAGCGGCAAGCCGGTTCAGGGCCATGCGTCTAAACTGCACTACGAACTGGCCAACGATTTCGTTGAACTGACCGGCAATGCGTTCATAGAGCAGCAGGACAGCAACATCAAAGGCGATCGTATTACCTATCTGGTGAAAGAGCAGAAAATGCAGGCTTACAGTCAGGGCCAGAACAAGCGCGTCACGACCGTACTGGTGCCGTCGCAACTTCAGGATAAAGGTTCGTCCAACAGCGGAAAGAAGAGTAACTGATAGCTATGGCCACATTAATCGCAGAAAACCTGGCGAAGGCATATAAAGGCCGTCGCGTGGTAGAAGATGTCAGCCTGCAGGTAAAATCCGGCGAGATTGTCGGCCTGCTGGGTCCGAACGGAGCCGGTAAAACCACCACCTTTTACATGGTGGTGGGCATTGTGCCGCGTGACGCTGGCCGCATTGTCATTGATGATGAAGACATCAGTATCCTGCCGCTGCATGCGCGTGCGCGTCGCGGCATCGGTTATCTGCCGCAGGAGGCATCGATCTTCCGTCGCCTCAGCGTCTACGATAACCTGATGGCGGTATTGCAGATCCGTGATGACCTCACCGAAGAGCAACGCCAGGATCGCGCCCGTGAGCTGATGGAAGAGTTCCACATCGAGCACCTGCGTGACAGCATGGGTCAGGCACTGTCGGGTGGTGAACGACGTCGTGTTGAGATTGCCCGCGCGCTGGCTGCCAATCCTAAGTTTATTCTGCTGGATGAACCTTTTGCCGGTGTTGACCCTATTTCCGTTATCGACATCAAGAAGATCATTGAGCATCTGCGTGACAGCGGCCTCGGCGTTTTGATTACCGACCATAACGTGCGCGAAACGTTAGCGGTCTGTGAGCGGGCCTATATCGTCAGCCAGGGCCACCTGATTGCGCATGGTACACCCAATGAAATTCTTGCGGATGAGCAGGTTAAGCGGGTTTATTTGGGTGAAGAGTTCAGACTCTGATAAGGTGTCGTTAATACCGATGTTTACCTGGGAACTACCATCCTGTCTATGAAGCAAGGTTTACAACTCAGGTTCAGCCAACAGCTGGCAATGACTCCACAATTGCAGCAGGCGATTCGTCTGCTGCAACTCTCCACGCTTGAACTCCAGCAGGAGTTACAGCTTGCACTGGAAAGTAATCCCCTGCTTGAGCAGACCGATCTGCATGACGAGATTGACTCCCGGGAATCGTCAGAAGCCGAAGCGCTGGATACCCGTGAAGCGCTCGAGCAGAAAGAGATGCCTGATGAGCTGCCGCTGGATGCCACCTGGGATGAAATCTACACCGCTGGCACACCTTCCGGCACCGGTACCGATTATCAGGATGATGAGTTGCCGGTCTATCAGGGCGAAACCACGCAGTCACTGCAGGATTACCTGATGTGGCAGGTCGAATTGACGCCTTTCAGCGATACCGACCGCGCGATTGCGACCTCTATCGTCGATGCTATCGATGACACCGGATATCTCACCGTCTCGCTTGAGGAGATCCTCGACAGCATCGGCAATGATGAGCTTGAAGCGGATGAGGTTGAGGCGGTGCTGAAACGCATCCAGCGCTTTGACCCGATCGGTGTGGGCGCACGTGATTTGCGTGACTGTCTGCTGGTTCAGCTCTCCCAGTATGCGCCAGAAACGCCGATGCTGACTGAAGCACGCCTGATTGTCAGCGAACATCTCGACCTGCTGGCCAATCACGACTTCCGTAGCCTGATGCGCGTCACGCGCCTCAAAGAAGAGGTGCTGAAAGAGGCGATGCTGCTGATTCAGTCGCTGGACCCGCGGCCGGGTCAGTCCATCAACACCGGCGAGCCGGAATATGTTATCCCCGATGTGCTGGTGCGTAAGGTCGGCAACCGCTGGACGGTTGAGCTCAATGCCGACAGCGTGCCTCGTCTGAAAATCAACCAGCACTATGCGGCAATGGGCGGTGCAACGCGCAATGACAGCGACAGCCAGTTCATTCGCAGTAATCTGCAGGAAGCGCGCTGGCTGATTAAGAGTCTGGAAAGCCGCAATGACACGCTGCTTAAAGTCACGCGCTGTATCGTTGAGCAGCAGCAGGCGTTCTTTGAGCAGGGTGAAGAATTTATGCGTCCGATGGTGCTGGCCGATATCGCCCAGGCTGTTGAGATGCACGAATCGACCATTTCCCGTGTGACCACGCAGAAGTATTTGCACAGCCCGCGTGGCATTTTTGAACTGAAGTACTTTTTCTCCAGCCACGTTAATACGGAAGGTGGCGGTGAAGCCTCCTCTACCGCGATCCGTGCTCTGGTGAAGAAATTAATTTCGGCGGAAAATCCAGCCAAACCCTTGAGCGACAGTAAACTGACCTCCATGTTATCTGATCAGGGGATCATGGTGGCACGGCGTACCGTCGCCAAATATCGTGAGTCTTTATCCATCCCGCCATCGAACCAGCGTAAACAGCTGGTTTGAAAGAAATGAGAAGGAAGACCTATGCAGCTGAACCTGACCGGGCAACATGTTGAAATCACGCCACCTTTACGTGAATTCGTCAGCGGTAAATTTGCCAAACTGGAACACTATTTTGAACATATCAATCAGGTCTATATTGTCCTGAAGGTTGAGAAAGTCACGCAGGTGGCTGACGCAACACTCCACGTGAACGGTGGCGAGCTGCACGCCACGTCGGAAGCGGAAGATATGTATGCGGCAATTGACGGGCTGATCGATAAACTGGCCCGTCAGCTGACCAAACACAAAGATAAACTGAAAAAACACTAACCTTCACGCTAGCTACGCGCGCCTGCCGCGCAGAGCCGACAGGATGGGGCGGATAATCCGCCCCGTTTTGTCATCTGAGCAAGCGCCGTTTGTCGCACATATCAGCGCGCTGGTGGTGAATGGCCTGGTGAACACGCAAGTGAAACGATAATGAACAACGACCTTACACTGGAATTGAGCACAGTGCTTTCGCCAGACTGCACCCGCAGCGGCGTACACTGCCAGAGCAAAAAACGTGCGCTGGAAATCATCAGCGAACTGGCCGCTAAGCAGCTCAACCTGCCGCACCAGACGCTTTTCGAAGCGATTCTGACCCGCGAACGCATGGGCAGTACCGGTATTGGTAACGGAATAGCCATTCCTCACGGCAAGCTGGAAGAGGATACGCTGCGTGCGGTTGGGGTATTTATCAGCCTCGAGCAGCCGATTGCGTTTGATGCCGTCGACAACCAGCCGGTCGACCTACTGTTTGCATTGCTGGTTCCGGCTGACCAGTGCAAAACACACCTGCACACCCTTTCACTGGTGGCAAAACGTCTGGCAGATAAAACGGTTTGCCGTCGCCTGCGTGCTGCGCAGAGTGATGAAGAACTCTATGCCATTATTACGGAAGTCCAGACAGAGCAGTAACGCGTCTTTACCGGCCCGGTGCCGGTTTTAAAACGGGAGAGAAGGTCATGGTGCTGATGATCGTTAGCGGTCGTTCAGGCTCGGGGAAGTCAGTGGCGCTCCGTGCGCTGGAAGATATGGGATTCTACTGCGTTGATAACCTGCCGGTCGTGCTGCTGCCTGAATTGGCCAATTCGCTGGCGGAACGCAATATTTCGGCGGCGGTCAGCATCGACGTGCGTAACATGCCTGAATCCCCGGAAATTTTTGAAACCGCGCTGAATAATCTGCCTGACACATTTTCACCTCAGCTGCTGTTTCTCGACGCCGATCGCAATACCCTGATTCGCCGTTACAGCGATACGCGCCGTCTGCATCCCCTCTCCAGCAAAAATCTGTCGCTGGAGAGCGCTATCGATGAAGAGAGCGATCTGCTGGAGCCGCTGCGTTCGCGTGCCGATTTGATCATCGACACCTCAGAGATGTCGGTACATGAGCTGGCCGAGATGCTGCGTACCCGTCTGCTGGGCAAGCGTGAACGCGAACTGACCATGGTGTTTGAATCCTTTGGCTTCAAACATGGCATCCCGATTGACGCTGATTATGTCTTTGACGTGCGCTTTCTGCCTAATCCCCACTGGGATCCTAAGCTGCGCCCGATGACCGGCCTTGATCGTCCGGTGGCGGCCTTCCTTGACCGCCACACTGAAGTGCACAACTTTATCTACCAGACACGCAGCTATCTTGAACTCTGGCTGCCGATGCTGGAGACCAACAACCGTAGCTATCTTACCGTGGCGATTGGCTGTACTGGTGGCAAACACCGCTCAGTTTATATTGCAGAACAGCTGGCGGATTACTTCCGTTCGCGCGGTAAGAATGTACAGTCACGCCATCGCACGCTGGAAAAGCGCAAATCATGACCGTCAGACAAACTGTAGAAATCAAAAATAAGCTGGGCATGCATGCCCGTCCGGCAATGAAGTTGTTTGAGCTGGTGCAGAGCTTCGATGCAGAAGTGTTGCTGCGCAACGAAGCGGGCACAGAAGCCGAAGCCAGCAGCGTAATTGCGCTGCTGATGCTCGACTCGGCTAAAGGCGGACACATAGAGATTGAAGCCAGCGGTCCGGAGGAGATCCCGGCGCTGGCAGCGGTCATTGAGCTGTTTGAAGCAGGCTTTGATGAAGACTAAGTCTTAGTCGAGCTTATTACGCTGCAGGAAGCCTTCCCCGCCAAGCTGGCGCATCTGACGCATTATCCACTGCTGTCGCTCTCTGACGTAGCCTGAAGGCGCAGCCGCACGATAACGGATAGGATTAGGCAGAACGGCCGCCAGTAAGGCGGCATCGGCAGCGGTAAGCCGGCTGGCTGGCTTGTGGAAGTAGCGCTGCGAAGCTGCTTCAACGCCAAAGATACCCGGTCCAAACTCTGCAATATTAAGATAGACGGTCAGAATACGTCGTTTCGTCCAGACTGTCTCAATACCTACTGTCAGCCCCGCTTCCAGACCTTTGCGCACCCAGCTGCGGCCATCCCACAGAAACAGATTCTTTGCTGTCTGTTGTGACAGCGTGGAGGCACCACGCATCCGGCTATCGCTGTTATCCAGTACAGATTCAATCGCCGCGACATCGAAACCCCAGTGGTCCGGAAACTTTTGATCTTCTGAGGCGATAACGGCCAGCCCCATCCACGGCGAAATCTCATCATGTCCGACCCAGTCAGAATGGGCGACATAGCTAAAGTCACCGCGTAACCAGGCACCGATCTGTCGTTCAGCCATCACTGCTGAAAACGGTACCGGCAGGAACGAAAAGAGCAAAATTCCCGCCAGCCATACGCCCAGCCATACCAGCATGACACGACCAATAATACGTCTGATACGCTGTCCGACGCTTCCTTTATGCTTGTTCATGCAATCTTCCCATACCTGTTTCAGACGTTAATTAATCACTTATGTAATCACTGCCAGAAAAGCAGCTTTTTCACAAAAATCGCTGAAAACCTTGCGGCGGTTTCCAGACTTTATTCAATCATTTTGCATCAAAATGCTGCAACAGTTCGAAATAGTTCAAGGACTTCCGGTAAAAAGGAATCGGTTCCATTCATTGCCACGGCTTAGCATCTTTCCAGATAAACACTTAATAATGGGTGATAAGCGCCGGTTTAAATCATTCGATATTCTTAACTGTTATTTTTTTATGAATGATGAGCCGCCCAAAGCTTAAACAGAATCACGCTGATAACGTATAAATAAACAGCGCTTAACAGCGTTACTCAGAGTTGTTGTGGCCCTTTTTACTCTCATTAAGCGCAATGATGTCAGTGCAAGTGCAGGACAAAGTTTTAGATTCTTTTTTATCATTCCAAATCGTTTTGGATAATTCGTGTCATTTCAGGGTGGTCACTTGCAATATCAGCGCGTTAGCCTCTCTGAAGAGGGAGAGGTTAATACCAGCTTAATTTACAGCTGCTCAGCCTTTGCTTTGCAGCTGAGCAGCGTCAAAACTATACCAAAAACCACAAATTTGATTAAAATAACAGCAATGCAGCAGAGAAAATGATTCCTTACTTGACTGTGTTGCCAAATTAATGTTTTCTGTATTTAAACGCTGCTCAATATCACAAATTTTAATGAATCTTGTCGCATGAGAAGATGAATTTGCTAAGGTGATGTCAGTGTTAACCAATACCCTGCGGCTGCATTAATTATTCAAATCATAGCGGCCGCAATGTTTTCCCTGGTGTTGGCGCAGTATTCGCGCACCCCGGCCTCGGCTGGGGTCATTTTTTTCCGGGATATGACTTATCCTGCTCTGCCACCCAGTCGCGCAATACCTGCACATCATGTCGCCACTCATGCTTCAGCTCGTCAATCCATTCAACAACGTTGTCCCACCACGCCGGTAATTCAGGACTCTGGATCTGTTTCGCCAGCATCTGCAAGCGCTGCAGCCCGACCGAACCTGCCGCCCCTTTGATCTTGTGCCCCTCTTCAGCAATGCCTTTTTGATCGCGCGCCATCAGATTCGATTCCAGCACCGCAAGATAGTCCGGCATCATCTTTTCAAACATCGTCAGGCTTTGGGTAATCAGGCCCGGGCCAACCAGCTCGATATACTGTTCGAGCATCGCGACATCCAGCAGCATCCGGGTTTTGTCATCGCTGACCTCTGCGGTTTCCTCTTCCGAATCTGCCTGATAATCCCAGTACTTTTTGATCATCGCGGTCAGCGCCGGCACTGCCAGCGGTTTGCTCAGAACATCATCCATGCCCGCGTCGAAATACTCTTTTTTGTCTTTAAGGACGTTGGCGGTCAGTGCCACCAGCGGTGGCAGATGCGTTCCCTGATACTGCTGGCGAATCGCACGCGAGACATCCAGCCCTGTCATATCGGGCAGCTGAATATCCAGCAGCACCAGATCAAACTCCAGCGGGTCGAACAGCGCCAGCGCTTCGCTGCCGGTCATGGCGACCTCGACGCTGCAGCCCAGCTTCTCAAGCACCGAGCGCGCCACAATCACATTCAGCTCAATATCTTCAACCAGCAGGACATGCAGCGCAGGCAGTGGCAGGCTGTCGTCCAGGCCTTCATCCTCCACCTCTTCAGCAATGCGCGGCGCCTTAATCTCTACGGTGAAGCATGAGCCCTGTCCTGGTGCGCTATGTACATGGATGTCACCGCCCATCGCCTGCGCCAGACGACGTGAAACCGCCAGCCCGATACCGGTGCCAGTCGCCGGTTTACCGCCATGCTGATCTTTAACCTGATAGTACATCGCAAAGATCTTATCCTGCTCCTCCTGCCGAATACCCATACCGGAGTCCTGCACCTCAAAGCGCAGCGTTTCGTCCTGCTCATAGGCTACCCGCACCACGATTTCGCCCTGCTGAGTGAACTTCACGGCGTTACCAATCAGGTTCCACAGAATCTGACGCAGACGCGTTCCGTCCGTCGAAATCATATGCGGCAGCGGCAGTTGTGGCGCAAGCACAAACTTCAGCCCTTTTGGCTGAGCCAGCAGGCCGGAAAGATTTTCTAAATCGGCGAGGAAACCGGTGAAGTCGAGCGGCTGATTGTCCAGCTGCACTTTGCGGCGCTCGATTTTGTCCACCTCAATCACATCATTGAAGATGTTGCCCAACGTGATGGCAGAGACGTGAATGGTTTTCAGGTATTTCAGCTGTTCCTGATTAAGGTCGGTATCCAGCAGAATACGACTCAGGCCGACAATGCCATTAAGCGGCGTACGAAGCTCGTGGCTGATCGTAGAGATAAAGGTGGTCTTCTCCCGGCTGGCGTTCTCTAACGCGTCCTGATAGCGCTTACGCTCCGTTATATCGCGGCCAAAGCCCATCAGCCCGCTGCGCTTACCGACGCGGTCGTAATAAGGCACTTTACGGATCTCGAAACAGGCTTTGCGCCCGTCGGGATATTGCAGCCATTGTTCATAAGTCAGCGAGACGTTATGACGGAACACCTTCTCGTCCGTTTCCAGCACCTTCGTTGCCGCTTCATCATCATAGATATCGCGTGGCGTCAGGCCAATCAGCTGTTTCTCGCTTTTGCCGGTCAGCAGTTCCATCGCCCGATTACAGCCGGAGAACTGCTTATCAATGTTGCGATAGAAAACCAGGTCAGGCGAAGCATCCAGGAATGAGCGCAGGAAGGAGGATTGCTGCTCCAGCTCAATCTGTGCCTGCTCGCGACGGGTCACCTCTTCACGCAGCTTGTCCATCACCTGCTCGCGAGCCAGCTCCGCCTTTTTACGGTCACTGATCTCCTGATTCAGCTGCGTGATGGTCTCTTTCATCTGCTGGTTCAGTTCCAGGTCGCGGGTGCGCATCTCTTCCAGCTTATCCACCAGCCGTGCCAGCCGTTGCCGCGATTCCTCCAGCTGATCGACCACCACCGACAGAAAATAGACCGCCCAGGGCGTAATCAGCAGCCCGAAGAAAACCGAACGCACCACGTCAATGCTCTCGACATGACCTCGCAGTACCATCGTAACCGCCATCTGGACGATCATCGCCAGCACCACCAGCGCAGATGCCAGCAGCAGCGAGAACCTCACCAGTCCAAGCTTGACCATTAAATCAACGTAGTATTGCGCCAACAGACGAATTTGTTTCATAACAACTCCCTGGAAGAGAAACAGCCTCATAATAGCGCAGTTAGCCTGCTGACGTCCCGGCACGTCGCGTGGAGATACGGGATCAAATGCGCTTTTATGGTGCATTCGCATAGCCGATCGGCGACGTTAAGGACAAAGCGGTTAAAACCCTTGACTGATTGTGCCAAATGAATAATCTGTAATGCTCCCAGCGAATCCGTGATTTCTTCGTATGGCCTGTTTTCAATATCCTGGCAACGTCCTGTTGCGCAGGCACACCCTGTTTACATGCATACCCATTCAACTTAAATGATATTTTAAGCAAGACAGTGTTGATTAATTTTTCTTATAACCAACCGCTGTTTCATTCAAATAGACGGACATAAGAAAAACAGATACATGCTATGCATCAACGGTTCTGAACAGCATTTAATGCTGTCTAACACCCCGTCACCAGCATGGTGCAGAGATCTGACGCCTGCACTACAGTGAGTCAGTTCACATTTATGGGCCGATCGGCAGGCAGCAGAGTGATACATTTTAAACCTTAAAAAGCAATAAATTCAATATTTTACGCAGATAAAACCCCTGTTAACCCTGTCTGACCGCCCTATTTGACCTGATTACGCTTTCCCGATAAGTTGGAAATCCGCTGAAAGCTTTCCAGACGGGCCATTGTCTCGGCATATCTATGCAACAAGAAGACTCCCGCGCGGTTTAAGTCATCTCCTTTAAGAGACCGGAAATCAGAGAGCAGCTCAATTAAGGACGTTTTATCGATGTCTGGAGAGAAATGCTCAGGGCTATGACGCGCGCTCGACAGAGCATGGCGATGAAAATGATGTTGCGCCCCGTTGCGCTCAGACCCTGAAACAGTGCAGGTAATGTCAAAGCAGTTAAGGAGACCCTCAATGTCCACTAAAAAACCTCAATCCTATGGCTTGTATGATCCGACAGCAGGCAGTGACAGCTGTGGTGTAGGTTTCATTACGCGCAAGGACGGCGAGCAGACCCACGAAATTCTGCAGATGGCGCACAGCGCCCTGTGCACGGTGCCTCACCGCGGCGGTATGTCAGCGGAAGGCGTCGGCGACGGCGCGGGGGTCAACGTTGACCTTTCCCTGCATTTCTTCCGCAAGATTACCGGCCAGCCGCTGGAAGCGGGCCGCTTTGGCGTCGGCAACTTCTTTGTGCCGAAAGATGCTGCGCTGCGCGCGAATGCCGAACGTCTGGTAGATGAGACACTCAACAGCTTTGGCCTGCCGGTGATCATGAAGCGTGACATGCCGCTCGACAGCAGCGTGACGCGTCCGGCAGCCGTACAATTTCAGTTACCGATTCTGCAGTGGATTTTCACTGCGCCACAGGACGTGGTCGACCAGAACGAATTCGAACAACGCATCTACCGCGCCCTGCTGACGATTGAAGCCCGTGCCTTTACCGAAAGCGAATTTGGCGGTCTCTATCCGCTGTCGCTGTCGTCGCGCACCCAGGTGTTTAAAGCCCGCCTGAATTCCAATGAAGTGATCCCCTACTTCAAAGATCTGACCGATCCCGATCATCAGGTGCGCGGGCTGTTTTTCCATACCCGCTTCTCCACTAACACCGATCCGCATACCACAATGGCCCAGCCGTTCCGCCTGATGGCGCACAACGGTGAGCTGAATACGGACCGTAAAAACCGCATCGCTGAGTCCGCGCTGGCACTGGCCCGTGGCAAGAAAATCGTGCGGCCCAAAGGTCAGTCTGACAGCTCGCGTCTGGACCAGAGTATCCACAGCCGTCTGATGGAAGATAACCTCGATCTCATCACCGCCGTGGTTTCAATGATGCCACCCGCCTGGGAAAACGACAGTTCGCTGCCGCCAGAAGTGCGTGACATGCTGGAATATTTCTCACTGTATGAAGAGAAGAACGACGGCCCGGCAGCATTAATCTTTGGCAATGGTGAAGTGATTGGCGCCCGTCTTGACCGTCTTGGCCTGCGTCCACTGCGCTCAGTCGAAACGGCTGAGTATATCGGTGCGATGTCTGAAGCCGGTCAGATCGCCTTCCCACCCGAAAGCGTGTTGCGTCGCGGCCGTATCGAAGCGGGCGGCATGCTCTATTTCGATCACCGTGAAAAACGCAGCTACACCACGCTGCAGGCACTGGAAAAACTGGCGGCGGAGAAAGATTATTCAGCGCTGCTGCGTGAAGCGCGCGTCGGTCTTGACGATCTGCCTGAAATCCCGGCAGAGCAGCAGGGTTCACCGCTGCGTTATCGCGGCGATCTGAAAACCTATCAGCGCTTTGTGGCTTACTACTACAACCAGGAAAGCTTCAAGTTCATGATGGACCCGATGCTGAACACCGGCGCAGAGAAAATCTCCGCGATGGGTTACGGCAACGCCATTAACGGCTTATCCGATCATGAAGGCGGCATGGCGCACTACTTCTCTCAGCGCTTTGCTCAGGTCACCAACCCGCCGCTGGACTCAATCCGCGAAGTGGATGGTATGACGCTGCGTGTCGCGCTGGGTGCGAAACCGCATCTGGGCCGCAGCAAAGGTCGTCAGATTGTAGTGCCGACCCCAATCCTCAGCCACCTTGATATGCTGCGTTTGCGCGAGCAGACCATCGCACCTTATGCCCGCTTTGAGATGCTCTATGAGCCGGTAATCGGCAAAGATCTGCTGAGCACCACCGCGAACGCAAACGCGCTGGAAAAAGCGATTGATGACCTGGCGCAACAGGTCGTGGATTTTGCCCGTTCGCAGGGTGGCATCGCCGTGCTTACTGACCGTCACATCTCGTCAACGCACGCCGCAATCCCGATGCTGCTGGTGGTTTCTGCCATTAACCAGCGCCTGGTGCAGGAAGGCCTGCGTCTGGATGTTTCTCTGGTCGTAGAAAGCGGCCAGAGCATATCTTCGCACCACATTGCTGCCACCCTCGGCTTCGGGGCTTCCGCTATCTATCCGCTGGGCGTACAGATGCGTGCAGAGGAAAAATTTGGTGAAGGTGAAGAAGGCAACAAAGCCTTTAAGCGCTATGCCAAAGCCGCTGAAAAAGCGCTGATGAAAACCATGGGCAAAGTGGGCCTCTGTACCGTTGAAAGTTACAGCAGCGGCGAATTCTTTGAGCCTAACTTCCTCAACACTGACGATCCGGTGCTGAAAAAGTATTTCCCGAATATCAAAACCCCGGTGGGTGGCGCGGGCTTCGCAGCCATCGCAGCGATGGCCGTTGACTGGCACCAGAGCGCGCTCAGGATTCAGGGCGAATCTGAAGTGCCGTTGCTGGGCCTGTTTAAAGAGCGTGCAGAAGGTGCAGGTCACTCCTACGGCACTATCGCCGTGCGCACCTTCATCGACATGACCGAAGAGCCGATTCGCTTTGCCGACAAGGCGCGCGAAGAGGACAACTTCATTCGTCTGATGACGCTGGCAAAACTGGATAACGCGTTTGGTATCAAGCCAGAGACCTTCAAAGACAGCAGCTTTGAGCGCATCCCGGATGACGTGATCAACAACTTTGCGATTACGGCCGATTACCGTCAGTTCTCAAGTCTGATGTATGAAGAGCGTAAACGTCGCCCGGCGGCGCTGCGTGACATTCTGACATTCCCGGCTGATCTGACCCACATTGACAGCGAAGCGGAGTTCCGTCGCAAGCTGGGACGCTACTCGCTGACCAACAACGGCTTTGCTATTCGTGGCATGGAGTGTGAAGCGGTGGATGGCAGCCTGAATCACTTTATGCTGCGTCTGACCGATGCGATTGAGGGGCTGAAGCCTGAGACCGAACGCCTGCAGAACCTCTCCCGCGCCCTGAAATCCCGTTTCGGCGATGATATTGAGAGCAGCGACGTGGTCACTGGCGCCTTGAAAGTGACCGCATACGGTAAAGCGGCAGATTATCTGTCACGTATCTTCACCACCCTGCCCTCACTGCCGCTGAGCGAAGTACAGCCAGCCTGTGAAATTACCCGTACCTTTGCTTCCGGGGCAATGAGCCACGGTGCACTGGTCGCGCCGGCTCATGAAGCGGTCGCACACGGCACCAACATGGTCGGCGGCATGAGCAACTGCGGTGAAGGCGGCGAGCATTACTCCCGTCACGGCACCATCCGTGCCTCGCGTATCAAACAGCTGGCTTCGGGTCGGTTCGGTGTCTGGGCTGCCTATCTGGCGGATCCGATGCTGGAAGAGCTGGAGATCAAAATTGGTCAGGGTGCGAAGCCTGGCGAAGGCGGTCAGTTACCGGCGGCCAAAGTGACCGTAGAGATTGCTGCGGCCCGTGGCGGTACGCCTGGCGTCGAGCTGGTCTCGCCGCCGCCGCATCATGACACCTATTCCATCGAAGATCTGGCGCAGCTGATCCACGACTGTAAAGCCGCGCGCGTGCGCGTCATTGTCAAACTGGTGTCGTCAGAAGGGATCGGCACCATCGCAGTTGGCGTGGCTAAAGCCGGTGCCGACGTGATTAACGTTGCAGGTAACACCGGCGGTACCGGCGCGGCGTCGGTGACCAGCCTGAAATATACCGGACGCGTGGCCGAAATCGGCATCGCTGAAGTCCACCAGGCGCTGTGTGCCAACGGCCTGCGTGAGAAAGTGCTGCTGCGCTGCTCTGGCGCACAGCAGACCGGCAGCGACGTGGTGAAATCTGCCTTGCTGGGCGGTGACAGCTTTGAGTTCGGTACCACCGCGCTGATGATGCTGAAATGCGTGATGGCGAAGAACTGCAACGTGAAGTGCCCGGCTGGCTTAACCACTAACGCAGAAGCCTTTGATGGCGATCCGCGTCAGCTGGCGCAGTATTTCCTCAACGTCGCGCATGAAGTACGTGAAATTCTGGCACGTATGGGCCTGCGTTCCCTGCGTGAGGCGCGTGGTCGCTCTGACCTGCTGCACCTGATGGATCATCCGCTGGAAGTCGGCAAACTCGACTTACGCGCCATGCTCACCGTGGTGCCAGAGCTGAAAATCGACAAGCCGGTTTACCTGGAAAAAGATTTTGAGCTGGATGATGGCTGGATTGAGCAGGTTAAGCAGTCACTGGTGGAGCAGGGAAATCCTGACGTCTCACTGGGCAACAGCATCGTCCTGAACAACCGCAACAAAAGCGTTGGCGGCCAGCTGGCCATCGACATTGAGCGCATGCTGAACCATCAGCTCAGCGCACAGCAGTTGCAGGCGATGCCTGCGGTAATGACCGACGATCGCGGTCGCCGCTATCTGGCCCCTGAAAGCGTAAAAATTTCTACCACCGGATCTGCCGGTCAGTCATTTGGCGCCTTCTGCAACGATGGCATGCAGCTGTCCCATTACGGCACCTGTAACGACGGTGTCGGCAAAGGACAGTGTGGTGGTGAGCTGATTGTGATGTCGCCTGGGGGCGGCGCGCAGGATGGCGATGGCAACGTGCTGATCGGTAACTTTGCCCTGTTTGGCGCGACTGGCGGACGACTGTTCGTGCAGGGCCAGGCTGGCGACCGCTTCGCAGTACGTAACTCCGGCGCAACGGCTGTGGTTGAAGGCGTGGGTGACTTCTGCTGCGAATATATGACTAACGGTGCCATTCTCAACCTCGGCACCTTTGGTAAAGGATTTGGCAACGGCATGAGCGGCGGCTTTGCTTACCAGTACGACCCGTATGGATCGCTGGCCAGCCACGCTGCAGGTGATTCAGTACGCTTCGGATCGATTGCGGATCAGGATGAGATGGCGCAGGTGCACAAGCAGGCCGTGCTGACCATGCTGAACTGGCACCTGGAGGCGACCCAGTCACCACGTGCCGCGTGGCTGCTGGAGAACTGGGAAACAGAGTGCCACCACTTTGTTTACGTGATGCCGCGCTCACTGCTGCTCTATCAGGATGGCGGCGAGATCCTGAAAGCCAAGAGCCGCAAAGATCTGCTCGAAGAGCTGTCCACGGCGCTGGCAGGCCATCAGGTAGCGAAATTCAAAGCCGCGTGGCGTCAGGGTAAAACCATCGCCAACGGTGCCGTTCCGGCCTATGGCGCGACCGATACGCAGGAGATGTTTGTCCTGCTGAACAACTACACCGTGCTGAGCTTTGCCCAGCAGCTGGCACTGGCGAAGTTGCCGAAAGGCACGCCGGTTGAAGATGCGGCGGTGGAAAAAGCGGTCCGCAATCTGCTGATGACGGAAGACTTTTCACTGGTCAGCAAGCTGCAACGTCATGCCCGTTCTGCCATCGAGAGTTACAGCGATGATGAACTGGCCAGTCTGATTGGTACTAAACGCATGTCAGATTACAAAGCGGCACTGACGCAACGTAACATCCGCTCCATGGACAGTCTGGCGACCTACGGCTGGATCATGTATCAGGATGCCTGTAACCGGGAAGTGCTGGGCCACCTGCCTGACTTTGAAGAGCTGTTTGCACGTGCGGCATTGCCGGAAATTGCCGCTGCGGTGGGTAAACTCTCCTGACAGTGATACTGATCAGGCTGAACTGAATATTATTAATTGATCATTGCCCGGATTAATCGTTGTACCGGACAGAGGCAGAACCGCTTTCCCCTGCTGCACACACTGCGGCGCGGGGAAGCGGAACCGCTTTCAGACCGGGGAACGCCACTGATATCGGGCGAGAACGGGATTGAGTAAAAGTACCCATGAAAATTCCTTATATTCCAGAAGATGCACCTTTTAATGGCGATCAGAAGTACTGGCTGGCTGGCTTTCTCGCGGGCCTTCACTCCCGTTTGCTGGTTTTAGAAGACAAGCAGCAACCTGCTGCAGGTACGGGCGCAGCCGCGACCACGCAACTGCATATTCTGTACGGCTCACAGACCGGCAATGCCGAAGCGCTGGCGCAGACCGCTGCGAAATCTGCCCGAGCGAAAGGGCTGGTGCCAGTGGTTCAGGCGCTGGGCGATGTCGATCTCGACGTGTTTGCCACCATGCGCCATGTACTTATTGTCACCTCGACCTATGGTGAAGGTGAGATGCCGGACAATGCCCAGCTGTTCTGGGATGCGATCTCTGCCAGTACCGCACCGCGTCTGGAGCAGATGCATTTCGCCGTGCTGGCGATTGGCGATACGGGTTACGATGGCTTCTGTCAGGCGGGCAAATTCATCGATATGCGCCTTGAGCAGTTGGGTGCAAAACGCGTGGTAGATCGCATTGACTGCGATATCGACTATGAAGAGCCGTCCAGCGAGTGGCTGAACAGCTCAATGCCACAGTTTGCCGCCAGCGCAGGCAGCAGCGGCACCGTGCTGGAGAGCGCGCCTGAAGCGCCGGTCATTCCAGGCAGCAACAAATCGAATCCGTATGCCGCCGCGCTGATCACGAATAAGCGCTTGTCAGGCGAGCAGTCAGCCAAAGATATTCGTCACTTCGAATTCGACCTGTCTGACAGCGGCCTGAAGTATGAAGCGGGCGATGCGCTGGGCGTGATTCCGGTCAACGAACCTTCACTGGTCAGCCTGCTGCTGACCCAGCTTAATGCTGATTACCAGACGCCAGTACCTGGCTTCGACCGCAGCCTCGGCGACCTGCTGACCTATCAGTTTGAGATCTCTGAGCCTTCACGCAAGTTAATCGAGTGGGTTGGACAGAACACCACCAATCAGGAACTGCGTCATGTCTTACAGCATGATGATAAAGATGCGCTGGGCGTCTGGTTGTGGGGCAAAGATACCCTTGACCTGCTGCAGCTCGAACTGACGCGCACGCTGACAGTGCCGGAGTTTGTTGCCCTGTTGCGCCCGCTGCAGCATCGTGCTTACTCAATTTCATCCAGCTCTAAAGCCCATCCGAATCAGGTGCACCTGACCGTTGCCTCTGTGCGTTATCATAGTGGCGGCCGTAATCGCGGTGGCGTCTGCTCGACCTATCTGGCCGAACGCGTGCGTCGTGGTGAGAAGCCCGCCATCTTTATCTCACCCAATAAAGCGTTCCGCGTCCCTGCCAATAACAGCGCACCACTGATCATGGTGGGACCGGGCACCGGTATCGCACCGTTCCGCGCCTTCCTGCAGGAACGCCAGGCAACCGGCGCGCAGGGCAAAAACTGGCTGTTCTTCGGCGATCAGCATCAGGAACATGACTTTATCTATCAGGATGAGCTGCTGGCCTGGCGGGATAACGGCCTGCTGACCCGTCTGGATCTGGCCTTCTCACGCGATCAGGAGAAGAAGATCTACGTGCAGAGCCGGATGCTGGAACAGGGCGCTGAGCTTTACGCCTGGCTGCAGGAAGGGGCGTACTTCTACGTCTGTGGCGATGCTTCGCGTATGGCGAAAGATGTGGATAATGCGCTGTATGAAGTGGTTCGTCAGTTTGGTGGTCTCTCCACCGAGCGCGCTGCCGACTATGTCGATCAGCTGAAGAAAGAGAAACGCTACCTGCGCGACGTCTACTAATCGCGAAGGTCTGCTGAAAAATCCGGCTTGCGCAGGCAGCCGGATTTTTTTTATGGCTGACAGGCAAAAAAATACCCGCCGGATGGGCGGGTATTCGCTGTTATGTCACGGCTATTTCACGACGCGCAGTGAAGGCCGTCCGCCACGTGGCGGTGGATCGTCATCAGGCGGTGTCTCGTCATCGCTGGCATCGTCAGGACGATCACCATCAATCACGGACATCATGGTCTCTTCCTGACCCTCTGATGCCTCCTGCATACCCAGCTCGTAAGCCGGTTCCGGTTCAAACATCGTGCCGGCACCGTTTTCACGTGCATAGATCGCCAGAATCGCCGCCATCGGCACGTTAACCTGGCGAGGAACGCCACCAAAGCGGGCGTTGAACGACACCTGATCATTGGCCAGGTCGAGGTTACCCACAGCGCGTGGCGCAATGTTCAGGACAATCTGACCATCACGCGCATACTCCAGCGGCACCTGCACACCCGGCAGATTAATGTCGACCACCAGATGCGGCGTCAGCTGGTTGTCGAGCAACCAGTCATAGAAGGCGCGCAGCAGATAGGGACGACGTGCAGTAAGTTGCGACATTTCCATACGTTAAGCCCGGGCTTGCAGGCGCATTTCACGTTCAGCTTCAGTTAATGAAGCAAGGAAAGAATCACGCTCAAATACGCGGTTCATGTAACCTTTCAGCTCTTTTGAACCTGAGCCGATCAGATCGATGCCCATGGAAGGCAGACGCCATAACAGCGGCGCCAGGTAGCAATCGACCAGACTGAACTCTTCGCTCATGAAGTAAGGCGTACGACCAAACAGTGGCGCGATAGCCAGCAGCTCTTCACGCAGTTGCTTGCGTGCGGCTTCGGCTTCCTGACCCGTGCTGTTCTCGACTTTCCGCATCAGGCTGTACCAGTCCTGCTCGATGCGATGCATCATCAGGCGGCTGTCACCACGGGCAACCGGATAAACCGGCATCAGTGGCGGATGCGGGAAGCGTTCATCCAGATATTCCATGATGATGCGTGATTCATACAGCGTCAGCTCACGATCTACCAGCGTTGGTACCGTGCGATACGGATTGAGGTCAATCAGATCCTGCGGCAGGTTATCCATTTCGACCTGCTCGATCTCTACGCTGACACCCTTCTCCGCCAGGACGATACGAACCTGATGGCTGAAAATGTCAGTAGGACCAGAAAACAGCGTCATTACCGAACGTTTGTTGGCAGCGACAGCCATGAAAACCTCCAAGTTTGTTCACAAAAAGATACTGCGAATAGCCAACCACACGGCGATTCACCAGCTTATCGAACTCGCACGCAACCTGGTTAGCCGCGTCACAGATACTGACGCCCCGACAGAGGGAAGGCGCATAACGCACCGGCCTGCGGGCGCAAAGTGACACAGAGTTTACCAGATTTTAGGCTGCTTGTGGGCGTGTAATGAATCTTTGCAGGTAAATTGAGCGCGATGTTACGGTTTTCGCGGGAAGTCGTGGGAAGGCAGAAAATAAAAAACCCGCCGAAGCGGGTTTTTTGAGCCAATTGCCGCAGCCGGAGCTGCAAACAATTAACGCTTGGAGAACTGAGGACGACGACGTGCTTTACGCAGGCCGACTTTCTTACGTTCAACCTGACGCGCATCACGAGTAACGAAGCCTGCTTTACGCAGTTCGCCACGCAGTGATTCGTCGTATTCCATCAGAGCGCGGGTGATACCGTGACGGATCGCACCAGCCTGACCAGAAATACCGCCACCTTTAACAGTGACATAGAGATCGAATTTACCAACCAGGTCCAGCAGCTCAAGCGGCTGACGAACTACCATGCGGGCAGTTTCGCGACCGAAGTACTGTTCCAGAGAACGTTGGTTAATTACGATGTTACCGCTACCCGGCTTAATGAATACGCGAGCGGTAGAGCTTTTGCGGCGACCAGTGCCGTAGTTTTGAGTTTCAGCCATTGCCTTTAATCCCGATTAAATGTCAAGAACTTGCGGTTGCTGTGCCGCATGGGTGTGCTCGTTGCCTGCGTAAACTTTCAGTTTACGGTACATAGCACGACCCAGCGGGCCCTTCGGCAGCATGCCTTTAACCGCGATCTCAATCACACGCTCAGGACGGCGAGCAATCATCTCTTCAAAGGTCGCCTGTTTGATACCACCGATGTGGCCGGTGTGGTGATAGTAGATCTTGTCAGTACGCTTGTTGCCGGTTACAGCAACTTTTTCTGCGTTCAGAACGATGATGTAATCACCCGTATCAACGTGCGGAGTGTATTCCGCTTTATGCTTACCACGCAGACGGCGCGCCAGTTCAGTCGCCAGGCGACCCAAAGTTTTGCCCGTTGCGTCAACTACAAACCAGTCACGTTGGACGGTTTCTGGTTTAGCTGTAAAAGTTTTCATCGAAAAGCTTACCCAAATTAAGTTACACGTTGGTGAAATCCCAAACGCTTAAGTAAACGAATGAGGCTCACACGACCATTTTGACCAGCAAGCCACCCCTTCGGATAGAGTTACTGGAACACAGAGGATTTGGGAAAAAAATCCTTTGCTGTAACGTGGGGTCGCAAGATTATAGAGAAGTCGGTTACAAAAATCGAACCCTATTTCGGTATTTATCCTGTTTATTCTCACGGCAGGTGCGGCAAACGCAGATACTCTTCGCTCTGCATCTCCTGGAGTCGGGATAAACAGCGCTGGTATTCAAACTTCAGTCGCGTGCCCTGATAAATCTCGGTCAGTGACGTTTCCGCCGCGACCACCAGCTTCACATGACGTTCATAGAACTCATCGACCAGCGCCAGGAAACGGCGCGCCTGATCTTCGGTTTTGTAGATCATCACCGGCACGTCATAGAGCAGCACGCTGTGAAAACGGCGCGAAAGCGCAATGTAGTCATGCTGACTGCGTCCCTCACCGCAGAGGGTCGTGAAATTAATGGCCAGCACGCCTTCGCTCACACCCAGCGTCGGCATCTGGCGATGATTAATTTCCAGAACCGGTGCCGCTTCAGGCTGGCTGCCTGACAATGCTTTGAACATCCGGCCCATCTCGGCATGTGTCTCTGCGTTGAGCGGGAAGTTCCACAGATGCGCGGAGGTCAGCGTGCGTAACCGGTAGTCGATACCGGCATCCACGTTCATCACATCACAGTGCCGTTTTATCTGCTCAATCGCAGGCAGGAAGCGCGCACGCTGCAGACCATTGCGATAGAGATCGTCCGGCGGAATGTTCGAGGTGGCGACCAGCGCGATGCCACGTTCAAACAGCGCTTCCATCAGCGTGCCCAGCAGCATGGCATCGGTGATATCGGAAACAAAAAACTCATCAAAACAGAGGATGTCGGTTTCGGCTTTGAATTTGTCCGCCACGATCAGTAACGGATCGCTCTGGCCCTGAAGCTGCGTAAGTTCTTCGTGTACCCGCAGCATAAAACGGTGGAAGTGCAGACGCAGTTTGCGATCGCCAGGAATAGACTGAAAAAAGAGATCCATGACCCAGGTCTTACCGCGACCGACACCGCCCCACATATAGAGCCCGCGTACCGGTTGTGCCGTCTCGTTTTTCTCTTTGCCCATCAATTTAGAGAGGCGTCCCAGCAGGCCGGATGAGGAAGGCGCGGCGGCTTGTTGCCGGGCAACCAGCGCCTGCTGCAGCGCGTCTAAACGGGTAATCGCTTCACGTTGTACGTCATCGGGCCTGAATTCGCCCTGCGACAGCGCCTGCTCATAGCGTGCAAGCGGAGTTGAGGTTTGCATTATTGTTTCAAAGTCCCTGAATGGTGTCTGATTGATACCACGGTTGCTGAAAAAAAGGCCGTTCTACACTAAGCCATGCTGCTCCGGAGTTCCACATCCATAAGATTAACGGGTATAGTGACTATTATTGAATATGGTGTAACGCCCTACGGAACAATGGAAATAACACGGGAGTCATTATGACCTGGGAATACGGGCTAATTGGTTTAGTGGTAGGTATTATTGTCGGCGCAGTCGCCATGCGTTTTGGCAACAAAAAGCTGCGTGAGCAGCGCAGCATGCAGTATGAGCTGGAAAAATCGAAAGCGGAGCTGGCTGATTATCGCGAAGAGCTGACCAATCACTTCGCGCAGAGCGCGGAGCTGCTGGACAACATGGCGCGTGACTATCGTCAGCTCTATCAGCATATGGCAAAAGGCTCGAATGACCTGCTGCCAAATCTGCCTGGCCAGAAAAATCCGTTTGCCTATCAGCTGACTGAAGCTGAAGCGGACAACGATCAGGTGCCGGTGCAGATGCCGCGCGACTACTCTGAAGGCGCATCCGGTTTACTGCGTGGCGAGCGCCCTGCCCGCGACTAATCTTTTTGGGGCGCAGCCTGTCTGCGCCCGCTGTTTTTGCGAACCCTGACCGCAAACGACTGTCACACTCATTAATTTCCCCCACCTTTTGCAGCGAGAGCGTTGTAGCAATGAAAAAACAAGCACGCCTGTTTAGCGCATTAGCCCTGAGTATTGGGATGAGCCTTGCCGCCGCGCCAGACGCGATGGCAACGCTGCCAGCACAAATTGCTGGCCAGCCGCTGCCAAGTCTGGCGCCGATGCTGGAGAAAGTGTTGCCCGCCGTGGTCAGTGTTCACGTGGAAGGCACTGATTCCGGTGCGCAGGCTCAGGATATTCCTGAACCCCTGAAGCGTTTTTTCGGCCAGATGCCTGGCGGAAACAGTCAGCCGCAGCCATTTGAAGGCTTAGGTTCTGGCGTCATCATTGACGCCGCTAAAGGCTATGTGCTGACTAACAATCACGTGGTTAACGGTGCGGATAAGATCAACGTACAGCTTGGCGACGGCAGCGAATATGAAGCCAAACTGATCGGCCATGATGAGCAGACCGATATCGCGCTGATTCAGATTCAGGGTGCAAAAAACCTCACGCAGGTGAAAGTCGCAGACTCCGATCAGCTGAAAGTGGGTGATTTCGCAGTGGCGATCGGTAACCCGTTTGGCCTGGGGCAGACCGCCACCTCCGGGATTATTTCTGCGCTGGGCCGCAGCGGCCTGAACCTGGAAGGGCTGGAAAACTTTATTCAGACCGATGCTGCCATTAACCGCGGCAACTCAGGCGGTGCGCTGGTCAACCTTAACGGTGAGCTGATCGGTATCAACACCGCGATTCTGGCCTCCAGCGGCGGCAACATTGGCATCGGATTTGCGATTCCGAGCGATATGGCAATGAACCTCGCGCAACAGCTGATCAAATTTGGTGAAGTGAAGCGCGGTCAGCTCGGCATCAAAGGCACTGAAATGACGGCCGATATGGCTAAAGCGTTCAATGTCGATGCGCAGCGCGGCGCCTTTGTCTCAGAAGTCTTACCGCAGTCTGCCGCACAGAAAGCGGGCGTGAAGTCAGGCGATATCATTACGTCGATTAACGATAAGCCGATTACCAGCTTCGCAGAGCTGCGCGTCAAAGTGGGCACCACGCCGCCAGGCGAACAGGTTAAACTTGGCCTGCTGCGCGAAGGTAAGCCGCTAACCGTTACCGTCACGCTGGAACAGAGCGCCCAGAGTACCGCCAGCGCTCAGCTGATGTCACCTGCACTTCAGGGCGCAACCCTGAGTGATGGACAGACCAAAACCGGTGATAAAGGCGTGAAGGTCGATACCATCGAAAAAGGCACGCCGGCTGAACAGGTTGGCCTGCAGAAAGATGATGTGATTATCGGCGTTAACCGCAATCGCGTTCAGACCATTGCAGAAATGCGTAAAATTCTGGAAGGAAAACCGCCGGTACTGGCACTGAATGTGGTGCGCGGCGATGAAAGTATCTATCTGTTGTTGAGATAAACCTCGCATTACGGCGGACACAAGCGCGTGTGTGTCCGCCGCTCTCATGTTATTCTCCCCTGCGATCTCCCCTGGCGTGATTTAACACCATGTTTCTTAAACTTTTGCGTGCCGTGGTGCTGGGCCTGATTGTAGCGGGTATTTTGCTCGCAGCACTGCCTGCACTGCGTATGGGCAGCGACGCCCTCTATAACCACGAAAATATTACCGACGAAACGCCCTTTAGCTTCAATCAGGGGGTGCGCCGCGCCGTGCCTGCCGTTGTGAACGTTTACAACCGCAGCGCTCATGGCAACAACAATCGTGGCATCACTACCCTGGGTTCAGGGGTGATCATGAATACGAAAGGCTACATCCTTACCAACAAACATGTGATCAACAATGCCGATCAGATTATCGTGGCATTGCAGGATGGCCGCTTCTTTGAAGCGACGCTGGTGGGTTCCGATGGCATGACCGATCTGGCCGTACTGAAGATTACCGCTTCTGGCCTGCCTGTTATCCCGATTAATCCCAACCGGCAGCCGCATATCGGCGATGTGGTAATGGCGATCGGTAACCCCTATAACCTCGGTCAGACGGTAACGCAGGGCATTATCAGCGCCACGGGCCGCGTAGGCCTGAGTTCGTCAGGCCGACAGAACTTCCTGCAGACCGATGCCTCAATCAACCAGGGTAACTCCGGCGGTGCGCTGATTAACTCGCTTGGCGAACTGATGGGCATTAACACCCTGACGTTTGATAAGAGTAATGATGGTGAAACCCCGGAAGGCATCGGCTTCGCCATTCCAACCGTCTTAGCCTCAAAAATCATGGATAAGCTGATTCGTGATGGCCGGGTCATCCGCGGCTATATCGGCATTACCGGGCGTGAGTTGCCACCACTGCATGGCCAGGGCAGCAATCTGGATCGGGTTCAGGGGATTATTGTCAGTGTGGTCACGCCAGATGGGCCAGCGGATAAAGCCGGGATTCAGGCCAATGATGTATTGCTCAGCGTCAACGGCAAGCCAGCCATCTCCGCGCAGGAGACCATGGATCAGGTGGCCGAAATTCGTCCGGGTTCAGTAATTGATGTACAGGTGCTGCGAAACGACCAGAAGCTGACGCTGCCGGTGACGATTCAGGAGTTTCCGGATAGCAGCAGCTGATTGGCGGGGTTGTAGACTAACAGCAATGCCTTAGCCTGACGGGCAGGGGGGGCCCATCTGAAGAGCAAAGCGTCCGAGCCAGAATGGCGAGGCCGACCTGCAGGGATGCAGGTTTCCTTTGCGATCAGATGGGCCATCCCCGCCCTTTTCACTCGGACGTTTAGCAACGATCCACCGGAAACGCGATCACTTCACTCAATGACTCCGCTTTCAACGCCAGCATGATCAGGCGATCGATACCCAGCGCGACCCCGGAACAGGCTGGCATGCCATGCGCCAGCGCATCCAGCAGATAGGTATCAATCGGATGCACAGGCAGGCCGCGCGCTGCACGGCGACGGTTATCCTGCTCAAAGCGCTGACGCTGCTCACGGCTGTCGGTCAGCTCACGGAAACCGTTCGCCAGCTCAATGCCCTTATAATAGACCTCGAAACGCTCGGCCACACGATGATCTTCCGTACTGATCTCCGCCAGTGCCGCCTGGCTGGCCGGGAAGTGATAAACGAAGCAGGGTTTATCCTGACCAATCTTTGGTTCCACACCCAGCATAAACAGCAGCATCAGCAAGGTATCGCGATCCTCTTCTGTGCGCGCCAGCTCACCTTCACCCAGCTTCTCTGCTGCTTCACGCAACTGCGCTTTGTCCGCTGACAGCGGATCCAGATCCAGATGGCGGATAAATGCCTGCTGATACGAGAGTGACTCGGCGCTGTCACACTCCAGCACCTGCTGCATCAGATCGTCGACTTCGTTCATCAGACGGTACATGTCGTAATGCGGACGATACCACTCCAGCATGGTAAATTCGGGGTTATGGTGCCGTCCCGCCTCTTCATTGCGGAAGCTGCGCGCCATCTGGTAGATCGGGCCACTGCCCGCCGCCAGCAGGCGTTTCATATGATATTCCGGGCTGGTCATCAGCCAGAGATCGCGCCCCTGCGCCGCACCAGGCCCGACAAAACGCGTCTGGAAGGGCACCAGATGGATATCGGTAATCGTTGCCTGGCTCATCGCCGGCGTATCGACTTCCAGCACGCCGCGATCGGCAAAGAAACGACGCACTTCGGCTAAAATAGCGGCGCGTTTTAACAAATTGGCGATGGATGCGCTTGGTTGCCAGCTTGCCGTTTCGCTCATGGTGATGACTCCTGATACAAATTAGGGGGGGAAGTCTACCTGCAATGCCTGCGGCAAACAATCTCGTGCCCGCGCTGCCAAAAACAGCGTTTCGGCTTCTATACTTAAGCGGTTAAATCACAAAGGAATCCCACTATGTCTCCATGGAAAACAGTTGTTGCCAGCCTGAGTGCTTTTCTCTCAGTTGCCTGTAGCACCACGCCGCCAAAGAACGTCACGGTCATTGATAACTTTGACAGTCAGCGCTATCTCGGTCAGTGGTATGAGATTGCCCGCCTCAACCATCCCTTTGAGCGTGGCCTTGAGCAGGTGACGGCAAACTACAGCCCGCGTGAAGATGGCGGCCTGAAGGTGATTAATCGTGGCTATAACGTCAAAAAGCAGCGCTGGCAGGAGAGCGTTGGTAAAGCCTACTTTACTGGTGGACCCCAGCGTGCGTCGCTGAAAGTCTCTTTCTTTGGCCCCTTCTACGGCGGCTATAACGTTATCGCACTGGATCCCGACTATCGCTATGCGCTGGTGTGCGGCCCGAATCGCCACTATCTCTGGATACTGTCACGGACACCCCAACTGGAGCCGGGCGTAAAAGAGAAACTGGTTGAGCAGGCGCGTCGGGATGGTTTCCCGGTCGAAGAGCTAATCTGGGTAAAACAGAAATAGTGCAGATTATGACAAGCCGGTACGAAAAGCCTTTCGTACCGGTTGGAATAACAGGTTACTTCGTGCTGTTCTGAATCGCCTGGCCACCCGCCTCGACATCTTCACCGACACCGCGCGTGGTATTACACGCCGTCAGCAGAGAAGAGAGCACCAGTACAGAGAAGATTGCGGCAATACTTTTCTTTAACATAACAATGTCCTTTTTGATGGATGTAAAGTACAGCGCTTTAAGCATAGCCGGATTTCAGGCAGTTGCTGCGGGCGGGACTCTAAAAAGGACAATCAGTTAAGGTCATTTTGCCGCACGCGAAATGGCACCGCCTAAGTGGGAGACATCTTCGCCAAAACCGTGGAATGTGTTGCAGGCGCTAAGCGCAGAAGAGACCAGCAACGCGAATGCGATTAATTTTGCCAGCTTGATCATTTTTTTCTCTCAGACAAGAAAAAGGCGCACCAGAAGATGCGCCTGCGAATCTTATTTCACGCGTGACACGTATTCACCAGAGCGGGTGTCAACTTTGACCACTTCGCCCTCTTGCACGAACAATGGCACTTTCACCACGGCGCCGGTAGACAGCTTGGCTGGCTTGCCGCCAGTACCCGCAGTATCACCTTTCAGGCCTGGATCGGTTTCGATAACTTCAGCTTCGATAAAGTTCGGCGGCTGAACGGCGATTGGACGACCATTCCACAGCGTAACGATACATTCAGCGTTATCCTGCAGCCATTTCGCTGCATCGCTTACCGTCTTCTCTTCAACCTGGAACTGCTCAAAGCTTTCCGGATGCATGAAGTGGTAGAACTCGCCGTCGTTGTACAGGTAGTTCAGGTTGGTATCTACAACGTCTGCGCCTTCAGCGGAGTCGGTAGATTTAAAAGTTTTCTCAACGCGAGAACCCGTCAGCAGGCGACGCATTTTAACGCGTGCGAATGCCTGACCTTTACCCGGTTTAACGAACTCACTGGATTCGATGGCATACGGCTCGCCTTCGAACATGATTTTAAGACCGGGACGGAAATCGTTGCTAGAATAAGTCGCCATGAAGGCCCTCTACGAAAATTGACACTGGTACTAAGCCAAAAAAATGGCACACATTGTAACCCTAAAAACACCTTCCAGAGAAGATTGGTTGCAGCAACTTGCGGATGTTGTCACTGAACCTGATGAATTACTGCGGATTTTAGCCCTTGATCAGCACACTGAGCTGGCTGAAGGTGCGGATGCGCGGCGTCTTTTCGCCCTGCGTGTCCCGCATGCGTTCATCCGCCGGATGAAAAAAGGCGATGCGCACGATCCACTGCTGCTTCAGGTACTGACCCGCCGCCAGGAATTCATCGATGCGCCAGGTTATAGCACCGATCCACTCGATGAACAAAGCAACGTTGTACCTGGATTGCTGCATAAATATCGAAACCGGGCGTTATTGCTGGTAAAAGGCGGCTGCGCCGTCAACTGTCGCTACTGCTTCCGTCGTCATTTCCCTTATCAGGACAATCCCGGCAACAAGCGTAGCTGGCAGGCTGCACTGGACTATATCGCCGATCATCCCGAGCTGGATGAGATCATTTTTTCCGGCGGCGATCCGTTGATGGCGAAAGATCATGAGCTCGCCTGGCTGATCGCGGCGCTGGAAAAGATCCCGCACCTGAAGCGTCTGCGCATCCACAGCCGATTACCGGTAGTGATCCCGGCGCGCATCACCGATCAGCTCTGTCAGATGCTCAGCGAAACCCGCCTGCAGGTACTGATGGTGACGCACATCAACCATGCGCAGGAGATCGATGATGAATTACGTGAGGCGATGAGCAGCCTGAAGCGTGCCGGCGTCACCCTGCTGAATCAGAGCGTGCTGTTGCGTGGTATCAACGATAATGCCCGGACGCTGGCCACGCTGAGCAATGCGCTGTTTGATGCCGGTATTCTGCCCTACTATCTGCACGTGCTGGATAAGGTACAGGGTGCCGCGCACTTCTTTGTGTCAGATGAGGAAGCCCGTCAACTGGTGCGTGCGCTGCTGTCACAGGTCTCGGGTTATCTGGTGCCAAAACTGGCGCGTGAAATTGGTGGAGAGCCAAGTAAAACACCACTGGATTTACAGCTGCGTCAGGAATAAAAACGGCCAGCAAAAAGCTGGCCGATTAAATAAAGCAGACGCCCGATTCACATTATGGGCACTTATAAACCTGTCCGGTCATTTTGCTGTCGAGTGGCGCGAACGCGGACAACAGATTCTGCGTCGGGCTGGTTGCACCGTAAATGACGTTGCCGCCCATCTCCGCTGCGCGATTGCGCAGATCATTCGCTGCACCGCGCAGTGCGCTGGTTTCGCCGCCTGCACCGCTCAGCCAGTTGCTCTGTGAGCCGGTGATATTGCCCAGAAGCTGGCAGTTATTGCCAGGCTGCTGATCGGTAAACGTTACACGCTGTCCTGCTGAAGAGAGTTGCGTAGAGCTGCTGCAGCCCGCCAGCAATAACGCGCCAGCCGTCAGTCCGAGCAAGAGGTTAATCCGCATTGTAATCCCCATTTATTATCATCAGAGTCGGGTGGCAGCGTAGCAGAAAAAGATCACTTTTTTCTGAACATTCATTGCCTTAATCCCGTTATATCACCTCAATATTTCATACTGAGTTCAGGCTGGCAGATTGGCGCATCCCGATAAACTTACAGCGGTAAGTCAATCCGGCAGGGCGGCAACAGTCAGCGCGCAGACAGCGGGAGATATCAAGAGGAAAGACGAACGATTGCGCCACTACTTATACTATTTTCCTGCCCAAAAGAAAAACCCCCGACCGTTTCCGATCGGGGGTTCTGTGATGACTTAAGCAGTCAACGGCAATTACATCATGCCGCCCATACCGCCCATGCCACCCATACCGCCAGCGCCGCCGCCTAAATCAGGTGCATCGCCTTTTGGCAGGTCAGTGACCATACATTCGGTGGTGATCATCAGACCCGCAACAGAGGCCGCGTACTGCAGAGCAGAACGGGTCACTTTGGTTGGGTCCAGGATACCGAAGTCGATCATGTTGCCGTACTCTTCAGTCTGCGCGTTGTAACCGTAGTTACCGTCGCCCGCTTTCACATTGTTAGCAACAACGGATGGCTCTTCACCGGCGTTAGAGACGATCTGACGCAGTGGAGATTCCATTGCACGCAGCGCAACTTTGATACCGACGTTCTGGTCTTCGTTCTGACCACGCAGATCGGCCAGCTGTGCGGCAACGCGAACCAGCGCCACACCACCACCTGCAACCACGCCTTCTTCGACAGCAGCACGGGTTGCGTGCAGCGCATCTTCAACGCGGGCTTTCTTCTCTTTCATTTCAACTTCAGTTGCTGCGCCTACTTTCAGAACGGCTACGCCGCCTGCCAGTTTCGCTACGCGCTCCTGCAGTTTTTCTTTGTCGTAATCAGAGGTTGCTTCTTCGATCTGCTGACGAATCTGGGTCACACGGCCCTGGATTGTCGCCTCTTCACCCACACCGTCGATGATGGTGGTGGTGTCTTTGTTGATCACAACGCGTTTAGCCTGGCCCAGATCTTCCAGCGCCGCTTTTTCCAGCTCCATACCGATCTCTTCAGAGATCACAGTACCACCGGTCAGGATAGCGATATCCTGCAGCATAGCTTTACGACGGTCGCCGAAGCCTGGTGCTTTAACCGCAGCCACTTTCACGATGCCGCGCATGGTGTTAACCACCAGTGTTGCCAGCGCTTCGCCTTCAACATCTTCCGCGATGATCAGCAATGGTTTGCCTGCTTTCGCAACAGCTTCCAGCACTGGCAGCATTTCACGGATGTTAGAAATTTTCTTGTCAGCCAGCAGGATGAACGGAGATTCCAGTTCAATCGCGCCAGTTTCTGGCTTGTTGATGAAGTAAGGAGAGAGGTAGCCACGATCGAACTGCATACCTTCAACCACATCCAGCTCGTCCTGCAGGCCGGTGCCTTCTTCAACGGTGATCACGCCTTCTTTACCGACTTTTTCCATCGCCTGAGCAATCAGCTGGCCTACGGTTTCATCGGAGTTAGCAGAGATAGTACCAACCTGTGCAATCGCTTTAGAGTCTGAGCAAGGCACAGACAGCGCTTTCAGTTTCTCAACTGCAGCGATAACGGCCTGGTCGATACCGCGCTTCAGGTCCATCGGGTTCATACCCGCTGCGACCGCTTTCAGGCCTTCGGTGATGATTGACTGTGCCAGTACGGTTGCCGTGGTGGTACCGTCGCCCGCAGCGTCGTTCGCTTTAGAGGCCACTTCTTTCACCATCTGCGCGCCCATGTTCTCGAACTTGTCTTCCAGCTCGATTTCACGTGCCACAGAAACACCATCTTTAGTGATGGTCGGTGCACCAAAAGATTTATCCAGAACCACGTTACGGCCTTTCGGGCCCAGGGTAACTTTTACTGCATCTGCCAGTACGTTCACGCCACGCAGCATTTTTACGCGAGCGTCATTACCGAATTTTACGTCTTTAGCTGCCATTTCAATTGTCCCTTAAATTCGTTTCGTTCAGTGAGTTACGCGAAAAAATTACGCTTCAACAATCGCCAGAATGTCGCTTTCAGAGATGATCAGCACTTCTTCGTTGTCGATCTTTTCGGTTTTAGCACCGTAACCTTCATTGAAGATCACGACATCACCAACCTTCACGTCCAGCGGCTTAACGTCGCCACTCTCAAGGATGCGGCCATTGCCGACAGCCAGAACTTCACCACGAGTGGATTTACCTGCTGCGGAACCGGTCAGCACGATGCCGCCAGCTGATTTAGCTTCAACTTCTTTACGCTTGACGATGACGCGATCGTGCAATGGACGAATTTTCATTTGATAGCTCTCCTTTGAGAAGTCCAATCATTCAGTTTTGGGGTTGAACACCGGGCTGCATGGCTTCCGGCCTCGTGACCAGAGAGATAGGGCCATACCCACCTGCTTTCAAGGGGGCGGACAACAAATTTTTTACGCGAACGTGATAAGTGGCGGCTTTTTGAACAGAAGGCGCGACAAATAAAAAACGCAGCCCGGAGGCTGCGCTTTCAAAGGTAACCGCTGTGATTAACGATCCTTGTGATCGTCATGGTGCTCAAGGCGATCGCTGTTTTTACGTTCGAATTCGCCATCCATGGTGTAACCGCTGTCCGGTCCGGCACCCGGTCCGCGCCAGACGCGCAGATGGGGCATCAGCTTCAGCGTCAGATGCTTCTGCACTGGTGGCAGCAGCAGCAACAGACCGAGCAGGTCAGTAAAGAAGCCCGGCAACAGCAGCAGGAAACCGGCGATGATCAGCGATACGCTTTTGATCATCTCACTGGCAGGACTTTCGTTACGCGCCAGCTTCTCCTGCATCAGCATGAAGTTCTTCATGCCCTGATTTTTGACCAGCGACACCCCGATGCACGAAGTGAAGACCACCAGCAGCATGGTCAGCAGCACGCCCATGACGTGCGCAACCTGAATGAAGAGCGAAATCTCGATCCAGGCCAGAACAAAAAAGACTAATAACGGTATCCAGCGCACCGTACTCTCCTGTAAGTAGGGCTGAACGGCAGCGTGCCGGTCAGCAGAAAGCGTTCATCCTGAGGATGATAAGAAAAGAGATGGGCACCCACGCCGCCATTTTCAACCGATCCTGTCAAATTTATCCTGCGGGGTTAATTTTGTAACCAACTTCACATATCGTTAACCAGACGGCAGCATTAAGTGATCTGCATGCGTGCTTTTCTTATGCATCAGAATATGATCGCACATGCCACGGTGAAGACGGATAATATGTCGGCACGGGCACACCACAACAAAATAAACACATCCTTTGTGATGGTTAGCGGCAACAACAAGAAGGTTATCATGGCGAACAACATTCGTATCGAAGAAGACCTGTTAGGTATGCGCGAAGTTCCGGCGGATGCCTATTATGGCGTTCATACTCTGCGTGCGATTGAAAATTTTTATATCAGCAACAGTAAAATCAGCGACATACCTGAATTTGTCCGCGGTATGGTGATGGTAAAAAAAGCGGCAGCGATGGCCAATAAAGAGCTGCAGACCATCCCGCGTAACATTGCCGATACCATCATTAAGGCCTGCGACGAAGTGCTGAACAACGGTCGCTGTATGGACCAGTTCCCCGTGGATGTCTATCAGGGCGGGGCCGGAACCTCGGTCAATATGAACACCAATGAGGTACTGGCAAACATCGGCCTGGAGCTGATGGGCCACCAGAAAGGGGAATATCAGTACCTTAACCCCAACGATCATGTGAACAAATGCCAGTCCACTAACGACGCCTACCCGACCGGTTTTCGCATTGCCGTTTACAGCTCGCTGCTGAAACTGCTTGATGGCATCAGCCAGCTGGCCGAAGGCTTCCAGCACAAAGCCGATGAATTCCAGACCATCCTGAAAATGGGCCGCACCCAGCTGCAGGATGCCGTGCCAATGACCCTCGGTCAGGAGTTTCACGCTTTCAGCGTGCTGCTGAATGAAGAGACCAAAAGCATTCTGCGCACTGCTGAACTGCTGCTGGAAGTGAACCTGGGCGCGACCGCCATCGGCACCCGCCTCAATACCCCGGAAGGCTATCAGCATCTGGCGGTTCAGCGTCTGGCGGAAGTCAGCAATCTGCCGGTGGTGCCAGCGGAAGATCTGATTGAAGCGACCTCTGACTGCGGTGCCTATGTGATGGTCCATTCATCACTGAAACGTCTGGCGGTGAAGCTCTCTAAAATCTGTAATGACCTGCGCCTGCTCTCCTCCGGTCCACGCGCCGGGCTGAACGAAATCAACCTGCCAGAGCTGCAGGCGGGTTCCTCTATCATGCCGGCCAAGGTCAATCCGGTCGTGCCAGAGGTCGTTAACCAGGTCTGCTTCAAAGTGATCGGCAACGACATCACCGTAACGATGGCTTCTGAAGCGGGCCAGTTGCAGCTTAACGTGATGGAGCCGGTGATTGGCCAGGCGCTGTTTGAGTCAATCAGCATCCTGACGAATGCCTGCTACAACCTGCTGGAGAAGTGCGTCAACGGCATTACTGCTAACCGCGCGGTGTGCGAAGCCTACGTCTTCAACTCGATTGGTATCGTCACTTACCTCAACCCTTACATCGGCCACCACAACGGCGATATCGTTGGAAAAATCTGTGCGGAAACCGGTAAAAGCGTGCGTGAGGTGGTGCTGGAGCGCGGCCTGCTGACGGAAAGTGAGCTGGACGATATCTTCTCGGTTCAGAACCTGATGTACCCGGTTTACAAAGCGAAACGTTATACCGATGAAAGTGAACAGTAAGGGTTAACCGACGCTGGTTAACCAAAGGCACACCGCGATCAACACGGTGTGCCTTTTTTTTTGTTACACAGCACACCCAGGTTTTACCGGTTTACTTTACAGGAGTGATTCATGTTTGTGGTTGAGCTGCTTATCGTCTTAATGGCGATCTGGTTGGGCGCGCGTCTTGGCGGCATTGGCATCGGGTTCGCCGGCGGCATGGGCGTGCTGGTGCTGACGCTGGGATTTGGCATGGCACCCGGTGCTATCCCGTTCGATGTGATCGAAATCATCATGGCGGTGATCGCCGCGATCGCCGCCATGCAGGTGGCGGGCGGCATGGATTATCTGGTGAGCCTGGCGGAACGCCTGCTGCGCCGTCATCCGCGCCATGTCACTCTACTGGCTCCGCTGGTGACCTATCTGATGACGCTGCTGGCCGGAACCGGGCACACCGCGTTCTCGACGCTGCCGGTGATTGCCGAAGTCGCGAAGGAGCAAGGCGTTCGCCCTTCCCGGCCACTGTCGATTGCGGTGGTGGCTTCGCAGATCGCGATTACCGCGTCACCCATTTCAGCCGCGGTGGTCTTCTTCGCCACCCTGCTTGAACCGCGCGGCGTCAGCTATATCACGCTGCTGGCGATAGCCATCCCCTCAACTATGGTGGGTCTCTTCCTGGCGGCACTGATGACCAACTTCCTGGGCCGTGAGCTGAAAGATGATGAGGTCTATCAGGCACGTCTCGCCAAAGGTGAAGTCACACTGCGCGGTGCCAGCATCTTCCAGGCAAAACCGGGCGCGAAAAAGTCGGTGCTGCTGTTTCTGACAGGGATTGTGGCCGTGGTGCTCTATGCCACCGCGACCAGCGCCAGCGTCGGCCTGATCGCCAATCCGCCGCTACCACGTAACGAAGCGATTGTGGTATTTATGCTGACCATCGCCACGCTGATCAGCCTGACCTGCAAACTCGACACCAGCGAAATCCTTAGTGCCAGCACCTTTAAATCCGGCATGAGCGCCTGTATCTGCGTGATGGGCGTTGCCTGGCTGGGCGATACCTTTGTCAAAGCGCATCTGGCGGAGATCCAGATGCTGGCGGGCGACGCGCTGAAAACCTATCCATGGATGCTGGCGCTGGTGCTGTTTTTCGCCTCCATGCTGCTCTACTCTCAGGCCGCTACCACTAAAGCACTGATGCCCGCCGCGCTGCTGCTGGGCGTGACGCCGCTGACGGCCATCGCGTCATTCGCAGCGGTTTCGGCGCTGTTTGTGCTGCCGACCTACCCGACCCTGCTGGCCGCCGTGGAGATGGATGACACCGGCTCAACCCGGATTGGCAAGTTTGTCTTTAACCATGCCTTTATTATTCCCGGTGTGATCGCCATTGCGCTGTCGGTACTCTCCGGCTTCGTCTTTGGCGGCTTGCTGTTATAGCGCCGTCATCGTGTTACGGATGGAGCGTGCTATCATCGGCGCTCTTTTCAACAGGAGTCACAGGATGAACGCTGTCGTGATCCTCTGCACCGTGCCCGATCAGGCCACGGCAGAAAAACTTGCTGCCCTGGCGCTGGAAGCCCGACTGGCGGCCTGCGTCACAATGCTGCCGGGCGCGACCTCCTGGTATCTCTGGCAGGGCAAAATGGAGCAGAGCAGCGAAGTCCAGATGCTGCTGAAGTGCGACAGCGATCATCAGCAGGCGCTGTGTGACCTGCTCAAACAGGCGCATCCCTACGACGTGCCTGAACTGCTGGCGCTACCGGTTCAATATGGAGACAGTGAATACTTGTCATGGCTGCACGCATCTCTCGCTTAATTACGCTTCTGCTGACGCTGTTTATCTGTCTGCAGGCGCACGCATCACTCTTTTCAAATCCGGCGACCAGCCGCTTTGTGCCGGTCGATCAGGCGTTTACGTTTGACTTTGACCAGCAGGGCGCGCAGCTCAACCTGCACTGGAAAGTGAAACCGGGTTACTACCTTTATCGCCAGCAAATCCACATCACGCCGCAGAACGCGACCATTGCGCCGCTGACGCTGCCCGCCGGTCAGCCGCATGAAGATGAATTCTTCGGCAAAAGTGAGGTTTATCCGCAGGACCTGACGCTGCCGGTGACGCTGAAACAGGCAGGCCCTGATGCCACGCTCAGCGTTACGTATCAGGGCTGTGCTGCCGCCGGATTCTGTTATCCGCCGGAGACACGCAGCGTGCCGGTAAGTGAGATTGCAGCCAGCAGCGCGCCAGCGCCGGTCAGTGCTCAGCCCGCGCCTGCCAGTCCGCTGCCCTTTTCTCCGCTCTGGGCGTTATTGATCGGCATCGGCGTGGCGTTTACCCCCTGCGTACTGCCGATGTATCCACTGATCTCCGGCATCATCCTTGGCGGCAAGCGCCACTATTCGCTGGGCCGACTATTTGCGCTGGCAATGGTCTATGTCCAGGGAATGGCGCTGACCTATACGTTATTGGGGATGGTGGTCGCGGCCGCGGGGCTGCGCTTCCAGGCTGCGTTGCAGCACCCCTACGTGCTGTTCACGCTCTCCCTGCTGTTCATCGTGCTGGCGCTGTCGATGTTCGGCCTGTTTACGCTGCAACTGCCCGCCAGCCTGCAAACCCGTCTGACCCTGTGGAGCAATCGCCAGCAGGGAGGATCGCTGCCCGGCGTCTTCCTGATGGGTGCGCTGGCAGGTTTGATCTGTTCGCCCTGCACCACGGCCCCGCTCAGTGCCATTCTGCTTTACATCGCGCAGAGCGGAAATCTGTGGGCCGGTGCCGGAACGCTGTGGCTCTATGCGGTCGGCATGGGCTTACCATTGATTGCCGTGACCCTGTTTGGTAACCGGCTGCTGCCGAAAAGCGGCCCGTGGATGCAAACCGTTAAAGAAGGCTTTGGCTTTGTCATCCTGGCGTTGCCGGTCTTCCTGCTGGAGCGGGTGCTGGGTGACGCGTGGGGCGTGCGGCTCTGGAGCCTGCTCGGCGTGGCCTTCTTCGGCTGGGCGTTCACCGTCAGCCTGCGCGCCAGCAGCGGTAAGTGGCGCGTCGTGCAGATTATCATGCTGGCCGCTGCGCTGATCAGCGCGCGTCCGTTGCAGGACTGGGCCTTTGGCGGTCAGGCCGCGCAGCATGCTGTAGCTCCGCTGCCGTTCCAGACGCTTCAGACACCGCAGCAGCTCAATAGCGCGCTGCAGCAGGCCCGCGGCCGCATCACCATGGTCGATCTCTACGCCGACTGGTGCGTCGCCTGCAAAGAGTTTGAAAAATATACCTTTAGTGATAGCGCCGTGCGCGATAGCCTGAGCAAGGTACAGCTGCTACAGGCCAACGTCACCGCCAACAGCGCCAGCGACAACGTGCTGTTGCAGCATCTTCAGGTGCTGGGCTTACCGACAATTTTGTTCTTCGATGCGCAGGGCCATGAAATCCCCGGCTCGCGCATCACCGGGTTTCTCAATGCCGCCGACTTCAGAGCGCATTTGCAGAAACTTACCCCGTAAACAACACTGGAGTCAGGTCATTGCCCGGTGAATGACCGGGCCTGCATACCAGAGGAGAGTCACTTGCAGCGTGAACAGATACTCGAGCATGCATTGAATGTGCTTGAACAAAACGGCCTCGCCGCCACCCTCTCATTGGAAACCCTGGCGGGACAGACTGAATTAACCCTTGAGCAGCTTCAGCTGTTCTGGCCCGATCGTGATGCTCTGCTCTATGATGCGCTGCGCTATCACGGCCAGCAGATCGAAACCTGGCGCCGCCAGATCCTGCTGGATGAATCGCTGTCACCGGATCAGAAGCTGATGGCGCGCTATGAAGTACTGAGTGAGCAGGTCAGCAAAGGCCGTTTTCCGGGCTGCCTGTTTATCGCCGCCTGCAGCTTCTATCCACAGCCCGATCAGCCCATTCATCAGCTGGCCGAGCAGCAGAAACGCGGCTCCTGGCAGTTCACCCATGAGATTCTGGTAGAGCAGGCGCTGGATAATCCCAGCATGGTCGCCGATCAGATGGAGCTGATCCTTGAAGGCTGCCTGAGCAAGCTGCTGGTGAAGCGTAATGTGCAGGATGTCGCCACCGCCCAGCGACTGGCGGAGGATGTTTACAGCATCGCGCTGTGCCGTAAAAATGGCGCGCTGGCCTGAGGTTTTGCCCGCTTTGACTGAAAATCAGGCAATCAGTCACGTTTCCAGGGGTTTTTTAGTGAAAGCCGTTGACGACCCGCGGCCTTTACGGTTTAATGCGCCCCGTTGCCCGAATAGCTCAGTCGGTAGAGCAGGGGATTGAAAATCCCCGTGTCCCTGGTTCGATTCCGGGTTCGGGCACCAAAATTTAAAGAAACCCGCCTCTGGCGGGTTTTTTGCTTTTGGGACGCCAGTCCCCGTACCTCTGCCGTGTTTCCCACCATCCCTGGTTTATGTGCACTATTCTGCTGTTGTCCGCCAGCCCCGAGAGTCAGGCATGACGACTGAACTGACCCTCAATTATCCTCTGTACGCTTTAATGAACCTATTCACTATATTAATGGCCATCCCGGCAAAGACCCGGCGATCATGCTCGCTGTCACAAACAGGGATCCAGCTAGTCTCTACTTGCCCGGGCTATCCCCTTTTATCCAACAGTCCAGAATGGCATTTAAAAAAATCATTATAAACGATCTTTCATGATCTTCATCAAGGCATTTTCTGTGGGCAGAAGAGATAACATCTTTCTCATTTATTACGATAGAAATACGAATCAAAATAAATATCAAATGATGATGAAATTACTATTCACTCTCAGGGAAAAGCTAAACTCATAAATCTCACCATTTCATTAAAAATAAATAACCTATTAACATAAGTGTTCAATATAGAATAGTTATTCATCAACACCCTGCCCATACAATAAAAAACCACAGGTGCTTTTTTCTTAAATAAATTATAATGCCCCCACCTTATTATTAAGAGGAGGAAATCACCCCACATACATCGAAGCAGCAAAAACAAACAATAAAGAAAAAAATAAATTATATTAAAACCCAACACCTGTGTTTTCGCATATTTACAGTAAAAATAATTTTTATATTTATTGTCAGTCTTTATTTACAAAACACAACAAAGCAAACTCAACAATAAAGGTGATTACATGAAATTAAATAAAAAAGACCTTCTGGTATTAGGTGCTTCAGCTCTGTTTCCGATGGGCTCAGCGCTGGCGGCAACGGCCAGCGGTGGTTCTGTCAATTTTAACGGAAGCGTCGTCACATCAGCCTGCGCCATCAGTGCCAACAGCGCAAACATTGATGTTGATATGGGTGAAGTCCGTACTGCAACGCTGGCCGCTGCAGGCAGTGAAGCAAGCGTGGCAAAAACGTTCTCTATCGCCCTGGAGGATTGCGCAATTGCTGATACCTCAGCTTCTACAGAAGAGAACCCGGTTGCTGCGACCACTGTCTCGGTGACCTTTTCAGGTACGCCAGATGCTAATGATGCCAACAGCCTGGCGGCGGGCGTAAACGGTGGTACAGCCTCTGCGCAGAATGTGGCCATTCGTCTTTATGACGAACAGGGCAATGTCGTAAAACTGGGTGAAGCAGCGACAGCAACGCCACTGCGTAAAGGCTCTAACACGCTGAACTTTAGCGCTAAATATTATTCCCCGACCGGTGGTGCCACTGCGGGCGATGCCAGTGCAGTTGCCACCTACACCGTAACCTACTCGTAATCGTTATGCCCGGTTTAACGACCGGGCATAAATAGACATTCAGGAGAAAAAATGCGTTCTTTAACCTGGGTTTTTCTGGCTGCCGCACTGTGTTCATCCGAGGTACACGCGGGTGGCGTGGGGTTAGGTGCAACACGTATGGTCTACTCAGCTGATTCAAAACAGTCCACTCTTCAGGTCAGAAACACCCATGCAACAGCCTCATTTTTGATTCAGTCCTGGATGGAGAATGCCAGCGGTGAGCGCACGCAGGATTTTGTTATTACGCCCCCGCTTTATGTTTTAAAACCGTCAACCGAAAGCGTAGTGAAGATTATCTTTAATGGTAAATCTCTGCCACAGGATCGTGAATCCCTGTACTGGATGACGGTAAAAGCGATTCCACAGCAAACGAAAAATAGTGCAGGTAACTCTCTGCAGTTCGCCTCTGCAAATCGTATTAAGGTATTTTATCGCCCCGCTTCACTTTCCGATAATGCTAACGAAGGCTGGAAAAAAATTAGCGGTAAATACACTTCGGGCAAAGTCGTGCTGAACAATCCAACGCCCTGGTTCATTACCACAATCAATCTCAAAGTTGATGGTAAGACGGTTAAGCCTGTAATGTTGCCACCAAAATCAACTATCACACTGGCGGAGAAATTCAGCCAGGCCACATCGCTGACCTTTCAGACCATCAATGATTATGGTGCATGGACACCTGTCACCCGCGCCCCGTTGAACCGTAAATAAACTCTTTGAGGGATGATCGCGTGAAAATGAAAATCGTTTGTGCGGTGGTGGCTTTCCATGCCATGCGGTATACCGCAGCCGCGGAAAGCGATTTGCACTTTAACCCCGCCTTCCTTAACGGCGA
Organism: Pantoea sp. JKS000250; assembly: GCF_003201065.1. Lineage (NCBI taxonomy): Bacteria > Pseudomonadati > Pseudomonadota > Gammaproteobacteria > Enterobacterales > Erwiniaceae > Pantoea > Pantoea sp. JKS000250. The sequence goes on along the minus strand of NZ_QICZ01000001.1, from coordinate 2,597,803 downwards.
GAGCGCGTCAATGGCTGATTTATCCTGGGTAAATACAGGCAGTGCCTTACCACCAGGCGAATATAATATTAACGTCTATATCAATAAGAACTATGCCTTCACTGGCAACGTCATTTTTGCTGTGGATAAATCAAATGGGCAGGATATAACCGCAGCGTGCCTGACGGCCAGTCAGTTTAATGCGCTCGGCGTTGACATGGCACAGGCACAGGGTGTCAGCCTGCCGCTGGTAAAGCAGTGCTATTTTCTCAACACGCTGTTTCCCGGCAGCAGCACGGATTATGAGCCGCGAACCCTCACGCTCAACATCACTTTACCGCAGAGCATGATGCGCAATCTGCCACGTGGCTACGTTAGTCCGGAAAGCTGGGAACATGGCATTCACGCCGGGTGGCTGAACTATGTTATTAACGGCTCAAATAACACCTACCGAGGGAATAATAAAACTCGCGAGCAGCAGCTGTTTGCCAGCCTGAACAGCGGCATAAACATTGGCGCATGGCGGCTGCGTGACTATACCACCTGGACTAAAGACACCAATGAGCTGAAGCATGTACAGACCTGGCTACAGCGCGATGTTCCGGCGCTGGGCGCACAGCTTTACGCTGGGGAAACGTACACGTCATCTCAGATATTTGATTCCATAGGTGTACGCGGGCTGGCGCTTAAAACTGATGACAATATGCTGCCTGCCAGCCTGAACGGTTACGCGCCCGAAGTCAGGGGGATTGCCCGCAGTAATGCTGTCGTCACCGTTCGGCAGAACGGCAATGTTATTTATCAAACCAGTGTGTCGCCCGGGCCATTTGTGCTTAGCGATCTCTATCCAACCTCTTCCGGTGGTGATCTGTCTGTCACTATAAGGGAGAACGATGGCTACGAAACCCAGTTCAGCGTGCCTTTCGCCAGCGTTCCTAATCTGGTTCGAAGCGGCCAGGCTAAATATGCCCTTAGTGCAGGAAAATTCCAGCCCGTTAATAATCAGAATGCACCCACTTTTGCCCAGGGTGAACTCTTTTATGGCTGGCGGTATGGACTCACTTTTTATGGTGGCGCTCAGCTTTCCGAGCGTTATCGCGGAGTTGCAGCAGGCATCGGTCAGAACCTGGGCCGTTTTGGTGCCTATTCGCTGGATATTACCCATGCCCAGAGCCAGCTTGCGGATGACAAACATTACACAGGTGATTCCATTCGCCTGCGCTACAGCAAACTGCTCAATGACATCGGAACGCGCGTGAATTTCTACTCGCTACGCTACTCCACACAAGGGTTCTATAACCTCAGTGATACGGCTTATAAAAGGATGAGTGGCGGCAAGCCGGAACAAATAGTAGAAGCAGATGGAACTGTGACTACCCGCTATGAAAATCTCTATGACCTCCGGATGTCACGCAAAGCCAGAAACCAGCTGCAGCTCACGCAGCCGATGGACAAATATGGCTCACTGTCACTGTCATGGGATCAGCAAACCTACTGGCATACTTCGAAAACGACTCAGGGAATCCAGTTTGCCTGGAATACGACATTGCGATCGGCCTCGCTGGGGGTGAGCTTCCAGCGCAGTACCAGTCTGTATGATGACAGTAAAGATAACATTCTGGCGTTATCGCTCTCGATACCCTTCGGCAATCCTAAAAATTCGACACGGGCACGTTTCTCCACCACTCAGGGGAAATCAGCAGGAACGACCTACAGCGGTGGCGTCAGTGGTTATGTACCTGGACAGGATGAGCTTTATTACAGCGTCAATCAGCGCTACAGCGCCCGGCAAGCGTATGGCGGCGATACTGCACTGCAATACAAAAATCAGCGGGGCCAGTACAACCTGGGTTACAGCTACGGGCGTGATGCTCGCAATCTCAGCTACGGCATAAGCGGTGGTGCTGTTTTACACGAAGATGGTCTGACGCTGAGCCAGCCTCTGGGCAATACCAATATTCTGATCAAAGCACCGGGAGCCAGCGAGGTTGCGGTTCTGAATCATAGAAGTATTAAAACCGACAGCCGGGGTTATGCGGTCATTCCTTACGCTACGCCTTATCGCATTAACCGGGTAGGACTGGACACCACGACCACGGCTAATGATGTTGAACCCGATAACGCCATCATCAGCAAAACGCCTACCGACGGCGCACTGGTGCGAGCCACCATTGCCACTCAGCAGGGTGCAAAAGCGATGATTGTCTTACGTCAGAACGGCACGGTATTGCCTTTTGGTACCGTCGTCGCACTGGAAGACAGCGAGGTTAGCAGCATTGTGGGTGATGGCGGCAGCGTCTATTTATCGGGCCTGCCAATGAAAGGCACACTTAACGCGGTCTGGGGCAAAGATAACATGGCACGCTGTTCTGTTCGCTTCCAGCTCAATAAGCAGGATTTCAATGCCCGCACGGGCCTCTATACACAGGAGGGAGTATGTCAGTAACAAAGCGTCTGATATGCATCGTCCTTTTTTTCGCCGGTTCGTTACCGGTGCGCGGCTACGATGTGCTGGTTTCGGTAACGGGAAATCTGATCGCTAACACGTGTGTAGTGGCCGCCGACTCGCTGGAGAAAAATGTACCGCTTGGTGATATCGGCACCAGACAGCTAAGTAAAGCAGGTGCGGTAAGCAACATTAAAACTCCGTTCACACTCACACTGGAAGCGTGCGGCCCCACCTTTTCGGGCGTGAAGATCCGCTTCAGTGGCACGCCGGATGAGATCGATCCGCGACTGATTAAAGTGGCTGAGGGCGGAGCAACAGGCGTGGCAGTGCAAATTCTCGATCAGGAGGGCGCGCTTGTCCCACTTGATACCCAGACGACCGCCTATGGCGTAGCCGGTAACGACAGCGTACAGATGAATTTTTATGCCCGGTTAACCGCTACAGGCCCTGAGGTTACCGCTGGCGGCGTTTCAGCCATCGCCACCTGGACTACGGAGTATCAATGATGCGAATTTTACTGTTGCTTGCCTGCTTTCTCACCTCTGCCAGCGCGCTGGCTCTGGAGTGGCGATCAGACATCACGCTCTCGCCCCTGCCAATGGAATATTCCGGGCCAGCGGATTCGGTAATGCCCGGAGATATTATTGGTTCGACCTGGAGCGCGACAGCTGACGTCTCGGAAGTGTTCTGGTGCGGACTGATATGGACTTGCTCAAAGGGCACGCTGGAACCCTCTCCCTCAGCAATATCCAGCGGCATGACGGTTACCGTTGATGGCGTAAATTACACCATTTTTGAAACGGGTATACCCGGCGTGGGTTACATCCTGGGTCTCAAAGATTTTAATGGGTCGGAATATGTTCCATTACAAACTGGCATCACTCAGAGCTATCCAGCCTCCGGTACATCAGGTTATGCCCAGAACCTGGGCTGGTCAGCAAAAGTAACATTTATTAAAACGGGAACAGCACTGAAGTCGGGCACCTATACAACGCCCACAATCACTGCTGCCATTCTGACGGCCTACAATAATGAAACCAAAACAGCGCAGGTCATCATCAACCCTACCACCATCACGGTGGTCGCCAGCGGCTGTACGGTCAATACGAAAAGTGCGAATGTCGATCTGGGCACGCTGGATATCCGCACACTTTCAACCGTGGGTAGCACCTCACCTTCGGGCACGTTCAACGTCACCCTCACCTGTGATCAGAACATCGCGGTGAATGCGGTTATGACCGACCAGACAACCCCATCAAATAGTTCATCGGTTGTGACACTAACGGGCGACTCTACCGCTTCGGGCGTAGGCGTACAGTTCTTCTACAACGGTATCGGTCCTCTGAGCATGGGCCCGGACAGCACGGCTGATGGTACACTCAACCAGTTCTTTATCCAGACAACCTCATCAGCAAACCAGGTATTGTCACTGCCTTTCCAGGCGCAGTATATTCGTACGGGCGATCTGGTGCCCGGAACAGCTAATGCACTGGCGAGTATTACTTTTTCCTATCAGTAACCGAACCGCCTCGTGAGCAGATCGAGCCGCCAGAGCTGACTTCCTGAACCAGAGCCAGCCGGTTTATATCCCGGTCATGATAAATAGCACTTCTATGGGTAGAGCAAGCGTGCCCCCTGGCCCACGATAAAGGCTCGATTCAGCAGATCACCCACTCTGCACCCGCATCCGCTGATTTTACGCACTGCGCCACCCAGCGCACGCCCGCTAATCCGGCATGCACATCGGGATACCAGAAATCCTCCAGGAAAGCGGTGTCACGGCGATCGGTGGCATCCATCGCCAGCGCAAAGCGGCGATAGAGATTCGACCAGGCTTCGAATAACCCTTCCGGGTGCCCGCCGCCAATACGATCCTCTTCCAGCGCGCGCGGGTTAAGGTAGCCCATGCCGCGCTCCAGAATGCGAACCGGCTCACCCTGCACCTCGTAACGCAACTGGTTTGGCTGCTCATCCCACCACTCCAGACTGGCTTTCGATCCGACCACGCGAATTTTCTGCCCATGCATGGAACCTGCATTCACCGCCGAGGCCCAGAGCGTACCCACCGCGCCGTTGTCATACTCCATCATCACAAAGGCGTTATCCTCCAGCGGCGCACGCGAGGCGACAAAACTCTGGCGCGAACAGAGCAGACGCGTCACCTTCAGCTGGGGCAACATCGTTTCGGCGATAAACAGCGGATGCGTCGCCAGATCGCCTAACACGTAACTCGGGCCGACAAAGCGCGGATCCACCCGCCAGCGAGTGCTTTCACTCTGCAACTCCACCGCCTCATTATGAAAGCCGTGAGCAAACTGCATATTTACAATGCGGATCTCACCCAATATGCCTTCAGCGATCATCTCTCTGGCCTGATGAATCAGCTGATGCCCGGCATAGCCGTAGGTTACGCCCACAATCTTCTGCTTCTCCCGGCTAAGCTGCTCCAGCTCATCGGCCTCTTCGACCGTAAAACAGAGCGGCTTCTCGCACACCACATGCAGCCCGGCATTCAGCGCTGCGCGACAAATGGCGAAATGGGTATTGTTTGGCGTGGCGATCGACACCGCTTCAATGCCATCTTCGCGCGCCGCTTCTCCGGCGAACAGGCTGGCGTAGTCGGGATAGCAGCGTTCAGGTGCCACACCCAGCGCCTGACCAAACTCGCGGCCGCGCGCCGCGTCGATATCAAACGCCCCCGCCAGCAATGCAAAATTGCCGTCACGTTGCGCCGCCGAACGATGGATATAGCCAATCTGGCTGGTGCCGCCGCCGCCGATCATGCCCCAGCGTAGCGAGCGGTTAACTGCTTTTTTACCGTTAATCATGCTGTTGTCCTCAGAATCCTGTTGATCGGAGATAGTCCAGGCTGGCTTTCACATCCTGCAGGCTGGTGTCGGCATGACGCGGATCGCGCTCCTGTTCGATGGTGATCCAGCCCTGATAATGACGTTCAGTCAGCAGGCTGCGCACCGCCGGATAGTCGATTGCGCCCTGCCCCAGCGGACACATCACCCCCTGCGCACAGGCAGTGAAAAAGTCGAGTCCCTGCGAGAGGGCATCACGCCAGACCGGCTGATTAACGTCTTTAAAATGGAGATAGTCGATACGGTCCCAGTACTGCTCCAGCGAAGCGACCGGGTCCATGCCGGCGTAATAGAGATGACCAGTGTCCAGGCACAAACCGGCGACCTGATGCGGAATATCACTGACCAGCTGTGCCAGCTCATCGGCAAACTCAATGCAGCCGCCCGCATGCGGATGGATTACCGGCCGCACGCCATACTCCTGCCAGGCGATCTCACTCAGAATGGTGATGTGCTGCATCATGCGCTGCCAGTCGTCAGCGGAAAGCCGTGGCGCTTTTTCAGACTGACCGGCATATTTCGCCCGCTCCGGATTACTGAAATCAATGATCACCAGATAAGGCGCGCTGGCACCGGGCGTTTTAGTCGCAACAGGTACGCTGGACAGCGTGCGACACAGATTGTGGGTCAGCGTCACCAGCGCCGGAAAATGCGCCTCACTGACCAAATCATCGAAGATCGTGCCTGCCACCAGCGAAAGCTGATGCGCATTAAGCTGCCGGGTCAGTTCAGCGGCATCGGTTGGCAGATAGCCCCAGGGGCCGAGTTCAATACTGGGATAGCCGGCCTGCGCAGCTTCGGTCAGGACTTTCTGCCACGGCGGCAGAAAGGGATTAGCGGGATCATCCACGCCCCAGCTACAGGGGGCATTTGCAATATGAAAGGTCATGATATCTGCCTGTGCAGTGAAAACTGCTGGCAGTATCAAATAAAAATTTCATCTCAGACAACTATGAAAGTTTCATTTTTTGATAGAGATCGCGTTTAAAAATCCCATTAAATGATAGATTACTATCAAATACTGACTAACCTGTTCTTTCTACAGGTTTTCACGCGTTACGATCTCAAACGGTACGGTCACCTGTGCAAAATGGTCAGGCTGATCCATCCGGCTGCTGAGACAGGTAGCGATCACCGCCTCCGCCATCGCATCAATACGGTGCCGCACCATCAGCGTGATGGTGCCATCAATCAGCGCCAGTTCATCGCCAGGCAGCGGGCCGTGGCACAGCAAATCAATCTGCGTGCGACCGCTCTCACGCAGCGCCTGTATCACGCCCTCTATGCCGCCACAGGGCGCATAAATCATGACCAGATCATCGTGGGCTTCCAGCAGTTGCCGGGTCGCCTGATAGCCTCCTTCACCCGACTCATGCGTTTTTAACGGTTCCAGTACCCGTTGACTGATGCCCGACTCGCGCAGATAGGAGCGGAAACTGATTTCGCTGCTCTCCTGGCAGGTGAAACGGTGGTCGCCCAGCAGCACACCGACACATCCCGGCTGACGCAGGAGATGCTGTGCCATCCAGGCCGCAGTGCGTCCTGCTTTCTGATTATCGATGCCAATAAATCCGGCATGGTCACAGGGCGAAAAATCGGAGAACAATGCGTAAACCCGCACACCCAGCCGTGAAACATCCTGGATTGCGTGACGGATCAGCGGGTGATCCAGCGCCACCAGAGCAATCACATCGCTGCGCTGTGCCAGCTGACGCAAGGAATGCGCGACGGCTTCAACCTCGTGGATATCATGCCAGCAGAATTCAGGTTCGCTGCCCTGTGGCTGCTGCGCCCTGAGCTGCTGTTTCAGCGCCTCGCCCAGCTGCTGATAAAACGAGTAGCGGGCAGGCAGCAGGATAAAGCTCACGCGGAGTGCGGCTGCAGCCAGTGGCGCGGTGGTCTGGCTGTGTGCCTGGGTCAGGCGATAGCCCAGTTCACGGGCCGCAGCCAGCACCTTCTGCTCGGTCACACTGCGTACCGGCGCACGGCGGTTCAGCACCCTGTCTACCGTCGCCACACCCACGCCCGCCGCCTGCGCAATGGCCGTCATCGTCACTTTTGACATCACCCTTCTCCTGCTTTTCCTGTTCCCGTTAACTGACGGCTACGTCTTTATGTTCTGTTGTATTAAAACAGCACGACTTTATCGCGACAGGGTATCGCGACAGGGCCATTTCCTCTCATTTATTTGATAGAAAATCAGAGCTAATTTTGATCTTCCTCTCAAAATGAAACATCCATTTCTTTCTGTGTTCTCTTTAAAACGTCTATTTGCTAAAACGGGTAAAAATCCCGCGTCGATCCGGTTGATGGGATCACATCATCAAAAGGTTAGAGCGGCGACGGTGAGCTTTTTATAGTGGAGACCTGAGCCCCCCCAGCCTGCACGTAAAAAAGGAAAAGTAATGTTCCCATCAACGCTTCCGGCTCCACGCATAACCGATTCCCGTCAGGTTCCGCAACTGCGCTGGGGCATTATCGGGCCAGGCTGGATCGCCGACCATTTTGCTCATGCGCTGCGCCAGCATACTCACCAGCAGATCACCGCGGTGGCTGCGCGCGACCCGGCAAAAGCACGGGCCTTTGCTGACAAATGGTCAATCGGCCATGCCACAGGCGACCTCAATGCGATGCTGGCGCGGGATGATGTGGATGCGGTCTATATCGCGACACCCCACAATCACCATTTTCCCGATGGCCTGCGCGCGATTGCCGCCGGAAAGCATCTGCTGATCGAAAAACCGCTGGCGCTGAATGCGCAGCAGGCGGCTCAGCTTAAACAGGCTGCGGCTGCCGCCAATCGGCTCTGTATGGAGGCGATGTGGTGCAACTTTGCGCCGAAGTATGACGTCATTCGTCAGCTGCTGGCGGATGGCGTACTCGGTGACGTCCACACCCTGATTGCCGATCACGGTGAGTTTTTCACTCCGGATCACCGCATCTTCAATGCCGATCTGGCGGGCGGTCCGATGCTCGATCTCGGCAGTTATCTGGTGGCGCTTAGCGTGTTTGCTGGCGGCGGTGCGCCTGACACGATCATCGCCCGTGGTCAGCTCGTCCCGGATGGCCGCGTCAACGGTCAGACGTCGATGCTGTTTACCCATCAGCACGGCATGCAGTCGGTGCTGAATACTACCCTGTTCAGCAACACGCCCGGCTGCGCGGTGATTGCCGGTCGCGACGCTACGCTGGAGCTGGCAGGCCAGTTCTATGCACCCGGTAATTTCACGCTTACTTCCAGCGATCGGCGTCATCGCCTGCAGTGGCAGGAACCCACTAACCGCTATGAACAACTCTGTCATGAAATTAACCACTTCGCCTGGTGCGTCGGCCAGAACCTGATCGATTCACCTGTCCATTCGCTTGACCAGGCGATCATCACCCTGGCCGCAATGGACAACGTCAGGCAGCAGATCGGCGTGACCTTCAACGAAGAACAGCAACCTTAATGTGCCCGGAGCAGAAAGATGAAAATCGCTTTTGATGTGGATGTGATTAAAGACTTAGGCATCACCCGAATGGTTCATCAGGTGGCCGACTGGGGCTACAAATATATCGAACAGTCGCCGCATCCGCAGATCAACCCGTTTTATAAACATCCCAAAGCCAGCCGTGAGATCATCACCGAGTATAAGAATGCATTGAGCGCCACCGGGCTGGAAATCTCTTCTTTTATCGTGGTCTATCGCTGGTCCGGCCCGGATGAGTTGCGTCGTCAGGCGGCGGTAAAGAACTGGAAGCGGATGATTGAGATTGCGGTTGAGATGGGTGTGCAGGTCATTAACACCGAACTCTCCGGCACGCCTAACGAGCCGGAAATCTGTGAAGAGATGTTCTATCGCTCCATGGAAGAGCTGTTGCCGATTATCGAACGTGAAGGTATCCGCGTCGAAATTCAGGCGCATCCGTGGGATTTCTGCGAAGAAAACAATGAAACGGTGGATATCGTGAAGTCGTTCCGTAGCGATAACGTGAAGTATATCTACAGCGCGCCGCACACCTTCTTCTATGACAAAGGCAAAGGCGATGTGAAACCGATGCTGGAGTATGCGGGTGACGATCTGTCGCACATGCTGATCGCCGACACCATGAACCATACGAAGCACTGTCGCTACATCGTCAACCCGCCAGGGGTGGATGCCACCATTCACCAGCATGTCGGCGTAGGCGAAGGCGAAGTGGACTTCGATACCCTGTTTAAAACCCTGCGCGACACCGGCTTTGCTACCCGCACGCATAAAGTGGGCGGTGAACCGATTATCGCAGCGTCACTGTTTGGCTACCCGGAAAAGATGAAGGTGCAGGCGATTGAAACCCGCGAACTGATTGAACGCGAACTGCTGTAACCCTGCCTGCCGTGCAGCCGTTGCTGGCTGCACGGTTATGTCCGCGCAGGACAAACATCGCCCCGTCTGACACACTTGTAAGCACTTTTCCGCTAAGCCGCTCCCCGCCTGACCTCGGCCCGTCGCAGTATGGCCTCGCGCAGCCAGCAGAGTTAAACCGCCTTCGCAGCACCTGCTACACTCCAGACCAATACCACACCATAAGGCGAACTTTCATTATGTCGGAAAATGCATATCAGCCCGCAAAAGTCTGGACCTGGGACCCTGAAGCCAAAGGTAACGGCGCTAAAACTAATCGTCCGTTCGCTGGTCCCACCCATGAGAAAGCGTTGCCGGTCGGCAAACACCCTCTGCAGCTCTATTCGCTCGGCACGCCTAACGGCCAGAAAGTCACCATCCTGCTGGAAGAGCTGCTGGCGCTTAACGTCAAAGATGCCGAGTATGATGCCTGGCTGATTCGTATCGGCGACGGCGATCAGTTCTCGAGTGGTTTTGTCGACGTGAACCCGAACTCAAAAATCCCGGCGCTGAGCGATCACTCGGCAACACCGCCGATTCGGGTATTTGAATCAGGCAATATCCTGCTCTATCTGGCGGAAAAATATGGTTACTTCCTGCCGAAAGATATCGCTGGCCGCACTGAAACGCTGAACTGGCTGTTCTGGCTGCAGGGCTCAGCGCCTTACCTTGGTGGTGGTTTCGGCCATTTCTATCACTACGCGCCAGAAAAAATTGAGTACGCCATCAACCGCTTCACGCTGGAAGCGAAGCGTCAGTTTGACGTGCTGGATCGCCAGCTGGCTGATAACCGCTATCTGGCCGGTGATGACTACACTATCGCCGACATCGCCACCTGGCCGTGGTACGGCAACATGGTGCTCAACGATCAGTATGGCGCAGCCGAATTCCTGGATGTGCAGTCCTATAAAAACGTGGTGCGCTGGGCGAAAGAGATCGCACAGCGTCCTGCCGTCATCCGTGGCCGCAAGGTTAACCGCGTTATGGGTGACCCGGCCGACCAGCTGCATGAGCGTCATGATGCAGCCGATTTTGACATTAACACTGAAGATAAACGCCAGGCGTAAAGGAGCCCACAATGAGCGCATATGTAATCTTTATTCGCGACAAAATTACTAACCCTGAGGAATTCGCTATTTATGGCGAGAAAGCGGGCAAAGCGCGCGGCGACCATCCCATTACGCCGCTGGCGTTTTATGGACAGCTTGAGACGCTGGAAGGACCGGAAGCGGACGGCGTTGTCGTGCTGGAGTTTCCGACGGCTGAAGCAGCGCACGGCTGGTATGACAGCCCGGAATATCAGGAAGCGAAACAGCACCGCCTGAAAGGTGCGGAATACCGCGTGGTGCTGGTTCAGGGTGTGGATAAGTAACTAAACAGGCGGCAGCAATGCCGCCTTTTTTATTGCAGCGTAATACGCGCCACGCCATCCAGCCTCTGACTGCTGTGATCGCTATTAAAGCCCTGCTTCAATGTCACGAACAGCGTCTGCCCATCCGGTGACACCAGCAGGCTGTTCGGGTGACTATCAAATGACCAGCTGTTTTTCACTTCATAGGTCGTGCCATCCAGTTGCAGCACCTTCTTCGAGTCGCGCTGGCTGATATAAATCTCATTGCGCTTGCCATTAAACTTAATCCCCATCGAATCAGCCGGATCCAGACGCTGAATCAGCTTGCCGCTGCGCTCATCAAACACCAGAGTGTTTTTCGCCTTAGAATTATCCGTGACAAACAGGCGGCCCGTCGCCGGATCCTCTGCCATGTTCAGGAACTGAGTGTTCTGCCCGTCACCGGCTGTCAGACGCTGTTCGATCCTGTGATTACGTGGATTGATCACCAGGATTTCGCCGCTGCCGTTCGCCGCGTAAATCCGGTCGCTGACCGGCGAGAAGATAATGCCTGTGACCCACTTCCCGGCATTTTTAATCCGGGTTTTCAGGGTCAGCGTTTTGGCATCGACCACCCAGATCACACCCGGATCGCCTGTGCCGCCGACATAGAGCAGCCCGTCATGCAGAAAGATTTCACGCGTGCCAACAGGTAACCCTTTCTCGTTTTTGTCGTCAAACATCAGGCGCTTCAGCACCTTTCCGTTCTCCGGATCAATCTTCGAGATACCGCCGTCCAGTGAGTTGGTGGCGTAGAGTGCGCTGCCGTCCGGCTCGCTAATCAGCCCAAAATTTTTCAGGTCGAAATGCCCCGCCCCGGTGCTCTGCAGCGTGGTGCCATCAAGACGGTAGATCATCCCGCCGCTGATATCCTTACCTTCCGGCGCACTGGCGACATAGAGCGCGTTTTTCGCGGGCAGATAAGCCATCTCATACAAACCTTCACCCAGCTCGCGCTCAATCAGGTTATCGGGGCTGGAGGGCTGCATCACTACGGCGCCACCATCGACTTTTTTCACCGCGGTCTGGCATGCCGTCAGGCTGAAGGTGATGACCACCGCCAGTGCGAGTGCCGTTTTACGCGGGCTGAACAACGCTTTCATGCTTAACTCCCCTATCGACCTGCTCTCCCGGCTGGCCGCAATGCAGAGGGCAGGCAGGGAAGAAAATGAATGAGAATCATACGCAGCAGAAAAAAGGCTGTAAACGCAGCGGCAGCCTGAAGCCACCGAATCAGCTTAATACGGTATGTTAATTGTCCACAGGCGCTTTTTCACGCACGCCAGTCAGTCAGTATAAAAACATGATTAATCAACCGATTGCAGATTGCTCTGCAGAAACGCCACAAACGCGATGATGCGTGCCGGCAGCTGGCGCTGCGCCTGCCAGACCGCAAAAATATCGCCATCAGGTGCCTGCCAGTCGGGTAAAACATGCAGTAACTCGCCTGTTGCCAGGCTGTGCTGCGCGTCCCACCAGGAACGCAGCAGAATGCCATGCCCATCCATCGCCAGCCGCATCGCCACTTCACCATCGTTGGTGATCAGGCTGCCGCGCACTTTCTGGCTGATGCTCTGTTCGCCGCTGGTCAGCCGCCACAGGGTAAAATCGCTGTCGTGCTGGCGCAGCAGAATACAGTTGTGCTGCGCCAGATCGCGCACCATAACGGGCAGGCCGTGGCGGGCAGCATAGGTGGGTGAGCAGCAGAGGATGCGCGGATTCGTGCGCAGTTTACGCGCCACCAGCCGCGAGTCCGGCGGTTCGCCGACGCGGATATCAATGTCCATGTGCGCATCCAGAAAATTAAGCGGCTGACTGCTGAGCGACAGCGACAGCGAGAGCTGCGGATGCAGCGCGGCAAAGGCCGAGACGCAGGGCGCAATATGGCGACGGCCAAAACCAAATGAGGCGTTGATGTTAAGCGTGCCACGCAACTGAGCCGTTTCACCGCTGACCGCCTCTTCCAGCGCCACCAGCTGATCCAGCAACGGACGCGCTCCTGCCAGATAACGGCGGCCTTCCGGCGTCAGCTCCAGCCGTCTCGTGGTGCGGCGCAGCAGTTGCACACCAAGGCGCTGCTCCAGCTGGCTCAGACGTTTGCTTACCGCCGCCAGCGACAGGCCCAGTTCGCGCGCCGCCGCAGTCAGACTATCCAGTGCGGCGAGGCGAACAAAGAAGGCTAAGTCATCGGTGGAGGTGCGGGATTCTCTACTTTGATTCAACAATGGATTGCCTTTCAGGCTCATTATTTCCCCGGAATCGACAGTTATACTGCGTACACAATTCGAACATCAACCGGAAAGGTGCCCTGTGACTGACAAAATCCACCGCATTGCTGTGATCCCTGGCGACGGCATCGGCAAAGAAGTGATGCCGGAAGGCGTCCGCGTAATGAATGCGGCCGCAGAGAAATTTAACATTCCGCTGCGCTGGGAGTGGTTCGATTACGCCAGCGCCGACTACTGGCAGCAGCATGGCAAAATGCTGCCTGACGACTGGTTCCCGCAACTGAAAGCCTTTGATGCGATCTATTTTGGCGCGGTGGGCTGGCCCGATGTGGTGCCCGACCACATTTCGCTGTGGGGTTCGCTGCTGCAGTTCCGCCGGGAGTTTGATCAATACGTTAATCTGCGCCCGGTACGACTGATGCCAGGCGTCAAAGCGCCGCTGGCGAATCGTCAGCCCGGCGATATCGACTTCTATGTGGTACGCGAAAACACCGAGGGTGAATACTCCAGCGTTGGCGGCACCATGTTCCCCGGCACCGACCGTGAAGTGGTGATTCAGGAGACGGTGATGACGCGCACCGGCGTCGATCGCATCCTGAAGTTTGCGTATCAGCTGGCGCAGAGCCGGCCGAAGAAACACCTGACCTCCGCCACCAAATCCAACGGCATCGCCATCACCATGCCTTACTGGGATAGCCGCGTCGAAGCGATGTCCGGCCAGTTCCCCGAGGTTCGCGTCGACAAATATCACATCGATATTCTCACCGCCAACTTCGTGCTGCACCCGGACTGGTTTGATGTGGTGGTCGCCAGCAACCTGTTTGGCGATATCCTCTCCGACCTCGGCCCGGCCTGTACCGGCACCATCGGCATTGCGCCGTCCGCCAATATCAATCCGGAAGGCCTGTTCCCCAGCCTGTTCGAACCGGTTCACGGTTCTGCGCCCGACATCGCTGGCAAAGGTGTCGCCAATCCCATCGGTCAGATCTGGTGCGGGGCGATGATGCTGGAACACCTCGGCTACAAAGCCGCGGGTGATGCGGTGTTAGATGCGATTGAACGCACGCTGGCGGCGGGACAGCATCTGACGCGCGATCTCGGCGGCAGCGCCAGCACCGGACAGCTTGGTGCCACCATCGCCGCCGCGCTGTAAATCAATCCGGCAACTGCACCACACACTCAGGGTGCCAGCCTGGCGGTAGCGGCTCCGGACGTGTTATCACCAGGCTGTGCAGTTGCAGGTTCTTTACCCCACGCGCGAACAGGCCCGGCAGTCCGCCGGGATAGCGCTCTACGCCAAAGGCTTCGCCAGTTTTCAGGTCAAGTTTGTAGGCGTTATCCAGCCCCATGCCGGTCGGTGAGTCCGGGTTACAAGGCGGCCGCACGTCATAGTGTCCCTGTGTCATCGGCGACACGCTCTGCCGCATCTGCAGCTAGCTGATCACCACATCACGTATCCAGCCGGGTTCAGCCGCATGCAGGTTAATCGCCCCTTCTGCCACCCCCGTCAGATTACTGAACTGCACCTGCTCCACAATGCCAGGCGTGATGGCGGGATCGCGGCGGCGCACCGAAATATGCAGCGGATCGGCTTTACCCCAGTGACAGGGCGGCGCGTGGTGACAGGCGAAGGTCAGGTTGCTGAACAGCAGACGCCGCATCGCGCCGCCGTCACGCGACAGAATGCCGATGCCGCGGTTGGAATCAAAAATGGTGCAGCCGGTTACCGTGACATCTTCGACGTCATCCCAGGTTTCGGTGCCGATCTTAAAGGCGCAGCTGTAGCTGCGCAGCAGGCAGTTGGTGATCATAATCTGCCGCGCCGGACGCCGCAGCGCGGCCGGTTTATGGGTGGTTTTAATGCAGATGGCATCATCAGCGGCGCTGAGGTAGCTGTTGCTGACAAACACGGCTTCGCAGCTGTCGATATCCAGCGCATCGGTATTCGGCATGGTCATCGCATTGTCGATGGTGAGGTGGTCGATATGCACATGGCGACAGCTCACCAGATGCACTGTCCACATCGGTGCCTGCACAATGGTAAAAGCGGTGAGCGTCACCTGCTCGCAATCCTCAAACACAATAATGCGTGGCCGGTCGGCACACGGCAGACGATAGCCCTGCTCATCCCGCTCAGCGGCAAACCAGGCTTCACCCTCGCCATCGATGCGACCGGTGCCGCTGATGATGATATTGCGCTGGCCCAGCGCATAGAGCAGCACGTTGTGGGACTTTTCCGCGCAGCTCAGCGCCTGCACCGCCTGGTAGTCGGCCAGCCGCGGACTGGCGATCAGCACCGCACCTGCTTCAAGGTGCAGTTCAAAATCAGAGGGCAGATTCAGGCAGCCGCTGCGATAACGTCCGGCAGGCAGCGTCAGACGGCCACCGCCTGCCGCCGCAATCTGATCCATCGCGCGTTGCAACACGGCCGTGTCCGGGGTTTCGCCATCGGCGACAGGGTGAAAATCAGCAAGGGAAAGGTGCATCATGCGTCTCCCGCAGGGTTGAGGAGGAGGAATTGCAGCACGACACGGCGCGGCAAACCTTTGTCTGGCCGCCAGTGCGCCGTTTCGTGCGGGACATCACAAATTACTTAACGGCCCCTTCGGTGACGCCGCTGATAAACTTGCGCTGGAAAATCAGGAACACCACGATCAGCGGCATAATCACAATCATCGCGCCCGCCATCAGCACCGGAATGTCGATGGTGTTTTTGTTCTGGAAAAACATCATGCCAATCGGCAGCGTGCGCAGCTCATCCTTGTTAACCAGAATCAGCGGGATCAGGAACTCATTCCAGGTCCAGATAAACAGCAGCAGCCCCAGCGTTGACAGAGTCGGCCAGATAGCGGGCACCAGAATGCCCCACAGAATTTTGACGCGTGACGCGCCATCCATCACCGCCGCTTCTACCAGCTCTTTCGGCACCTGCTGAAACGCGCTGGCGATCATCAATGTGGTAAAGGGCAGCGACAGGGCGATTTGCGGCAGGATCAGCGCCAGGTAGGTGTTGGTCAGCCCCATCCAGCGCAGCTCGTGATAGAGCGGAATAATAAAGGCTTCACTCGGCAGCACCATCCCCAGCGCCAGCATCGCCCCAATGACTTTTTTACCGGGGATTTTCAGCCAGGCGAAACCGAACCCGGCCAGAATGCCGAGCAGCACGCTGAACAGCACCACCGGGATCACCACCAGCACCGAGTTGAGGAAGTAGACGTTGAAGTGTCCCTGCTGCCATGCGGTCAGATAGTTTTTAAAATTCAGCGAGGCGGGCAGCGTGAAGACGCCCTGAAACAGCTCCATCTGGGTTTTAAACGAGGTCATCAGCGCCATCAGAAATGGCAGAATCGTCATCAGCGCCACGATCCAGATCAGCGCGCGTGAAATCACCGGCGTGCTTCGCATCAGTAACGCTCCTTTAAAGCCAGATGGATCAGATAGTTAATCCCTAAAACAATGATCATACTGAACACCGCCACCGATGAGGCGTAGCCAAAGTAGTGCAGGTCAAAACCCTGCTTATACATAAAGATGTTGGTGACCATGGTGGAGGTGCCCGGCCCGCCCTGGGTCATCACATAGACCAGGTCAAAGGCTTTCAGGCTGGCGATCACCGTCAGCAGCAGGGCAATCCGCAG
Organism: Pantoea sp. JKS000250; assembly: GCF_003201065.1. Taxonomy (NCBI): domain Bacteria; kingdom Pseudomonadati; phylum Pseudomonadota; class Gammaproteobacteria; order Enterobacterales; family Erwiniaceae; genus Pantoea; species Pantoea sp. JKS000250. The sequence goes on along the minus strand of NZ_QICZ01000001.1, from coordinate 2,580,888 downwards.
CTCAGGCCGCAGGCCAGGCAGCGTGATACGCATAAATTTCTGGCGACGCGATGAGCCATCCAGGTCGGCGGCTTCCAGCAGTGAAGGGTCCATGCGCTGCAGGCCCGCCATAAACAGTACCAGACAGAAGCCAAAGAAGTACCAGGTGGCGACCAGACCGACAGCGGGCAGCGCCCAGGTAAAATCACCCAGCCAGGAGAGCGCCAGCTGTGGCAGGCCGATCGCGCGTAATATCTGGTCGATTGGGCCAAACGCCGGGTTATAGAGCCAGCGCCACACCACGCCCAGGACCGCCATCGGCATAATGTAGGGCAGGAAGAAGAGAATGCGCAGCACGCTGCGTTCGCTGTTGTTGCGCGTATCATAGAGAAAGCTGCAGAGCAGCAGGCCGACGCCAATCGGCAACAGGGTATAGAACAGCATCAGGATGGCGTTATTGCCCAGCGCAATCCAGAACACCGGATCGCTGAACATCCGCAGATAGTTGCTGATGCCGCTAAACACCGGCAGCGAGGTGCCGTCCCATTCGGTAAAACTGATGCCCAGCGAGGCCAGCAGCGGGAACAGCAGAAACACCGCATAGACCAGCACCGCAGGCAGAACATAGAGAAAATTACGCCAGCTGCTTAAATTCAACATAACCCTACTCGTGGTTCAGAACGATGCTCAGGCCCGGCTGTGCGCCGGGCCTCCGGCTTAATGCTTCAGAGTTTTCAGGTAACGCTGATAGTTGTTATCAAAATTTACCACCATCTGATCGGCAGTCTGACGACCCGCCAGCAGCAGCTGGACATTCTGATTCAGCTCGGCATTCATGGTCGGCGTGGCCCAGTCTACATAGTGACCTAAACCGTCATAGTCGTTGAGCGTCAGCCAGACCTGATACGCCTCTGCCAGCAGCGGATTATCCGCCGGCATTTTGGCCGCCTTGTTGGTGCTGGCCGGCAGGAAGCCCACTTTCAGCCAGCGGTTCGCCATGGCATCCGAGACCATATAGTTGATGAACTTCGCCGCCCCATCCTGCTGATCTTTGCCTTTAGCGGTGCTGGTAATCGAGAACGCCAGATCGGTTCCGCCTACCATCAGCGGCTGCTTCACGCCGTCACCGGCAGGCATCGCAGCAAAGTGAATATCCTTGTTGTCTTTAAACTGGCCGAGATACCAGGTGCCGCTGACCAGGAACGCCGCCTGGCCGTTCTGGAACAGTGTCGCCGCATCGTCGTGACCAATGCCCTGGAAACCCGGGAAGAAGTACCCTTTGTCGGTCCAGCTCTTCATCATCGTGGCAGCATTGACCAGCTTGCTGTCTTTGAAGGTGCCGCCCACATCGTAAATCAGATTATCCAGCGTCTTGCGGTCGTGGCTCTCAATCTGCGCCTGCCACAGGGTGCTGAGCAGCTGCTGGCCCATGTTGCCATCCAGCAGGCCCAGCATCATCGGTGCGGTGCCCTGCTGTTTCAGCTTCGCCATGGCACTTTCCAGTTCGGCCAGGGTTTTTGGCACCGCGATGCCCGCTTTATCCAGCAGCGCTTTGTTGTAATAGAGGCCGACCATTTCGCCCAGGCTGGCGACGCCGTAAAGCTTGCCGCTGCCGAACTCGCCACTGTCTGACCAGCGGTTACGTTTCAGAATCGAGTCCGGGAAGCGGGTCGTCCAGCCATAGCTGGCGGCGTAGCTGTCGAGCGGCAGCAGCAGCTTATCTTTGACCAGCGAACCCATATCACCGCCGCCCTGATTGACCTGCGCGATCTGCGGGCCATCACCGGCGGTCAGTGCCAGCTTCAGCGGAATACGGGTATCTTCAAAGGAGTGAACCGAGCGGTTAATCACGATGCCGGGATTCTGCTGTGAGAATTCTTTAATCCCTTCATCCACCGCAGCAGTCTGCTCCGGGTAATTGTAGATATCCCACTCATTCAGAGTAACGGCGGCGTGAGCGGCATGAGAAACGCTGCCCGCCAGCAGGCCCGCTGCCAGCAGCCGACCCACATTGCGAATTCGGAACGAACGAACGGAGGAAACAGACATTATGCTCACCTTCTTCAGACCAGGATCGGCATCCTTTCATCTCACCGCCTGACATCCTGCAGGCTGCAGCCGCACACAAATGCACTCACTCATACTTACTTTAATGGAAAAATAAAGTCAAACAGCCTGCATTGGGAATTGCAACGCTGTGAGCACGCGCAAATAAACAACGATATGAGGCGAAATTCAGCACGCCACGCTGGCTTTTACGTCATTAACCGTGGCGGCACGTCGCCAGCCGCTTTTTCTTCAGCAGGAGATACCAGCCTGATAATCGCAAAATAACGTCCTGATAAAACATATGAAAATCCTATCACGCTCACACTTTTCTCCTTTGATCGGCCGTGAATCTGCCGCCAGCCGCCCTGTTCCGGGCGTGTTGGCGATCACAGTTGTGCATCCTGACGCCGTTAAACGTTGCCGAACCGCCCATGTTAGTGCGATAAGGTAATTATTCTATCTTGAAAACTAAGTCCACTTTCATTAACGTAACTTTCACCTGCGGATCTGTTCAATCCCTGACCGGTTCCCTCACTCACGAGAATTCACCATGGCGAATCAAGGTGTCATTCGTCCGGCCACGCCGGCGGACTACCCGGCGCTCTACCGCATCTGCCTGGAAACAGCCGATGCAGGCGGCGATGCCCGCGCGCTCTACTCCGATCCTGACTATCCCGGCCAGCGTTTTGCCGTCCCCTATGCGCGCTTCGCGCCAGACTTTGCTTTTGTGCTGGAGCGGGACAATGAGGTGCAGGGATATGTGGTGGCAACACCGGATACCCGCGCGTTCGAAGCACAGCTTGAGGCCGAATGGTGGCCACAGCTGCAGGAAAAATATCGCGATCGCCGTGCAAGCGCCCCGCTCGACAGCAAAGTACTCGATGCGATCCGCCATCCCGACCAGGCCGCTGACACCCTGGTGACGCAATGGCCCGCGCATCTGCATATCAACCTGCTGCCGGCGGCTCAGAAAGGCGGCTGGGGTCGCCGGATGATTGAGCATGAACTGGCGGCGCTGCGCGCTGCCGGTGTGAGCGGTGTCCATCTTGGCGTAAGCCTGCAGAACGAGCAGGTCTGTGCCTTCTATGCGCGCATGGGTTTTACCCCGATCCTGCGCAGCAATGCCATCTACATGGGCCAGTTACTCTGAGTGAGGTAGCCGATGACCAGCCTGCGCTTGCAGAATGTGAAGAAGTCGTATGAACACGTGAATGTCATCCATGGCATCGATCTGACGATCAACAGCGGCGAATTTGTGGTGTTTGTCGGGCCATCCGGCTGTGGCAAATCGACGCTGCTGCGGATGATCGCCGGGCTGGAGGAGATCAGCAGCGGACAGCTGCTGATTGAGGAGCAGGACATGACGCAGCAGCCCGCCACCGAGCGCGGCATCGCGATGGTGTTTCAGTCCTATGCGCTCTACCCCAACATGACGGTGCGCGGCAATCTGGCCTATCCGCTGGAGGTGATGAAAAAGTCCAAAGCGGAGATCAACGAGGCGATCACTCAGACGGCAGCCCGTCTGCATCTCACCGAACTGCTCGATCGCCTGCCGCGCGCGCTCTCGGGCGGACAACGGCAGCGCGTGGCGATTGGCCGGGCGATTATCCGTCATCCGCGTATCTTCCTGTTCGATGAACCGCTCTCTAACCTTGATGCCGAGCTGCGCCTGCAGATGCGGATTGAGATCGCCCGGCTACACGCCTCGCTCGGTAACACGATGATTTATGTGACCCACGATCAGCTGGAGGCGATGACGCTGGCTGACCGCATTGTGGTGCTGCGTCAGGGCCGCATTGAGCAGGTCGGCGCGCCGCTGACGCTCTATCACGATCCGGATAATCTGTTTGTCGCTGGCTTTATCGGCTCGCCAAAGATGAATTTTCTGCGGGCGGAGATCAGCGCCACCGGCGAAGGTGAAGTGCAATTGCGGGTGCCGGAACTAAAGATTGAGGGGCTGGTGCTGAAGATTGCCGCCGACTGCCGCGAGGGGCAAACCGTGACGCTGGGCATTCGTCCTGAGCACTTCCAGCCTGCCGCGCAGACACCGGAGGCACAGCGCTTTCATGGCGAGCTGGCCTATGGCGAGATGCTGGGCCACACCAACTATCTCTACCTGGATATCGGGCGCGAGCAGATGCTGGTGGTGGAAGAGCGCGAGGCAACTACGCGCGATCTGGGTACGCAGGTTGAACTGGGCTTTTCTGCCGCACACTGCCTGCTGTTTGATGAGCAGGGAATGCGCCTGCGCTAAGGCAAACGCGGAAATAAAAAACGGGCGCCGAAGCGCCCGTTTTTTATTTGAGAGCTCAATCAGGTGACCGGCTCTTCGTCGGCCTGCGCCGCCAGCAGATCCAGCAGCCGGTTGACGGCAAAACCCGCTGCGCCCAGCGCCCACATCCGGTTCGATTCCGTCAGGAACTGCAGCGGCGTCATGTGCGGTGTCAGTTTAAGCCGGTAAGCCTGGAAGCTCTGGGTGATGTGATCGAGCAGAATACGTGACGCCATATGCGGCTCCATCGCCAGATAAACCACATCCGGGTCGTAGGCCACCGACAGGTTCGCCAGCGAAATTCCCAGCTCGCGCCCGGCTTCCTGCAGTACCGCCAGAACCTCAGGCGTGGGTCGCTGATCCAGCGCCTGCAACGTGAGGCCTTCTACCGGTTCCTGCTCAGCCAACCGCTGCAGAATGGCGCGCGATGAGGCGACATCCTCCAGCAGACGCAGCGAGCCGTCACCCACCAGCCCGTTGCCGATCTCGCCTGCCTTGCCGTGACGACCGCGGTAGAGCTGACGATTCAGGATGATGCCCGCCCCGATCCCTTTGCCGTAGGTCGCGATCACCGCCGACTGGGCGTTGCCGAGCTGACCAAACACCAGCGCCGCCATTGCCATGGCGTTGGCGTCGTTCTCGATAAACACTGGCAGCGAGAAGCGTTCTTCCAGCAGGCATGCAATCGGGACGTTATCCCAGTCGAGCACTTTGGAACGGATGCAGTAGCCATTTTCGGCATCGACCAGGCCCGACAGCGCCAGGCCTATCGCCCCAACCCGCTTCTCCTCCACGCCGCGCAGGAACTTCGCCAGCGCATCGCCAAGCTGACGTGGTGTCAGCGTACCTTTCGGCATCTGCTGTTCGCCCAGCAGATTGCCGCTGAGATCGGTCATGACGATCAGGTTACGTTCCGCATTGAGCTGAATGCCAATCACGCTGGCGCGATCGGGATTGAGGCCCAGCAGGGTTTTTGGTCGCCCCATCGACACGCGACGCAGCCCCAGCTCCTGCACAATCTCCTGCGCCAGCAGCCGATTAGTGGCCTGCGACACGGTCGACATGCTCAGTCCGCTGCGGACTTTCAGGTCTGACTGGCTGATCGGCGCATTTTCAACAATCAACCGCAGAATACGCGCGGTTACGTTGGGAGCGGTCATAAATTCCTCGGGTTATCTGGCTGAGAAGGCTCAGCCAGTTTCAGATCGGTAATCGGACAGAGGTCAGCTGCTGCGCCAGTATCAGCGCCCCGCTCAGGGCATCGCCCTGTGGCGTCACGAGCCGGGCCTGGATATCGTCGTCCAGCCAGCGCTGAATTGGCGTGGCCAGGCCACCCATCAGCGCCACCCGTCCGCTGCTCAGCGCAATCAGACGGCGCACCATCAGGCCGATATCGGCGGCGGTCTGATGCAGCAGATCCTGTGCGTGGCTGTCGCCCGCATCGGCGGATGCGAAAATCTGTGGCACCACGCGCGCCCAGTCGGCAGGCGTCGCTGAGCGCGTCCAGAGCAGCATCGTTTCCGGGCTGTCACCGAACTGTGCCATCAGCTGCCGGGAAAAGGCGGTCGGCGTAATAATGAACTCATGGGCCAGCAGCGCCAGACGCAGCGCACGGCGGCCCAACTCCGCGCCCGATCCCTGATCGGACAGGGCAAAGCCCCAGCCGCCAAGCAGCGTAAAGCGTTCGCCATCCCAGGCCGCGCCCTGACTGCCGGTGCCGATGATAAAGACGGCGCCAGGAGCGCCAGCATGCGCGCCCGCACAGGCGATTTCCACATCACTGACCACCTGTAACGCCGCGCAGGCAGGCTGCCAGCTGGCGAGCCGCGCCTGCACCGAAGCGACATTGGCACCCGCTAATCCGGCCACCAGCGCGGTCTGCGCCAGCGCCTCCGGCGCTAATCCCGCCAGTGACAATACCCGGTCAATCAGCTGTCCGACGCAGGTCAGCGCCGCGTCATAGTCTGACCAGACGTTGGCAGGCCCGCCGGTGGCTTCCGCCAGCACGCGGCCCTGCAGGTCGGTTAACCGCGCGCGACACTGTGTACCGCCGCCATCAATGCCAAGAAGATAGTGTGGTTGCACGCGCTTCCTTCCCGATTTTGGGTTATAGCCATAATGAGCGAACGATAGGATAAAAAAACTTAAATCGCAATAACAAATAAATATGGCAAAAATATATCGACACTTTTTGTTTATTTTACATTGAGATAACAAAAAATGCGCCGCAAAACGCGCAGCGTGTTATTGACATTAGTTTTTCCGTCGTAATAAGTTGGTGGTCAGATTATCAACAGGCGCGCCCGATCGCAGGCGGGCTATGCATTATCCGATTTCAGGAGCAGGGGTTTAACATGAAAGTAGGCATTATTGGTCTCGGCTTTCGTCTGTCCCACGTGATCAAAGAGTTCAGCAAAGCCGATGACGCCTTCTCGGTAGTGGGTTATTACGACCCGGCCCCGGCCGGACTGCCTAATCTGCACAGCTTTGGTATCGCGCCCGGCCAGGCCTTTGCATCCATCGACGCGCTGCTGGAACACGGCGGCATGGATGTGGTGCTGGTTGGCTCCCCCAACTTCCTGCATCTGGAGCATGTAGGTCAGGCGCTGGCGGCGGGCTACACGGTCTTTACCGAAAAGCCGGTAGTGATCAATGAAGAGCAGACCATGGAGATGGCGAAGCTGGTGCGCCAGTATGGCGAGGCACGCATTCTGGTCGGCCTGGTGCTGCGCTACTCCCCGCTTTATCACGATCTGCTGGCGGCACGCGATGCCGGGCAATTAGGTGAAATCACCTCGATTGAGGCGACGGAACATATCAAGCCTTACCACGGCGCGTTCTTCCAGCGCGACTGGCGACGTCTGGAGAAGTATGCCGGCCCTTACATTCTGGAGAAGTGCTGCCACGACATCGACCTCTATCAGGGCCTGTTGCAGGAGCGTCCGATCCGCGTCGCCAGCTTTGGTGGCCGCAAATCTTTTACCCCGGCGCATGCCCCGCAGGGGGCGATCACCGCTGAATCAGCGCTCTATCACGAAAAACCCAGCGGCTGGTCGAGCACCGATGCGGTCTTCGACAGCGATGCCGATATTGTTGACTACCAGACTGCACTGATTGAGTACGAAGGCGGCGCGACGCTCGCCTTCCACGCCAACCTGAACGTGCCGGATGAGTTCCGCCGTTTCTGCGTCATGGGCACCGACGGCATGGCGGAAGGCGACTTCGTACGAAACTACTTCCGCGTACACAACGCGCGCAGCGGTGAGAAAGAGGTCGACACCGCTTACAGCGGCAATGCTTATGATGGTCACTACGGTGCAGATGCCCTGATGGCAGAAGAGATCGTTAAACATATTAAACAGGGAACACCGCTGAAAGTTTCAGTTGTGGACGCGCTGGAAGCGGGCCTCACCGCCATAAAAATCGATGAGGCGCGCAAAACCCGCAGCGTAGTGGACATGCGTGAAAGCTGGCTAACATTTGACGCCAACCTGGGAAAAACCGGGGCCTGATGGTCCCAGCCTGCGGGTCAGACTCCCCCTCTGACTCCGGGTTTTGAATGGCAGTATGACTGGTAACTTCCTGTACTGGCCTTCGGGCCAGTGACATTATTGATGTTGAGCGCCACCTTAATAACTCTGCCCAACTCTCAACCAACGTCTTTTCCCTTCTCCTCAGCCTGAGGCAACTTACATTCTTAAAGCGATTGGGACATAGGCCTGCATCCGATCCAGACCTGCTCTCCACAACCAGCCCTAACAAACCACTCCTCAGCCCAAGGCAACTTACGCACTTAAAGCGATGGGAGCATACGCCTGCAGCAAAGCATCGCGGGCCAGGGATGGGCCGCGCTGAGCCTGCCAGGGATGGCGTCTTTTGCGTCTTTGCGAAAGGCGTATACTCCCTGAGCCTGCTCAGTGGCCCATGACCGCTGCATACCTCTAACCAGCTCTAAACCGGATCCACCTCATTCTCCAGCTTCTGACGCCGCCGAAGATGCGGAAACAGCTTCATCCACAACGCCACCACAATCAGTGTACCGATGCCGCCAATCGCTGCCGCGGGTGCCGCCCCCATCCAGGCTGCCAGCAATCCCGACTCAAACTCGCCCAGCTGATTTGACGTATTGATAAAAATTGCGTTAACCGCATTCACCCGTCCGCGCATGGCATCCGGCGTATCCAGCTGCACCAGCGCACCCCGAATCACCATACTTACCATATCAAAGCCGCCCAGCGCACAGAGAGCAATCAGCGACAGCCACAGCTGCGTGGACAGCGCGAATACCAGCGTGGCCACGCCAAATCCCGCCACCGAGCCAAACATAATCATCCCGACATGCTTGTCCAGCTTGTGACGGCTCAGCCAGATGCCCACCAGTAATGCGCCTACCGAGGGCGCACCGCGCAGCATCCCTAACCCCCACGGCCCGGTATGCAGAATATCTTTGGCAAAAATCGGCAGCAGCGCCGTTGCGCCACCAAGCAGCACCGCAAACAGATCGAGCGAAATCACTCCAAGGACATCTTTGCGCTCGCGGATAAAGTGAATCCCGGCAAACAGATTCTTCATATTCATCGGCAGACGGGTCTGCACCGGACGCTCATAACGCAGCAGACTCACCAGCGTCAGCGAAATCAGATAAAACAGCCCGGAAACGCCATACACAACATGCGGCCCGGCAACATACAGCAAGCCGCCTATCGTCGGCCCGATAATCACCGCCGCCTGGCCCCCTACCGAGTTCATCGCCATCGCGCGTGCCAGAATCGAGGGCGGCACCAGCGACGGCAACATTGAGGACATCGCGGGCCACTCCAGCGCCTTCGCCACCGCAATCATAAACACCAGCCCCCACAGCGCGATCTTATCGGCGGTATGGAATAAGGTAAGCACCACTAATGCCACCAGTGCAGCAAATTCCACCAGTTGCCCCAGCAGCACAATGCGCCGCCGGTCATATTGATCCGCAAGATGACCTGCAGGTAGCGCCAGCAATACCGACGGCAGAAACTGCATCAGGCCAATCATCCCTAACGCCATTGCGCTGTTGGTCAGCGCATAGATCTGCCAGCTGATCGCTACCGAGAACATCTGAAAACCAAATGATGAGCAGGTGCGCGCCAGCCAGAATGCGACAAATGTCCGATGTCGCCACAGCGACTCTTCCGCTGTTGATGCCATAAATCCCATGTCTTATCCCAAATCAGGTGAGGAAGCCCGCATCGTTGCACGGTATTATTGGTGTGGTGATTGATGATGCTAAATTAACAGACCGGATGAGACCTGAATGGCTGCGGCTCCAGCCCTGTCTCTCTGCCCAACAAAAGGCATACCCGTCTGGCACAGGCACGTCCGACCTCTCCTGACTATTACCAGCCTATTGGTCCCGACTATTGAATATATTCCAGCACATCATCAGACGCCAAAGGAATTATCATCTCTTTGCTAATGGGTTTATTTACTTTCTCAGGCAACAAAAGGATGATTTGGATTAAGCAGATGATCTATATTTATTCACGCGTTTAAAAAAATGCGACTTTTTATATGATTAATTATCAACAAATCCTTTTTTATTGCATTTCATAGAGATAATGAAAAACAGTTTATATAACCCCTATGTTACTGAACCTATCCATCACGTTAAGCGTAATGTCTCTGGCATTTGCTATAGCGTGCCTTATCTTCAGCAAAACCAGGAAAGCAGAAATACACTTAATACAAACAACATTATTTCATTACACAATCAAATTGCCACTGAAGCAGCATTAATGATTATTCCGATCGATGATATGCGATTACGGGGAATGATTGCTGTACCGGACGCTTATTCACATTTACAGAATGGGCGTATCCGGATTGGAATCAATTATTCCAGTTTAGTGGCACATTATGCGCCACTGCTTGAATTAACTAAGAAATTTGATTTCTGGCTTTATGATTTTGCGCCGCCGGGAGCAGACTGGCGACTGCTGGAATCCTTTCCTTTTTCAGGAATTGTTTTAAACGAAGCGTTCTTTAATGACAATTATGAAAAATTTACCTTTCCCTTTTTTATGGCGACATTTCGTGAAAAAGGAGCAGAGGTCATCGTGCGAAGTCATACGCCGACTTTAACGGCTGAGCAGTTTGCTGAGATAAATATCAGCGGCTGGCAACAGCAACGCTCGGACGGCGATCTTATTAGCTGCTGATTCACAAATCCTGCCTTCCGGCGTTAAGGGCACACGGCGGTGCGCTTAACGTCCTTTAATCCCTCATAAAATGTCGCATTACTGCATTTGTTAAGCGCTTTAAGCTAAAAAAATCAAACCTCGATCTGATTTTGCTATAACATTTAACACAAAGGGATCGTCTGTCTTAGCGGAAGAGATACTCAAGAACACCCTTAATCATTTGTACTTGATAACTGGAAGCAACCTATCTGGTTGTTTTCGTGTGTTTTATGGTAACGAAACGAGGTCGATATTATGGGGAAAAACTCCTCATCATTTGGCGTAATTCGTTTTCTGACAGTGCTGTTCGCAGCGCTGACGGGCGCGTTTATGCTGATTGGCGGTGGCTGGTTAGCCGCCATTGGTGGTTCCTGGTATTACGTTTTCGGCGGTGTGGTGATGCTTATCACCGCTTATCTGCTTTCCCGTCGTAAAAGCACCGCGCTGGTTCTCTATGCGCTGCTGCTAATCGCCACCCTGATCTGGGGTGTATGGGAAGTGGGTACGGACTTCTGGGCACTGGCACCGCGCACCGATGTGCTGGTGATCTTTGGTGTCTGGCTGATCCTGCCGTTTGTTTATCGCAGTGTTAACGCAGGCAGTAAAGCCGCGCTGGGTACGATGGCTGTGGCGCTGGTTGCCAGTGCTATCGTGCTGGCCTATGCGGTGTTTAACGACCCGCAGGTGATAAACGGTTCAGTGCCAGAAACCGCTGACAACGCCCCGCAGGCTGCGCCGCTGAGCAACATCCCGGATGCTGACTGGCCCGCTTATGCGCGCGATCAGCAGGGAACCCGTTTCTCGCCGCTGAAGCAGATCAATCACCAGAACGTGAAAGAGTTGCAGGTTGCCTGGCAGTTCCAGACGGGCGACATGAAAACCCCTAACGATCCGGGTGAAATCACCGACGAAGTTACCCCGATTAAAATCCGCGACACGCTTTACCTCTGTTCGCCACACCAGATCCTGTTTGCTCTGGATGCGGCCACCGGTAAGCAGAAGTGGAAATTTGATCCGGGCATGAAGGTTAACCCAACCTTCCAGCATGTGACCTGTCGTGGTGTTTCTTATCACGAAGTGCCGGCAGCCGCCGATGCGGCAAACACGCAGCCTGCGCTTTGCTCACGTCGTATCTATCTGCCTGTAAACGATGGTCGCCTGTTTGCCCTGGACGCAGAGACCGGCGAACGCTGCCCGTCATTTGGCGTCAACGGCGAGCTGGATCTGCAGCACAAACAGCCTGTCACGACTGCGGGTATGTATGAGCCGACCTCGCCACCGATCATTACTAACACCACCATCGTCATGGCGGGTGCGGTTACCGATAACTTCTCAACCCGCGAGCCGTCAGGCGTGATTCGTGGTTTTGATGTGAATACCGGCAAACTGCTGTGGGTGTTTGATCCAGGCGCGAAAGACCCGAATGCCATTCCGGCTGATGAACACACCTTTACCATGAATTCACCGAACTCATGGGCACCGGCAGTGTACGATCCGAAACTGGATACCGTTTATCTGCCAATGGGTGTGACCACACCGGATATCTGGGGCGGTAACCGCACACCAGAGCAGGAGCGTTATGCGAGCAGCGTGCTGGCTCTGAACGCCACCACCGGTAAGCTGGTCTGGTCTTATCAGACCGTGCATCACGACCTGTGGGATATGGATCTGCCGTCGCAGCCAACGCTGGCTGACATCACCGATAAAGATGGCAACACCGTACCGGTGGTTTATGCGCCAGCGAAAACCGGCAACATCTTTGTCCTGGATCGCCGCACCGGCAAGCCAGTGGTACCTGCGCCAGAAACGCCAGTACCACAGGGTGCTGCCAAAGGCGATCACGTTGCCGCTACTCAGCCCTACTCTGAGCTGACCTTCCGTCCGAAGCAGAACCTGACGGACAAGGATATGTGGGGCGCAACGATGTTTGACCAGCTGGTGTGCCGCGTGATCTTCAAGCGCCTGCGCTATGAAGGTCCGTTCACCCCGCCTTCTGAGCAGGGTACACTGGTGTTCCCGGGTAACCTCGGTATGTTCGAATGGGGCGGTATTGCTGTCGATCCACATCGTCAGATTGCGATTGCTAACCCAATGGCGCTGCCGTTTGTCTCGAAGCTGGTTCCACGTGGCCCGGGCAACCCGATTGAGCCGCCGAAAGGCGCTGAGGGTGGTTCAGGTACGGAAACCGGTATTCAGCCACAGTATGGCGTGCCGTATGGCGTCGAGCTGAATCCGTTCCTGTCACCGTTTGGTCTGCCATGTAAACAGCCTGCCTGGGGTTACATCTCCGCGGTGGATCTGAAGACCAACGACGTGGTGTGGAAACAGCGTATCGGTACCGTTCGCGATAGCGCACCGGTTCCGTTGCCGTTCAAAATGGGTATGCCGATGCTGGGTGGTCCTATCACCACTGCCGGTAAGGTGTTCTTCATTGGTGCGACAGCAGATAACTACCTGCGTGCGTTCAGCACCGATACTGGCGAGCTGTTATGGCAGGCACGTCTGCCAGCAGGCGGCCAGGCGACCCCAATGACCTATGAAGTGAATGGCAAGCAGTACGTTGTCATCGCAGCAGGCGGTCACGGTTCGTTTGGTACTAAGCTGGGCGATTATGTGATTGCCTACGCCCTGCCAGACCAGAAGTAATTCACGACGCTGTGAATAACCTAAGGCGGACTCCGGTCCGCCTTTTTTGATCGCGTTATTTACGCATCCCGCGCCAGTTGAGCCAGGCGCAAAACAGCATCACCACGCAGGTCGCCAGAAACACTGGCCGCATCCCGAATGTCCCTCCCACCAGCCCACCGAACAACGGACCGCTGACCTGGCCGATATACTGCGCCGACGTCGAATATCCCAGCATCCGCCCGACCTGGGAACCGGGCACGTTATGGCGGATAATCGCTGTAATGCACGGCATCAATCCGCCCAGCGCCATCCCCATCAGAAAACGCAGTATCACCAGTTGCCAGGCCGCGGTAATAAACGCCTGCGGAATCAGCAGCACCCCACTGACCAGTAGTCCGCCGGTCAGAACCCGCCAGTGCCCTACCCGATCGGCCAGACGACCCAGCCGGGGTGACGCCAGTACCGTGCCCAGCGCCGCCGCAGACATCACCAGTCCGGCGATCATCGTGATTTGATGGTCGCCCTGCACGAACTCGCCCACGTAGAGCGTGATTATCGGTTCAATCGACATGCTGGCGAAGATCAGCAACATGCCGGAGAGCCACATCAGCCGTACCAGGGTGTGATTAACCGGCTCGTCTGCGGACTGCGCTTGCTGGCTGGCGCGCGACGTCGCGGTAGCGCTCGACTGCTCTTTAAGTAAAAAGGTGGTGGCGAGGAAGGCAAGAAAGATTACCGCGCCGGTCAGCCAGAACGTCTGACGGATGCCGATCAGCGGCGGTAACACTCCACCCAGCAGCGGCCCGACCACATTGCCCGCCATAATGCCGGAGGACAATACGCCCAGCGCCCAGCCGGTCTGCGCTTTTGGCGTCTGCGCTGCCACCAGAATGGTCGATCCCGATGCGTAGCCACCCAGCAGCCCGGCCAGCAGCCGCAGCGCCACCAGCTGCCAGTGCGCGGTCGCCATGCCGATCAGCGACATCGCAATCGCCATCCCCAGGCTGGCCCGAATCAGCATCAGCTTACGACCATAGCGATCAGCCAGCCTGCCCCACAGCGGCGCAGTCAGCGCGGCGCTGAAAAAGGTCGCGCCATAGGCTATCCCGGACCAGCGGGCGATGGCTGCCGGCTGCTCAACGCCCAGTTGCTGCACATAGAGTGGCAGAAACGGCAGCAGCAGCGTCATCGCCACGATGGTGGTAAAAGAGCCGACGACGCAGACCGCTAAGTTACGTCGCCAGTGCTGAAACTCTGCCGTTTCGGGTGACTGTTGCATGATGATATCCGTTGAATGATCAGGGATACAGGCTAACCGGAGTCGCAGAGTAACAACAGTCGTGGCGTAATAGTTACTCTGTGGCGCTGATTGTTGTCAGCAGGCAACAATCAGCCCGGATTCAGCGCCGTAATCAGGGCATCGCACAGCAGTGTCGCCGGCGACGCCGGTTCAGGCGTATTGTGCAGCAGCAGATAGCTTTGCAGGCGATCCATCTGCCACTCCGGCAGCAGTTGCTGGATATCACCACGTGCCACCGCCTCTTGCGCCATGTAGGACGGAAGATAAGCGATACCGCTGCCTGCCAGTGCGGCATTGAGCAGCGCCATACTGTTATTGGCGCGAAAGCGGCTGCGCACGTCCAGTGCCAGCCGCTGTTTATCACGGCGGAATGGCAGCGCAGCGGTGTGCGCCGGACCGTGAAATAGCAGCAGGTCATGGCGCGGCAGCATTTCAGGATGGGTGATTACGGGTCGCTGCGCCAGATAAGCCGGCGCGGCATAAAGCCCCCACTCGATATCGCTCAGTACCCGGAAATTGCCCTGCTGCGGCGAGCAGGATCGGATCACAATCGCCAGATCAACCTGATCGTCCAGCCGATCGTGATTGCGATCGGTCAGATCGAGATCGACGTTAATATGCAGATGGCGGCGCAGGAAATGATTGAGAACGGGAACCACGCATTGGCAGCCGAACGTGACGGGCGCCTGCAGCCTGACATGCCCAGTGGGCTGCTGATGCACCTGCTGCACAAACGCCTCGGCGCGCTGCACTTCAGCCAGCATCCGCACACAGTAGGGATAATAAGCCTGGCCCAGCTCAGTCAGTGCCAGCCGCCGGGTGGTACGCTGTAGCAGCCGGATACCGAGCCGCAGCTCCAGACGGGCAATTTCCCGGCTGACGTGAGATTTGGACAGGCCAAGTGCCCGTGCTGCCTCACTGAAACTCTGCAATTCCACGACCCGTGCAAACACCAACATGGCGGTTAAATTCTCGCCGTTTTCCATGTTCCCGACTCCGACAGTAAAAGGGGCAGGCAACAAACTAACACGTCAGGGCGGGGTCACTGTGGCGGGCGGGCAAAAAAAGACGAGGCAAAGTTCAGGAGGAGAGCGGCGCTGAGCGCGGGCCGACCTTCCCGTCTGTATGCGCGGTGACGGGAAGGTCTTAACAAGCATCAGCTGGCCATCGCCAGAGGAAACAGCAGCCGATCCGGCTCAACGCGACGCTGACGGCGCAACTGGCCCGGCGTCATCATAAAGTAGTTTTTAAAGGTGCGGGTATAGGCCTGCTGGGTATCGAAGCCGTAGTTCATCGCCACCTGCAGTATCGCTTCGTTGCTGCTTAGCAGACTGAGTGCAGACTCGGTTAAGCGGCGCTGGCGGATATATTCTGCCAGTGAAAAGCCGGTGTGCTGGCGAAACAGGCGTTGCAGATGCCAGCGCGAATAGCCCGAGCGGCGTGCCACCTCATCCAGATGCAGATCGTGTCCTAAGTTGTTCTCAATCCAGTCCAGCAAACTCCGAATAAACTCGCGCTGATTCATGGTTCCTCCTGTTGATGCTGATGTGCAGTGGAGCCACTCTACCCGCTAAAATTTATCCCTTAATTAGCAGAAAATTAGCGCAGAATTAGCAACGGCGGGAATGGGGCGATAATAGCCATTTCAGAGCAAGCTATGACGATTGTCCGCCAAAATAATTCGTGCTGTGGCAAGGCGGCAAAGGCGCGAATTCCCAGGAGCTGACATTGGTCAGTGACTGGGGTGAGCAAAAGCAGCCAACGCCGCCACAGTGCGAAGTATGAAGGCGAAAGGATAATTCTGGCCTAACAATTGGTGAGTAAACTCTCTCTTATCTTTACGAAGGAGATCAGCCATGCGCGTGTTACTGGTTGAAGATGATGAAATGATCGGCGCGAACCTGCAACAGGCACTGCAGGGCGCGGGCTGGTCAGTAGATTGGGTGCGCGATGGCGTCTATGCCCAGAATGCCTGGAGCGAGGGCGGCTACAGCTGCGTGCTGCTCGATCTCGGCTTACCGCGCGATGACGGTCTGCAGGTGCTGCGCCGGGCGCGCGGGCGCGGCGACGCGACGCCGGTGCTGATTCTTACCGCACGCGACACCGTGGCGCAGCGGATACAGGGGCTCGACAGCGGCGCGGACGACTATCTGCTTAAACCGTTCGATCTCCAGGAAGTGATGGCCCGGATGCGCGCCATTACCCGACGCAGCCACGGCGCGGCTGACTCCGTACTGGGCAGCGGCGATGTGCAGCTGGATATGATGACCCGCGAGGTGTTATACAAAGGCCAGCGCGAACAGCTGACGGCGCGGGAATATGCCCTGCTCTACGCGCTGCTGGAGCGGCCGGGCGCTATTCTGTCGCGTGAACAGCTGGAAAACCGTATCTACGGCTGGGGCGATGAAGTCAGCAGCAACGCAGTGGATGTCCTGATCCACGGCATGCGGCGTAAGCTGGATAACGACGTGATCCGTAACGTGCGCGGACTGGGCTGGCGGGTTCCGGCAATATGAAACCTTTCCGCTTTATGCGCTCACTGCGCAATAAACTTCTCTCTACCCTGCTGATTATTCATCTGCTGATGATCGGCGGCGTCACCTGGTATTTCTTCAGCTGTTACGGCGATATGGTCGGTACCATGAAGGACGATCAGCTGGCAAAAATCGCTGATGCCTGGTCCACCAATAAACAGATGCCCGCCCTGATGCCGATGCTTATTGCACCTGACAAAGCAAAGAGCGCCTTTGTAGTTCAGCTCTGGGACGATCAGGGCCAGCTGCGGGCCAGTTCATGGCCGGAGTTGCAGGCTCCGCTGCAAAACCAGCGCGGTTATCACGATGTGCATGTGGGTCAGTGCGACGACTGTGAATGGCGTATTTTTTCCCGGCCCGGCATGCCTGGCAGCGAGATCAAAACGATTCAGGTGATGCACAACCTCAGCTACATGAAGGCCTCAATGGTCAAGCGGGCGCTGTCGGCGATCATTCCGATGATCCTGATGATGCCGCTGTCGCTGCTGGTGATCTGGCTGGTGGTGCGCAAGATCACCCGCGATCTGCAGGTCGCTTCGCGTCAGATTGCGGCGCAGGAAACCCATCATCCACACAATGTCTCACCGGAAGGCTTACCGGATGAGATCCTGCCGCTGGTAGCCGCTTACAACTCGCTGCTGAGTAAGCTGCGTGACGCCTGGTCGTCGCAGCGTCAGTTCCTGGAAGATGCCGCGCATGAGCTGCGTACGCCGGTAACAGCGGTGACGTTACAGCTGGAAAACCTGCGTCAGCATATTCAGCCGGGTGAAGCGAGCCGTCAGTTCAGCCAGTTGGAAGCGGGCGTCACGCGTACCCGTCACCTGGTCACGCAGTTACTCAATGTCTCACGTCAGGATGACCAGAGCGTGGTGTCCAGCGTGGAGCAGATCGAACTTGAAGATCTGCTAAAAGAGAGCATTGAGCAGTTGATGGTGGTGGCGGATAAGCGCGGCATCGATATCGGCTTTAATGGCTCCACGCAGTATCGCCTGCAGGCCAGCCGTTCCGAATTGCGCAGCCTGTTCGACAACCTGATTGGTAACGCTATGTTGCACACGCCGGAAGGCAGCCTGGTCGATGTGCTGCTGCATCGGGTCGCGGGCAAAACGGTGGTCGATATTGTTGATAACGGACCGGGCATGCCGGAATCCTTTATCGAACGTGCGTTCGACCGTTTTACCCGTTCGCCAGACGTTAAAGCCCAGGGCAGCGGGCTGGGATTATCGATTGTGCGCAACGTCGCACAGAAACATCAGATTCACGTCGCCCTTTCCAATTGCCTGACGCCACAGGGTGCAATTTGTGGTTTGCAGGTTCGCGTCACTCTTCCCTGATCCAGCCTGTTTGATCACGAACCAGACAACGTAAACGGTTGCCTGGTTCCGTTCGATCCACGCCGTTATTGTGAAGTGCATCACATTTTAGCTGAATTGTAATGCAACACTTTTTGACAAACGTGAGCAAAATCTATTTTCTATCGATCTGTTACAGGCACGCTACGCGGGCTGAAGAACGGGTTGTTATTCGCTGTGAAACCCTCATTCCCATCAAGGGACCGATTTCTCTCTGACTGCGTCTGGTGTGCAGCGGTCAAAAGCATGTGGCTGATAATAATGAAATATAAAACGTTGATAGCAGGTGCCGTGCTGGCATGTTCATTGAGTGGTGCTGCGCAGGCCGCTGAAAGCGATCCGCAGTATCTCTCGGATTGGTGGCATCAGAGCGTTAACGTGGTAGGCAGCTACCACACGCGTTTCGGACCGCAGTTTAACAACGACGTTTATCTGGAATATGAAGCGTTTGCAAAGAAAGACTGGTTCGATTTCTACGGCTATCTCGACGTGCCTAACTTCTTCGGCGTCGGCAACAGCAATGCCAACGGCGTATTCGACCACGGTTCACCGATGTTTATGGAGATTGAGCCGCGCTTCTCTATCGACAAACTGACCGGCACCAGCCTGGCCTTTGGTCCGTTCAAAGAGTGGTATTTCGCTAACAACTACATCTACGATATGGGCCGCAATAGCGATAACCGCCAGAACACCTGGTATATGGGTCTGGGCACCGATATCGATACGCACAGCGATGTCGGCCTGTCGCTGAACGTCTACGCCAAATATCAGTGGGAAAACTACGGCGCGGCGAACGAAAACAGCTGGGATGGCTATCGCTTCAAGGTGAAATATTTCGTGCCTATCACCACGCTGTGGGGCGGTAATCTAGGCTATGTGGGCTTCACCAACTTCGACTGGGGTTCCGATCTCAACGAGAAAGGCGGTTCATCACGCACCAGCAACTCCATCGCCTCCAGCCACATTCTGTCACTGGGTTACGATCACTGGCACTTCTCTGCGGTGGCGCGTTACTTCCACAACGGCGGACAGTGGGCGGATGGTCAGGAGCTGAACTTCGGCAAAGGCCCGTTTGAAGTGAAATCGACGGGCTGGGGTTACTACCTGGTGGCGGGTTACAACTTCTGATAAAGATAACGGGCGGCTGAAAAAACCGCCCGTCACGCAGGAGATCTGGCCTGGAGCGTTGTCTCTCCAGGCCAGCTTTTGAGAGGCAGTTTTAGCAACTCAGTCCTGCATCATACCTTCGGTTATTCCTGTGGCTTCTCAACGTTGATGCGCCATGGAATGTTGAACTTATCGATAAACATCGCGAATCCGTTCGACCAGAACGTCTCCTGCCACTCCGTTGTGACCTTGCCGCCTGCCGATAGTTTCTCAAACCAGGCTTTACCCTTTTCGACATCAGTAGTTGAAAGGCTGACCGCATAACCGGCATGTTCAGACGCGGGCGGCTTCTCGGTATTACCATCGCTCAACATCAGCTCACCGTCACCGATACGCAGTTGCGCATGCATGATCTTTTCTGGCGGCTGCGGCGCAGCAGACTGATCGCCTACCTGCTCACCCTGATCCGGCATATCACCAAATTTCATTTTAGAGAGCAGCTCTCCCCCGGTCGCCTGCAGGTAAAAGTCGATAGCCTCTTCACAACGGCCATAGAGAAACAGATAAGGACTGACTTGCATCGTAACCTCTATTTGTCGGGTGGATTTTTTACAGTACCCCTATAGTGTAGACGATCGACTTTACTCCCTGAATTTACTGGCAATAACGCCGGAAGAGTTGCGCCATATAACTGCTCATCGGCGTCAGCGCGGTGTCTTTGCGCTGGATCAGATAGAAGATGGCTTTCGGCAGGGGCTCGTCGAGCGTCAGCGCCACCAGCGACCGCCCCAGAATGGGATCGTCAATCACGTCGACCGACAGAATACTGATGAAATCGCTTTGCGCGACCAGGCTGGTGCAGGCCATAAAGGTTTCACAGGTCACCACGATTTTGGGTGCCATACCGCGCTCGCCAAACAAATCGTGCAGCAGGCGGTAGTAACTCCCTTTTGGCGTTGGCATCGTCCAGTCCGCCTGCTGTAACGCCGCCAGAGAACGGGCCTTTTCCAGCGGGTGGCCTTTACGCACCACCACTCTATACTCGCGCTCCATCACCCGCTCATACATCAGCTCCTGATCGAGATGACTCTGATCGTAGGTGTTGATGGTGAAATCGAGCGCGCCCTGACGCAGCTCATGCACCATCGACACCAGCTGGCCCTCGACGATGCGTACCTTAATCAGCGGGTATTCGCGATGAAACTGGTTTATCACCTGCGGCATGATGGTGCGCGCCACGCTGCCCCCCACGCCGATGTTCACCTGACCGCCACCCAGTCCCAGCCGCTGCTGGATATCCTCTTCTGCGACCCGCAGTTCCGCCAGCACCAGGCTGGCATGGCGAAAAAAGTTATCACCGATATCGGTCAGTACCACGCCCTGCTGACGGCGGATAAACAGCTTTGCGCCCAGCTCTCGCTCCAGTTCCTGAATCGCTTTGGTTAACGCCGGTTGCGACAGCCCGGACAGCCGGCTTGCCGCCCGGATACTGCCCTGTCGTGCTACGTCAGTGAAGGCGCGCAGCTGATGAAGTTTAAGATTGGCAGACATAGTTTTGCGATAACCGTTGTTTATCAGTCACAAGATATTCGCATCTTATGCCACCCAGTACCATTGTGTAGATTCAACGCAGTGCATAAAAAAGCAACAATGAGGAAAGAGCCGATGAAACCCCTTTCAGACCACGTCAGCGCCCTGCTGCCACAGCTGCAACAGTGGCGTCGCGACTTCCATCACTACGCCGAATCAGGCTGGCTGGAGTTCCGTACCGCCACCTTAGTGGCTGAAGAACTGCATAGGCTCGGTTATCAACTGAAGCTGGGCCGTGAAGTGATCGATGCCGATGCGCGGATGGGCTTGCCCGACGACGCCGTGCTGAAGCAGCAGGAAGCCCGTGCGCTGCAGCAGGGCGCACTGCCGCAGTGGATCAGCCACTTCTCTGGCGGATTCTGCGGCATCGTGGCAACACTCGATACCGGCCGTCCCGGCCCGGTGATGGGCTTCCGCGTCGATATGGATGCACTGGATCTCAACGAAAGCCAGGCCACCGATCATCTGCCGCAGCGTGAAGGATTTGCTTCCTGTAACGCGGGCATGATGCATGCCTGCGGGCACGACGGCCATACCACCATTGGCCTGGGCCTCGCCGCAGTGCTGATGGCGATGAAAGATCAGCTCAGCGGTACGATTAAACTGATCTTCCAGCCCGCCGAAGAGGGTGTGCGCGGCGCGAAAGCGATGGTCGCCGCGGGCGTGGTCGATGACGTTGAGCGCTTCACTGCGATTCACATCGGTACCGGCGTGCCGGCAGGTGAAGTGGTGTGCGGCAGCGACAGCTTCCTGGCTACCACCAAGCTGGATGTTCACTTTACCGGCGTCGGTGCCCATGCGGGCGGTCGCCCTGAAGAGGGTCGCAATGCTCTGCTGGCCGCGGCACAGGCGACGCTGGCGCTGCATGGTTTAACCCAGCACAGCGGCGGTGTGGCGCGGGTTAACGTGGGCGTGCTGCAGGCGGGAACCGGCCGCAACGTAGTGGCCGACTGCGCCCTGCTGAAAGTCGAAACCCGTGGCGTGACCAATCAGGTTAACGACGATATTTATCAGCAGGCGCTGCGGGTGATTGCCGGTGCGGCAGCGATGTATGGCGTTGAGCAGCAGGTTTCACTGATGGGTGCCGCGCGCAGCTGTACGCCTACACAGCCGTGGGTTGATTTCATCCACCAGCAGGCAGATGCACTCGGCCTTTTCGACTCGGTGGTCGATCGTAAAGCGCAGGCAGCAGGTTCGGAAGATGCGACCTACATGATGGAGCGCGTAAAACAGCGCGGCGGCCAGGCCTCTTACGTTATTTTCGGCTGTGCGCTGGCGGCGGGTCACCACAATGCGAAATTCGACTTTGACGAGCGGGTCATGCCAGACGCCATCACGCTGCTGGCAACGCTGGTGCTGAACCAGGCGCAGTTTGGGGGCTCACGATGATGGAAGCGTTTATTGCCGATTATATCGATCGCCATCAGCTCCGCTTCAGCACGCTCAGCGACGCCATCTGGGACACGCCGGAAACGCGCTTCGCCGAAACCCGTTCCTCTGCTCTGCTGGCCGATGCGCTGGAAAGAGAAGGATTTACAGTGGAACACGGTGTGGGGAGTATCGACACGGCCTTTATCGCCAGCAAGGGCAGCGGTAAGCCGGTGATTGCTATCATGGGTGAGTTTGATGCGCTGGCCGGTCTGAGCCAGCAGTCGGGCTGCGCCCGGCCACAACCGCTGGAAGCTAATGGCAACGGACATGGCTGCGGCCACAACCTGCTTGGCACGGCGGGTGTTGCCGCCGCCTGCGCCGTGAAAGCCTGGATGGAGCAGCATCATACCCGCGGCACGGTTCGCTTTTATGGCTGTCCTGGCGAAGAGGGCGGCTCGGGCAAAACCTTTATGGTGCGCGAGGGGCTGTTTGACGACGTTGACGCCGCCGTGACCTGGCATCCGGAAGGTTTCAGCGGGATGTTTAATCTGCGCACGCTTGCCAATATTCAGGCGGCCTTCAGCTTCAAAGGCGTCGCCGCTCACGCCGCCAACTCACCCCATCTGGGCCGCAGCGCACTGGATGCCGTCACGCTGATGAACACCGGCGCCAACTTCCTGCGCGAGCATATCGTACAGGAAGCGCGTCTGCATTACGCCATCACCAACAGCGGCGGCGTCTCGCCGAATGTGGTGCAGGCCGATGCGGAGGTGCTCTACCTGATTCGTGCCCCGGAACTGCCTCAGGCGCAGGCGATCTATGAGAGGGTGATCAATATCGCCAGGGGCGCAGCGCTGATGACCGACACCACGCTGACCGTGCGTTTTGACAAAGCCTGTTCTGACTACGTGCCTAATCGCGCGCTGGAAGCGGTGATGGAGCGTTATTTGCATCAGTTTGGTTTGCCCGGTTACAGCGACGAAGAACGCGCGTTTGCGGCTGAACTGCGTGCCACCCTGACCGATGACGATCTGCGCAATGCCCGGCTCAATGCCGCCCGCACCGGTGGCAAAGCCGGTCATACCTGGGCTGAACAGCTGGGCGATAAACTGTTTATGGATGAGGTCGCGCCCTATGCGGTCACGCGCGAGCTGCTCTACGGCTCCACCGATGTCGGCGATGTCAGCTGGGTGACGCCGACCGCACAGTGCTTTGCGCCCTGCTTTACTTTCGGTACACCGCTGCACACCTGGCAACTGGTGGCGCAGGGCCGCACCAGTATCGGGCATAAGGGGATGTTTCTGGCGGGCAAAGTGATGGCGGCCACGGTGTTAACGCTGTTAACGGATCCGCAGGCGCTGGCTGGCTGCCGGGCCGAGTTTGATCGAGTACGCGCCGCGCAGCCTTATATCTGTCCGATCCCGGCGGGGATCACACCCACAAAACTGGCCGAATGAGCCAACGGCCGTGTCTCTGACGCGGACCATTATAAAAATATTGCAAACACTTCCCTGATTCAGCGGAGCCGGAACTGAACTCACCGTCTGTCGTCTACCACGACCGGCGCCAGGCCGGACCTCCGCCGATAAGGGAACACAAGACGAGAACCAATACCATGGAAGCAACCTCCGGGAACCGCAGCCCTGGCCGGCTTTTCAGCTGGATCGAGCGCGTGGGCAATAAAGTGCCCAACCCTTTTTTACTGTTTGTCTATTTGATTGTTGTTCTGATGGTGGCGACCGCCGTTATCAGCGCGCTGGACCTGACGGTAAAAAACCCCAGCAACGGCGAACTTGTCCGGGTGAACAACCTGCTGAGCGTCGCAGGCATTCAGTGGATACTGCCCAATATCATTAAGAACTTCAGCAGCTTTACCCCACTGGGATCGATTCTGGCGCTGGTGATTGGTGCCGGACTGGCAGAAAAGGTCGGCCTGTTACAGTCGCTGATGGTAAAGATGGCATCGCGCGTCAGCCGCCGCTATGCCAGCTACATGGTGCTGTTTATCGCCTTCTTCAGCCATATCTCCTCGGATGCCGCGCTGGTAGTGATGCCGCCATTGGGGGCGCTGATCTTCCTGGCGGTAGGGCGTCATCCGGTGGCGGGCCTGCTGGCCGCGATTGCCGGTGTGGCTTCTGGCTTTACCGCCAACCTGCTGATTGTCACCACCGATGTGCTGCTCTCGGGGATCAGCACCGAGGCGGCTAAAGCGGTCAGCGACACAGTGCACGTCAGCGTCATCGATAACTGGTTCTTTATGGCTACCTCGGTGATTGTACTGACGATTGTGGGTGCGCTGCTGACCGACAAATTTGTCGAGCCGCGCCTGCCAGAGTGGCAGGGCAATGGTGAGAAGCTGGCGGCACTGACGCCGCTGGAGAACCGCGGCCTGCGGGCCGCCGGGATTAACGCATTACTGTTTATCGCCGTAATGGCGTTGCTGGTGGTGCCGGAACATGCGCCGCTGCGCAACCCCGCTACCGGCGCCATTATCCCCTCCCCCTTTATTCAGGGCATCGTACCGATCATCATTCTGTTCTTCTTTGTGGTCGCCATTGCTTACGGTGTGGTCACCCGACAGATCCGCCGTCCGGATGATATCCCGCAGTTGCTGGTCGATCCGATGAAGGGCATGGCGGGCTTTATCGTGATGGTGTTTCCGCTGTCGCAGTTCGTGGCGTTCTTTAACTGGAGCAACATGGGCAAGTTCATGGCAATCGGGCTGACCGACGTGCTGGAAAGCGCAGGCGTCAGCGGTGCGCCCGCGTTTCTGGGGTTGATGTTCCTGTCGGCGTTTCTCTGCATGTTTATTGCCAGCGGCTCAGCAATCTGGTCGATTCTCGCCCCGGTCTTCGTGCCGATGTTTATGCTGCTTGGCTTCCATCCCGCCTTTGCCCAGATGATTTTTCGCATCGCCGACTCCGCCGTGCTGCCGCTGGCACCGATGTCGCCGTTTCTGCCGCTGTTCCTGGCCTTTTTGCAGCGTTACCAGAAGGATGCGCAGCTCGGCACTTATTACGTGCTGATCTTCCCCTATCCGCTGGTGTTCTTTATCAGCTGGATAGCGCTGCTGATGGTGTGGTATCTGCTGGGTCTGCCAATCGGGCCAGGCGTCTGGCCGAAACTGCCTTAAGGCGCCGTGCCATGGATGGCAAAACCTGCAACGTACATTGCTAAATCGTCAGCAACGACGCTCTCGGCAACGGCGGATGAATTGATTATCCTGCTATCTCTTCGCTTGCTAACGGTTAACTATTTTAATAAGCCTCTGACCGGCTGCGAGTCGTATCCACAATGCCTGAGGTTCACGCTGATATGACCACCACTTCCACCAGACTGCCGCCGATGCACGCTTCATCGGCGGCCCGTAACAGCTTAGCCGCACGCGTTGATGCGCTGCCCTCCTCTGCCGGATTATGGCGCTTTATCACGCTACTGGCGCTGGGCGGTTTTTTTGAGCTTTATGATCTGTTTGAAACCGGTTATATCAGCACCGGCCTGCTATCGGCGGGCGTATTTCACACCGGCGCGGCGGGTGTACTGGGCTTCTCCGATCAGGCCGCGTTCGCCTCGGCCACCTTTCTCGGTCTGTTTTTCGGTGCCAGCCTGCTGGCACCCTATGCTGACCGCTTTGGCCGCCGCCTGACCTTTATGTGCGCGCTGCTCTGGTATGGACTGTTTTCGCTGCTGATGGCGTTTCAGCAGAGTGCGGAGATGATTATTCTGTTTCGCTTCCTGGTGGGGATCGGGCTGGGTGTCGAACTGGTGACCATTGATACTTATCTGTCGGAATGGGTGCCGAGCCATCTGCGCAGCCGCGCTTTTGCCTTCTCCTTTTTCGTGCAGTTTTTGTCGGTGCCTGCCGTGGCGCTGATGTCGTGGTGGCTGATTCCGCAAACGCTGCTCAGCCTGGAAGGCTGGCGCTGGGTGGTGATCGCGGGCGCGGTCTGTTCGCTGGTGATCTGGCTGGTACGCAGGAACCTGCCGGAATCAGCACGCTGGCTGGCGCAGCAGGGGTGTCATCAGGAGGCGCATCAGGTGTTGTCCGCGATGGAGCAGCGCTGTAGCATCCCGGCCGGACCCGCATTTTCAGCCGATGATGCGGCGGCACAGTTGCCAAAACAGGGGCGTTTCAGTGAGATCTGGTCACCCGCTTACCGTAAGCGCACCCTGATGCTGGTGGTGATGAACTTCTTCCAGGCGATTGGCTTTTTCGGCTTTGGTAACTGGCTGCCTGCACTGCTGTCAGGCCGCGGTGCCACGGTGACGCATAGCCTGCTCTACGCCTTCTTCATCACGCTGGCCTATCCGCTGGGATCGCTAATCTGTAGCCGCTACGCTGACAAAATGGAGAATAAGTGGCAAATCGTCCTGTCGTCGCTGATGACGGTGGTGTTCGGTACGCTCTTTGCCTTCCAGACGCAGCCGGTATTGCTGATTATGTGCGGCTTCCTGATCACCTGGTCAAATGCCTGGCTGACCTTCAGCTTCCACGCCTATCAGACCGAGATCTTCCCCACCCATATTCGGGCGCGGGCAGTCGGTTTTTGCTACTCCTTCAGCCGCCTTTCTACAGTCTTCAGCAGCATCCTGATCGGGGTGATATTGCAGTATGCCGGAACGCCAGGCGTGATTACCTTTATCGTGCTGAGCATGGTGATGGTAATGCTGTCGGTGGGAATTTACGGGCCGAAAACGCGCGGAATCGATCTGGAGAATATTTAAAAGAAGAGGCCGTCATCCTGATGATGACGGCCTTTTTTACTGCCGGTTACTTGCCTTCCAGTACCCGGATATCTGCACTGCCCAGCCGATCTTTTTCATCTTTACGTAGCTCAGCCACCTGTTTCGCGCTGACCTGCTCCGACGCCTTGTTGCCCCAGCTGTTGCGCACGAAGTTCACCACGTCCGCCACCTGCTGATCGTTGAGGCGCCAGCCGAATGCCGGCATGGTAATGGTCGACGGCGCACCATTCACGCCAGGCAACTGTCCGCCCACCAGCACAATGTGGATCAGCGAGGTCGGATCATCCGCCATGACGACCGGATTACCGCGCAGTGCCGGGTAGAAGCGTTTATAGCCGCTGCCATCGGTCTTATGGCACGCCGCACAGCTGTCGACGTAGGTCGCCGCACCGGTCTGGCTGTCATCGCCACGCCACAGCGCTTTTGCCGTGGCATCATCCACGCTGAACGCTGCCTGATGCGGGTCTTTTGCACCCAGCGACTTCAGATAGCGTGCAATAGCCGTGATATCGGCCTCGCTAAGGTGCTGCAGACTGTGTTCTACCACGTCGGTCATACCACCGAAAGCGGCGGTCTGATCGTTGCGGCCATAACGCAGGAACTGACGCAGGTCCTCTTCGCTCCAGCGACCCAGCCCGTCACGGTTGTCGCCGCGCAGGTTGCTGGCGGTCCAGCCATCAATGGGTGCGCTGCTGCCCGCCAGATAGTCGCTGCCCTCCTCGTTGGTCAGCGCCTTCTCCTGCATGGTAATGCTACGCGGCGTGTGACAGGCCCCGCAGTGACCCAGTCCTTCAACCAGATAACGACCACGCGCCAGTACCGGATCTTCCTGCGCTGCAGGCTGGAAGGCTTTTACATCGGGCGCAAAAATGCCGCGCCAGATCGCCAGCGGCCAGCGCATTGACAGCGGCCAGGGAATGTCGCTCTCCCGGTTTGGCTGTCCAACCGGCGCAACGCCATGCATAAAGTAGGCGTAAAGCGCCTTCATGTCCTCATCGCTGACCACCGCGTAGGAGGGGAATGGCATTGCCGGATAGAGCGTATCGCCGTTCTTCGCCACGCCGTGACGCACCGCTTTCTGGAAGTCGTCGTAGCTGTATTCGCCAATGCCGGTGTCGCGATCGGGCGTGATGTTGGTGGAGTAGATGGTGCCAATCGGTGTCGCCATCGGCAGACCACCGGCAAACGCCGCGCCGCCTTTGCTGGTGTGGCAGGCCACACAGTCACCGGCACGCGCCAGATATTCACCCCGTTTAACCAGATCGTCCTGGCTGTTATCCGCCAGGGCGGCGAACGACAGGGAGCCGAGAATCAGAGCCAGAATGCCATTTTTCATCGCCATCTCCTTATGCCTGCACCAGTGGACCGGGGTTTTTCAGGTAGTGTTCGCGAATCGCTTTGGCTGACCAGTAGGTCAGCGCCGCCACCATGCCGGTCGGGTTATAACCCAGTCCCTGCGGGAAGGCGGATGCGCCCGGTACAAACACATTTGGCACGTCCCAGCTTTGCAGATAACGGTTCACCGCACTGGTTTTAGGATCGTCGCCCATGATCGCCCCGCCACTGATGTGGGTGGTTTGATACACCGTCGAGTCAAAATGGGTGCCCGGCTTTTTCGCGCCGCCGATGATCATCTTCGGATTCATCGCTTCCGCGATATTGCGCATCTTGCCAACCATAAACTGTGCCATTTTGATGTCGTTATCCTGCCAGTCAAAGGTCATGCGCAGCAGCGGCTGCCCATAGGCATCTTTGTAGTTGGGATCGAGATCGAGGTAGTTGGCGCGATAGGACTGATGTGCACCGTGCGCATCCATCGACAGATGGTGGGTGTAGGTATCCGCCACCGCCGCTTTCCATTTGCTGCCCCAGTTAGGTGTACCCGCTGGCACCGGCAGGCCAGAGATCGGTTTAGTGCCCGCCTGGTTAACCCAGAATGGCGAACCGCCGACAAAGCCCAGCGGCCCGTGATCGAAGTTATCCGCGTTGAAATCATCAACCGCTACGCCTGCACCACCCGCGCCGATAAACGGATTGGTAGTGGTGTTCTTATCAAACAGCGCCTTGAGCGTAGAGAGGTTCTGATAGGCGAAGTTGCGGCCTACGGTGCCTTCGTTGGTGATCGGGTTGTAGGGTTTACCAATGCCTGACAGCAGCATCAGGTGAACATTGTGGAACTGGAAAGCGGAAAGGATCACCAGATCAGCAGGCTGAACCTGCTCACGACCCTGACCATCCACATAGGTCACGCCAGTTGCGCGCGTTTTGTCATCGCTGAGGTTGACCCGCAGTACATAAGCGTTGTTGCGCAGCTCAAACTTCGGCTCCTGACGCAGCGCGGGCAGGATGTTGACGTTAGGAGACGCTTTGGAATACATGTAGCAGGCGTAGCCGCTGCAGTAACCGCAGAAATTGCACGGCCCCATCTGCGCGCCATAGGTATTGGTATAAGGACCCGAAGTATTGGCGGACGGCAGATCATAAGGGTGATAACCAACCGACTCGGCCGCCTGAGCAAACAGCTGTGACGAATAGGTGCGCTTCTGCGCGGGCAGCGGGAAGTTATCGGAGCGATCCGGCGCAAACGGGTTGCCGCCTTTATCTTTGCCGACCACTTTCCCCTTGATGCTCCAGGCGCTGCCGGAGGTGCCAAAGACTTTTTCTGCTTTGTCGAAAAACGGCTCCAGCTCATCGTAGCTGACGCCAAAATCCTGAATCGTCATGCCTTCCGGGATGAAGTTCTTGCCGTAGCGCTCTTCGTAATGGCTGCGCATCCGCAGTTCAACCGGATCGACACGGAAATGGACGCCGGACCAGTGCAGGCCCGCGCCGCCAGTACCGGTACCGGGCAGAAACGCCGCCAGCTGGCGATAGGGAACGGCCGTCTGCGAGGCGTCATGACGAATTGTCACGGTGCTTTTCGACAGATCCTGGAACAGCTTTTTGCGGATGTTATAGGTCAGCTCATCAATGGACTGCGGATAAGAGCCATCAGGATAGGTGTCGCGATGCGGTCCGCGCTCCAGCGCCAGCACGTTAAGGCCCGCTTCGGTCAGCTCTTTCGCCATAATCGCGCCTGCCCAGCCGAATCCGACAATCACCGCATCCACTTTTTTCATTTCGTTAGCCATGCTTAGCTTCTCTCCCCGCGAATCGACACTGACGGGAACGGATACCGTTCGCCGCGCTCTACCCAGTCCATAAAGTCGGCGCGTGCGCCAGGGAAGTTGATCAGCTTCCAGCCGACCATGCCCTGATTTCCGCCGTGGATGGGATCGCTGAAGAAGCCTTCGCGGGTGTTCTGCAGCAGGAAGCTGAAGAAGACTTTTGATGGCAGCTGACTGAATTCCGCGCTGCCACTCTCCATCGCCTGCAACAGGGCATCCTGCTGCTCGCCACTGAGCTGGGCGAAAACCTTGCCGTGCTGCTGTTTGCTGTAACTGTCGGCATCGGCCAGACCGAGCCGGTAGATCTGCTGGGGTACCAGCGGCAGCTGATAGCCCAGCTCTTTCGGCAGATCGGGATTAAACGGCCCCTGCATATACCAGTTTGAACCCGTGGCATACGGTGTATTCATCTGACGATCGATAAACTCCGGCACGCCCGCTTCCAGCGCACCCGGCCCGCGTTCATCGCTGGGGATCAGGCGAGCTACGGCGGCAGTAATAAAGGCAAACTCTTCGGCGGTAAACCAGGCTGGCTGGTAGTCACGCGCCTGCTGTGGACCCGCCGGGGTTTCAGCCGCCTGCGCAGCGAGCGGCAGGGAGAGCGCGCCCATCGCTGTGGAACCCACTGCCATTGCAGGCGCCAGGGTAATAGTCTTCAGCAAAAAATCCCTGCGTGAATGACCCTTTTTTTGTTCTGACATGACATTGCCTCATTCCCGCTATCGTGAGCGGTATGAAAAAGTAGAGGGTTGCGTTGTAATGGTTTTTATAAGCAAACTCAGGGTGACAGATTTTTGTTACCGGTAACAAAGCACCATATTGTAACACTGCCATTCACAAAGATTTAGTTCCACGAAACAAAACCGCACAATTTCATTAACATCTATCACCGTCCTGTCATGAGCAGAAACAACAGACTACAGACAGCGACCCGCCAAAAACGTTATAACAGGCAACACACAACAGCGGAGTGCCTATGTTTAAGTCTTTTTTTCCGCGGCCAGCGCTGTTTTTCAGCTCTGCGGCTGTCTGGAGCTTAGTAGCGATTTTAGCCTGGTTCGGCTTTGCCGCGCATCTGCCCGGCATGTGGCCAACTTTTGAAACGGCAATGAAACAACCTTTACCGACCACAGCGGCACGTTTTATCGCCGCGAGTCAGATCTGGTTTTATCTCTATTACTGGATCATGGTAGCCATTTTTGCCCTGGCCTGGCGGCTGATTGATGCGCATCCGTGGCAACGCTGGTCAGTATGGGGTTCCGCGCTGATTATCTTTGTCACCTGGTTTGGTGTACAGGTGGGCGTGGCCATTAATGCCTGGTATGGTCCGTTCTATGACCTGATTCAGAAAGCCCTGACCAAAGCGGGATCGGTGCAGATTGCAGAGTTTTACCATGAGGTTATCTCTTTTCTCGGCATCGCATTAATCGCGGTGGTGATTGGCGTTCTCAACTCCTTCTTTATCAGCCACTGGGTTTTCCGCTGGCGTACCGCCATGAATAACTACTACATGCATAACTGGCAGCGTCTGCGTCATGTGGAAGGTGCCGCACAGCGTGTGCAGGAAGACACCATGCGGTTTGCAACTACGCTGGAAAACTGGGGTGTTAGTTTTATTCAGGCGATTATGACGCTGGTGGCGTTTTTACCGGTGCTGGTGGCGCTGTCACATCACGTGAAAGATATCCCGATCCTCGGCAATATCCCTTACGCGCTGGTGATTGCAGCGGTGCTCTGGTCTGTGTTTGGCACCGGCTTGCTGGCGCTGGTCGGGATTAAGCTACCGGGTCTGGAGTTCCGTAATCAGCGGGTTGAAGCTGCATACCGTAAAGAGCTGGTCTACGGCGAAGATAATGCCGATCGTGCACAGCCACAGACGGTGCAGGAGTTGTTCAGTCGGGTGCGGGTTAACTACTTCCGTCTCTACTTCCACTATCTCTACTTCAACATCACCCGCATTCTCTATCTGCAGGTCGATAACGTGTTTGGTCTGTTCCTGCTATTCCCGTCGATTGTGGCAGGCACCATCACGCTAGGCTTACTCAACCAGATCACCAATGTGTTTGATCAGGTGCGCGGTTCGTTCCAGTATCTGATCGCCTCCTGGTCAACGCTGATCGAGCTGATGTCGATCTACAAACGTCTGCGCAGCTTTGAACAGATCCTGGATGATGTGCCGCATGATGAGATGATGCGCGAGGCATCGGAAGAGGTTTAGTGGTTCAGGGGAAGACTCTTCCTCTCTGGCTGGAGAGGAAGAGGAATCACTTACAGTACAATACGCATCACGCTGTCAGGATTTTTTGGCGGTTCCTTGCGCGAGCCGGGCTGTTTTACGCTGACGTACAGCACCTTACCATCCGCCGAGAGCGCCATGCTGTTAGGCAATGCCGGGGTTTTTACCGTGCGCTTCACCTTATAGCTGCTGGCGTCGATGATGCTGACTTCACCGGCTTTGCGGTGGGTAACATAAAGCTCATCACGCTGCGCATTGAACAACACCGCCAGCGATTCAGGCACATCAATCCGCTGAATTACCTGCTGATTACGCAGATCCACAACCAGCACCTGCGCCTGCTTTGAATCTGTCAGGAAAGCGCGCTGACCACCGGTATCCAGCGCAAGGTTCAGGAAGAAGTGTTCTTTATCGCCGTCAATCTTCTGCTTCTTCTCAACCGCATTTGTACGCGCATTAATCATGACCAGTTCGCCATCGGCATTGGTGACGTAGACCTTTTGCGCATCGGCATCCACAGCCAGACCGGTGCCCATTTTGCCGGTATTCGGAATGGTGCTGACAAGCTTCATCGTGCTGCCATCCACCACCCAGACCACGCTCTGCGGTCCCAGTCCGGTGATATACACCCGGTTAGTTTTCACATCAACCGCCACCTGGCGCGCCTGTAGCGGACGCACGGTCTCACTGCGCGGACGGCTATCCAGCACCAGCGTATTCAGTACCTTACCGCTACTGGCATCGATAGCGGTGACCGAACCGTTTACGGTATTACCAATATAAAGCACGTTGGTTTGGGGATTGATTGCCGCACCAAAGGATTTCAGTTCAGTGTTGATTGCCTGCTGTACCGCCAGCGTAGACGGGTCGAGACGGAAAACCGTACCGCCGTTACCGCTGCTGTTCTGCGCTGTCGCCACGAACAGCGCGTTGTCTTTCGGGCTGACCGCCAGTTCATAAACACCTTTACCCACGGACTGATTAAGATCCGCCGCCTGCGCTGCCAGCCATCCTGAGGCAGAGAACAGGGCCGTAGCCAGTAACAGCGGACGCAGAGTCCGGCGCGTAATGGTAATCGCTTTCATAACTTCTCCAGAGTTAATCCACTGCAGACGCAGTGATAAGAAAGCCCGACATTGCAACCAGAAAGGCCTGACGCACAGGCTGATTTACGTTTTTTTGAGAATGATAATTATTTATGAAGGAAAGGGACAGGATTATTCGCGGAGAAACGAAGCCAGGACGCCTGGAGGCGTCCTGTCAGCACAAGAGGGTAAAGCGTTTTATTTCAGCAGCTCAGCGGTCATGTGAACGCCATTGTTGGTGTAAGCTTCAGTGATTTTATATGAAGCACCAGCTTCCTGCGCCTGTGCAGCAATTTTCGCTTCTGCACCATCCAGCGTAGAGTCGATGGCGGTCACAGATTGCGCGAAGCTGGCGAATGGCAGAACAGAAAGCGCGATAACAGCTGCAAAAGTTTTGATAGATTTCATGGTCAATTCCTCGGTTAATTTTTATCAGGTAAGGCGTGCTGCCTTGTTGATAGATATATTAGTCCGGAATTTGATCAGTAAAAAGCGGAGGGTTTTGCTTATCTCTTTCAGTAAAACTGAACATAAAAAGCACGTATCGCACAGTTATCGCTCAAAAGGTTAATAACCCACTACAATAAAAAAAGGCAGCATAATGCGCTGCCCTCAGAAGATTAACCGTGATGCCGCACCCGCGTGAAGATAGTCAGTGCAGCCAGCAGCATCAGCACGCCACTGGCAACGAACACGCCGCCTGCTCCGCGCAGGTCAAACATCCAGCCGCCCGCAGCCGCGCCGACGGTAATCGCCAGCTGAATGGTAGCGACCAGTAACCCGCCGCCCGATTCCGCGTCATCCGGCACCGCGCGCGAAATCCAGGTCGACCAGCCAGTTGGCATCGAACCAAATGCCATCCCCCAGATTGCCACGCCTGCGCCTACCATCCAGCTGACATCGCCAAAGCTCACCAGCATCAGCGCAGTGACGCTCATTAACAGCGCCATCCCGCTCAGCGTCAGCGATACGCTACGGGTGACCAGGAAACCCGCCAGCGAGGTACCAAAGAAGTTCGCCACGCCAAAGGCGAGCAGCGCCAGCGACAGCTGATTAAGATTGAGCTGTGCAACGCCTTCCAGGAATGGACGCAGATAGGTGAAGAAAGCGAAGTGGCCGGTAAACATCATGATCACCGCCAGCATGCCCCAGCGCATCACGCCGATACGCAGGAGCGCCAGCACGCCGCCATTACGGGCTTTGTTCTCTGCTGGCATGGCGGGCAGGGTAAAGAACTGCCACAGCAGCGCCACCGCACCCAGTCCGGCGGTCAGCATAAAGATGTTGCGCCAGCCCACCAGTCCACCGAGATAGCTGCCAAGTGGCGTGGCGATAATCGTCGCCAGCGAGATCCCGCTGAAGACAATAGAGAGCGCACGCGGTACCTGATCGGTGGGTACCAGACGCATGGTGATGGCCGTTGAGAGCGTCCAGAAGCCGCCAATGGCCATCCCCAGCAGCACCCGCGCCAGCAGGATCACCGTCAGGTCAGCCGCAAACGCCACCATCAGCGCCGAGGCGATCAGCAATAGCGAGAACACCAGCATAACGATGCGGCGATCGATGCGCCGCGTGACGCTGCCGGTAACCAGACTGGTAAACAGCGCCACCAGCGCGGTAATAGTAACGGTCTGTCCCGCCTGCCCTTCTGAAACGCCCAGGCTGTGGGCCATTGGCGTCAGCAGACTCACAGGTAAAAATTCGGCGGTAATCAGGCTGAACACCCCAAACGCCATAGCAAACACCGCGCCCCAGGCGGGACGGGTCGGCGAGGAAACCTCATCAGCCACTTCGGTTGTCAGACTCATGCTGCTTCTCCGGAAGATAAAAAAGTGAGTGAGAGCATAGAGTGGAGCGTCAGGACGATCTATGATGCTTACACCTTCATTTTTGATAATTCGTCTGGAATCGTATGAGCCACTATGGAGATCTGACCAGTGAACTGCTGATGGGAATGCGTCTGTATGGCGTGAACTATCAGCGTATCGCGGTAAGCGCGCCGTTCGGGCTGCATTATGAGCACGCGCCGGGGCGGGCGCAGTTTCACTTTGTCGGGCGCGGCTCATTGCTGGTGCGCGGCGCCTCCGGTGAGGTATTTCAACTCAACAGCGGCGATGCGCTACTGGTGCCGCACGGTAAGCCGCACAGCCTGATCTCCAGTGAGGAGGCGGACTGCCAGTGTATTAAGAACATGGCGAGTAAGCCGATTTGCGACAGCGTCTGTGCGATTGCTGCACCGGAAGATGCCTGTGATGACGAGCACAGCGTGCTGCTGTTCAGCGCCTGCATGGCGTTTGAGCTTGGCGGCATGCAACCGCTGATCAACACCATGCCGGATGTGATGCTGGTGAGTACGCTGCTGTCGCAGTACCCGGAGATTCAGCCTATTCTGGCGGCGATGGAGCGGGAATCGCGGACCCGCCAGGCGGGCTTTGCCGGGATTCTGTCGCGTCTGGCTGATGTGGTTGCCGCGCTGATAGTTCGCGGCTGGGTAGAGAACGGCTGCGGCCAGAGTAGCGGGCTGGTGCAGGCGATGCGCGATCCGCGTCTGAGCCAGGCTATTGCCGCGATGCATCGGGAGCCGGGCGAAAACTGGACGGTGGCGCGACTCGCCAGCGTGGCGGGCTGTTCGCGTTCGGTGTTCGCCGGACGTTTTCTCACGGCTACCGGCATGACGCCGCTGCGATATCTGACCGAATTGCGGATGCGGCTGGCGGTGCAACGGATTGTAAACAATGGCGAAGCGGTGGAAGCCGTCGCTTATCATCTCGGCTACGGCTCGATTGCGGCGTTCAGTCGCGCCTTCAAGCGGATTGTCGGGCAGTCGCCAGGCGCGCTGCGTGCCGGACGCGACGGCACGCAGGCGCTGGCCTCGTAATCTAATCTCTTAACGAAACACGCTAATCGCTTCCACCAGCCGGTTAGCCTGGTGGGTCATGCGACCTGAAGCCTCGGCGCTTTCTGTTACGCGGGCGGCGTTCTGGTGGGTGATGTCATCGAGATCTTCCACCGCTGAACTGACTTCGCTGAGCGCGGTTGCCTGTTCGGCCGTGGCGGCGCTAATCTGAGCGATCAGGGCAGTCACATTCTGTACCTGTGACACGATATCCTGCATCGTCCGGCCCGCCGCGCTGGCGTGCTCATTGCCCGACTGAACGCGGCTGGCACTGGTTTCGACCAGCATTTTGATTTCGCTGGCGGCTTTGGCGCTGCGTTGTGCAAGGCTACGGACTTCGCTTGCCACTACTGCAAAGCCTTTGCCCTGCTCACCGGCCCGTGCCGCTTCTACTGCGGCGTTCAGCGCCAGAATATTGGTCTGAAAAGCAATGCCGTCAATAACGCTGGTAATATTGGCAATCCGCTTTGAACTGTCAGCAATTTCGCCCATCATACCCATCATCTCGG
Source organism: Pantoea sp. JKS000250 (assembly GCF_003201065.1). Classification (NCBI taxonomy): domain Bacteria; kingdom Pseudomonadati; phylum Pseudomonadota; class Gammaproteobacteria; order Enterobacterales; family Erwiniaceae; genus Pantoea; species Pantoea sp. JKS000250. Next base: position 2,543,852 of record NZ_QICZ01000001.1, on the reverse strand, counting down.
TCATTACCTCACCGCCTTTACTGGCTGCCTGACTGGTGTCAGCTGACAGGGTATTCACCTCGTTCGCCGTTTCAGTATTGCTCTTCACCGTGGCGGTCATTTCGTTCATGGTGGCGGCAGTCTGCTGTACATTAGCGGCGGCCTGCTCCGTACGTCGGCTCAGTTCGTTATTGCTGCGGGCGATGGCGTCGCTGGCGCTCAGCACGTTGATCGCCTGACCGCTGACATCATCCACCAGCCAGCGGAACATCAATCCGAGCTGACCGATAGCGCGCAGCGTGACGCCGACCTCATCAACGCGATCCATCTGCTCGACCTTGTGACTCGCACCGGTCGCCACGCTCAGCGCCTGTTTGCACATCCGCTCGATAGGCCGTGAAATCTGCTGCTCCAGCCACAGACTGCTCAGTGTGAGTAGCGCCGCCATGCCTGCGGCAAAGCCGGCCAGTGCTGCGTGCGTCATGCCCAGCGCCCAGACGCCTGCCACCGAGAGGGGCAGTAACGCCAGCAGCGTACTGCGGATCCGCCAGCGCAGGGGCAGCGTTTTCAGGATAGAGGCGGGACGACGCCAGCCGCTGCGAACCAGCAGGCCTTTGTGAAAACGTCGCCCTCTGGCCCGGCCTTCACGAAAATCCTGATAGAGCGTTTCGGTCTGACGGACTTCCTCTGCCGTGGGTTTGGTGCGTACTGACATATAGCCCTGCACTTTACCGTCGCGCACCACCGGAATGGCATTAGCCCGCACCCAGTAGTGATCGCCATTTTTACGGCGGTTCTTAACCAGTGCAGTCCAGGGTTCACCCTGTTTCAGCGTCGCCCACATGTCAGCAAACGCTTCTGGTGGCATATCGGGATGACGCACTATGTTATGCGGCTGGCCGTTAATCTCGTCGGCAGAGAATCCACTCGCTTCAATGAAGGCATCGTTGGCATAAGTGATGTGGCTGCTGAGATCGGTGGTCGACATGAGTGTCGCATGATCGTCAAACTGATATTCACGCTGAGAGACAGGCTGGTTGTTACGCATCAAAAGTCCTTGAAGACCCGACGTCCTGCACGTGACAGTCTGCGTGTCAGCGTGAAAACGGTGGGCTGAGAAATAACGATTACCTTTTTTTATGTTTTCGGCATCCGTCCGCCTACTCTTTAGCGATTAAGTTAAATTACTGGCAATAAAAAAGCCGCTTTGCAGCGGCTTTCACATTTTCAGGTGATTATTTATCCGTTAGCCGGATTTCAGAATTCCGGCAGTCGGCTAGCTGAGGTCGACATTTCGGGTGCCGAACCACCAGGTCAGCAGAAATCCGCCGCTCCAGGCCACCATCAGCCCGGCCAGGTAAACCGCCATACCGGCGAAGATCCCCTGGCTAGAGGTCATCAGCGGCAGCGTGACCAGCCCGGAGGGTCCGAATACCGTATTCATCCCGACCGGCAAACCCAGCCACGCCACCAGACCGATAAAGAAACCGCCCAGTGCCCCGCCGCCACAGGCGGTGATAAACGGCTTGAGGCGCGGCAGCGTGACGCCGTAGATCAGCGGTTCTCCAACACCCAGCAGGCCGGGCACGATAGCTCCTTTGATCTGCGCCCGTAACAGCGCGCCTTTTTCTGCTTTGCACCACAGCGCCAGGGATGCACCGACCTGCCCTGCGCCCGCCATCGCCAGAATCGGAAACAGCGAGTTAAAACCCTGCGTTTCCATCAGCGCAAAGTAGACCGGAATAAAGCCCTGATGGATGCCGAACATCACCGCGATCAGGAATAGCCCGGCCAGCAGCGCACAGCCAAAGGGATTGTTATTGAGATGGATAAACAGCCACGACATCCCCTTAAACAGTTCACCACCCAGCGGCATGATGAGCAGATAGGTGATGGCCCCGGTAATCACCAGCGTAAACAGTGAAGTCAGGATCATATCGAGGTTGTCGGGAATGATTTTGCGCAGCTGTTTCTCAATCCACGCCCCGATAATCGCCGCCATCAGCACACCAATAATGTTGCCGCGCGGGTCGATCGTCAGGCCAAAGAAGCTCTCCATGCCGCTGTAGTAGCCGGTGGTGGCGGTGGGCACATAGCCGAGCACAAACAGTGAGGCGATGATGGCACCATTGACGCCGCTGCCGCCAAAGGCTTTTTGCGCGTTGTAGCCAATCAGGATGCTGAGAAAGGTAAACAGCCCTTTGCCGAACACTTTCATATACGCCACGGTGTGCAGCAGCCAGGGCGCATGGTCGCCGGGCGCATTAAGGTGGAGGCTCTGTTCAATCAGCGTGGCAAAGCCCAGCAGCAGCCCCGCGCCGATAAAACCCGGAATCAGCGGGGTGAAAATAGTCGCGAAGCGCGACAGAAACTGATGCACGCCGCTGGTCTGTTTTGCCTTTAGCTGCTGCTTTTGCTGCGCCGCCCGCTGGCTAAGATCGGCTGTTTCACCCCGCGGTGCCAGCGCGGTATCGCCCTGCGCCAGCAGGCTCTGTATCCCCTCGGCGGCGGTTTGCGCTTTGCCTGGCCCCAGGACAATCTGTAATTGCGCCTCGCTGTCGATAACGCCCAGCACGCCCGGCAGGTTTTTTAATCCTGCCAGATCAGCCTGTTCCGGCTGATTTAGCGTCAGGCGGAGCCGCGTCATGCAGTGACCACAGGCCGCGATATTTTGCGCGCCACCGACCGCCTGCAGGATGTCACGCAACAGTGCTTCGGTGATTTTCGCCATTAGCGTGCTCCCGCTGCCTGCAGAGCCTGACGGATAAAGCCCTGATGCTGACTGAGCAGCGCTTTCGCCTCATCGGCGGCCAGGTCAGCCAGCACCATCAGGATCGCGGTTTTGCAGTGTCCGCCGCAGGCGGTAAGCGCAGCGCTGGCGGTCGCGTCATCACAGTCCGTTGCCTGCATGACGATGTTGACCTGGCGCTGCACCAGTTTCTGGTTGGTCGCTTCCACATCAACCATCAGGTTGCCGTAGACTTTTCCGCTGCGGATCATCGAGCCTGTGGTGAGCATGTTGAGCACCAGTTTTTGTGCCGTGCCCGCTTTCATCCGTGAGGAGCCGGTGACCACTTCCGGGCCGACCACCGGCGTGAGCGCAATCGCAGCGACCTGCGACATGGCGCTGCCGGGATTACAGGTGAGCGACACGGTCGTCGCGCCAAGCTCGTTGGCGTAAGCCAGCGCACCGAGCACGTAAGGTGTGCGACCGCTGGCGGCGATACCGACCAGCACATCGTGGCGGCTGAAGTGGATGTCTTTCAGATCCTGCGCGCCCTGCTCCCGGTTATCTTCGGCATTTTCCACCGCCTGGAGTATGGCGGTATGACCGCCGGCAATCAGGCCGATGACCTGCTCGCGTGGCGTACCAAAGGTGGGTGGGCATTCGCTGGCATCCAGGATGCCCAGCCGCCCGGAGGTGCCCGCACCGCAATAGATTAATCGCCCACCCGCCTGGAACGCAGCGCAGATGGCGTCAACGGCGTCGGCGATCTGCGGCACGATGGCCTCTACCGCCAGCGCCACCTTTTTATCTTCATCATTAATGACGCGCAGCATCGCTTCGGTAGAGAGTTCATCGATGTTCTGGCTGGCCGGGTTGCGGCCTTCGGTGATCATCTGGCTGAGGTCGAGTTTCATGGCGGGCTCCGTTAAGGAATAAATTATTCAAATTACAAAACATCATAACGAATGATTAATTCATTGAGTGAGATCTTTTTTCAATGGATGTGGGGTGAATCATGTTGCGGGGAGTGGGCGGGACAGCGTTGAGTTTAAGCAGGGTGACTGGTATACGGGGTTTAAATGCTGTGCATTCCGGCCTGGGCGCAGGGTGTGTGAGTAGTGTTGCTGGGAAATCGGAGCCGGTCAGAAAAGGTTCACCTGATCGTAAAGACGCATTCGTCATCCATGACGCTCGTCCCACGCCGTCCCTGGCGTGGGACGCTTTACTCTTCAGGTGAATCCTTTCTTCCCTCAGGCTGTTTTACTGCTGTTCGAACAAGTGTGGCGAATAAACATGAGTAGCGGAGTAAAGCATCCGCCGCATGGACAAAAACGCCTGGAGCGTTTTTGAACAACGTAAAGCGCTGGCCCGCTTGCGGGCGAGCCTCATGGATGAGGCGAGTAACCGGCGGCCGAGGCCCAGGGACGGGTTTATGCCGACTTTACGCAGCCTGCCTTTGTGCCCGACTGAACGGCACAAAGGCTGATCTTTCATTTCTGCTTTATTGACCAGGTAAGAACTAAGCCGCACAAACAAAAAGGGCCCAACTTTCGTTGAGCCCTTTTTTACGTTAGCGCTGTTCTCAGCTTGCCGTCTGCGTCCGCAGCTGCAGCTCATACGCTTTCGCCTGTTCGGCGTCGAACTGGTTTTCCCAGCGGGCAATCACCAGCACTGCCAGCGCGTTACCGACCACATTCAGCGCGGTACGCGCCATGTCCATGATGCGGTCAACACCGGCGATAAACGCCAGACCTTCCAGCGGAATGCCGACGCTGCCCAGCGTAGCCAGCAGCACCACGAAGGATACGCCTGGCACGCCAGCGATCCCTTTCGAGGTCACCATCAGCGTCAGAACCAGCACAATCTCATCAGTCAGCGACAGGTCAATGCCGTACAGCTGCGCAATAAAGATCGCCGCGATGCTCTGATACAGCGTTGAACCATCCAGGTTAAATGAATAACCGGTCGGCACCACGAAGCTGGTGATCGCTTTCGGCGCGCCGTAAGCTTCCATCTTCTCCATGATGCGAGGCAACACGGTTTCCGAGCTGGACGTGGAGTAAGAGAGAATCAGCTCATCTTTCAGGATGCGCATCAGCGTGGTAATGCGCAGCTTACAGAAGCGCGCTACCCCGCCCAGCACCACAAAGGCGAAGAACAGAATCGCCGCATAAACCAGCAGCACCAGCTTAGCCAGCGGCCACAGCGAGGCAAAACCGAAGTTAGCAATCGTCACCGCGATCAGCGCAAACACACCGACCGGCGCATAACGCATGATCATGTGCGTCACTTTAAACATCGCTTCAGAGATACCACGGAACAGGTTCACCAGCGGATCGCGCTGTTCTGACGGCAGTGACGACAGGCCTAAGCCAAACAGCACCGAGAAGAAGATAATCGGCAGCATGTCGCCCTTCGCCATAGAGGCGAAAATATTCTGCGGGATCAGCGACAGAATGGTGGTCACCAGGCTGTGCGGACCGCCCTGTACCTCTGCCGTTGTGGCTTCATATTTAGAGATGTCCACCGTTGCCAGCGTTGACATATCAATGCCGGTGCCGGGTTGAAATACGTTGGCCAGCGTAATACCGACCACAATGGCAATGGTGGTGATCACTTCAAAGTAGAGAATCGTTTTGACGCCGATGCGTCCCAGCTTCTTTGCATCACCCACGCCAGCGATGCCGACAATCAGGGATGAAATCACAATCGGTACCACAATCATCTTGATAAGATGAATAAAGATATCGCCAGCAGGACTGAGAATGTTGGTGACTAACCATTCACGATTGTCTGGCTGATTATGCAACACAGCACCCACAACGATGCCGAGCACCAGGGCTGTCAGAATCTGCCAGGCCAGGCTGATTTTAAAACCTTTCATAACGCGTAATTTCCTCAGTCAAAACCCGTTTCTCTCTACTGCGAAGGTGCAGAAGACAATACACACAGGGAGTGAGCAAAAAGCCCGGTAAATTAGAGGGTGTTTAGAAACAGCGCCTCGTATGAAAATCTGATGATTCCCATACCCATTTTCAGACGCGGTCTGAGTTGATACCTGCAGAACAGGGGCGAGATAAGTACCATTTTCACTGTGGTAAATGCAACCCCTGGCGAATCCGATTAAAAGTTAGCCACCTGAGTAGCATAAAGTGCTGCCGGAAGTAAAAATCCCTAACCTGCTGTTATGAAAAGTAATACTTAGATGAATTTCCGCATAGCTATGCAGAGTGGGTTAAAAACGCGTCCGGCGCGTTTGCTTGCTTTTTATCCAGTCTAATCCCGGATGACACCGCTTCTTAATTCCCCCTCGCCGCCAGAGAGTTAACCGGAAATATCAGAACGGCTTCACGCTTCTCCCGAAGAGGTTTATCTCGTGATCTGTGGCGCAAAAAAGAAACAAAGCTATGGCGCAGGCTTCAATTAACCATTGATTGACATATCATTAACATCTTCAAGGAGATCCGCCATGAGCCAAATACATAAACATCCCGTTCCAGAGAACATTGCAGCAAACACCCTGATTACGGCTGAACAGTACCAGGCGATGTATCAGCAATCTGTCGACGATCCAGACAGTTTCTGGGGCGAACAGGGCAAAATCCTTGACTGGATTAAACCTTACAGCAAGGTGAAAAATTGCTCGTTTGCGCCAGGTAACATTAACATTCGCTGGTACGAAGATGGCACGCTCAACCTGGCGGCAAACTGCCTTGACCGTCATTTAGCGACGCGCGGCGATCACCCGGCGATTATCTGGGAAGGCGACGACGCCAGCGAAAGCAAAACCCTGACCTTCCGCCAGCTGCATGCTGAAGTCTGTCGCTTCGCCAATGTGCTTGAGTTGCTGGAAGTGAAAAAAGGCGACGTGGTGGCGATCTACATGCCGATGGTGCCGGAAGCGGCGGTGGCGATGCTGGCCTGTGCGCGTATCGGTGCCGTTCACTCCGTGATCTTTGGCGGCTTTTCACCGGAAGCAGTCGCTGGCCGCATCGTCGACTCCAGCGCCTCGCTGGTGATTACCGCCGATGAAGGGATCCGCGCCGGTCGCAGTATTCCGCTGAAGAAAAATGTCGATGACGCGTTAAAAAATCCGAATGTCACCAGCGTGAAAAACGTGGTGGTGTTCCAGCGCACCGGCAAAGATGTAGGCTGGGTTGAAGGCCGAGATCGGTGGTGGCATGACCTGATGCGGGACGCGAGCACCAACCACTCTGCAGCCGAAGTTGGCGCGGAAGATCCGCTGTTTATCCTTTATACCTCTGGCTCTACCGGCAAACCCAAAGGCGTGCTGCATACCACCGGCGGTTATCTGGTCTATGCCGCCACCACCTTTAAGTTCGTCTTTGATTATCATCAGGATGACATTTACTGGTGTACCGCCGATGTCGGCTGGGTAACAGGACACAGCTATCTGATTTATGGCCCGCTAGCGTGCGGTGCCACCACGCTGATGTTTGAAGGGGTGCCGAACTGGCCAACGCCGAGCCGTATGGCGGAAGTGGTCGATAAACATAAAGTCACCCTGCTCTACACCGCACCCACCGCCATCCGTGCACTGATGGCCGAAGGAGACAAGGCCATTGAAGGTACCGATCGCAGCAGCCTGCGCATTATGGGATCGGTCGGTGAGCCCATTAACCCGGAAGCCTGGGAGTGGTACTACAAAAAAATCGGCAACAGCCGCTGTCCGATAGTGGATACCTGGTGGCAGACCGAAACCGGGGGCTTCATGATCACGCCATTGCCGGGTGCGACCGAACTGAAAGCAGGTTCCGCCACCCGACCCTTCTTTGGCGTGCAACCGGCGCTGGTGGATAACGAAGGTCAGCCCCAGGAAGGTGCCTGTGAAGGCAATCTGGTGATCACCGAGTCCTGGCCAGGACAGGCGCGCACCCTCTTTGGCGATCATGACCGTTTCGAGCAGACCTACTTCTCCACCTTTAAAAACGTCTACTTCAGTGGTGACGGTGCCCGTCGCGATGAAGATGGCTACTACTGGATCACCGGACGTGTCGACGACGTGCTCAACGTCTCCGGTCACCGTCTTGGCACTGCCGAGATTGAATCGGCGCTGGTGTCGCATCCTAAAATTGCCGAAGCGGCCGTGGTCGGGATTCCGCACAGCATTAAAGGTCAGGCGATTTACGCCTATATCACGCTGAATCACGGCGAAGAGCCGTCGCCAGAGCTGTACACCGAAGTGCGTCAGTGGGTCCGCAAAGAGATTGGCCCGCTCGCCACGCCGGATGTACTGCACTGGACCGACTCACTGCCGAAAACCCGCTCCGGCAAAATCATGCGCCGTATTCTGCGCAAAATTGCCACCGGCGATACCAGTAACCTGGGTGACACTTCTACCCTCGCCGATCCTGGCGTTGTCGAAAAACTGCTTGAGGAGAAACAGTCGATCAAAATGCCTTAAGCGCACGCTGTCCGGCGGGAAGATCGCTTCCCGCCACACCCGCCCTACGCAGTCTGTTTCGCTAGTCACAAAAATTATAACCAGCTGAATCCGCGCCCTGTCGTGAGGTTCTCGCCTGCAAGCCCTCTGGAGAAAATGTGATGAATGACGCCCTTTCGAATCAGGATGCAATCAATCAGCAGATTGAACGTAATCCCCGTTTTCATGAGTTAGTCCGTAAGCGCCAGGCGTTCGCGACGCTGCTGTCGCTGATCATGCTGGTGCTCTATGTCGGCTTTATCCTGCTGATTGCATTTGCCCCCGGCTGGCTCGGCACGCCGCTGCATGCCGGTACCAACGTCACGCGCGGTATCCCGATTGGTGTCGGGCTGATTGTGATGTCGTTTGTGCTGACCGGCGTCTATGTCTGGCGCGCCAACGGTGAGTTTGACCGTTTAACCAAAGCGATCCTCAGCGAGGTGAAATCATGACCCGTCTCACCTTATGGCTGCTGGCCTTAATGTTGCCGTTTTCAGCGCTGGCCGCCGATGCGATCACCGGTGCGGTGCAGCGCCAGGCGACTAACTATCAGGCGATTATCATGTTTACGATTTTCGTCGGTGCCACCCTGGGGATTACTTACTGGGCGTCAAAGCGAACCCGTTCGCGTAATGACTACTACACCGCAGGCGGCAATATCACCGGCTTCCAGAATGGCCTGGCGATGGCGGGTGACTTCATGTCAGCGGCCTCGTTCCTGGGCATTTCGGCGCTGGTTTACACCTCCGGCTATGACGGGCTGATCTACTCGCTCGGCTTCCTGGTCGGCTGGCCGATGATTCTGTTTTTAATCGCCGAGCGGCTGCGCAACCTGGGTCGCTATACCTTTGCCGATGTCGCCTCCTATCGTCTGAAGCAGATGCCGATCCGTACGCTGTCAGCCTGCGGTTCGCTGGTGGTGGTGGCGCTCTACCTGATCGCCCAGATGGTGGGAGCCGGTAAACTGATCCAGCTGCTGTTTGGTCTTAACTATCATGTGGCGGTGGTTCTGGTCGGCATTCTGATGGTGATGTATGTGCTGTTTGGCGGCATGCTGGCGACCACCTGGGTGCAGATTATCAAAGCGGTGCTGCTGCTGTTTGGTGCATCCTTTATGGCCATAATGGTGATGAAAGCGGCCAACTTCAGCTTTAACACACTGTTCACCGAGGCGATGGCGGTCCATCCCAAAGGGATCGCGATCATGCAGCCTGGCGGGCTGGTCAAAGATCCTATCTCGGCGCTGTCGCTGGGGCTGGGGTTGATGTTTGGTACGGCCGGATTGCCGCATATTCTGATGCGCTTCTTCACCGTCGCGGATGCCAAAGAGGCGCGCAAAAGCGTCTTCTGGGCCACCGGCTTTATGGGCTACTTCTACTTCCTGACCTTTATTATCGGCTTCGGAGCGATTCTGCTGGTGGGTGCGAACCCGGCCTTCAAAGATGCAAGCGGCGCGCTGATTGGTGGCACCAATATGGCGGCAGTGCATCTGGCTAACGCGGTCGGCGGCAGCACCTTCCTGGGCTTTATCTCTGCGGTGGCCTTCGCCACGATTCTGGCGGTAGTCGCAGGCTTAACCCTGGCGGGTGCGTCAGCGGTGTCGCATGACCTCTACGCCAGCGTCTATCGTAAAGGCAAGGCGAGCGAGAAAGATGAGCTGCGGGTTTCCAAAATTACCGTGCTGGCGCTGGGCGTGGTGGCGATTGCGCTGGGAATACTGTTTGAGAAGCAGAATATCGCTTTTATGGTCGGGCTGGCCTTCTCGATTGCGGCCAGCTGTAACTTCCCGATCATCCTGCTCTCGATGTACTGGTCAAAACTCACTACGCGTGGCGCGATGGTGGGCGGCTGGCTCGGTCTGCTGACCGCGGTTATCCTGATGATCCTCGGCCCGACCGTGTGGGTACAGGTGCTGGGCAACGCCACGCCGATTTTCCCGTATGAGTATCCGGCGTTGTTCTCGATGGTGGTGGCCTTTGTCAGTATCTGGCTCTTCTCGATTACCGACCATTCGCAGCAGGGCGCAGAGGAGCGTTCACGCTTCCGCGCACAATTTATTCGTTCGCAGACCGGTACCGGCATTGAACAGGGCAAAGCGCACTGATCGCCATTTTCATTCCTGACGATCGGACAATAAAAAAGGGCGGCTACCTGGGTAGTCGCCCTTTTCTTTCACGCAGCAGAATCAGAAGCGCAGTGATGCACCCACGTACGGGCCATCGACCAGCACGTTATCTTTGCGTCCATCTTTGTTGTTCAGTTCGATGTACTGATAACCCACACGCAGGTTAAGCAGTGAAACCGGCGTGAAGCTCAGGCCGCCAGCGGCTTCCTGATAGCTGTCGAGCTGATCGGTGAACGACTCTGGCGCATAATAATATTCGCCATACAGGCCCCACATGCTGTTCAGGCTGTAGTGCGCTGCACCACCCACCGCCACCGCAAACCCATCTTTTCCATCTTCAGGATGGGTGAAGATCGCTTTTGCGGTCGGCGCCAGACGCAGCGGCCCGAAGTCAACGTTGTAGCCCAGACCGGCACCGTAGGTGCTGCCGTCATGGTCGCTACGCAGCCAGTTACCTTTCAGAAACAGACCGGGTGTAGTGGTGCCCAGACCCAGATTCAGGTTGGTGTTGTGTTCGCTGACATCAACACTCCCTTCAATCGCCTGAGCGGCACCACTCAGTAAAACCAGCCCGAGGGCGCTCCCGGTAACAAGTTGCTTAAACATGATTCCACTCCGTGAAGGACAATTAATTCGGCCGCAAGGTTAACAGCCTGAAACGGGGAGACAACAAAATCCGGGAAACTTTACGTAAAAATACGTGTCGCGTTCAGAATTACAGCTGTCCCTGCGCAACGCAGTGTAGACTATATTGTCCACATCAGGTGTCCAATCACCGGAGCCAGTATCACGGTCACGACGCCCGAGAGCATCATGACCAGGCTGGCGACGACGCCCTCCTGCTGCCCAAGCTGATAAGCGCGAGCTGTGCCGGCACCGTGTGACGCAGCCCCAAACCCGGCCCCTTTCGCCACCCCCTGCTTAATCGCGATGCGCAGAAACAGCACGTCACCCACCGCCATGCCAAACACGCCGGTAATGACCACAAACAGCGCCACCAGATCGGGCTGACCGCCAATCGGTCCGGCTGCGGCCAGCGCAAACGGCGTAGTAATGGATCGCACCGCCAGACTACGCTGGATCGACTCCGGCAGCGTCAGCAGCCGCGCCAGCCAGACCGAACTGCAGACGGCGACCAGCGTGGCGGTCAGAACACCCGCGCTCAGTGACAGCCAGTGGCGTTTTATAATCTCCACGTTCTCATAGACCGGCACCGCAAACGCCAGCGTCGCCGGGCCCAGCAGCCAGAGCAGCCAGTGGTTTTCTGCAATGTAATCCTGCCAGCTGATGTGGGTCAGCAGCAGTAGTGCCACCAGCACCAGCGGCGTCATCACCAGCGGCATTAACAGCAGCGTCCGCCAGCGGCGGTAAAGCCGTTTATTCAGCGCATACACCAGCAGCGTAACCACCACACACAGCAGGCTGAGCAGAAAATCACGCATGAGGATCCTGCTTACGCGCGGCGCGCGCGACTTCATAGTGATAAAGCCGATCCACCACCCAGGCGGTGGAGGCCAGCACCAGCAGCGTGCTGACGCCGATCACCACGCAGATGCGCCAGCCATCGACCCGCAGCAGATCGCCATAATTTACCACCGCCACCACCGCCGGAATAAAGAACAGCAGCATCTCGGCCAGTAGCCAGCGCGATCCGGCTTTTACCCAGTTCAGCGGCACAACCCGCGTCACGATTAACGCCAGCAGCAATAGCATCCCGACAATGTTGGCGGGCAGCGGCAGATGTAGCCAGCTCACCAGCCGGTCACAGGCGACAAACAGGCCGATATAGAAACCCAGCTGCAGCGGCAGGCTGATCCACTGCATGGCGCGGTTGCTGCGTAAAGTGAGTGCTGACGCCATCACCTTGTCTCCCCGATTAAATTGATGTCACCAGTATAAAACGCCAGCACAAGGTGAAAAAAATGAATTAAAATTATCGCAATCATGCCTTAAAGGAATAGTTATGGATGTCCGCGCCCTGCGTTACTTTACTGAAGTGGTCCGCCAGCAGAGCTTTACCCGTGCGGCGCAAAAGCTGTTTGTCACCCAGCCGACCATCAGCAAAATGCTGCGTCAGCTGGAGGAGGAGCTGGGCTGCACGCTGATCCTGCGAGATGGCCGTCGTCTGCACCTTACCGACAGCGGCCAGGCAGTTTATCAGCGCGGTCTGGCGATCCTGCAGGAGTTTCATCAGCTGGAGGCGGAGATTGGTGACATCAACCAGCTCAAAACCGGCGAGCTGCGGCTCGGTATTCCGCCGATGGTGGGTATGCAGATAGCGGGATCGATTTCCGCCTTTCGCCGTCGCTATCCCGGTGTGAAGCTGAAAATTTCAGAGTTCGGCGGCCTGACCGTACAGCAGGCGGTGCTGGCGGGCAGTCTGGATATTGCCCTGACTGCGTTGCCGGTTGACCCTGAGCTGCCGCTGAACACGCTGCCCCTGATGCATCATCCGCTCTGCGTGCTGTTGCCGCGCCGCCCGGAGTGGCTCAGCCGCCAGCAGGTAGGACTGGCAGAGCTGGCAGAGCATCCCTTACTTATTTTCAATGAGGAATTCTCGCTGAATCGCCAGCTGATGCAGGCGTTTCAGCGGCTTAACCTGACGCCAACGGTGGCGGTGCGCAGCGGTCAGTGGGATTTTCTGGCGGCAATGGTGCAGGCGGAGATGGGGCTGGCGATTCTGCCGGAGCCGATCTGTCAGCGTCTGGATAAGCAGTCATTATTGTGGCTGCCGCTGGAGTCGGAACTGAAGTGGAGTCTGGGATTGATCTGGCGGGAAGGGAGTTATCTGTCGCGCAGTGCGCAGGCGTGGATCAACTGTTGTCGCGAGCACTGGCCGGATGAACCGCCGCGCCTGTCGGTATGAAAAGCTGGCACGCCTGCATGAATGTGCAGGCGTGCAGGTCAGGGCTTACTCTTCTTTTTCGATCAGCAGTGCTTCCAGCAGATCCAGGTCGTGCAGTAACGTCTGCATCGTCTCATTGGAGATCTGCTGGGTGGCGCGCAGATGATAGACCTCTGCGCGTTCGGCACGCAGCCCGGTCAGGCGGAAGCGACGCTCAAGGTTCTCAGCGTAAAGCGCATGCTCAAGATCATTCTTCCCTTCAGCGCGACGGCGTAAGTTGCCAATCACGCGCAGACTGACCTCTTTCAGCAGTTCCGGATCGATGTTCTCTTCCGACTCATTCTCCAGCCGATCTTCCATCTTATGCAGGCTTTCAATGGCGGCACCCGCCATCACCGCACGGGCATTCTGCAGCTCACGGCGATGGGCACCTTTATCGATGCTATCAATGCCGCGCAGCAGAATCGGCAGGATCACGACCCCTACCAGCAATGAGACCAGAATCACGCCGGTGGCGATAAACACCAGCTCATAGCGCGCCGGGAAGGGATCACCCGTGGTGAGATACAGTGGAATCGACAGCACACCCGCCAGGGTAATCGCCCCGCGCACCCCGGCAAACGTGGCGATCAGCAGCTCACGCAGCGAGTAGTTCGCGAACTCCAGCGGCTTCTTCTTCAACAGGCGTTTGCTCAGACGCTGCATGATCCACAGCCAGCCAAAACGTACCAGCATCAGCGCGGCATAGACCAGCCCGATATCGGCGAACAACATCCACAGCTCGACGTTGGTGTCGGCCTGCGCCTGGTCGATAGAGGTCTGCAGAATGTCCGGCAGCTGCAGGCCCAGCATCAGGAAGACCATGCCGTTGAAGATGAATTCCAGCATCTGCCAGACGCTGTTAGCACGCAGGCGCATCGCCAGCGGTGCCTGACGAATAATACCGGAACGGGTAATAGTCATACCGGCAGCCACGGCCGCCAGGATGCCTGAGACACCCAGATGTTCGGCAATCAGGTAAGAAGCGAACGGCAGCAGCAGCAGTAGCACGGTCTGGGTCGCCGGGTCATCCCCGCTCCAGCGGCTGAACAGGCGCAGTGATTTCCCGTATAGCCAGCAGATGGCCACACCGGCAATCAGGCCGCCAATGGCGACTTTCATGAACTCAACGCTGGCTCCGCCCCAGGTAAACACCATGGTGCCCATGGCCACGGCCACGGCAAACTTCAGTGATACCAGGCCCGATGCATCGTTCATCAGGGCTTCACCCTGCACGATCGACATAATCTTCTTGGGAATGCGGCCTTCACCGACAATGCCGGAGAGCGCCACGGCATCGGTCGGCGAGAGCACCGCCGCCAGCGCAAAGGCCGGGATCAAAGGGATACCCGGCACCATCCAGTAGATCAGATAGCCGATACCGATCACGGTAATCAGCACCAGCGCCAGTGCTAAGCCGATGATCTCGCGACCATGATGCAGGAACTCACTGATCGGCGTTTTCCAGCCATCTGCGAACAGCAGCGGCGGGATGAACAGCACCAGAAACAGCTCCGGATCAAAGTCGACATGCAGACCAAACGTGGGCCAGGCCAGCATCGCACCTACGGCGATCTGCACCAGCGGCAACGGGATCTGAAAAGGGAGAATGCGGGCCGCGACGCCAGAGAGCGACACGACCAGCGTCATGATGAGAATAGTAAAAAAGATTTCCATGCTTTCCTTAGGCGTCGTTTCTTTCAATCATTGGTTAAGCGCTAAAGTGTAAAACAAACGGCGGTGAAGGTTGTCAGCTACGCGTGCGCCGGGTGGGAAAAAAGTGAAAAATTCCGGGCGCGCAGTCGCACACCCGGTTATACAGTCAGATCGCCCAGCCACCGGCGTAAAACGCCACCAGCACGACGGCAATGATCACGGTGCCGACGTTGAGCTTACGCCATTCACCGGCGAACAGACGCCCCACTACCAGGCTGGCGAAACCGATCATGATGCCGGTCACTATGTTGCAGGTAAGCACGATGATCACCGCCGTTAGCAGGCCCGACATCGCATCGACAAAATCACCGAAGTCGACTTTCGCCACGTTACTGAGCATCAACAGACCGACATACATGAGTGCAGGCGCAGTCGCGTAAGCGGGAACCAGATAAGCCAGCGGCGACATAAACAGGATGGCGAGGAACAGCAGGCCCACCACAATCGCGGTAAGGCCGGTCTTACCGCCCGCCGCCGTTCCTGCCGCCGATTCGATATAGACCGCCGCCGGTGATGCGCCTACCAGACCTGCGAACAGGCTGCTGACGGAGTCGCTGGTCAGCGCACGACCGCCATTGATAATCTGGCCCTGTTTATCCAGCAGGTTAGCCTGCCCTGCGACCGCGCGGATGGTGCCGGTGGCGTCAAAGACTGCCGTCATCACCAGTGCCAGCACGCTGGGCAGCACCACAGGCTGCATCGCGCCCATGATGTCGAGGCTGAACAGCAGCGACTGACCGCTGGCGTCACGCAGGCTCGGCAGGGCAAACAGTCCCTGCCAGGTCACCGACGGGTCAAAGATCAGGCCGAGCAGCGAAATAGCGATAATGGTCAGCAGGATGCCGCCCGGTACCCGGCGCTTCTCCAGTCCGATAATCGCGGCCAGTCCCAGCAGCGTCATCATCACCGGGAAAGTGGTGAAGTGACCCAGCGCTACCGGCAGGCCCGGAGCCGGGTTTTTTACCACCAGACCCACGCCATCAGCGGCGATGAGCAGCAAAAACAGGCCAATCCCGACGCCGGTGCCGTGCGCCACGCCCATCGGCAGGTTACGCAAAATCCAGGCACGAATGCCGGTCACGGAGATCAGCGTAAACAGCAGGCCCATCAGGAACACTGCGCCCAGCGCCACCGGCACGCTGATATGCTGACCCAGCACCAGACTAAAAGCGGTAAAGGCGGTTAAGGAGATGGCACAGCCAATCGCCATCGGCAGGTTGGCCCACAGTCCCATAAGGATGGAACCAAAGCTGGCGACCAGACAGGTGGCGACAAACACGGCGGAGGGGGAGAAACCGGCTTTGCCCAGCATTCCCGGTACCACGATGACGGAGTAAACCATCGCCAGGAAGGTGGTGAGTCCGGCCAGAATTTCCTGATGAACGCTGCTTCCGCGCACCGAGATCGAGAACCAGGCGTCCAGTTTTCCACTGGCCGGGCGTGATTCAGTTGACATAGTTGAGCCTCAAAAATTTTTGTTGTGTGGATCGCTCTGCGACCATCGCTGTCCCTGGAATAAGCGGGTAAACGACGTCACTGTCGGGATTAACCCGCCAGGCAAACGTTTACCTTGCCGCAGATAATTAGCCGTCAAAAGCGGCCAGATAAAAAGGCATGCGATTATCCGGCGTTTAGCGCCACGTTTTCAACTCTAAGAGGGAGATTCTTTGGCATAAAGATTGGGCGTAACAGGCTGGCCGACACCCGGCGGAAGCCAGTCTGAAACGCTGAGGCCATAAACTTAATGTCATATAAAGAGAGGATTTACACCGGCGCAGCGGTGATCGTACAGCACGCGCCGGTGGAGAGAGACGATTAACCTGGCAGCGAAAGCTCGCCGCCCTGCGCAATCGCGCGTTGCCAGGCGGCGCGCTGCTGCACCGTCTGCAACCATTTCCCGGTGGCGGGCATCTGATCGAGTCCGGCACGGCGCGCCAGTGCCAGCAGCGGAAAGCTCATCTGGATATCCGCAATGGTGAAACGCTCACCGGCAAACCAGGGATGCGTCGCCAGATGCTGTTCGATCATCTGCCTGTGCGGCTTAAGCTGTTTATCCAGGAAAGCCTTCTGCACCCCTTTGCCAAATGCCGCGCCGACCGGACGCAGCAGCCACGGCACCGGCGCTTTGCCCATCTGCCCGAAGATCAGCTTCATTACCAGCAGCGGCATCAGTGAGCCTTCAGCATAGTGCAGCCAGTAGCGGCACTGTAACCGTGACGCCTCATCACTCACTTTCAGCCGGAATTCGCGATCATATTTCTCTTCAAGGTATTCGAGAATAGCACCCGATTCAGCTACCACCTGGTTTCCGTCAGTAATGACCGGCGATTTTCCCAGTGGATGCACTTTTTTTAGTGCCTCCGGGGCCAGCATGGTGGGTTCGCGTTGATAGTGTTTAATCTGGTACGGCACTTCCAGCTCTTCCAGCAGCCACAGCACCCGATGCGAGCGCGATTTTTCAAGATGGTGAACGGTGATCATCATGATTCCCTGTGTGTTGACCTTCACCAAGTATAGACATCACTCCACAGGCGGATGTTTATCATCCTGTTCCGGGTCAAGCAGCACTGCACCCGAGCCCTGCTGACCCAGCCGGTCGCCAGGATTGCGCAGCGGACAGTCGCGCATCGACAGGCAGCCGCAGCCGATACAGCCATCCAGGTCATTGCGCAGGCGAGTCAGGGTTTCAATGCGCTTATCCAGCTCTTCGCGCCAGTGCCGGGTCAGCGCATCCCATTCCGTCGTCGACATGCGCTTATCGGGCGGAATGTGGTCAAGACTATCGCTGACCGTCGCCAGCGGGATGCCAATGCGCTGCGCAATCTTGATGATCGCCACGCGTCGCAGCACGTCGCGGCTGTAACGGCGCTGATTACCGCTGTTACGGGTGCTGAAAATGAGGCCTTTGGTTTCATAAAAGTGCAGCGCCGAGACCGCCACACCGCTGCGGCGCGCCACTTCACCGGGTGTTAAAACCGGTTTTGGATAGTTGCGTTCTTTTTTCATCAGACCCTTTACCTCAAGTTAACTTGAGGAATTATACTCCTTCTCCATTGAAACCCCTAAACTCCCATTACCCCTTATTAAGCACCAGAAGGATGAGGCCATGATGCAAGAAGAGATCATTCATTCCCTGACGGACTGGATTGACCAGAACCTCGATAAGAGCCTGTCGATTGATGAGGTTGCGGCAAAATCAGGCTATTCGAAATGGCACCTGCAGCGTATGTTCCGTTCCGTGACGAAACAGACGCTGGGTGGCTATATTCGTGAGCGCCGCCTGACGCTGGCCGCAGAAGCGCTATCGCAGACACAGCGTCCGGTGTTTGATATCGCGATGCAATATGGCTATGACTCGCAGCAGACCTTCTCCAGGGTGTTTCGTCGTCAGTTTTCACAGACCCCGACCGCTTACCGCCACACCATGCGCCGCCAGGCGATTCAGCGCCCTCGCCTGCTGAGTTTTGGCTGTAACGACGGCATTACCAGCTTTACCCAGCGCACCACCGGCGAGTGCTGCCCGGTCCGTTAATTCTTTGCTGCGCCCGCTCCGGGCGCATCTGCCTGATTTCCCCCGCCGTTCTTCTTCTGCTGCTCACTTTTTCCGCACGTCTCTACCATACAAGAGTCAAATTTTGTTCAAAATTTAAAATCGGGTGATATAATGTGACCCAAGTCACACTTTGAACCTGGGTTGACGGCAAAAAAGTCCTACCTGACACACTTTTTTGTCGCCGGTGATGTCCGCAGATTGTCAGGAATACTTACTGATATTGAGGTCCGGCCGATGGCTACGTTAACCGCCAGTTTTCTTGTTATGCGTTGGGAACTGCTGAGCGCAATCATGATGTTTTTTGCCAGCACCCTGAAAACCAAACTTCGTCAGGACAGCCGTCACGTGATGGCCTTTATGTGTGGCGGGATTGGTTTAGGCATGACCTGCTGGTTTGTTACCGGTCTGATGGGCATTACCCTGAGCATGGAAAACGTGCATAACTTCGTGGAAATCTCAAAGCACGCCTTTATTGATGCGATGAGCCAGGCGCCTGCTGACTGGCCGATGCCCTGATTTTTACGCATAAAAAACCCCGCTTAGCGGGGTTTTTTATATTGCTGTGTGAACTTAAATTTTCTTCAACATGGCAGGGATATTAACATCCTGCACTGTAACGCCCGGGCTCTGCGTTCCGCGGCGGTCCTGAATCCACATATCTCCCATCATCTGGTTTAAACCACGATCCAATCCGGTAACCAGCCCTGCACCTGGGGTGAAGGTCAGTTCGCCAAAGTAGATGTGCTCGTCATGGATATACCAGTCCACACGCACGTAGTCGAAATCACTGGCCAGCTTTTTGCTCAGTTCGAGCGCATGTTCCAGTGACGGCATAATCGGTGAAACATCCAGACCGGTATCGCGAATCTTGTGATAGGCCTCATTGAGGTTATTCACGTAGAAATTCATCGACAGCAGCGGCTGACAGCGGTTGTAGATCACCTGCAGCACATATTCGAACCGGCCATCACGCTTGTTGAACATATGAAACTTGTAATCGATCGGCGCGCTTTTGCCATCACCAATGTACTTCTCAACCAGGATGCGTGGCTTGATGTAGCGATAGTGAATCTCACGCGCTTCGTTGGCGAAGTCGGTCTTCAGCCAGCGATAGCAGTCATGAATGATCTGCTGCTTGCGCAACGCGTCCGGCTCTTCCAGCAGAATTTCTACCATGTTGGAAGCGTGGTTCGGCTTGATCACCGTTCCCTTCCAGCAAGGCAGGCTGTTCAGCGTGGTCGGGTCAGTGGTTTCGTGTACCAGCGGGATCAGGTATTCATTACCGATTTTTTCAGCAATGAATTCGCGCACCGAGTACTTATCTGACAGACGACCGTAGTTCTGGTAATCGCCGAAGATAAACTTACGGTACAACACCTTCTCGTTGAACACTTTTGGCTGACGCAGATTGGGCAGCTTTCTGAACTTATGGAAGTAGTAGATGCGGTCCTGATAAGCCCAGGGCATCTTCTTGATAAAGTACTGCACACTTTTTCTGAGTTCTTCTTTCAACTTGAGCATATCTGACCTCATTTGTATGTTTTGTAGTTGAGTGAGGAAACCTGAATCTTTTGAATGACGCCGTTTTTAAAGAAGTAATTCATTACGGTCAGGGACAAAAGTTCTGAAAGGAAAACGCTCCACGCGGCCCCCATGATGCCGTGACCCTGGATCAACCACCAGGAGAGCGGCAGACTGATGACCATCAGGCAGATGATTTTCCTCAGCAAGTAGTTAAATCCTCCCTCTTTGACCATGTAGCGATACGCTACGGTCCCCATTGCCGAAAAGCTGGTCGCTATCGACAGCAACGTAATGAGACTTCCTGACTGTGTGTATTCCGGTCCGTACAACGCGATGATGATCTGCTCGCCGTAAAGCGAAATGACCAGCAGCATCAGCAATGAAACTGCCATAACGTAGCCATTGAGCCGGGCAGCCAGCTTAATAGCCACCTCGCCGCGCTCCCTGAAGATTTCAGTGAAGCAGGAGGTGATCAGCGCAACCGGGATAAAAATCCAGGAGGCGGAAATGGTATTTGCCGCCGCAAACAGACCGAGGTCGCGCGCAGGCGCCGTGCCTGCCAGAAACATCTGCGCCGCTTTAACCTGCACCGAGATAAAGATGCTGGAGATCGCCAGCGGCAGACCGGCATACATCAGATAGCGCAGATAGGCGGTGCGCTTTTCGCGCGGCGGCATCTGATCCTGATGGTCCTGATAGAAGTTGTGACGCTTGATCAGGTAAGGCACCAGCGTCACGGCAACAATCGACAGCGTCAGCCAGAGCGGATTAAGACGCAGCCAGGCGACGGTAAAGCTGATGCCGAAACTCAGCAGCATGCCCACAGCGTTAGCGATGGTGTTAAGACGCGAAGCAAGACGTGCGTTGTTATAAACGCTGAAGGTGTCCTGGGTAACAAAAACCGAGGCAACAAATGAGGCCAGTGCAAACGCCAGGAAGTTTTCCTGCATGTTGTACCAGACCCAAATTAAGACTGGCACCGACGTGACCAGCAATAGCACCATGCGCAGCGTACGGGCGATGGTCATCAGGCGCAGGCCTTTCGACGCATTTTTGCTGACGCGCTTAAACAGAATGGTTTCGGTGCCAAAGATTGCGACGGTTTGCACCATGGCAAATAGTGAAGTAGAAAACGCCATCTGGCCAAACACCGTTGGACCAAAGGATTTAGCCACGTAAGACGTCACAAAAATGACGCCAAAAACGGAGATGATCTTCTCAGACATCATCCAGGCGGCATTAGACATTACGCTCAATTTCATCGACTCTTCCTTAGTATTACTCAACTACAACCGCTTCGGTACAACATCCCTGTAACGAATTAATAAGCGCTCAGTGGGCCTGGCGAAAATGTATGACTTCAGACCAAACTGGTCCGAAAATTGAGATGTAAATCATGATCCGGAGAGTGAATTCAGGATAATTCTTATTATAAATGGCGCGAATCACTTCTGATGGAAACGATTTCAGGCTGAAAATAAAACAACCTTAAAGAGCTATACCGGCATATTAATCAAGTCGGCGAAGCTAAATATCCAGTGTACGTAGAATTTTTTCGTATTTTGGATGCGATGAATTTATAACAAAAACCCGCCTCCAGGAAGGCACGCCCCCCGGATAAGAATAAAATAAGATTTATCCCATGATGATATTTCTTCTAAATATCTTAATTTAGGCTTCGCAATTCAATTCGCGCACTTTAATACTGCCTTAATAAAATCTTACAGTGCCAGAAATTATTAAAGTCATTCTCATCCATTAATCGATAAGAAAGGTAAGAGCATTTATGAGAAAGTCACGATACAGCGAAGATCAAATCACAAATGCCATTAAAGCTTCTGAATCGGGCGTGAAAGTCAGAGAGATTTGTGAAGAGTTAGGCATCTCTGAAGCCACGTTCTATAGCTGGAAAAAGAAGTTTTCTGGGTTGTCTTCGGAAGAAGGCAGAAAAATCAAGGAGCTGGAAGAAAAACTGCAGAATGTCACACGTGAACTGCAGACGCTCAACTCGGACAAAGAGATGCTGCAGAGCGTTCTGAAGCACTTCTTTACTACTAATGAAAAACGACAGGCTGTGGATTTCCTGCAGACCACCTTCGACATTGGCACCCGCCGCAGCTGCCGCTTATTAGATATCAGCCGCAGCGTATACCACTATCCGTCAGGCACGGAGAATCGCTAAACCTAATGCTACCGCGCTTTTTAGACTTAACGCTGAGATTTGTTCTTACCAGAAGAGATGAAGATCATTTAACAGGACAATTGCGGCACCCTTTTCCGCTCCATTTATAACTAATGAATGGCTTCACGGCTAAGCTTCTTTTTTTGCGGTAAAATTGATTCACAACAGCAAAAGTCTCGCACTCCACGCCTTATCTTCCCCTCCCAATCTCGTTTACGCGGGATTGGGCCTTCCCTTTTTTAGTTTAGTCCTGCTAATCGTCGGAACTAAATCGTCTCAATATCATTAAGCCGCTTTGAACATCGCACAAACATTAATCACCGTAAATTTGAGTTAATGATGGACCTGCCTGAAATTTTGCGGTTGCGCTTTAATTCCCGATGATGGGTTTATTGCATTAACTTACTCCAGGATTAATCCGGGTTAAATAGTTTATTACTCCTTATCACTAACGTTATGGGTCTATCTTTTGACTCTCTTCATTGCGCATCATTGATGCCAGAGATTAATCTTTAATTATTAACGCAGCGGCGGAATTCTCTTACTCATTTATCACTGAGTGAAGTTAATGGTGGTTTTTAGTCCCCTTTTCTCAGGTCCATAACGCAATAAACAGCAGTGGATAAAAGCGTAACGTCCATAATGCTGCGCTATTTTTCCTGATTAATGACCGATATCTGACCGGTGAACGGTTGCCAGCGCTGGAACAGGCCACTTTCAGCCGCCAGAAAGGGCCGTTTTTTTACTGACAAAGGGAGGATGAAGGGGGTTATCGGGGGATACCGGACAACAGTGCGGAACCATGAAATCGATTTCGCGGTATAAATCTGCCGGAGAGCGAGCAAATCAGGATAGGGTTTAATCTTAAAAAGCCGCGTGGCGTCTTGTCCGCGCGGTAAAGGCATTCAGGTGAGCTTTACGGTTTACTCTTTAATCGCGACGACCTGGGGTTGGGGTTTGATGCGCATTGCCCAGATCACACCCGCTATCAGACAAACAATGCCCATCAGAGTGAGCTGCGGCGGCCAGCGTTGATACCAGAGAAAAGTCCATAACAGGCCAAAGAGTATCTCGAAAACGATCAGCGGCCCCATCAGTACGGTAGGCAGACGCTGGCTGGCAGCATTCCAGCATAAGGTACCCAGCCAGGAACAGAGCAGGCCAATCGTCAGCATCAATGCGATGAATACCATGGGTCGCGGCCCGAACGGCAGCGAAAAATCGGGCTGCTGCCAGGCGAGCTGAACGCTGACCAGCGCGTACAGGATCAGTGCCATCGGCAGCGTCACCAGCCCCTGCGCGGTAGCCCAGGTTGAGGGGCGCAGTTCGGGATGCGTACGCAGCCAGCGGGCATTACGCAGCGGATACCAGGTCCAGCAGACTACCGCCAATAGTGCCAGCACGATACCGGTCAGATAACGACTGAGATCCAGCGTAGCACCCTGACTCTGCAGCTCCGCCGCGTTCACGCAAAGCAAGCCAGCCGCCATCATGACCAGTGCCGGGAACAACCGCCGCCACGGCAATCGTCCTTCAAGATGGCCATAACAGAGATTAGCCGTGACGGCGATCACCACCGGCAGCGTGCCGATAATCATGGTGGAGACCGGCCCGCCGGTTCGCTGAATGGCGTTAGCCAGAAACGCATAGTAAAAGAGGTTTCCCACCAGCGAGAGCTTTACGGCCTCAAGCCAGTCAGCGCGTGACAGCTGACGCAGACGACGACGGCTGTGCCAGGCCAGCGGTAGCGCAATCAGCCCAAACGCCACATAACGTCCCGCCGATTGCAGCGCGCCAGGATAGTCCGGCACCAGCAGCGGCCCGACAAAGATTAGCCCCCACATCAGTCCGGCAGTGACGGCAAACATAATTCCCGCAAACATGATTTCTTCCTTATACAGACTTTTGGCAGAGTGTGGCGGGTTCGGGCGGGAAATGCTTGTAGCAGATTGCGGTGGTATCAGGGCTGGCGGACCTGCTTTTGATAGCGGCCCGGCGTAATGCCATAACGGTGAGCAAAGGCGCGGGTGAGATGAGCCTGATCGGTCAATCCCACCGCCGCCGCGACGCTGGCGGCCGCTTCACCCTGTGCCAGCCTTTGCTTGGCGTCAAAGAGCCGGAAAGCCATCAGCATCTGATGCGGCGTAACGTGATAGTGCTGGCGAAAGGCACGTAAGAAGTGCCACGGCGACAGTGAAGCCAGCGCCGCCAGCTCCTCCAGCCGCACCGGTTCTGCGAGGTTTGCGCGCAGAAAATCTCTGACCTGGTCGAAACGATGCCGGGCATCGGGTCTGCTCTGTGAAGACATATGCGCCAGCGGACGGATTTGCAGCAGCAGCTCAGCAATCAGGCTCTGGCGCGCCAGTTCAGATTCTGCCTGCCAGAGTGCGGCAAGCAGGCGGGAGAGCGGCTGCGCCACGCGCGGATCGGTCAGCAGCGCCTCGTTAAACCACCAACCGCGGTCGCCGGTCAGTTCATCCATCAGCTGCGGCTCAATGTAGATCATCTGATAGCGCCAGCCCTCTTCGCACGCTGACTCACCCGTGTGCAGCTCATCCGGGTTCATCATGACCAGTGAGTTCTCCGGCGCAGTATATTCGGTGCCGCGATAGCGAAAGCGCTGCGCGCCCGCTTCAATGGTGCCGATCCCAAAGGCTTCGTGGGTATGGGGTTCAAAGGCGTAGCGGGAGATGTGGGCCTGATAGAGTTCCACACCGGGCAGCTCTGCGAGTTGCCGGAACCGGGCGCGATCTTTCTCACAGGGGAAACTTGCCGGAACACCGTCCACTTCTCTCTCCTTATTTAACCAGTCTGCTAAGCATGCCTGTGACCGGGTCTGAAATGCAAAAGATTGCTATCTGCAATGCCACAGGTAACACTGTTTTTTTCAGACGGATGGGGTCAAGCATGGCACAGCGTGTGGCAGTGGTTATCGATATGCAGAATGGGGTCTTCAGCTCGCCACGCTTCGACCAGGCGGGTCGGGTGGCGCAGATTAACCGGCTGACTGAACGCGCCGACATCACCATTTTTATCCAGCACCGCGAAGGCGCGATGTGCGAGGGGAATGAGGCTTTTAATCTGCTGCCGGAACTGGTTCAGCCTGCTGGCGCGCATTACGTCACAAAAACCGCCTGCGACAGCTTCTGGCAGACAGAGCTGGCCGCACTGTTAAAGAAGCTGGCGGTGGAAGAGTTTGTGGCGTGCGGTTGTGCCACTGACTACTGTCTGGATACCACCATAAAAGTGGGTGCCAGTGCGGGCTATGCCATTACCGTGGCTGCTGATGCGCATACCACCGCCGATCGTCGCTGGGTCAGCGCTGAAGCGTTGATAAACCAGCACAATGAGGTCTGGTCCTCATTGTCGATTCCCGGCCACGTGCCACGCGTATTGAGCACAGATCAGATTGTGGCCGAATGGTCGTAACCGCCCGCAAAAGACGCGCATAAAAAAGCCCGCATAAGCGGGCTTTTTTGCACTCTCTGTCCAGCGGGATCAGAACGGAATATCGTCGTCGAAATCCATTGGAGGTTCGTTGTTATTGCTGGCCGGTGCGCTCTGTGGCTGCTGCTGCGGACGGGACTGCGCGCCGCCACTGAACTGGTTGTTGTTGCCCTGCGGCTGCTGCGGCTGACCCCAGCCATTGTTGTTGCCACCGCCCTGCGCGCCACCACCTGCTGGTGCACCCGCGTTGCCGCCCTGCTGACGGCCACCCAGCATCTGCATGGTGCCGCCAACGTTGACCACGACTTCGGTGGTGTAACGTTCCTGGCCGCCCTGATCCTGCCATTTACGGGTACGCAGCTGACCTTCGATGTAAACCTGCGATCCTTTTTTCAGGTATTCGCCTGCGACTTCAGCCAGTTTGCCAAACAGCACCACACGGTGCCATTCAGTGATCTCTTTGTTTTCACCGGTCTGCTTGTCGCGCCAGCTTTCCGACGTAGCCAGCGTAATGTTGGCAACCGCGCCACCATTTGGCATGTAACGTACTTCCGGATCCTGACCCAGATTCCCGACAAGAATCACTTTGTTAACGCCACGACTGGCCATGTTGCTGTCTCCCGATGAGTTAATGCATACAGTCTAATCTATCAATTCTAACACGTCCTGCGGACTGTTTCCCACTTTCGAGCGGGGTTCCAGTTTTAATCCCTCTCAGCTTCCCGGCCGAGAGTACTGGATATATATTCAGTCTATTTTTTGTGCCATAATGACACGTTTATTCTGGCCGTGTCGGCAAGGCACGGTGAGTGCAGCTAATCCGGGAAAGGTGAATGGATAAGATCGAAGTTCGTGGTGCCCGCACCCATAATTTGAAAAACATCAACCTGACCATCCCACGCGACAAACTCATTGTGGTAACCGGCCTGTCAGGGTCCGGTAAATCCTCACTGGCGTTTGATACGCTGTATGCGGAAGGTCAGCGCCGCTATGTGGAGTCGCTCTCTGCGTATGCGCGCCAGTTTCTTTCGTTAATGGAGAAGCCGGACGTCGATCATATCGAAGGTTTGTCGCCCGCCATTTCCATTGAGCAGAAATCCACCTCGCATAACCCACGCTCGACGGTGGGAACCATCACAGAGATCCATGACTACCTGCGTCTGCTGTTTGCCCGCGTAGGCGAACCGCGCTGCCCGGATCATGATGTGCCGCTGGCGGCGCAGACCGTGAGCCAGATGGTGGATCAGGTGCTTTCCCAGCCGGAAGGTCGTCGCCTGATGCTGCTGGCCCCGGTGGTGAAAGATCGTAAGGGTGAGCACACCAAGACGCTGGAGAATCTGGCGACGCAGGGCTACATCCGTGCGCGTATCGATGGCGAAGTGTGTGACCTCTCCGATCCGCCGAAGCTTGAGCTGCAGAAGAAGCACACCATTGAGGTGGTCATTGACCGCTTCAAAGTGCGTGAAGACCTGGCAACCCGTCTGGCGGAGTCGTTCGAAACCACGCTGGAGCTTTCCGGCGGCACGGCTATCGTGGCGGACATGGATGACAGCGACGCAGAAGAGCTGCTCTTCTCGGCTAACTTCGCCTGTCCGATTTGTGGTTACAGCATGAGCGAGCTGGAACCGCGCCTGTTCTCGTTTAACAACCCGGCGGGCGCCTGCCCAACCTGTGACGGCCTGGGCGTACAGCAATATTTTGATCCTGACCGCGTCGTGCAGAATCCCGAGCTTTCGCTGGCGGGCGGCGCCATTCGCGGCTGGGATCGTCGTAACTTTTACTATTTCCAGATGCTGCGTTCGCTGGCGGAACACCTCGATTTTGATATCGAAGCGTCATTCGGCAGCCTGCCAGACAATGTGCAGAAAGTGATTCTGTATGGCTCAGGCAAAGAGAGCATCGAATTTAAGTACATCAACGATCGCGGCGATACCTCGGTTCGTCGTCATCCGTTTGAAGGCGTGCTCAATAATATGGAGCGCCGCTATAAAGAGACGGAATCCTCTGCGGTTCGCGAAGAGCTGGCGAAGTTTATTAGCAACCGCGCCTGTGCCAGCTGTGAAGGCACCCGTCTGCGTCGTGAAGCGCGCCACGTCTTCGTGGAGAACACCACGCTGCCGACCATCTCTGAGATGAGCATCGGCCATGCGATGTCCTTCTTTGAAAACATGAAACTCAGCGGCCAGCGTGCGCAGATCGCCGAGAAAATTTTGAAAGAGATTGGCGATCGCCTGAGCTTCCTGGTCAACGTCGGCCTGAACTATCTGTCGATGTCACGCTCTGCGGAAACCCTGTCCGGGGGGGAAGCACAGCGTATCCGTCTGGCCAGCCAGATCGGTGCCGGTCTGGTCGGCGTGATGTATGTGCTGGATGAGCCTTCTATTGGCCTGCACCAGCGTGACAACGAACGACTGCTTGGCACCCTGATTCATCTGCGCGACCTCGGCAACACCGTGATTGTGGTTGAGCATGATGAAGATGCGATTCGTGCCGCAGACCACGTGATCGACATCGGTCCGGGTGCAGGCGTACACGGCGGTCAGGTGGTCGCAGAAGGCACCGTTGATCAGATTATGGCGCAGGAAGAATCGCTGACCGGTCAGTACCTGAGTGGCAAGCGTGGCATTGTGGTGCCAGAGGAGCGCGTTAAAGGCGATCCGGCCAAAGTGCTGAAGATTACCGGCGCACGCGGCAACAACCTTAAGGATGTTACGCTGACGCTGCCGGTCGGGCTGTTCACCTGTATTACCGGTGTTTCTGGTTCGGGTAAATCGACCCTGATCAACGATACGCTGTTCCCGATTGCTCAGCGTGCGCTGAACGGCGCGACCATCGCCGAACCGGCACCTTACCGTGACGTGGCAGGCCTGGAGCACTTCGACAAAGTGATCGACATCGACCAGAGCCCGATTGGTCGTACACCGCGCTCCAACCCGGCCACCTACACCGGTATCTTCACCCCGGTGCGTGAACTCTTTGCGGGCGTGCCGGAAGCGCGTTCGCGCGGCTACAATCCAGGTCGCTTCAGTTTCAACGTGCGGGGCGGACGCTGTGAAGCCTGTCAGGGCGATGGCGTGCTGAAAGTCGAGATGCACTTCCTGCCGGACATTTATGTGCCGTGCGACCAGTGCAAAGGCAAACGCTATAACCGTGAAACGCTGGAAGTGAAATACAAAGGCAAGAGCATTCACGAAGTGCTGGAGATGACGATCGAAGAGGCGCGTGAGTTCTTCGATGCCGTGCCAGCGCTGGCGCGTAAGCTGCAGACGCTGATCGATGTGGGTCTCACCTATATCCGCCTCGGTCAGTCCGCCACCACCCTTTCCGGCGGTGAAGCCCAGCGTGTGAAGCTGGCGCGTGAGCTGTCGAAGCGTGGCACCGGTCAGACGCTCTACATTCTGGATGAGCCGACCACCGGCCTGCACTTTGCCGATATCCAGCAGCTGCTGGAAGTGCTGCATAAGCTGCGCGATCAGGGCAATACCATCGTGGTGATTGAGCACAACCTCGATGTGGTCAAAACCGCAGACTGGATTGTCGATCTTGGTCCGGAAGGCGGCAGCGGCGGCGGTGAAATCCTGGTGGCGGGTACGCCAGAAACCGTGGCGGAGTGTGATAAATCCCACACCGCGCGCTTCCTGAAGCCCCTGTTACAGAAGTAATTCTCTCAGGCCCGCCGCGTGCGGGCCTTTTTTATCCCCTGCCGATTCAGCCAGAAAAATGCAGAATCAGGCAAGATTCAGACATGTATAGGCATATACGCTTTTCCTCACGCTGACTATCCTTAAGCGGTTCCTCTTTGGCACGCCCCTGGCGTCGCCCTGTTTTCGCAGCACATCCACGCTGCTGCACATCATCAAAAAACACTCACGACACATCGAAACTGGAGACACCATGAATATTACGCATGCGTATGCTGCTCAGGATGCAAAATCCAAACTGGCACCGTTCGATTTTAAGCCGCGTGAGCTGCGCGCCCATGACGTTCAGCTTGAGGTGCTGTTCTGTGGCGTTTGCCACTCAGACCTGCATCAGGCCCGTAATGAGTGGAAAAACACCATTTTTCCCGTCGTTCCGGGGCATGAAATTGTGGGTCGCGTAACTGCTGTTGGTCCACAGACGCAGAAATACAAAGTCGGCGATCTGGTTGGCGTCGGCTGTATGGTCGATTCCTGCCGCAGCTGTCCGAGCTGTCAGCAGGGTCTGGAGCAGTACTGCGAAAACGGCTTTGTCGGCACCTATAACGGCGAAGATCGCGAAACCGGCGCCATTACCTACGGCGGCTACTCAACGTCGATGGTGGTTGATGAAAGCTTTGTGCTGCGGATCCCGGAAAACCTGGAGCTGGCGGGCGTGGCACCGCTGCTGTGTGCCGGTATCACCACCTATTCGCCGCTGCGTCACTGGAATGTCGGTCCTGGCAAGAAAGTGGGTATCGTAGGCTTAGGCGGCCTGGGCCATATGGGCGTGAAGATTGCGCATGCCATGGGCGCACATGTGGTGCTGTTCACCACCTCACCATCCAAAATTGAAGATGGCAAACGTCTGGGTGCCGATGAAGTGGTGATCTCCAAAGATGCGGATCAGATGGCGCAGCACGCGAACAGCTTTGACTTCATCCTGAACACCGTGGCGGCTCAGCACGATCTCAATCCGTTCATCACCCTGCTGAAGCTGGATGGCAACATGACGCTGGTGGGCGCACCGGAGCACGATCATCCGGCACCGCAGGTCTTTAACCTGATCTTTAAACGTCGCAGCATCGCCGGTTCACTGATTGGCGGCATCGCGGAAACCCAGGAGATGCTCGATTTCTGTGGCGAGCACGGGATTACGTCAGACATTGAGCTGATCGCGATGGACCAGATCAACGAAGCGTATGAGCGCATGCTGAAAAGCGATGTGAAGTATCGCTTTGTTATTGATATTAACACCCTGCGCGATCAGTCTGCCGCGTAAGCGGTCTGATCTGAAACCCTCCTGCTCAGGTAAGAGGGTTTTTTATTGCCGTTTAACGGGCAGCCGCCGCCTGCTGGTATGAGGCATCGACCAGATAGTATATCTGCGAATCTTTCAGCGAACCGTCGAGGAACAGCGTGCTCCAGTGAGACTTATTCAGATGCTCGCTGGGAATAATATCGCTGTGCTCATCGCGCAGCAATTCGGCCAGCGCTGGCGTCGATTTCAGCGAGACGGCGGGCCGCCCTTTTACCTCGTGCACCATTGCAAACAGCACGCCGTTACTTTTAATCTGCGTGGCCTTCCAGTCATTGTGGACGCTCTGCTCCGCGCCCGGCTTGCTCATGCAATAGGTCAGTAAGTCTGAGTTATTCATTACGACTCCCCTTGTAAAGTGGCGACAATCCGCCTGGCACCGCCATCAATGCGATGCTCGCCCAGCCAGATACCCTGCCAGGTGCCCAGCACCAGACGTCCCCGCTGAACCGGTAATAACAACGAAACCCCTAAGGTCGATGATTTGATGTGCGCTGGCATATCATCACGTCCTTCGTAGTCGTGCTGATAAGGCGCATTCTCCGGCACGTGCCGCATGAAATGCTGCTCCATGTCGCTGCGCACCGTCGGGTCGCAATTCTCGTTTAAGGTTAACGACGCCGAAGTGTGCTGCAACAGCAGATGCAGCAGTCCGGTTTTGATATCATGCAGTCCGGAAAGCGAATTAACGACCTCATCGGTGACCAGATGAAACCCGCGCGACTTCGCACTCAGCGTTATAGTTTGTTGATGCCACATAGCTTATTCCTGAAACGGTTATCCCGTTTAAGTGTGCAGCATGTCGCCGAAAGGTAAACCCTGACCCATAAAAAAACCGCCAGAGAAAACCCTGGCGGTCTTGTTTACAGCCTGGCTGCTGTTACATCACGGCGGCAAACGCTTCCGCTACCTGCTGCACATTTTTGCTGTTCAGACCGGCCACACACATGCGGCCGCTGCCCACCAGATAGATGCCAAATTCGTTACGCAGGCGATCAACCTGCTGCGCACTCAGGCCGGTATAGCTGAACATGCCACGCTGCTTCAGCAGGTAGTCGAAGTTTTTACCTGGCAGCGCGGTGCTCAGTACGTCCACCAGCGACTGGCGCATCGCAAGAATGCGCAGACGCATCGCCTCTACTTCAGCCAGCCAACTGGCCTTCAGCGCCTCATCGTTGAGGACGCGTGCCACAACCTGCGCACCAAAATTTGGCGGGCTGGAGTAGTTACGGCGAACGGTAGCTTTTAACTGGCCCAGCACACGTGATGACTCTTCGGCACTGTCGCAGACGATAGAGAGACCGCCTACGCGCTCGCCATAAAGCGAGAAGATTTTGGAGAAGGAGTTACTGACCAGCGCAGGCAGACCCGCCGCCGCGACCGCGCGCAGGGCATAGGCATCCTGTTCCATACCCGCACCAAAGCCCTGATAGGCGATATCCAGGAAAGGAATCAGCTGCTGTGCTTTCAGCACCTCAACGGTCTGATCCCACTGCGCATCCGTCAGGTCAGCGCCGGTCGGGTTATGACAGCAGGGATGCAGCAACACGATGCTCTGCTCGGGCAGGGTTTTCAGGGTGCTGATAAAGGCATCAAACCGCACACCGTGGGTTTCGGCGTCATACCAGGGATAGGTATTTACCTCTAAACCTGCACCGTTAAAAATCGCGATGTGGTTTTCCCAGGTCGGATCGCTGACCCAGACGGCAGACTGCGGGAAGTAGCGCTTGAGGAAATCCGCGCCGACTTTCAGCGCGCCAGAACCACCCAGGGTCTGAATCGACGCAATACGGCCCGCTTTTAATACCGGATGATCGGCACCAAACAGCAGCGGTGCAATCGCACTACGGTAGCTGTTCAGCCCTTCCATTGGCAGATAGAGCGATGCCTGATGCGGCTCAGCATAGATCTGCTCTTCGGCAGCCGCTACAGCCTTCAGCTGCGGGATAATGTTCTGTTCGTCGTAATAGAGCCCGATACTCAGGTTAACTTTGTGTTCGCGTGGGTCTTGTTTGAAAGCTTCCATCAACGACAGAATCGGATCGCCAGCATAGGCATCAACGTTTTGAAACACGGTGTAGGTCTCCATGATTGGTCCGTAAGCGGCGGATTAAACCCGATAGCGTCCCGGACGGTGGTTCATTGCAATAATCAGGTTCAGGATCACCGCACCCGCAATCGACGTGAGCAGGATGGGGCCACTCACCACAAACAGTGACGCCAGCACGACGCAGGTATCGACTGCCATCTGCAGTTTACCCGCGCGGATCCCAAAGCGATCCTGTAGCCACAGCGCCAGAATATTGATGCCGCCCAGGCTCGCCTTATGACGAAATAACACTATAAACCCGATTCCCATGATGACGTTACCGAACAGTGTCGCATAGAAGGGGTTAAGGTCAGAAAAGTGGACGAACAGCGGGTGCAGCTGGGTGAAGAGCGACACCAGTCCGACGGCGCAGAAGGTTTTCAGGGTAAATTCCCAGCCCATGCGTTTAACCGCCAGCCAGTAAAACGGGATGTTGATCAGGAAGAACGCGCTGCCGAACGAGAGCGGCGAGAGATAGCTGATCAGAAAGGCGATACCTGCGGTGCTGCCGGTCAGCGCGCCCGCCTGTTTCAGCATAATGACGCCGAACGAGACCATCAGGGTGCCGAGCACCATCGCCAGCGCATCTTCAATGCGCGAATGCGGGACGCGGGTGGGTTCTGCGATGTTATCCATGGGGGTTTTCTCAGTGCAAATGATGCGGTTCCGATGCAAAAAACGCACCATCGTCACAGCACTGAACGTCTGTAAAGCGGATGCCAGCGATATCCCGTTGATATCTAAGGCGCTTTATAACGGAACTTTGTGCATGAATTTCGACTGATGCCGTCAACCTATGCGCCAAAGCCATCTTAAATGCGCGTTATTTGCATTAACTGCCGCCAGTGTGCACCAAAATCGCACAGCACGCACTCTTTTAGCGCGTCTTCTCTCCGGGGATCATCATCAGCCCGTTCTCTTTCATTCGTCCCAGTACCACGGAGGTTTTCACATGGGAAACGCTCTGGTGTCCGGCAACTAACTGGCTGATTAACGCACTGAGGGAGTTGAGATCGGCCACCGCCACTTTGAGGAGGTAGTCTGCATCACCCGTGGTTTTGTAGGCATCCACGATCGCCTGCTCCTGCTCCACCATGCGGTGAAAGCTCTCAACATATTCTGCGGTGTGATTAATCAGGCGCACCTCTATTAATCCCACCATGCCAAGCCCGATCGCATCGGGCGACAGCCGGGCGTGATAACCCAGGATGAGATTAGCCTGTTCCAGATTGATACGGCGGCGGGAACATTGAGAGGCAGAAAGGCCGACCAGATCGCTGAGTTCCTGATTGGTCAGACGGCCGTTAGATTGTAATAAAGTCAGGATTTTAAGGTCGTAATCGTCTACGTGAGTCATTCCGTTTCCACAGCGTAATGGGCGTCGCTTTGTTACAGATAACCCGATAACCCGAGAGGTTGTCCAACACTATTTTCTGATGATGAGGGCTGTCATGCACAGATCGTGCATGACAGCACAAAGCGGAGATTATTCGTCGTCGTATTGCGGACCCGCGTAGTTGTCGAAGCGTGACCACTGGCCATTAAAGGTCAGGCGCACCGTACCGATCGGGCCATTACGCTGTTTACCCAGGATGATCTCGGCAATCCCTTTCAGATCGCTGTTCTCGTGGTAAACCTCATCGCGATAGATAAACATGATCAAATCCGCATCCTGCTCGATCGAACCCGATTCACGCAGATCCGAGTTGACTGGCCGTTTGTCAGCACGCTGCTCCAGTGAGCGGTTAAGCTGCGACAGCGCCACCACCGGCACATTCAGCTCTTTGGCCAGCGCTTTCAGCGAGCGGGAGATCTCAGCAATCTCGAGCGTACGGTTGTCCGACAGTGACGGCACGCGCATCAGCTGCAGGTAGTCGATCATGATCATACTTAAGCCACCGTTTTCACGGTAGATGCGTCGGGCGCGCGAACGCACCTCGGTGGGCGTCAGGCCAGAAGAGTCATCGATGTACATGTTCTTCTTCTCCAGCAGGATGCCCATGGTGCCGGAGATGCGCGCCCAGTCCTCATCATCCAGCTGTCCGGTTCGGATGCGGGTCTGATCGACGCGGGAAAGTGACGCCAGCATACGCATCATGATCTGCTCGCTGGGCATCTCCAGACTGAAGATCAGCACCGGCTTCTCCTGCAGCATGGCGGCGTTTTCGCACAGGTTCATCGCAAAGGTGGTTTTACCCATCGATGGACGGGCGGCAACAATAATCAGGTCAGAGCCCTGCAGGCCGGCAGTCTTTTTATTGAGGTCCTGATAGCCAGTATCCACGCCGGTGACGCCGTCATGCGGTGTCTGATAGAGCGATTCGATACGGGAGACGGTTGATTCCAGAATCTGCTCGATGTTTTTCGGGCCAGCATCTTTATCCGCACGCGCTTCCGCAATTTTAAAGACATTCGACTCTGCGAAGTCGAGCAGCTCTTCGCTGTTACGTCCCTGCGGATCGTAGCCGGCATCAGCAATCTGGTTGGCGACGGAGATCATCTCACGTACCACTGCGCGTTCGCGCACAATGTCAGCATAAGCGCCGATGTTCGCCGCACTCGGGGTATTTTTCGCCAGCTCAGCCAGATAGGCGAAGCCACCGGCCATCTCCAGTTCGCCGCGGGTTTCCAGCGATTCAGAGAGCGTAATCAGGTCGATGGGTTTGCTGTTTTCCAGCAGCCGCTGCATCTCGGAAAAAATCAGCCGATGCGAACGGTTGAAAAAATCATTCGCGACGACGCGCTCAGAGACGTTATCCCAGCGCTCGTTATCCAGCATTAACCCACCGAGCACCGACTGCTCCGCTTCCAGAGAATGCGGGGGCATTTTCACGCCTGCGAGCTGGCGATCCTGCGTTTCGTTCGATTTGTTGGTGGGTTTATTTCCTGCCATAGTGAATGCATTACCGATCTTCTGTGGGGACGCGCAAGTATACCTTAGTTGGGGTGCGCGCCTCACCCTCATGATGAAACAATCACAGGAGTCAGAATGGCAAAGCGTATTCAGTTCAGCGCGCATGGCGGCCCGGACGTCTTAGAGTGGACAGATTTTGAACCTGCTGACCCGGCTGAACATGAAGTGCAGGTTGAGCATCGCGCTATCGGGATTAATTACATCGATACCTATGTTCGCAGCGGGCTCTATCCGGTTGCCGCTTTTCCCTCTGGCCTGGGAACGGAAGCCGCAGGTGTGGTGTCGCGGGTTGGCCGTGGCGTGACTCTGTTTAAACCTGGCGATCGCGTAGTCTACTGTCTGGCATCGATGGGGGCCTATAGTGAAGTGCACAACGTAGCGGAAGATCGCCTGATGCATCTTCCGGAGGCGATCAGCTTTGAGCAGGGTGCGGCAAGCTATCTGAAAGGACTGACTACACAATATCTGCTGCGTCAGACCTATAAAATCAGCGCCGGTGAGACCTTTCTGTTTCATGCCGCGGCGGGCGGCGTCGGGTTAATCGCCTGTCAGTGGGCAAAAGCGCTGGGTGCGCATTTGATCGGCACCGTGGGTTCAGCAGAAAAAGCCACCATGGCTAAGAACGCCGGTGCCTGGGCCACCATTAACTACCGCGAAGAGAATATTGCGCAGCGCGTCAGCGAACTGACAGAAGGGAAAAAAGTGGGTGTCGTGTATGACTCCGTGGGTAAAGATACCTGGGAAGCATCGCTGGATTCGCTGCGCCGTCACGGTCTGATGGTCAGTTTTGGTAATGCATCGGGTCCGGTGACCGGCATCGATCTGGGCATTCTGAATAAGAAAGGCTCGCTGTTTGTGACCCGTCCTTCCCTGTTTGGCTATATCACCAATCGCCAGGAGCTGGAGACCGCCAGTGCCGAGCTGTTCTCCCTGCTGGCGAGCGGCGCGATCAAGGTTGATGTGCCGGAGCAGCAGAAGTTTGCGCTGAAAGAGGCCAGCCAGGCGCACCAGATGCTGGAGAGCCGCGCCACACAGGGATCATGCCTGTTAATCCCGTAACAGCCAGCACCCCGTAAGCAACAAAAAGGGCTTCCCATGGGAAGCCCTCTTCTTTTTTTTATTTTTTGTTCGCGCTGGTGTAGGGACAGCGGCGATGAATTCATGTCGAGTCGATGGCACATCGATTTGACGACAGGCATCCTGCCAGAAAACATAAGTAAAAAATATGTTTAATTACAGATCAGCGCCGAACAATCTCTCACACTGTGATCGCTACCGCATTTAGCGCCAGCCTTTGCGGTCTAACCTGTTGATCTTACGTCTCAGCTTACGGCGCGCTCGCTCATCACTGTCGCCAAAAAAGGCACGATGCAGCCATACAGCGATGACCGCCAGCACCAGCCACGGCAACACTTTGATAACAAGTGCAAACAGTCCACCGACAAACATCACGAGGGTAGCGACCACCAGTGCCGCCAGCACGCCCAGCAGTGAAACACCGGTCAGCAACAGCATCAGGAAAAACCCCAATACGAATAAAATTTCCACGTCAGCGCTCCTTTTAAAATCAGTTGTTATAGCTATTACAAAAAGCGTGCCAACTGATAACTTATTGATTTAAAGCTGATAAGGATTAAAAAAGGTGTAGCGACCTGGTGAGAAAAACCACATTCTGGCGTAAAAAAAACCAGCTTATCAGAGCTGGTTTATCAGGGTTACGATCACGGATCAGACTTCCTGTGGGATCTTATCCGCCACCAGCGCCAGCGCGGCTTCCAGTACGCGAACATCCGCCCCCGGCTTGTGAGCGTTTTCACTCAGGTGACGTCGCCACTGGCGGGCGCCCGGAATACCCTGGAACAGTCCCAGCATATGGCGTGTGACGTGTCCCAGATATGTGCCCTTCGCCAGTTCCGCTTCGATATAGGGATACATGGCGCGCACCACTTCCACCGGGTTTGCCGCCGGGTGCTGACGACCAAACAGCGTCTGATCGACCTGCGCCAGAATGCCGGGGTTTTGATAGGCTTCGCGTCCCATCATCACACCGTCCAGGTGCTGCAGGTGGGTCTGTGCCTCTTCCAGCGTTTTTACGCCGCCATTAAGCGCGATCGTCAGATGCGGGAAATCGCGTTTCAGCTGATATACGCGTGGATAGTCCAGCGGTGGAATTTCGCGGTTCTCTTTGGGGCTGAGGCCAGAGAGCCAGGCTTTGCGCGCATGGATGATAAACGTCTCACACTCACCGCGACCCGCCACCGTGCCGATAAAGTCCGTCAGGAATTCATAGCTGTCCAGCTCATCAATCCCGATGCGGGTTTTCACCGTCACCGGAATGGAGACCACATCGCGCATCGCTTTAATCGCATCCGCGACCAGATTCGCCTCGGCCATCAGGCAGGCACCAAAACGACCATTCTGAACCCGATCCGAAGGACAGCCGACATTCAGGTTTACTTCATCGTAGCCGCGCTGCTCTGCCAGCTTCGCACACTGCGCCAGCGCCGCCGGATCGCTACCGCCAAGCTGCAACGCGACCGGATGTTCCGCCTCGCTGTATGCCAGGTAATCCCCTTTGCCATGAATGATCGCGCCTGTGGTCACCATTTCGGTGTAGAGCAGCGTGTCACCGGTCAGCTGACGATGAAAATAGCGACAGTGGCGATCGGTCCAGTCGAGCATGGGGGCGATAGAGAAACGTTGCGAAGAGAAATTAGGCATGAAGCGCAGACAATCCGGTAATTAAGGGTGATGGAATTCTGTGCAAGGATAACACAAGGGCGGGCGATAGTGCATCGCCCGCCCCCGAACAGCCTGAATATCGTGCTTAGAAGTTAAAGCCCAACTGCATCATCGCGCCCCAGGTGTTGTTAGCCCCCACCGAGCCAGCCAGATCCAGATGGACAGCTTTGTTAAACGGTGACAGACCAAAACCTGCGGTGGCAACATTTTCGTCGTTAGACCGCATGTCCGCACGATAACCGGCACGTAGTTGCAGCCAGTCAAGCACGCGGTACTCCGCGCCCACTGCCGCATACTGGCTGTTATCCTGGGTTTTGAAGCGTTTGGTTTCAGTCAGATCCACATCGCCTGTCACGGTAAACGGCCCTTTATCCCAGGATAGTCCGGTGGTGACCAGCGGGCGAATCTGGTAGGTATCGCGGAACCCGTTGACCTCTTTGGTCTGCAGATCGCGCGAAACCAGGTTCTGTCCGGTCACACCCAGCGTCCAGTTTTCAGCAAAGGTGGTCGCCAGACCGGCATCAACGTTAAAGCCGGTGTCGGTGCTGCGATACTGGCTATTGTTGATGTCGTTCTTGTCGTAGTTATAGATGCTGGCAGTGTAGTTATAGAGCGAGGTTTTCTGCACTTTCGGCGTTACGCCCACCGAGACCGGCTGACCGGCGATGGTGAACTCATGCGCGACCGCCACACCATAATCAATGGTGAGTGCCGCTAAGCCATTTGCACTGGAACGCAGGTTATTTTGATCGCCAGGACGTGGCAGCACCGTTCCGTTAGCAACACCGCGCAGGTAGTCGATATCACCCTGGACCACGTTGGCACGGACGTGCGCCGTACCGTAGGCTTTGGTAATAAACGCAAAAGGCAGGGTCTCATTAGGGATCGTGACGGCCACGGCCACGCCTGCACTGCCGTCCGCTTTGTTACCGCGCAAATCGCTGAGCTTGTCAGCAACATCGCCGGAGGCAGCACGCAGTTCAGGGTAGCCACGCAGATAATCCGCAAAAGTCAGGTTACCAATCACGTCGCGATAGCGATCCACGGTGTCGGTAATATCATCGACTTTATCAATCAGCTTATCTTTATCAGTAACCTGAATTCCTGCCGAGGGAATAATAATGCTG
This sequence comes from Pantoea sp. JKS000250, assembly GCF_003201065.1. Taxonomy (NCBI): domain Bacteria; kingdom Pseudomonadati; phylum Pseudomonadota; class Gammaproteobacteria; order Enterobacterales; family Erwiniaceae; genus Pantoea; species Pantoea sp. JKS000250. Next base: position 2,504,404 of record NZ_QICZ01000001.1, on the reverse strand, counting down.
ACGTTATCGTCAGATTTAGCACGCGTCATTAATGCCGGGTTCGCCAGCACTGCTGAGCCATAAACAGAAGATGCTACGCCGGTGCCTCCCATGGCGTCATTACGTGCATCATACCAGGTCCCTGCCGCCATGGCGGAAGAAGAAAGGAAAAGCGCGGTCGCTGCAGCGGAATACTTCAGCGCTGAACGTTGAGCGGATTTTTTCACCATTTGCCTGCCATCACCTGAGAAATTGTCATTGAAACATTCAACGACTGAATAGTTTGTTAGCCCTATTGTGAACCCTGGCTAACGCGTTATTGCTGTGAATTCAAAGGAAACAGTGTCTTAATTCAAAGGATTGGACGTTTTCCAATCAAAAAACCGTTGTAATTGTTCAGACTGTGTCGGGTTATTTCAAATACTGCCAGACTTTCCTTAAGTCTTTCTGAACATTACTTCTTAACTCAGTGAGATGCAAAGCAAAATGCCAACAAATTCCGCTTCATGTCGATTGAGAATGGATCTGATTTCTCGTCAGATTTGAGATAGATAGCGGCTGAAATTCTTAAAATGCTGCTTTATCAGGCAAATAATGCTGTTTTAACAGGCGAAAACGAACATCAGCGCCGCAAAACCATGTGTGATAAAATAACATCACTTATCCAGCGGAGAATTTTTCATGACAAACATGACGTCGCAGCAAATTTTGATTCAGGCCGAAAAAATGTGCCTGCAGCGCGGTGTACGTCTGACTTCGCAGCGTGCTGAGGTATTGCGCCTGATGGCCGAACAGCCTGGCTCGATCAGCGCCTACGATCTGCTGGATCAACTCCGCATCAGCGAACCGCAGGCCAAGCCGCCCACCGTCTATCGTGCGCTGGATTTCCTGCTGGAGCAGGGTTTCATACATCGGGTGGAGTCCAACAATAGCTACGTTATGTGTCACCACTTTGAGGCACCGGCGCATACGTCAGTGATGCTGGTCTGCGACCGCTGTGCAGCAGTAACGGAGAAACAGGCGCAGGGCGTGGAGAAGATTATCGCGACGCTGGCGGGTGAAGCGCAGTTCGCTTTACGCCACAGTGTGATTGAAGCGCATGGCCTGTGTGAAAATTGTGCTGCAGTAGAAGCCTGTACGCACCATGAAAGCTGCGAACACGATCATCAGGATGAGGGGAAAAAGCGGGGAAAACGCGGGTAACTGGCGCATCCTTGTGTGGTTCCGGTGCGGGTGCACCGGAACGTGTTAACTGATCAGCGCTGCATTACCAGCGGTGGTCTTTATTCTGGCCTTCCCAGTCCGTCACTTCACGCTCAGCTTCATCTTTCGCATAGCCATAACGTTCCTGGATTTTGCCGACCAGCTGATCGCGTTTGCCTTCGATAACCTGCATGTCATCGTCGGTCAGCTTGCCCCATTTCTCTTTCATTTTGCCTTTGAACTGCTTCCAGTTGCCGCTTGCTTCGTCTTTATTCATGGCAGACCTCCAATCCTCGGGGTTTAACAATTATCTTGTTACTTAACAAAATAACGATATAAAGCGCTGGTTAACTGCGCCGGATAAAGTTAATTGTAGCAACCAGATTCACAAACCCGGAATAATACGGAATAATCTGTATCAATCTGTGCAGCGTCAGGCATCAAACCAGCTGTTCTGACGCCAGTGCCTGCGCCAGATGAGCCACAGTGACAGACCGCGCAGCGCCAGGAAAACCGTTACCGCCAGCCACAGTCCATGATTGCCCAGCGCCGGTACGCTCAACAGCGTCAGAAAGTAGCCTGCTGCTGCTATCACCATGCTATTACGCATCTCACGTCCGCGTGTCGCGCCGATAAACATCCCATCCAGCAGATAACACCAGACGCCGATCAGCGGCATAACGATCTGCCAGACCAGATAGCGGTCAGCACTTTGTTGAAGCGAAGGAAGGGAGGTCAACAGGGTAACAATCTGCGGGCCAGCAATGGCATAGATCAGCGAGAAGAACAGCGCCACCACCACCGCCTGCCGACAGGCAGAGTGCCAGACACGCCGCAGTTTGCCGCCATCTTTTGCACCATGCGCCTCGCCGGCAAACGCTTCAACCGCGTAGGCGAAGCCATCCAGCGCATAGGCCGTGAACGTAATGAACATCAACAATACCGCGTTAACTGCCACCACATCCGGGCCCAGCCGCGCGCCCAGCACGGTCAGCGAGGCGAAACAGAGTTGCAGCATCAGTGAGCGCAGCATAATATCCCGGTTCAGCCGTAGCAGCCGGCCGCTGTCACCGCGCCAGCTCTGCTTCAGCAGGCTCAGGGGAATACCGCGCAGCTTCAGGACCCGCCAGACCATGATGCTGCCGACACCCAGCGTAATGTACTCCGCCAGCGCCGTGGCGGTTGCCGCACCCGCGACACCCCAGTGCAGACCCATCACCAGCCAGAGATCGAGCACGATATTAACCACATTGCCCACCACCAGCAGGATCACCGGCGCGCGCGCATACTGCACGCCCAGCAGCCAGCCCAGAATGACCAGATTTGCCAGCGTAGCAGGCGCACTGAGCCAGCGAATCTGAATAAACAGTGCCGCCTGTTCCAGTACCGCAGGTTTGCCGCCAACCAGATGGGTCGCCAGCTGAATAATCGGATAACGTAAAGCGATGAACAGTCCACCTGCCAGCAGCGCAATAATCAGCGGCTGCGTCAGTGCGCGTGCCAGCGCAGTTTTATCGCCCGCACCAAACGCCTGCGCCGTAAGGCCAGTCGTGCTCATTCGAAGGAAAAGCAGCAGCATAAAGAGGAAGCTGGTCACCGTGGTCCCGACCGCAACCCCGCCAAGATAGACAGGGCTGTCGAGATGACCAATTACTGCCGTATCGACCACCCCCAGTAAGGGAACGGTGATATTTGAAAGGATCATTGGCAGCGCAAGCCGCCAGAGATTTTTATCGGTTGCCGTGATAAAGCGCATTCGCCGTTCCGTGCTCGGTGTCGCTGCGCAAAACAGGCAGCGACAAAATTAGGGCAGACAGAATAGCATCAGAAAAGGCGAATGCACGCAGGCCTCAAATCAGAGCCACTCGCCGTTGCGCACCACACCAACCGCCAGACCTTCAATGGTCAGGGACTGTGCACGGGTATCGACAACAATCGGGTCAAAATCACTGTTTTCAGGCAGCAGATGCACGATAGCACCCTGCTTTTTCCAGCGCTTAACGGTGACTTCATCATCAATGCGGGCAACGACAACCTGGCCGTTTCGTACATCCTGGGTTTTATGTACCGCGAGCAGGTCGCCATCCATAATCCCGATATCTTTCATCGACATTCCGCTGACGCGCAGCAGGAAGTCGGCAGACGGCTTAAACAGGCCCGGATCGACCTTGTAGTGGGTTTCGATATGTTCCTGCGCCATGATCGGCTCACCGGCAGCAACACGGCCAATCAACGGTATGCCTTCTGAGGCTTCTTCTTCCATTAGCAGACGAATGCCGCGCGATGCACCCGAAACGATCTCAATGACGCCTTTACGCGCCAGCGCTTTCAGGTGCTCTTCTGCCGCATTCGGTGATCGGAAGCCCAGTTGTGCAGCAATCTCTGCGCGCGTAGGCGGCATGCCTGTTGAAGAAATATGGTCGCGAATCAGGTCATAGACCTGCTGCTGCCTGCTGGTTAATGCTTTCATCCCGCCCCCTGGTTGTTTATACAGTCGCTGTGAGTATATACAGGTATTGGCGAAATGGAAACCGATTGTCAGGCAAAACGCGGCTTCCGGCGCGATATGGAACGCTTATCGCAAATGTGTCCAGAGCAGCGCGATCCAGACAAACAGTGCCAGTAAGATGCTGATCAGTACCGCCGCAGAGCCCATATCTTTGGCCCGGCCCGCCAGCGGATGATGCTCCTGACCGATGCGGTCAACGACCGCTTCAATGGCGCTATTGAGGATTTCAACAATGACCACCAGCACCACCGACCCAATCATCAGGATGCGTGAGACCACATCGACATCCAGCCAGCAGGCGATAATAATGGCGACCAGCGCAGCCAGGGCTTCCTGACGAAACGCCGCTTCATGTTGCCAGGCGGCACGCAGTCCCTGCCAGGAGTAACCTGCGGCTTTAACTATTCTGATAAGTCCGGTGGCATTATTTGCCATGATGTGGGAACCCTTTTATCGGATTGACGTCAATGTCTGGGCTGCGTGCAATTGGCACCACCACAGATCTTCGCTGCACTTTCTGGTATGCTTGCGGCGCTTTGCTAACAAGAGGCTTCATGTTGTCTATGTCAGGTTGGCGTAAACTCTATTACAAATTGCTTAATTTACCACTGTCGTTTTTGGTAAAAAGTAAGGCCATTCCGGCCGATCCCGTGTCTGAACATGGTCTGGATCCGACCCGACCTATTATGTATGTTTTGCCTTACGATTCGAAGGCCGACTTACTGACTTTACGCGCGCAGTGTCTGCGGCATCATCTGCCTGACCCACTCTCTCCGCTGGAGATTGATGGTTCACTGCTGCCGCGCCACGTATTTATCCACGATGGCCCGCGCGTTTTCCCCTATTTTGTGCCCAGCGTGGAATCGGTGAAAATCTTTCACGATTACCTCGATCTGCATCGCAATAATCCTACGCTGGATATCCAGATGCTGCCGGTCACGGTGATGTTTGGCCGCGCACCAGGACGTGAAGTTCAGGGCGAAGCCACGCCACACCTGCGGGTGCTGAACGGCGTACAGAAATTCTTTGCGGTGATCTGGCACGGACGCGACAGTTTTGTTCGCTTCTCGCCGACCGTTTCGCTGCGCCGCATGGCCACGGAACACGGTACGGATAAGTCGATTGCCCAGAAGCTGGCTCGCGTAGCGCGCATCCATTTTGCCCGTCAGCGGCTGGCGGCGATTGGCCCGCGGTTACCGGCGCGTCAGGATCTCTTTAACCGTCTGCTGCAATCCAAAGCGATTGAAAAAGCCGTCGAAGATGAAGCACGCAGCAAAAAAATTTCCCATGAGAAAGCGCAGCAGAATGCCGTCGAGATGATGGAGGAGATTGCTGCAAACTTCTCTTATGAAGCGATTCGCGTTACTGACCGCGTGATGGGCTGGCTATGGAGTCGTCTCTATCAGGGCATCAACGTTAATGGCGGCGAAAAAGTGCGCCAGCTGGCGCAGGATGGCCACGAGATTGTCTATGTGCCGTGCCATCGCAGCCATATGGATTATCTGCTGCTCTCCTACGTGCTCTATCATCAGGGCCTGGTCCCGCCGCACATTGCTGCCGGTATCAACCTCAACTTCTGGCCAGCCGGCCCGATTTTCCGTCGGCTGGGCGCATTCTTTATTCGTCGTACTTTTAAAGGCAACAAGCTCTACGCCACGGTGTTCCGTGAATATCTCGGCGAGCTGTTTACCCGCGGCTATTCGGTTGAGTACTTTGTCGAGGGTGGACGTTCTCGTACCGGCCGCCTGCTGGACCCGAAAACCGGCACCTTAGCCATGACATTGCAGGCGATGCTGCGCGGCGGTAACCGCCCGATCACGCTGGTGCCGATCTACATCGGCTATGAGCACGTGATGGAAGTGGGTACTTACGCCAAAGAACTGCGCGGCGCGGCGAAAGAGAAAGAGGGCTTCATGCAGATGGTGCGTGGCTTGCGCAAGCTGCGCAATCTCGGTCAGGGTTACGTTAACTTTGGCGAACCGCTGCCGCTGGTCAACTATCTCAACAAGCAGGTACCGGAATGGCGCGATGCCATCGATCCGATTGAGCCGCAGCGTCCGAGCTGGTTAACACCGACGGTCAATGATATCGCGGCCAGCCTGATGGTACGTATCAATGAAGCGGGCGCGGCCAATGCCATGAACCTCTGTGTTACCGCTTTGCTGGCGTCACGTCAGCGCTCACTCACCCGTGAACAGCTGATTGAACAGCTGGAATGCTATACCCAGCTGCTGCGCAATGTGCCTTATTCACCTAACGCGACCGTACCCGATCTCTCAGCGGAAGCGCTGCTGGATCACGCCATGGGTATGAATAAGTTTGAGAATGAAAAGGACAGTATCGGCGACATCATCATTCTGCCGCGGGAGCAGGCGGTGCTGATGACCTACTATCGCAACAATATTCATCACATGCTGGTGATGCCGTCGCTGATTGCCGCCATAGTTCAGCAGCATCAGACGCTGACTGAAGCCGAACTGCTGCGTCAGGTAAGCCTGATCTACCCGATGCTGAAGAGCGAACTGTTCCTGCGCTGGCAGACCGATGAGTTGCCGCAACTGCTGACCAATATCAGTCAGGAGCTGGCGCGTCAGGGCCTGATTACCTTCGAAGCCGGTGAGTTGCGCTTTACTGCGGCGCGCTACCGCACGCTGCAACTGCTGGCTGCCGGTGTGCGCGAAACGCTGCAGCGTTATGCCATTACCTTCTCGATTCTCAGCGCCAAGCCGACGATTAACCGTGGCACGCTGGAGAAAGAGAGCCGGACGCTGGCACAGCGTCTGTCGGTGCTGCACGGGATCAATGCGCCGGAGTTCTTCGACAAAGCGGTCTTTACCTCACTGGTGCTGACGCTGCGTGACGAAGGGTATATCAGCGACAGCGGTGATGCCGATGTCGCGCAGACTCTGGCGACCTGGCATATCCTGGCTGACCTGGTCACCAGTGATGTGCGCATGACGATTGAAACCGCGGTGGCGCACGACTGACCCCGCGCACAGTAAAAAGGCGACCTCATGAGGTCGCCTTTTTTATGCCCAAAACGCTCTGTCAGAACAGCTGACTGAACGGCGGCGTATTCATCAGTACGCCCAGGAACAGCACCATCCCGACATAGTTGTTATTCAGGAAAGCCTGGAAACAGGGCTGGCGTTCGCGCCCGGCGATCAGCTTCTGCTGATAAACAAACAGCGCAGCCGCCAGCAGCAGCGTCCAGTAGAAGGCGCCGTTCAGATGCAGCATCATGCCCACCAGCGCCATCAGCAGCAGGGTTGCCAGTTGCAGCAGACCAATAATCAGCTTGTCGAAACGGCCAAATAAAATCGCCGTCGACTTCACGCCAATCTTCAGGTCATCGTCCCGATCGACCATCGCATACTGCGTATCATAAGCGACCGTCCAGCAGATGTTGGCAATAAACACCAGCCAGCAGACTAGAGGTAAGGACTCACTAACTGCGGACCAGGCCATCGGAATCGCCCAGCCAAACGCGGCCCCCAGCACCACCTGCGGCAGGTGGGTGTAGCGCTTCATAAAGGGATAAACCCAGGCCAGCGCCAGCCCCACGACGGAGAGCATGATCGTCATCAGGTTCATGGTCAGCACCAGCGCAAACGCCACCAGCGCCAGGATCACGAACAGCAGCTTCGCCTCTTTTGCACTCACCGCGCCGCTGGCCAGTGGCCGGTGCTTCGTACGCTCCACATGACCATCAACTTTGCGGTCGGCGTAGTCATTGATCACACAACCCGCCGCGCGCATCACAAACACCCCGGCAACGAATACCACCAGCACCGGCAGTGGCGGGATCGCCATGTCAGCCAGCCATAATGCCCAGAGCGTGGGCCACATCAGCAGCAGCGTCCCGATCGGTTTGTCGATACGCATCAGGCGAGCGTAGGCCCGCCATTTATTCATACTTAAGCTCGTTTGCACCACAAAATCCTCAGACCAGATCGCGATAGAGCGGCGATGCCGGTAAAAACAGTTCAGTCAGCAGCAGCGGTTTGCCAGAGAGACGCAGGCGGGAACGCCGTCCCCACAATCCCTCCACCTGCCCCGGCTCAATAAAATCGCGGGTCAGCGTCGACGACGAAAAAAGATAGCGCCCCAGAGGACGGGTGCCGAGCTGTTGCAGCATCGCCTCTGGCCCGTTAAGGGTGCTTTCCGGTACCAGCGTGCGGCCAGCCAGCCAGGGCTGATCGTCGCCGGACAGCAGCACTTCGCGTAGCCAGAAGCGTTCATCGTCTGGCAACAACGCCCTTTCCTCACCCAACTCGCTGGCGTCGATAAAACCTTCACGCAGCGGCTGAACCGTGACCCGCTGACAGTGCTGTTCAAAACGGCGCGTCATCGAATCCTCCTCCATCAGCCAGTCGAGCAAGGGCGGCGCAAGGGTGGCCTGCGACGGAGAAAGCCAGTTGAGCGAACGTAATAAGCTGAGTGCGTCTTGCGACATGGCACCACTCCCGATAATTTTCAGGACGCTAGTTTAGCGCAGAGCGGCGATGCGAACACCTGCCGTCGTGTCAGACGGCAGGGGGATTACTCGCGTTTCAGCCGGTTACTGTTGGCCAGCCACAGCGTGACCACCAGAATCAGAATCGCCGCTGAGTAGCAGAGGGTATCGAAGGGATTTTTATGGTCGACGATAATCAGGCGGATAATGGCCGTGATACCGATATAGACAAAGTAGCGCAGGGGAAAGTGATAGCCCGACTGAAAGTACTTAACAATCAGGGCAATAAATTCGAAGTAGAGGAAATAGATAACAATTCCCTCAATCAGCAGGTAAGAAGAGGCCTGCTCGCCGGTGTTAAACAGGACGTTTGCCAGATGAATAGTCTCTTTGCCTAAAAAGACGATCAGGATGATCGCCAGACTCAGCAGACCCAGATTCAGCACCCATTGCAGAACCGTTGCAAGGTGGCGGGCAAAAGGATTTTTGTCACTCATGTTGCGCCTTTAAAAAGGAGTTATCAGCGCGCGATATCATGCGTGAGTGTGATGCAAATCACAATAACCCTAAGCCTCCACATCCACACAGAGCGCGTCGTACCGCCAGTATTCACAGTCGCAATCAATCACCTCTTTTTGCTGATTGCGGTTAATACGGGTGATCAGCAAACCGGGGCTGCCCGGCGCCACATTCAGCGTGGGTGCCGCGACTTCCGGTAACGGACCGGGCAGAATCGTGAAGCGCGCGCCGCCGTAGCGAATGCCGTAGCGCTGGTCATAGAGATCGGTCAGGGAGCGGGTCAGATCTTCATCGAGCAGGCCAGGGAAAAAACGCGGATTGAGGTAGTGTTCAACATAGAGCACCGCACGCCCATCAATGCGCCGCAGACGGCGGATGCAGTAAACCGCCGAACCGGGTGCCAGACGCAGCGCGGTCGCTACGCTGTCGTGCGCTGCGACCTGCTCAGCAGCGATCACCTCAGTGGTCGCCTGCCTTCCCTGCTCCCTCGCCATGGCATGAAAGTGGCTGTGATGCAGCGGATTGTAAATCAGACGTGGTGGCGCGATAAACCAGCCGCGACGCAGTTCCCGGTAGATCATCCCCTGGGCTTCCAGCTTACCCAGCGCTTCCCGCAGGGTAATCCGCGTGGTGCTGAACGCCTCGCTTAAGGCTCGTTCTGCCGGCAGTCGCCCGCCGCTGAACTCTCCCGCCTGGATGCGCGTCAGCAGTGCGCTGGCAATCGCATCCGCCGTTTTGAGTGCTATCGACTCCACAACAGTAGCCTCATTTTGGTGCGACTTCGCACTCTTACTGTTCAGGTAAACGCGCCTGAGGTGGGCGAACGGGCCGCGTCTTTTGTCGCCCCTTCCCCGCACCGCGCCGCCTTGTCATAAATCGTTCATATAGAGGGGCTACATTGGCTCGGTTCTTGCTGGACTAGACCAGCCAGGCCCATCAACTTACACCCGGAGCAACTGAGATGAAAGCGTTTATCGCCTCTGTAGTAGCCAGTGCTGTAGTCCTCACCCTGCCCGTTGCGCAGGCCGCCGATAACGACCTCGCCGCACTCGAAAAAGCCGCGCGCAGTGAAGGTCAGGTTAACAGCGTCGGGATGCCGGATAGCTGGGCCAACTGGAAAGAGACCTGGAACGACATCAGCAGCAAATATGGCCTTAAGCACAGCGATACCGATATGTCATCGGCGCAGGAGTTGGCGAAATTCGATGCAGAGAAAGAGAACGCCAGCGCTGATATCGGTGACGTGGGCGCCGCCTTTGGCCCGATCGCCGTCGCCAAAGGGGTAACTCAGCCCTACAAACCGACACACTGGGATCAGATTCCTGCCTGGGCCAAAGATAAAGACGGACACTGGGCGCTGGCCTACACCGGCACCATTGCCTTTCTGATCGACAAGCAGCAGGTGAAAGATATTCCCCACAGCTGGGCCGATCTGAAGAAAGGTAAGTATGTGGTTACTATCGGCGACGTCGGCGTGGCAGCTCAGGCGGCCAATGGCGTACTGGCTGCAAACTACGCCTTAGGCGGCGATGAAAAGAACCTGAAACCGGCGCTGGCGTTCTTTGCCGATCTGGCCAAACAGGGGCGTCTTGGCGTGACCGATCCGGTCATTGCTAACATCGAAAAAGGCGAAGTACAGATGGCGGTGGTATGGGACTTTAACGCCCTGAACTACCGTGACCAGATCGACAAAAATCGCTACGAAGTAGTGATCCCGTCTGACGGCTCCGTCACCTCCGGCTACACCACTATCATCAACAAATATGCGAAACACCCTGACGCCGCAAAACTGACGCGCGAATATATCTTCTCAGATCAGGGACAGATCAATCTGGCGAAGGGCTATGCCCGCCCGATTCGTGCCGAGCATCTGACCCTGCCAGCGGACGTTCAGGCTCGCCTGCTGCCGCAGTCCGAATACAAAAATGCCCGTCCGGTTAAGGATCAGGCTGCCTGGGATAAATCGTCGAAAATGCTGCCGCGCCTGTGGCAGGAAAACGTCATCATCAACATGCAGCAGTAGTTTGCGGCAGGGAGAACGGAATGAAGACCATCCTGGTGGTACTGGACGGACTGAGCAATCAGGTCGCACAACATGCAATGGGTTACCTGCATGCCGAGTGTTCGCAAGGCAACGGGTTCTATTACCGTATGACCTGTGAATTACCGTCGCTGTCGCGCCCGCTTTATGAGTGCATACTGACCGGCGTTCCGCCGGTCAGAAGCGGCATTATTCATAATGGCGTCAGCCGGTTAAGTCGCGAACGCAGCGTGTTTCACTTTGCGCGCGCGGCGGGGCTGACGACAGCGGCGGCGGCCTACCACTGGGTAAGTGAGCTTTATAACCGCACACCGTTCGTTCCGGCGCGCGATCGTCATACCGACGCGCCGGACCTGCCGATTCAGTATGGTCATTTTTATTCTGACGATAGCTATCCTGACTCACATCTGTTTGAGGATGCAGAGAGCCTGCGGCTGCGTCACGATCCCGATTTCCTGCTGATCCACCCGATGAATATCGATGATGCCGGTCATAAATCGGGGCTCTCCTCGCCGCAGTACCGCAACCGGGCACGCATTGCCGACGGCCTTCTGTCGCAGTGGATGCCGCTGTGGCTGGCCGAAGGCTACCAGGTGATGGTGACGGCCGATCACGGCATGAATGACGATCGCTCCCACGGCGGAATTCTGCCTGAGGAGACCACGGTGCCGCTGTTTGTCTTTGGCCACGCTTTCTCGCTGCAGCCTGACCTTGCGCCGCAGCAGACCGATCTGTGCGGCACGCTGTGTGAACTGCTGGAAGTGGCCCATGACAAGCCGGTCTGTCGCGGGCTGCTGGCGGAGCCGCAAAGATGAAGGGAAAAGGATTCGCGCTGCTGCTGCTGTTGCCTTTCACCCTGTTCTGGGTCGCCTTTCAGCTGGCCCCGCTGCTGTGGATCGCCATCAACAGCTTCTGGAGTGAGATGAACAGCCAGTGGGGCTGGGATAACTATCACGACATCCTCACCTCACCGTTCTACCAGCAGGCATTTCGCTTCTCACTGGATATCTCGCTCTGGTCCAGCGTCTGGGGACTGCTGATTGCGCTCATCACCGGCTATTCACTGCATCAGCTCGGCGGCGGACGACTGCAGCGCTTCCTTATCTCTTTTACCAACATGACCAGCAACTTTGCCGGTGTCCCGCTGGCGTTTGCCTTTGTGATTCTGCTGGGACTGAACGGCTGCCTGACGCTGCTGCTGCGCCATTATGGTGTGATTGAGAGCTTCCGACTCTTCTCGCGCAACGGGATGGTGCTGGTTTACACCTGGTTTCAGATCCCGCTGGGTGTGCTGCTGCTCTACCCGGCGTTCGACGGGCTGAAAAAAGAGTGGCAGGAGTCTGCTGCGCTGCTGGGTGCCAGCCGCTGGCGCTACGTCTGGCACATCGCCCTGCCGATTCTGTTCCCGGCACTGCTCGGAACCTTTGTGATCCTGCTGGCGAATGCGCTGGGGGCTTACGCCACGATTTACGCGCTGACCACCGGTAATTTCAACGTGGTGCCGGTGCGCATCGCAGCGCTGGTCTCCGGAGATATTTCGCTCGATCCCAACACCGGCAGCGCGCTGGCGATGCTGTTGGTGGCAATCATGGCGCTGATCACCCTGGTGCAGCAGTATCTGGTGCGCCGCAGCTACCTCAATGCGAAACAGCCATGAAAGGAGCCGTCATGTCACGTGCTGAGCATCTCTATCACCGGATCATGGTCGGGTTACTCTTTACTCTGCTGGCGCTGCCGTTGCTGGCGACGCTGCTCTATGCGATTTCGTCCGACTGGAGCAATACCATTCTGCCGCAGGGCTACAGCCTGAAGTGGTTCATTCAGCTCTGGAGCGATTCACGTTTTCTGACAGCGCTGGGCCATTCGCTGCTGATTTGCTTCGGTGCGCTGCTCTTCTCTCTGGTGCTGGTGCTGCCTGCCATGTTTGTAATCGCTTACTACTTTCCCCGACTGGATGCGGTGATGAACATCCTGATCCTGATGCCTTTTGCCGTGCCGCCGGTGGTGTCATCTGTGGGATTACTCCAGCTCTACTCTTCGTCACCGCTGATGCTCACCGGCACGCCGTGGATCTTAATCGGCTGTTACTTCACCATCGCACTGCCCTTTATCTATCGGGCGCTGGCGAACAATATGCAGGCGATCAACCTTAAAGAGCTGATTGATGCTGCACAGCTGCTGGGTGCCAGCACCTGGCAGGCGGCGCTGTGGGTGGTGCTGCCTAACCTGCGCAAGGGGATGCTGATTGCCGTGCTGCTCTCGTTCTCCTTTCTGATTGGTGAGTTTGTCTTCGCTAACCTGCTGGTCGGCAACCGCTATGAAACCCTCCAGGTTTACCTGTTCAATATGCGCAACGGCAGCGGTCACTTCACCAGCGCGCTGGTGATCTCCTACTTCTTTGTGGTGCTGCTGGTCACCTGGCTGGCCAACGCCCTGAATCCTGAACGAGGCTGAATATGAGTTACCTTGAGGTCAGAGAGCTGAACAAGTCTTATGGACCGACGCCGATTTTTGAGCAGATCGATTTCAGCGCCGCCGAAGGAGAGTTTGTCACCCTGCTCGGCCCCAGCGGCTGCGGCAAATCGACGCTGCTGCGCTGTCTGGCGGGATTAACCGGCGTCGACAGCGGTGAAATCAGGCTGGAGGGCAAGGATATCGTGCCGCTGGCCCCGCAGAAACGCGCCATTGGCATGGTGTTCCAGAGCTATGCGCTGTTTCCCAACATGACGGTGGAGAAGAACGTCGCGTTTGGCCTGAAGATGCAGAAGCTGCCCGAGGCACAGATCCGCCAGCGGGTGCTGGAGGTGCTGGAACTGGTGGAACTCAGTGACTATGCGCGTCGTTATCCGCATCAGCTGTCAGGCGGCCAGTGTCAGCGCGTGGCGCTGGCGCGTTCACTGGTGACGCGTCCGCGTCTGCTGCTGCTGGATGAGCCGCTGTCGGCGCTGGATGCGCGCATCCGTCGCCATCTGCGCGATCAAATCCGGCGCATTCAGCGCGAGCTGAATCTCACCACCCTCTTCGTCACCCACGATCAGGAGGAGGCGCTGACGCTCTCCGACCGCATTGTGCTGATGAACCGGGGCAAAATCGTGCAGAACGGCGATGCCGAAGCGCTCTATACCCAGCCGGTCGATCTCTTTGCCGCCGGATTTATTGGCAACTACAACCTGCTGAGTGCCGAGCAGGCGACGCGGCTGACCGGCCAGCCTTTCCACAGCCAGGTCGCCATTCGCCCGGAATCGATGCTGTTTATCGCGCCGGGCCAGGGTATTCCTGCGGAAATCCTCAGCCACAGCCTGCTGGGCAACGTCATCCGCTACCGTATCCGGGCGCATGACGTGGAGCTTTCAGTCGATGTGCTGAACCGATCGGCGGCGGATTTGCACCCCGCTGGCAGGCAGATTGGTCTACAATTAGAGCTGTCGACTTTGCGCCAGGTGGCTTAAAACACAGGAAAAAATCACGCATAGCACGGCAATCCCCTTCACAGATTGCTCTTGATGTCAGGCTGGCAGTCTGTGCTGTTTGAAGCCTGACAAACGAGGAGCGATACCCCGTGTTAACTCTGCTTAATCTGCTCTCTGCAGTGGCCCTGCTGGTCTGGGGCACACATATCGTGCGAACCGGCATCATGCGGGTTTACGGCGCCGATCTGCGCCGCGTGCTGAGCCGCAGTATAGAAAAAAAACCGATGGCGTTTCTGGCGGGTCTCGGCGTGACTACGCTGGTACAGAGCAGCAATGCCACGACGTTGCTGGTCACCTCGTTTGTGGCACAGAATCTGGTCAGCCTGACGCCCGCGCTGGTGGTCATTCTGGGTGCGGATGTTGGTACCGCCATCATGGCGCGCATCCTGACCTTTGATCTCTCCTGGCTCTCACCGCTGTTTATCTTCTTTGGTGTGGTGTTCTTCCTCAGCCGCAAGCAGACCCGCGCCGGTCAGTTAGGCCGTGCCAGTATCGGCCTGGGCCTGATATTGCTGGCGCTGCAGCTGATTGTCGAAGCGGCGCGTCCGATTACTCAGGCCGCGGGCGTGCAGGTACTCTTCTCCAGCCTGACCGGCGACGTGATGCTTGATGCGCTGCTGGGCGCGGTGTTTGCCATTATCAGTTACTCCAGTCTGGCCGCGGTGCTGATCACCGCGACACTGACTGCCACCGGCGTGATTTCGTTCAAGGTCGCGCTCTGTCTGGTGATTGGTGCCAATCTCGGTAGCGGCCTGCTGGCGATGATCAACGCCAGCGGCTCGAATGCCGCCGGTAAGCGCGTTGCGCTCGGCAGCCTGCTGTTCAAGTTCATTGGCTGCGTCCTGATCCTGCCGTTTGTCGATATTGTGGCGACCTGGCTCGATAAGCTGCCGGTCAACGATGAAGAGTTAGTGATTTTCTTCCATGTGTTTTACAACCTGATCCGCTGCGTGGCGATGGTGCCGTTTGCGGACCTGATGGCGCGCCTCTGCCGTCGACTCATTGCTGACGACGTGGATAACGCGCTGCAGCTTAAGCCAAAGCATCTCGATCGCAGCGCGCTGGATACCCCGGCGCTGGCGCTGGTGAATGCCGCCCGCGAAGCGCTGCGCATGGGTGACGTGCTGGAGCAGATGCTGGAAGCGTTTAATAAAGTGGTGCATGGTGAGTCCCGCGAGGAGCGCACGGTGCGTCGGCTGGATGATGATGTCGATGTGCTTTATACCGCCATCAAACTCTATCTGGCGCGGATGCCCAAAGAGGATCTGCCTGAAGAGGATTCGCGCCGCTGGGGCGAAATTATTGAGATGTCGCTGAATCTGGAGCAGGCCGGTGACATTATTGAGCGGATGAGCGGCGATGTCGCTGACAAGTCGCTGGCAGCGGGCCGCGCGTTTTCTGCCGAGGGATTAAAGGAGCTGCAGGAGCTGCAGGAACTGTTGATCGCCAACCTCAGAATGAGCCTGTCAGTCTTTCTTTCGCACGATGTCACCAGCGCCAGACGTCTGCGCCGCGCAAAACATCGCTTCCGCCTGATGATTCGTCGCTACTCTCACGCCCACGTTGATCGCCTGCATCAGCAGAACGTGCAGAGCATTGAAACCAGCTCGCTGCACCTCGGTTTACTCGGCGACATGAAGCGCCTGAATTCCCTGTTCTGCAGCGTGGCCTATACTGTGCTGGACCAGCCCGACGATGAACGGGATTATGAATAAGGGGTGTGAACAGACAGTTACGCCGGAGCACGCGTCCGGCGCAACAGCAGTGAGAAGCGGCGCATCGCAATAATGCGCCGCCACGGTTACTTCTTCTTAATCGGCTTTCCGGACCAGTAACCCGCCAGCAACGAACCTGACAGGTTGTGCCACACCGAGAAGAGTGCGCCCGGCAATGCCGCCAGCGGCGAGAAGTAGAGTTTGCCCAGCGTCGCCGCCAGACCGGAGTTCTGCATGCCGACCTCCAGCGCCAGCGTACGGCAGGTTGACTCATCAAAGCCAAACAGTTTGCCGCCCCAGTAGCCGCCAAGCAGACCAATCGCGTTATGCAGGATCACCGCCGCGATCACCATCAGACCCACCGACCCGATAAAGCCCTGACTGCCCGCCACCACCGCGCTGATGATCAGCAGAATGCAGACCATCGAAAACGCAGGCAGCCACGGTTCCACCCGGCGAACCACGCTGTTCATACTGTGATGAATGATCAGTCCGAGGCTGATTGGGATCACGACGATCTTCACGATGCTCAGCAGCATGCCCACCACATCAACCTGAATGTGGGTATCGACATAAAAGCGCGTTAACAGCGGCGTGGCGAACACGCCCACCAGCGCAGAGACGGAAGAAATGGTTACCGACAGCGCCACATCGCCTTTCGCCAGATAGATCATCACGTTGCTGGCGGTGCCGCTGGCAACTGAGCCGACCAGAATCATACCGGCGGCCAGATCGGGCGGCATATGAAACAGTTTTGCCAGCCCCCAGGCGGCTAACGGCATCACCAGATAGTGCAGAAAGGTGCCGGCAATCACCGGCGCAGGCCGGGTCAGCACCCGTTTGAAATCGTCGATATTCAGGGTCACGCCCATGCCGAACATAATCAGCATCAGCAGATAAGTGACCCAGGGTCCGATGCCGAGAAAGGTACCTGGAGAGTAATAAGCGGCGGCAGACAGCAGCACGGCCCAGAGCGGGAACAGGCGGGTTAACGTGGCGAGCATAGCCAGACTTCCTTATAAGAATGTTATGTTTAGTGCAGATTTGCCATAGAGCGTCATCATGCAGGAACGACTGCCGTGACGAGGCCGGGATCATAACACTTCATTATCATGGCGTAAGGCGAAGATGGGGCGAGGCAGGAAAATGCGGATCGACTGCTGCCGATCCGCTGAATATCGACGAAATTACGCTGCTTTATCCTCTAAACCGCGGTAGATCAAACCACCAATCACGGCGCCGATAATCGGCATCAACCAGAACATCCACAGCTGAGCGATCGCCCAGTCGCCCTGGAAGAGGGCTGCTGCGGTGCTGCGTGCCGGGTTAACAGAAGTGTTAGTCACTGGAATGCTGATCAGGTGGATTAGGGTTAACGCCAGACCAATCGCGATCGGCGCAAAGCCTTTTGACGCGTGTTCGCTGGTCGCGCCCATGATCACAATCAGGAAGATAGCCGTCATCACGACCTCAGTGATCATGCCTGCCTGCAAACTGAAGCCGCCCGGCGAGTGTTCGCCGTAGCCGTTCGCCGCAAAGCCGCTGGCCGCTGCGCTGAAGTCGCCTTTACCGCTGGCGATCAGATAAAGCACCGCGCCAGCAGCAATGCCGCCTACCAGTTGCGCGATGATGTAAGGAATGGCCTGCGAGGCGGAGAAACGTCCGCCTGCCACTAATCCCAGAGTGACCGCCGGATTAAAATGACCGCCCGAGATATGACCGACCGCATACGCCATGACCAGTACGCTCAGACCGAAAGCCAGCGCGACGCCCACGAAGCCAATGCCGAGTTCCGGGAACGCCGCTGACAGTACGGCACTACCACAACCGCCTGCGACCAGTACAAAAGTCCCCAGCGTCTCTGCGACTAACCTTTTCATGATATTTCCTAAATTTGGGTGAATTGATTCAGCGGCGGGATTATAAATCTGAGGAAAGGGAGCGCAACGCCAGTACACGAAATGCGCAAAGAAAGGGGTTACCATTTGGCAATAGTGGGCAATAAGCCGTTGGATTAATTAAATTATCTGGGAAAAAGAAACCAGCGGAGGATCAGAACGAAGTGAAGTTTTTTTGCCGCTGTTCAGGCCGCGCAGACGCGGCCTGAACAGCAGATAAATTTACTCGAACAGATTGCGGTGCAGCGTACGGACGACGCTTTCCGCGTCGTTGCCCGGCACCAGGAAGCAGAGATTGTAGCTGCTGGCCCCATAGCAAATCATCCGCAGGTTGAACGGGTCGAGCACACCAAACACCTCTTTGCCGACACCGCAGGCTTTTGACAGCTCATTGCCGATAATCGCCACCAGCGCCAGATCTTCCTCCACTTCTACCCGGCACAGCGACGAGAGTTCAGTCAGCAGCGCCTGCGTCAGCAGACTGGCGCTGGTTGAGGTCGATCCCGTGGTGTCCAGCGTCAGCGCCACGCTCACTTCGGAGGTGGTGATCAGGTCAACGGAGACGTTATGACGCGCCAGAATGTTAAACAGTTCGGCGAGGAAACCAAACGTATGCAGCATGTTAAGGCTGTGCAGCGTTAACAGCGTCTGCTTACGACGTAACGCCAGCGCCCGGAACAGCGGCGGATTGCGGGTTTCGTTGCAGACGCGGGTACCGCCTGCGGCCGGATCCTTGCTGGAACCGACGAAGACCGGAATACCCCGGCGCACGGCGGGCAGCAGCGTCGCCGGATGCAATACTTTGGCACCAAACGTCGCCATCTCAGCGGCTTCTTCGAAGGTGATTTCATCAATACGCTTCGCCGTCGGCACCACGCGTGGATCGGTGGTATAGATACCTGGCACATCCGTCCAGATATCGACTCGCGCCGCATTCAGCGCTTCGCCCAGCAGCGCGGCGGTGTAATCACTGCCGCCACGCCCTAAAGTGGTGGTACGCCCTTCGCTTTCACTGCCGATGAAGCCCTGGGTAATCACCAGCGCCTGCTCAATGCGCGGCTGCAACTGTGCCGTCGCCTGCTCCGCCAGCACCTGAACATCCGGGACTGCGCGGCCAAAATGATCGTCGGTGCGCATCACTTTGCGAACATCAAACCACTCTGCATTCACCTGACGTTCACGCAGAATTTCAACAAACAGCAGTGAAGACATCAGCTCGCCGTGGCTGACCAGTTCATCGGTCAGGGCATTTGAGGTAGCGAGTGACGCCGCTTCTGAGAGCATGCTGATATTGTCGATCATCCGATCGATTTCATCGCGGATCACGTCCGGACGCTGCAGGCGATCGACGATGGCGTACTGGATACGGCGGATATCATCAAGCAGAGCAGCGCGCTGGGGTGCCTGCTGGCCTTCAGCCAGCGCAACCAGAAGATTGGTAATGCCTGCTGAGGCAGAGAGCACCACCAGACGCGTGCTGGCGTCCTGCAACACCACATCGGCGCTGCGGTTCATCGCTTCAAAATCGGCTACGCTGGTGCCGCCAAATTTTGCCACTATCAGAGTTTGAGACATGTAGGACCTCGTGTCAGGTTATCTTGTTCTCGCCGATGAAAGGGTCGAGAAACATGCTTTCAGCCAGGCACAAGGAAAGAGCAGAAACGGGCGGACAAGATCGGATAGACGAGTCACCCAGAAGCGCCCCACCTTGCAAAACGTCGACTGCAGACGTTTCTGGTGACAACCCAGAGGATTCAGCCCCTGTAGCCGACAGGCAACACACCGCGTGCTGACCCACCTCGGCGTCGCTCCCCATGATGTGTTTTCACCGGATACGGTTCCTCCAACACACTGCCTGGGCGACGCGCCTCTTCTGGCTTGCACACAGGTGCGCAAGTAGGCGCATAGATCTAGCCTTTTCTGGACCTGCTGTCAATGTCAGCGACGGCCGGAGAGCCGCATCAGAAAACAAATGCCCCTGCGCCGCAGCGGCTACAGTGCTTAATGGGTTCAGCCCCTGCAACAATCCCTGACACGGCACAACGTTTTGCGCAGACTTTCGCGTCACACTTTAGCGCGTGATACTGCTGCCATCCGCAGGCTGTTCGCGCCAGTGAATGCTGACGTCAGATCGCAGCGTTCACCTCGCCTGCGCGGCGTGCGCTGACAAAATTTTTCCTTTCAGTTACAAGTGTGGTCATACTGAAACGCTAAACGGGCATGATGTGCCTCCGATGGAATGACGGTTCTTAATATCAACAAGAGTGTTGCCATGAAAAATATCAATCCGACACAAACCGCAGCCTGGAAAGCGCTGCAACAGCATTTTGAGCAGATGAAATCGGTAGAAATTGCCGATCTGTTCGCTCAGGATGCCGATCGTTTTGCCAAATTCTCTGCCACCTTTGATGATCAGATGCTGGTGGATTTCTCCAAAAACCGCATCACCCAGGAAACCCTCGATAAGTTACAGGCGCTGGCCAAAGAGACCGATCTCAGCGGTGCCATTAAGTCTATGTTCTCGGGTGAGAAGATTAACCGTACCGAAGATCGTGCGGTGCTGCACGTCGCACTGCGTAACCGGAGTAACACGCCGATTCTGGTGGATGGCAAAGATGTGATGCCAGAGGTCAATGCCGTGCTGGACAAGATGAAAGGCTTCTCAGAGCGCATCATCAGCGGCGAATGGAAAGGCTATACCGGTAAAGCGATCACCGACGTAGTGAACATCGGTATCGGCGGCTCCGACCTTGGCCCGTTTATGGTGACGGAAGCGCTGCGCCCGTACAAAAACCATCTGAATATGCATTTTGTCTCCAACGTTGACGGCACCCACATCGCCGAAACGCTGAAAGATCTCAGCCCGGAAACCACCCTGTTCCTGGTTGCATCGAAGACCTTCACGACTCAGGAAACCATGACCAACGCCCACAGCGCGCGTGACTGGTTCCTGAAAACCGCAGGCGATCAGCAGCATGTAGCGAAACACTTTGCTGCACTGTCGACCAATGCCAAAGCGGTGGGCGAATTCGGTATCGACACCAATAACATGTTTGAATTCTGGGACTGGGTTGGCGGCCGCTATTCACTGTGGTCAGCGATCGGCCTGTCGATCATTCTCTCGATTGGTTTCGATAACTTCGAGCAGCTGCTGAGCGGCGCACATGCCATGGACCAGCACTTCGCCTCCACCCCGGCTGAACAGAACCTGCCGGTGCTGCTGGCGCTGATTGGCATCTGGTACAACAACTTCTTTGGTGCCGAAACCGAAGCGATTCTGCCTTACGACCAGTACATGCACCGCTTTGCCGCCTATTTCCAGCAGGGAAATATGGAGTCAAACGGCAAGTATGTGGATCGCGACGGTCACCCGGTGGACTACCAGACGGGCCCTATTATCTGGGGCGAACCCGGCACTAACGGTCAGCATGCGTTTTATCAGCTGATCCATCAGGGTACTAAACTGGTTCCGTGTGACTTTATTGCGCCGGCTATTACTCATAACGCGCTGGCGGACCACCATCCAAAATTGCTCTCTAACTTCTTTGCCCAGACCGAAGCGCTGGCGTTTGGTAAGTCACGCGACGTCGTGGAGAAAGAGTTTACCGATGCCGGCAAATCTGCAGAATCTGTGGCCCACATTGTGCCGTTCAAGGTGTTTGAAGGTAATCGCCCGACTAACTCCATCCTGCTGCGTGAGATTACGCCGTACAGCCTGGGCGCGCTGATTGCGCTGTACGAGCACAAAATCTTCACGCAGGGTGCCATCCTGAATATCTTCACCTTTGATCAGTGGGGTGTGGAATTAGGTAAGCAGCTGGCGAACCGTATTCTGCCGGAACTGGAAAATGAGAACGAAATTACCTCTCATGACAGTTCCACTAATGCCTTAATTAACCGCTATAAATCCTGGCGTTAATCGGCGTTAATTTCATCGGGCGGCAACGTTGCCGCCCTTTTTTTGTCTCTTTTTCCATCCGGATGACCTGATTATCGATTCTGTCATTCACGCCAGCGCGGGAAAAGTCTTAAAATACCCTAAGATAATTCTGAACATCTGGCGAAAAAACAGAGTGTAATCCAGTATAAAATGGATCTGAAAACAGGCGGTACGCAGGGTTAGCTGTTGATTTATAGTCATATTTAATTTAAGCCCTTCTGAGTAAATTCTGATTATTCTTATTCCGTACCAGATATAACTAAAAAAGAACATTCCGCTTTGCAATTACCTCACCCGTAGCGAAATATAGGGTATCAACCGGAAAAACTCCGATATAAAAAGTAGTTATCCCCAATCCAGCTGATTAAATCACGCAATCACCCCGCTATTTGCCCTGGTTTTTATGGCACTGAACTCTGATATTTTGTTGCCCTATAATGAACGCGCCCGCAATGGGACTGTCCGTCGCTCTGGTTGCAGCCTGTCTGTATAGCCCTTGTCGCCGGTCAGAGATCCTTCATTCACTCAATGCAGGAAACGTTGTTATGAAAAAAACTATGGTTGCCGGTGCAGCCCTGATCCTCGTTGCCGCTTCTTCCAGCGCATTTGCTGCGCCGCAGGAAGCAGGTGAAGCAGGTACTGCAGCTGGCGCGCAGGCGGGAGCAATCTCTGCTGGCACGTCCACGGCTGTGGGTATCGGCGCACTTGGCGCGCTGGTCGGGCTCGGCATTGCTGCTTCTGGCGGTGGTGACGGCGCAAATACCGGTACAACAACCACGACCACGACGAGCACCACTCGTTGATGGATGCCCGACTCCCGTCTGATTGCTGATGTGCAGCAAACGGGCCGAGGCTGAATCACTGACTTCGTTAAGTGATGACGCTGAGTCCTTGTAACCTGTATCTCTGCAGCCAGCCGTGACGGGCAGAGCACCTTTAAACATAACCACACGCATGTGTGGTTATTTTTTACTTTGGCATGACTTATCAGGGACACACAGTGCGCCGACTTCCTCTGCTGCTCGCTTGCCTGCTGCTGCAGGCCTGTACACAAACGCAAAAAGGTCTTGAACAGACCCTGCTGCTCGCTGTTAACGGTCCGGATGACGTGACCGTCACCGATCAACAGGTCAACAATCTTCCTTATGCCAGTCTCTATGCTCGTCTGAATGACGGTCCGCGCATTTTTGTGGTGCTGGGCTACAACGAGAAGGGGCAGCAGAAATGGGTGACGCAGGATCAGGCGATGCTGGTGACACAGCACGGCCGCCTGGTTAAAACCCTGGGCTTACCGGATAACCTGCTGAGCGTCAGCAATCTGCAACAGGATCCGCTTGCTGACAGCCTGCATATCAGCAATGGCGCAGGCTGGACCCGCATCGTGCAGTGGACCGAGCAGGGCAAGGTTCGCGGCGCGACCGTGCGTTCCACCTTCCAGCGCGGCACCGACGAAGTGCTGACCGTGGCGGGCAACCGTATCCCGTGCCGTGTCTGGCATGAGCAGGTAAGCATCGACAGCAGTAACCGCGAGTGGGAAAACACCTTCTGGATCGACAACAGCAGCGGTGATGTGGTGCAGGCCCATCAGATGCTGGCGGCCGATGCCTTCCCTGTCGATATCACTATTCTGAAGCCGGCGAAATCATGAAAAAAATCACTATTTTGCTGGCCGGGCTGAGCCTGCTCAGCGCCGCAGAAGCGCAGGCGACTGCGCAGGTTATCGTTCATGCACCGCACAACGGCGGTCAGGCTGAGCTGAGCCAGATCGCGGATCTCTCACAGCTGGTGACACTGCCTCCGCTGCAGGCCAACACGGACTGGCGCCGTACCGTTATTGCCGAGCGCGGTGCCAGCGCCGTCGCACAACAGCAATATCAACAGACGCTGGGTGCTTTACGTGCCTGGCGTGCTGACAGCAGCGGCGATCGGGCGGCGGCTATTGATGAGGTCATCCGCCAGCTGAGCGCCATCAACGTGACAGGTCGTCAGTTCACCCCGCTTGACCCGGACTGGATCCGTCTCCATCCGGCGGACAACCGTCGGCTGGAAGGCAGCTATGACCTCTGGCTGCAGACGCCATCCGATTCAGTGCTGCTGCTCGGCGCATTAAGCGGCGCAGGCAAAGTGAGCTGGCAGCCGGGTAAATCAGTACGCGACTATCTGGAGGGTCACCCGTCACTCTCCGGCGCAGAACGCAATTTTGTCACGGTGATTTCGCCTTCCGGCGCCACACAGCAGGTGCCGGTTGCTTACTGGAATCATCGCCACGCGGAAGTGGAGCCAGGCAGCGTTATCTGGCTCGGCTTTTCCTCATGGAGCCTGCCAGGCAGCTATGAAGATCTGAACGATCGCATTCTTTCCGTACTGACTCACCGGATACCAGACTGATGAAAAAACGTTATCTCTTCAGCCTGTTGGCTGTTTCCGTGGCGGCAGCCTGTCAGGCGCAGGCCGACACCTTCCCCGCGCCGGTGGGCCCGTCACAATCTGATTTCGGTGGTGTGGGCCTGATGCAGGTGCCGACGGCGCGCATGGCCAAAGAAGGCGAGTTCAGCCTCAATGCGCGCGACAACGATCAGTACCGCTATTACTCTGCGTCACTGCAGCTCTTTCCCTGGCTGGAGACGACCGTGCGTTATACCGACGTGCGCACCCGGCAGTACAGTGCAGTGTCAGAATTCAGCGGCACGCAGAGCTATAAGGATAAAGCCTTCGACCTGAAACTGCGTCTGTGGCAGGAAGGCTTCTGGCTGCCGGAAGTGGCGGTGGGAACCCGCGATCTCGGCGGTACCGGCCTGTTTGACAGTGAATATGTGGTGGGAACCAAAGCCTGGGGACCGTTCGACTTCACCCTGGGCCTCGGCTGGGGCTATCTCGGCAACAGCGGCACCGTGAAGAACCCGTTCTGCTCCTATAGCGACAGCTATTGCCAGCGTCCACGGGTGGGCGAAGCGGGTTCCATCAATGGCTCGCAGATGTTCCACGGTCCGACAGCATTTTTCGGCGGCGTGGAGTATCAGACGCCCTGGCAGCCGCTGCGTCTCAAGATGGAGTATGAGGGCAACGACTACCAGAATGACTTTGCTGGCCGCCTTGATCAGCGCAGCAAGCTCAACGTCGGCGCGATTTATCGTGTGACCGACTGGGCTGACATCAACGCCAGCTACGAGCGCGGCAACACCTTTATGTTTGGTGTCACCATCCGTACCAACTTCAACGATCTGCGTCAGGCGCACATCGACAGCGAGAAGCCGGCCTACAATCCGCAGCCGCAGCCTCAGTTGCTGGAACCGACGGTAGTCGGGACTCAGCTGACCGATCTGAAATACAACGCTGGTCTTGATGGTCCGCGGATTCAGACTCAGGGCCACACGTTGTATGTGTCAGGCGAGCAGACGAAGTATCGTGATACCCGTGAAGGGGTAGATCGCGCTAACCGCATCATCATGAACCACCTGCCGGACGGCATCGACACCATCAATGTGACCGAGTCGCGCTTTAACATGCCGCAGGTGACTACTGAGACGAAAGTTGCCAGTCTGCGTAACGATCTGGAAGGCTACCCACTGGGCCATGAGCAGCCGCTGCAACAAACCCGCAAAGAACCGGTCGATCCGGGTAACACCGAGCAGGGGATGTTTATCCGCCAGGATCGCCTGAACTATAGCCTGTCACCAGTGCTGAATCAGTCGGTGGGCGGCCCGGAAAGCTTCTACATGTATCAGGTTGGCGTGATGGCCAGCGCGGATTACTGGCTGACGGATCACCTGCTGGTGGGCGGCAGTCTGTTTGGTAACCTCGCTAACAACTACGACAAATTCAACTACAACGGCGCCCCGGCGGACTCTTCGCTGCCGCGCGTGCGTACCCATATTCGCGATTACGTTGAGAACAACGTCTACGTTAACGATCTGCAGGCGAACTATATGGGCCACCTCGGTAACGGCTTCTATGGTCAGGTCTACGGCGGCTATCTGGAGACGATGTACGGCGGCGTGGGCGGCGAGTTGCTTTATCGCCCAGTCGATGCGAACTGGGCGGTCGGCGTCGATGCCAACTACGTCCGTCAGCGTGACTGGGACAATATGATGCAGTTTAACCGCTACAAAGCGTCAACCGGCAACCTGACCGGTTACTGGCGTCCGTGGTTCATGCAGGATGTGCTGGTGAAAACCAGCGTTGGTCAGTATCTGGCGAAAGATAAAGGTGTGACGGTTGATGTGTCGAAGCGCTTCGACAGCGGCGTGATGGTCGGTGTTTATGCCACCAAAACCAACGTGTCGTCTGAAGAGTATGGCGAAGGCGACTTCACCAAAGGCTTCTATATCTCTATCCCGATGGATCTGTTCACCGTGACGCCAACACGCGGTCGCGCGCAGGTGAACTGGGTGCCGCTGACGCGTGATGGCGGTCAGATGCTGGGTCGTAAGTACCAGCTGTATGATCTGACGTCGGATCGCGACGCTCGCTTCAACTAAGCCGAGGCGGCCTCCGGGCCGCTCAACGCTGTTTACAGAAGCAGGCTCAGGGCGCAAACGCCCTGCGTAAAGACGCAAAAACGCCATCCGTGGCATGCTCAGCGCGGGCCATCCCTGGCCCGCGATGCTTTACTCCGGGCGTATGCTCCCATCGCTTTGACTTTGGCACGCGTTTCAGGAAGTCACCTGTATACATGAGCTGGCTGACAGGCCCGGTCAGGGTGACTCTCAGCAATGAAGAAGCCTGATGCGCAGGGAACACGGGCAGAAGAGGAAAGCGTCCCGCGCCAGGGACGGCGCGGGCCGAGCGGCCAGGGACTGGCTTTAGCGCCTTTCCAATCTGACCGTGTTTCCTGTGCTGGCTCGATATTACAGCTGACCAGTACGGTGCGGCTGATCTCCCTTCAGGCGGCCCTCAGGCCGCTTTTTTTATTTAGTCCGCATCGTAGCCGAGATTGGGTGCCAGCCAGCGCTCCACCTCACTCACCGACATCCCTTTGCGTGTCGCATAATCTTCCACCTGATCACGCTGAATCTGCGCCACGGCGAAATAGCGGCTGTCAGGATGACTGAAATACCAGCCGGACACCGCCGCACCCGGCCACATGGCAAAGGATTCGGTCAGTTTCATGCCGGTCTGCTCTTCAACCGCCAGCAGACGCCAGATGGCAGCTTTTTCAGTGTGATCCGGGCAGGCCGGATAGCCTGGCGCCGGACGTATCCCCTGATAATTTTCGCGAATCAGCTCTTCATTGCTGAGGTTTTCGTTGGGCGCAAAGCCCCAGATCACCTTACGCACCCGCTCGTGCAGGTATTCAGCAAAGGCTTCCGCCAGACGGTCCGCCAGCGCTTTGACCATGATCTTGTTGTAGTCATCGTGCTGACGATCATAGGCCTCCGCCAGCGCATCCTCTTCCAGTCCGCCGGTCACCGCGAACGCGCCAAGGTAATCCGCTTTTCCCGCTGACTTCGGGGCAACGAAATCCGCCAGGCAGTAGTTGGCGAAGTCCGTTTTCTCGGTCTGCTGACGTAAGTGATGACTCACACACAAAATTTCATCGCGTCGCTCATCGCGGTAAACATGGATATCATCGCTAACCCGGTTAGCCGGGAAAATACCGACCACGCCACGCGGCTTCAGCAGCGACTCCTCACTTAATCTGTCGAGCATCGCACTGGCATCGGCAAACAGACGCTGCGCTTCTTCACCCACCACCTCATCTTCAAGAATGCGGGGATATTTACCCGCCAGCGACCAGGTCATAAAGAACGGCGTCCAGTCGATGTAGTTGCGTAGCGTCGCAATGCTGGCCTCCACCTGACTGACACCAGTGCGATGCGGTACCGGCGGCGTGTAGCTTTCCCAGTCAATTGAGGTGGCGTTGTGGCGCGCCGCCTGCAGCGGGACCGGCGGCGTGCGTGGCTTTTTACGCGCATGCTGGATGCGAACGGTTTCGTACTCTTTGCGCGTTCGGGCAACGAAGTCGTCTTTCAGCGTGGCGGAGAGCAGCGACGACACCACGCCGACGGTGCGTGAGGCGTTCTGCACATAGACCGTCGGGCCGCTGTAGTGCTGTTCAATTTTGACGGCAGTATGCGCCTTCGAGGTGGTCGCGCCGCCAATCAGCAGCGGTAAGGTAAAGCCCTGCCGCTCCATCTCTTTCGCCATATTGACCATTTCATCCAGCGACGGCGTAATCAGGCCAGACAAGCCGATGATGTCCGCCTTCACTTCACGCGCCGTTTTGAGGATTTTCTCGCCCGGCACCATCACGCCAAGGTCGATAATTTCGTAGTTATTACACTGCAGCACCACGCCGACGATATTCTTGCCGATGTCATGCACGTCACCTTTAACCGTGGCCAGCACGATTTTACCGTTGCTGCGCCCCGCCTCTTTGCTGGCTTCGATAAACGGCTCCAGATACGCTACCGCCTGCTTCATCACGCGCGCCGATTTCACCACCTGTGGCAGGAACATTTTGCCTTCGCCGAACAGGTCGCCGACCACGTTCATCCCGGACATCAGCGGCCCTTCAATCACCTCTATCGGGCGTGGCACCTGCTGACGCGCCTCTTCGGTATCCTGCTCAATGAACTCCGTGATGCCTTTGACCAGCGAATATTCCAGCCGCTTCACCACGTCCCAGCTGCGCCACTCGGCGAGCTGCTTGTCCTGCGCACCATCACTTTTGCCGCCACGGTATTTTTCCGCCAGCGCCAGCAGCCGCTCGGTGCCATCATCCCGTCGGTTGAGGATCACATCTTCCACCGCCTCGCGCAGTTCTGCCGGCAGATCGTCATAGATGGCCAGCTGGCCTGCGTTGACGATGCCCATATCCATGCCGTTACGGATGGCGTAGTAGAGAAACACCGCATGTATCGCTTCACGCACCGGGTCGTTGCCACGGAAGGAAAACGACACGTTTGAGACGCCGCCGGAGATCAGCGCATGGGGCAGTTCACGCTTGATGTCTTCACAGGCACCGATGAAATCCATGGCGTAGTTGTTGTGCTCGTCGATGCCGGTGGCGACCGCAAAGATGTTGGGATCGAAAATGATATCTTCCGGCGGGAAGCCGACCTGTTCGGTCAGAATCCGGTAAGCGCGACGACAGATTTCGATTTTACGGGCGCGGGTATCTGCCTGGCCCACTTCGTCAAACGCCATGACCACCATCGCCGCGCCGTAACGCCGGACCTGGCGCGCATGATGGATAAAGGCCGCTTCCCCCTCTTTCATCGAAATCGAGTTCACAATCCCTTTGCCCTGAATGCACTGCAGCCCTTTCTCAATCACCGCCCATTTCGAGGAGTCGATCATAATCGGCACGCGGGCAATATCCGGTTCGCCCGCAATCAGATTCAGAAACCGCACCATCGCCGCTTCGGCGTCGAGCATTCCTTCATCCATATTGATGTCGATAATCTGCGCGCCGCTCTGCACCTGCTGCAGCGCCACTTCCAGCGCCTCACTGTACTTCTCTTCTTTAATCAGCCGCTTAAATTTTGCTGAGCCGGTGACGTTGGTGCGCTCACCGACGTTAACAAACAGCGACTCTGCGGTGATGTTCAGCGGCTCCAGACCAGAGAGGCGACAGGCCACCGGAATCACAGGCAACCTGCGCGGCGCAACGCCGTCAACCGCCGCGACCATGGCCGCAATATGTTGCGGTGTAGTGCCACAGCAGCCGCCAATAATGTTCAGGAAGCCCGAAGTAGCCCACTCACCTATCTGCTGCGCCATCAGCTCTGCATCGAGATCGTATTCGCCAAAGGCGTTCGGCAGTCCGGCGTTGGGATGGGCAGTGACGTAGCCCTCGGCGATGCGCGACAGCTCCGCCACATACTGACGCAGCTCATCGGGTCCCAGCGCGCAGTTCAGGCCAAAAGAGAGCGGTTCGGCATGACGCAACGAGTTGTAAAACGCTTCGGTGGTCTGGCCGGAGAGCGTCCGGCCGGACGCATCGGTGATGGTGCCGGAGATCATCAGCGGCAGTTTCACACCCAGCGCGTCCATCTCGGTCTTCACCGCATAGACAGCCGCTTTGGCATTCAGCGTATCGAACACCGTTTCGATCATGATGAGGTCAGCACCGCCCTCCACCAGCGCACGGGTCGATTCACGGTAGGCTTCCACCAGCTGTGTAAAGGTGACGTTGCGATAAGCAGGATCGTTGACGTCGGGTGAGATCGAGCAGGTGCGGTTAGTCGGGCCGAGCACACCCGCAACGTAACGCGGACGATCCGGCGTTTTCGCCGTCCACGCATCGGCGCAGGCGCGCGCCAGCCGGGCTGCTTCGAAATTGATCTCCGCCGACAAGCTTTCCATCTGGTAATCTGCCATCGCAATCGACGTGGCGTTGAAGGTGTTGGTTTCGAGGATATCTGCACCGGCAGCCAGATAAGCGTCGTGGATCTCGCGGATCACCGACGGTTTACTCAGCACCAGCAGATCGTTGTTGCCTTTGAGATCGCAGGGCCAGCCAGCAAAACGGCTGCCGCGATAATCTTCTTCCTCCAGCCGGTAGCTCTGGATCATAGTGCCCATGCCGCCATCCAACACCATAATGCGTTGGGCGAGCTGCTGATGTAGCGCGTCGATTTTAGTGCTCACTGTTGCCCCATTCACGTCAGTCTGCTGGCGGAAAACCCTCTTTTTCATTCTGGCACAAGCCTGTCTGGCGACAAAGTAACCTCTTCTGCGACAGGTTCCATCCATGGTCATACAGGTCTGACCAGAAAACCAGCGTTTGCAAACGGTGTGATTAAAACGAAAATGATTTCCACAATGCAAAAGGAGAGACAACGATGGCAACGCCCGTTCCTGTTAAGCGCGGTAAGAAACCCCGCGGCACCCCTGTCGCCGCACCGGCGGGCGGTCAGGTTCAATCGCTGACGCGCGGCCTGACGCTGCTGGAGCTGATTGCGGATTCACATGGCAGCGTGGCGCTGACCGAGCTGGCACAGCAGGCGGGCCTGCCTAACTCCACCACGCATCGCCTGCTCAGCACCATGCAGCAGCAGGGCTTTGTCCGCCAGGTGGGCGATCTCGGGCTGTGGACAATCGGCGCGCACGCCTTTGTGGTTGGCAGCAGTTTTCTGCAAAGCCGCAATCTGCTGGCGCTGGTCCACCCGGTGCTGCGCAGCCTGATGGAGCAGTCCGGTGAGACGGTGAATCTGGCGGTGCTGGATCTCAGCGACCACCAGGCGGTGATCATTGATCAGGTACAATGCACCCAGCTGATGAGGATGTCTGCGCCGATTGGCGGCAAACTGCCGATGCACGCGTCAGGCGCAGGCAAAGCCTTTCTGGCCCATCTGGGTGATGAGCAGGTCACCGCCCTGCTGCATCAGAAAGGATTGCATTACTACACGCCGAAAACCCTGATGTCGCCACAGAGTCTGAAAGAGAATCTGGCGCAGGTGCGCAAAGCGGGTTTTTCGCTGGATGATGAAGAGCATGCGCTCGGACTGCGCTGTGTCGCCGCGCCCATTTATGATGAACATGGCGAGGCGTTTGCCGCTCTTTCGATTTCCGGCCCCATCGCGCGCATGACAGACGATCGGATTACGGAATTAGGTGCGCTGGTCATCCGCGAAGCGCGTCAGGTTACGCTGGCGTATAGCGGCCGTTGACCGTCTCCGCCGCATAGCAGACGCTGAAACGCTGTGTCTGCCGCCAGGCGATCACCTCCTCCACATGACCCAGGGCGAGGCGTTGCTGCTGCGCGCGCCACCAGCGGGCGTCGAATATCTCGGGATGCAGTTGCAGCAGCAAGGCACCGGTCGCGGCTTCACTGCATAACGCATAGCGGAAGGTTTCCGGGAAGACATCGTCCGGCCCGACGCTGTACCACGGTTCGGCGCTGAGTTCATCCTCCTCATAGCGCGCCGCGGGCACCTCGCGAAAATTCAGCTCCTGCATCGGGCGGATCTCATCGTAGTCGTAGAAAATCACGCGCCCATGGCGGGTTATGCCGAAGTTTTTAAACAGCATGTCGCCAGGAAAGATGTTGGCGGCTGCCAGCTGTTTAATGGCATTACCATACTCCTCAATGGCGTGTCGTCGCTCAGCGTCGCTGGCCTGAGCCAGATAGAGATTAAGCGGCTGCATACGACGCTCAAGCCACAGATGATGGATGATCAGGCGATCGCCTTCGATATGCAGCTTCTCTGCCACGCAGGCGTGAAGTTCCGCCAGCAGTGCCGGTGAGATACGCGACAGTGGCAGCGCAAACTGCTCGAACGCCTGCGTATCCGCCATCCGTCCCACGCGATCGTGCTCTTTGACCTGCTGATAACAGGCGCGGACCTGCGCTTCCGTCACCTCTTTTTGCGGTGCGAAGCGATCCTTTATTACCTTGAACACCCAGTCAAAGCCCGGCAGCGTGAAGACCAGCATCACCATGCCGCGCACGCCAGGCGCGATCTCAAAAGCGGTGTCACTCTCTGCCAGCGCCTGAAGATATTCACGATAGCTTTCAGTTTTACCGTGCTTCTGACAGCCAATCGCCATATAGCGCTCCGCCAGGGTTTTACCGGGCAGAATCGGTTGCAGCCAGGCGACCAGCGCTGCAGGCACCGGGGCATACACCATGAAATAGGCACGGGCAAAACCAAACACAATGCTGGCGTCATTCACATCAGTCAGGCAGGTGTCGATCCACAGTTCGCCAGCTTCCGTGCGCTGGATCGGCAGCAGACAGGGAAAAATGCCTTCCGGCAGCTGCAGGCGCGCCACCAGCCAGGCGGTTTTGTTGCGATAGAAGAGTTCACTGTTGACCTCCAGCCAGCCCTGATCAAGCCGGGGGAAATGCGACGCCAGATGGCGGACAATCCACCCGACATCACGCGCGCGGTGCTGCCAGGGCAGCGTCAGCGGTAAATCTCCCAGCACCTGATCCACCAATGCCTGCCAGCCCCGCTCCGGCTGATAATGGCGCGACAACGGTCGCAAAGGTGTCACCGGCGCAGTCTGGGCCTGAGAGCTGAAAATAAACAGCCGGTCCGGCTGCAGGTCGGTATGTCCATGCAACCGGCAGTAAACCGAGTTAAAGAAGCTTTCAGCAATTTCATGCCGGGGATAGCCGGGCAGCAGGCTTTGATAGTGTTCCTTGACCCGCAGCCAGAAAATCTCATCCCAGCTGGCCGCGCCATTCAGCACCCGCAGTTGATCGGCGACAAGACTGACGTGATGATCATAGAGATGAATGCGGGCCTTCATCGCATGCTGCACTGCCTGCCATTCTGCCTGCTCGAACCGCTGCTGCGCCCCGGCGGTAATATCCAGAAAACGGCCATACTGAGCATCAAAACCCTGCAGGATAGTGTGGGCGATCAGGGATTCACGTGGCGGCATAGTCAGATCCGGTCAATGCCCGCCCGCGTGGTGCGGGCGGGGAATCCGTCATAGGAGAAGCGTCAGAACTGATGCTCTTCGGTCGAACCGGTGAGCGCGGTGACCGAAGACTTACCGCCCTGAATGATGTTGGTCACCTGATCGAAATAGCCAGTGCCCACTTCCTGCTGATGTGACGAGAAGCTGTAACCGCGATCGCGGGCGGCGAACTCAGGCTGCTGCACTTTTTCCACGTAGTGACGCATGCCTTCGCCCTGGGCATAGGCATGCGCCAGATCGAACATGTTGAACCACATGCTGTGGATGCCCGCCAGCGTGATGAACTGGAAGCGATAGCCCATGTCGCTCAGCGCCTGCTGGAACTTCGCGATGGTGCGGTCGTCGAGGTTCTTCTTCCAGTTGAACGATGGCGAGCAGTTGTAGGCCAGCAGTTGGCCGGGGAAGCGCGCATGGATGGCGTCGGCAAAGCGCTGCGCCATCGCCAGATCCGGCGTCGAGGTTTCGCACCACAGAATGTCAGCATAAGGGGCATAGGCCAGCCCGCGGCTGATCGCCTGTTCAATGCCAGCGTGTGTGCGGAAGAAGCCTTCTGCCGTCCGATCGCCACGGATAAAAGGACGATCGTATTCATCGCAGTCTGAGGTAATCAGGTCCGCGGCGTCGGCATCGGTGCGGGCCAGCAGTACCGTTGGCACGCCCATGACATCCGCAGCCAGCCGCGCCGCCACCAGTTTCTGAATCGCTTCCTGAGTCGGTACCAGCACTTTGCCACCCATGTGACCGCACTTTTTTACCGCCGCCAGCTGATCTTCGAAGTGAACCGCAGCCGCGCCCGCCTGAATCATCGCCTTCATCAGCTCATACGCATTGAGCACGCCGCCAAAACCGGCTTCCGCATCAGCGACAATCGGCAGAAAGAAATCGGTGTATCGGCTGTCACCCTTTTCGATACCGCTGGACCACTGAATCTGATCGGCACGCTGAAAGGTCTGATTGATGCGCATCACCACTTCCGGCACCGAGTTCACCGGGTAGAGCGACTGATCGGGATACATCTGCCCGGCTACGTTGGCATCCGCAGCCACCTGCCAGCCAGAAAGGTAAATTGCTTCAATGCCCGCTTTGGCCTGCTGCAGCGCCTGTCCACCGCTGAGCGCCCCCAGACTGTTGATATACCCTTTCTTCGCTTCGCCGTTCAGCAGCGCCCATAACTTCTCCGCACCGCGCTCTGCCAGCGTACAGGCGGGCAGGACCGAGCCGCGCAGATTGACGACCTCTGCGGCGCTATAAGGACGGGTAATGCCCTCCCAGCGTGCGGTCTGCCAGAGTTGTTCCAGTTGATCGATCTGTTGAGTACGTGTCATGGCAATAGCTCCTCTGTTCAGGGGATCAGGCGGTAGCCTGGCAGGGTAAGAAAGGAAACCAGCTCGCGCTCGGTGGTGATCTGCGCCATCAGCTGCGCCGCGTCATCATAGCGACCGGCACTAAAGCGGGCTTCACCCAGCGCGTTTTGCAGCAGATGCAGCTCTTCGTTCAGCCAGCGCAGAAACAGTTCGGCCGTGACCCGCTGGCCACTGTTCAGCATTTGCTGGTGACGAATCCATTGCCAGATTGAGGTGCGTGCAATCTCAGCGGTAGCGGCATCCTCCATCAGCCCGTCAATCGGCACACAGCCGTTACCGCTGATCCAGGCTTCAAGGTATTGCAGGGCGACGCGGATGTTGGCGCGCATCCCCGCTTCGGTGCGCTCACCCTGACAGGGTGCGAGTAATTGCTCCGCCGTGATCGGGGCATCTTCTTCACGCATGACATGCAGCTGATTCGGCCGGTCGTCCAGCGCAGCATCAAAGACCGCCATAGCGGTATCTGCCAGGCCCGGATGCGCAATCCATGTGCCGTCATGCCCGTTGCCCGCCTCCCGTTGTTTATCTTCCGTCACGCGCTGCAGCACCCAGGCATTGCGCGTCGGATCTTTAGCGGGGATCAGCGCTGACATACCGCCCATCGCGAATGCTCCCCGGCGATGACAGGTTTTAATCAGCAGACGCGAGTAAGCATCCAGAAATGGCTGAGACATGGTGACGGACTGGCGATCCGGCAGGACGCGATCCGGATGCTGTTTCAGGGTTTTGATGTAGCTGAAGATGTAGTCCCAGCGGCCACAGTTGAGTCCAACGATGTGATCGCGCAGATTCCAGAGGATCTCATCCATCTGAAACACGGCGGGTAAGGTTTCAATCAGCACTGTTGCTTTGATCGTGCCGCGCGGCAGATCGAACTGATCCTCGCTGAAGCTGAAGATCTCACGCCACCATGCGATCTCCTGCCAGCTCTCGGTCTTAGGCAGATAGAAGTAAGGTCCACTGCCCTTAGCCAGCAAAGGCCGGACGTTGTGGAAGAAATAGAGTGCGAAATCAAACAGCCCGCCCGGAATCGCCTCACCCTGCCAGCTGACATGTTTTTCTGACAGATGCAGGCCGCGAACCCGGCACATCAGCACCGCTGGATTAGCGCCGAGCTGATAAATTTTGCCCGTGTCGCTGGTGTAACTCAGGGTGCCCTGCACCGCTTCGCGCAGTGTCAGCTGCCCGTCAATCAGTTTTGACCACTCCGGTGACAGCGAATCCTCAAAGTCGGCCATAAAAACTTTTACGTTTGCGTTCAGGGCATTAATCACCATTTTTCGCTCGGGTGGCCCCGTGATCTCGACCCGACGATCTTCTAAGTCTGCCGGAATGGATTGAATACGCCATTCGCTGGCTCTTATGGAAGCGGTTTCCATATCGAAGTCTGGCAGATAGCCCTGGTCATATTGCTGCTGACGCTGCTGGCGATCTGATAACAGCACGTCGCGTTGCGGTGCAAAGCGCGCAACCAGCGCCTCCAGAAAAGAGACGGCCTCGAGGGTTAATAACTGCTGTTCGGCATGGTTAAAGGGCTGGCTGAAAGAGAGGGTATGGCTGATCACTGAGTCTGTCATGCTGGTTTTCTCCTGTATTCAAAGGATCGAATGCAGCGGATCCACACGGTGTTCGTTTTGTGAGCGACAGGATCAGAGCATAAGCATTTATTTTTCTAAATCAAAAACTATTTCCATTTTTGCATATAAATTATTCTATCCCGATGTTTTACATGCAATTAAAGTCCTTTTTATTAAAGGAACGGATTTCATTAGCGTTTTACAGACGAAAAAAAACCGTGTTGCCTTTGGCTAACA
The DNA here is from genome assembly GCF_003201065.1 of Pantoea sp. JKS000250. Classification (NCBI taxonomy): domain Bacteria; kingdom Pseudomonadati; phylum Pseudomonadota; class Gammaproteobacteria; order Enterobacterales; family Erwiniaceae; genus Pantoea; species Pantoea sp. JKS000250. The sequence goes on along the minus strand of NZ_QICZ01000001.1, from coordinate 2,468,117 downwards.
CGGTTCAGTTGATCGTCAGGTGGGACTATTCCAGCGTTGGATTCATGCGGCGCAGATCGAACGGAGTGATCTGGTAAACATAGTAGTTGAGCCAGTTCGAGAACAGCAGATTGCCGTGACTTCGCCAGGTGGCGCGCGGTGGCAGAGCCGGATTATCCTGCGGGAAGTAGTTATATGGAACTTCCGGGCCGACTCCCGCTTCATAATCGCGATGATACTCACCCGACAACGTCAGCGCATCATACTCCGGGTGACCGGTAACAAACACCAGACGTTTATCTTTACTCGCCATCAGATAGGCGCCGGTTTGTTCCGATTCAGCAAACAGCTCAAGATCGGTGTAATCCGTGATCAGCTGAGTAGGAAAATCAGCATAGCGTGAGTGTGGCGCAAGGAAATTATCATCAAAACCTCGGGTCAGTAACGCATGGGGATGCAGAATCTGGTGCTCATAGACGCCAGACAGCTTGTTATGCCGGGTTTGCTTGGGAATGCCATACAGAATATTAAGCGCAGCCTGCACGGCCCAGCAGACAAACAGGGTGGAGGTGACATGCTCATTTGCCCAGTGCAGTACGCGCTGAATCTGGGGCCAGTAGGCGACATCATTAAAATCGACCAGTCCCAGTGGTGCACCTGTCACGATTAAGCCATCGTAGTTGTCGTGCTGGATATCTTCAAAATTGCAGTAGAAGTTGTTGAGGTGCTCAGTGGGCGTATTGCGTGACTCACGGCTGTCGATGCGCAGCAGCTGAATATCGATCTGCAAGGGCGAGTTGGAAAGCAGACGCAGAAACTGGTTCTCCGTTTCGATCTTTTTCGGCATCAGATTCAGTATGAGCACTTTAAGCGGTCGGATCTCCTGAACACTGGCGCGCGACGATGTCATGACAAAGACATTTTCGTCACGCAAAAAATTCACTGCCGGTAATTCGTCGGGAACCCTGATTGGCATAGCCTGCTCACCTCTCGCAACCATATAAACGTTTAGACATCTGGATGCCCAACATTAGCGTGATCGTTGTAAGATGTCGAGGTTTCATGCAGAAAATGAAAATGTTTCAGCTTAAAGTGGCAAACAACAGACGTAAAAAAGCCCCGCACTTTCGTGCGGGGCTTTTTCACTTATTTGATGCCTGGCAGTTCCCTACTCTCGCATGGGGAGGCCCCACACTACCATCGGCGCTACGGCGTTTCACTTCTGAGTTCGGCATGGGGTCAGGTGGGACCACCGCGCTACAGCCGCCAGGCAAATCTTGGTGCACGAAACGAATCTTTCCCGCCATGACCGCGTTGCCATCGCTCAGCCACACCGGTCACATACCTCAGTATGCTCCCGCTGATGTCTTCGCTCTGCGCCTTGTCACGCCGCAAAATCTTTCGTTTCCGCTAATTTTATCCGGAATAAGCTGAAAATCTGTCTCTCAAAAACGCCTCTGGCGTTGTAAGGTTAAGCCTCACGGGTCATTAGTACCGGTTAGCTCAACGCATCGCTGCGCTTACACACCCGGCCTATCAACGTCGTAGTCTTCAACGTCCCTTCAGGACCCTCAAGGGGTCAGGGAGAACTCATCTCGGGGCAAGTTTCGTGCTTAGATGCTTTCAGCACTTATCTTTTCCGCACTTAGCTACCGGGCAATGCCATTGGCATGACAACCCGAACACCAGTGGTGCGTTCACTCCGGTCCTCTCGTACTAGGAGCAACCCCCCTCAATTCTCCAGCGCCCACGGCAGATAGGGACCGAACTGTCTCACGACGTTCTAAACCCAGCTCGCGTACCACTTTAAACGGCGAACAGCCGTACCCTTGGGACCTACTTCAGCCCCAGGATGTGATGAGCCGACATCGAGGTGCCAAACACCGCCGTCGATATGAACTCTTGGGCGGTATCAGCCTGTTATCCCCGGAGTACCTTTTATCCGTTGAGCGATGGCCCTTCCATTCAGAACCACCGGATCACTATGACCTGCTTTCGCACCTGCTCGAGCCGTCACTCTCGCAGTCAAGCCAGCTTATGCCATTGCACTAACCTCACGATGTCCGACCGTGATTAGCTGACCTTCGTGCTCCTCCGTTACTCTTTAGGAGGAGACCGCCCCAGTCAAACTACCCACCAGACACTGTCCGCAGCCCGGATCACGGGCCTACGTTAGAACATCAAACATTAAAGGGTGGTATTTCAAGGTTGGCTCCACGCAGACTGGCGTCCGCGCTTCAAAGCCTCCCACCTATCCTACACATCAAGGCTCAATGTTCAGTGTCAAGCTGTAGTAAAGGTTCACGGGGTCTTTCCGTCTTGCCGCGGGTACACTGCATCTTCACAGCGAGTTCAATTTCACTGAGTCTCGGGTGGAGACAGCCTGGCCATCATTACGCCATTCGTGCAGGTCGGAACTTACCCGACAAGGAATTTCGCTACCTTAGGACCGTTATAGTTACGGCCGCCGTTTACCGGGGCTTCGATCAAGAGCTTCTCCTTGCGGATAACCCCATCAATTAACCTTCCGGCACCGGGCAGGCGTCACACCGTATACGTCCACTTTCGTGTTTGCACAGTGCTGTGTTTTTAATAAACAGTTGCAGCCAGCTGGTATCTTCGACTGGCTTCGGCTCGGGGAGTAAATCCCTCCACCTACGCGCCAGCGTGCCTTCTCCCGAAGTTACGGCACCATTTTGCCTAGTTCCTTCACCCGAGTTCTCTCAAGCGCCTTGGTATTCTCTACCTGACCACCTGTGTCGGTTTGGGGTACGATTCTGTGTTACCTGATGCTTAGAGGCTTTTCCTGGAAGCAGGGCATTTATCACTTCAGCACCGTAGTGCCTCGTCGTCACGCCTCAGCGTTAATAAGGGACCGGATTTACCTGGACCCTCCGCCTACACGCTTAAACCGGGACAACCGTCGCCCGGCTGATATAGCCTTCTCCGTCCCCCCTTCGCAGTAACACCGAGTACAGGAATATTAACCTGTTTCCCATCGACTACGCCTTTCGGCCTCGCCTTAGGGGTCGACTCACCCTGCTCCGATTAACGTTGAACAGGAACCCTTGGTCTTCCGGCGAGCGGGCTTTTCACCCGCTTTATCGTTACTTATGTCAGCATTCGCACTTCTGATACCTCCAGCATGCCTCACAGCACACCTTCGACGGCTTACAGAACGCTCCCCTACCCAACAACGCATAAGCGTCGCTGCCGCAGCTTCGGTGCATGGTTTAGCCCCGTTACATCTTCCGCGCAGGCCGACTCGACCAGTGAGCTATTACGCTTTCTTTAAATGATGGCTGCTTCTAAGCCAACATCCTGGCTGTCTGTGCCTTCCCACATCGTTTCCCACTTAACCATGACTTTGGGACCTTAGCTGGCGGTCTGGGTTGTTTCCCTCTTCACGACGGACGTTAGCACCCGCCGTGTGTCTCCCGTGATAACATTCCTCGGTATTCGCAGTTTGCATCGGGTTGGTAAGCCGGGATGGCCCCCTAGCCGAAACAGTGCTCTACCCCCGAGGATGAGTTCACGAGGCGCTACCTAAATAGCTTTCGGGGAGAACCAGCTATCTCCCGGTTTGATTGGCCTTTCACCCCCAGCCACAGGTCATCCGCTAATTTTTCAACATTAGTCGGTTCGGTCCTCCAGTTAGTGTTACCCAACCTTCAACCTGCCCATGGCTAGATCACCGGGTTTCGGGTCTATACCCTGCAACTTAACGCCCAGTTAAGACTCGGTTTCCCTGCGGCTCCCCTATACGGTTAACCTTGCTACAGAATATAAGTCGCTGACCCATTATACAAAAGGTACGCAGTCACCCTGATAAATCAAGGCTCCCACTGCTTGTACGTACACGGTTTCAGGTTCTGTTTCACTCCCCTCGCCGGGGTTCTTTTCGCCTTTCCCTCACGGTACTGGTTCACTATCGGTCAGTCAGGAGTATTTAGCCTTGGAGGATGGTCCCCCCATATTCAGACAGGATACCACGTGTCCCGCCTTACTCATCGAGCTCACAGCATATGCGCTTTTGTGTACGGGAGTATCACCCTGTACCCTGCGACTTTCCAGACGCTTCCACTAACACACATGCTGATTCAGGCTCTGGGCTGCTCCCCGTTCGCTCGCCGCTACTGGGGGAATCTCGGTTGATTTCTTTTCCTCGGGGTACTTAGATGTTTCAGTTCCCCCGGTTCGCCTTGCAGCACTATGTATTCATGCTGCAATGATGCACAGAGTGCACCGGGTTTCCCCATTCGGACATCGACGGCTGTAGCGGTTCATATCACCTTACCGTCGCTTTACGCAGATTAGCACGTCCTTCATCGCCTCTGACTGCCTGGGCATCCACCGTGTACGCTTAGTCGCTTAACCTCACAACCCACAGGCGTTTTTCAACGCTGTAAGCTGTAAGCATTTGAGAGACTCGAACGCATCGTATTTTTCATTCTTATTACGGAGAATGAAAACGACACGTCGTTTCAATTTTCAGCTTGTTCCGGATTGTTAAAGAGCAATATCTTAAACATGACTCGTAAGTCATCTTTAAGATATGTGGGTAACATCTTTCACCTGTCACCAAGCTTTGGCGTCCCCTAGGGGATTCGAACCCCTGTTACCGCCGTGAAAGGGCGGTGTCCTGGGCCTCTAGACGAAGGGGACAATTAAGTCTGTCTTCGAAAGACACTTTGCTCGTTATTTTCTATCAGACAATCTGTGTGGACACTGCGCGGGAAGGTATCTTCAGGTAAGGAGGTGATCCAACCGCAGGTTCCCCTACGGTTACCTTGTTACGACTTCACCCCAGTCATGAATCACAAAGTGGTAAGCGCCCTCCCGAAGGTTAAGCTACCTACTTCTTTTGCAACCCACTCCCATGGTGTGACGGGCGGTGTGTACAAGGCCCGGGAACGTATTCACCGTGGCATTCTGATCCACGATTACTAGCGATTCCGACTTCACGGAGTCGAGTTGCAGACTCCGATCCGGACTACGACGCACTTTGTGAGGTCCGCTTGCTCTCGCGAGGTCGCTTCTCTTTGTATGCGCCATTGTAGCACGTGTGTAGCCCTACTCGTAAGGGCCATGATGACTTGACGTCATCCCCACCTTCCTCCGGTTTATCACCGGCAGTCTCCTTTGAGTTCCCGACCGAATCGCTGGCAACAAAGGATAAGGGTTGCGCTCGTTGCGGGACTTAACCCAACATTTCACAACACGAGCTGACGACAGCCATGCAGCACCTGTCTCACGGTTCCCGAAGGCACTAAGGCATCTCTGCCAAATTCCGTGGATGTCAAGAGTAGGTAAGGTTCTTCGCGTTGCATCGAATTAAACCACATGCTCCACCGCTTGTGCGGGCCCCCGTCAATTCATTTGAGTTTTAACCTTGCGGCCGTACTCCCCAGGCGGTCGACTTAACGCGTTAGCTCCGGAAGCCACTCCTCAAGGGAACAACCTCCAAGTCGACATCGTTTACGGCGTGGACTACCAGGGTATCTAATCCTGTTTGCTCCCCACGCTTTCGCACCTGAGCGTCAGTCTTTGTCCAGGGGGCCGCCTTCGCCACCGGTATTCCTCCAGATCTCTACGCATTTCACCGCTACACCTGGAATTCTACCCCCCTCTACAAGACTCAAGCCTGCCAGTTTCAAATGCAGTTCCCAGGTTAAGCCCGGGGATTTCACATCTGACTTAACAGACCGCCTGCGTGCGCTTTACGCCCAGTAATTCCGATTAACGCTTGCACCCTCCGTATTACCGCGGCTGCTGGCACGGAGTTAGCCGGTGCTTCTTCTGCGGGTAACGTCAATCGACGCGGTTATTAACCACATCGCCTTCCTCCCCGCTGAAAGTACTTTACAACCCGAAGGCCTTCTTCATACACGCGGCATGGCTGCATCAGGCTTGCGCCCATTGTGCAATATTCCCCACTGCTGCCTCCCGTAGGAGTCTGGACCGTGTCTCAGTTCCAGTGTGGCTGGTCATCCTCTCAGACCAGCTAGGGATCGTCGCCTAGGTGGGCCATTACCCCGCCTACTAGCTAATCCCATCTGGGTTCATCCGATAGTGAGAGGCCCGAAGGTCCCCCTCTTTGGTCTTGCGACGTTATGCGGTATTAGCCACCGTTTCCAGTGGTTATCCCCCTCTATCGGGCAGATCCCCAGACATTACTCACCCGTCCGCCACTCGTCACCCAAGGAGCAAGCTCCTCTGTGCTACCGTCCGACTTGCATGTGTTAGGCCTGCCGCCAGCGTTCAATCTGAGCCATGATCAAACTCTTCAATTTAAGTTTGATTTGCTTAAACAAGTTAAGCGGTGCTCATCTGTAAAACGTCATAATGAATTTCATTATGTGTTCACTCGTGAGGCTTTGATATTTTGTTGCGTCCTAAGACGCTGATATCAATCCTGCGAGTGCCCACACAGATTGTCTGATAAATTGTTAAAGAGCAGTGCGAACAGTGCGTTAGCGTCCTGTCGCGAGGTGGCGTATATTACGCTTTCCTCCTGCAGAGTCAACCTCTTTCTCAGAAGTTTTTCTCCGGCGGCGCAGTCTCCTGTGCCTCTCAGCCCGTTTCCCGTTGCCGGTGTTCCGTGTTGATGGATGCGCATTATAGGGAGTTCGCGCAGGGGCGCAACCCATAAAATGCATAAAAAAGCGCGTTCGCTGCATTCCACAGCAAAAGCCGCTGTTATACGCAGTTACGCACAATGTTATCCACACTCATTGGGGTAAATGAATTTAGGCGAGCATCACGCAAACGTTTTCGCTACAATGCCGGGCAATATTCCGGACCCCCCTTATCGGGGCGTTACCTGAGGTTTTTGATCTTTTCTTCTTATATAGAAGAGAAAAACGCGATAAAACCTGATGTAACGCTCTTATATACGCGAAACAAAGCCAAGGGATAAACCACCATGCAACAACCTCGTCCTGTACGCCGCGCATTGCTCAGTGTCTCTGACAAAGCCGGTATCCTCGAATTTGCTCAGGCGCTCTCCCATCGCGGTGTCGAACTGCTCTCCACAGGTGGAACCGCTCGCCTGCTGGCGGATGCGGGCCTGGCTGTCACTGAAGTCTCTGACTACACCGGTTTTCCGGAAATGATGGATGGACGCGTCAAAACCCTGCATCCGAAAGTGCATGGCGGCATTTTAGGTCGTCGCGGCCAGGATGATGCCATCATGGCACAGCACGACATCAGCCCAATCGACATGGTGGTCGTTAACCTCTATCCCTTTGCACAGACGGTCGCCCGTGAAGGATGTTCACTGGAAGATGCGGTGGAAAACATCGATATCGGTGGCCCGACCATGGTGCGCTCTGCTGCCAAGAACCATAAAGATGTCGCCATTGTGGTCAGCAGCGGCGACTACGACGCCATCATTGCTGAAATGGACACTCACGAGAACGCGCTGACGCTTGAGACCCGTTTCGATCTGGCAATCAAAGCGTTCGAACACACCGCCGCCTATGACAGCATGATCGCTAACTACTTCGGTACCCTGGTGCCTGCCTATCACGGTGAACGTAACCAGCCCGCCGGCCGTTTCCCACGGACGCTGAATCTGAACTTCATCAAGAAGCAGGATATGCGTTACGGCGAGAACAGCCATCAGGATGCTGCCTTCTATATAGAAGAGAATATCACTGAAGCCTCAGTAGCGACCGCGCAGCAGGTTCAGGGCAAAGCGCTCTCCTATAACAATATTGCTGACACAGATGCGGCACTGGAGTGTGTGAAAGAGTTCAGTGAACCCGCGTGCGTCATCGTTAAGCATGCCAACCCTTGTGGTGTCGCAACCGGTGACGATCTGCTGGCAGCCTACGAGCGTGCTTACCAGACCGACCCCACTTCCGCGTTTGGCGGCATCATTGCCTTTAACCGCGAGCTGGATGAAGCAACGGCGCAGGCCATTATCAGCCGCCAGTTTGTTGAGGTGATCATCGCGCCCGCCGTTTCCGAAGCCGCGCTGAAAATTACCGCTGCGAAGCAGAATGTCCGTGTCCTGATCTGCGGCCAGTGGCAGAACCGTACCGCCGCCCTGGATTTCAAACGCGTCAACGGCGGCCTGCTGGTCCAGGATCGCGATCTTGGCATGGTGGAAGCCAGCCAGCTGCGTGTCGTCAGCAAGCGCCAGCCAACCGGGCAGGAACTGCGCGATGCACTGTTCTGCTGGAAAGTTGCGAAGTTCGTTAAGTCCAATGCCATTGTGTATGCACGCGACAACATGACTATCGGCATTGGTGCGGGTCAGATGAGCCGCGTTTACTCCGCAAAAATTGCAGGTATTAAAGCAGCCGATGAAGGTCTGGAAGTGATAGGCTCAGCCATGGCGTCAGATGCCTTCTTCCCGTTCCGCGACGGTATTGATGCTGCCGCCGCGGCAGGCGTGAGCTGCGTTATCCAGCCAGGCGGCTCCATCCGCGATGAAGAAGTGATTGCGGCAGCGGATGAGCATGACATTGCGATGATCTTCACCGACATGCGTCACTTCCGCCATTAATCGATTCGGAGAGTAACAGATGAAAATTTTAGTAATCGGCAACGGCGGACGTGAACATGCTCTGGCCTGGAAAGCGGCCCAGTCACCACTGGCGGAAACCGTATTTGTCGCGCCGGGTAATGCGGGCACGGCATTAGAACCTGCGCTGCAGAATGTCGCAATCGGAGCCACCGACATCCCTGCTCTGCTTGAGTTTGCTCAGCGTGAAAAGATCGATCTGACGATTGTCGGACCGGAAGCGCCGCTGGTGCTCGGCGTCGTAGATGCCTTCCGTGAAGCGGGGCTGGCTATCTTTGGTCCGACGCAGGCCGCGGCACAGCTGGAAGGCTCTAAAGCCTTTACCAAAGATTTCCTGGCGCGTCATCAGATCCCCAGCGCAGCGTATCAGAACTTTACCGACGTTGAGCCTGCTCTTGCGTATCTGCGTGAGAAAGGCGCGCCCATTGTTATCAAAGCCGACGGCCTGGCCGCAGGTAAAGGCGTCATTGTCGCGATGACGCTGCAGGAAGCTGAAGATGCGGTTCAGGATATGCTGGCCGGTAACGCCTTTGGCGATGCCGGACACCGTATTGTGATTGAAGAGTTTCTGGATGGCGAAGAAGCCAGCTTCATCGTGATGGTGGACGGCGAGAATGTGCTGCCTATGGCCACCAGCCAGGATCATAAACGTGTCGGCGATGGCGATACCGGTCCGAACACCGGTGGCATGGGCGCTTACTCGCCGGCACCGGTGGTCACCGATGAGATCCACCAGCGCGTGATGGATCAGGTCATCTGGCCGACCGTACGTGGCATGGCGGCTGAAGGCAACATCTACACCGGTTTTCTCTATGCCGGCCTGATGATCGATCACACCGGGCAGCCGAAAGTGATCGAATTTAACTGCCGCTTCGGCGATCCGGAAACGCAGCCGATCATGCTGCGCCTGCAGTCGGATCTGGTCGATCTTTGCCTGGCTGCCTGCGACGGCAAGCTGGATCAGAAAACGTCACAATGGGATCCCCGTCCTGCGCTGGGTGTGGTACTGGCGGCCGGCGGTTATCCGGGTGATTATGCTCAGGGCGATCAGATTCATGGGCTGCCACTGGAAGAAGTGGCTGACGGCAAGGTTTTCCACGCCGGAACACGTCTGGAAGAGGATCGGGTGTTGACGAACGGTGGCCGCGTGCTGTGCGTCACCGCACTGGGTGACGATGTGGCTGCGGCACAAAAGCGGGCTTACGAGCTGACAAAGCCGATCTCCTGGCAGGGCAGCTTCTGTCGCCGCGATATCGGCTATCGCGCTATTAATCGCAAATAAGCAAAGGGGGCACAGGGTGCCCCCTCTTCAATTCACATATCGTCTTCTGTCGGCTGCTGTGAGCAGTCATCCTGCTGGCTGACCCGCAACAACTGTATCCCTTCAGGCGCTTCAAGCCATGACACCATCAGTGGTGCCGATGCGCTACGCTGCTGCTGTATCAGCATCTGCAGATCGTCAGCATCAAAAGCGGGTCTGACCTGCTGGCCTTCACAACTCTCCAGCACATTATTTCCCAGCCAGTGCCCCTGTTTCAGAAACACCTGACCGCTTAACAGCGCATCGCTGAGGTTACGCATGCGCTGAGCATCAAACTTATAGAGTTCAATCGAATCCGGGCTGACCGCTTCACGCCGGCCTGCAAGCTGGCGCTGCATAAAGTTGAGACCACCGGCCTGGTCGAAGCGCAGGGTCACATCGTCAGGTTGCTTGCCCTTCACCTGTCGCTGAATGCTGATCAATGACTCTTCCAGCCAGACATAGTCAGTCACTTCACCTTCCCCGCCACTGAACGGCGTATAGAGGGTGCGAATATGAACCGACTGATGATCGCTATTTTTGCGCCAGATTCGCACAACACCACGATCGGCAAGATAGCCACTGGCAGAAAAGGGAGGAATATCCGGCGTCGAGCTACAGCCGAAAAGAAACAGAGAGAGAAACAGAACAGATAAACGCGGTAACAGCGAAGTCATGATGGCTGGCCTCTTAAAAACAAAAGGGGCGAAACGCCCCCTGTTTTAAAGCTTAACCGCAGTGCGACGTCTTACTTAACGGCGTCTTTCAGCGCTTTACCAGACACGAATGCCGGTACGTTTGCTGCAGCGATTTTGATCTCTTTGCCAGTCTGCGGGTTACGACCGGTACGCTCAGCGCGGTGGTTCACTTTAAAAGTACCAAAACCAACCAGTTGTACAGCATCACCATCTTTCAGAGACTCAGTGATCGCAGCCAGAGTAGATTCCAGCGCTGCCTTTGCCTGGGTTTTAGACAGGTCAGCTTTTTCTGCGATCACATCAATCAGTTGAGTCTTGTTCATAAGTTATCCTTAAAGTGTATTTATCGCTTGCTAAGCAACGAGTGCGAGGGAAAAGCCATATTCTGGCACTCTTCTGCCTGCACGCACCGATAGCCACAATTTTCAGCCCCCCAAATGTAGACCAGACAGGGGGCCAATGTGAAGCCTTCAGGCGCGCTAATTCGGGCCTGAAGTCACGTTTTATCGCCTTACTGCTGGAAATTTATACCGATGTTGCTAATTCCCGCTTCACGCAGGTCAGATCGCAGACCTTTAATCAATTCAAGGTCGCGCTCTTCACACTCCGCCAGCAGACGGAAAATCTCCCACTGGAGGTCCCACTCATCGATGATAGCCGGATTTTCACGCAGCTCTTCATCGGTCATTTCGCGTCCAGCCTGGGTCATCTCCAGCATAGCGACAGTGGTAATTGAGGTCTCGCTGACTTCAATAGCATGCTCAAGCGTTTCGCCGCTCAGCTGCGCATGGACGACTTCGCTTAATGCCACACAGGCATCGATAGCCGGATAAACGCCGTAAACCTCAAATGCATCGCCATCAGGAATGGCGGCTTCGAGTTTTTCCAGCTGGCTGTCGAAGTTAATCTTCGCATCTTTAACCGTCAGGTTTTCCCAGATCAGATCAAGAATCCGGCGATAGAGTGCCGGATCGGCAAATTCAGTCTGCTCGCAGAATGCGCGATAGTTGGGATACATGCGTTCGCACAGGCAGGCCATAAAAGTCAGGTGCTGCCAGCTTTCCAGCTTCGCCAGACGCAGATGAACGGGGTTCTGTAACATAAAGGTGGCTCTTATTCGTTTCTCTGGCCGCAGTGTAACTGCAAAACCGCAGCACAAACAGTGTTAAAGCGCGTTTTGCCAGCGCTGGAAAGCGGTTCGGTTAGAGGCAACCGCATCGGCCCAGCGGGTGGGTTCCGGCAACCGGTAACCGCGCGTACAGTTTTCGACCCACTGCAGCGCTGTATCCAGGCTGACACGATGACCGGTGGCGACAAACAGCGGATTACAACGCAGCTTGCTGCGCCATACCCAACCTATCTGCTCACCTTTGTCGATCAGCGGCTGACGGCTGCCAGGCTGCGCATCCAGATCGTCAAAACGTCCGCAGAGACGACTTTTCGCAACGCCAATCGTGGGGACATCGACCAGCAGGCCAAAATGCGATGCGACGCCCAGTCGTCTTGGATGCGAAATACCGTGCCCATCCACAAACAGCAGATCAGGCTTTTGCTCCAGCATCTGCCAGGCAGCCATCAGAGCCGGATATTCACGGAAGGAGAGAAAGCCCGGAATATAGGGCATGGTGGTCTCAACGCGCGCGATGCGATGCTCCACCAGCGTTAACGAAGGATATTCCAGTATCACCATCGCCGCCCGCGTGATGGTGCCGTCCTGCTCAAATCCAACGTCTGCCCCGCCAATAAAGCGGGGAGGCAGCACGTCAAAGTCATCTTCACGCACCACGTCAGCGGCGCGTTGTAACTGCTCAGCGCGAAGTGCGGCAATGTCCATGATTACTCCTGATGCCAGGGACGTGATAAACGATGCACAGCGTCAACAAAAACACCGGCATTTTCGGGCGGAACATCCTGATGAATGCCATGCCCCAGATTAAAGACGTGACCAGTGCCTGAGCCAAAACGCTCCAGAATACCGGCCACCTCCTGTTCGATACGTTCAGGTGCCGCATAGAGCATAGAGGGATCCATGTTGCCCTGCAGCGCAACTTTGTCGCCTACGCGACGGCGCGCATCATCAATATCGGTGGTCCAGTCGAGACCCAGCGCATCACAACCGGTGGCTGCCATCGCTTCCAGCCACTGTCCGCCGCCTTTGGTAAAGAGCGTCACCGGCACGCGGCGGCCGTCGTTTTCACGCAGCAGGCCATCGACAATCTTGTGCATGTAGTGCAGGGAGAATTCGCGATAGTCACGACCGGTCAGCACGCCGCCCCAGGTATCAAAGACCATGACGGACTGCGCACCGGCGCGGATCTGAGCGTTGAGATAGAGGATGACGCTGTCGGCCAGCTTATCCAGCATCGCGTGCAGCGTCGCCGGATCGGCATACATCATCTTCTTAATTTTGGTAAACGCCTTGCTGCTGCCGCCTTCCACCATGTAGGTGGCCAGCGTCCACGGACTGCCGGAGAAGCCAATCAGCGGCAGATCGCCATTCAGGTTTTTACGGATGGTGCGGACCGCATTCATCACATAGCCCAGCTCCATTTCAGGATCGGGCACCGGCAAACGCTCAACGTCGGCGCGACAGGTGACAGGGTTAGAGAAACGCGGGCCTTCGCCGGTTTCAAAGTAGAGACCCAGTCCCATCGCATCCGGAATGGTCAGGATGTCACTGAAGAGGATGGCGGCATCCAGCGGATAACGGCGCAGCGGCTGCAGGGTCACTTCACAGGCCAGCTCGGCGTTTTTACACAGCGACATAAAATCACCCGCCTGGGCGCGTGTCGCTTTGTACTCCGGCAAATAGCGCCCGGCTTGTCGCATCATCCATACCGGCGTGACATCGACCGGCTGACGTAACAGGGCACGCAAATAACGATCGTTCTTCAGTTCACTCATCTCAACACTCTCTCAATAACAGGCGTGTAGTGTAGCACTTTCACGCTTCGGCGCGGCACAGGGCGACGGTATCTTCAATCAGGCGGCGTGCCACGGTGCCTGGCGGTGGCAGCAAAGGCAGCGCATCAAAACGGAACCAGGCGGCATCCAGCAGCTCTTTACCGTCGTGTTGCAGATCGCCACTGTCATACTCCGCCATAAAAGCGGTCATTAGCGATTGTGGGAAGGGCCACGGCTGGGAGGTCACGTAACGGACGTTTTTGACGCGGATATTGCTCTCTTCCATCACTTCCCGGGCAACGGCCTGCTCCAGCGTCTCACCGACCTCCACAAAACCGGCCAGCACGGTGTAGACCTTGTTGCGATGGCGAGCATGATTCGCCAGCAGGATTTCATCGCCACGACGGATAGCCACAATGATGCAGGGCGCGATCTGCGGATAGTAACGCTCATGGCAATGGCTGCAGAGACAGGCAAATTCATGTTTGCTGTGGTGCATCTCATGGCCGCAATAGCCGCACCAGCGATGAGAACGGTAGAATTCCGCCAGCTGTACACCGCGACCCACCAGCTGAAACAGCTCCACATCCTGATCGATCAGCTGTCGCACGGAGAACATATCGGAAGAACGCGGCTCACAAATCAGCCAGACTTTTTCGCCCTGCCATTCACCAATGGTCCGGGCCTTACTGCCGGTTAGACCAAATTTTTCGGCGTTTCCGTGGGGTAAATCACCTTGTGGCAACCAAAGTTTCTGTTCATGGCTGACAATCCACCATCCAGCGTCTACGCTTGAGATTTCGCATTGCATTTATTTCGTCATCCTTAGCGTCAACCCGCACGCTGAAGCCCTGATGTTAAGTGTGTAGATAAACAACTATAACTCACATGGAGTTAGATATGCTTAACCAGTTAGACGTCCTGGCTGAACGCGTAGGTGGCAGTAATGAACTGGTCGATTCGTGGCTTGAAGCACGCCGCCAGCTACTGGTGACCTATTATCACCTGGTCGGTCTTAAACCTAAAAAAGAGGCGCTGACGCGTCTTGACGAGCAGGCGCTCGACAACTTCTGTCACGGCCTGGTCGACTATCTTTCTGCCGGTCACTTCAGTATCTATGAGCGCGTAATCAGCGAAATGAGTGGCGACAGCCCGATGATCGCTGCCGCGCAGATCTACCCTCCGCTGGAAGCGAATACTGAGCGTCTGATGCAGCTGTATGACGGTCACCTCCAGCAGGCGATTGACGATGAAAACTGCATGACCTTCCAGCAGGCACTCTCCGAAGTGGGCGAAGTGCTGGAATCACGCTTTACGCTGGAAGATAAGCTGATCCAGCTGGCCTGGGATAACCAGCTTGCTACGCCGCCAGTGGCGAATGACAGCCATATCGCGCGTCCGGCTTGATGGTTAACAACGGCAAAGGGCTTGAGATTATCCCGTAGCCCTTTTATGCTGAACAGGTTCTGAGAAGTACTCTCCAGAGAACCTTTGTTATTTTAGCGTTGAAATGTAAGGTTTTTACGCCCGGGTCTGTTATCAGACACCTGCGTAAAAACTGCTTCTTGTCGGAGTGCCCAGTTGGGCTGAGACCGTTAATTCGGGATCCGCGGAACCTGACCAGGTTAGAACCTGCGTAGGGAACAAGAGTAAAAATTCTCTGTATGCCAGCATGCCTGTGCTGTCTATACGGTTACTCCTTCCGAACTCCGGACAAGCATCGTTCCCCCTTAACAGGAAGATTGCTATGTCTGACCCAAAAATGACCCGTCGTGAACAACGTGCCCAGGCGCAGGAATTTATCGATTCCCTGCAAAGCGGCAGTGCTTTTCCCCAGTCCCGTCGTATCTGGATTACCGGCAGCCGGGAAGATATTCGCGTGCCGATGCGTGAAATCACCCTAAGCCCGACCCACATCGGCGGCACCAAAGAACAGCCTCTCTATGAGCAAAATGAAGCGGTGCCGGTCTATGACACGGCGGGTGCTTATGGTGATCCCGCGGCGCAGATCGATGTGCATCGTGGTCTGGAAAAGCTGCGCGCTCGCTGGATTGCTGAGCGCGACGACAGTGAGCTTCTCGAACAGAACAGCTCGGGCTATACCCAGCAGCGGCTGGCTGACGAGGGGCTGGATCATCTGCGCTTCGATCACCTGCCGACACCGCGCCGCGCCCGTGCAGGCCGCCGTGTCACGCAACTGCACTATGCCCGTCAGGGCACGATTACCCCGGAGATGGAGTTCATCGCCCTGCGGGAAAACATGGGCCGTGAGCGAATACGCAGTGAGGTACTGCTGCAACAGCATCCGGGGCACAGCTTTGGCGCACATCTGCCCGCCGACATTACCCCCGAGTTTGTCCGTCAGGAGGTCGCAGCCGGACGCGCCATCATCCCTGCCAATATCAATCACCCGGAATCGGAGCCGATGATCATTGGCCGTAACTTCCTGGTTAAGGTCAACGCCAATATCGGTAACTCGGCAGTCACCTCTTCTATCGAGGAAGAAGTGGAAAAACTGGTCTGGTCGACCCGCTGGGGTGCCGATACGGTGATGGATCTCTCTACCGGTCGCTATATTCATGAAACGCGAGAATGGATTTTGCGAAACAGCCCGGTGCCCATCGGTAGCGTGCCGATCTATCAGGCGCTGGAAAAAGTGAATGGCGTGGCTGAGGCGCTGAACTGGGAAATATTCCGGGACACACTGCTGGAGCAGGCGGAACAGGGCGTCGATTACTTCACTATCCACGCGGGCGTGCTGCTGCGTTATGTCCCGATGACGGCGAAACGTCTCACCGGGATCGTGTCGCGGGGGGGATCGATCATGGCGAAATGGTGCCTGTCGCATCATCAGGAGAGCTTCCTGTATGAGCACTTCCGGGAGATCTGTGAAATCTGCGCCGCTTACGATGTCTCCCTGTCGCTGGGCGATGGTCTGCGTCCGGGTTCGATTCAGGATGCCAACGATGAGGCGCAGTTTGCCGAACTGCGAACCCTGGGTGAACTGACGCGTATTGCCTGGGAGTATGACGTTCAGGTGATGATTGAAGGTCCGGGACATGTGCCGATGCATATGATCCGCCGTAATATGACCGAACAGCTCGACCTGTGCGATGAAGCCCCCTTCTACACGCTTGGCCCGCTGACCACTGACATCGCGCCCGGCTACGACCACTTCACCTCGGGTATCGGTGCCGCCATGATTGGCTGGTTTGGTTGCGCCATGCTCTGCTACGTCACGCCCAAAGAGCATCTGGGTCTGCCGAACAAAGAGGACGTGAAGCAGGGATTGATCACCTACAAAATCGCGGCGCATGCTGCCGATCTGGCGAAAGGCCACCCCGGTGCGCAGATCCGTGATAACGCCATGTCCAAAGCGCGCTTTGAATTCCGCTGGGAAGATCAGTTTAACCTGGCGCTGGATCCCCATACGGCAAGGGCGATGCATGATGAAACCCTGCCGCAGGAATCGGGCAAGGTGGCCCATTTCTGCTCAATGTGCGGCCCCAAATTCTGCTCAATGAAAATTTCCCAGGAGGTGCGCGAGTTTGCGGCACGCCAGGATGCCAGTGCCGAGCCGGTTGAAGTTGGCATGGCGCAGATGTCAGATCGTTTCCGCAGCCGCGGCAGTGAGCTCTATCACCCTGCCGATGCCATTAAGGAGGAGTAAGGATGCCTGCATTTCCCGCTACCGCCCCGCGCCTGGGACTTTATCCGGTGGTTGATAGCCCTGAGTGGCTCGAACGCCTGCTGGAGATGGGCGTTCGCACGCTGCAGCTGCGTATCAAAGATCAGCCTGATGAGGCCGCCGAGCCCGCCATTGCTCAGGCAATTGCGTTGGGCAAACGCTACGACGCGCGTCTGTTTATCAATGATTACTGGCAGCTGGCGATTAAACATCATGCTTATGGCGTACATCTGGGTCAGGAGGATCTGGATGTCGCCGATCTTGCCCGCATTCATCAGGCCGGGTTACGACTGGGACTCTCTACCCACGACGATGCGGAACTGGATCGCGCTCTGGCAATCCAGCCCTCTTACATCGCACTTGGGCATATTTTCCCGACGCAGACCAAAGAGATGCCTTCTGCACCGCAAGGCATTGCACAGCTGAATCAACACCTGACACGTCTGTCGCATATTCCCACCGTGGCGATTGGCGGTATCTCGATTGCACGGGCACCTGAGGTGCTGGCCACCGGCGTCGGCAGCATTGCGGTGGTGAGTGCGATTACTCAGGCAGATGACTGGCGTGCCGCAACGCGCAAGCTTCTGGCGCTGGCAGGACCAGGCGATTAAGCGTTTATGGAACCTGCCGCGCATATTGGCTGCAAAATCGGTAACGCCAGCGTTCTTCCGGGAAAGCAGCGCGCAAAGTGGAATGTTGCCGCTGGCGTGCTGTGATCCAAAACCTTAACGTGGCATCCGTCAGGTTAAGGTTATCTGACCAGGGCCGGTTCCCTCCTCTTGCCGGCCCTGCTTCTTCTTTTCGCTATGCGGGCGTCGAGGTGGAAGTCTGCGTCTCATGCTGGCACGAGAGCATGGCACGTTCGACGGCCGTACCCACCAGTGCCAGCGCCTGTTCAGTCTGCTCGTTGATCGGCAGCCCGTAGTTTAAGCGCAGACAGTTACGATATTTCCCCGACGCTGAAAACAGTGAGCCTACAGCAATCTGAATTTTTGACTCGCGCAGTTCCCGGTTAAGCCGGACCGCATCAAACGCTTCGGGAAGTTCTATCCACATCAGAAAGCCGCCCTGAGGGCGGGAAACGCAGATGCCGCAGGGAAAATAGTGGCGTACCCAGCAGCTAAAGGTTTCATAGTTGCGGTGGTAGAGTTGCCGCATCCGGCGCAGATGAGGCTGATAATGGCCCTGACGGATAAACTCGGAAACCGCATGCTGAGGCTGTGTGGCGGTGGAGCCGGTGACGATATATTTCATGTGCAGCACGCGGTCACGATAGCGGCCTGGAGCAACCCAGCCGACGCGCAGACCCGGCGCCAGCGTTTTGGAAAAGGAGCTGCACAGCAGCACCCGGCCATCGAGATCCAGCGCTTTAATGGTGGGCGGACGCGGATATTCCCAGGCTAACTCACCATAGACATCATCTTCAATCACCGCCGCATCAAACCTTTGCGCCAGCGCCAGTAGTGCCCGCTTACGCGGCTCCGGCATGATAAATCCCAGCGGATTATTGCAGTTCGGCACCACGACCACCGCTTTGATCGGCCATTGATCAAAGGCCAGTTCCAGCGCTTCCAGACTGATGCCGGTGACCGCATCCGTCGGGATTTCAATGGCACGAATGCCAAAGCCGCGCAGGGTTTGCATGATGCCGTGAAACGACGGTGACTCAACAGCAATGATATCGCCCGGCTCACAGACCGCGCGTACGGCGACCGATAACGCTTCGTGGCAGCCGGTCGTAATGACAATGTCATCGGCCGTGAGCTGACAGCCGCTGTCTATCGCCAGCCGTGCAACCTGTTGCCGCAGCGCGAGCACACCATAAAGGTTGTCATAATTCAGCAGCGCCATGTCCTGCTTCTGCGCCTGGCGGCTGAAAGCTTTCCACAGCGGCTTAAGCGTCGGCTGGGTCAAATCGGGCATGCCACTGCCCAGCTGCAACACATCATCTTCCAGACGGCCGTTAATCAATTCCAGCACCGCATCCCACTGTGTCACCTCAACCGGCCGCTGGGCGGGACGGGTCAGCGCAGGGATCGGCGGCGTTGCTTTGCGTGACGCCACAAAATAGCCGGAGCGCGACTGCGGTGTAATCATCTGCTTCTCTTCCAGCAGATGATAAGCCTGCTGCACGGTACTGATACTGACGCCATGCTCCGTACTCAGACTGCGTACTGAAGGCAGGCGCTCACCGCTGCGATATAAGCCTTGTTCGATGCGCTGAGCCAGCAGCGTAGCCAGATGTTCATAGCGGGTCATTGTATCTCCACAGGCTCAGATGCTGAGCCGTAACCAGTACAGTTCCGTCTCTTTTTTACCATTCAGATCGTCATGACGGCAAACTGTATGTTAAATAAAAGTGATTTTTGCGTCTGTATCATACAGAGAAATCCACTGAAAATGGTCCTCAGACACTTCACTGAGGGCACTATCATGGGATATGACGAGAATCGCGCAGCTAAACCGTTTACAGGCACGCCTTACCACCTGGTTCGTTATCTGTGGCGCAGTTACAAACGCTGGCAACTGCGGCGTGAGACGCGCCTCATCCTGTCGAAGTTAAGCGACAGTCAGCTGAAAGATATTGGTATCAGCCGCAGTGACTGGAATAGCTGAATCTGAGACAAAAAAAAACCCTGCCGAGGCAGGGTTTTTATCAGGCAAAGGACGATTAATCGTCTTTGTTGCCGCCGAGACCGGCGTTCAACAGTTCAGCCAGGCTGGCTGAGGCTTCATCCGCAGTCACCTGCGGTGCAACCGGAACTTCACCTGCCGCTTTGCGGCGCATACGATCCTGATGGTACGCATAACCGGTACCGGCCGGGATCAGACGACCCACGATCACGTTCTCTTTCAGGCCGCGCAGTTCGTCACGCTTGCCTGCTACTGCTGCTTCGGTCAGGACACGTGTGGTCTCCTGGAACGAGGCTGCAGAGATGAACGATTCGGTAGCCAGTGACGCTTTGGTAATACCCAGCAGGTCACGCATGAAGGTTGCGCCGACTTTTCCGTTCGCTTCCAGATCACGGTTAGAGATCTTGATGCGAGAGAATTCAGCCTGCTCACCTTCCAGGAAGTCTGCACTTCCTGCGCTCACGATGGTTGCTTTACGCAGCATCTGACGAACGATGACTTCGATGTGCTTATCGTTAATCTTAACGCCCTGCAGACGGTAAACTTCCTGCACTTCGTTAGTGATGTAACGGGTCACCGCATGCACGCCACGCAAGCGCAGGATGTCATGTGGAGACTCTGGGCCATCGGAAACCACGTCACCGCGCTCAACACGTTCACCTTCGAACACGTTCAGCTGACGCCATTTCGGAATCATCTCTTCGTATGGCTCACTGCCATCCAGCGGAGTAATGACCAGACGACGCTTACCTTTGGTCTCTTTACCGAAGGAGATGATGCCGCTGATCTCCGCCAGAATAGCTGGCTCTTTCGGACGACGCGCTTCGAACAGGTCAGCAACGCGTGGCAGACCACCGGTAATATCCTTGGTACCGCCAGATTCCTGCGGAACACGCGCTAACGTGTCACCAGCACTGATCTTAACGCCATCTTCCAGCTGAACAATCGCTTTACCTGGCAGGAAGTACTGAGCCGGCATATCGGTGCCTGGGATCAGAACGTCGTTGCCGTTGGCATCAACAATTTTCAGCGCAGGACGCAGATCTTTACCGCCTGCAGTACGTTCAGCACTGTCCAGAACCACCAGCGAAGACAGACCGGTTAAGTCATCTGTCTGACGGGTAATCGTCTGGCCATCAACCATATCCGTGAAGCGAATGAAACCGCCCACTTCGGTGATGACTGGCATGGTATGCGGATCCCAGTTTGCGACGGTTTCGCCCGCTGCAACCTGCTCACCATCACCTTTCGCCATGGTAGAACCGTAGGGAACTTTATAGCTCTCTTTGGTACGACCAAATTCGTCGATCATTTTCAGTTCAACGTTACGCGAGGTGATCACCAGCTTGCCTGCCGAGTTCGTTACCGACTTGGCGTTGGTCAGCTTGATGGTACCTTTGTTCTTCACCTGAATGCTGGATTCAGCAGCCGCACGTGATGCCGCACCACCGATGTGGAACGTACGCATCGTCAGCTGTGTACCTGGCTCACCGATGGACTGTGCCGCGATAACACCGATCGCTTCACCTTTGTTGATGATGTGACCACGTGCCAGGTCGCGACCGTAGCAATGCGCACACACACCAAAGTCGGTTTCACAACCTACTACCGAGCGGACTTTCAGGCTGTCGACTGAGTTCAGTTCCAGCACGTCACACCAGTGCTCATCGAGCAGCGTGTTGCGTGGGACCAGAATATCAGCAGTACCCGGCTTCAGAACGTCTTCAGCAGTCACACGACCCAGTACACGTTCACGCAGTGGCTCTTTAACGTCGCCACCTTCGATGACAGGCGTCATCATGATGCCTTCGTGTGTACCACAGTCATCTTCGGTAACCACCAGATCCTGGGCAACGTCAACCAGACGACGCGTCAGATAACCGGAGTTCGCTGTTTTCAGTGCGGTATCCGCAAGACCTTTACGTGCACCGTGGGTTGAGATGAAGTACTGGAGTACGTTCAACCCTTCACGGAAGTTCGCCGTGATTGGTGTTTCGATGATGGAGCCATCTGGCTTCGCCATCAGACCACGCATACCGGCCAGCTGACGAATCTGTGCAGCAGAACCACGCGCACCTGAGTCAGCCATCATAAAGATGCTGTTGAAGGAAACCTGGCGCTCTTCTTCGCCGTCACGGTTAATGACGACTTCGGTAGAGAGGTTTTCCATCATCGCCTTGGCAACACGTTCGTTGGCTGCAGCCCAGATATCGATGACTTTGTTATAACGTTCGCCTGCGGTTACCAGACCAGACTGGAACTGCTCCTGGATCTCAGCCACTTCCGCTTCCGCTTCAGTGATGATTTCCACTTTCTTCTCTGGAATAACCATGTCGTCGATGCCGACTGACGCGCCTGAACGGGCAGCATAAGCGAAACCGGTGTACATGGTCTGGTCAGCAAAGATAACGGTCGGCTTCAGGCCCAGAATGCGGTAACAGGTGTTCAGCATTTTGGAGATAGCTTTTTTGCCCAGCGCCTGGTTAACGATGGAGAAAGGCAGACCTTTTGGCACGATCATCCACAGGATGGCACGGCCAATCGTGGTATCGATGATGCTGGTTTTAGCAACCCACTCATCCTGCTCATTCTTCTCGTGTTCGGTGATACGCACCTTAACGCGAGCATGCAGAGAGGCGAGGCCGGCGCGATAAATACGCTCAGCTTCTTTCGGGCCAGTCAGCACCATGCCTTCGCCTTTGGCGTTAACACAGTCACGGGTCATGTAATACAGACCCAGTACAACGTCCTGAGAAGGAACGATGATTGGCTCGCCGTTCGCAGGTGACAGGATGTTGTTGGTCGACATCATCAGCGCACGCGCTTCCAGCTGGGCTTCCAGCGTCAGCGGTACGTGAACAGCCATCTGGTCACCATCGAAGTCGGCGTTATAAGCCGCACAAACCAGCGGGTGCAGCTGGATCGCTTTACCTTCGATCAGAACCGGTTCAAAGGCCTGAATACCCAGACGGTGCAGCGTAGGCGCACGGTTCAGCAGAACCGGGTGCTCACGGATCACTTCGTCGAGGATATCCCAGACAACCGCTTCTTCGCGCTCAACCATTTTCTTCGCGGCTTTGATGGTGGTGGCCAGGCCACGCAGTTCCAGCTTGCCGTAAATAAACGGTTTGAACAGTTCGAGTGCCATTTTCTTCGGCAGACCGCACTGATGCAGACGCAGGTATGGACCAACGGTGATAACCGAACGACCAGAATAGTCGACACGTTTACCCAGCAGGTTCTGACGGAAACGACCCTGCTTACCTTTGATCATGTCAGCCAGCGATTTCAGCGGACGCTTGTTAGAACCGGTGATCGCACGACCGCGACGACCGTTGTCCAGCAGTGCATCGACCGCTTCCTGCAACATACGCTTTTCGTTGCGCACGATGATGTCTGGCGCAGCCAGATCCAGCAGGCGCTTCAGACGGTTGTTACGGTTGATCACGCGACGATACAGATCGTTCAGATCCGACGTAGCGAAACGACCACCATCCAGCGGTACCAGCGGACGCAGATCCGGTGGCAGAACAGGCAGCACGGTCAGGATCATCCACTCTGGCTTGTTGCCAGACTGGACGAACGCTTCCAGCAGCTTGATGCGCTTGGTCAGTTTTTTACGTTTGGTTTCGGAGTTAGTTTCGTTCAGCTCTTCACGCAGCTGCTCGCACTCCTGCTCCAGATCCATGTTTTTCAACAGGGCCTGGATCGCTTCGGCGCCCATTTTGGCGTCGAACTCGTCACCGAACTCTTCCAGAGCGTCAAGGTACTGCTCTTCAGTCAGGATCTGACGCTTCTCGAGGTTGGTCATGCCACCTTCGATTACCACGTAAGATTCAAAGTAGAGCACGCGCTCGATGTCACGCAGTGGCATATCCAGCAGTAAGCCGATACGCGATGGCAGTGACTTCAGGAACCAGATGTGCGCAGTCGGCGACGCCAGTTCAATGTGGCCCATACGCTCACGGCGTACTTTAGTCTGGGTCACTTCAACGCCGCACTTCTCACAAATCACACCACGGTGTTTGAGGCGCTTATACTTGCCGCACAGGCACTCATAGTCTTTTACCGGCCCGAAGATACGGGCACAGAACAGACCATCGCGCTCTGGCTTAAAAGTACGGTAGTTAATGGTTTCTGGCTTTTTCACTTCACCAAAAGACCAGGAACGGATCATGTCTGGCGAAGCCAGCGCAATTTTGATCGCATCAAACTCTTCGGTCTTAGTTTGCGCTTTCAGAAACTTAAGTAAGTCTTTCACGGATTAGCTCCCGTCGGAGTGAGACTCAGGGGGCGTCCAACCGAAATTGAACGCCCCGTAACCAGTACAATTGCGAGCGCTTTAAACCCTGCGCTTTCAGGCGGCGGCAAGCCGCAGCCTGAAAAGGGGTTACTCGTCTTCCAGCTCGATGTTGATACCCAGCGAGCGAATCTCTTTCAACAGTACGTTGAAGGATTCCGGCATGCCCGGTTCCATCTGATGGTTACCGTCAACGATGTTTTTATACATCTTGGTACGGCCGTTGACGTCATCAGACTTAACGGTAAGCATTTCCTGCAGGGTATACGCGGCACCATATGCTTCCAGTGCCCATACTTCCATCTCACCAAAGCGCTGACCACCGAACTGCGCCTTACCACCCAGCGGCTGCTGAGTAACCAGGCTATAGGAACCGGTAGAACGTGCATGCATCTTGTCATCAACCAGGTGGTTAAGTTTCAGCATGTACATGTAGCCAACGGTTACCTGACGTTCGAACTGCTCACCGGTACGGCCGTCAAACAGGGTAATCTGACCGGAAGAAGGCAGGCCGCCGAGCTGCAGCAGCTCTTTGATCTCGCTCTCTTTCGCGCCATCAAACACCGGCGTGGCGATTGGCATACCTTTCTTCAGGTTCTCAGCCAGACGCAGTACTTCGTCATCAGAGAAGGTGTTCAGATCAACACGCTGACGCAGATCGGTACCCAGGTCATAGGCGCGCTGGATGAATTCGCGCAGTTTCGCGACTTCTTCCTGCTTCTTCAGCATGGCGTTGATTTTCTCGCCGATACCTTTCGCTGCCATACCCAGGTGCGTTTCCAGAATCTGACCGATGTTCATACGCGATGGTACGCCCAGCGGGTTCAGAACGATGTCAACCGGCGTGCCGTTTTCATCGTAAGGCATATCTTCGATCGGGTTGATCTTGGAGATAACACCTTTGTTACCGTGACGGCCTGCCATTTTGTCACCCGGCTGAATCTGACGCTTAACAGCCAGATAAACCTTAACGATTTTCAGCACGCCTGGTGCCAGATCATCGCCCTGGGTGATCTTACGACGCTTACCTTCGAGTTTTTTCTCAAACTCGTGCTTCAGTTCGTCGTACTGCTCTGCCAGCTGCTCCAGCTGGTTTTGCTTGGCTTCGTCAGTCAGACCCAGTTCCAGCCAGCGCTCGCGCGGCAGCTTGTCCAGTTTGTCTGCTTCAACGCCACCCGAAATCAGTACGTTCTGGATACGGCTGAACAGGCCCGCTTCCAGGATCTGCAGTTCTTCAGACAGGTCTTTTTTGGCCTGCTTCAGCTGCATCTCTTCGATTTCAAGCGCACGTTTGTCTTTTTCCACGCCATCGCGGGTAAAGACCTGAACGTCGATCACAGTACCTGACACGCCATTCGGCACGCGCAGTGACGAATCTTTCACGTCAGAGGCTTTTTCACCGAAGATAGCGCGCAGCAGTTTTTCTTCTGGCGTCAGCTGGGTTTCACCTTTAGGCGTTACCTTACCAACCAGAATGTCGCCACCGGTCACTTCAGCACCGATGTAGACGATGCCTGACTCATCCAGTTTAGAGAGTGCAGCTTCACCCACGTTCGGGATATCAGCAGTGATCTCTTCCGGCCCTAGTTTGGTGTCACGCGACACGCAAGCCAGTTCCTGAATGTGGATAGTCGTAAAGCGATCTTCCTGAACCACGCGCTCGGAGACCAGGATGGAGTCTTCGAAGTTGTAGCCGTTCCACGGCATGAACGCCACGCGCATGTTCTGGCCCAGAGCCAGTTCACCCAGATCGGTGGACGGGCCATCTGCCAGCACGTCGCCGCGCTC
The DNA here is from genome assembly GCF_003201065.1 of Pantoea sp. JKS000250. Lineage (NCBI taxonomy): Bacteria > Pseudomonadati > Pseudomonadota > Gammaproteobacteria > Enterobacterales > Erwiniaceae > Pantoea > Pantoea sp. JKS000250. The sequence goes on along the minus strand of NZ_QICZ01000001.1, from coordinate 2,442,293 downwards.
AACCGGCTCACCCAGAGAAACACATGGCATCTGGTTGATGCAGGTGTTCTGGTTAGAACGGGTATATTTGGTCAGGTTGTAAATGTCGATACCGGCTTCGCCAGCATGCATTTCGTCTTCGTTAACTTTGATAACGATACGTGATGCGTCAACGTACTGTACGGTACCGCCACGTTTCGCCACGGCTGTTACACCGGAGTCAACGGCAACAGCACGTTCCATACCGGTACCAACCAGCGGCTTATCAGCACGCAGAGTCGGAACGGCCTGACGTTGCATGTTCGCACCCATCAGGGCGCGGTTGGCGTCATCGTGTTCCAGGAACGGGATCAGGGATGCACCGACAGAAACCACCTGCTGGGTGGAAACGTCCATGTAGTCAACCTGATCGCGGCTGAACAGACTCGATTCGCCTTTGCTACGGCAGGTGACCAGGTCATCAACAAACGCGCCGTTGTCATCCAGAGGGGCGTTCGCCTGAGCGATAACGTAGTTACCCTCTTCGATAGCAGAGAGGTAGTGAATCTCGTCAGAAACCAGACCGTCGATAACACGGCGATAAGGTGTTTCAAGGAAACCGTACTCATTGGTCTGTGCATAGACAGACAAGGAGTTGATCAGACCGATGTTCGGACCTTCAGGGGTTTCGATTGGGCAGACACGACCGTAGTGCGTTGGGTGTACGTCACGCACTTCGAAGCCGGCACGCTCACGCGTCAAACCACCCGGGCCGAGAGCAGAGATACGACGTTTGTGCGTAATCTCTGACAGCGGGTTGTTCTGATCCATAAACTGAGAAAGCTGGCTTGAACCAAAGAACTCTTTCACCGCAGCCGAAATCGGCTTCGCGTTGATCATGTCCTGTGGCATCAGCGTATCAAGGTCGCCCAGAGACAGACGCTCTTTAACCGCACGCTCAACACGGACCAGACCAACACGGAACTGGTTCTCAGCCATTTCACCCACTGAACGAATACGACGGTTCCCGAGGTGGTCGATATCGTCCACTTCGCCTTTACCGTTACGGATGTCGATCAGTTTCTTCATCACTTCGATGATGTCATCTTTGCTCAGGATGCCTGAACCTTCGATTTCATCACGCAGCAATGAGCGGTTGAACTTCATACGACCGACCGCAGAAAGATCGTAACGATCTTCTGAGAAGAACAGGTTCTCAAACAGGTTCTCTGCAGCTTCGCGTGTTGGCGGCTCACCAGGACGCATCATGCGATAGATCTCAACCAGTGCGCTCAGGCGATCGCTGGTTGGGTCGACACGCAGGGTCTCGGACATATATGGACCGTGGTCCAGATCGTTGGTGAACAGGGTTTCGATGCGCTTGTGACCGGACTGGCTCAGTTTAGCCAGCAGATCCAGTGACAGTTCCATGTTCGCTGCAACAATCAGCTCACCGGTGCTCTCATCGATGTAATCTTTAGCGACCACTTTGCCCGCGATATATTCAACCGGGACTTCGATGTGCTGAATGCCATCTTTTTCCAGCTGACGAATATGGCGCGCAGTAATGCGGCGACCTTTTTCGACGTAGACGGTGCCGTTCGCTTCGATATCGAAGGTAGCGGTTTCACCGCGCAGGCGCTCAGGCACCAGCTCCATCTGCAGCTTGTTGTCACGGATTTCAAACACCACTTTCTCAAAGAAGATATCGAGGATCTGAGGTGTAGTGAACTGTAACGCGCGCAGGATGATAGTGGCCGGCAGCTTACGACGACGGTCAATACGGACAAACAGGTTATCTTTCGGGTCAAACTCAAAGTCGAGCCATGAACCGCGGTAAGGGATGATACGTGCGTTGTACAGCACTTTACCCGATGAGTGGGTTTTACCCTTATCGCTATCAAAGAACACGCCGGGACTACGGTGCAGCTGAGAAACGATAACGCGCTCGGTACCATTGATAACAAAGGTACCGTTGTCGGTCATGAGCGGAATCTCGCCCATGTAGACTTCTTGTTCTTTAATGTCTTTTACGGTGCCTTCTGGCGCTTCACGCTCATAGATCACCAGACGCAGTTTCACGCGCAGCGGTGCCGAATAGGTCACGCCACGGATCTGACACTCTTTCACGTCAAAGACAGGTTCACCCAGGCGGTAGCTGACATACTGCAACTCAGAGTTGCCGCTGTAGCTCGCAATAGGGAATACAGAGCGGAATGCAGCTTCCAGTCCGTACTGACCTTCTGGATCTTGCTCGATAAACTTCTGGAACGAGTCGAGCTGGATGGAAAGGAGATAAGGTATGTCCAGTACTTGCGGACGTTTACCAAAATCCTTACGAATACGTTTTTTCTCGGTATAGGAGTAAACCATAGGGTTCCTCAGCTAGCTGACAAGTCGACCCACGCTGTCCGTCCTGACAGGACAGTTCATGCAACACGATTTTGTTTGATTCACTGGCTGCGCGGCAGCAGTGCAATACCTCTTTCTATCACGCTTAAATCATTTCATCGCTTTTGTGAAGGCAGGGAACCCGCACAGGAAAGCGGTATATTAAGTCGTCGATAGAGAAAGATATTGAAGAGTAACAATGGACAAACAGTGTGAAACCCCATTGAGACCCTGTAGCGCAAAAAGGCTGGTGACCAAAAAGTCACCAGCCATCAGTCTGAAACTACTCAGACTGCAACCCGAAGGCTGTCTTACTTAACTTCAACTTCAGCGCCAGCTTCTTTCAGAGCAGCTTCAAGTGCAGCTGCGTCATCTTTGCTGATGCCTTCTTTGATTACGCCAGTTGCTTCAACCAGGTCTTTGGCTTCTTTCAGGCCCAGACCAGTTGCAGTACGTACGGCTTTGATGACTGCTACTTTGTTCGCGCCAACAGCTTTCAGTACGACGTCGAATTCAGTTTTTTCTTCAACAGCTTCAGCCGGGCCCGCAGCAACAGCTACAGCAGCTGCAGCAGAAACGCCGAATTTTTCTTCCATAGCAGAAACCAGCTCAACAACTTCCATTACGGACATCGCTGCAACAGCTTCCAGAATTTGGTCTTTAGTGATAGACATGACAATTGTTCCTAAGAATCAGAAAAAGTTTATACGTAAGCAGGTACGAAGAAAAGAATAAGGCCTTAAGCCGCTTCTTTTGCATCGCGTACAGCAGCCAGAGTGCGGACCAGTTTGCCGGCAGCGGCTTCTTTCATGGTCGACATCAGACGTGCCAGTGCTTCTTCGTAGGTCGGCAGCGTTGCCAGACGGTCAATATTGGCCGCCGTGATCAGCTCACCTTCAAAGGCTGCAGCTTTGACCTCAAATTTTGCATTCGCTTTCGCGAAATCTTTGAACAGACGAGCAGCAGCGCCCGGGTGTTCCATAGAATATGCAATCAGGGTCGGACCAACAAACGTGTCTTTCAGGCACTCAAACTGAGTACCTTCAACGACGCGGCGCAGCAGGGTGTTACGAACAACACGCATGTAAACGCCAGCTTCACGGCCTGCTTTACGCAGTTCGGTCATTTTATCAACGGTAACGCCACGGGAATCCGCAACAACCGCTGAAAGCGCACCTTTGGCTACTTCGCTGACTTCAGCAACAATCGCTTGTTTGTCTTGAAGATTTAATGCCATTAGCTTTTGCTCCTGGATTTGACCGGGAAAGGATTTCCCCGGAACTCACTTCACTTACTCACCCCGCGGGGTAATAAGCGCTCGAACACGGTGAGCAGAATCCAGCTAAGAAAAAATTCTTTTGGTTCTGTCACCGTCTACGCAGGGGATTAAGCGGAATATCCGGAGATAAACAGCGCCTGCGGTCTTGGACGGAGGCCAGGATAAGGCCTGGCTCCAACCTAAATTCTGTGCGACGCAGCAGAGTCAGAGGGAATGGCGATAAACGCAACAGTCGGTTCTGGCTCTCTGGTGTCCCGTTCTGCTAATAACAGAACAACGGGCGTAAGATTCTAGGTGAATTTTTCGCCCGTTTCAAGCAGCAATTAGTTTGCTGTTGCGTTCAGACCAGCCTGGTCAACGGCAACGCCGGCGCCCATGGTGGTTGAAAGGCTGACTTTCTTGATATACACGCCTTTGGCCTGTGATGGTTTAGCTTTTTTCAGCGCAACCAGCAGAGATTCCAGGTTTTCTTTCAGTTTGTCAGCGTCAAAGTCCACTTTACCGATGGTAGTGTGGATGATGCCGTTTTTGTCGTTACGATAACGAACCTGACCGGCTTTAGCGTTCTTAACCGCTTCAGCAACGTTAGGGGTTACAGTACCGACTTTCGGGTTTGGCATCATGCCACGTGGACCCAGAATCTGGCCCAGCTGGCCAACAACGCGCATTGCATCCGGAGAAGCAATAACAACGTCAAAATTCATTTCGCCTTTCTTGATCTGATCAGCCAGGTCTTCCATGCCTACCAGCTCTGCGCCAGCTGCTTTAGCAGCTTCAGCGTTAGCGCCCTGGGCGAAGACAGCAACACGTACTGAACGACCAGTACCGTGTGGCAGAACGGTCGCGCCGCGAACGTTCTGATCAGATTTACGTGCATCAATGCCGAGGTTGACAGCAACGTCAACGCTTTCAACGAACTTGGCAGTTGCCAGTTCTTTCAGCAGAGCAACAGCTTCAGCAATGTCATACTGCTTGGTCGCGTCAACTTTGTCGCGAATTACGGTCATGCGCTTGGTCAGCTTAGCCATTTCTTAGTCCTCTACTACCAGGCCCATGGAACGAGCAGTACCTTCGATTGAGCGAGTCATCGCTTCAACGTCAGAACCAGTCATGTCCGCAGCTTTGGTTTCTGCGATTTCACGTACCTGAGCACGAGTCACTTTACCGACTTTATCTTTGTTCGGCTTACCAGAACCAGACTTGATGCCCGCTGCTTTTTTCAGCAGTACGGCAGCCGGAGGCGTTTTGGTAATGAAGGTGAAAGAACGGTCGCTGTATACGGTGATAACAACAGGAGTCGGCAGACCTTTTTCCAGAGATTCGGTCTTAGCGTTGAACGCTTTACAGAATTCCATGATGTTAACACCCTGCTGACCCAGAGCTGGACCAACCGGTGGACTTGGGTTCGCCATACCAGCTGCAACCTGCAGCTTGACGTAGGCTTGGACTTTCTTAGCCATGATATTTCCTCAATTGGGTTATAGCGCCTGTAAAGGCTCCCCGTGATAACGATTTATACGCTGTTGCCAGCGCATAAAAACAAAAGGCGCGAAATTGTAGTTAAATTTCGCGCCTGCTGCAACAGCTAATTTGTGAGCGGAAAGAGGTTAACCTTTCTCCACCTGACCGAAGTCGAGCTCAACCGGTGTTGCACGACCAAAGATGGAAACGGATACCGTCAGGCGGCTCTTCTCGTAATCCACATCTTCAACCACACCGTTAAAGTCAGCGAACGGACCGTCATTAACACGAACCATTTCACCTGGTTCAAACAGCGTTTTAGGACGAGGCTTGTCGCCGACCTGCTGCAGACGATTCATGATCGCATCAACTTCTTTATCACTGATAGGTGCAGGACGGTCAGAGGTACCGCCGATGAAACCCATCACGCGCGGGACGCTGCGTACTAAATGCCAGCTGGCGTCATTCATCACCATCTGAACCAGTACGTATCCCGGGAAAAACTTGCGCTCGCTCTTACGACGCTGGCCACCACGGATTTCAACCACTTCTTCAGTCGGAACCATGACTTCACCAAACAGCTCTTCCATGTTGTGCAATTTGATATGCTCGCGCAGCGATTGGGCTACGCGGCCTTCAAAACCGGAAAACGCCTGTACGACGTACCAGCGTTTCTTTGGAGCTTCAGACATCTCAGAACCTCAGGCCAGTGATAAACGATACCAGACGGACCAGAATACCATCCAGCCCCCACAAAATCAGTGACATCACGGCAGTAACCGCGGCAACGATTAACGTGGTGTGCAGCGTTTCCTGGCGGGTTGGCCAGATAACCTTACGCATTTCTGTTCTTGCTTCACGAGCAAAAGCCACGGTCGCTTTGCCTTTGGTCGTTAAAAGCGCAATGCCGCCAGCCGCTGCAATCAGTACAACTACGGCTAATGCACGCAGTGGCAGTGACACATCACGATAGAGGTAGTTACCTACAATCGCTGCAAGCAGCAGTAATACAACACCTACCCACTTTACCGCTTCCAGGCCACGCCCGCTCCCTTGAGCTTCGGTATTCGCACTCATAAACCAACCTGCCACAATAATTCAGAAACTATTCTGCCCCGCAGTGCGAGGCGTCCAAACCGAATGAGCTTTTGGGGCGTAACTCGGTATCCAACGCCGCATAACAGAGCCTGTCTCAGCAATGATTATGATTCAAAAAATCACTGATGAGCCAGGTTCTATGAAACAGCGTGCAAAAAGGGCATCAAATGATGCCCTTTCCGTGTGCATTGCGTCAAACGTTATCGGTAATTATGCGATAACTTTAGCAACAACACCCGCGCCAACGGTACGGCCACCTTCGCGGATTGCGAAGCGCAGACCTTCGTCCATTGCGATTGGGTGGATCAGGGTAACAACCATTTTGATGTTGTCGCCTGGCATGACCATTTCAACGCCTTCTGGCAGCTCTACTGAGCCGGTTACGTCAGTTGTACGGAAGTAGAACTGTGGACGATAGCCTTTGAAGAACGGAGTATGGCGGCCACCTTCGTCTTTAGACAGAACGTAAACTTCTGACTCGAACTGGGTGTGTGGCTTGATTGAGCCTGGCTTAGCCAGAACCTGGCCACGCTGGATGTCTTCACGCTTGATACCGCGCAGCAGAACACCACAGTTTTCGCCTGCCTGACCCTGGTCCAGCAGCTTACGGAACATCTCAACACCGGTACAGGTTGATTTCGCAGTATCTTTGATACCCACGATTTCAACTTCGTCGCCGACTTTAACGATGCCGCGCTCAACACGACCGGTAACAACAGTACCACGGCCAGAGATTGAGAATACGTCTTCGATTGGCAGCAGGAACGGCATGTCGATCGCACGGACTGGATCCGGGATGTAGTTGTCCAGGTGTTCAGCCAGTTCGATGATTTTCGCTTCCCACTCAGGAACGCCTTCCAGCGCTTTCAGAGCAGAACCACGAACGATTGGAGTGTCGTCGCCTGGGAAGTCGTACTGTGACAGCAGGTCACGCACTTCCATCTCAACCAGTTCCAGCAGCTCTTCATCATCAACCATGTCGCACTTGTTCAGGAACACGATGATGTAAGGAACGCCAACCTGACGACCCAGCAGGATGTGCTCACGGGTCTGTGGCATCGGGCCATCAGTCGCAGCAACAACCAGGATCGCGCCGTCCATCTGCGCAGCACCGGTGATCATGTTTTTCACATAGTCGGCGTGGCCTGGGCAGTCAACGTGAGCGTAGTGACGTGCAGCAGTCTCATACTCAACGTGAGCGGTGTTGATGGTGATACCGCGGGCTTTTTCTTCAGGCGTGCTGTCGATCTGGTCGAACGCACGAGCCTGGCCGCCGTTGGTTTTAGCCAGTACGGTAGTGATAGCTGCAGTCAGGGTGGTTTTACCGTGGTCAACGTGACCGATGGTGCCCACGTTTACGTGCAGTTTGTTACGTTGAAATTGCTCTTTAGCCATCGCTAGTCCCTCTAAGACACGGATATATCAATGATATCATCACATTAACCAGGCAATGCCTGACTGCAAGGAAGTTACAGAGAAAATCAGGAGGGAGATTAAAGGAAGTGGTGCTGATACCCAGAGTCGAACTGGGGACCTCACCCTTACCAAGGGTGCGCTCTACCAACTGAGCCATATCAGCACATCTGGAGCGGGCAGCGGGAATCGAACCCGCATCATCAGCTTGGAAGGCTGAGGTAATAGCCATTATACGATGCCCGCATCCTGGAACTCGGCTACCTGTTCTTTCTGTAGCTTGCAGATAACAGTGAATGCTTCTCTGCTATCTACTGTCTGCCAGCGAAGCTGACCGACGTTGACTTCGCTAACGCTCAGTCTGAATTCAGGGTGATAAGTGACTCACCTGACAGATAAACAGGCCGTTTATCTGTACTCAACCGCGAGGCTGAGATGGTGGTGGGAGAAGGATTCGAACCTTCGAAGTCTGTGACGGCAGATTTACAGTCTGCTCCCTTTGGCCGCTCGGGAATCCCACCTACTTGATTGGTGCCGGCTACCGGAATCGAACTGGTGACCTACTGATTACAAGTCAGTTGCTCTACCAACTGAGCTAAGCCGGCATCAAGTGGAGCGCATTCTAGGAAGGTCGGACCCTGGATGCAACTAAAAAATCGCATATTTTTTTCTATCGCTTACTATTTGTGCAAATCATCGCATTTTAACGTTTTTATGCAGATTATTTGTGCAATCTGGCTCTGTTTTCACAGGATCAGACTAAAGCGCGCCATCATCTTAACTCCCTCTGCCCTTCTCTTTTATGCGAATAAAATGAGTGGCCGGCACCCTTTTTTTTACGTCGGGGTGCTGAATGAGGTTTTTTTGCCCCTGGCTGAACCCTTTTTTCTCATGGAGCGGCGCACTTCTATCGAAAGCAGGGGCATATTGTCATGCGCATTCTTTCTCACTATCACGATTTGCGCTGAAAGGAAGCGTTTAAAATGTCTTTGTACTGTTTGTTTTTTTGCGAAAGGTTGCGCGTGACATGTATCAGCCTCACTGCAAGCGTCTTATTACGCCGTTCGGCCAATCAGGCACAGCGATGACCGTATAAGCAGATTAAACGTCGCACATTACCTGTGCCGGCCTGCAATATCATAAACAACGATAAAGCAGTAAAAATTAAAGGCACTGCAACGTTTTGCGGGTATGCCGACGAAAGCGCGATCGCGTTTATCTTTTTACTTCTGTTAAAAGCCATACTGGTGATACCCTCCAGCCCATTGTTCTCACTGATAAACCAGCGATTCGTGATTCACTTCACCCGTGCTGTCCTGCTTATCGGCTAATACGCGGTTGATAGTAATGAATTTGCGGTCAGATGCATGCTTATGGATAAAACAACCCCCCTGACAACGCCTTATCTGGAGTTCACTCGTGAGCAGTGGGCTGCATTACGTGATTCTGTGCCTATGACGCTGTCAGAGGAAGAGATCGCGCAGCTCAAGGGCATCAACGAAGATCTTTCGCTGGAGGAAGTTGCAGAAATTTATCTGCCACTTTCGCGTCTGCTTAATTTCTATATCAGCTCTAACGTTCGTCGGCAGGCGGTACTGGAGCAATTTCTGGGCACCAATAGCCAGAAAATCCCCTATATCATCAGTATTGCGGGGAGCGTCGCGGTCGGTAAAAGTACGACTGCGCGTGTACTGCAGGCGTTGCTCAGTCGCTGGCCTGAACATCGTAAAGTGGAATTGATCACGACGGATGGCTTCCTTCACCCTAATGCCGTGCTGAAAGAGCGTGGCTTAATGAAGAAAAAAGGCTTCCCGCAATCTTATGATATGCACCGGCTGGTCAATTTCGTCTCCGATTTAAAATCCGGCGCCAGTCAGGTGACCGCCCCGGTCTATTCGCACCTGATTTATGATGTCATCCCTGATGGCGATAAAGTGATACAGCAGCCAGATATTCTTATTCTGGAAGGTCTGAACGTATTACAGAGCGGCATGGACTATCCCCATGACCCTCATCATGTCTTTGTTTCGGACTTCGTTGACTTCTCTATCTATGTAGATGCAGAGGAAGACCTTCTGCAAAGCTGGTATATCAATCGATTCCTGAAATTCCGTCAGGGTGCCTTTACCGATCCAGACTCCTACTTCCACCATTACGCCCAGCTCTCAGAGGCAGAAGCGGTTGAGATAGCAGGTAATCTATGGAAAGAGATTAACTGGCTTAACCTGCAGGAAAATATCCTGCCGACACGTGAAAGGGCCAGCCTGATCATGACCAAAAGTGGTGATCATGCGGTCGATAAGGTTCGCCTGCGTAAATAACAGCGGTCATAAAAAAGCCTGCATTAGTGCAGGCTTTTTTGATCAGACAGGACGCAGTGATATTTCCCCGCCCACCCAGGCTTTTATTTCACCATCCTGCTCCAGTAATAAACCACCCTGGCTGTCGACACCCCGTGCAATACCATGCACTTCACGTTCGCCGATGAGCAACTTAACGGGCCGGTTAATAAAATTGTCCAGTGCCGCCCAGCGCGAGATGAAGGCAGTTAATCCCTCCTGCTCAAACAGCGGCAGGGCCTCGCGCAGGCTGTTGATCAGACGGGCTGCCAGCTCATTGCGGTTCACGCTTACTCCGGCCTCCTGCAGGTTAATCCAGCCCTGATTAATCTGTGAAGCATCCGCTGTCCGCATCGCCAGGTTGATGCCAGCTCCCATCACGATCTGCGCAGCATCACCGGTTTTACCGGTCAGTTCGACCAGAATACCTGCCAGTTTCCGATCGTTCAGGTAAATATCATTGGGCCACTTTACCCGGACATCATCGGCCCCGAGTGCACGTAATGTTTCAGCCATGACAATGCCAATGACCAGGCTAAGACCCATCGCCGCAGCCGGACCCTGCTCAAGACGCCAGTACATGGACATGTAGAGGTTGGCACCAAAAGGAGAGAACCATTGACGACCACGACGGCCACGACCTGCCTGCTGATATTCAGCGATACAGGCGGTGCCAGAGGGCATGTCATGCATGCGTTCCAGCAGATACTGATTTGTGGAATCAATCACCGGGATAATCGAGACATTGCCCTGCTTCACCTGTGACAGAATCGCCTGCTCATCCAGCAGCTGTATCGGGGCAGAGAGACTGTAGCCTTTCCCTGTCACGGTATAGACGTCCAGACCCCAGCTTTTTAGTGTCTGGATGTGCTTGTTGATGGCGGCACGACTCATGCCCAGAGTGTCGCCCAGCTGCTCGCCAGAATGAAACTCACCATCAGATAAAATATCGACCAGTTTTAGCGGGACACTGTGGTCTTTCATGCGATCACCCCGACAGCATTGCACTCACCCTGCGCCTGAATAAAGCGGACTTCAGGCTCCAGCCAGACATCAAATTTTTCACCCACCCGGGCGCGCACAGTTTTTGCCAGCGCAACGATATCCTCAGGCGTGGCATGGTCAGCGTTAATCAGCACCAGAGCCTGTTGCTGGTGAACGGCGGCGCCTCCAATGCGATACCCTTTCAGCTGACACTGATCGATAAGCCACCCTGCGGCCAGCTTGGTTTCTCCATCTGGCATCAGATAGTGTGGCATAGCGGGAAATTGGGTCAGCAGGGAGCTACACTGCGCCTCAGTGACGACCGGGTTTTTAAAGAAGCTGCCGACATTACCGGTGACTTTCGGATCCGGTAATTTGCTCTGCCGCATCTGGCAAACCGCGTGATAGACATCCCAGGCATTAGCTGTCACCGGGTTAAGCGTTTTCAGATCGCCATAGGTTAATACCGGCTGCCATTGCTTAGGCAGGATCATCCCGACGGCGACGATGACATAGCCTGACTGGTAGCGATGTTTAAAAATGCTGTCACGATAGCCAAACTCACAGGCTTCACGATCGAGGCGTTCTGTCTCACCACTGTGCAGATTAAGTACATCCACATATTCGCAGACATCTTTTAATTCCACACCATAGGCACCAATGTTCTGAATCGGTGCCGAACCCGTCATTCCAGGGATCAACGCCAGGTTTTCCAGGCCAGTGATCCCTTTTTCCAGCGTACTCTTAACCAGCTGATGCCAGTTTTCACCTGCCCCGACATGCAACTTCCAGCACTCACATTCATCCTGAATTTTGATGCCTTTAATGCGATTCAGCACCACGGTACCGGCAAAATCCTCCAGGAAGAGGACGTTACTGCCTTCCCCGAGCACAAGGAAAGGTGTCTGATTACGCTGGCTATCCTGCCATGCGGCCAGAATAGCGGCTGGCGTCTCTGCGACGATGCGTTTTTGTGTGTGTACTTCAAGCCCAAGCGTATTGTCGGCTTTTAAGGAGGGATGCTGGCTGGACATTTGACGGCCTTTACTGAGTTATCTGGCCGTAGTTTACCGTATCAGAGAGGGGTTCTCAGGCTGTTTTCGGAGATTATGGTGCGGTTTTTCACGATCTGCAGACGTAAAAAAGCCCCGCACTTTCGTGCGGGGCTTTTTCACTTATTTGATGCCTGGCAGTTCCCTACTCTCGCATGGGGAGGCCCCACACTACCATCGGCGCTACGGCGTTTCACTTCTGAGTTCGGCATGGGGTCAGGTGGGACCACCGCGCTACAGCCGCCAGGCAAATTCTTTGTGCTCTGTCCTGTGTCTTCTGTGCTGATGCTGCGTTGGCCGCCCTCGCGCTGCTCAGTCACATACGTCAGTATGCTCCTTCACATCGGTCGGTTGCCGCCTTGCCTCAGCGCAGAATCCTTCGGACTTCAGTCCGCAGGATACAACTATTATCCGGTAACGAAGCTGAAAATCGTGTCTCTCAAAAACGCCTCTGGCGTTGTAAGGTTAAGCCTCACGGGTCATTAGTACCGGTTAGCTCAACGCATCGCTGCGCTTACACACCCGGCCTATCAACGTCGTAGTCTTCAACGTCCCTTCAGGACCCTCAAGGGGTCAGGGAGAACTCATCTCGGGGCAAGTTTCGTGCTTAGATGCTTTCAGCACTTATCTTTTCCGCACTTAGCTACCGGGCAATGCCATTGGCATGACAACCCGAACACCAGTGGTGCGTTCACTCCGGTCCTCTCGTACTAGGAGCAACCCCCCTCAATTCTCCAGCGCCCACGGCAGATAGGGACCGAACTGTCTCACGACGTTCTAAACCCAGCTCGCGTACCACTTTAAACGGCGAACAGCCGTACCCTTGGGACCTACTTCAGCCCCAGGATGTGATGAGCCGACATCGAGGTGCCAAACACCGCCGTCGATATGAACTCTTGGGCGGTATCAGCCTGTTATCCCCGGAGTACCTTTTATCCGTTGAGCGATGGCCCTTCCATTCAGAACCACCGGATCACTATGACCTGCTTTCGCACCTGCTCGAGCCGTCACTCTCGCAGTCAAGCCAGCTTATGCCATTGCACTAACCTCACGATGTCCGACCGTGATTAGCTGACCTTCGTGCTCCTCCGTTACTCTTTAGGAGGAGACCGCCCCAGTCAAACTACCCACCAGACACTGTCCGCAGCCCGGATCACGGGCCTACGTTAGAACATCAAACATTAAAGGGTGGTATTTCAAGGTTGGCTCCACGCAGACTGGCGTCCGCGCTTCAAAGCCTCCCACCTATCCTACACATCAAGGCTCAATGTTCAGTGTCAAGCTGTAGTAAAGGTTCACGGGGTCTTTCCGTCTTGCCGCGGGTACACTGCATCTTCACAGCGAGTTCAATTTCACTGAGTCTCGGGTGGAGACAGCCTGGCCATCATTACGCCATTCGTGCAGGTCGGAACTTACCCGACAAGGAATTTCGCTACCTTAGGACCGTTATAGTTACGGCCGCCGTTTACCGGGGCTTCGATCAAGAGCTTCTCCTTGCGGATAACCCCATCAATTAACCTTCCGGCACCGGGCAGGCGTCACACCGTATACGTCCACTTTCGTGTTTGCACAGTGCTGTGTTTTTAATAAACAGTTGCAGCCAGCTGGTATCTTCGACTGGCTTCGGCTCGGGGAGTAAATCCCTCCACCTACGCGCCAGCGTGCCTTCTCCCGAAGTTACGGCACCATTTTGCCTAGTTCCTTCACCCGAGTTCTCTCAAGCGCCTTGGTATTCTCTACCTGACCACCTGTGTCGGTTTGGGGTACGATTCTGTGTTACCTGATGCTTAGAGGCTTTTCCTGGAAGCAGGGCATTTATCACTTCAGCACCGTAGTGCCTCGTCGTCACGCCTCAGCGTTAATAAGGGACCGGATTTACCTGGACCCTCCGCCTACACGCTTAAACCGGGACAACCGTCGCCCGGCTGATATAGCCTTCTCCGTCCCCCCTTCGCAGTAACACCGAGTACAGGAATATTAACCTGTTTCCCATCGACTACGCCTTTCGGCCTCGCCTTAGGGGTCGACTCACCCTGCTCCGATTAACGTTGAACAGGAACCCTTGGTCTTCCGGCGAGCGGGCTTTTCACCCGCTTTATCGTTACTTATGTCAGCATTCGCACTTCTGATACCTCCAGCATGCCTCACAGCACACCTTCGACGGCTTACAGAACGCTCCCCTACCCAACAACGCATAAGCGTCGCTGCCGCAGCTTCGGTGCATGGTTTAGCCCCGTTACATCTTCCGCGCAGGCCGACTCGACCAGTGAGCTATTACGCTTTCTTTAAATGATGGCTGCTTCTAAGCCAACATCCTGGCTGTCTGTGCCTTCCCACATCGTTTCCCACTTAACCATGACTTTGGGACCTTAGCTGGCGGTCTGGGTTGTTTCCCTCTTCACGACGGACGTTAGCACCCGCCGTGTGTCTCCCGTGATAACATTCCTCGGTATTCGCAGTTTGCATCGGGTTGGTAAGCCGGGATGGCCCCCTAGCCGAAACAGTGCTCTACCCCCGAGGATGAGTTCACGAGGCGCTACCTAAATAGCTTTCGGGGAGAACCAGCTATCTCCCGGTTTGATTGGCCTTTCACCCCCAGCCACAGGTCATCCGCTAATTTTTCAACATTAGTCGGTTCGGTCCTCCAGTTAGTGTTACCCAACCTTCAACCTGCCCATGGCTAGATCACCGGGTTTCGGGTCTATACCCTGCAACTTAACGCCCAGTTAAGACTCGGTTTCCCTGCGGCTCCCCTATACGGTTAACCTTGCTACAGAATATAAGTCGCTGACCCATTATACAAAAGGTACGCAGTCACCCTGATAAATCAAGGCTCCCACTGCTTGTACGTACACGGTTTCAGGTTCTGTTTCACTCCCCTCGCCGGGGTTCTTTTCGCCTTTCCCTCACGGTACTGGTTCACTATCGGTCAGTCAGGAGTATTTAGCCTTGGAGGATGGTCCCCCCATATTCAGACAGGATACCACGTGTCCCGCCTTACTCATCGAGCTCACAGCATATGCGCTTTTGTGTACGGGAGTATCACCCTGTACCCTGCGACTTTCCAGACGCTTCCACTAACACACATGCTGATTCAGGCTCTGGGCTGCTCCCCGTTCGCTCGCCGCTACTGGGGGAATCTCGGTTGATTTCTTTTCCTCGGGGTACTTAGATGTTTCAGTTCCCCCGGTTCGCCTTGCAGCACTATGTATTCATGCTGCAATGATGCACAGAGTGCACCGGGTTTCCCCATTCGGACATCGACGGCTGTAGCGGTTCATATCACCTTACCGTCGCTTTACGCAGATTAGCACGTCCTTCATCGCCTCTGACTGCCTGGGCATCCACCGTGTACGCTTAGTCGCTTAACCTCACAACCCACAGGCGTTTTTCAACGCTGTAAGCTGTAAGCATTTGAGAGACTCGAACGCATCGTATTTTTCATTCTTATTACGGAGAATGAAAACGACACGTCGTTTCAATTTTCAGCTTGTTCCGGATTGTTAAAGAGCATAATACTTCGCAGCACACCGTTGCCGGTACGCTCTGAAGTATTCAGAAAAACAGTTAAAACGGTATGGTGGAGCTAAGCGGGATCGAACCGCTGACCTCCTGCGTGCAAGGCAGGCGCTCTCCCAGCTGAGCTATAGCCCCATACAGTTACTGCAGAGACCACTACTACCAGGAGTAACATTCTTCATGTAAAGAATGCGATTTTTTCTCAGGCAGGGCGTGTCGATGCGAAGCATAGTGAACTATGCGAGCCGTCGACACAACGCAGCATGAGGACAAATCTGGTAGGCCTGAGTGGACTTGAACCACCGACCTCACCCTTATCAGGGGTGCGCTCTAACCACCTGAGCTACAAGCCTGTAGAGGTTTTTTCTGCTCGTTACTTTTTATCAGACAATCTGTGTGGACACTGCGCGGGAAGGTATCTTCAGGTAAGGAGGTGATCCAACCGCAGGTTCCCCTACGGTTACCTTGTTACGACTTCACCCCAGTCATGAATCACAAAGTGGTAAGCGCCCTCCCGAAGGTTAAGCTACCTACTTCTTTTGCAACCCACTCCCATGGTGTGACGGGCGGTGTGTACAAGGCCCGGGAACGTATTCACCGTGGCATTCTGATCCACGATTACTAGCGATTCCGACTTCACGGAGTCGAGTTGCAGACTCCGATCCGGACTACGACGCACTTTGTGAGGTCCGCTTGCTCTCGCGAGGTCGCTTCTCTTTGTATGCGCCATTGTAGCACGTGTGTAGCCCTACTCGTAAGGGCCATGATGACTTGACGTCATCCCCACCTTCCTCCGGTTTATCACCGGCAGTCTCCT
This sequence comes from Pantoea sp. JKS000250, assembly GCF_003201065.1. NCBI lineage: Bacteria > Pseudomonadati > Pseudomonadota > Gammaproteobacteria > Enterobacterales > Erwiniaceae > Pantoea > Pantoea sp. JKS000250. Next base: position 2,425,982 of record NZ_QICZ01000001.1, on the reverse strand, counting down.
TTGAGTTCCCGACCGAATCGCTGGCAACAAAGGATAAGGGTTGCGCTCGTTGCGGGACTTAACCCAACATTTCACAACACGAGCTGACGACAGCCATGCAGCACCTGTCTCAGAGTTCCCGAAGGCACCAAAGCATCTCTGCTAAGTTCTCTGGATGTCAAGAGTAGGTAAGGTTCTTCGCGTTGCATCGAATTAAACCACATGCTCCACCGCTTGTGCGGGCCCCCGTCAATTCATTTGAGTTTTAACCTTGCGGCCGTACTCCCCAGGCGGTCGACTTAACGCGTTAGCTCCGGAAGCCACTCCTCAAGGGAACAACCTCCAAGTCGACATCGTTTACGGCGTGGACTACCAGGGTATCTAATCCTGTTTGCTCCCCACGCTTTCGCACCTGAGCGTCAGTCTTTGTCCAGGGGGCCGCCTTCGCCACCGGTATTCCTCCAGATCTCTACGCATTTCACCGCTACACCTGGAATTCTACCCCCCTCTACAAGACTCAAGCCTGCCAGTTTCAAATGCAGTTCCCAGGTTAAGCCCGGGGATTTCACATCTGACTTAACAGACCGCCTGCGTGCGCTTTACGCCCAGTAATTCCGATTAACGCTTGCACCCTCCGTATTACCGCGGCTGCTGGCACGGAGTTAGCCGGTGCTTCTTCTGCGGGTAACGTCAATCGACGCGGTTATTAACCACATCGCCTTCCTCCCCGCTGAAAGTACTTTACAACCCGAAGGCCTTCTTCATACACGCGGCATGGCTGCATCAGGCTTGCGCCCATTGTGCAATATTCCCCACTGCTGCCTCCCGTAGGAGTCTGGACCGTGTCTCAGTTCCAGTGTGGCTGGTCATCCTCTCAGACCAGCTAGGGATCGTCGCCTAGGTGGGCCATTACCCCGCCTACTAGCTAATCCCATCTGGGTTCATCCGATAGTGAGAGGCCCGAAGGTCCCCCTCTTTGGTCTTGCGACGTTATGCGGTATTAGCCACCGTTTCCAGTGGTTATCCCCCTCTATCGGGCAGATCCCCAGACATTACTCACCCGTCCGCCACTCGTCACCCAAGGAGCAAGCTCCTCTGTGCTACCGTCCGACTTGCATGTGTTAGGCCTGCCGCCAGCGTTCAATCTGAGCCATGATCAAACTCTTCAATTTAAGTTTGATTTGCTTAAACAAGTTAAGCGGTGCTCATCTGTAAAACGTCATAATGAATTTCATTATGTGTTCACTCGTGAGGCTTTGATATTTTGTTGCGTCCGGAGACGCTGATATCAATCCTGCGAGTGCCCACACAGATTGTCTGATAAATTGTTAAAGAGCAGTGCGAACAGTGCGTTAGCGTCCTGTCGCGAGGTGGCGTATATTACGCTTTCCTCCTGCAGAGTCAACCTCTTTCTCAGAAGTTTTTCTCCGGCGGCGCAGTCTCCTGTGCCTCTCAGCGCGTTTCCCGTTGCCGGTGTTCCGTGTCGATGGAGGCGCATTATAGGGAGTTCGCGCGGACTGACAAGTGTTTATTACGAAAAAATTATCGTTCGCAGTAATTTTCATCAAATCGCGCTATTTCGCTACGATTTGCCTGGTAACTGTGCAAAATCATTGGCAAAAGTGCGAACCTGCTGCCAGTCCGTGTATTCCACTTCTTTCGTTGAATCTGTCTCGCCACCGGTCATACGCATAATCAGCTGAATCATGGCGCGATCGAACCAGCGATAGCGCGGATAATAAAGTGCGCCCGCGAACACGGCACAGCAATCGGGTTGCCACGGAGAGTTAGCCAGAAACTTTTGCGTATAGGCGTTAGTTTCAGGCGAACGCTTCTCCGGTTTCCGCGCTGTCAGGTTCACCGAAAAGAAACCGCTGGTACGCTGCTGCAATTCCTTGAGGTGCTGCTTAACGAACTTATCGACGACCGGCTGGAAATGGCCGTAGCGGATCGAGGCGCCAATCAGCACGCGATCATACTGCGTCCAGTCAGGCAGGGTAGCATCCTGGATGTCCAGCACATCACATGGTTGCTGCTGACGGATCGCCTCAGCAATAGAAGAGGCAATCTTCTTTGTTTGTCCGTCGCGAGTGGAATAGAGAATCAGCGCTTTCATGTCAGCATCCTTATTAATTATTCGCGCCAGAAAGTAGGCGTGAACAGCACCAGCAAGGTAAATACCTCGAGACGCCCAAACAACATGGTAGAAATAAGAATCCATTTCGCCACGTCATTCATTGAAGTGAAGTTATCAGCCACTACCCCCAGGCCCGGCCCGAGGTTGTTGAGCGTCGCGGCAACCGCAGCAAAAGCCGAGAAGTCATCGACACCGGTGGCGATGATCGCCAGCATGCTGACCAGGAACACCAGTGCATAGGCCGAGAAGAATCCCCAGACGGCTTCAAGGATACGTTCCGGAAGCGCCCGATTACCCAGCTTAATGGTGTAGACCGCATTGGGGTGAACCAGACGCTTAAGCTCACGGTTACCCTGCTTGCATAACAGCAGGATGCGAATCACCTTCAGGCCACCGCCGGTTGAACCGGCACAGCCGCCAATAAAGGCTGAGCACAACAGCAGCACCGGCAGGAACAATGGCCAGCGTGCGATGCTGTCGGTCGTGAATCCCGCCGTCGTTGCCATGGAAACGACCTGAAAGAAGGCCTGATTCAGAGTCTGCCAGCCGCTGGCATAGACATTGTGGAACCAGAGCACCAGCGTGCAGATCAACACCAGCGTCAGCTGAACGCCAATGAACATGCGGAATTCCGGGTCGCGCCAGTACACGCGCAAATTACGTCCGCTTAACATGGCAAAGTGCAGGCCGTAGTTACAGCCTGAGATCAGCAGAAACACCGCCACGATGGTATTGATGGTGCCACTATGAAAATAGCCGATGCTGGCATCGTGGGTAGAAAAGCCGCCAATAGCGATGGTCGAGAAGCTGTGGCCGATAGCATCAAACGCCGGCATGCCCGCCAGCCACAGCGCCAGTGCACAGGCCACCGTCAGCAGAACGTAGATCAGCCAGAGTGTCTTGGCTGTCTCGGCGATACGTGGCCGCATCTTGTTATCTTTTAACGGCCCCGGCATTTCAGCGCGATAGAGCTGCATGCCCCCGACGCCCAGAATCGGCAGTATCGCCACCGCTAACACGATAATCCCCATACCGCCCAGCCACTGGAGCATCTGCCGATAGAAGAGAATCGCCTTGGGCAACGAGTCCAGCCCCACCAGCGTGGTGGCACCGGTTGTTGTCAGGCCCGAGAACGATTCAAAGAATGCATCCGTCACCGAAAGATGCGGCTGCTCGGCAAAGATAAAGGGCATGGCCCCTACGCTACCCAGCACCGTCCAGAACAGGACGACAATCAGGAACCCTTCGCGCGGTTTGAGTTCGGTTTTCTTTTTACGATTCGGCCACCACAGCAGCGAGCCAATCACCAGCGCCATCATAAAGGTCTGGCTAAACGCCCGCCCCGCCCCATCGCGATAAATGAGGGCGACCAGACCGGGCAAAATCATCGTCACTGAAAAGAGGATCACCAGCAGACCGACTATGCGGGTAATGGCGCGAAAGTGCATTCAGCCGTTCCTTTAAATAATAGAGATGAACATCAGGGTATGAGCGGGATCAGCGATAACGCGCCCCGACTAAAGTCTGACAGATTTTTTTTGAATCCGTCGATTTGTCCGTAAGGTACAGCCAGCGTCAATGCAATGCGATCCTGAAACTGACTGTCGGTCACCCTACCGTCGAAACGCTGAACCAGCCGTTCAATATCACTGAGCTGTGGATAGTCGCATTGCAAGGTGAACAGCTTCATCGGTACTTTGCGCTGCCGTGGCAGCAGCTTAAGTCCCTGCTGGACCCCACCGCCATAGGCTTTTACTAAGCCGCCGGTTCCCAGCATGATGCCGCCGTAATAACGCACGACGACGGCGGTAATCTCGCCAATATCTGCGCCCATCAGCTGCGCAAGCATCGGTTTGCCGGCCGTGCCCGAGGGTTCCCCATCATCAGAGAAGCCAAGCTGCTGGGAATCATTCGGTGCGCCCGCGACCCACGCCCAGCAGTGATGCCGGGCAGCGGGATGCTCGCTTTTCACCTGCTGGACAAACGCGCGTGCCGCCTCAGCGCCTTCGGTGTGTGCCAATAGCGTAATGAAGCGACTCTTTTTGATCGTCTCCTCACTGCTGCTAACTGGCACAGCCGGAATATCAAAAGCGTCCATCAGGCCAGATGCAGATCGCGGGTCATATTCTCAACGCGATGCGCATGGATCACCACGTTGTCCTCGATACGAATCCCGCCATAAGGCCGAAGCGCATCAATAGCCTGCCAGTTAAAGTGCTGACTGAAACGGCCCGCACGCAGCGGCGCCAGTAATGAGTCAATAATATAGAAGCCCGGCTCGATGGTTAAGACCATGCCCGGTTGCAGCACGCGGGTGCAGCGAAGATAAGGATATTGCGCGGGCGCGGCCAGATGGGTGCCCTGATCATCCTGCATAAAGCCAGCCACGTCATGCACCTGCAGACCCAGCGGATGTCCCAGACCATGTGGCATAAACGGACCGGTCAGATCTTCAGCCACCAGCGCTTCTTCGCTAATCCCCTGCACCAGCTCAAACTTCAGCAACATCTTCGCAATACGCTGGTGCATCTGAAGATGATAATCGGTGTAGCGCACGCCCGCTTTCAGCGTAGCGATCAGCGCCAGCTCTTCCGCATTCATCGCCTCAACCATTCTGGCATAGAGCGAACTGCTCTGCGCCGCATAGCTGCGGGTTAAATCGGCGGCATAGCCAAGATACTCAGCACCGGCATCAATCAAAAAGCTGTGGCGTTTCGCCGGTGGCTGATGATCCAGCCGGGTGTAGTGCAGCACCGCAGCGTGTTCATTCAGCGCGATGATATTGCCGTAAGGCACATCAGTATCGCGATGCCCGGTTGCGGTCAGATAGGCCTGGTTGATATCGAACTCGCTTAAGCCTGCAGAGAATGCCTCTTTCGCTGCGCGATGACCTGCAACCGCCAGCTTCTGTGCCTGGCGCAGGCAGGCAAGTTCATAATCTGTTTTGATGCTGCGATGGAAATGCAGGAAGTCGATCACCGCTTTCGGATTGATATTGCCGGAAGTGATACCGAGCTGAGCTGCACGCGCGTTAACCGGGCCGATATAGGCGACGTTATCGCGCTGTGCAGGCAGCAGTTGCGCAATCTCATCGGCATTTTTCAGGCCGATAACCTCAACATCCGCGGTCCAGAAGCTATCCGGCAACGGTTCAACGTTGTGCCAGTAATCCACCGGAGAGTAGAACCACAGTTTCGGTTTGTTCACCCCGTCAATCCACAGCCAGCAGTTAGGCACCTGCGTTACCGGCACCCAGGCCTTGAACTGCGGATTCACCTTAAATGGATAGGTGTGGTCATCCAGAAACACCGTCAACAATTCACCGGAATGGATCAACATCGCATCCAGTTTATTGCGTGCCAGCACCTGCTGCGCCCGTTGTTGCAACGTGGCGATATGCGCGTGATACAAGGTCTTCAGTGAATCCATTGACGTCTCTCCAGTGTCGCGAAATGGCCGCAAGTTTAGCATACCCCTTGTGCAGATGCCGAAGTCGGCGCAGCTGTGATCTTGTTAGCAAATAAGCAAAGAGCAGTTTGCAAATAATTAACATCGCTCCCACACTCACGATCATCTGGTATGACCAGATCACCTTTCGCGGTTTCAGGAGACGCACATGCTCTACCAAGGCGCTAACCTTACTCTTCACTGGCTGGACGATGGCATCGCCGAGCTGGTTTTTGACGCTACAGGCTCAGTCAATAAGCTCGATACGCAAACGGTCGCCAGTCTGGGCGAGGCGATTGCGGTGCTGGAACAGCAGCCAGAACTGCGCGGCCTGCTGCTGAGCTCCGCTAAACCTGCTTTTATTGTGGGCGCGGATATCACCGAGTTCCTTTCTCTGTTTGATGCACCCACCGAAAAACTGAGTCAGTGGCTGAGCTACGCCAACAGCATCTTCAACCGTCTTGAAGATTTACCGGTGCCAACCCTGGCCGCCATTGACGGCTATGCGCTGGGTGGCGGATGCGAATGCGTACTGGCAACCGATCTGCGTATCGCCACTGCGGATGCCCGTATTGGCCTGCCGGAAACAAAACTTGGCATCATGCCCGGCTTTGGTGGCAGCGTGCGATTGCCGCGCCTGCTGGGTGCCGACAGTGCGCTGGAAATTATTGCAGCGGGTAAAGATGTGGATGGCAATGCCGCCCTGAAACTCGGTCTGGTCGATGCGGTCGTGGCGCGTGAGAAACTGCGCGAGGCGGGGATCACCATGCTTAAGGCCGCTGCCGCAGATGACAGCTGGCGCGCACGCCGGGCACCGAAACTGGCACCGCTGAAACTAAGCCCGATTGAAGCGGCGATGAGCTTCACGATTGCGAAAGCGATGGTGCTGCAGACCGCAGGTAAACACTATCCCGCTCCGCTGATGGCCGTAAAAACGATTGAAGCGGCGGCCAGCCTGGGTCGTGATGATGCGCTGAAACTTGAAACGGCAGCGTTTGTGCCGCTGGCGCAGTCTGATGAAGCCCGCGCACTGGTCGGCATCTTCCTCAACGACCAGTACGTTAAAAGCCTGGCGAAAAAACGCGGCAGCGAAAGCGGCGCTCCGGCTCAGGCAGCGGTACTGGGCGCGGGCATTATGGGTGGCGGCATCAGCTACCAGTCTGCCTGGAAAGGCGTGCCGGTCAGAATGAAAGACATTAATCCGCAGGCGTTAACGCTGGGGATGAATGAAGCCAGCAAGCTGCTCAATAAGCTGCTGGAGCGCGGCAAAATCGACGGCAGTAAACTCGCCAGTGTGATCGCCACTATTCAGCCCACCCTGGATTACGCCGGTTTTGACCAGGCCGATGTGGTGGTGGAAGCCGTGGTCGAGAACCCGCTGATCAAGGCCAAAGTGCTGGCGGAAACCGAACAGCATCTGCGTCAGGATGCGATTCTGGCCTCCAATACCTCAACCATTCCTATCAGCCAGCTGGCGCAGGCGCTGCAGCGCCCGGAAAACTTCTGTGGCATGCACTTCTTCAATCCGGTGCCGCGTATGCCGCTGGTCGAAGTGGTTCGTGGCGAGAAAACCAGTGAAGCGACACTGAGTAAAGTAGTGGCATGGGCCAGCAAAATGGGCAAAACGCCTATCGTGGTGAATGACTGCCCCGGCTTCTTTGTGAACCGGGTGCTGTTCCCCTACTTCGCCGCTTTCAGCCTGCTGCTGCGCGACGGCGCTGATTTCCGTCAGATTGATAAAGTGATGGAAAAACAGTTCGGCTGGCCGATGGGGCCGTCATGGCTGCTGGATGTAGTGGGCATTGATACCGCACACCACGCGCAAAGCGTTATGGCGGATGGTTTTCCGGATCGCATGAAGCACGACTATCGCGATGCGATAGACCTGCTGTTTGATGCCGGTCGTTTTGGTCAGAAAAATGGCAAAGGCTTCTGGCGCTGGGAAGAGGATAAAAAGGGCAAGCTGAAGAAAGTGCCGGATGCTGAAGTGGATACGCTGCTGCAACAGGTCTGTCAGCCCGCGCGGGTCTTCAGTGATGAAGAGATCCTGAACCGTATGATGCTGCCGATGCTGAATGAAGTGGTGCGCTGTCTGGAAGAGAAGATTATCGCCTCGCCCGCTGAAGCGGATATGGCACTGGTCTATGGTCTCGGCTTCCCGCCGTTCCGTGGCGGTGCTTTCCGCTATCTGGATACCCTGGGCAACAGCAATGTGGTCGATCAGGCCCGGCGCTACAGCGCGCTTGGTGGCCTGTATGCCCTGCCTGCGCTGCTGGTGCAGAAAGCCCATCAGCATGAAAGCTGGTATCCCGCCGCCAAACCGATTGATGAAGCCGCGCTGAAAAGCGCCTGAGGGCAAGAAGATGGAAAATGTGGTGATTGTTGATGCGGTGCGCACGCCAATGGGACGTTCAAAAGGCGGAGCCTTTCGGAACGTGCGCGCTGAAGATCTCTCCGCGCACCTGATGCGCGAAATCCTGAGCCGCAACCCGGCGGTAAACCCGGCATCCCTCGACGATATCGTCTGGGGCTGCGTACAGCAGACGCTGGAACAGGGATTTAATATCGCGCGTAACGCCGCGCTGCTGGCCGAAATCCCGCACTCTGTGCCAGCCACGACCGTTAACCGGCTGTGTGGTTCGTCAATGCAAGCGCTGCACGATGCGGCCCGCGCCATTATGGTCGGCGATGCGCAGTGCTGCCTGATTGGCGGTGTGGAGCATATGGGACACGTGCCGATGAATCACGGCGTCGACTTTCATCCCGGCCTGGGCCGCACCGTCGCTAAAGCTGCGGGCATGATGGGCTTAACCGCCGAGATGCTGGCGCGTATGCATCATATCAGCCGTGAGCAGCAGGATGCGTTCGCCCTGCGTTCGCACCAGCGCGCATGGCAGGCCACACAGCGCGGGGACTTTGCAACGGAAATTGTCGCCACCTATGGTCACGACAGCGACGGCATTCTTAAGCGCTATGATTTCGATGAGGTGATCCGCGAGGAGACCAGCGCCGAAGGTCTGGCGGCACTCAAACCCGCCTTCGATCCGGTGAATGGCACCGTCACAGCGGGTACGTCGTCGGCCCTGTCCGATGGCGCGGCCGCCATGCTGATTATGAGTGAATCACGCGCCCGTGAACTGGGGCTGACGCCACGTGCACGTATCCGCAGCATGGCAGTGGTCGGCTGTGATCCGTCGATCATGGGCTACGGACCGGTTCCGGCCAGCAAACTGGCATTGAAACGGGCGGGACTGAGCGTCAGTGATATCGACGTGTTTGAGCTGAACGAAGCCTTTGCCGCGCAGACCCTGCCCTGTATTAAAGACTTAGGTTTGCTGGAACTGATGGATGAGAAGGTCAATCTGAATGGCGGCGCGATTGCTTTAGGTCATCCGCTGGGCTGTTCCGGTGCGCGCATCAGCACTACGCTGCTGAACATCATGGAACGACGCGATGCCCGTTTTGGCCTCGCCACCATGTGCATCGGACTGGGCCAGGGGATCGCAACCGTATTCGAGCGTCTTTAATACGTTGAGTCTTACTTTGTCAGATTTACCCGCCGTTGATCGGCGGGTTTTTTCTGTCTGCTACCAGGAATCAGATAAAGGCAAACGCATCGCCATACATCTGTGATTCCACTGCGCCACGCTCGGCACAGAAACGGTCGCGGGCAATCTTCGCCATCTCAAAACGTCCGGCGATGTAGATCTCATGCTCACTCAGCGTGCTGAAGTCCTGCATCACTGCGGTCAGTACCGTACCAGAACGGCCCTGCCAGCCTGCTTCAGGCTGCTCGACGACCGGGATCACCTTCAGGTTCGGGTGCTTCACGGCCAGCGCATCCAGCTCATCCATATCGTACAGATGCTTAAGCTCACGTCCGCCCCAGTAAATGGCGATGTCGCGCTCTGGCTGTTCCGCCAGTGCGGTGAGCAAAATCGAACGGGCATAGGAGAAACCGGTGCCGCCTGCAATCAGGATCAGCGGTTTAGTGCTCTCTTCACGCAGCCAGGCATCGCCGTGCGGCATATCAACCGTGATCTGGCGATCGTTACGGATGCGGTCCATTACGGCCATGGCATAGAGATTCAGATCGGACGCGCCGATATGCAGCTCGATAATATCTTTTTCCATCGGCGTTGAGGCCAGCGAGAACGGACGCTTGTCGCGCTCATCCATCACTACCATCAGATACTGTCCCGCGCGAAAACTGAATTCCGCTTCAGGGATCAGGCGAACGCGATAGACCGTGTCGGTAATCGCCTCAACCGAAGTTACTTTACAGCTTAACGTTGTCATGCGTTCCCTCTGTCGGGTCGTCTTTATGGTTGTGCTCGCCATCAACGCTGTGGCGGCTGATCAAAAATACCTAGCTCATCCCAGATAGCATCAATGCGCGCGGTGACCGCCGGATCTTTAACGATGGGTGTGCCCCATTCACGCTGCGTTTCACCTGGCCACTTATTGGTCGCATCCATCCCCATTTTCGACCCCAGCCCGGAAACGGGCGAGGCGAAATCGAGATAATCGATCGGGGTATTTTCCACTAATACCGTATCGCGGGCCGGATCCATACGGGTGGTAATGGCCCAGATCACGTCGTTCCAGTCACGCGCATTAACATCATCGTCACACACAATAACAAATTTGGTGTACATGAACTGCCGTAAAAATGACCAGACGCCAAACATGACACGTTTGGCATGCCCGGCGTACTGCTTTTTAATCGTCACGACCGCCAGCCGATATGAGCAACCTTCAGGCGGCAGATAGAAGTCCACGATCTCCGGGAACTGCTTCACCAGGATTGGCACCAGCACTTCATTCAGCGCCACACCCAACACCGCAGGTTCATCCGGCGGACGGCCGGTGTAGGTGGAGTGATAGATAGGCTTATGGCGCTGCGTAATATGTGTCACGGTAAACACCGGGAAGCTGTCTACTTCATTGTAGTAGCCGGTGTGGTCGCCGTAAGGTCCTTCTGGCGCCACATCGCCCGCTTCGATATACCCTTCCAGTACGATTTCCGCACTGGCCGGCACTTCGAGATCGTTCGACAGGCACTTCACCACTTCGGTTTTATTGCCGCGCAGCAACCCGGCAAACGCATATTCTGACAGCGTGTCAGGCACCGGCGTGACGGCACCGAGAATGGTGGCGGGATCGGCACCCAGTGCCACCGAGACCGGAAAACGCTCACCCGGATGCGCTTTCGTCCACTCCAGATAATCGAGTGCGCCGCCACGGTGCGACAGCCAGCGCATAATCAGACGGTTTTTGCCGATCACCTGCTGTCGATAAATGCCAAGATTCTGCCGCTCTTTATGCGGGCCGCGCGTGACGGTCAGTCCCCAGGTAATCAGCGGTGCCGCATCACCAGGCCAGCACTTCATCACCGGAATACGCGTCAGATCGACTTCATCGCCGCTGAATACCTCTTCCTGACAGGGTGCATTGCGCAGGCGTTTGGTCGGCATGTTCAGGACCTGCTTAAACTGCGGCATCTTATCGAACAGATCGCGGAAGCCTTTTGGCGGCTCCGGCTCTTTCAGGAAGGCCAGCAGTTTACCCACTTCACGCAGTGCGCTGACTTCCTCCTGGCCCATGCCCATGGCCACACGCTTTGGCGTGCCGAACAGATTGCACAGCACCGGCATGTCGTACCCTTTCGGGTTTTCAAACAGCAGAGCGGGGCCACCGGCACGCAGGGTGCGGTCGGCAATTTCGGTCATTTCCAGTTCAGGATCGATCGACTGTGTAATGCGCTTTAGCTCACCGCGCTGTTCGAGCAGCGCGAGAAAGTCTCTTAAATCGTGATATTTCATGCGGCTTTAGCTTTCCGGCCAGAGTGAGTCGGCCATTATAGGTCTGATTACATGGAGTTGCTGAGGTTTATACGGCCGCCTCATACGCACTGAAAGGGAACCAGCGGTTGTAACGCACGGGCATCGTGATACTCCTGAATCGGCTCGCCGTGGCGAAACAGTTTAAAATCTTCGTTACGCACGCTGTGATAACGCAGCTGGTTGTCATGCAGGTGCAGAAAACTGCCTTCACGCAGCGCAATGACCGACTCAGCAGGGTTAACTGCACAGAACTCCGCCAGACGTTCATCACGGGTTTCGCCCATATGGCCGCTGACGCTGGCATCCAGATAGTGGGGATTGATCTGCACCGGAAAGAGGCCCAGCGCAGGTAACACCACGCTGCTGCGTACCGGCATATCGTTAGTGGTACGGATTGAGGGCGTTGCCACGTTGCAGCCTGCGCTCCAGCCGACATAGGGTACCTGCCGCTCCCGCACCGCGCGCTGAATCGCTCCGATCAGACTCTGTTCATGCAGCATCTGATTCAGAAACCAGGTGTTGCCACCGCTGACTAAAATCAGCTCTGCCTGGGCAATCGCGTCAACTGGCGAAGCGAATGCCTGAACCCGCTTCACCTGAATTCCGAGAGAAGCACTGAGCTCGGCAGCACGTTGCTGCTGGTCGCCACGAATAATTGCGTAGGGGATCAGTACCGCCGACCGGATAGCGCGTCGGGCGATCATGGCGTGCAGCTGTGGCTGCGCATAGCCCAGCAGCGGCGCATCATCCGCCAGCTTGCCATTGCTCAACAGAAAGAGTTCCATCAGAGGATCCTTGTGCAGATGTGATGGTCATCGAGTCTGATACAGAGCAATAGCCGACGTCAATTACCCATCAATGCTTTTACTGCCATCCGGCATGTTAGGAAAAATCTCAGTTTATTTTCGCTGCAGGACGCTTTACCCTGCCCCTGCGCTATAACTCTGGCAGCAGGTTTGCTATTCTTAGCGTCCATTCAATGGGAGCAGTTATGGAATCCTGGTACTTACTCTATTGCAAACGTGGACAGCTATTGCGCGCGAAGGAGCATCTGGAGCGGCAGGAAGTGCATTGCCTCAGTCCAATGATCGCTCTGGAAAAAATCGTGCGCGGCAAACGCACCACGGTGAGTGAGCCCCTGTTTCCAAATTACCTGTTTATCGAATTCGATCCGGAAGCGATTCACACCACGACGATTAGCAGCACACGCGGTGTCAGTCACTTCGTGCGCTTTGGCACCACGCCCGCAACCGTGCCATCGGCGGTGATCGAAGCGCTGGAAACCGACGTTCCGCAAATCCTGCTTGACCCTGAGACACCACAAAGCGGCGATGAAGTCGTCATCACCGAGGGGACGTTTGAAGGGCTGCGCGCCATTTTTGCCGAGCCGGATGGTGAAACGCGCTCGATTCTGTTGCTGAATCTGCTGAATAAGCAGGTGATGCGCAGCGTCGACAACAAGCAGTTCCGTAAAATTTAAGCCAGTCTGAATAACGTCCGCGCATTCTGATCGATGCGGGTCGCCAGTTCCTCAGCAGTCTCGCCCCGCCATGTCGCCACCTGATTAACAATATGCGGTAAAAAGCAGGGTTCGTTCCGGCGTGAGGTCGGGCGCGGACGCATGTCGCGCGGCAGCAGATAAGGCGCATCCGTTTCCAGCAGCAGCCGGTCAGCCGGAATCAGCGGCAGCAGCTCGCGCAGCTCCAGCCCACGACGCTCATCGCAAACCCAGCCGGTAATCCCCACCGATAGTCCCATCGCCAGACAGGCCTCCAGCTCATCACGCGTGCCGGTAAAGCAGTGGATCACCGCACCAGCCAGTTTCGGCAGCCAGGGTTCAAGTACCGCGGCGAAACGGGCATGGGCTTCACGGCAGTGCAGAAACACCGGCATGTTGAGTTCGGCCGCCAGCGCCAGCTGCGCGTCAAACGCATACTCCTGCTGCTCATGCGCCGACAGGTTGCGGTTGAAATCGAGCCCGCACTCACCGATGGCCACCACTTCCGGTTTTTCAGCCAGGCGACGCAGAGTGCTGGCGATTTCCGTGGACCATTCGCTGGCATGGTGAGGATGAACGCCCGCAGTAGACCAGCAGAAGCCGGATTGAGCTTCAGCCAGTCGCTGAGCCTGCTGGCTCTCCAGCGCGTTAGTGCCGGTAATAAGCATGCCGGTGATGCCCGCATCACGCGCGCGTTTAACCACCTTTTGCCGGTCGGAGGCGAATTGCGTGCTGGTCAGGTTTACACCGATATCAAACATAATATTTCCCACTGTTTATAAACAAAAACCGCCCATCAGGGCGGTTTGGAGTGAACGCTTCCCGCCAGTGCGGGTAAGGCTGTCAGCATCAGGCGTCGGTGTTCTCTTCCTCATCCTGTAAGCGTCGGCCTTTACCCACGTAGTACCGGGAAAAGAATACGCCGACTTCAAACAGGCAGTACATCGGAATAGCGAGCAAAGTTTGGGAAAAAACATCCGGCGGTGTGAGCAACATCCCGACCACGAAGGCACCCACCAGAATATAGGGACGCTTCTTCTTCAACTCTTCCGGACTAGTGATCCCGGTCCAGCACAGCAACACAATCGCCACCGGTACTTCGAACGCCACGCCAAATGCCATAAACAGCGTCATGACAAAATCGAGGTACTTAGAGATATCCGTTGCGACGGTGACGCCAATCGGTGCGGTCTTGGTGAAAAAACCAAATGCCAGTGGGAAGACCACGAAATAGGCAAAGGCCACGCCGAAATAAAACAGGAAGGTGCTGGAAAAGAGCAGCGGCATAACCAGCTTACGCTCATGCCGGTAGAGCGCCGGAGCGACAAAGGCCCAGACCTGATAGAGGATCACCGGCACCGCAAGAAACACTGACACAATAATGGTCAGCTTAATCGGGGTGAAAAACGGTGAGGCCACATCGGTCGCGATCATGCTCGATCCAACCGGCATCTGGCTGATCAACGGTGCCGCGACCAGCTGATAGATGTCATTGGCGAAGTAAACCAGCACCAGGAAGATCGCTAATACAGCGAGAATGCAATTCAGTAGTCGCTTACGCAGCTCAATCAGATGACTGATGAGCGGTTGGGTATCTTCAACGGCCATTATCGTTCATCACTTGCAGAAGGGGAGGCTGCGGGATTACGCGCAGAATCTGCCGGTCTGGCAACATCACCTGCAGGTGCCTGTGCCGGAGCGCTGGCCACAGCGGCAGGTACGGCAGAGGATTGCACAGCCGGAGCGGATGAAACCGCGGATGGAGCCTGTGCCGGAGCCGTGGCGACTGCGGCAGGTGCCGCAGAAGGTTGCACGGCCGGACCTGAATCTGAAACCGCAGCGGGAGCCTGTGCCGGGGCACTGGCCTGATGTTCTGCGCTAGCCGGCGTTGCCGAAAGTTCAACCGGGCCAGGTTCAGATGCCTGCACCGTCTCAGAAGCCGCCTGAGGTACATGCCTGTGCTGAGCCGAATGAATGGTGTTCGCCTCATCTTCCTCTTTTTCAATGTCGATACTCTGACTGACCGAGCGTTTCATTGAATCCGCGGTTTTACGCAGCTCTTCCATCGACTCTTTCAGCTCAGGGGAGAGCGTACCGCGGCCCGCTTCTTCCACCTTTTTCAGGCTCTCCTGCAATTCCTGCAGCTTGAGCTCCTGCGCCAGTTCATGTTGTACATTGGCTGCCAGCGAGCGAATCGCCCTGATCCAGCCGACCACGGTTTTCACCGCAACCGGTAAACGTTGCGGGCCGAGAACAATCAGCCCGATAACGAACACCAATACCAGTTCACTAAAACCAATATCGAACACGGTTTACACCTGCTTGTCGTTCTTGGCTTCTTCTTTGTTAGCCGACGTTTGCTGTTTGTCCGCCAGTGTTTTGGCCGCGAAGTCAGCGTCCTGCTCTTTCGGCTGATCCTTTTTGTCATCCTCGTCACTCATGGCTTTTTTGAAGCCACGAATCGAAGAACCTAAATCTGAACCCAGATTACGTAATTTGTTGGTACCGAACAGAAGAACAACAATCACGGCAATGATTAACAATTGCCAGATACTGATACCGCCCATGAGATAGCCTCTAATATTCTGTGAAAACGATAAGGTAATGCAGGACAGAGTGCCCTTTTTAACCGGGCTTTAGCCAGCGACATTACCTTTTTTTAAACAGACGTGACAATCAGTTTGTCTTACGCCAGCCGATTAACCAGGAGACGATTCCCGCAGCCATCAATACCGCCGGGAAGAAGTCCCAATCCGGGCGGGTGAGCAGCACCGCCGTTCCACTTAACAGCAACGTTGCACCGACGCCAAACAGGTATCGCGCCTGATGGTGACGGACGCGTTGCGCGTTCATGTCGCCCACTAACTTATCGACGCTGTGCCGTAAGAGTTTGTGCTGGCGCATGCTGTCGTAAAAGAGTTCTGGCAACTCAGGTAACTTTTCAGCCCAGAATGGCGCTTTCTCTTTGACCGCACGAATAATAGCGGGCAAACCGACCTGATCCTTAATCCAGTCTTCCAGGAACGGCTTAGCCGTCTTCCACAGGTCGAGCTGCGGATAGAGCTGACGGCCAATCCCTTCCACATAGAGCAGCGTTTTTTGCAGTAATACCAGTTGCGGCTGCACTTCCATATTGAAGCGGCGTGCGGTGTTAAACAGATTCAGCAGCACATGGCCGAAGGAGATCTCAGCCAGCGGTTTTTCGAAAATCGGCTCACAGACCGTACGGATCGCAAACTCGAAATCTTCAACGTTGGTATCGGGCGGCACCCAGCCTGAGTCAACGTGCAGCTCCGCGACCTTACGGTAATCACGGTTGAAGAAGGCGATGAAGTTTTCTGCCAGATAACGCTTATCTTCTTTGTTCAGCGAACCCACGATACCGCAGTCGATGCCGATATATTGCGGGTCTTCCGGATGCTCATAGCTGACAAAAATGTTGCCCGGATGCATATCCGCATGGAAGAAGCTGTCGCGGAAAACCTGGGTGAAGAAGACCTGCACGCCACGCTCTGCCAGCAGCTTCATGTTCACACCATGACGCTCCAGCGTCGCTACGTCTGAAATCGGAATGCCGTAGATGCGCTCCATCACCATCATGGTTTCGCTGCAGTAATCTGAATAGACTTCCGGCACATAGAGCATGCGGCTATCTTCAAAGTTCCGGCGCAGCTGAATGGCGTTGGCGGCTTCGCGTAACAGATTCAGTTCATCAAGCAGGGTTTTCTCATAATCGCGCACCACCTCGACCGGACGCAGACGACGGCCATCCGGCAGCAGACGCGGAACCCAGCGAGCCAGGCGATAGATAAGCTTCATGTCCGCCCGGATAACCGGCAAAATATCAGGGCGAATGACTTTGATGACCACTTTCTTACCGGTCGATTTCAGCGTGGCGGTGTGTACCTGCGCAATGGATGCCGACGCCAGGGGCTTGATATCAAAATCATCAAACCAGGTTTCAATCGGTGCGCCCATTGAGGCTTCAATCTGCGCTTTGGCTTTGACGCCATCGAACGGCGCAACGCGGTCCTGCAGGATTGCCAGTTGATCGGCGATCAGCGGCGGGAAAAGATCGCGACGCGTCGACAGCATCTGGCCAAACTTGATCCAGACCGGCCCAAGTTGCTCCATCGCCATGCGCATGCGTGCGCCAATCGGTTCATGCTTATACAGATTCGGGATCCAGAAAACAGAGCGACGCCACAGACGAAACAGGAAAGTGAGGCGTGTCTGAGGGATCAGTTCATCAAGGCCATAGGTCAGAAAGACCTTCATGATCAGATATAAACGGCGGATCTCTCCAAAACTCATTTTGCCTCCAGCTGCGCCAGACGCGCATCAAGCGCCTCAAGCGAACGTTCCATCGCGTCGACCTCCTCAGAAAACCAGGCTAACTCCAGCGAGCCAGGCGCAACACGCCACTCTTCGGTAATGGCCTGTCCGAGATAATCCTGGCGACGCTGCACTTCACCTTTGAAAAAGCGGAATGCCTGTTGTGAGCGCTGACTGATGCCCTGAGCGGCGATATCGCCGACCCAGGGAGCCAGATATTCGGCCGGATCCAGCTCAGCCAGATCCATCAGCGCGGAGAACTGCTGCACCACCTGCAGGTCACCTTCAACCTGCAGCTCACCGCTGCGGATCAGCGGCGTCAGCTGCTGGCGATCGCGCAGCTTAGGCAGCGTTTTCAGCGAGGTGATCACCGTGCAGTCACTGCGATCCTGCCAGTCCGCTAATACGTCGAGCTGCTGCTCACTGAAAACCAGCACCAGCGGATGCGAAAACTCACTCAGGCGCAGCGTCAGCACTTTGCCATTCAGGCGTTGCCGCGCCGCTTTCAGGCCACGATCGCGATAGAGGATACGGTTCAGCGCCGTTTCCAGACCTGCGGTAATCAAGGGAGTCAGGTTCATTACCATCTCACTCAGAACTTAAATCCGCGATGCAGCGCAACAATGCCGCCGGTCATATTGGAGTAAGTGGTATTTTCAAAACCGACATCGTTCATCATCGCTTTCAGGGTCTCCTGATCGGGATGCATGCGGATTGATTCGGCCAGATAGCGATAGCTCTCTGCATCCTGCGCTACCAGCTGTCCGATGCGCGGCAGAATGTGGAACGAGTAAGCGTCATACGCTTTGCTCAGCGGATCCAGAACAGGCTTAGAGAACTCCAGCACCAGCAGGCGTCCGCCCGGCTTAAGGACACGGAACATGGAGGCCAGCGCCTTCTCTTTTTCCGTGACGTTGCGCAGACCAAAAGAGATGGTGATGCAGTCGAAATAGTTATCGGGGAAAGGCAGCGCTTCTGCGTTGGCCTGGACGTAACTTACGTTGCCCACCACGCCCTGATTGCGCAGTTTTTCGCGGCCCATCTTCAGCATGGAGCTATTGATATCCGCCAGGACAACCTGACCGGTTTCGCCCACCAGGCGAGAGAATTTTGCGGTGAGATCGCCGGTACCACCCGCCAGATCTAACACGCGCTGACCGCGACGTACGCCGCTGCTGTCAATGGTAAAACGCTTCCAGATACGATGGACGCCAAACGACATCAAATCGTTCATCAGGTCATATTTTGCTGCTACGGAGTGAAACACATCCGCGACTTTGTCAGCTTTTTCGCTTTTGGCGACCGTCTGAAAGCCAAAATGGGTAGTTTCCTGCTGTGATTCATCTGCCATCGGTTTTACCTGCTCCACAAACAATACTTCCCGAAGTGTATCAGAGTCACGGAAGTCAGGCACGCTGCGCCCATACTATTCGTGGAGGCGTCTCACACGACTCTCACTTTCATCCGCATCCCTATCGTCATCTGCGTCGTCAGCGGCCCGGTTTTCCGGCATGGCCCGCTCGGCCAGTTGGGGATTGATGGGTCGTTTGATCTCCACGCCCAGCGCACGAAATCCTTCCGTCTGCGCAATCAGGTTGCCGCGCCCTTCTGCCAGCTTTTTCATCGCCTCGCGATAGCTGTTCTGCGCCTTATCCAGGCTGTGACCAATGCCGCTCATGTCATCGACAAACAGTCGCATCTTGTCATAGAGGCGCGTGGCCCGGTCAGCAATACGCTGCGCATTGCGGCTCTGATGCTCATAGCGCCAGAGATTGTTAATGGTACGCAGCGCCACCAGCAGCGTGGTGGGACTGACCAGCATAATGTTCTGCTGCAGCGCCTCGCCAATCAGCTCAGGCTGACGGTCAATCGCCAGCAAAAAAGCCGGCTCGACCGGAATGAACATCAACACATAATCCAGCGACCGTAAACCGGGCAATTGTTGATAATCTTTTCGTCCCAGCAGGCGAATGTGCGCTCGCATCGCGCTGACATGTTCCTGGATCGCCTGCTCACGTTCGATCTCATCATCCGCATTGAAGTAGCGCTCATAGGCCACCAGCGTCATTTTGGCGTCCACCACCACATCTTTGCCCTGCGGCAGACGCACAATGACATCCGGCTGCATCCTGCCGTGCTGTTCTGACTGGATGCTGACCTGAGTTTCATATTCGTAGCCTTCACGCAGCCCGGAGGCTTCCAGTACCCGGCTCAGCACCACTTCACCCCAGTTACCCTGGATTTTATTGTCGCCCTTGAGCGCTTTGGTCAGGTTAAGCGCCTCCTGCGCCATCTGCGCATTCAGCTGCTGTAACTGCCGGATTTCATGAGTCAGTGTGTGCCGTTCACGTGCCTCTGCGCCAAAGCTTTCATGCACCTGACGGCGGAAACCATCCAGCTGTTCACGCAGCGGGCCAATCAGCCCGTCCAGACTCTGGCGGTTCTGTTCATCGACGCGACGGCCACTGTTTTCGAAAATACGGTTGGCGAGGTTTTCAAACTGGGCGCTCAGGCGTTGTTCACTGTTGGTCAGCAGGCGCTGTTTCTCTTCAGCGGCAAAACGGGTCTCTTCAAGGCGGATGGTCACTTCGCGCAGCTCTGCTTCCTGCGCGCTGTTCACCTCCAGCTGATTACGCAGTTCACGATTAAGCTGTTCGCTTTCATTGCGCCAGTAATCGAGCTGTTGCAGGCGCTCATTCGCCCCGCTCAGCGCGCCATGAAGCTGACGCAGCTCATGCTCACGCTGCTGCGTCTGCTGCTGAAGCTGTTCGATTTGCTGCTGCTGGCGCTGTTGCGCCTCTTCCTGCAGACGGCGCTCGGTCTGAAAACTGGCGACCTGATGGCCGGCACGTAACTGTGCCAGCATCCAGCCAATCCCCAACCCGGCCAGCGCCAGACAGGCGCTGATAATGATGTGCTGATCCATGATTTCCCCGCGACTCAGGCTGCTGAGGAAAAAGGTAGAGTCGCACTGTATGAATGTCCAGATAAATTTACCGGCATTCAGCGCCTTACAGGGCCGCTACCGTCAGCTTTCCAGCCTGCCACTCATCAATCAGGAAGAATGGCATCGGTAATAGCCACTCGCCGTTTTTGACCTGCGCCAGATAATGCCAGGTTGTCTCGCCGGAGGTGATCGCAACGCGCTGTCTGCTGCCCTCAGGGGCGCTGGATTTACCGGTCATACTGGCAAAACCGGCATTGCTGCCAACGTGGAAATGCGGCGTCTGCCAGCGCACGGGCGCATGATCAGGCCACGGCCGGGCCTGATGAAAACTGAACAGCTCATCATGGCTCAGAAGGCTTTCACGCACTGTCGGCCATAACGCCACTTTGAGGAAATATTGATCGGTGAAGCGCTGGCTGCCCTGATACCGGGCAATGAAATCGCGCATCGCCTGTTCCACGTTGTGAAAGACGCCGTGACAGCCGCCCCACATTCCCGCCAGCAGCAGTTCGGTATGAGAGAAGTAGTCGCGCATATGGTGGAACCAGTAAGGCGACGCCAGCCAGGCGTTAACCGCGGCCGCTTCGCGCTCCGAAAGCAGCGAGTCGGCATCGCGCACGATAAAGCGCTTCACCGTCGGATCGTCGAGCACCAGAAAACGCCACAGGGTCGGAAACAGCGTTTTCTCGTGAGACATATCGACCAGCTGGACGTGTGGCTGGTTCAGGCGCTGCCAGACATGCTGCGGCACGCTGTCGTCAAGGTAGATGCGGCAAACCCAGCCGGGATAGAACTCAGGCGCCACCTCAACGTTTTTAATCAGCGTTTCGCAATAGCGTGGCTGATCGCCATACAGGCAGAAGGCGATGACATTCTGATGTGGCTGGCTGAGATCGACAGGCTCAGGTTGCGGAGCAGGAAACGCGGCACGCTGTCCCTGACTGAAACGCGCATCAGAGCGCATCAGCGACGCCAGACCGAAACGTGCCACCTCTTCCTTTTTGCCCAGCCAGCCGCACACTTCGGTTAAGCCATCCAGCCAGGTTTCAGAGGCCGTGGCCTGCACGGCGGGCGGTGACTGATAAATTTTCTGGTAGATTTTGTACGATTTATTGTACTGACCCAGACGCAGCAGGCAGAGCGCGTAGTCGCTCAGCACCTGCATCTGATTGGGCATTGAGCGCAAGACTTCTTCGCAGCACCGGGCAGCCAGCGCGTGGTCACCCTCCTGCATGGCAGCGCGAAAACGTTCGGCACTGCGTTCCAGCCGGGCATTGATTGCCGCAGGATTAGCACCAGGGACAGGACGTCGGACAGGAATCGTATTGCGCATAAAAACTCTCAGATTTCACTGATGTTACGCGCCGTTAACTACCGGCAACAGGTTTTGAGTCTGGACAAAAAACCTGCTGCCAGACGCAGGCGTTATAATAAACGACGCGCCGCTTCGACCACAATCTTCACTGCGTCACTTTCAGTCTGCTTCATGGTAACCGCATCCGGAATCTCTTTCTGAGTGCGGTTCACAATCACGCCAGCTACCATGCCGGCTCGCAGACCCTGGCTGGCGCACATGGTTAACAGCGTTGCAGATTCCATCTCATAGTTAAGCACGCCCATCTCCTGCCACTCTTTCATCGATCCTTTGAAGCGACTGACGACGCGGCCTGAAACGGTGTCGTAGCGCTCCTGGCCCGGATAGAAGGTGTCAGAAGAGGCGGTGATGCCAATGTGGGTTTTCGCGCCACAAGCTTCAGCGGCGGCAACCAGCGCGGTGGTGCAGGCGAAGTCAGCGACAGCCGGGAATTCCATCGGGGCAAAATGCAGGCTTGCTCCGTCCAGGCGAACGGACGCGGTGGTCACCAGCACATCGCCGACGTTGATATGTGGCTGGATAGCACCTGTGGTACCGACACGCAGGAAGGTACGCACGCCAAGCTGCGCCAGCTCTTCGACCGCAATCGATGTAGAAGGACCGCCGATGCCCGTTGAGCAGACCACGACCGGCTTACCATCAAGTTTTGCCAGCCAGGAGGTAAATTCACGGTGTGAGGCGAGATGCGTGGCATCTTCCATCAGTCCGGCAATTTTCTTCACACGCTCCGGGTCGCCAGGCACAATCGCCAGGGTCGCGCCCTGCAGATCGGCTTTTGTCAGGCCAAGATGGAAAACGTCAGACTGTGTCATTTTCAGACTCCTGTTAAGGGAAGGTAGCGCGGTACTCTACGCCAGCACGCTCGATAAATATGTGACAACATTCACTTAAGAAAATGAAAGTTACATTTCCCGAAAGATAAAATGTGATCTTAATCACACAATTACGTCTTATTCTTCCGGATAGCCCTTAGCGAGGCTGTGTCAGGGTCGGCGCAGTGTTAAAGAGGTGGATGATTTTATTCGCTGCTGATTCTGTTACCCGACACCTGGACGCAGACGCTTTACGGCCAGGCTATAGTTACGTGATTGCGCAAATGCTTGCACGGAGAGAATAATGAAACCCAGTGACACTATGGCACAAAAACCGGCGACGGGCGGCTTTGCCCCTGCCGTGCAGCCCACCGCCTCTACCACCATTATTACCGAAAGCCCGGCAATTCACTCAGGTGAAACCTCAGTGCCCAGCCAGGGCGAAAACATGCCAGCGTTTTTTGCAAAACCGCACTCAGCGGAAGGCCCATTGCCTGTGGTGCTGGTAGTGCAGGAGATCTTTGGCGTCCATGAACACATCCGGGACATCTGCCGTCGTCTGGCACTGGAAGGCTATCTGGCGATTGCGCCTGAGCTCTATTTCCGCGAAGGCGACCCGACTGAGTATAACGATATCCCGACCCTGTTCAGCGAACTGGTCAGCAAAGTGCCGGATACGCAGGTGCTGGCCGATCTCGATCATGCCGCTAACTGGGCAGCACGTAACGGCGGTGATATCCGTCGCATGGGCATCACCGGTTTTTGCTGGGGTGGCCGCATTACCTGGCTCTACGCCGCGCATAACCCACAGCTACGCGCCGCGGTTGCCTGGTATGGACGATTAATCGGCGAACGCACGCTGAAGCAACAGAAGCATCCAATTGATGTTGCGGTCGATTTGAGTGCGCCGGTGTTAGGTTTGTATGGTGGTCAGGATGACGGTATTCCATTGGAGAGCGTCGAGCAGATGCGTCAGGCGCTGCATGCCGCCAATGCGACCGCCGAGATCATCGTCTATCCCGAGGCGGGACATGCGTTTAATGCTGACTACCGCCCGAGCTACCATGCTGAATCAGCCAATGATGGCTGGCAGCGGATGCTGGCCTGGTTCAGGCAGTATGGCGTGGCAGCAAAATAAATGAACAAGGGGCGCTTCTGCGCCCCTGTTTTTGCCACCCGGTCCCTTTCCTACGCCGTCTCACCACGCAGTTTCTTTGCCGCCGTCACCATATTCGCCAGCGCCTGACGTGTTTCCGTCCAGCCACGCGTTTTCAGACCGCAGTCCGGGTTCACCCACAACCGCGCTTCCGGAATCCGTTTCGCCGCCTTCAGCAACAGTGCCTCTATCCACGCCACGCTGGGAACATTAGGCGAGTGAATGTCATAGACGCCGGGGCCGATTTCATTCGGGTAGTCGAAGTGTTCGAACGACTGCAGTAAGTCCATGTCAGACCGTGAGGTTTCAATCGTGATCACATCCGCATCCAGCGCCGCGATGGCGTCCATGATGTCGTTAAACTCGCAGTAACACATATGCGTATGAATCTGGGTTTCATCCCGCGCTACCGCCGCATTCAGCCGGAACGCCTCCACCGCCCAGTTCAGATAGTCCGCCCACTCAGACTGATGCAGTGGCAGACCTTCACGCAGGGCAGGTTCATCGATCTGAATAATACCAATGCCTGCTTTCTCCAGATCTTCCACCTCATCACGCAGCGCTAGGGCAATCTGCTTCGCGATGGTTTCCCGTGATACATCTTCACGCGGGAATGACCAGCACAGAATCGTCACCGGGCCGGTCAGCATTCCTTTTACCGGCTTGTCGGTCAGCGACTGCGCATACTTCGCCCACTCAACGGTAATCGCCTCTGGACGACTGACATCGCCGATGATCACAGGCGGTTTCACACAGCGGGAACCGTAGCTCTGCACCCAGCCATTCTGGGTAAAGACAAATCCCTCCAGATACTCGCCGAAGTACTCAACCATGTCGTTACGTTCCGCTTCACCGTGCACCAGCACATCCAGTCCCAGTAGCTCCTGTTCGGTAATCGCCTGTCTGATGTGCTCCGCGATGCCGGTGCGGTAATGATTGCTGTCGAGACGGCCCTGTTTAAAGTCGAGGCGCAGGCCGCGAATTTCAGTGGTCTGCGGAAATGAGCCGATGGTGGTAGTGGGCCACGCGGGCAGATTGAAACGCTGACGCTGCAGCGCTGCCCGCACCGGGTAGGCGTTCTGGCGCTCACTGTGCTGCGGCGTAATGGCCTGCAGCCGCTGTCCGACCGCCGCATTATGCACGCGGCGGGAGTGAGCACGGGCACGTACCGGTGCGCTCCAGGCGTCCAGCAGCGTCGCATCATTGTTATTCAGTGCCTGACTCAGCAGTGAAAGCTCAGCACATTTCTGCAGCGCAAAGGCGAACCAGCTTTTGACCTCATCATCCAGCCGGGTCTCCACACTCAGATCGATCGGACTGTGCAGCAGAGAACAGGAAGAGCCAATCCATACCTGTTCACGCTGAGTGATCAGCGGTTGCAGACGGCTGAACCAGCGGCTCAGATCGGCTCGCCAGACGTTACGACCGTTAATCACGCCCAGCGACAGCAGCCAGCTGGCGGGCAGTTGCTGATTCAATTGCTCAATATCATCGTGGCCATGGACCAGATCGACATGCAGGCCCTGTACCGGCAGCTTACGAATGACATCAAGGTTCTGGCCGATGCTGTCAAAATAGGTGGTCAGCAGCAGCTTACTGTGCCCCTGCAGGGCGTCATACGCCGGTTTAAACGCATCGCGCCACGTCTGCGGCAGCTCCAGCGCCAGGGCGGGTTCATCGATCTGAACCCATTCGATGCCGCGCTTCGCCAGTTCTGCCAGCACCTGCTGGTAGACTGGCAGAATCCTTTCCAGCAGCGACAGACGTTCAAACGGCTCACCTTTAACTTTACCCAGCCACAGATACGTCACCGGTCCCAGCAGCACCGGTTTGATGTTGTGGCCCAGCGCCAGCGCCTCATCCACTTCATCCAGTAGCTGAGTCCAGGTCAGTTTAAAGGTCTGGTCCTGAGTAAATTCCGGTACCATGTAGTGATAGTTGGTGTTAAACCATTTCGTCATTTCTGCCGCCGCCGCAGGCTCGCCAGTCGGCGCACGACCGCGCCCCAGACGAAACAACGTGTCGAGATCAACGGTCCCTTCTTTGTTCTGATGACGCGCGGGCACGTTACCCAGCAGCAGGCTGGTGGTCAGCACATGATCATACCAGGCGAAATCGCCGACCGGCAGCAGATCGACACCCGCCTCTTTCTGTTGTTGCCAGTGTCGGGCACGCAGCTCGCGGCCCGTTGCCAGTAACGCCTGCTGCGTGCTGTCGCCCGCCCAGTAACTCTCCAGGGCTTTTTTCAGTTCACGGCGCAGGCCAATACGGGGAAAGCCGAGAGTATGGTTCAGGATAGTCATATGCTGTTCTCCAGATAATCTTTCACTTTGGCTTAAATGGGCAGCCAAAGATGTTTAGCCGTCCAGATGTTTACACTGCTATACTCTGCGGGTACTGTATGTTGCTCAAGCGCAATATGTTCATTTTCGATGTGAAGGACTCTCATGATCGAACTCAAGCACCTGCGGACGCTTCAGGCTCTGCGCAATACCGGATCGCTGGCAGCGGCGGCGGCCCAGCTTCATCAGACGCAGTCGGCGTTGTCTCACCAGTTCAGCGATCTGGAGCAGCGGCTGGGATTCCGCCTGTTCGTGCGTAAAAGTCAGCCACTGCGTTTTACGCCGCAGGGCGATATTCTGCTGCAGCTGGCGGAACAGGTGCTGCCGCAGATTCAGCAGGCGTTGCAGGCCTGCCATGAGCCGCATCAGACCACGCTGCGGGTAGCGATTGAGTGTCACAGCTGCATTCAGTGGCTGACGCCCGCGCTGGATAAATTCCGGCAGAGCTGGCCGCAGGTGGTGATGGATTTTAAATCGGGTGTGACCTTTGATCCCCAGCCCGCTCTGCAACAGGGTGAGCTGGATGTGGTGCTGACCTCCGACATTCTGGCGCGCTCGGGCCTGTTCTACTCGCCGATGTTTGATTATGAAGTGCGGCTGGTGCTGGCGACGGATCATCCGCTGGCGCAGGTTGAGCAGATTTCGCCGGAAGATTTAGCCGATGAAGTGCTGATGATCTATCCGGTGCAGCGTCAGCGTCTGGATATCTGGCGTCACTTCCTGCAGCCCGCTGGCGTCAGTCCGGCCCTGAAAAGTGTGGATAACACCCTGCTGATGATTCAGATGGTGTCGGCACGGATGGGGATTGCCGCACTGCCGCACTGGGTGGTGGAGAGTTTTGAGAAGCAGGGTCTGGTCGTCACGCGCACGCTGGGTGAGGGTCTGTGGAGCCGCCTTTATGCCGCCGTACGTGAAGGTGAGCAGCGTCAGCCGGTGCTGGAGGCGTTTATCCGTTTTGCCCGTCAGCACGCCTGTGAGCATCTGCCATTTGTGCGCGATGCCGCGCTGCCCGGTACGGTGTTGCAACGGTAATCCGGCCAGCACAAACCTGCGCGAACGCGGGCAAAATCCCCTATAATGCGCAGCCTGTTGACTGACCATGAGAAGATCTCACCATGACTAACAACGATATTCTGCGCAGCGTGCGCTACATGCTCAACCTGAGCGATGCCAAAATGGTGGAGATTTTTGCGCTGGCAGAATGTGACGTGCCGCAGACAGATATTCAGGCGTGGCTGAAAAAAGATGACGATGCGGCGTTCCGTCCCTGCCCCGATGTGCTGATGGGTTATTTCCTGAATGGCCTGATCTTTTACCGTCGCGGCAAGAGTGAAGATGCGCCCGCACCGTCGATTGAACGCAAAATGACTAACAACATCTTCATGAAAAAACTGCGTATCGCTTTCGATTTAAAAACCACCGATATCCCTGACGTGCTCAAACGCGTGAACTTTACCGTTTCGCAGGCGGAAGTCGGCGCGATTTTCCGCAAGCCCGATCATAAAAACTATCGCGAGTGCGGCGATCAGATTCTGCGCAACTTCCTGAAAGGTCTGGCGATGATTCAGCGCCCTAAGAGTGAGAAGCCAGCTTAATTTCTGATCGCTTCTGACCCCTGCGTGGTCAGAGGTGGCGCATCTGATCGCAAAGAAAGCCTGCATCCATACAGTACGGCCTCGCCATCCCTGGCCCGGCCGATCGACAGGGAGGTGAGATTCCTTCGCGATCGGACGCCCCAGCCCGGGAGGCGGCACCCATTCAACAGCCACTTTTCAAAGCCTGTTTATGGTCTGTGGCAGCGCACCCCTTTCACCTTATGACCGGTCACCGCGCCCCACCACCCAGCGCTTATGCACCCACAGCGAGGCGATGATCACCAGCGCGCCCGCAATAAAGCTCGGCCAGTGCGGTTTCTGCTGCCAGATAGCCAGATTCACCAGCAGCCCGGCAGGGACGTGCATGTTATTCATTATGCCCAGCGTACCGGCATCGACCTGCGTCGCACCGTAGTTCCACATAAAATAGCCGAGACCGGAAGCCGCAACGCCCAGCCAGACCAGAATGCCCCACTGCAATGAGGTGGTCGGTAACTTCTGTGGGTTGCCCCAGGCGCACCAGGCGATGACGGCAATCAACACCGCCCCCAGATAGAACCAGGAGAAGGCCGTATGCTGCGGCATTGGGCGGGTCTCCTGCAGACGCTTATAGCCCACCATGCCTGCCGCAAAGCAGATGTTAGCCAGCTGTACTAACAGCAGACCAAACCAGAAATGATCGCTGACTTTGTCATAGCGAATAATGGCCGCGCCCGCTACCGCCAGTAACGCACTGAAGATGTAGCCGATGCGCAGCGGACGACGGCTGATCAGATCGTAAATCAGCGTCACATAGAGCGGCGTCATCACCGTAAACAGCAGGAATTCTGACACGCTAAGGTAGAGATAGGCTTCGAAGCTCAGCAGATACATCACGCCCAGCTGCAGCATTCCTACCAGCATATACAGCAGTAGCGTCGAAGGGCGATAACCCCGCCAGCGCAGGAAAGGCAAAAATACCAGCGCAGCCAGCGCCAGCCGCATCAGCACAGAGAACCAGCTATCCACCTGCCCGGCGAGGTATTCGCCAATCAGGCTGAACGAAAAGGCCCACAGAATGGTGGTAATAATCAATAAAAACACGGCAACGACCCCGAAATTAACAGGCCGACAG
The DNA here is from genome assembly GCF_003201065.1 of Pantoea sp. JKS000250. Taxonomy (NCBI): domain Bacteria; kingdom Pseudomonadati; phylum Pseudomonadota; class Gammaproteobacteria; order Enterobacterales; family Erwiniaceae; genus Pantoea; species Pantoea sp. JKS000250. The sequence continues at coordinate 2,397,399 of NZ_QICZ01000001.1, read as the reverse complement.
TGTAAACAATGTGCCGCCGTCAGGCTGTGAAATCTGGTTGACATCTGATTATAATCCAGGCGATTAAACAGCCGACCGGATAGCCTGCTTACACTTCCTGACACATCAATCGACAGAATAGGTTTTCAGCCAGATAAAATGCGCGAAATGATCCATCCGGTGATCACTTCCGCCCCTTGCTGTAATAAAACTGTAACAAATGTGTCATTCATCACAGTAACGTTGCGCAACTAACACTATTCTTTGCGCGAAATGGAACATTCTGCATCCATTTTGTTCTGCACTTTCCTGCTCCAGCCTGCCGGGAATGAAAAACCATAATGTGCCCTGGAGGGCCTCACTGATGCTGAGTATTTTTAAACCTGCACAACGTCAGCCGCAGGTGGCGGCGGATCACGTTGATCCGCTCTACCGTCGTCTGCGCTGGCAAATTTTCATCGGGATCTTCTTTGGTTATGCTGCCTACTACCTGGTCAGAAAAAACTTCGCACTCGCCATGCCCTATCTGGTCGAGCAGGGTTTTTCACGTGGCGATCTCGGGTTTGCCCTGTCCGGCATCTCCATTGCCTACGGCTTTTCAAAATTCATCATGGGCTCGGTCTCTGACCGATCAAACCCGCGCGTCTTCTTACCGGCTGGCCTGATTCTGGCCGCAGCAGTGATGCTTATCATGGGATTCGTCCCCTGGGCGACCTCCAGCATCATGGTGATGTTCGTACTGCTGTTTATCTGCGGCTGGTTCCAGGGCATGGGCTGGCCACCCTGTGGGCGCACCATGGTTCACTGGTGGTCGCAGAAGGAGCGCGGCAGGATCGTTTCGGTCTGGAACTGTGCGCATAACGTGGGCGGTGGTATTCCGCCACTGCTCTTCCTGCTCGGCATGGCGTGGTTCAACGACTGGAAATCGGCACTCTATATGCCCGCGTTTGGTGCCATTGCCATTGCGATTATTGCCTTTGCACTGATGCGTGACACGCCGCAATCCTGTGGCCTGCCGCCGATTGAAGAGTACAAAAACGACTACCCGCCCGACTATGATGCCAGCCACGAAGAGGAGCTGACGGCAAAACAGATCTTCATGAAGTATGTGCTGCCGAACAAGCTGCTATGGTACATCGCGCTGGCCAACGTCTTTGTCTATCTGCTGCGCTACGGCATCCTCGACTGGTCACCAACCTATCTGCGCGAAGTCAAACACTTCACGCTGGATAAATCGTCGTGGGCCTACTTCCTCTATGAATACGCGGGGATTCCGGGAACGCTGCTGTGTGGCTGGATGTCGGACAAAGTGTTCCGGGGTAATCGCGGTGCGACCGGCGTATTCTTTATGACGCTGGTGACCATTGCGACCGTGATTTACTGGCTCAACCCGGCGGGCAATCCTGGCGTCGACATGGCCTGCATGATCGTGATTGGCTTCCTGATCTACGGTCCGGTGATGCTGATTGGTCTGCATGCGCTGGAGCTGGCACCGAAAAAAGCAGCTGGGACGGCGGCGGGCTTTACCGGCCTGTTCGGTTACCTGGGTGGCTCGGTCGCGGCCAGCGCCATTGTCGGTTACACCGTCGATTACTTCGGCTGGGACGGCGGCTTTATGGTGATGATTGCGGGCTGTGTGCTGGCGGTTATTCTGCTGTTACTGACCATGGTCAGCGAACACAAACACAAAAAGACCCTGGCCTGACGGCAATAAAAAGGGCCGTTTATCCGGCCCTTTTAACGCAGGCTGTTTAAGCAAGATAGAGCGTGCGCAGCGTCTGCGGCACCGCATCATCGGCATTCGAACCAATCACATCCAGCTCCGGCAGCGTATCTTTTAAGCGCTGATGGGCGTTCTGCATGATATAGCCCTTGCCCGCCATGCTCAGCATCTCCACATCATTCATACCGTCGCCAAAGGCAATGCAGCTCTCCAGCGAGTGACCCAGCGTTTTCGCGACCGCTTCCAGCGCATGTCCTTTCGACACGCCGCCCGCCATGACTTCCAGGCAGGTTGGCAGCGAGAAACTGACGTTAACCCGATCGCCCCAGCGCGCTTCAATCGCCTGCTCCATTGGGATCAGATGCTCAGGGTTTTCGCAGGTAAAAAAGACCTTGCTGATGTTGCTGGTTGGCAGCAGGCCCGGCTCATAGACCTGATAGTTGAACACTGACTCGCGGAAATAGTCCTGCTCAGCCGGGCTTGAACGGCTGACAAACCACTCATCGTCGCGGTAAACGTGCGTCAGAATATCGCTGTGATGATACTGCAGGCCAAACAGGTCGCTGGCGATATCCTCATCCAGATTATGACTGAACACCAGCTCGCCCTCTGCGTTGTGCACGCGCGCGCCGTTCGAGGTGATCATATAAGCCGGAATCGCCAGGCTGTCGCGCATCTGTCCGACATCAATATGATGACGGCCGGTGGCGAAGACAAAGTGAATATCCTTAGCGACCAGCTGCTGCAGCGTTTCACGTGCAAAAGGGGTCAGGCGATGTTCGGGAGAAAGCAGCGTGCCATCCAGATCGGATGCAACGATGTGATACATGAAAACCTCGGGTATCTGGTTCTGCCGGTTTTTACCGGTCGGATAAATAACGTCAGTGGTGCGATGAAAAAAAGTCGACCACTGCATTGAGTGCTTCGGCACGCATCTCATCTTTTTCAAACAGGATCTCGTGACGCGCGCCATCGATCACCCGTGGCTGATTACCTTCACACGGATGACCCGCCGCCGCCATCGCGGCACAAAACAGGTCCTGCGAACGATTGTCGACCACCCGATCGTCGCTAGCCTGTAACAGCAGCAGCGGCGTAGTGATCTTATCCACCTGACTGATGATGTTGCGCCCCGCATGGATGCCTTCGCGTACCCAATGGTAGGTCGGTCCGCCCACACGAATCGCCGGATCGTCCGCATAAAAACGCAGGTTACGCCGGTAACGCTCGGCGCTATGGGTCAGCCGGTTAATGCCAAACGGATGCGCGCGCCAGCGTCCGGTGCCGAGCGCATAGCCATCGCGTAAGGCTGGACGTTTCTCCGCCCAGTCCAGGATACGATGAGCCAGAAAAGAGGGCAACGGTAAGGCGATGCCAAACATCGGTGCCACCAGCGCGACTGCATGAAACGCCTGCGGCTGACGCGCCAGAAACAGCGTTAAGATTGCGCCACCCATTGAGTGAGCCAGCGCATAGCGCTGCTGGTAATGGCCGCTGACGATCTCTTTCAGATAGAGCGTTTCAAGATCGTCAACGTAATGCGTGAATTCTGCCACGTGACCGCGGTGTGAATCTTCCAGCAGGCGATCGGAACGCCCCTGACCGCGATGGTCCAGGATCACCACATCAAATCCGCAGTGAAACAGATCGTACGCCAGCTCAGGATATTTTATGTAACTCTCGATGCGTCCCGGCACAATCAGGATCACACGCTTGTGTTGCGGCGATGTGAAGCGAACATAACGCAGCGTCAGATTGCCGACGCCGGTAAACTCAAGCTCCTCCCGACGGTGCCAGAAATCGAGCAGCGGCCCGGTGGCGAAGGCAGCAAAGGCTTTTTCCCGTCGCAGCCAGCTGGCTTTGTGTTGATTCATTCGCCCTCCTGATGACCGGATACAGAGTCCTGAACGCCCTGCGCAGGCCGTAGCGCCGCGCTTATTTCTGGCGTATTGTGTCACAAATCCGCGACTAAAGAGAGCCTGACCCATGACCATCGAATGGTGGCTGACCTACCTGCTTACCACCACAATTCTCAGCCTGTCGCCCGGTTCCGGCGCAATCAATACTATGAGTACCGGGATCAGCCACGGTTATCGCGGCACGGTGGCCTCTATCTCTGGTCTGCAGGTCGGCCTGGCGTTGCACATCGTGCTGGTCGGTATCGGTCTGGGCGCGCTGTTTTCGCAGTCGCTGCTGGCGTTTGAAATTCTGAAATGGGCCGGTGCAGCCTATCTGGTCTGGCTGGGTATTCAGCAGTGGCGCTCAGCAGGCGGCATCGATCTGGATGCGGTCGCCAGAGCGATGCCGCGTCGTCGCCTGTTCAAACGTGCCGTGCTGGTTAATCTCACCAACCCGAAAAGTATCGTTTTTCTGGCGGCGCTGTTCCCGCAGTTTATCCAGCCGCATCAGCCGCTGTTTATGCAGTATCTGGTGCTGGGCGTGACCACCGTGGTGGTCGATATCATCGTGATGATTGGCTACGCCACGCTGGCAACGCGCATTGCTGGCTGGATTAAAGGGCCAAAACAGATGAAGTTGATGAACCGTATTTTCGGTGGGCTGTTTATGGCGGTGGGCGCACTGCTGGCCAGCGCCAGAAAAATCGCTTAAGACCTGACGCGCCGAATCCGGCGCGCAATTTCTTCCTTACCGCTGCTACGGTGCAGTCAGTGGCACCGCACGCAACACAATCATGCCAGGCTTCGACCGCATATATTTCCTGAACGGCGTATCGACAACCCTGCGATTAACGGCCAGTGATGAGGCGTTCCTGAACCACAACCGGCCATCATGCCGGACGGCAATTCCGGCATGCGTGACATCCAGCCCCTGCGCGGGGGTGTAAACCCCGATGTAATCGCCAGTCTGGATCTGCGCCAGCACCTTTGGTGTGATCGCCCGGGCCGGAATGTAGGTGATGCGGCGAGGAATGATACCCAGACCGGGCACCTGTTCTTTTCCACGAGCCTGATGATTGAGCTGCTTCACTACCGTCACCGCATCCGGGCTGAGGGTGCCGGTGACATCATCGGCATTGCGCGGGTTCTCAGCGAACCAGTCGGAAAAGAAGTGGCGGCGCTTCAGAAAGCTGACCTCACCGCCAGCGTAGCGGGTCCGAATCAGGCTAGCCTCAAAGCTGGCGCGGTTATGGCTTCGGCTCAGCGCCTGGACATAATCAAGCAGCGTGAAACAATCCACTCCGTTGAAAGTGATCACCAGCGCTTCCGGCGTATTGATCGAACCAGTTAACGTATGCGCCTGATAAGGCGTACCGAGAAACGCGGCAGAGATTTGGCTGATCCTTTCGCCCTGCGGCTGCTCTGACGCCGGGCGTGCCTGCGACAGGATAGCCGACACGCTATCCCCTTCTGCCGTTTCAGAGACGCGATTTTGGGCAGCATCAGGGGAAGCGCAGGCGCTGATACAGGCCGCGATAAACAATAGTAAAAGGGGTTTTACTCGCATCATCCTCTCCATGAAAAAGAGTCCGTCGATACGACCATACCGGAGGTGATGGTTTCATTAATTAACGAAGGGTGACTTTTTGTCAGCGATGACAGCAGAAAGACGTCAGCAGGCCTGGATTGTGATAGCCGTCACCCAGGTGAAGTTCAGAAAGAGGCAACAGGAGGTGAAATGACTGCCGGATGCGCAGCACGCTCTCCGGCATTAGGGCTTAACGCGAAATAATCAGGTGGATACCAAAACCGGCGAACAGAACGCCAGCCATACCATCTACCCACTTCGCCAGCCGCTGATACTTCGCGCGGATCCGCGGCAGCGCAAAGATAGCCGCCACCAGCGTAAACCACGCAAAGGTTTCACCAACAATCAGCAGGAACAGACCCCAGCGCTCTGCTGAACCGACATCGTCACCGACGAACAGCGAGAATACGCTGCCGAAGTAAATAATCGCTTTAGGATTCGACAGGTTGGTCAGCAGGCCCTTGAGAAAGCTCATGCCGCGTTTCGGCAACTCTACGACCGGCTCATCCTGCTGCGGCTGCTTATGACGCTGACGCGCCGAGCGCATCAGCTGCCAGCCCATCCAGAGCAGATAGAGGCCACCGCCGACCATAATAATCTGATGCAGCCACGCCATTTTTTCCAGGATCAGATGCAGGCCCATCAGCGCCACGCCCGCCCAGACAACGATACCCAGCGTAATACCCAGTACCCCCATCATCGCCTCTTTACGCGAGCGGCTGGCGGCGGTTTGCGATACGAAAAAGAAATCAGGGCCGGGGCTCATCAGCGCCACCAGATGTACCAGCGCCACGGTTGCGAATAACATCAGCATGATTAGTGTCCTTTACTCTTCATCATCAAGATGCTCTTTGATCATCACCAGGAAGGGTTTGCCAAAGCGCTCCAGTTTGCGGTGCCCCACGCCGTTGACGCTAAGCATCTCGGACGCGCTGACCGGCATCTGTTCTGCCATCTCTATCAGCGTGGCGTCATTGAACACCACGTAAGGCGGAATATTCTCTTCGTCGGCGATCGCTTTTCGCAGCTTACGCAGCTTAGCGAACAGTTTGCGATCGTAGTTACCACCGTGAAACTTCGCCGGACCGCTGCTCTTTGTTTTCGCGGTGATTAAACGCGGCACCGCCAGCATCAGTGGCACTTCACCGCGCAGCACCGGCCGCGCTGCTTCGGTGAGTTGTAATGCCGAGTGCATAGCAATGTTCTGCGTCACCAGCCCCAGATGGATTAACTGACGTAACACGCTGACCCAGTGTTCGTGGCTCTGATCTTTGCCCAGTCCATAAACCGGCAGTTTGTCATGACCCTGTTCACGGATGCGCTGGTTGTTGGACCCGCGCAGGACCTCAACGATATAGCCCATGCCGAACCGCTGGCCGACGCGATAGATGCCGGAGAGCGCTTTTTGCGCTTCAACCAGACCGTCATACCGTTTCGGCGGATCAAGGCAGATATCGCAGTTGTCGCACGGCTGCTGGCGACCCTCGCCAAAATAATTCAGCAGCACCAGGCGGCGGCAGGTCTGTGCTTCAGCAAACGCGCCCATGGCGTTGAGCTTGTGGCGCTCAATATCCTGCAAGGGCCCCGGCACTTTCTCTTCCAGGCATTTACGCAGCCAGGCCATATCGGCTGGATCGTAGAGCATCATCGCTTCGGCGGGCAGACCATCACGACCGGCTCGTCCGGTTTCCTGATAGTAGGACTCGATGTTGCGCGGAATATCGAAGTGGACCACAAAACGGACGTTGGGCTTGTTGATACCCATGCCAAAAGCCACGGTCGCCACTACGATTTGCAGATCGTCACGCTGGAACGCTTCCTGCACGCGGGCACGCTGTTCGCTGTCGATGCCGGCATGATACGCCCCGACGCTGAATCCACGGCTTTGCAGTCGCGCGGCGGTGTCTTCCACCTTCGCCCGGCTGTTGCAGTAGATAATGCCGCATTTGCCGCGCTGATCCTGAACGTAGCGCAGCAGCTGATCGGTGGGTTTGAATTTTTCCACCAGCGTGTAGCGAATATTGGGACGGTCAAAGCTGCTGATCTGAATCAGCGGATCCTGCATGTGCAGCAGGTTAACGATGTCGTTGCGGGTGGTTTCGTCCGCAGTCGCCGTCAATGCCATGACCGGTAATTCCGGGAAGCGCTGACGCATCTTCCCGAGTGCACCATATTCCGGACGGAAATCGTGGCCCCACTGTGAAATACAGTGCGCCTCATCTACCGCCAGCATCGCCGGTTGCCAGTGCGCCAGACTTTCCAGGAAGTTATCCATCATCAGGCGTTCTGGGGCGATGTAGAGCAGCTTAACCCGGCCGGTACGGCAGTCAGCCATCACCGTCTGCTGCTGATCGCGCGTCATGGTGGAATTGAGATAGGCTGCCGCCACGCCGTTCGCCAGCAGCTGATCGACCTGATCTTTCATCAGTGAGATCAGCGGTGACACCACCAGTGTCAGCCCTTCGCGCACCAGCGCCGGGATCTGATAACAGAGCGATTTACCGCCGCCGGTGGGCATCACCACCAGACAGTCGCGTCCGCTCAACGCCTCATTAATGATCGTCTGCTGACCGGGACGAAACTGCTGGTAGCCGAAGGTATCCTGCAATACCTGCTGCGCCAGCGCTTCCTGATTAAGAACTGCCGAGGTTGCCACGCGATTCCTGTCTTACGTTAGGGATTAGAACAAGTCGTTAAGCGTTACACCCACACCCAGACGCGTCTGGCGATGGTTGTAATCGATCAGTGATTCACCGTAGCCGCTAAACACCTGAGTATAGAAGCGGACGTGCTCGCTGATAGGGTAGCTCCAGCCCATTGTCGCGCCGCCATAACCGCTGTTCCAGTTATAGTTGCCCTCTACGCTGAAGATACTGTCGCCGAGCTTATAGCCCAGCCGGGTGCGGTAGTAACCCATATATTTAGTGATGTCGGGATTATCATCGCTGCTCGCCCCTTCAGGGATACGATACCAGGGTTTGATTTCCGCCAGGAAGTTACCGTTCTCCGCCATCAGACGCGCATAGACACGGTTCCAGCTGCGTGAGGTCGGGTCACTTCGTCCGTTAGATTGGTGATTCAGACCCAGTTCGACATCACGCAGCGTCCAGCCACCCAGCGAGTAGTCGGTCGCCCAGCCGAGAAAAATCTGCGGCTCATAGTTGGTCTCACGGAAAGGTGATGACTCAGCACTATTCGACAGCTGCCACCAGGAACGCTGGGTATAAGAGGCTGCCAGCACCGAGTTGTCGCCCAGAATACCGCGCCATAACGGAAATGCCAGACTGAGCTGGAATTTCACTTCATCTTTGCGGGCGTTTTCACCCCAGTTATAAGAGGAGATCGCCTCTTTATTGAGGTCGCTGGTATAGGTGTAGAGCAGATAGTTGTTCTCGTAAGGATAGAGAACAAACGGGTTATCATGCTTCTCCAGCAGGTTAGCAATAATGCTGCCCTGAACCTGTGGCGCGTCATGAACCTCTTTAATCCGGGCTTCATCCGCCTGCGCCAGCGCAGGAAATATCAACATTGCCGCCAGCAAGGCGCGATGCTTACGCATAAAATTCTCCGGTGAGCAGCTGCGTATCAGAATAACTGAAAGGGTGTTGTAAAAAGCAGGCCATTCTACACGCAAATGGCAGTGAGCATGAGTGCTGATTTCTTAAACTGGAAACACCCTCGCAGGCGGCATAGAATACACAACTCATTCATGTTCCGCGCCCCTCTGGCCCGATTTTTTCAGGACACATCATCATGTCATCACCCGTGCTGACACCGCAGGACGCTCGCCAGTTGGTCGGCGAAATTTTTGTTTATCACATGCCGTTTAATCAGGCGTTAGGCCTGGAGCTGATGCGTCTTGACGCAGACTACGCTGAAATCAGCTTCAATAATAAATCCATGCTGGTGGGCAATCAGGCGCAGCAGATTCTGCACGGTGGTGTTATCGCATCGGTACTGGATGTGGCTGCGGGCATGGTCTGTGTCAGCAATGCGTTAACCCGTCAGGAGAGCATCAGCGAAGCGGATCTGCGCCAGCGTCTGTCACGCATGGGTACCATCGATATGCGCGTTGACTATCTGCGTCCCGGACGCGGCGAGCGCTTCACCGCCACCAGCAGCCTGCTGCGGGCCGGTAACAAAGTCGCCGTGGCGCGCGTGGAGCTGCACAATCAACAGGGTGATTACATCGCCACGGCTACTGCCACCTATCTTATCGGCTAACCACGCCACTGAATGGATCGCATATGGATACGCAACAAACCCGCCAGGGCGTTGGCTTTGCACTGGGCGCCTACTTTATCTGGGGCATTGCACCCGCCTATTTCAAGCTGGTCAAACAGGTTCCCGCTACAGAAATCATGACGCACCGGGTGATCTGGTCGGCACTCTTTATGCTGTTGCTGATTACCCTGAGCCGCAGCTGGCCCGGCGTTCGCAGCGTATTGCGCCAGCCTAAAAAAGTGCTGCTGCTGGCGATCACGGCACTGACGATTGGCGGCAACTGGCTGCTGTTTATCTGGGCGGTCAACAATCAGCATATGCTGGAAGCCAGCCTGGGTTACTTTATTAACCCGCTGATCAACGTGGTGTTCGGCATGCTGTTTCTGCGCGAACGTTTTCGCCGTCTGCAGTGGCTGGCCGTGCTGCTGGCAACCGTCGGCGTGCTGGTACAGCTGTGGCAGTTTGGATCGTTGCCGGTTATCGCACTCGGCCTGGCCCTGAGCTTTGCCGTTTATGGTCTGATGCGCAAAAAGATCCAGGTCGATGCACAGAGCGGCATGCTGATTGAAACTCTGTGGCTGTTTCCGCTGGCGGCGATTTACCTGTTCGGCTTTGCCGACAGCGCCACCAGCCATTTATCGGCGAACCCGCTGAGTCTCAACCTGAAGCTGATTGCAGCAGGTATTGTGACCACCATTCCACTGATGCTGTTTGCGGCGGCCTGCAGCCGGCTGCGCCTCTCAACGGTCGGTTTCTTTCAGTACCTCGGCCCGACGCTGATGTTTGTGCTGGCAGTGGTGTTTTACGGTGAAACTATCACGCCAGACAAGATGGTGACCTTTGGCTTTATCTGGCTGGCGCTGCTGGTGTTTGTCTGCGATGCGGTGGCATTTTCATTCCGTTCCCGCGCGTGCATAGCGTGAAATAAAGCGCGCTAAAGCCGGGCCGGTCAGCAGGATGGTAAAGAGACGCAACGTCTGCATCGCCATCACAAATGCCATGTTGACTTGGGTTCCCGCAGCAATAATCGCCACCGTGTCCAGCCCGCCAGGACTGGTGGCGAGATAGGCCGTCATCAGATCGATATCCAGCATGCGCGTCAGTATCCACGCCAGCCCGCCACATAACAGCATCAGCCCGAAGATTGACGCCAGCATCTGCGGCAGCGTGCGCAGTGCCAGCAGAAAAATCGGGTGGGTAAAACGTAAACCCACGCTCCAGCCAATCAGCGCATAGGCTACGGCCAGCAGCCATTCCGGCACCTGTAGCACTGCGATTTCGCTGCTGTTCAGTACCGCACCCGCCAGCGCGGGCAGCAGTAATGCGCCAGAGGGAATGCGCAGTCGTGTGCCCAGCCACGCGCCCGTCAGCATCACCACCAGCGTAATGGCAAAGCCATAATTCAGCGCGGGAAACCAGAGCAGCGAGATGCTGTGCGCTTCATCGCCCAGCCCGATACGCGCGACCAGCGCGGCGGCCGAGGCGACAAACAGCACCCGCAGATACTGCATAAACGCCACCAGCCGCACATCAGCGCCGAAGTCCCCCGCCATCGCTACCATTGCCGAAGCACCGCCCGGTGACGAGCCCCATGCGCCGGTCGGGCCAGGCAGATGACTGAAGCGCACCAGCAGAAAACCGGACAGGCCGCTGGCCGCCAGCGTCAGCAGCAGCACCGCCAGCACGATCGGCCAGTCCTGAATCAGCGGTGTCAGAATCGAAGGCGAGAGGCTCTGGGCAATCATGCAACCCAGCACCGCCTGGGCAAGCAGGAAGAATCGTTTATCAATCCGCAGTGTGGCACCCGACAGGCCCATCACCACACCCACTATCATCGGTCCCAGTAGCAGCGCGGCAGGCACGTGAAAATAGTGCAGCACCGCACCTAGCAATACGGAAATCAGCAGCAGCAGCGTCCACTGCGTGCGTAACGAAAAAGCGTCCATAAGAAGTTAATTTTTTGTAAAAACAGGAGGGTCAGAGTACGCAGAAATCGGGACGGGAGCCAGCAGAACGGGCCATCTCAGATGGCCCGTTGCTTTTCTAAAGCCAGTTTTTACGTTTGAAGTAGAGATACGGCGCCAGTCCGGCCAGAATCATCAGGCCGATAGCCGCGGGATAACCGAAGCTCCACTTCAGTTCCGGCATAAACTCGAAGTTCATCCCGTAGCTGGAAGCGACCAGCGTCGGCGGCAGAAACACTACCGAGACCACCGAGAAGATCTTGATGATGCGGTTCTGTTCGATATTGATAAAGCCCATCGCCGCCTGCATCAGGAAGTTGACCTTCTGGAACAGCGATTCGTTATGTGGCAGCAGCGATTCGATATCGCGCAGAATTTCCCGCGCCTGCTCCAGCTGATTACCCGGTAAGCGCGCTTTACGCACCAGGAAGTTCAGGGCGCGCTGAGTATCCATCAGGCAGAGACGCACCTTCCAGCCGATATCTTCCAGTTCCGCTAAGCGTGACAGCGCCTGATCGTACTCTTCGCCCTGCTGACCTTCCATGATCACCCGGCTGAGTTTCTCCAGCGCGCTGTAGATGTTCTCGATTTCATCCGCCAGCTGTTCGATTTTGGTTTCAAACAGGTCCAGCAGCAGCTCAAAGGCGTTGCCGTCGATCAGGGTCTGGTTACGGGCACGCATGCGATAGAGGCGGAAAGCGGGCAGCTCACGTTCACGCAGCGTGTAGAGGCGGCCTTCACGAATGGTGAATGCCACGGTGGAGTTACCGGCGTGATCGTCAGCATCTTCATAGAAGAAGAAGGAGTGGATATGCAGACCATCTTCATCTTCGAAGAAGCGTGCCGAGGCCTCGATATCTTCCAGCTCTGGCCGTGTTGCCAGGCTCTGGCCCAGCTCCGTTTGCACCCGGTCACGTTCGCCCTCTTCCGGCTCGATCAGATCGACCCAGACGGAGGTGGTCAGTTTGTCGTTTTCGTCTTCCAGCTCCAGTCGCGTCAGGCGGCTGTGATCCAGTTTAAATGCGCTCAGCATAGCAATACTCCCCATTGCAGACTAAATGGGACAAAGCGGTCCGCCGTTCCTTTAAAAGGAACTGGCAGCCTGAACACGGAAACAGAGTTTCAAAGATAAATCAGTGCTGACTCGCGCGACGGAATCAAAAAGGGAGGTCGCTGATAACCGCTAAGGCTACCCGCGTAAAGAGGTAGCCTTAGATGTAATGCCTGATATCCAGGTCATTGAGCCAGCATCGACTGGGCGTGTCCAAGGCATTGTCCTCTTATGATAATAGTGGGCGCATGTTACGCTGAGACGAAAAAGCCGTCAACCGCGCGCTAAAGCGTTTCCAGCTTCGCGTAAGCCGCCACCAGCCACTTGATTCCCTGCCCCTGAAACGCCACCTGCAGGCGGCTGTGCTCACCGCTGCCTTCCAGATTAATGATGGTGCCTTCGCCAAATTTTGCGTGATGAACACGCTGGCCCAGCGCGAATCCACTGTCATTTTTGGTCACCGGCGCACCCATCCGCTGATGGTTGACCGGACGGCTGACGCTGGCGCGCAGACGCACTTCTTCAATGCAGGTCTCGGGCAGTTCGCCGATAAAACGGGAAGGCCGGTGATACACTTCCTTACCATAGAGTCGGCGGGTTTCAGCGTAGGTCAGCGTCAGCTTGAGCATCGCGCGGGTCACACCGACGTACGCCAGACGACGCTCCTCTTCCAGCCGTCCACCTTCATCCAGCGACATCTGGCTCGGAAACATCCCCTCTTCCATACCGACGATAAAGACCTGACTGAACTCCAGCCCTTTGGCCGAGTGCAGCGTCATCAGCTGAACCGCATCCTGCCATTTGTCTGCCTGACCTTCGCCCGCTTCCAGCGCCGCATGGGATAAGAAGGCCTGCAGCGGCATCAGATCTTCATCTTCATCCTGATAGCTGAACTGACGCGTTGCCGTCACCAGCTCCTCAAGGTTTTCGATACGCGCCTGACCCTTTTCGCCTTTTTCCTGCTCATACATCAGCCACAGGCCGGAGTCTTTGATAACCCGGTCGGTCTGAACATGCAGCGGTAATTCGGCGGTTTCGGTAGCCAGTGAATCGACCAGCTCACAGAAGCGTTGCAGCGCAGACGCGGCGCGGCCAGCCAGTGCGCGACTTTGCAGCAGTTCGCGCGTGGCCTGCCACAGCGTCATCTGACGTTCACGCGCCGTCTGACGCACCACGTCGAGCGTGCGATCGCCCACGCCGCGCGTCGGGGTATTCACTACGCGCTCAAAGGCGGCGTCGTCATTGCGGTTCGCCATCAGACGCAGATAGGAGAGCGCATCTTTGATCTCCTGACGTTCGAAGAAGCGCATGCCGCCATAAATACGGTACGGCATACTGCTCTGCAGCAGCGCCTCTTCCAGCACGCGCGACTGGGCGTTGCTGCGATAGAGAATGGCGCAGTCGTTGAGCGCACCGCCGTTCTCCATCCAGACCTTGATGCGGTTGACCACGAAGCGCGCTTCATCCAGCTCATTAAAGGCGCAGTAGATAGAGATCGGTTCGCCATCGCTGCCTTCGGTCCAGAGCTCTTTACCCAGACGGCCATTGTTATTGGCGATCAGGGCGTTAGCCGCTTTCAGAATGTTATTGGTTGAGCGGTAGTTCTGCTCCAGACGGATCGTTTCTGCACCAGGGAAATCCTGCAGGAAGCGCTGAATATTCTCGACCTGTGCGCCGCGCCAGCCGTAGATCGACTGGTCATCATCGCCCACGATGATCACCCGGCCGCTGTCGCCCGCCAGCATCCGAATCCAGGCGTACTGAATGTTGTTGGTATCCTGAAACTCATCCACCAGCACGTTGGTAAAGCGTTCGCGGTAGTGATTGAGGATATGCGGCTTGTTGAGCCAGAGTTCATGGGCGCGCAGCAGCAGCTCGGCGAAGTCGACTAAACCGGCGCGATCGCAGGCTTCCTGATAGGCCTGATAGATGCGCAGCCAGGTCTGCTCAATCGGATTGCCATAGCTTTCAATGTGCTTTGGCCGCAGGCCTTCATCTTTTTTGCCGTTGATGTACCACATGCCCTGACGCGCAGGCCACTGCTTGTCATCAAGGTTCATTGATTTAATCAGGCGCTTGAGCAGACGCAGCTGGTCTTCGCTGTCGAGGATCTGAAAATCCTGCGGCAGACCGGCGTCAAGATGGTGGGCGCGCAGTAAACGGTGCGCCAGACCGTGGAAAGTCCCGATCCACATCCCGCCCTGGCTGGTGCCGATCAGATGCTCGATACGGTGACGCATCTCCGCGGCTGCTTTATTGGTAAAGGTCACCGCCATAATCGAATAGGGTGAGCAGTTCTCTACTGACATCAGCCACGCAATGCGATGCACCAGCACCCGCGTTTTACCACTGCCCGCACCTGCCAGCACCAGCAGGTTACTGCGCGGAGCCGCAACGGCCGCGCGCTGATTGTCATTCAAACCGTCGAGCAGTTCAGAAACGTCCATAAGCACCGTTTACCAGAGAAAAACGCCGTCGCCGCGTTGTTTATTCCGCCTGCCGCAAGGCAGTGTCACGGCCAGTCAGGCGGCGACACAGATGCCGGATAAGGGACGGCGGCAAAGCAGAGAAGAGGAGACGACTGGATAAATTTACAGCCATTATAGCAGTGAGGTGAGTGATGCCAACCGCGAAATTTCGACATGCGGCAACAGGCGCGCATCCGGGATATGCATCAGGTTACCCTGTCGCAGGTTAATCCAGCAGGCCTGCATGCCGCAGCGCAGTGAGCCGGCGACATCGGTAGTCAGGTCGTCGCCCACATGCAGAATGTGTTGTGGCGCGATATCAAGGCGTTGCGCGGCAAGCTGATACATATCCTGCCACGGCTTGGCGCGCCCGTCAGGTCCGGCCCGCAGCGTGAACTGAAAGTATTCAGCGATGCCCATTTTTTCCGGGCTGGCGTTGCCGTTGGTGACTGCCACCAGCGGGATTTTTTCCGCCAGCGCCTTCAGCGTCTGATGCGTCTCATCCGGCATCTCGACCTGACTCCGCCACTGATGGAACACCGCCATGACCCCTGCCGCGCCCGCGGTCGCTTCCGCAGCAGAGAGGCCGATATTGAGCATCGCCAGCTCTACCGAACGGCGTCGCCACTCTGAAACGTCATGATAGATTTCTGGCTCACGCTGCAGCAATTCATCGCGCAACTGCTGATAATTCTGCGGCGTGAAGTCACGCAGCGCCGGATGAAAAGCCTGCAAAGCGGCGTGAGACTCCAGCGTGGTGCGACGGATCACCGGGTAGTTATCGTAGAGCGTGTCATCAAGGTCGAAGGTCATGGCTTTAATGGCCGATAGCGGACGATAAAACTTCATTCGTTCTTTCCTCGTTTGGCGCGGGGATGCGCAGCGTCATACACCGAAGCCAGATGCTGGAAGTCGAGATGGGTATAGATCTGGGTCGTCGAGAGGTTCGCATGCCCCAGCAACTCCTGTACGGCGCGCAGGTCGCCGCTGGATTCCAGCAGATGCGTGGCAAAAGAGTGCCGCAGCTTATGCGGATGGATATGGCTCGCCACACCCTGTCTGACGCCCCATTCGGCAAAGCGTTTCTGCACGTTACGGGGCGAGATGCGGTTGCCGCGCGTCGACAGGAACAGCGCATCATCCTGGCCGCCGAAGGTTTCACGCAGCGGCAGCCAGTGCTGGATCCAGGTGACCGCCGTGCGGCCAATCGGCACCCGGCGCTCTTTGCTGCCCTTGCCCACGACCCACACTTCGCCGGAATCGAGGTCGACGTGGCGGCAATCCATATTCACCAGCTCGGAGAGACGCAGCCCGCCGCCATACATCACTTCCAGCATCGCGCGATCGCGCACCGCCAGCGGATCGTTAAGGTCGATCTCCAGCAGCTGATTCACTTCATCCACATCGATATTCTTAGGCAGATGGCGCGCTTTACGCGGCGTCATCACCCCTTTGGCCGGATTAGCGGAGAGCAAACCCTGGCTTACCTGCCAGTCGAGAAAACTGCGCAGGGCGGAGAGGCGCAGCGCGAGGCTGCTGGCTGAGAGTCCGGCGCGACGGCTGCGCGCCGCCATGCTACGCACCTGCGCCGGTTCCAGCTGTGCCCAGCTGCCGAGCTTCATCTCATCCGCAATTGCCACCAGCGCGGCAAGCTGGCGCGCATAGCTGCTCTGGGTTAACGGACTCAGCTGGCGCTCCACTTTCAGGTAGCGCAGAAATCCGTCGACGGCCTCCTGCAGCGCGCTGCTCATGCGCGCTCAACCCAGCGGGAAAGCAGGCCAGGCATCATCTGTGAAAGATGCTGCAACAGCAACGTCCCCATGCCCGACTGATAGTGCTGGCTGTCACGACTGCTGAACACCAGCACGCCGAGATCGCCCTCTTCGCCCATCAGCGACATCGCAACCGAACCAATTGCTTTGGCCTGTGGCAGCAGCAGCAGCAGTTCCGGCCCATTGATATTACCGAGATAGTGGTGCTGGTTGCCGAAACGCTGAATACGCAGCGGCTCAAACGCCTGACGCGACAGGCTCAGCTGGAAGAAATCGGAGGGGGCACCCAGCAGCCATTTGTCGCTGAACAGCCGCACATTGGCACCCGCCAGGCCCAGCTCACGCGCCCAGCGATGCAGACGGTTGAGCATATCCTGCAGCGAATCAGCCGCGGCCAGATGACTTTCCAGCGACAGCAAACGGTCAAACAGCTCATGGTTCGCGCTGGCCTGCTCCATCAGCAGTGTGATCTCTTCTTCCAGCCGCTGAATGTGGTTGCGTTGCCGCGCCATATGCCACTCGACCAGGGACACACTGCCGCGCACCGGATGCGGCACCGCCATCTGTTCAACTTCACGGGCATTACGGATGAAGAAATCGGGATTCTGCCGCAGATAATCACTGACGGCCTGATCGTCCAGCAGAACCGAACTGTCAGCCTGCTCTTCGATATTTTTCATAGATGAATAAACCCATCGTAGACGTGTGTCGCAGGCCCGGTCATATAGAGCGGCTGACCGGCGCCTTTCCAGGAGATATGCAGCGTCCCGCCAGGCAGATCGACACGCACTTTCGGTGCCAGAATGCCCTGCTGAATGCCACATGCAACGGCAGCACAGGCGCCGCTGCCGCACGCCTGCGTTTCACCCGCTCCGCGTTCGTAGACGCGCAGCCGGATATGTTCGGGATTAATGATCTCCATAAAACCGACATTGACGCGATCCGGGAAGCGCTCGTGGCTCTCCAGAATCGGGCCAAGCAGTTCAACCTGCGCGGTTTTAACACTTTCAACCTGGATGACGCAGTGAGGATTTCCCATCGACACCGCACCCAGCATCACCGTCTGTTCGGCCACGCGCAGCAGATAGAGATTTTCAGCTTTGTTAGCGCGGAACGGCACCTGCTGAGGCTCAAAGTTGGGCTCACCCATGTTCACGCGCACGTGGTCATCAGGCGTCACGGTGAGGACCATGCGGCCATTCTGGGTACTGACCCGGATATCGCTTTTGTTGGTCAGCCCTTTCAGCTGAACAAAGCGGGCAAAACAGCGCGCACCGTTACCGCACTGGGCCACTTCACTGCCGTCAGCGTTGAAAATGCGATAGTGAAAATCGAGATCGGGATCGTAAGGCGGTTCAACAATCAGCAGCTGATCGAAACCGATCCCCAGATGACGATCGGCCAGCCGGCGGATCAGTTCCGGCGAAAAGAAGACGTTTTGTGTCACCGCATCCACAACCATAAAATCGTTGCCGAGACCGTGCATTTTGGAGAACTGCATTTTTTGCTCCGCCGGATAAGCCATCAGATTAGTTCGCTTTTACGCCTGAATTGCCGGTCACCAGCCCGCCGACATCGGCTTTAGTGGCATCCGCTTTCTGGCGTTCGGTTGGGGCTTGTTGTTTCTTCGGCTGGTCCTTCGGCGGGAAGTAGAGCGGTCCTTTCAGACCACAACCTGCAAGGCTGATTACTGCCAGTGTCATGGCCAACAGGCTTATTACTTTCTTCATTCTTTATGCTCTTAATGTCCTTTACCTGGATGCTTATCATCGCAGTTGAAGGTGGAAAAGCAACAGGAAATCCCCGCAAATAGCGTGAACCGGGTGACAGGCCAGGAAGATAGCGGCCACCTGCAGAGCGCAGGCAGCCCGTCAGCATCAATGCACCTGATAGCGCGGTTGATAGTCGCTGTTGTCGTTGTCAGGCTGCGTTGTACAGAGCTGCGTCAGCGTCTGACTCCGGAACGGGATCACCTGGAATCGCTCACCGGTGTTCACAATCTGGTAGAACTGCGGCAGGTTGAAGTTGATAAAGCTTGAGCCATAGGTAAAGCGATCGTGTGACGAGGAGTAGAAGCGGCTGACGTCGCGCACCAGCTCCTCTTTGCTGCCTTCACAGTGATGATAAACCTCAACCCGATTGCTCTCATCGAGGATATAGATGTTGAAGCCGCGCTCATCCGTGGTGTTTTCAAAGAAGAACTGAATGATGCCTTCGCTGGCATAGCCGTTCACTACCGGTGGCAGCGGCGTCTGATTCGTTTCGACTTTGATCGACAACCCATGCAGCTTGTTATTGGAGATCGCGCCATAAAATTCTACCGCGTTTTCCAGCTTCTGCACCGAGACGCTCATGCGTTCAAAGAACAGACCCCAGGTCTCACCCGCCATGCGCAGCGCTTTAAAGCGGCCCGGCTCCTGACGCGTGCTGGAGAGGCGCAGCTCAATGCATTCAGAGACCAGCTGCTGGACGCGCGTGCGAATCAGCCCGCGCAGATGCTGGCTGTAGCAGAACACTTCTACCGTATCCGGCGGTGCGGCATCCTGATGCATCTTGCCGAGAATAGTTTTCAGCCCTTCGATCATCGCCTGTTCGCCGCTGAAGTGCAGCGTACGCACTTCATTCCAGGAGTTGCGATAGAGCAGATCGATGCTGCCAATCAGGCACTGCTGCTGCTGACCAAAACTAAAGACATCCAGTTTGCGGAAGTCGAAGTGCACCACCTGATTGCGGAAGGCCGCCGTCGGATCGTGCTCAAGGTTAACGATAATCGCGAGGTGCCGGATTTCGCACGGGCTGTAGAGCGCTTTTGGCGTCGGCGAAGGGAGACGCAGCGGGAAATGGCTGGAAACATCGTTGACCAGTTCCTGAAGACGCGCCAGATCGCAGGTCTCATTGCCTTTAATATGCAGCCGGGTTTTGCGGGTCAGCAGACCATTAAACCAGGCCCACGCCACCAGCTTGTTCAGGTAGCGGTTATATTCCAGCGGCTGATGGCTGATGATCGAATCCATGTCTGGTGCCTGGTTATAGAGATACCAGCCGGAACGGTTAGCGCGGCCAGGCGGCACATGAATAAAGGTCAGATTCGGTTCAGAAAGATCGGGCGAAATCTGTGGATTCACCAGCGTCACTTTGCCCGGCAGCGCTTCAAACGCGGCATACAGTTTACGGGTCAATACACCGATATCCTGCGGGCTGGCGCTGACGCTTAAGTTATTGCGACGGGCAAAGCGGATCAGGTTGCGATAACTCTGCATCATCGCATCCAGCAATTCGTTATGGGCTTCGCGCACCCGCTCGATTTTCCACCCGGCACGGTTGTCCAGAATGGCGATCTTCTCTTCGTTCCAGCCCCACTCTTTCACCAGCTGCGATAAGATCTCGCGACGCCAGCCGGTGCGTTGCTGATGATCGTCGGTGCTGAGCTTTTCACACACTTTGAGATAGAAGCAGCGACGCACCAGGTCAAGGCGCGGCTGATCGTCAACGCTGGTCAGGTAGTGCGTAACGCGCTCCAGCATCATGCAGTAAGGATCAAGTCCGAAGCAGATGATTTCGCCGTCGTGCAGGCGCTGTTTGATATCCATCGCCAGCAGCTGCGTGTTCGGGTATTCCCAGCTGTAAGCTTCCAGCAGCAGCGTTTTCAGTACGGCTTTATAAGGCGAGTCGATACTTTTATAGAGCTGCCACAGGCTGGCACCGAAATACTCTTCCGCCGACAGCGTGCCCAGGCCGCCCAGGTCAAGCCACTCATTGGGTGTCAGCACGCCTTTGGCATACAGCGACATCACGTAGTCGTCGTAATGATGCTCTTCTTCGCCCGGCACCATATTCCACAGGATGCGTTTGCCCGCCATACGAACCGCGGTACGGTAAAACTCATCCAGCAGTAAAATGTGCTGGGTTGAACCGCAATCTTCACCGCCCAGGCTGCCGCTTTCGTTGTGACGGAAGCGGTTCTCGTCAATCAGGAAGAAACTGACTTCCACGCCCATTGAGACGCACCACTTCTGCAACAGCGTGCATTTGCGCTGCAGATTCAGGCGCTCTTCATTATCGAGCCAGGATTGATGGCAGACCCAGATATCAAGATCGGAGATGCTGTTCTGGCCGACAGACGAGGTGCTGCCCATAGAGTAGATAGCGGTGATCGGCATTTCACCTTTCGGCGCATCGGCATGGCGCAGATCGCTGTCGCCGGTGAGGTCGGCCAGCAGCTGGCGTTGATTTTCATCAGGCGTGAAGAAGCTGATGCCATGTGGAACGCTACCTTCAAGGTAACCCGGCATCTGCGGATGTTGATAATGTAATAAGGTTGGCAGCAGACTGTAGACGCGCTGAAAAGCGGGTCCCATGGCAGCCAGCGCACGATCAACGCGCAGCTGGTTGATTGCATCCAGTCTCTGTTTCAGTGTCTCAATGTAGAGGTACAAGACGTTTCGCCTGATTGTCCCAGTGTTTAAGCACCCTGTTTCCACGCTCTGCCGCTTATTAAAAGTAAAAAAGTGGGCAGATAATTGCTGGAAACGTGATCAATCTATCACTCGGCAGATTGACCGTAAAGAAAGTTGCGCTACTTAACAGTTTAGCACGTTCTTACCAGCTTCCCGCCTTTTCGGCACGGGTTGCCACGCTATGGCTTGATAAACCGGGCCTGAAACCGCACACAGGCCGTTTTCAATCCGTTGAAACTGACAGTATTCACCCAGAGATGATAGGATATTCAGTGAACGATAAAAATGGTTAACAGCATGTTAGACAAAATTTTCAGAATTGCTACAAGACAAAGCCCGCTCGCATTATGGCAGGCACATTATGTACAGCAACGACTCATGAGTGCCCATCCGGGACTGCGCGTTGAGCTGGTGCCTATGGTCACCAAAGGTGACATCATTCTTGATACGCCGCTGGCAAAAGTCGGTGGCAAAGGGCTGTTTGTCAAAGAGCTTGAGCTGGCAATGCAGGATGGCCGTGCCGATATGGCAGTGCACTCTATGAAAGATGTGCCGGTCAGTTTCCCTGAAGGTCTGGGCCTGGTGACCATCTGCGAGCGCGACGATCCGCGCGATGCGTTTGTTTCTCATCATTATGACTCCATTGATGCGCTGCCACAGGGCGCCGTTGTCGGCACCTCCAGTCTGCGTCGTCAGTGCCAGATTAGCGCGCGCCGTCCGGATCTGGTGATCCGCTCGCTGCGTGGCAACGTCGGCACCCGCCTCGGCAAACTTGATGCCGGCGAGTATGACGCGATCATTCTTGCCGTCGCCGGGCTGAAGCGTCTGGGGCTGGAAGATCGCATTCGCCAGGCATTGCCTGCCGACGTTTCCCTGCCTGCCGTGGGCCAGGGTGCGGTCGGCATTGAATGCCGTCTGGACGACACCACCTTAATCAGCCTGTTACAGGCGCTGAATCACGATGACACCGAAGTCTGTGTCAGAGCAGAACGTGCCATGAATACGCGCTTAGAGGGGGGCTGTCAGGTGCCCATCGGCAGCTTCGCGGTGCTGGAAGGCGATGAGCTCTGGCTGCGCGGCATGGTCGGCGCGCCCGATGGCCGGGTGATGGTCAGCGGAGAACGTCGTGGCCCCCGCGCGCAGGCTGAACAGATGGGCATTTCACTGGCCGATGAGCTGCTGAACGGCGGCGCGCGTGAAATCCTGAAAGAGGTCTACCAGGGGCAGCCGCCGGCATGACCATCCTGGTGACGCGCCCGGAACCCGCAGCGGCAGAGCTGGTGTCACGCCTGCATGCCCTTGGCAAACAGGCGTGGAGCCTGCCGCTAATCGAATTTGCACCGGGCGCTGACCTCGATTCCCTGCCTCACAAGCTCGCCGGACTTCGTGCTGGCGACCTCGTCTTTATTCTTTCTCAGCAGGTTATTCACTACGCTCAGCACGCGATCAAAGCATGGCCCACTGAGCTGGACTATTATGCAATTGGTCGCAGCACCGCGCTGGCGTTTCACACCGTCAGCGGACAGCAGGTGACCTGGCCTCATGCACATGAAACCAGTGAGGAATTGATCAGGATAAACACGCTTCAGCAGGTTGCCGGTAAACGTGCGCTGATTCTGCGTGGCGATCCTGGACGCGAATTGCTGGCGGAGACATTAACCCGGCGAGGTGCTGAGGTAACGTTTGCTGCCTGCTACCAGCGCTGCCAGAAGCATTATGACGGGCCGGTTGAAGGCCGCCGCTGGCGCGATCGCGGCGTCTCTGTGCTGGTGGTGACCAGCGGTGAAATGTTACAACAGCTTTTTTCGCTATTCCCCGCGGTTGATCGCGAGGAATGGCTGCTCAACTGCCGACTGATAGTCGTCAGTGAACGTTTGGCTACCCTGGCCGCAGGATTGGGTTGGCAGGATATTCAGGTAGCCGATGGTGCCGATAACGATGCGCTGCTGCGCACGTTACGCTGAACTTTAACAATGGGATGTGCCACATATGACGGAACAAAAAGACTCCTCCGCCATGGTTGAAGAAACCACCCCAGCGGTCGACCGCTCTCCTTCCAGCAACAGCACACCACCGCGTAATGCGAAAAATGGTGGCATGGTGTTGGGTGCAGTTGCGATTGTCATCGCGCTGGCGATAGGTGCGGGTTTATACCTTAACGGGAAACATCAGGCTGATTTACAGGCACAAACCAATCAGAAGCTGAGCGATCAGTTAAGCGCGTTGCAGCAGCAGGCCAGCAGCGATAAACAGCAGCTGACACAGCAACTGAGTGGCGCTGAAACTGCCCTGCAGACGGCACAGCAGCAGCAGACCGCGTCAGCAAAAGAGCTGGAAACGCTGCGTGAAAAAGTGGCTGTAATTTCTGGCAACGACGTGCGCAGCTGGCTGCTGGCACAGGCGGACTATCTGGTGAAACTGGCTGGCCGCAAACTCTGGAGCGATCAGGATGTCACTACCGCCGCTGCACTGCTGAAAAGCGCCGATGCCAGCCTGGCTGACATGAACGATCCCAGCGTAATGAATGTGCGTCGTGCGCTGACCCAGGATATCAGCAACCTCTCTTCCGTTACGCAGGTCGACTACGACGGCGTGATCCTCAAACTGAATCAGCTGTCGAATAACGTTGATAATCTGCGTCTGGCCGACAACGACAGCGATGATGCGCCGATGGACAGCGATGGCGGCGAACTCTCAGGTTCAGTGCGCGAATGGCGTCAGAATCTGGTGAAAAGCTGGCATAACTTTATGGATGACTTTATTACCATCCGCCGCCGCGATAACACCGCACAGCCGCTGCTGGCTCCGAATCAGGATGTTTACCTGCGTGAGAATATCCGCTCGCGTCTGCTGATCGCTGCGCAGGCCGTACCGCGTCATCAGGATGAGATTTATAAACAATCTATCGACACCGTGTCCGCCTGGGTTCGCGCCTGGTACGACACCAATGATGCCGCTACCAAAGCCTTCCTTGCCCAGCTGGATGAGCTAAGCCAGCAGAACATCAACATGGATCTGCCGGATAACCTGGAAAGTCAGCCGTTGCTGGAACAGCTGATGCAGACGCGCGTGCGGAACCTGTTGGCGCAACCGTCTGCCGCTGCTAATCAGCAGGGAGGCTAAGCATGCTTAAGGTATTTATCCTCTTTATCCTGCTGATTGCAGGCGTGGTGCTGGGACCGATGATTGCCGGTCATCAGGGCTACGTGCTGATTCAGACTGATAACTGGAATATCGAAACCAGCGTCACCGGCCTGGTGATTATCCTTATCATCAGCCTGCTGGTGATTCTGGCGGTGGAATGGCTGCTGCGCCGCGTGCTGCACACCGGGGCGCGTACCCGCGGCTGGTTTACCGGCCGTAAACGCCGTCGCGCCCAGCGTCATACTCAGTCTGCGCTGATGAAGCTGGCAGAAGGCGATCACCGTCAGGTGGAGAAACTGCTGTCTAAAGATGCCGATCACGCCGATGTACCGGTAGCGAACTACCTGCTGGCCGCGGAAGCCGCCCAGCAGCGTGGCGATGAGATCCGTGCTAATCAGCACCTTGAACGTGCTGCTGAGCTGTCCGAAAGCAATACCATTCCGGTTGAAATTGCCCGCGCTCGTATTCAGCTGGCCCGTAACGAAGATCATGCGGCGCGGCACAGCATTGACCGTCTGCTGGAAGTGGCGCCGCGTCACCCTGAAGTGCTGCGCCTGGCCGAACAGGCGTACGTCCGTACGGGTGCCTGGAGTGCATTGCTGGATATTCTGCCTGCTATGCAGAAGGCGCAGGTCGGTGATGAGCTGCATCGTGAAGCGTTACAGCAGCAGGCCTGGCTGGGTCTGATGAATCAGGCAATGGCCGATCAGGGCAGTGATGGCCTGAAGCGCTGGTGGAGCACGCTGAGCCGCAAAACCCGTCAGGATACGACCCTGCAGGTGGCAATGGCGGATCATCTGATTGAATGCAACGATCACGACACTGCACAGTCGATCGTGCTGGAAGGCCTCAAGCGTCATTATGACGATCGTCTGGTGCTTCTGATGCCGCGCATCAAAAGCGGTAATCCGGAAGCGCTGGAGAAAGCATTACGCCAGCAGATCAAACAGCATGGCGCAACGCCGTTGCTGCACAGTACGCTGGGACAGTTGCTGATGCGTCATGGTGAATGGCAGCAGGCAGCCGATGCGCTGCAGCAGGCGCTGGCACAGCGTCCGGATGCGTTCGATTATGCGTGGCTGGCGGATGTTTATGATCGTCTGCATCGTCCGGAAGAGGCCGCGAAGATGCGCCGTGAAGGATTGCTGCTGACGCTGAAGAATAACCCCAACGTCTGATGCGGTTGTCATACAGGTTAAAGCCGGGCTTGCCCGGCTTTTTTGTGCCCGCAATCTGCCGCCCTATTCTTACACGCAAAAAAACACCTGCCATTGGCAGGTGTAAGATCAGGTCGGTAAGACAACCGGGAGGTACCTGACTCAACGTGGTGTCTGTTAACCCTGTAAGGCTTTCGCGATACAGGCAGGCAGACAACAGGTACCTAAAATTGGCTCTGCATCATTCCCAGGTTTATGTAGCATCAGCAAACATAAGAGGTGGAATGAGCATCTACAGCAGAAGTATTGCACAAGCCGTGCCAGGTTAAGGTTTATTTTTAAAATAACTATAAATCAATGCCTTAAACAGATCGATAAGTCTGGTCATAGCGGGATATGGCATGAAGTGTCGGTATCAGGCGACAGCTGGCATTTTCTCTGTCTCTGGATGGAGAAAGCAAGGTAATTCTTACGGTGATTTCAACAATAACAATGGTTTATTTGTCTGCGATTCACGACGTTGCTTAGACTATTGGCCAAATCAAGGCAGAGTGATTCCGCAGCAATGAAGAAGCTCAACGCGCAGGGAACACGGGCAGAGGAGGAAAGCGTCCCACCGCCCGGAAAAAAACGCCGGGAGCGTTTTTGAACAACGCCAAGCGTTGGCCCGGATACGGGCGCACCTCAAGGATGAGGTGCGTAATCGCGTGGGCCGAGCGGCCATGGATGGCTCAAGCGACTTTCCGATCTGACCGTGTTCCCTTCGCAGGCTCAGATTTACAGCAAACTTATCTCGCCGTACCTGCCTAAACCCTCTGCAAAGGTCCTCACCCACTTTTCTACAGACGAAAAAAAACCTGTCTTTTCAGACAGGTTTCTAAAAATGGTCGGCGAGAGAGGATTACACTGCTCTGCGAGCAGCGCCCTGCGGGCCGTTGCTGAAGCAACGTTGTCTCGCTACGCTCGACTCAAACCTCCTCTGTCGGTTCTCATCCTCTTTCTACAGACGAAAAAAAACCTGTCTTTTCAGACAGGTTTCTAAAAATGGTCGGCGAGAGAGGATTCGAACCTCCGACCCACTGGTCCCAAACCAGTTGCGCTACCAAGCTGCGCTACTCGCCGATTTTTTTAACTGTTTTGCCTGGTGCGAAGAGAGGGACTTGAACCCTCACGTCCGTTAGGACACTAACACCTGAAGCTAGCGCGTCTACCAATTCCGCCACCTTCGCGTTTCCCAGCAAAATCTGGGGTGGCTAATGGGACTCGAACCCACGACAACTGGAATCACAATCCAGGGCTCTACCAACTGAGCTATAGCCACCACTATTCTTAATGTTACAGGTTTAAAACCTGCAGCATTTAAATCTTTACTGCCAACCGCGGTAAATCAACCACCGAAGCTCATGCGCACAAACGATATGGCGCGCCCGACAGGATTCGAACCTGAGACCTCTGCCTCCGGAGGGCAGCGCTCTATCCAGCTGAGCTACGGGCGCGTAGCGCCGTTGCGGATGTGCATACTAGAGATAAGCGCCCATCGTGTCTAGTGCTTTTTAAATAAAAAGACGCGTTTGATTACGCTTTGTGCATTTCGTCGACAAATAGTACATTTCCACTCTCGTAATGCCTGAAAATGCGGCATTTATCAGCAATATCAGAGATCGCCGCGCCAGTGATAGCGCAAATATTTAAGCAGTTTTAATTGCCTGCGCAGGCGGCTCGGCTGCCGAATCAGACGATAGAGCCACTCCAGCCCCAGCCGCTGCCAGATTTTGGGCGCGCGCTTCACATGGCCGGTGAAAACATCGTAGGTTCCGCCCACGCCCATATAGAGGGCATCCGGCCAGTACGCACGGCACGCCAGCATCAGCAGCTCCTGACGTGGCGAGCCCAGCGCGACGGTCACCAGCTTCGCACCGCTGGCCGCAATCCGGGCAAACAGCGCATCCTGCTCGGCTGGCGCAAAATAGCCATCCTGGGCACCGACAATATTTACATTCCACTGACGACGTAGCTTATCGCAGGTTTCATCCAGCACCTGCTGGCGACCGCCGATAAGAAACACCGGCGTCCCTTCACGCCCGGCGCGTTCCATCAGCGCTTCCCATAAATCAGCACCCGCAATGCGCTGCACTGACGCCTGCGGATACTTTTTACGAATCGAGCGCACGATGCTGATGCCATCGGCATACGCATATTCCGCCTGCGCTAACAGCGCGCGCAATCCTTCATCCCGCTCAGCGGTCAGGATCTTCTCCGCATTGATGGCCACTAAAATACCGCTGCGGACGCTCTGCGGCGGCATCAGAAAATTCACTGCCGACGGTATATTTTCGAAGCCATACAAATCAACGCCGCGAATACGGTACTGCGGCGTCTCAGTTAACGTTGTCATATCTTCCGTCAATCCCAGAGGTTAATCAGAGCGGGCTGTGCAACACCCGCCTGCTGCGGTCGCGAATCAAACCTGCGCGATCCAGTAACCAGAAAAGTAATTTAGCCATGCCCAGACAGGCAGCAAAAATAAGGCAGAAAAACACTACTCGTGAGCCGAACGCATCAAGACCTTCGCGGGCCAGTACGATCATGTTAAACACTGCGCCAAAACAGAAGCTTTGCAGGATGGCACCGGTATAGCGGTTCGTCTCAAGGCAGCCACGCTGATAGATCGCATCAAAGGCTTTAATAATCATTCCTACCGCAACAGCACCAACTGGAATGGCCCAGACGCCGCCCATCACCACCAGCGACCCGATCAGCGTGGGTGAAATCGCCAGGCCCGAATGGTTATTCAGCACTTCCCATGTGAAGTAGTTGGCACTGTTCAACACCGCCAGCGGTCGATCCGGCCAGAGCCAGGTCGGAATAAACACGTAGAAATCACGCCACAGAGGTGCCAGCCCCTGAAACTCAATTTTGTCGTAGTTATCCAGCAACCTGGCGAGATTCTCCCACGGCGAGAAGGTATCACGCGTCAGATACAGGAAGGTATAGAACGCTTCATCGCCCATCACGTCGAGGTTATAGCGGCGCAGTGCCAGCCAGAACATCCCCCCAATCGCCATCACACCCGCCGTTGCCAGCATCCACAGGGTGATCCAGCCACGGGTAATCCCGATAAACAGGAACAGGGCAAACGCAATAATGATATTGGCGCGGGTTCCGCCCACCAGTGCGTAAGTCAGTAAACCAAAGGCCACGGTCACCACCAGGAACAGCAGCCAGTTACGGCGCGTCGGGCGTAAAAAGTAGGGGATCAGCATCGCCGGAATAAAGAAATAGAAGAAGCGCTTAAGCGCTACGCCCGATACTTCGCTGGAGAAAATCTGGTTATAGGCGGTCAGGCGGAACAGCAGAAAACCGTTGTGAATGAAGAACACCGTCACGGTACCCAGCGCGACCAGCGCCAGAATCACACAGGTCAGGTGGGTTTCAACCCGGTTCATCTGCAGCCAGGGCTTCGCCGGCGGCGCACCCGCCGGTTTCAGCCGCACTTTATAGCTGACGTAATAAATGGCGTAAAACGCCGTGGCCGACAGTAGCGCCTCCAGCAGATTCTCAACCGGCATTACGTCCACATTAAAACGAAACACCAGCACGGAGGTCAGCGGGAAGCCGAAGTAAAAGGTCAGCAGAAACAGCAGCGTAAAGAACAGATGGAAGTTAAAACGAACGCGCTTAAACTCCCGCCAGGTCAGGGTCAGAATAAACACCAGCGACAGCAGATAGACCACCAGCAGGCCGCCAAACTGCATAAGACTCATGACAACTCCCCTTCGCTAAGCTGTAACGCTGTACGCCAGCCTGCCAGATAACCGGGCGCAAAGAAGGCGGTAGCCTGTTTATCACAGCGCATCAGCTGCCGGCGTGCCTCGGCGATGACTGCAGGCGACAGCGTATCTTCGCTGAACAGTACCGGAAGCTGCTGCTCTGCCACATCACGCCAGAATGGATTTTTGCGGGTCAGAACAAACGGCACGCTGGCCTGGATCAGCAGGCAGAGTGTTCCCACCCCCTGCTGGCGTTCAAACATAAAATAACCGACATGGCAGCGCGCCAGCAGGACTAAATAATCATCAAACGCCAGATTTTCACGCAGCAGATGAACCTGCCCGTTCGGGAACAGCGTCTCTGCTGCGGCCTGAACCTGGCTGATATATGCCTCATTGCCTGGCGGATAACCTAATGGGACTTCGATGCGCACCTGCTCGCCAAACTGTGCGTGAATCGCCTTTAAGCCTTCGATGTGCCGATTACTCGGATCGCCCGAATTGCCCAGCAGCAGCGTAAACGGCTCTGACGGCGCCGACTCAACGGCAGCATCTGGCATTCTGGTCGGGAAATAGAGCAGTGAACCGGGCACATGGCGATGGCGCTGCTGATAGTGATGCAGGTCACCACGGGTCGCAAAAACCTGCGCAACCCGTCCCTGTGCTATCCGGCGCACCAGATAGAACAGGCGGAACTTCAGGCTGCGCGAATCTTCATAGAGATCGGCGCCCCAGACATGCCAGAACAGCTGTGAACGGCGCAGTTTACCGCTAAGTAATGCCAGCCAGATCCACGGGTTAAACTGACCGTGACAGAAAAAACGCTGCTGCCGATTCCTGGCTCGCTGCAGTACCGCCTGCGCCAGCGCTTTCTTGCTGGCGAAACACTCGATCTGTAACGCACTGAACGGAGCCAGGCTCTCCGGCTGCTGCGTCACCACCATAAAATGGCGTGGCGAAGCCACAGGCTGCTCAACGCTGAGTACGTCGTTGAAAAAGCGCAGCACCGTAAGGTTGTGGTGGGGAATATCCGATCCCAAAACGTGAATTAAAGTCATTTTTTCCGGCAGTAAACAATGAAAGCGCCACAACACAGGGCAAAGTAAGCCATATAGGTAAACATATAGGCCTGCGCCGCACCCGTCGCGCCATGTAACGGGATCAGCCAGCGTGAGAACAGGGTCAGCAACAGAAACTGGCTGATCTCAGTCAGAACATAAAAGCGCAGCGAGGCTTTGGCGATAACCAGATATCCGAAAACATAAGCTCCGACTTTAAAAACATCGCCGCACAGCTGCCAGACAAAGAGATCGCGCATTCCGCGAAAAGCCTCAGAGAACAGCAGGCTGATGGCGAAATCGCGCAGTACCCAGACGCCAAAGCTGGCAACCGCCACGGCGGGCAGGACAAAGCGCAATGCACGGCCAATCTCACGCGCGATGTCGCGTTTGTTGTCGAGCCGCGCCAGCGTCGGCAGCAGCCAGACGCTAAACGTTGCGGTGATAAACTGCAGGTAGGCATCGGAAATGCTGGTGACGCCCTGCCACAATCCGACCTGCGCCCAGCCCTCCTGCTCTGCCAGCAGGTTACGCATCATTACCCAGGCAACCGGCAGGGTCACGGCCGTGATTAGCGCCATCAGGGTATATTTTGCCAGATTACGCGCCAGCTCAGGGTGCCACTGTGGCCGCAGCCAGCTTAGCGGCAGCGGCGCGCGGCGTTTCAGCATCAGTAGCGCAGGCAGCAGCAACAAAGCCGGCACCAGCGCCAGGCCGATCAATGCGCCCTGATAGCCGCCCAGCCACCAGCAGAGCAGATAGCCTGCCACGCCAGTCAGACTGCCGAGAATCAGCGCCAGCGCATTACCTCGCGCGTCGCGATACCCCTTCAGAAGCGCCAGGGTAAAGTTGGCCCAGGCGATGCCGAGCTGAAGAAAAGCGACGACGCGGATGACGCCCTGATAGCGGTCGTGACCAAACAGCGCGGTGCTGATGGGTGCCGCCGCCAGCAGAAACAGCAGCGCCAGTACGCCGGAAAAGCCCAGCACCATAGCCGATGCCGTGCCCACCATCGCCCGGAGTTGTCCGGGCTGCTGCTGATACTGCGCCACATAGGTGGTGACGCCGTTGAAGATGCCTGCGCCCGCCAGCACACCCAGTACGGTGATCAACTGACGGAAGTTACCCGCCTGGCCGACACCTTCGGGGCCGAAGCTGACCGCCAGCAGTTTGACCACCAGCAAACCAGACACAATTTTTATCAGCGTGGACGATGCGGTCCATACTGAGGCTCTGGCTAATGACATCAGGAAAAGAAGCTCAGCAGTGAGCTGATAACCGTGCTCTGATTATTATCCGACAGGTTATAAAACAGCGGCAGGCGCAGCAGGCGTTCACTTTCCAGCGTGGTAAAGCGGTCGTCGCCGACAAATTGCGAGAAACGCTCACCGGCAGGTGAACTGTGCAGCGGAATATAGTGGAACACCGTCAGTATCTCGGCTTCTTTCATCCAGTTGATCAGCGCCTGGCGATCGTCCTGATCGCGCAGTTTGATGTAGAACATGTGCGCATTGTGTTCACAGCTTTCGGGGATCACCGGCAGGCTGATGCGTCCCTGAGCCGCCAGCGGCTGGAGTGCGTCATAATAACGCTGCCAGATGCGTAACCGCTGCTGGTTGATGCGCTCAGCGGCTTCCAGTTGCGCCCAGAGATAGGCGGCCTGCAGATCGGCCATCAGGTAGCTCGATCCCATGTCACGCCAGGTATATTTATCGACCTGACCCCGGAAGAACTGGCTGCGGTTGGTGCCTTTTTCCCGCACGATCTCGGCGCGCTCGACCAGGCTGGCGTCGTTGATCAATGTCGCGCCACCTTCGCCACCGGCGGTGTAGTTCTTGGTTTCGTGGAAACTGAAGCAGCCAATATGACCGATGGTGCCCAGCGCGCGACCTTTGTAGCGTGACATCACGCCCTGCGCCGCATCTTCAATCACAAACAGCTTATGTTTTGCCGCCAGCGCCATAATGGTATCCATTTCACAGGCCACGCCTGCGTAATGGACCGGCACAATGGCGCGGGTTTTTTTAGTGATGGCCGCTTCGATCAGCGTTTCGTCAATGTTCATGGTATCCGGGCGCACATCGACAAACACGATGCGCGCGCCGCGCAGCACAAAGGCGTTGGCGGTTGAGACAAAGGTGTAGCTCGGCATGATCACCTCATCGCCGGGCTGCAGATCGATTAACAGCGCCGCCATCT
This sequence comes from Pantoea sp. JKS000250, assembly GCF_003201065.1. Taxonomy (NCBI): domain Bacteria; kingdom Pseudomonadati; phylum Pseudomonadota; class Gammaproteobacteria; order Enterobacterales; family Erwiniaceae; genus Pantoea; species Pantoea sp. JKS000250. The sequence goes on along the minus strand of NZ_QICZ01000001.1, from coordinate 2,364,947 downwards.
CCAGCGAAGCGGTGCAGGAGGGCGTCAGCAGCACTTTTTTGCTGCCAAAACGCTGCTCCATCCACTGCTGACAGCGACGGGTAAATCCGCCGTCACCGCACAGCTTGCCGCTGTTCATTGCCGACTGCATATACTCAATTTCTGTGCCCACAATCGGGGGCGCATTAAATGGAATCATGACCTTTCCTGTAGAACCAGTAGGCGGTGCTGTCGAGCCGGGCACCGCTGCGTAAATAGAGGCGCATCGCCGTGAGATTACTGAGCTGGGTAGCCACCCGAAGCTGAGCCAGCTGTCTTACCCGCGCCCAGTCCGCCGCTGCCAGCAGCAGTCGCTGACCCAGCCCCTGGCCCTGCGCGTCAGGCAGCACGCCCAGCAGGCCAATGCGGGCATCGCCGTCCACTGCGCGCAGCGACACAAAACCCTGCAGCTGGCCGGTGGCATCACTGGCCACCAGGCATTGATCGTCAAACGTTCCGCGCACCGCATTCTCAATCCACTGCGCATAAAAACGGCCGCTGGCGTCTGGTGCATACCAGGGCGCGCGAAAACGACTCTGGCTGAAGAGCTGTGACGCTGCATCACGCAGCTGCGGAATTTGTGCTTCGCGCGCAATGCGAATCCCCGCCTGCCGTTCCGTCTCGTTAACCGCCAGCGCCAGGTCCGCCTCGCCTTCTGCCAGCTGAAACTGATGCTGCTGCAGTGTATCAATCAGCGCCGTCTCGCTGGCCGCAACTTTCATCTGCATCAGCGCACAGGGATGACGCAGCGCCTGCTCCAGCGGAATGTCACCTTCCGGCTCCAGCCGCACGGTCTCAACACCGAAGAATGCACTTTCCCAGCTAAGGGGATTAATACTGACGTGGACGGGCATGTAATAAATCCAGCAGGTATTGGCCGTAGCCGGTTTTTGTCAGCGCTTCACCGGCAGCACGCAGCTGGTCATCACTGAGCCAGCTGTTACGCCAGGCGATCTCTTCCAGGCAGGCAATTTTAAAGCCCTGACGTTTTTCCACCGTCTGCACAAACATGCTGGCTTCCACCAGGCTGTCGTGGGTGCCAGTATCAAGCCAGGCAAAGCCGCGTCCCAGCAGTTCGACCGTCAGCTCACCGCGCTCCAGATACATCTGGTTAATGGCGGTAATTTCCAGCTCGCCCCGCGAAGAGGGCTTAACCTGTTTTGCGAATTCGATAACCTGGTTGTCATAGAAATAGAGTCCGGTGACCGCCCAGCGCGATTTGGGCTGCTGGGGCTTCTCTTCAATCGATATCGCTTTGAAGTTATCGTCAAACTCCACCACACCGAAACGCTCCGGGTCCATAACCTGATAGCCGAACACCGTTGCGCCACGATTCTGTTCGACGACTTTCCGCAGCTTGGGACTGAAGCCCTGACCGAAATAGAGATTGTCACCCAGCACCAGGCAGCAATTGTCATCGCCGATAAAAGATTCGCCAATGATAAAGGCCTGCGCCAGCCCATCAGGACTGGGCTGCACCGCATAGCTCAGGCGTATCCCAAATTCACTGCCATCACCCAGCAGGCGTTCAAACTGTGCCCGATCTTCCGGCGTGGTGATCAACAGAATGTCGCGAATCCCCGCCAGCATCAGCACGGAAAGCGGATAGTAGATCATCGGTTTGTCGTAGACCGGCAGAAGTTGCTTTGATACTGCCCGGGTTATCGGGTGTAACCGCGTGCCCGAGCCTCCCGCTAAAATGATGCCTTTCATCACTGCTCCTTACGCGGGTTTATTGCGATAAGCCGAGGCGTTCGCCCTGATAGCGACCATCCAGAATGGCCTGCCACCAGGCGGGATTAGCCAGATACCATGCCACGGTTTTACGCATGCCGCTTTCAAAGGTTTCCTGCGGCACCCAGCCAAGTTCATGCGCAATTTTACTGGCATCGATGGCGTAGCGCTGATCGTGACCGGGCCGGTCAGTGACATAGGTAATCAGGTCGCGATAATGCGCCAGCCCGGCAGGTTTCTGTTCTGCGGCCAGCTCTTCAAGCAGGCTGCAGATGGTTTCGACTACCTCAATATTGCGGCGCTCGTTATGGCCGCCAATATTATAGGTCTCGCCTGGCTTGCCCTGACTGACCACCTGATAGAGTGCGCGAGCGTGATCTTCAACGTAAAGCCAGTCACGAATCTGCTGGCCGTTGCCGTAAACCGGCAAGGCTTTACCAGCCAGCGCATTGATGATGGTCAGCGGGATCAGCTTCTCCGGGAAATGGCAGGGACCGTAGTTGTTCGAGCAGTTGGTAACCAGCGTGGGCAGACCGTAGGTTCGCAGCCAGGCCCGTACTAAATGGTCGCTGCTGGCCTTAGAGGCGGCGTAAGGACTGCTTGGCGCATAAGGGGTGGTTTCGGTGAAGTAAGCCTGGCTGTCATGCAGATCGCCAAACACTTCATCGGTCGAGATATGGTGAAACAGAAAAGCCGTCTTGCGCGCGACATCCAGGTTTTGCCAGTAAAAACGCGCGGCTTCCAGCAACTGATAAGTCCCGACAATATTGGTCTCAATAAAGGCCACCGGTCCATCAATCGAGCGATCAACATGACTTTCAGCCGCAAGATGCATCACGCAGTCTGGCTGATGACGGGCAAAAACCTGATCAAGCGCCGCACGATCACAGATGTCGACCTGCTCAAAACAGAAGCGGGGCGAATCGGCCACGCTGGCGAGTGACGCCAGATTTCCGGCATAGCTGAGTTTATCGACCACCACCACCTGATGTCTGGTTTCTGCGATCAGAAAGCGCACCAGAGCCGAGCCGATAAAACCGGCACCGCCCGTAATCAGAAAGCGCTTCATCGCCAGACACCTTTGGTGTCGACAATCCAGTTCTGCTGAACGTCGGCGGCATCAATGGCGCGGAAGGCGCGGTGATCGACCAGCATCACCAGAATATCGGCCTGTGCCAGCGCCTGCTCGCAGGAGACCAGCTCTGCTTTGTCAGCCAGCGAGTCAGCAAGCTGCTCAATGTGCGGTTCAACCACCCAGGTGGTGCCGCTGTGCCATTCGGCAATCTTCTGGGCCACGCCCACCGCCGGGCTTTCGCGCAGGTCGTCGATATTGGGTTTAAAGGCCAGGCCAAAGCAGGCGATGGTGATATCGCTGGCGCGCTTGCCGGTCTGGGTCAGGCAGTCCGCCAGCGCGGTTTTCACCTGGTCCAGCACCCACTGTGGCTTGGCGTCATTCACCTCGCGCGCGGTGCGGATCAGGCGAGCTAATTCGGGATTCTGCGCCACGATAAACCAGGGATCGACGGCGATACAGTGCCCCCCAACGCCCGGACCCGGCTGCAGAATGTTGACGCGCGGATGGCGATTCGCCAGCGCAATCAGCTCCCAGACGTTAATTCCCTGGTCGGCACAAATCAGCGACAGCTCATTGGCAAAGGCGATATTCACGTCACGGAAGCTGTTTTCGGTCAGCTTGCACATCTCGGCTGTACGGGCGTTGGTTTCAACGCATTCGCCTTTTAAAAACAGCCGATAAAGCTCGCTGGCGCGGGCGGAACAGGCAGGCGTCATGCCGCCAATCACCCGGTCATTGTTAATCAGCTCAACCATCACCTGGCCGGGCAGCACGCGCTCCGGGCAGTAGGCGACAAAAATATCGGGCGTCTCAGCGTGCTGCGGAAAACGCAGGTCGGGACGCGCCGCAGCCAGCCAGTCGGCCATCTGTTCAGTGCTGCCCACCGGCGAGGTCGATTCCAGAATCACCAGATCGCCCTTTTTAAGAACCGGCGCGATCGACTCCGCCGCGGCTTTCACAAAGCGCAGGTCGGGCTGATGATCATCTTTGAATGGCGTCGGTACGGCGATCAAAAAAGCGTCAGCGGCTTCAGGCTGCGTGGTGGCGCGCAGGTCGCCACGCGTCACGGCCGCATGCACCACCTGATCTAAATCGGGTTCCACAATGTGGATCGCGCCACGATTGATGGTTTCTACGGCGCGCGCGTTGATATCCACGCCCACCACTTTTTTTCCCTTTGAGGCAAAAACGGCTGCCGTCGGCAGCCCAATGTATCCCAGTCCAATCACGGAGATGGTTTCAAAACTCATAATTCGGCTCGGTTATCTTTTAAGGCTTGTAAAATACGACCACAGGCTTTGCCATCGCCATACGGATTATGGGCATGGCTCATCGCCTGCCAGGCAGCGTCGTCACTCAGCAATTCGCTGACGCTGGCTACGATTCTGGCGATATCGGTTCCCACCAGTCTGACGGTTCCGGCATCGACGGCTTCAGGACGCTCGGTGGTGTCGCGCATCACCAGCACCGGCTTGCCCAGTGAAGGCGCTTCCTCCTGGATGCCGCCGGAATCGGTAAGGATCAGCCAGGCGCGGTTCATCAGCCAGACAAAAGGCAGGTACTCCTGCGGTTCAATCAGAATGATATTCTCAATGCCGCTGAGTATCCGGTTAACCGGCTCGCTGACATTGGGATTGAGATGTACCGGATAGACAATCTGCGCCTCGGGATGCTGGCGGGCAATCTGCGCCAGCGCGCTGCAAATACGTTCAAAACCGCCGCCAAAGCTTTCACGCCGGTGGCCGGTAACCAGTACCAGTTTCTTGTCCGGGTCGAGAAACGGATAGCGCGCCGCCAGTTGTGCGTTCAGATTACTGTCGTCCAGCACCCGATCGCGAACCCACAGCAGTGCATCAATGACCGTATTACCGGTGACGACGATGCGCGCATCGGGCAGATTCTCCTGCAACAGGTTCTGACGCGAGCGGGTGGTAGGCGTGAAGTGCAGGCGGGCAAGATGGCCAGTGAGCTTACGGTTACCCTCTTCCGGCCACGGCGAGGCGAGATCGCCGGTACGCAGACCTGCCTCCACATGCCCGACGGGGATTTGCTGATAAAAAGCCGCCAGACTCGCCGCCAGCGTCGTGGTGGTATCACCATGCACCAGCACGATATCCGGTCTGAAGTCGAGCAGGACGGTTTTCATGCCCTCTAAAATGCGGCAGGTGATCTCGGTCAGCCCCTGTTCAGGACGCATAATATTGAGATCATAGTCCGGCTCCAGCTTGAACAGACGCAGCACCTGATCGAGCATTTCGCGATGCTGAGCGGTCACGCACAGTCGCGATTCAAAAGCGGGATCCTGCGACAGCGCCTGCACCAGCGGCGCCATTTTAATCGCTTCCGGACGAGTACCAAATACGGTCAGAACTTTCACACTGTTTCTCTCAATCATGCGCGTCTGACATCAGACGCGGACGACGTGCCAGCGCCACTCCCGCGCCTGTTAATGCCCCAACGGCACCCCACATAATCATCATGAACAGACGTCGCGGACTGTCACGTGATACCGGCTCTTCCGGCGTACGCAGATAACGGTAGGTCTGGAACTGGCTGTTCAGTTTTGGCCCGGTCTGCAGCGTGGTCAGCATTGCTCTGTTCTGATCATAGCTGATATCAAATTCCGGACCGGTGGCGCGCAGGGTATCCAGCTGTCCCTGCAGAACGGGCTGGCCCAGCAGGAACAGGTCGCTGTCTGCCAGGTTCTCACCCGCTTCGCGCGTCTGTTTCTCGTTGATGCCCTGCTGGCTGGCAATCTTCAGCGCCTGCTCCAGCCGATGCTGCTGGCGCTGGAATACCGCATTAGCCACATCTTCCTGACGTTTTACCTGCGCCTGCAACTGATCGGTACGCGCCCGCCAGGCCCCTTTTAACTCATCATTCAGATGACGCGCGGCGCGCTCACTGGCGTAAGCGATGTACTGCCGCAGCAGATTGTTAGCGTCGCCTGCTGTTTCCGCTTTAAGTTTGACGTTATCGGGCAGGTTATGTGCTGCGTCTGCGGGCGTGAACAGGATGTTGCCGATCAAATCGTCGAGCAGCGCGGCATCGTTATGCGCATTGCCGGTTTTACGGTTCTTGTAGTAATCCGTTTGCTGCCAGAACTCCCGACGCGTATCCCAGGAGGCAAGCTGCATGGTGAACTCCTGATAAACCTGATCCATCACCGTCGGTGACGGTGCAGCCAGCGTCAGGGCATTGTTGCGCACATCCAGATTGGTCAGGAACTGCTGCTGCGCATAGTAAGAGCCCAGCATGTTCACCGTCGGGCGATCGGTGATCGCCGTGGTGCTCCAGACCTGTTTCAATAGCAGCGTCGCCAGCCAGGCGATCAGAGCAAACAGCAGCGCCAGCCCGACAATCCAGCGTTTGCCACGCCATAAACGGCAGCTCAGGCCGCGAATATCCAGTTCGTTGTCCACAACGTCAGCAGGCATGGCAGAGGTATCCTTTTTCAGCATCGGGTTCATTTATTTTTTGCTTCGCGATGATGGCTCAGACGACGCTTGATACGCCGGACGCGTCGCGCCACGCGCCACGCATGCTTCAGGCAGTAGCCATAAACCATAAAAGCGCCCAGGAACAGCAGCAGCATCACCCACTCCGGAATGAACGCCAGATATTCACCCAGTACACCGATACCAGCGAGGATGGCCGCCGCAACGGTAATCAGGACAAAGGCCTGACGCGAGGTAAAACCGGCACGCATAATCAGATGGTGGATGTGCTGACGATCGGCCGAGAACGGGCTCATGCCTTTGCGCAGACGACGATACATAATCGCCACCATATCCATCAGCGGAATGGCGATCAGCCAGAGTGCGGTAACGGGTGTAATGGGATGGCTCAGGCCCTGCGTCGTTTCCAGCAGAATCCAGATAATGGTGAAGCCGATCATGGTGCTGCCGGCATCGCCCATAAAGACTTTGAAGCGACGCCCCAGGAAGCCGAGGTTAAGCAGAATATAGGGCAGCGTGGCAGCAATCATCGCAAAGCACCACATCGCAAGGCTGGTCTGGCCGTCGAAGTAGAGGATGATGCCCATCGCGGCAAAGGTGACCGAGGAGAGTCCGCCCAGCAGACCATCGATCCCGTCTACCATATTAAAGGCGTTGATCGCAGCCCAGACGGCAAACAGCGTCAGCACATAGCCGAAGGGTCCCACGATAAGCTCGAAAGGACCGACGATAAAGCCCAGGCTGAGCAGATAGAGCTTTGCGCCAAACATCATCACCAGCGCGACGATGGCCTGTACGACTGCGCGAATTTTGACGCTGATATCGAATCGGTCATCCAGTGCGCCAACCAGCACCAGAACTCCGGCGCAGCCCAGATAGAGCAGTGCGTGTGGCAGATAGTAGTTGGTGATGGCAAACGTAAAGCAGATACCTGCGAACACGGAAATGCCGCCCACCAACGGAATCGCGCCATGATGACGTTTACGTGAGTTAGGCTTGTCAACTAAACCAATTTTTTTAGCTGCTTTTCGAGCAAAAAAGAGGAAAGCCAGGGAAAAGAGAAAAATTAAACCAAGCTCAGTACTCATAGTGAGTAAATTCACGTTAAACGCTCTCAGCTAACATCCCGCACCACAATACGCGAAAAAGCGCACCTGGTGCTGTGTCGGATTCCGAATTCTGCATAAAGAGACAGACGAACGGTCATAAATTCGCCATCACTACCACAGTCATTATAAATGCTCCTGCCAGTGTTCAATCCTATAGCTCACAAATGAAAAACGCCACGTTGAGACGTGGCGTAAGGTCGATTTTCTGCGCATTTGAACTAAAAAAGCCGAATCTGTGGTCCGGCCTGGCAGTATCGGATTATGAACGCTTCATCATATCGAAGAATTCATCATTGGTTTTGGTCATCGCCAGCTTGTTGATGAGGAATTCCATTGCGTCGATTTCGCCCATTGGGTGAATAATCTTACGCAGGATCCACATCTTCTGCAGCTCTTCCTGAGAGGTGAGCAGCTCTTCTTTACGCGTACCAGAACGGTTGTAATCAATCGCCGGGAAGACGCGTTTTTCAGCAATTTTACGGGCGAGATGCAGTTCCATGTTACCGGTACCTTTAAACTCTTCGTAAATCACTTCGTCCATCTTCGAACCGGTATCGACCAGCGCGGTCGCGATGATGGTCAGGCTTCCGCCCTCTTCCACGTTACGTGCAGCACCAAAGAAACGCTTTGGACGATGCAAGGCGTTGGCATCCACACCACCGGTCAGGACTTTACCTGAAGCAGGCACCACGGTGTTGTAGGCACGCGCCAGACGTGTGATGGAGTCGAGCAGGATGATGACATCTTTTTTATGCTCAACCAGACGCTTGGCCTTCTCGATCACCATTTCAGCAACCTGAACGTGGCGCGAAGCAGGCTCATCGAAGGTTGAGGCGATAACTTCGCCTTTCACCAGACGCTGCATCTCGGTCACTTCTTCCGGACGCTCGTCAATCAGCAGCACCATCAGCACGCAATCCGGGTAGTTGTACGCCAGACTCTGCGCGATGTTCTGCAGCAGCATGGTTTTACCGGCTTTCGGCGGTGCCACGATCAGACCACGCTGGCCACGACCGATCGGTGATGCCAGATCGAGTACGCGAGCGGTTAAATCTTCCGTTGAGCCATTACCCCGTTCCATACGCAGACGTTTATTTGCGTGCAGCGGCGTGAGGTTTTCGAACAGAATCTTATTACGCGCGTTTTCCGGCTTGTCGTAGTTAACTTCGTTAACTTTCAGCAGCGCAAAATAACGTTCACCTTCTTTTGGTGGACGGATTTTGCCAGAGATGGTGTCACCAGTGCGGAGGTTAAAGCGGCGGATTTGGCTGGGGGAAACGTAGATATCATCAGGGCCGGCGAGGTAGGAGCTGTCTCCGGAACGGAGAAATCCAAATCCATCCTGAAGAATCTCCAGCACGCCATCACCAAAGATGTCTTCGCCGCTTTTCGCGTGCTGCTTCAGGATGGAAAAGATAATGTCCTGCTTGCGCATGCGAGCCTGATTTTCCAGCCCCATATTTTCGCCGAGAGTAATCAGCTCAGCAACCGGCGTATTCTTTAATTCGGTAAGATTCATAGTGATGGGTTCTTAAACTCGGGGTAATACTCGGAATGTTTGTCGTGAGTGGTATGGCAATTAATCCATGCCGTTAATGGCTCTTTTCGGCTCTTCCCGACGATCATCGTATGAAATGGCGATCGGTATGCAGGCAGATGTCCGAATGTGATGCCAGAGTTGGAGCTAACCGTAAGATTGCTGAACCGTTCTATCTTTATAAGGTACAGGGCGACAGGGTTCAACAAGGGAAAACTTTTAGATGCAAACTACAAGGTAAGTTCGTAATGCAGTATTGGTAACTTAGCACGCCCGAAAGCGAACGTCCAGCAGCAGGAGATAAATTCACCACTGCCAGACGTTCAGCCCTGAATTACGCCAGGTTGGCGTTCAGGAACTCTTTCAGCTGGCCTTTAGACAGCGCGCCCACTTTGGTCGCGGCGACTTCGCCATTTTTAAACAGCAGCAGCGTCGGGATACCACGAATGCCGTATTTCGGTGCCGTGCCTGGGTTATCATCAATATTCAGCTTAGCGATGGTCAGCTTGCCATCATACTCTTCTGCAACTTCATCAAGGATGGGCGCGATCATTTTGCAAGGACCACACCATTCAGCCCAGAAATCTACCAGTGTAACGCCGTCGGCTTTCAGCACGTCGGTGTCGAAACTGTCATCAGTCAGATGAACGATTTTATCGCTGCTCATGTTTTACTCCAAAGATTATGCCTGGCGAATTGGCGTAATATATACCAATGTTGGTTGACTTTATTTCATCGGATACGCTTTCGTAAAGCGATAGTAAGCTGATATTCTACCACACTATGAGCAAAACACACTTAACTGAACAGAAGTTTTCCGACTTCGCCCTGCACCCAAAAGTGGTGGAAGCCCTTGATAGTAAAGGCTTTCAATACTGCACGCCGATTCAGGCGTTAGCTCTGCCTTTTACGCTTTCAGGGCGTGATGTTGCAGGCCAGGCGCAAACCGGTACCGGCAAAACGATGGCGTTTCTGACGTCAACGTTTCATCATCTTCTCTCTCATCCTGCGGCGGAAGGTCGTCAGGTTAACCAGCCACGGGCTTTAATTCTTGCGCCGACGCGTGAACTTGCTGTGCAGATTCATGCGGATGCCGAACCCCTTACCGCCTCAACCGGCCTGAAACTGGGTCTCGCCTATGGCGGAGACGGTTATGATAAACAGCTGAAAGTGCTGGAACAGGGCGTTGATATTCTGGTGGCAACCACCGGCCGCCTGATCGATTACGCGAAGCAGAATCATGTCAATCTCGGTGCCATTCAGGTCATGGTGCTGGACGAAGCCGATCGCATGTTCGATCTCGGCTTTATTAAAGATATCCGCTGGCTGTTCCGTCGCATGCCGCCTGCTACGCAGCGTCTGAGCATGCTGTTCTCGGCGACGCTCTCTTACCGCGTCCGCGAACTGGCGTTTGAGCACATGAACAGCGCTGAATATGTCGAAGTGGAACCGGAACAAAAAACCGGCCATCGCATTCAGGAAGAGCTTTTCTATCCATCTAACGAAGAGAAAATGCGCCTGCTGCAGACCCTGCTGGAAGAAGAGTGGCCCGATCGCGCCATTGTATTCGCCAACACCAAGCACCGCTGTGAAGATATCTGGGGCCATCTGGCTGCCGATGGACACCGCGTTGGTCTGCTGACCGGCGACGTGGCGCAGAAAAAGCGCCTGCGCATTCTGGATGATTTCACCAAAGGTGATGTGGATATTCTGGTCGCCACCGATGTAGCCGCTCGCGGCCTGCACATTCCGGCTGTGACGCACGTCTTTAACTACGATCTGCCAGATGACTGTGAAGATTACGTTCACCGTATTGGCCGTACCGGTCGTGCCGGCGCCAGCGGACACTCGATCAGCCTGGCCTGTGAAGAGTACGCGCTGAACCTGCCTTCAATTGAAGAGTACATTGGCCACAGCATTCCGGTCAGCAAGTACAGCAGCGAGGCGTTGTTAACCGATTTACCGCCGCCTAAACGTCTGCAACGCAGCCGTACCGGCAATGGCCAGCGTCGCGGAGGGAATAACGCCAATCGTCGCGGAGCTCCACGCAACAACAACCGCAAACGTTCAGGTTAGGCCACCATGCTCAGCGCGTCGTCACTTTATGCAGCGATCGATTTAGGGTCTAACAGCTTTCATATGTTGGTGGTGCGCGAAGTTTCTGGCAGTATTCAGACCGTCGCAAAAATTAAGCGCAAGGTTCGCCTTGCTGCCGGTCTGGATAAAAATAACCTGTTGTCAGCCGACGCGATGTCGCGTGGCTGGCAATGCCTCAGACTCTTCTCTGAACAACTGCAGGATATTCCCCCCGATCAGATTCGCGTGGTGGCGACCGCCACGCTGCGTCTGGCTGCCAATGCGCAGACCTTCCTCGACACCGCCCAGCAGATTCTCGGCTGTACCATTAACGTCATCAGCGGTGAAGAAGAGGCGCGCCTGATTTATCAGGGCGTGGCCCACACTACCGGCGGTTCCGACAAGCGCTTAGTGGTCGATATCGGCGGCGGCAGTACCGAACTGGCTACCGGCGACGGCTCACACGCATCCGTCTTGTTCAGCCTGTCGATGGGCTGTGTGACGTGGCTGGAGCGCTTCTTCAGCGATCGTCATCTGGCAAAAGAGAACTTCGACCAGGCTGAGCAGGCGGCCCGTGAGATGATCCAGCCGATTGCCGCGCAGCTGCGTGCGCAGGGCTGGCAGGCCTGTGTCGGTGCATCCGGCACGGTTCAGGCGCTGCAGGAGATCATGGTGGCGCAGGGTATGGATGAGCGCATCACGCTGAATAAACTGCAGCAGCTGAAGCAGCGCGCCATTCAGTGCGGCAAACTGGAAGAGCTGGAAATTGAAGGACTGACGCTGGAACGGGCACTGGTGTTCCCCAGCGGCCTGTCGATCCTGATCGCTATCTTCCAGACGCTCAGCATTGATAGCATGACGCTGGCTGGTGGTGCACTGCGGGAAGGACTGGTTTACGGCATGCTTCATCTGCCGATTGACCGCGATATCCGTACCCGTACGCTGCACAACGTCCAGCGCCGTTTCAGCATTGATGTCGAACAGGCAGACCGCGTGCGTCAGCTGGCTGAGAGTTTTTTCCGTCAGGTTTCCACGCCGTGGAAGCTGGATCAGCGCTGTCGTGAGCTGCTGCTCAGCGCCTGCGCGATCCACGAAATTGGCCTGAGCGTCGACTTCCGTCATGCGCCACAGCACGCGGCGTATCTGGTGCGTCACCTCGATCTGCCTGGCTTCACACCGGCGCAGAAGAAGCTGCTGGCCTGTTTACTGCAAAATCAGAGCGGCAGCATCGATCTGGCATTGCTGACTCAGCAAAACGCGCTGCCGCCGCGTCTGGCGGAACGGATGTGCCGTCTGCTGCGGCTGGCGATTATTTTCTCCACCCGCCGTCGCGATGACACCCTGCCTGCAGTGCGGCTACTGGCAGACGATGATGCCCTGCATCTGACCCTGCCCGCAGGCTGGCTGGAGGCGCATCCGCTGCGCAGCGAACTGCTGGAGCAGGAAAGCCACTATCAGTCTTACGTCCACTGGTTGTTAACCCTGTCGTAATAGCACCCACGTGAGGCGAATTTTCTTCGCCTCCTGCGAGGTTTAACTCTTCTTCGCCTCCTGCGAGGTTTAACTCTTCTTCGCCTTATCCAGCATCGCTCTCAATCCGGCGACCCGACTCTGCCCGGTTTTCATCCGCTCTTCCGCACTGACCACTTTGCGCTCGGTCTCCCATTGCAGATCGTCCTGCGGCAGCTCCAGCAGGAAACGACTCGGTTCTGGCCGGATTAACTCGCCATACTGCCGGCGTTCGCGACACAGGGTAAAAGTCAGTTCTTTCTGCGCCCGCGTGATCCCCACGTAAGCCAGGCGACGCTCCTCTTCGATGTTGTTCTCATCGATGCTGCTCTGATGCGGCAGCAGTCCCTCTTCCATGCCCACCAGGAACACATAGGGGAACTCCAGACCTTTAGAGGCGTGCAGCGTCATCAGTTGCACCTGATCCAGCTCTTCATCGCTTTCACCGCGCTCCATCATGTCGCGCAGGGTAAAGCGCGTCACCACCTGCGCCAGCGTCATCGGCTCATCAATATCGCTGCCTTCCAGCATTTCAGTCATCCACTGAAACAGCGTGTTGACGTTTTTCATCCGCATCTCGGCGGCTTTCGGGCTGCCCGAGGTTTCGAACAGCCAGCTTTCGTAGTCGATGCCGCGAATCAAATCGCGGACGGCATTCACCGGCTCTCGTTCGCTCAGCTGGATAATCTCATTCAGCCAGTGGGTGAAGCGCTGCAGATGCTCCAGACCACGGCCGCTCAGCGTCTGCCCCAGACCGACATCAAAACTGGCGTTAAACAGACTCTTGCTGCGCAGGTTGGCCCATTCACCGAGCTTCTGCAGCGTGGCCGGGCCAATCTCGCGGCGCGGCGTATTAACGATGCGCAGAAACGCGCTGTCATCCTCAGGATTGGTCAGCACACGCAGATAGGCGAGCAGATCTTTAATCTCCGGCCGGGAGAAGAAGGAGGTGCCGCCAGAGATGCGATAGGGGATGCGGTTCTGCATCAGAAACTTTTCAAAGGTCCGTGACTGATGGTTGCCGCGATACAGAATCGCGTAATCTTTGTACTGCGTGCGGTTAATAAAGTGATGCGCGATCAGTTCGCCGGTGACCCGCTCCGCCTCATGCTCTTCGCTGTTGGCGGTCAGCACTTTCAGCTCGCTGCCCTGCCCCAGCTCCGAAAAGAGCCGCTTCTCAAAGACGTGCGGATTATTGGCAATCAGGATATTGGCCGCCTTCAGGATGCGCTGCGAAGAGCGGTAGTTCTGCTCCAGCTTCACCACCTCCAGCGCCGGGAAATCCTGATTCAGCAGCACCAGATTCTGCGGCCGTGCGCCGCGCCAGGAGTAAATCGACTGGTCATCGTCGCCGACGACCGTGAAGCGCGCGCGTGTGCCAACCAGCAGCTTAACCAGCTCATACTGGCTGGTGTTGGTGTCCTGATACTCATCCACCAGCAGATAGCGGATACGCTGCTGCCAGCGCTCACGCACTTCCTGATTACGCTGCAGCAGCAGCGTCGGCAGCAGGATCAGGTCATCAAAGTCCAGCACGTTGCACGCCTTGAGATGCTGACTATAGAGGGCATAGCAGTGGGCAAAGATATTATCCTGCTGTGATTTCGCCTGCGCAGCAGCGCCCTGCGGATCGATCAGATCGTTTTTCCAGTTCGAGATGGTGGAGATAAGCTGCTGCAACAGCGTCTTATCCTCTTCCAGCCACTCTTTGGTCAGTTCTTTCAGCAGGGCAAGCTGATCCTGATCGTCGAACAGCGAGAAGTTCGACTTCATGCCCAGCGCCGCCGTTTCGCGTTTGATGATCTCCAGTCCCAGCGTATGGAAGGTTGAGATCAGCAGGCCGCGCGCCTCTTTGCGGCCCAGCGTCTGCGCCACACGCTCTTTCATTTCGCGCGAAGCTTTATTGGTAAACGTTACCGCGGCGATGTGGCGCGCCTGATAGCCACATTCACGAATCAGATGGGCGATTTTGTTGGTAATCACGCGGGTTTTACCCGATCCCGCGCCCGCCAGCACCAGACAGGGACCGGTAACAAATTCGACGGCACGTTGTTGGCTGGGGTTTAAACGCATAAAAGAAATCGCCTGATTGAATCAAAAGAAAGGGGTTTATACTGGGCGGCAATTATACACAACCGAGATACCAACATGGCGAAAACCGCGGCGGCTTTACACATCCTGGTCAAAGAGGAAGCGCTGGCAAAAGAGATTCTGGCGAAACTGGCGAAAGGCGGCAATTTTCAGGAGCTGGCAAAGAAGCACTCAACCTGTCCTTCCGGCCGTAAGGGGGGCGATCTGGGCGAGTTCCGGCAGGGACAGATGGTGCCGGCCTTTGATAAAGCGGTCTTTACCTGCCCGCTGCTGACGCCTTACGGGCCGGTAAAGACCGGCTTTGGTTATCACATTATCAAAGTGCTCTACCGCAACTAGTTACTTCTTCTGTTTCATCTGCTGCAGGACGGTGCTGCACTGATTGTCTTCGTTATCACTTGGCGAGATCATGGCCAGCAGGGCCGCTGCCGGACCGACGACCGCACCCAGAGCCACGGCAGCGGCACCGCGGGCCAGCAGTGGCCCCGCTTTCACGCCTGCATCCGGATTTTTAAAGGTGCCGCGCACGTAGAGCGGGGAGCGCAGCGTCACGATGCGGATGCCCTTGCTCTCCGGATTCACCGACAGATCCAGCCGCTCACTGGCGAAGTTCGCATTACCTGACACATTGATAATCGCGTTCTCGGTATCAAACACAAACAGGTTAGGCGTCGCCACACCGTTCTGCAGTCTGAGATCGGTCGCAGCACAGTTGATACGCACCTGGTCATCGCCAAACAGCTTGCCCACCACGTAGTTACCGACGTTGAGTCCGGCAATCTCCATCAGGCTGCGGCTGATCAGTCCATCATTCATCAGCAGCTTAAGCTGACCGTTGCTGGTCGCCAGCAGATCGGCCACTGAGTTACCGGTGCCGGTAAAGCTGGCATCGCCATTGAGCTGACCACGGCTGTTCTTCATTGCGTCCACCGTCGGGAAGAGCTGACGCAGCTGCAGCTTACGGACATGAAGGTCAACCCGGCCACGCATCGGCGATCGATCGCCCTCCAGCCGGATGGTACTGTTGAGACTGCCGCCTGCCACACCAAAGCGCAGCGGATCCAGCAGCAGATCGCCGCTTTTCAGCTGTAAGTGGGTATAGAGATCGCTTAACGGCAGGGAATTACTGTGTTCGATTCGTTTGCCGCTGAACTTCACATCGGCATCCATCACGTCCCAGTTTTTAGTCTCAAATTTATCGTGCGGCAGCACGCGGTCGGCAGGCTGATTCGATTTCTCACCACGACGGGCTTTGGCCTGCGCGGTTTTTTCACTGCCTTTGCCGGAGTCCACGCCAATCAGCGGCCCCAGATCGGCCATACGCAGCTGCTCCGAGGTCAGTTCGCCGGTCAGCGTCGGACGGGGTTTGCCCTGCGTGTAAATCAGCGAGCCATGAATATCGCTGTCGCCAATGTGTCCGTTGAATTTCTCATAGCGGTAGACCGCACCTTTTTCGCCATTGAATTTCGCAATCAGATGGCCATCAGTTTCATAAGGGGGTGTGTCAGGCAACAGGACACCGGTCAGGCCATAGAGATTCGCCAGCGTATCGCCTGCGAAGCGCAGCCGCACGTTAAGCCCGCCGAGGTTCATCGGATCCTGCAACCCGCCCGTCACCTGCACGCGCGTGGAGCCGTTGCGCACATCGGCCTGAATCGGGAACGGAGTGTTCTGGCTGCGCAGCGACAGCATGCCGCCGATTTTGCCGTCGCCACTGAGATTCTCGTTGTTATAGGTGCCACTGGCTTTCCAGCCAAAGACAAAATCGCCCGCGCCCTTGTGCTGATCGTTGCCGCCGGCAATCTGCGCGTAAGGCACTGGTTTACCCAGCGGATTAACCTGCACCGTGACATCTGCACGGTTAACGGCATCGCGATAACGGATTTGTCCCTGATCAAACAGAATATTATCCAGACGGAAGGACCACGCAGACGGCGCGGCACTCTTCTCGTCTTTGTCACTATTGGCGAGGGTAAAAGTCCAGTTGTTCTTTTTATCTGCGGTCTGGATCAGCCGGGCATCAGGCCGCTGCAGCTTAATCCACGGGATGAACAGTTCTTTATGCAGCAGCGACAGCGGTGACAGCGTGGCATCCACACGTTGCAGATGCACCATGGTGACGTCAGGAATGTCTGGCGGATTGCCCAGCATGATATCTTCCGCGTGCACCTGCGGCCACGGAACCCAGCGCCGCCAGCCTGCCTCGTCGCGATTTCTTGCCCAGTCGATACCCAAATCTCCCCGTATCGCAAAGGGACGGTTTAATTCGGCAGAGACTTTCTGATTGATGGTGGGCTTCAGGCGATTCCAGTCAAAGGTGGCGATGACGACGATGATCACCACGATTAATAACACCAGAATTCCTGCTACCCAGCTGACTATTTTCCCGGTACGCGACATTACGCTTTCTCCTTGCACATTCACGGTCTGCGTTAAAGATAGTCGAGACGGCGAGCAACGGCATCAGGGAAGCTGGATAGTGAGATGATTCAGTTCAGAAAATGGGACAGGCCGCGAAAAGTAGTAGCCCTGGGCCGCGATAGCGGGGGACACTTTAACCTGCTGCCACTGTGCTTCCGTCTCAACGCCTTCAACAATGACGCCGTTGCAATAGCGATTGATCAGCGCCAGCAGCATCGAAAACAGGCTGCGTCCTTCATCGGTGGTGCCCAGCAAAACAAACAGGTCGCGCGAGAGCTTGATGTAATCATAGTTGAGTTGGGTCAGCGCCGAGAAATTGGCCATACCCGAACCGAAATCATCCAGCCACAGCGCCCCCAGCTCAGGAATTTTCGCTACTTTCTCCTCCTGCGGCAGCACCTGATGCTCGGTGAGTTCAAAGCGTATCCAGGGCAACCGGGCGATAAGCTGGCGAATAGCAGGTCGATGCTGAATGGCGAGCAGTGAGGGGCCGTCTATGTTGACCGAGGCGACCACATCATTGCGTTCAAAAAATGCAGTCCATTCGGCGAGAAGTTCAAGCTGCTCATACACGACGTTCAGGCGCTGAGCGATGTCGAGTCCGGCAAACCAGGCTTCAGGCGAGAGATTCCGTTCCGGCGCCATGGGATGATAAACGGCGGTCAGCAGTTCAATGGCGAGTAACCGACCGGTTACCCGATAGATCGGCTGAAACCGATAGCGTCGATGACATTGTTGCCAGAAGAGCGGCGTTTCCGTGTGGAGATTAAGGTCGGTTGAAGACGGCAGCCATTGGCTAATATTCTCCATCACCATGCTATTTTCCTGGTTGGTAACACGTCTCCAAAACGGGAGACTGAAGTGATTATCGTAAATGCCTGTGATAATGAGATGAATGGAGCGGCCGTATGAAAACGGGAAGTTTACCAGCCGATTCGTTAGCATAATCGGTAAAACAGGCCGAAATTAGCCGCTCTTATCGCCCGGATCGGGGCCTTTTAGCGCCTTAAGTTAAATTAAAACACCGTTTTAAAACCATTGACGTCTGCCATACCAGACGCGAGACTAAGGCGATATTTCACTACAGGTCTTAAACCATGACGCAGAAGAAAATCGCCATCATCGGCGAATGCATGATTGAGCTGTCCGAAAAGGGTGAGAACATTAAGCGGGGCTTTGGCGGCGATACCCTTAACACGGCCGTTTATCTTGCCCGCCAGGTTGATGAGCAGCAGTTACGGGTCGATTATGTTACCGCGCTGGGCACGGATTCGTTCAGCGATCAGATGATCGCCGCCTGGCAGCAGGAAAAGGTGAATACGGACCTGATTCAGCGCCTCGATAATAAGATGCCGGGCCTGTATGTGATTGAAACCGATGCCGATGGCGAGCGTACCTTCTGGTACTGGCGCAGTGATGCTGCCGCGCGTTACTGGCTCGACAGCCCGCAATCCGCAGAGATAGCCGAACAGCTGTCGCACTACGATTATCTCTACCTTAGCGGCATCAGTCTGGCGATTCTGCCGCCGGCAAGCCGTGAGAAGCTGATGGCATTGCTGGCCCGCTGCCGGGCGAATGGCGGCAGGGTGATTTTTGATAACAACTACCGCCCGCGTTTATGGGCCGATCGCGCCAGCGCGCAGGCTGCGTATCGCGCCATGCTGAACTGTACCGATATCGCTTTCCTGACGCTGGATGATGAACATCTGCTGTGGGGCGAGCAGCCACTCGATGACGTTATTGCGCGTACCCGTCAGGCCGGTGCCAGCGAAATCGTCATTAAGCGGGGTGCAGACTCCTGTCTGGTCGCTATCGGCGATGCGCCGCTGATCGAGGTGCCTGCGGTACATCTGGCGAAAGAGGAAGTGATCGATACGACAGCCGCTGGCGATTCATTCAGTGCCGGATATCTGGCGCGCCGTCTGACTGGCGCGTCTGCAGAGGCTGCCGCGCAGCGCGGACACCTGACCGCCAGCACCGTGATTCAGCATCGCGGCGCGATTATTCCGGCAGCGGCAATGCCTGACTGATACTGAAGCAGTTAGCGTCGTAAAGATCGATCTGCGAATGTAGATGACAAAAAATGAGCCCCTGGGCGCATTTTTTAGCTTTGGGCATTCATGCCTCTTACGCACAAAGCGGCTGACTGAACTGCATCTGATAGAGCCGCGCATACGCGCCGTTCTGTTGCAGCAGCTGCTGATGCGAGCCGCGCTCCACGGTTCTCCCCTCTTCAATCAGAAGAATTGCGTCTGCTTTTTCAATGGTTGAGAGCCGGTGAGCGATGATCAGCGTGGTCCGGTTCTGCTGTAGTGTTTCCAGCGCAGACTGAATCGCGCGTTCAGACTCGGTGTCCAGGGCCGAGGTCGCTTCGTCGAGGATCAGAATCGGGCTGTCGCGCAACAGGGCGCGGGCAATCGCGATGCGCTGGCGCTGTCCACCCGACAGCAGCACCCCATTTTCCCCAATCACCGTATCCAGTCCGTTATCCATTTTATTAATGAATTCCATGGCATGAGCCATCTCTGCCGCCTTTTCAATTTCCTCGCGGCTGAAGACATCGGTGCGGGCATAGGCAATGTTGTTGGCGACCGTGTCGTTGAACAGGTGAACATGCTGAGAAACCAGCGCCATCTGCTCGCGCAGCGAGGCCAGTGAATAATCACGCAGATCATGCCCATCCAGCAAAATTTCGCCGCTGTCGATGTCGTAAAAGCGCGTCAGCAGGCTGGCGAGAGTCGATTTACCCGAACCGGAACGGCCAACCAGCGCCACGGTTTTACCGGCGGGAATCGTCAGATTGATATGCTGCAGCGCAGGCGTTTCCGATCCCGGATAGGTAAAGGTGACATCGCGAAACTCCATAGAGCACAAAGGCGAGTGCCGAGGAGGCGAGCAGCTGAATAATCGGATCGGAGAGCGAGGTCGCCGAGACCATTTTCATTCCCTGGTGACGCATTTTGTTGCTGACCTGGCCGAAGCGGTCGGTCTCAACCTGCTGACCGCCGAACATCAGCACCTCTTTATGGCCTTTCAGCATCTGCTCTGCATGAGAGGTCACCTGCCCCATGGTGTTCTGCATATTTTTGCTGATGCGGCGGAAGCGCCGGGAGACGATGCGGATCGCCAGCGACACAATGGGAGCCAGCACCAGCAGGATCAGTGAAAGCTGCCAGCTGTAGTAGAACATCATGATAAACAGGCCAGGAATCGAGGCCCCTTCACGTACTACCGTGACCAGCGACCCGGACGAGGAAGACGCGACCTGTTCGCAGTCGTAGCTGATACGGGAGAGCAGCGTGCCGGTGGATTGCTGATCAAAGAACGACACCGGCATGCCCATCATGTGACTGAACAGCCGACGCCGCAGGGTCATGACCACTTTGCCTGACACCCAGGAGATGCAGTAACTGGAGATATAACCGCTGACACCGCCGATCAGGATCAGCCCGATAATCACCAGCGGCATCCAGGCCAGAATGCCGTGGTTATTTTTGCCAATCACATCGTCCAGCAGCGTCTTCAGTAACGTCAGCATAAACGGGTCTATAGCAGCATTGACGATCAGGGCAACACCCGCAACCAGCAGTCCCAGCCTGATGTCGGCCACAGGCGACCAAAGGTTTGTCTGGTGGAGAGATCGGTATCAAACATGGCATGCATCTTACCGTTGTGAACAGACGGATGATGTTATGTTAAACCGCATCAACCAACAGGAAACTGCCTCGTGGTAAATGATGCTGACCATTCCCAAATGAGACTGGCACATTAATCTCAGCATCGAGGCGGAGATCACTCTGTCATTAAAAGCATTATGTCGTCTTAACAGCAAACAGCGCGATATCTGGTAAATTGCGGCTAACAAAGCGGCCCGTGCCAGCCATTTACCTTAAGCTGAAAATTAGTGATTAATAACAGACACCCTGCGGCAATCCCCGTTAATCCCTCTTATAATTTATTGATTAAAATTAATCATTTACGCAGACAGTTCTCACTCCAGGCATAGTCCGAATCTGGTCAGATTCGCCCTTTTGGGATGGACGACCGCCTGAAAAAAGACCATCTTTTAATCAAAAGACAGCAGGACGCTGTTCTCTCCGGCCGCGAACAAAACAATTAAAATATTCCCCGCATCAGGATCTATTTATGCACACAGAAATTATTAATATCTGGCCACACGGTGATGCGCCAGGCGCCAGCGACTCCCGCGCCGAACCGCAGATTGTCGATATGGCAAAAGAGTATGAGCCTTACGATCGCGCCGCGACCGGCGTGCGTTGCCCGGAGATGGCGATCTGGCATCCGGTCGAATCCAACGGCATTACCCTGCTGGTTGCACCGGGCGGTGGCTATCAGCGTGTAATGATCGATCGTGAAGGCAGCGCGCTGGCGACCTTCTTTACCTCCATGGGCTATACCCTGGCGGTCATGACCTATCGCCTGCCCTACGACGGACATCACGAAGGCCCCGATGCGCCGCTGGCCGATGCACAGCGCGCGGTTCGCGTCCTGCGCGATCGGGCACAGCGCGGCCTGAACGGTAAATACATTGTGATGATGGGCTTTTCGGCAGGTGGCCACGTAGCGGCCAGTCTGGGCACGCGTTTCGCAGAGAAACTCTATCCGGTGCAGGATGGCGCTGAAAACTTCTCGCCGCGTCCGGATGCGATGGTGCTGGTCTATCCCCTGATCAGCATGCGTGACGGCATCGCCCACGAAGGTGCCAGAACCCGCCTGCTGGGTGCGTGGCCGGATCAGAAAACGATTGAAGCCTACTCAATGGAAACCCGTGTTCATCCGCTGGTGCCGCCGACGCTGTTAATCCACGCCGCCGACGATGATGATGTCTCCGTGAATCACAGCATGGCGTTTTTCGGCGCGCTGCGTGAGCATAAGGTCCCGGCAGAAGTGCATTTCTATCAGAAAGGCGGGCACGGATTTGGTATCCGTGGCGTGGCAGATTTGCCCCTCGCCAGCTGGCCGATGTTAGTGACCGAGTGGCTCAGGGCAAAAACCTGACGTTACGCGGCGGGCGGAACGTCTTTGACGTTGCTATCCGGCGGACTGGCTTCATTGCTGGTCGCCGGTGCCGCTGATGGTGACATCACTTTGTCCCAGCTGTTTTGCAGGCTCTTCACGTTGGTTTCTGCTTCGCCTTCCGGCTGAATCAGAACCATCATCAGCTCCTGCGTCAGCTGCTGGCGCAGCTCCTGGTTCAGCTGTTCACGGGTCAGGCCGGCCAGGAAAGTCTGACGCAGCTTCTGATACTGCTCAGGCGCGATATCAACCACGGCGTTCTGCTGCGAGCGCAGGCGCTGACTCATCAGCACATCGGTGTCGGTGCGGGCATACGTGGTAAACAGCTTGTTCAGCTCCAGCAGCTTCTGCGCCATCAGCGCATCAAACTCCTCCTGCGGTAAACCTTTATCACGCACGTTTGCCAGCTCACGGGCCACCAGATTCATATTCTGCGCCAGATTTTCATTGCGCCCATCCAGGTTGATGGAACACTGCGCACGCTGGTAAAGCACACGGCAGTCAAACCCGACCTGGATGCCCTGTGCCTTGCTGTCGCTGAGTGCACGCTGCACATGCCAGAACAGCGCTTCACGGGCCAGATCGCCCTGCCAGTAACGCTGCAGATTCTGAGAGTCACGGATCGGCTGCCACGGCGTATCCCACACCAGTGAGAGGCGATCCTGGGTCATGTTGCTGCTGACCAGATTCACCGGCTCGTGCGGCAGCGGCGACAGGGTGGGCAGTGGCGCAGGGGTTTCGCGTTTGCCGGTTAACGCCGAGAAGGTTTTGTTGATCTGTTCAGAGAGGTTACGGCTGTCGACGTTGCCTACCACGTAGAGCGTCATCGCGTCCGGGGTGTACCACTGATGATAAAAATCGCTGAGCTGGGTTAAATCAACCGGCGCACGGGGCTGTGCAGCGGGATCGTGCGCCAGCAGCGCGGAGCCTTTCAGGCGGTAGCGCCACCAGACATCCTGCGGATCTTTCGGCCAGGTCGCCACCGGATCGGAAGCGGCCAGCGCGGTGTTAACCACCTCTTCAGTGATCGCCATATTGCCTGCCGTGGCTGCCAGCCAGTTCAGCGCTTCTTTCAGCAGCTCGGGGCGGTTATTCGGCAGACTCAGATTATATTGGGTGGAATCATAGGAGGCGATGACGGGCGGCAGCGGATGCTGAGGATCCATCGCCTGTTGCCATAGCGCGCGCTGCTGCTGCGTATCGAGCGCCGTGTTATGCACCATCGCCAGACGCGACAGCAGATGGCTGAAGCCGGTCTGTTGCGCACTTTCCACCAGCGAACCGGTGTTCACCACCAGCCGCAGTTCAATGCGGTCACTGGGGCGCTGCGGTGTGGCCAGTAACTGCCAGTTAAATCCATTATCCAGCTTGCCTTCCTGCCAGGCCGGATCCGGTTGCAGCGTTTCTGCCTGGAGACCAAAGCTGCCTGCCAGCACTAATCCACCAACCAAAAGCCGAATTCTGGTGCCCTGCATGTGAACCCCTACTCAAATAATTCAAATATCGTTATCACTGGCGCATATTGCCGCTGTTATTAACGAATCGGCTGGCGCCGAATCGCGCTGTTATCCAACAACAGAGTGTTTGACCACAGGAAGCTCAGGATGTCGCGCAACGAAGTGAAAAACGTCAAAAAAAACAAGTGGGGTTCATTATGCAAATGCCCGCTGTCAGGGCAAGCGACAGCGGGCATTTGTGGGGATTTAAGTGAAATTCAATGATTAAACTGAAGATTCAGACGCTTTATTCTCCTTATTACGGCCTGCCAGCGTGTCGGTCAGCTGTTTATGATCCAGCTGATCGACCCACTTCGCGACCACCACGGTCGCCACACCGTTACCGATCAGGTTAGTCAGCGCACGGGCTTCGGACATAAAGCGGTCAATACCGAGTATCAGCGCCAGACCCGCCACCGGCAGATGTCCTACCGCAGAGAGCGTCGCCGCCAGTACGATAAATCCGCTTCCGGTTACCCCCGCTGCGCCTTTCGAGGAGAGCAGCAGCACCACCAGCAGCGTAATCTGATGGAAGATATCCATGTGCGCATTGGTCGCCTGAGCGATAAATACCGCCGCCATGGTCAGGTAAATCGAGGTGCCGTCGAGGTTAAAGGAGTAACCGGTGGGGATCACCAGCCCGACCACTGATTTCTTACAGCCCAGTTTCTCCATCTTATCCAGCATACGCGGCAGCGCAGACTCGGAAGAGGAGGTTCCCAGCACAATCAGCAGCTCTTCTTTGATGTAGGCAATGAACTTAAAGATGCTGAATCCGGCAAACAGACGCGCAATCAGCCCCAGCACGATCACCACAAACAGCACGCAGGTGATGTAGAAGCAGATAATCAGCTGGCCGAGCTGCACCAGTGATCCCACGCCATACTTACCGATAGTAAACGCCATTGCGCCAAATGCTCCTATCGGTGCCAGACGCATGATCATGTTAATAATGCCGAAAATCACTTTTGAGAAATTTTCAATCACGTTGAAAATCAGCGTGCCGGTGTTACCCAGGCGATGCAGGGCAAAACCAAACAGAATGGCGAACAGCAATACCTGCAGAATGTTGCCGCTGGCAAAGGCGCCAATCACGCTGTTAGGAATAATATCCAGCAGGAAAGGAACGATGCCCTGCTGTTCTGCCTGCTGGGCGTACATCGCCACGGCTTTGGCGTCCAGCGTGGCAGGATCAACGTTCATCCCGGCACCTGGCTGCACGACGTTCACCACGATCAGGCCGATAATCAGCGCGATGGTACTGACAATTTCAAAATAGAGCAGGGCTACTGCGCCGGTCCGCCCTACCGCTTTCATACTTTCCATGCCAGCGATGCCGGTCACCACGGTACAGAAAATCACCGGGGCGATAATCATCTTGATTAATTTAACAAAGCCATCTCCCAGCGGCTTCATCTGAGTCCCTAACTCCGGGTAAAAATGGCCTAACAAAACGCCGATGCCAATCGCCATCAGCACCTGGAAGTAAAGGCTTTTAAAAAGTGAGGTTTTCATAAACAGGTGTCCACTAACGCCGTGAGGTGATGTTGTCGGATTCGTTATTGTGACTGGCGGGCAACAGAGGTGGCGCCTGACAGTAACCCGAAAATAACACTCTGTTTACGTGATTAATACAGGGTGACAAACGCCCAGGAAACCCTGGGATCGTAATTCTGAACTGAAACGCTTCAGCAAGGGGTTTTGTAACTAAAATTCTCGTAAAATCAATGAATCAGGCAATTATTGCGGCAGTGAGGAGTTTTCGATCCACGTCTGGTTGAATCGGCTCACCGGCAGCGCTTCCGCATAGAAATAGCCCTGACCAATAGCGATACCGCGTGCCAGCAGCCAGTCGCGCTGCTCTGCCGTTTCCACGCCTTCAGCAATTACCTCCAGATGGATAATCTCGGCGATGGCCGCCACGATGCGGACCATGGTGTCGTCATGCGGCAGTGCCGCCACAAAGCTGCGATCCATCTTCAGTTTGTTAACCGGCAACGCTTTGAGCTGATGGAGATAGTTCAGGTTGGAATAGCCCATGCCGAAATCATCCAGCGCCACCGCCACGCCGGTCTGCTGCAACAGTCGCAGCATCGATATCGCCTGTTCCGCATCGTCAAGCTGAGCCGTCTCTGTCACTTCCAGCACCAGGGTGCCTGGTGCGATGCGGTGGCGCGCCAGCAAAGATTGCAGATGAGAAACTACGCCGGTATCCCGCAGTTGCACCGCGGAAATATTCACACTCAGCGGCAGCATAATGCCCTGTCGCTGCCAGCCAGCCAGAATGCGGCACGCCTCTTCAAACACCCAGCGGCCAATCGCGCTAATCACGCCAATCTCTTCGGCACTGGCAATAAACTCTTCGGTCAGACCGTAACTGCCATCTGGCTGGCGCATACGCAGCAGCGCTTCTGCGCCGGTTAACGTGCCGGTGCGCATATCCACCTGAGGTTGCAGGTAAAGGGCGAACTGCTCATCGTGCAGCCCCTGCAGAATGTCATGCTCCTGCGTCAGACGCTTCTGGGCACGCTCGGTCAGCGCGGCGTCAAAGAACAGGATCTGATTTTTGCCCTGATGACGGGCCGACATCATCGCCGAGGTCGCGCGATCAAGCAGCTCATTCGCGCTCAGCGGCCGATCGTCGCGCAGCGCCAGACCGATACTGACGTTAGGACGCAGCTGCAGCTGATGCAGGTTGACCGGCTGATTCAGGCGAATCATCAGGTTGCGCGCCAGGCGCAGCGCACGGAACGGATTACTGGCGCGCTTCATTAACAGCACGAAGTCGCTGACACCGGTCTGTGCCAGCAGGGTATGGTCATCCAGCGTATGCCGGATCTTCTCCACCAGCGTCAGCATCAGCGTATCGCGCTGCTCATCGCTCAGTACGCCGTTAGCTTCCTGCAGCGTTTCAATGCGGATCACCATCAGACCCAGTGGCTGTTCAGGGTTGCACATGAACTGCTCGACCAGCGCCAGAAACAGCGTACGGTTAGGCAGATCGGTGACGGCAAAATGGGTAGTCAGCCGACTCATCTCGTCATGAATCGACTCCAGCACCTGCTGATTGCGGTTGTAGCTGCGGATCAGCATGCCGATTTCGTCATCGCGGTGGCTCTGCGGCAGGGTCAGTTTATGCGTCAGAATCGACTGCGGTGGCAGCTCCTGCAATTCCCGTGAGAGATTGCGCAGCGGATGCACCACCAGCCGGTTGATGCACCAGCTGATCGCCACGGAGAGGATCAGCGCCAGCAGCAGGTAGGTGATGATCATGGTCGAGAGCGTAGTGAGGATAAACTGGTAGACGCGCGTCGAGTTAGCCTGCAACACCAGATAGGCCAGCGGCTTCGGCATCCCGGTATTTTCCACCGAATAGAGCGGCAGGGTAATCTGCACCGGCAGCTCAAACAGGCGGGCCACCAGAAGCGGCACCGGTTTTTCCGTCTCAAAGTCGGCGTGCAGGGCCTGGAACGCATTCGGCAGCACTACATCGGCGCGCGATAAAATACCGGCTGGCTTCAGTGAATGAAGAATGCGTTCGGCCTGAGAAATATCGGCACGCAGCACCGCTTCCGACAGCGGCTGCCGGACGGTGTGTGCGATATTCTCCATCTGCTGGGCGTAGTCAATCCTGCGCTGCTGCACAAAATGAAACAGTTGGATGACGATAAAGATACTGATGGTGATAACCGCAACCAGCGAAACTGTCGCCATCTGCTTTATCGTAAGTGACCGGCTTACGCGCAAAAAAATTCTCTCCCGACGATGAAAAAAGCCCAGATAGCAGACAGGACAATGCCCGCCAGTATATCCCATAAACTGACTTTTTTACCGTCTGAAAAGTCCTGCTTTTTCCCGTTCCGTGTTATTTAAAATCTGCGTAAGGGATCAGCGGCTGTGGCGGCATATCGAGATCGCCTTCCCAGCCGCCGGCAGCATAGCGCACATAGAGCAGACCATGACTCGGGGTGTAATCCTTCGCCTGCTGAATATCGACACCCGCACCAATAAACCAGTTCGACGTCAGCCGTCGCTCAATCACTGCCTGCAGCGTATAGCCCGTACCGCCGCCGGAACTGCTGGCAGAAGACGGATTACTGGCCAGGATATAACCCGGATTAACAGGATAGCGCTGCTGCGCACTGGTTTTCGAATGGGACCAGGAGACGGAGCCGCCCAGATCAAACGACCAGTTCTCTGTCCGCTGCCGCCAGGTCACCGGCACGGAAAAAGAGAGATACTGCTGCGGACTATAGTAACCGCCCTGGCCGAAGGTGTAATCGCTGAGATCCTTCTGATAGTGCCAGATCATGCTGTTCAGCCCGACGGTCGCACGGCGATTGTCGCTGTTGATGAGCTTGTAGTAATAGCCGCCCATCAGCCGCTCGCGGCTGTTATCGGCAACATTTTTACCGGTGATCTGATGCGCACTGATGTCGCCCCAGACGCCATGCGCCCCGCCCTGATCGTAACTCAGCCCGATGCTGCCGCCCGTGGCCACCACGCCACCCCAGCTTTTGCCACCATTGGCGGCGGGATCGCGCGTCCCGGCATAGGAGAGCAGCGAACTGGCTATCGGCCTGCGTGAGGCAGTGAGTGTGACGCCGAGCTGTTTCACATCGGTTTTCCAGCTCAGCCCGCCGGTCCAGTTCGTGACTTCAAAACCCAGCGGCGTAGTACCGAGGTCAGCCGACCAGGACGCGTTATGCCAGCCAGCGGCCAGCGCCGTACCCTCATCGCGCTGGCGGGTCTGACGACTGCAGCCGCCTGAATTCGCATCGTCACAGCTGCCAAACAGAGCGTCGATGTTGCCGTTTTGGGTGGTAAAGGTGCCTGCGGAGACATCCACCCGATCAAGACGGACAAAGCCCCGGCCATCAGCAAACGGATGTTCCGCCTGCAGCATGGTGGTGTGCGCCGTAAAATCAGAGATGCCGCCGGTGCCGCTGTTGCGTGAATAGTCCTGCTGCACCGTCAGCGTGGTCTGCTGCTGACGATAAAGATCGGCCGTGTCGCTGCGCAGGCTGCGCTTCAGCCAGTCATCCTGGGGATCGTTGCGGGTTGCGCGGCTGATATTGCCACTGCTATCGATACCGCTGGCCGTCATCGCCTGACGATAGTCTGCCAGTGCCTGTTCAGGCTGCTGCTGTGCGCCCTCCAGCCGTGCCGCATCACGAAACACCAGCGCCTTATCCTGCGAAGGCGGCAGCGCGGCGGCGCGCTGTTTCAGATCGGTAAACTGCGCAGCAGCCCGCGTGGTTTCACCCACCACCTGCCACGCCAGCGCAACACGGCGATCCGCATTGACACTCGCCTGTACGGGCGGCTGTTGCGCCAGGGCCTGGCGGGCTTCGCTGTTGCGCTGCAGGGCAACCAGCGCTTCGATTCGCCCCAGCGCCGCATCGCCGTTATCCGGCTGGCGCGACAGCACCTGCTGATATTCCGCCAGCGCCTGCGGCGCTTCACCGCGTTCCAGCGCCCAGTCGGCCAGCATCAGGTCGCGCCGGCTAGAAACCGGCTGCTGCTCAAGCAGCGTCACCGCTGCCTGCTCCTGCCCGGCGGCACGCAGCGCCTCAGCCTGGGCAAAGATCTGATCCTGCTTCAGGCGGTCAGCCAGCTCGCGCATATCGCTGCTCCACTGCGCGTCGGGCAGCCGATGCAGCGTGGCCATCGCCTCGCTGTTGTTATCATTGCCTGAGAACCAGAGTGCGGTCGCATAAAGCGCGGTGGCGTCCTGAGGGTGCTGCTGCGGCAGTGCGCGCATTACCGCATCCGCCTGCTGTCCGGCTCCGCTGTTACGCAGTGCGCCTGCCAGCCGGTAACTGAGCCAGACGTCATCCGGTGACAGCTCGCGCGCCTGACGATATTTCTCTGCGGCCTGCGACCAGCGCGCCTGCTGCGCCAGGGCATCCGCTTCCGCGCGCAGGCTGTCGCTGCGCAGCGTCCGGATCGTGTCGGCCAGTGCGCGCTGCTGTGCAGCAGGTAAGGTATTGATGAATTCCATCTCGCGGGCGGGCGACACCGTCTGATAAAGTCCCGCCAGCCGACGCACCGCGGTGATATTAGTGCCATCCAGCCGTCGCGCGCGCTGCCAGAACTGTTCAGCCGCCGCCGTCTCTTTGCGGGCCATCGCCACATCGCCCAGGCCAATCAGGGCATAGCTGTCGCTGCTGTCATACGTTTGCGCCGCGCGATAGTGCTTTTCGGCAGCATCAATATCGTGCTGTGCCAGCGCTTTATCGCCCTGCTCAATCGCCAGCCAGTAGCGATTGCTCTGCAACAGTGACTGCCATTTGCCGATTAGCGTGCTCTGCTGGCCCGCTTTGATGGCGCGTTCCAGCCACAGAATCGCAGTCTCACGATGGCCCGCGCGGGCCTGGGTCTGTCCCATCGCGCCCATTAATTCGGCATCATCGGGATTCGCTTTCAGCGCCCGGTTAAGGGTCGTCATCGCGTTATTCACATCGCCTGCGTCGACCAGCGCCAGCGCCCGCATCCTTTCCCGATAAGCGGGATCGGCCAGTGTCGTCTGCTGCTTCGCGAGCGCCTCTGCGCCCTGTTGGTACGCATCGCCCTCAGTGAACACGGTCAGATAGGCTTTAAGCTGCGCCACGCTGCTGTCGCTGATCGGCTGACTGGTGATCTGCTGCAGCCAGAGGTCGGCGGCAGCGGCACGCCCGCCGTTGCTGTTTGCCAGCTTTTTCAGCTGCGCTATCGCCTTTTCTGGCTGCTGCTGATTAAACGCCATGCGTGCAATTTGTAGCTCAACCCCGATATTGCCCGGATAGCGCTGTTCCAGTGCCTGAAGCTGCTGATAAGCCACACCCTCCTGGCCGGGAAGGCGCGCCAGCAGCCGCCAGTACTCCAGGGCGGTATTGGGATCGGGGAAGATGCCGTTAAACAGCGCATCATAAGCGCTTTTCGCCTCGGTCAGTCGCCCCGAGGTGGCAAGCAGACGCGCCTGCTGCAGTTGCTGCCGTCCATCGGATGAGGTCAGCGCCAGGCCGACAGCTGATTCGCGCGTCTCTGCCGAATCAGGTGCAACCTTTTTCAGTTGATCCAGCAGCAACTGCGCGCTGGCGATATCGCCCTGGTGCAGTGCCAGCCGCAGACGTGCCGCCAGCACCTGGGGATTATCAGGATCGATTTTCTCCAGCCGATAGAGCGACTGCTGTACCAGATCGTATTTGTTGGTCGACTCGCCGGTACGGACCTGGGTCAGCAGCCAGTCGACCGGCGAGACTTCCGATCCGTCAGCGGCGACGGCCATGCCCGGCAGCGCACTTAGTGCGCCGAGCAGCATGCCTGTTCGCAATAACTGAGCGTTATTCATCTTCATCCAGTAAACGACGACGGGTAATAATTCGCATCAGACGCCATGTCATCAGCGCGAACAGCACCACCACAAAGAGCGCACAGAGTGCTAGCCAGAAGGGATGTGAAGAGAGCAGCGACCAGAGACGCTCCCACCACGGCAGATGGCCGACAAAGTAGGTCTCTCCAACGCGCAGGCTGTTGACGCCCGACTCACGGATAATCGCCGTGGAGCCTGAAATCGCCTGGCGTTTGCCGCTGTCAGCCAGCGCCTCATCAAGCAACTGCCAGCTGCGCGGACTGCCATCGGCGAGCAGCGCCACCACACTGCGCTGATCGTAAAACGGCGACTGGAAACCGATCACGGTCGCCAGCGGGCCGCGTGACCCAATAGCCGTAGTGCTTTCCGCTGCTCTTTCAGCCTCGCTCAGTGGCTGAACAGGCTGAGAAATCCTGCGCGCCGGGGTTTTCAGCCAGCTGGCGGTGGCATCAACCAGCGCCGTGATCCGGCGGTCATCCTGAAGATCTTTGGGGATATCGCCGATCATCAGCAGATCCGCATCCTGCTTTTTCGCCGTACCCCAGTCATCGGTAAGCTGCACGCGCAGCGCCGGATAGCCGGTCTGCGCGCCCATATTGCCCAGCGCATTCAGCAGCGTACTGACCTGCTGTGCATCGGGATTGGGCTGGACCAGCACCAGCGTCTGGGCCAGATCGGCGTAGCGACTGAACGGGAAGCCCGCATTCGCCCAGCTCTGCAATGAGGGCATTTCGATGTAGTGGCGATAACCAGAGAAGTCGATGCTGGAACTGTCGTCCACCACAACATGGTGTCCTACCGGCGTCACCGTTTCACAACGCCCGTCGGCGGTGCCACCCATAAAAGTGTTGGCATAGTCAAAATCAAAGCGCAGCTGGTTTACCACGCCCAGCCGCAGCGCCGGGATCAGCAGCTCATGATTCTTGTCCATCATTCCCTGAATCAACGGAATATGCAGCAGTTGCTGCCCGGCAGTGTTTTTCGGCACCAGCGGGTAGTCCTGAATAAACTGATTATTCAGGTTAACGGCCAGCCGTGAGCCATCCGGGTGGACAGGCGAGGTATAGCGATAGCTCAGATCCATATCGATACCGCGCGCCCGTACCAGGAAGAGATCGGGCGGCAGGTTCAGCGTCAGGCTGATCGGGTTGGGCTGCAGACCGTCGGACTGTAACTGGTTTTCATACTGCGTCAGCTCAGCAAATGTGGTGCGGCGATCGGTCCGCACCCAGTTTGGCGCATCATAGGGCTGACGCGGTGCCAGTAGTGTGACACGGTCGACGGTCGCGCTGTCACCGCGTAACAGCAGCTCACCCTGCGCAATCCCCTGCACCGCCGTCAGCAGATCGTCGTCGTTGCGTCCCAGGATTAGCAGCATTTTTTCATAAGGACTGTCAGGCTGGCTTACCATCGCCACGGTCGGCTTCATCACCGGCGGCAAATTTTTCAGGAAATCCGGGCGTGCATCGTTGGTGGCAAACACCACCGCATGCTGCTGTTGCGGCAGCTGATTGTAGAGCACCGGAAAATGCTGTCCGCGCCAGGCGGCTTTGCTGCCGAACCATGAGGCCAGGATCGCGGCGGCACGCTGCTGGTTAACGTCTGGCCGGGCAGCAAACACCATCGGCAGAGTCAGCGGTCGCGTGTCGCGCGTATCAAGAAAGGGCTCCGGGAAATGAGACAGGTCATTTTTCAGCGGCAGCTTTTGTAGCGTCAGATCCAGACCGCTCTCTTTGCCGATATCGAGCCAGATGGTGCTGTTAGCCGGATTTTCACAGATGTTGGCGTAGTGACCGACCAGCTCAAAGCGCACGCGGTTAAAGTCGGTGATAAAACGGGGATCGATCGCCAACTGCATCTGATTCTGTTTGCCAGGCTGTTCCGGCGTCAGGGTGATCAGGCTCACCAGCTCATCATTGAGATAGACTTTCAGCTGCGACAGCGTGGGCAGCAGCGCAGGCGACGGCCGGTAGCTGAGATTAAGCAGCGCACGTGTCACCACCTCATCACTGCGCACCCCGAACTCGATCTGCCCGCTGGGGCGCGTTCCGCTCAGCGTCATGCTGCCCGGCGGCGGCGCCAGCTTAGCAAAGCTCAGCTGACTGCTACGCAGCGGCGCGGCAGGCTGCTGCGGCAACGATTGCACCGCCGTTTCTCCGGTAGCCATGACCGGTGCACTCTCCTGCGCCACGGCACTGCTCAGCGTTGCCGAGCCCAGCAGCAGTGCCGCGACCCACCTGTTTATTCCTGTTGTCGTCATATCATCAACTCAATGCAGATTTTTTGAAGCGGGCACGCGTCCGATGCCTTGCGGCAACAGCGAAGCCAGCCAGCTTACCCCAGCGGTAAGCAGGTTAAACAACCGACGTAACTGCGGCGGGCCATATTCCGCCAGGCGCAGATAACCTTTAAAGCCGAGGATCATGATGTCGGCCAGACTCTGCACTGGCTTATCCTCCGGAAAACCGTCCTGCCACAGCGCCCAGGTATCAGCACGGGCGAAGGTGCACTGGATAAAATCAATATGTTGCTGGGTGGTCAGCTGATGCAGACGGACACCCGCCCGACGGCCAAAGACGCGCTGAACCTGGCACGGAAAGCTGAACTCCTGCTGTCCACGACGCAGCAGCAGCCAGACTTTTTCATTCTCCCGCAGCGCATCCGGTTCGCGCATCTCCAGCCCTACACCGCCGTCAGAGTAGTCACGCAGCGTACAGGGCAGCATATGACCATCTTCACGTGCGATGGCTGCGGGCATAGCAATCTCTACCCGATGCGCCTCGCGGATCTGTCGAGCTTCAACCGACACCGCCACCGCGCCACCGAGAATAATCATGTTGTAAATCACCCAAATCAGGCTTACGCATACCGTCAGTATCTCGTTTGCCGGGCCATGCTGTATGCGCCAGAACGCCATCAGCACACCCGCCAGATTGAGCAGCACCAGCAGCATATAGGGCTTGGTGATCACCCAGTCCAGATGCTGCTCCTCAACCAGTCCGCCTTTGGCGGTAACGTTAAACTTGCCTTTATGGGGATTGAACAACGCCACGGTGGTCGGGCGGGCGATATACCAGGCCAGCACCGTCTCGTAGACTTCGCTCCAGAAAGAGTGACGCCAGCGCCCCTGGATACGCGAGTTGGTGAGGCTGGTATGCAGCATGTGAGGTAAAACATAAATCGCGATTGCCAGCGCAGGCGCGTAGATGATGTAGGCGTGGCAGAGTAAAAATGCCAGCGGTGCCAGCAGGAAGACCAGCCTTGGAATGCCGGACAGGAAGTGCAGCATGGCGTTGGCATAACAGAGCCGCTGCACCCACTTCAACCCTTTACCAAACAGTGGGTTGTCCAGGCGGAAAATCTGCACCATGCCGCGTGCCCAGCGGATACGCTGTCCGATATGCGCTGACAGGCTTTCGGTTGCCAGTCCTGCCGCCTGAGGAATGCGGATGTAGGCCGAGGTGTAGCCACGCCGGTGCAGACGCAGCGAGGTATGGGCATCTTCAGTGACGGTTTCGACGGCAATACCGCCAATCTCTTCCAGCGCGGTGCGACGCAGAATGGCGCAGGAGCCGCAGAAGAAGGTGGCGTCCCAGGTATCATTACCGTCCTGCACCAGCCCGTAAAACAGCGACCCCTCATTAGGCGTACGGCGAAACCGCCCGAGATTGCGCTCAAACGGATCGGGTGAAAAGAAGTGATGTGGCGTCTGCAGCATCGCCAGCCGGGGATCCTTGATAAACCAGCCCATGGCCATCTGTAAAAATGAGCGTGTCGGCACATGGTCGCAGTCAAAGATCGAGACGAAGTCGCTGCGGCAGTACTTTTTCAGCGCGTGGTTGATGTTGCCCGCCTTGGCATGTTCGTTAGAGGGACGCACGACATAGTTGATACCCACGCTGGCAGCAAAGTCGCGAAATTCTGGCCGGTTGCCGTCGTCGAGCAGATAGATAGTCAGGCGGTCTTTCGGCCAGTCGATGCCCAGCGCAGCATAGAGCGTCGGTCTGACAACGCTGAGCGGTTCGTTATAGGTCGGCACCAGCAGGTCCACCGATGGCCACTGCGAACGATCCGCCGGCATAGAAACCGGCTGGCGATTAAGCGGCCAGAGCGTCTGGAAATAGCCCAGCACCAGCACCACCCAGGCGTAGGTCTCTGCTGCAATCAGTAGCAGACCAAAGATCAGGCTCAGCGGATCGTCCCAGTTCAGCGTCGAGGTATAGCGCCACCAGAGGTAGCGGCACGACACAGTCAGCGACAGCACGATGAGCATCATCGTGGGGAAACGCCCCGGTATGCGCCGTACCAGCATCGCCAGACCCCAGAGCAGTACGACAAAAATAAACTGGGTCATCAGACCAAAGGGCTGGCTGATACAGAGCAGTGCCAGCAGTGAGGCAAAGAGGGCAACGACGACGAAAAGGCTGCGTCGCATCAGCGGTGACAGACGCTTCAGCCGCTGTTCAAGACGCGTATCAATGCTGTGGGTTTGCGAGCGGGCGACAAGATTATCCAGCCAGCGATAACCGTGGTGCCGCCAGCCAGTCAGCACGCTCAGGCGATTAACGCTGTCGCGCCCGCCGGCACCCGGTAGCCGGATCACAATCAGCCAGAGTGTCTGAATCAGATAACGCAAAATATCCAGCGGACGCGGACGCTCCGGAGAAATGTGCGGATAAAGGCGGCGGCGCTGCTGAATAACACGCTGCCAGGCCGGGCTTTCGAAACGGAGCAGCATCAGCCCCAGAACAGACCAGAACAGGTGGAGTGCACTGGCAAAGCGGGAAGCGCCATTGCCTCGCGCGGTGGTATAGCCGCTGTGCAGTGATTGCCAGGCGGGAGCAGTCAACAGCCAGCGCAACGGGTTCACGACCTCACCCCATTCAGGTTGAGCAGCAGCCAGTTTGCCAGCGTGATGATCTCTTCGCTGACTAACGCATGTGGCCGATATTCACCAACTGGCTGCTTCATCATCAGCGATTCAGCCAGCGCCTCATCGCGGTGGATCAGCAGCGGTATCAGCTCTGTCAGCGAAGCCATCCAGAGCTGATGGAGGTCCTGCTGCAGACGGCTGTTGGCATTGAACTGATTGATGATAAAGCGGGTACGTGCCGGAAAATGGCGCTGACTCAGACGTAAATGACAATTCGCATCTGGCTGAGTGACGCACAGTATACCGTCCAGTGCCGGATAGAGTGTTTCGTGCCACGGCAGGGGATCGGCGGGCAGATCGAAAATAATCCACTGATAGCGCGCCTGCAGGTCCGGCAATGCCTGGAGCAGCGGCGCGGCCACCGCTTCATTCTGGTGGGCAATAGTCAACGCATGCTGATGAGAAAGCACACCATGTGGAAGCAAATCAGGTCCATTGGGATAGCGAAGCGCGGCATGCTGCCACTCCCCGTCATCGCACAGCGACTGCATCCAGCCACTCTCCTGCTGAGGGGGCAGATTAAAATGCACGCCGAGCTGACTGATCGGCGAGCCGTCGATCAGCAAGA
Source organism: Pantoea sp. JKS000250 (assembly GCF_003201065.1). Lineage (NCBI taxonomy): Bacteria > Pseudomonadati > Pseudomonadota > Gammaproteobacteria > Enterobacterales > Erwiniaceae > Pantoea > Pantoea sp. JKS000250. Next base: position 2,328,531 of record NZ_QICZ01000001.1, on the reverse strand, counting down.
CCCGCTCGCCGAGGGTGGCGAGCGCCCAGCCGAGTCCGGCACAAAGAGAGGTTGTGCCAACGCCGCCCCGCACGCCCTGAAGCGCTATCAGCGGCATCAGTCAGATTGCTCAGGCTGGCTGGGGAGCGTTTCCGCTAACAGCGGCCAGCGCGACACAATCTCTTTCAGGCGCTCTTCACGTGCAATGTCGACATAGCGAAAAGAGTGCAAAGAAAAGGCGTCACGCAAAGCGCTAATATCATCCTGACGATCGCCCGCAGTGGCGACAGGGGTATAAAGATTTTGGTTTTTCATTACTTTTCGCCAAAAATAAAACAATGTCAGACTCAGAATGACCGTCTGCGCGTAAAAAAGGGAATTGAAAAAAAATTTCCTGAAACGCGGCATTTGCAGAACATTGTGAGTCAGCCTGTCATTAGCAATGTTCAAATTTCTCAGGTTACATCCAGGCCTGTCTATAATAAGCTAGCCTGGACTGGAAAAATAACGAATTCAATATGAAAAATTCTTTTTCGCTAGGGCTGTTGCATGTTCAGCCTGAATTAACGGCATTGCAAACCCCTGGCTGTTATTGGGTCACTTGTGCACGTCAGGATGACGCCCGCACGTTTATTCGACAGGTGATTTCACATCAGCAGGCCGTCACGCTGATCAGCGCTGATCAGCCGCCGCGTGATTTACTGACGCCCGACCCGGTCGGCGGTCCTGACCGTATCCCGCTGTTTTCTCTTTCCAAAAACAAGCGGAGTCTGCTGCAGCTGGAAAGTGATTTTCTGCGCACGCTCGGCAGTAAAAACGGCCTGGTGATATTTAACAGCAGCGCAGCGCAATGGGATAAGCTCGATGACGCCGAATTAACGCGGTGGATAAAGGGTATGCGCCACACGCTGCATAAAAGAAAACTCACGCTGTTAATCGTGACGTCCGGTTCCACCATAATAAACCTGAGTAATAATCTTCATCGTTATTTTCGTCAGCTGGATGGCGTGGCGCATTTGGGCTTTCAGCAGGATAGCTGGCAGTATCGAATTAACTGGTGGTATGCCGCAGAACGCCTGCTGGCCGATCGTGCAATACGCCTGGGCTGTGAAGAAGATCGTTTCTTTACGTTAAATGAAAACCAGGAACCGCTGAGCCTTAATGACGAGCAGCATTATCTTGCTGACAAAATCGTGCTTGAGGGTGCACCGCCACTTTCACGCCAGTGGCAACTCTTCGATGATAATGAGCAGGTCTGGTTACGGGCTCAACAGGCCAATGCCGCAACGGTTATTTTCAGCCTGACCCGAAGCGACCTGATCAACGAACTGGCGAAGTTTGTACACAGCCTGCGACGCGGACGCGGCAACGGCCTGAAAATTGTGGTGCGCGAGATGGGTGCCAGCCTGCGTTACAGCGACGAGCGTCTGCTGCTGGCCTGTGGGGTAAACGTTATTGTGCCGACCAACGCGCCCATGTCGCGGTTTCTGACCACGCTGGAAGGCGTTCAGGGACAGGTGTTTAACCGTCGCGTTCCCGCCAGTCTTGAGGCGTTAACCGCGTCGTTGCAGCCTCTGCATGAAAAAGGCTACCTGCGGCTTGACGCCTTCTGCCAGTCGGTCAGCCAGTTGATCAGTAATACTTTGCTGCCGGAAAATGATAAGGGCCTGCTGGTGGCGTTGCGGCCGGTGCCACAGCTTAAACCGCAGCAGATCCTGACACTTTGTAAGCCGCGCCGCTTTGGCGATCTGGTCACGGTACTGGAAGATCGCGTCATTCTGTTTCTCTCCTCCTGCCGCTATAACGATCTTGATAAAGCATTGAAATATATATTTTCACTGCCTCACGACGAGCTGTTTGCAAACCGAATGGTCTGGTTCGAGGATAATCAGATTCTTGCGGAAGTCAGCAATATTAAGAAACTGACGCCCATGGCAATTCAGGATTTGACGCCGGTATCAGAGACAACACGTGCCGTCGTTGAGAGCCGGCACGAAACGCAGGAGCGCTCAGCCCCCCTGCCCATCGCTTTACTGCCGGAGAATGAATCCCGATGAACCTGATGGATTGGGTACAGATTGCGCTGCTGATCGTTGTTATCTTGCTGATTTTAAAGCCGGTCTGGCATCAATGGCTGCCGCGTCGCTGGAACGGCCTGCTGAATCGGCTGTTGCCTGCTCGCGCGCTGAAGTCTGAAGGTCACTGGCAGCGTCAATCTCCAAAAACGGATGCAAAAATTAATGAAAAATGATCAACCCGCTGCGGCCCACTCTTCCCGTTTGTGGTCCTGCTGGCGCGGACTGGGCGGCTGGAACTTCTACTTTTTAGTCAAATTTGCCCTGCTGTGGTACGGCTACCTCAACTTTCATGCTTTGAGCAATCTGGTGTTTCTCGCCTGGCTGCTCTTCCCGCTGCCGTCGGTTCGCCTGCATCGCCTGCGCCACTGGGTCTCGATCCCTGTTGGCTTCGCGCTGTTCTGGCATGATACCTGGCTGCCGGGACTCAGCAGCATTCTCAGCCAGGGCGATCAGCTGGCGGGCTTTTCGGGTGCTTACCTGCTCGATCTGGCTGACCGTTTTATCAACTGGCAAATGGTGGGTGCCCTGTTTGTTCTGCTGGTGCTCTATCTGTTTATTTCGCAGTGGATTCGCATCACCGTGCTGGTTTCACTGATGCTGATCTGGCTCAACGTGCTGACCATTGCGGGTCCGGCGATGTCGCTGCTGCCGACCCGCGCGACAACCCCGCAGGTGGTGCTGAATCAGACACCGGCTGCTGCCAGCCAGGCGGCGGCCGTGCCGGATGGGCTCGATCAGTCAGCCGCGCCCACCAGCGCCAGCCTGACCGCCTGGCTCAGCCGTTTTTATGAGAGTGAGCGCAAGCGCGTCACCCATTTCCCTGACAGCCTGCCGGCCGATTCGCAGCCGTTCGACATCCTGGTGATCAACATCTGTTCACTCGCCTGGTCCGACATGGATGCCTCCCAGCTGCGTAATCATCCGCTGTGGCAGCATTTCGATATCATGCTGACCAACTATAACTCCGCCACCAGTTACAGCGGACCGGCGGGGATCCGTCTGCTGCGTGCCAGCTGCGGTCAGACCTCGCACAGCGAACTCTACAAACCCACCGATTCTCGCTGTTATCTGTTCGATAATCTGGCGAAGCTGGGCTTTAAAGAGCAGCTGATGATGGATCACACCGGCGTGTTCGGTAACTATCTCAAGGAACTGCGCGAGGGCGGCGATATTCAGGCACCGCTGATGTCGCAGGCAGGCATTGCCCCGGAACTGACCTCATTCGACGGCTCGCCGGTGCTTAACGATGCGCAGCTGATGCAGCGCTGGCTTGACGATCGCAGCAAGAGCAGCGATGCACGCAGCGCCACCTTCTACAACCTGATCCCGCTGCACGACGGCACCCGTGAACTGGGCAGCACCCAGACTGCCCCGTGGAAGCCGCGCGCTCAGCTGCTGTTTGATCAAATCGATGCCTTCCTCACCCAGCTGGAGAAGTCGGGCCGCCGGGTGATGGTGCTGGTGGTGCCGGAGCATGGTGCCGCACTTGAAGGCGATAAGATGCAGATGTCAGGCCTGCGGGATATTCCCAGCCCTGCCATTACGCATGTGCCGGTGGGGATTAAGTTTGTCGGCATGAAAGCCCCGCATCAGGGTCAGCCTCTCAATATTGATGCACCGACCAGCCTGCTGGCGATCTCAGAAATTGTGTCGCGGGTGGTGGATGGACAGGTATTTAATGCGCCGAATGTGAATATGTCGGTATTGACCGACAAGCTGCCGCAGACGCCGGTGGTGTCGGAAAACGACGGGGCGGTGGTGATGATGTATCAGGGCAAGCCCTGGATCAGGCTCAACGGCGGCGACTGGGTGCCCTATCCGCAGTAACGCATTATTGCCGGATAACCCGGTGTGTCAGGCGCGACTCAGCGCCTGACACACCGGGTTATCAGCTCCAGAACGGCGGCCAGCGCCGCCGTTCTGCGATTGATCAGCGCTTCTCCTGAAACGCCTGCCAGGTCAGCAGCTGCAGGCTGGCAGAGAAGTAGTTCTGATCGGCAGCCAGCTTATCGCTCAGATAGCCGGTCTCATTCAGCGTCAGGTCACGCACCGCCAGCAGACCGCCCTCAAGGTGGTAAGGAGCGGGTGCATTCGCCAGCACATCGAACCAGGCAGGGGTCAGCATGCGGCTGTAACCCTGCCAGACGCGCTGAAACGGCACCAGCGCCAGACTGTGCGGATCGTACCACCAGATGTTCAGCGGCACGCGAATCGCGTCGTAGCTGAAGCGGTTTGAATAGCCGACAGCCGGCGCAACCGACCCATCCGCATTCAGCGCGACCCAGTCCAGCGGCAGGCCGGTTTTGCCAAAACTCAGCTTACCCAGCAGATCAAAACCATCGTTAATCAGCTTATCCCAGACCTGCAGATGACTGCGCTCGCCAAACTCCCGCCACGCCTGAAACAGGAAGTACGAAGGATTCAGCACCACATAGCTGGTTTTATTGAAGCCCTGCGCACCCGGCAGCAGGACGGTATGGCCGCCGAAGCTCGTGACATCCAGCTTGATGATCGCGCGCTGAATGCGGTCTGACTCCTGCTGATAGCTCTCCACCTGCCATTTCTGTGCGGCGCGCTGTAGCGCCCATGCCAGCAGCACATCGCCATCCGAGGCGTTATTTTTGTCAGCAACCGGGTTGTCACTGCCTGGCACATAGCGCCAGTAGAAGAGATCGGTCTGCGGATTACGCAGTTGAGTGCGTGTCCACTGCCACAGCCGATCAAAGGTGGCGCGATCGTTGTTGGCCACCGCCAGCAACATGCCATACCCCTGACCTTCGGTGTGACTGACATTGTTATTGGCGGTATCCGTGATCCGCCCTTCGGCGGTCAGAAAACGACTTTTAAAGGTATCCCAGCCGCTGGCATTGGCCTGCGCGCTGCAGGCCAGCAGTAAAACAGTGCAGATCCAGCCCATCCAGAATGGCTTACGTTTCATTTCTGATCCTATTGATATCGATAGTGCAGCGTGCTGCCATCGTTGAGTTCAAGCGTCACCGGCACCATTCTGCTGCCGCCCTGGCCCTGCAACCAGCCTGAAAAAAGCCCGGCAATGACCGCACCAAACGCCGCCTGCCAGTCAGCCGGAGAATGGCGATTGTCGCCTGCCGGTAAGGCGTGATACGCAATCAGCAGCGCCTTCTCTTCCGGCTGAAGCTGCACAAAGCCCCAGTTAAACCGCGCCAGTTGCAGGTTGGCCTCGCGCTCCAGATCCTGCACGGTGCGCGACTCTGGCAAAGGATAGCGGGTCGCCAGCGATTCACCCATCCTGTAGAGAAAGGCTTCCGCCTCCTGCTGACCGGCGTTGGCGATCATCCCGTCAATCAGCACGCTGACCAGGTCAAACCAGCCCGGCTGATAAGGATGTGATACCCCCGAATGCTCACTCATTACTTCTCTCCGAACAGGTAACGGACATAGAGCCTGGCGCTGCTTTCGTTGTAGTCACCAAAGGTGTCATAACCCAGTTGGCCGCCAATCGTCACATCTTTATTGAGTTTGTAGTCCGCCCCGGCATGCAGGTTATAGCCGATGCCGTTTTTACTGCCGCCAGAGTAGTACGCGTCTTTCACGCTGCCGCTGGCAGCAAGGGATTCCAGCTCTGACTGCAGGCTGGCATCCGCCGGGAAGTACGCGCTCTTATCCTGACTGTAGGTCTGATAACCGGCTGCCCCGCCAATATTCACTTTGAGATCGTCAAACTTGCGTGAGAACTCTATCGGGAACGAGACCGACGCGTAGTTCTGCGGGCTGAAGTAACCGCCCTGCCCGTAGCTGAAGTAGCTGAGGTTTTTTGAGAAGTCCATCCACGCCAGACTCATGCCCACTTTCAGCTCGCGGTCGTCACTGTGGAACGGACGAACATACGCCCCGGCGGTCGCCTGCAGATTGTTATTGCTGGCGACATTTTCACCAAGATAGCTGTACGCGCCGCCGCCAGCGTAGAAGCCCGCATCGCCATTATCGTAGCTTAACAGGGCGTTCGCGCCGTTCTTCGTGACACGTCCCCAGCGTTTGCCGCTGGCTTTATCTTCTGCGCCGACGTAAGAGAGCAGGCTGTCGGTAATCGCGCGACGCTCACCGGTCAGGATCAGCGTCAGGAAGTCGGTGAGTTTCGGTGACCACTGCACACCCCCGACCAGCGTACTGAGATCCTGGCCCAGCGGCGTACTGCCGATATCTACTTTATAGCTGTCGCCCTTCAGCGCCAGATTCAACTCGACGCCAGAAGCGGTCTGCGAATCGGTGGTCGCGGTGGGCAGGTCATTCACCGTCGCGCCGCCTGCGGCCACAACGCGGCCCTGGCTCAGCGCATTGGTGCCGAAACGACGCCAGGCATCGGCGGCGCCACTGCCTGCCGTGAGTGAGACCGGCGTGGCGGTAAAGTCGAGGCGCGCCGTTTCAAACGGCACGGTAGAGAAGGTCAGCGGCGCTTTGGCTTCCGTCAGTTTGCTCAGGCCCGACTCGCCGTCGCGCCCGCGCACCTGCACCATGCCCTGACTCCAGGTAGCCGTTTTCTCCTGTAGCGAATCCATCATGGTGTTAACGTCATGCAGAACCTGTGACTGCTGAGAAACCGTTGTGCTGCCCGCAGCCGGTTCGCCCTGTGATGTCACGCCAGCAGTCTGGCCCGCCGGTGCGGCCTGCCACGGCAGCACGGTGCCGTAGCTGGACGGTGAGCGTCCCACTGGCGAGGTGGTGCGGTTGATAAACGGATTGTCCGCCAGCGCCAGGCCGCCCACGGTCGGCACACTGCCAGACTGCGCGCCCTGCAGGCCAGTCAGTTGCCCGCGTGCCGAACGCAGATACGCCATCGCCTGTGAATGGTTGCCATTGGCTTCGGCGACACGTGCCAGCAACAGCAGACGATCCGGCGTCTGCGTGGTGGTGTTAAGGCCGCGGCTCAGCGCGTTAGCACGCGGCACATTGTTCTGCGCCAGCGCGACGTTGATGGCCCCGACGCGCGCATCCTGGGTCGGCGTATCCTGGGTCATCAGGTAGTCATAGACTACGCCCGCATCCCGGTTCATCTTGCCGTCCTGATAGAGACGGGCCATCGCGAACATCAGATCGCGGTTCTGCGGATCCTGCTGCAGCGCGCCAATCAGCTTGTCATAAGCCACCGCGTACTGACGCTGCTGCCGCAGGCGATCCACTTCGTTAATCAGATAACCGTTGCGGATACCGGCGAGCTGGGTCGGGGTACTGCGCGCCTGCAGCTCCGGGTTGCTGAGGAAGCGCTGCGCCTCACTGCCGAGGCCCGCCTGATTCAGCACCGCCATCTGCGCGGCATAATCGCCCGCATTGCCCTGCACGCCACGCTGCAGGTTCGTCCGCACCACCGACACCGCGCTGCTGAGATCGCCCGCCTTTGCCAGCTTCTGCGCCAGGTTTCCGGCATCCACCGGATTAGCGGGCGGCGTGACCGTGAGCGCTTTCAGGGTATTGGCGGCGGCGGCCGTCGCGCCCTGCGCCAGGTACTGATCGGCGGTGCTCATCTGCAGATTGAAATTCACCCGCTGCGCCAGTTCACGCATCGCCGCCGTCTGCGCATTGGCAGGAATGCGCGCCAGCAACGCGCTGGCCTGCTGCCAGCCACCGCTTTCGCTGGCGTTCAGCGCACCGGCATAGAGTTCGCTGGTGCTGGCCCCGTTGCGCATCACCGGCTGCATCACGTTGGCCGCCAGCAGCGTATCGCCCTGCTGACGATAGAGCCGGGCTAAATCGAGCCGCAGCCAGCCATCAGAGGGATAGCGCTGAATACCCTGCTGCAGCGTCGCGATAGCAGCGGCGTTGTTACCGGCCGCCAGCTGACGCTTCGCCTGCTGACGCAGCGCATCCGCTTCATTGGCCCGTGGCGTGACGCTCTGACGCACGCTGTCGGGCAGTGCCCCCAGCAGCGTACTGGCTTCGGCACTGCGATTCTGCTGACGCAGAACGTAGAACAGCCCTTCTTTGGCGCTGCGGTTATCCGCATCACTTTGCAGAATGGTGCGATAGATCTGCTCCGCCTGCTCAGGCTGATTGGTGCGGCGCAACACGTCGGCGCGGAACAGCCTGGCGGCCAGCCCTTTTTCACCGTCAGCCTGGACCAGCGGTTCGCTTAAGGTCAGCGCCTGCGCGCTGTCGCCGTTTTTCAGCGCCTGCTGCGCGCTGGCCAGCTGCGCATAAAAGCGGGCATCGTCGGCCTGCTGCTGGCGTGAGGAACCCTGATCGCCGCCCTGCTGAGCAGAGCGTTGCAGATAATCAGCCGCTTCCTGATAACGTCCGGCTCGCTGGGCCACATAGCCCATGCCCGCTAGCGCATCGGCATCCTGGGGATTGGCTCCCAGCACTTTTTCAAAGCTGGTCTGTGCTCCGCCGACGTCACCGCTGTTCAGCGCACTGAATCCGGCTCCTTTTTCTGCGCCACCGACATTTTTACGGTAGTAGTCGATGACGGCGGAGTCCTGCGGATGACGCTGCTGCCAGGTCTGATAGAGGGCCGCGTCTGACGGCTGCGGACCGAGCCACAGCAGCGCCTGGCGCAGTGAACGATCGGCATCCTGATTACCACTCGCCAGCGAACTCAGCACCTCAATGCCTTCGCGACGGGTCGGTTCCTGATAAGTCAGCGCCTTACCCAGCGCCAGCCGTGCGCCGGTGTCCTGCGGATGCTGAGCCGCAAACTGCCGCAGCGCCTCAACCGCCTGCGGCAGCAGCGTACGGTCACCCGCCATCGTAAGATAATATTCTGCCGCGACGCTCGGTGGCGGCTCATTACCGCTGAAGGTGTTGCGCCAGGTCTGTAACGCCGCCGGAATGTTGCCGCTGCGCGCCTGCTGACGCGCCAGCGAAAGCTGCGCCTGCGGAATGGTCTGCATCTGGCGCGCATTATCCAGCTCGCTCAGGTGCGGATCGCTGGGGGAGACCTGGCTGAGACGGGCGCGATACTCCATTGCGGCAGCCGTGTCGCCACCCTGCTGTGAATAGAGGGCCAGCAGATAAAGCGCCTGGGTATTGCCGGGTTCAACCATCAGCACCTTTTGCAGCGAGGCTTTCGCCAGGTCGTCATGCGCTTTCTGATGCCAGTAGGAAGCCTGATCGAACAGGGCCTGCAACGCCGGATTGGCGCTTTCCGCCGCCAGCAGCGGTGGTGACAGGGCCAGCGCGCTGCCCAGCAGCAAAGCATGGCAGATACCGGCACTTAACAGATTTTTTTTCATTATTGTTGTCCTTACTTCCTGCCGGAATCATGGCTCTGCTTTGGATTCAGACGCCGCCAGGCATGACGCTTCAGCATCACCCAGGCCGCACTGCCCACCAGCGCAGAGAGCAGCATCGCCGCCACCGCCAGCAGCACCGAGTGCTGGTTGGCATACCACACCACCATCATGTACCAGGGCATCTCGCCGCTGGGGAACTGTGCACCGACGCGGAAACTACGAATGCCGTTTTCATCGGTGATAATCGCGGTGTCGCCGCGCACTGCGGCGTTAATCTGCGCCGAACTTAAATCGTTGTGCAGTCGCAGCAGCTGATCGTCGCTGGTTGCCAACGTCATCACCACCAGCCGATCGCGATTCCACGGCGACCGGTAGCTGAGAAAGCCCCGCCACGCTTCGTTGGAAGAGAAGTAACGATCCGCATCCAGCTGCTGACGACTCCAGTCGCCGGTCAGCCAGCCGCGTAATTTTTCCAGCGCGTCGGGCTCTTTCACCCCAAAAGTGCTACTGGTGGCGTCATAGGGTGACGCCGCCAGCATCGCCTGATTGAAGGCGCTGTTGCCGGTGGTGCTGACCGCCAGCAGATCGCTCTGCTGGATGCGCGCCAGATGGGTGCCGCCAGTGGGCAGACCAAACAGCACCTGATTCTGCGTCAGCGCCACGCCGGTCGCGGTTCCGGCCCGCGCCGCCAGATCCAGCAGTGTCGACAGCTCGGCATTGCTGGGCGTTTCCGGCAGCAGCAGCGTGGTCTGGCCAAAGTCAGCCAGCCGCGAGAACGGGAACGAGGCACCGACAAAGTATGAGAGGTTCGGCAACATACTGAAGTGGCGGGTATGGCTCAGATCGATCCACGAGTCCTCTTCAATCCGGCTCTTGATATTGTTGTTCAGGAGCACGCCGCAGGGCGCATCGGCGCGCGGTTTGATATTGAAGTAGAGCGCCAGCTGGTTATCGCCATAGATCAGATAGGGCTCGAGATTCAGCTGATACTGTTCCTGACGTGCATCACCGCCTAAACGATGCCAGGCGTTCTCCAGCAGGCCAACTTTGTTGACCGTCAGGTTACGCAGGAAAGTGCCGTTGAGCATGACGTTAAGGAACGAGTTGTCCTCATCAATCCAGCTTTCGGACGGGAAACGATAGTGCAGATTAACCGGCACCGTGTCGCCATCCCACAGGAACAGATCAGGCGCGGCGCGGAAGTTCACCCGCAGCGCATCATGCCAGATGCCGCTGCTGGTCAGACTCTGGTCTTTACGCAGCAGTTCGCTCAGGCGGACCGGGCGGTCAGTGTTAATCCAGCGTGGCGCATCGTAAGGTTTGCGGTTGCCAATGGTCTGTACAGGAACCTGCAGCTGGCTCTCATCGGTGGTAAAGGGCTGGGTTGTCAGACGGTTCGCCGCCTGACGCAGCTGATCGTCATTGTTACCACTGACCAGCAGCAATTTGTAAACCGGGTTACTGGGGTTATCCACCACCTGCAGCATCGGGCCATGACTGGCCGGGAACGTCAGAATGCCGATTCGATCGCCAGGATGACCAAACAGGATGCCGTTGTTTTCCGGCAGTTCGCCACGCACCACCGGGAACCGGATGCCGCGATAATCACTCTGAATGCCAAGCCAGGAAGCGACCAGTGCCGCCGCGCTGACCGCATCAGGTGACACGTTACTGGCAAAGCCCATCGTGATGGTGGACGCCGTCATCCGCTGTGGATCCAGGAACGGACGCGGGAAGTTGCGCAGACGGGTGCCGATATTGAGCTTCTGCCCTTCAAGGTGCAGCGCGGTATTCGGCAGAATGGTGACCTGATACTGCTGCGCGCTCTCCTTCTCACACAGCAGCTTGTCCGCATCGTTGATTTTAAAACTGAGGTTGTTGTTCGACACCACCATCGCCGCCGGAATATCCAGCTCATAATCACTGACGTCGCTGTCCGTGGCACCCAGCGGCAGCGTACCGAGCGGCTGACCATTCAGCATCAGCTGCAGCGAGGTATTGCGAGCTGCCAGCGCGGCTGAGACGCGCAGCGTCAGATTCAGTCGCGCATTGGTAATCACTTCATCGCCGGGCAGGGTAAAGGTGATGCCCGACTGTAACTGGCCGCCGGTCAGCGTGATACCGCGCGACTGGCCCATCTGTGCTACGGAGATGACGCTGCTGATCGGCTGATTGATAGCCGCCGTGATCGGCATCTGCGGTTCTGCAACCGGCGCAGTCGTCTGGCCTGGCGCGTAGGGCAGCGCACTGGCGGCCGCCTCCAGCGCGGGATCGGCACTGCTCAGCCCCTGCGGCAGCGGCACCGCGGAGAGCGCGCTGCTGTCCTGCGTCACTGCGCCGCTGCTCGTCACCGGTGCGGTGGCTGGCGCGGCGGAAGAAGCCTCGCCATTCGCTGACGCCTGAGGCGCTGATGTTGCCTCACCCGCTGGTGCGTAAGAAGAGTTGGTTGACGGCGGCGTGGCATCCGGTACTGCACTCGGTGACGCAGAGGCCGGTACAGATTCTGCGGGCTGGGCCGCGGATGGCACTGACGGCGTTGCTGACCCGCCAACACTCACCGGGGCCGTCACCTGCGCTGAACCGGCATCCGGTGTGGCAGCATTATTAACAGGCATTGCAGGCGGCGTCGCCGGAGCCGCACCGCTGGCCGGCGCCTGGTTTTCCGCTGGCACACTGACAGTGGCATTGGCTGACTGTGTGGTTGCAGCGGCCTCATACGATGCCGGAGCCGCACTGTTTACCGGCGCACTGACGGCGGCATTAGCAGGTTGTGAGGTTCCAGCGGCATCAGACGATGCCGGAGCCGCGCTGTTTACCGGCGCACTGACGGCGGCATTAGCAGATTGTGAGGATCCAGCGGCCTCAGACGACGCCGGAGCCGCGCTGTTTACCGGCGCACTGACGGCGGCACCCGCTGACTGGCGGGTTGCAGCAGCCTCAGGTGGCATCGGTGCCGCGCTGTTTACCGGCGCGGCACTGCTGTTATCAATCGCTGTCGGCGTTTCCGCGCCAGCGGGCGTCAGCCATAACGCGGCGGTCAGTGAACTGGCCAGCAACGTGTGCGTCAGGATCTTCATGCCGCGCCATCCTCTTTCGCCGCCGCGGCAACCGGGTCGACTTTTTTACGTTTATCGTGGCGACCTTTCCAGGTCAGCCAGAACAGCTCAAATACGGTGCGGATAATGGTGCCCAGCGAAATCAGCGGGTTGTCCTGCTTATACTCCGGCTGGATCCAGGCATCCGCACGCGCCAGCACCACACGCACCAGTTCGCGACGGCGCGCCAGCGGCATCGCCTCAAAGCGCAGGCGGATGCTCTCGTCATCGCCGGAAATCTTACTCACCGGGATGGTGATCGCGCCGGATTTCAGCAACAGATCAATCTCTTCAATTTCATCCGTTTCATGACGGCCATCCGGCGCATCAAGTTGTGCACCGCCCATCGACAGGTTGCTGGTCAGGGTGCGTGATGAAATGCCGCTGGCGTAGTGAATAATCGCCGGGATTTGTACGTCAACGCGGATGGTTTTACGCACCTGTTTGGTTTCGCGCGCTACGGCAATCGCCGCCATCAGAATGATCAGGCTGAAAATCGCCCAGCCGACGTTAAGCGCAATAACGTAAGGGTCGACGCCAAAATAGTCATGCATCACCGCACGTACCACGCCCGCGACAATCCCGATGCCCAGCAGCAGCGCCACAATGACGTGCGGACGCACGATGTGGAAATCGAAGAAGCCCTGATCCAGCACGCCGCCTTTATCGGTCACGTTAAACTTGCCATGTTTCGGCGACAGCAGCGTCAGGATGGTCGGGATCACCAGATGGAAGCACATCACCGTCTCATAAATCTCACCCCAGAAGGTGTAACGGAAGCGGCCATTCATGCGCGAGTTAACGTAAAGCGACATCACCAGGTGCGGCAGCACATAGGCAAAAATCAGCGACGCCGACGAGTGGATAATATTCAGGTTAAACAGCAGGTAAGCCAGCGGCGCGGTCAGGAAGGCGACGCGTGGCAGACCAAACTGGAAGTGCAGCATGGCGTTGAGGTAGCAAAGACGCTGCTGCCACTTCAGGCCACGGCCAAACAGCGGGTTATCGACGCGGAAAATCTGCGTCATGCCGCGCGCCCAGCGGGTTCGCTGGATGATGTGCAGACCCAGACGTTCGGTCGCCAGACCGGCTGCCAGCGGGATCGACAGGAACGCTGAGCCCCAGCCCAGGCGCTGCATTTTCAGGGCGGTGTGTGCATCTTCAGTGACCGTTTCAACGGCAAAGCCGCCAATCTCTTCCAGCGCCGAACGACGGATTACCGCACAGGAGCCGCAGAAGAAGGTGGCGTTCCAGTTATCGTTACCCTGCTGCACCGGACCATAAAACAGTGCGCCTTCGTTGGGAATGCTGCGCGCAGCGCGCAGGTTACGCTCAAAGGGATCGGGCGAATAGAAGTAGTGCGGCGTCTGCAACAGCGCCAGCTTCGGATCTTTCAGAAACGGTCCCACCGTCGCCTGCAGGAAGGTGCGGGTCGCCACGTGGTCACAGTCGAAGATGCAAATCAGCTCACCTTTGGTGATTTTCATCGCATGGTTGAGGTTCCCGGCTTTGGCATGTTTGTTGTCGTCTCGGGTGATATACCCGACCCCGACATCCGCCGCAAAGCGGGCAAATTCGCTGCGTTTGCCATCATCCAGCAGATAGATTTTGAGTTTGTCACGCGGGTAGTCGATACACTGCGCCGCCAGCACGGTATCGCGCACCACATCCAGGCTTTCATTGTAAGACGGCACATAAATATCGACCGTCGGCCACAGACGAGTATCGTCCGGCAACGGCTCAATGGTGCGCTTTAATGGCCAGGTGGTTTGCAGGAAGCCGAGAATTAAGATCAGCCAGACGTAAAGCTCCGCCAGATATAAGCCAATCCCTAATATCGCCTCGACTTCGGAATTAAAGTGCAGCGTCTCAGTGGTGCGCCACCAGATATAACGGCTGGACATCAGGGCAGAGAGAATCACCATCACCACGGTTATTTTGCGGCTCTTGCTGAAACCCAATAAAAACATCATGCCGATGCTGATCAGACCAAAAATATACTGTTTCTGGCTGTCCATTGGCGTAATGATGATCACCGCGGCAACGGGTGCAAGCACCAGCAGCAGCAGGTAAAACCCGATTTTACTCATGATTCACCCTGAGAAGAGCTGTGTAAGTCAGTCGCCTGCAGTAGACGACTAAAAATGATTTGTGCGGATGGAAGCCTGAACTTCGCCATTTCCCACGGTGATATTCAGAATGCTGCTGACCCGTTTGGCGATCAGTTCAATATCAAATGCCGCTGCTGAGGCAGGACTGAAATCATATACGGACTGCTGGGAAGCATTGGCTTCACCCACACTTTCATCACGGTGAACCACGCCCAGTAAATTATCGCCCAGACGCTGCTGCATAAATGCAGTGACATCGCGATTAATATTCCGGCGATTATCGCACTGGTTCAGAATAAAATAGTGTCCCTGCTTATTATTGAGCGGTTTCCCGGTCATCCGGTTCTCTTCAATCTGCGGTAATAACGACACAGAAGCGGTATCCGCTAACATCACCACTAAATGCATATCGGCCAGCGCCGTCATTGCTTTAAGGGCCGGGCCCGGACCAGGCGGAAAATCAGCGACAATGACCAGACCGGGATAATTAAGTACCGTATCAAGACCACGCTTAATAAAGTGGGGATCTTTCATCAGGTTCTCTTCGAACCGTTCGCGCTGTGGCTCGGTGACATCGCCATAAGGCAGGACAAAGATATTGCCGCCAGTGGTGAGGATCGACTGGCTCCAGTCCGCCTGCTCTTCTGAGCGCGCCACAAATCCGCGACCATCATGCAGCGGCACGCCAAAGTGAAGACGCAGTGCATTCTGCACATCAAAATCAATAGCCAGAACTTTGCTACCGGAACGCGCCAGACTCCAGGCCAGATTCGCCGCAAGCGTGGTTTTCCCCACGCCTCCCTTCGGCGAGCACACACAAACTAACGGCATAGCGCAATCTTCTCCAGTAACGGTTTGAGTAAAGTTTCTTTCGGCAGATTCGACGGTTCGCTGTCACGCGAGCGGAACAAGGCACTAAACCGTTCCGGTTCAGAATGGGGTGTGACAGGCGTGAGGGCGGGCTTTAAATTCGCCGCCATGGCGGGCCGGACGGGCTCAGGATGTGATACAGCAACAGGCTCAGCCGCAACCCGTTTTTGCGGCGGCGGCGGTGGCGGAAACAGTGATGAAGGGTCACGTTCAGCCGTGCGTGCTGCGGGCAGGCTGCTACCTGACAGACTATCGAGAATTGAGCTGCGGGCTGATGTCGTCGGTTGCGCACTGAGTGTGGCGGGCCTTGCCTGTACCTCAGGCGGTGGCGCGGTGAATTCATCCCCGCGCAGCGGCTGAGGCTGCGGCAGGTCGATTCGCTGACCGCCACCCAGTGAGGTCTGATGGTCCTCTTTCGCCAGCTGGCGAATCAAAGCCCATTTACTGTGTTCCGCCGCTTCCTGCGCCTGGCCAGACATATCTTTAAAGTCGATGTCGAGCGTTTGCGTTTTCTCTTTAAAACGCTGCAAATCATCGTAATTATTCTTCATTGGCCGTGGCCTGCAACAAGGGAGGAATTTTCCTGGAATATAACACATCACTTTAATGTCAGTCAGAAAAACCTGATTACAAATAAAGCAGATTCAATAAAATAGTTTAATCATAAAGATTCACTTACAGCGGAATAAAGCCAATATAAGATGATTATCCCCTATAATTAATAAGTGATGTTTAAGTTAAATTAATCTGCGATGTTTCAATAATTTTTAAGACTTAGCCGCTCTGACGACCACTGGCACAACCAGGCGGGACACGATAAGCGCAATGTTAAGCCGCAATCGGGCTGCCGCAGGCGCAAAAAAGCCTGATCGCTGTCATAAGGGATGGAGAGTGTTTATCTTTTTTCGCTGCGAATATCACCAGCAGAAAAACAGGTTAAATCTGATAACGGAAAAAGACGGGAAATAACCGAAACGTGATGGCTGGTCCGCCAGCGGTGCGGTTTACAGCGGAATTGAGATAAAAAAAAGCGCCAGAAAGGCGCCTTTGGCTGAGAAGAGAAGTGAGGACGCAGGGAGTATGGCACTACCCAATCAGAAGCACAGATGGTTAACCCTCTTCAGGAGAGGGAAGCATACGCCTGGAGCAAAGCAACGCGGGCTACGGAGGCGTTTTGCGTCTTTGCGAAGGGCGTATGCTCCCTGAGCTATCACTGAATCAACGGCCTGAGCCGCCAATCCTCAGCTGACCTTTTCTGCCACACCCACCGGCTGGTTCTCATCCTGATCGACCGCGAAGCAGGCAATCTCCTGGCCACCGTAGTTTTTCAGCTTCGGCTGTAACTGCACACAGGTGCCAAAACGTCGGTGGCAGCGCGCATTGAAAGCACAGCCTGGCGGCGGATTAAGCGGGCTGGGCAGCTCGCCGGTCAGCTTAATACGCTCACGACGGTCGTCCGGATTCAGACGCGGCGTCGCTGACAGCAAAGCCTGGGTATAAGGATGGCGCGGGTTGGCAAAAATCGCCTCTTTACTGCCCTTCTCGACGCAACGGCCGAGATACATCACCATCACCTCATCGGCAATGTGCTCTACTACCGACAAATCGTGCGAGATAAAGACGTAGGAGAGACCCATATCCTGCTGCAGATCCATCATCAGGTTCAGCACCTGAGCACGCACCGAAACATCGAGCGCCGAAACCGGCTCATCGGCAATCAGCACGTCCGGATCGAGCATCAGCCCACGCGCGATGGCGATACGCTGACGCTGACCGCCTGAGAACATGTGCGGGTAGCGATCGTAATGTTCGGTTTTCAGGCCCACTTTCGCCATCATCTCCAGCGTCTTCTCGCGGCGTTCCGCTTTGGTCAGCTGGGTATTGATGACCAGTGGCTCCTCCAGAATCTGGCTTACTTTTTTACGCGGATTGAGTGAGCCATACGGATTCTGGAATACGATCTGGATTTTCTGACGACGCAGCTTCTGCGCCTGGGGATCGTGCTTCAGCAGATCCTGACCGTGCCAGTAAAGCTGCCCTTCTGTCGGGGTTTCAATCATCGTCAGCAACCGGCCCAGCGTGGATTTACCACAGCCTGACTCGCCGACGACCGCCAGCGTTTTGCCGCGCTCCAGATTAAAAGAGACGCCATCCAGCGCTTTGACCAGACGCTCCTGACCAAACAGCCCCTTCTTCACCGGGTAGTGTTTTTTCAGATCAATCGCCTGCAGCAGGAACTGATCTTTCGTGGTTTCATGACTCATAAGTGGGTCTCCCGGCATCATCCAGAGGATAGTGACACTTGGACTGACGTCCTGGAATGGTGCGCAGTTCCGGTTCTTCCTGGCGACAAAGGTCAGTCGCATAGGGGCAGCGTGGGTTAAGCAGACAGCCAGCCGGGCGGTCATATTTGCCCGGCACTACGCCAGGCAGTGACGCCAGACGCGCTTTATCAGCCGCAAACTCCGGCAGCGCGCGCAGCAGCGCCTGGGTATAAGGATGGCGCGGCGCTTTGAAGATATCGGTCGCTTTCCCGCTCTCCACAACCTGTCCGGCATACATCACGATAATGTGGTGCGCCGCTTCTGCCACTAACGCCAGATCGTGCGTAATCAGGATCAGCGCCATGTTCTCCTGCCGCTGCAGATCCAGCAGCAGTTCGATGATTTGCGCCTGAATAGTCACGTCGAGCGCCGTCGTCGGCTCATCGGCGATCAGCAGCTTAGGCCGGCAGGCGATCGCCATGGCAATCATCACACGCTGGCTCATACCGCCCGACAGCTGGTGCGGATAGACATCAAGCCGTGACGCCGGATCGGGAATGCCGACCTGATTCAGCAGGTCGATTGCCCGCTGACGCCGGGTGCGTTTGTTGCCGCCCTGATGCACCTTGATCGCTTCCATAATCTGGAAGCCCACGGTGTAGCAGGGATTCAGGCTGGTCATCGGGTCCTGAAAAATCATCGCCACTTCAGCGCCCACCAGCTGGCGGCGCTCGCGTTCAGAGATGCGTTTCAGATCGCGCTGGTTGAACTCCAGCTTCTCCGCCATCACTTTGCCAGGGAAGTCGATCAGTCCCATGATCGCCAGTGAACTGACCGATTTGCCGGAGCCGGACTCGCCCACGATACCGACGACCTGGCCCTGCTCAACCTGATAACTGATGCGGTCAACCGCACGGAACGGTGCTTTATCGTCGCCGAAATGCACCGATAGTTTGTCTACATTTAATAACGCCATCTCGGTGCCTCTTTACTGCTTGAGTTTCGGGTCGAGGGCATCACGCAAACCGTCGCCCATCAGGTTAAATGCCAGCACGGTAAGCAGAATGACCAATCCAGGGAAGGTCACGACCCACCAGGCACTTTGCGCATACTGCAGAACGTCGGAGAGCATGGTGCCCCACTCCGGCGTTGGCGGTTGCGCACCCATACCGAGAAAGCCCAACGCCGCCATATCGAGAATGGCGTTGGAGAAACCTAATGAAGCCTGCACGATCAGTGGTGCAAGGCAGTTAGGCAGAATATTCACAAACATCTGGCGCAGCATACCGGCACCGGCCACGCCGGAGGCGGTCACATAGTCGCGGTTCACTTCCACCAGCACCGCCGCGCGGGTCAGACGGATATAGTGCGGCAGCGCCACAAAGGTCAGCGCGATAGAGGCGTTAACGATCGAGGGGCCAAAGATGGCGACCAGCACCAGCGCCAGCAGCAGGCTTGGCAATGCCAGCATGATATCGACCACGCGCATGATGATGGCATCGACCACGCCGCCGAGATAACCGGCCAGCAGGCCGAAGATCACGCCGAAAATCAGCGACAGCACCACCACCAGACAGCCGACCAGCAGCGACAGGCGCGCACCGTACATCAGACGCGACAGCACATCGCGGCCCACGTCGTCGGTGCCCAGAATGTAGCTCCAGTTACCGCCCTCCTGCCAGACCGGCGGATGCAGCAGCGCATCGCGGAACTGCTCAGCAGGCGCATGCGGGGCCAGCACATCGGCAAAAATGGCACACAGCAATACAATGATGATGTAGACCAGGCCCACGACGGCGCCTTTGTTACGTTTAAAGTAGTGCCAGAATTCCTGGAATGGGGTCATCGGCTTGGGTGCAACGGTAACGCTGCCGGGATCAACAACAGACATGATGCCCCCTTATTTCTTGTGACGTATGCGCGGGTTAACCACGCCATACAGCAGATCAACCAGCAGGTTGACCACAATAATCAGTACCGCGGTCAGCAGCACACCGCCCTGCACCACCGGATAGTCACGGCGCTGCAACGCTTCAATCAGCCAGCGCCCCAGACCCGGCCACGAGAAGATGGTTTCGGTCAGAATCGCCCCGGCCAGCAACGTGCCGACCTGCAGGCCGATGACCGTCACCACCGGCAGCATGGCGTTACGCAGTGCATGCACCACGATTACGCGCATCCGCGTCAGGCCTTTGGCGCGCGCCGTACGGATGTAATCTTCACCCAGTACTTCGAGCATTGCCGAACGCGTCATTCGTACAATGACCGCCAGCGGAATGGTGCCGAGCACGATGGCGGGCAGAATCATGTGCATTACCGCATCGTGGAAGTCGCCCGGCTCACCCCAGAAGAAGGTGTCAATCAGCATAAAGCCGGTCAGCGGCATGCTGTCATCCAGGAAGACGGTATCACCGACCCGCCCGGAAACCGGTGTCAGGTTGAGCTGCACCGAGACCAGCATGATCAGCATGATGCCCCACCAGAAGATTGGCATGGAGTAGCCGGTCAGTGAGATGCCCACAGCGGTGTGATCGAAAATTGAACCGCGTTTTACCGCCGCCAGCACCCCAACCGGGATACCAATGGCCACGGCAAATATCATGGCGCAGATGCCAAGTTCCAGCGTCGCTTTGAAGCGCGGAACAAACTCATCCCAGACAGGGATGCGGCTCTTCAGTGAAATGCCCAGGTCGCCATGTAATACACCGTTAATGTAGTTCAGGTACTGTTTCCACAGCGGCTGATCCAGACCTAACAGCGCCATTAACTGTGCATGACGTTCAGGAGAAATACCGCGCTCGCCAGCCATGATCAGCACCGGATCGCCCGGGATCATGTGAACAAACGCGAAGGTGAGTAATGTAATACCGATAAACGTTGGGATGACAAGGCCCAGACGTCGGAGTATGAACTGCAGCATAATCCGGGTTCTCTCTTGTCCGCGCGACCGTCGCCGCGAGGGTTGTTATTGCTTACATCTGACGATCGGGTAGGCCCGACCGCGACGCAGACAGGCTGCGCCTCTACCGTTTCCAGTAAAACAGGGAGATAAAGCCGGGGCGACGCGTAGCCGCCCCGGAAAAGGCGACAATTATTCTTTAATGTCTACCTGAGCAAAGTAGTGTCCGCCCAGCGGATCGACTTTGTAACCGGAGACTTTTTTGCTGACCGGTTCGTATACCGTTGAGTGCGCGATCATCAGCGCCGGTGCCTGGTCATGCATCACAACCTGAGCCTGCTTGTAGTACTCGATACGCTTCGCCTGATCGGCGGTGGCGCGAGCGGGCTGAATCTGATCCTCGAAGGATTTATCACACCAGCGCGAGTAGTTAGAGCCATCTTTCGCCGCTGAGCAGCTGAACAGGGTGGCCAGGAAGTTATCCGGATCCCCATTGTCGCCAGTCCAGCCCATCATGACGGTCTGGTGCTCACCCGCTTTGGCGCGCTTCAGGTATTCGCCCCACTCGTAGGTGACGATTTTGGCTTTGACGCCAATTTTCGCCCAGTCGCTCTGAATCATCTCAGCCATGCGGCGAGCGTTCGGGTTGTACGGACGCTGAACCGGCATTGCCCACAGGTCGATGGAGAAACCGTCTGCCATGCCCGCTTCTTTCAGCAGCGCTTTGGCTTTCTCAGGATCGTAGGCGTAGTCTTTTACGTCGTCGTTATAGCCCCACATCGTTGGTGGGATCAGGTTTTTAGCCGGCTGGCCTGCACCCTGATAAACGGCGTCGATAATCGCTTTTTTGTTGACCGCCATGGTCAGTGCCTGACGCACTTTCAGGTTATCCAGCGGTTTTTTCTCAACGTTGTACGACAGATAGCCGACGTTCAGGCCAGCCTGCTCATACAGGTTGATGTTTTTGTCCTGCTTCATACGCGCAATGTCAGCCGGGTTCGGATATGGCATGACCTGACATTCGCCCTTCTGCAGCTTGGCGTAGCGCACCGACGCATCCGGGGTAATGGAGAAGACTAAGCGATCGATTTTTGGCTTGGTGCCCCAGTAATCCGGGTTAGCTTTGTAAAGGATGCGCGAATCTTTCTGGTACTGCAGCAGCTGGAACGGACCGGTACCGACCGGGTTCAGGTCGACGTTTTGCGGGGTGCCCGCTTTCAGCATGTTGTCTGCGTACTCTTTCGACAGAATCGAGGCGAAGTCCATGCCGAGGTCAGCAAGGAACGGTGACTCAGGGCGGGTCAGCACGAAGCGAACGGTATTCTCGTCCACTTTTTCGATTTTGCTGATCAGCTTCGGCATGTCCATGCCTTCGAAATATTCGTAGCTGCCGCCGGAGACGCCGTGGTAGGCGTTGTTTTTATCCAGCTGGCGCTCAAAGGTGAACACCACATCATCCGCATTGAAGTCGCGCGTCGGTTTGAAATCTTTGGTGGTCTGCCACTTCACACCTTTACGCAGGTGGAAGGTGTAGGTTTTACCGTCTTCACTGACATCCCACTTCTCTGCCAGCGCAGCGTGCAGTTCGGTGGTGCCGATAGTGAACTCAACCAGTCGATTGTAGATCTGACGTGAGCTGGCATCGTAGGTGGTACCCGAGGTGAACAACTGCGGGTTAAAGCCTTCCGGAGAACCTTCAGAACAGTAAACGAGGGTTTTTGCCTGAACACCGGCGGCGACAGTCATAGCAATCAGGCTCAGACCGACCTTCAGCATCCCGGATTTAGCCAGGGAGTTGATCATGCTTTTGCTCCATTGTGATGTGATGTTGTGTGTATTGCCCGACCTCTGATTTTTTTATGCGGTTCAGGCGTACCACCGAACAGGTGGTTAACGCGCGCTGCGTTTTTTATGTTTTTTCTGACGCAGATTGTGCATTCAGAAAATTCCGTAACTGCGCGTTTATTGACGCATCAATTTGTCAACAGTTGCAAAGAACGTCAATACAACGGTTACTTATTTACACAGAGTGTGAGGAATAGCATGCAACGGTAATAAAAACCGTTTCTGTCTGAAAGCCATACAATGCACAGCGTAGCTGGCCTGAATTCCGTGCATTGTGCTGGATAGCGGCTCTATCGCTAGTGATTCTCACCGCTAAAAAACTTAAAAATTTTACCGGCAAATGTTGAATAACTGAACGATTCACCGTGCGTTATGACGTTCAACCAGCGGAATATGCTGGGAAAGAAGCATAAGAAATCAGCATGTTGCCGCTTTCGGTCATAAGAAGAATGTGTCGCGAATTATGATCGTAACTCTTACAGGGCAAGGCCTGACAGCGGGAAAGGGGTAACAATAACGGCGGGTAAGCGAAATGCGCGGCGGATGGAGTTTACTGGAACTTTCTGGAAGGCAGCGAGGCGGGCAACAAAACAAAATGTGGTAAGCGGGAGTGGCGT
The DNA here is from genome assembly GCF_003201065.1 of Pantoea sp. JKS000250. Lineage (NCBI taxonomy): Bacteria > Pseudomonadati > Pseudomonadota > Gammaproteobacteria > Enterobacterales > Erwiniaceae > Pantoea > Pantoea sp. JKS000250. Next base: position 2,305,568 of record NZ_QICZ01000001.1, on the reverse strand, counting down.
TAAGATCGAGATCTGCTTCGGGAACACGGGCAGATCGGAAAGGCGCTTAAACCATCCCTGGACGCTCGTCCCACGCCGTCCCTGGCGTGGGACGCTTTCCTCCTCTGCCTGTGTTCCCTCTGCCTTGTGTTCATGTGCTGCGGTCAGATTCACTCGGGTTTAAACCTGTCAGCCGCCTGAAGCCCGCACAGCGCTAATTCTTTGCCTGCAAATCACTTTTCTACAGACGAAAAAAAACCTGTCTTTTCAGACAGGTTTTCTTAAATATGGTCGGCGAGAGAGGATTCGAACCTCCGACCCACTGGTCCCAAACCAGTTGCGCTACCAAGCTGCGCTACTCGCCGATGGGGGCGCATGTTACTGCTACCCACGATCAGCGTCAACCGCTTTTTATGCTTTTGCCGCCAATCGCCTGGAAAGCACGCGGTTACCGGAAATTAACCACCTACCCTGCCCTTTTCGCTCACTATTACAGCGCTTTAGCCTGACCTTTAGCCGGTGCCTGACACCAGTTGTTGGCCGGGTTAATGCCGCCATCTGGCGAGGTGTAGCCCAGACAGCCCAGGATGGTATCGAACAACTCAACGTGACGATGCGTGCGGCCCACACGTTGTTGCGCCTGCAGGCGCTCGAAGTTGCTGCGGTTCTGACTATCTTCCAGATACTTATCTGACGCCCAGACCATCATCGGCACACGGAACTGCTCCGGCGGTGCCATCTCACGCGGCGTACCGTGCAGGTGCATATTTTCGCTGATCGACTCACCGTGATCAGCAGCATAGAAGACGATCGCCTTCTTATCACGCAGCTGATCCAGCACGCTATCCAGCATGCTATCGACATACAGCACCGAGTTGTCATAAGCGTTAATCAACTGCGCTTTGCTGCAGGTCTCATCGACGCCCATACACTCCGGCTGATACTTCGCGAAGCTACGCGGATAACGCTGTGAATAAAGATAGTGCGAACCTTTGGTATGCAGCACCACCAGATGCTTACCTTTCGGAAAACGATCCAGTGACGCTTTCATCTCCGGCACCAGCAGCATGTCATCGACCGCCTTGCCCTGATTGCGCTTCTCTGAACCAATCTGCTCACGGAAAGCAAAGTTGTTGGCATTGACGTTGTCGTAGAACCAGACTTCACTCTGCATCGCAAACAGCTCAGAGGTGAAGCCCAGCTCTTTCATCACCGCAAACACATTCTGCTCTTTCAGCGTGCGGCCAGGGTTATCCATGGTACCGCCTTCGCGTACGAACATGCAGCGCAGCGACAGCTTCGTCGCGGTATCACAGGACTCGCCGCGGAACGCGACCAGGTTCTTCTCTTTCGACAGCTTAGGCGTCGTGTCGCGCTCATAACCCAGCATTCCCATGTGATCCCAGCGGGTGGTTTCGCCAATCACAAACACCACATAGGTATCGTCCAGACCGGCAGGCGCAACGTAGGTAAACTTCTTCGCCGGATCCAGCAGCTCCTCGCTATTTAGCGACTCATCCACGCGGGTCCAGGCAAACAGTCCCACAGCCGCCAGCCAGTTGGAAGGAAGATACGAGTGGGCGACCACACCGCCGTAGCTCGGCAGATCGATGTTAGTGATCTCTTCATTATGCTTCTGCAGCTTGTCGAAATAACGGATCGGCAGCCAGACCAGGGCTACGCAGAGCAGCATAATCAGGGTCGGTTTCAGGCGCTGCCCTGGCGTACGCAGCTGTTCATTCAGTGTCATGCTCAGCCTGTTGCGCCAGATCATCAGCAGCGGCAGCGCGCTGACCAGAACCATCCACAGGATGAAATGGTAGCCAACCACTTCTTTAGAAAGATCGGTATCGGTCGTCATCACCGACGCCACAATGCCGTAGCCAATTACAACGTTAAAAAACGCCATGTAATAGGCGGCGGCAACAGAGATCAGAACAATCATCGTGGCCAGCACGCGATAAAACCACTTTCCGCCCAGCGACAGCAGACGCATCAGAAAGAACGTCAGCAGCACAATGGCCACGACCTCGGTGACGGCAGTGAGCCAGTTCGTTACCGTGGATTGCCTGAGAAAACCGTCAAAACGACGATAGAAAATCGGTAAGTTCAGTAAGATACCGAGGTAGAGCGCCAGCAGTAGCGATAACTTCTGCTGAGTCAGGGTTTTAATATAATTCATGAAAAAAGGAGTTTCTCCGGTGTGAAGCGCCTGACCAAATCTTTTATGTGACTGCCGAAACGCGGCAGAGTTCGCTGAATAAGCGGACCGGACAAGATGAAGGAAAATTCTGAACGGATTTACTGGCTATAACGCGAGGTGGCTCAGTAAAACATGGCCGCGGTTGATAGACCAGAAAATAATCGTTGTCGACCGGATTAGCACATTTTTTGTACATGGCGGAGAGTGACTGTTGGCTGGCTGACGCAGAAAACAGCAGGAGAGAGGATGTGATGAATGAAAAATGCGGGCCTGATGGTTCAGGCCCGCGGCACGCTTAGCGAATGATGTTCAGCGTAACGTCGATGTTGTTGCGGGTAGCGTTTGAGTAAGGACAAACGATATGCGCCGCATCAACCAGCTTCTGCGCTTCTGCTTCATCCATCTCTGGCAGATGAATATTCAGGGTCGCTTCGATACCAAAGCCATCAGGGATAGGACCGATACCGACTTCACCTTCAATCCACGCATCTTTTGGCATCGCGATTTTGTCGCGGCCAGCAACAAACTTCATCGCACCCAGGAAGCAGGCAGAGTAGCCTGCAGCAAACAGCTGCTCAGGGTTAGTCACTTCGCCGCCTGCACCGCCCATCTCTTTTGGCACGCCCAGTTTAACGTCCAGTACACCGTCAGAAGAGGTTGCACGACCATCGCGACCACCGGTTGCTTTGGCTTTGGCGCGGTAAACCACTTGTTCTAAAGACATGACATTTCTCCGTTACGCTATTTAATCGCCTGCTACTTATTTAACCGTAATCAGGCGGTGAGGTTCAACGGATGCAGCGCATCCGTCGGCAATATTTATCGTGATTGATTCAGGTTATCACGCAACCCATCGAGCTGTAATTTCAGCGCCAGCAGGGCATCATCCTCACAGGCTGTGGCACATTTAACCGCTTCAGGAATCGCTTCAGCCTTAACGCACAGCGCGCGGCCAGCCTCTGTTAGCGTTACCGCAACCTGGCGTTCATCCTGCCGGGTGCGCTGTCGGTTAATCAGACCTGCGCTTTCCAGCCGCTTCAGCAGTGGCGTTAATGTTGCCGAGTCTAAAAAAAGCTGCTCGCCAATCTCTGACACCGTGACATCATCTTTCTGCCACAACACCAGCATCACCAGATACTGCGGATAGGTAATGTCGAGCTGGCTCAGCAACTGTCGATAGACTTTATTCATCGCCAGATTGGCAGAATAAAGCGCAAAACAGAGTTGCTGATCGACCAACAGTGGCATCGTTTTCACTTTTTTGTCATCTTGATCACAGTTCATGATGATTAATATAGATAGCGCGCTAGATAATTGCAAGCAAACTTTTTTGTCAGGAGAAATAGCATGCAGGATTCACTGGAAGAACAGGCGCGTCGTTTCGCCACTGAGGCACATGCCGGTGCCGGTCAGCGCCGCAAATATACCGATGAGCCTTACATTGTTCATCCGGCTGCGGTAGTGGAGCTGGTGCGCAGCGTCACTCATGACGATGCCATGTTAGCCGCCGGCTGGCTGCACGACACCGTAGAAGATACCTCTGCCACGCTGGGGGATATCGAAGCCCGGTTTGGTGCGCACGTGGCCAGCCTGGTGGAGATGCTGACCGACAGCACACCCACAGCGGCAAAAAATCGGGCGGCCCGTAAACTGGCGCACTTTCGCCATACGGCCAGCGCCAGTCCTGAGGCGCAGACGATCAAACTGGCTGACATCATCGACAATACCCGCGCGATTGTGCGTTTTGATCCTGACTTTGCGCGGGTCTATCTGGTGGAAAAACAGATACAGATTGCGCTGCTGAAGGAGGGTGATGCGCAGTTATGGCAACAGGCGTCAACGATCATTGAAAGCGGCCTTGCCCAACTGCGGGAGCCTCCCTACAACGTGCCAGAGAGCTGGTTTGTGAAACAGGCCGCTAAATACAGCGAAATGCGCGCATAAAAAAACCCGCCAGCGGCGGGTTCTTCTCGTGATGCCTGATTATTCAAGCAACTGCCGTCCCAGATAGGGATTGGCATGCAATAACTTCATTAATTTCTGCGCCGTCGCGGAAGGACGGGTACGCCGCGCTTCCCAGCTTTTCACGGAAGAGACGCTCACGCCCATCACTTTTGCAAATTCATCAACCTGCATGCCGGTCATTTCACGCAGACGCTGCGGCTCTGGCTGGGCGGGTTGCTGACGCTGAATAAGTAACTCGGCGGCGCGATCATCACGTGTCAAAACAATCTGCTCAAGGCTGCTGAGCAATTCAAACATCGGGTCTTTTAATTCCATAGAGAACTCCTTAAAAACTCACTATGAAGCACGTGAAAGTAGAGAGGTACGAGCCTGAAGTCAGGACTCTGAAACCGGGCCTGTTTCAGGCTGGATCCCGCAAGGGTTTGTTTTTGTTATGAGAAAAACCATTACGGGACACAGCCTGCGGTGCACTGCTTAAATGATGTCAGGTCAATGCAACAAATGCCGGGAGACTAAGTATGGATAGAGACCTGACTATTTGCCGCGCAATTTATAATTATTTTTTTCACTATGGTTTGCCGGAAACGTTCCAGCACCTCTAACCTGCTGAGGCAGTTGATTTTTGTGCTGGCATAGTGCGCAAAAAAATCAAATGGTGTTTGCGATTTATGTGGATGCCATCAAGCTTTTCTCAGGCATATTCTCATTTCTGTGAAGCACTACACCTCTTCACCTTGTGATTGCAAAATATACGCCAATGGTTTAATTCCTGAACACTTATATTCACGGTTCTGATTAATTTAAGAATAGTCCTGGTTAGCGCCTGAACCCTGGCGCGCGGCGGCTCACAGTGCAATGCGGAGAAATCTTTTACTCTTAACGCCCCTGTATCTTCAGATGAATCAACAGTCATCCTAACGAAACGGCTGGTGCCTCATAACGGTGCAGCTGGCGGCTAAAAACGAGCCCTTTGCGCGCTAAACGTGCAGCTGTGGAATCACGTGCTGATGACGGGAAAATTCACTCCTGACCTCTTTAAGGAAAAGCGATGTGTGAAACAGATTTTAACGTCGGCTATCCCTCTCATCGCGTGCCGATGATGGGCCGCAATGCCGTCGCAACCTCGCAACCGCTGGCGGCACAGGCGGGTTTACGGATGCTGCAACAAGGTGGGAACGCCGTGGATGCGGCTATCGCCACCGCCATCGCCTTAACCGTGCTGGAGCCGACCGGAAACGGCATCGGCAGTGATGCGTTTGCGATTGTCTGGGACGGCAGCGAACTGCATGGCTTAAATGCTTCAGGTCGGGCGCCCGCCGCCTGGCGTCCCGAACGCTTTGCCGCTCTGAGCGCGATGCCTGAAACCGGCTGGGAGTCTGTCACTGTGCCGGGCGCCGTCTCGGCGTGGGTGACGCTGGCGCAGCGCTTCGGCACCTTACCGCTGACCACCCTGGCGCAACCGGCAATTGACTATGCGCGCGACGGCTTTCCGGTCTCTCCGCTGATTGGTCAGCTGTGGCAGCGTGGCTATGACAAGCTGCGCGATCAGCCTGGCTTCAGCAGCTGCTTTGCGCCGCAGGGCCGTCCACCGCGTACGGGTGAGCTGTTCCGCAACCCGGCGCAGGCCCGCACCCTGCAGGAGATTGCTGAGACTGAGGGTGAAAGTTTTTATCGCGGCGCACTGGCGCAGAAAATGGCGGCCTTCGCCCGCGAACATGACGCGGCGCTGACGCTGGAGGATTTAAAAAACCATCGTGCTGACTGGGTTAACCTGCTGTCGCATCCGTTTGCCGGCGGATCGGTGCAGGAGCTGCCGCCGAATGGTCAGGGGATCGCGACCTTAATTGCGCTCGGCATTCTGGAAGCGTGGGAGATCAATCGCTATGCACCCGATTCACCGCAGTGGCTGCATCTTTCTATTGAGGCGATGAAACTGGCGCTGGTTGATCTGGACCGTTATGTCACTGACGAGGATCACCTCGAATTTCCGGCTGAATTACTCCTGAGCAAAGAGTACATCCGCCAGCGGGCAGCATTAATCGACCCTGATAAAGCAGGAGATTTCCGCTTTGGATCACCGCAGCAAAGCGGCACGGTGTATGTCGCGGCAGCGGATGCCAGCGGCATGATGGTCTCTTTCATCCAGTCCAATTACATGGGCTTTGGCTCTGGCGTGGTCGTACCCGATACCGGCATCAGCCTGCAGAACCGTGGCGCAGGCTTTTCACTCGACCCGGAGCATCCCAACGTTGTGGCGGGCGGTAAGCGGCCTTTCCATACCATCATTCCGGCCTTTGCGCTGGATCTGCAGGGCCAGCCGCTGATGGCGTTTGGCGTGATGGGCGGCCCGATGCAGGCGCAGGGACACGTTCAGCTAGCGCTGCGGATTATGCTGCACCGGCAGAATCCGCAGGCCGCGATTGATGCGCCGCGCTGGCGCGTGGTACAGGGACGTGAGGTGGTGTTTGAATCCACTCTCGATCGCAATACCCTGAGCACGCTGCGCCGTATGGGGCACAATGTGGTGCTGGAAGACCCTCTGAGTAACTACAACTTTGGTGGCGCACAGGTAATCGTACGCGATCCGCAGGGCTTCTATATCGCAGCCAGCGAGAGTCGCAAAGATGGTCAGGCGGTAGTGTTTTAAGGCCGCGCCAGCGCGCGTCATGTCGCTAAGCGTGCCTTTCAGCTACACGCTTTGCCCGCAATGGCAGGCAAAGCAGCTTGCCCTGACACGCAGACAATCCCGTTCTTTAACCGGCGTTTCAGAAAGCGTCTGTTTCACAGGTGGTTTCACATTGTGCCGTGATGCGGGTTTGTTCTATTCTTTAGGCCATTCTTACCTGGACATCCGACAGTATCACCGACAGGAGTTGAACCCATGGCTTCAGGACTTACACGCCTTATGGCACGCGGCGGCATGATGCTCGCTGGCGCGCTGATTGTGCTGCAACTCACCGCGTGCGGTGATAAAGAAGGCGAGCAGCGCAAAGCATTTATCGATTTCCTCCAGAACACCGTTATGCGCAGCGGCGAGCATCTGCCCAGCCTCAGCGAGAATCAGAAGCAGAGCTTTGGCAACTTCGCCAGCGATTACGCCATCATGTATGGCTTCTCACAGCAGGCGAACAAGGCCGTTGAGCAGGGTATGCGTCCGGTGGTGGATGAGCTTTCGGCCATTCGCGTTCCGCAGGATTATCTTAGCCGTCGTGATTCCCTGCGTCAGGCGAACAGCGCACTGGTGATCGTTACCCAGCAGATTGAAAGCGCAAAAATGCAGGCGGACAGCAGCAAAGCGGCCCTGAAGCAGCCGGATGACCTGAAAAAAGTCTATGACACCGCCTACAACAAAGTGGTGACGGTGCCTGCCAATCAGCTTATTCCGCTGCTGCCAAAACTCCAGGCGCTGAGTCAGGGTGCCGTACAGGCCGGCGATTTCCTGCAAACGCAGGGAAACCGTGTCAGCTTCAATGATGGTGGCGTGCAGTTCCCGACGCAGGATCAGGCTTCACAATATAACGCGCTGATGAGCACTTTATCAGCCAATTCGCAGGCACTTCCTCAGGCACAGGCTGCCGTCCAGGGTGGTCTGCAGTAAAACCGTTTAACGGGCAGGCGTTATTCGTCTGCCCGGCTCATTCCCCTTTTCATCTCTCTTCCTGTCACCTGGATAATGAAGTGTGATCTGGCGCATTTTCGACCAAAAATAGTTTGTGATCTAAGTCACATTTATATAACAAATACCCTGCCGCTAAGTGTGATTCATCTCACAGATAACCTGCCAGCCCGGTCAGAATCCAGACAAAACAAGCCTTAACATCGGTAAAAATGTGATCGAAGTCACGCAAATCACCCCTGCCACCACCCTGAATCAGTGACACAGATCACACTTGCTCCATGCGCTACGCAGCGTCAAATTCGCGTGATAGAGTCCGCGTGCATACAGTAATACCACCGGCTTCGCGTCGGGGTGGCTAAACAAAAACAAGCGCGCTCTCCTATTGCAGCGCGTCTCAATAAGGGGTGGGTTTATGTCCTCATCAGTGAAGGTCAAAGTACAGAGCTTTGGTCGCTTTCTGAGTAATATGGTGATGCCGAACATCGGGGCGTTTATCGCCTGGGGTATCATCACCGCACTGTTTATTCCAACTGGCTGGATCCCTAACGAAACGCTGGCCAAACTGGTTGGCCCGATGATCACCTACCTGCTGCCTCTGCTGATCGGTTTTACCGGTGGGCGTCTGGTGGGTGGCGATCGCGGCGGCGTGGTTGGCGCGATTACGACCATGGGTGTGATTGTCGGTGCAGATATGCCGATGTTCCTCGGTGCGATGATTGCCGGTCCGCTGGGCGGCTGGGCAATTAAGTCGTTTGACCGGGCGATTGACGGCAAAATCAAAAGCGGCTTCGAGATGCTGGTTAACAACTTCTCGGCCGGTATTATCGGGATGATTCTGGCACTGCTGGCGTTCCTGGCAATCGGTCCGCTGGTTGAAGGTCTGTCACACATTCTCGCCGCGGGCGTGAATCTGATGGTGCAGAACAACCTGCTGCCACTGACTTCCATCTTCGTGGAACCGGCGAAAATCCTGTTCCTGAACAACGCCATTAACCACGGTATTTTCTCACCGCTGGGCATCCAGCAGGCGAGCGAAGCGGGTAAGTCGATCTTCTTCCTGATCGAAGCCAACCCGGGTCCGGGTATGGGCGTACTGATGGCCTACATGTTCTTTGGCCGTGGCAGTGCTAAACAGTCTGCAGGTGGTGCGGCAATAATCCACTTCCTCGGCGGCATCCATGAGATCTACTTCCCGTATGTGCTGATGGCCCCTCGCCTGCTGCTGGCGGTTATCCTGGGCGGTATGACCGGCGTCTTCACGCTGACCGTGCTGAACGGTGGCCTGGTCTCTCCTGCCTCACCAGGTTCTATCCTGGCCGTGCTGGCAATGACGCCAAAAGGTGCCTACTTCGCCAACATCGCCGCTATCGCTGCAGCCTTCGCCGTCTCCTTCGTAGTTTCCGCTATCCTGCTGAAAACCAGCAAAGTCAAAGAAGATGACGATATTGAAGCCGCGACCCAGCGCATGCATGAGATGAAAGCGCAGTCTAAAGGCCAGAGCACAGCAGGCGGCGCCGTCGCCAGCGATGCCATGAGCGTCGAGCTGCATCACGTGCGTAAAATCATCGTGGCCTGTGACGCCGGTATGGGTTCCAGCGCCATGGGTGCAGGCGTGCTGCGCAAGAAAGTGCAGGACGCCGGTCTGAGCAATGTGTCGGTAACCAACACCGCCATCAACGCCCTGCCGGGTGATGTCGATCTGGTGATTACGCATCGTGACCTGACTGAACGCGCGATTCGCCAGGCGCCACATGCCCAGCATATCTCGCTGAATAACTTCCTCGACAGCGCGCTCTACAGCACCCTGACCGAGCGTCTGGTGGCGGCGAACCGCAGCGACGTACATCGTGAGACGGTGAATACCGCGCTCTCAGACAGCTACGATGAAGGCAATGCGCACCTGTTTAAACTGGGCGCGGATAATGTCTTCCTCGGTCTGACCGCCAGCAACAAAGAGCAGGCGATTCGCTTTGCCGGCGAACAGCTGGTCAAAGGTGGTTACGTTGAACCTGAATATATTGATGCGATGCTGGCGCGTGAAAAACTGACGCCGACCTACCTCGGTGAGTCGATCGCAGTGCCACACGGCACGGTTGAAGCAAAAGATCGCGTGCTGAAAACCGGCGTGGTGTTCTGTCAGTATCCGGCAGGCGTTCTGTTTGGCGAAGAGCCGGACGATGTGGCACGCCTGGTGATTGGTATTGCGGCCCGCAACAACGAGCACATCCAGGTGATCACCAGCCTGACCAACGCGCTGGATGATGACAGCGTGATTGAGAAGCTGGCGAATACCACCAGCGTCCAGGAAGTGCTGGATTTGCTGTCAGGTAAGCCTGTAATCGCGTAATTTATAGCAATTATTTTCCCTGGGGCGGTCATGCCCGTCCCGATTTCCTGGGGCGGGTTTGCCCGCCCCATCGTCATTTGATATGGGTCAAAAATTATGAAAGCGTTACATTTCGGAGCAGGAAACATTGGTCGCGGCTTTATCGGCAAATTACTGGCTGATGCAGGTATCGAACTGGTTTTTGCTGATGTGAATCAGACGGTGCTGGATGCACTGAACGCGCGTCATGAGTATCCCGTTCATGTGGTTGGCGAGCAGGCCAAAGTGGAAACCGTTAAAGGCGTCAGTGCGGTCAACAGCACCAGCGATGAGATCATCACCCTGGTGTCTGAAGTCGATCTGGTCACCACCGCCGTGGGTCCGCAGATTCTGGAGCGTATTGCCGGCAGTGTGGCTAAAGGGCTGGCAAAACGCAGCGACAACGGCAACACCCGTCCGTTAAATATCATCGCCTGTGAAAATATGGTGCGCGGCACCAGCCAGCTGAAACAGCACGTGCTGAAAGCCTTGCCGGAGCAGTATCACGCCTGGCTGGAGCAGCATGTCGGCTTTGTGGATTCCGCTGTCGATCGCATCGTGCCCCCGTCTGAAGCAGGCAGCACCGATCCGCTGGAAGTGACCGTTGAGACCTTCAGCGAATGGATCGTCGATAAAACTCAGTTTAAAGGCGACCTGCCGACCATTCCGGGCATGGAGCTGACTGATAATCTGATGGCCTTTGTTGAGCGTAAACTCTTTACCCTGAACACCGGTCACGCCATTACCGCCTACCTCGGCCAGCTGGCCGGTCACCAGACCATTCGCGACGCCATCCTCGACGAAAAAATCCGGGCCGTGGTGAAAGGCGCAATGGAAGAGAGCGGCGCGGTGCTGATCAAGCGTTACGGTTTTGACGCGGAGAAGCATGCGGCCTACATCCGGAAGATTCTGGGTCGTTTTGAAAATCCGTATCTGAAAGATGATGTGGAGCGCGTGGGCCGTCAGCCGCTGCGTAAACTCAGCGCGGGCGATCGCCTGATCAAGCCGACGCTGGGCACGCTGGAGTATGGTTTGCCGCACGCCAGCCTGGTGCAGGGCATTGCCGCCGCAATGCACTATCGCAGCGATCAGGACCCCCAGGCGCAGGAGCTGGCTACACTGCTGGCTGAAAAAGGCCCACAGGCGACCCTGGCTGAGATTTCAGGGCTGGATGCTGACAGCGAAGTGGTGGCTTCTGTGGTGAGCGCCTGGCACGCTATGGCATAATGCGCGCGTGTTAGTGATGCAAGCCGGGCGCAGTTCACCTGCGCCCGACGGCGGTATTGAACCCATGCAGGCAATAATGGAAGAGAAGCAGGCTTTTGAGAACCGGGTGCTTGAGCGCCTGAACGCCGGTCGTTCGGTGAGAAGCTTTCTGATCGCCGCCGTTGAGCTATTGGCTGAGGCCGTCAATCTGCTGGTGCTGCAGGTGTTTCGTAAAGATGACTATGCGGTGAAATATGCGGTAGAACCGCTGCTGCTGGGCGATGGTCCTTTGGGCGAACTCTCGGTTCGCCTGAAGCTGATTTACGGACTTGGCGTCATCAGTCGCCACGAATATGAAGATGGTGAACTGCTGCTGGCGCTGCGCGAAGAGCTGAATCACGACAGCGGCGATTATCGTTTTACCGACGATGAGATCCTGGGCCCGTTTGGTGAGCTGCACTGCGTCACCGCCTGGCCACCTGCGCCGGTGTTTCACACCGACGATGCTGAGCTGCGCAGCATGCAGCAGCAGCGCTATCTGCAGATGGTGCGATCCACCATGGTCCTGTCGCTCACCGAGCTGATCGCCCGCATCAGTATGAAGCAGGCGTTTAAAAAGTCCGGTAGCTAATCCTGTCAGGCGTCATCACGACGCCTTTTTCGTCTTAACCTGGCCGGGAATATACGTCAGATTTGGTGTATCCTTGGCCTGTTTTCCTCAACGAGTTGCTGTCATGAAAGAGCAAGAAAAGAACGAAATTAAACTTCTCAGCGATAAGCTGGACGCACTGAACCGCAAAGAGCCGCAGTTACTGGAATCAGGTGATGTCGAGAAACTGGGCGCGTTGCTGAAAGAGAAAGAAGCGCTGGTCATTGAGATCGAGCGTCTGCGCGGTCAGCGGGTTGAAAAACTGAGTGCCGAAGCGCAGAAGCTGCAGAAGATGGGCTTCAGCCGCGAAATTACTAAAAAAGAGCAGGCAAATCTGGGTGCGCTGAAGAAAAGCGTGCGCGGCCTGGTGGTGGTGCATCCAATGACCGCGCTGGGACGTGAGATGGGTCTTAAAGCGATGACGGGCTTCGCTAAAACCGCATTCTGACGGGTCGATCAGGCAGCAGCCTGATCGACATCGGCTTTGCGTTCGCCGGCGGCGGCATAAACCTGCTCCGCCAGCGCATCCAGCAGTTCATAACGGCGGCGATACTCTGCCCGCTTCTTACTGGCAATCTCCTCCAGCGTTTTACGCGGCAGGCTCAGCGGCAGCGTAAACATCCCATCCCTGCGCGCTTCACCACTCAGCGACAGCCAGAATTCACTGTAGCTGGCAAAGAATTTATCCCCTTTGCTGTGGCGATAACGCAGGCTGCGAAATACATGGGTCTCATCGCCTACTGCCTGAATACTTTCCACGCCGCACTGCTTCGCCACAATAAATACCGCTTCCATTAACAGGCGTTTCGGGAAGAGACCGTGAGCCGCTTTGGTCGCCTCGCGGATCATCTCATTATTAATATGTTTCCGCGGCCCCTGTAATCCGCCAATTAATAAGGTGCGCTGGTTATTCTCGTTAAGAATCGAAAATGAGAGTGAAGCAATAATTTCGTCGTTATAACGCAATACCAGCGTCACTTCCCCTTCACGATCAAAATAACCGGAACTGCAGGAGAGTAAAAAAGCTTCGCCATTTTTTCCGGTCAGCGCGGCCAGCGGATTTTCTGAAGCGCTCTGCAGCAGCTGACGCAGCACAGGATTGTCGAGATTGTTCATCAGCGTGTAGTGGTCGAGAATCGCCTGCGCACGCGCAGCAATGCTCATGCCTGAACGCAGATAGGGCCGGTGCAGCTTGGCTGGCAGCAATCCCTGAGTGCTCATCAGCAACGGGAGTTGCGGCAGATGCGACAGTGCATCCAGATAATGCAGCGTGGTCAGCGGCGATATTAAGGTTCTTAACACAAATTTCAGACGAAAACGTTTACTGTTCCAGAGTTTATCCGGAATGTATTTGCCACTGATTAACTGGAAAAAAAGTGAAGCAGAGGATTCGGTCGTATTTTCGTGAGTAGTTATAATTGACATAGTCAGCGACACACAGTGAGTTAAGCAGGAATGTCACTGAACATAACATAGTCAATATCAACAGAAAGTTAATGTGGAATAACATTAAAACCGATAATTGACGATTTTCATTCCATTTTGGCAATGCACAAAATAAGGACAAAAAAAACCGGCGAAATAGATTTCACCGGTTTTATCTTCATTACGTTTACGTTTGGTTAACTTATTTAGCAGATGCGAAGCGGGCTGCCGCTTCGTCCCAGTTAACCACGTTCCAGAACGCTTTGATGTAGTCAGGGCGCTTGTTCTGATATTTCAGATAGTAAGCGTGTTCCCACACATCCAGACCGATGATCGGGAAGCCAGAAACGCCGGCAACCGCTTCACCCATCAGTGGGTTGTCCTGGTTTGCGGTTGAAACCACAGCCAGTTTGTCGCCTTTCTTAACCAGCCATGCCCAGCCAGAACCGAAACGGGTGGCGGCAGCTTTCTCAAACTCTTCCTGGAATTTTTCCACGCTACCGAAATCTTTCTCGATAGCCGCTTTCAGGTCGCCCTGCAGCGTGGTGCCGGTTTTCAGGCCTTTCCAGAACAGGCTGTGGTTAGCGTGGCCGCCAGCATTGTTACGCAGTGGGCCTTTTTTGTCTGCTGGCAGCTGATCCAGTTTGGTGATCAGCTCGTCTACCGGCAGATTAGCAAATTCAGTACCTTCCAGCGCTGCGTTCGCGTTGTTCACGTAGGTCTGGTGGTGTTTAGTGTGATGGATCTCCATCGTCTGCTTGTCGAAATGCGGTTCCAGTGCGTCGTATGCGTAAGGCAGGGATGGCAGTGAATAACTCATGTTCTTCCTCTCCATTTAGTGTGAGCAGCACGACGAATTCGGGACGTGCCGCGTAAGCAGTCGAATCATTATAGTTAAATTCATGTAGCGTAAAAGGGTAATCAATGCCCTATTAACCATAAGGATTTGCGAAACCCGGCAAAAGCAACCCATTGTTTTTTCAGTGTGCTGCTGCTGACTCAGTCTTTTCTGACTTATCCGACAGCGCACGCGGCGCACTTAAGCCAGGGCAGCAGCAAGCACGCTGCCTGCCCGGATGCCGCGTCTGCCCTGCCCTGTGCCTTACTGACCCAGCTCGCGCAGTGAGTTGTCGAGTGCACCAACCAGCCAGTCGATGTCGCTTTCCTGGAAAGCCAATGGCGGACGCAGTTTCAGTACATTCCCATACGGGCCAGCGACCGAGGTCAGCACACGATGTTCACGCAGCTTCTCGATCAGGTTCAGCGCCAGCGTTTTGTCTGGCGTTTTGCTGTGACGATCGGTGACCAGTTCGAAGCCGATAAACAGTCCGGCACCGCGCACGTCGCCCACGCACTCATAGCGATCCATCAGGGTCTGCAACTCCGCCAGCAGCTTCGCGCCAACCACGCGGCTGTGTTCCTGTAATCCCTCTTCGGTGATCACGTTCAGCACCGCCTGCGCCGCCGCCATCGCCACCGGATTACCACCAAAGGTATTGAAGTAGGGAATCGAGTCACTGAAGGCGGCCAGCACGTCGCTTTTTGCCAGCAGCCCGGATACCGGAATGCCATTACCCATCGGCTTGCCGGTGGTAATCACATCAGGCACCACATCATGGCGGCCAAAGCCCCAGAACGCATCGCCGGTCCGGCCAAAGCCAGGCTGGACTTCATCAGCAATAAAGATGCCGCCGTTGGCATGCACCACATCGACCGCCTTTTTCAGGAAGCCGCGCGGATTCGGCAGCACCCCGTCCGAAGAGAAGATCGAGTCCGCCAGGAAACCGGCAAATTTAATGCCGTTCGCCGCCATATCATCAATCTGCTGCTGAATCTGGTCAGCGAACCAGTCACCCAGGTCCGGCGCATCCACACGATACGCATCCGGTGGCATCACCAGCCGCGTGGTAGGTGCCAGCGGCTGTCCACTACCCAGCGCCGGAGAAGCGCCGGAGGTCAGCTCACTGGTGCCATGATAGGCCTCTTTACTGACGATAATTCCGGTACCGCCGCTGAAAGCGCGCGCCACGCGGATCGCCAGGTCATTGGCTTCCGACCCGGTGCACATGTACATCGCGCGATCGATCGCCGCAGGCGTGGTCGCCAGCAGCGCTTCGCTGTAATCCAGAATATTTTCGTGCAGGTAACGGGTGTGGGTGTTCAGCATTTTCATCTGCTGCGTCACCGCCTCAATCACGGCCGGATGGCAATGGCCGATGCTCGCCACGTTGTTGTAGACGTCGAGATATTTATCGCCCGCCGCGTCCCACAGATATTGCCCTTCACCCCGCACCAGATGAACCGGTTTGCGATAGAACAGGCGATAGGATTCGCCAAGCACTTTGCTGCGTTTATCGGTCAGTTTGCGCGTTTCGCTGTCGAGCGCATCAGCATGTTCGGCGCGGAAACTGTTGGTATCCATAATGGTGGAACGCGTGGCCATAATGACTCCCGTGACAAGGATGAAGGAGGAAGAGCTGACCCCTGTATCATGCCTGCCTGAATCTAAAATGCAACCAAATACACAAATACAATAAAATACACATGACGCTGGCCGATCCCCGCGCTAAGCTTCCCTCTGATTCAGACGGCATCTTTCGCGTCAGTGGCGTATCATCCGTGCTCTTCGCGCTTTATAAGGAAATCTCTATGCTGCAGGAAACGCGCCTTCATCGCATCCGTGCCTTACTGACCCGGCTTAATCAGGTCAGTACCGAACGCATCATCAGGGAGCTGGGAGTGTCTCGCGAAACCGCGCGCCGCGATATCATTGAGCTGGAAGCATTGGGTCTGGCGCGTCGCGTTCACGGCGGATTAGTGGCGATTGAAACGGCGGCTGAACCGCCGCTGACACAACGCCGCAGTAAGCAGACCCGCGAGAAGCGCGCCATCGCCCGCGCCGCTGCACAGTTGCTGCAGCCGGGACAGACGCTGTTTCTGGATGCGGGCAGCACTACTACCCTGCTGGCAGAGGAGCTGCACGCCCTTTCCGGCCTGACGATAGTCACCAATAGCCTGCAGGCCGCGCTGGCGCTGAGCGCCGGAGAAGAAGATCGGCCGCTGAATAACCAGATTATTTTGCTGGGCGGGATGATGTCAGCGGGTGCGCACCAGACGCGCGGCGAAATCACCGTAGGCGAGATCGTCCGCTATCGCGCCGACGTCGCGCTGCTGTCGCCGGTCGGCATTGAGGCAAATCGGGGTGCCAGCAGTTTTCATCCGCACGAAGCGGCCATTGCCAGAGCGATGGTGCAGCAATCTGCAGCCTGCTATCTGCTGGCCGATCACACCAAACTGGGCGTGGTCAGCCGCACGGTTTACGCGCCGCCGCAGACAATCTCTCTGCTGATTACCGACAGCGGCGGCGACAACGGTGCCGCCCTTGAAGCATTGCAGCAGACGCTCCCAGAAGTGATGGTGGTTTAACGCAGTCGCTGAGGATGGCTGTAGACCGTGGCGCGGCCAGGTTTACTGAAGCCGACCAGCGTCAGATTGCAGCGCTCAGCCACCTCAACCGCCAGGCGGGTCGCGGCTGAAACCGCGAACAGGATCTCGACGCCGCACATGGCGGACTTCTGCACCATTTCATAGCTGGCGCGGCTGGAAACCAGCACCGCGCCCGGTCCCCACTCTGACTGGCTGCGATACCCCAGCAGCTTATCCAGCGCCACATGGCGACCCACATCTTCACACCCACCGGCCAGCTGGCCATCGGGCTGAATCCACGCGGCCGCGTGGGTGCAGCCGGTTTTCTGTCCGACCGGCTGATAATCTTTCAGCTGGCCCAGCGCCCGATCCAGTTGCTCCAGCGCGAAGGTCTGGGTAAACGGCAGCGGAGAGAGCGGCTTGCCAATCTGATCCAGCTGTTCAACGCCACACACACCGCAGCCGGTCCGGCCTGCCAGCGCGCGACGCTGCGCTTTCAGCGCCATAAAACGGCGGCTGGAAAGCTCAATCTGAACCTCAATGCCGTCACAGCCCGGCACGATGTCCATGCCGAAAATGTCGCCCGGCGCGTCGATAATGCCCTCTGACAGCGAGAAGCCCAGCGCAAACGCCTCCAGATCTTTGGGCGTAGTCATCATCACCACGTGCGAGATGCCGTTATAGACCAGCGCCACCGGCACTTCATCCGCCAGCCAGTCATCCTGCGCATCAGTCAGGTCTTTACGCTGCCACACCTGCGTCCTGCTGACGCCGGCCTGAATTGTTAAATCTTCGCCTGAGTCAGGCTGGATAGCTTTCAAAAAGTATGACCTGTTGTTAATAAATTATGTAATTCAGTGCCCGAGTCGGCAGAGCACTGACGCGCTCTGATTCTGCCTTTTAGCCCCATTCAGCGCAAATAAACAGCGGGGCAATTCATGCGGTTTTCTCCCCCAAAAGGCGTAGCCGCGCCTGCTGGCGGACACAATGCGAATAGTTCTCTTTTACGCGTTAACATCAGTAAGCATAAAACAACAGTAATTATCTGCGCCGTCTGAAAATCTGCTTGCAGCACAAATACACCACCGAGGATTTTTAACAAAATTGAGAAAAAGAATTACTAATGACTAACGTGTTGACCCTGGTCAACTTACAGTCAACCAGGACTGCTATTTTGCAAGGCTTCGCAATGGAGCCAATAAAGAAGAACGATAAAATGCAGATTAACAGACGGAGTTTTTTCAAAATCTGTGCTGGCGGGCTGGCAGGCACCAGCGCGGCATTACTCGGTTTTGCCCCCACCACAGCGTTAGCCAGCGTCAGAGAATTCAAACTCATTCGTGCCAGAGAAACACGCAATAACTGCACCTACTGTTCAGTCGGTTGCGGCATGCTGATTTACAGCCTGGGCGATGGCGCAAAAAATGTCCGTGCCTCGATTTACCATATCGAAGGCGATCCTGACCATCCGGTCAGTCGCGGATCGCTCTGCCCGAAAGGCGCAGGCGTGCTCGACTTTATTCACAGCGAACAACGTCTGAAATACCCGGAATACCGCGCTCCGGGTTCCGATAAATGGCAGCGCATCAGCTGGGATGAGGCGTTTGACCGCATTGCCCGTCTGATGAAGCAGGATCGCGATGCTCATTTCCAGACCACAAACGCCGCTGGCGTGACGGTAAACCGCTGGCCGACCACGTCGATGCTATGCTCTTCTGCCGCCAGTAATGAGACCGGCCTGCTCGATCAGAAATTTGCCCGCGCGCTGGGTATTCTGGCGCTGGAAAACCAGGCGCGCCTGTGTCACGGCCCGACCGTAGCGGCGCTGGCCCCGAGCTTTGGTCGCGGTGCGATGACCAACAACTGGAATGACATCAAAAACGCCAACGTGGTGATGATCATGGGCGGCAACCCCGCCGAGGCGCATCCGGTTGGCTTTAAATGGGTGATTGAAGCCAAGATCCATAATAATGCACAGGTTATCGTGGTCGATCCGCGCTTTAACCGATCTGCAGCGGTCGCCGACTTCTATGCACCCCTGCGAGCAGGCAGCGACGTGGTGTTCCTGATGGGGGTGATCAACTATCTGCTGCAGCACAATCAGATTCAGCAGGAGTATGTTCGCGCCTTTACCAACGCAGCGCTGATTGTCAGCGGAGGCTTCAGCTTCAGCGACGGTTTGTTCAGCGGCTACGATGCGGAAACCCGTCAGTACGATCGCCAGAGCTGGCACTATGAGCTGGATGAAAACGGCCATGCGCGACGCGATGAGAGCTTCAGCCATCCACGCTGTGTACTGAACCTGCTGAAAACCCACGCCAGCCGTTACACCCCGGAAATGGTGACGCGGATGTGCGGCACTTCGCAGGACGCCTTTATTACGGTGTGCGAGCAACTCGCCTCCACCTGCGTGCCCAATCGCACCGCAACTATCCTCTATGCGCTGGGCTGGACCCACCACACCAACGGTTCGCAGATTATCCGCACGGCGGCGATGATCCAGCTGCTGCTGGGCAACATCGGTATGCCGGGTGGCGGTATCAATGCGCTGCGCGGTCACTCCAACGTACAGGGTTACACCGACCTCGGGCTGCTGGCGCAGAGCCTGCCGGGCTATCTGCCGCTGCCGTCCGAGAAGATGACCACGCTGGCGACTTACCTGCAACAGGCCACGCCGGTGGCGGCGCTGCCGGACCAGGTCAACTACTGGCAGAACACCGACAAGTTTTTCGTCAGCCTGATGAAGAGTTTCTATGGTGATAACGCCACGGCGGAGAATCAGTGGGGCTACGACTGGCTGCCGAAGTGGGACAAGGCCTATGACTGCATGGCGCAGGCGGAGATGATGGAGCAGGGTGCGCTGAACGGCTGCCTGATCCAGGGCTTCAACCTGCTGGCCGCCTTCCCGGACAAAAACAAAGCGGTGCGGGCCCTTTCCCGCCTCAAATATATGGTGGTGATCGATCCGCTGCGTACCGAAACCGCCAGCTTCTGGCAGCATCATGACGCGTTCAACGACGTCGATCCGTCGGCCATTCAGACCGAAGTGTTCCGCCTGCCCTCCTCCTGCTTCGCGGAAGAGTCGGGATCGGTGGCGAACTCGTCGCGCTGGCTGCAGTGGCACTGGGCAGCCGCCGAGCCACCTGCTGAAGCGCTGCACGACGGTAAAATCCTCGGCAACCTGTTTATGCGTCTGCGCGCGCTCTACCGCCTTGAAGGCGGTGCAGCCCCTGAGCCGCTGATGGCGATGCGCTGGGACTACCACGACCCGTTCAATCCTGAGCCGGAAGAGGTGGCGAAGGAGAACAACGGGCAGGCGCTGGCCGACATTTATGACGCCAGCGGCAAACTGCTGCTGAAAAAAGGTCAGCAGCTCAACGGCTTCTCTGAGCTGCGTAACGATGGCACCACCGCCAGCTCCTGCTGGATCTACAGCGGCAGCTGGACGCCGGAAGGCAACCAGATGGCACGACGCGACAACGCCGATCCGTCGGGACTGGGGGCCGTCTCAGGCTGGGCCTGGGCCTGGCCCGCTAACCGCCGCATTCTTTATAACCGTGCCTCCGCGGATGCACAGGGTAAAGCCTGGGATCCGCAGCGCCGCCTGATTGAATGGAATGGCACACGCTGGCACGGCATCGACGTACCGGATTACCCGGTGACGCTGTCGCCGCAGAAGCAGGCCGGTCCGTTTATCATGCAGCCCGATGGTCTAGGCCACCTGTTTGCACTCGATAAAATGGCCGACGGCCCGTTCCCTGAGCATTACGAACCGATGGAAAGTCCGCTCGCCGACAATCCCCTGCATCCGCAGCAGCGTCACAGTCCGGTGGTCCGTCTGTTCAGTAGCGACGCCGCGCAGCTGGGTGAGGCCGCCGACTATCCCTGCGTCGCCACCACCTACTCCATCACCGAGCTGTTCCGTCACTGGACCAAACATGCCCTGCTGAATGCAATCGCGCAGCCGGAGCAGTTTGTCGAGATCGGCACTGAGCTGGCAGAGGAGAAAGGCATTCAGGCCGGAGACAGCGTCAAAGTCACGTCACGTCGAGGCTATATCAAAGCCAAAGCAGTGGTCACACGTCGTCTGCAGCGTCTGATGATTGACGGCAGGCCGGTTGATACCGTGGGCATTCCCTGTCACTGGGGCTTTGAAGGCACCACGCGTAAAGGTTTCCTCGCCAATACGCTGACGCCTTCGGTTGGCGACGCCAACTCGCAGACCCCGGAGTACAAGGGATTTTTAGTGAAAGTTGAAAAAGCGTAACGGCAGATGACTATGGCTTATCAATCACAAGATATTATCCGTCGCTCTGCGACCAATGGCTTTACCCCACCGCCGCAGGCGCGCGATCACCAGCGCGAAGTGGCGAAACTTATCGATGTCACCACCTGTATCGGCTGCAAAGGCTGCCAGGTCGCCTGCTCTGAGTGGAACGACATCCGCGATGAGGTCGGCCACAACATCGGGGTTTATGACAATCCCACCGACCTGACCGCCAAATCCTGGACGGTGATGCGCTTTTCCGAAGTCGAAGAGAACGGCAAGCTGGCCTGGCTGATTCGCAAAGATGGCTGCATGCACTGCGCCGATCCAGGCTGCCTGAAAGCCTGCCCGTCGGCAGGCGCCATCATTCAGTATGCCAACGGCATCGTCGATTTTCAGTCGGAGCAGTGCATCGGCTGCGGCTACTGCATCGCGGGATGCCCGTTCAACGTGCCACGGCTGAATAAAGAGGATAACCGCGCCTACAAATGCACCCTGTGCGTGGATCGCGTCAGCGTCGGTCAGGAACCCGCCTGTGTGAAGACCTGCCCGACCGGTGCCATTCATTTCGGCAGCAAAAGCGACATGCTGACGCTGGCGGAGGAACGTGTGGCGGAGCTGAAGTCACGCGGGTTTGCGCAGGCTGGCCTCTACAACCCGGAAGGCGTGGGCGGCACCCACGTGATGTATGTGCTGCATCATGCGGACAAGCCTCAGCTCTATCACGGCCTGCCTGCGAATCCGGGCATCAGCCCGACCGTGACCTTCTGGAAGGGGATCTGGAAACCGCTGGCAGCGGTCAGTTTTGCCGCGACGTTTGCCGCCTCAATCTTCCACTATGTTGGCGTTGGCCCGAATCGCGTCACTGAAGAGCACGACGAAAACGACGATCAGCCTGAGGAGCATCAATAATGAAGAAACCCGATCATCTGGTGCGCTATCGCGCACCTGAACGCATCAATCACTGGATCGTCGCGATTTGCTTTGTCATGGCCGCGTTAAGCGGATTAGGGTTTTTCTTTCCGTCGTTTAACTGGCTGATGCAGATCTTTGGCACGCCACAACTGGCGCGTATTCTGCATCCTTTTGTCGGCGTGGTGATGTTTGTCGCTTTTATGCTGATGTTTTTACGTTACTGGAAACACAACCTGATTAATCGCGATGACCTTTACTGGGCCAGAAATATTCACCGGATTGCGCTGAACGAAGAGGTCGGTGATACCGGTAAATATAACTTTGGTCAGAAGTGTGTGTTCTGGGCTGCTATCATCAGCTTAGTATTGCTGCTTGCCAGCGGCATTGTGATCTGGCGACCATACTTTGCTGATGCCTTTGTCATTCCGCTGATTCGTCTGGCGCTGGTTGTGCATTCGGTGTCGGCGGTGGCGCTGATCATCGTCATTATGGTGCATATTTATGCTGCATTGTGGGTCAAAGGCACACTGACCGCGATGGTGGAAGGCTGGGTCAGCGCCGAATGGGCCAGACAGCATCATCCTCGATGGTACCGTGAGCAGCGTAATCCGCCAATAAAACAGGAAAAACGCCCCTGATGAGTATTCGCATAATCCCGCAGGACCAGCTGGAGAACGGCGAAAAGACAACGGCGGAGATGATTCCGCCGTTACTTTTTCCACGGCTGAAAAATTTATACAGCCGTCGTGGCGCGCGACTGCGCGACCTGGCGGCGAAAAATCCACTCGGCGACTATCTGCGCTTTGCGGCGGTGATCGCTGAAGCACAGGAGATTGTGCTGTATGACCATCCGCTGCACATCGACCTGCATGCCCGACTGACGCAGAGCGCCAGCGAGGGCAAGCCGCCGCTGAACATCCATACCCTGCCGCGCGATGCACACTGGCAACGGCTGTTGCACTCGCTGATTGCCGAGCTGAAGCCGGAGATGAGCGGTCAGGCACTGGCAGTGCTGGAGAATCTGGAGAAGGCGTCAGCCACCGAGCTGGAAACCCTGGCCAGCGCGCTGTTTACCGGCGAATATGCCCAAGTCAGCAGCGATAAAGCCCCCTTTATCTGGGCGGCGCTTTCGCTCTACTGGGCGCAGATGGCGGCCCTGATCCCGGGCAAAGCACGCGCGGAGATGGGCGATCAGCGCCAGTTCTGTCCGGTCTGCGCCAGCATGCCGGTCGCCAGCGTAGTGCATATGGGCAGTCATGAAGGTGCGCGCTATCTGCACTGCAATCTGTGCGAAAGTGAATGGCACGTGGTGCGCAGCAAATGTACCCAGTGCGAACAGTCCCGCGATCTGCATTACTGGTCGCTCGACAGCGAGCATGCGGCGGTGAAGGCAGAGAGCTGCGGCGACTGCGGCACCTACCTGAAGATGCTCTATCAGGAGAAAGATCCGGCTATTGAACCGGTGGCCGATGACCTGGCGTCGCTGATACTCGATGCAAAAATGGAGCAGGAAGGCTTCGCACGCAGCAGTCTCAATCCCTTTATGTTTCCTGGCGAATAGTCACTGAATCCGGAGAACCCGATGAAACTGATTGGCAGCTATACCAGCCCGTTTGTGCGTAAGATTTCGATTATCATGCTGGAAAAAGGCATTACGTTTGAATTCGTTAACGCATCGCCTTACAGCGATGACAGCCACGTGCCGCACTACAATCCGCTGGGCAAAGTCCCGGCGCTGGTCGCTGACGATAAGCAAATCTGGTTCGACTCCAGCATCATCGCCGAATTTCTGGAACTGCGCGGCGCAGAGCCCGCTCTGCTGCCTGCCGATCCGCTTGAGTCACTTAACATTCGTCAGCTGGAGAAGCTGGCGGATGGCGTTTGTGATGCCGCACTGGTGATCGTGCGTGAGCAGATGCGTCCGGGAGATTTGCAGTCGGAAGAGGTGCTGTTGCGTAATCGTGAAAAAATTCAGCGCAGTCTCGATATGCTGGAAGCCGTGGCCGCAGAGGGCAAATGGCTTAACAACGGCCAGCTCAATCTGGCGGATATCGCCACCGGCTGCATGATCGGCTACCTCAATTTCCGCCGCGTGGTACCCAACTGGTGTGTCGAACGACCGGCGCTGGTGAAGCTGGCGGAAACGCTGTTTGAGCGCGAGAGCTTTGCGCGGACGACGCCGCCTGCGGCGTGATGGGTGCGGTGGCTGGGGCTGATGATTTCATCGGCCTCCTCAGCGCACCGCTCTCTCTGCCGTAGCTCATGATCCAGACAATCTGATGCAGGCTGAAGTGGCTGACTATCTTTGATAGCGGCCCGATATTTTTCGGGATGTATGCAGTATACGCAGGATGCGAACCGCATCTGTTTCAGCTACATAGATGATGATGAACGGTAAGCGTGGCACCACCAGTTTAAGCTGTTTTTCTGTTCCGACTTTAGTGCCAGCCCGCGGGTTTTCGCTAAGCAGACTGGCCAACCGGGTAAACTTATCGTCTGTTGCACTGGCTACCTGCAGGCCAGCCTCACGATACAGATAACGAAATATTGTTTCCCTGTCCGCCTGCGCCTGTTTTTCCCATTGAACGGCTGCTATCACAATTTTCCCTGCGCGGCCTGCGCTTTAAGCTCTTCCATGCGGGTATCCATTTCATCGTTACTGATGAATTCACTTTCACCGGCATCATAACGACTGAATGCAGCCGCTATCTGCTCTTCCAGCCATGCATCATGTTTACTGTCCTGATAGTGCCGCTCTTCAGCAGCCAGCTCTTCCGCTCGCTGACGCATAACTTCAGTCAGCGTCTTCTTCTGGCGCTCGGCTGCCTGCATGGCAAGTCGTTTAACGTCGTCATCAATTCTGAAATGGATAGTGCTCATAGCCTGACTCTCGCGTGGTGTCGTTTGTGGTGTCATCATGCCTGTCATCCCTTTCTCTGTCATCTCCATTTCACTCTTATGCGATGCCGGAAATCGCCACGCTAATAGAACTAAATAGCCGATTACGGATGCTGAAGAGCATATTGGGAAGAGGATGCAAACGAAATGGTAAACGGAAAAACAATCTGTTTTTCAGAGACGCCTCGCAATCTATTACTTAGCTTTCAGCGAGTTTACAAAGCGGACGATGTATATTTGAACAGGAGAAAACAGGAAAGGAAGCGCGTAACGAGAGATTATTAGCGCGGGCTGAAGGTGGTGGAACACCAGCAGCCCGCTGACCACAACTAACTAGGTAGGAGTTAATTATGGCTGGAAAAGATTCTACGTCAGAACCCGCTATACCCCAAACACGCAAAAGCATCGTTGGTTACCGCCCTAACGGCGGCAGACCGAACCCCTTGCCGCAACTGACCATTAAAGGACGATGGCTGGAACAGTGGGGATTTATTAAAGGCCAGCCGGTCAGCATCATTGCCGAACAGGGTCAGCTGATTATCAGCCCGACTAATAAAGGGTAAGAGACTGACTTATAATGCAAAATCCCGACAATAAGGTCGGGATTCGTTTAACTTAGATTATTTTTCTTTTCTTCATAATCCTGTAAGTATTTTTCAATAGGATACGCCGTTCCAAATTCATGTATTTCACCTGTATCCTTATCAACCATAAATGGCGAGTTGAGCAGTAAACTCCCCCGTTTCAAGATATTCTCGAGATTCAAAAACAAAAAACCATCCTTCAGAAAAACGTCCCTGAAGGGTAATAACAACAGGAATATCTGTATTTTTTAGATATTCTGTCGCTTTTTCTATAGCCTCTCCAAAATTGACCATTGATTTGCCCTCAATAATTGGAACGATCTAATGATAGAACTCGATCGCCCCGACTGGCTGCTCTGACATTTCAGGCAGTTTCGTCTCCGGACAGGTCATTTTCATACTCCTGGCCGCCATGCCATATGCCTAATACTGTTACTTCTTTATCAGAGAGCATGAAGGCGATTATTGTCCGCCTGCGGTAATTTGTGATTCTCAGTCCTGGCAGAAGATCATCACGACAGTTTCCTCTCTGTGGAAACTGTGAAAGAGACTCACAATAACTGATGATGTTTTCTGTAAAGTTCAGAGCGGTATAGGGTGTTGCCTCTTGCAAGATATAACGGTAAAGCTCTGCCAGTTGTTCCTGCGCTTCCGGTGCAAAGGCCACCCTGTAAACCATCACTCCTCCCCGGTCACCTTCCTGTGTTCTGCTTTAAGCCTGTTTCTGAGGTCGTTAGCGCTCAGGCTTTCTGTTTCACCACGTTGAAGCGCTTCCCAGGCAGGCACTACCTTTTCATTCAGCCATTGCTCCACGGCATGATCCCTGGCCATAAGCGCACGCAGACCTTCACGGATGACTTCGCTCTCCGACGCATATTCGCCGCTGGCAACACGTGCCTTTACCTGCGCTGCCATTTCATTTGGCAGTGTGATACTCATCTGCTGTGTTGTTCTCATGGATAACCTCTTTCCTTTGCCTGATAGGATTTAATCATACTGACCTTTCTGGCAACTGTCAGTTTCACACTCTGCGGCGTCACTCTCTCCTGAGAATTGGGTACTTACAGAAGTGGTTGCGGATATCCCTGGTTTTTATCATTGCAATAGCAAATCTTACCAGCGGTTCAGCCACGGTCATTACCGGATAGGGTAAAACCATACAGATTAGAGAGGAATTCAGGGATCTTCAGCACAACTGAAACGCAGGCAATCCACTTCATCTGCAGTCGTCAGCCAGAGCTGAGCATTAAGACAGGTGCTTTGAGTAAACACGCTATCGGGAGGCCCTCCCGGCCTGAAAAATCCCATAAAAAAAGGGACGATTGCTCGTCCCTTTTTCGCACTACGCTCAGAGGATTACTGCAGCAGCGAGATATCCGCGACCTGCAGGAACAGCTCACGCAGTTTTGACAGCAGCGTCAGGCGATTGACCCGCACTGCCTGATCGTCGGCGTTCACCATCACTTTGTCGAAGAAGTTGTCTACCGCGGTACGCAGCTGGGCCAGTTCGACCAGCGCATCCTGATAGCGGCCTTCAGCAAAGTAAGGTTGCAGCTTGCTGCTCAGTGCGGTGACAAAGGTCGCCAGCTGGATCTCTTCGTTCTCTTTCAGCAGCGATGCCTGCACGCTTTCATTCAGCGTTTCGGTCGACTTTGCCAGTATGTTAGAGACGCGCTTGTTCGCCGCTGCCAGCGCTGCAGCGGCTTCCAGCGTACGGAAGTGCGACACTGCTTTCATACGTGCATCAAAGTCAGCCGGACGGGTCGGACGACGCGCCAGAACTGCCTGCAGCGTATCGATGCTGTGACCCTCTTCCTGATACCAGGTGCGGAAGCGACCCAGCATAAAGTCGATCACATCATCCACCACGCGAGCGTTGCTCAGCTTGCTGCCATACAGACGTACCGCTTCTTCGGTCAACGTTTGCAGGTCGAGCGGCAGGTTCTTCTCAACGATGATACGCAGCACGCCCAGCGCCGCACGACGCAGTGCGAACGGATCTTTGTCGCCTTTCGGATGCTGACCAATGCCGAAAATACCGGCCAGCGTATCCATTTTATCGGCAATCGCCAGCGCACAGGCAACCGGACTGGATGGCAGATCGTCACCGGCAAAGCGCGGCTGATACTGCTCGTTCAGCGCAACCGCCACATCTTCGGCTTCGCCGTCGTGACGCGCATAGTGCATGCCCATCACGCCCTGGGTGTCGGTGAACTCGAAGACCATGTTGGTCATCAGGTCACACTTCGACAGCAGGCCCGCGCGGGTAGCGTGATTCACATCGGCGCCAATTTCACCGGCAATCCAGCCCGCCAGGGTCTGAATGCGATCGGTTTTATCGCGCAGCGTGCCCAGCTCTTTCTGGAACAGCACCGTCTCCAGACGCGGCAGATTATCTTCCAGACGTTTTTTGCGGTCGGTGTTAAAGAAGAACTCCGCATCGGCCAGGCGTGGACGTACCACTTTCTCGTTGCCGGAGATAATCTGGCGCGGATCGCTGGATTCGATGTTGGTGACGAAAATGAAGTTCGGCATCAGGTTGCCGTCATTGTCGTAAACCGGGAAATATTTCTGATCGCCTTTCATGGTGTAGACCAGCGCTTCCGCAGGCACCTTGAGGAATTTCTCTTCAAAGGTCGCGGTCAGGACGACCGGCCACTCCACCAGCGACGTCACCTCTTCCAGCAGGCTGTCGCTGATATCGGCGTTACCGCCTAAGCGACGTGCGGCCGCTTCGGCATCAGCTTTAATCATCGCTTTGCGGACCTGATAGTCGGCAATGACCTGGCCGCGTTTTTCCAGCACATCCGGGTACTGATCGGCGTTGTCGAGCGTGATTTCGCTTTCACCCATAAAGCGGTGACCACGAATAACGCGATCTGACTTAATGCCCAGAATGGTGCCAGGAATCAGCTCATCGCCCAGCAGCATCGTCACGGTGTGAACCGGACGGACGAATTGCACATCGCTGTCGCCCCAGCGCATCAGTTTTGGCACGGGCAGCTTGCTGAGTGCGGTCGCAATCATCGCCGGCAGTAGTGCCTGAGCCGCTTCGCCTTTGACCTGGGCGCGATAAACCAGCCATTCGCCTTTATCGGTGGCGAGGCGTTCAGCCTGATCGACCGTAATGCCGTTGCCCCGCGCCCAGCCTTCTGCGGCTTTGGTGGCGTTGCCGTCAGCGTCAAACGCCGCAGCGACCGCCGGACCGCGCTTCTCCACTTCCCGATCGGGTTGTGAGGCGCTCAGGTTTGCGACTTTCAGCGCCAGACGACGCGGCGCAGCAAACCAGCTGACCTCGCCGTGGCTCAGGTTGGCGGCATCAAGTTCAGCGGTAACCTGCGCGGCAAAGGCTTCTGCCAGGCTGCGCAGGGCTTTTGGTGGCAGCTCTTCGGTGCCGATCTCCACCAGGAAAGTTTGTTCAGTCATGGCTGCCTCTTACTTTTTGTTATTGCACATCGGGAAGCCCATTGCCTCGCGAGAGGCGTAGTAAGCTTCAGCCACGGCTTTGGTCAGGGTACGAATGCGCAGAATATAGCGCTGACGCTCTGTTACCGAGATCGCTTTGCGGGCATCCAGCAGGTTGAAGCTGTGTGCCGCTTTCAGAATGCGTTCGTAGGCGGGCAGTGGCAGCGGTTTTTCCAGCGCCAGCAGATGCTGCGCCTCTTTCTCGTACTGCTCGAAGCAGGTAAAGAGGAAATCGACGTCGGCGTATTCGAAGTTATAGGTGGATTGCTCCACTTCGTTCTGATGGAACACGTCGCCGTAGGTAGTTTTGCCCAGCGGGCCATCGCTCCAGACCAGATCGTAAACGCTGTCGACGCCCTGAATGTACATCGCCAGACGCTCCAGACCGTAGGTGATCTCACCCGTTACCGGCTTACACTCCAGGCCGCCAACCTGCTGGAAGTAGGTGAACTGCGTTACTTCCATGCCGTTGAGCCACACTTCCCATCCGAGTCCCCAGGCACCCAGCGTCGGGTTTTCCCAGTTATCTTCTACGAAGCGAATGTCATGCACCGTCGGATCCATACCCAGCTCTTTCAGCGAGCCAAGGTAGAGCTCCTGAATGTTGTCCGGTGACGGTTTGATGATTACCTGGAACTGGTAATAGTGTTGAAGACGGTTCGGGTTTTCACCGTAGCGGCCATCGGTAGGACGGCGTGATGGCTGCACGTAAGCGGCAGCGATCGGCTCCGGGCCGAGTGCACGCAGGCAGGTCATCGGGTGTGAAGTGCCAGCGCCCACTTCCATGTCCAGCGGTTGGACAATGGTGCAGCCCTGACGCGCCCAGTAATCCTGCAAGGTCAGGATCAGCCCCTGAAAGGTTTTGGTATCAAACTTTTGCATGTTAAGTGTGCACGCGCTTCGGTTAGATTAAAAAAAGAGGCCGACAGTATACCCTTTGACCGCGCGATGTGCAGCCGTAAATCCCGGACGGTTCCAGCGCGTTTTCACGGTAATTTCGGGGGCCGGCATACAGATGGCTCTGAATCCTGCTGGCGGCAGTTGTTGCTCTGGTCGCATTTGACTACCCTTTTGCGCACGGAGCTATGCGCAAGAGGACGCCATGCCGCAAAAGATTTACTGGATCGACAATTTACGCGCGGTTGCCTGCCTGATGGTGATCGTGATTCACACTACTACCTGGTATATCACCGGACCGATGGCGGTAACGGGTACCACCTGGGATGTGGCGAATCTGCTGAACTCCGCATCACGTGTCTGTGTTCCGCTGTTCTTTATGATCTCCGGCTATCTGTTCTTCGGCGAACGTAGCGCCCAGCCGCGCCATATGCTCCGGCTGGTGCTCTGCCTGCTATTTTACAGCGCGGTCTCGCTGGCCTATATCACCTGGCTGACGCCGATCAGCGAAGGACGTTCGATCCTGAAGATGCTGCAGAAGCCGGTGTTTTATCACCTCTGGTTCTTCTTTGCGTTGATTGGCATCTATCTGATGTCGCCGCTGATTCAGGTGAAAACCGTGCAGGCGCGCTACGTGGCGATGCTGGTGCTGGTGCTGGCGGTGCTCGCTAACCCCAATACGGTCAGCCAGTCGCTGGGCCCGTTTCATTTTCTGCCGGTGAATCTCTATGTCAGCGGCGACAGCATCTACTACCTGCTCTATGCGCTGCTGGGACGGGCTATCGGCAGCATGGAGACCAGCCGCCGCGGCCTGACGCCGCTGGCGGCCGGGCTGTTTATCGCCTGCGTAATTGGCATTACGCTGGGGACGAAAAAGGCGCTGATCGTCAATGGCGCGTTTAACGATACCTGGTATCTCTACTGCGGACCGCTGGTGTTTATCGCGGCCATCAGCCTGCTGATCGTGTTTAAAAACAGCCTGAATCAGCGCACGCTGCCCGGTTTTACGGTGATTGCACGCTATTCACTGCCGATCTACGGCTTTCACGCGCTGTTTATTCACTATCTGCGTACGCATCACTACGATGATATGTCGCGGCCGTGGCTCGATCTGCCCTGGGTGTTCGGGCTGACGCTGGGCGGCAGTCTGCTGCTGGGGATGGCGCTGAAACGTGTCGATACCCGTCACTTCGTCAGTTGATCGGTTTCCCGCTGGCGGGCGCGTCGCAGCTGGCGCGCCGATGAAAATCCCGCCGCCAGCGCCGCTTTTTCGGCCGATTCCCCCTGCTGCTGACGCTGGCGCGCCACGCCAACCCGCAGCTGCTCATGGTATTCCCGCACGCTGATCCCCAGATGCTGACGAAACAGCCGCGCCAGATGGCGGCTGCTGACGTGGGTGCGCCCTGCCAGCTCGGTCAGCGTCCAGCCATGTTCAGGATGGGCAATCATCAGATCCTGTGCCCGATGAATGGCCGGATGCATATGATTGCGGTAACGCAGCCAGGGTGAAAGCTGCGGATCGTCCCCGGCGCGGCGGAACCAGACCACCATTTCCCGCGCCACCGCCAGCGCAGTCGGCGTATCGCAGAGCTGCTTCACCAGATGCAGCGCCAGATCGATGCCCGCCGTGATGCCCGCGCTGGTCCAGATATTCTCATGCCCGACAAACACCCGATTCTCCTGCACCCGTGCGCGCGGGGCGGCTGCTTTCAGGCGGGCGATCACATCATGATGGGTGGTGCAGGGCACGTCATCCAGCATGCCTGCCTGCGCCGCCAGCAGTGCCCCCGAGCAGACGCAGACCAGCATAAAGGTCTGCGCGCGCAACGCGGCGTGCTGGCGCATCAGCCAGTCGCGTGCTTCTGCGGCTTGCTGAGTGGAATAACAGATCTGCGAGTCAAAGACGCCCGGCACCACCAGCAGGCTCCCGGCGGGCAACTGTTCCGGTAAAGGTTTGATGCCGCCAATGGTCATGCCGGTGGAGCAGACCACCTCCGGCTGCGGGCCAATGTAGCGCAGCGTAAAGCGATCGCCCGCCAGCCTCAGCGTCTCGGCAGGGCCGGTCAGATCCAGCGCCATGACACCGGGCAGAGTTAAAAACCAGACGGTATGCGTCATGCTGGCTCGCTACACCAGATCCCAGCCGCGGGCACGCCACAACGCAGGCAGCTGCGCCATGTCGTCGAAGCGCGTCACCAGCGGATGATCCAGTTCAGGGTTGTGCGGGTCAGCGCAGTAGTAGTAGACCGGAATGCCGGCGGCGATACCGGCGCGGGCACCCGCTTCGGAGTCATCCACCAGAATGCAGCGCTCAATCGGCACCTGCATCTGTTCCGCCGCGTGATACATCAGTTCCGGATCGGGCTTCCAGTGCAGAATGTCATAGCCGCTATAAAGGTGCTCCTCAAACAGCGGCAGCATGCCGGTTAAGCCCAGCGAGTGCTGCATCTTTTTTACCGTCCCGTTTGAGACCACGCACATCGGCACTTTGATCTGCTCAACCAGCGCTTTTGCGCCTGAGATCGGCTGCAGTTGCTGATCAAACAGTCGCGCGACTTCCGCGCGATAGGCGGTTTCCACCTCTTCCATCGGCAACGTCACCTGATGTGCATCACCCACGTCACGAATGATGTCGTAGAGTTTGACGCCCTTATACTTTTCAAACATCTGCTGCAGCGACAGCTCGAGACCATAACGGGCAAAGGTGTTGGCGTAGGCCTGGGTGCAGAGCAACTCACTGTCCACCAGCGTGCCATCGCAATCAAAAAAGACGCATTCAACTGACATCAGACTCTATCCTTCGATTCAGGGGGGTGCTCCACACTCTACCGCACTCAGCGCAGATTGCGAGACTGGCAATCGGTTGCGAAAAATCATTGTATTGCCCCGGTAAAATCGCCAGGATACGCGCCGATGATTTTTTCTTCTGGATGGATGGCATGAGCAAGCAAGGCGTTTTGCAGCGCATCTTCAGGCTGCAGGAACATGGCACCACGGTGCGCACCGAAGTGATCGCGGGTATCACCACCTTTCTGACGATGGTCTATATCGTCTTCGTCAACCCGCAGATCCTCGGCGTCGCCGGCATGGATACCCAGGCGGTATTTGTGACCACCTGTCTGATTGCCGCCTTCGGCAGCATTCTGATGGGGCTGTTTGCCAATCTGCCGGTGGCGCTGGCCCCCGCAATGGGCCTGAACGCCTTCTTCGCTTTTGTGGTGGTCGGGGCGATGGGCTATTCGTGGCAGGTCGGTATGGGCGCGATCTTCTGGGGCGCGGTCGGCCTGCTGATCCTGACGCTGCTGCGGGTTCGCTACTGGATGATTGCCAATATCCCGCTGAGCCTGCGCGTTGGCATTACCGCCGGTATCGGTCTGTTTATCGCCATGATGGGGCTGAAGAACGCCGGTATTATCGTGCCGAATCCCGATACCCTGGTGGCGGTAGGCAACCTGACCTCGCACAGCGTGCTGCTGGGTGCGCTGGGCTTCTTTATTATCGCCATTCTGGCATCACGTAATATCCACGCGGCGGTGCTGATCTCAATGGTGATCACCACCGGTATTGGCTGGATGCTGGGCGACGTGAAGTTTGTTGGCCTGTTATCAGCGCCGCCGTCGATTACGTCGGTAGTGGGTCAGGTTGATATCAAAGGCGCGTTTAACATTGGCATGGCAGGCGTGATTTTCTCGTTTATGCTGGTCAACCTGTTCGATTCGTCCGGCACGCTGATCGGCGTCACCGACAAAGCGGGACTGACCGATGAAACCGGCACCTTCCCGCGGATGCAGCAGGCGCTTTATGTCGACAGCATCAGTTCGGTGAGTGGCGCGCTGGCGGGCACCTCATCGGTGACCGCCTATATCGAGAGCACTTCGGGCGTGGCGATTGGTGGCCGTACCGGCCTGATGGCTGTGGTGACCGGCCTGCTGTTCCTGCTGGTGACCTTCCTGTCACCGCTGGCCGCGATGGTGCCCTCCTACGCTGCCGCGGGTGCGCTGATTTATGTGGGCGTGTTAATGACCGCCAGCCTGTCGCGCGTGCGCTGGGACGATCTGACCGAAGCGGTTCCGGCGTTTGTGACCGCCGCCATGATGCCCTTCAGCTTTTCCATCACCGAAGGGATTGCGCTGGGGTTCATTGCTTACTGTGTCATGAAGCTGGGTACCGGCCGCTGGCGTGAGATCAGCCCCTGCGTGGTGATTGTTGCGCTGCTGTTTGTGCTGAAGATTGTCTTTATCGACGCGCACTAAGCGCAGTCAGAGCCGCAACCCACCGGTTGCGGCTTTTTACATTTCAGGATGCAGATTGCGCTCGCTGGGCAGACTGGTCAGCCGCAGGGCATGAGGCCCGATGTTGGGCTTACCCATCTCAATTTCACGTAATGCACGCCATTCAAAGTCGTTATCCATCTCCCACAGGTACAGCCGCTGCGTCGCAGACGACAGCGCACACGACCAGACCAGCATGGGTTCCGCATCACACACCACCTGAATGTCGGGATAGAGTGACGATCGCAGCCGACCGGCACCCGGCAGCAGGCGCAGCGAATCCAGTCCCCGATCGCCTTCTCCCGTCAGCTTGAGAATGCTCTGGCGTAACGTCCAGATCTGCGTCACCGCTTCCATGGCATCCTGCTGGGCATTAATCCAGGCGATTTCGCCCGACGTTAATCCCTGAATCAGCTGCGCCTGCGTCTGACGGCTCCGCGCATGCACAATCTCCATATCCAGACCGGCACGTCCACCCTCTTCAGCCAGCAGTACACCCACCGTATTGCCCGCATAGGCAATGCTGAAATCGGGCAGATCGCTGTCAGCAAACACGGGACGTCCGTTGCTCTGGATAATCAGGCGTGGCAGCTCTTGAATACCATAAACGCGCAGCATCAGCTGTGCCAGCAGGGTTCGCGCGGCAAGGAAACGTCCACGGCGTTTGTCAGCGAACTGCTGTGCCGTGTCGGTAATCGCCTGGGGAATGCACATCTCTTTAGCCGGGAAGCCGGGATCGCCCGTCCAGCGTACAAAATGACCAGCCATCTGTCGCTCCGTGAAAATGGTCAGATAATCATCAGAAACATTGTAGGAATTTTCCTACCTTATTGCACTCAGCAACAGCACAGATTGGGTTAAATTCAGAATAGGATGATCAGGCAGCACAGGCTGGCGGGAATGGACCAGAGTTACGCGCCGCGAACCGAATCGCGACGCGGGCCGCATCAGGCGAAGCGGCTTGCCTGCTCAAAGCTCAGACGCGGCAGGCGCGGATGCAGTTTTGATGCCTCACCGTAACCGAGGTTAATCAGCAGGTTAACCTGATACTGGCCGTCGGGGAAAAAGGCATCATTGACTTTGGCCGGATCGAAACCGGACATCGGACCGGCATCCAGACCCAGCGAACGGGCTGCCAGGATCAGGTAACCCGCCTGCAGGCTGCTGTTACGGAAAGCCGTCTCTTTCGCTGCTTCCGGGCTGCCGGTAAACCAGCTGCGCGCATCTGCATGCGGGAACAGCGCAGGCAGCTGCTCATAGAACTCACGGTCCCAGGCCACGATCACCGTAACCGGCGCGCTCATGGTTTTGTCCAGAT
Organism: Pantoea sp. JKS000250; assembly: GCF_003201065.1. Classification (NCBI taxonomy): domain Bacteria; kingdom Pseudomonadati; phylum Pseudomonadota; class Gammaproteobacteria; order Enterobacterales; family Erwiniaceae; genus Pantoea; species Pantoea sp. JKS000250. The sequence continues at coordinate 2,270,116 of NZ_QICZ01000001.1, read as the reverse complement.
TGCCGGACGAGAGGGCCGGTTTCAGCTTCTCTTTGCCTTCCGCTGAGGTGACGAAAACAAAACGCGCAGGCAAGCAGTTCGCCGAGGTCGGCCCCAGCGCCGTTAACGTATAGAGCTGTTCCAGCAGGGCGTTATCGACCGGCTTATCCTGCCAGTAACTGTGGGTGCGGGCGTCATTAAACAGCGTATCCAGTGCGGCAGTGTCGAGCGGTGTACTCATGCAACTCTCCTTTTTCAGGCAAAAATTTCGCCTGACGGTGTTCACGTAGTGGGTTTGCGTGCGGCCCGACACGGCGGGATGAAGCGGGGTTCACTCACCGCGATCATAGCCGCACGTCAGATCGGCGCATCTACCGTTATACGACAACGCGGTGCCGCCGCAAAATAACATATCAGCAAGAATCAACGCAGAGGCGGGAATAACAGGGGAGGCAGTGAGACAGGAAATCAGGCCTGACAGCGCGATGCCGCCAGGCCCGGAAAGCTATTTACCAATACAGAAGCTGGAGAAGATACGGCCCAGCAGATCGTCAGAGGTGAATTCACCGGTGATCTCGCTTAACGCCTGCTGAGCAACACGGAGCTCCTCCGCCAGTAACTCACCGGCCTGGGCACCGAGCAGTTGCGCTTTCCCCTGCTGTAAGTGTGTGGCCGCCAGCTCCAGCGCCTGCAGATGGCGACGACGCGCCAGGAAGCCACCTTCCATGTTGCCCGCGAAGCCCATGCTCTGCTTCAGATGATCCCGCAGCGCATCGACGCCCTCGCTGGTGCGTGCTGACAGGCGAATCAGTGAGTGACCGTTTACTTCTGTCAGGCCCAGCGCTTCACCGGTGACATCCGCCTTGTTGCGCACCACGGTAATTGGCAGCTCCGGCGGCAGACGGGAGACAAAATCGGGCCAGATAGCCGCCGCTTCGGTGGCATCGGTGGTGGTGCCATCTACCATAAACAGCACGCGGTCAGCCTGTTCAATCTCCTGCCAGGCGCGCTCAATGCCGATGCGTTCGACTTCGTCGCTGGCCTCTCGCAGACCGGCGGTATCGATAATATGCAGCGGCATGCCATCTATATGAATATGTTCACGCAGTACATCACGGGTGGTGCCCGCAATGTCCGTAACGATAGCGGCGTCACGGCCTGCCAGCGCATTCAGCAGGCTCGATTTGCCCGCATTAGGCCGGCCCGCAATCACCACCTTCATTCCTTCACGCAGCAGGCTACCCTGACGCGCTTCGGCACGGACCGCATCCAGGTCCCCGATCACCGTATTCAGCTGTGCTTCAATTCGGCCGTCAGAGAGGAAATCGATCTCTTCATCCGGGAAGTCGATAGCCGCTTCGACATAGATGCGCAGGTGAGTGAGCGCTTCCACAAGATGATTGACGCGGGTGGAGAACGCGCCCTGCAGCGAGTTCACGGCCGAACGCGCCGCCTGCTCAGAGCTGGCATCGATCAGGTCGGCAATCGCTTCGGCCTGCGCCAGATCGAGCTTGTCGTTCAGAAACGCACGCTCAGAGAACTCACCCGGCTGAGCGATACGCACGCCCGGCAGCGCCACGATGCGCTTCAGCAGCAGATCGAGAATTACCGGGCCGCCGTGGCCCTGCAGCTCCAGCACATCTTCGCCGGTAAAGGAATTGGGGCCAGGAAACCACAGCGCAATGCCCTGATCCAGCACGCTGCCGTCGCTGTCAGTGAACGGCAGATAATCGGCGTATCGCGGCTTAGGCAGTTTACCCAGCAGCTGGCGGGCGACCTCTGCCGCCTGGGCACCGGAGACGCGCAGAATGCCGACGCCGCCGCGTCCGGGCGGTGTTGCCTGGGCAACAATGGTATCGCTGTGGCTCATAAATTTTCTCTCGCTACAAAAAACACAGGCGGTCGCTTTGACCGCCTGAGAATAGACTATTTTAGAGCGGGATGGCTCCCGCGCTGGATCGCTTACGCTTTCTTCTTGTCGCGGCTATGCAGACCACGTTTTTCCAGGCCGCGATAAATCAGCTGCTGCTGGAGAATGGTTACCAGGTTGCTGACGATGTAGTACAGCACCAGACCTGACGGGAACCACAGGAAGAACACGGTGAAGATCACCGGCATGTAAGTCATGATCTTCTGCTGCATCGGATCGGTCACGGTGGTCGGTGACATCTTCTGAATGAAGAACATGGTGATGCCCATCAGAATCGGCAGGATGTAGTATGGGTCCTGCGCTGACAGGTCATGGATCCACAGAATGAATGGCGCATGACGCAGTTCAACTGAGCCTGACAGCATATAGTAGAGCGCCAGGAAGATTGGCATCTGAATCACCAGCGGCAGACAGCCACCCAGCGGATTCACTTTCTCTGCTTTATACAGCGCCATCATTTCCTGGCTCTGCTTCTGCTTGTCATCACCCAGACGCTCACGCATCGCCTGAATCTTCGGCTGCAGCATGCGCATCTTAGCCATCGAGGTGTACTGCGCTTTGGTCAGCGGGTACATGATGCCGCGCACGATGAAGGTGATCACGATAATGGAGAAGCCCCAGTTACCGATGAAGCTGTGGATAAATTTCAACAGCTTGAACAGCGGCTGAGAGATAAACCACAACCAGCCGTAATCCACGGTCAGATCAAGGTGCGGCGCAATCGCGGCCATCTTGTCCTGAATTTCCGGGCCGACCCACAGCGTTGCACCCAGATTCTGCTGAGCGCCTGCAGCGATGGTGACCGGTGCAGATTTATAGCCAATCGCTGCCACGCCGTTACCCAGGTTGCTGGTGTAAAGGGTGTTGGTGCCTTCAGTACGCGGAACCCATGCAGTCGCAAAGTACTGCTGCAGCATCGCCACCCAGCCATTGCTGGTGGTTGCGTTCAGGTTCTCGTTGTCCGCGATGGTGTCGAATTTATACTTCTCATATTTCGACTCGCTGGTGGAGTAGGCCGCGCCACGGAAGGTGTGCAGAGCAAAGTTGTTGCTGCCGGTATCGCGATGCTTAGGCAGATCAATCGTCTGCTTCAGCTGGCCAAACAGTGACACTTCCAGCGGCTGCTGAGTGGTGTTGTTGACATGATAATCGACATTAACGGCATATTCGCCACGCTTGAAGATGAAGGTTTTGGTGTAAACCACGCCATTTTCAGCGGTATAGGTCATCGGCACACGCAGTTCGGACTGGCCATCAGCCATCTCGAAGTGATCCTGCGCAGTGGTGAACAGCGGACGCGCGCCGTTGTTCGGGTTATCCGGACCATTACGACCGGTTAAACCACTCTGAGCCTGATAAAGGAACGCTGGCGTTGTTTCAAGCAGCTGGAACGGCTGGTCTGAACCCAGTTTGTCCGGGAAAGTCAGCAGCTGTGCCTGTTCAACATCACCGCCGCGGGTGTTGATATTCAATGACAGGACATCAGTCTTAACGGTGATCGTCTGGCCCTGACCGCTGGCCGGTACACCCTGACTGGCGGTATCACCCGCTACGCTGTTGGTGCCCTGTGTGGTCTGCGTCTGCTGTGGCTGCGGAGCGTGGTCCGTCTGCCAGGCTTGCCAGATCATAAAGGTCACGAACAGAAAAGCGATGAGAAAGAGATTGCGTTGCGAATCCATCGTTAATGTTCTCTGGTATCAAAGGTTTTTGGCGGCACAGGATCGTCACCACCCGGGTTCAAAGGGTGGCATTTTAATACGCGTTTTAATGTCAACCAACTGCCTTTTATCAGGCCGAACCTGCGTAACGCCTCAATTCCGTAATGAGAGCAGGTCGGGTGAAACCGACAGTGTGGTCCCAGTAATGGACTGATACCGCGTTGATAGACGCGTATCAGGACGATCAGGAGCCGCGCGCCAGGCGACAGTGACGACGCCATAGTTTCTCCAACGCTTCCGCCAGCATACGGTTATCCAGATCGGCAACCCCCTTCTTCGCGACCACCACGAAGTCCATCGACGGCAGTTCATGTTGACGCAGACGAAAGCTTTCGCGGGTCAATCGCTTGATCCGGTTGCGTTCATGAGCGCGTTTCACATGTTTTTTAGCGACGGTGAGACCGATGCGGGGATGCCCCAGCGCGTTAAGGCGGCCGAGAATAGTAATTTGCGGCGTGCCAGCCCGTTGTGGCTGCTGGAAGACGAAAGTGAAATGAGTGGGAGTTAACAAACGTAACTCCCTGGGAAATGCGAGCTTACCCATCAGGGCTTGCTTTATTACTTAGAAACGGTCAGACGAGAACGGCCTTTAGCACGACGACGTGCCAGAACCTGACGACCATTTTTTGTTGCCATACGAGCACGGAAACCGTGTGAACGGTTGCGCTTCAGTACGGACGGTTGAAAAGTGCGTTTCATGGCGGTTTCTACCTAAACTTGAAAATTTTCACTGGATGACGCGTTTCGGGCCAGTAAATCGACCTACGCCTCAATGTGTCTTTAATAAAGAGGCGGGATTGTAATAATTGTACAGTCCCGAGTCAATTTACTTCGCGTGTTGTCGTGCCTGAAAACCCGCATACAGCCCGCTGAGACCCGACGTTGCGCCTTACAGCATAATGTCGGGTGAAGGATTATACGGGCTCCGTTCCAAAGCGCAAGGATCGTACGGGATCTTATTGCGATCGGCTTGCCGGATCCTGGGGATAAAATGAGATGTCGCCCGAAAATTTAGCGCATTGCGCCAGATCCCTGCTGGTTTTTCCTGCAACTGGCGTAAACTTCTTTGCGCGTCTCCGGCCTGTGGATAAAAAGGATCAAAACTGTGTAGAAAGGGAAGATCTCTGTCTCGCTTTGCGCTATGATCCGCCCTTCCGCTGACGATCCTCCGGTGATTGCAGGACGGGAAACCGCTGATAGCGGTCGCAGGCGCTTTCTTAGCGTCTGTGTCAAAAATGAACGTTTCTTAGAGTAACGCCTACTATTCTTTTCGAATTTGTACGAGTGGAGTCCGCCGTGTCACTTACGCTTTGGCAACAGTGTCTTGCCCGTTTGCAGGATGAGCTTCCTGCCACCGAATTCAGCATGTGGATCCGTCCACTGCAGGCTGAGTTAAACGACAATACGCTTGCCTTGTATGCTCCAAATCGCTTCGTACTCGACTGGGTCCGGGACAAATACCTTAACAGTATCAATGCACTGCTGAATGAATTCTGTGGTCCGAACGTGCCTGCGCTGCGTTTTGAAGTGGGTACGCGCCCGGTTCAGCAGCCAGCGGCAGCGGTCAGCCAGCCGGTGATGGCCAGCGTCAGCGCGCCCGTCATGCCCGTGCAGAGTCACATCCGTCCGGCCCCAACGCAGATCCTGCGTCCCAGCTGGGATAATGTCCCGGCACCAGCCGACGTCACCTATCGCTCGAATGTGAATAACCGTCATAACTTCGATAACTTTGTCGAGGGTAAATCCAACCAGCTGGCGCGCGCGGCGGCACGTCAGGTGGCGGATAATCCAGGCGGCGCTTACAACCCGCTGTTTCTGTATGGCGGCACCGGTCTCGGCAAAACGCACCTGCTGCACGCGGTAGGCAACGGCATCATTGCCCGTAAACCCAATGCAAAAGTGGTTTACATGCACTCCGAGCGCTTTGTGCAGGATATGGTTAAAGCGCTGCAGAACAACGCGATTGAAGAGTTCAAACGCTATTACCGTTCTGTCGATGCGCTGCTGATCGATGACATTCAGTTCTTTGCGAATAAAGAGCGGTCGCAGGAAGAGTTCTTCCACACTTTTAATGCCTTATTAGAAGGCAATCAGCAGATCATCCTCACCTCGGATCGCTATCCAAAAGAGATCAATGGGGTGGAGGATCGTCTTAAGTCACGTTTCGGCTGGGGTTTAACGGTGGCGATCGAGCCGCCTGAGCTGGAAACGCGCGTGGCAATCCTGATGAAAAAAGCAGATGAGAACGACATCCGTCTGCCGGGTGAAGTCGCCTTCTTTATTGCCAAGCGTTTACGCTCTAACGTGCGTGAACTGGAAGGCGCGCTGAATCGCGTGATCGCCAATGCCAACTTTACCGGCCGGGCGATAACCATCGACTTCGTGCGCGAAGCGCTGCGCGATCTGCTGGCGCTGCAGGAAAAGCTGGTCACCATCGATAATATTCAGAAGACCGTGGCTGAGTACTACAAGATTAAGGTGGCGGATCTGCTCTCCAAGCGTCGTTCGCGCTCGGTAGCGCGTCCGCGCCAGATGGCGATGGCGATGGCAAAAGAGTTGACGAACCACAGCCTGCCAGAAATTGGCGATGCTTTTGGGGGTCGCGACCACACAACGGTGCTTCATGCCTGCCGCAAGATTGAGCAGCTGCGTGAAGAGAGCCACGATATCAAAGAAGATTTCTCTAATCTCATCAGAACATTATCTTCCTGACGCTATGAAATTTATTGTTGAACGTGAGCAGCTGCTGAAGCCGCTGCAGCAAGTAAGTGGCCCGCTGGGCGGTCGTCCGACACTGCCGATCCTTGGAAACCTGCTGCTGCAGGTAACGGAAGGGTCGCTGTTACTGACCGGTACCGATCTGGAAATGGAGATGGTCGCGCGCGTGGCGCTGACGCAGGCACATGAGCCTGGCTCCACCACCGTGCCAGCGCGCAAATTCCTCGATATCTGTCGCGGATTGCCGGATGGCGCAGAAATTACGCTGGCGCTGGAAGGCGATCGCATGCTGGTTCGCTCTGGCCGCAGCCGTTTTTCGCTGTCGACCCTGCCCGCCAGTGACTTCCCGAATCTGGACGACTGGCAGAGTGAAGTTGAATTCACCCTGCCGCAGGCAACGCTGAAACGGTTGATCGAAGCAACTCAGTTCTCGATGGCGCATCAGGATGTGCGTTACTACCTCAACGGCATGATGTTTGAAACCGAAGGGGAAGAGCTGCGCACCGTGGCCACTGATGGTCACCGTCTGGCCGTTTGCTCTATGCCGATTGGTCAGGCGCTGCCGAGTCATTCGGTAATTGTGCCACGTAAAGGCGTGATTGAGCTGCTGCGTCTGCTGGATGGCGGCGAGAATCCGCTGCAGGTTCAGATTGGCGGCAGCAACATCCGGGCGCACGTCGGTGACTATATCTTCACCTCTAAGCTGGTTGATGGTCGTTTCCCCGATTATCGCCGCGTACTGCCGAAGAATCCCGACAAAGCGCTGGAAGCAGGCTGCGATCTGCTCAAACAGGCGTTTGCCCGTGCGGCGATCCTCTCGAATGAGAAGTTCCGCGGCGTTCGCCTCTATATCACTGAAAATCAGCTGAAGATCACCGCTAATAACCCTGAACAGGAAGAAGCGGAAGAGATGCTGGATGTCAGCTATAACGGCACCGAGCTGGAGATTGGCTTCAACGTCAGTTACGTGCTGGATGTGCTGAACGCGCTGAAGTGCGAAAACGTCCGCCTGCTGCTGACGGATTCGGTGTCGAGCGTGCAGATTGAAGATGTAGCAAGTCCCGCAGCGGCCTACGTCGTGATGCCCATGCGCTTGTAGGTGTTACATATCGGCCTGGCTTACTTGCCATTCTGATTCCGGGCAGTGCTCGCCCCTGGTCACATACTTCAGTATGCTCCCAGGGTCTGCGCGCTAGCCTGAAGCAGACTGGCGTCGACGCCGACGGCCTGGTGATGGCGATATCGGGCAAACCTGCTTCGCCGTCAACGCACTGAATTGTGTTATAAGGCAAACCCATTCATCCCGACTATTGCCCTTCACGCTGGATTGATTCATGGCTTTAACCCGCCTTCTTATCAAAGATTTTCGTAATATCGAGCAGGCTGACCTGCAGCTGGCACCCGGCTTTAATTTCCTGGTGGGCGTCAACGGCAGCGGGAAAACCAGCGTTTTAGAGGCGATCCATACGCTGGGGCATGGCCGCTCGTTTCGTAGCCTGCAGGCGGGCCGCGTAATCCGTCACGACGAGGCAGCGTTCGTACTGCACGGACGACTGGAAAGCAAAGAGCGGGAAATCTCCGTCGGGCTGACCAAAAACCGGGCCGGTGACAGCAAAGTGCGCATTGATGGCAGCGATGGACACAAGGTCGCGGAGCTGGCGCAGCTGCTGCCGATGCAGTTAATTACGCCGGAAGGCTTTAGTTTGTTGAATGGCGGCCCCAAATACCGCAGAGCCTATGTGGACTGGGGCTGTTTCCATAACACGCCCGGCTTCTTTAACGCCTGGAACAATATGCGCCGCCTGCTTAAGCAGCGAAATGCGGCGCTGCGCCAGGTTTCACGTTACAGCCAGATTCGTCCCTGGGATCAGGAGCTGGTTCCGCTGGCGGAACAGATCAGCCAGTGGCGGGCGGAATACAGTGCGGCGATTTCGGCGGAGATCACTGCCACCTGTGCCCAGTTTCTGCCGGAGTTTGAGCTGCGCTTTTCCTTCCAGCGTGGCTGGGACAAAGAGAGCGACTACGCCGAACTGCTGGAACGTAATTTTGAGCGCGATCGCGCACTGACCTATACCGCCAGCGGTCCCCATAAAGCCGATTTTCGTATTCGCGCTGAAGGGACGCCGGTCGAAGATTTACTCTCACGCGGGCAGTTGAAACTGCTGATGTGTGCATTGCGTCTGGCACAGGGCGAGTTCCTGACAAGCCAGAGCGGACGCCGCTGTATTTACCTCATTGATGACTTTGCTTCTGAGCTGGATGAGAGCCGTCGGCGCCTGCTGGCGGACCGGTTAAAAGCCACTCAGGCTCAGGTGTTTGTCAGCGCCATTTCTGCCGGACATGTAATCGACATGACCGACGAAAAGGGCAAGATGTTCCGCGTGGAACAGGGTAAAATAGCGGTTCAACCTGAAGATTAAAATGAGCGAGAAACGTTGATGTCGAATTCTTATGACTCCTCAAGTATTAAAGTCCTGAAAGGACTTGATGCGGTACGCAAACGCCCGGGCATGTATATCGGCGATACCGATGACGGTACCGGTCTGCATCACATGGTATTCGAGGTCGTGGATAACGCAATCGACGAAGCGCTCGCTGGTCACTGTAGTGACATCGTAGTCACTATCCATGCGGATAACTCCGTCTCGGTGCAGGATGATGGACGCGGTATTCCAACCGGTATTCACGAAGAAGAGGGCGTTTCCGCCGCTGAAGTGATCATGACCGTGCTGCATGCGGGCGGTAAGTTCGACGATAACTCCTATAAAGTCTCCGGCGGCCTGCACGGCGTGGGCGTCTCTGTCGTTAATGCCCTGTCGCAGAAGCTGGAGCTGACCATTCGTCGCGAAGGCAAAGTCCATCAGCAGATTTACGTCCACGGCGTACCTGAGGCACCGCTGGCGGTCACTGGTGATACCGACATCACCGGTACCCGCGTGCGTTTCTGGCCAAGCTATGAAACCTTTACCAACGTGCGCGATTTCGAGTATGAGATTCTGGCAAAACGCCTGCGCGAACTGTCGTTCCTGAACTCGGGCGTGTCGATTCGCCTGGAAGACAAGCGTGATGGCAAAACCGACCACTTCCATTACGAAGGCGGTATCAAGGCGTTTGTTGAGTACCTCAACAAAAACAAAACGCCGATTCACCCTACCGTGTTCTATTTCTCTACCGAGAAAGATGGCATTGGCGTGGAAGTGGCGCTGCAGTGGAACGACGGCTTCCAGGAAAATATTTACTGCTTTACCAACAACATCCCGCAGCGCGATGGCGGTACGCACCTTGCCGGTTTCCGCGCAGCGATGACGCGTACCCTGAATGCCTACATGGATAAAGAGGGTTACAGCAAGAAAGCCAAAGTCAGCGCCACCGGTGATGATGCGCGTGAAGGCCTGATCGCCGTGGTTTCGGTAAAAGTGCCGGATCCAAAATTCTCCTCACAGACCAAAGACAAACTGGTCTCGTCAGAGGTGAAATCGGCGGTTGAGCAGCAGATGAATGAACTGCTGGCAGAATACCTGCTGGAAAACCCGTCAGACGCCAAAATCGTCGTGGGCAAAATTATCGATGCCGCACGTGCCCGTGAAGCAGCACGCCGCGCCCGTGAAATGACCCGCCGTAAAGGCGCGCTGGATCTGGCTGGTCTGCCAGGTAAGCTGGCGGATTGTCAGGAGCGTGACCCGGCGCTCTCTGAAATCTACCTGGTGGAGGGTGACTCCGCAGGCGGCTCGGCCAAACAGGGCCGTAACCGTAAAAACCAGGCGATTCTGCCACTGAAAGGTAAGATCCTTAACGTTGAGAAAGCGCGTTTCGACAAGATGCTCGCCTCGCAGGAAGTGGCCACGCTGATCACCGCACTGGGTTGCGGTATTGGTCGCGATGAGTACAACCCGGACAAGCTGCGCTATCACAGCATCATCATCATGACCGATGCCGATGTCGATGGTTCACACATCCGAACCCTGCTGCTGACCTTCTTCTATCGTCAGATGCCTGAAATCATTGAGCGCGGCCACGTCTATATCGCCCAGCCGCCGCTCTACAAAGTGAAGAAAGGCAAGCAGGAGCAGTACATCAAAGATGACGAGGCGATGGACCAATACCAGATCGCTATCGCCCTTGATGGTGCAACGCTGCACACCAATGCCAGCGCGCCTGCGCTGGGCGGTGAGCCGCTGGAGACGCTGGTCTCTGACTTCAACAGCACCCAGAAGATGATCAAGCGTATGGAACGCCGTTATCCGATGGCCATGCTGCGTGCGATGATTTATCACGACACGCTGAGCGACCTGAGCAACGAAGCAGAGGTTACTACCTGGCTGAACGGCCTGGTGAGCTATCTGACGGAGCGTGAAGCGCACGGCAGTACTTATCTGGCACAGGTGCGTGAAAACCGCGAACTGAACCTGTTCGAGCCGGTGCTGCGCGTCCGTACCCACGGTGTGGATACCGACTATCCGCTGGAAGCTGAGTTTGTTCAGGGACCTGAGTACCGCAAAATCTGTGCTCTGGGTGGCAAACTGCGTGGTCTGCTGGAAGAAGATGCTTACATTGAACGTGGTGAGCGTCGTCAGCCGGTGGCAAGCTTCGAACAGGCGATTGAGTGGCTGGTGAAAGAGTCGCGTCGTGGCCTGTCGGTCCAGCGCTATAAAGGTCTGGGCGAGATGAACCCGGATCAGCTGTGGGAAACCACCATGGATCCAGACAGCCGTCGTATGCTGCGCGTCACTATTAAAGATGCGATCGGTGCTGACCAGCTGTTCACGACCCTGATGGGCGATGCGGTCGAGCCGCGCCGTGCCTTCATCGAAGAGAATGCGCTGAAAGCGGCCAATATCGATATTTAACAGATAGCGGACATAACAGGCCATCACTCAGGTGATGGCCTTTTTTTTGTGCCGTATGGGCGAAAACCCGGCGAGGCGGGTCCTGCTGCCCGCATGCTGCGACCCCGATCACGTTTTAACCCGGTCAGCTCCCTTACTCTTGCCTCTCTTTGCGCTATTCGGGCGCACTCATTTTTACAGGGAGTTACACCATGATTGTTTGCGATCGTCACGACTGGAACAGAGAACGTCACGCCTTTCATCCGGTCATCGATCAGGCGATAAGCTGGATTGCGGGAACCGATTTCAGCCAGCTGGACACCGGCAAATATGAGATTTTGCCTGACAACAAAATGTTCTGTCTGGTGCAGGAGATGATGACCGAACCCGCCAGCGCGCGTCGTGCAGAGTCCCACTTTAACTACATCGATATTCAGTATCTGCTGGCAGGCACCGAGAATATTGGTGTGGCCCGCGCCCATCCCGATCAGCACATCACCGAAGATTTCGCCCAGGAGCGTGACGTCGTTTTTTATCAGAAGATATTAAATGAGTCAGTGATTACGCTGCTGCCCGACATGTTCGCGCTGTTTTTCCCGCACGATATTCATCGCCCCTGCTGCGCGCCAGGCGAACCCGCAACTATCCGAAAAGCCGTGATTAAAATCCACCGCGATCTCTTTACCGCCTGACCCTGGCGGTTTCCTGGCCATTCCCGCCTGCCAGGAAACTAGTCAATGTGCGCTGAATCGCGCTAGCATTGAACAAAACCCAGACGCTACGAGGACTCTATGGCTATTAAATTGATCGCTATCGACATGGATGGCACCCTGCTCAATCCGCAACATGAGATCACGCCGGGGGTGAAATCCGCCCTCGATCGTGCCCGTAAGCAGGGCGTGTCGATTGTGCTGACCACGGGTCGGCCGTTTGTAGGTATCCAGCGCTATCTGATGGAGCTGGATATGCAGGCGCCCGGCCAGTACGCGATCAGCAACAACGGTGCGCTGGTTCATCAGGCGGCAGATGGTGAGTGTGTGGCAGAAGTGACGCTGACCTTTGACGATTACCTCTACATTGAGAATCTGGCACGTGAGCTTGGCGTCCATTTCCAGGCGTTCGACAAATCTCATCTCTACACGCCGAACAAAGACATCAGTGAATACACCATCCATGAAGCGAGCCTGACCGGCATTCCGGTGCGCTATCGCGCGGTGGAAGAGATGGATCGCGCTATGCGCTTCCCGAAACTGATGATGATCGATCGGCCCGCCCTGCTCGACGCGGCGATTGCCCGCCTGCCCGAGCATGCTCAGCAGACTTACACCATCCTGAAAAGTGCGCCGTATTACCTCGAAATCCTCGATCGCCGGGTGAACAAAGGCCAGGGCGTCAGAATGCTGGCGGAGAAGCTCGGCCTGAAGCAGGAAGAAGTGATGGCGATTGGCGATCAGGAGAATGACCTGGCGATGATTGAATATGCTGGCACGGGTGTCGCCATGGGTAATGCCATTGATTCTGTTAAGAAAATCGCGCAATTTATCACTAAAACCAATATGGAAGATGGCGTCGCTCATGCCATTGAAGAGTTAGTGCTGTAACGGCCCTGTTCTCTGCCGGGCCGCAGCGGCCCGGCCCCCTTACCCCGCCAAAAAAGCTGCACCGCAAAACGGAATCGCGTAATTTGTCGGACAACGCTTTCTCCGTGGGTTTCATCATGTCAGAAAAACAGATCACCTTTGCTACCCGTCAGCATCAGCTCACCAATATCAATGTCTGGACAGCCGACAGCCAGTGGCTGGCGTTTGACGTCCGTCCATCGGGTGCGTCCTTTACCAGCCAGACCATTGAGCGGGTCAATGTGATGACCGGTGACGTTGAGGTGCTCTATCAGGCCCGGGACGGAGCGCATGTCGGCGTCGTGACGGTCAGCCCCGATCTGCCCCCGCGCTACGTCTGCATTCATGGCCCGGAACATCCCGATGCCAGCTGGCAGTATGACTTCCACCACCGGCGCGGTGTGATTGTTGAGAACGGCGCGGCAGTGAATCTGGATGCCTGCGATATTACACCGCCCTTTACTCCTGGCGCGCTACGCGGCGGCTCGCATGTGCATGTCTTCAGCCCCGACGGTTCACGCCTGAGCTTTACCTACAATGATCACGTGATGCATGAGCTGGATAGCCGTCTCGATCTGCGCAACGTCGGTATCGCGGTGCCGCTGCACGCGGTGACGCCGGTTAAACAGCATCCGCGCGAGTATGACGGCAGCTATTTCTGCCTGCTGGTGAGCCAGACCCGCGCGGAACCGCAGCCAGGCAGTGACCAGATTAATCGTGCTTATGAGGAGTGCTGGGTCGGTGAGCGTGGCTATCAGAAACCGGACGGCAGCTGGCAGCGCTGGGCCATCGCTTTTATTGGCGACACGCTGACGGCACAGGGCGAGAAACGGCCTGAAATTTTTATTGTTGATCTGCCGGACGCGCTGGAGGATTACGCCCGCGCCGGAGAGAGGCCGCTGGAGGGCAGCAGCCAGCAGTTACCTGCGCCACCGGCTGGTGTGCAGCAGCGTCGCCTGACGCACAGCCGTGGCGTGGCGCTACAACCGCGCCATTGGCTGCGTACTGCGCCCGATGGCAGCCAGATCGCGTTTCTGATGGCGGATGCCGGCGCGGTGATCCAGCTCTGGACGGTCTCTCCCAACGGCGGCGAACCGCGTCAGATCACCGAACTCAGCCACAGCATTCAGTCCGCTTTTAGCTGGCATCCTGACGGCCAGTCAATTGCCTTTATCTGCGATAACAGCGTGATGCGATGTGAGGTTGAGAGCGGCACGTGTCAGCGTCTGACACGCAGAACGGAAGAAGCACCGTCAGGTGACGCGGTAGTCTGGTCACCGGACGGGTCACAAATTGCTTTTATGCGTGAGGTGAATGGCTGGCGGCAGCTCTTTACGGTTGCGGCTGTGACCGCATAGGTGGCATAGGCTGCGCCTGCGCAAGGCTTTCCTGGGTATGCGCCAGCCTTTCGCTCTGCAGGATACGTTCACGTGGGGAGTCGAGAGATTTGTCTTTGTCGCTACGGTAGTAGTCCCACGGCAGCAGCAGCGTATCCAGCATGGCAGAGAAAGGAAGATCGATTAACGCCAGCGGCTTCAGCGCCCAGCTGGTATCACCATCCGTCAGCATGTCAGCGCTGGCACGGGTGCCGGGATAGTAACCCTGACTCGCGCCGGTGTGAGACATCACGCTGGAACAGCCGGTTGTCGCCATTGCGCAGCACACCATTCCAGCCAGAGGTAAGGTCTTCATCAATTTCATCATCATCATCCCTTCAGTCATGGCATAAGCCTGGCTGAGTTGGCTTGCCAGACAACGTCAACACTCTGGGGCGAAGTCCGTCCGGGTCTGGCAAAAGTAGTCCTGAGTGTATGTCATTTCCGCAATTTGGCGAAAAAAATTGCATTTCGCCCTCTTGAAAATTCTCCTGTGACACCCATTTTTAGTTTACGGACACACGCACCGTTGCCGCAAGGGACAGTGAGGTGCCGTATCCAGCCTGTCCAATAGTGGAAGGTTGCCAAAACTTGCTGAATTTCAGGAGTCTTAATATGCGTAATTTTGATCTCACCCCGCTTTATCGCTCTGCCATCGGTTTTGATCGCCTGTTTAACCTGCTCGAATCGAATCAGAATCAGAGCAATGGCGGCTATCCTCCCTATAACGTTGAACTGGTCGATGAAAATCACTATCGCATTACGATTGCGGTGGCCGGTTTTGCTCAGAGCGAACTGGATATCACGGCGCACGATAACGTGCTGATCGTGCGGGGTGCCCATCCTGAAGAGCAGACCGAGCGTAAATACCTGTATCAGGGTATCGCCGAGCGCAACTTCGAGCGTAAATTCCAGCTCGCCGACCACATTGTGGTGCGCGATGCTCGTCTCGAAAATGGTCTGCTGAGCATCGACCTTGAACGTCTGGTGCCGGAAGAGGCGAAACCACGCCGTATTGAGATTCTGAAGTAATCCTGACAAACGCCGCGTTAGCGGCGTCAGACTGCTGACAAAGCCAAAGCTGGGTGAACCTGGCAGCAACGCATTCGCTAAAAGCGCAGGGAATAAGGTCAGAGGAGAAAAGCGTCCCGCGCCAGGGATGGCGGTTTTTGCGACTTTCCAATCTGACTTTGTTCCCTTCGCTGGCTGGATCTTACAGCGAGCCAGGGCAGACTTTTTCAACAATCTCAACGCCGCGCATGCGGCGTTTTTTTTGCTCTTATGGCTATCTTTAAAGCTGCGTTCGCATCGCCAGACGCTGACCCAGCACGCCACCAAACACATTCACCAGCAGCCCCAGAATAATCACCCCCGCCCCCAGCATCTGCTGACCAGAGAGGTGCTCATCCAGCACCAGCGCGGCGGTAATGATCCCTACCACCGGCACCAGCAGCGACAGCGGCGCGACGCGCCAGGTTTCATAGCGACTCAGTAAATTCCCCCAGATAGCGTAACCGACAATGGTGGCGACAAACGCCAGGTAGAACAGCGCCAGCACGGTCTGCAGGCCGATGTGCAGCAGGCTATTAACGATGGCGGGCTGCCCCTCAAACAGCAGCGAACAGGCAAAGAAGGGAATGACCGGCACCAGCGCACTCCAGACCACCAGCGACATAATCGGCACACTGCGGTTCCGCATAATAATCTTATTGGTGATATTTCCCAGCCCCCATGACAGCGCCGCCGACAGCGTCAGCATCATGGTGGTCAGCGTAATCCCGGCGCTGGTCTGCCCTTCCATCCCCGCCGTCGCCAGCATAAACATCCCCAGCGTGGCGATGATAATCCCGACGATATGATTCCAGCGCAGCTTCTCTGCCAGCAGCAGCGCACCCAGCAACAGGGTAAAGAACGCCTGCGCCTGCAGCACCAGCGACGCCAGACCGGCTGGCATGCCGAGCTTGATCGCCAGAAACAGAAACGCAAACTGACCAAAACTGATGGTCATGCCGTAAACCACCAGCCAGCGCAGCGGGATCGGCGGGCGACGCACAAAGAAAATAGCGGGAAAGGCGACCAGGGCGAAACGCAGTCCGGCCAGCAAAAAAGGCGGCATGCCCTGCAACCCGAGCTTAATCACCACAAAATTCACGCCCCACGCTACCACCACGCACAGCGCTAACAGCATATCTTTTACCGACATCTGAAACTCCTTGAGCCGCCGTCAGGCGGTGATCGCAATCGGGGAGGCGATATCAGCACAACAGCCTGCACCCACGATGCGAAAATAGTCATCTGCAGCCAGCGCGATCGACTTCTCCAGCTCGCCCGCGTTAAACCATAATGTGCCGACCTGCTGCAGCCGGGTATCGACCCTCAGCGCCAGCCGGTCATCAAAACTAAACGGCGGCACAGCCCCCATCACACAGTCGGTCAGTGCCTGCGCCAGCTCTGGCGCGGCGAACGAGGACTTTTTGCCGCCAATGGCGCGCGCCGCGCTTTTGAAATTGATCCGGCAGTCACCCGGCACAATCGCCAGCAGCTGACGCGATGGCGCACCGTCCGGCATAGTGACCTCCAGTACCATCGCTTTGGCCGCCTGGCCCAGCGCGTTGCCGCGGATCTGGCTGATCTGATCGGTCTGCCCGACTGCCTCATGCTCCACCACGCGGTAGCTGGCCTGATGCTGATCCAGCAGCGCAGTAATTTTTTCAAACGTCGTCATTCCCTTCTCCTCTTCTGGCAAAAATTCCTGCACAACCCGGCTTAGCTCCAGGCGATAGCGTGTTTCATCTTTTTATCTGTCAGCCCGAAAAAGAACCCCATGGTGATGCGGGTATCACCTTCAACCCGGTCGATCTCGTGATAAAAAGCAGGATTAAACAGATAGATATCACCACTGCGTGGTGAAAATTCGCAGATCTCGCTGTTTTCAATCACACCACTGCGATAGCCCAGCTCACCGGCGGTTTTGAACTGCTCATCCTCCGGCATCCACTTTTTGTTGTAGATACGTAGCGCGCCACCTGCGTTGCACTCCTGCAGGCAGACCACGCAGCTGAGCTGATGCAGGATTTGCGTCACCACCAGCGAGGTCTTTGCGGCGTCGCGCACGATATTGTCGTTATGCAGCGGGTTCGCGACGCCATCGGCATGAAAGCGCACGATAGAACCGGCGTAGTCGCCACGACCCGGTTCATGGGCGATGTTTAAACTTTCCAGCCGCAGCGCATGCTGCACCCAGCCGTAAATCAGTTCGCGCAGTGAATTCAGCGAGGGCGGCAACGCCGGCTGGATATCACGCAGCTCGGTAAAATAGTTATCGGGTGCCGCCGTATGGCGCGCCAGATAGGGACCAAGCGTGGTCAGCGCGCCATTGGGATAGTGAGAGACACGGATCTTTTCCCGGCAGCGCTGCAGGTCAGCCACCACCGTTTCCCGCACCTCTGGCGTCAGGAAATTACGCAGCACCAGCAGCGGCACCCGTGCAGTGACGATGTCATCCAGCCAGGTCGATTCCACAAACATGTTGGGATTAATCACGCGGAACTGATTGAAAATAGCCATGTTTATCACTCCCTAAACGGTATTTCATAGAGTTCATGATTGTTCATTCGCCGCCAGCTGCCGGCGCTGCCTGGTATTGTTACGGGTTCAGAGGCGATCAGCGTGCAACCGTCCTGTTGCCGAAAATGCATCGTAAAGTAGTCAGGGAAAAGCGTATCGTGCGGATGCCACTGCCACGCCCAGGCTTTGTCGCGGGTGACAAAAATGGCATTACCTGCGCTACCGCCTGGCTCAACCTGCGCCATCTTTGCGCGCAGATAGTCGCGGGTGAAATCGGCGGGTGTGGTCTGATCCACCAGGTAGCGCAGATACTCTTCGGAATCGAAGCGGGATTCCGCCAGGCCAAGCTGGCGGTAAATCGTCGGCAGAAAGCCGTTATGCATCATGTACCACTGATGTCCGGCGCTGTTGCGCCACAGCGGATGCGAAAATTCGATCCCCTGATTTTTACTCAGCGTGGCGTGACGCACATGCACCGCCAGAAAGCGGCTGCGCAGGCGATCCACATCAATGCCCGGCAGGGCGTCGGCGAACGGGCCGGTGCCGTGCAGGGTTCGAATCTCGCCCTCTTCCAGCCACAGACAGCCCCAGCCGTTGGGATGCGATTTGATCGGGCCATCGTGTTCAGCGCCTTCACCGCAGCTCATGGCGCGCGCCGCCTCTAAAATCTGTGCGCTGTCGAACTGACCATGCGCCAGAATCATCCTGCACATACTTTGTCTCTCCCGGCTGTAACGGATTGCGCGGCAATCACCTGCTGAAAGGTGGTCATAATGGGTTCGCGCGTAGCGGCCGTCAGGCTGAACGTTGCCAGAATGCCCGCGTGTCGGGTCAGATCGGCATAGAGTGAGGATCGGGGTGAAACCTGTAATGCCGGCAATCTGAGTGGTGGCAACAGCGCACCCTGCTGATGCTGATCAATCCAGCGTTCAGCCGCCTGAAGCTGCGCCGGTTGCCGTAACCGCAGCTGGCCGACCGCACCGGGTGGGGTGAAGGTAAAGACAGGCAGTGCACCGCCCGCTTCCAGCCGGAAGGTGACTTCCGCCCAGTTGATGCCCGTCGTCGCCTGCACCAGCGTCGCCACGCCCATGCCGGAGAGCCGGAATCCCATCTCCAGGAAATGCGGCACGCCATTCACCACGATGAAATCGATGTGAAACGCGCCCTGACGATAGCCAAAGGTTTCGCAGCAGAAGGTCATCAGACTGCTGAACGACGCTGGCAGGGCTGCTGCTGCCATCGCCACATGCCCCGACTCATAAAAGCTGACGCAGCCTTCGCTATCCCGGTGCTGCTCAATGACCTTCTGGCAACAGGTCAGCGCCAGGGGATGCCCCTGATGCACCACGCCCTGCAACGAAAACTCCTCGCCGATCAGCGCACTTTCCACAATAAAGCCGCTGAAGCCGCGCCCGCCGTAGTTCATGGTCTGTACCAGCTGTGTTACTACGCTGTGCAGCTGATCGGCGCGCTCAATCAGCCAGATGCCCAGCCCGCCGCCGCCATCCACCGGCTTCACGACACAGGGATAGATCAGCGCCTGTTCCGCATCCAGAATGCTGAGCGGCGAGGCAAAAAAGCGGAACTCCGGCTGCGGAAAGCGCGGCCAGGCTTTTTTCAGCGCCATGCGCTGCGCATATTTATCCAGCGGAATAAAGGCGGCGGGCGCGTCAGGCCCGGCCAGCATCTCGCGCAGCCGTCCGGCGCTGGCGTTGTAGGCTTCAAAACCCGCCAGCACTACCAGCGGATGCGCCAGCAAACCGGCATGGAGATAGGCCTGCATGACCTCCCACGGATTCTCAGGACGGTCGAGGCGGATGATCAGATCAAACGGCAGCGCCAGACTTAACGACTGGTAATCGACAAAATCGCCCATTTCCGCCAGCACGGTGAAATAGCCATCGCGCTTTGCCACCTCGCAGTAGGGGTTCTGGCCATCACGGGTGGCGCCAATTTGCAGAAAAATCTTTTTCATCGCCTTGCCTTACCGGGTTAACGCCCGGAAATGATTTCTGTCACGATGTCGTTGAGCACACCGTTATTGACCTGAATCACCGCTTTATGGGGATCAAAACGCAGGACGCGCGACAGCGGATCGCGGCTTTTGCCCTCCAGCAGCGAACTGACCGGTCTGCTCTGCCAGCAGTGCCGCATCTGCGTCAGCGTCAGGCCAGAGAGCTGTGTTAGCTGCTCTGCCAGCGTGAGATCCTCGCTACGCTGCTCAAGCAGGTCGCGAATGGCTGTTTCATCCAGCGCAATCTGCTGCTGCGTCAGCCACTGTCCGAGCTGTTCTCCCTGTGCCAGGAAGGGTGAGTAGATCATGCAGATCAGCTGGTCGTCGTTAAGGTCAAACGCCTGCAGGGCAAAGTCCGCCGCGCGCTGCCGCTGCAGGTAGATGGCGTCGTCATCCTGATAACGTGCCGCCATCTCATCAATCAGCTGTGGCGGAAAATCTTTCTTCACCATCAGCCCCAGCGCAAAGCGCACATATTCGCGGATCCCTTCGGCATAGTTACGCTGCAGCAGCGTTTCTGCCCGCAGTCCGCGCAGATGGGCCATCAGTGTCGGATTACCGCAGTCGGACTCAGAAAAGCTGAACATCAGCTCATCAAAACGGAAACGCATAAATTCGCTGAGCAGTGCCCAGTGCGCGCCCGCTTCATAGGCGGTGTCCTGATAGATGTTGAAAAACAGCGGATCGCGCGCCAGCTGGTGGGTAATGCGGTGTGCGGGTGTCAGTTGATCGGCACCGTAAACGTCAGAGAAGTAGCGTTCAGCCACGCCGTCCAGCGTCTGGAGAAAGCCGCTGAAGCCCCGGTCTTTGTCCGCTACCGGCGCATCAAACAGCCGTGAAAGGTGCCGCGCCCAGGCAACATAGGCGGCCTGCTCCTGCGGCGAGTCGCCGGTAACAATCAAATCCACGCCGCCGTTGTAGTCTGCCGCCAGGCCAAAGGAGTTCACCATGCTGAGATTACAGGCATTGCAGAAGGTCGAGCGCCCGTCGGCGCTAAAGCGGTGGCCATTCATCAGCACATCATGGCGGTTCTGCTGCCGCACGCTCTCCGGCATCGGCAGGTCGCGGGCAAACGGCCGGATCAGCAGGCCATCCACCACCAGACATTCCACCCGTTCATCGTCATGCATCGCCAGCGCCTGATACACGCGATGGATATTCTCCATCACGCTCTGATTCATTGCCGCATGGCGGTTGGTGCTGACCCGAAGAGAAAAAGTGCTGCCCTGCTGCTGCCAGATCAGGCCCTGAATGTATCGCACATACGCCACCATGTAGCTGCTGTCTTTTCCGCCGCCATAGGCGAGCAGCACACGGTTGTTCTCCAGTTGCAGCTTATCCGGTAACGCCACCAGCAGGCGGGCGGAGCAGCGCTGAGCCGACTCCATGATCGCGGGCGACAGATACGCTTCAATCTCCTTCATCATGGCGGGCAGATTATTCATTTCTCGCATTTCCCTCAGGTGAACAGAATCGCTTTATGGCCTGAAGCCCGGTGGCTGGCGGGGTCGCCGTGCCGTTCAGCATCATGAATAATTAAGAGATGCAGCCTAAAGTACTTTGAATGTACTCTGTTGAATATGCACAGATCAGCGCGATATGGGGTGGAACAGATGGCCGATGTTATCGGGGAACAGGAGAGTCAGAGCAGTCGTTACCGCCAGATAGCAGAACAGATCAAGCAGGCCATTCATGCCGGTTCGCTGGCTCCCGACAGCCGTCTGCCGTCGGTACGCACGCTGGCGACGCAGTACAATGTCAGCCTCACCACCGCCCTGAAAACATTGCGCACGCTGGAAGATGAGCGCTACGCCGTCGCCCGGCCTAAATCGGGCTTTTTTGTCGCCCCGCAGCGGCCCTCTTCACGTCAGTTGCCCGCCATCAGCGAACAGCCACACGCCATCGCACCGCTGGATGAACAGACCGAACTGCATCTGGCGATGCTCGGTTCAGACTGCCGGGTGCGCCTCGATCTGGCTAACGGCGACAGCGCGCTTTATCCGGTCAAACGCATCGGCCTGCTGATGCGCCAGATGGGCTACAGCAAACCGGCCCTGCTCGGCAATACGGTCAAGGGCACTGGCTATGCGCCGCTGAAAACCGAGATTGCCCGCCGTGCGGTCGATTATGGCTGCAATATCAGCGCCGACGATATTCTGATCACCAACGGCTGCATCGAGGCGATCTCACTGTCGCTGCGCGCCACCACCCAGCCGGGCGATGTGGTCGCCGTAGAGTCACCCTGCTATTTCGTGCTGCTGCAGATGCTGCATAACCTGAATCTGCGGGTGATTGAAGTGGAAGCCGGACCGGAAGGGTATGTGAATGTGGCGAAGCTGACCGGCCTGTTTCAGCGTAAAGCGGTGCGGGTCTTTCTCACCCTGTGCAACGTCAATAATCCGCTGGGCAAGAGTATTCCCAACGAGCATAAAGCCTATATCGCGCGGCAGGCGGATGAGAATGATGTAGTGATCATTGAGGATGATATTTTTGGCGATACCGCCTTTGGTGAGCGTCGCCCCTTCCCGATGCGTGCCTTCAGCCCCAACGCCATTCTCTGCAGCGGTTTTTCTAAAACCGTGGCACCGGGCATTCGTATTGGCTGGGTGCACAGCGTTAACTACATGCGCAAAATCGCCTCGCTGAAATATACCTCCACCATGGGCACCTCTGTGCTGTCGCAGGCGGCGGTAGCGGAGCTGCTGCGCAGCGGTGGCTATGATGCGCATCTGCGTAAGCTACGGCGCGAGCTGGCTAGGCAAATCCGGGAAATGCGGCAGTCGGTACTGCGGGAATTTCCGGCGGGAACCCGGGTGTCCGATCCGGAAGGAGGCTATGTGCTGTGGGTGGAAATGCCACGAGGGGCACTGAACGTGCGCGAGCTGTTTCTGAAAGCGCGCAATGCGGGCATCGGGATTGCGCCCGGCCACATCTTTGCTACCGATCAGCGCTACGATCACTGTTTCCGGCTGAATGCCGGTTTCGGCTGGAATGCGGAAGTGGAACAGGCGATTCAGCAGCTGGCACAGTGGTGCCAGCTGTCGTTAACCGATTCACAGGGACAGCAGGATTAACTGTCGCGCCAGGCGATCTCAACCTCTTCCGCCAGAATCTGCACCGCCCGCTCGATGTTCTCTGCATCCGGCACGTAGTTCATCCGCATACATTGATGAGTATGCGGCCACGCCTGTTCCAGTCCCGGGAAGAAGAAGTGGCCTGGCACCATCAGTACGCCGCGCGCTTTAAGCCGCTGATAAAGCAGTTCGGTGGTGATCGGCAGATCGCGGAACCAGAGCCAGAGGAAAATCGCCCCTTCCGGCTTGTGGATCAGGCAGCGATCTTCCGGCAGATAGCGCCGCAGGATCGCGATGGTCTGCTGCACCTTCTGCTGATAGAACGGCTTAATCACCTCTTCGGAGAGCCGCAACAGATCGCCACGACGAATCATCTCATTGGCGATGGCCGGACCGATACTGCCTGGCGCCAGGCTGATAATCCCGTTCATATTGCTCAGCGCAGTAATGGTCTTCTCATCCGCGATAATAATACCGCAACGCGCACCCGGCAGGCCGAGCTTCGACAGGCTCATGCAGAGAATGATGTTGGGATTCCATAGCGGGCGCACCTCGCTGAAGATGATGCCGGGGAACGGCACGCCATAGGCATTGTCGATCAGCAGTGGTATGTCATGCTGCTGTGCCAGCGCATCGAGCTGCATCAGCTCATCATCGGTGATCACATTGCCGGTGGGGTTGGTCGGGCGCGAAACACAGATTAACCCGACATCATCGTTCATCGGCAGATGCTCGAAATCGACATGATATTTAAACTGCCCTTCCGGCAGCAGCTCAATGTTCGGCTTCGCCGACACAAACAGATCGTCTTCCAGACCGGCATCCGCATAGCCAAGATACTCAGGCGCCAGCGGGAAAAGCACCCGCTTTTTGCTGCCATCGGCCCGGCGACCGGCGTACAGGTTAAACAGATAGAAGAAGGCGCTCTGGCTGCCGTTGGTCAGCGCGATGTTCTCTGCGGTAATCGGCCAGCCAAGCTGTTCACTCAGCAGTCCGGCCAGCGATTCCAGCAGCGTCGCTTTGCCACGCGGACCGTCATAATTGCACAGCGCCTCGCTGAGTTTGCCCTCCTCATGCATCTGCTGCAGCAGTTGCTGAAAATAGTCGTTCATGGCCGGAATTTGCGCCGGATTGCCGCCACCCAGCATGATGGTGCCGGGCGTACGCAGGCCTGCGCCCATATCTTCCATCAGACGTGAGATGCCGGAATGTTGGGTAAATTTGTCGCCGAACTGAGAAAAGGACATAGCGGTTAAATATTTGTAATAGCGAATCGGGGGTCCACCATAACGCCCGCCATCGGCGGGCGCAATGGGAAGGCGTGGGGATTACTTCAGCGCCTGCGGGTTCACGCAGTTTTTCTCAACGTTTCCGCCGAGCGCGGCGATGAGATTCTCTACCGCATCCTGCATCATGCCGTAACGGGTTTCATGCGTGGCGGAACCGATGTGCGGCAGCGTCACAACATTAGGCAGCGACAGCAGCGGAGAGTCGGCTGAGACCGGCTCCTGCTCAAACACATCCAGCCCGGCAGCGTGCAGTTTGCCCGCCTGCAACGCGGCGATCAGCGCCTGCTCATCCACCACCGGCCCGCGACCGGCGTTGATCAGCACTGCATCCGGCTTCATGAGTTCCAGTTCGGCAGCACCGATCAGATGGTGCGTCTCTTCCGTCAGCGGCAGGCTGATGCAGACGAAATCACTCTGCTTCAGCAGCGCCTCCAGTTCACAGCGCTGCGCGCTAAAGCGCGACTGCGCCTCTTCATGTTCGCGGCGGGCGTTGTAGAGGATTTTCATGCCGAAGCCAAAGTGGGCGCGCTGCGCCAGCGCCATGCCGATGCGTCCCATGCCAAGGATACCCAGCGTTTTATGGTGCACGTCGATGCCAAACTGCGCCGGACCAATGCTCTTCTGCCAGTTGCCCGCTTTCACCCAGGCATCCAGTTCCGGCACGCGGCGCGCCGTGCTCAGCACCAGCGCCATCATGGTGTCCGCCACGGTTTCGGTCAGCACGGTCGGCGTGTGCATCAGCACCACGTGACGCTGATTGAGTGCATCAACATCGAAATTGTCATAGCCCACAGAGACGCTGGAGCAGACGCGCAGATTGGGCATTTTCGCCAGCAGCTCGCCATTCACTTTACCGCCCGATCCCAGCAGCCCTTCTGCCTGCTGAAACACCGCAGCGTGCTGCTGCTGGCTTTCCGGCGACAGATCGCTGATTTCCGTCACGTCACACTGTTCAGCCAGGCGTGCGTAGAGATCGTCAGGCAGTTTTTTATAAAGAATTACAGCGGGTTTCATTCGGTGGCTCCCGTTCAATAAGTAGCGGGCGGCTTGCAGGCCGCCCGGAGAAACAGAGATTAACGATTACGCTTTTAATGTGCTGACTAAGCCTAGGCGCTTATGAATCAGCACTCTCTAGCGTTTACGCTTTCAGGCCGGTTTCGCACCCTGCAGCGGCGGGGCTTTATTCTGCGCCGGTTTCACAATCAGCGTCAGCCACACCGAAACCAGCAGGGCCGATCCCATAAAGATGTAAGACGCCGACGGGCTGCCGGTAGCACCATTAAGATAGCCGACAATCCATGAACCGATGAACGACCCCAGCGCGCCCATGCTGTTGATCAGCGCCATTGCGCCACCGGCGACATTACGGGGCAGCATCTCAGGAATAATGGCGAAGAACGGTCCGTAAGGGGCATACATCGCGGCTCCGGCAATCACTAACAGGGTGTAGGACATCCAGAAATTGTTCGATCCCACCAGATACGAGCCGAGGAACGCCAGCGCGCCAATCAGCAGCAGCGGCCAGACGAACAGCTTACGATTCTGGGTTTTGTCCGACGCCCAGGAGACCACCACCATCGCAATGGTCGCTGCCAGATAAGGGACGGCAGAGAGCCAGCCCGCTTCTACCATGCCCATCTGCGTACCGTTGCGCAGAATCGACGGCAGCCACAGCACAAAGCCATACACGCCGATGCTCCAGGCAAAGTACTGCAGGCAGAGAAGGATGACGTTGCGGTTACGGAACGCTTCGCCGTAGTTACGCACCGCTTTGATGTTTTCCTGCTCTTTCTGCAGTTCAGCCTGCAATGCCGCTTTCTCGGCATCACTCATCCAGCGCGCCTGTGCCGGTTTATCCTGCACCAGGAACCACCAGGCAATCGCCCACACCACCGCCGGAATCCCTTCGAAGATAAACATCTCACGCCAGCCAAAGGATTCAATCAGATAGCCCGACACCACAGACATCCACAGCACCGTGACCGGATTACCCAGAATCAGGAAGGTGTTGGCGCGCGAACGTTCCGATTTAGTGAACCAGTTGCTGATATAGATCAGCATCGCGGGCATCACGGCGGCTTCCACGACGCCCAGAACAAAGCGAATCGCGGCCAGCATCGGAATGTTGCTGACCACGCCGGTCAGCGAGGCACAGCCGCCCCACAGGATCAGACAGACGAAAATCAGTTTCTTGACGCTGCGGCGTTCGGCGTAAATCGCACCCGGAATCTGAAAGAAGAAGTAACCCAGGAAG
Source organism: Pantoea sp. JKS000250 (assembly GCF_003201065.1). Taxonomy (NCBI): domain Bacteria; kingdom Pseudomonadati; phylum Pseudomonadota; class Gammaproteobacteria; order Enterobacterales; family Erwiniaceae; genus Pantoea; species Pantoea sp. JKS000250. The sequence continues at coordinate 2,243,752 of NZ_QICZ01000001.1, read as the reverse complement.
AACAGCGCACCCAGCAGCGAAGACATGCCTTTGGTGATGCCGAGATCGTCATTAATCCCGGCAGCAGAAGCGAAGCTAAAATTTGCACGATCGAGATACGCCAGGCTGTAGGTGATAAACACGATGGGCATGATGAACCACCAGCGTTTTGGCGCGATTGTCTGCTTTTTCATCGGGAACTCCTGTGACTGTAGAGGGGCGCGAACTACACGTCGCCCAGTTGCTGACGCGTCGGCAGACCTTCGCTGTCACCAATGACCTGAATTGCCATCGAACCAATCTTGTTACCGCGCCGAATCGCCTGCGGCAGCGACTGACCTTCCAGCAACGCGCTGATCACGCCAACGGCAAAGCCGTCACCAGCACCCACGGTATCCACCACGTTATCGACCTTGATCGCCTCAACCTGGCCCTGTTCGCCCTGCGCGGTTTTATACCATGCACCGTCACAACCGGTTTTAATCACGACGGCTTTCACACCTCTGTCGAGATAGAAATCCGCGATCGCTTCCGGCTGACGATAACCGGTCAGAATCAGACCCTCTTTTTCGCCCGGCAGTACCCAGTCGGCATACTCCGCCAGCAGATTGAGCTGCTTACGCATCTCCTCTTCGCTGCGCCACAGCACCGGTCGCAGGTTCGGGTCAAACGAGATAGTTTTGCCGCGTGCGCGCATCTCTTTGGCGGTGTGCTTCAGCAGTTCTAATGAGCTTTCTGACAGCGCCGCCGCCACACCGCTGAGGTGCAGATGGCGCGCCGAGCCGAAATAGTCCGCGTCAAAATCATCGACCGAGAGATGGCTGGCCGCCGAGCCCTTACGGAAATACTCGACCAGCGGGTCAGAGCCATCATCGACTTTGGATTTCAGCTGAAAACCGGTGGGATAGCGCTTATCGACCGTCACACAGGCGTGATCGATACCCTCTTTTTCCAGCTGCTGGCAGATAAACCGGCCAAAAGCGTCATCGCCGACACGGCTGACCCAGCCCACTTTCAGGCCAAGACGTGCCAGGCCGGTCGCTACATTGAGTTCCGCGCCCGCGGCACGTTTAACAAAGGTCTCTGCTGCGGCCAGGTCGCCGGTTTCACGGGCGATGAACATCGCCATCGCTTCACCGATGGTGACAACATCAAGCGGACCGTTGTGATGCATAGTGTGATGCGTCGTCATCTTCACTCCTTACACGTTACGCAGCAGCGACACGTAGTGACGTGTCACCGCAGTCAGATCGTCGCCTTCCAGCGGAAATTCAATACCGCGCGGTGCGCGGGCGGGCAGCTTTTGCAGCAGCGTGCGCCAGTGGTCATCAGCCTCATCCAGCGCAATCGCCCGGAAGCTATCCTGATGCGGTACGGCGGCTTTGACATGCACATAGCCCACCTGCGCGGCCAGCTGCTCTGCTGCCTGATCGGCATCTTCGCCTGTCCAGCACCAGTTACCCATGTCAAAGGTCATGCTGATCGGCAGTTCGGCTTCGCGCACCGCCGTGAAAAACGCGACGGACGGAGCCAGTCTGCCATGTTCGGTCTGGTCATTTTCCACGGTCAGCTGAAACGCCAGATCCGCCAGCAGCGCCTGCAACGTTTCGCGAGGCAGCGCACCGGTAAAGTCTCCCAGCGCCACTTTCAGCCGCTGCGCGTTTAGCTGGCGTGCCTCTTCAACGTAGTGGGTTATGCGTGGATTGATTTCGCCGCCGTCACAAAACAGCGTATCCGGCACGGAATAGCTGGCATGCAGCTGATGCTGCGCTATCGCCCTGGCCAGCGTCGGCAGATCGGCCAGCGCCGCATCATCAAGCAGTTCGCGGCGGATTTCGACCCCGTCAGCGCCCGCCTGCTGGATTACTGGCAGCAACGCAGCCTGACCGCCGAGTGCGGCGATCTGCGCGTGGCCATAAGCGGCGGTCACCACGATAATGTCAGGTTTCATGTTCTACTCCATGGCAGAGGTCTGCCCATAACGAATAGAAAAACCCTAAATGGAACCGGTTCCAAAGCAAAGCAGCAAACTGTGAAATTATGATCGTGCTCACGAAGCGAGCATGTAAACGGAAGGTTAAATCTGAAATTCAGCCCAGAGGCTGGCTGGAGCCACGAACGATCAGTTCACCCGAGAAGACCTGCTCAGCAACAGGCAGTTCACTGCCCTCGATGCGCGCAATCAATCGCTCCAGCGCGCTGTAGCCAATCTGCCAGGTCGGCTGTTTCAGCGTGGTAATGCCGACACCCGCCAGCGCCGCCCACTCCAGTTCGTCGAAACCGAGCAGGCCGATATCACGGCCCCAGTGCAGGTTAAGTCGTTGCAGCGATCGCGCCACCTGCAGCGTCAGCGCGCCGTTGGCCACCATCACCGCGCAGCGTTTACCGGTGTGACGCTGCTGGAAGGCCAGCAGCGCCTGGTCCAGTGCGGCGGGCTGGTGCAACGGCACTTCCGCATTTTCATGCTCAACCTGCGGATGCGCCGCCAGCAGCTGGCGGAAAGCCTTCAGACGCTCGCGTCGCGTATTCACGCTGCCCAATGGCTCGCTGAGAAACAGCAGCGCGTCATAGCCATTGTCGACCAGATGGCGTGTGGCCGTCTCGGCCGCTTCGGCATTGTTCAGGCCCACCACATCGCAGGGAAAGTCGGGGATTTTGCGGTCGATTAGCACCATCGGCAGCAGGGATTGTTGCAGATGGCTGAGTACCTCTTCACGCATGCCGACCGCGTTAACCACGATGCCCTCAACCTGATAACTGCTCAGCAGTTGCAGATAGTGCTGCTCCAGATCCACTTCGTTGTTGGTGTTACACATCAGCAGCGTGAAACCCTGCTCCCGGCAGGCAGCTTCAATGCCGCTCATCACATCGACGGAATAGGGATTGGTAATGTCGGCGATAATCAGCCCAATCAGGCGGGTACGTCCGCGCTTCAGGCCGCGCGCCATCTGACTCGGGCGGTAGTTGAGATCCGCAATAGCCTGTTCAATCCGCGCTTTTAAGTCGGCAGAGAGCAGATGCAGCTCGCCATTGAGATAGCGTGAAACGCTGGTTTTACCGGTTCGTGCCGCGTGAGCAACATCGCTGATGGTGGCGCGAGGCGGCCTGATTTTCATGAGATATCCTGCGAAATAAGAAACCCGGCAGAGACTAGCACAAGCGAAGCCCGGCGCAAAAAGTGCTAGGCCGGTAATTGCAGCCAGGGTTGCCACAGGGTCTGTAACGTTTCCGGCGGCGCGCCATTGATCAGCCTGATAACCATATCAGCCACCTGTTCGCCGGCCTGATGCGGCGTTGCCTGGCGAATCGCAGCAATGGGATGATCGAGAATCGCATCACGCGGTAATCCTTCCCAGCCTGCGAGCAGAATGGCGTCCTCGCCCGCTGCCCGACCGGCCTGCTGCAGCGCCAGAGCTGCCCCTTCAGCCAGCGCAGCGCAGTCGGTGATAATCACTTCCGGCGTGGATTCCTCTGCCAGCCACTCACGCGTCTGGTGATAGCCGGCACGGCGCGACGGTGCGACCGCCGCCATCGCGTAAGGCGCAACGTCACCCAGCGCCGTCAGATAACCCTGACGCCGGTCACGTACCCGCGTGCTGTTTTCATTGCTGCCGAGCCAGGCTATCCGCTGCCGCCCCTGCGCCAGCGACCAGCCCACCGCCAGTTGTGAACCGGCAAGGTGATCAACATCAAACCAGGCGTATGCGGCTGGCAGATCGCTGCGGCCCAGCGCCAGAAAGCGAAAACTGGTCTGCATCAGCGCATTCAGTCGGCTGTCTTCTGGCGTGGTATGGCCGACGATCAGGGCATCGACGGCCCCACTGCGCAGCAGGCGCGTCAGGGTTGAATGGCTCTGCTGCTGTTTATCCGCCAGCAACAGCAGGTTAATTTCATGACGGGCAAGATGATGATCCAGTGCCAGCAGCATGTCGCTGAAGTCGCTGCCACATAGAGGGGATGCACTGATTGGGCAGACAAATCCCACCGCGTTTGCACGGCCGGTTTTCAGCCGTCGGGCCGCCGCATTAGGCCGGTAGCCGCGCCGCTGCGCTTCCTCTTCGATGCGTTTACGCGTCTCCTGAGCGACATCCTGATAACCATTAAGGGCGCGGCTGACAGTCGTAACGGAAAGACCTAAAACTGCAGCGATGGCTTTAAGAGACATGGGGCAAGTCCACTGATCAATTTTTGATCAGACTACCATAAGGCCTTTGCTGGCTCTATCCGCAGAAACATTACTGGTGCTTTTAACGTGATGCTTTACAGAAAAGGTACGCCCCTGTTCGGGGGCGACCGCGATTATCCCAGCGGGCTGAGCGTGATCTCAACACGACGGTTTTGTGCTTTGCCTGCTTCGGTGCTGTTGGTGGCAACCGGATTATCCGGGCCTGCACCCTGCGTACGCAGGCGATCGCTGGCAACACCCTGCACGATCAACGCACTGGCAACACTTTCAGCACGCTGCTGTGACAGACGCATGTTCAGCGCACGGCTGCCGGTACTGTCGGTGTAACCCACGACGTTTACCGCGGTTTTCGGATACTCTTTCAGCACCATTGAAACACCGGTCAGGGTGTTGGCGCCGGCAGGTTTCAGATTGCTGCTGCTGGAGTCGAAGGTGACATTGTTTGGCATATTCAGGACGATGTTATCGCCGTTGCGGGTTACGCTGACGCCGGTCCCGCGCATCTTGTCACGCAGTTTCGCTTCCTGCACGTCCATATAGTAACCCACGCCACCACCCAGCGCCGCGCCACCTGCGGCCCCAATCAGCGCACCTTTACGACGATCTTTCTTCGATGAAGAGAGCACGCCGACACCGGCACCGACTAATGCGCCAAGGCCCGCGCCCACGCCTGACTTACCCGCCTGAGATTCGCCGGTGTAGGGATTGGTCGTACAACCTGGCAGGGCCAGACTGCCGCTTAATAACAAGGTGATGGCGATTAATTTCTTCTGCATTTTTGTTCCCTTACATTCGACACACAGGGGAAAACCTTTCCCATAAGTGGCACGATTATGCCGTCTGGTGACCGGGAATGTAGTACGGAAAAATCCTGATTTACCGGGAATCACGCCTTTTGATTGTCAGGATGGCAAAAACAGTTGCTCTGATGATCGTTTATCAGCCCACAGGCCTGCATAAAGGAGTAGCAAATTGTAGGGCCGATGAATTTGAAACCACGCAGCTTCAGCGCCTTCGACAGCGCAATAGCCTGCTCTGACGTGGTGGGTGCCTGGCTGTAATCAGGATAATGGTGGACAATTTGCACGTTATCGACAAACTGCCAGACGAAGTCGCTGAAATCCTCGCCTTTCGCTTCCATCTCAAGAAAAGCGCGGGCGTTAGCGATAATGGCGGTGATTTTGCCAGGGTGGCGGATAATGCCGCTGTTGAGCATAAGATCGTCAATGTCGGCAGCGTCCATCTGCGCAATAGCCTGAGGATCAAACTGGTGAAACGCCGCCCGATAGTTTTCACGTTTTTTCAGCACGGTGATCCAGGATAATCCCGCCTGCTGTCCTTCCAGACAGAGCATCTCGAACAGTGCACGCGTCTCTCTCTGCGCCACACCCCATTCCCTGTCGTGATACGCCAGATAGAGCGGATCCTGCGTTACCCAGCCACATCGTTGCATCGTTTTGTTCCTTTATAACGAGAATATTTTAGCGGTCCGCTTGATCTTAGAATTAATCGGTTGATAGTTAAACGATCACCGGTTAAATAACAGAGACGGGCCGAAAAATTCATTAAGACGCCATAACTTCAGCCTTGCCTGGAGAAGCGATGTTGCCGAGAAGCGGTTGGAAAGGTCTGCGGACCTGCTGTGCTGTAGGGCTGTTAATGTTCATGCAACCGACTTTTGCCCGCGGTGGTTTCTCTGCGCCTCAGCATCCTGACTTTCTGCCCGACTACGACACAATTCTGGCGGAGAAGATCGCCCTGACGCCACTTGCGTTCAGCGATGAGAGCCGCGCCCTGTTTGAAGCTGCAATTAATTCTCCCACTGCTTCCCCCATCGCCCTGCACAGTGAAACCGGTAGCGTAGGCACCACGCCGCTGGGTAAACGCTATCGGGCGGGCGTTGATATGCCCATTGCGCCGTCATTGACCACCGGACCCGTGGCGCAGTATGCGGTCGATCCCCAGCAGATGAACTGTCTGCAATGTGACTACAGCGATCAGCAGAGCCGTGAACAAAGCGCCAGCGTTGGCTGGCGCATCGATTCACAGCAGGGATGGATATCGCCCTGGGCGCAGCTGAGTTACCACTATCTGATGGCGGATACGCCGCAGAGTCCACGGCGCGAGGCAACGAATGGCTCGGACCAGTCCGACGGTATCGATTTAAGCATCGGCGCACAAATGCCACTGAACGATAATCTGGCGGCTTTCGCGTCATTTTCACAAAGCGAAGCGCTGAATAACGACGAGCAGCAACTTTATAGCTTTGGCTTCAGCGCCAGCTTCTAGCGGGGCATGAAAAGAGAAAGGGAATCGGGCGTTTAAAATATAATGAGTCCGCTAATCATTATACTGGTAACAAAATGCGCAACGATTTGACAATTATTGGCCGTGAAATCGCGGTCTTCCTGATGGCCGCCCTGGTTCTCGCCCTGACTATCGTCCCCGTCTACATTGATGTGGCCTGGATGAACGACGCACTGCACGAAACCTCTTTTACTGAAACTACCCAGGAAATCATGCTGGCGACGATCGCCGCGCTGTTTTTCATTGCGGCCCGCCGCCGTCCCGCCCAGCGTGGAGCGCTGACCCTGGTCGCCGGCTTTTACAGCTGCATGCTGATCCGCGAACTCGACTTCGTGTTTGATGTCATTCAGCACGGCAGCTGGGTCTGGTTTGCCCTGGCGGTCACGGCGGGTTCGCTGGCCGTTGCACTGCGCACGCCAAAGAAAACCCTGCATGCGCTGGCTAACCTGCTGCTGCACCGCAGCTGGCCGGTGATGGCGTCCGGCTTTTTAGTAGTGCTGGTTTTTTCACGTCTGTTTGGTATTCACGCGCTGTGGCAGCATCTGATGCTCGGTGATTACAACCGCGTGGTGAAAAACATGGCCGAAGAGGGCACCGAGCTTCTGGGATACAGCCTCTGCTGGCTCGCCTCGGTTCGCTATTTATGGCAGACCCGCCCGGCCGCCGCTGCCATCAGCGTGTGCGCCACTGAATCTGCATCGGCCCGCCACGCCTCTTCTCCGGCCACGTCGCACTGACTGCGGTGTTGCTTTTTAAGCGATCCGCACCCTCAAAACAGGTACAATAAACACTTCTGCGTCGACGACAGGTTCCCGGCGCAAGGTGTTCGTTAACCTCAGGTCTTTTCATGTCAGCTAAAATCTTAACTTCAACGCTCATTGGCCTGGATGCCTTCCGACAGGATCCGCTGACTGCCCTGCAGCAGGCGGAAAAGGGCACGCTGGCGGTGTTAGACAACTATGCGCCGGTGATGTATGCCATCACACCGGCGCGTCTGGCTGAGCTGCTGGCGCTGGAAGCCGCCGCCCGGCAGCCAAATGATGTGGTGCTGGATGACAGCCTCTATGACGATGCGCCCGCCGCGATTCATACGCCGGCAGGCAAGTTCGCCATGTATCCGGGCTGGCAGCCGGATGCCGACTTTACGCGTCAGGCCGCCATCTGGGGCGTGGCGCTGAGTGAACCGGTGACGCCCGGCGAGCTGGCGGCCTTTGTGGCCTACTGGCAGGCGGAAAGCCGGATGTTCCATCATGTGCAGTGGCAACAGAAGCTGGCGCGCAGCATTCAGATGAACCGCGCAGCAAATGGCGGGCAGCCGAAGCGTGATATCACGCAGTTGCCTGATCCTGACCGTACCATTCCCGATGGTTTCCGAGGTGAATGATGAAAACGCCAGATGATCTCTTTAACCGTCTGAAAAGAATGATGCCTGCGGGCACCCGTCCCAAATTTGCCAATGGTGAAGAGCTGCTGGCGTGGAATCAGGAACAGGGTCGTCTGCGATCGGAGGCGATTGTGCGTGAGAATCGCGCAATGAAAATGCAGCGCGTGATGGGCCGTTCCGGTATTCGCGAGCTGCACATGAACTGCTCATTTGATAATTACCGGGTAGAGAACGAGGGACAGCGCAAAGCGCTGGAGCTGGCGCGTCAGTACGCCGCTGAGTTTGATGGCAGCATCGCCAGCTTTGTCTTTTCCGGGCGTCCTGGCACCGGTAAAAACCATCTGGCCGCGGCGATTGGCAATGACCTGATCCTGCGCGGTAAAAGCGTGCTGATCGTGACGGTCGCCGATCTGATGTCGAGCATGAAGGGGACCTTCAGCGGCAGCAGCGGCATTACCGAAGAGCGACTGATTCAGGATCTCAGCAGTGTCGATCTGCTGGTGATTGATGAGATCGGTATGCAGAGTGAGTCACGCTACGAAAAAGTGATTATCAATCAGATTGTCGATCGCCGCTCTTCATCGAAACGCCCGACCGGCATGTTATCCAACCTCGATCATGCGGGCATGAATGCGCTGCTGGGCGAGCGCGTCATGGACCGTATGCGGCTGGGCAACAGCCTGTGGGTACGTTTCGACTGGGAGAGTTATCGCAGTCGGGTGCGCGGCGACGAGTATTAACAATGACCCGGCTACGCCGGGTCATTGCGCTAATGAGGCCGCCGGTACAGCAGAAAAGCCAGGCTTAAGCTGGCGATCTGATCGCCGTCACGATCTCAGCCACAGGCGTTCGGGTTGTGTGAAACAGCCCACAAAGTGTAGGGCGAAGAATGCGCCAGGGCTGATACACTCAATTCTTACTCCTTTGTTGGGTGAATCCGTGATGAAAACGAACGGCAAAGGCCCCGCACTACTGCGACTGAATAACCAGAAACGGGTGATGGCTCAGCTGCGTAAGCTGCGCGTGACGTCGCGTCAGGATCTGGCGGAGGCGCTGACCCTCAGCAAAAACACGGTCTCATTAATCATTGATGACCTGCTGGAGCAGGGTCTGATAGAGGAACTGGGGCCGGTCAGCGTCGCGGCTGCCGGACGGCCTAAAATCGGTATCACCCTGAGACCGGAAAAGCTTAAGAGCGCAGGCGTCATGGTAGAACGCAACGTGATCCACTGGCGGGTCTGCGACTACTTTTCACAGGTGCTGGCTGAAGCGACGCTGCGCACCGATACCAGTCACCCGACCCGCCTGCTGGCTGAACTGGCTATGCTGTGCCGGGAACTGACAGAACGCTATCCCGACTTGCTCGGTATTGGCCTCGGCTTCCCCGGCATCGTCGATCCCCGGCGCGGCTGGATGCATATCTCATTGCCGCTGGAATGGCAGGATGTTGACCTGCTGACCACGCTGCGCAAGCACGTGCGTCTGCCTATCCGCATTATGAATAATGTCAAAGCCGCTGCGCTACTGGCTGTCGAGCAAAGTGGATTATCGCCGGAGAGCGGTCATTTTTATCTGCGTATTTCCGAGGGGATTGGCGGCGCACTGGTACAACAGGGTCAGGTATTTACCGGGCATAGCTGGACGGCGGGCGAAGCAGGACATCTGGTTGTCCAGCCAGAAGGGCCACGTTGCAGCTGCGGCCGCCGGGGGTGTCTGGAAGCGCTGGTCAGCAAGCCTGCAGTGAATCAGCAGCTGGCGCAGCGTCAGCCTGGCCTGAGTTGGCAGAACCGTGACAGCGCCCCGCGCGTGGTGGATGAGGTGATGGCGCAGGCGGGTGGCTATCTGGGTGCGGCGCTGAGTCAGATTATGCTGCTGCTCAATCCCGCTACCATCATCATTGATTGTCCGTGGAACGCCAGTGAGCGCTTCTGCAAGGCGGTGCGCGATACCGCACACGGCAACGCGCTGGCCTTTACCGCCGCGCACACTCAGCTGCACTTCCCGGAAAACCGGATTGACCCGGCAAACGGGCTGGCACTGGCGGTGCTGGAACAGAGTGAGCAGCGTGTGGGGTGAGCGTGCCCCCACAGACTGCCCTCTTCTTTACGATCGCGTCTCGCTGACCAGAGCATCTGTCCGTTCGCCCGCCTCACGCGGGTCAATATTAAACTTCTCCAGCACGCGCGCGTGAATTTTTTCCAGCGGCATCCCAGCCGTTTCCGGCAGATAGCGGAAAGTGAAGAAATACATAGCCAGTGAAAAAAGCGCAAACAGTAACAGCGGGAAGCCACCGTGGAAAATCTCAAGCAGAAAAGCACTACTGTTCAGAATCGGGAATGTGGTGCTGATGACAAAATTGGCCATCGACATGGCGCAAATAGAGATGCCGACACAGATTGAGCGGATTTCTGTCGGAAACAGCTCGCCCAGTACGGTCCAGACAATCTGTCCCCAGGTCATGCCAAAGAAAACCATATAGGCAAACAGTCCCACCACCGCCAGCAAGCCGGGCAAACGGTAATAGAAAGCGATAAAGGTGTAGGCAAGGAAAACGGCAGAGGTAATCGCCCCCAGCAGTAACAGCTTACGACGTCCGACTTTATCAATCAGCGCCATACCCATCAGCACTCCCACAAACTGACATACAGACAGCCAGAAGGTCTGGAGCAGCGCCGAATCCGTGCTGCCGGACACATTTTTCAGCAACGTTGGTCCGAAATACTGAATCACATTGATGCCGCTAATCTGGTTGCCGACAGCCAGGCCAATACCAATGATGAGCAACGGCACCGTGGTTTTGTTCAGGCGGAATCGGGATTTATGGCGGGTCGCCGCCTCATCAGAGAATGAGTGTTTAATTTCATTGAAAACGGTGCGGGCATGGACCGGGTCAGAGATTTTGCTCAGCGTATCCAGCGCCTCTTTGTCTTTGCCTTTCAGAACGTTCCAGCGCGGTGATTCCGGTATAAAAGCAATGAAAAAGATAAACAGCGCACAGGGCACCAGCGCGGTTGCCAGGATATAGCGCCAGCCTGTATCGACCATCACCTCCGGCAGCATCGATTTATTAATGAAGTAGTTGGTGAGCAGTACCACCGATTGCCCACCGACACAGCAGACCGCATAGAGCGCGCTGGTGCGGCCACGATACTTCGACGGTGAAAGCTCCGCCAGATAGATTGGCGAAATCACCGAGGCCAGCCCGATGGCTAATCCGCCAAGAATACGAAAGGCGACAAAGGTGAAGAAGTTATGGGCGATGGCAGTCCCCACCACCGAGGCAGTAAACAGTAGCGCCGTGATAGCGAGCGACTTTTTGCGGCCAAATTTATCGCTCAGCTTTGGCGCAATAAAGCAGCCCACCAGACTGCCAAGCAGGATGTTAGACACTGCCCAGCCGGTTTCTGCCGGGGTGAGCTGGAAATAGTCACTAAGCGGCTCGATAGCGCCAGAGATAATTGACGAGTCATAGCCCATCAGCAGGCCACCAAAAGCGGCGACGGTGCAACAGAGCATGACATATTTCATGTTGTAACGTTTTTGCCGGGTTTCCATTTTTACAGGCTCCTTTTCTCTACTGCCTGAACCGTATCGGTTCAGAAAGAGGAGGCGTGATTGTCAGGGGTTCAGGAATTGCAGCGATCAGATACCCGTGAAATATATTTTCTAAATGGAGAAATTTGGATTAATTCTTTCGGAAGTGTGAGGCAGGTTGGAAAAAATTATAAACTTGTTGAGTGGTAATCCTTAATAAAGCTTATATAAATCAATGACATAAGAGAGAAATCCGGGCAGTGATGTTTTCCCATCAAGGGTAAACATCTGATGAAAGACGAAATATCGTCTGAAGTGGCCTGTCTGGGGCTGATAAAACACTACGCCAGCATTCATCCTTAAGCACTGATTTTTAAGCTTTAAATTCAATGAAGCCGGGCCGTTCCGGCTGGCAGATTAAGCCTGCGAAAATAGCCCCTGGACTGACAGCGAGGCATCAGGATGAAATATAATTTTCATCCTGGTCATTATATGAAAACACTGGCGTTCTTTACGCCAGTCTGTCGTTAAAGCAGGTTTTCGCCAAAATGCTGGCGATACTCTTTCGGCGTGGTGTCGTAGCTTTTGCGAAAAACTGAGTAAAAGTATTGCAGCGAAGGGTAGCCGCACATCTGTGAGATTTCGTTGATGTTGAGCGACGAGGAAGCCAGCAGTTCGCGGGCTTTTTCCAGCTTTTCGCGGTGGATCATCGCATGGATAGTGTCGCCGGTCTCATCCCGGAAGCGCTTTTCCAGGTTAGAGCGCGACAGTCCTACCGCATCCAGCACCTGCTCCACTTTAATCCCTTTACAGGCGTTGAAGCGGATATAGTGCATCGCCTGAATCACCGCCGGATCGCGCAGCGAGCGGAAATCAGTTGAGCGCCGGGCGATCACTTTCACCGGCGGCACCAGAATGCGCTGAAGCGGCAGAGGCTGCTTATCCAGCAGCCGATGCAGCAATTTGGCCGCCTGGTAGCCCATCTGTCGCGAGCCCTGTGCTACGGACGAGAGTGCCACGCGTGACAGATAGCGGGTCAGCTCCTCATTATCAATCCCGATCACCGTAAGCTTCTCCGGCACCGGTATTTTCAGATGTTCGCACGCCTGCAGCAGGTGCCGTGCCCGTGAGTCGGTGACGGCGATAATGCCGGTTTGCGGCGGCAGCGTCTGCAGCCAGTCGGCGAGCCGGTTCTGGGCGTGCTGCCAGTTTTCCGGTGCGGTTTCCATGCCCTGATAAACCACGCCCTGATAGCGCTCACGCCCCACCAGCTGGCGGAACGCCTGTTCCCGCTCCTGTGCCCAGCGCTTGCCGCTGGAGGCCGGTAAACCATAAAAGGCAAAACGGTTAATGCCCTTCTCTTTCAGATGCAGAAAGGCTTTCTCCACCAGCGCGGCATTGTCCGTAGCGATGTAATGCACCGGGGGATAATCTTCCTGACGATGGTAAGAGCCGCCAACGCCGACAATCGGCACAGAGACATTCGACAGCAGGGATTCGATGGAGCGATCGTCGTAATCGGCGATCACCCCATCGCCCAGCCACTCCCGGATATTGTCGATGCGACAGCGGAAATCTTCCTCGATGAAGATATCCCAGTCAGTCTGCGACGCCTGCAGATACTCTCCGACGCCCTCAACAACCTGGCGGTCATACACTTTATTGGCGTTAAACAGCAGCGTAATGCGATAGCGTTTATCATGCATGGTGGCGCGTTCCCTTAAATCCTCAGCGCATTGCATAACACGGCTGAAAGGGGCAAAAAAATTGTTTGCGCCACAATGTGATCGCCCGCGCGATTACACCCGACGCCGCGTTGCGGTATCCATCCACACCGCCAGCAGCAGAATCGCGCCTTTGACGATGTACTGCCAGAAAGTCGGCACATCCATCATGCTCATGCCGTTATCCAGCGAGGCCATGATAAAGGCCCCCATTACCGCGCCCGCCACCGACCCCACACCGCCTGCCAGGCTGGTGCCACCGATGACGCAAGCAGCAATCGCGTCGAGTTCTGCGATGTTACCTGCCGACGGCGAACCTGCGCCCAGCCTTGAACTCAGGATCAGCCCGGCAATCGCCACCATCACACCGTTGATGGCAAACACCGCCAGTTTGGTGCGCGCTACGTTAATGCCAGATAGCCGGGCAGCATCAATGTTGCCGCCGATGGCATAGATACGACGGCCAAAAGCGGTGCGGGTGGCCATAAACATGCCCGCCAGCAGCAGTACTGCCAGCAGTAACACCGGCGTCGGCACGCCACGATAATCGTTGAGCAACCAGATGGCACCGAGCACTAAGATGGCGGTGATAGCCTGACGCCCCACCGTGCCGCTGGCGGCGCCCTGCGCCAAACCGAGCTGCTGACGACGCAGCCGCAGCCGCCACTGCCACAGCGTAAACAGCGCCAGACCAGCCACACCAAAGCCGAAACCAACGCCACCCGGCAGATAACTCTGTCCAATCTGCGACATGCCCGGCGTGATGGGCGCAACCGTAGTGCCGTCAGTAATTCCGACCAGAATGCCGCGGAACGCCAGCATCCCTGCCAGCGTGACGATAAACGACGGCACTTTACGGTAGGCCACCCACCAGCCATTCCAGGTACCGAGTAACAGCCCCATCACCAGTGTCACCACGATGGTCAGCGGCAGTGGCCAGCCGAGCCAGACGTCGAATATCGCCGCCGCCCCGCCCAGCAGCCCCATCATGGAGCCGACTGACAGGTCGATCTCCGCCGAGATAATCACGAACACCATGCCTACCGCCAGGATACCGGTGATGGCGGTCTGACGCAGCAGGTTGGAGACATTACGCGCACTGAGCCACGCGCCGTCGGTGGTCCAGGTAAAGAACAACGCAATCAGCACAATCGCGCCCAGCATCACCAGCACCTGCAGATTAGGCAGCGTGAACCTGCCCGGTGACGGTTTGCCCGACGTGCCGGTGAGGCGGCTTTGGGTACTTTCACTTTTAAGCATAATGTTCACTCCGCAGGGCAGCTTCCATCACCTGCTCCTGAGTCAGGTTATCGTTAATCAGATCGGCTTTGATCTGCCCTTCATGCATCACCAGCACCCGATCGCTCAGGCCCAGCACCTCCGGCAGCTCAGATGAAATCACAATCACCGCGATACCCTGCTGCACCAGCGCATTGATCAGCAGGTAGATCTCCTGACGGGCGCCCACATCGATGCCGCGTGTCGGTTCATCCAGGATCAGGATTTTGGGATTAAGCAGCAGGCACTTCGCCAGAATCGCTTTCTGCTGATTGCCGCCGCTCAGGCGGCCAATGGGCAGTTCCGATGAGGAGGTTTTCACCCGCAGCCGGCTGATCGCGTCGTTGATCGCCTGCTGCTCCTGCGCTTCATCCAGGGTAGAGAGGCGGTGACTAAACTGATCCAGCGCCGCCAGGGTGATATTTTTGCCCACCGCCATCAGCGGCACGATGCCATCCTTTTTGCGATCTTCGGGCACCATCGCGATGCCGTGCGCAATCGCAGCGCGGCAGTCGGTGATGCTGACCTGCTGGCCATTGATCCAGATATCACCCTGCCAGCGCCCCGGCCAGATGCCAAACAGACACTGCACGGTTTCGGTTCTGCCCGCGCCCACCAGCCCGGCGATACCCAGAATCTCACCGCGTCTGAGCGTGAACGAAACATTGTTAACGCGGCGGATGTGGCGGTTAACCGGATGCCAGGCGGTAAGGTTATCGACTTTCAGTATCACATCGCCAATCTGATGGGGCGCGTGGGGATAGAGCGCGGTCAGCTCGCGTCCGACCATCATGGTGATGATGTCATCTTCGCTCAGGCCCGCCGCCGGACGGGTGGCGATATGCTGGCCATCACGGATCACGCAGATGGTGTCGGAGATCGCCTTCACCTCATTCAGCTTGTGTGAGATGTAGATGCAGGCGATGCCGTGTTCGCGCAGATTACGGATGATACCCAGCAGCACATCCGTCTCCTGCTCCGTCAGCGATGAGGTCGGCTCATCCAGAATCAGCAGCCGGACCTGTTTGTTGAGGGCACGGGCGATCTCCACCAGCTGCTGCTGGCCCAGGCCTAACTCACCGACACGGGTCGCGGGAGAGACGTTCAGCCCGACCCGCGCCAGCAGCTGCTGGCAGCGCAGGGTCATGGTTTCATCATCCACCATGCCGAAACGGCTCAGTTCGGCACCCAGGAAGATGTTCTCCATCACGGTGAGTTGCCGCACCAGCGCCAGCTCCTGATGAATAATCACAATGCCTTTACGTTCGGTGTCGCGAATAGTCTGCGCCTGAATCTCTTCGCCAGAGAAGTGAATCTGCCCTTCAAAATCGCCGTGCGGATAGAGGCCGCACAGGATTTTCATCAGCGTCGATTTGCCCGATCCATTCTCACCGCACAGCGACATCACTTCGCCCGCCTCCAGTTGCAGACTGACATCATTAACCGCCTTCACGGCACCGAAACGCTTGGTGATGTTTTTCATTTCCAGCAGCATCGACTGTTCTCCCTCACGCTATGCGCGGTCAGAGTTCGCTCTGTTTATGGAAACCGTCTTTCACCACGGTGCTTTCGATATTGTCTTTGTTGACCGGAACCGGCTTCAGCAGTCGCGACGGCACATCTTTCAGGCCATTGTTCAGCTTGCTGTTGCTGGCTGGTGTTTTGCCATCACCCAGTTCGACGGCAATTTTCGCCGCTTCGGTGGCCAGTTCGGTGATCGGTTTATAAACCGTCATGGTCTGGGTGCCCGCTTTGATGCGCTTAATCGCGGCCAGATCGGCATCCTGACCCGAAATCGCCACTTTTCCGGCCAGTCCCTGTGCACTCAGCGCCTGAATCGCACCGCCTGCGGTGGCATCGTTAGAGGCCACGACCGCATCGATGTGGTTACTGTTAGCGGTCAGGGCGTTTTCCATAATTTTCAGGGCGTTTTCCGGCAGCCAGGCATCGACCCACTGATCGCCGACAATTTTAATACTGCCGTTGTCGATATAAGGTTTTAACACTTTCATCTGCCCGGCACGGAACAGGCGGGCGTTATTATCTACCGGCGATCCGCCCATTAAAAAATAGTTGCCCTTAGGCACCTGTTTCACAATGCTTTCGGCCTGAAGTTCGCCCACTTTTTCATTATCGAACGAAATATAAAAATCGATATCGGCATTATTTATCATTCGATCATAGGCCAGCACTTTAATGCCTTCCCGTTTCGCTTCAGCGACAACGTTACTCAAGACCTGACCATTGTAGGGAATAATCACCAGCACATCGACACCGCGGTTGATCATATTTTCAATCTGCGACATCTGTGTTTCTTCGTTGCCGTTGGCCGACTGAACAAACACCTTAGCGCCCAGCGTCTCCGCCTGTTTAACGAAAATATCGCGGTCTTTCTGCCAGCGCTCGAGGCGCAAATCGTCAATTGCCATGCCGATCTTCACTTCTTTTGCCACGCTGGTCTGGCTGAAGAGTGCCAGCGCCGCGCAGGCGGCTAACAGTGCATGTTTCATCTTCATTGTGATCATCCTGTAGGTGGAGGCTATTGTTATCGCAGGCCGATAAACCAGGCGGATGAATTGTTGCCCTTCTTTTCCTGTCGCAGCAATTACTGATTTTTATCCGGCTATTACGTTTTTTGGTTTATTTCTTTTTTTATGAGCGCGATCGAGGTTTCATCTTTTTAGGACAAAAGAGTGACAGGGATAAACCGCCTCGCAAATAACATTATTTTGCGAGCCAGCGCACAAATAATAATTATCTGACACCCGTAATGAAATATCGTAATTGAGCTGAGGTTACAGCCCATATTGAATATTGCTTCAACGCAGACCATCCGGGTACTGATGCTAAGGAGCAAACCATGCACGCTTATTTCGATCAGATCGATCGGGTTCGTTATGAAGGCACCCAGTCGACGCATCCTCTCGCTTTCCGCCACTACAATCCCGATGAGGTCATCCTCGGCAAGACCATGGCGGAGCATCTGCGCTTTGCTGCCTGTTACTGGCACACCTTCTGCTGGAATGGTGCGGATATGTTTGGCGTCGGTGCCTTTGATCGTCCGTGGCAGAAGAACGGGGATGCGCTGCAGCAGGCAAAACTGAAAGCGGATGTCGCCTTTGAGTTTTTCCATAAGCTGAATGTGCCGTGGTACTGCTTCCATGACGTTGATGTCTCACCGGAAGGTGATTCGCTGCACAGCTATAAAGAAAACTTTGCCGCCATGACTGATAAACTGCTGGAGAAACAGCAGGAAACCGGCGTGAAACTGTTATGGGGCACGGCTAACTGCTTTACCCATCCGCGCTACGGTGCCGGTGCTGCCACTAATCCCGATCCTGAGGTTTTTGCCTGGGCGGCAACGCAGGTCTGCAGCGCCATGCAGGCGACCAAAACCCTGGGCGGTGAAAACTATGTGTTGTGGGGCGGGCGCGAAGGCTATGAAACTCTACTGAATACCGATCTTCGCCAGGAGCGCGAGCAGATTGGCCGCTTTATGCAGATGGTGGTCGAGCACAAACACAAAATTGGCTTCCAGGGAACGCTGCTGATCGAACCCAAACCGCAGGAGCCGACCAAACACCAATATGACTACGATGTCGCGACAGTTTATGGCTTCCTGAAACAGTTCGGACTGGAGAAAGAGATCAAGGTTAACGTTGAGGCGAACCACGCCACGCTGGCTGGCCACTCGTTCCATCATGAAATTGCGACCGCCATTGCTCTGGGCATTTTTGGTTCCGTGGACGCCAACCGTGGCGATCCGCAGTGCGGCTGGGATACCGATCAGTTCCCGGTCAGCGTGGAAGAAAACGCGCTGGTGATGTACGAAATCCTTAAGGCGGGCGGCTTTACCACTGGCGGCTTAAACTTTGATGCCAAAGTGCGTCGTCAGAGCACCGATAAATATGATCTCTTCTACGGCCATATCGGCGCGATGGACACCATGGCGCAGGCGCTGAAGGTGGCGGCCCGCATGATTAGCGACGGTGAACTCGATAAGCGTGTGGCGCAGCGCTACAGTGGCTGGAATGGTGAGTTCGGCCAGCAAATTCTGAAAGGTGAGTTTTCACTGGAGGCGCTGGCGGCGCATGCTCAGCAACAGCAGCTCAATCCGCAGCATCAGAGCGGACGTCAGGAGCAGCTGGAAAATCTGGTGAATCACTACCTGTTTGATTTCTGACCCTTCAGGAGCAGCGCATGTTTATCGGGATCGATTTAGGCACCTCTGGCGTCAAAGTGGTGCTGATGGATGCACAGGGCAACGTGGTGGCGACAGAGACGTCGCCGCTGCAGGTTTCGCGTCCGCAGCCCTTGTGGAGCGAGCAGGATCCTGAAAGCTGGTGGCAGGCGCTGGATTCAGCCATGCAGGCGCTGAGCGCGCAGCAGGACCTGCGCGCGGTGCAGGCCATCGGGCTGAGCGGACAGATGCATGGTGCCACGCTGCTCGACAGCGCGAACCAGGTATTGCGTCCGGCCATGCTCTGGAATGACGGGCGCAGCGAGGCGCAGTGCCGTGAGCTGGAGCAGAAGGTGCCGGATTCACGGGCGATCACCGGCAATCTGATGATGCCCGGCTTCACGGCCCCCAAGCTGCTGTGGGTGCAGCAGCATGAACCGGCCATCTTCAGTCAGATTGCTCACGTGCTGTTGCCCAAGGATTATCTGCGCTGGCGATTGAGTGGCGACTTCGCCACCGATATGTCCGATGCCGCAGGGACGATGTGGCTGGATGTAGCGCAGCGTGACTGGAGCGATGTGATGCTGCGCGCCTGCGACCTCAGCCGCGATCAGATGCCGCAACTCTGTGAAGGCAATGCCCTGACCGGCACGTTGCATGCCGATCTGGCGACGCGCTGGAAGATGAACACGGTGCCGCTGGCCGCTGGCGGTGGTGACAATGCGGCGGGCGCTGTTGGCGTCGGTATGACCGAACCGGGCCAGGGGATGCTGTCGCTGGGGACGTCGGGCGTCTACTTCGTGGTGAGCGACGGCTATCTCAGCAATCCGGAACGTGCGGTTCACAGCTTCTGTCATGCGTTACCGCAGCGCTGGCATCTGATGTCGGTGATGCTTAGTGCGGCTTCCTGTCTCGACTGGGCAGCCACGCTGACCGGATGCAAAGATGTTCCGGAACTGCTGGCTGAAGCGGCGCGCGCGCGCGATGACGTGCCAGGACTATGGTTTCTGCCCTATCTTTCCGGAGAACGCACGCCGCATAACAACCCCAGTGCCCGGGGCGCTTTCTTTGGCTTCACCCACCAGCATGGTCGTCCCGAGCTGGCACGATCGGTGCTGGAAGGCGTAGGGTTCGCCCTGGCGCAGGGCATGGACGTGCTGCATGAGTGTGGCGTTCAGCCAAATAGTATTATGCTGATCGGCGGTGGCGCACGCAGTGCCCTGTGGCGTCAGATGCTGGCAGACATCAGTGGTCAGACGCTGGATTACTGCCACGGCGGTGACGTTGGTCCGGCGCTGGGCGCCGCAAGGCTGGCGCAGCAGGCGCTTGACGCCGACGTCACCGTTCCACGGCCGGCGCTGGTGCAGCGCCATCAGCCCGATCCGGCCAGGCGGGCGTACTATCAGCCGCGTCGTGAGACGTTTGCGACCCTGTATCAGCAGCTCCTGCCGCTGATGAAATAAAGAGGACGCCAGGCATCTGAACCGTTTTGCCTGGCGTCCTGCTTAGCGGATGACCATCATCCCTGATCTGTTGTTGCCGGCAGAAAATCATCCGGCGAACGCGCACTTCGCATCAGCCAATCGCGCCCAGCGTATCTTCCTGACCCTGTTTCTTCGGCAGCAGGAACAGCGTTGCCGCAATATCCAGCAGATAGATCAGCGCCAGCAGGGTAATCGCCGCGGTGAACGAGAACTGGCTCGCCAGCAGACCAATCACCACCGGGCCGAAGCCGCCCACGCCACGACCCAGGTTGAACAGGACGTTTTGCGCGGTGGCACGCACCTGTGGCGGGAAGGTATCGGAAATCAACGCGCCATAGCCGCCAATCATGCCGTTAACAAACATTCCCATGATCGCACCGGTAAACAGCATGATGTCAGAGTCGCGCAGCTGAGCATAAACCACCACCATCACGACGGCACCAAACTGATAGAGCAGGAAGATTTTCCAGCGCGCAAAGCGGTCGGCCAGCACGCCAAACAACCAGATGCCAAAGGTCATCCCGACCACGGTTACCGCAGTCCAGAGGCCAGATTTCGTCAGGCTAAAGCCAAAGCTGGAAGAGAGGTAGCTCGGCATCCAGATCATCAGCCCGTAGTAACCAAAGTTCTGGACTGAACAGAGGATAAAAATACCGAGACTGGCTTTGGCGGTCGCGCGGTCGCGCACCAGCAGCTTCAGGCGCGCCGGAAATGACAGCGACGGCACATGTTTAACCTGCCGCTGAAACGCCTCCGGTTCGCCCATGCCGCGACGAATGGCAAACGAGACCAGCGCCGGTAATAATCCGACCAGGAACATGCCGCGCCAGCCGATGATATTCAGCAGCGGCGGCGTGATAAAGGCTGCCATCAGCACGCCGAGCTGCCAGCCGATACCGACCCACGCTGAGGCGCGGTTACGCTTTTCAGCAGGCCAGGCTTCGGCAATCAGCGCCATGCCGATACCGAATTCACCACCCAGGCCCACACCTGCCAGCGTTCGCCAGGCGAGCAGGTCCCAGTAGCCCTGCGCCACCGCGCACAGGCCGGTAAAGATCGAGAAGACCAGAATCGTGACGGTCAGCATGCGGATACGGCCATAACGGTCGCTGAGATGACCGAAGACGATGCCACCGATAACCGCGCCAATCAGCGTCCATGTCACCAGCGATCCCGCCTGTGATGGATTGAGCGCCAGCGAAACACTGATAGCCGGCAGCATAAAGCCGAGTATCAGCAGGTCAAATCCATCCATGGCATAACCGCTGACCGCAGCCAGCATCGCTTTGCCCGGCGTTACGCCCGGCTTAGATTGGGGAGAAGGGGACATCGTTGCGCACCTCTGAAAGAAAAGTGCCGCAATTATAAAGAGAGTTCAGGATGTGACCAATTGAAAAGGCTTATCCCTGCGCCACTCCGGCACAGGGATAAGATGGATCAGGAAGGGCGGTTGCTGCCATCGTCACCTGACAGTAATTCATCGAGCCGATCTCCACCCACGTGACGGAAATCCTGACCTTTGACGAAGTAGAAGATAATTTCGCAGATGTTCTGGCAGCGATCGCCGATGCGCTCAATCGCGCGGGCGCAGAACAGCGCTGTCAGCACGCTGGGAATCGTGCGCGGATCTTCCATCATGTAGGTCATCAGCTGGCGCACAATGCCTTCGTACTCTTTATCCACCTTTTTGTCTTCACGGTAGATAGTGATCGCTTCATTGAGATCCATTCGCGCGAAAGCGTCCAGCACATCATGCAGCATCTGCACGGTGTGACGACCCAGCGACTCAAGGCTCACCAGCAGGGGAAGATGCTGCTGACCAAACTTCTCCAGCGCCGTGCGGCTGATTTTCTCCGCTACGTCACCAATGCGCTCCAGCTCGGAAATGGTTTTGATGATCGCCATCACCAGCCGCAAATCGATCGCGGTTGGCTGACGTTTGGCGATGATGCGCACGCAGGCTTCATCAATCTCCACTTCCATCATATTGACCTTCTGGTCGCCGTCGATCACCCGCTGCGCCAGCTCGCCATCCAGATTATGCATGGCGGTAATCGCATCGGTCAGCTGCTGCTCGACCATGCCGCCCATGATCATCACCTGGGTGCGGATATGCTCCAGTTCGGCATTGAACTGACCGGAGATGTGCTTATTCAGATTCAGATTATCCATGTCGATCTCCTGTCAGATCAGCCGTAGCGGCCAGTAATGTAGTCTTCGGTTTGCTTCTGCGCGGGCTTGGTGAACAGCGTGTCGGTGTCGCTGAACTCAATCAGTTCGCCCAGATACATGAAAGCAGTATGGTCAGAGCAGCGTGCCGCCTGCTGCATATTGTGCGTCACGATCACCACGGTATAGTCCTGCTTCAGCTCGGTGATCAGCTCCTCAATACGGCCAGTGGAGATGGGATCCAGTGCGGAGCAGGGCTCATCCAGCAGCAACACTTCCGGACGAATCGCGATGCCACGCGCAATGCACAACCGCTGCTGCTGGCCGCCGGAGAGACTGTAACCGCTCTGATGCAGCTTGTCTTTGGTTTCATTCCACAGCGCCGCTTTGGTCAGCGCCCACTGGACGCGCTCGTCCATATCGGCACGCGACAGCTTTTCAAACAGGCGCACGCCAAACGCAATGTTGTCATAGATCGACATCGGGAACGGCGTCGGCTTCTGGAATACCATGCCGACGCGGGCGCGCAGCAGCGCAATATCCTGCTGTGTCGCCAGAATGTTTTCGCCATCCAGCAGAATGTCCCCTTCGGCCCGCTGCTCCGGATAGAGCGAGTACATTTTATTGAAGGTACGCAGCAGGGTCGACTTACCACAGCCCGATGGGCCGATAAACGCGGTGACCTGATTCTTAGCGATATCCAGGTTAATGTTCTTCAGCGCATGAAACTTGCCGTAATAGAAGTTCAGATTACGGACCTGAATTTTATCGGCTGTTACTGTCGCGATACTCATAATTCATCTCTCTTATACGGCGCCGCGCAAGGCCACGCCGGAAGTTAACCGTGTTTACCTTTGGCGAAAATCACCCGTGCCACAATGTTCAGCAGCAGCACGCAGAGGGTAATGATCAGCACGCCCGCCCAGGCCAGGCTCTGCCATTCGGCGAACGGGCTCATGGCGAACTTAAAGATGGTGACCGGCAGGTTTGCCAGCGGCTGCATCATGTCGGTGCTCCAGAACTGGTTCGACAGCGCCGTAAACAGCAGCGGAGCCGTTTCCCCTGCGATGCGGGCAATCGCCAGCAGCACGCCGGTGATGATGCCCGAGACCGAGGCTTTCAGGGTGATGGCCGAAATCATCTTCCACTTGGGCGTGCCAAGCGCATAAGCCGCTTCACGCATGCTGTCTGGCACCAGCCGCAGCATATTTTCGGTGGTTCGAATCACAATCGGTACCTGCAGAAGCGCCAGCGCAATCACCCCGGCCCAGCCGGAGAAGTGCTGCATTTGCGACACCACCAGGGTGTAGACGAACAGGCCAACCACAATGGAGGGGGCTGAAAGCAGAATGTCATTAATAAAGCGTATTACTTCTGACAGGGCCGATTTGCGCCCATATTCCGCCAGATAGATCCCGGCCATGATGCCCAGCGGCGTGCCGAAAAAGGTCGACCAGAAAATCAGCAAGCCACTGCCTGCCAGGGCGTTCGCCAGCCCGCCGCCCGCCGTATTCGGTGGTGGGGTTGATTCGGTGAACAGTGACCATGACAGCCCATCCACGCCACGCGATACGGTGGTGAAAAGGATCCACACCAGCCAGAACAGGCCAAACGCCATAGTCAGCAGCGACAGCGACAGCGCAATTTTATTTTTCGTGCTGCGCCAGGACTGCATTTTACGACGTGATGCGTCCAGTTCGGCGCGCGCCTGAATTTCAATCGTGGTCATGAGCGCGCTCCTTCACTTTTCGCCAGTCGCATAATCATCAGCTTTGAAATCGCCAGTACGATAAAGGTAATCACAAACAGGATCAGGCCCAGCTCCATCAGCGCGGCGACATGGACACCCGATTCCGCTTCCGCAAACTCGTTGGCCAGCGCCGAGGTGATGCTGTTACCCGGCATAAACAGCGACGGGCTGTCGAGCTGGTAGGTGTTGCCGATAATAAAGGTCACTGCCATGGTTTCACCCAGCGCACGACCCAGTCCCAGCATTACGCCGCCAATCACACCGTTTTTGGTAAATGGCAGGACGATGCGCCAGATCACTTCCCAGGTGGTGCAGCCGATGCCGTAGGCTGACTCTTTCATCATTACCGGGGTCTGCTCAAAGACGTCGCGCATCACCGAGGCGATGTAGGGGATGATCATGATCGCCAGAATCACTCCCGCCGCGAGGATACCGATACCGAAAGCGGGGCCGGAAAAGAGCTCGCCGACAATAGGAATACCCGACATCACGTCGTTAACCGGTGTCTGGAAATATTCGGCAAACAGTGGTGCGAAGACAAACAGGCCCCACATGCCGTAAACGATGCTCGGAATTGCTGCCAGCAGCTCAATGGCGGTACCCAGCGGGCGACGCAGCCAGCCTGGCGCGAGTTCGGTCAGGAACAGCGCGATACCAAAACTCACCGGCACGGCGATAATCAGGGCGATAATGGAGGTCACAAGGGTGCCGTAGATCGGAACCAGTGCGCCAAATTGTTCGTTGGGCGCATCCCAGGTTTTGGTCCACAAAAAGGCGAAACCAAACTTCTGGATGCTGGGCCACGAGGAGATGATCAGGGAGACAATAATGCCGCCCATCAGTAACAGCACAATCAGCGCAGCCAGCCTGACCAGCGCGCCAAAAATTCTGTCACCTTGTTTGCCTGGGGCTTTGAATGCCGGCTTCGTTGCAGCCATAGAAGTCTCAGTCTTCAGAAGTTATCAGGGCGGCATGAGCCGCCCATTGGGTCTGACCGGACAGCCGTCCGGCCAGGGTCGGTCAATTACTGATAAAGCGCTTTACCAGAACTGTCTTTGATGTTGGCTTTCCAGGCGGCGCGAATCTGCTCGGTCACGCTCTCTGGCAGCGCAGCATAATCCAGCGCTGTGGCGGTTTTGCTGCCGCTTTTGTAAGCCCAGTCGAAGAACTTCAGCACTTCAGCGCCTTTGGCCGCATTCGCCTGATCTTTGTAGATCAGAATGAAGGTGGTTGAGGAGATTGGCCAGGCATCCGCGCCCTTCTGGAAGGTCAGATCCTGTGCGAACGATTTGCTCCAGTCAGCGCCTTTCGCGGCATTACTGAAGCTGGTTTCGCTTGGCGCGACCGCTTTACCATCGGCATCGATCAGTTTGGTGTAGGTCAGGTTGTTCTGTTTGGCGTAGGCGTATTCCACATAGCCGATTGAACCCGGCAGACGCTGAACAAATGCAGCGACGCCGTCGTTGCCTTTACCGCCCAGACCCACCGGCCAGTTAACAGTGTTGCCTTTACCGATTTTGCTGTTCCAGTCCTGGTTTACCTTCGCCAGATAGCTGGTGAAGACGAACGAGGTGCCTGAACCATCAGCGCGACGCACCACGTTGATGTTGGTCTCTGGCAGTTTCACGCCCGGGTTAAGTTTGGCAATCGCCGGGTCGTTCCACTTTTTGATGGTGCCGAGGTAGATATCACCCACAGTTTTGCCATCCAGCGTCAGCTGGCCTGACTTGATGCCCGGCAGGTTAACCGCCAGTACCACACCACCGATCACGGTAGGGAACTGGAACAGACCATTTTTCTGCAGATCTTCATCTTTCATTGGCGCATCGGACGCACCGAAATCAACGGTTTTGGCGATAATCTGTTTCACGCCGCCAGATGAACCGATGCCCTGGTAGTTAATTTTGCTACCGGTGGCTTGCTGATATTCTGCTGCCCACTTGGCATAAACCGGCGCCGGGAACGTCCCGCCTGCACCGGTGAGATCGGTGGCCGCAAAAGCAGATACCGCGCTTACGGCGAAGGTGGTGGCGAGGATTCGGGCTACGGTGCTACGCATCAGTGTCATATTCCCTCCAGGGGAGAAAAGTCAGGCTAGGGGCCGTTTTAGTAAGAGTCTGTGATTGCTGCAGGAGGGAAAATAGGACAGTTTGATGACAGTGAAATGTACGAAATATGACAGTTATATGACAAAGGGCCAGAATGAAGTGGGCCCGCGACGGGGCCCACCAGGTTATTCCACGGTAACCGATTTTGCCAGGTTACGAGGCTGATCGACGTCGGTGCCTTTGATCAGGGCAACGTGATAGGAGAGTAACTGCAACGGCACGGTGTAGAAGATCGGCGCAATCACCTCTTCAACATGCGGCAGCGGGATAATCTTCATCCCGTCACTGTCGCTGAAACCCGCATCCTGATCGGCAAACACATAGAGCAGGCCGCCGCGTGCGCGCACCTCTTCGATGTTGGATTTCAGCTTCTCCAGTAGTTCGTTGTTAGGTGCCACTACGATCACCGGCATGTCCGCATCAATCAGCGCCAGCGGGCCATGTTTCAGCTCGCCTGCGGCGTAGGCTTCCGCATGAATGTAGGAGATCTCCTTGAGCTTCAGCGCCCCTTCCATGGCAATCGGGTATTGATCGCCACGGCCCAGGAACAGCGCGTGATGCTTGTCAGAGAAGCCTTCGGCCAGATTCTCAATCAGCTTATCCTGCGCCAGCATCTGCTCAATCCGGTTCGGCAACGCCTGCAGGGCATGAACGATCTCATGCTCAGTCTCCACAGACATCCCTTTCAGACGACCCAGTTTCGCCACCAGCATCAGCAGCACCGCTAACTGAGTGGTGAACGCTTTGGTGGAGGCGACGCCGATTTCGGTGCCCGCTTTGGTCATCAGTGCCAGGTCAGATTCCCGAACCAGTGACGAACCCGCCACGTTGCAGACGGCCAGCGACCCCAGGTAGCCCAGCTCTTTCGAGAGACGCAGCGCTGCCAGGGTATCTGCCGTTTCACCCGACTGCGACAGGGTGATCAGCAGGCTGTTTTTGCGCACCGCTGACTTGCGATAGCGGAACTCTGAGGCGATCTCCACGTCACAGGGGATATTTGCCAGCGACTCAAACCAGTAGCGTGACACCATCCCGGAATTATAAGAGGTGCCGCAGGCGATAATCTGGATATGCTCCACCTGACTCAGCAGTGCTTCAGCGCCCGCGCCCAGCTCGCTGAGGTCAACCTGCCCCTGACTGAAGCGCCCACTCAGGGTGCTTTTCAGCGCCATCGGCTGTTCGTAGATCTCTTTCTGCATGTAGTGACGGTAAATACCTTTATCACCGGCGTCATATTGCAGGTTCGATTCGATCTCGGCACGCGTCACGGTATTGCCTTCACGGTCGATCACCGTCACATCACGACGACTGATCTCGGCGATATCACCCTCTTCCAGATAGATGAAGCGGCGGGTCACCGGCAGCAGGGCCAGCTGATCCGAGGCGATAAAGTTTTCGCCCATGCCACGGCCAATCACCAGCGGACTGCCGGAACGGGCTGCCACCAGCAGCGACGGATCGCGGCTGTCCATGATCACCATGCCATAAGCACCACGCAGTTGTGGGATCACGCGCAATACGACTTCGCGCAGCGAACCGCCCTGCTTCTGCTCCCAGTGAACCAGATGCGCCACCACTTCGGTGTCGGTTTCAGAGGCAAAAACGTAGCCGCGTTCGATCAGCTCAGCACGCAGCGGCTCATGGTTTTCGATGATGCCGTTGTGCACGATGATGATGTGCTCTGAGACGTGCGGATGCGCATTTGCTTCCGACGGCTCGCCATGAGTTGCCCAGCGCGTGTGCGCGATGCCGGTACCACCGATCAGCGGCTGCTGTTCAGCGGCTTCCGCCAGTTTCTGCACTTTCCCTAACCGCCGCAGGCGCGTGGCGTGCCCCTGACGATCGACCACGGCCAGACCGGCCGAATCATATCCGCGATATTCAAGACGACGCAGACCTTCCAGCAGAATCTCTGCGATATCGCGTTGCGCTACTGCACCAACAATTCCACACATAATGATGTTTTCCTGACTACATGGCTTTTCGCCACTTCTGTTGTCATGCGACCTGATATCCGGCTTTGCCGGTTCCCCGAGCCTTGTAGAGAGTGGGGATTATAGTTTTGGCACTGCACTGCATCGGCCCGCATAAAGCGGGCCGTTAAAAATTTTATTTTTTCTTCACCGGACGCTGCCAGTCCGCTTTGTGATTCTGCTCTTTACGGTTATAGACCAGACCGGCTTCGGTCACATCTTTCATGATGGTGGTGCCTGCCGCAATGGTAGCACCTGCCGCGACGCTGACCGGAGCCACCAGCTGCGTATCTGAGCCTACAAATACGTCATCGCCAATCACGGTTTTGAATTTGTTCGCGCCATCATAGTTGCAGGTGATAGTGCCTGCACCGATGTTCACGTTGTCGCCAATCTCCGCATCGCCAAGATAGGAGAGGTGGCCCGCTTTCGATCCCTTGCCCAGACGCGCTTTCTTCATTTCGACGAAGTTGCCCACGTGCGCAGCGTCGGCCAAATCGCTGCCAGGACGCAGACGGGCAAAGGGTCCGACGGTACAGGCGGTAGCGAGATGAGCATCCTCGATCACCGTATAGGGGCTGATTTCACAATCATCGCCGATCACGCTGTTTTTGATGATGCAGCCCGCGCCGATTTTGACGCGCGAGCCCAGCGTGACCCGGCCTTCAATAATAACGTTGGTGTCGATTTCGACATCCCGTCCATGCGCCAGCGTCCCGCGCAGATCAAACCGTGCCGGATCGCGCAGCATCACGCCGGCCAGCAGCAGTTTTTCGGCCTGTTCAGCCTGGTATGTGCGTTCTAATGTCGCCAGCTGCAGACGGTTATTCACGCCATCGGTTTCACTGATGCGTGCCGGATGAACCGCGTTGATCACCCGACCTTCCTGATGTGCCAGCGCGATAATATCGGTAATGTAATACTCACCCTGCGCATTGTTATTGGTGAGCTGTGACAGCCAGCGTTTTAAATCGCCGCCGTTGGCGATCAGAATACCGGTGTTGATCTCTTTAATCATGAGCTGCGCCGGGCTGGCATCTTTCTGTTCGATAATGCCGGTGATGGTATCGTTCTCACGCACGATGCGGCCATAGCCGGTCGGGTCGTCCAGTACCACGGTAAGTAAGCCAATGCCGCCCTGCGGTTTTGCTTCGCGCAGACGCTGTAATGTCGCCTGAGAGATCAGCGGCACGTCGCCATAGAGCATCATGATATCTTCATCATCGGCGAAGGCAGGCGCGGCCTGCTGCATGGCATGGCCAGTGCCGAGCTGCTCAGACTGCAGTACCCAGTTCAGCGTGCTGTCGGTAAGTGTCGCTTTCAGGCGATCGCCGCCGTGACCATAGACCAGATGCACCTGCTGTGCGCCCAGCCCTTTGGCGGCATCAATGACGTGCTGAACCATCGGTTTGCCTGCCAGCGTATGCAGAACTTTAGGCAGATCGGAATACATACGGGTGCCCTTGCCAGCAGCAAGGATCACCACACTCATCGCACTGTTAGACATAACTATCCTGAGTGAATTTTTACGGGTGAAAGTAAAACGGTTTGGGGTTGAGATTACTACATTTTTCTCAGGCCGAAATTAGGCGGACGGGCAGATCGGGCACCGCAGGCAAAAAAAATGCCAGCCCGAGGGCTGGCATTTCGTGACGCATAAAGCTGGATTACATCGCTTTTTTGGTCAGTTCGATCACGCGCAGTTTAGCAATGGCTTTCGCCAGCTCGGCAGAGGCCTGAGCGTAGTCCACGTCGCCGTGGCTGCTGTTCATGTGCTCTTCTGCTTTGCGTTTTGCTTCCAGAGCTCGCGCTTCGTCCAGATCGGTACCGCGAATCGCGGTATCGGCCAAAACGGTGCTGCTGCCCGGTTGCACTTCCAGCACGCCGCCAGAGAGGTAGATATACTCCTCTTCGCCGTGCTGTTTCACGATACGGATCATTCCAGGCTTAATGGCAGTCAGCAGCGGCGCATGGCCAGGGAAAATCCCCAGTTCACCTTCGCTACCTGACACCTGAATTTTCTGTACCAGACCAGAGAACAACTGCTCCTCTGCGCTGACCACATCCAGGTGATAAGTCATAGCCATAATCTTCCTCCCGGGAAACCGTTATTACAGTTTCTTCGCTTTTTCCACGGCTTCTTCGATGGCACCAACCATGTAGAAGGCCTGCTCTGGCAGGTGGTCAAACTCACCTTCCATGATGCCTTTAAAGCCACGGATAGTGTCTTTCAGCGTAACGTATTTACCCGGTGAACCGGTGAATACTTCCGCAACGAAGAACGGCTGAGACAGGAAGCGCTGAATTTTACGCGCACGTGCCACCAGCAGTTTGTCTTCTTCAGACAGCTCATCCATACCGAGGATGGCGATGATGTCTTTCAGTTCCTGATAACGCTGCAGCAGTGACTGAACGCCACGCGCAACATCATAGTGTTCCTGACCGACAACCAGCGGATCCAGCTGACGGCTGGTAGAATCCAGCGGGTCAACGGCCGGGTAGATACCCAGAGAAGCGATCTGACGGCTCAGCGTTACCGTTGAGTCTAAGTGCGCAAAGGTGGTTGCTGGTGACGGGTCAGTCAGGTCATCCGCAGGGACGTAAACGGCCTGTACGGAGGTGATTGAACCGGTCTTGGTGGAGGTAATACGCTCCTGCAACACGCCCATCTCTTCTGCCAGCGTTGGCTGGTAACCTACCGCAGATGGCATACGACCCAGCAGTGCAGAAACTTCTGTACCGGCCAGGGTATAACGGTAGATGTTATCGATGAACAGCAGAACGTCGCGGCCTTCATCACGGAATTTTTCTGCCATGGTCAGACCGGTCAGTGCAACGCGCAGACGGTTACCCGGCGGCTCGTTCATCTGGCCATAGACCAGCGCAACTTTATCGATAACGTTTGAGTCAGTCATTTCGTGGTAGAAGTCGTTACCCTCACGAGTACGCTCACCCACACCGGCAAACACAGAGTAACCTGAGTGTTCAGCCGCGATGTTACGGATCAGTTCCATCATGTTGACGGTTTTACCGACACCCGCACCACCGAACAGACCCACTTTACCGCCTTTAGCAAACGGACACATCAGGTCGATAACCTTGATGCCGGTTTCCAGCAGTTCCTGCGAGTTAGACTGATCTTCATAAGAAGGCGCTGCGCGGTGAATAGAGGCGATCTCTACTGCACTGCCGTCTTCTTCTTTCAGCTCGCCTTTCATGTCGATTGGCTCGCCGAGAACGTTCATGATACGGCCCAGGGTCGCTTTACCGACCGGAACCTGAATAGGTTTCTGCAGGTCGTTGACGTTCAGACCACGCTTCAGGCCGTCAGACGTCCCCATTGCGATGGTACGAACTACGCCGCCGCCGAGCTGCTGCTGTACTTCCAGCACCAGACGCGCATCACCATTCATTACCTCAAGGGCGCTGTACACTTGCGGTACCGCGTCCTGAGGGAATTCGACGTCAACAACGGCGCCGATAATCTGGACAATCTTTCCAGTTGCCATCTTGAATCCTCTACCTAATTCCAAACCTGGTTAAACCGCGGAGGCCCCCGAGACGATCTCGGTAAGTTCCTGGGTGATGCTGGCCTGACGAGCTTTGTTGTATACCAACTGCAGCTCTTTGATCAGATTTCCGCCGTTGTCGGTTGCGGCTTTCATCGCCACCATACGTGCAGCCTGCTCACTGGCCAGATTTTCCACCACACCCTGATAAACCTGCGATTCGACATAACGACGCAGCAGGGTATCCAGCAGCGCTTTCGGATCGGGTTCGTACAGGTAATCCCAGGTCTTCGCCTTCATCTCTTCTTCACCTTCCGCTGGCGCTAACGGCAGCAGTTGGGTGATGGTCGGAGTCTGAGACATGGTGTTATTGAACTTGTTACTGACGATCATCAGTTTGTCGATGCGGCCTTCATCATAAGCCTGCAACATCACTTTTACCGGGCCAATCAGATCAGACAGGGCAGGTTTATCGCCCATGCCGCTGACTTGCGCCACAATGTTGCCACCCACAGCACTGAAGAATGACGCCCCTTTTGAACCGATAATCGATAGATCGCTCTGCACGCCTTTATCGGACCAGGACTTCATATCCGCCAGTAATTTTTTGAACAGGTTAATGTTCAAACCACCACAAAGCCCGCGGTCTGTAGAAACGACCAGGTAGCCGACGCGCTTGACGTCGCGCTGTTCCAGGTAAGGGTGCTTGTATTCCAGATTACCCAACGCAAGGTGACCAATCACTTTGCGCATGGTGTCTGCATACGGACGGCTGGCCGCCATGCGTTCCTGCGTTTTACGCATCTTGGAGGCGGCGACCATTTCCATCGCTTTGGTGATCTTCTGCGTGTTTTTCACGCTTCCAATCTTGCTTCGTATCTCTTTTGCGCCGGCCATTAGCTTCTCCTCAAAGCCTTGCGGCCTGCCTTTTCAGACAAGCCGCCAGACATTACCAGGACTGGGTTGCTTTAAACGTATCGATCAGGCCTTTCAGCTTCGCTTCGATATCGTTGTTAAAGTTACCCGACTGGTTGATTTCAGCCATCAGCTCAGCGTGGTCGCGATCGGCGAAGGCCAGCAGTGCAGCTTCGAAGCTGCCAATTTTTGCCAGTTCAACGTCGTTCAGGTAGCCACGCTCTGCAGCGAACAGAACCAGACCCTGCTGCGCGACAGACATCGGCGCATACTGTTTCTGCTTCAGCAGCTCGGTCACTTTCTGACCATGGCTCAGCTGTTTGCGGGTGGCATCATCCAGATCAGATGCGAACTGCGAGAACGCCGCCAGTTCACGATACTGTGCCAGCGCGGTACGGATACCACCGGACAGTTTCTTGATGATCTTGGTCTGTGCAGCACCACCAACGCGGGATACCGAAATACCTGGGTTAACGGCCGGACGAATACCGGAGTTAAACAGGTTCGATTCCAGGAAGATCTGACCATCAGTAATCGAGATTACGTTGGTCGGAACGAACGCAGAAACGTCGCCCGCCTGGGTTTCGATGATCGGCAGCGCGGTCAGTGAACCGGTTTTACCTGTCACTGCGCCATTGGTGAAACGCTCTACATAATCAGCGCTTACGCGTGATGCACGTTCCAGCAGACGGGAGTGGAGATAGAACACGTCGCCAGGGAACGCTTCACGGCCTGGTGGACGACGCAGCAGCAGAGAGATTTGACGGTAAGCGATAGCCTGCTTGGAGAGGTCATCGTATACGATCAGCGCGTCTTCACCACGGTCACGGAAGTATTCGCCCATCGCACAACCTGCGTACGGAGAGAGATACTGCAGTGCAGCTGATTCAGAAGCAGACGCCACAACAACGATGGTGTTCTGCAGTGCGCCATGCTCTTCCAGCTTACGAACCACGTTAGAGATGGTTGAGGCTTTCTGACCAATCGCAACATAGACACACTTGATGCCTGAGTCGCGCTGGTTGATGATCGCATCGATCGCCATCGCGGTTTTACCGGTCTGACGGTCACCGATGATCAGCTCACGCTGGCCACGGCCGATTGGAATCATCGCATCGACCGACTTATAACCGGTCTGAACCGGCTGGTCGACTGACTGACGATCGATAACGCCAGGTGCAATCACTTCGACCGGTGAGAAACCGTCGTTGTCGATTGCGCCTTTACCGTCGATTGGCGCACCCAGGGTGTTCACCACGCGGCCCAGCAGGCCACGGCCTACCGGTACTTCAAGAATACGGCCAGTACACTTAACCTTCATGCCTTCGGCGAGGTCAGCGTAAGGACCCATCACCACTGCACCAACCGAGTCACGCTCGAGGTTCAGGGCGATGGCGTAACGGTTACCCGGCAGGGCAATCATCTCACCCTGCATCACATCGGCCAGGCCGTGTACGCGGATGATACCGTCACTTACAGAAACAATCGTACCTTCGTTGTGAGCTTCACTCACGACATTGAACTGAGCAATGCGCTGCTTGATCAGTTCGCTGATTTCGGTGGAATTCAGTTGCATATGCTCCAGTCCCCTTAAGACTGCAAGACGTCAGCCAGACGGTCAAGACGGCCGCGTACGCTGCCATCAATAACCAGATCACCCGAACGGATGATCACGCCTGCCATCACAGACTTATCAATTTTGCAATTCAGCTTAACTTTGCGTGACAGACGTTTTTCCATCGCGGCGCTGATTTTACTCAGCTGGTCGTCACTCAGCGTACTGGCGGAGATAACATCAACTTCAGCGGTGGCTTCATGAGCGTCACGCAGTTCGATGTATTGGGCCAGTACAGCCGGAAGCGCTGTCAAACGTCCGTTTTCCGCCATAACCTTAATCAGGTTCTGCGCGGGTTCATCCAGTTGATCGCCACAGACTGCGTTAAACGACGCTGCCAGCGCTTCAGGTGCTAATGCACCGGAGAGAAGATCAGCCATCTGTTCATTGCGAGCCACTTCTGCGGCAAACGCCAGCATCTGTTGCCAGCGTTCTATACTTTGATGCTCAACAGCAAAGTCAAAAGCTGCTTTGGCGTAGGGGCGAGCTACAGTAATCAGATCAGACATCAGCCCCTCCCTCCTTACAGTTCAGCGACCAGTTTATCAACGATGTCGCTGTTAGCAGCTTCATCCACGGAGCGTTCGATGATCTTCTCGGCGCCAGCCATAGCCAGCAACGCAACCTGCTTACGCAGTTCTTCACGTGCACGTTTACGTTCGGCATCAATTTCAGCCTGCGCTTGTGTCACGATGCGATTACGTTCGTTTTCAGCTTCGGTTTTCGCTTCGTCCAGAATCTGCGCGCGACGCTTGTTCGCTTGCTCGATAATGACCTGAGCGTCTTCTTTGGCTTTTTTCAGCTGGTCGGTCGCATTAGCCTGCGCGAGATCCAAATCTTTCTTTGCACGTTCAGCAGAAGCAAGGCCTTCAGCAATTTCTTTCTGGCGCTTTTCGATAGCAGCCATGAGCGGCGGCCATACGTACTTCATGCAGAACGCGACAAACAGGATGAACGCGATAGCCTGGCCGAGGATTGTTGCATTAATGTTCACAGCACAATGCCTCTAGATTGAGTATTTAACTTTTCTGCCGTTATCGTTGTGATAAGCGGCAGAATCCGTTCACCCCTGCACATTGTGCGCTGAGTGAACACAGGGCTTTAGGCGACAGCAAACATCACGTATAGACCCAGACCAACAGCGATCATCGGGATTGCATCCACCAGACCCATTACAACAAAGAACTGCGTACGCAGCAGAGGAATCAGGTCAGGCTGACGAGCAGCGCCTTCCAGGAATTTTCCTCCGAGGATGCCGATACCGATCGCAGCACCGATTGCCGCCAGGCCCATCATCACAGCGGCAGCCATGTACAGCAGATCCATATTCAGGTTTTCCATGACAGTCTCCAGTTTGTTTCAGTTAAATGCTCCCTTCATCTTCCGGGCTTCAGCGGAGTACGCTGCAACCCGGAATCAAGAGGGAAAGTAGTGTTGAGAAAAAAATCAATGCTCTTCAGATGCCATCGACAGATAGACAATCGTGAGGACCATGAAAATGAAAGCCTGTAGCGAAATGATCAGGATGTGGAAAATGGCCCACGGCACATTCAGCACCCACTGCGACCACCACGGCAACAGACCGGCAATAAGGATAAAGATCAGTTCACCCGCATACATGTTACCGAACAGTCGTAAACCCAGTGACACAGGCTTAGACAGAAGGCTTACACCTTCCAGAATCAGGTTGATCGGGATGAAGATCGGGTGGTTAAAAGGCTGCAGCGTCAGCTCTTTCGTGAAGCCGCCAATGCCTTTCATTTTGATGCTGTAGAACAGAATCAAAATAAATACGCCCAACGCCATAGATAGCGTGATGTTCACGTCTGCAGACGGTACGACGCGCAGCGCCGGTAACCCCAATACGTGCTCACCAATATATGGCAGCAGGTCGATTGGCAGCAGATCCATGAAGTTCATCAGGAAGACCCAGACAAAAATTGTCAGAGCCAGCGGGGCGATAAGTTTGCTCTTACCGTGATACATGTCGCGCACGTTACTATCAACGAAACCGACAACCAGTTCGATAGCCGCCTGCATTTTCCCTGGTACACCGCTGGTAGCAGACTTCGCCACGCTACGGAACAACACCAGGAAGATGATTCCCAGCACCATAGAGAAAAACATGGAATCGATATTTAATACCCAGAACGTCGCGGGAGCGTCGTGCGGATTCACTAACTCGAAGGTACGCAGGTCCAACTGAAGATGAGTCAGGTGGTGACCAATGTACTCTTGCGGAGTAGAGATTTCTCCTGCAGCCATGATGCCTCTTACCCTTTGTTGTTAATTACCGCCGGTGCCAGCATTTGAACCACCAGCACCGATAACCAGGTTATTCCGACCGGCCAGAAGACCGCCCCGAACAGACCCAACGCCACAATGAGCAAAATGATGGTCGCAAACACTTTAGCAATTTCACCTAAAGCGAAGCTCCACGCGACTCGCCCCGAAGCGGGGGGTTGCCCCTGCAGGCGCCAGGCTAAAAACAAAAACAATACGTTTGGCAGCCAGGCTGCCGCTCCGCCAGCAAGAGCAGAGACACCCCAGGTGACATCTTTAACAGCAAAGAGTCCGCCGATGATGACTATCGTCACCAGCTGAATCATCAGCACCGTTCGGGCGAATTTTACACTGTAAAGAGACACTGACATGACGCTGATACTCTCCTGCCCCGTTAGGGGTATGTCGCGTGTCGTATAAGACTGCCTTTGCGCAGTTGAGTCAAGCAGCAAAAGCCGTGCAAATTATACGGGCCGCACCTGCGATTTCAATCGGTAAGTAGCGAAAAGGTGAACAATTATTTAAATTTCTTTCCGGATGGCTATTTTTCCAAAGATTACCCTGCAGAGATTCACCCGAATCTGACTGAAAATTCACTCGCATCTTGCTTTTAAAGCGTGCTTTAGATCACATAATAAGCACTCACACGACATTGAGTTTTATCTGCGGTCTATTTAAGAACAATCTGCAAAACAGATTAATCCTTTAAAATCAGAATATTGAAATTAAAAAAATGTGTCCGCAAGACTATTTTCACAGAAAACACGCTATTGACATCGAACTGTGCATGAGAATCGTGAAATTGATATTACGTACGCAAAGTTATTACCACGATATATTTTCCGGCGTGACTACTTTTATTCCGCGACCCGCCTATACAAGTGATATTTCTGATAACTGAATGTGAATTAAACGTTAAATGTAACAGAGCTTTTCGGATAATTTCCGTCTCCGTTTTTAACCTTCGCTCAGCCAGGGCTTAATCAAAATCTTTTATTGATAGCGCATCATCTGCACTTTTTTCATCCATACCCTGATAAAAATCCTGGCAGATAAGCGTTAAATTTCTGGAAACTCAGGCCTGCTGGTGACGAATAATGACCAGATGACGGTCACCTTCCAGCTTAGGCACCTGCAGCTTTATCACTGCATCGGAGAGATAGCCAGCGGGTAACTCAGCCATTTCATCGTCCGGACGGACACCTTTGAGCGCATAAAAGCGCCCTTCCCCGCCAGGCAGATGGTGACACCAGTTCACCATGTCGGTCAGCGAGGCGAATGCACGGCTGATGACGCCATCAAAAGGTGGCTCAGCCGGAAACGCCTCAACCCGGCTCTGTACCGGAGTAATGTTAGTGAGTCCTAACTCATGCTGAACCTGACGCAGGAAGCGCACCCGCTTGCCCAGACTGTCGAGCAGCGTAAAATGCGCATCGGGCATCACGATAGCCAGCGGAATGCCAGGCAGACCGGGACCGGTGCCGACATCAATGAAACGCGAACCTTTCAGATGCGGCGCCACCACAATGCTGTCGAGGATATGGCGAACCAGCATCTGCTGCGGATCGCGCACGGATGTCAGATTGTAGGCTTTGTTCCACTTATCCAGCAGGCCGACATAGGCAACCAGCTGCTGTTTTTGTTGATCGGAGAGGGAAATACCGGCTGCCTTTAGCAGCGACGTGAGTGTGTTAATCACAGCATAAGTCCATTCAGCGGGGGCGAGTCGCCTCGCCCCGTTTCAGATCAGGCGCTTTTGCGCAGCAGACCCTGTTTTTTCAGATAGATCAGCAGTATTGAGATGGCCGCCGGAGTAATGCCGGAAATACGCGTTGCCTGACCAATCGACACGGGTTTGTGATCGTTCAGCTTGGCGATCACCTCGTTCGAGAGGCCATTCACCTGACGGTAGTCGAGCTCCACCGGGAGCAGCGTATTCTCATGACGCAGCTGCCGATCGATCTCTTCCTGCTGACGCGCGATATAGCCTTCATATTTGACCTGAATCTCAACCTGCTCAGCGGCCTGTTCATCAGCCAGTGCCGGACCAAAGGCATCCAGCGTCATCAGCTTCAGATAGGTCAGCTCAGGACGGCGCAGCAAATCTTCACCGCTCACTTCTTTAGTCAGCGGCGCGCTGAGTACCGTGTTCACTTCGGTCACATGCTCTGACTTCGGATGAACCCAGATATCGCGCAGGCGCTGACGCTCCTGTTCAATCGCTTCCAGCTTCTGATTGAAACGCGCCCAGCGCGCATCATCCACCAGGCCCAGTTCACGGCCGGTTTCGGTCAGGCGCAGGTCAGCATTGTCTTCGCGCAGCATCAGGCGGTATTCCGCACGGGAGGTAAACATCCGGTACGGCTCTTTGGTGCCAAGTGTGCAGAGGTCATCCACCAGTACGCCGAGATAAGCCTGATCGCGGCGTGGTGCCCAGCCCTCTTTGTCGGCAGACTGACGGGCCGCATTCAGACCGGCCAGCATTCCCTGCGCAGCCGCTTCTTCGTAGCCGGTTGTGCCGTTGATCTGTCCGGCAAAGAACAGGCCGTGAATGAATTTACTTTCCAGCGTCGGTTTGAGATCGCGCGGATCGAAGAAGTCATACTCGATGGCATAGCCCGGACGCACGATCTTCGCATTCTCCATGCCCTGCATCGACCGGACGATCTGAATCTGCACATCAAAAGGCAGACTGGTCGAGATACCGTTCGGGTAGATCTCATTGCTGGTCAGCCCTTCCGGCTCCAGGAAGATCTGATGCGAGTTGCGATCGGCAAAACGCATCACTTTGTCTTCGATCGACGGGCAGTAGCGTGGGCCGATCCCTTCAATGATCCCGGCGTACATCGGGCTGCGATCCAGGTTATTGCGGATCACCTCATGGGTTTTCTCGTTGGTATGCGTGATCCAGCACGGCACCTGCTGCGGATGCTGAGAGGCATTGCCCATAAACGAGAAGACCGGCATCGGGTTATCACCGTGCTGCGGGCTGAGCACTGAAAAGTCGATGGTGCGCGCATCGATACGCGGTGGCGTACCGGTCTTGAGGCGGTTTACCCGCAGCGGCAGCGCCCGCAGTCGTTTTGCCAGTGGAATAGACGGGGGATCGCCAGCGCGACCGCCGCTGTAGTTGTCCAGACC
Source organism: Pantoea sp. JKS000250 (assembly GCF_003201065.1). NCBI lineage: Bacteria > Pseudomonadati > Pseudomonadota > Gammaproteobacteria > Enterobacterales > Erwiniaceae > Pantoea > Pantoea sp. JKS000250. The sequence goes on along the minus strand of NZ_QICZ01000001.1, from coordinate 2,204,233 downwards.
GATATGAATTTTGCCGTCAAGGAATGTTCCGACGGTAAGAACGACGGTTTTCGCGCGGAACTTCAGTCCCATCTGAGTGACGGCACCCACGACACGATCGTTTTCCACGATAAGATCGTCGACCGCCTGCTGGAAGATCATCAGATTGGGCTGATTCTCCAGTGCCGTACGCACCGCCTGGCGATAGAGCACGCGATCGGCCTGAGCACGGGTCGCCCGTACTGCCGGGCCTTTACTGGCGTTTAGTATCCTGAACTGAATACCCGCCTGGTCAATCGCACTGGCCATCAGACCACCCAGGGCATCCACTTCCTTCACCAAATGTCCTTTGCCAATACCACCAATCGCCGGGTTACAGGACATTTGTCCAAGCGTATCAATGTTATGGGTGAGTAACAGGGTTTGCTGACCCATTCGGGCTGCCGCCATTGCGGCTTCGGTGCCCGCATGACCACCACCAATTACGATGACGTCAAAAGGATCCTGATAAAACATGAAGTGGTACCTCGGTTGATGAACTTGCAGGATCGTCGTCCTGGGGCGTGGATTCTACTCAAATTCCGTCTGGGGTGAAAGCCGCGGGATCGTCCGGTTTTAAAAGAAAGGATCTTAGATCTGTATATGATCTTTCTGTTAGATCTCTTATTAGGATCCCTGCTTTCTGTGGATATGTGCCAGAAGCATTGCAGAAACAACGGGATGAAGAGGATCACTACCTGTGAGTGATCGGTGATCCTGATCCGTATAAGCTGGGATCAAAACGCCATGTTATCCACAGCTCAAAAATCATTCTGCCGTTGTTCTTTGGATAACTACCGGTTATACGCGGTAAAATAGGGTAGTTATCCACAAAATAAACGAGAGGAAAAGGATAAAATCAGCATCTTCCACTGGGGATCGTGACTATTTCGCGATCCCCAGCCCCATTCAGATCGCCTTTTTCCAGCTTTCCAGCCAGGCTTCCGCCGGATCTTCAGGGATCTCATGCTCCAGCACGTCAATCTCCAGGCGATCGCCGATCTGACGGGCACCCTGAGCAATTAACAGCGCTTCTATCTGGCGGATCGCGCCACAAAAGAGATCATATTCATGATTGCCGAGTCCAATCGCACCAAACCGGACCTGAGAGAGATCGGGCTGGCTGTCACGGATGGCTTCGAACAGTGGCAGCAGATTGTCGGGAATATCCCCTGCACCGTGGGTTGAGCAGACCACCAGCCAGATACCCTCCTGCGGCAGCTCATCCAGCTCCGGGCCATGCAGCATCTGCGTTGAGAAGCCCGCTTCCTGTAATTTTTCTTCCAGATGTTCAGCCACATACTCTGCGCTACCCAAGGTACTGCCACTGATTAAGGTAATATCGGCCATCTTGCTCTCCCGGAGATTAAGGCGAGCATTGTACGCTGTGATCAAGCAGTGATCCACCTGTGGACAACAGGGTTAATAGATCAGAAGAAGCGAACGCAGCCGTTGTCAGCCGCTACATTCGTCAGGGATAAGATTATGCACAAGGCGGGATGGATCAGGGCTTGATAGTACGCATGATCGGGTTTTGCAGCGAGATCAGGGTTTCTGTCGACTGAATTTCATCGATGGTCTGGATCTTGTTGATCAGCACCTGTTGCAGAGCGTCGATTGACCGGCACATCACTTTAATAAAGATGCTGTAGTGGCCGGTGGTGTACCAGGCCTCAACCACTTCATCCAGCGCCTCCAGTTTGCTCAGCGCCGCCGGATAGTCTCGTGCGCTCTTGAGGATGATGCCGATAAAACAGCAGACATCAAACCCCAGTTGACGCGGATCGATATCAACCCGGGTGCCCAGGATAATGCCCGCCTGCTTCATCTTTTCCACCCGCACATGAATGGTGCCGGGGCTGACATTAAACTGTTTTGCCAGCTCGGCGTAAGCGGTGCGCGCATTATCCAGCAGGGCATTCAGAATGCCGCGATCCAGGTTATCGAGCTGCAGATGTTCGGCCATGGCCATCCTCGTTATTGGTCTGCTTTAAGTAAACAAGGGTGAATGTGCAGCAAAATAGCGGTTCAGGCAACTACCGGCAGCGACGGGCGCCGCTGCCGGTTCACTTAGCGTTTGCGCCAGACGGTGACCTGCGCCAGCGTGTGCTGGAATTTGCGGGCCGTTTCGCGGATTACAAAGGGTTTATCCTGCGGTTCACCGACCAGTTCGAAGTCGGCTGCCAGCAGACGCTGCAGTGCCTGCAGCGTCGTCAGCGCCTCACCATTTTCACGCACGCCGCCCAGCCAGTTCTCCTTCGGCGTGAAATCCTCCAGCCAGGTATAAGGCGATGAGAGCAGCAGGATGCCGCCCTGACGCAGCATCGGCGTGACATCCCGCAGGAAACGAGCAGGCTGGCGCAGGCGGTCGATCAGGTTGGAGGCGAGTACCAGATCGTAACGACCCGGCTGCGGCTTCAGGTTACAGGCGTCGCCCTGAACAAACTGAATCCGCTGTGCCAGTTCACTCTCCAGCGCAAAATCTTTCAGGCGAACCTGCCGATACTCCACCAGATCGCCTTCCTGAGGCAGCAGATAGCGGAAGTCTTCGCCGCTGGCCAGCTGCAGCGCCACGTCGATGAAGCGTGCCGAGTAGTCCATTCCGGTAACGCGCTCAAAGTGGCGAGCCAGTTCGAAACTGGCGCGTCCGGTGGCACAGCCGATATCCAGGGCATCACCACGGGCTGAGGTGTAATTCAGCGCCAGCTTCACCAGGCTCTCGGCATAGTTATCCACGCCGAAATAGCGCGGGCCATACTGGAAGTCGAGGTACTGCGACACCATCGCGTCGGATTCATACGGGTTCAGCGCCATGGTTTCCTGATGGCTGGACACCACGTAGCGGAAACCGGCGTGCTGGAAGAAGTGGCGGCGGAACGCATAGCGTGCCGATTTCAGCGCCTCATTGCCGGTCGAGATCCAGCTGCCGCCTTTGATCAGGGAATGTTTGCCATCGAAGGTCGGGGTAGAGAAATCATCGTAAAGCGGGTGAACTTTGAAGCCTTCAAAGCCATTGGTCGGCGTGGTCGTCCATTGCCAGACGTTACCGACGATATCGAAGAACGCGCCCTGAGCGAAGAGATCCACCGGCGATGAGGACGCCCAGTACGCCAGGTTAATGTTGCCTGGCGCCGGTTCCCAGTCCGGCTGATCGCCCGCGACCTGTTCGCGCAGCTGAGCCCACTCCGCTTCACAGGGGAGCTGAACGCTCATACCGGTCTGTTCCGCTTTCCAGCGGCAGAAAGCCGCCGCTTCCAGCTGATTGACCTCGGCAGGCCAGTCCCACGGCATCGCCACTTCTTCACACATCAGACGCAGTTTAAGCTGATCGGGCATCGCAGGCGTGCCGACCCAGAAAGTGGGCATCTCTGCTTTGGCAAACTGACACCAGCCCCAGCCTTCATCATCCCACCAGCGGGCATCCTGATAACCGCCCGCATCAACGAACGCCATGAATTCCGCATTGCTGACCAGCATTTTGCTCGCCTGGAACGGCTGCAGCGTAACCTGCTGGCGGCCATATTCATTATCCCAGCCGTAGGTATCGTCGGTTTTACCCAGCGTGACGGTGCCGCCTGGCATCGGCAGCAGGGCATTGGCCGGAACAGCTTCGCGCTGATGGCGCGCCATTGGACAGACCGGCCATGCGGCCTGCGGTCTGACCCACTCAATCGGTAACTGGCGGATCAGCACGCTGGAGGTTTCCAGATGAATACGCTCATGCTCAATGCCCATCAGGATCACCCAGGCCGGGCTCTCCCAGCTGATCGGCAGCGTGAGCGGTAGGGTCTGGATCAGATCGCTGACCAGCGCTTTAACGCGTCCGCGGTATTCACGGACTTCATCAATGGTAGGCCAGTCATAGTGACTGTCGTTGAGATCGTCCCAGCTCATCTCGTCCACACCAATCGCCATCATCGCTTCGATACGATCGTCCAGACGCGCATCAATGAGGCGTCCGGCCATCAGCTTATTAATGTAGAAGGTGGCGGTGTGACCAAAATAGAAGATTAATGGATGGCGCAGCGGAATGGCTTTGGTAAACCAGGCCTGTGAATCGGCCAGACAGGTGAACAGACTTTCATACTGTTCCCAGGTCTGATGAAAATAGGCCAGCAATTCGGCACGTTTTTGTTCTATGTTCTGGCCGGAGAGCATTAACGTCCGCGTCGGTGCTGGCAGATCGCGATGGGGTTGAGCAAGCGTCACAGGAAGCTCCAGATTGCTGAGTAAGTGAAACGGTAATTCACTATAGCAAATAAGCATTTCTGCAAGATGACTTAACGGCGCCAGTGGCGCAGCAGGCGGCTTTTCATGCCGGTGTCGAAGCGCCAGATATGGTCGAAGATGCGCAGAATACCTGGTTTCCCGTGGGCCGACATTGCCACGGCGTGAAAACGTTGCTGATTATGTCGCTGGCGCTTTTTGATCGCCCCGATGACCTCTTCCGGCAGACGCTGGGCAATAAAATCGGAAACGATCACCGCATCGGCTTCCTCCCACAGTGCGCCTTCCATTCGGGTGACAACCGAAGAGAGACAGGCGGCCAGATCGGTGCCGCCACGGAAACGCTGGCTCAGAAAGCGAATCGCCTGCTCCAGTCCGTCCTCACCGGTCAGCTCATAGCCAATCACCTCATGCGCAAACAGCATGATGTAGCAGCGACGGCGATCGGCCAGCGCGACCTTCAGCAGTGCCAGACAAAAGGCTTTAGCGCAACGCTCATTAAAGCCACCCATCGAACCGGAGGTATCCACGCAGACGATAAACGGCCCGCGCGGCTGCTCTTCATGCTGCTGGTGGCTGGCCGGACGCATCGTCACCTTTTCATGCCAGGCATCGCCCTGCAGCTTATAGGTCAGCAGCCGTTTCTCGACCAGCCGCCGGTAAAATTCCAGCTCCAGTTCGCTGATGCTCAGCGCGGCTAACTCCGGCGGTAACAGTCGCAGCACGTCATCGCTCTGATGAATGCCGCTGACCTCTTCCGGCACGGATGCAGGCTCCTGCACCAGATGATGAAAAGCTTCCATCGGGGCATCCTGTGACGGCACCGATTTTGCCTCGCGGCTGCGACCCAGCTGCTGGGCCAGCTTCAGCAGCTCCGGTTGCTGCGCCAGAAAGTCGCCATATTGCAGCATCAGCTGATAATCGCCGGGCTGCAGTGACGCTTTGCTCATGTCCCACAGCCGGCCAGCGGCGGCTTCATCATCGTCACTGAGAATCGGAGCCAGCTGACCGCTCAGTGCCATGCGCTGCTGCAGTTCCGCCAGCAGGCGTTCGCGCTGCTGCTCCAGCAAATCCTGATTCAGCGTCAGAGTCTGTAAGGTCAGGCTCAGCCGCCAGCGCTGTAAAAAAAGCTGGTGCTGCGCGCTGCTGAGATGCCCGATATCGGTGTGTTGCAGCAGCCGGTTAGCTTCATCAAGAAAAGGAGACGGCAGGCTTTGAAGCGCCTCAAGTGTGGCAGTCAGCTGCTGGCTGAATTCACGATCGCTGAGGAGCTGGATGCGCTGGAACAGCTGAAACTCTTCGGCCAGCGTGGCCGGAACCGGCGTGTCTTTGAGTTCAGCACTAATCTCCGCTCGCCAGCGTGGCACATCGCGCAGCAGCGCTTTTTTCAGTCCGGGGAATTTTTCAAAAAACAGCGCCAGCTGTGGGGACGCCAGCAGGGCAATAATCAGCTCTTCAATCAGTTCGGTCTCACCCACTGAGAGCAGCGTGCTCAGCGTCTCGACTGAGATCATTTACGCGCCTGTTTCAGCTGTTCTGCCACATCCTGCAGGCTGGTTTCGACCCGCGCCAGCCAGTCATCACTGATAAACAGGCAGCGCTGATGCTGGCTGAACAGATGACGCTGCGACCGCAGCTCACTTTCCAGCGCATCCAGTGCTTCGGTGATTTCACCGGGCAACGGCTCGCTGTTGCTGACGCCTGGCAGCATCAGACGTGACGATTGCAGGCTCACATCACGGATAGCCAGGCAGTGCTGCGCATCCACCTGTAAATCCAGGCTTTGTGCAAAGCCAATCCCATTGAGCTTGCCGCGAACCTCACCGCCTTTCTGCAGCCACTGATTCAGGGCATCACGCGCAATCACAATATGGCTTACCTGCATGTCATGCAGCATCAGCGGCTTTTGCAGCATCAGCGTCAGTTGCTCATCGGTAAAGCTTTCCGGCAGATCGTAATGGGGCTTGCGGCTGAACATGCCGCTGTGTCTTTCCAGAGTGATCGCCTGCGCGATGCTCTGCTGCTGTTGCAGAGCCAGACGACGCGCTTTGATCTGCTGCAGTTTCAGCAGCATTGGCAGCTGCTGCCAGGCGTGCTGCGTCATCAGCTGATCGATTTCTCGTTCCAGCAGCTGCATGGAGGCGACGTCGTGCCAGAGGCAATCTTTCAGCAGGATCAGGTCTATCGGGGCAATGGTATTGCGACCGCTGTAGAAGGCGCTGGCCTGCAGCAGATGGATGGCTTTTTTCCAGCGACGATCGGAAATGTAAGGTGCGGCAGGCTGGCTCTCCAGTTGCTGACGCAGCTGATAAATCAGCTCAAAGACGGCATCGGGCAGGCTGACCTGGCTGATGCCGAGCTGCCACTGCGCATACTCTTCATCACTGATGCGCAGGGATTCCGCGACAGGATTGGTGTGCTCATCCTGCTGGTGGGTCAGCATGCTGCGAAAGTTCTGCTTCTCATGCACGTTATCCAGCCACAGGCGGATCAGCATTCGATCATAGAGCGCCTCAAGGCCACTATCCGCTTCCGGCAGTTCGTTGGAGGCGGTAACCAGCAGCCGCATCGGGATGGTCTCTTCGCTGTCACCATTGCGGAAGCGGCGTTCATTGATAGCGGTCAGCAGGGTATTCAGAATCGCCGGGCCGGCTTTCCAGATCTCATCCAGAAAAACAATCTCGGCGTCGGGCAGATACCCTTTAGTGAGACGCTGGTAGCGTCCTTCGTCTTTCAGTGCCTGAATGGAGAGCGGGCCAAACACTTCTTCCGGCGTGGAGAAACGGGTCATCAGATATTCAAAGGCGCGGGCGTGCTGAAAGGCATATTTAAGGCGGCGGGCAATCAGGCTCTTGGCGATGCCCGGCGGTCCCAGCAGAAACACGCTTTCACCGCTCAGCGCGGCCAGCAGGCAAAGGCGAATGGCATGGTGCCGTTCATATAATCCTTTTTCTAACGCATTGCTAAGGCGAGAAATTCTTTCTGCCAAAAGATGGGGTTGAGCCATAATCACATCAATGTCCTTACGATCGTCGGGCCGCCGCGCTTAAGCAAGCGCCTTACTCTATAGATCATCATGCGTGAAAGCGTTGATAGCTGTCAGCTTTTTTGTTTCAGAAGGTTTGCCTGTTTTAAAGTGGTGCCGGATGACAATTTATTGTCTGAAATAACCCCGTTACCCTGACCGCGAGGCGAAGCGGGTATAGGAATTTTCGTTAAACCGTGCATACTGTGCGCTTTTTGATGGCCTGAGCGAGGGGTTTTTGCACCTCTTAGACTCCAACAAAAGATAACTCTATGAGCTCGGATAATAAGCAGTCACTTCGCGGATTAACGCTGGCCGCTATTGGTGTTGTTTACGGGGATATCGGCACCAGTCCGCTGTATACCTTGCGTGAATGTCTCTCCGGACAGTTTGGCTTCGGCGTTGAGCGGGAGGCGGTATTTGGCTTTCTGTCGCTGATTTTCTGGCTGCTGGTGCTGGTGGTCTCACTGAAGTACATCAGTTATGTGATGCGTGCCGACAACGCCGGGGAAGGCGGGATTCTGACCCTGATGTCGCTGGCAGGTCGCCATACCGGTGCACGCGCCACGGCGGTGCTGGTGATCATGGGCCTGATTGGTGGCAGCTTCTTCTATGGAGAGGTGGTAATTACGCCAGCCATTTCGGTGATGTCCGCCATCGAAGGCCTTGAGATTGCCGCGCCGTCGCTGGATCCCTTTATTGTGCCGATGTCGATTGCGGTGCTGACGCTGCTGTTTGCCATTCAGAAGCATGGCACCGGTATGGTGGGCAAACTCTTCGCGCCGGTAATGCTGGTCTGGTTTCTGGTGCTGGCGATCCTGGGTGTCATGGGCATCATGCGGAACCCGGACGTACTGCATGCGCTGAATCCTGCCTATGCGGTGGAATTCTTCCTGCACTATAAGTCCGTTTCGTTCTTCGCCCTCGGTGCAGTTGTGCTGGCAATTACCGGGGTCGAGGCGCTTTATGCCGATATGGGGCACTTCGGTAAAGTGCCGATTCGGCTGGCCTGGTTCTCGGTGGTGCTGCCGTCGCTGGTGCTGAACTACTTTGGTCAGGGCGCGCTGTTACTCAGCGATCCTAAAGCAATTAAAAACCCCTTCTTCCTGCTGGCTCCGGACTGGGCGCTGATCCCGATGCTGATTCTGGCAACGCTGGCCACCGTTATCGCTTCACAGGCGGTGATCTCCGGTGTCTTCTCGCTGACGCGTCAGGCGGTGCGACTGGGTTATCTGCCGGGGATGCGTATCATCCACACTTCTGAGCGCGAATCGGGCCAGATTTATATTCCGGTGATCAACTGGGTGCTCTACTTCGCCGTGCTGATTGTGATTATCAGCTTTGAGCATTCAAGTAATCTGGCTGCGGCCTACGGTATTGCGGTGACCGGCACCATGGTGCTGACGGCAATGCTCTCCTGCACCGTGGCGGTTAAAAACTGGCACTGGAACAAGCTGGCGGTCGCCGTCATCCTGGTGCTGATGCTCTGCATTGACGTGCCGCTGTTTACCGCCAACCTGGTGAAAATTTTCTCTGGTGGCTGGCTGCCGCTCTGTCTCGGCCTGGTGATGTTTATCATTATGACGACGTGGAAAAGCGAACGTTTCCGTCTGCTGCGCCGTATGCACGAACATGGTAACTCCCTGGAGGCGATGATCGCGTCGCTGGAGAAATCGCCACCGGTTCGCGTGCCGGGCACGGCGGTCTATATGTCACGTGCCCTGAATGTGATTCCGTTTGCCATGCTTCACAACCTCAAGCACAACAAAGTGTTGCATGAGCGGGTCGTGCTGCTGACGTTGCGTACTGAAGATGCACCTTACGTGCACAACGTGCGTCGTGTCACCATTGAGCAGCTGTCGCCGACCTTCTGGCGGGTGGTGGCAAGCTATGGCTGGCGTGAGACGCCAAACGTTGAGGAGATTTTCCACCGTTGCGGGCTGGAAGGACTTAACTGCCGCATGATGGAGACCTCGTTCTTTATGTCGCATGAGTCGCTGATCATCGGCAAACGGCCGTGGTATCTGCGCCTGCGCGGCAAACTCTTCCTGGCGCTGCAGCGCAATGCGCTCCGTGCGCCAGACCAGTTTGAGATCCCGCCAAACCGCGTGATTGAGCTGGGCACCCAGGTCGAGATTTGATTGGCAGCGCCCGCCTTACGGGGCGGGCGCTGACCAGCGTAGCGTGACGCACAAGCCGCCGCCGGGTCGCTGGCTGAACGTAACCTGCATCCCATGCAACTGGGCAATATTACGCACTATCGATAATCCCAGCCCGCTCCCGCTCTTCTCCTGACCTGGCGGTCGCCAGAAACGCTCACCGAGCCGTTGCAGGTCGGCAGCACTCAGACCCTCACCGTTATCCTCTATCGACAGGCTGTTTGCCTGCAACCGCACATCGACTTCGCTGCCCGCAGGCGTATAGCGAATGGCGTTATCCAGCAGATTCCGCACCAGCAGTGACAGTAGCAGCGGATGACCCTGAATCTGTGGATCGGCCTCCGCGTGCAGCCGCAGCGTGACGCCGGTTTTATCCGCCAGCGGTAATTGTGCGGCGAGCGTCTCCTGCACCGTGCGTTTCAGCGCCACCGGTTCGAAGGCGCTGCGTGCATCATCGGCTTCAACCCGCGAAAGCGTCAGCAGCTGATCCACCAGCCGCGTAGCGCGTGCAATGCCGGCATCCAGCTGTTGCAGCGCATGGGTTCGCATTACTTCGTCATCCGCCGTCAGCTGGATCACTTCGCTTTGCACCTGCAGAGCGGCCAGCGGACTGCGCAGCTCATGTGCGGCATCGGAGGTAAAGCGACGTTCACGCTGCATCATGGCGCTGATGCGGCTGAACAGGCCATTGAGCGCCATCATCAGCGGCTGTACCTCTTTCGGCACGCGGTCTGCCTGCAGCGGCGTATCGTCATCAGGCGCGCGCTGTGCCAGCTGCTGCGCCAGCGTCTTCAGCGGTCGCAGTTCAGACCAGACCAGTCCGATGAGCAACAGTAGCATAAACGGCAGCGCGATCAGCCAGGGCAGCATACTGGCTTTCATCAGATCCTGTGTTATGTCGTCGCGGTATTCCGACTCCTGACCGACGACTACCCGGAACTTCTGATCCGGCGTGGTCAGCCAGACAAACCGCCAGCGATCGTCATCATTGGTGAGCTGTCCTTCATGAAATCCCTGATAGTCCGCCTCAAACGGCAGATAGCGGCCATTATCGCCATCATTCATCACCTGCCTGCCGTCACGTGTGAAGACAGCAAAGGCCAGGGCATCGTCATCCTGATCGCCACGATGGTGCCGCAGCATCGCTTTGGTTCGGGGCAATGTGGTGTTGTCCAGCGAAGAGAAATCCAGCGTCAGCAGGCGCTTGGCCAGCAGCATCTGCTGGGTATCAAACAGCTCATCAAGGGTTTCACGGGTCTGATGCCAGGCACTCAGGCTGGCACTGGCCCAGCAGAGGCCGAGCAGCAGCACGAAACCGAGGCCCAGCCGCAGAAACAGGCTCATTGATCGCATTCAGCGGCTCCCAGGGTATAACCGACGCCGTGCAGCGTGCGGATAAACGCGCTGCCCAGCTTTTTACGCAGATGATGGATATGCACTTCTACCGCGTTGCTGGAGACGTCGGCATCCCAGCTGTAGAGCTTCTCTTCCAGCTGGCTGCGCGTCAGCACCCGGCCCGGGTTGCGCATAAAGAGTTCCAGCAGCGCCAGTTCACGGCTTTTCAGCTCAATCGTCTCGCCCTCGCGCATCACACTGTGACTGCCGGGGACCAGTACCACGTTACCGTGACGGAGTTCGGGCTGCAGCTGACCGTGACGGCGGCGGATTAGCGCCTGTAAGCGCGCGGCCACTTCGGTTAAGGCAAAGGGCTTGCACAGATAGTCATCGGCTCCCATCTGCAGGCCTTCAACCCGCTGATCGAGCGCATCGCGGGCAGTCAGTATCAGGACCGGCACATCATTTCCCTGCTGCCGCCACTGCCGCAGGATATCGAGTCCATCCCGCTCAGGCAGAGAAAGGTCCAGGATCACCGCATCCCAGGGCGCGGCCTCCAGCGCGTTACAGCCCGCCTCACCAGACGTAAACCAGTCAACGCTGAAGCCCAGTTTACTCAGCCCCGCTTTGATACCGTCGCCAATTAAGCGATCGTCTTCAATCAGTAAAATACGCATCACGTCTCCCTGTTCCGATAGCGTTTTATACGAAGCAACTTCCTCACTGTACAGCTGATTTCGGCGAAAATGGCTTATTTTTCACGCTTAAGAAGCTGTTAAGAACTCTGTGGTCAACTGGGCGTATTCAAACCGAAAACACCACTGAGAAAGGGGTACACCATGAAAAAGCACGCTGCAATTCTGGCCGTCGTTATGCTGGCTTCCGCCCCGGTTTTCGCTGCACAGCAGGGCGGATTTGTTGATCCCAGTGCGCCAGCCGCACAGACGCCGTCAGCATCCGGTCAGGGCGGCTTCAGTGCCGATCACACCAGTGTGGTGACCGTGAAGCAGGCTGAAGAGATGAAAGATGACAGCTGGATCACCGTACGCGGCAAGCTGGAAAAACAGATCGGCAAGGAAGATTATCTGTTCCGCGACCAGACGGGCACCATGAAAGTTGAAATCGACCACAAGCACTGGAACGGCCAGACCATCACGCCCAAAGATAACGTTGAGCTGACGGGTGAACTGGATAAAGATTTCAACAGCATTGAGATGGACGTTAAGCAGGTTAAGAAACTGCCTTAATTCCCTCCTGCCGGGCCGCATTCGCGGCCCTTTTTTCGTTCCTTTCCTCGCCTTAATGCAAATTTCCTCCCGCGTGAGCGAAACGTTTCGATAGCGATCACAGATTTCTTCTTTGCCGGTTGAGTTGATGGCGGCTTTTCATACACTCGAGACAGCGAAACGTTTCGCTGTGGAGTGAAAAGATGAAAAAAGGTCGCCTGTTAAACGCTGAACTCTCACATGTGATTGCCCGCCTGGGACACACGGATACGCTGACGATTGCCGATGCAGGCTTGCCGATTCCGGCTGGACCGCAGCGCATCGACTTAGCGCTCACGCCAGGTACGCCCGATTTTATGCAGGTGGTTAATGCTGTCGCACTGGAGATGCAGGTAGAGAGCGCCCTGATCGCGGAGGAGATTAAGCAGCATAATCCGCACCTTCATAGCGCGCTTGTCGCCGTGCTCGAAGCCTTGCAACAGCACCAGGGGAATCGCATCACCATCAGCTACACCAGTCATGAACAATTCAAACAACAAACGCAGCGTAGTCAGGCGGTCATTCGGAGCGGAGAGTGCTCTCCGTTTGCGAATGTCATCCTCAGCGCCGGTGTGACCTTCTGAGGCCGCTATGCAACCTTTACTGCAACTCGACGGCATTGAAAAATCCTTTCCGGGCGTAAAAGCCCTGAAGGGGGCGTCGCTGAATGTCCGTGCAGGACGCGTGATGGCGCTGGTGGGCGAGAACGGCGCAGGCAAGTCCAGCATGATGAAAGTGCTGACCGGGATCTATCAATATGATGCCGGTACGCTGCGCTGGCTCGGCAAAGAGACCCGTTTCAGTGGACCGAAAGCGTCACAGGAAGCGGGCATTGGCATCATCCATCAGGAGCTGAACCTGATCCCTCAGTTAACCGTGGCGGAGAATATTTTTCTCGGTCGCGAATATGTGGGGCGTTTTGGCCGTATCCAGTGGCCGCGTATGTATGCCGAAGCCGATACGCTGCTCAAAAGGCTCAATCTGCGCTTCAACAGCCACAAGCTGGTGGGCGATTTGTCGATTGGCGATCAGCAGATGGTCGAAATCGCCAAAGTGCTGAGCTTTGAGTCGCAGGTCATCATCATGGATGAGCCGACCGATGCGCTGACCGATACCGAAACGCTGTCGCTGTTCCGGGTGATCAACGAACTGAAAGCGCAGGGCTGCGGCATCGTCTATATCTCGCATCGCATGAAAGAGATCTTTGAGATCTGCGATGACGTCACGGTATTCCGCGACGGTCAGTTTATTGCTGAACGTCCGGTCAGCGAGCTGACCGAAGAGAGTCTGATCGAGATGATGGTCGGACGTAAGCTGGAAGATCAATATCCGCATCTTGATCAGGCGCCAGGCGACGTGCGGCTCAAAGTGGAGAACGTCAGCGGGCCGGGCGTGGAGAACGTCAGCTTCAGTCTGCGCAAAGGCGAAATCCTTGGCATCTCGGGTCTGATGGGCGCGGGCCGCACCGAACTGATGAAGGTGCTCTACGGCGCGCTGCCGCGTCGTGAAGGTGCAATGTGGCTTAATGGACGGGAAGTGGTGACGCGTTCGCCGCAGGACGGGCTGGCTAACGGTATCGTCTACATCTCGGAAGATCGTAAGCGTGATGGTCTGGTGCTGGGCATGTCAGTGAAAGAGAACATGTCGCTGACGGCATTAGGCTATTTCAGTCACGGCAGCGGCACGCTGAAACATGCGGCAGAGCAGCTGGCGGTAGGCGATTTTATCCGGCTGTTCAACGTGAAAACGCCTTCTATGGAGCAGCCGATTGGTCTGCTTTCAGGCGGCAACCAGCAGAAAGTGGCGATTGCCCGCGGTCTGATGACCCGCCCTAACGTGCTGATTCTGGACGAACCGACCCGCGGTGTGGATGTCGGTGCGAAGAAAGAGATCTATCAACTGATTAACCAGTTTAAAGCCGAAGGGCTGAGCATCATCCTGGTCTCCTCGGAAATGCCGGAAGTGCTGGGCATGAGCGATCGAATTCTGGTGATGCATGAAGGCCGTATCAGCGGCGAATTTACCCGTGAAGACGCCACTCAGGAAAGCCTGATGGCAGCCGCCGTAGGCAAGCAACACAGCGAGGATTTAGTGGTATGACGACCCAAACTTTACCGGCCAGCCGTCGCTGGTTTAGCAAAAGCTGGCTGCTGGAACAGAAGTCGCTGATTGCGCTGATGGTGCTGATCGCCGTGGTGGCCAGCCAGAGCCCGAACTTCTTTACCGTGGCGAACCTGTTCAACATTCTGCAGCAGACCTCGGTTAACGCCATTATGGCGGTCGGGATGACGCTGGTGATCCTGACTTCCGGTATCGACCTCTCGGTGGGTTCGCTGCTGGCTCTGACGGGCGCAGTGGGTGCATCGCTGGTGGGCATGGAGGTCAATGCTCTGGTCGCGGTGGCGGCTTCGCTGGCGCTGGGTGCGGCAATCGGTGCTCTGACCGGCACCATTGTGGCGCGCGGCAAGGTTCAGGCCTTTATCGCCACGCTGGTTATGATGCTGCTGCTGCGCGGTGTGACCATGGTCTATACCGACGGCAGCCCGATTAACACCGGTTTCAGTGCCAATGCCGATCTACTGGGCTGGTTTGGTATTGGTCGCCCGCTGGGTATCCCTGCGCCGGTCTGGCTCATGGCGCTGGTCTTTATCGCCGCCTGGTACATGCTGCAGCACACGCGTCTGGGTCGCTACATTTATGCGCTTGGCGGTAACGAAGCGGCAACGCGTCTCTCCGGCATCAATGTGAATCGCGTCAAAATCATCGTCTATTCACTGAGCGGCATGCTGGCAGCGCTGGCGGGCACCATTGAAGTGGCGCGTCTCTCATCAGCACAGCCGACAGCGGGTACCGGCTATGAGCTGGATGCAATTGCTGCGGTCGTGCTGGGCGGAACCAGCCTGGCTGGCGGTAAAGGCCGTATTTTCGGCACCCTGATTGGCGCGCTGATCCTCGGCTTCCTGAACAACGGCCTGAACCTGATGGGCGTCTCTTCGTACTACCAGATGATCGTTAAAGCGGTGGTCATCCTGCTGGCGGTGCTGGTGGATAATAAAAGCAGTAAATAACTCTGACCTTACACAGGATAATAAGATGAAAAAGTTAACCGCACTGGCCATGATCCTCGGCGCAATGCTCAGTACCAGCGCCATGGCAAAAGATACCATCGCGCTGGTGGTTTCAACCCTGAACAACCCGTTCTTTGTTTCTCTGAAAGAGGGTGCTCAGAAAGAAGCGGACAAACTGGGCTACAACCTGGTGGTGCTGGATTCACAGAACAACCCGGCTAAAGAGCTGGCGAACGTGCAGGATCTGACCGTTCGCGGTACTAAGCTGCTGCTGATCAACCCGACTGACTCTGATGCTGTGGGCAACGCCGTGAAGATGGCTAACCAGGCGAATATTCCTGTCATCACGCTGGACCGCGTTGCGGCACAGGGCACGGTGGTCAGCCACGTCGCTTCCGATAACCGTTTCGGCGGTAAAATGGCCGGTGACTTCATCGCCAAAAAAGTCGGCAAAAATGCCAAAATTATTGAGCTGCAGGGCATTGCCGGAACCTCTGCTGCCCGCGAACGTGGCGAAGGCTTCAAACAGGCCGCTGATGCGCATAAATTCCAGATCCTCGCCAGCCAGCCTGCTGACTTTGACCGCACCAAAGGTCTGAATGTCATGCAGAACCTGCTGCAGGCGCATCCGGATGTACAGGCGGTATTCGCTCAGAACGACGAAATGGCGCTGGGTGCACTGCGTGCGCTGCAGACTGCCGGAAAAACCGGTGTGATCGTGGTGGGTTTTGATGGCACTGCTGATGGCGTTAAAGCCGTGGAAGCTGGCAAACTGACTGCGACCGTGGCACAGATGCCAGAAAAAATTGGCATGATCGGCGTGGATACCGCTGATAAAGTGCTGAAGGGTGAAAAAGTGAAGGCGATCAATCCGGTCGACCTGAAGCTGGTCACTCAATAACTCAAAGAAAATCAGGGCACCGCGCCACCCTCCCGGTGGCGCACTTATTCCGGATTCCCCTAATGAGCAAAAACGCAAAACTGGCCGTTCTTGGCAGCATTAATGCTGACCACATCCTTAATCTGGCGCACTTCCCTCGTCCCGGTGAAACGGTGATCGGGCAGAATTATCAGGTTGCGTTTGGCGGTAAAGGCGCGAATCAGGCGGTCGCCGCGGGTCGTGCGGGTGCCGATATCGCCTTTATTGGCTGTGTGGGCGCTGACGACATTGGCGAACGTATTCGTGAGCAGCTCGCACAGGACAATATTGATACCACGCCTGTAGAGGTGGTTGAGGGCGAATCGACCGGTGTGGCGATGATTTTCGTCAACGGTGACGGTGAGAACAATATCGGCATCTACTCCGGTGCAAACGCGGCGTTAACACCCGATTGCGTAGCACGTCATCAGCAGGTTATCGCCGATGCCGATGCACTCTTAATGCAGCTGGAATCGCCGCTGGAGAGCGTGCTGGCCGCCGCGACCTTCGCCCGACAGCATCAGACGCAGGTAATTCTCAATCCGGCACCCGCTACCCCTCTCTCCGATGAGCTGCTGGCGCTGATCGACATTATTACGCCGAATGAGACCGAAGCCGAGAGTCTGACCGGCATTGCGGTTAACAACGATGAAGATGCGGCTCGCGCTGCGGCAGTGCTGCATGCGAAAGGCATCGGCACGGTACTGATTACGCTGGGTCGCCGCGGTGTCTGGCTGAGCGAGCAGGGAGAAGGTCAGCGCATTGCGGGCTTCAGCGTTAAAGCTATTGATACCATCGCGGCGGGCGACACCTTTAACGGTGCCTTTATTACCGCGCGACTGGAGCAGAAGCCAATGTACGACGCGGTGCGATTTGCCCATGCCGCCGCCGCGATTGCCGTTACCCGCTCGGGTGCGCAGCCCTCCGTGCCGTGGCGCGCGGAGATTGATGATTTTTTGCAACAGCAGGGCTAAGCCTTTGAGCACCATGAAAGATGTCGCTCGGCTGGCGGGCGTCTCTACCTCCACTGTCTCGCACGTGATCAATAACAATCGCTTTGTCAGTGAAGGCGTGCGGGAAAAAGTTGAGCAGGCTATCCGCCACCTTAACTACGCCCCTTCTGCACTGGCGCGCAGTCTGAAGATCAATCAGACGCACACCATCGGTATGCTGCTGACCACCAGTAGTAACCCCTTTTATGCCGAAGTGGTGCGGGGCGTGGAAGAGAGTTGCTATCAGCGTGGCTACAGCCTGATTCTCTGCAACACGGCGGGTGATGAGGAGCGGATGAACCGCAGCCTGGAGACGCTGATGCAGAAGCGCGTCGATGGTTTACTGATCATGTGCACTGAAAGTCACCTGCCGTCGGCAGACATCCTGAATCGTTATCCCTCTATACCTGCGGTGATGATGGATTGGGCACCGTTTGAAGGTCGCGGTGACATCATTCAGGATAACGCGTTGCTGGGCGGCGAGCTGGCCACTCAGCATCTTATCGACAGCGGCTATACCCGCATCGCTTGTATCGCCGGTCCCCAGGATAAAACCCCGGCCCGTATGCGCCTGGAAGGTTATCGCAACGCCATGACTAAGAGTGGCCTGGAGATTTTGCCTGGCTATATCGTGAATGGTGACTTTGAATTTCAGGGTGGCTACAACGGGATGGTCGAGTTGCTGGCGCTGGAAACGCTGCCGGAAGCAGTATTTACCAGTAACGATGCGATGGCTGTCGGCGTTTATCACGCCCTCTATCAGGCTGGCATGCAGGTTCCGCAGCAGATGGCTGTCATGGGGTATGACGATATTGAACTGGCGCGCTATCTCACTCCGCCACTGAGTACGATTCACCAGCCCAAAGATGCGCTGGGCGAACTGGCGATAGATACCTTAATTCATCGTCTCAGCGATCCCGACGCCAGCCAGCAAACGCTGGTGCTGACGCCGGAGCTGGTGGTACGTGGCTCAGTTTAGCGCTTTTTCTTCCTGTCGCGATTCGTGATCAGGTTACGTCCATCGCCGTTTTTCAGCAGCAGAAAAGTCAGCGCTGAAAGCACGGTAACGACACCCATGGTCAGGAACGTGGCATGGAACTGTGAAATGGTGCTGGTTTCAAACTCCTGATAGAAGCGCAGTACCGCAGCACTGACCGCCACACCAAAACTAATCGCTAACTGCTGCGTCACGGCCAGCACGCTGTTACCCCCGCTGGCATTATCATCATCCAGGTCGGCCAGAGTAATGGTGTTCATGGCGGTGAACTGCGTAGACATCGCCATGCCGAGAATAAACAGCGGAAGCAACAGCACAAAGATGCTTTCAGCAGGCGACTGCAGAGAGAAGCTGGCGATCAGGATGCCAATAATCGCGGTGATGCCGACCAGCAGGCGGCGGTAACCCAGCCAGCGCAGCAGTTGTGTCACCGTCGACTTCGCCAGTATTGAACCAATGGCGGTAGGCGCCATCATGCAGCCTGCAATAATAGCTGAATAGCCAAAGCCAACCTGCAACATGAGCGGCATTAAAAAGGGGACGCAGCCGGTACCGAGACGTGATGCAATGTTGCCGCCAATGCCAACCGAGAAGGTCCGGGTTTTAAACATCGGCAGGTTGATGAGGGGCGACGGGTGATTTCGGGCATGCACTATATAGAGAAGTAAAAGCACGATGCCGCTGAGTAATATCCCGCCAGCCAGCCAGGCGGAAACAATCCGCTCACCGAACAGCTCAATCCCAATCGAGATCATTACCAGCCCAGCCCCGAACAGTATAAAGCCCAGAAAGTCGAAGCGGCGCTTGGGCGTGGTGAAGTCCGGCATATATTTGCGTGCGTAGATAATGCCGAGAATACCTATCGGGATATTAATCAGGAAGATCCAGTGCCACGTCGCATAGGTGACCAGCACACCGCCCAGCATCGGGCCCAGTATCGGGCCAACCAATCCTGGCATGGTGACGAAATTGAGCACCGGCAGCAGTTCACTGCGCGGATAGGCGCGTAGCAGCGCCAGTCGTGCGACCGGCATCATCATTGCGCCACCCACGCCCTGTACGATTCGCGATATAACCAGCACCGAAAGCGTCGGTGAGAGCGCACACGCCAGCGAGCCAAGAGTGAACAGCGAAACCGCAATGATAAATACCTTGCGCGTGCCGAAGCGATCGGCGAGCCAGCCGCTGACCGGAATCAGCATCGCGACAGTGAGGGTGTAACTGATAACGGCGGATTGCATGGCCAGGGGAGAACGGTCGAGGCTGGTGGCGATAGCGGGCAGGGCAGTATTTAGTATAGTGGCGTCGAGTGACTGCATGAAAAAGGCCATAGCCGCTATCCATGGCAAACCGGCCATGCTGCGCGAGGATTTTATCATTGAGTATCCTTCCTGGGGTTATCCTGCGAGAAGAAGCAAAATAATAGCACCCGCAACCCGCAACGGCAGGTCTCTTTACAACGTTTGATCGCTGTTTTTGTGCGTTATTCGGCCATGAAACGTCTCTTTTTAAGCCGTTCGTTTAAAAAAGATGCGCTCAGTAAATTAATTCGAAGAAACACTTGTCAGCCTGAGGAAACTCCCTATAATGCGCCTCCATCGACACGGAACACCGGCAACGGGAAACGGGCTGAGAGGCACAGGAGACTGCGCCGCCGGAG
Organism: Pantoea sp. JKS000250; assembly: GCF_003201065.1. Classification (NCBI taxonomy): domain Bacteria; kingdom Pseudomonadati; phylum Pseudomonadota; class Gammaproteobacteria; order Enterobacterales; family Erwiniaceae; genus Pantoea; species Pantoea sp. JKS000250. Next base: position 2,184,568 of record NZ_QICZ01000001.1, on the reverse strand, counting down.
AAAAACTTCTGAGAAAGAGGTTGACTCTGCAGGAGGAAAGCGTAATATACGCCACCTCGCGACAGGGCGCTAACGCACTGTTCGCACTGCTCTTTAACAATTTATCAGACAATCTGTGTGGGCACTCGCAGGATTGATATCAGCGTCTTAGGACGCAACAAAATATCAAAGCCTCACGAGTGAACACATAATGAAATTCATTATGACGTTTTACAGATGAGCACCGCTTAACTTGTTTAAGCAAATCAAACTTAAATTGAAGAGTTTGATCATGGCTCAGATTGAACGCTGGCGGCAGGCCTAACACATGCAAGTCGGACGGTAGCACAGAGAGCTTGCTCTCGGGTGACGAGTGGCGGACGGGTGAGTAATGTCTGGGGATCTGCCCGATAGAGGGGGATAACCACTGGAAACGGTGGCTAATACCGCATAACGTCGCAAGACCAAAGAGGGGGACCTTCGGGCCTCTCACTATCGGATGAACCCAGATGGGATTAGCTAGTAGGCGGGGTAATGGCCCACCTAGGCGACGATCCCTAGCTGGTCTGAGAGGATGACCAGCCACACTGGAACTGAGACACGGTCCAGACTCCTACGGGAGGCAGCAGTGGGGAATATTGCACAATGGGCGCAAGCCTGATGCAGCCATGCCGCGTGTATGAAGAAGGCCTTCGGGTTGTAAAGTACTTTCAGCGGGGAGGAAGGCGGTGCGGTTAATAACCGCGTCGATTGACGTTACCCGCAGAAGAAGCACCGGCTAACTCCGTGCCAGCAGCCGCGGTAATACGGAGGGTGCAAGCGTTAATCGGAATTACTGGGCGTAAAGCGCACGCAGGCGGTCTGTTAAGTCAGATGTGAAATCCCCGGGCTTAACCTGGGAACTGCATTTGAAACTGGCAGGCTTGAGTCTTGTAGAGGGGGGTAGAATTCCAGGTGTAGCGGTGAAATGCGTAGAGATCTGGAGGAATACCGGTGGCGAAGGCGGCCCCCTGGACAAAGACTGACGCTCAGGTGCGAAAGCGTGGGGAGCAAACAGGATTAGATACCCTGGTAGTCCACGCCGTAAACGATGTCGACTTGGAGGTTGTTCCCTTGAGGAGTGGCTTCCGGAGCTAACGCGTTAAGTCGACCGCCTGGGGAGTACGGCCGCAAGGTTAAAACTCAAATGAATTGACGGGGGCCCGCACAAGCGGTGGAGCATGTGGTTTAATTCGATGCAACGCGAAGAACCTTACCTACTCTTGACATCCAGAGAACTTAGCAGAGATGCTTTGGTGCCTTCGGGAACTCTGAGACAGGTGCTGCATGGCTGTCGTCAGCTCGTGTTGTGAAATGTTGGGTTAAGTCCCGCAACGAGCGCAACCCTTATCCTTTGTTGCCAGCGATTCGGTCGGGAACTCAAAGGAGACTGCCGGTGATAAACCGGAGGAAGGTGGGGATGACGTCAAGTCATCATGGCCCTTACGAGTAGGGCTACACACGTGCTACAATGGCGCATACAAAGAGAAGCGACCTCGCGAGAGCAAGCGGACCTCACAAAGTGCGTCGTAGTCCGGATCGGAGTCTGCAACTCGACTCCGTGAAGTCGGAATCGCTAGTAATCGTGGATCAGAATGCCACGGTGAATACGTTCCCGGGCCTTGTACACACCGCCCGTCACACCATGGGAGTGGGTTGCAAAAGAAGTAGGTAGCTTAACCTTCGGGAGGGCGCTTACCACTTTGTGATTCATGACTGGGGTGAAGTCGTAACAAGGTAACCGTAGGGGAACCTGCGGTTGGATCACCTCCTTACCTGAAGATACCTTCCCGCGCAGTGTCCACACAGATTGTCTGATAAAAAGTAATGAGCAGGACGGCTGCGAAGTCGTGACACTATCGTGTCCCCTTCGTCTAGCGGTTAGGACTCCGCCCTTTCACGGCGGCAACAGGGGTTCGAATCCCCTAGGGGACGCCACCTGCTTGGTGACAGGTGAAAGGTGTCTCCATACAGTATCTCAAAACCGATTTGGTTGCGTAAGCAGCCGGGCCGCGTTTGAGATATTTGCTCTTTAACAATCCGGAACAAGCTGAAAATTGAAACGACGTGTCGTTTTCATTCTCCGTAATAAGAATGAAAAATACGATGCGTCCGAGTCTCTCAAATGCTTGCAGTCTGCAGCGTTGAAAAACGCCTGTGGGTTGTGAGGTTAAGCGACTAAGCGTACACGGTGGATGCCCAGGCAGTCAGAGGCGATGAAGGACGTGCTAATCTGCGTAAAGCGACGGTAAGGTGATATGAACCGCTACAGCCGTCGATGTCCGAATGGGGAAACCCGGTGCACTCTGTGCATCATTGCAGCATGAATACATAGTGCTGCAAGGCGAACCGGGGGAACTGAAACATCTAAGTACCCCGAGGAAAAGAAATCAACCGAGATTCCCCCAGTAGCGGCGAGCGAACGGGGAGCAGCCCAGAGCCTGAATCAGCATGTGTGTTAGTGGAAGCGTCTGGAAAGTCGCAGGGTACAGGGTGATACTCCCGTACACAAAAGCGCATATGCTGTGAGCTCGATGAGTAAGGCGGGACACGTGGTATCCTGTCTGAATATGGGGGGACCATCCTCCAAGGCTAAATACTCCTGACTGACCGATAGTGAACCAGTACCGTGAGGGAAAGGCGAAAAGAACCCCGGCGAGGGGAGTGAAACAGAACCTGAAACCGTGTACGTACAAGCAGTGGGAGCCTTGATTTATCAGGGTGACTGCGTACCTTTTGTATAATGGGTCAGCGACTTATATTCTGTAGCAAGGTTAACCGTATAGGGGAGCCGCAGGGAAACCGAGTCTTAACTGGGCGTTAAGTTGCAGGGTATAGACCCGAAACCCGGTGATCTAGCCATGGGCAGGTTGAAGGTTGGGTAACACTAACTGGAGGACCGAACCGACTAATGTTGAAAAATTAGCGGATGACCTGTGGCTGGGGGTGAAAGGCCAATCAAACCGGGAGATAGCTGGTTCTCCCCGAAAGCTATTTAGGTAGCGCCTCGTGAACTCATCCTCGGGGGTAGAGCACTGTTTCGGCTAGGGGGCCATCCCGGCTTACCAACCCGATGCAAACTGCGAATACCGAGGAATGTTATCACGGGAGACACACGGCGGGTGCTAACGTCCGTCGTGAAGAGGGAAACAACCCAGACCGCCAGCTAAGGTCCCAAAGTCATGGTTAAGTGGGAAACGATGTGGGAAGGCACAGACAGCCAGGATGTTGGCTTAGAAGCAGCCATCATTTAAAGAAAGCGTAATAGCTCACTGGTCGAGTCGGCCTGCGCGGAAGATGTAACGGGGCTAAACCATGCACCGAAGCTGCGGCAGCGACGCTTATGCGTTGTTGGGTAGGGGAGCGTTCTGTAAGCCGTCGAAGGTGTGCTGTGAGGCATGCTGGAGGTATCAGAAGTGCGAATGCTGACATAAGTAACGATAAAGCGGGTGAAAAGCCCGCTCGCCGGAAGACCAAGGGTTCCTGTTCAACGTTAATCGGAGCAGGGTGAGTCGACCCCTAAGGCGAGGCCGAAAGGCGTAGTCGATGGGAAACAGGTTAATATTCCTGTACTCGGTGTTACTGCGAAGGGGGGACGGAGAAGGCTATATCAGCCGGGCGACGGTTGTCCCGGTTTAAGCGTGTAGGCGGAGGGTCCAGGTAAATCCGGTCCCTTATTAACGCTGAGGCGTGACGACGAGGCACTACGGTGCTGAAGTGATAAATGCCCTGCTTCCAGGAAAAGCCTCTAAGCATCAGGTAACACAGAATCGTACCCCAAACCGACACAGGTGGTCAGGTAGAGAATACCAAGGCGCTTGAGAGAACTCGGGTGAAGGAACTAGGCAAAATGGTGCCGTAACTTCGGGAGAAGGCACGCTGGCGCGTAGGTGGAGGGATTTACTCCCCGAGCCGAAGCCAGTCGAAGATACCAGCTGGCTGCAACTGTTTATTAAAAACACAGCACTGTGCAAACACGAAAGTGGACGTATACGGTGTGACGCCTGCCCGGTGCCGGAAGGTTAATTGATGGGGTTATCCGCAAGGAGAAGCTCTTGATCGAAGCCCCGGTAAACGGCGGCCGTAACTATAACGGTCCTAAGGTAGCGAAATTCCTTGTCGGGTAAGTTCCGACCTGCACGAATGGCGTAATGATGGCCAGGCTGTCTCCACCCGAGACTCAGTGAAATTGAACTCGCTGTGAAGATGCAGTGTACCCGCGGCAAGACGGAAAGACCCCGTGAACCTTTACTACAGCTTGACACTGAACATTGAGCCTTGATGTGTAGGATAGGTGGGAGGCTTTGAAGCGCGGACGCCAGTCTGCGTGGAGCCAACCTTGAAATACCACCCTTTAATGTTTGATGTTCTAACGTAGGCCCGTGATCCGGGCTGCGGACAGTGTCTGGTGGGTAGTTTGACTGGGGCGGTCTCCTCCTAAAGAGTAACGGAGGAGCACGAAGGTCAGCTAATCACGGTCGGACATCGTGAGGTTAGTGCAATGGCATAAGCTGGCTTGACTGCGAGAGTGACGGCTCGAGCAGGTGCGAAAGCAGGTCATAGTGATCCGGTGGTTCTGAATGGAAGGGCCATCGCTCAACGGATAAAAGGTACTCCGGGGATAACAGGCTGATACCGCCCAAGAGTTCATATCGACGGCGGTGTTTGGCACCTCGATGTCGGCTCATCACATCCTGGGGCTGAAGTAGGTCCCAAGGGTACGGCTGTTCGCCGTTTAAAGTGGTACGCGAGCTGGGTTTAGAACGTCGTGAGACAGTTCGGTCCCTATCTGCCGTGGGCGCTGGAGAATTGAGGGGGGTTGCTCCTAGTACGAGAGGACCGGAGTGAACGCACCACTGGTGTTCGGGTTGTCATGCCAATGGCATTGCCCGGTAGCTAAGTGCGGAAAAGATAAGTGCTGAAAGCATCTAAGCACGAAACTTGCCCCGAGATGAGTTCTCCCTGACCCCTTGAGGGTCCTGAAGGGACGTTGAAGACTACGACGTTGATAGGCCGGGTGTGTAAGCGCAGCGATGCGTTGAGCTAACCGGTACTAATGACCCGTGAGGCTTAACCTTACAACGCCAGAGGCGTTTTTGAGAGACAGATTTTCAGCTTATTCCGGATAAAATTAGCGGAAACGAAAGATTTTGCGGCGTGACAAGGCGCAGAGCGAAGACATCAGCGGGAGCATACTGAGGCATGTGACCGGTGTGGCTGAGCGATGGCAACGCGGTCATGGCGTAAAAGATTCGTTTCGTGCACCAAGATTTGCCTGGCGGCTTTAGCGCGGTGGTCCCACCTGACCCCATGCCGAACTCAGAAGTGAAACGCCGTAGCGCCGATGGTAGTGTGGGGCCTCCCCATGCGAGAGTAGGGAACTGCCAGGCATTAAATAAGTGAAGAAGCCCCGCACGCGAGTGCGGGGCTTTTTTACGTCTGCAGATCGTGAAAAACCGCACCATAATCTCCGAAAACAGCCTGAGAACCCCTCTCTGATACGGTAAACTACGGCCAGTGATCTCCTTTATATTGACTATTACGACACTCAACAGGTGAAAAATAGAATAAATATCGAGTTAATTACTTTTGATATTCTACAATTTAATATTTAACTAACTTATTAACTTAATGTGATTGTGGATTTTATAACAGACGGGAAATATATTGCTGGAATAAATGGATTTTATTCTATTTACATTTATTAGTGACTGATTGAAACTAATGATGATGTTTAATTAAGTTAAATGTTTTAGATGGATTTCAATTGCGTATTAACTAATTTAAGGAAGATTAAAATGAAAGAACTTACTATCGCTGAAACAGAATTAGTATCAGGTGCTGCCTCTACTGGATTCTTAGACAGCATCGGCGGCGCAGTGGTTGGAATGATTGCTGGCGCAATGGGCGTTGCATGGTCCTGCTATAATATTTCTGCTAATACTGACGGCGTAACCAGTGGAATTCTGGCTCCAGCACAGGGTGTCCTTGGTGGCCTGTTTGGCGGTATTTGGGGTGCTGTTTTTGGACTGGTAGTCGGTGCTGCTGAAGGGACTACTGACTCAGTGGCCCGTGCTGATGCAGTTTGGACTAATATCCTCACTGCTGGCTGATAGCTCTCTAAAGCGCCTGGGCAGTAATGACTATTATTGCCCATTTAATGTAGTCCGCTGACTTCCCGTTAACAATTTTATTGGTCACTTTCAGGAAAATTCAACTCAGATACAATTCTATTATTTTAAATGAGTAACGGATTATTTTTTCGAGCGTGATAAATTGCCTGCCTTATTTTTAATAAAAAAAGACATTGTTAACTGAGCTTCGTTTTTTCAATTTTATCTATATTAATCCCCTCCTCAGTTGGTTGAGCTAGTATGATTTAGATCATCAGGCGTATTGATATTGCGGAAGGCAGATTCATCATTATCCAGCTGAACAGCATGGCCGCCGTGGTCGCGCAGGAAATGCATCAGACGTCGTTCACCGGCGTGAAGATAGTCATGAAGAGGCACTGCCATCTTCCGATGAATCAGCGCCAGCGTGGGGTGGTCGCGTGATTGTGAGCGGACCCAGACTGCAGGGGCGTCTCCACATTGTTCAGCCAGTTTTTCAACAAAGTTAAGAGGAACTGCAGGCGTATCACAGGAGCAAAAGGCAGCCCATTCACCGTCGATGGCCACTAATGCACTGTAGATACCGGCCAGCGGACCCGGATAGCCATCAAAAACATCCTGCACAACCCGACACCCGCTTAACTGATAGCGATCAATATTACGATTGGCATTAATCATGACAATGTCGACTTGTGGCCTGAGCCGTTCAAGGACATGCTGATAAAGCGGCCTGCCATCCAGTTGCACTAATCCTTTATCCTGACCACCCATACGGCGGCCCTGACCACCAGCCAGAATGATGCCGGTCAATATTGTCATGGCTTTGCCCTCGCTGATGACGCACTGTGAATAACGGAGAAACCTCAATGAAATGCCATCGTTTAAACGAGTTGATCGAACTGCTGCAACCCGCCTGGCAAAAAGAGCCTGACCTGAATCTGGTCACATTTTTGCAGAAACTGGCGCAGGAATCTGGTTTGCGTGGCCCGTTAAGTGAATTAACCGACGATGTATTAATTTACCATCTCAAAATGCGTGACTCAGCCAGCGATGATGCGATCCCAGGCCTGAAAAAAGACTATGAAGTTGATTTCAAAACCGCACTGCTTCGCGCACGGGGTGTCATTAAACAGGACGAGTAGTGTTATCCTTGGCTGCTATTTGCAAGGGCAACTACAGGTAATATGATGAGCGACGCTGCTTTCAACTTCCAGACATTGAATCCCGACGTATTGCTTGATGCGCTCTGGGATACAGGAATTCGCGTCGAATCAGGTCTGACAGCCCTGAACAGCTATGAGAACCGGGTTTACCAATTCAGCGATGATGAAAAACGCCGCTATGTCGCGAAGTTTTATCGCCCACAGCGCTGGCGTGCTGAACAGATCGCTGAAGAGCATCAGTATGCGCTCGATCTGCTGGCTGATGAGGTGCCCATCGCGGCACCATTGCGGTTAAAGGGCGAGACACTGCACAGCCACGCTGGCTTCTTCTTTGCCGTATTTCCCAGTCTGGGCGGACGGCAATATGAGACAGACAATGAAGATCAGATGGAATGGGTAGGCCGATTCCTGGGCCGCATTCATCAGACCGGGCGCAAAGCGCTGTTCAACCATCGTCCTGCCATCGGTCTTGATGAGTATCTGCATGAACCCCGACAGGCGCTGGAGCACTCACAATTAGTGCCTGCTTCGCTTAAGACCGCGCTGCTACAGGCTATCGATAAGCTGGGTAACACGCTGCAGCAACAGTGGCATACCACGTGGCAGCCGCTACGATTACATGGCGACTGTCATCCGGGGAATATCCTGTGGCGCGATGGACCGCTATTTGTCGATCTGGATGATGCCCGTAATGGTCCGGCGGTACAGGATTTGTGGATGCTCATCAGCGGCGATCGACAGGAACAGCGTATACAGTGGGATATTTTGCTGGAGGCTTACAGTGAATTCAGTGACTTTGATATTAATGAATTGTCACTGATTGAACCTTTACGCGCTATGCGCATGGTTTATTATCTGGCCTGGGTTGTCCGACGCTGGCAGGATCCCGCTTTTCCGCGCGCTTTCCCCTGGATGACAGATGAAGATTTCTGGCGCAGGCAAATTTCACTCTTTACCGAGCAGGAGAAGCTGTTGCAGGAACCTCCTCTGCAGCTGACACCGCAATATTAACGACGTAGTCAGGAGAAGTTTTCACGATGAAAAAAATTTGGTTTGCACTGATGGGTTTAGTGCTGGCATTCAGCGCGTCTGCTGCCCAGTTCACTGAAGGTAAACAATATGTGAGTCTGCCAAAACCTGTGGCCAGTGAACCTCAGGTGATGGAGTTCTTCTCCTTCTTCTGCCCGCACTGCTATCAGTTTGAACGTATTTATCACGTTAATGACGCGGTGAAAAAGAATCTGCCTGCTGATACAAAGCTGGTGAAATACCACGTCGATTTCCTTGGTGGTGATCTGGGACCGGTTGTGACTCAGGCATGGGCCGTCGCCATGGCGCTGGGCGTTGAAGATAAGGTGACAGCACCGATCTTTGATGGCATTCAGAAAACGCAGACCATTACCGATCCTGCCAGTCTGAAAGAGGCTTTTGTTAAAGCGGCCGGTATCTCCGCTGCTGACTACGATGCTGCCTGGAACAGCTTTGCCGTAAAAGCGCTGGTTGCACAACAGCAGAAAGCGGCTGCGGATGTTGATCTGCGCGGTGTGCCAGCGATGTTCGTGAATGGCAAATATATGGTGAACAACGGCGGCCTCGATACCAGCTCTATGGACAATTTCGTTGCTGATTACGCGAACGTGGTTAAATTCCTCGTAAGCCAGAAGTAATCTGCCTTACCACCCCATCTGACGCCAGCTCTGCTGGCGTTTTTTTATGCCATTAAACAGAGACGTAAATTTTGTCCATCTCCAGGGCATAAATTTAATATCCACACAAGGGATCACGTAATTAAAAATGGCGATCGGGTCACGGAAATTAAATAAGCTAATGAAAATTATGTATTTTATTAATAGCCAAATCATTTAAGATCCTGAATAGCAGCGCGTTATAATTTTTACGCACAAAGTTATCCACAGAATGATCGTTGCGATCTTTCCTCCAGAACCGTTAAAAACGCGACATATCCTGTGCCTTAGTTCACCATTTCCGCCAGCTTGTGGCATCCTTATAGACCAACCCATAGCAACGAAGACAACACAGACTTATGGCGCAAATAGCAGAAAATCCCCTCATTCTGGTCGATGGCTCATCCTATCTTTATCGCGCGTATCACGCGTTTCCGCCGCTGACCAATAGTGCAGGTGAACCCACTGGCGCCATGTACGGCGTGCTCAACATGCTGAAAAGCCTGCTGGCGCAATATAATCCGAGTCACGTTGCTGTAGTGTTCGATGCCAAAGGCAAAACCTTCAGGGATGAGCTGTTCGAGCATTATAAATCTCATCGTCCGCCGATGCCTGACGAACTGCGGGCGCAAATCGAGCCGCTGCATGAGATGGTGCGGGCGATGGGTCTGCCGCTACTGGCTGTGAGCGGCGTTGAAGCCGATGATGTTATCGGTACGCTGGCGCTGGAAGCGGAGAAAAAAGGCCTTTCAGTGCTAATCAGCACCGGCGACAAGGATATGGCGCAGCTGGTCACGCCAGCCATCACGCTGATTAACACCATGAGCAACACCATCCTGGGGCCGGAAGAGGTCGAGCAGAAATATGGTGTGCCACCAGCCTTAATCATCGATTTTCTGGCCATGATGGGCGACAGCTCAGATAACATCCCTGGCGTTCCCGGCGTGGGTGAGAAAACGGCACAGGCTCTGCTGCAGGGTCTGGGCAGCATGCAGACCATCTATGACAATCTGGATAAAGTAGCGGATCTCGGGTTTCGTGGCGCGAAAACCATGGCGACCAAACTTGAGCAGAATCGGGACGTGGCGTTTCTCTCTTACCAGCTGGCGACCATCAAGACGGACGTCGAGCTGGCGCTGCCCTGTGAAGAGCTCACGGTCACTGAACCCAATGTCGAGGCGCTGCAGACCCTGTTCAGCCGTTATGAGTTCAAACGCTGGCTGAGTGACCTGCAGGATGGGAAATGGCTGCAGGGCAAGAAAAGTAATACTCAGGCACAGAAAGCGCTCTCCGATGAGCCGGTTGCTGTGCCTGAAACCAGCAGCGTATTACCGACCGAGAATTATGTCACCATTCTGGATCAGGATCTTTTTGACAGCTGGCTGGAGAAACTGAAAAACAGCGAGGTCTTCGCCTTTGATCTGGAAACCGACGCGCTGGATACCCTGAGCGCTAACATCGTGGGCATCAGCTTCGCGATTGCGCCCGGCGAAGCCGCCTACCTGCCGGTTGCCCATGACTATCTCGATGCGCCTGAACAACTGGATCGCGCGGCCGTTCTGGCACAGCTCAAGCCCCTGCTGGAAGATGACAGCGCCTGGAAAGTGGGCCAGAACCTGAAATACGATCGTGGCGTACTGAAAAACTACGATATTGAACTGGCCGGTATCAAATTCGACACCATGCTTGAGTCCTATATTCTCAATAGCGTGGTGGGTAAACATGACATGGATAGCCTGGCTGCTCGCTGGCTTAACCACAAAACGGTCACCTTCCAGGAGATCGCTGGTAAAGGCAAAAATCAGCTGACGTTCAATCAAATCGCATTGGAGCAGGCATCCCATTATGCTGCCGAAGATGCCGATGTGACCCTGCAGTTGCATCTGAAGATGTGGCCAGAGCTGGAGAAAGAAGCGGGCCCGAGAAAAGTCTTCGAGCAGATTGAGATGCCATTACTGACGGTAATTTCCAGGATTGAGCGCAATGGCGTGTTAATCGATCAGGCTATTCTGGCGCAACATTCGAAAGAGCTGACTGCCCGACTGGCTGAGCTTGAATTAAAAGCACATGAGCTGGCGGGAGAACCCTTCAACCTCTCATCCACCAAGCAGCTGCAGGTGATCCTGTTTGAAAAACAGGGTATCAAACCCACCAAGAAAACACCGGGCGGTGCGCCGTCAACCAGCGAAGAGGTGTTAGCTGAGCTGGCACTCGACTATCCGCTGCCCAAAGTGATTCTGGAACATCGCGGCTTATCTAAACTTAAGTCGACCTATACGGATAAATTGCCCCTGATGATCAACCCGCTGAGCGGGCGGGTGCATACCTCTTATCATCAGGCCGTTACCGCAACCGGTCGCTTATCCTCTGCCGATCCGAATCTGCAAAACATCCCGGTGCGTAATGACGAAGGACGCCGAATCCGTCAGGCCTTTGTCGCGGCCAAAGGTTATCGCATTGTGGCGGCAGACTATTCACAAATCGAACTGCGTATCATGGCGCATCTCTCTCAGGATAAAGGATTACTGGACGCTTTTGCCCAGGGCGAAGATATTCACCGTGCCACGGCATCCGAAGTATTTGGTGTACCACTGGACAAGGTCAGCGCCGAACAGCGCCGTAGTGCGAAAGCGATCAACTTTGGTCTGATCTATGGCATGAGTGCATTTGGTCTTTCGCGCCAGCTGAACATTGGCGCAGGCGAAGCGAAAAAGTATATGGACCTCTACTTTGAACGTTATCCGGGCGTACTGCGCTATATGGAGAACACCCGCCAGCTGGCGGCAAGTAAAGGCTATGTCGAAACGATTGAAGGCCGTCGACTGTGGTTGCCGGATATTAAATCCAGCAATGCCATTCGCCGGAAAGCCGCTGAACGTGCCGCGATCAATGCGCCGATGCAGGGAACGGCAGCAGATATTATCAAGCGGGCGATGATTGCTGTTGATGCGTGGCTGGAACAGCAAAACGACAATAGTGTCAGAATGATCATGCAGGTTCACGATGAACTGGTGTTCGAAGTGAAAGCGGAGGCCGTTGAAGCAGCCAGTCAGAAAATCCGCGCGCTGATGGAAGGTAGCGTGCAGCTCGACGTGCCTTTACTGGTTGAAGTCGGTGTGGGTGACAACTGGGATGAAGCCCACTGATTCACGGCTTCAGGTCGGTTCCACAGAACGGAATCGACCCTTAGTCAGGTATAAGTAAATCGTTTAATTACCTGGTTTAACCCGGCCAGCGCTGGTACTGAGATTACGCGCTTTTCTAACTGCTTATCGGCTAAACACTTTTTTCGTTATTTAACTACATCGCAACGCTATTTTTGTGATGTGTATGGTAAAAAAAGCCCTGTTTGATGTAAGTAAGCAACAAAAAAGCCTTTGTCACGCACAGAAAATCAGGTAAAGTTCGTCGCGTAGGGTACAGAGGTAAGATGTTCTATCTTTCAGACCTTTTACTTCACGTAATCGGATTTGGCTGAATTTAGCCGCCCCAGTCATTCTGTGACTGGGGCGTTTTTTATTGGGCTTTTTGTACCGCCAGCTTCAGCGGCACCGTGTTGCCAGTTACTCTTCCCCGTCCTGATCCTCAACCGCCGGTTCAAGCGTATTAAACCAGCTGTCCAGCTTCTGACGAACCTTCTCCACGCCGATTTTCTTCAGCGAGGAGAAAAGCTCTACCTGCACATCACCCACGAATTCGAGTGCGGCTTCACGCACGACATTGAGCTGCGCTTTACGGGCACCTGAGGCCAGTTTGTCTGCTTTGGTCAGAAGCAACAGCACCGGAATACCGCTTTCTACTGACCATTGAATCATCTGTCGATCAAGGTCTTTCAGCGGATGACGGATATCCATCAGCACGACCAGTCCTTTCAGGGCCTGACGTTTTTGCAGGTATTCTCCTAACGCACGCTGCCACTTCAGCTTCATCTCTTCCGGCACTTCGGCATAACCGTAACCGGGCAGGTCGACCAGACGCTTACCTTCTTTCACTTCGAACAGGTTAATCAGCTGCGTACGTCCCGGCGTTTTACTGGTACGTGCCAGACCTTTCTGATTGGTTAACGTATTCAGCGCACTCGATTTTCCCGCGTTCGAACGGCCAGCAAAAGCCACTTCAATTCCGGTATCGGCAGGCAGATGACGGATATCCGGCGCGCTCATGACAAAGTGGGTAACGTGATAATTCAATTCAGACAAGGTAACACTCCAGAAAACGCATTAAGGCAATGGCGGCGATTATACGCGTTATGGCGCGAAAGTGCTCAATCACATCTCGATAACAAAGTGTGTAAGAGATTTGCCATTCAGGCTGCAGGTTATTTCGCTTTATACTTTAATTACTAAAAATAAAAAACATTAAAATTCATAACGTTGACAATAATTGTTCTTTTTTTGAACTAACTATTTTTGACACCGACTTGAGGCTTTTACCAGTTGGTCTACATTATTGTGCAGTGAATGGCAGCACACATCAGGATGATGCGCTCAGGGATGTCAGGAAGGCAACGAGCGGTGGAATGGAAACGGTCAGGGATACGGCCAGACAGGGATAAGGAAAAGCTCAGGAGTTGAGCAGGCGCGGGATTGACCGGGATGTTACGAGCCGAAAAGGACTTAAAACATGATTCCTTCTTATGAAGGTATGAAATAAGGCGACAGCTTGAGCTGTCGCCTTTTTTCTTTGTCTGGTTTCTGCTAGATTTCGCCGCAATTCTATACTGAATAAAAAAGCCGGGACCGAATACTATGAAGCAACCTGCACGAGCTGCTAACGGCAAACCTGCCGTCAAAGCCAAACGCAAATCGCGTGACGATATCAACCATGAAGCACGCGATCGCAAACGTGATAAAAAGCATCGCGGACACGCATCTGGCAGCCGTGCTAATCCGGCTGCGTCCGAAAGCAACGGCGGACGTCAGGAGAGCAGCGTAAAAGATCCGCGTATCGGCAGTAAAAAACCGGTGTCCCTGATTGCTGAGGGGAAAACCGCAGCCGTTAAGCCAAAGAAAAGCGTGGCAAAACCGGCAGCTGAGAAGAAAGTGCGTCTGACGCCCGAAGAAGAGCTGGCGAAGCTGGAAAATGACGAGCGTCTGGATGCGCTGCTGGATCGTCTGGAAAATGGCGAAACGCTGTCGGCTGAAGATCAGGGCTGGCTGGATGCCTCGCTGGATCGTATCGACGAACTGATGGAGCAGTTAGGCATTGTGATGGATGATGCTGAAGATGAGCAGGCTGAAGAAGATATGTACCGTCTGCTGAAGGGCAACTAAGCAGATTTGATCGGCATGCGGTTTCCGCATGCCGTACTTATCAGGTAAACAACAATGTTTTGGCCTGGATCAATTTTCGCGCTGCTGGCGACATGTTATCTGCTGTGGTTATTGTTTAAACTACGACGCCTGTCGCGGCTGAAGCAACGTTTACGTCGGGTCTCAACCCGCTCACCTTTCATCTCCTCTTCTTCGCGACCTTCTCTCAGACGACGTCATCGGAAGGAGTGAGCATGCCATCGCAGCAGATTGAGTGGGATCAGGCGTTAATTGAAAAGTACAATTATGCCGGCCCGCGTTACACCTCTTATCCCACCGCGCTGGAGTTTAGCGAGCACTATGCGGAAGGCGATTTTCAGCGAGCCGTGGCGCGCTACCCTGACCGTCCGCTGTCACTCTACATCCATATTCCCTTCTGCCATCGTCTCTGCTACTTCTGCGGCTGCAATAAGATTGTGACCCGTCAGCGCCACAAAGCGGACCGTTATCTGGATGTGCTTGAGCAGGAGATTATTCAGCGTGCGCCGCTGTTTCGTCAGCGTCAGGTCACGCAGCTTCACTGGGGCGGCGGCACGCCAACTTTTCTCGATAATGCGCAGATTTCACGGCTGGTGGGTTTGCTGAAGCAACACTTCACCGTGGCCAGCGATGTTGAAATGTCGATCGAGATTGATCCGCGTGAAATTGAGCTGGATATGATTGATCACCTGCGATCGCTGGGATTCAATCGTCTGAGCATGGGCGTGCAGGATTTCAATAAAGCGGTGCAGGAACGGGTTAACCGGGTGCAGGACGAAGAGGCGATTTTCGGCCTGATGGCGCGCGCCCGTGAACAGGGCTTCAGCTCTGTCAGCATCGACCTGATCTATGGCTTGCCCCTGCAGACGCCAGCCAGCTTTGCCTGGACGCTGGAGCGGGTACTGGCACTCAATCCCGATCGCCTTAGCGTGTTTAACTATGCGCATCTGCCAGCGATGTTCGCGGCACAGCGTAAAATTAAACAGGACGAACTGCCCTCCGCTCAGCAAAAGCTGGATATCTTACAGCAGACCATCACGACGCTGACTCAGCAGGGCTACCAGTTTATCGGGATGGATCACTTTGCGAAGCCGCAGGATGAGCTGGCCATCGCGCAGCGGAAAGGGCAGCTGCATCGTAATTTCCAGGGATACACGACGCAGGGCGACAGCGATTTGCTGGGGCTTGGCGTTTCAGCCATCAGCATGATTGGCGACAGTTATGCGCAGAACCAGAAAGACCTCAACACCTGGTACAAGAGTGTTGAACAGCAGGGGAATGGCCTGTGGCGCGGCATCGCCTTAACCGACGATGATTGCCTGCGTCGTGACGTGATTAAAACGCTGATTTGTAACTTCTCGCTGGATTTTGCCGCGACAGAAGCGCAATGGGGAATTTGCTTCAGCGACTATTTTGCTGAGGACCTGGCGCTGCTGAAACCGTTAATCGCCGATGGGCTGTTGGTACAAACGGCTGGCGGGCTGGAGGTGACGGGGATTGGCCGGTTACTGATTCGTAATATCTGCATGTGTTTTGATCGTTATCTGCGTCAGAAAGCGCGTCAGCAGCAGTTCTCGCGCGTTATCTGAAGAAACGGGCTGGCAGACCACACCAGCCCGTACTGAACCGCTTACTCCATGCCCAGCTCTTTCAGCTTGCGCGTCAGCGTGTTTCGGCCCCAGCCCAGCAGACGTGCTGCTTCCTGCTTGTGGCCTTGCGTATGACGCAGCGCAGTGGTGAGCAGCGTACGCTCCATCTCTGGCTGGGCTTCTGACAGCAGATTCTGATGACCGGAACGCAGGGCGCGGTCGGCCCACTGTGCCAGCAGGGTTGCCCAGCTGTCAGGCAGCGACTGCACCGGATTTTCCGGGGTACTGGATTCAAACAGTTCTCCGGGCAGATCCTGAATCAGTACTTCCTGGCCCGCCGCCATCACGGTCAGCCAGCGACAGGTGTTCTCCAGCTGACGAACGTTACCGGACCAGTGAAGACGGGTTAAGGCTGTCTCGGTTTCCGGATGCAGAATCTTCGCTTCCACCCCCAGCTCACGGGCCGCCACCTGCAGGAAGTAACGTGCCAGACGCGGGATGTCCTCACGACGCTCACGCAGCGGTGGCAGATGCACGCGAATCACATTCAGGCGGTGGAAAAGGTCCTCACGGAACTTGCCTTCCTGCACGCGTAATTCCAGATTCTGGTGGGTTGCGGCGATAATACGTACATCCACTTTCACTGGCGCATAGCCACCAACGCGATAGAACTGGCCATCGGCCAGCACGCGCAGCAGACGGGTCTGCACATCCAGCGGCATATCACCGATCTCATCCAGAAACAGCGTGCCGCCATCCGCCTGCTCAAAACGGCCCTGACGGATCTGGTTGGCGCCGGTAAAGGCACCTTTCTCGTGACCGAACAGTTCGGATTCAATCAAATCTTTGGGAATCGCCGCCATGTTAAGCGCGATGAAAGGCGCTTTGGTACGCGGACTATGGCGATGCAGCGCATGAGCTACCAGCTCTTTACCGGTTCCTGACTCACCGTTGATCAGCACACTGATCGACGAGCGCGATAACCGGCCGATGATACGAAACACATCCTGCATCGCTGGCGCTTCACCAATGATATCGGTGGTGGGTCCGCTGACCGGCTGATTTCGCGGCTGCTGCTGTTCCTGATAGTGACTGATGGCTCGCTCGACCAGCGCCACCGCTTCGTCAATATCAAACGGTTTAGGCAGGTAATCAAAGGCACCCTGCTGATAGGCGCTGACAGCGGCGTCCAGATCCGAATGCGCCGTCATTATGATGACCGGAAGCATCGGATGACGCTGCTTAATCTGTTTCAGCAGCGCCAGGCCATCCATACCGGGCATGCGAATATCTGACAGTAAAACGTCCGGGGTCTTGGTTGAGAGGGCATCCAGCACCTCGCTTGCGCTGTCAAAGGTCGCACAGCTCAAACCGGCTCCAGTGAGCGCGCGTTCAAGCACCCAGCGGATGGAGCTATCGTCATCGACGATCCAGACTATCCCTCGTTGCATAGAAACCTCACTGGCGAATAGGCAGGTAAACCGAAAATTCGGTGTGTCCCGGCCAACTGTTAAATTCTATTTTTCCTGAATGTTGATCAATCAGGCTACGGGCGATGGAGAGGCCTAAACCGGTTCCGCCTTCACGTCCGCTGACCATCGGATAAAACAGCGTATCCTGCAGCTGGGCCGGAATGCCGGGGCCATCATCTTCAATATCAATACGTGCCACCAGGCGATAACGCGTGCCGTGCAGCGTCAACTGGAAAGCGGTACGGGTGCGGATAACAATGGTGCCACCGTCGTCGCCCAGCGCCTGAAGTGCGTTGCGAACTACGTTAAGCAGCACCTGTTCAATCTGGTCGGGGTCATGCGGCAGTTCCGGCAGGCTGGGGTCGTAATCCCGTACCAGCGAAACATTCTCCGGCAGCTCCATCGACACCAGATTGACCACCCGTTCGGCCACCTGATGAATGCTCTGCGTGATGTGCATGCCTGGCTGCTGCGGACCTAACAGACGATCCACCAGATTTCGCAACCGGTCGGCCTGTTCAATAATCACTTTGGTGTATTCATTCAGTGACGGATCGGGCAGGGCGCGGGATAGGAGTTGTGCCGCGCCGCGTAATCCGCCCAGCGGATTTTTAATCTCATGGGCCAGACCGCGAACCAGATCGCGAGCGGCGACCTGCTGCGCGTGCTGTAACTGCTCCTGACTGAGGCGACGCTGATTATCCATCGGCGCCATTTCCATCAGGATTAAGCCATCGGGTAACCGCTGGGCGGTCAGCGACATAATATGTGCGCGACCATCTACCACCAGCGTGACCTCACTGTCAGTAAATCCCTGGCCAGCCTCAAGACTCTCGCGCATCACCTCAATATTCAGCGAAAAGTAGCCGGTTAATTCCGGTAATGGTGTGCCGAACAATTTGCGTGAGCTTTGCGCCAGTAATTGCTGCGCCGCCGGATTGGCGTAATGAATAACCAGATCGTTATCCACTAACAAAATACTGTTGATTAACGCGTTGAGAATCTGCCCTGCATCGGGCAGAGAGCCAGTTGCCATACAACGTTCCTCTGCACCAGTCAGGTGCATTTTAGTCTTTAAGCCGAAAAGAGGGCGAATGAACGGTGAATTCGCGGAGAAAAAAGCCCATCCGAAGATGGGCTAAAAGTTTCCACGGCAACAAAAACGTCTGACCAGTTAAACGCTGTAGTAAAGCTCGAACTCAACCGGGTGTGGCGTCATGCGAACACGATCCATCTCTGCTTTACGCAGTTCGATGTAAGCATCGATCGATTCGTCTGTGAATACACCGCCACGAGTCAGGAACTCGCGGTCTTCGTTCAGTGCATTCAGCGCTTCTTCCAGCGAGCCTGCAACTTTTGGAATCTCAGCTTCTTCTTCCGGTGGCAGGTCATACAGGTTCTTATCCATCGCGTCACCAGGATGGATTTTGTTGATGATGCCATCCAGGCCAGCCATCAGCAGCGCGGTGAACGCCAGGTATGGGTTAGCGGCTGGATCCGGGAAGCGCGCTTCGATACGACGAGCTTTCGGGCTGGCTACAACCGGGATACGGATTGAGGCAGAACGGTTACGGGCAGAGTAAGCCAGCATAACCGGTGCTTCATAACCCGGGACCAGACGCTTGTAAGAGTTGGTTGTCGGGTTCGCCAGGGCGTTGATCGCTTTCGCGTGCTTAATGATACCGCCGATGTAGAACAGCGCCATTTCAGACAGGCCGCCGTACTTATCGCCGGCAAACAGGTTCTGGCCACCTTTAGAGAGTGACATGTGGCAGTGCATGCCTGAACCGTTGTCGCCAAACATTGGCTTCGGCATAAAGGTCGCCGTTTTGCCGTAAGCGTGCGCAACGTTGTGAACGACATATTTGTAGATCTGAATTTCGTCCGCTTTTTTGGTCATGGTATTGAAGCGGGTTGCCACTTCGTTCTGACCTGCGGTCGCCACTTCGTGGTGATGCGCTTCAACAACCAGGCCCATCTGCTCCATGGTCAGACACATGGCAGAACGGATGTCCTGTGATGAGTCAACCGGTGGAACCGGGAAGTAGCCGCCTTTCAGACCTGGACGGTGACCTTTGTTACCGCCTTCGTACTCTTTACCGGTATTCCATGCCGCTTCGATATCGTCGATAGCCACATGTGAGCCGGACGTTGATGAACCGAAACGGATGTCATCGAACAGGAAGAATTCGGGTTCTGGTCCAAACAGCACGGTGTCCGCGATGCCGGAAGAGCGCAGGTAATCTTCAGCGCGCTTGGCGATAGAGCGTGGATCGCGATCGTAGCCCTGCATGGTGCCTGGCTCAAGAATGTCACAACGGATGATCAGCGTAGAATCTTCGAAGAAAGGATCCATGACTGCCGTGGTGGCGTCAGGCATCAGCACCATGTCTGATTCGTTAATGCCTTTCCAGCCGCCAATAGACGAACCATCGAACATTTTGCCTTCTTCGAAGAAGTCAGCGTTAACCTGGTGAGCAGGGATCGTAACGTGCTGTTCTTTACCTTTGGTATCGGTAAAACGCAGGTCAACAAACTTAACTTCATGCTCGTTCATCATCGAGAGAACGTGTTCAGCGGACATACTCAACTCTCCTGGAAATGGTCTTTCATTATCTACATGGCGAGGAAACGTCGTTTCCGGAATCCATTGCGGGAAAACACCTCCCTGACCAACTTCACCCGGCACGCTCTTCAACCGACATCTGTCTGGCGTTTACGCTTGATTTAGATAAAGCGAATTCTGTGCCAACTTTTTTGATGTTGCTTAAATCGCCTTGTGATGCACCTTTTTGTCATAAAGCGCCTGCACCACGATGGTCTTAATGCACCATTTAGGTGCTTAACGGTGATTTTTTAGCACTATTTTGGTGCGCAGGACCAACTTAGTGCATTTTCTGCACCGGGAACAGGGCAAATTTGCGCCGATGCAATAAACTTTCAGTGAAAAGTGTGATCCTGTTCAGTCTTCCGCTTAATCCGTGTACAATACCGCGCTATTTCTAATGCCTGAGGCAAAGCTGTGATCGAAAATTTGCGTAACATCGCCATCATCGCGCACGTTGACCATGGAAAGACCACCCTGGTTGACAAACTGCTGCAACAATCCGGTACTTTTGATGCCCGTACCGAAGCAACCGAGCGCGTGATGGACTCCAATGATTTGGAGAAAGAGCGTGGGATTACCATCCTCGCAAAAAACACCGCCATTAAGTGGAATGACTACCGTATCAACATCGTTGATACCCCAGGACACGCCGACTTCGGTGGTGAAGTTGAGCGCGTCATGTCCATGGTGGACTCGGTGCTGCTGGTTGTAGATGCGATGGATGGCCCTATGCCGCAAACCCGCTTCGTGACCAAAAAAGCGTTCGCGCATGGTCTGAAGCCGATTGTGGTTATCAACAAAGTAGACCGCCCTGGTGCGCGTCCGGATTGGGTTGTGGATCAGGTATTTGACCTGTTCGTAAACCTGGATGCCACTGACGAGCAGCTCGATTTCCCTATCATTTTCGCCTCTGCGCTGAATGGTATTGCGGGTCTTGAGCACACCGACATGGCTGACGATATGACCCCGCTGTATCAGGCTATCGTTGATCACGTTGCGCCTCCGCAGGTAGAGGCTGATGCCCCACTGCAGATGCAAATCTCTCAGCTGGACTACAACAACTACCTGGGCGTGATCGGCATCGGCCGTATCAAGCGCGGTAAAGTTAAGCCTAACCAGCAAGTCACTATCATCGATAGCGAAGGCAAAACCCGTAACGCTAAAGTCGGTAAAGTCCTGACTCATCTGGGTCTCGAGCGTATCGATAGCGATCTGGCAGAAGCGGGCGATATCATTGCTATCACCGGTCTGGGCGAGCTGAACATCTCCGACACTATTTGTGACACGCAGAATGTGGAAGCGCTGCCAGCCCTGAGCGTTGATGAGCCAACAGTAACCATGTTCTTTAACGTCAACACCTCACCGTTCTGCGGTAAAGAAGGTAAGTACGTGACTTCACGTCAGATCCTTGAGCGTCTGAACAAAGAACTGGTTCACAACGTGGCACTGCGTGTTGAAGAAACTGAAGATTCTGATGCCTTCCGCGTATCAGGTCGTGGTGAACTTCACCTGTCAGTTCTGATCGAAAACATGCGTCGTGAAGGCTTCGAACTGGCGGTATCCCGTCCGAAAGTTATCTTCCGCGAATTCGAAGGCCGCAAACAGGAGCCATTCGAGAACGTTACGCTGGATATCGAAGAGACGCATCAGGGTTCCGTTATGCAAGCCATGGGTGAGCGTAAAGGCGATCTGAAAAACATGGATCCGGATGGCAAAGGCCGCGTACGTCTCGACTACGTGATCCCAAGCCGTGGCCTGATTGGCTTCCGTAACGAATTCATGACCATGACGTCCGGTACCGGTCTGCTCTACTCTACCTTCAGCCACTACGACGATATTCGTCCAGGCGAAGTGGGCCAGCGTCAGAACGGCGTACTGATCTCTAACGGTCAGGGTAAAGCCGTCGCGTTCGCCCTGTTCGGTCTGCAGGATCGCGGTAAGCTGTTCCTGGGTCACGGTGCAGAAGTCTATGAAGGCCAGATCATCGGTATTCACAGCCGTTCTAACGACCTGACCGTAAACTGTCTGACCGGTAAGAAGCTGACCAACATGCGTGCTTCCGGTACTGATGAAGCAACGACCCTGGTTCCACCGCAGAAAATGACGCTGGAACAGGCTATCGAGTTCATCGATGATGACGAACTGGTAGAAGTAACACCACTGTCAGTGCGTATCCGTAAACGTCACCTGACTGAAAACGACCGTAAACGTGCTTCACGTGGTCCTAAAGACGCATAAGTGCGCCTTTAACTGATAAAAAGCCCCGCATGCGGGGCTTTTTTTTGCCTGAAATTCCGGCTTCTCCAGTCGGGCCAGTAAATATCTGGGTGCGTTCTATCCACCTTCTGGCGTTTACGCTTTTCTCTCCACGCGTGCCTGTTCAGCCTGCACTTTTGCCGCTAGAGTGAATACTCCAGGGAACAGAAGGAGACACACCATGCTGTATATCTTTGATTTGGGCAACGTGATTATTGATATCGACTTTAACCGCGTGCTGGGTGTCTGGAGTGACCTTAGCCGTGTGCCGCTGGCCTCGCTGCAAAGCCATTTCCAGATGGATGAAGCGTTTGAACAACACGAACGTGGAGAACTCAGCGATGAAGACTTCGCGCTGGCGCTGTGTGAAAAGCTGGCAATAGCGCTGAGTTATGAACAGTTTACTGCTGGCTGGCAGGCGGTCTTCGTAGACGTGCGTCCTGAAACCCTGGCGCTGATGAATCGGCTGCGGCTTGAAGGTCATCGGGTGGTGATTCTCTCTAACACCAATAAGCTGCATTGTGAATTCTGGCCGACGCAGTATCCCGACGTACAGCAGGCAGCTGACAAACTCTATCTCTCGCAGGAGCTGGGTATGCGTAAACCGGAAGCCCGGATTTATCAGCATGTGCTGGACGCGGAGGGTGTGACTGCCGATCAGGCGGTGTTTTTCGACGATAACCCGGAGAACATTGAGGCGGCGCGCGCTCTGGGCATTGAAAGTGTACTGGTTACTGACAGTAAAACGGTACCTGACTGGTTTGCAGGTCAACCGTAACTCATGATGTCACGTAAATTTCGTCCCGGGCTGCATGCGTTCTGGTTGTGGCTCAAATTGTTGTGGAAACGCATAGATGAGGATGGCATGACGACGCAGGCTGGTAATCTGGCCTATGTCTCATTGCTGGCGCTGGTACCACTGATTGCGGTGGTGTTTGCGCTGTTTGCTGCGTTTCCGGTCTTCTCAGATATCAGCGTACAATTGAAGCAGTTTGTCTTTAACAATCTGATGCCGGCTGCAGGCAACACGCTGCAACGCTATCTTGAGCAGTTTGTGGCTAACGTCAACCGGATGACGGCGGTTGGTGCCGTCGGCCTGATCGTAACGGCCTTACTGCTGATGCATTCGGTTGATACCGCGTTGAATACCATCTGGCGCAGCAACAAGAAGCGGCCGATGGTTTACTCCTTTGCGGTCTACTGGATGATCCTGACGCTCGGCCCGCTTCTGGCCGGTGCCAGCCTGGCGATCAGCTCCTATCTGCTGTCACTGCGCTGGATTAATGCGACCGGCGTCACCAGCCTGGTCGACCAGATGCTGCGCATTTTCCCGCTTCTGCTGTCGTGGCTCGCCTTCTGGTTGCTCTACAGCATTGTACCCACCCAGCGGGTGCCGCCACGCGATGCGCTGATTGGCGCGCTGGTAGCGGGTGCGCTATTTGAGCTGGGTAAAAAGGGCTTTGCGCTCTATGTTACTATGTTCCCCTCTTATCAGCTGATCTACGGCGTACTGGCCGTGATCCCCATTCTGTTTCTCTGGGTCTACTGGACCTGGTGTATTGTGTTGTTAGGCGCTGAAATTACCGTCGCGTTAGCCGACTATCGGCAGTTAAAACAGCAGCACAAAGAAGAACAACACGAGGAAACATGATTGCATTGATTCAACGCGTGCAGCGTGCCAGCGTCAGCGTCGATCAGAACGTAATCGGCGAAATCGGTGCCGGTTTACTGGTTTTACTGGGCGTGGAAAAGGGTGATG
Source organism: Pantoea sp. JKS000250 (assembly GCF_003201065.1). Lineage (NCBI taxonomy): Bacteria > Pseudomonadati > Pseudomonadota > Gammaproteobacteria > Enterobacterales > Erwiniaceae > Pantoea > Pantoea sp. JKS000250. The sequence goes on along the minus strand of NZ_QICZ01000001.1, from coordinate 2,160,614 downwards.
ACAATGCGCGTGCGGAACGTCTCGCAGAACGCGTACTGGGCTATCGCATCTTTAGTGATGAACAGGGCAAAATGAACCTGAGTGTTCGTCAGGCGGGCGGAAGCGTGCTGGTGGTGTCGCAGTTTACGCTGGCCGCAGATACGCAAAAAGGGATGCGCCCCTCCTTTTCAGGTGGTGCGGAACCTGCTGAGGCCGAACGCCTGTATGATTACTTCAGCGATTACTGTCGCCAGCAGGGCATGACCACGGCGAATGGGCGTTTTGCGGCGGATATGCAGGTCTCGCTGGTGAATGATGGTCCTGTGACGTTCTGGTTACAGGTGTGAGATCGCAAGCGGAGCGGCAGGGAACAGGCCACCTATCCGAGCGGGAGAAACATTACATGTATCACCTTCGCGTGCCACAGACGGCGGAAGAGCTGGATATCTATTATCAGTTCCGCTGGGAAATGTTGCGTAAACCATTGCGTCAGCCGCAGGGGTCGGAACGTGACGCCTGGGATGCCCTGGCGCATCATCAAATGGTGGTTGATGAGCAGGGAAATCCGGTCGCCATAGGCCGTCTCTACATCAACGCCGACAATGAGGCCGCTATCCGCTTCATGGCCGTTCATCCGTCGGTGCAGGGGAAAGGGCTGGGTACGCTGATGGCGATGACCCTGGAGTCGGTCGCGCGTCAGGAAGGCGCGAAGCGGGTAACCTGCAGCGCCCGCGAAGATGCCGTCGCTTTCTTTGCTAAGCTCGGTTATATCAATCAGGGTGAGATTACCGCGCCGCAGACGACGCCGGTACGCCATTTTTTGATGATCAAGCCGGTTGTTACGCTCGATGATATCCTGCATCGCGCCGACTGGTGCGGTCAGCTGCAACAGGCCTGGTATGATCATATTCCGCTCAGCGAGAAGATGGGGGTGCGTATCCTGCAGTTTACCGGGCAGAAATTTATCACCACCATGCCTGAAGCGGGCAACCAGAATCCACATCACACGTTGTTCGCCGGCAGCCTGTTCTCGCTTGCCACGCTGACCGGCTGGGGATTGATCTGGTTGCTGCTGCGCGAGCGCCATCTCGGCGGCACCATTATTCTGGCAGATGCGCACATTCGCTACAGCCGTCCGATCAGCGGACGGCCTGGCGCGATTGCCGATCTTGGCTCACTAAGCGGCGACCTTGACCGTCTGGCACGCGGACGTAAAGCACGCGTTCAGCTTGAAGTGGAGCTGTTTGGCGATGATGAATGTGGCGCGGTGTTTGAGGGCGTTTACATCGTCCTGCCCGCCGATCCTGATGGGCCGCTGGAAGAGGGCGGTTCCGGCGCACGTATCAATTAATCATAAGGGCCGCATCTGCGGCCCTTATGTTATTAACGTACCTCGCCTGCCTGCATGGTCTGCTGCACCTGCTGACTGTCGGTTGTCACCGACAGTGTGCCATTAACCGTCGGGCGTATTGGCTGGCCTGCGGCTAAAGCGCCGCTCAGTTGCAGCTGCATATTGCTGTCACCGGTTAACGGCAATGCGGGCCATCCCCAGTTCTGCAACACATTCACCGGCACTGCACGCCCCGTCAGTTGCAGCGTAAGCGGACGGGCTGGCTGCTGGCCGACGGTAGCCGTCCCTTCCATCAGGCCCTTGTTACTGAACGCACTCAGCTCGGTCACCTGAATCTGTTGTGGGTCGGCACTCAGCGCAATCGACGGGTGACGCAGATCGGTGCGGTTAAAGGTCGACTCTGCCGCGTTCAGGCTGAGCTTACCCGACCAGATCCCCCACTGATGCTGCTGCGCCAGCAGCAGGTTCTCGCCGGAACCATCCAGTGAGGTCAGCTGGAAGGGAAACGCCGGATTGATGTCGATAATCAGGTTACGATTAGAGGTGAAACGCGTCACCGCTACGCTATCCAGCCACGCGGGCAGTGCCGCCTGCCAGCGGTCGCGCCAGTCCTGCGGCAGGGTATATTCCAGTCCGGCAACAGCCAGATTTTTCAGCGTCAGGCGTTTATTGCTGCGTGACCAGTCACCGTCAGCCCGAATCACCCCGTTCGCCCAGCGAGAACTGAACTGCGTCAGCGCCAGGCCCTGCGGAGAGAAATCCAGGGTAACGATAGGGTCATTAAGCTCGAATCCACCGTTGATAAAATTGCTGGCATTCAGCGCCAGCGAACCATCATTACTCTGCCAGTCATCGCCCTGCCAGTTAACGTTTCTCAGCGTCAGGTCAAGATCTGTCACCGCCCAGTCAGGCCCCTGCAGGCGGGCATCAGTCATGTCGAGGCGCGTAATCGCAATCGAGGGAACCACCTGCAGGCTATGCAGGAAATCTTTCAGGCTGCTGGCGGTCTGCAGACGAATATCATTCAGTCGCAGCTGATTAATTTTCCAGTTGCCCTGGGCATCGCGCTCACCGTTGCCGGTCATGGAACCACGCGCCAGGTCGGCACCCATATTGTCAAAGCGCATTCGTCCTTCGGAAACACTGCCCTGAATCAGGACGTTTTCAGCTGGCACCTTATTCAGCGTCATGCTGCCTGCGCTCATCTGGAAGCGGGCATCGCGGCCCAGCATATCAAGGGCTGTGGGTTTCCACGGCAGAATGCCGCCATTAACCTGATGAGCAAACAGCGGTAGCGTGCTGTTGGGGCTGTCGATACGCATGTTATTGAGCTGCAGGCGATCGGCCTGAATGGGTAGCGCACTGCCTGGCGTCAGGTTGGCCAGATTCACTTCCCCGTCGCGCAGTTCAAGACTGCTGAAATGCAGCGGATCGCTGAACTGAATCAGTGCCAGACCGAGATCGACCCGTTTCGCTACCAGAACCGCAGGCTGCCCATCATGACCAAAGCTGAAGTCATCCAGAATGATGTGAGAGGGAGAAGAGAAATTGTGTTCAATTTTACTCAGGGAGAGATGCCATTCGGTTTTGTCGCTCACCCAACGGCTAAACCAGCCTGCACCCCACTGTGTCTGCAGCAGCACATAGATCACCACGAGGATGAAAAGCAGCAGCAAAAGTAAGGTGAGGAAAAACTTTCCAATAAATTTCATAGCATCCTTCCCGAGTTAAATCCGGTGAGAGGTTGTTATGCCTGAATTACCGTTACAGCTCAACAGCCTGGATGTAAATCCGAATAATTAGCAGGCAGGCCGAAGCCTGCCTGTGGACTTACTTCTCTTGCGGAAAAATCAGGTTGAGCACGATGGCGGTAATGCCACCTGCCGCAATGCCGGAAGAGAGCAGGGTTTTCAGCCACTCGGGCGCAAACTGCAGGATTAAGGGTTGCTGAGAAACACCCAGCCCCACCGCCAGCGACAGCGCGATGATCATGATGGCGCGACGGTTAAGCGGCTCGCGTGACACGATGCGAACGCCCGAGGCGGCGATGGTGCCGAACATCACAATGGTTGCGCCGCCGAGCACCGGCTCAGGAATGAGCTGAACCAGACCGCTGACCGCCGGGAACAGTCCCAGCACAATCAGCATCAGTGCGACCACAAAGCCCACGTAGCGGCTGGCCACGCCGGTCAACTGAATCACGCCATTGTTCTGACCGAAGCAGGAGTTAGGGAAGGTATTAAACAGCGCGGAGACAAAGGAGTTAAGACCATTCGCCAGCACGCCACCTTTCAGGCGTTTCATATAGAGCGGTCCGCTCACCGGCTGCTCTGAAACATCCGAGGTGGCGGTGATATCGCCGATGGTCTCCAGAGAGGTGACCATAAACACCAGCATCAGCGGGATAAGCAGATTCCAGTCGAAGCCCAGTCCGTAGTAGAGCGGCGCTGGCACCATGATTAACGGCTGATCAGCAGGAATACCTGCTGCAGGCAGCATGCCCATCGCCCAGGCCAGCAGATAGCCCACCGCCATGGCAATCACCAGGGAGGCGACGCGCAGGTAGGGATTCTTCTGTCGGTTCAGCAGCACGATCACCATCAGCACGGCTCCGGCCAGCATCAGATTTTTCGGTGCACCAAAGGTATGGTCGTTCATCGCACTGAAACCGCCGCCAATGGAGGTCAGGCCGACCTGAATCAGCGACAGGCCGATAATCATCACCACAATACCGGAAACCAGCGGCGTAATGATCCGGCGCGCCAGATGCAATACGCGCGACAGCACCATCTCGGTACAGGAGGCCACCATCAGCGTGCCAAACAGTGCCGCCATCATAGTGGGCACGTCAGCACCGCCATTTTTCAGCGCCATCCCGCCCATAATCAGAGGCGTCACGAAGTTGAAGCTGGTGCCCTGAATCGACAACAGGCCCGAACCCACCGGTCCCCAGGTTTTTATTTGCAGCAGTGATGCCACGCCCGATGCAAACAGCGACATGCTGATCACGTGCCGGGTATCTTCTGCAGGCAGGCCCAGCGCCTGACAAATCAGAATCGCAGGCGTAATAACCGCGACAAACATTGCCAGCAGGTGCTGACCGGCGGCAAACAGCGTTTGTGGCAGGGGTGGACGATCTTCAAGACGATAAATCAGTTCACTTTTCGTGGCGGAAGGCTGATCTGGCTGAGGAGTGGTAGACATCTTCTGTTCTTCCCAAAAAATAGTGTGGCGATTGTAATCATCCGTCGGGCAAAAGCAATCGTTTGCCCGGCGAGGATAAAAAAGGCCGACTCAGATGGAGATCAATCAGACGTTGGTATAACGGGTGTTCTCTGGCAGCCAGCGTTCAATCAGGGCGCTGGCCTGCTCGGGATAGTGCTGGTGGATGTGGCGCGCCACACGCTGAACTTCCGGCACCATTGCGGCATCGCGTAGCAGGTCGGCGACTTTGAACTCCGCGTTGCCGGTCTGACGCGTGCCCAGCAGTTCACCCGGCCCGCGAATCTCCAGATCGAACTGAGCAATGACGAAGCCGTCATTACTGTCACGCAGCACCTGAAGACGCTTCTGCGCCGTTTTGCTCAGTGGCGCTTTATAGAGCAGCACACAGTGCGATGCCACGGCACCACGACCTACACGGCCCCGTAGCTGATGCAGCTGCGCCAGCCCTAACCGCTCCGGGTTTTCGATAATCATCAGGCTGGCATTCGGCACGTCAACGCCGACCTCGATGACTGTCGTCGCCACCAGCAGCTGTAGTTCATTCGCTTTAAAGGCCTGCATCACCGCCTGCTTTTCCGCGGGCTTCATCCGGCCATGCACCAGTCCAATATTTAAGTCGGGCAGCGCCGTTTTCAGGGATTCCCAGCTGGCCTCTGCCGCCTGCGCTTCCAGCAATTCGGACTCTTCAATCAGGGTGCAGACCCAGTAAGCCTGACGCCCTTCGCGGCAGGCATGCTCAACCCGCGCCACAATCTCATCGCGTCGGGTATCTGGGATCGCCACGGTGGTCACCGGAGTACGTCCCGGCGGCAGCTCATCGATGGTTGAGGTATCAAGATCGGCATAGGCGGTCATCGCCAGGGTGCGCGGGATCGGGGTAGCGGTCATGATCAGCTGATGCGGATGGAAACCCTGCTCCTCGCCTTTTTCCCACAAGGCCAGTCGCTGGTGGACGCCGAACCGGTGCTGTTCATCAATAATGACCAGCGCCAGACCGTTGAACTGCACCTGCTCCTGAAACAGCGCGTGTGTGCCCACGACCATTGCCACCTGACCGCTGGCTATCGCTTCCTGTTGTGCCTGGCGGGCTTTGCCTTTCTGTTTTCCGGCCAGCCAGCCCACTTCAATGCCCAGCGGCGCAAACCACTGGCGGAAGTTACTGGCATGCTGTTCAGCCAGCAGTTCGGTCGGCGCCATCAGCGCAACCTGCTTACCATGGGCGATAACGTTCAGCGCAGAGAGCGCGGCTACCAGTGTCTTGCCCGAGCCGACATCGCCCTGCACCAGCCGCATCATCGGGAAATCGTTGGCCAGATCTTTCTCTATCTCCGTCACCACGCGTTTCTGCGCATTAGTCGGTGAGAAGGGCAGCGCGGCAAGCAGCTTGTCGCTAAGATTGTGTCGCGGCGTCATTGGCAACGCGTAATAGCGCTGAGCACCGGCGCGCACCGCCAGCATGCTGAGGTTGTGCGCCAGCAGCTCTTCCAGAATCAGTCTGCGTTGCGCCGGATGACGGCCACTTTCCAGCTCACTGAGACGAAGATCGGGCGGAGGGCGATGCAGGGTACGGAGCGCATCAGGCAGGCTGATTAAACCGCCGCTCAGCTCCTGCGGCAGCAGCTCGGCAATCGGGCAGCTCTCCAGCAGCGTCAGCGCCTGGTCGGTAAGATTACGCAGCGTGGCCTGCCGGATGCCTTCGGTGGTGGGATAAACCGGCGTTAAGGTCTCTTCCAGCGCCACATTGCTCTGTTCGCCCTGGATGCGGTATTCGGGATGAATAATCTCCGCGCCGCGCTGACCGCGTTTAATCTCACCATAGGCGGTGACGCGACGGCCTGGCGACAGGTTGTTCTTCATACCGGCATTGAAATTAAAGAAGCGCATCGTCAGGACACCACTGCCATCGCTGATCTGGCACACCATCATCCGGCGGCGACCAAAGGTGATGTCAGTGTGCAGCACTTCGCCTTCTACGGTGGCCCAGATACCGGGCAGCAGATCGTCAATAGCATAAAGCTGGGTGCGATCTTCGTAGCGTAGCGGGAGATGAAGCAGGAGATCCTGAATGGTATGCAGGTCAATTTTGGCCAGTTTTGCTGCCTGGCTGGCACCGACGCCGGTCAGGGTACTGAGCGGGATGGCATCCAGCAGACGGCCTTTCATCTTTTTTTACCGGTCGATTGCATAGTTGCCCACCAGCTGGGATCGGCGTCGACTTCGCCCTGCGCATTGATGCGCGGATAGGGTAAACCTTTCTGCTTTGCGACCCGCGCCAGCACCGGGAATCCGCCTTCAAACAGCAGGCGTTGCTGCTCATCGTCGTCCAGCAGGCTGTAATCGCGCAGGTAAAGACCGGCATTTTGTCGCTGCCGCTGCGCTTCATAGAGGATCAGCGCACAGGCGACTGAGACATTCAGTGACTGCACCATGCCTACCATGGGAATCACGATCTTCCGGTCAGCCAGCGCCAGTGCTTCTTCAGTAATGCCGGTTTTTTCCTGTCCCATCAGGATGCAGGTGGGAAGGGTATAATCGATCTCACGGAAATCCACGGCATCGTCAGAAAGATGGGTCGCCAGAACCTGCATCTTCTGCTGTTTAAGCTGTTTTACAGCGTCGCCGATGGTGGGATGGGTAACCACTTTCACCCAGCTGTTGCTTCCGGCAGACGCGGAAGCCTGGGTGCGCATCCGCTGGCTGGGCCAGACAGCATGCACTTCGTGGATGCCGACTGCGTCGGCCGTGCGGATCACCGCCGACACATTGTGCGGCTTATGCACCTGCTCCATACAGACCGTAAGGTCGTGCTGGCGCAGTGCCAGCATCGCCTGAATCCGGGCAAAACGTTGATCGTTCATGCCTAATTACGGTTACGGTGGACTTTGATCACATCCGGCATCACGCGAATTTTACGCATGATATTCGCCAGATGGACACGGTCGCGTGCGGTCAGGCGGATAAAGGCGCTGTAGACGCGGCCATCACGCTCTTCGGTATTCAGGCTCTGAATATTGGAACCGGCCGTGTTGATTGCTGCCGTCAGGTTCGCCAGTGCGCCCTGATGGTTGAACATGTCGACTTTGATTTCCGCCACGAACTCCTGCTCGGTGACTTTATCCCACTCGACCGGCATGAATTTTTCCGGCTCTTTCTGGTAGCCGCGGATATTGCGACAGGATTCATGATGCACCACCAGTCCTTTGCCAGGGCTGACATGAGCAACAATCGGGTCACCGGGAATCGGTCGGCAGCATTTAGCGAACGTAATCAACACGCCATCAGCACCTTTGATCGGCAGCTTACCACGCTTGCTGTTACTGCTGATGGTCTTGCTGTCCGCCTGCAGCAGGTTCTTCGCCACGACCACGCTCATCGCATTGCCCAGACCAATTTCCGCCAGCAGATCGTCAAGCGAGGTCAGCTTCATACGGTCCAGCTCCTGCCGGATGTTCTCCGCCGGGATCTCCGCCAGTTTACGGCTGCCGCCCAGCGCATGGCTGAGCAGACGGCGACCCAGATTAACCGAGTCTTCACGCTTGAGGTTTTTCAACAGCTGGCGAATTTTGGCGCGGGCTTTGGAGCTGACGACAAAGTTGAGCCAGGCGGCGTTGGGACGGGCGCCTGGCGCGGTGATGATCTCAATCGTCTGTCCGCTGGTCAGGGATTGCGACAGCGGATAAGGCTGACGATCAACGCGTGCGCCGACGCAGGCATGGCCGATGTCGGTGTGAACCGCATAGGCGAAGTCCACCGGCGTCGCGCCGGTTGGCAGCTCAACAATGCGGCCTTCAGGCGTAAAGACGTAGATCTCATCCGGGAAGAGATCGGACTTCACGCTTTCGATAAATTCAAACGAACTGCCCGCACTCTGCTGCAGCTCCAGCAGGCTTTGCAGCCAGCGCTGAGCGCGAATCTGTGCGGTAGTGCCACTTTCGCCCGCCTGTTTATACGCCCAGTGCGCAGCGACCCCCATTTCCGCCATCTGATCCATATCCTCGGTGCGAATCTGCACTTCAACCGGCACGCCGTGCGGACCGATCATGGAGGTATGGAGCGATTGATAGCCGTTAGCTTTGGGGATGGCGATGTAATCTTTTACGCGGCCCGGACGCGGCTTATACAAGCTGTGCATCTGGCCCAGAACGCGATAGCAGGTATCCAGATCTTTCACGATGACGCGAAAGGCATAGATATCCATGATCGAGTGAAAACGCTGCTCTTTAAGCGTCATTTTGCGATAGATCGAGTAAAGATGCTTTTCGCGACCGCTGACGCGGCAGGGAATGCCTGCTTCCTGCAGACGGCCATCGATCTCAGAAAGAATCTTCTGGATCATCTCTTTACGATTACCGCGCGCGGCTTTCACCACCTCTTTAATCACCCGATAGCGGTTCGGGTAGAGAGCCTCAAAACCGAGTTCTTCCAGCTCCGTTTTAAGATGATGAATACCCAGGCGATGCGCCAGCGGACTGTAAATCTCTAACGTTTCCAGCGCGATGCGGCGACGTTTGTCCGGGCGTAATGACCCCAGGGTGCGCATATTGTGGGTGCGGTCAGCCAGCTTGATGAGAATGACGCGGATATCCTGCACCATCGCCATAATCATCTTGCGGAAGTTCTCTGCCTGCGCTTCTTTCTTGTCGCGGAATTTCAGCTTATCCAGCTTGGAAACGCCTTCGACCAGCTCCGCCACGCTTTTACCGAACAGCTGTTCCATGTCCTGGTAAGTGGCAGGCGTATCTTCAATCACGTCATGCAGCAGCGCGGCCATGAGGGTTTCATGGTCGAGCTTCATTTCCGCCAGAATACAGGCCACGGCAACCGGATGGGTGATATAAGGCTCACCGCTGGAGCGTGTCTGTCCCTCGTGGGCATCACGTGCGACAAGGTAGGCTTGCTGGAGGCGCTTGATCTGCTCCTCTGGCAAGTATTTTTCAATCAGTTGATTGAGACTTTCAAACAGATACAAGGGTGACCTGCAGGTGGCTGTTAACGACGACCTTCAGCGATAGCGGTAACGGCCTGTAACTCAGCGGCTTCCTGCTCTTGCTGTTCCTGACGGTCACGCACATCTAAAATCTGATTGGTGACCAGACCTTCTTCGATTTCGCGCAGAGCGATAACGGTAGGCTTGTCGTTCTCTTCCGGAACCAGCGGATCTTTGCCGCCAACCTGCATCTGACGTGCACGACGTGCAGCGACCAACACCAGGTCAAAACGATTACCAACTTTTTCTACTGCGTCCTGAACGGTTACGCGTGCCATAGGTGTGCTACTCCACAGATGAAGAAATGACTGCGCATCATACTGAAACTGTATTCAGACTGCCAACAGTTTGCTGATTAAAGCATCGTGGCGCGCCTTCTGGCGCGCCATACGCAGACGTTCGGCGCGAATAATGGTTTTCAGATCGGACAGCGCCAGATCGAAATCATCATTCACAATTAAATAGTCATACTCGGCGTAGTGGCTCATTTCCGCTACTGCCTGCGCCATACGACGCGTGATGACCTCTTCGCTGTCCTGGCCACGACCGCGCAGACGGCGATCGAGCTCTTCTTTCGACGGCGGTAAAACGAAGATGCTGCGTGCGCCTGGCATTCTGGCGCGGATTTGCTGCGCACCTTGCCAGTCGATGTCGAGAAACACATCAACGCCGGTTGCCAGCACCTGCTCAATAGCATGGCGCGACGTACCGTAATAGTTGTCGAAAACTTTAGCGTGTTCGAGGAAAGCATCTTCCGCGATCATCCGCTCAAATTCATGTTTCTCAACGAAAAAATAATGTTCGCCATGGGCTTCACCCGGACGCATGCCGCGCGTCGTGTGCGAAACAGAGACCTGCGTATCATACAACGGCTGGGTCTTTAACAGTGCCTGAATCAGGCTGGATTTCCCTGCGCCGCTGGGTGCAGAAACAATATAGAGCGTGCCTTGAGCCATGGTTTTCTTGAATTGATTAAAAGCGGAGTCGATTTCCTGCACAGTATACACAGCTTCCCGCTGCCACGCAGCGTTTGCGCAGCGGCAACAGCCAACTTTTGCGTCTCTTCGCGCAAATGTTTGTCAGACCGCTGCAACTAATCCTTTATTGCCACGATACCCCTTCCTGAACCGGACATCGTTTCTGGCTGACGCCAAAGCATTGATATTGAATACCGAAAAACATCAGGGGAAAGAGTATGAAAGGATTCGGCTGGCCGCTGTTTGCGGCTGTTTTGTGGATCGTTACATGGCCTGTGTATAGCGCCGTTTGTCCGGTCTGGACACCGAACCGGGCCACGGAAGAGATCCGCCGCCTGCAACAGCAACTGCAACACTGGGATGACGCTTACTATCGTCAGGGCCAGAGTCCGGTGGCGGATGCGGATTATGATGCTCTTCAGCAGCGACTGATTCAGTGGCAGCACTGCTTTAGCCTTTATCAGCCGGCTTACGCCCCACAACTGCCGGGTAATGGCACGTCATTGCACCCGGTCGCCCATACTGGCTTAAAAAAGATGCGGGACAAGCTGGCACTGGCTTACTGGATGCAGGGGCGACGCGATCTCTGGGTGCAGCCAAAAGTCGATGGTATCGCCGTTTCACTGGTGTATCGCCAGGGCAGACTGGTGTCGTTGTTAAGTCGTGGCGATGGATTGCGCGGTGAAGAGTGGCTGGCTAAAGCCGCCTGGATCCCGGCGATTCCGCGGAATATCGAGACCCGACTCGACGAGGTTGTGCTGCAGGGTGAGCTATTTCTGCCGATGACCGATCATCAACAGGCCATTGATGGCGGTAAAAATGCTCGCGCACAGGTGGCCGGGGCCATGATGAGTAAACAGCGTGTTCCCCTGCTGAATTCGCTCGATGTTTTCATCTGGGCCTGGCCAGATGGCCCGGCAACAATGACGGAACGCCTTGAGCAACTCAGTCGCTGGGGACTGGGCGTTGCGGCAAAATGGAGCCACAGCGTTAAAGATGAAGAGGAGGTCGCTGCCTGGCGGGATCGCTGGTTCCATGCTGCGCTGCCCTTTGTTACTGACGGTGTGGTGGTTCATCAGAGTCTTCGTCCTGCGGGCAAAAACTGGCTGCCGGGAGAGGGAACCTGGGCTGTTGCCTGGAAGTATCAGCCTCCGGAAGTCAGCGCTGAAGTGCTCTCCGTTGATTTTCCGGTTGGCCGAACCGGGAAAATAGCTGCCGTCCTTAATCTGCAGCCGGTGCAGCTGGATGACAAGACCGTCAGGCGGGTTAATGTCGGATCCCTGCGTCGCTGGCAGGAAAGCGATATTGTGGCGGGTGATGTGATTACGCTGAGTCTGGCGGGTCAGGGGATTCCCCGGCTGGAGCGGGTGATCTGGCGCGTGGCAGAGCGCGACTATCCTCAGCCTCCCGACGCGTCGCATTACACGCCGCTAAGCTGTTACACCTTCAGCGCGGAGTGCCAGAAGCAGTTACTGGCAAAATTACGCTGGCTCAGTCAGAAAACGGTGCTGAATATTCCGGGTGTTGAGCGCAGCACCTGGCTGCGCTTACTGGAAACCCGCAGTATGACGCATCTGTTCGGCTGGCTGACGTTAACACCGGAACAGATCGCTGACGCAACGGGCTTCTCTCCGGAACGGGCAGGTCAGCTCTGGCACCGTTTTAATCTCACCCGTCAGCAGCCGTTTCGTCGCTGGGTGGATGCCTTAGGTATTTCACTGCCGCGGAAAGCCCTGAAGTCGCTACCCGATCAGCAGTGGGAGAGCTTAATGCAGCGGGATGTGACGGGCTGGCAGGCGCTACCGGGCGTTGGTGCTGCGCTGGCAAAGCGTCTGGTTTCGCAGTTCCATGATGCTCGTGTGCAGGCGCTGATCGCGTTCCTGCAGCAGCAGGGCATACCTTCTTCCTTAATGCTCGGGATGGGGATAGTTGAAAATCGGCAAACCGAGGCGGAAGCGCAGCGCCAGTAAACGGGCAAAGAAGCCGAACAGCAGGGTAATGATAATCACCGCTTCATGTGCCAGCGTAGTTTTCAGCAGCAGGATATAGATCCAGCCCGAGGCGAAGGCGATACCGGCGTAGAGCTCCTTCTGAAACACCAGCGGAATGCGATTACAGAACATGTCACGCAGTACGCCACCGAAGACGCCGGTAATGACCGCGCTTATTGCGGCAATAATCATGGCATGTCCGGAATCGAGCGCAACCTGCGCGCCGATAATGGAAAAAACCACCAGTCCCAGCGCATCAAGCACCAGGAACACTTTGCGCAGATGTGTCATCAGTGGCGCCAGGAAAGTGGTGATGACCGCTGCTGCTGCCACAATCATGATGTATTCGGGATTTTTAACCCAGCCCAGCGGGTAGTGACCCAGCAGGATGTCGCGCACCGAACCACCGCCGATGGCAGTCACTGACGCGATAATAATGACACCGAACAGATCCATTTTGCGGCGGCCTGCCGCCAGCGCACCGGTCATGGCTTCAGCAGTAATACCAATGATGTAGAGAACGGTCAGTAACATAGCAGACTCCGGTAAAACGGCGGCAAGGCGACGCCTTTGCCTGAAAGACGGCGACAGAGATTTTCAGGTGATCGGCGTCCGTGATAAGCGCAGTGTATACCAGCCAGCCCTGGCGTCCGTATAGAAAGACTTTTCTGCGCAGAGCCTGCGGTGAGTGCCTGTTTAAATCTGAGAAGAAACAGTCTGCAGAAGGTTTGTGCGTTGCGGCCCGCTGTTTTCCGGTTCCGGACGGGCGGATATTAACCGACCGTGAACGCCAGACAACGGCTGGAGGTAAGTCAGTTTATAAGTGAGGTAAAAAGGCTGGATGCGGCAGATAAAGAAGGGAATCGATCAGAGAAATAAAGCAACAGGCTTAATAAAAAGAAAAGGCGTGCTGGTTAACAGCACGCCAACGCATCGTTTCGGATGCTCAGAGCCCACCATACAGACTTATTTTATTATTTGTTTCTTGCACGAATTTTAGAAAAGGCTTTCAGGCTAAAATGGTATTCCGGCTGGAACCATGAACGACCATAGTAGCAGTAAATCAGCATGCGAATAGATGCCATCGCCAGATAACCCCAGATCGCACACAATACTGAAGGTGTCAGCCAGACGGTAAATAAAGTGACGGCAAGACCGGCTAATACTGATGAGGTTTCAGCAAAAGCGATACGGGTATATTGTTTTTCGCGCTGTAATATCGCACGGTAATGCTGACCCTGCGGGATGATAATAAACACCACTGAGACCATCTGCAGCATTAACGCCAGTTCAGGTTGACCAAACAGACTGTTCAGCAGGTGACTGCCCGTAAATAACAGACCAAACACCGCGACACCCATCAACAAATTACCCCAGTAGATTGTGGAGAGGTCGTTGATAGAGAGCATGCAGCGGCGGATCAGCTTATTTGAGAAGCCGCGATCGGCCAGCGTATCGATAGCCAGTAAAGCTATCACGGCGATCGCCAGCAGGTTCAGTTCATTCGCCTGCAGAATCTGCGCCAGCAACGAAAGCTGCAGTACGCCGATGCCAATAATTTTGATTGAAGAGAGCAGAGACCACTTTGCACTATTAAGACTGCTTTCACGTATTGCCATAATATACTCGTTAGAGTTCATTGACTCTGTGAGAATTAAATCGTTGTGTAACAGCAATGAGAGGTTGCTGTGACACCGTTGATTAGTGCAATTTTTCCGGCCGGAGTCCTGAAATACCTTTCCAGGTTTGCCATGTTATTATGGATTCAATCAAATAGTGCCCGGATAAAAAACAGATATCCCTGGTAAATTCTCTGTTTCGTGTCATGGCGGAATCCCCTGCAGCGAATAAGAATTCCGCCAGATCACGAATAAATCCTGTTGTAGTTTTATATTCTCCTGCCAGCATCCTTGCGGCAATCTCAACGAATTCTTTTTCTGATAACAAAGGATACGCAGAGCGGTCCATGACTTTTTTCCTGCTTTATCATTATGGGTATTGCTGTGTGTGGAATGATTTATACATTGTTTTATTTAATTTAACACCATAAGAAAAGTCTGATTACGCTACCGCAGAAATAAATGGTTTCACTTCATGCATGATAAATATTAAATTTCCAGTACGAGAGTAATAAACGATTGTTGATGATTAATGTATGTGTTTTAGCGAAATTGTTTACACAGCAGAAGAAGATGCCTGAAATCAGCGGGGACAGCCTGCCTGTCAGGCACTGTTGCCAGGAATTTTCCTGGCAACAATGCTTAAGCAGGGTTGGTGATAAACGTGCAGAAGGGGCATGCAATCAGATAAACGCTTTATGCTTTATCATCGGAAGTTTTTCTGTTTTTTTTCATAAACAGCCAGTGATAAGTACAGAGAAAAAATCGAGCTAAGTCATTGATTTACTTTGTCAGAAGCTGGTTAAGCTTCTCAAGATCGTTGCTAACCCATTCAATATCCTGCTTAAATCTCTCATCTGAAGTAAATGGCTGGCGGTAAACCGTCACCATCACCTCGGCACCCTGCTCGTTGGCTATCACGCGCATCGGTACATAGATTTCCTTTCCTGATCCACTGTCAATCCAGTGATCCATTACGCCAAACGGATTATGTGGCGAGAACCGGAGCTTTACGTTTCCCTGAGGGCCTTTAGTACGCCAGCGATTGCCATCAGGTTCTAATGCACTATTCGTCAGCCCGGACGCCCACTTTGGAAAAAATTCCGGCTTCCAGATGGTTTCATAAAGATCTAACCAGTGACGCGGAATCGTCAGGCTCAGCGTGCGCGAGGAGAGCATATAACCTCCGGAGGATAAGCTAAAAAAGCATTAAAGCATGGGGTCAGGCTCGTTAATACGTTGTAACAGCAGAAGTGTGGTGTTGAGAGGGTTTCGTACAAACGGCAGACAACGGATGAGGCTGTCTGCCGCTGACTCAGATGAAATTGCCGCGTGCAGAAACTACGTGCTCTTCGCTATGCCCACTGGCGCGACGCAGAACAAAGCCATCCGACTGAGCCATCACTGCGCAGCTGTGATTCGGGAAGATACGAAGCAGCGTGCCGACTTCAGGACGGCGATCCTGATAAAGCAGAAAACCATGCTCCTCAGATAACTTTGTCACCTCATACGTGTGGCCCGTTTCGTCGGCTGCAACACCAAAGCCGCTCGCATTGGTGCCGTGTGGCCCTTTATCCGAACTCAGCATTTTCGATCCGGCATCCACAATTGCGAAATGATCGTTTACCGCTACCACACGGGTAATGACGCTCATTGCCAGCTGGTCGACGTGACTTAGCCCGAGGCGACAGGCGGTAAGGTCCAGCAGTGCATAGTTGCCAGGCCGGATTTCACTGATGCAGGGCGCAACCTCGGCTGCCAGGGCCGTAGGCGTTGAACCCACAGAGAGCGGGCAGTCGGTAAATCCCGCAGCCTGCAGTTTTGCCTGAAGTTGCTGCATCAATACCGTTTCCTGCCTGGCAACATCAACAATAGCCGCGGCATTACCGGCACCATAAGCGTGACCGGCATGCGACACTAATCCGGCAAAGCGTAAGCCTCCGTCCCGCAGCGCCTGAGCAATCAGCACGGCTTCATCACTATCAGGATTAACACCAATCCGGTGTAATCCAACATCCACCTTAATCGCCACCGCCAGCGCGCAGTCTGGCTGTTGCTGCCACGCATCCGCAATCGCTGCCACACCCTGCAGCCTGTCCGCGATCAGGGTAAGTTTTGCCTGATGAAGCACGGCGAGACGCAGCAGCTCAGCTACGCTTTGCGGTTGCACAACCGGGTAGGCTAACAGCAGATCGCGAACGCCCCCCTGAATAAAGCTGATACCTTCGCTGGGTTTAGAGACCGTGACACCCTGAGCACCATATTCAAGCTGACGCTGAGCAATCCAGACACTTTTATGTGTTTTGATATGCGGACGCAACGCGACGCCTGCTGCACTGGCTTTGCGCTGCATATGCTGCAGATTCTGCTCCAGGCGCTCTGCATCCACTTCAATATAGGGCGTAAGGCGGTCATCAATCAGCGGCCTCTGCCACTGCTGTGTATCGTTGATATCCATAAGCTTATCCGGCTTTAACGAGGTAAGAGGATTCATCATTCCTTAATTAACTTTCTGATACCAGCCTGGTGGCCGTGGAAGAGGCGCTGAACAGCAAAATTAAAGCGGGTATTAACCCAGGATAGAGCATGCAGCACATGGATGAACCGGAGAGGATACTAAGCGGGCGGGATTAGAAAAATAAAAAAGCAGGCGCGGTGCCTGCTTTATCTGTTTACTCAGACGTAGAGTGATTGTTCACCCGGCGGACGGGTTTTGAATCGGCGATGCAGCCAGAGGTATTGTTCCGGTGCACGCAGAATCTGATTCTCGATCACTTTATTCATATACGCTGCAGCAGCAGCCTCATCCGTATGAGGATAATTTTCCAGCATCGGCTCAATGATCAGATGATAGCCCTCATTATCTGCATTACGAATCAGCATAATCGGCACCATCGCTGGCTTCGCCAGACGCGACAGCACAAAAGTGCCGTTGGTGGTGGCCGCTTTTTCTACCGCAAACAGTGGCGCAAAGGTGCTGCCTTTCGGGCCGTAATCCTGGTCCGGCGCAAACCAGACCGATTCACCCTGTTTCAGAGCATTAACCATGCCGCGCAGATCGCGGCGGTCGATCATCGCTTTGTTTGAGCGCATCCGGCCTTTGGTCTGCACATATTCCATTGCCTGATTGTTGTGCGGGCGATACATCGCCATCATCGGCTGACAGAGACCGCTGATGCGGCCGCCCAGCTCCAGTGACATGAAATGCACGCCAATCAGCATCACACCGCGCTTTTCACTCTGCGCAGCGTGGAGATTATCCATACCTGACACTTTAAACAGACGTTTTACCGCACGGTCAGACCCGAACCAGGCAATACCGGTTTCAGCCAGCGCCATACCTAACGACGCAAAATTACCGGCAATCATATGTTCTGTTTTTTCTTCACTGATGCCAGGAAAGCAGAGCTCAATGTTACGACGGGTGATGCGCTCACGGCGTTGCAGGAAATGACGGGAAATTTTGCCGGCACCGGCACCGAGACGCATAAGAACAGGGTAGGGAAGCTGGACCAGAAGCCAGAGTACACCAAGACCAAACCAGGTAAACCAATAACGCGGATGCAGCAGCGAACTGCTAAATTTTCCGGTGTTTTTCATTAACAACCTTCATGAGATAGATGGATGTATCGCATAAAGAGCACTTCCATAAGTCTCCAGGCGGTACAGCTGTACTGATTTCGACCAACACTTTATCAAAAAGTGCCTTCAAAGAAAGGGAAACTGCGGAATCTACAGGATTGACCTGTTTCATGGAGCCAGCGTTTCAGGTGCGAAAAAAAGGTTCACAACAGAAAAAAGATTTTAAATTCAAAAAATTAAAAAAGACAGACCTGAAATGCGAAGTGTGACTGACATGCGTTCCGGAAGAGTCCGGAAATGTTTATTTATCAATCTTTACGTAGTGTTGAAGCCAGCCACGGTAATAAAAGGTCGGAGGTGTTGATGAATCTCAAACTATAGTGCCTGAAAAATGAACAAAGCGCCATCAATGGCGCTGCATTAATGACCTGCCAGAAATGTATTACTCGATATTCTGAATCTGAAAGTTGATTGTTTTAAAATTAGTGATTTATATCAATAATTTGAGTGGTTTTTTAAGGTGTTTCTCGATTTTACTCACCAAACCACTCTCCAGTGAGCACCGCTACAAGCTGGTCGGCTAACATGCTCACTTAATGGTTGTCGTAAATCGCTCACCTTTGACCAGTTCTCCAGATGGTTTTCGATAGTAAGACTCGCCATCAAGTCGGTAGTAAGTGTATCCATCTTTTGTTTTAGTGATGTCCATGATCCAGTTTGACTTGTCTATACAATTCTCATCTGTTTTCATGTCATCAAAGCATAGTAAGTAGTCAGTGTCGTGGTCTGGAAAAGCACCTGAGTTCTCAGGAGCGAGCTTTTGATACTTACCATCAGAGTTCCAGATTGAAACATTGTAAGTTTCACGGGAAGAAATGGTTTTGACTCCATTGTTATCCCACCATTTGATTTTATCACTATCAGAGAAAGGAATGTTTTTAACTAAAAAATCTTTTCTCGTATCAGAACTGTGAATTGCAAGCACCTTTGGAGAATTAAAGAAGCTAACATAAAATAATGCTAACATTGCCAATGCTACAATAAATACGATAACCTTTTTGATTCTCATTAATTTCTCCTGCTATTAATTTCAAACTCTGCTTTCATATTGGACAAAAAAGGCTTGAAAGCAAATTGATCCCATCTTTGAAGAACAAACCAAATACGAAAGGCTCTGATAAAATGAAATTTAGGATTCATGATGTCAGTTTTATCGAGACCGAAATGGTCTTGCCCTATAAATGTTATTTTTGCTACATAACCACTGTCAGTTATATCGATCTGATTTATCTGTATGTTTGTAGCATGAATATCATGTATCGACATGCCTAATCCATTGAAACTATCAGCCCATCTATTGAACTTAGGAAGTATGGAGTTTCTTATTGCTTGTGTTATTAACTCCATATCTGGGTCTGATAAGCTTTGTTGTCCTGTAACAATGATCTTATCTAATGAAGACTTAATTACAGTCAATGGAGACAGTGGCGAAGATTGCCCACTGATAATTAGATTTTTATATGCACTATCAAGGAAAGGGCTGGAATAAATTTTTCCATTCCCGTGATAGAGATGCTTTACAAGATTGTTGAATATTTGGTGCTGCCCAAGATAATATGCAGGCATAGAAACACGAAGAAATTCATTGAAAAGAAGTTCAGCCATTTCTGTTGTGGATTTTGGGCGGGCATCCCGGAAAGAGTTGAATATAGATACTTCTTTACCAGTCCAGGGATCAACTACATCAGAAACATCATCCAAACCCAAATCGCTTCTTAGTTGCTTTTCACTAAGATCTCCATACTTCATATCATCAGTGCTGTAATCGTTAAACTTATGCTTTGTCTGATAAATTGTGGCAGGCAACTTCAATACTGACATAATCACTTCCTTATGATATTAATTTTTCCGACTGAAAATTCATCTATATAATAGAAGACTCAAATCTTTTACTATCTCCGTATCTGTAAAATCGAATCTTTTCTTGTTACGGTTCTGCTCATAAAACTAACATTCGTAAGCATTAAATAGATCCATGTAATACTAAACGCCATAAGCAAGAAAGTGAAGTAGTGCTGACCAGTTCCCCATTTCCCCGCCGAAAAGCCGTAGATAGTTATGAAGTAATATGTACATTAATGAAACACAGGAGAATTAAAAAAGCCCATTTAACATGGGCTTATGAATATTTACGGAGCGATGGGCATTTTACTCAATATTCTGAATCTGCTCGCGCATCTGTTCAATCAGCACTTTCAGTTCGATCGCTGATGCGGTGATATCGGCATTGATCGACTTTGATGCCAGCGTGTTCGACTCACGGTTGAACTCCTGCATCATGAAATCGAGCCGACGGCCAACCGCTTCTTTCTTTTTCAGGATGTTGTAGGTCTCTTTAACGTGCGCATCCAGACGATCCAGCTCTTCGGAGACGTCGACACGCTGCGCCATCATCACCAGTTCCTGCTCAAGGCGATTGTTCTCCAGCTGAACTTCAGCATCTTCCAGTTTGGCGACCAGACGTTCACGCTGCCATTTGATGACTTCAGGCATCTGCGCACGCACTTTACTGACTTCCTGCGAGACCCCTTCCAGACGCTGCTCAATCATCGCTTTCAGCGCGGTGCCTTCGCTTTCACGTGCCGCAATGAAATCATCCAGCGCACTATCCAGCGCCTTCAACAACTGTGTGTTAATGGCATCCAGATCCTGCTCCTGTGCAGACATCACACCGGGCCAGCGCAGGATATCCAGCGGATTAATCGCGCCTTCATCGCTCTGCATTTTCACCCAGTTGGCCGCCTGCACCAGCTGTTTCGCCAGCGTTTCGTTGAGCATCAGCTCGCCCTGTGCACTGGGGTCTGCGTCATAACGCAGGTTGCACTCAATTTTACCGCGCGTCAGACGCTGACGAATGCGTTCGCGGATAACCGGCTCCAGCCCACGAAACTGTTCCGGCAGACGGATGTAGGTTTCCAGATAACGCTGGTTAACAGAACGCAGCTCCCAGGCGGCGCTGCCCCATTCGCCTTTGGCTTCGCTGCGGGCATAAGCGGTCATACTGCGGATCATAAGCGGTACTCATTTGCGGAAAGATGGGTGAAGTATAGCGAGGCGAGCCACGGCATAACAGGCATAAGCGTCTCACCGGAAAATAACGAACCGTTTCCGCTTTCCGCGAGAGCCACTTATGATGACCACTAACCCCTTGTGAGGATGATCGATCTATGTCACGCGTTATTGCTCTTCCTGTTGTGATGGCTCTGCTGCTGGCAGGTTGCCAGACGCGCCACGCGCCGCCCACGAAACCGCAACCCATCTGTGCGGGTGGCGACATGATGATGCAAACCACACTGTGGTTTGGACTGAGCAAACCAGATGGCGGCAGGGTGAGTTCACTCGACTGGATGAACTTTGTGGACAATGAGGTCACGCCACGCTTCAAAGCGGGACTGTCGGTTTATGACGCTAAAGGGCAATGGCTGGGCGAGAACGGCAAACTGGCACGTGAGAACAGTAAAGCGCTGATGCTGATCCACGGTATCGATCCTGCCACCAATCAGGACATTGAGGCGTTACGTACCCTCTATAAAAAACGCTTTGGTCAGGAATTGGTGATGCGGGTGGATGCACCCGTCTGTGTCGGATTCTAGGATGAACGCGGGCGGCAGCGAGGCCGCCCGCGGAGTACTCAGATAAACAGACCGGCAAAAGCCGCAGAGAGCAGGCTCACCAGTGTGGAGCCATAGACCAGCTTCCAGCCAAACCGGGAAACCACATTTCCCTGTTTCTCGTTCAGGCCTTTAATTGCGCCCGCCACAATGCCGATAGAGGCAAAGTTAGCAAAGGAAACCAGGAACACCGACAGAATACCCAGCCCACGCGCACTCATGCCCGCCGCGACTTTCTGTAGCTCAATCATCGCCACAAACTCATTCGCGACCAGCTTGGTTGCCATGATGCTGGCCGCCTGCAGGGCATCCGCTTTGGGAATGCCGATCAGCCAGGCCAGAGGATAGAACAGATAGCCAAGCAGCTGCTGGAAGCTGTAACCGAACACCGCCGCAAACAGCGCGTTGATGGCAGCAATCAGGGCAATAAAGCCAATCAGCATGGCCAGAATGATCATCGCCACTTTGAAACCAGCCAGGATGTACTCACCCAGCATCTCAAAGAAACTCTGCTCTTCATGCAGTTTTTCCAGCGCGATAGGCTGCTCATTCTGGCTCTCCATCGGGTTGATGATCGACAGAATGATGAAGGTACTGAACATGTTAAGCAGCAGTGCGGCAACCACATACTTCGGTTCAATCATCGACATATAAGCACCGACAATCGACAGCGAAACGGTAGACATCGCGGTCGCTGCCATGGTGTAGAGCCGGCGCGGCGGGATATCACCCAGAATCCCTTTATAGGCGATGAAGTTTTCCGACTGACCGAGAATCAGCGTGCTGACGGCGTTAAATGACTCCAGCTTGCCCATGCCGTTAATCTTCGACAGCAGCGTCCCGAAAATCCGGATCAGCAGCGGCAGGATGCGCCAGTGCTGCAATATGCCGATGAGTGCTGAAATAAAGACAATCGGGCAGAGCACGCCAAGGAAGATAAATGCCAGCCCCTGTTTGCTCATTCCGCCAAACACGAATTCTGTACCCTGTGCGGCAAAGCCAAGCAGCGTCTCAAAGAATCCCGCGAACGAGCCAACCAGCGCCAGCCCTCCGGCAGAGTGAAGGAAGAACCAGCCCAGCGCGGCTTCTACCACAATCAGTTGAACAATAAAACGCAGGCGAATCTGTTTACGGTCATGACTGACCAGCAGCGCAAGGGCAAAAATCACCACCAGCGCCAGCAGGAAATGAAGAATGGCGGCCATATGTCTTTTTTATCAGAGAGAAAGGAAAGCGCATTTAGCCACAGCTGGCCGGGAATTTCATCTGATGCCTGCGTCAGACCGGCGCAAGAGACAGCGGGCAAGGAAGTCCGTATAATGCGCAGCCAATCATTAGCAAGCCGGAGAATACCCATGCGTCCAGCAGGCCGTAGCGCACAACAGGTGCGTCCAGTCACATTGACCCGCAATTACACCAAACACGCAGAGGGTTCCGTTCTGGTGGAATTCGGCGAAACGAAAGTGCTTTGCACTGCCTCCGTAGACGAAGGGGTTCCGCGTTTCCTTAAAGGCCAGGGCCAGGGCTGGGTCACGGCTGAATATGGCATGCTGCCGCGTTCTACCCACAGTCGTATGGCGCGTGAAGCCGCAAAAGGCAAGCAGGGTGGCCGTACGCTGGAGATTCAGCGTCTGATCGCCCGTTCACTGCGCGCCGCGGTTGATCTTAAAGCGCTGGGTGAATTTACCATTACGCTCGACTGTGATGTCATTCAGGCCGATGGCGGCACCCGCACCGCGTCAATCACCGGCGCCTGCGTGGCGCTGGCCGATGCGCTGAACAAGCTGGTGGCCAGCGGCAAGCTGAAAGCCAATCCAATGAAGGGCATGGTCGCGGCGATTTCAGTAGGTATCGTTAAAGGCGAAGCGCTGTGCGATCTGGAGTACGTTGAGGACTCCGCAGCAGAAACCGACATGAACGTCGTGATGATGGAAGATGGTCGCATGATCGAGGTGCAGGGCACCGCTGAGGGCGAACCGTTCAGCCATGAAGAGCTGCTGACGCTACTGGCGCTGGCACGTGGCGGCATTGAGGAATTGATTCAGGCGCAGAAAGCAGCGCTGGAAAATTGATGTAACAGGCGACCTCAGGGTCGCCTTTTCTTTATTTGAGGAGTGAGAAATGAAAGCCTGGCAGCGTCAGTTTATTGAATTCGCCCTGAACAAGCAGGTGCTAAAGTTCGGTGAGTTCACTTTAAAGTCAGGGCGTAAAAGCCCCTATTTCTTTAATGCTGGTCTGTTTAACAGCGGACGGGATTTAGCGCTGCTGGGACGCTTCTACGCGCAGGCGCTGGTGGATGGCGCTGTCGATTTCGATCTGCTGTTCGGCCCGGCCTATAAAGGCATTCCGATTGCGACCACCACGGCGGTGGCGCTGGCGGACCATCATGACCGCGATGTGCCCTACTGCTTCAACCGCAAAGAAGCCAAAGATCACGGTGAAGGCGGCCTGCTGGTGGGCAGCCCGCTGCAGGGCAAAGTGATGCTGGTGGACGATGTGATCACGGCAGGTACAGCGATTCGTGAGTCGATGGATATTATCGGTGCGCATAACGCTACCCTGGCAGGCGTGCTGGTGTCGCTTGATCGTCAGGAGCGTGGACGTGGAGAGATGTCGGCGATTCAGGAAGTGGAACGTGATTACGGCTGCAAAGTGACCGCCATTATCACACTGGCCGACCTGATTAGCTGGCTGGAAGAGAAACCGGAGATGGCCGATCATCTGGCTCAGGTTCGTGCCTATCAGAAAGCGTACGGGATTTAACAGAGGCGGGCGCGATGCCCGCCTTCTTTGACTCTTTACACCAGCTGGGCGGCCATCAGCGGCCAGCGAGCCTCAAAGTCTGCGGTGGGACTGAAACGAAACTCAGAACGGACATAGCGCGACAGTAAACCTTCACAGAAAGCCAGCAGCTGGCTTGCCAGTAACGCCTCATCAGCCTGAAAAGCTTCGCCCTCACGCATTTTCCGTTCACGCATCACCTGTCGCAGTTGCACTTCAATCCGCTCAAAAAGCTGATTAATACGTCCCTGCAGCCGGTCCTGCTCGAACATCAGCGCATGGCCGGTCAGGATGCGCGTCAGTCCCGGATTACGCTCACCAAATCCCAGAATCAGTTGCACGATCAGACGCAGGCGCGTCATGGTCTCTTTTTCATCTTTGAGGATCAGATTGATGCGGGTAATCAGACTGTCTTCGATAAACTCAATCAGGCTATCGAACATGCGTGTCTTACTGGGGAAGTGACGATACAGCGCCGCTTCGGAAACGCCTACCGTGGCTGCCAGCTTGGCGGTGGTAATGCGCTGACTGCCATCACCTGACTCCAGCATCTGTGCCAGCGCCTGCAAAATCTCTTCGCGACGGTTCCGCTTCGCGACTTTTTTTTCTGCCATGACCTTAAAAACCCCTGAAATTCACCTAAAAACAGGCAACACCTACGCATCTGCCACAGGAACGCGTCCCATGGCGATGAGGAAAAATAACGGGCGTAAGTGAAAGTCGGTAATGCGGGTTACTGGCGACCTGAGTGGCCGAAGCCGCCTTCGCCGCGCAGGCTGGCGTCGAAATCGTCGACCAGGTTAAATTCCGCCTGTACCACCGGTACAAAGACCAGTTGTGCCATGCGATCGCCGGGTTGCAGAGAGAAACTTTCCTGGCCGCGATTCCAGACCGACACCATCAGCTGTCCCTGATAGTCGGAGTCAATCAACCCGACCAGGTTGCCCAGCACGATGCCGTGTTTATGGCCAAGGCCGGAGCGCGGCAGGATCACAGCGGCCAGATCGGGGTCGGCGATATGAATCGCCAGACCGGTCGGGACCAGCGTGGTTGTGCCTGGTGCGATGTCGAGCACCTCATCAGTACAGGCGCGTAAATCTAACCCAGCGGAACCTGACGTGGCGTAGGTCGGCAGTGGAAACTCTTTGCCGACACGCGCATCCAGAATTTTAACGTCTATTTTTTTCATCATAACGGCTGACAATCTCGTCTATTAATTGTTGGCCAAGGAGAGACTTATCGCTGAGCGGTAAGCGTTTTTCTCCATCCTGCCAAAAAAGGTGAAGAGCATTGGTGTCGCTATTAAATCCCTGTCCGGCTTTAGCGACATCATTAGCGCAGATCAGGTCCAGATTCTTGCGCACCTGTTTTTGCCGGGCGTATTCTTCCACATTCTGTGTTTCAGCAGCAAATCCAACCACAAATGGCCGGTTTTCCTGAAGTGCGGCGACCCCGGCAACAATATCGGGATTCTTTACCAGGTTCAGCGTGACGTTATCATCGCCGCCCTGTTTCTTGATTTTATCGGCCGCAATATCGGCTGCCCGGTAGTCTGCCACGGCTGCGCTTGCAATGAAAATATGTTGTTTATCTATCTCGCTCATGACGGCGGCCTGCATCTCCAGGGCGCTGGTAACATCAATGCGCCGCACACCCGCTGGTGCCGCCAGGCTGACCGGACCACTGACCAGCGTTACCTGTGCGCCACGCCTGGCAGCAGCGGCGGCAATCGCAAAGCCCATTTTGCCGGAGCTGTGATTCGAGATGTAGCGCACCGGGTCCAGGGCCTCACGGGTTGGACCGGCGGTTATCATAATGTTGAGATGTTGCAGATCGTTGACGGGCGCCGCCCACTGCACCGCATGGTCAACAATCACCAGCGGGTCAAGCATCCGGCCCGGCCCGACATCACCGCAGGCCTGGCTGCCGCTGTCCGGCCCCCAGATCAGCACGCCACGCTCATGCAGCGTCTGCAGGTTGTACTGGGTCACCGCCGCACGATACATCTGCTGATTCATGGCGGGCACTACCGCTACGGGTGAGGCCGTCGCTAAGACGGCGGTGGTCACCAGATCGTTTGCCATACCGGCAGTGATACGGGCAATCAGGTCGGCAGTGGCCGGTGCCAGCACAATCAGGTCGGCCCATTTTGCCAGTTCAATATGACCCATCGCTGCTTCCGCTGCCGGATCAAGCAGATCGTCAAACACCGGATAGCCTGAAACGGCCTGCAGGCTGAGCGGAGTAATAAAGGCCTTTGCCCCCTCCGTCATCATTACGCGGACATCAGCGCCGCGGTCGCGCAGGCGACGCACCAGCTCAGGTGCTTTATAAGCAGCGATACCGCCACTCACGCCAAGAAGAATTTTTTTGCCGGCTAATCCCATCATGATGTTGGCCTCACTAAGCTCTCTGCCGCCCGCGGCGGCGAATGCACGGACTTTATCACAAAAGCGTGTACGCGCCTTTTCACCAACTGCGTTTGCGAGCTGCCTCGAAGATTGATGCGCCACTGATAGCGGTACGCTTCAGGATGGGCCACTCTTAGGCGCATCTCAGGGAGAGCAAAGATGAAAATCAAGGGACCACGGGAAAAACTGCAAAAACTGGGCGCGCATTCGCTCAGCGATACCGAACTGCTGGCCATCTTTCTCCGCACCGGCTCGCCGGGGCAGAACGTCCTTGAGCTGGCCGGGCAGATGCTGGAGGGATTTGGCTCGCTTTATCAGCTCATGACGTCAGACAAAGCGGCAATTTGCAAAATTAAAGGTGTCGGTGATGCCAAGCTGGCGCAACTGCACGCGATTGCCGAACTGGCGAAGCGCTTTTTCGCCAGTAAGCTGGCGCGCGAAAGCGTGATGGAAAATCCACAGATTACACGCCAGTATCTGCAAAGTCTGTTAGCCCACCAGGAACGGGAGATCTTTATGGCCCTGTTTCTGGATAATCAGCATCGGGTGCTGCGGGCACAGAATATGTTCTCTGGCTCCATTAATAGTGTGGAAGTTCACCCCCGCGAGATCGTCCGGGAAGCGCTGAAGCTCAACGCAGCCGCCTTGATACTGGCGCACAATCATCCGTCGGGGATGGCGGAACCGAGCCGTGCTGACCGTGAAGTGACCCATAAAGTCAGCGAAGCCTGTCAGCTGTTCGACATCCGTCTGCTCGATCATCTGGTGATTGGCCATGGCGAATATGTCTCCTTTGCTGAGCGGGGATGGCTCTGATTCAGGGAAAATTCGCGCCAGGTGGCGGCTTTTTGCCCGATCATTCGGGATCTTTATCTGTTCGGGACTTGAGCACTTGGGCTGAGCGGCGTATACTACGCCACCTTTGAGAATCTCGGGTTTGGCGGTTAGGCCAGCTTAGCGGGTTCCATGGAACTCGCCTGGCGGGCTGCAAGCCTGACGAGGCGGCCAAAACCTAATTTTTAAAGCTCGAGCTGATTTGATTTTTGGAGATATAGACATGTCACGAGTCTGCCAGGTAACTGGAAAGCGTCCGGTAACGGGTAACAACCGTTCCCACGCAATGAACGCGACGAAACGCCGTTTCCTTCCGAACCTGCACTCACACCGTTTTTGGGTTGAGAGCGAGAAGCGCTTCGTTACTCTGCGTGTATCTGTTAAAGGTATGCGCATTATTGATAAAAAGGGCATTGATACGGTTTTATCCGACATGCGTGCCCGTGGTGAGAAGTACTAAGGTACTAAGGAACTGAATCATGGCTAAAGGTATTCGTGAGAAGATCAAGCTGGTTTCCTCTGCTGGTACAGGTCACTTCTATACCACCACGAAGAACAAACGTACTAAACCAGAGAAGCTGGAACTGAAAAAGTTCGATCCGGTTGTACGTCAGCATGTGATCTACAAAGAAGCTAAAATTAAGTAATTATAGTGTTCTGCTAAAAACCCGGCTCCGGCCGGGTTTTTTGTTTGTGTAAAACGCTGAGGAGAAGGTATGCCAGAGTTGCCAGAGGTTGAGACCAGCCGCCGCGGTATCGAGCCGCATTTGGTCGGTGAAACCATTCTTCACGCCGTGGTGCGTAATTCACGTCTGCGCTGGCCTGTTTCGCAGGAGATCCTGGCGCTAAGCGATCAGCCGGTGCTCAGCGTGCAGCGTCGGGCGAAATATCTGCTGCTGGAACTGCCGCATGGCTGGATTATTATCCACCTGGGCATGTCGGGCAGCCTGCGGGTGCTTTCCGAAGAGCTGCCAGCAGCGAAGCATGACCATGTTGATTTGGTGATGAGCAACGGCAAAGTACTGCGTTACACCGACCCGCGCCGCTTTGGTGCCTGGCTCTGGAGCAGCGATCTGACGGGCAGCAGCGTGCTTGCACATCTTGGGCCTGAGCCGCTTAGCGACCAGTTTGACGGTACTTACCTGTTTGATAAGTCACGTGGCAAACGGACGCTCATCAAGCAGTGGCTGATGGATAACAAAGTGGTGGTGGGCGTGGGCAACATTTACGCCAGTGAGTCACTGTTTACCGCCGGGATCCTTCCCGATCGTGCCGCAGGAAGTCTGTCGCAGGCTGAAGCGGAGCTGCTGGTCAACACCATTAAAGCGGTGCTGTTACGTTCAATTGAACAGGGCGGTACTACGCTGCGTGACTTTTTACAGACCGACGGCAAACCTGGCTATTTTGCCCAGCAGTTGCAGGTTTATGGCCGGGCCGGTGAACCCTGCCGGGCATGCGGTACGCCGATTATCAGCGGCAGGCACGGGCAGCGCAGCACCTACTGGTGCCCCAACTGCCAGCATTAAGCCAGTTTAGCCAGCAGTGCCTGATGCACGGGCGCGGGCAGAAAGGCGGAAACATCGCCGCTGTGACGCGCCACCTCTTTGACCAGCGAAGAGGAGATAAACGAGAAGCCTTCAGACGGCATCAGGAACACACTCTCCAGCGTTGGCAGCAGGTGACGATTCATCTGCGCCAGCTGCATTTCATATTCAAAATCTGACACCGCACGCAAGCCACGGACCAGCACATTCGCCTGCTGGTCACGGGCGAAATTAGCCATCAGGTCGCTGAAGCCGATCACCTCAACGTTCGGCAGATGGGCCACCACCTGACCGGCCAGCGCCACGCGCTCATCCAGGCTGAACATCGGTTTTTTACTGGGGCTGGCAGCAATGGCCAGAATCACCTGATCAAACATCTGCGCTGCCCGCGTCACGATGTCGAGATGACCGAGCGTTACAGGATCAAACGTACCGGGATAGATGGCTTTAGTGGTCATACTCGCCCTTTTGCCGAAGCGTGATTCAGCGCCCAGAGGGCTGAATATTTATTGAAGGTATATTGCGCGTTGACCACCGCCAGAATCCAGCCCTGCTTACCGTCGAGAAAACCGGCACGCAGCAGCAACGTTTTAACAAACGCGCCAAGCGTATGGCTGAATACAGAAAAGAGACCACAACGCTTACCGCGCTGGTGACGTTCTTTGGCCCAGGCTTCGGCATAGGCTAGTTGTTTGCGCTGAAAGGCGATTAAATCGCGGCAGGTCAGATGTTCCAGATCGCCAGGCAACGCCACCACCGGTGCGCCGTCACTCTGCAGTGATTCATGCACCAGATTGTCATTGTAGCGGAAGGTGCGTGGATAGAGGCGCATCACGCGGTCGGGATACCAGCCACTGTGGCGCATAAAGCGGCCGAGGAACAGATTACTGCGGCCCAGGCTGTAAACCGTGCGGCTGGGTGGGGCGACCAGCACCTGCTCAATGGCGGCACGCAGTTCGGGTGAAACACGCTCATCTGCATCGATCATCAGAATCATGTCGCCGGTGGCATAGCCCTGTGCGCGCTGGCGCTGAATGCCATAGCCCTGCCAGTCATCACTTTTATAGACCTGCGCCCCAGCCTGCGTGGCGATCTCAACACTGTCGTCACTGCTTCCAGAATCCAGCACAATAATTTCGTCGGCCCAGCTGACTGAGGCCAGACAATCCGGCAGCAGCTCCGCTTCATTTTTGGCGATCATCACCACAGAAAGACGCTGGCGTGCTGACATTAGTGAGCCCGTGGTGGCAGATGCGGTTCGAGTAACTGTAGCAGACGCTGAAGCGCACCCTGGTTCTGGTGCAGTACGTCTACCGCATGGCGTCCGTAATAACGGCGATAATCATCATCCTGTAACAGGTTGGTGACCTCTTTTTCCAGTGAAATCACGTCGGTGACGGTGATCAGACCCTGGCCTTCCTGCAACTTGCTGCAGATATCTTTGAAGTTCCAGATGTGAGGCCCCATCAGCACCGGAAGGGCATGGGCCGCGGGTTCCAGCGGGTTGTGTCCGCCCCGCTCAACCAGGCTGCCGCCGACAAACGCCAGATCGGCGATGCCGTAAAGCAGCATCAGTTCACCCATTGAGTCGCCGATGACCACCTGCGTGGAACCCGAAGGGATCTCACCGCTGCTGCGCAGGATAAAGCTGAAGCCGCGTTCCTGCGTCAGTTCGCGCGCATCGTTAAAGCGTTCAGGATGGCGGGGAACCAGAATCAGCAGCAGATCCGGAAACGTCTGCAGCAGGCGACGATGGGCATCCAGCACGACAGCCTCTTCGCCTTCGTGCGTGCTGGTGGCAATCCACACCGGGCGACGCGGCGCCCACTGGCGACGCAGTGTTACCGCTCTGGCGGCCAGTTCTGGCGTCACGGAAATATCAAACTTCAGGCTGCCGGTAATCGCCAGCTGTGAACGTTTCAGGCCCAGACTCAGGAAGCGGTCGCCATCTTCCGTATTCTGTGCCGCAATCAGCGTGATGCTCTGCAACAGCTGGCGCATAAATTTACCCAGCTTGCGATAGCCTTTGGCGGAGCGGGCCGAGAGGCGGGCATTGGCGATCACCAGCGGAATGTTACGCTGGTGCAGAATGCGGATAATGTTCGGCCACAGCTCCGTTTCCATGATGATCACCAGCCGTGGATTAACCGTATCCAGAAAACGATTAATCGAACCTGGCAGATCATAAGGCAGATAGACGTGATGCACATCTTTGCCAAAAGCAGATTGCGCCCGCTCAGAACCAGTTGGCGTCATGGTGGTGACGGTAATCGGCAGGGTCGGGTAACGATGACGCAGTGCGCGCACCAGCGGAATCGCGGCCAGCGTTTCACCCACAGAGACCGAGTGCAGCACAATGCCGTCAGGCTTCACTTTGCCGACACAATAGCCATAGCGTTCTGCCCAGCGTTTGCGATAGGCAGGCGCTTTACGACCGCGCAGCCACAGGCGCAGCCAGATCAGTGGCTGAATGAAGTAGAGCAATGCGGTGTAAATGGTCGTCATAGTTACCGTTACAGCAGGTTCGCGTCTAAAACAGATTAAAATGAGATGGCGGCATGGTATCAGAAACCCTGCATGCACTCATCCCACATTGTCAGTTGCTACTCACTACCTGCTGATAAAGCGAAGTCAGCGCCTGCGCCAGCCGTTGTGGACCATAAGGCTCAATTTTACGTCGCGCTGCGTCACCCATTCGTGAATCGACGGAAAGTGCCGGTATGGCATTAACCGCCTGATTTAACCCATTGATATCCAGGGCATCACAGACGAAGCCTTCCTGACCAGCGGTAATAAACTCCGCGCCACCGCAACCGGTGCTGGTAATTACCGGTAAGCCGCAGGCCATCGCCTCCAGCACCACATTCGGAAAGGGATCATAGAGCGTGGGCAGCAACAGGCCATCCGCCGCGTGATAGAACGGCTGCACATTCTGCTGTACGCCGACAAAGCGCAGGCGGTCCAGGCAGTGAAGCTGGTTTGCCAGCTGCTGATAACGTTGTAATTGTTTATCCTGGCCCACCACAATCAGATAACGATCGCTGGCAGCCAGCGCCTGTATCGCCGCTTTCAGTCCTTTGCGCTCAAAGCCGGAGCCGACATAAATCAGTACGGTCGCGGCATCGGGCAGTGACAGCTGCTGTCGGGTGGCGCGACGGGTTGCTTCCGTGGCGGGCTGGAAACGGCTGGCATCGATAGCGTTATGAATGACATGGATTTTTCCGGCGTCGAGCGAAAAGCAACGCAGGATATCGCGCTTTACCATCTCTGAATTACAGATCACCGCTTTCAGCGTCGGAGAGTTGAACATCTCCGCTTCCGCCTGCAGAACATAGCGGTGATAAGGACTGAGTGCAGCACTCAGCCGTTGCCAGGATGAGACGATGCGGGCGCGCTGTTCCAGCCACACGCGATGCACGCCATCACCCGCACGGAAAATGTCACAGCCCGCGATGCGCTCATGGCTTTGTACAATATCGAACTTTTCGCGCTCCCAGCAGGCGCGGGCTGCGCGGGCAAAACCGCACTCACGTGAGACCCGACCCAGCTTTGCCGGATTACAGATATGCAGATGCCAGTCAGGATTAGGCGTGCCCTGCCAGCTGCGGGTAATGATATTGAGATCGAGCTTTTCGCTGCCTAGCGCCTCCAGCGCGCGTGTGATAAAACGTTCAGCACCGCCATCCGGACGATATTTCTGCCGGACAATCGCCAGCCTTAACTTACTCATTCAGGTAGCTCCTCGCTGCCGCGACCACATCCTTTACCGGAATGGCCGAGAGATAACGCTGGTCAGTTTTGGTGTCGATGGAATCGGGTGAGGGCAGCGGGCCATAATCGCCCGCCCAGATAACATGATTGTTGTCACCCCAGGGCCGCCAGTGCTGCAACTTGGTCGGGCCAAACAGTGCAATGCAGGGCGTTTCAAGCGCAGCAGCCATATGCATCGGCGCAGAGTCGACGCCAATAAACAGACGGGCATGATCGATCAATGCCGCCAGCTGCGGCAGCGTGAACTGACCCGCCAGCGAAACCACATCCTTTGATACACAGCGCGCGCGAATGCGGTTAATCATCGCCAGCTCCTGCTTGTCCGGCCCGGCGGTCAGCACCACTTTGCGGCCCGGTTGCGCCAGCTGATCAAGTGTGGCCGCAACGCTCTCCTCTTCCCAGCATTTGAAGCCCCAGCGTGAGGTCGGCTGCACCACAATATAGGGCGCAGTGACATGATGTTCCGCCAGTCGGGCCAGCACAATTTGCTGGTCAGCATCGCTGTAGTGCATTGATACGCGAGCGCCTTCGCTACTGATGCCGAGGGGCGCCAGCGCCGACATATTCTGCTCAACGGTATGCAGTTTGCTGTGATTGTGTGTGGGGACCAGGCAGTTGTGACACCATCGCCACAGCACGTTATCGCGTTTTTTATAGGCAAAACCGATGCGAACGGGTGCCGCAGAGAGACGGGTAATCTGAGCAGCGCGCCACTGATCGGCCAGATTGATCACCAGATCATACTGGGCGTCGCGCACGGCGCGAATTAATGCACGCTCATGGCCCAGCTTGCGCCAGGTGCCTTCCTGCTTCCATTTGCGATCGATGACGTGCAAATGGCGGATGGCCGGATGCGCCTCCAGCATCGGACGCGTCTCCTTATAGAGCAACACGTCGATGCTGGCCTGCGGATAACGCTCATGAAGCGCATTGATGGCGGGCGTTGTGAGCAGCATGTCACCATGATGGCGCAGCTTAATCAGTAATATATTTTTTGGAGAGAAGTTTGCTGGAATCAGGCTGGCCATAAACAAGAGTTCTCAGAATTCAGTGAACCGATTGTAGGGCAAACCCTTTTTAGGATAAAGCCAGCCTCAAAGGTTATTTATCACGCCAGCGATAGAGCCGGGCAAGCCACAACAGCAACTGATACCACTGCTTAATTCCCCGGGCATTACGTAACATGCGCAGGTGTGTACCGGTCGTGAACAGATCGGCAATGATTGCCTGGCGTGCGCGGGCATCAGGCTCACGTCTCACACTGTGGCAAACGCTGAGCGCTTCATGCGTTACCTGATAGTGAAACGACGGGTAGATCTTCACGCGGTCACGATAACGGGTGTTTAGCTCTTCCAGCAGCCGCGCAATCTTCAGGTAGTGACGCTGATATTCCACGTTGCGCTCGCCGGTCCGTTTGCGGTTGCTGATGGAGGCGTCGTGCATATAGTAGCGATAGAGCACGGCGTCGGTATACCGCACGCGTTTCGCCAGCAGCATAAACTCGGTGGTCCAGGGAATATCCTGATGATGCAGGCCCGGTTCAAACTGCAACTGATGCTGCTCAATCAGTTCCCGACGATAGATCCCCAGCCAGACCACATGCATATAACGATGCGTTTTCAGCGCGGTATTGAGCCAGTCGGCACCGCTCAGCACCGGCGTGCTGCGCAAACGGTCCAGCGGAATCAGCGGTTTTACCCGCTGGCTGTGTTTGAAAAACCACTCGGCGTTGCACTGTGCCGCATCCAGATTGTCCGCTTCTGCCATCGTCACCAGCGTCTGATACATATCGGGCTGCATGGTGTCATCTGCATCCGGGAAGGTGACATATTTCCCGCGGGCTATCGCCAGACCGGCGTTACGGGCCCGCGACACGCCGCCATTTTCCTGATGAATCACACGAATATGAGCGTGCTGCTGTGCATACAGGTCAGCGCGCTCATCTGAGCCGTCGGTGGAACCGTCGTCGACAATGATGATCTCCAGCGAGACCAGCGTCTGCGCCAGCAGAGACTCCATGAACTCATCAAACATGCTGCCCGCATTGAACATCGGCGTAATGATACTCAGCAAAGGAGAAGTACTCATCACACTATCTTCACCCGCGTTGAATTCACTGCGAAAGGGCATTGCCTCGTCATAAATCATTTCCAAATCAGCAGAATGGAATCAGGAAGTTCACGATTATAAGACGGTGTGGCTTTCCTGCTTTACTAAAAACCACGCCCGACAATAATAATGCGCTATATGCGCTTTTTTTACGCAAAGTCGCTTTACAGGTAAACAGATTATTATGCCGGTGTTCATTCAGCGTCTTTTTTATAAGAGATGGTGGTAAACAGCAGGCGGGATAAATGACGGGAAAGTCAGGCGCTGAAATAACCGCGCCTGCATCAATCTGATAAACCTGAGAGCACTACTGCTCGCTCTGCTTAAAAAACTTGAGACTGACATACTTCATCATCCAGCTCATGCTTTCAGCATACTGTTTCTGATGCCACTTAATGCGGGCGAAGCGCTTCATCTCTTTATAATGTCTGGGCGTATCAAGTGGTTGTGAAGCCCAGGGCGAGCGCTGGTAATAGCTATAATATAGCTGGGCAAGATCGCTGCCGGCCCAGGCATGCCAGGGTTTGCATTTACCGGTGTAGTGAATCATCACGGTGTCCGCTGAAACGGCAGTATGATCCCAGACTTTATTGGCGATGATGTCGTAAATCTGGTTATAGCGGTCCGGCAGGATCAGAATCTCATTCTCCAGCACGATATTCAGCGCATCCTGATCGGGAAAACCAAACTCTGCGCCCTGCGTCACCAGCACGTCAGTAATGCGCGCCGTAGTCTGCCTTTCGAGCCAGCGCGGAATATTGATCAGCATAAAACCGGAGTTGAAATAGTGATGATGCTTCAGCCCCAGCCTTGCGCACTGGTTCTGCCGCGCACGTGGTGTGTCGTTACAGGCCGCCAGCGTGTAATCCGTGATGTCCAGAGTAAACAGAGGAGAGTAGTCGCCCACTACAAGCGTATCAGCATCAATATAGATCACCCGATCGCTGTAGCTCGCCACAGTTTCAGGGATCAGGAAGCGGTAGTGGATGCTTTTAGGATAGCGACCCACAGCAGGCAACTGATCAACCCAGGCACTGTTAAAAATATGCAACGTAATCGCCAGACGGTGGCCTGTGGCCAGCAAGCGCAGTTTTTCCACATCTCCATCACGCAGGGAATCGGAGAAAACATGGGCGTGGAACGCGGTATCAGGATGATGATGGAGAAGTGAAAACAGCGTAATGCCCAGGCCACGCGCGTAGGCGTGGTTGATGCCAAACGCAACGTGAACCGGATTATCATCCGTGTCAGCAAGCGTGTTGACCAGCAGCTGACTTTGCTGAACGGCATCAGCAAGAGGGGTAATTGCCATTACGCTTCACTATTCCAGATTATGAGTAATAAACGTTTGTATTCTAGTCAGTTTATCATGATCCAGCCCGAATAATTTTTCAGCGGGCTGATCAAACTTAAAACGGGTAGCAAAAACGAACGTCGAGGCCGCAATATTATCCGGTCCGATAAACAACACGTTATTGACCGGACGCTGCTCCCTGACTTCACACGGCCCGTAAAGCATGATCACCGGAATCTGCTGGGCATCAGCAATATACGCATTGCCAGAATCAGAGGCGATATAGAAATCCATCTGCGCAATGGCCCAGGGAACCTCTTCCAGTTTCAGCTCACCAATCAGGCTGACGATATTCTCTTTGGGACCGGTCAGGCTCAGTAACTCATCCAGCCACGGCTGCTCAGCCGGTGGGCCAAAGACATAAAAGGTACAGGGCAACTCAGCCAGCGCCGCCATCAGCTGCTGCCAGATGCTGGCAGGAATGGTTTTGGCCCGATTACCGGCAGAAATACTGATACCTATTTTAATGCCGCTGCGCGGATTACGCAGCGCGGCGGGCGGCTCAGCCGGCTGCAAGAGCGGCGAGGTCGCATGTTTGGGAAAATCAGTATAGCGGTAGTCCCGGTTAATCAGCTTCAGATAACTGTCGAGCGTTAAATCCGTTTTGCTATGGTCGACAATGCCGCTGGCGCTGCGATAGAAAGTTGCATGATAGGACTTACGCACATAGGTGCGCAGAAACTGCTTGTTCGGTGCGTTACACAACGCGGCGAAAAACAGATTCACGCTGTTGGGCTGCACCAGATAAACGTTGTCATAACGGTTCATCAGCGTGAACGCGAGCTTCAGTTTGGCAAAAAAGCTGCGTTTAGCATCTTCAATCAGAAAGTAACGGCTGACCGTGTCATCGTAACGCACCAGCGGCTCGACCGCCTTGCTGATCAGCAGTTCAGACTGGCCCAGGGCGCGCAGCATCGGGGTGATATTGATGAAATCACCAATCTTTGCCGTCTGAATGATTAAGCTGCGTCCGGTTGGACGGTAAAACAGCCGCATTACCGTCCGCAAAGGCACCAGCAGCAGATAGATCAGCACATAGTTCATGGCGTATTTTCCCTGATAACGGCCTGAAGTTTTTCTGCCACCGCGTCAGCAGTCAGCTCCGCCAGATTATGATTCGGGGCGCTCAGTGCCTGTTGGTTCTGCCCATAACCACCAATCAAACCAGGATCGGTCGGGCCATACAGCGTGAGGTTGGGACGATCCAGTGCCGCCGTCAGGTGACTTAATCCGGTATCGACCGAGACCACCGCCCGTGCGCCCGCCAGCTGTTGGGCTATCGCTTCCAGCGTCAGCTTAGGCAGCACCTCAACATGCTCAAAGCCTTCAGCAAGACGCAAGGCGCGTTGATGCTCATGTTCTGCACCCCAGGGCAATTTCACCCGCAGCCCGCTGGGCTGCACCAGCTCAATCAGCTGACGCCAGTGGGATTCCGGCCAGTGCTTGTTGTCACGTGTCGTGGCATGCAGAAAGACCAGATAATGATGTGCGTCAGCGGACAGATGATGCAGAAAGTGTCCGGCAATCGCGTAGTCACCCTGACTTTGCGGCTTTTCATAGCCCAGGCTTTTGGCGAACAGTTCACGCGTTCGCTCAACCGCGTGTTGTCGCTTACTGACTTCATGGCGGACGTCATACCACCAGCTGGCAAACGGCTCACGCGCGCTACGGCTGTCCTGCCCGTGCTTTACCCCTTTCGATAAGCGGGTAACCAGCGCGGCACTTTTGATTAGCCCCTGCGCATCAATGACGACATCGTACTCACGCGACTGTAACGCGCGCTTAAACAGCACACGCTCTTCACGCTGCTGACTGCCAAACCAGTGTTTGCGCCAGCGGCGGATTGCGACCGGTAACACCTTATCGACCGCAGGATGCCAGCCAGGGATCTGCGCGAAGTTCTCTTCCACCACCCAGTCGAAACGGATGCCGGGGATAGCATGCATCGCATCGGTCAGTGCCGGCAGTGAATGCAGTACATCGCCCATTGAAGAGGTTTTAACAATCAGGACGTGCATGGCACCTCCTGTGGTGCGAGCAGTTCGCTCAGCGTCTGATGTACGCGCTCAGGCTGAATATCGATCAGGCTCTGGTGATAGCCCTGGTCGGCATCGCCTTTACGCACTTTGTGATAGCCGGTAATCAGGCGAATAATACGCGCCTGTTTTGCAAGCGGCGGCGTAAAGTCAGGGCTGCTCGGCCCATAGAGCGCCACCAGCGGACGGTCCAGCGCCGCAGCAATATGCATCAGGCCGGAATCGTTACTGACCACGGCCCGGCATTGCGCCAGCAGAATCACTGCCTGCTCCAGCTGGGTTTCACCGGCCAGATTACGGCAGTGGCCGCGTGCATCTTCTGGCAGCGCAGCGATAATCTCGTCGCCGGTCGGGCGATCTTTGGCGGAGCCAAACAGCACAATCTGGAAGCCTTCAGCAATCAACTGACGGGCCAGCGTGGCGTAGTGATAGTGCGGCCAGCGTTTGGCCGGACCAAATTCGGCACCCGGACAAAAACCGATGATCGGACGGGTTGCCGCCAGCTGAAACTGTGCGGCGGTTTCAATCTTTTCCTGCTCTTCAACGTGCAGCTTTGGCCACAACAGCGGCTGTGGCAGCTGCGCCGCCGAGGCAACCGGTGTGTCGTAGCCCAGCGCAATGTAGCGCTCAACCATGAGTGGAAACGCGGTTTTATCCAGCACCCGCAAATCGTTCAGCAGGCCATAGCGCATTTCACCGCGCCAGCCGACGCGGCGTTTTATTCCGGCAAAGAAGGGGACCAGCGCCGACTTAAAGGAGTTAGGCAGCACATAAGCACGGTCGTAGTGACTGGCGCGCAGCACTTTCCCCAGCCGGCGACGCTCACCAATCTCCAGTGCGCCATGCCCGAGCGGCATCGCCAGTGCCTGATTCACCTCCGGCATGCGTGACAGCAACGGACGGCACCATGCCGGTGCCATCACATCAATCACTGCATCCGGATGTTCGGCCTTGAGTGTGCGATAGAGACTTTGCGACATCATCATATCGCCGACCCACGACGGGCCGATTACCAGAATTTTCATCGCCGGAGCAGCTTCCTTTATGCGTTGCGGTTCAGCCAGACCATATATTCAGCGACGCCCTGCGCCACCGTTTTAAAGGGCTTGTCGTAACCGGCAGCACGCAATTTAGTGAGATCGGCCTGGGTATAAGCCTGATAGCGTCCTTTGAGTTTTTCCGGGAACGGGATGTACTCGATCTGACCTTTCTGGTGGAACTTCAGTACCGCATCAGCCACTTCCTGGAAGGATTCGGCGCGGCCTGTACCACAGTTATAAATTCCGGAGACGCC
Organism: Pantoea sp. JKS000250; assembly: GCF_003201065.1. Classification (NCBI taxonomy): domain Bacteria; kingdom Pseudomonadati; phylum Pseudomonadota; class Gammaproteobacteria; order Enterobacterales; family Erwiniaceae; genus Pantoea; species Pantoea sp. JKS000250. Next base: position 2,121,098 of record NZ_QICZ01000001.1, on the reverse strand, counting down.
ATTTTCCCAGCACCACAGATTCACTTCTGCCACATCATCAACGTGGATGAAATCACGCTTAAAGCCATCGCTGCCTTCAAACAGTTTTGGATTTTCATCGTTGCTGATCTGCGTGTTCAGATGGAAGGCAACGCTGGCCATGCTGCCTTTGTGGCCTTCGCGCGGGCCGTAGACGTTGAAATAGCGGAAGCCGCACACCGGCGAGTTCGCTTCCGGCAGCATCTGACGGACGTAGTGGTCGAACAGCATCTTGGAGTAGCCATAGACATTCAGCGGCTGCTCATACTGCCGCTCTTCGATGAAATTCTCGTTGCGTCCACCGTAAGTGGCTGCGGAAGAGGCGTAAAGGAACGGGATCTCGCGCTCAAGGCAGAAGTGCAGCAGCTCTTTGGAGTACTGATAGTTGTTCTCCATCATGTACTTGCCATCCCACTCAGTGGTGGAGGAGCAGGCACCCTGATGGAAGACCGCTTCGATCGGGCCTAAATCATCGCCCGCGATCACGCTCATCAGGAACTCTTCTTTGTCCATGTAATCGACAATATCCAGGTCGACTAAATTGGCAAACTTGGTGCCATCCTTCAGATTATCCACCACCAGAATGTCGGTGTGACCGCGATCGTTCAGCGCTTTGACGATGTTGCTGCCAATCATTCCTGCGCCGCCAGTTACGATAATCATGTTGTTACCTTCAACGTTGTGGGGTGAAACAGGAGGTTTCACACACGAATACCTCACATCATAACATTTCATCAGGGTGCAGACAGCCAGATGACTCTGTAACGCGTTATGCGTACATCGTCGTGGCGTGAACTATGCTGCAAAAATGACATTCTGTTGGGCGATTTATCGTGAAGAAGCGGCCTGTTCAGTAAGATATGCCAGATTTTTGCCATCTGAGGAGAGCAATGATGCCTGCGCAATTTTATCAACAACTTCGTCAGCAACTTGATGATGCACGTCAGGAAGGACTGTTTAAACAGGAGCGGATCATCACCTCTGCTCAGCAGACGGAGATCGCGGTTGGCAGCGATCCGGCAGTGATTAACTTCTGCGCTAATAACTATTTAGGCCTGGCGAACCATCCGGCGCTGATTCAGGCGGCGAAAGAGGGGATGGATTCGCATGGTTTCGGCATGGCGTCGGTGCGCTTTATCTGCGGCACGCAGGACAGCCATAAGCAGCTGGAAAAGCGGCTGGCAGCGTTTCTCGGGATGGAGGATGCCATTCTCTACTCCTCCTGTTTCGACGCCAACGGCGGTCTGTTCGAAACCCTGCTTGATGCGCAGGATGCGGTGATCTCGGATGCGCTGAATCATGCCTCAATTATCGACGGCGTCCGGCTGTGCAAAGCGCAGCGTTATCGCTATGCCAATAATGACATGGCAGAGCTGCGGATCTGTCTGCAGGAAGCACGCGATAAAGGTGCCCGTCATATCCTGATCGCCACCGATGGCGTCTTCTCAATGGATGGGGTGATTGCAAATCTGCCCGCCATCTGCGATCTGGCCGATGAATTCTCCGCGCTGGTGATGGTAGATGATTCCCATGCGGTGGGTTTTGTCGGGAACGCCGGACGCGGCACCCATGAATATTGCGACGTCATGGGCCGGGTCGACATCATTACCGGCACGTTCGGGAAAGCGCTGGGCGGCGCGTCCGGTGGCTACACCGCAGCAAAGGCCGAAGTGGTGGAGTGGCTGCGTCAGCGTTCCCGTCCCTATCTGTTCTCTAACTCGCTGGCGCCGGCCATTGTGGCCGCCTCGCTGCGGGTGCTGGATCTGCTCAGTGAAGGTGACGGACTGCGTCAGCGTCTGTGGGACAACGCCCGTTACTTTCGAGAGCAGATGACGGCGGCAGGCTTTACGCTGGCGGGGGCCGATCACGCCATTATCCCGGTGATGCTGCGTGAAGCCAGTGTTGCCCAGGAGTTTGCCCGCCTGCTGCAACAGGAAGGCATCTACGTGACCGGTTTCTTCTATCCGGTGGTGCCAAAAGGTCAGGCACGCATTCGCACCCAGATCTCTGCGGCGCACACCCAGCAACAGCTGGAGCGTGCGGTGGCGGCCTTTACCCGCATCGGCAAACAACTGGGCGTTATCGCCTGAGGAGTCCGTCATGAAAGCACTCGCCAAACTGAAGAAGGAAGCGGGCATCTGGATGGTGACCGATGCCCCGGTTCCTGAGCCAGGGCATAACGATCTGCTGATTAAGATCCGTAAAACCGCCATCTGCGGCACCGATGTTCATATCTACAACTGGGATGACTGGTCGCGCAAAACCATTCCGGTGCCGATGATTGTCGGGCATGAGTATGTAGGTGAAGTGGTCGCGATTGGACAGGAAGTGAAAGGCTTTACGATTGGAGATCGGGTTTCGGGCGAGGGGCACATTACCTGTGGACACTGTCGCAACTGCCGCGCCGGACGCACTCATTTATGCCGTAACACGATGGGTGTGGGCGTTAACCGTCAGGGCTGCTTTGCGGAGTATCTGGTCATCCCCGCCTTTAATGCATTTAAAATTCCCGACAATATTTCCGATGAACTGGCGGCAATCTTTGATCCGTTCGGCAACGCAGTGCATACCGCTCTCTCGTTCGACCTGGTCGGCGAGGATGTCCTGATCTCGGGTGCAGGTCCAATCGGCATCATGGCCGCTGCAGTCTGTCGCCACGTCGGCGCACGCAATGTGGTGATCACGGACATCAATGAGTATCGCCTGGCACTGGCGCGGAAAATGGGCGTCACACGTGCGGTCAATGTGGCGAATGAAGATCTGCGGGACGTGATGCACTCGCTGGGGATGACGGAAGGATTTGATGTCGGACTGGAGATGTCGGGCGCGCCTCCTGCCTTCCGTTCACTGCTGGAGGTGATGAATCACGGTGGGCGGATCGCACTGCTGGGTATTCCGCCGGGTGAAATGGCGATCGACTGGAATCAGGTGATCTTCAAGGGGCTTTTTATCAAAGGCATTTATGGCCGTGAGATGTTTGAAACCTGGTACAAAATGGCGGCGCTGATTCAGTCCGGTCTCGATTTAACGCCGGTCATTACGCATCGCTACGGTATCGACGATTTCCAGCAGGGCTTTGATGAGATGCGTTCAGGACGCTCGGGGAAAGTGATACTAAGCTGGGATTAAAACAACGGCCGCTGGCACGGCGGCCGCAGGATTAGCTTTGCTTCTTCTCTTCGTCGGTCAGGTAGCGCACTTTACGCGTGTAGTCCTGGCCTTTGAAGTTCAGCGGCTGCTGCGGGTCAGCAAGGTATTTTTGCCATTCCGACAGCGGAAAGCCGCCATGCGCGCCAACCACTTCCGGCGGGATGACTGCTGACTGACCACCGATTTTCTTGGAGACCGGCCAGTTAGCCCATTCGCCCAGATTGACGGTTTTAATATCCAGCATATCCAGCAACACCGCGAGCGGCAGCTGATCGGTCGGCGGCTGGCTGTCGTTCATTAAATTCCAGGTGTCATTAAACAGCGTCAGCCACAGTGGCGAAATACGCTGCCAGACTTCACGGGTGGCAGCCAGGTAAGCGCCATTCACGTGGTCCACCAGATAAGGCCGGATACTGTGCGGATAGTAGGCGGGAATCGCCTCTTGCGGCGCACCGTCCAGCTTGGCAATCATTTTCCCCTGACGGAAGCTGGAATAGAGATGGTCCGGCTTCATCATGATCTGCGGCATCTTAAGCAGATTGAGGTCGGAATCGATCATCAGAATACCGTCGCCTTCTGCCTGCAAGGGCGCCTGCAATTTGATCAAACGACTGCGATAGATCTGCTTATAGCGATAACTCTCTTCCCGGTGCGGCACATCCAGCGTCGCCACGCGGGTTTTAGCGGGCAGGTTACCAAAGGCGTGCGCTGGCTGATCGCTGACAATCACGACCTCTTTTGCCTCCGTCGCGAAACGTGCCGCAAAATCGGCACTTAGCAAAGCCTCTTCAATATAGTCCGCGCCGGTGCAGGGGATCACGACAGACGTGACCGGCAAAGTGCCCTGAACCTCTTTTTGCGAATAAGGCAGGTTATGGCGCGCTCTGATATGGCGGTAACGGGGATTTAAAAAATTAAGCATGAGGTTTCTTTTTGGCGACGCTTTGCAGAATATTCTCGACGCCGCTGATATAGGTTTCAATGGCGTACTGTTCACGTACGCGTTTCGCTGCCGCATTGATCAGGCGTTGACGCAAATCCGCATCCTGCCATAGTGCGGTCAGGTGCTGGGTCAGTTGTACCACGTTGCCATAATCAAACAGCAGCCCGGTTTCGTCATGACTGATCAATTCGGCAGTGCCGACCACACGGGAGCCCACAACGGCGGTATTTACCAGCATCGCCTCCAGCACAACCCGGGGTAAGCCTTCACTGCGTGAGGCCAGAATAAACGCATCAAAAGCCGTGAGGTAATCGAGAGCATTGTTCTGAAAGCCCGTAAAAACCACGTGATGCTGGATGTTCTCTGCAGTCGCAAGTTGCAGCAGATGCTGAAGTTCCGGACCTGCGCCGACAATCACCATCCGCCAGTCTGCATCGGGATTGGCGCGTTTAAAACGGCCCAGCGCCTGCAGGATATGGTGATTAGATTTGCGCAATATCAGAGAGCCAATAGTGCCAAATACGAAGGTCGAAGGGGAGAGTTTGAAACGCTGGCGGACTTCAAGGCGGTCGGGCAGAGTCTGGTGAACGTCGATGGCATTACTGACGGTAAAACAGCGTTCCGCATCGATACCATGGCGACGCAGGGTGTTATTGACGCCCTGAGATACGGCAATCACAGCCTGGCAATCCTGATTCACCATGCTGACCAGCCGCGGTTCCAGAACCGGATCGATACGGCAGTGTTGAACCACCGCAACGTCAAGGCTGCGCGCGGCCAGATAACCTTCCATATTAGTACTGGGCTGGTTATTCATATAGAGCGTGTCGAAGTTACCCAACTGCAGCAGGGAATTAATTTTGCTGGCATTAGGCATAATTCGCCAGCGCGTATCAATCTCGTCGATAACACGCTTCTTAAGCTTTTTGTTGAAAAACAGCAGCGCCCGCACGGCTTCTTTAACAAGTTTTGCCCAGCGTGGCTGTTTGATTTGCGGAATAAAAAAGACCGGAATGGCCAGCGCATTCAGCGTGGCCTCAATCGTTTCGTCGTTACCACGGCTGTAGTTGTGGTAGAAGCAGCAGGTGATATCAAATTTTTGACGATCGATACGTTTCAGCAGCTCCAGCATACTGTTGGTGCCGCCGCCCCACTCTCTGCCGTTATCCAGCAGCAGGATTTTTTGTTTATTTATCGCCATCCCTATCACTGTTTCCGCACAGCCCGTTATTGTCCGACCCTGGATTATAGTAATTTCTGCGTATAAATGAACGCTAAGCCTGAGACTTAGCATTCATAGCAAATCAGAAGAGATTTTTTAGCGTGGTAAACAGTGGGCTGTGATTCACACTTTCAGCGATTACCGCTAAGGCTCGGGTCGCCGGAACCGGTGCCAGTGGCTGTTTCGCTTTACACAGGCCGGCAGGTTGGAAGCGTGGTGGCACCGGTTTTGCCGGAGCGGCAGGCGTCGGTGAGCCGCTTCGCAGTGATTCGTTCAGCAGCTGGCTGGGGCGAACCAGCGTAATGTCGGCTGGCAGCGTGGGTAACATCTGCTGCAGCACCCGAACGGTAGTCGGATGGGGATGGCCAATGGCAATCGCATAACCGTCGCGCTGCGCCAGCTTCACCGCCCGGCTGAACTGCTGGCGAATGGCGTTAATATCCTGGCTGTCATCAAGGAATACCCGGCGTTTTAACACCTTGACCTGGGTACCCTGCGCGGCAAGTATCGCCTGACTGTTAGCGATGGTCATGCTATCCAGGAAGTAGAGATTGTAGTGGTTCAGCGCCTGCATCACTTTCTGCATGCCGGGCAGGCTTGAGGTCATCCTGCTGCCCATATGGTTGTTCAGACCGACGGCATAAGGCACGTTGTTAACCGCATTACGCATGATGCGGGTAACCTCTTCACTGCTCATCTCCGGCGTTAAGGTATCTTTTTCCAGCGGCTGTTTGCTGAGCGGCGCCATCGGCAGATGGATCAGGACTTCATGACCACTCTGATGTGCTTTAGTCGCCATCTCATGCGCATGGGGTGCGTTGGGCAAGACCGCCACTGAAATGGCCTGCGGCATCTGCAGGACTTTGTTCTCTTCGGCAGGGCGATAGCCGACATCATCGATGACAATGGCCAGTTTGCCCGCCTGTGCAGCATAGCTGAACAGTAAGGCGCTCAACAGAACGGAGATTTTTCGACGTTGCAGCAAAACTTATTTTCCTAACCACGGGAGTGGATTGACGGCCTGTCCCTGACGTCGGATTTCAAAATAGAGCGACGGGGTACCGCGGCCACCACTGGTGCCCACCAGTGCGATAGGCTGTCCTGCCTTCACCTGCGTACCCACGCTCACCAGCGCACTTTGGTTGTAGCCATACAGGCTCATATCACCTTTGCCGTGCTCCAGCACCACCACCAGACCGTAGCCCTGCAACCAGTCGGCCATCAGCACACGACCATCGGCAATCGCTTTCACCTCGGTGCCTTCCCGCGCATCAATCACCAGTCCTTTCCAGCGCAGTTCACCCTGCAGCTGTTCACCAAAGCGATGTTCAATGCGTCCGCGCACCGGCCACAACGCCTGTCCGCCCGCGCGCCCCAGTCCACCCGTGCGGGCTACCAGTTCACGTTCGCTCTGAGTCGGCTGATAGCTGGAGCCTTTGGCTTTCGCCTGCGCCTGACGCTGACGCACTTTTTCCGCCTCGCGGGCTTCACGAGCTGCGCGCTCGCGCGCCTCACGTTCCGCCCGGGCGATCTTATCCTGCAGACGGCTTTCGTTCTGGCGCATCTCGACCAGATCGGCCTGATCTTTTTCCAGCGCGCTTTCCAGTGACGTCAGGGTCTTTTTACGCGCGTCGCTCGCCTGTTGCAGCTTCTGCTGCTGCCCCTGCTGCTGCGCTAATAACTCTTTCTGCTGCTGCTGCTTCTGCTCCAGCGAGGCGCGTTGCTGGTCTAAATCCTGTCGCGTTTTTTGCAGCGATTCGATACTTTTCTGGCGGGCAGCGTTCAGATAGCCGAAATAGGCCAGAATACGCTCACTGCGCTGGCTCTCTTCACCGCCCATCAGAAGCTGCACGCCGCTGTGCTGACCCTGACGAAATGCCGCATCAAGTTGCTCAGAAAGCAGGTTTTCCTGGCGGGTTTGCTGTTTTTCAAGCCGGGCGATGGAGGTGGCGAGTTGTTTCATCTCATCATTCAGGGCAGTGAGACTATTGCGGGTATCTCGCAGCTGACGACTTGCCTGAGCAATGATCTTTTCCTGGCTCTGCAACTGATCCAGCAGTTTGCTGCGCTGCAATTTCTGCGCTTTAACGCTTTTCTCTTTTGCAGCAATGTTTTGCTGAATGGATTGCAACTGAGATTTACTGTCTTCTGCACTGTGAACAACGGCAGGCAACAACAGTGCTCCCGCACAAAGCAGACTAAGGGAGAGGCTGGACAGGTGTGTGAACAACGGCAGGTTATCGCCGTTGGGACGGGTCCTTGTGTGCGAAACGGTTGTTTTTCCCTTCATAGGCCAATGATTATTCCACGATGAACCGCCGCTTACCAGTGCTGCCAGCGGGCATTTGCTTTTCCAGTTATGTCTACTTTCGCCATGACATGGATTAACCCTTACGCCATTTTTGCCTTTCAGCCACTTTTTTTGGAAAATGGAGCACAAATCGATACTCTGGCCGCATAGCATCTGTACATGCGAAGTGGCGCAGGTATACTCAGAACCCTTGTTTTAGCTTATTAGCCCGGTCTGGAGTCGTTACCCCTCATGCAAGAAATTATGCAGTTTGCAAGCAATCACCCCATCCTGAGTCTGGCATGGGTCGTTTTACTCGTTATGGTGATTGTGACTACCGTTAAAGGAATGTTCTCTAAGGTAAAAACGATCAGCCGCGGTGAAGCCACCCGCCTGATTAATAAAGAGGACGCGGTAGTAGTAGACGTGCGTTCGCGCGACGATTTCCGCAGGGGGCATATTTCAGGTGCGCTGAATGTGGCAGCCGCTGAGATTAAAAAAGGCAACCTCGACGAACTGGCAAAGCATAAAGCGCAGCCCATAATTGTGGTGTGTGCAACCGGACAAAGCGCAGGCGATTCTGCTGCACATCTAAGCGCGGCAGGCTTTGAGCAGGTTTCAGTGCTGAAAGAGGGTATCAGTGGCTGGAGCGGCGAAAATCTGCCGTTAGTTCGCGGTAAATAATCTTACAGAGGTGCTGATCATGGCAAATGTTGAAATGTATACCAAGGCCACCTGTCCTTACTGCCATCGTGCGAAGGCGCTGTTAACGCAAAAAGGCGTCTCGTTTCAGGAAATCCCCATTGATGGCGATATGGCGAAGCGCGAAGAGATGATCAAGCGTAGCGGTCGTACCACCGTGCCTCAGATTTTTATTGATGCGCAGCACATTGGCGGCTGCGATGACTTATTCGCACTCGATAATCGCGAAGGTTTAGATCCCTTACTGCAGGCGTAATTTTACGCCGGACAACCTCATATATAGGATTTGGTCACATGTCAGAACACAACACCAACGAAATGCAGTTCCAGATTCAGCGCGTATTCACTAAAGATATCTCCTTTGAAGCGCCAAATGCCCCGCAGGTTTTCCAGAAAGAGTGGGAACCGGACGTTAAGCTGGACCTGGATACTGCATCTTCTCAGCTGGCTGACGAAGTTTACGAAGTGGTACTTCGTGTGACTGTAACCGCAACTGTGGGCGAAGAGACCGCTTTCCTGTGTGAAGTTCAGCAGGCCGGTATTTTCACCATCAGCGGTATCGAAGGAACGCAGATGGCACATTGCCTGGGCGCATACTGCCCGAACATTCTGTTCCCATACGCACGCGAATGCATTACCAGCCTGGTATCCCGTGGTACCTTCCCGCAGCTGAACCTGGCACCGGTTAACTTTGATGCGCTGTTCATGAACTACCTGCAGCAGCAACAAGGTGAAGAAGGTGCTGAACCACATCAGGATGCCTGATGACAACTCACGCTTCGATTAGCGTCATCGGTGCCGGTTCCTACGGCACCGCTTTGGCGATTACGCTGGCCCGTAACGGCCACCCGGTGCTGTTGTGGGGACATAACCCGGCGCATCTGGCGCAACTTCAGACTGACCGCTGCAACACTGCTTTCCTGCCCGATGTCCCGTTCCCCGATAACCTCTCCCTTGAGCCTGATCTGACCAAAACCATTGCCGCCAGCCGCGATTTATTAATCGTGGTGCCGAGTCATGTGTTTGGCGATGTGCTGCAGCAGATTAAACCTCATCTGCGGCCAGACTCGCGTATTGTCTGGGCGACCAAAGGGCTGGAAAAAGAGACGGGCCGTCTGTTGCAGGACGTGGCACGTGAAATCGTAGGCGATGCCATTCCGCTGGCCGTGATCTCCGGGCCGACCTTTGCGAAAGAGCTGGCGGCAGGATTACCGACGGCCATCGCGCTGGCCGCCACGGATGCGCAGTTTGCTGACGACCTGCAGCAGAAGCTGCACTGCGGTAAAAGCTTCCGCGTTTATAACAACCCTGATTTCATCGGCGTACAGCTGGGCGGCGCGGTAAAAAACGTGATTGCTATCGGTGCCGGGATGTCCGACGGGATTGGTTTTGGCGCCAATGCCCGTACTGCACTGATCACCCGTGGTCTGGCTGAAATGAGCCGGCTGGGCGCAGCGCTGGGTGCCGATCCCACCACCTTTATGGGTATGGCGGGTCTGGGCGATCTGGTGCTGACCTGTACCGATAATCAGTCGCGAAATCGTCGTTTTGGCATGATGCTGGGCCAGGGTGAGGATGTAGATAGCGCGCAACGCATTATCGGACAAGTTGTAGAAGGGTACAGAAACACCAAAGAAGTCAAAGCATTGGCTGCACGTTTTGGTGTGGAAATGCCGATCACCGAGCAGATTTATCAGGTGTTGTATTGCGAAAAACCGGCGAGAGATGCAGCATTGAGCCTGCTGGGACGAACAAGGAAGGACGAAAACAGCATCAGCTAACGCAGGACGCGTAGCATCATCACCTGCAGCGCCATTCAGGCGCTTTTTTTATCGGGAGAAAGCAGCAATGTCGTCTGATGAGTTAGAACTGGTCTGGAATAATATCAAAGCAGAAGCGCGCGCCCTGGCTGATTGTGAGCCGATGCTGGCCAGCTTCTTCCACGCGACATTGCTCAAGCATGAAAATCTCGGTAGTGCACTGAGTTACATGCTGGCCAACAAGCTGGCAAACCCGATTATGCCTGCTATCGCCATTCGTGAAATCGTTGAAGAAGCCTACCGTGAAGATCCGTCAATGATACTGTCAGCGGCTTACGATATTCAGGCGGTACGTCAGCGCGACCCGGCGGTCGATAAATACTCCACGCCGCTGCTCTATCTCAAAGGGTTCCATGCGCTTCAGGCCTACCGCATTGGTCACTGGCTGTGGAATGAAGGCCGACGCGCGCTGGCGGTTTATCTGCAGAATGAAATTTCCGTCTCCTTTGCTGTCGATATTCATCCCGCTGCGAATATAGGCCACGGCATCATGCTCGACCATGCCACCGGCATTGTGATTGGTGAAACCGCCGTGGTTGAGAATGATGTCTCGATCCTGCAATCGGTGACGCTGGGCGGTACTGGCAAAACCAGCGGCGACCGCCATCCGAAAATCCGCGAAGGGGTGATGATTGGTGCCGGTGCGAAAGTGCTGGGCAACATTGAAGTCGGCAGGGGAGCAAAAATCGGCGCGGGTTCTGTGGTGTTACAGCCTGTACCACCACATACCACGGCAGCAGGCGTACCCGCGCGTATCGTCGGCAAGCCAGGCAGTGAAAAGCCGTCAATGGATATGGATCAGCACTTCAATGGCAGCCTGGCCGGTTTTCAGTTTGGCGACGGCATCTAGTCTTTAATCAGTGCGCCCGCGTAATCCAGCTGGCGCCACGCTTCATAGACCACCACCGACACGGCATTCGATAAATTCATGCTGCGGCTCTCCGCTCTCATCGGGATGCGGATTTTCTGCTGCGCCGGTAATGCCGCCAGAATTTCCGCTGGCAGTCCACGGCTCTCAGGTCCAAACAGCAGATAATCGCCCGCCTGATACGCGACGGCACTGTGTGCAGGCGTCCCTTTGGTCGTCAGCGCAAACAGACGTTCAGGCGACTCCGCGGCGATAAACGCCTGATAGTCAGCATGGAATTTTATGGCCGTGAATTCGTGGTAATCCAGTCCGGCGCGACGTAAACGCTTGTCATCCCACGCGAAGCCGAGCGGCTGAATCAAATGAAGCTGGAAGCCCGTATTGGCGCACAGGCGAATGATATTGCCGGTATTTGGCGGAATTTCTGGTTCAAACAAGACAATGTTAAGCATAAGGCCCCCGATGACAGGGGCCGAAGCATAGCAAATTATTGACGACCGGAGGAGTAGAGTGGCAACCAGAGGGTCAGGCGCAGGCCGCCCAGTGGGCTGTCATCGGCTTTAACCCAGCCGCGATGCTGCTGCACGGCTGTTTCGACAATCGCCAGGCCAAGGCCGGTACCGCCTGACTCACGATCGCGTGCTTCATCAGTACGATAGAAGGGACGGAAAATCTGTTCGCGATCTTCCGGGCTCACGCCAGGACCATCATCATCAACGTGTACCGTGATACCAGAAATATCGACGGAGAAGCTGACGCTGATATGCGTGTGTGAATAGCGCAGCGCATTGCGGACGATATTTTCCAGCGCACTCTCCAGCGCATGAGGGTTGCCATAGAGCGGCCACGGGCCAGGCGGGTAGGGGATATCCATCTTCTTGCCCATCTGTTCCGCTTCGAAACGGGCATCTTCCAGCACCCCATTCCACAGCTGATTCGCCTTCATCGCTTCGCTGACCAGTGCATTTTTATGCTGGGTGCGTGACAGCACGAGCAGGTCGTTGATCATGCCATCAAGACGCTGTGCTTCCATCTCAATCCGCTCCAGCTCTTTACCTTCGCCCTGACGCCGACGCAGCAGCGCGGTAGCCAGTTGCAGACGGGTAAGCGGGGTACGAAGCTCATGGCTGATATCCGATAGCAGACGTTGCTGACCCGTCATCATCCGCTCCAGCGCACTGACCATCTGGTTAAAGCTGGAACCCGCCGCCAGAAACTCCTGTGGGCCCGATTCCAGTTCCGGATGCTGACGCAGGTTTCCGCTTGCGACTTCATCGGCGGCATATTTCAGCTTACGCGCCGGACGCGCCAGGCTCCAGGCAAGCCACAGCAGCAGCGGTGAGCTGATGAGCATGGTGACAATAAGCAGCAGTAACGGACGGTCAAACAGCAGGTTGACGAAATCGAGCTGGGAGCTGTTGGCGGGACGGATCATGTAAAGCTGGTAGTTATCTTCGCCATCCCGGACGGCAAAAGGCCCTACCAGCTCAACACGACCATATTTCTTCTTCTGCGGATGATCGGCGTTATCAGACTGGCCGATAAAATTGCGGATAACCTGCATTTCGTTATGTTGCGCGCCAATCACCCGACCTTCACTGGTCACTAACAGCAGCCGCTGACCCGGCGGTGCCCACTTCTCCACGGCGCGAAACAGACGACGCCACCACATCAGATCGTTAGGGGGATCCTGTGACAGCTCTGCTTCGACGTGTTGCTCAATCATGATGCCCTGCCGCTGTTCACTCTCCAGCAGCGAGGTCATCTGTCGTGAATCGAGCTTGGGCACCATTAGCACCAGCATCAACACCAGCGCCAGCGTTAACCAGAAGATGGCGAAGATACGGGTGGTCAGACTTCCAATCATGATGCCGAAACCATCAGGTAGCCGCGGCCACGTAAGGTTTTAAACCAGGGATGACCGTCACGGCGTTCAGGCAGCTTGCGACGCAGATTTGAGATGTGCATATCAATGGCGCGGTCAAAAGGTGTCAGGCGCTTGCCCAGCACTTCCTGACTCAGATGCTCACGCGATACAACCTGGCCCAGGTGCTGCGCCAGCAGATAGAGCAGGGTGAACTCCGTGCCGGTGAGATCCAGCGTGACATCATCAAAACTCGCTTCCTGACGGCCAGGATTGAGCCGCAGGCAGTCCACTTCCAGTGTGGGCGAGCTATTGTCGTGTTGCTGCTGCTGTTCACTCCAGTTGGAGCGCCGCAGAATAGCGCGGATACGCGCCACCAGTTCGCGATCGTTAAACGGCTTGGGCAGATAGTCATCTGCACCCAGTTCAAGGCCCAGTACGCGATCCAGCTCGCTGCCGCGCGCCGTTAGCATGATGACGGGGGTCTGATGTTGCTGTCGCAGTTCTTTCAGGGTGTCGATACCGTTTTTCTTCGGCATCATGACATCCAGTAAAAGCAAATCAATAGAGTTATCGAGCAGGTTCAGCGCTTGTTCACCATCACTGGCTACCACCACTTCAAACCCTTCCATTTCTAACAGTTCTTTTAAAAGCGAAGTTAATTCGCGGTCATCATCTACCAACAGGATTTTATTCATTTTTGTAGCCCTCCGCAGGCAAAATACCGTGTTCCTGGCGCACCTATCTATCGCTTTACGTAGTTTTACACCCCCTGACGGATGTTTGCAGCTGTCGCCGTACACTGGCTCTCGTTGAATCGCAAAACGGAACGAACTGGAGTACACGATGCGCAAATTAACCGCCGTCGTCCTTGCCTCAGCGATGGCTCTGAGTCTCGCCAGCGCAGGTGCTAAAGATGCGACGACGATTGACGAGATGCATCATGGCGGATTGCCGACAGGCAGTATGACGCAAAATCCGCAAAGCCACATGTTCGATGGTATCGAGCTGACTGAAGAGCAGCGTCAGCAGATGCGGGACCTGATGCAACAGGCCCGACATGAGCGCCCGGTCGTTCATATTGACGATATCGCAGCACTACACGACTTAGTGACTGCAGACCAGTTTAACGAAGCGGCCATCCGCGCAAAGGCGGAAGTCATCGCCAGAGTTCAGGTTGAACAGCAGGTTGAGATGGCGCGCGTACAGAATCAAATGTTTCAACTGCTAACGCCGGACCAGCAGGCCACGTTGCAGAAGAATTACCAGCGGCGACTTAACGAGCTGCGACAGTTTTCGAATCTGCAGTCAGTGTCATCGCTGCAGGCAGTGAGTAGTACCAGCAGTAACCAGTAACATAGTATCCCTGTTTTCCTTGCCATAGACACATCCCTGTCTTCCCCCGCCATGATGGTGGGGGTTTTTTTTATCTTTTTTTCGCTTTTTTTAATTTGACTGGAATCATCACCGCGCAACAAAACCTCCATTTTATTAGCGCTTGTTTAACGTTTGTTTGTCAGGCCCGACGATTATTGACTATTCAGGCCATAACGTAAATTTAAGCGTACCGGTAAGCATCTTAAGGCCATTTAAATACTTTAAGCCACTGAAAATGATAGATTTATAACCTTGTGGTGTAAGCTTTTATCTTAACTATCAACGTGTTGGTTTTCCCGCGTTACGCTTGCCGGTTCAGGCGCACCCTCTACACTTAATCCTGTCACTGCAGGGAAGTTAAGTGTCTTTGCGAAGTCTCAGGGAGCAACAACCACATTATGTAGTCCTGAATGAATCTATTAACGGAGTAAGTTATGGCAGAGCATCGTGGTGGTTCAGGTAATTTCGCAGATAATCCGCAAAAAGCGTCTGAAGCCGGTAAGAAAGGCGGCCAGAGCAGCGGCGGCGGAAACTTCAAAAACGATCGTGAAAAAGCATCAGAAGCAGGGAAAAAGGGCGGCAAAAAGTAATCGCCGCGTCTTTCTCAGCCCAGACCAGCACATGACTGTGGTCTGATACTGATGTGTATGACACTTTGCCCCGTCCTCCCCGAGGTCGGGGCTTGTTTTTTATGCCTGCCAGGCTTTTGCAAAAGAAACTGAGCCGTTGAATGACCCGCTAAGCACTGCCCGCCTCCTGGTGTTAAACTTTAGCCATTCTTTCATTTGAGTACGCATCATCGCTGATGCTGCATAGGGAATCTGGCATGCAACCCTCTTATGGCCGACTGGTAAAGCGTGCTGCGCTGGCCGCCACCATTCTTGCATCTGTGCTGTTAATCGTGAAAATTTTTGCCTGGTGGTACACCGGTTCGGTGAGTTTGCTGGCCTCACTGGTGGACTCGCTGGTGGATATCGCTGCCTCGCTGACCAATCTGCTGGTGGTGCGTTATGCGCTGCAGCCTGCCGACGAAGATCACACGTTCGGGCACGGCAAAGCAGAGTCGCTGGCAGCACTGGCGCAAAGTATGTTTATCTCCGGCTCGGCACTGTTTCTGTTTCTGACCGGCCTGCAGCATCTTGCCTCGCCCAGTGAGATGCGGGCACCCGGCGTTGGTATTGTGGTGACCATTGTGGCACTGAGCTCAACGCTGGTGCTGGTCGCCTTTCAGCGCTGGGTGGTGCGTAAAACCCGCAGCCAGGCGATTCGGGCTGACATGCTGCACTATCAGTCGGACGTCATCATGAATGGTGCCATTCTGATCGCGCTGGTTCTGAGCAGCTATGGCTTTGCGCGGGCAGATGCCCTGTTCGCGCTGGGGATTGGCATTTTCATTCTCTACAGTGCGTTGCGTATGGGCTATGAGGCGGTGCAGTCATTGCTGGATCGCGCGCTACCGGAAGAGGAGCGGCAGCAGATTCTGACGCTGGCGACAAACTGGCCACAGGTGCAGGGCGTCCACGATCTGCGAACCCGCCAGTCCGGCCCGACTAAATTTATTCAGCTACATCTGGAACTGGAAGACCAGTTGCCACTGGTGCAGGCGCACCGGGTAGCCGATCAGGTTGAGAAGGCGTTGCGCAAAGAATTTCCTGGGTCAGACGTAATTATCCATCAGGATCCCTGTTCTGTGGTACCGTTCGAGAGAGAGGATTCTTTAGGTTTTTAACGTAAATGAATCAAATCGATACGAAAGGAATGACGTAACGCTAACATTGCTGCAAAAAATAGTGAAAAGTTGTCTGACCTGAATCAATTCAGCAGCAAGCCTTTGATATACTATCTGCCATCACATGTCGCGCTAATCGTAAAATGACCTTCAGCAGCGATCGACAGGCAGGATTAACCCTTAGTTTTGAACAATCCAGAGGTTGTCATGATCAAAAAAATTGGTGTATTAACCAGCGGCGGTGACGCCCCAGGCATGAACGCAGCTATTCGTGGAGTGGTTCGTTCCGCGCTGAGTGAAGGACTGGAAGTTTTTGGGATCTATGACGGTTATCTGGGATTGTACGAAGATCGCATGATCAATCTTGATCGCTACAGCGTCTCCGACATGATTAACCGTGGCGGCACATTCCTGGGCTCAGCGCGTTTCCCTGAGTTCCGTAATGAAGATGTGCGCCAGGTTGCCATTGAGAACATGAAAAAGCGCGGCATCGATGCGCTGGTTGTAATTGGTGGTGATGGTTCTTACATGGGTGCTAAGCGCCTGACTGAAATGGGCTTCCCCTGCATCGGTCTGCCAGGCACCATCGATAATGACGTGGCCGGAACGGATTACACCATCGGTTATTTCACTGCCCTGGAAACCGTGGTTGAAGCGATTGACCGCCTGCGTGATACCTCTTCTTCGCATCAGCGTATTTCGATTGTTGAAGTGATGGGCCGCTATTGTGGAGATCTGACCCTGGCAGCGGCGATTGCCGGTGGCTGTGAGTTCATCGTCCTGCCAGAGTTCCCGTATACCCGCGAAGAGCTGGTTGCGGAAATCAAAGCGGGCATCGCCAAAGGTAAAAAGCACGCTATCGTGGCGATTACCGAGCACATCTGCGATATCGACGATCTGGCGCGTTTCATTGAAACAGAGACCAAACGTGAAACCCGTTCGACCGTTCTGGGCCATATTCAGCGTGGTGGTGCACCTTGTGCTTATGACCGTATCCTGGCGTCACGCATGGGCGCTTACTCCATTGAACTGCTGATGCAGGGTTACGGCGGCCGTTGCGTCGGTATTCAGAACGAGAAGATGGTACATCACGATATCGTCGACGCCATTGAAAACATGAAGCGTCCATTCAAGCGCGACTGGCTGGACACCGCGAAAAAACTCTATTAATTCCCCTGCGGGGGTGTGCTGCACAGCATGCCCCGGCATTTCCCTTCTATATTCCCCGCGGTTATAACAGCTTATTTTTAATTCTTTTAGCTCTGTAATAGTTTATGTCACGCTTAGCCCATAACGACATTGGGAGAGTGCGTAATGAACAAGTGGAGTATTGGCGTTACCCTGTTGCTGGCCTCAACCAGCGTGCTGGCGAAAGACATTCAGCTGTTAAACGTTTCCTACGATCCAACGCGTGAGCTGTACGAACAGTACAACAAAGCGTTCAGTGCGCACTACAAACAGGAAACCGGCGATAATGTTGTGGTCCGCCAGTCGCATGGCGGCTCTGGCAAGCAGGCGACCTCCGTGATTAACGGCATCCGTGCTGATGTGGTCACACTGGCGCTGCAATCGGATGTTGATGCCATTGCCGAACGTGGTCGTATTGATAAGAACTGGATCAAGCGTCTGCCGGACAACTCTGCGCCTTACACCTCGACCATTGTCTTCCTGGTCCGTAAAGATAATCCCAAGGGTATCCATGACTGGAGTGACCTGACGAAGCCAGGCGTATCTGTGATTACCCCGAACCCGAAAACGTCCGGCGGCGCACGCTGGAACTATCTGGCGGCCTGGGGCTGGGCGCTGGATCATAACAATGGCGATCAGGCCAAAGCGCTGGCTTACGTCAGAGCGCTCTTCAAAAACGTTGAAGTACAGGATTCGGGTGCACGTGGCGCAACCAACACCTTCGTTGAGCGCGGGATTGGTGATGTGCTGATCGCCTGGGAAAACGAAGCTTATCTGGCCGTTAACAAACTGGGCAAAGATAAGTTCGAGATTGTTACCCCGAGCGAATCGATTCTGGCTGAACCGACCGTGTCGGTGGTCGACAAAGTGGTGGATGAAAAGGGCACGCGTAAAGTCGCTGATGAGTATCTGAAATATCTCTACTCGCCAGAAGGCCAGACCATCGCTGCACAGAATTACTATCGTCCGCGTGATGCTGAAATCGCGAAGAAATTTGCCAGCACCTTTGCGCCAGTGAAGCTGTTTACCATTCAGGACAAGTTTGGTGGCTGGGCGCAGGCTCAGAAAGCCCACTTCGCCGATGGCGGCAGCTATGACGAGGTCATGAAACCATAGTGTATTGCGGTCAGTGCGCTCTGCGCTGACCGCTTGTCCGCCACCCTCACGTCTTTTCTCTTCTCTGCCCAGCCGCCAGTTCATCAGGCCGAATTCCCCGTGACATTTTTTTCCCGCCAGGCGAGGATGCAGGCTGCTAAGCCATTCAGGAAGCGTTGTTATGCCGACCAATCGTCGTGCAACCCGCCTGGTTGCCGCTCTGCTGGCGCTGGCTGTTGTGGGGATGCTGGCCACCGCACTGCATTTCAAAAAGAACAGTGATGCACTCTGGCAGATCGTCAGCGAGAAATGCCTGCCTCATCAGCAAAGCAGCGGAGACCCTGCACCCTGCCAGCGTGTCGACCAGCTACATCGCTATGCCATGCTGAAAGATATGAATGGGCCGTTGCAGTATCTGCTGATCCCGCTCGACAAAATCACCGGTATCGAAAGCCCCCGGTTACTGCAACCCGCGACGCCCAACTATTTTGCCCTTGCGTGGCATGAACGAACCCTGCTTGCACAGCGACGCGGCTCACCCATTGCTGATCGGGTTCTGTCACTGGCGATCAATTCACAGTATGGCCGCACGCAGAACCAGCTCCATATTCATCTCTCCTGTCTGCGACCCGATGTGCGTCAACAGCTGGATCAGCTGACGCCGCAGCTGGGCGGTCAGTGGCAGGAACTCATGCTACGTAAGCACCGCTACTGGCTGCGAACCCTGACGGCAGATGAGCTGACTCAGCAGAGTGCCTTTATCCGGCTTGCCGATGAACGGCCACAGGCACGCACAGAGATGGGGAAATATGGGCTGGCACTGGCTGAATTAAGCGATGGGCGACTGGTGTTAATGGCGATAGAGCGGAACTGGCTGCTACTGAACAGTGGTTCGGCGGAGGAGTTGCAGGATCACGCCTGTCAGCTGATTGCGCCCATAAAAAAGGCAGCTTAAGCGCCGCCTCTGACCGGAATGCTAATGCTTAAGCGCTTTTTGCAGCCGCCGCAGCTTTAACGATGACCGCGAAAGCATCTGCTTTCAGTGACGCACCGCCAACCAGCGCGCCATCGATGTCAGGCTGGGTGAACAGTTCAGCAGCATTCTTGTCGTTAACCGAGCCGCCGTACTGAATGATGACCTGTTCTGCGATAGCCGCATCTTTCTTCGCGATATGATCACGGATGAATTTGTGGACGGCCTGAGCCTGAGCAGGGGTCGCAGATTTGCCGGTACCGATGGCCCAGACGGGCTCATACGCGATAACCGCATCTTTGAACGCTTCAGCGCCCTGAGTTTCCAGAACGGCATCCAGCTGACGCGCGCAGACTTCTTCGGTTTTACCCGCTTCGTTTTCTGCTTCGGTTTCACCAATGCACAGCACCGGGACCAGGCCCACTGACTTCAGTACCGCGTATTTCTTCGCGATGAACTCGTCGCTCTCTTTGTGGTAAGTGCGGCGTTCTGAGTGACCGATAATGATATATTTCGCGCCGATATCTTTCAGCATTTCAGCGGAAACTTCACCGGTAAACGCGCCAGACAGGTTAACGTCTACGTTCTGCGCACCCAGTGCGATGTGGCTACCGGAGATGGCGTGTTTTGCCTGCTCGAGATAGAGCGCTGGCGGTGCAATGGCGACGCCACAACCCTCAACGCCAGAGAGTTCCTTGCGCAGACCGGCGATCAGTTCAGCTGTGATCTGCTTGCTGCCATTCAACTTCCAGTTACCCATAACCAGTGGATGTCGCATTCTATCCTCCGCATAACGCGATACATGAAAAATCGCTGCCAGCCGGCAGCGTTGTCTGCCAGACAGTATAGAGATCAAATGTAGTGATGGCTTTGCTTTTCGTCATTTTCAGCCACATCATCAGGGACTCGCGAGCGCCAGTTTGACCGGTTCGACCGCGAAGGTCAGCCCCTTGTCGCCGTTGTCAGCGACCACAAAACGCAGCGCACCGTCGACCTGCGCAAAGTAGGGTAAATCCTTACCTTCCTTCAGCAGACCCTCCAGCTTTTTACGCCCTTCGTCGGCACTTAATCCCGGTACAAAGAAGCGCAGCATGGCGGTCATGTAGGCCAGAGCTTTTTGCTGCGAGGCGCTCTGGTCCGGGCCAGGCAGTGGCAGCCAGGTAATCTGCAACGTCTTGATTTTGCCGGTGCCGGGCTCCAGCGCGGTAGAGGCATAGAGCGTTTCACTGATTTTGCTGGCGGCGCGCGTCAGGTTGCTTTTATCACCCCGGTTATCAATAGCGCGATACTCCGGCAGCATCAGCGCTGCATTGGCCAGATTATATTTTTCGCGAAACTGGCCGATAGTCATATCAAAGGTGGGCGCGCCCGCCAGCAGATAAGGCGCGGTGGGCAACGCATCGGGCCGTTCCGGCGGTGGCGGATCGGCGGCAAAGACCGGAACCGTCAGCGCAAACGATAACAGCAGTGCGCCAGGCAAATTCTTCATTTTGTCGATCCTAACCCGTAAACTCAGGCGCAAATTAAAACGGTTTTTATCCGCGAGGTCAAAAGCGCGGCGGTTCTCTTCTCTCTGGATGATAATGCATGACGTTACAACAAGGGTGTTTTTCCTGGCGCGGCCGGCTGGGACGACGTGATTTCTGGATCTGGCAGGCGGTCTGGTTGCTGACCACGACACTGTTATTCGTCTTAGCAGCAAACGACTGGATTGATACCCAGATGGCGGCCTTTGGCGTGGTCTGCCTGCTGTGGCCCGCCAGCGCGGTTATGGTTAAACGGCTGCACGACCGCAACCGACGCGGCTACTGGGGATTTCTGGTGATTCTCGCCTGGCTGCTGGTGGCGGGAAACTGGAGCATGCTGGCGGGTGTACTGCCCTGGCTGCTGGGCCGCGCCATTCCGTTTATGCTGATAGCTGGCCTGCTGCTCGATCTCGGCGTCTTTCGCGGTACCCCCGGCCCTAACCGGTTTGGTACCGCGACGCAGCCAGTGCGATACCGGCAAACGGCTCACCAGTAATGTTCACTGGTGATATGGCCCGGCTTACGCTTCAGGTGTTTGCGCATCTCGCGCGTCTCTTTCAGTAACTGCTGCGTATCACGCACCATCTGCGGGTTGCCGCACAGCATCACATGGCTGCTGTCGGCATCCAGCGTTAATCCGGTGGCACGCTCCAGCTCGCCATTTTCAATCAGCGCCGGGACCCGGCCCGTCAGCGAACCGGGGATCGCTTCACGACTCACTACCGTCTGGATGTGTAATTTACCGTGATAGCGCTGCTGCAGCTGCTGCATCATCGGCAAAAAGCTCAGGTCAGCCGCATAGCGCGCAGCATGCACCAGCACGATGTTTTCAAAGCGATCCAGCCCTTCGCCCTGCTGGAGCATCGACAGGTAGGGACCAATCGCGGTGCCGGTTGCCAGCATCCATAAGGTTTTGCACTCCGGGACTTCATCCAGCACAAAGAATCCCGCAGCTTCTTTGGTGACCATCACCTGATCGCCCGGCTGAAGTGCCTGCAGATGCGGACTCAGTTTACCGTCTGGCACCGTAACCAGATAAAACTCCAGCAGGTCATCTTTCGGCGCATTAACGTAGGAGTAAGCGCGCTGCACCCGCTCACCGTCGATTTCCAGCGCCAGCTTGGCAAATTGCCCGGCGATAAAGGGATCGATGGGCGCTTTTACCCGGAGACTAAACAATGCATCCGTCCAGTTTTTGACTTCCTTTACTTCACCATTGACCCACTCAGCCATAATCACTCCCTGGTTGTTGATTATTCAGGCAGGTCACTATTTTCGCGACTCGCCGGTGAGATTGCCAGCCTGCGCCCTGGCAAAGGCTCTAATCGACAAACTGTTGCTTTGTCTTTACAGGCTGGCGCATAAACTTGACAGGCGCAAGCCGGGACCTTTTCGCTTACCTCTCGCTTTGTCATCTAATCCTGATATTTTGCCCGCCATAACAAGATGACTGGCGGGTGAACCGCTGTTTTAACCTCCTTTTACAGAAAGAAATTTTGCATAATCATGATTAGTAAACTGGAAAATCGCCCACTGCTGGTGATGCTCATTGTGCTGGTGGCTGTCGGGCAGATGGCACAGACTATCTACGTTCCGGCGATGTCGGTGATGGCGGACGCCCTGAATGTGCGGGATGGCGCGCTGCAGCGAGTGATGGCGGCCTATCTGATGACCTATGGCGGATCCCAGCTGATCTACGGTCCGCTGTCAGACAGCGTGGGCCGTCGTCCGGTGATCCTGGCGGGCATGATGATCTTTATGATCGGCGCAATCACGGCTCTGATGGCGACATCACTCGATATGCTGGTGCTCGGCAGTGCTATTCAGGGGCTGGGAACCGGCGTGGCAGGCGTGATGGCCCGTACCATGCCGCGCGATCTCTACGAGGGTCACGCGCTGCGCCGCGCTAACAGCCTGCTTAATATGGGCATTTTGGTCAGCCCGCTGCTGGCGCCGGTGATTGGCGCACTGCTGACCCAGCTCTTTGGCTGGCACGCCTGTTTTGCCTTTCTGCTGCTGCTCTGTCTGGCGGTGACCGGTTCCATGGCGCGCTGGCTGCCGGAGACCCGGCCGCAGAGTGCAGAAGTGACCCCTTTCTTTAAACGTTATGCCCGCCTGCTCAGCGACGCGAATTTCGTCCGCTATATTGTGCTGCTGATTGGCGCGCTGGCCGGGATTGCGGTCTTTGAGTCGAGCTGTGGCGTTCTGCTGGGCGGCGTGCTCGGCCTGCACAGCCTCACCGTCAGCATCCTGTTCATCCTGCCGATTCCGGCTGCGTTCTTTGGTGCCTGGTTTGCCGGGCGCGAGCAGGGTTCATGGCACAGCCTGATGTGGTGGGGTGTGAATAGCTGCCTGCTGGCGGGTATTCTGATGTGGATCCCGGCGTGGTTCGGCGTGATGAATATCTGGACGCTGCTGGTCCCCGCCGCGCTGTTCTTCTTTGGTGCCGGTATGCTGTTTCCGCTGGCGACCTCAGGCGCGATGGAACCGTATGCGTGGCTGGCGGGTAGCGCGGGCGCACTGATTGGCGGCATGCAGAATCTGGGATCGGGGCTGGTGGCGTGGCTCTCAGCCATGATGCCGCAGCGCGATCAGTTCAGCCTTGGCATGCTGATGTTCTTTACCGCGCTGGTGATGCTGCTCTGCTGGTTGCCGCTCTCACGTCAGCCGGAGCGCGGCAACCAGCCGGTTACAGGATAAACGGATGGAGCGCCGGATCTTTACGGTCAAGATAGTGAATCGACTGGATGCGGCGAATGGTGCGTGATTTACCGCGAATCAGCAGCGTTTCGCTGGTGGCAATATTGCCCTGACGCGTAATGCCTTTCAGTAGTTCGCCACTGGTAATGCCGGTGGCGGCAAACACCACGTTGTCGTTGCGCGCCATCTCACTCAGCGTCAGCTTTTTACCCGCTTCAATCCCCATCTCTGCACAGCGCTGCAGCTCCTGCTCACCGAGCCGACGGTTTTCAGCGCTGTCGCCTTTCACATGATGACGTGCCAGCAACCGGCCCTGCATATCGCCGTCCAGTGCACGGATCACCGCCGCAGAGACTACGCCTTCCGGTGCGCCACCAATGCCATACATCACATCCACTTCGCTGTCCGGCATGCAGGTCAGAATCGAGGCGGCGACGTCGCCATCCGGGAAGGTAAATACCCGCACGCCCAGCTGCTGCAGCTGGCTAATCACCGCATCGTGACGCGGCTTTGCCAGAATCGATACGGTCAGCTGCGACAGCGGCTTGTTCATCGCTATTGCGATATTACGCAGGTTGGTTTCCAGCGGCAGGTCGAGGTCGATCGCACCATGCGCTGCCGGACCGACAATCAGCTTCTCCATGTACATGTCAGGGGCGTGCAGAAAGCTGCCTTTATCGCCGACGGCCATCACAGCCAGTGCGTTAGCCTGGCCAAGCGCCGTCATGCGGGTGCCTTCAATCGGATCGACAGCAATATCGACCGCATCGCCGCGACCGGTACCGACTTTTTCGCCAATATAGAGCATCGGCGCTTCGTCGATTTCGCCTTCACCGATCACAATCTGACCGTCAATTTCAATGGAGTTCAGGACATGACGCATGGCATGGACTGCCGCACCGTCAGCCGCATTTTTGTCGCCGCGTCCTAACCAGTGATAGCCTGCCAGGGCGGCAGCTTCGGTTACGCGGGAAAATTCAATGGCAAGTTCTCGTTTCATGGCATCTACCTGACAAAAAACCGGCAGGCAGTGTAACACAGCGGGGCAGTGGGGCGGGGAAAAGGCCCGCGACGGCCAGCGTCGCGGGCACAGAGATTACTCCTGGTCTTCCCACGCCTGTGCGCGGGCAACCGCTTTTTTCCAGCCGGCATAGCGGAAGTTACGCTCGGTGGTTTCCAGGCTTGGACGGAACTCACGCTCAATAACCGCTTTAGCGCGCACTTCATCCAGATCCTGCCAGAAGCCGACAGCCAGACCCGCCAGATAGGCAGAACCCAGCGCGGTGACTTCACGCACTTCCGGACGCTCAACACGGGTACCGAGGATGTCAGCCTGGAACTGCATCAGGAAGTTGTTAGACACCGCACCACCATCCACACGCAGCGCCTGCAGGCGGGTGTTGGCATCGTTCTGCATCGCTTCAAGCACGTCACGCGTCTGATAAGCGATCGACTCCAGCGTCGCGCGGATGATGTGGTTAGAGTTTGCGCCGCGCGTCAGACCGAAGATTGCGCCACGGGCATACGGGTCCCAGTAAGGTGCACCCAGGCCGGTGAAAGCAGGCACCATGTAAACGCCGTTGGTGTCTTTCACTTTCATTGCGAAGTATTCAGAGTCAGCCGCTTCACTGATCAGCTTCATTTCATCACGCAGCCACTGAATAGAGGCACCACCGATGAATACGGCACCTTCCAGCGCATAGTTCACTTCACCGCGCGGGCCACAGGCGATAGTGGTCAGCAGGCCATGGGTCGAGGTCACCGCTTCAGTACCAGTGTTCATCAGCATGAAGCAGCCGGTGCCGTAGGTGTTTTTCGCCATGCCAGGCTGTACACACAGCTGGCCATACAGCGCGGCCTGCTGGTCACCGGCAATACCGGCGATAGGAATACGCGTACCGCCTTTACCACCGATGTTGGTCTGACCGTAGACTTCAGACGAAGATTTCACTTCCGGCAGCATTTCACGCGGGATATCCAGGATATCCAGCATGCGCTGATCCCACTCCAGCTTGTGAATGTTAAACATCATGGTACGTGAGGCGTTGGTATAGTCGGTGATGTGAACGCGGCCCTGAGTCATTTTCCAGACCAGCCAGGTATCAACGGTACCGAACAGCAGTTCGCCACGTTTTGCACGCTCACGTGAGCCTTCAACGTGATCCAGGATCCACTTCACTTTTGTCCCGGAGAAGTAGGGGTTAATCACCAGACCCGTCGTGTGCTGGATATACTCTTCCAGGCCCTCTTTCTTCAGTTTGTTACAGTAGTCAGCGGTGCGGGGATCCTGCCAGACGATGGCATTATAGATAGGTTTGCCGGTCTCTTTTTCCCACACGATAGCGGTTTCGCGCTGGTTAGTGATACCGATAGCCGCAATCTCATCAGAGCGGATGTCGGCATGGGCCAACACTTCCACCAGCGTAGAGCTTTGTGAAGCCCAGATATCCATTGGATCATGCTCAACCCAGCCCGCTTTCGGGTAGATCTGAGTAAATTCGCGCTGCGATACCGCAACGATATTGGAATCGTGGTCGAGAACGACAGCGCGTGAGCTGGTTGTGCCCTGATCGAGCGCGACAATATATTTTTTATCTGTGGTAGTCATAAATTCAGTCCTGATGATAAAAGGTGAAACTTACGCTTTACGCTGCTGAGCGCGTGCAACCGGTTTGTCTGCTGGAATTTTTGCAGGTTCTTTAGCGGCACCTGGCAGGTAGCGGCCAATCAGGGTGCGATAACCGACTGCACCCAGGCAGGCACCGACCAGCGGGCCAAAAATAGGGACCAGGAAGTAAGGAATATCTTTACCACCTGTGAAGGCAACGTTACCCCAGCCAGCGAAGAAGGCGAACAGCTTAGGTCCGAAATCACGTGCCGGGTTAAGAGCAAAGCCGGTCAGTGGACCCATTGACCCACCAATGACCGCGACCAGCAGACCGATTAACAGCGGTGCCATCGGCCCACGCGGTACACCGTTGCCATCGTCGGTCAGTGCCATAATCACTGCCATCAGCACGGCAGTAATCACCATCTCGACCAGGAACGCCTGACCTACGCTGATGTGAGGGTTAGGATAGGTTGAGAAGATACCCGCCAGATCCAGACTCTGAACCGTACCGCGTACCATCTGATGACTTTGTTCGTAATCGAAAAAGAGGCTGTAGTAGAGGCCATAAACCAGCGCGGCCGCGCAGAATGCCCCGGCGATTTGCGCCAGAATAAACGGCACCACTTTACGGCCTTCGAAGTTGGCAAACAGGCAGAGCGCAACCGTAACGGCAGGGTTCAGATGCGCACCTGATACCCCAGCGGTAAGATAAACAGCCATTGAGACGGCTAAGCCCCAGATAATGCAGATTTCCCACTGACCGAAAGCGGCACCGGCGAGTTTCAGAGCAGCCACACAGCCTGCGCCGAAGAAAATAATCAAGCCTGTCCCCAGAAATTCGGCAATACACTGACCTTTGAGCGTGTTAGTTGTCTGACTCATAATAGTGGTTCCTGAAGCGAGGTTAAATTTTATCAGTTTTTGTTCTCAGTCCATGAGGCACCCAGCTTTTATGTAGGGCTGATGTGAATTTATCGTTAACGAACATAAACGAGAAATAGCGAAATCGTTTTTTGTGTACTGTGTCATAAAAATGCGCGTTTTCGCGTATTCTGGCTTTCTTAAGCCATTATTCGCGCCTCATTACAGCGATAACGGGCCAGTGCCAGAACGCAGCTTCAGTAAGCGCAGCGTAAATTCAGGGATTGGCTGAAAAGTGTTACAGACTACGCCCGCAAAGGCCGCGTTGCTGGACTTGCGGGGTGAGGCTACATACAATCGGGACAACGTTGCTGGCTTAAGCTGGCATCATCAACGCCTTGCAGGAATTTAGGAGAGGTCAGAAAGATGTCATTTGAAGTGTTTGAGAAACTGGAAGCGAAAGTACAGCAGGCGATTGATACCATCACCCTGTTGCAGATGGAAATCGAAGAGCTGAAAGAGCAGAACAACTCACTGCGTAACGATGCGCAACAAGTCGCGGGCAACCACGATGCGCTGATGCGTGAAAATCAGCACCTGAAAGAAGAGCAGCACGTATGGCAGGAACGTCTGCGTGCCTTGCTGGGAAAAATGGAAGAGGTTTGAAGCCTCAGCTGATGTGAAAAACGGGTGCTCAGGCACCCGTTTTCATGTCTGGCCTATTCGAGGTCCAGCGCATCCTCTGACAGAATGATACCGGTGTTATCGGCATAGAGATGGTCGCCGGAGAAAAAGGTGACGCCGCCGAAATTGACGCGCACATCGCTTTCACCAATCCCTTCACCCGCAGCGCCTGCCGGAATCGCGGCAATGGCCTGAATGCCAATCTCCAGCTCTTCCAGCTCATCAACCTGGCGTACCGAACCGTAAATCACCAGGCCTTCCCACTCGTTGGTGGCCGCCAGACGTGCCAGCTGCGCATCGACCAGCGCACGACGCACGGAGCCGCCGCCATCGATCACCAGGACGCGACCCCGGCCATTTTCTTCCAGCAGATCGTAGAGTAAGCCGTTGTCTTCAAAGCATTTCACTGTGGTAATCTGACCACCGAATGAAGTGCGCCCACCAAAGTTTGAAAAAAGCGGTTCAACAACATTCACTTCTTCATGGTAGATATCGCAGAGTTCAGATGTATCGTATTTCATAGGGGTTTCGTCTGTTTGCCACAGGAAGGGTAAGTATATCGCTATATACAGATTGTTGGCAAAATCATCAGTATGAAAAAAGCATCGTTCGATCAAGAACATGCATAAAAAAGCCCAGCCGGATGGGCTGGGCTTCGGAAAAGCGCTGATTCAGTGAATCAGAGAATGAAGCGGCTGAGGTCTTCGTCAGCCACCAGTTCATCCAGATGTTTACCGACATAATCAGCATCGATGGTCACGGATTCACCGTGACGATCGCTGGCGTCATACGAGATATCTTCCATCAGACGCTCCAGCACGGTATGCAGACGGCGCGCACCAATGTTTTCGGTGGTTTCGTTGACCTGCCATGCGGCTTCTGCGATCCGGCGAATACCCTCTTCGGTGAACTCGATGTTCACACCCTCGGTATTCATCAGCGCTTTGTACTGTACGGTGATGGAGGCATTCGGCTCAGTCAGGATGCGCTGGAAATCATTCACGGTCAGCGCCTGCAGCTCTACACGGATTGGCAGACGACCCTGCAGTTCCGGAATCAGATCGGAAGGGCTGGCCACCTGGAACGCGCCTGAGGCGATAAACAGAATGTGGTCAGTTTTCACCATGCCATGTTTGGTCGAAACGGTACAGCCTTCAACCAGCGGCAGCAGGTCACGCTGAACACCTTCGCGAGAAACATCGGGGCCGCCGGCATTCTGGCCGCCGCGCTTACAGATTTTATCGATCTCATCGATAAACACGATACCGTGCTGTTCAACGGCATCAATCGCGTCCTGCTTAAGTTCTTCAGGGTTAACCAGTTTTGCCGCTTCTTCTTCGATCAGCAGCTTCATCGCTTCTTTGATCTTCAGCTTACGTGCTTTCTGCTTCTGACCGCCGAGGTTCTGGAACATCGACTGCAGCTGGCTGGTCATCTCTTCCATGCCAGGAGGCGCCATGATCTCAACACCAGGCGCGCTGGCGGCCAGATCGATCTCAATCTCTTTATCGTCCAGCTGGCCTTCGCGCAGCTTTTTGCGGAACGACTGGCGCGCTGCAGACGGCTCAGCGCTCTGCTCTGCCTGGCCCCAGTTGTTTTTCGCAGGCGGAATCAGCACATTGAGAATGCGCTCTTCGGCCATCTCTTCGGCACGATATTTGTTCTTTTCAATCGCCTGACTGCGCACCATCTTAATGGCCGAATCGGTCAGATCACGAATGATAGAGTCCACTTCCTTACCGACATAACCTACTTCGGTAAATTTAGTCGCCTCAACTTTGATGAACGGTGCATTGGCCAGCTTAGCCAGACGACGCGCGATCTCGGTTTTACCGACACCGGTCGGACCGATCATCAGAATGTTTTTAGGGGTCACTTCATGACGCAGCTCTTCGTCGAGCTGCATGCGGCGCCAGCGGTTGCGCAGTGCAATCGCCACGGCGCGCTTGGCGCTGTCCTGGCCGATGATAAAGCGGTTCAGTTCGCTGACGATTTCGCGTGGAGTCATCTCAGACATATTTATACCCTTACGCCTTAGACGTTAATTCTTCGAAATTAACGTTGTGGTTAGTGTAGATGCAGATATCACCCGCGATATTCAGCGACTTTTCGACGATGTCGCGTGCGCCCATTTCGGTATTCTCCAGCAGCGCACGTGCCGCTGCCTGGGCGAAAGGCCCACCGGAGCCGATGGCGATCAGATCGTTTTCAGGCTGGATGACATCACCGTTACCGCTGATGATCAGAGAAGCTGACTCATCCGCGACGGCCAGCAAGGCTTCAAGGCGACGCAGCATACGGTCAGTACGCCAGTCTTTCGCCAGTTCCACCGCGGCTTTCACCAGATGGCCCTGATGCATTTCCAGTTTACGTTCGAAAAGTTCAAACAGGGTGAAGGCGTCTGCGGTGCCGCCAGCAAATCCGGCAATCACCTTATCGTTGTATAAACGACGCACTTTTTTAACGTTGCCTTTCATCACGGTATTGCCGAGCGTAGCCTGGCCATCACCGCCAATCACTACCTGGCCGTTGCGTCGTACACTTACTATTGTTGTCACGGGCAGACCCCTTGTTGCAGTCGGAAAAGGACTCCGCGCACGGGGCGCGGAGTATCATGCAACAGATATGGGGCGGGTTTGACGGGTTTCAACCCCCGACGGAGAGTGGAATACAGCTGGAGTGTCCGGAACTGCGCAGGCGTTTCAGGGTGCTGTCAGCGGATGCGCGGTCTTTATACGGACCGATAACCACACGATTCCAGCCGCCACCGGTCGTAATACGGCTTTCAAAACCTTCAAAGGCTAAGCCTGCACGCACCGATTCCGCCTGGTCAGTGCCTTTGAACGAACCACACTGCACCATCCAGCGCTGCGAAGAGGCTTTCTCCGCTGGTTTCGCCTTCGCTGTCTCCTGCGGTTTAGACTGTACGTCCGGTTCCCGCGTAATGGGGGCAGGCTGCGACTGGCGCTGTACGTTTTGCTGCTGCTGCTGCTGCTGACGTTGCTGTTGCTGTAATTGCTGCTGTTGCTGACGCTGTTGTTGTTGCTGCAACTGCTGCTGGCGTTGCTGTTGCTGCTGGGCCTGCAACTGCTGACGCTGTTGCTGAACCTGTTGTTGCTGATGTTGCAGTTGCTGCTGCTGCTGTTGCTGAACCTGCTGCTGCTGACGTTGCAGCTGTTGCAACTGCTGCTGATGCTGCAGCGTCTGCTGACGTTGCGCCGGCGTCTGTTCGTTCCACGGCACTTCGTTGAGCTGCGTCGGCTGCTGACGCATATCAGCCTGCATCTGCTCCAGCAACTGGCGCTGCTCGTCGGTCAGCTGTGTCTGCGACTTCACTTCGCCACCTGAAGAGGGTTCGATAGGCGTCGGCACGGTGACCTGACGGTTTTCCAGCTCTTTAATATATTTCCAGCGCTCTTCTGGCTTCGGCGGCAAGCCATTGCCGTTGGCTTTATGATCCGTAATGACCGGCACGTCTTCTTTCTTGTGATGCGCCAGGAACCATAAACCACCGGCAAAGGTCACCAACACTGCGACCGCCAGTACAATCATCAATTTAGATATTCCCGAACCGCCTTTGCTCTTCTTGCCACGGCTGGGGCTTTTTTTGCGACGCGTCCCTGTTGAACGCCCGCGGCCTACGTAATCTTTTTGTGCCACTCTCGTTCTTATACCCTTCAAAAATAGTGCCAGTTGGGCGAAATGATGATTTTACGCGCCCGGCAAGGAGTCCGCCATGTTACTCAAGGGTCGGAACTTTGACCAGCAGTGTTCGCTTTAAGAATCTACTGAAAAAACCAGACGAACAGGCTTATTTTTCACGTTTTTTTGCGCGCGCCGTACTGCCACGAATCGTTAAGCCGGCATCCAGCAACCGCGATCCGCTGATCACCCGTTTACCATTTAACTCATCCAGCAGCAGCAGCATCGCTTCCCGACCAATCTGGTAACGTGGCTGTGTCACCGTGGTCAGCGGCGGCTCGCAGTAACGTGACAGCTCAATGTCATCGAATCCCACTACAGAGAGATCCTCCGGTATGCGCAGTCCACAGCGTCTGGCCTGATTCATCGCCCCCAGCGCCATAATATCGCTGTGACAGAACAGGGCACGCGGCGGTTGTGGCAAAGTCATCAGCTGATTCATGGCGGCAACGCCTGCTTCAAACGTGAAATCACCGCGCACAATATAGGTGGGATCAACCGTCAGCCCGCTGCGACGCATCGCCTGTACATAGCCCTGCAACCGATACTGACAGAGCGGCATCTCTTCCGGTCCGGCAATACAGGCGATCTGCGTGTGGCCTAACTGCAGTAAATGATTGACCGCTTCAAATGCGGCGGTCAGGTTATCGATGTGGACCGTGGGCAGCGACATTTCCGGCGCAAACTCATTCGCCATCACCATGGGCGGCAGGTTGCGTTGCTCATCAATGCTGGCATCAAAGGGCAACTGTGACCCGAGCAGCACCATGCCATCGATCTGTCGTGTGACCATCAGATTGAGAAAGGTTCGCTCCTGCTGATTCTGATGAGCGCAGTCACCAATCAGCACCAGATAGCCCTCTTCGGCTGCCGTGACTTCGACGCCACGAATGATTTCACTAAAGAAGGGATCGCAGATGTCAGGGACAATCACCAGAATGGTTCGCGTTTCGTTACGCCGCGCGTTGCGCGCAGGGCCGTGTGCTGCATAGCCGACGGCGGCAACGGCCTGCTCGACTTTCTGACGGGTCGCCGCAGAAACCTTCTCCGGATTCATCAGCGCACGCGATACGGTGGCGGTTGAGACGCCCGCGTGCTCCGCGACATCCTTCATCGTGGCGGCGGGCGATTGTTGATTCTGCTCCAACACATGCTCCTGACGCGTTATGGCGCGTTCGATTCTGTTTTTGCCTGACCTGAAAGCAATCCGGGCAACATTGTTAACGATTGCCCGGCTGGTTGTTACTTAATTTGCATAAAAATTGTGACTTATGCGACGTTTTTCGATCTGGCTCGCAGTGTCAGCAAAAATCAGCTCTCGGTCGGGTCGATATCCAGCGTCCATTTCACTTTGCGCGCAGCGGGGAGCGTTGAAACCAGCGGCAACGAACTGCTCAGTAACTGTTGCAGACGTTGCCGGGAAGGATGCTGCAGCAGCAGTTGCCAGCGCCAGCGTCCACTGCGTTTGGGCTGCAAAGCGGGCAACGGACCCATAAACCACATCGCCTTATCGTTCAGCGGGCTCGCTTCCAGCAAATTGCGGAGTTGCTGCAGGAATTCCGCCGCCTGCTGGTTATCCATATCTTCCGCGCGGAACAGTGCATGGCGGCTCCAGGGCGGCAGGTGAACCGCCTGTCGCTCCAGCAGCGCCTGCTGGGCGAATGCCGAATAACCCTGGTGCAGTAGCGTCTGTAACAGCGGGTGTTCGGGATGGTGCGTCTGCAGTAGCACCTCGCCCTGTTTGCCAGCACGGCCAGCGCGGCCGGCGACCTGGGTGTAGAGCTGAGCAAAGCGCTCTGCCGCACGGAAATCGGCTGAGAACAGGGCACCATCAACATCCAGCAGCGAGACCAGTGTGACATCGGGGAAGTGGTGGCCCTTGGCCAGCATCTGGGTGCCGACCAGGATACGTGCGCCGCCACGATGAACGTCAGCCAGATGCTGCTCCAGCGCCCCTTTGCGGCTGGTGGTATCACGATCGATGCGCGACACCGGCACGCCGGGGAAGAGTGTGCCGAGCTGCTGCTCCAGCTGCTCAGTGCCGACGCCCACCGGCAGCAGATGAGTAGACCCGCACTGCGGACACTGATTAGGCAGCGGACGCTGGCTGTCGCAATGATGGCAGCGTAGCTGGCGGTGGTGCTGATGCAGGGTGTAGTAGCGGTCACAGCGGGTACACTCAGCAATCCAGCCGCAGTCGTGACAAAGCAGGGCGGGCGAAAAGCCGCGGCGGTTAAGGAACAGCAACACCTGATTATCGGCCTGCAGATGCTGGCGCATTTTACCAATCAGGCCGGGCGCCAGGCCACCGATCAGCTGCACGCCTTTTAAGTCGATAAGCTGTTGCAGCGCCGGTCGGGCGTTGCCGGCACGCTTTGTCAGGTCGAGCTGGCGATACTTGCCGCTGCGGACATTGTGCAGTGTCTCCAGAGCAGGCGTCGCCGAGCCCATGACAATCGGGATATCCTCTTCATGCGCACGGAATACAGCCAGATCGCGCGCCTGATAGCGCCAGCCTTCCTGCTGCTTATAGGAGCTGTCATGCTCTTCATCAATAATGATCACGCCAGGGCGAGCCAGTGGCGTAAACAGCGCCGAACGGGTGCCAATCACAATCGCCGTTTCGCCGCGCCGCGCACGTAACCAGACCGCCAGCCGTTCACTGTCATTTAAGGCAGAGTGCAGCACATCAATGGGCGCATCAAAACGTTCGCGAAAGCGGGCAATCGTCTGCGGGGTTAAGCCAATCTCAGGCACCAGTACCAGCGCCTGTTTACCGCGTGCCAGCACATTTTCCAGCACGCTGAGGTAAACCTCGGTTTTGCCGGAGCCGGTGATGCCCGCCAGCAGCCAGGCGGAGTAATGTTCATCATCTGCCCGAATCGCACCCACGGCCATCGCCTGATCGGTGTTTAATCGTAGACGTTCGCCTTTCACGGCATAAGTGGTGCGCCAGTCGTGCATCTGTGGCTGATGCTCATGCAGTTCGCATAAGCCTTTGGCCCGCAATGCCTGTAATGTCGCCTCGGTGAGATCGTGTTCACTGACCTGATGCCGATAGAGCGGTTGCTGACGCAGTGCTGCCAGCGCCTGCTGCTGTTTTGGTGCCCGCTTTAAACTTTCCGACGTGGTTGCCCGGCCCTGCTCGGTGATTTCCCAGCGCCACAGGGGATTGTCCTGCGCCGCTTTGCCCTGGCGCAGCAGCACCGGAATCGCGTGGCTCAGCACTTCGCCCTGCGGCGAGTGATAGTAGCTGGCGGCCCAGTTCAGGATGCGCCACAGCGACGGCGGATAGAGAGACTCACTGTCCAGCACCTCGATCACGCGTTTGAGCTGTGCTTCCGGCAGATCGCTGCTGTCACGAAAGGCGACCACAATCCCGATCATCCTGCGATTGCCAAAGGGCACACTCACGCGCCCGCCAATGACCGGCTGCGGACCCTGAGGCGGCAGATA
Organism: Pantoea sp. JKS000250; assembly: GCF_003201065.1. Taxonomy (NCBI): domain Bacteria; kingdom Pseudomonadati; phylum Pseudomonadota; class Gammaproteobacteria; order Enterobacterales; family Erwiniaceae; genus Pantoea; species Pantoea sp. JKS000250. Next base: position 2,086,319 of record NZ_QICZ01000001.1, on the reverse strand, counting down.
GTCAAACAGGCGGGGCAAGGGGACGGGCAGGGCAACCTGAACGACGGGCATAACTCTCTCTTTCCGGCTTAATCATCGGGGAAGCTAGTGTACACGCTGACCCCTATGGCGGGTATCTCAGCATATATTTGCAGCAATCGAAACTTACCTGTATAATATGCCGCCTTCGGTGAGAAATATCTGGCCGGAGTACACCCTATAATGTTCAACCGCGTGTGGTGCTGTGCAGGTTAACGCCTGGCACGGAGAGCGACACGGCCTTCTATGAGGTTTCCCATGAAACAAGGTATTCACCCGAAATACGAAGCAGTTACAATCAAATGTACCTGCGGCAACGAGATCCACACCCGTTCAACACTGACTCACGAACTGAACCTGGACGTTTGTGGCAAATGCCACCCGTTCTATACCGGTAAGCAGCGTGAAGTGGCAACTGGTGGCCGTGTTGACCGCTTTAACAAGCGTTTCAGCGTGCCAGGCGCTAAAAAATAAGATTAAAAGGCACCTGAACCTGCGGGTTCGGCGGCAAGAAAAAACCCAGCTTCGGCTGGGTTTTTTTATGGCTGTTACAGGCTGGTGTCCGTTGCCGGGGTCGCCGCAGGCTTATTCAGTTCAAGTACCTGCGTCGTATAAGTACCATTTAAATCACTAATCGCGGCGATCTTCGGTGCGGTAATCGTGATTTTATCGGCTGACATTGTGCCTTTACTGCACAGCACCCAGAGTAAACAGGATGCGTTACTGATTTTCTCGTCTGTCGCCAGTGTCAGCGTTCCCGCCCTCATGGTACCGCTATTAGAGATGCCGTTTTTACCCGACACGTTTAACAGTCCGGTTGTCTGCATGACGCCCTGATTGCTGACCTCATTCGCCACGACAGAGGCATTCTGAGCGGTCAGGGTCGCTGCGTTAGAGACCTTTGTCGCAGAAACATAGGCTGTACCCTGTGAAGTCACGTCTCCGCCAGACAGAAGGCTGACCTCTTTAACGGCATTCATACTCAGGTTACCTGCCTGAATCGCCCCTGAATTGAGCAGGCTGGTGTTGGCGACAGCCGTGACGACACCGTCAACCGTATTATAACCGGTCTGCATGGCCAACGTTTTTGGCGTCGTGATGGTTCCTCTGTTCTCAATATTACCGGCCAGAGAAATAATATTTACAGCACCAGCAGCATCAATCTGCGCATTATTGTTGTTAGAAATTTTTCCCACGCTGACGATGGTGGCGTAATCCGTCGTTTTAATGGTGCCGTTATTGGTGAACGCATCCGTTGTCTGCAGAACAGCCTGGCTGGCAGACAGCGTTCCTCTGTTCGTTAGGCTGCCACCTGCGGTAGCGCTCAGCAGTCCGGTTTCAATCGTGCCGCTGTTGGTTAATGTGCCATTAGCTGTAATGTAGAGATTAGTCGCATTCAGTACGCCGCTGTTATTGACACCCGCACCGGCATCAGTAGTTTGCAGCTGAATAATTCCCGCAGTTGCCCCCCCCAGCGCGCTGACATCAATGGTGTTGCCGTAGGCTTTGGCCGTTCCACTCGCTGTCGCCGAACCGGAAGTGATATTGTAATCATAGATACCGGCAATCGCTTTCAATTGAGTGGTATCGATCTCTCCCTGGATATTAATTTTCTGCGCCAGCAGGTCGGTGTAATCGGCTCCTTTCAGACCATCATCATTAACAGTAATTGTGCCTTTCGCCACATTGAAACCAGTCAATGCACCATCGGTAAAGGTGGGCGTTCCGGTGGTCAGCGTGGCGCGTCCGGTGTTAATGAAGCTACAGCCAGAGCAGGTAATACCATTCGGGTTAGCGATAATGACATCCGCTTTTTGACCGGCGACTTCAATATACCCGTTCAGTGAAGACGAGCTTTTTGAGATAACTTCATTCAGGATAAGGCTGGCTGACTTATCCAGATTGCTGTTTCGCGCAAGATCACCCTTGTCACGCACTAAATCTGTGGTGCTATTATTCAGGACCATTCCATCACTGGTGACGTTAAAGTTCTGATACATATTGTGTGAAAGACCATTTGCATCAGCCTGGTTAATATTAACGACGGTCGATCCATTTGCATGGGTGTAAGTATTGAGTGCAGCCAGCGCAGGCTGTCCACACAATGTGGCCACGGTAGCCAGGAATACCAGGTTAAACTTATGCTTCTTCATTATCTCTATCCTTTTTTTGTATGGGTGTATTTATTTTTTAAAGCTGTTTTTTATTAAAAAATCTCCATCTTTTTTAATATTTCCATTGCAATGAAAAACCCAGCGTAAGTGGATCAGTGTGAAAGGCTTGTGGTTTTTTTAGCGGGGTACCGGCAAAAAGATCAAAGCGTGTTTGCAGAACTTTTCCACGCAGGCCGACAACGCTGCCTGTGACGGTTTTTCCGGTATAATACTGCTGGTTGTAATTGCCATAGACCTGGCCTGCATCAACACCGATATAGGGCTGAATCGGTTTGCCGGGAATTATCCAGCTAAGATCGTTGCGCCAGTACCATCCCTTATTGTCCTGAAGAGAATATTCACCATCGAAACCGCGCACCGTCCAGCGGTTTGCCAGCGAAAAGCGGTTGAGTGACGAGAGGCTATCGGGCGAATATTGCAGGCTGAAATGAGGAGAGTAGTTTAGCCAGTTTTCATAGACACGAAAGTTGACGGAACCCTCAAGATCTAAAGTAACAATCCGGCCTTGCTTATCAATGAGTCCATACTCCTGCTCAACAGTTTTGCTGCTGTTAAACCAGGGCATCTTTCTTTGGTAACTTAGTGTGGTTGCGAGACCTGCATTATCAACATTGATTTGATGTTGCAGCACCGCTTTCCAGCCCGCACTTCTTTTATGCATGCTGACAAGGTCAAAATCATCCAGGGAGTAACGCGATTCCGCATCGAATATTTGCAGGCCAACCGTACTGGTCTGATGCACGGTGCGTGAAATCAGTCGATTGAGTTGCGCATTGTAATAACGGTTCTTATTATTCAGCGTCCATTTTGCCCAGTTTCCGGTCATAAATTGCCGGTAGTCACTGTGACTGGCGTAGAGATCGAGCCACCAGTAACCCCAGGGGATTGAATAACCTATCGATTTATTACTGTTACCTTTTATCGTGTGCTTCGGGGCAATATCGTGGCCATAAGAGACGTAAAGGGTGTCACTCAGTGAGGTGATATTATTCAGATAGAGCGCTGCACCACCCTGGTAACGGCCTGTTGCAACTGAGCCAGCATCATTAAGCCATGCACCCACCTGCCAGTATTTATCCTGCCTGCGCTGGATATAGATGTCACTTTCACCTTTGCCACTGCCAGGCACCAGATTGACGTTAACCTGCGATCCCGGTACGCGCTGAAGATTAAGGCTACCCTGTTCAAGGTCGCTGAGTTCAAGCACATCACCCGTTTTGAACGGTAATGTGCTGGTTAAATTGATATAGTCTTCCCCGGATTTATTAAGAACGATTTTTCCCACTTTACCGGCATTAATATCAAATTTTAATTCGCCACCTGACAGGTTTTGCTCCGGTAAATTAACGCGCGTGGTGATATATCCTGTCCGGATGATTTCATTCTGCAGGGTTTTTGACAGCAATCTTATACCCGCGATACCCAGACATTTTCCTTCTGCCTGAGAAGTAAAATACCTTAATTTTTCGAGGTGAAGTTTTTTGCTATCCTGCTTTAAAGAGACCTTATCAATGAGATAGCAGTTTTCTTCATGCGGAAAGGGAATATCTTCTGGCCGGAAGCGCTGTTGTTCAGACGCTGCCCGCTGCGGTTCAGGCATCAGTTGCTCTTTGCGTACACGATCCTGTTGCAGTGCATTGATATTCCCATTTGGCTCTGTGAGAGCGGGTGCAGCTTTCGCCGGATAAAAACAAGAGCGAACTGCTGAGGCGACCAGGATAATAATAAAAGCAGATGCACATGACGTTATTTTATATTTAATACTCATTTTCTTTCCGTGAAATAGTCGCTCAGACAAAATTTTACGGATGCGGATAATAGTGAACAATAGTAATTATTCTATTATCGAAATAAAAAGGCATTCTTATTGCAACAGAAATAACGGAATAATATGAGAACAGGCTGGATTTTTATGATAAGTCTGACGGGCAATATTCAGAAGGGTCAATCAGATTGCGGAAAGCAGCAAAAGCCGCTCATATCGCATCAGAAAGCGGCTCCCTGAGCGGAGCCTGCTCCTCTGAAGCGGGATTCAGTGAAACCGGACCCCGGGGATCAATACTCCCAGGTATCCGGGTCGACACCCATCTGGCGCATGATTGCTTTTGCTTCTTCCGGAATCTCATCATTACGCTCTTTGCGCAGGTCGACGTCATCCGGCAGCGGTTGGCCCGTAAAGGCATGTAAAAAGGCTTCGCAAAGCAGCTCGCTGTTGGTGGCGTGACGCAGGTTGTTCACCTGACGACGGGTACGCTCATCCGTTAAAATCTTCAGCACGCTCAATGGGATAGAAACTGTAATCTTCTTGACCTGCTCGCTCTTCTTACCGTGCTCAGCGTACGGGCTGATATATTCGCCGTTCCATTCAGCCATGGGTTACCTTAATTAATAAACGTTAAATGTGAGGAAATCAGCGGATTATGCCTGATTTTTTCCTGCCTGACCCCTGATATGGCGGGTTTTCTTCGCTCGCAGCCTCTTCATCACAGAGGGGAACGCCAGGCGATGACGCATAATTTTAGCGGTTATTGCGTTTTTGCTCAATCTATACGCAAAGACATTTAGATGTCCAGATGTATTGACGTCTAATTAGAGGGTGATATTCTGTGGACTACATTTTCTTAACTCTTCAGGAACAATTCGCTCATGACGCGTAAACCGGCAACCATCGCAGTGCGCAGCGGTTTGAATGATGACGAGCAATATGGCTGCGTTGTCCCGCCCATCCACCTCTCTACAACCTATAACTTTCTTGATTTCAATGAGCCTCGTGCACATGACTATTCCCGTCGTGGTAACCCCACTCGTGATGTCGTACAGCGTACGCTGGCGGAGCTGGAAGGCGGAGCAGGTGCGGTATTAACCAATACCGGCATGTCGGCCATTCACCTGGTCACGACGGTGTTCCTGAAGCCTGGCGATCTGCTGGTTGCGCCACACGACTGTTATGGCGGCAGCTATCGGCTGTTTGACAGCCTGAGCAAACGCGGCGCCTATCGGGTGAAATTTGTCGATCAGGGCGATCCGGTGGCGCTGCAGGCAGCACTGGATGAAAAACCGAAACTGGTGCTGATTGAAAGCCCCAGCAATCCGCTGCTGCGCGTCGTGGATATCAGCGCGATTTGCGCCGCCGCGCGCGCTGCGGGTGCCGTCAGCGTGGTAGATAACACCTTTATGAGTCCGGCGCTGCAGAATCCCCTGGCGCTGGGTGCGGACCTGGTGATCCACTCCTGTACCAAATACCTCAATGGTCACTCCGATGTGGTGGCGGGCGCGGTGATTGCCAAAGATCCGCAACTGGCGACCGACCTGGCCTGGTGGGCGAATAACATTGGCGTGACCGGCGCAGCCTTTGACAGTTATCTGCTGCTGCGCGGCATTCGTACGCTTGCGCCGCGCATTGCAGCCGCACAACGCAACGCACTCGCGATTGTGGACTATCTGAAGCAGCAGAAGCGGGTGAAAAAGTTGTATCATCCTTCGCTGCCGGAAAACGCCGGACACGAACATGCGGTACGTCAGCAGCGCGGCTTTGGTGCCATGCTGAGTTTCGAGGTCGACGGTGATGAGGCGCTGCTGCGTCGCTTCCTGAAAGCGTTGCGGCTATTTACGCTGGCGGAATCGCTGGGCGGCGTAGAGAGTCTGATCTCCCATACCGCCACCATGACGCACGCGGGGATGTCGGCAGAAGCACGCGCGGCAGCAGGCATTTCCGATACGCTGCTACGGGTTTCTGTTGGTATTGAAGATCACGAAGATTTAATTGCCGATCTGGATAATGCATTCCGGATCGCAGCCGAGGGTTAAGCATGACGATTTCAGCAGGCGCGGGAACGCCGAACATCAGGCAGTTGCATAAGTTTGGCGGCAGCAGCCTGGCCGATGCGCGTTGCTATCAGCGCGTTGCCAGCATTATGGCGGACTACAGCCAGCCGGGCGATCTGATGGTGGTCTCCGCGGCAGGCTCAACCACCAACCAGCTGATTAGCTGGCTGAAGCTGAGCCAGAACGATCGGCTCTCTGCGCATCAGGTGCAACAGGCTTTACGGCGCTACCAGAGTGAACTAATCGGTGCGCTGCTGCCTGCTGAGATCGCCGAACCCTTAATCACCACATTTATCCGCGATCTGGAAAAGCTGGCCGTACTGCTGGATGCGCCGATCACCGATGCGGTCTATGCCGAAGTGGTCGGGCACGGTGAAATATGGTCGGCACGCCTGATGTCAGCGGTACTGAGCCAGCGTGACCTGCAGGCCTGCTGGCTGGATGCGCGTGAGTTTCTGCGTGCTGAACGTGCTGCTCAGCCGCAGGTGGATGAGGGGAAATCCTGGCCCCTGCTGCAGACTTTGCTGGCGCAGCATCCGCAAAAGCGCATCGTGGTGACCGGCTTTATAAGCCGCAACGATGCCGGTGAAACCGTCCTGCTTGGCCGCAACGGCTCCGACTATTCCGCTACGCAGATTGGCGCGCTGGCGGGTGTCGGACGCGTGACCATCTGGAGCGATGTCGCGGGCGTTTACAGCGCCGATCCCCGCAAAGTCTCTGATGCCTGTCTGCTGCCGCTGTTAAGGCTGGATGAAGCCAGTGAGCTGGCGCGGCTGGCTGCTCCGGTGCTGCACACCCGCACGCTGCAGCCGGTTTCTGGCAGCGATATCGACCTGCAACTGCGCTGCAGTTATCAGCCGGAGCAGGGCTCAACCCGTATTGAACGTGTGCTGGCCTCCGGAACCGGGGCGCGCATCGTCACCAGCCACGATGATGTGTGCCTGATTGAGATTCAGCTGCCCGGGCAGCATGACTTCGCCATCCTGCACAAAGAGATTGACCTGCTGCTGAAGCGCGCGCAGTTGCGTCCGCTGGCGTTTGGCGTCCATCCTGACCGTCAGCTGCTGCAGCTCTGCTATACCTCTGAAGTGGTTAACAGCGCCTTCACACTGCTACAGGACGCCGGTTTACCGGGCCATCTGCAGCTGCGCGACGGCCTGGCGCTGGTGGCGCTGGTTGGCGCAGGCGTTACCCGCAATCCACTGCATACCCATCGTTTCTGGCAGCAGCTAAAAGATCAGCCGGTTGAATTCATCTGGCAGTCCGAAGATCACATTAGCGTGGTGGCGGTACTGCGCGTCGGGCCGACCCAGCACCTGATTCAGGGACTGCATCAGTCGCTGTTCCGCGCAGAAAAGCGCATCGGTCTGATGCTGTTTGGCAAAGGCAATATCGGTTCACGCTGGCTTGAACTGTTTGCCCGCGATCAGGAAACGCTGTCAGCGCGCACCGGCTTTGAATTTGTGCTGGCGGGCGTCGCGGACAGCCGCCGCAGCCTGCTGAGCTATGACGGGCTGGATGCCAGTCGTGCGCTCGCCTTCTTTGATGATGAAGCGGTGGAGCGCGATGAAGAGTCGCTGTTCCTGTGGATGCGTGCTCATCCGTTCGATGATTTGGTGGTGCTGGATGTCACGGCCAGTACACCGCTGGCGCAGCAGTATCTTGATTTTGCCAGCCACGGTTTTCATGTAATCAGCGCCAACAAGGTTGCGGGTGCGTCTGACAGTCAGACCTGGCGGCAGATTCGGGATGCCTTTACCAAAACCGGGCGTCACTGGCTCTATAACGCCACTGTTGGTGCTGGTCTGCCGATTAACTATACGGTGCGCGATCTGCGCGACAGCGGCGATACCATTCTGGCGATTAGCGGGATCTTCTCCGGTACGCTGTCGTGGCTGTTCCTGCAGTTTGATGGCACGGTGCCGTTTACCGAGCTGGTAGATCAGGCGTGGCAGCAGGGTTTAACCGAGCCTGACCCGCGCGCCGATCTCTCGGGTCAGGATGTGATGCGCAAGCTGGTGATCCTGGCGCGTGAGGCGGGCTATAACATCGAGCCGGATCAGGTGCGGGTTGAATCGCTGGTACCAAATAACTGTCTTGAGGGATCGATTGATCACTTCTTTGAAAATGGCGAAGAGCTGAACGAACAGATGCTGCAGCGGCTGGAAGCCGCGCGAGAGATGGACCTGGTGCTGCGCTACGTTGCCCGTTTTGATGCTAACGGCAAGGCGCGCGTAGGAGTTGAAGCGGTGCGACCTGAGCATCCGCTGGCCGCGCTGCTGCCGTGCGACAACGTCTTTGCCATTGAGAGCCGCTGGTATCGCGATAATCCGTTGGTGATCCGCGGGCCGGGCGCAGGCCGGGATGTCACCGCCGGCGCTATTCAGTCCGATATCAATCGCCTCGCCCAACTGCTGTAATCCTTCTTCATCAGGCGCTTCGGCGCCTGTTTTCAAAGTGTTGCCTCCTTCCTGTTGAAATCCCTTCATGTTGATTGAAAATTGATCACGTCTGTTGACCATTTTTACGTTGACGGCACACTGAGATTGCGTCATTTTGAACATCTGGACGTCTAAACGTGTAGATGTTTACGGGCCAATTATTAATCAGTGAGGGTGCAGGATGAGTTTCTTTCATGCCAATCAGCGCGAAGCGCTAAACCAGAGCCTGGCTGAACTGAACGGGCAAATTAATGTGTCGTTTGAGTTCTTTCCGCCGCGCACCGGCGAAATGGAAGAGACTCTGTGGACCTCAATTGACCGCCTGAGCAGTCTGAAACCGAAATTCGTTTCTGTCACTTACGGTGCGAACTCAGGTGAACGCGATCGCACCCACAGCATTATCAAAGGCATTAAAGATCGCACCGGCCTGGAAGCAGCACCCCATCTGACCTGTGTTGATGCGACGCGCGATGAACTGCGCACCATCGCTCAGGATTACTGGAACAACGGTATCCGTCATATTGTGGCACTGCGTGGCGATCTGCCACCTGGCAGCGGCAAGCCAGAGATGTACGGCAGCGATCTGGTTTCGCTGCTGAAAGAGGTCGGCGATTTTGATATTTCTGTTGCTGCCTATCCGGAAGTCCATCCCGAAGCGAAAAGCGCCCAGGCCGACCTGATTAATCTCAAACGAAAAATTGATGCAGGCGCAAACCGGGCCATTACCCAGTTTTTCTTCGACGTCGAAAGCTATCTGCGTTTCCGCGACCGCTGTGTCTCGACCGGCATTGATGTGGAAATTGTGCCGGGCATTCTGCCGGTCTCTAACTTTAAGCAGCTGCAACGCTTTGCCACGCTGACCAATGTGCGCGTGCCCGGCTGGATGAGCGCGATGTTTGCCGGTCTGGATGACGATCCGGAAACGCGCAAAATGGTGGGAGCGAATATCGCGATGGATATGGTGAAAATCCTGTCACGCGAAGGGGTGAAAGATTTCCATTTTTACACGCTGAACCGTGCCGAAATGAGTTACGCCATCTGCCACACGTTAGGGGTTCGCCCGGTTGCGGCGGCGGCTTAACCGTTCTGCCTGAGCCAGTAAAAAAGTCGGGAATTTCCCGACTTTTTTATTGCTGCTCTCTGGCGGCGCGGGGTGTGATCCGCGCCTGACCGGGATTAACCGGTATTGCGCATGCCTGCCGCCACACCCGCAATTGTCACCATCAGAGCCTGCTCAACGCGGGCATCCGGTTCTTCACCCCGCGCTTCCTGCGCACGGGAACGATGCAGCAGTTCCGCCTGGAGTACGTTGAGCGGATCGGTATAGACGTTACGCAGTGCAATCGACTCGGCAATCCACGGCTGGTCAGCCATCAGATGCGAGTCGTTGGCAATGGTCAGTACCGCTTTGATATCGGCATCAAGCTGGTCGCGCAGCTGTTTGCCTAACGGCCAGAGTGATTTGTCGACCAGACGCTGATCGTAATATTCCGCCAGCCACAGGTCCGCTTTCGAGAACACCATCTCCAGCATGCCCAGGCGGGTAGAGAAGAACGGCCAGTCGCGGCACATCGCTTCCAGTTGATCCTGATGACCGGCCGCCATCGCCTGCTGTAGGGCAGCACCGGCACCGAGCCAGGCAGGCAGCATCAGACGGTTCTGCGTCCAGGCAAAAATCCATGGGATCGCACGCAGCGACTCCACGCCACCGGTAGGACGGCGTTTGGCCGGACGTGAGCCGAGCGGTAATTTGCCCAGTTCCTGCTCCGGCGTCGCCGAACGGAAGTAGGGGACGAAGTCCGCATTTTCACGCACATACCCGCGATACATTGCGCAGGAGTCAGCAGAGAGCTGATCCATGATGTCGCGCCATTCGCGTTCTGGCTCCGGCGGTGGCATCAGGTTCGCTTCCAGAATCGCGCCGGTGTAGAGCGACAGGCTGGCGATCGTCACGGCCGGTAAGCCATATTTAAAGCGGATCATCTCACCCTGTTCGGTCACACGCAGACCGCCGCGCAGGCTGCCTGGCGGTTGTGACAGCAGTGCGGCATGCGCGGGCGCGCCGCCACGGCCAATGCTGCCGCCGCGTCCGTGGAACAGCGTCAGGGAAATCCCGGCTTTTTCGCAGGTTTTAATCAGTGCATCCTGTGCCTGATACTGCGCCCAACTGGCGGCCATCACACCGGCATCTTTCGCCGAGTCAGAATAGCCAATCATCACCATCTGTTTGCCCTGAATAAAGCCGCGATACCAGTCGATGCTCAGTAACTGGCTCATCACGTCGTTTGCGTTGTTCAGGTCATCCAGTGTTTCAAACAGCGGTGCAACCGGCATTGCATAGCCGATACCCGCTTCTTTCAGCAGCAGATGCACGGCCAGCACGTCGGAAGGGGTTTTCGCCATCGAAATAACATAAGCGGCGATAGAGCCTTGTGGCGCTTCAGCCGCAACGCGACAGGTCTCCAGCACTTCACGCGTCTCATCGCTGGGTTCCCAGCTGCGTGGCAGCAATGGGCGTTTGGAGTTCAGTTCACGGATCAGGAAGGCCTGTTTGTCCGCTTCGGACCAGCTTTCATAATCGCCGAGGCCCAGGTAACGGGTCACTTCAGCAATCGCCTCTGTATGGCGGGTACTTTCCTGACGCAGATCGATACGCACCAGCGGCACGCCGAAGCATTTCACGCGGCGCAGCGTATCGAGCAACTGACCGTTGGCAATAATGCCCATGCCGCACTGTTGCAGTGACTGATAGATGGCATACAACGGGTCCCACAGCTGATCGTTGGAGACCAGCAAATCGGCCGGACGCGGCAGACGCTCACCTTTCAGGCGGCGTTCCAGGAATGACTGGGTAGACATTAACTGGCTGCGCAGGCGTTTCAGGATTACGCGATAAGGTTCCAGCGCTTCCGGATCGCCGCTGAGCTCGCGGATCTCTTCGCTGCACTCGGACATCGACAGCTCGGAGATCAGCACGCCGATATCACGCAGGAACAGATCTGTGGCTTTCCAGCGGCTTAGCTGCATCACATGGCGGGTAATGGAGGCTGTGACGTTCGGGTTACCGTCGCGGTCGCCACCCATCCATGAGGTGAACTGAACCGGCACGAAATCGACCGGCAGCTTAATGCCAAAGGCCTCTTCGACCTGCTCATTCAGCTCACGCAGGAAGGCGGGAACGCCTTCCCACAGGCTGTTTTCTACAACGGCAAAGCCCCATTTGGCTTCGTCGACGGGGGTCGGACGATATTTGCGGATCTCATCGGTGTGCCACGCCTGTGCTACCAGCTGACGCAGACGGCGCATAATCTGGTTACGCTCGTAGTCGGAGACGTCGCTGTGGTCGAGCTGTTTCAGACAGCTGTTCACTTCAACCAGCTTGTGAATCAGCGTACGACGGGTGATTTCGGTCGGGTGCGCAGTCAGCACCAGCTCCAGCGACAGCGACTCAATGGCCGCCAGAATGTCGGTTTCGCTGATATCTTTCTGCTGCTTCAGGGTATCAAAGGTCTTTTTCAGCAGTTCAGGATGGTTTTCACCTTCGCCGCTCTGCGAGATGGTCTGATACTGCTCCGCTACGTTGGTGAGGTTCAGAAACTGGCTGAATGCGCGTGCAACCGGCAGAAGCTCCTCGTTGGAGAGGTTCTGCAGCGTATTGAGCAGCTCTTTACGATGCGTATCATTGCCTGCACGGGATGACTTGGAGAGCTTACGGATGGTTTCCACCTGGTCGAGGATGTTCTCTCCCAGTGCATCCTTAATCGTATCCCCGAGCAGTTTGCCGAGCATACTGACATTACTTCGCATTGCGGAATATTGTTCGTTCATTGGACCCTGACACCCTTATCGTCTTTAAAAACTTCTACACCCGACCTTTCAGGCAGCAAAAAATCAGCAACATCGTGTTCCCGATAATCTACAGGGAACCGCCTCCGTTGCCGCCTGTCCGCATTCTGAAACGTTCTGGATAATTACCCGGTGGGCATAACATCGTCTTTTATCTAGCCACGTAATGTTGCGTTCGTCAAATGCGTTAAAGTGCGCTGAAGATGGCGCTAACTAACGGAAATTCACAGAATTTATCGGGAAGGAAGCGGGATAAGTTATTCTTATTGTTAAATCCCGCAGAATGAGGGGGCATTTTGCTGTTAATACAGTGAAATGCCCCATTTACTGTCAATCAGTGACAAAAATGCTGCACAACCTGACTGATAAGTGCCCGCGTCGGCTTAATAAATGCCGTATCGATAAATTCATCTGGCTGGTGTGCCTGATTAATCGAACCCGGACCCAGGACCAGCGTCGGGCAGAGCTGCTGAATAAACGGCGCTTCGGTGCAGTAGTTCACTATCTCCGTTGGCGTACCCAGCAATTTCTCTACCACGCTCACCAGCTCATGATTAGCCGGACACTCATAGCCTGGAATCGGTGGATGCAGTTCGGCCACCGTGACACGGCCCGGCCAGCGGGCACTCACTGGTGCCAGCGCCTCGTTCAGTAACCCATCCAGATCGCTCAGCGACAGGCCCGGCAGCGGTCGGATATCCATATGCAGTTCACAACAGGCGCAGATACGGTTAGCGGCGTCGCCGCCATGAATATGCCCGAAATTCATGGTGGGATAGGGGATGGCAAAGCCGTCATGGTGATAACGCTCCTGCAGCGTGTTGCGCAGTTGCATCAGGTGAGTGATCGACTCATGCATCAGTTCAATGGCGTTGACGCCACGCGCCGGATCGCTGGAATGGCCCGATTTTCCTTCAATACGAATCACATTCGACAGATGGCCTTTATGTGCACGCACCGGTTTCAGCGAGGTCGGTTCACCGATGATGGCGCAGTCGGGACGCAGTTGCGTTGATTCCGAGAAATATTTGGCACCCGCCATGGTGGTTTCTTCATCGGCCGTGGCGAGGATATAGAGCGGCTTACTCAGCGTACTGACATCCACATCGCGCAGCGTATCGAGAATAAAGGCGAAGAAGCCTTTCATGTCTGCCGTGCCCAGACCATAGAGCTTGTTGTCGTGCTCGGTCAGGGTAAAGGGATCGCGCGTCCAGCGGCCATCATCAAAGGGAACGGTATCCGTATGACCCGCTAACAGCAGGCCGCCCGCTCCACTGCCGGTTCGCGCCAGCATGTTAAATTTATTGCGGGTGCCGGGCACCGGCTGCACTTCAACGCTGAAGCCAAGGTCGCGGAACCAGCCGGCCAGCAAATTGATTAAAGTTTCATTACTCTGATCCAGCGCGGCATCGGTTGCACTGATCGACGGTGTGGCGATTAACTGGCTGTACAGTTCAATAAAAGGCGGTAATTTTGTCTTCACTGTTGGCGGTCCTTGGGTTAGGATGTATCCATATTCATGCAGTAATAGTGAATAAAAATACATTAACGTCCTCTGCAAGGGAACCTTAAATCACTGCAGATGACAGGGTGGGTAACGGGGCAAGGCCGCGACCCGGAACGTGCGACTGTAAAAAGGGTTACAGCCTGATGTTGAATACGCTGATCGTTGGTGCCAGTGGTTACGCTGGTGTTGAGCTTGCCACCTTCCTGAATCGCCATCCACATATCAACATAACCGCTTTGGCGGTTTCGGCGCAAAGCCCTGATGCCGGCAAGCGCCTGTCCGATCTCCATCCGCAGCTGAAAGGCGTGGTGGATTTACCGCTGCAGCCGCTGAGCAGCGCGGCGGAGTGGGCAGACAAAGTAGATGTCGTGTTCCTGGCGACGGCCCACGAAGTCAGCCACGATCTGGCCCCGGAATTTCTCAAGGCTGGCTGTGTGGTATTCGACCTGTCGGGTGCGTTCCGCGTGAACGACGCTGATTTTTACACCCGTTTCTACGGTTTCACGCATCAGCATGGCGACTGGCTCGATAAAGCCGTTTATGGCCTGGCGGAATATCAGCATGAGAAAATTCAGCAGGCGCAGCTGGTGGCGGTACCCGGTTGCTACCCGACCGCTGCTCAGCTGGCTCTGAAACCTCTGGTGGATGCAGGACTGTTAAACGATGCGCAGTGGCCGGTTATCAACGCCACCAGCGGCGTGAGCGGTGCCGGACGTAAAGCCAATGTCGGCACCAGCTTCTGCGAAGTGAGCCTGCAGCCTTACGGGCTGTTCAATCATCGTCACCACCCGGAAATTGTCGCGCACCTCGGTACGCCAGTAATCTTCACTCCGCACCTGGGGAGCTTCCCGCGCGGTATCCTGGCCACCATCACCTGCCGTCTGAAAGCGGGTGTCAGCCGCGAAGATATCGCTGCCGTCTTCCATCGTGCCTATGACGACAAGCCGCTGGTACGCCTCTACGATAAGGGCGTACCGGCGCTGAAAGCCGTTGTCGGCCTGCCTTACTGCGATATCGGTTTTGAAGTGCAGGACGAGCATCTGATTGTTGTAGCAGCCGAAGATAATCTGCTGAAAGGGGCGGCATCGCAGGCAGTACAGTGCCTGAACATCCGGTTCGGCTTCCCTGAAACGCAGTCACTGATTTAACGGATAACTAAACCATGACCAATCCATTGATTATTAAGCTGGGCGGTGTGCTGTTAGACAGCGAAGAAGCGCTGGCGCGCTTGTTTGAAGCACTGCTTAACTATCGTAGCGCCCATCAGCGTCCGCTGATCATCGTCCACGGCGGCGGCTGCCTGGTGGATGAACTGATGAAAAAGCTGGCGCTGCCGGTGATGAAGAAAAATGGCCTGCGCGTCACCCCGGCCGATCAGATCGACATCATTACCGGTGCGCTGGCGGGAACCGCGAATAAAACGCTGCTGGCCTGGGCAAAAAAATCGGGTATCAATGCAGTGGGTCTCTGCCTGGGCGATGCAGGCATCGTCAATGTCGCCCCGTTTGATGAAGAACTCGGCCATGTTGGCCACGCAACGCCGGGCGATCCGGCGCTGCTGAACACCCTGCTGGCGGCCGGTTATATGCCAGTAGTCAGCTCGATTGGTATTACTGACAGCGGCGACCTGATGAACGTCAACGCGGATCAGGCAGCGACCGCTCTGGCCTCGACGCTGGGCGCTGATCTGGTTCTGTTGTCAGACGTTAGTGGTATTCTCGACGGCAAAGGTCAGCGCATCGAAGAGATGACCGCCGATAAAGCCGAGCAGCTGATTACCCAGGGCATTATTACCGACGGCATGATTGTGAAAGTACACGCTGCGCTGGATGCGGCACGTACGCTGGGCCGCCCGGTGGATATTGCCAGCTGGCGTCACGCTGAGCGGCTGCCTGACCTGTTTAACGGCGTGTCGATTGGCACCCGGATTCTCGCTTAACGACTCTGATTCAAGGATTACGAAATGCAAACGCAAAACATCAAAAAAATCGTTCTGGCTTACTCCGGTGGTCTTGATACGTCAGCCATCATTCCATGGCTGAAAGAGAACTACGGCGGCTGTGAAGTGGTCGCTTTCGTGGCAGACATCGGTCAGGAGCGTGGCGATCTGGAAGGTGTGGAGAAGAAAGCGCTGCAGTCTGGCGCATCTGAATGTCACGTGGTTGACCTGCGTGAAGAGTTCATCAGCGACTACGTTTATCCGGTGCTGCAGACCGGTGCGCTGTATGAAGGGACCTATCTGCTGGGCACCTCAATGGCGCGTCCTATCATCGCTAAAGCCCAGGTTGAGCTGGCGCTGAAAGTGGGCGCGGATGCGCTGTGTCACGGCGCAACCGGTAAAGGTAATGACCAGGTGCGTTTCGAAACCACCTACACCGCGCTGGCACCTCAGCTGAAAGTGGTGGCACCGTGGCGTGAATGGAACCTGCGTTCACGTGAAGCGCTGCTGGACTACCTGAAAGAGCGCAACATCCCGACCACCGCGTCGCTGGAAAAAATCTACAGTCGTGACGAAAATGCCTGGCACATCTCCACCGAAGGCGGCGTGCTGGAAAGCCCGGCCAATGCACCGAATAAAGATTGCTGGGTCTGGACTGTCGATCCGCTGGAAGCCCCTGACCAGCCTGAAGAGGTGACCGTGACCGTTGAGAAAGGTCGGGTTGTGGCGGTTAACGGTGAAAAACTGAGTCCGTTCCAGTGTCTGGAAAAACTCAACGTGCTGGGCGCAAAACATGGCGTTGGCCGTATCGATATCGTTGAAAACCGTCTGGTGGGCATTAAATCCCGTGGCTGCTACGAAACCCCGGGCGGCACCATCATGGTGAATGCACTGCGTGCGGTTGAACAGCTGGTACTGGATCGCGATAGCTTCAAATGGCGTGAGCAGCTGGGCCACGAGATGTCTTACGTGGTTTATGACGGCCGCTGGTTCGCCCCGCTGCGTAAGTCGATTCAGGCTGCTGCCGAATCGCTGGCGGAAGAGGTTAACGGTGAAGTGGTGCTGCAGCTTTACAAAGGTCAGGCGACAGCCACCCAGAAGCGTTCCGCGAACAGCCTTTACTCAGAAGAGTTCGCTACCTTCGGTGAAGATGAAGTCTACGATCACCGTCACGCGGGCGGCTTTATCCGTCTGTTCTCGCTCTCTTCACGCATTCGCGCCCTGAACGAGCAGAAGAAGTAATTTTCAGGCGGGGTGCGCCTCGCCTCACCGTTTTAATTCAGAGGCGGCATTTATGCCGCCTCTTGTTTAACGATTCAGAGGAGTTTTCACATGGCACTTTGGGGTGGACGGTTTACTCAGGCAGCGGATCAGCGTTTTAAACAGTTCAATGACTCGCTGCGCTTCGATTACCGCCTGGCAGAGCAGGACATTATTGGCTCTGTTGCCTGGTCCAAAGCGCTGGTGACGGTCAACGTTCTGACTCAGGATGAGCAGCAGCAGCTGGAAGCCGCGCTGAATGCGTTACTGGATGACGTGCGTGAGAATCCTGAGCAGATCCTGCAGAGCGACGCCGAAGATATCCACAGCTGGGTTGAAGGCAAGCTGATCGATAAAGTCGGTGCGCTGGGCAAAAAACTGCACACCGGCCGTAGCCGTAACGATCAGGTCGCGACCGATCTGAAACTGTGGTGCAAAGTGCAGATTGAGGCGTTACTGGGTGCGACCCGCGAACTGCAGCAGGCGCTGGTGGTGACGGCAGAA
Source organism: Pantoea sp. JKS000250 (assembly GCF_003201065.1). Classification (NCBI taxonomy): domain Bacteria; kingdom Pseudomonadati; phylum Pseudomonadota; class Gammaproteobacteria; order Enterobacterales; family Erwiniaceae; genus Pantoea; species Pantoea sp. JKS000250. The sequence continues at coordinate 2,068,805 of NZ_QICZ01000001.1, read as the reverse complement.
GCGAATCAGGATGCGGTGATGCCGGGCTACACCCACCTGCAACGCGCGCAGCCGGTGACGTTTGCGCACTGGTGTCTGGCCTACGTTGAAATGCTGGCGCGTGACGAGAGCCGACTGCAGGATACCCTGAAGCGGCTTGATGTCAGCCCGCTGGGCTGTGGCGCTCTGGCTGGTACCGCTTACGAGATCGATCGTCAGCAGCTGGCTGGCTGGCTGGGCTTTGCTTCTGCCACACGTAACAGCCTGGATACCGTATCAGATCGCGATCACGTGCTGGAGCTGCTCTCTGATGCGGCCATTGGCATGGTGCATCTGTCGCGCTTTGCTGAAGATATGATCTTCTTCAATACCGGCGAAGCGGGCTTTATTGAGCTGTCAGATAAAGTCACCTCTGGCTCCTCGCTGATGCCGCAGAAGAAAAACCCGGATGCGCTGGAGCTGATTCGCGGCAAGTGTGGTCGGGTGCAGGGCGCACTGACCGGCATGATGATGACGCTGAAAGGTCTGCCGCTGGCCTACAACAAAGATATGCAGGAAGACAAAGAGGGGCTGTTTGACGCGCTCGACACCTGGCTCGACTGTCTGCATATGTCCGTACTGGTGCTGGATGGCCTGCAGGTTAAACGTCCGCGCTGCCAGGAAGCCGCTGAACAGGGTTACGCAAACTCCACCGAACTGGCTGACTATCTGGTCGCTAAAGGCGTGCCGTTCCGTGAAGCACACCATATCGTCGGGGAAGTGGTGGTGGCTGCCATCGGGCAGGGCGTGGCGCTGGAAGCGCTGTCGCTGGCGCAGTTGCAGCAGTTCAGTACGGTAATTGGCGAGGATGTTTATCCGATCCTGGCGCTGCAATCCTGTCTAAATAAGCGTAATGCGCAGGGCGGTGTTTCGCCGCAGCAGGTTGCGCGTGCCATTGGTGACGCAAAGCAACGTCTGGCGTGATTGAGAAGCGGGCAGAGTTAATGCTTTGCCCGTTATTTTAATGTCAGGTAAAAGGCATGACTTTTGCGAAATTATTAACAGCTGTGTGCGCTGATTATTCAACCGCACTAAAATTTTGGGCGAAAACCAACATCAGTTGCTATTACCGGTAGTCTTTATTTTTTTGAAAAGAAATTAATCCGTGCCAAACTTTTCCCGATAATCATTCAGTAACAGCCCTGTCGCCTCGTAACCTATCGTAATGCTGGATACCATGCCCAATATGCCGCCCATTATTGCGGGGACAATAAGACCAACCAGTTGAGATATAGCGCCAAATATGATGCCACCTGCGCCACCCCATTTTCCACCAATCGCCATGCCAGTAGATGCCCCATCTAAGGTATTACTCAGCACCTGATCCATATAAGCCCAGGTTTCAGTATTAATAACGGACGCACCACTGACATATTGAAATTCATTGATCGATAATGCTCTCATGCACGATACCTTTTTATTTTTCAATAGGAAACAAAAAAGGGCGAAGAAATAAATTAATCAGACCCGGCTTCGCCCTGAAGAGTTAACAGGCGCGCGGATTAGCCGATCGTGCCGCCGTGATCAACGTTACCTGGACCGAAAGTGGAACGATAATCTGCAAGCAGGCTTTGCACTGAAGCGGTATCGGTGGCAGCACCGATAACTAAGCCTGCGACACCACCCATGATGGTTGGAATAATCAGACCAAAAAGCTGTGATATACCACCAACGATGAAGCCACCTGCACCACCCCATTTCCCCCCAATTGCCATACCTGTTGCTGCGCCATCTACCATGCCGATAACTGCACCTTGCAGGTCAGCACCACTCACTGCATTTGTTTCTTCATAAGACAAAGTACGCATAATTATATCCCTCAAAAAGTTATTTCTAAATAGAATAGGGTTTATGTCCGAACATATAAAGTTGTCCGACGAAGTCAAAAATAACCGAATGATGGATGGTGGTATATAGCATAATTTCCATTTTACGCACTGGCGGTATTTTATCTTTATTTTAGTGGTTTTCAGTCTGAATAAGTGAAAATTATATTCACTGTGCGTATTTTTACATGAGTTGCAGTATGGTAATTTTAGTGAGTCAACTTTATTTATATTATTTCGTGGGTGAGGTTTTTTCTAAAGGGAATTTCCCAGAGATTTGGGTACGTGTAAGTTGCGGGTTCTTACCTATTATCTGGCATTATTATGGAGCATCCAGTTAATCTGACTATTTTCCGTGTGATAATTGCGGGATCTGAAAAAGTGCATGTCAGCTGCTAAGCAGGTAAAAAAAGCGGGCACATTAAATGCCCGCCAACCTCTAGCTTCAGAATTACTACTTTTTTATAGGCACATCATCAAAGCGCCTGCTCTCCCGGCCGACGCTCAGATTCTTTACGCTGACAGCAGGTAGTGTTGCAGCTCCTCACTGCCGCCAATATGACGACCACCCATGAAGATCTGCGGCACCGTCGCCCGGCCTGAAACGGCACGCAGACTCACGGTTGTCGCATCCTGCCCCAGCACAATCTCTTCGTACTGAATACCATGATCCATCAGCATCTTTTTTGCCTGAGTGCAGAAGGTGCAGCCAGGTTTAGTAAAGATGGAGACCGACTCCTGGGCTTTACACTCCGGCGCCAGATAGCGCAGCATGGTGTCAGCATCGGAGACCTCAAACGGGTCGCCAGGTTTGTTCGGCTCGACAAACATTTTCTCTACCACGCCGTTACGCACCAGCATCGAGTAGCGCCATGACCGCGGACCAAAACCGAGATCGGCTTTCTCAACCAGCATCTCCATGCCACGCGTGAACTCGCCGTTGCCATCAGGAATAAAAGTAATGTTGTCTGCGCGCTGTTCGGCTTTCCAGGCGTTCATCACAAAGGTGTCATTCACCGAGACGCACAGAATGCTGTCCACGCCCTGTTGGGCAAACAGACCCGCTAATTCGTTATAACGCGGCAGATGGCTGGAGGAGCAGGTCGGTGTAAATGCACCCGGCAGTGAAAAAACGATTACCGTTTTGTCTTTAAACAACGCTTCTGTGGTGACATCTACCCAGCGATCGCCCTGACGCGTGTGAAAAGTGACTGATGGAATCGCTTTACCTTCCTGACTTGCAAACATTTTTTGCTCCTGACCTGCCGTGTTCCATTTGATGCGCGCATTATTCCTAACCACCCTTGATAGGGCCAATCGTTCATTGCTATTCTATCTATCGCCACGGGCTATCGTGGTTTGGAGGGTAATAATGAATATTCGTGATCTTGAATATCTGGTTTCGCTTGCTGAACACCGTCATTTCCGCCGTGCCGCGGATGCGTGTCATGTCAGTCAGCCAACATTAAGCGGGCAGATCCGTAAGCTGGAAGATGAGCTGGGTGTGATGCTGCTGGAGCGCACCAGCCGTAAAGTGCTGTTCACACAGGCAGGTCTGCTGCTGGTGGATCAGGCGCGAACGGTGCTGCGTGAAGTGAAAGTGCTGAAAGAGATGGCCAGTCAGCAAGGGGAAGCGATGTCAGGTCCGCTGCATATCGGCCTCATCCCGACCACCGCGCCTTACTTATTGCCACAGATTATCCCGACGCTGCACCAGACATTCCCGAAGCTGGAGATGTACCTGCACGAAGCGCAGACGCAGCAGCTGCTGTCTCAGCTCGACAGCGGCAAGCTGGACTGCGCGATTATCGCGCTGGTCAAAGAGAGTCAGGCCTTTATCGAAGTGCCGCTGTTTGACGAGCCGATGAAGCTGGCCGTCTATGCCGATCATCCGTGGTGCGATCGCGATCGCGTACCGATGTCCGATCTGGCTGGCGAGAAGTTGCTGATGCTGGAAGACGGGCACTGTCTGCGTGACCAGGCGATGGGTTTCTGCTTTGAGGCGGGTGCGGATGAAGATACCCACTTCCGCGCGACCAGTCTTGAGACGCTGCGTAATATGGTGGCGGCTGGCAGCGGAATTACGCTGTTACCAGCGCTGGCAGTCCCGCCGGAACGCGTCCGCGATGGCGTCTGCTATCTTCCCTGCTACAAACCGGTGCCACAGCGTACGATTGCGCTGGTCTATCGTCCGGGGTCACCTCTGCGCAGCCGTTATGAACAGCTCGCAGAGGCGATTAAAACCCACATGGCCCACTATTTCGACGCTACGTTAAAACAGGCGGTTTAAGCCGTTTAACGCGGCAACGCGATAAGCTTCAGCCATGGTCGGATAGTTAAAGGTGGTATTCACGAAGTACTCAATCGTGTTGCCACCATTTTTCTGCTCCATGATCGCCTGACCGATGTGAATAATCTCGGCGGCACGCTCACCAAAACAGTGGATCCCCAGAATCTCTTTCGTTTCGCGATGGAACAGAATCTTCAGGCTGCCCACGTTCATGCCGACGATCTGCGCACGCGCCAGATGTTTGAACTGCGCGCGACCCACTTCGTAAGGCACCTTCATCGCCGTCAGCTGCTGCTCGGTTTTACCTACAGAGCTGATTTCCGGAATGGTGTAGATGCCGGTCGGGATATCTTCAATCAGGTGCGCGGACGCTTCTCCTTTGATAATTGCCTGCGCGGCAATACGGCCCTGATCGTAGGCGGCAGAGGCCAGGCTTGGATAGCCAATCACATCACCCACGGCATAGATGTGCGGCTGAGCCGTCTGATACATGCTGTTCACTTTCAGCAGGCCACGACCATCCGCTTCCAGACCGACATTTTCCAGCGACAGTGAATCGGTGTTACCGGTACGGCCGTTGGCGTAAAGCAGGCAGTCTGCTTTCACTTTCTTGCCGGACTTCAGATGCATGATCACGCCATCTTCCACGCCTTCGATCTTCTCAAACTCTTCGTTGTGACGAATGACTACGCCGCTGTTCCAGAAGTGATAAGAAAGGGAGTCAGACATCTCCTGATCAAGGAATGCCAGCAGACGATCGCGGGTGTTAATCAGGTCAACTTTGACGTTCAGGCCACGGAAAATGGACGCATATTCACAGCCAATTACACCCGCACCATAAATAATGACGTGGCCCGGTTCATGGTGCAGGTTGAGGATAGAGTCAGAGTCATAAACGCGCGGATGGGTAAAGTCGACATCGTCAGGATGATAAGGTCGTGAACCGCAGGCAATAACAAACTTCTCTGCCGTCAGCGTCTCACGCGTGCCGTCGGGTTGCTCAATCTCAATGGTATTGGCATCTACAAAATGCGCATCACCCTGATAAAGTTCACAGCGGTTACGCTCGTAGAAGCCCTGACGCATGGCTGTCTGCTGGCTGATCACATTTTCAGTGTGATTGAGAATGTCGGCGAAAGAGGAGCGAAGCAGTCGGGTATGGTCGCTGTAGAGCGGGTTCTGGTTGAATTCAATAATGCGACTGACGGCGTGGCGAAGGGCTTTAGAAGGGATAGTGCCCCAGTGCGTACAACCGCCACCGATGTTGTGGTAGCGTTCGATCACGGCGATGCGCGCTCCCTGTTTTACCAGCCCCATCGCCGCCCCTTCACCGCCGGGCCCTGAGCCAATCACAATGGCATCGTAATCGTAAGACTTTTGCATACCGATACGTCCTATTATTTATACATTTTTACAACGAGATTCTAACATCTCGTCGCGCACTTCTGAATTCTATCAGCGATTTTCATCACATTTTGACAAAGAGTGAGGTTCACAGGCGGTGACAAAGATTGCCAATCTGTACGCTGAAAATTTTGTTATAGTGCCCACTCAATACCGCTAAAGGCAGAGAGCATGGGCGTCAGAGCGCAACAAAAAGAACGTACACGACGTACACTGATTGAAGCAGCTTTCAGTCAGCTCAGCGCCGAACGCAGTTTTACCAGTCTGAGTTTGCGGGAAGTTGCCCGTGAAGCGGGAATAGCACCTACCTCTTTTTATCGTCATTTTAAGGATGTTGATGAGCTTGGTCTGACGATGGTGGATGAAAGCGGGCTGATGCTGCGACAGCTGATGCGTCAGGCGCGCCAGCGTATCGCCAAAGGTGGCAGCATCATTAAAACGTCCGTAGCGACCTTTATGGAGTTCATCGGCAACAACCCCAACGCTTTTCGCCTGTTACTGCGTGAACGTTCCGGTACCTCTGCCGCTTTTCGTGCCGCCGTGGCGCGTGAAATTCAGCACTTCATCGCTGAACTGGCCGATTATCTTGAGGTCGAAAATCGCATGCCGCGTAGTTTTACCGAAGCGCAGGCTGAAGCGATGGTGACCATTGTTTTCAGCGCCGGTGCAGAAGCACTGGATGTTGATGCTGAGCAGCGACGTAAGCTTGAGGATCGGCTGGTGCTGCAGCTGCGTATGATCGCCAAAGGCGCTTATTACTGGTATCGCCGTGAGCAGGAACGACTGGCGGTTACCCTGGAAAAACCCGAAGAGCAATGAGTAAGGATCCGTCCATGACCCACCCAGGTATCCGCGATAAAAGCACTCTGGCACTGGCTTTTATTACCGGCTTAGCGATTAACGGCTCGTTTTCTGTGCTGTTCAGCGCTTTTGTTCCCTTTTCGATTTTTCCGCTGATTGCGCTGGGTCTGGCGGCCTGGTGTCTGCATCAGCGTTATCTCAACACCAACATGCCGGACGGCATGCCAGGTCTGGCGGCGGCGTTTTTCCTGCTGGGGATTCTGGTGTATAGCGCGCTGGTGCGGGCGGAATACCCGGACATTGGCTCCAACTTTGTCCCTACCGTTCTGATGGTTGCGCTGGTGTTCTGGATTGCGACGCGATTTAAGCGCAAGCGTAATCAGTAGGGATATCATCAGGAATATATGAAAACGGGAACCTCAGGGTTCCCGTTTTTGTTTACGCTTTACGCGTCAGCAGAACGGCGCATTCCATATGGTGGGTATAGGGGAATTGATCAAACAGCGCCAGCCGCGTTACCTCATGCGTTTCTGACAGCGTCTGCAGATTGTCGCTCAGGGTTTGCGGATTGCAGGAGATGTAAAGGATGCGCGGATAGGCCTGCACCATTTTCACCGTCTCTTCATCCAGGCCGCTGCGCGGCGGATCGACAAAAATCGTCTCGCATTCGTAGCTGGTCAGGTCAATCCCTTCCAGACGATTAAAGCTGCGTACGCCATTCATCGCCTGCGTAAACTCTTCCGCTGCCATGCGAATGATCTGCACGTTATCAATCTGGTTCACGGCAATGTTGTATTGCGCCGACGCAACAGAGGGTTTGGCGATTTCTGTCGCCAGCACGCGGCGGAAATTACGCGCCAGCGCCAGCGAGAAGTTACCATTGCCGCAATAAAGCTCCAGCAGGTCGCCCTGTGAATCCTGCGTCACATTCAGCGCCCACTCCAGCATCTGAATATTCATCGCCGCATTAGGCTGGGTAAAACTGTTCTCGACCTGACGATAGATAATCTCACGACCCGCCACGGGCAGACATTCGTCTACAAAGTCGCGATCCAGACAGATTTTGGTTTTGGTCGCACGGCCAATCAGCTGCACATCCAGCCCTTCCGCGCGCAGCTGGTCACGCAGCGCAGCAGCTGCCTGCTGCCACTCATCATCCAGCTTGCGGTGATAGAGCAAGGAAATCACAATCTGATTGCTCATGGTCGACAGATAATCGATCTGGAACAGTTTATGACGCAGAGTGCGGTTATCACGGATCGCGGCGATCATCTTTGGCATCAGCTGGTTGATCAGCTGGCTGGCCGCCGGGAACTGATCAACACGGATCCGCTCGCGAGTCTGCTGATCAAAGATGATGTGATAGATATCATCGCCGTCGTGCCACAGGCGAAATTCAGCGCGCATCCGATAGTGGCTGACCGGCGAACGGAACACCTCCACGTCGGGCGCAGCAAACGGCGTCATCATCGTCTCTAAACGACTGACTTTTTCCGCCAGCTGTGCGTCATACTCTTCAATGGGGAGATGTTCGGGTGTCATGAGCAATCCTGATTAATAGCTTACCAGCGGGCGATTGTAGGCATTCACTTGCTGATGTCCAGTCCTGCAGCGAGAAGATATTTAGCAGTCTGGACTTCCGTATCTCCACTCCGTAGACTGCAAGCGCCGGCCTCAAGCTCGAGTTACCAGGGAATCCAGTGTGAATCTGGAGCTGACGCGCAGCGGTAAGGAATGTCGTGATGTGTGCAAGTGCAGACACTGTCCTGCGGGATGGGAAGTCATCATCACTTATGGTTCCCAGCCCGAAGACCTGCCGGTGTAACGTCGCTACTCGTTCAATCATCGCGTTCTATTGATTGTCGGCCCGCGGCATCCTGCTTCGTCTTATGGATGCGATTAAAAATGACTAAAAAAACTGCATCGCTGTTCGCGCTGAGCGCAACGGCGATTTCCCTCTGGATGCAAAACGGTTTTGCGCAGGGAAATGATGATACGCAAATCGTCACTGCCAACCGTTTTGCTGAACCCGTTTCAGGTGTGCTGGCACCGACCACCGTCGTCACGCGTGATGAGATTGATCGCTGGCAGGCCAAAAGCCTGACGGATGTGATGCGGCGTCTGCCGGGTGTCGATGTCGCACAGAATGGTGGACTGGGGCAGCAAAGTTCACTGTTTATCCGGGGAACCGAGTCCCGACATGTGCTGATCCTGATTGATGGTATCCGGCTTAATCAGGCGGGTATCAGCGGTTCGTCTGACCTCAGCCAGATCCCTCTGTCGCTGGTGCAGCGCATCGAATATGTTCGCGGCGCGCGGTCTGCGGTTTACGGTTCTGATGCGATTGGCGGCGTGGTGAATATCATTACAGGTCGATCGCAACCGGGCACCACGCTGACGGCGGGCATGGGGTCCAATGGTTATCAGATATACGATGGCTCCACCCAGCAGAAACTGAGTGATGCGACAAAGCTGACCCTGGCTGGCAACTACACCTATACCAAAGGGTATGACGTGGTGGCGGGCTATCCCAATGACTATGGTCCGGCGCAGCACGATCGCGACGGCTTCATGAGCAAAACCCTGTATGGCAACCTTGAGCATCAGTTCAGCGATGAACTCAGCGGTTTTGTGCGCGGCTATGGGTTTGATAACCGTACCGCCTACGACGGGTCATACACTTATGATGACAGCTTCACTAATATCATCGGTCTGGCGGATACCCGTCAGCTCTACAGCCAGACCTGGGACACCGGGTTACGCTTCAACCGTGACATTTACTCTACCCAGCTCATCGCCAGTTACGGCCATACTAAAGACATTAACTACGATCCGCGCAATGGCCGCTATGGCGCTGCATCCACCTTTGATGATGTCACCCAGTACAACCTGCAGTGGGGCAACACGGTGCAGGTGGGGCAGGGCGCCGTCAGCGCCGGTGTTGACTGGCAGAAAGAGACGACTGAGCCGGGCACGAACTATCTGTCAGAGGGCTATGAGCAGCGTAACACCGGCCTTTACCTGACCGGCCAGCAGCAGGTTGGCAGCGTCACCCTTGAAGGTGCGATACGCGGTGACGACAACAATCAGTTCGGCTGGCATAACACCTGGCAGACGGCGGCGTCATGGGAGTTCATCTCTGGTTACCACGCATTCGCCTCTTATGGCACGGCTTTTAAAGCACCGAACCTGTCGCAGGTTTACAGTCCGTTTTATGGTAATCGCGACCTCGACCCGGAAAAAAGTAAGCAGTGGGAAGGCGGTTTTGAAGGCCTGAGCGGGCCGGTGAACTGGCGCGTGTCGGGCTATCGCAATGACATTGATAATCTGATTGAAGGCGATCCGCAGACCTTCCGCTACTACAACGTTGAGCAGGCGCGTATTAAAGGCGTTGAAGCCACCGCCGGATTTGATACCGGGCCGCTGACGCATCAGTTCTCTTATGATTATGTTGATGCGCGGGATGGCAGCACCGATCAGCCCCTCATTCGCCGGGCTAAGCAGCAGGTGAAGTATCAGCTCGACTGGACGCTGTATGAGTTTGACTGGTCCGTCACCTACCATTATCTGGGCGACCGTTATGATACCGACTTTAACAGTTCACCCAGCCGACGCGTGAAGTTAGGAGGAGTGAGCCTGTGGGATCTCGCCGTCTCATATCCGGTCACTTCACAACTCACGGTTCGTGGTAGAATTGCCAACCTGTTCGATAAAGATTACGAGACAGTGTATGACTATCAGACCCCAGGACGAGAGTATTACCTCAGCGGCAGCTACAACTTCTGATTTGCGCCCTACCGTGCTGGTGTTTGATTCCGGCGTCGGTGGGCTTTCTGTCTATGACGAGGTCCGTCAGCTATTGCCGGACCTGCATTATCTCTATGCCTTCGATAATGCGGGCTTCCCCTACGGTGAGAAAAGCGAGACCTTCATCGTGGAGCGGGTGGTCGCTATCGTTGAGGCTATTACGCAGCGCTACCCTCTCTCATTGGTCATCATCGCCTGTAATACGGCCAGCACTGTTTCATTACCCGCTTTACGTGAACGTTTTGCATTTCCTGTGGTGGGAGTGGTGCCGGCAATTAAACCGGCCGCGCGCCTGACGCGTAATGGCGTGGTGGGATTACTGGCAACGCGTGCTACGGTGCGCCGTCCTTATACCCATGAGCTGGTGTTGCAGTTTGCCGGCTCCTGCAACATTGAGATGCTGGGATCTGCCGAGCTGGTGGAGCTGGCAGAAGCGAAGCTGCACGGTGAGGAAGTTGCACTGGACGAGGTGCGCCGCATTGTCCAGCCGTGGCTGCGGATGGCTGAGCCACCGGACACGGTCGTCTTAGGCTGTACGCATTTTCCTTTACTGCGCGAAGAGCTGCAGCAGGTGTTGCCTGAAGGAACGCGTCTGATTGATTCCGGTGCGGCAATCGCCCGACGCACCGTCTGGCTGCTGGAGCATGAAGCGCCAGAAGTGCACTCCTCGCAGCAGAATGTCGCATTCTGTACGGCGCTGGATGGTGAAGCGGGTCAGTTATCACCCGTTTTACAGCGTTATGGCTTCCCGTTGCTCGAAAAACTGGCGCTTTAGCGGCATTTAGCTGAAAAAATCAGCACTCGGAATTTTATTTGAAATTAGCACTTGTCAGCCTCCGAGAACTCCCTATAATGCGCCTCCACTGACACGGCACAACGGCTTACGAAGCGCCGGGTTGAGTAGGTTCGAAATCATACGAACCAGTGAGTTAAGCGAAAATAAATGCTTGACTGACAATGCGGAAAGCGTAATATACGCAGCCCGCGCCGCAGTAAATCGCGGCATGCTCTTTAACAATTTATCAGACAATCTGTGTGGGCACTCGCAGGATTGATATCAGCGTCTCCGGACGCAACAAAATATCAAAGCCTCACGAGTGAACACATAATGAAATTCATTATGACGTTTTACAGATGAGCACCGCTTAACTTGTTTAAGCAAATCAAACTTAAATTGAAGAGTTTGATCATGGCTCAGATTGAACGCTGGCGGCAGGCCTAACACATGCAAGTCGGACGGTAGCACAGAGAGCTTGCTCTCGGGTGACGAGTGGCGGACGGGTGAGTAATGTCTGGGGATCTGCCCGATAGAGGGGGATAACCACTGGAAACGGTGGCTAATACCGCATAACGTCGCAAGACCAAAGAGGGGGACCTTCGGGCCTCTCACTATCGGATGAACCCAGATGGGATTAGCTAGTAGGCGGGGTAATGGCCCACCTAGGCGACGATCCCTAGCTGGTCTGAGAGGATGACCAGCCACACTGGAACTGAGACACGGTCCAGACTCCTACGGGAGGCAGCAGTGGGGAATATTGCACAATGGGCGCAAGCCTGATGCAGCCATGCCGCGTGTATGAAGAAGGCCTTCGGGTTGTAAAGTACTTTCAGCGGGGAGGAAGGCGGTGCGGTTAATAACCGCGTCGATTGACGTTACCCGCAGAAGAAGCACCGGCTAACTCCGTGCCAGCAGCCGCGGTAATACGGAGGGTGCAAGCGTTAATCGGAATTACTGGGCGTAAAGCGCACGCAGGCGGTCTGTTAAGTCAGATGTGAAATCCCCGGGCTTAACCTGGGAACTGCATTTGAAACTGGCAGGCTTGAGTCTTGTAGAGGGGGGTAGAATTCCAGGTGTAGCGGTGAAATGCGTAGAGATCTGGAGGAATACCGGTGGCGAAGGCGGCCCCCTGGACAAAGACTGACGCTCAGGTGCGAAAGCGTGGGGAGCAAACAGGATTAGATACCCTGGTAGTCCACGCCGTAAACGATGTCGACTTGGAGGTTGTTCCCTTGAGGAGTGGCTTCCGGAGCTAACGCGTTAAGTCGACCGCCTGGGGAGTACGGCCGCAAGGTTAAAACTCAAATGAATTGACGGGGGCCCGCACAAGCGGTGGAGCATGTGGTTTAATTCGATGCAACGCGAAGAACCTTACCTACTCTTGACATCCAGAGAACTTAGCAGAGATGCTTTGGTGCCTTCGGGAACTCTGAGACAGGTGCTGCATGGCTGTCGTCAGCTCGTGTTGTGAAATGTTGGGTTAAGTCCCGCAACGAGCGCAACCCTTATCCTTTGTTGCCAGCGATTCGGTCGGGAACTCAAAGGAGACTGCCGGTGATAAACCGGAGGAAGGTGGGGATGACGTCAAGTCATCATGGCCCTTACGAGTAGGGCTACACACGTGCTACAATGGCGCATACAAAGAGAAGCGACCTCGCGAGAGCAAGCGGACCTCACAAAGTGCGTCGTAGTCCGGATCGGAGTCTGCAACTCGACTCCGTGAAGTCGGAATCGCTAGTAATCGTGGATCAGAATGCCACGGTGAATACGTTCCCGGGCCTTGTACACACCGCCCGTCACACCATGGGAGTGGGTTGCAAAAGAAGTAGGTAGCTTAACCTTCGGGAGGGCGCTTACCACTTTGTGATTCATGACTGGGGTGAAGTCGTAACAAGGTAACCGTAGGGGAACCTGCGGTTGGATCACCTCCTTACCTGAAGATACCTTCCCGCGCAGTGTCCACACAGATTGTCTGATAAAAAGTAACGAGCAGAAAAAACCTCTACAGGCTTGTAGCTCAGGTGGTTAGAGCGCACCCCTGATAAGGGTGAGGTCGGTGGTTCAAGTCCACTCAGGCCTACCAGATTTGTCCTCATGCTGCGTTGTGTCGACGGCTCGCATAGTTCACTATGCTTCGCATCGACACGCCCTGCCTGAGAAAAAATCGCATTCTTTACATGAAGAATGTTACTCCTGGTAGTAGTGGTCTCTGCAGTAACTGTATGGGGCTATAGCTCAGCTGGGAGAGCGCCTGCCTTGCACGCAGGAGGTCAGCGGTTCGATCCCGCTTAGCTCCACCATACCGTTTTATCTGTTTTTTTCTGAATACTTCAGAGCGTACCGGCAACGGTGTGCTGCGAAGTATTATGCTCTTTAACAATCCGGAACAAGCTGAAAATTGAAACGACGTGTCGTTTTCATTCTCCGTAATAAGAATGAAAAATACGATGCGTCCGAGTCTCTCAAATGCTTGCAGTCTGCAGCGTTGAAAAACGCCTGTGGGTTGTGAGGTTAAGCGACTAAGCGTACACGGTGGATGCCCAGGCAGTCAGAGGCGATGAAGGACGTGCTAATCTGCGTAAAGCGACGGTAAGGTGATATGAACCGCTACAGCCGTCGATGTCCGAATGGGGAAACCCGGTGCACTCTGTGCATCATTGCAGCATGAATACATAGTGCTGCAAGGCGAACCGGGGGAACTGAAACATCTAAGTACCCCGAGGAAAAGAAATCAACCGAGATTCCCCCAGTAGCGGCGAGCGAACGGGGAGCAGCCCAGAGCCTGAATCAGCATGTGTGTTAGTGGAAGCGTCTGGAAAGTCGCAGGGTACAGGGTGATACTCCCGTACACAAAAGCACACGTGCTGTGAGCTCGATGAGTAAGGCGGGACACGTGGTATCCTGTCTGAATATGGGGGGACCATCCTCCAAGGCTAAATACTCCTGACTGACCGATAGTGAACCAGTACCGTGAGGGAAAGGCGAAAAGAACCCCGGCGAGGGGAGTGAAACAGAACCTGAAACCGTGTACGTACAAGCAGTGGGAGCCTTGATTTATCAGGGTGACTGCGTACCTTTTGTATAATGGGTCAGCGACTTATATTCTGTAGCAAGGTTAACCGTATAGGGGAGCCGCAGGGAAACCGAGTCTTAACTGGGCGTTAAGTTGCAGGGTATAGACCCGAAACCCGGTGATCTAGCCATGGGCAGGTTGAAGGTTGGGTAACACTAACTGGAGGACCGAACCGACTAATGTTGAAAAATTAGCGGATGACCTGTGGCTGGGGGTGAAAGGCCAATCAAACCGGGAGATAGCTGGTTCTCCCCGAAAGCTATTTAGGTAGCGCCTCGTGAACTCATCCTCGGGGGTAGAGCACTGTTTCGGCTAGGGGGCCATCCCGGCTTACCAACCCGATGCAAACTGCGAATACCGAGGAATGTTATCACGGGAGACACACGGCGGGTGCTAACGTCCGTCGTGAAGAGGGAAACAACCCAGACCGCCAGCTAAGGTCCCAAAGTCATGGTTAAGTGGGAAACGATGTGGGAAGGCACAGACAGCCAGGATGTTGGCTTAGAAGCAGCCATCATTTAAAGAAAGCGTAATAGCTCACTGGTCGAGTCGGCCTGCGCGGAAGATGTAACGGGGCTAAACCATGCACCGAAGCTGCGGCAGCGACGCTTATGCGTTGTTGGGTAGGGGAGCGTTCTGTAAGCCGTCGAAGGTGTGCTGTGAGGCATGCTGGAGGTATCAGAAGTGCGAATGCTGACATAAGTAACGATAAAGCGGGTGAAAAGCCCGCTCGCCGGAAGACCAAGGGTTCCTGTTCAACGTTAATCGGAGCAGGGTGAGTCGACCCCTAAGGCGAGGCCGAAAGGCGTAGTCGATGGGAAACAGGTTAATATTCCTGTACTCGGTGTTACTGCGAAGGGGGGACGGAGAAGGCTATATCAGCCGGGCGACGGTTGTCCCGGTTTAAGCGTGTAGGCGGAGGGTCCAGGTAAATCCGGTCCCTTATTAACGCTGAGGCGTGACGACGAGGCACTACGGTGCTGAAGTGATAAATGCCCTGCTTCCAGGAAAAGCCTCTAAGCATCAGGTAACACAGAATCGTACCCCAAACCGACACAGGTGGTCAGGTAGAGAATACCAAGGCGCTTGAGAGAACTCGGGTGAAGGAACTAGGCAAAATGGTGCCGTAACTTCGGGAGAAGGCACGCTGGCGCGTAGGTGGAGGGATTTACTCCCCGAGCCGAAGCCAGTCGAAGATACCAGCTGGCTGCAACTGTTTATTAAAAACACAGCACTGTGCAAACACGAAAGTGGACGTATACGGTGTGACGCCTGCCCGGTGCCGGAAGGTTAATTGATGGGGTTATCCGCAAGGAGAAGCTCTTGATCGAAGCCCCGGTAAACGGCGGCCGTAACTATAACGGTCCTAAGGTAGCGAAATTCCTTGTCGGGTAAGTTCCGACCTGCACGAATGGCGTAATGATGGCCAGGCTGTCTCCACCCGAGACTCAGTGAAATTGAACTCGCTGTGAAGATGCAGTGTACCCGCGGCAAGACGGAAAGACCCCGTGAACCTTTACTACAGCTTGACACTGAACATTGAGCCTTGATGTGTAGGATAGGTGGGAGGCTTTGAAGCGCGGACGCCAGTCTGCGTGGAGCCAACCTTGAAATACCACCCTTTAATGTTTGATGTTCTAACGTAGGCCCGTAATCCGGGCTGCGGACAGTGTCTGGTGGGTAGTTTGACTGGGGCGGTCTCCTCCTAAAGAGTAACGGAGGAGCACGAAGGTCAGCTAATCACGGTCGGACATCGTGAGGTTAGTGCAATGGCATAAGCTGGCTTGACTGCGAGAGTGACGGCTCGAGCAGGTGCGAAAGCAGGTCATAGTGATCCGGTGGTTCTGAATGGAAGGGCCATCGCTCAACGGATAAAAGGTACTCCGGGGATAACAGGCTGATACCGCCCAAGAGTTCATATCGACGGCGGTGTTTGGCACCTCGATGTCGGCTCATCACATCCTGGGGCTGAAGTAGGTCCCAAGGGTACGGCTGTTCGCCGTTTAAAGTGGTACGCGAGCTGGGTTTAGAACGTCGTGAGACAGTTCGGTCCCTATCTGCCGTGGGCGCTGGAGAATTGAGGGGGGTTGCTCCTAGTACGAGAGGACCGGAGTGAACGCACCACTGGTGTTCGGGTTGTCATGCCAATGGCATTGCCCGGTAGCTAAGTGCGGAAAAGATAAGTGCTGAAAGCATCTAAGCACGAAACTTGCCCCGAGATGAGTTCTCCCTGACCCCTTGAGGGTCCTGAAGGGACGTTGAAGACTACGACGTTGATAGGCCGGGTGTGTAAGCGCAGCGATGCGTTGAGCTAACCGGTACTAATGACCCGTGAGGCTTAACCTTACAACGCCAGAGGCGTTTTTGAGAGACAGATTTTCAGCTTATTCCGGATAAAATTAGCGGAAACGAAAGATTTTGCGGCGTGACAAGGCGCAGAGCGAAGACATCAGCGGGAGCATACTGAGGTATGTGACCGGTGTGGCTGAGCGATGGCAACGCGGTCATGGCGGGAAAGATTCGTTTCGTGCACCAAGATTTGCCTGGCGGCTTTAGCGCGGTGGTCCCACCTGACCCCATGCCGAACTCAGAAGTGAAACGCCGTAGCGCCGATGGTAGTGTGGGGCCTCCCCATGCGAGAGTAGGGAACTGCCAGGCATCAAATTTGTTCCTTTTCCTCTGACAGGGAAAATAACGGGAACAGACGGTTATCAGCCGGTTGCTGATAAGCGTGAAAGAATCGGTGGAGCGGTAGTTCAGTTGGTTAGAATACCTGCCTGTCACGCAGGGGGTCGCGGGTTCGAGCCCCGTCCGTTCCGCCACCCTATTAGGGGCGTAGTTCAATTGGTAGAGCACCGGTCTCCAAAACCGGGTGTTGGGGGTTCGAGTCCCTCCGCCCCTGCCAGAAAACGATCCTTTGCTTCGGCAAAGGATTTTTTTTGCCTTCAGAAAGGCAAAAAAGAAGAACCAGCTAAATCTAACTGGTCTCATCTCTTCCCTGCTTACTTCTCTACCTGCCGATCTTTAGCTGTTTTGCCTGACCAGAATCGGGAATTTAAGCAACTGCCGGATATGCGCCTGCTGATCGCTGTTCTGCAACCAGACAGCATAGAGCGGACGAACGGCGACGGGCGTATCCGGGATCACCATCAACTCACTGTAAACACTCTGCCAGAAGTCAGGCAGGAATGCGCACGCGCCGGTGGTATGCAGCAGTTCACGGGTAACATGCGCTGACGTGGTGGTCAGTACTGGCACATCATCAGCCCCGGAAAGGTAACTCTGGTGCTGATGAAAATCTGCTCCCCATTCCAGTTTAATGTAATCATATTTTTCGCGTTTCTCGCTCTGCCGGGCGCAGAACAGCGCCAGCGAGATATGACCAATCTGCTGACTGGTTAACTCATCCATTTTAGGCGCTTCAGTGGTGATCAACAGATCCAGCTGGCGTTCATGGAGTTGCTTAACCAGCAGGTGTCGTTGTGCCACGCGCGCTTCTAAATGCAGGCTTTCACGATTCTCATACAGCGTCTGTAGCCACGGCGTCAGATAAGCCTCCCATAGCGATGCACTGGCACCGATCGAAAGCTCATGGTGCTGCTGAGTGTGGGAAACCTCCTTCTTTGCCATCATCCAGGTACTCATCAGGCTTTCAGCATAGGGAAGCAGGCGCTCTCCGGCCGCTGTCAGACGTATGTTATTGCGATGCCGTGTAAAAAGGTTAACGCCAAGTTGATTCTCTAACTGGCGGATGCGAAAACTGACAGCAGATTGCGTAAGGTAAAGTGCTTCTGCAGCACGCCCGAAATGGCGTGTTCTGCTCACTTCCAGGAAAGTTTTCAGTAATTCCGTATCCACAACGTTCTCCCAAAAAATGTTTGTCGTATAGATTTAAATGTTTTGTTTTACACTCTGTCAAGCCTATCTAATACTCCGCGCCATTAACAGCACGGCATTAGAAAATCAGGAGCGTGTAACATGGCGGAAAGCTTCTCAACAGAGAATCGTTTCTTTGATAACAAACATTACCCGCGTGGTTTCTCACGCCACGGTGACTTTACTATTAAAGAAGCTCAGCTTCTTGAACGCCACGGTTTCGCCTTTAATGAGCTGGATTTATCAAAGCGTGAGCCTGCAACAGAAGAAGAACGTCTGTTTATTGAAGTATGTCGTGGCGTGCGTGAGCCGCAAACGGAAGCCGAACGTGTATGGTCTAAATATATGACCCGCATTAAGCGTCCTAAGCGTTTTCATACGCTGTCTGGCGGTAAACCGCAGATGGATACCGTCGAAGACTTTACCGACAGCGACGATTAACAGAGAAGGGGCGAAAGCCCCTTTTTTATTGCAGGCTGTTATGCAGATGAATCATTAAACGATCAATTGTGCGATAACTGACAGCCTCCTGCAGATGATGCCGGCTGATCTCCGCATCTCCCGCCAGATCGGCCACGGTACGCGCCACCTTCAAAATCCGCTGCCATGCCCGTACAGATAAACCCAGTTTCTCCAGTACTGACTCCAGCCACTCCGCATCCTCCTTAGCCGGCTGACACCAGCGCATTATCTCCGCATTGTTTAAATGCGCATTAATTTTGCCTGCACGGGTCAGCTGAATCTCCCGCGCTGCGACCACCCGATGACGAACCTGTCCAGACGTTTCTGCTGCAGGGCGTTGTCCACTAAGCATTCCACCAGGAAGTAGCGGCACCTCCAGCGAAAGATCAAAACGATCGAGAAAAGGGCCAGACAGCTTGCTGAGATAACGCAGCACCTGCTGAGGTGAGGTGCGGTTATGCTGTCCCTGATAATGTCCGGTTGGACTTGGGTTCATAGCAGCAATCAGCTGAAATCTTGCCGGATAGGTGACTTTTGCGCGGGCACGCGAAATAGCGATGACACCCGACTCTAATGGCTCGCGCAGAGAGTCCAGCACCTTGCGATCAAATTCCGGCAACTCATCCAGAAATAGCACGCCGTTATGCGCCAGTGAGATCTCGCCGGGGCGTGGCAGCGATCCACCACCAATCAAAGCGTAGAGAGATGCGCTATGGTGAGGCGACCTGAAAGGCCGGGTACGCCATTGTCGGTGCAGAGTACTGCTATTGTTCACCAGGCTGGCGATTGCCGCGCATTCCAGTGCTTCCTGGTCGGTTAAAGAAGGCATGATGCCGGGCAGCCGGGTGGCAAGCATGGTTTTACCGGTGCCAGGCGGGCCAATCAGTAACAGGTTATGCCCGCCAGCCGCCGTGATCTCCAGCGCTCTGCGTCCCTGTTCCTGACCAATAATATCTGCGAGGTCGTCAGCAGGTGGATTGCCCTGATGCTCAGGAGACTGCGCTGTCGGTAACGTGAGTTCATTGCGCAGAAAAGTGCATACGTCGCTGAGGTTAGAGGCGACCAGCGATGATCCCTGACGGATAAGTCCGGCATCCGCCTGATTTTCAGCAGAGAGAACCAGCTGTCGTCCAGCCTGAATTGCTACCATGGCTGCCGGAATCGCGCCCTGAACACCGCACAGCGCGCCGTCGAGTGCCAGTTCACCCAGAAACTCATAGTGCATCAGCTTGTCGGCAGGAAGCTGCTCAGAGGCAACCAGAATGGCGATTGCCATAGGTAAGTCATACCGTCCGCCCTCTTTGGGTAAGTCCGCTGGAGCCAGATTGATGGTGACCCGCTTTGCCGGAAAGGTGAAACCGCTGTTGATAATGGCGCTACGTACCCGCTCACGCGCTTCTTTGACCGTGGTTTCCGGCAGACCCACCAGGGTCAAGGCAGGCAGGCCGTTACTGATATGTGCCTCAATGGTCACCAGCGGGGCTTCCACCCCCAGTGCTGCCCGGGTCAGAACTTTTGACAATGACATACTCGCTCCTTGTTGCCGTCAGTCTGGTGACTGCATCAAAGAAAAGCGAGCACAGCATCAGCACAGTTCGGGACATCGCACACCCCATCGAAAGTTGTTTCATGGCGTTTTAAAACGCTGCGCGACAGTACGCAAATTCATCGAAATATTATTACGTCCCTGAAGTGATGAATAATTATCATTATGTAATTATTTCTTGTATTACAGATTGATAGGCCTTGATTCTGCGCAACAAGCTAAAATAAATCTGTAAAAAAAGTTGTGTCATGCCCCCTGACTATGATAACTCTGTAGGCATTACTTCGAACACGAAAAAGAATTGAACAACACATGAAAGCCCTTCTACAAGTGATTAGCCTGGTCGTGATTAGCGTGGTGGTGGTTATTAACCTACCGTGCGGGGCAACGCTTGGAGAAAGAAAGGCTTAAAAATCAAGCCTCGAATCCGAAAAACCCCCGCACCGAAAGGTCCGGGGGTTTTTTTTCGACCCGAGGAAATATCAGTAAATCCACAAGGAACAAACAATGAACAGTAGCATAAAATTCTGTTGTTCCGGTCAGGACACAGGAGAATAGCGATGACAGGTGCACAGTGGGTAGTTCAGGCTTTACGCGCGCAGGGTGTTGATACCGTATTTGGTTACCCGGGCGGCGCCATCATGCCGGTATACGACGCGCTCTATGATGGCGGCGTGGAACACCTACTGTGTCGTCACGAGCAGGGCGCTGTGATGGCGGCAATCGGCTATGCCCGTTCAACCGGCAAAACCGGCGTCTGTATCGCCACTTCCGGCCCCGGCGCGACAAACCTGATCACCGGTCTGGCGGATGCCATGATGGATTCAGTGCCGGTTGTGGCGGTAACGGGTCAGGTCACCTCGGCCTTCATCGGCACCGATGCCTTTCAGGAGATTGACGTACTGGGACTCTCTCTGGCCTGCACCAAGCACAGCTTCCTGGTGGAATCGCTGGATGAGCTGCCCGCCATCATGGCGGAAGCTTTTGCGCTGGCGCAGTCAGGCCGTCCTGGCCCGGTACTGATTGATATCCCGAAAGACATTCAGATTGCACAGGGTGAACCCGCGCCGCATCTGGTTCCGGTTGAAGAAAGAAATGCGCTGCCGCATCAGGCGATTGACCAGGCACGTGCACTGATGGCGCAGGCCAGAAAGCCCATGCTCTACGTTGGCGGCGGTGTTGGTCTGGCGCAGGCGGTTCCGGCACTGCGCAAGCTGGCAGAAGAGACCGGCATCCCGGCAGTTGTTACTCTGAAGGGACTGGGCAGTGTGAACCCACACAGTGACGTTTATCTCGGTATGCTAGGCATGCACGGCACCAAAGCCGCTAACCTGGCCGTACAGGCGTGTGACCTGCTGATCGCGGTCGGTGCCCGTTTCGACGACCGCGTCACCGGCAAGCTGGATACCTTCGCACCGCACGCCAGCGTCATTCATCTCGATATCGACCCCGCTGAATTAAACAAATTACGTCGCGCTCATGTCTCTCTGCAGGGCGATCTTAACGAACTGCTGCCCGCCCTGAGTCAGCCTTTATCTATCAACGCCTGGCGCGATGAGGTGCAGGCACTGAAAGCCAGCCATACATGGCGCTATGACCATCCGGGCGACGCGATCTATGCGCCGCTGCTGCTGAAGCAGCTTTCCGATCGCAAACCGGCGAATGCCGTCGTCACCACTGATGTTGGTCAGCACCAGATGTGGACAGCGCAACATATGGATTTCAGCGCGCCGGAGAACTTCATCACCTCCAGCGGCTTAGGCACTATGGGCTTTGGCTTACCGGCTGCCATCGGTGCGCAGGTTGCACGTCCGGACGATACAGTGATCTGTGTCTCGGGCGATGGCTCCATCATGATGAACATTCAGGAGCTGGGCACCATCAAGCGCGGCAGGCTGCCGGTCAAAATCGTACTGATGGATAACCAGCGTCTGGGCATGGTGCGCCAGTGGCAGCAGCTGTTTTTCGATGGTCGCTACAGTGAAACTAACCTGTCCGACAATCCCGACTTCCTCACGCTGGCCAGCGCGTTCAACATTCCCGGCCAGCGCATTACCCGTAAAGATCAGGTCGACGCCGCCCTTGATGCTCTGCTGAACAGCGAAGGTCCTTACTTCCTGCATGTTGCAATAGATGAGCATGAAAACGTCTGGCCACTGGTACCGCCGGGTGCCAGCAATGCAAACATGATGGAGAAAACCGTATGAACCAGCATCTATTGTCTATCGAAGCCCGTTTCCGCCCTGAAATATTAGAGCGCATTTTACGCGTCGTGCGTCACCGCGGTTTTCAGGTCTGTTCTATGAACATGGCCTCCGTCGCCAACGCAGAAAACATTAATATTGAAATGACCGTTGCCAGCCAGCGCTCCGTCGATTTACTGTCTTCGCAGTTAAGTAAATTGATCGACGTTGCATGCGTTCAGATTCAACAACAGACAACACAACAAATCCGCGCGTAGCCGCGAGAGGGAATAACAATGAGCACGAAGAAAGCAGACTTTATTTGGTTCAATGGCGAGATGGTTAAGTGGGAAGAAGCGAAGGTCAGCGTCATGTCCCACGCCTTGCACTACGGTACGTCGGTATTTGAAGGCGTCCGCTGCTACGACTCTCACAAAGGACCGGTTGTGTTCCGTCATCGTGAACACATGCAACGTCTGCACGACTCCGCCAAAATCTACCGTTTCCCGATTAAAAGCAGCGTTGATGAGCTGATGGAAGCGTGCCGCGAAGTCATCCGCGTAAACAAACTGAAAAGTGCTTATATCCGTCCGCTGGCCTTCGTCGGCGATGTGGGCCTGGGCGTCAACCCGCCAGATGGCTTCACGACTGACGTGATCATTGCCGCCTTCCCGTGGGGCGCTTACCTGGGCGCTGAAGCGCTGGAAAACGGCATCGATGCCATGGTCTCTTCATGGAACCGCGTAGCACCAAATACCCTGCCAACCGCCGCTAAAGCGGGTGGTAACTACCTCTCCTCACTGCTGGTGGGCAGCGAAGCCCGTCGTCATGGCTATCAGGAAGGCATTGCGCTGGATACTAATGGCCTGATCTCAGAAGGTGCTGGCGAAAACCTGTTTGAAGTTAAAGATGGCGTGCTCTATACCCCGCCATTTACCTCTTCGGCACTGCCGGGCATTACCCGCGATGCGATCATTACGCTGGCACGTGATATGGGCATTGAAGTGCGTGAGCAGACTCTGTCGCGTGAATCCCTCTATCTGGCTGATGAAGTCTTTATGTCTGGCACCGCGGCAGAAATCACACCAGTGCGCAGCGTTGACCGCATTCAGGTGGGCGAAGGCAAATGTGGTCCGGTCACCAAACGTGTCCAGCAGGCCTTCTTTGGTCTGTTCACGGGTGAAACCGAAGACAAATGGGGCTGGTTAGATCCGGTTAACCCATAATCAGATACAGCGCGGGCGTCATCTGACGTCCGCGAGCTAATTCTTACTGGAGTAAATAGAGCATGCCTAAGTACCGTTCCGCCACTACCACCCACGGCCGCAATATGGCGGGTGCCCGTGCCTTATGGCGCGCGACAGGAATGACCGACGACGATTTCGGCAAGCCGATTATCGCTGTGGTTAACTCATTCACCCAATTTGTTCCGGGCCACGTTCACCTCCGCGACCTGGGTAAACTCGTCGCTGAGCAGATTGAAGCGGCGGGCGGTGTGGCTAAAGAGTTCAACACCATCGCGGTGGATGACGGTATTGCCATGGGTCATGGCGGCATGCTGTATTCACTGCCTTCGCGTGAGCTGATTGCTGACTCGGTCGAGTACATGGTTAACGCGCACTGCGCCGACGCCATGGTCTGTATTTCTAACTGCGACAAAATCACCCCAGGTATGCTGATGGCGTCTCTGCGCCTCAATATTCCGGTGATTTTCGTTTCAGGCGGCCCGATGGAAGCGGGTAAAACTAAGCTTTCTGACCAGATCATCAAGCTGGACCTGGTTGATGCGATGATTCAGGGTGCCAACCCGAACGTCAGCGATGCCGACAGCGATCAGATCGAACGCTCTGCCTGTCCGACCTGCGGCTCCTGTTCCGGTATGTTCACCGCCAACTCGATGAACTGCCTGACCGAAGCACTCGGCCTGTCGCAGCCTGGTAATGGTTCACTGCTGGCCACTCACGCCGATCGCAAAGAGCTGTTCATTAATGCCGGTAAGCGCATCGTCAGCCTGACTAAGCGCTACTATGAGCAGGATGACGTCAACATGCTGCCGCGTAACATCGCGAACAAGGCCGCTTTCGAGAACGCTATGATGCTGGATATCGCCATGGGCGGCTCCACCAACACTGTGCTGCACCTGCTGGCGGCGGCACAGGAAGGCGACATCGACTTCAACATCTCCGACATCGATCGCCTGTCACGTAAAGTGCCTCAGCTTTGTAAAGTCGCACCAAGTACCCCGAAATACCACATGGAAGACGTGCATCGCGCAGGTGGCGTTTTCGCGATTCTGGGCGAGCTGGATCGCGCAGGTCTGTTCGACAGCAGCGCGCGCAACATCCTGCAGCAGACGATGCGTGAAACGCTGGATCAGTACGACATTATGCTGACCAAAGATCAGGCGGTAAAAGATATGTTCCGCGCGGGCCCGGCGGGCATCCGTACTACCCAGGCATTCTCGCAGAACTGCCGCTGGGACACGCTGGATGATGACCGTGCCGAAGGCTGTATCCGCACCCGCGAAAACGCTTACTCTCAGGATGGCGGTCTGGCCGTGCTCTACGGCAACATTGCCGAAGATGGCTGTATCGTTAAAACCGCGGGCGTAGACAAAGAGATCCTGACCTTCACCGGTCCGGCCAAAGTCTATGAAAGCCAGGATGACGCGGTAGAAGCGATTCTGGGCGGCAAAGTAGTCGCAGGCGACGTGGTCGTCATCCGCTATGAAGGACCAAAAGGCGGGCCGGGCATGCAGGAAATGCTCTATCCGACCACCTATCTGAAATCGATGGGCCTGGGCAAAAGCTGCGCACTGATTACCGATGGTCGTTTCTCCGGTGGTACATCAGGCCTCTCTATCGGTCACGCTTCGCCTGAAGCAGCCAACGGCGGCACCATTGCGCTGGTCAAAGATGGCGACACCATTGAAATCGATATCCCTAACCGCGGCATCAAACTCGCTGTGCCGGATAACGAACTGCACGCCCGCCGTGAAGAGCAGCAGGCGCGTGGCGATGCGGCGTATACGCCGGTCAATCGTCAGCGTGAAGTCTCCTTTGCGCTGCGTGCTTACGCATTACTCGCGACCAGTGCTGACAAAGGTGCCGTCCGCGATAAGAGCAAGCTGGGAGGCTAACCATGGCCGAGTCTCAACCGCTACCCGACGCGCCATGCGGCGCGGAGTATCTGCGCGCAGTGCTGCGTTCACCGGTGTATGAAGTGGCACAGGTTACGCCGCTGCAGGTTATGGAAAAAATTTCATCGCGTCTTGGCAACACCATTCTGGTGAAGCGGGAGGATCGCCAGCCGGTACACAGTTTCAAGCTGCGCGGTGCCTACGCGATGATTGCCGGCCTGAACGAAGAGCAGAAAGCGCGCGGCGTGGTGACAGCATCAGCCGGTAATCATGCGCAGGGCGTGGCGCTCTCCGCGACGAAGCTGGGCATCAAGTCGCTGATTGTGATGCCGCTGGCGACTGCAGACATCAAGGTTGATGCGGTGCGCGCATTTGGCGGTGAGGCTTTTCTGTTTGGGGCCAATTTTGACGAGGCGAAAGCCAAAGCGATAGAGCTCGCTGAACAGCGCGGCTACACCTTCGTGCCGCCGTTTGACCATCCGGCTGTGATTGCCGGACAGGGCACGCTGGCGATGGAGCTGCTGCAGCAGGATGCGCACCTCGACCGGGTCTTTGTGCCGGTAGGTGGCGGCGGTCTGGCTGCGGGCGTTGCGGTGCTGATCAAGCAGCTGATGCCGCAGATCAAAGTGATTGCGGTGGAGTCAGAAGATTCAGCCTGCCTGAAAGCGGCGCTGGAGGCCGGTCATCCGGTCGATCTGCCACGCGTCGGGCTGTTTGCCGAAGGCGTTGCGGTCAAACGGATTGGCAGCGAAACCTTCCGGCTCTGTCAGGCCTACATCGATGACATCATCACTGTCGACAGCGATGCGATTTGCGCTGCGATGAAAGACCTGTTCGAAGATGTTCGTGCCGTGGCGGAGCCGTCTGGCGCGCTGGCGCTGGCGGGCATGAAGAAGTATATCCAGCAGCACGAGATCAAAGGCGAGCGGCTGGCGCACGTCT
Organism: Pantoea sp. JKS000250; assembly: GCF_003201065.1. NCBI lineage: Bacteria > Pseudomonadati > Pseudomonadota > Gammaproteobacteria > Enterobacterales > Erwiniaceae > Pantoea > Pantoea sp. JKS000250. Next base: position 2,042,660 of record NZ_QICZ01000001.1, on the reverse strand, counting down.
TGTCCGGGGCCAACGTCAACTTCCACGGTCTGCGTTACGTCTCCGAGCGTTGCGAGCTGGGTGAACAGCGTGAAGCGCTGCTGGCCGTCACCATCCCGGAACAGCAGGGCAGCTTCCTGCGTTTCTGCCAGACGCTGGGCGGACGTTCAATCACCGAGTTCAACTACCGCTACGCGGACGCGGACAAAGCCTGCATCTTTGTTGGTGTACGTCTGACGCGTGGCGTGGAAGAGCGCAGCGAGATCATCAGTGAACTCACCCGCGGTGGTTATCAGGTGGTCGATCTGTCAGATGATGAGATGGCAAAACTGCATGTGCGTTACATGGTGGGCGGACGCCCTTCCAAGCCGCTGCGTGAACGGCTCTTCAGCTTTGAATTCCCGGAGGCACCTGGCGCGTTGCTGAAGTTCCTGCAAACGCTGGGCACCCACTGGAATATCTCGCTGTTTCACTACCGCAGCCATGGCACCGACTACGGTCGTGTACTGGCGGCTTTTGAAGTCGGCAGCGATGAGCCACGTTTCGAGGAGCATCTCACCGACCTGGGTTACGACTTTCATGACGAAAGCCAGAACCCGGCGTTCCGCTTCTTCCTGTCAGGCCACTGATTACAGCTGGCTCCAGAAAGCACTAATCAGCGGCTCTCCGAGCCGCTTTTTTTGCACGCAGATGCCGAGTTCGAACGGCGCAACCGAGTCAATATTCTCCAGCAACAGCACGCGGTTCCGCACCGGATCCGGACTGTTCTCCAGCACCACATCCGGCAACAGTGCAATACCGCAACCCAGCGCCACCATCGAGACAATCGCTTCATGGCCCGATACCGTGGCGTAAATCACCGGATTCGGGATGCGCTGGCGGCGAAACCAGAGATCGATACGCCGCCGTGCCGGTCCCTGCACCGGCAGGATAAACGGAATTTTTGACCAGTCGGGCTGCGGCTGGGTGGCCTGGGTGCGGACGGCACAGGGCAGTGCGGGCGCAATCAGCACCAGCGGGATCAGCCCCAGTGGCATAAAATCAATGCTGGCGGGCAGGGTTTCAGGCCGTCCGGCAATCGCCAGATCGGCATCGCCGGAGTGCACTTTTTCTACCGCATCCGCAGCATCGCCAGTATCCAGTTTGATTTCGACCTGCGGATGTTCCGCGCGAAAGCGATCGAGAATCGGCGGCAGATGACTGTAGGCCGCCGTCACAGAACAGAACAGTCGCAGTTCGCCGCTGAGTGACGGGCCGTTAAGATCCATCACATGGCGCAGTTGCTGATACTGCAACAGCGTCTGCTGGGCAAACTGGCGCAGGCGTTCGCCCGCTTCCGTTAACGTCACGGTGCGGTTATCACGCAGAAAGAGCGCATGGCCGACATCGTCTTCAAGCCGCTGGATCTGGCGTGACAGTGTGGAAGGGCTGACGTGCATCGCACGCGCCGTGCGCCCGAAGTGGCAGCTTTCTGCCAGATGAAGAAACAGTTTCAGATCCCGTAAATCCATGCGCGCGTCGCCTCTGTTTAGTGTTGCATTTATTGCAATGTGACGTTGTTAATATATCAATTTAAGCAACAGAATTCCTGTCATATGATGGGGTCATTCGCGGCGTTGCATGACACGCCGTTCCTGAACAAAAAAAGCAAACACAACCTTATCGGAGTACCCATGGCTAACTATTTCAACACATTGAACCTGCGCAACCAGCTGGCGCAATTAGGCAAATGTCGTTTCATGGCGCGTGATGAATTCGCGGATGGTGCCAGTTTCCTGAAAGGCAAAAAAGTCGTTATCGTTGGCTGTGGCGCGCAGGGCCTGAACCAGGGTCTGAACATGCGTGATTCAGGTCTGGATGTCGCCTATGCACTGCGTGCCGAAGCGATTGCTGAGAAACGCCCTTCATGGCGCAAAGCGACCGATAACGGTTTCAAAGTGGGTACTTACGAAGATCTGATCCCGCAGGCGGACCTGGTGGTTAACCTGACGCCAGACAAGCAGCACTCTGCAGTGGTTCAGGCTGTTCAGCCGCTGATGAAAGATGGCGCTGCGCTGGGTTACTCGCACGGTTTCAACATCGTTGAAGTGGGCGAAAGCATCCGTAAAGACATCACCGTAGTCATGGTGGCACCGAAGTGCCCGGGTACAGAAGTCCGCGAAGAGTACAAACGCGGCTTTGGTGTTCCGACGCTGATCGCGGTTCACCCGGAAAACGATCCAAAAGGCGAAGGCATGGCGATTGCTAAAGCCTGGGCAGCAGCGACCGGCGGCGATCGTGCTGGCGTTCTGGAGTCCTCCTTCGTTGCAGAAGTGAAATCTGACCTGATGGGTGAGCAGACCATTCTGTGTGGCATGCTGCAGGCGGGTTCACTGCTCTGCTTCGACAAGCTGGTGGCTGAAGGTACGGACCCGGCTTACGCAGAAAAACTGATTCAGTTCGGCTGGGAAACCATTACCGAGTCACTGAAGTTTGGTGGCATCACCCTGATGATGGATCGTCTCTCTAACCCGGCGAAACTGCGCGCTTATGCGCTGTCAGAGCAGCTGAAAACCATCATGGCGCCGCTGTTCCAGAAGCACATGGATGACATCATCTCCGGCGAATTCTCTTCCGGCATGATGGCTGACTGGGCTAACGATGATAAAAACCTGCTGACCTGGCGTGAAGAGACCGGCCAGACCGCATTCGAAACTGCCTCACAGTATGAAGGCAAAATCGAAGAGCAGGAGTACTACGACAAAGGCGTAGTGATGGTTGCAATGGTTAAAGCGGGCGTTGAGCTGGCGTTTGAAACCATGGTCGATGCCGGCATCATCGAAGAGTCTGCTTACTACGAATCACTGCATGAGCTGCCGCTGATTGCGAACACCATCGCACGTAAGCGTCTGTATGAAATGAACGTAGTTATTTCTGATACCGCCGAATATGGTAACTACCTGTTCTCCTTCGCTGCAGTGCCGCTGCTGAAAGAGTTCATGACCACGCTGCAGCCAGGCGATCTGGGTAAAGCTGTTGAAGGCACACAGGTCGACAACGCGCAACTGCGTGACGTTAACGAAGCCGTTCGCCAGCATCCGATTGAAACTGTTGGCCGTAAACTGCGTGGCTACATGACCGATATGAAGCGTATCGCTGTCGCGGGCTAATAGTTTTTTTCACAGTTTTCAGCAAAATAAACCCCGGCTCGCCGGGGTTTTTTGTTTGTGAACACTGCCTGAGCAGTTCACTGGTGGGACTGTGCCTGCATTGCCTGCACTGCTGTAAGACCGTGCCTGCACAGGGAACACGGTCAGATCGGAAAGACGCAAAACCCGCCATCCCTGGTATGCTCGGCCCGCACGATTACGCACCTCATCCCTGAGGTGCGCCCGTAAACGGGCCAACGCTTTGCGTTGTTCAAAAACGCTCCCGGCGTTTTTGTCCACGGCGCGGGACGCTTTCCTCTTCTGCCCGTGTTGCCAATGCCCTCAGACTTCTTAATTGCTGTAAGAATTACCCTGCCTCAGGTTTTATACATTTAAATGCGATTCAGTTTTTTAGAACAGACAACTAATCCACTTAAAGCGATGGGAGCATACGCCTGTAGCAAAGCATCGCGGGCCAGGGATGGACCGCGCTGAGCCCGCCAGGGATGGCGTCTTTTGCGTCTTTGCGAAAGGCGTATGCTCCCTGAGCCTGTCACCTGACCATAAGGCGATGCTTTTTTTAGCCCTTCAGAGCAGTTGTACTCTGTGAGCCCGCTCCATAAAAAAACCCGGCGGCTGCCGGGTTTCACTGACCTTCATCCAACAGGATTAAACGTCATACAATGTCTGGTGACGTGTCTCTTTACAGGCCAGCAACGCTATCAGCGTCAGCACCGCCATCGACGCCAGATACAGCCCCACTGCCTGCAGACCATAACTGGCATTCAGCCAGGTCGCGATGTACGGCGCAACCGAGGCACCCAGAATCGAGGAGAGATTATAGGAGAACGAGGCACCGGTATAACGCACTTCGGTCGGGAACAGCTCCGGCAGCAGCGCGCCCATCGGGCCAAACGTCAGCCCCATAATGCTCAGACCCAGCAGCAGAAACGCCATCACCAGCGCCTGTGAACCGGAACCCAGCATTGCCGGGAACAGGAACGAAAACGCGATAATCATCAGCGTAATGGTAATCATCGTCTTGCGACGACCAAAACGGTCGGCCAGCAAACCGGCAATCGGCACCATCACACCAAAACCAATCACCGCCAGCATCAGCATCCACAGCATACTGTTACGCGGAATGCCCAGACCCGCTGGTGCTGGCGTGGTGCCGTAGCTCATCGAATAGACGGTCATGATATAGAACAGCGTATAGGTCGCCAGCATGATAAAGGTGCCGAGAATGGTGGCGGTCAGATGCTTGCCCAGCAGCGCCGCAATCGGCACGCGAACCTGCTTCTTCTCTTTCTGCACTTTGGCAAACACCGGACTCTCATGCAGCGACACGCGCACATACAGGCCAATCAGCACCAGTACAGCGGAGAGAATAAACGGCACACGCCAGCCCCACTGCATAAACTGTTCATCGGTCAGCAGCCAGGAGAGCAGCAGGAAAGTCCCGTTCGCGAAGAAAAAGCCAATTGGTGCACCCAACTGAGGGAAAGAGCCATAAAGCGCCCGCTTCTTCGCCGGGGCATTTTCCGTCGCCAGCAGTGCCGCGCCACCCCATTCACCGCCCAGTCCCAGCCCCTGACCAAAACGCGCCAGCGCCAGCAGCAGCGGCGCCAGCACACCGATAGTTTCATAGCTCGGCAACAGGCCGATCACCACGGTAGAGATCCCCATGGTCAGCAGCGAGGCAACCAGCGTGGCTTTACGCCCGACGCGATCGCCAAAGTGACCAAACACCGCAGAGCCAATCGGGCGCGCGATAAAGGCGATAGCAAAAGTGGCCAGCGACTGTAGCGTCGCGACCGTGGCATCACCCTGCGGGAAGAAAATGTGCGGGAAAACAATGACCGCAGCAGTGGCATAAATATAGAAGTCAAAGAACTCGATGGCCGTGCCGACCAGCGAGGCAATCACCACTTTACTGCGTGAGTTAACCGGTGTGGGATCCTGCTGTTTGTCGAGTGTATCTGTGAGGGAGGCTTGCATAACTGTTTCTTATTTGTAAATACAGACAAAGAATCTTACGCATCTGCCAGAGCGCATTCAATGATGAAAACCCGCGCCGCGTCTGGCTTCAGAGGGCAAAAAGAGGATAATTTCTGTGGTGTGACGAATGCCGGGCGATACCGGGGTAAACCGGACGATATCTGGCGGGATACTCTAAGAAAGGGCTAAATAAAAGTGACCCCTCAGCTATTCATCCTGTTATCTGGTGAAAAAATAGCCGAAGGGTGACATTTTCCGCTGTTGTTAACGGATTACGATGCTTTGTGGCGGGATGCGCTGCCCGCTTCCGGCATCTGAGGGTCGTCTTTATATTTGGCCGTCGCGATCCACGCTGCACAGAACAGCGTCAGACGGGCGAAGAAATAGAAGAACGCCATCAGACCGAGTACAGAACCAAAGGCTGCACCGGAAGGTGAGGTCGCCAGCTTCGGCAGCGTCAGCGTCATCACAAACTTAATCACCTCAAAGCCGATTGCCGCCAGCAGGGTGCCGCGGAACAGTGCTTTCTTGCGCGGCTTATGACGCGGCAGGATCCAGAAAATCCAGAGGAACAACAGATAGTTCGCCAGAACGGAAATCGACGTGGCGATAATGGTCAGGGCAGGCCGTAACCACTCAATGCCATCCAGCCCCAGCGCACTCACAATGGTCGCCTGGGCAGAACCGGCCACCGAGGTCAGCGACAGCGTAATCACCAGCGCCAGCATCAGACCCGTCAGCGACAGGAAGTCGCGAATATAACGCTTCCAGATCTTCTCTTTGTCATCCGGTTTACGTTCCCACACGTCGCGCGACTGGGCGCGGATCGCTTCACGCAGATTACCCATCCAGTTAAGACCGGAGTAGAGCGCCAGCAGCAAACCGGTGATACCCACGGTGGCGCGCTGCTGAATGGCGGTATTCACCGTATTCTTCAGCGTGGTTGCCAGCGTCGGGTCACTGATGCTGCTGACGATTTTGTTGATGATATCGGTCAGCAGATCCTGATTCGATGCCAGCACAAAACCCACGGCGGCAAACGACACCATCAGAATGGGGATCAGTGATAAAAATGAAAAATAAGTAATGGCTGCGCCAAACTGGCTGCCGAGTCGGTCATTAAAGCGGTCGAGAGCGCGAATAAAATGCGCCACCGCCGGAATAGACTGGAACCAGGTGGCGAAGCGCGACACGCGAACAATCGACTTATCCACGGTGTGATTGCCGGTTTTAATATCGATAAGCGGCTTTTCTGGCTGCATATCCTGCGGGTTTTCCTGCTTGTCTGTCATAGACCTTCACTGTCCTGTTTATCATTAAAATCAAAGTATAGCCGCTCAGGTGACGTACTCCTGTAACACCTGACTCAGCCACTCCATAAATACCCTTACGCGGCGTGCCACATTGCGCCGGTGCGGATAGAGCAGATGGATCGGCATCGGCCTGGCGGGAAAGCGATGCAGCACTTCCACCAGCTCGCCCCTTTCCAGTAATGTCTGAATCCCGGCGGCGGGCACCTGAATAATTCCCAGCCCTGCCAGACAGGCGGCGCGGTAGGTTTCCGTGCTGTTCACCGTCACCACGCCACCGGTATGAACGTAATGGCACTGCCTGCCATCAAAATATTCAAAGCCGGGTGAGGCCTGACCGAGCTGCTGGCTGTAATGCACCATCGCATGCTGCGACAGCTCTTCCAGCCGGATTGGCATGCCGAACCGCGAAAGGTAGCCAGGGCTGGCGCAGTTGATCAAGGTATGGGTACCAATTTTTCGCGCAATCAGCCCCGAATCCTTCAGCTCACCGACCCGGATGACGCAGTCAAATCCTTCCCGGATCACATCCACCTGTCGGTCGCTGCTGCTCAGCTCAATTTCCACGCCCGGGTAGTGCTGTAGAAATTCCGGCAGCCTTGGCAGGATAAAGCCGGTGGCCATCGCCACTGACATGTCGACCCGGAGTTTACCGCTGAGCGAAGCGGGCTCGTGCTGAAACAGGCTGTCCATATCGTCAATCATCGATAACAGATCCAGGCAGCGGTCGTAATAGACCAGGCCATCCTGGGTTAGTTGCACCCGGCGCGTGGTGCGATGCAGCAAACGTGTTGCCATTTGATTCTCCAGCGCCTGAATCTGTCGCGATACGCTGCCTTTGGGTATACCTAAACTCTCTGCCGCGCGGGTAAAACTGCCCATTTCGGCCACCCGTACAAACACCTGCATTGCGTGAATTTTGTCCATGTTGTTCACCGATTGTTGTTTTTATTGAAACAGTGATACGCGTTTAACCCTGTTTATAGATCAATAATTCGCGAATATCCTTAAATCGTGTTCAATTTTTCAACAGGTGTGTGAGATGAATCAGAAAGTGGCATTAATTACCGGTGCAAACCGCGGTTTAGGCCGCAATGGGGCCTTAAAACTGGCTGCCAGAGGGACAGATATTATTCTGACTTACCGCAGCCATGCCGATGAGGCGCAGTCGGTTGTAAAGGAAATTGAAGCGCTGGGACAGCGCGCCGTGGCGCTGGCGCTGGATGTCGGCGAAACCGGGCAGTTTGATCGCTTTGTCGGTGAGGTGAAAGAAGTACTGCAACAGCAGTGGCAGCGTGAGCGCTTTGACTATTTAGTGAACAACGCCGGTCATGGACACTACAAGCCGTTTACCGACACCACCGAGGCGGAATTTGATGCACTGGTGAATGTGCATTTCAAAGGGCCTTACTTCCTGACCCAGAAACTGCTGCCGCTGATTAACGACGGGGGTCGCATCCTGAATATCTCCAGCGGTCTGACCCGCCTGGTCTATCCTGGCTCCGCGACCTATGCGTCGATGAAAGGGGCGATGGAGGTCCTGACGCGCTATCAGGCGAAAGAGCTGGGTGAACGCCGCATTCGCGTCAATATTCTGGCACCTGGCGCAATAGAGACTGACTTTGGCGGAGGACGTGTGCGTGATACCCGCGAGATTAACGACCAGATTGCCGGGCTGACGGCACTGGGTCGGGTCGGATTGCCGGATGATATCGGCGACGCTATCAGCGCAATCCTCAGTGACGAAACCGGCTGGATCACCGCCCAGCGCATTGAAGCGTCCGGCGGGCAGGGAATTTAACCCCGGGCGGCGTCGCGGAAAACACGACGCCGCCGCCTTTCACAGCGTAATGGTGCCATCGATGACGGTCACGGTATTGCCGCCAATCCAGATGGTCTCACCGGCAAAGGTCACATTCACCCGCCCCGCGCGCTGCAGGGCCGTGCCCTGGCGAACGCGATAGGGGGTGGTTTGCCCCGCCGCGGCAAAGTAACGCGCCAGACAGGCGTTGGCGCTGCCGGTCACCGGATCTTCGGTCAGGCTGCCATTCTCCACCAGCAGACCGCGCACTTCATACTGTTCAGGCTCGCCAGTGGGCAGGCGGCCAAAGGGCATGATGCCCGAGACACCCGCATGCTGAATCAGACGCTGCAATTCACTGACATCGGGCTGCAGCGCCAGTACCGCTTCAGCGCTGATCATCGGTATGAGCAGCCAGCGAATCCCCATGTCCACTACCGTCGGGCTTTGCGTCAGGTCGAACGCATCGCTGTTTAAGGCGTTACTCATCCGCGCATCCTGCCAGGGCATCAGCGTGGCAGCCGGCGCGGCAAATGCCAGGCCCGCGTCACCTATCTTCACCGTCACGTTACCGACGCCGCACTCCTGCACGATTTCACCTGGCGTGCGGGTTGGCCATCCCGCCTCCAGCAGCGCATGGGCGGTGCCCAGCGTCGGATGACCGGCAAACGGCAGTTCCCCTTCAACGGTAAAAATACGCACCCGATAGTCCGCCTCTTCATGCTGAGGCGCCAGGACAAAGGTGGTTTCCGACAGGTTTGTCCAGCGGGCAATCGCCGCCAGCTGGCTGTCGCTTAACCCCTGAGCATCCATGATCACCGCCAGCGGATTGCCGTTAAAGGCTGATGAGGTAAACACATCGACTTGCTTAAACGCGACCTTCATTGTGACTCCTTGCTCTGGGCTCAGTGTGGCCTTTTCTCTGCCGGATGATTGCTTATAACAGCTAACAGCGTTATCAATAAGTTAAAGATTTTACCGGAGACTGTGAATGCTGACGATCCTGGGACGCGCCTCCTCAATCAACGTGCGCAAAGTATTATGGCTGTGTGACGAGCTGGACCTTGATTACCAGCGCGAAGAGTGGGGCGACGGCTTCCGTTCAACGCACCTGCCCGAATTTATGGCACTCAACCCGAATGCGATGGTGCCAGTACTGAAAGATGATGACTTTGTGATGTGGGAATCCAACGCCATTCTGCGCTATCTGGCGAACGCCTATGGCGGTGAATGGCTTTATCCTCTGCATCCGCAGACGCGTGCGCCTGTTGATCAGTGGATGGACTGGCAATCCACCGAACTCAACACCTCATGGCGCTACGCCTTTATGTCGCTGGTGCGAAACTCACCGGCCCATCAGGACCCGCGACTGCTGGCTGCAGCCAGCAAAGGCTGGGCGCACACCATGAGCATTCTCAATCAGCAACTGGAAAAAACCGGCCGCTACGTCGCCGGACGCAATTTTACCCTGGCAGACATTCCGATTGGCCTGGCGGTAAACCGCTGGTTTGAAACCCCGCTCGATCATCCCGACTATCCGGCGGTGCGAACCTATTACGAGCGTCTGACTGAACGTCGCGGCTATACCGTCTGGGGTCGCAACGGTACACCCTGAGCTTCGCCGCACGGCACGCCTGCCAGTTCACAGGCGATTTCGCCCGCGCGCTGAATCGCCCGGGTGTAGCGGGCATCAAACGGATAGCAGCAGGAGAGACGCAGCGCATGGTTGTAGCGCTCACTCAATGAATAGAGCGCGCCAGGCGTGACGCAAATCTGCTCCTGCAGCAGCCGATCAAACATCTCGGTGGTATTCACGCCGCCCGGTAACTCGACCCAGAAAACAAACCCACCGCGCGGCAGCGTCGCGCGGGTTCCCACCGGGAAGTAGCGTGCGATCAGACCGCGCGCCTCATCCAGATTGGCCGCGTAGCGACGACGCAGCGTGCGCAGATGATGGTCGTAACCGCCGGACGCAAGAAACTCCGCCAGCGTTTCCGAGAGCAGGGCGGATTCGGCCATCGACGATACTGCTTTCAGTCGGGCAATTGCGTCATGAAAACGGCCTGCGGCGGTCCAGCCAAGTCGAAAATCGGGTGCCACGGTTTTGGTAAAGCTGGTGCAGTAAATCACCCAGCCATCGCGATCAAAGGCTTTCACGGCGGGCGAGAGCGGCCAGTCGAACTGCAACTCGTCATACAGCCCGTCTTCTATCAGCGGAACGTGGTAAGTATTCACTAACTTCGCCAGCCGCTTCTTATTCTCCAGCGACATGCCGCAGCCCAGCGGGTTCTGCACGCTGGGCATTGCAATCAGTGCCTTAATACGCTGCTCCTGCAGCAGCATCTCCAGCGCATCCAGCGACAGGCCATGTTGCGGATCGGTAGGGATTTCCAGCGCCTTCAGGCCCAGCGACCCCAGCAGCGGGAAGAGGAAGAAGTAAGTCGGCGACTCCAGCCCGACACAGTCGCCGGGCTGCGTCACCGCCCGCAGCGCCAGCTGAAGCGCTTCCATGCAGCCGTGGGTCAGGGTGATCTCATCGGCGGTGAGCGTTTGCCCGGCGTGCAGCGCCCGTCGCGCAATCTCCTCCCGTAAGCGCTCACTACCGGGCGGAAGTGCATAGCGCCCGATAATGTTGGGATGACGGCGCAGCAGTGAGGCGGTAATCCGGGCAATGCGCGCCGCCGGAAACAGCTCACTGTCCTGCGGGCAGGCCAGCGAGATATTGGTGTAGTCGGGATGGTTCTGCGCTGCAAACACCTTATCAATCAGGTCGAGCTTGCCGCTGCTCGGGTCGCGTACCCGGGCTTTATGCTGACCGTGACGGGTGACGGCGGGCAATACGCCACGCACGTAATAGCCCGACTGCGGACGCGCCTCAATCAGCCCGCGATCTTCCAGCAGCTGCCAGGCATTCAGCACCGTATTGACGCTGACCTGGTGTGACTGAGCGACGCGGCGAATCGCCGGCAGGCGTTTACCGGGTTTCAGCGTGCCCTGATGGATGGCCTCAGCGAAGCTGTCTGCCAGCTGCTGATAGAGTGGCTGATCGGAAGTGAGAGCAAGGGACACAGTAGCCTCCGGCGTAGATGGGTACAATTGCTGTTAACGGTAACTGTAACCATAACAATAGTAATTTTGTGTCACTGTTACCATCTCTTTATCCGCCGTAGCATAGAACTCTGTCCACTTTCAGGAGAGCCACTATGCTCGATCCCTCTTTCTTCAGTTACGTCACCGTGATGTCCATTACGCCAGGCCCGAACAATCTGTTGCTGGCGACGTCCGGCGTCAATTTTGGCATGCGACGGACCCTGCCGATGGTGTTTGGCATTTTAGTGGGCTGCGCGTTACAGACGGTGATTGCCGGGATGGCGCTGGAAATATTGCTGCACTGGATGGCGGCGATTCGCCTGCCGCTGACGCTGGCAGGCTGTACCTATCTGATGTGGTTATCCTGGAAAATTTTTCGCGCCGGTGCACCGGAAGCGCGAACCCGACCACAGCCGATGACGCTGGTGGGCGGTGCCTGCTTCCAGGCGATCAACCCCAAAGCCTGGCTGATGGCCACTAACGTCGCGCTGCTCTACACCGGCAGCAGCGGCGTGCTGACGGTGATGATCGGCTTTATGCTGCTCAATCTGCCCTGCATCCTGATCTGGGCTGCGCTGGGCGATCGCCTGCGCAGCCATCTGCAGATTGCCTGGAAGCGTCAGCTTTTTAACAGCCTGATGGCGCTGTCATTGGTGGCGACCACCGTCTGGATGCTGACCGACGCGCTGCTGGCCGCTTAATCGGGCGCACCGGGTGCGGTGGCCGACGGCCATTTCCAGTTCTGCACCTCCGGCAAATCTTCGCCATGTTCACGGACATAGCGGTGATGTTCCGCCAGACGCTGCTGTAAATCCTCCAGCAGCTCGGGATGGGCGTCGGCCAGACCCGGCACCCGCAGAATCACCTCCTGCGCCAGATGATAACGGTCAAGCTCGTTCAGCACCGTCATATCAAATGGCGTGGTGGTGGTTCCCTCTTCATTGAAGCCACGCACATGGAAGTTGCGATGATTGGTACGCGCATAGGTCAGCCGATGTATCAGCGCCGGATAGCCGTGGAAGGCAAAAATCACCGGCTTATCCTGGGTAAACAGGGCGTCGAATTCCGCATCAGATTTGCCATGCGGATGCTTATCCTGTGGCTGCAGCGCCAGTAAATCGACCACGTTCACCACCCGGATGCGCAGTTCGGGCAGCATCTCGCGCAGCAGATCCACCGCCGCCATTGTCTCCATGGTCGGCACATCACCGGCACAGGCCATCACCACATCCGGCTGTTCATTCTCCGGCGTCGTGCCTGCCCAGCGCCACTCGCCCATTCCCGCTTCGCAATGCGTCACGGCACTGGCCATATCCAGCCACTGCGGCGCTGGCTGTTTGCCCGCGACAATCACATTGATCCGATTCCAGGTGCGCAGGCAGTGATCGCCAACCCACAGTAGCGTATTGGCATCGGGCGGCAGATAAATGCGCACGATATCCGCTTTCTTGTTGGCAACGTGATCCATAAAGCCCGGATCCTGATGGCTATAGCCGTTGTGATCCTGTCGCCAGACGTGGGAAGAGAGCAGGTAGTTCAGCGATGAAATCGGCTTACGCCAGCCCAGCTTACGCGACACTTTCAGCCACTTGGCATGCTGGTTAAACATCGAATCGACAATGTGGATAAAGGCTTCATAGCAGTTGAACAGCCCGTGACGGCCGGTCAGCAGATAACCTTCCAGCCAGCCCTGACACTGATGCTCACTGAGGATTTCCATCACCCGGCCATCCCGCGCCAGCTGCTCATCGTACGGCTCGGTTCGTTCCAGCCAGGTGCGGCTGGTCACGTCGAACACTGGCGTCAGGCGGTTAGAGGCGGTTTCATCCGGGCCAAACAGGCGGAAATTATCGCGGTTGCGCTGGAACAGCACGCTGAGATAGCGGCCCAGATGCTCCGTGGCCTGCGCCATCTCTGTGCCTGGCTCGCTGACCTTGCAGGCAAACTCCGCCAGCGCAGGCGTATCCAGCTCGCGGCGCAGCAGGCCGCCATTGGCATAGGGTGATGCACCCATGCGTTTATCGCCTTCCGGTGCCAGCGCCTGCAGTTCCGGTTTTAAGCGACCCTGTTCATCAAACAGGTCATCGGGCTGATAGCTGCGCATCCACGTCTCAAGGATTTGACGATGACCGTCATCTTCACGACAGGCCGCAACCGGCACCTGATGCGCCCGCCAGAAGTCCTCCACTTTCTTACCGTCGACCGTTTTGGGGCCGGTCCAGCCTTTGGGACTGCGCAGAATAATCATCGGCCAGCGCGGCACATCGTCACTGGCGTTGCCGCTGCGGGCTTCACGCTGATACGCGGCGATTTTACTGAAGGCGTTATCCAGCGCCTCCGCCATCAGCGGATGCATTTTTTCCGGGTCATGCCCGCTGACAAACAGCGGTTCATAACCGTAGCCGCTGAATAGCTGGTGGAGATCGTCGTCGCTGCTGCGACCCAGCAATGTCGGGTTGGCAATCTTATAACCGTTGAGATGCAGAATCGGCAGCACCGCGCCGTCACGTTCAGGATTGAGGAATTTGATGCCGTGCCAGCTGGAGGCCAGCGGGCCGGTCTCGGCTTCACCGTCGCCAATCACGCACGGCACCACCAGATCGGGATTATCGAAAGCGGCACCAAAGGCATGGGAGAGCGAATAGCCCAGCTCACCGCCTTCATTAATCGAGCCGGGGGTTTCCGGTGCTGCGTGGCTGGGAATGCCGCCCGGAAACGAGAACTGCTTAAACAGGCGCTGCATGCCCGCTGCATCCGGGGAGATGTGCGGATAAATTTCGCTGTAGCTGCCCTCCAGCCAGGTATTTGCCACCATGCCGGGGCCGCCGTGTCCGGGCCCGCAGATGTAGATCATATTCAGGTTCTGTTTGCGGATAACACGGTTGAGATGGGCATAGATAAAATTCAGCCCTGGCGTGGTGCCCCAGTGGCCCAGCAGACGCGGTTTGATGTGCTCCGGTTTGAGCGGTTCGCGTAACAGTGGGTTATCCATCAGGTAAATCTGTCCGACGGAGAGGTAATTTGCTGCCCGCCAGTAGCGGTCGATCAGCGTGAATTCCGGTAACGCAGGGGAGTAAGACATGCCGGTTCCTCTTGAGCGTTCAGCTAAAAGATGCCTTAACCCTAATAGAGAATACCCGGTACGACCAGGCAACCGGCCAATAAAAAAGGCCCCGCAGTGCGGAGCCTCTTTATCAATGGCGCTGAATTACTTGCCGACGACGAATGCGGTTTCCCGTCCTTCATCGTTGGCCGCCATCGGGGTGACCGGCGAGTAATCGAGATGCAGAATGCGGCTGGTTTCAGCTAACACTTTCTCTGTCAGTGCCACGTCACCGTTCAGTTTGCGACCCCAAGAAGGGATCACCGCACGGATTTTGTTCTGCCATTCCGGCGAAGCCATCTGCTCAGGACAGACCTTGTGCAGCAGCTCCAGCATGATCGGTGCCGCGGTAGAGGCACCTGGCGACGCACCCAGCAGCGCTGAAATCGTACCATCCTGTGAGGCAACCACTTCGGTGCCCAGACGCAATACCGCGCCTTCTTTCTCATCTTTCTTGATGATCTGCACACGCTGACCGGCAGTGACTAAACGCCAGTCCTCCTGCTTCGCCTGCGGTACATAGGCGCGCAGGGCGTCCATCCGGTCGCGATCGCTTTGCAGCACCTGATCCATCAGGTATTTCACCAGGTCAAAACTTTTCAGCCCCACTTTCACCATCGGCAGCATATTGCTGCTGTTCAGCGAGGTGAACATATCCATCAGCGAACCCTGCTTCAGGAACTTGGTTGAGAAGGTGGCGAACGGACCAAACAGCAATACCTGCTTGCCATCCAGCACGCGGGTGTCGACGTGCGGCACTGACATCGGTGGTGCACCGACGCTGGCTTTACCGTAGACCTTCGCCATGTGCTGCGCGACGACCTGCGGATTTTCAGTGACCAGGAACGAACCGCCCACCGGGAAGCCGGCGTAGCCGTTGGCTTCCGGGATACCGGCTTTCTGCAACAGCGGTAACGCCGCGCCGCCCGCACCGATAAAGATTTTACCTGCCGTCAGTGTACGACGCGTGCCGCTGTTCAGACACTGCAGGGTGACCTGCCAGCGACCATCAGCGAGCTGCTTCAGCTCACGCACTTCCTGGCGCAGACGCAGCTGGAAATTCGCTTTCTTCTCTAATGCGGCAATCAGCTGACGGGTGATTTCACCGAAGTTCACATCGGTGCCCATCTCTGTCCAGGTCGCGGCCACTTTCTGGCTGCGGTCACGGCCATTCATTACCAGCGGGATCCAGCGGGCGATCTGCTGCGGATCTTCAGAGTAGGCCATGCCACGGAACAGGGTACTCTTCTGCAGCGCACTGAAACGCTTGCGCAGGAACTCGACATTGTCGTCGCCCCAGACGAAGCTCATGTGTGGCGTGCTGTGAATAAAGCTTTCAGGGTTGCGCAGATTGCCTTTCTGGACCTGATAAGCCCAGAACTGGCGGGAAATCTGGAACGATTCGTTGATCGTTACCGCTTTGGAGATGTCGATGCTGCCATCCGCCTGCTGAGGCGTATAGTTCAGCTCCGCCAGCGCCGCATGACCGGTGCCCGCGTTATTCCAGCCGTTGGACGACTCTTCGGCCACGCTGTCGAGCCGCTCCACCATTTCGATGGACCAGTCCGGCTCTAAGTCCTGCAGCCATGCACCGAGGGTAGCGCTCATCACACCTGCGCCAATCAGCAGCACGTCAACGTCTTTGCGCTCCTGCGCGGTAGTAGTGGTGTCCTTTGCCATGGCACTCATCGCGAGCGCAAGGTTTATAGCTGAATTGCACATGAGGCGACATCTCCTCTTCTGTTGACCTGAAGCCCAACAGTTTCGCAGGCGAAATAGTCACGCTTCTTTCGAGCGCGTTGCGCTATTTCTCAAAGGTTAAGTCTCAGGTATAGGGTTAAAGCGGTGATAACGCGTTAACTGCACGTTATGCTTTGTCATCCGAATATAACATTCTCGCATCTGAATTAAACATTTGTTTATTTTTTAAATGCAGAAATGATTCAGCATAAGAATTAATCATCACGGGCAGTGGCGTATTAGCGGTTTTTTAGAGTGAAGTCAGTAGGTTAACTGAAAAGAGTTGTTGCGTAAAAGCCCTATGCTGGTGCAACGCAGAAATGGGTGCAAACGGTGCGGAATTATTTAATTCGCTGAAATTTAGCGATTTATTATGCAATAAGGAATAACAGGAATCAGGTGAAGAAAGCCTGAATAGCTGCTTGTGTAAAAATAATGTTACATTTTTGTGAGTCTGAAAATGCGTGCACGCCGGTGCACGCATCGGATTCACTTATGACTGATTCGCACTGGCAGGCAGCTTTTTCAGACTTATCGCCATGCGGTTATAGGTGTTCATCAGGCCAATGGCGATGTTCAGATCGACAATCTCTTTCTCGCTAAACTGCGCTTTTAATGTGTCATAGCAGGCATCCGGCGCGCCCTGCTGAGCAATCAGCGTCAGGCATTCAGCCCAGTGCAGGGCCGCTTTCTCTTTATCGCTGAACAGCGTGCCGGATTCTTGCCAGACCTGGGTCAATACGATCTTATCCCAGCCCATACCTGATTTATTCAGCGCTTTAGTATGTAAATCAATGCAGTAAGCGCAGCCGTTAATCTGCGATATGCGCAGGAACAGCAGTTCCAGTAAAGTGAGCGGCAGATCGGTTTGCGCCAGATAACTGTACACGCCGCCCAGCGCTTTCATGCCTGCTGGTGCCGCACTGTGAAAATCGATACGTTCGCTCATCTTATTGCCTCCTGGGGTTGATGAGGCGATTCTCGGCCTTTCAATGGAGCAGATAAAGTGCCAAAAAATGAAAGTCTGACTGGTCCATCGCCGCTTTCGACGCTGACGCTCCAGCGCGGCACGTCACGTGGCCTCAGCGAACAGCTACGCCAGCTGATTGAGCAGGCGATTGTTGAAGGACGCTTGCCGCCCGGTGCGCGTTTGCCTTCCTGTCGCGATCTGGCGGCACAGCTCGGCGTGGCGCGCGGCACCGTTCGCGCCAGCTATGACATGCTGGTCGATGGTCAGTTTCTGCAGGCCAGAGGCGCGGCGGGCACCTTCGTCAGCGCACTACCGCCGTTAAAACCGGCCATCGCCAGTGCTGAACGCCAGCTGCTGGCGGGCACAGAAGCGGCTGAAGCGCCTCCGCTGACCTTTCAGATGGGGATTCCGGCCAGTGATGCGTTTCCGGTTAAAGTCTGGCTGCGCATTCTGCAGCGTCAGGCGCGCATGCAGGTCAGCAGACCGGCCTGTTATCCCGATCCACGCGGCGGCTTAACGCTGCGCCAGGCGCTGGTGGCCTATCTGGCAGTGGCGCGTGGCCTGCGCTGTCAGGCGGACCAGATCATTATTACCAGCGGCTATGCGGGTGCGATGGGCCTGATTGGCCTGGCGATGGATTTTCAGGGCAAAACGGCCTGGCTGGAAGATCCCGGATTCTGGGTGGCGCGTCGCGCGGTTGACGCGCTGCGCGTTACGCCGGTAGCCGTGCCGGTAGATGCTGAAGGGTTACAGATGGAGGCGGGGATGGTCCGCGCGCCGGATGCCGCTTTCGCGCTGGTCACGCCAGGACAGCAGGCGCCGCTTGGCATGACGATGAGCCTGGCGCGCCGCCATGCATTACTGAACTGGGCCAGCCGCGAGCAGCGCTGGATTATCGAAGATGACTATCTCGGCGAGCTTCAGCCCGGCAATCGCGCGGCACCGGCACTGGCTGCGCTCGACAGCGAAGGGCGGGTATTGCACATCGGCACCTTCAGTAAGACGCTGACGCCGCAATTGAGGCTCGGTTTTATCGTAGTTCCGCCGGCGCTGACGACCCGGTTCGGCGAAGTGTGTGCATTGCTTGCGCCAGCCTCTTCGGGATTGCTGCACAATGCGGTAGCGGAGTTTCTGCGTGAAGGTCACTTTATGCGGCATTTGCGGCGCATGAAGCGCGTCTATCAGGAGCGACTGGAACAGATGATCGCGGCGCTCCATCCTTACTTTCCCGACCTGCAACGCGCCGGGCTGGCGGTGATTGTCCGCTTACCCGCCGGTACGACGGATGAGGTGATTGCGCAGCAGGCAGCAGAGTGGGGCATGGCACCGTCGCCGCTGTCGATCTGGTATCAGCAGGCCGATCAGCGCGCGGCGGGCCTGATACTGGGTGCGGCACATCTGCCGCGTGAGGGTTATGCGCGTAGCGCCGAACGGCTAAAAGCGCTGGTCGATGCGCAGGCGGTCAGCTCCTGAACCAGCGACGCCAGACAAAGCGAATCACAAAAAACTCCAGTGCGCCGAGCACTAAAAACCAGACGCAAAACACCACCGTGTAGAGCTGATTCAGATCCTGCAAATGGAACATCTGCAACAGATGCTGCGCCACCGTCACGCTAAAAGCGGGCGCGGGCAGCAGCAGCGCCGAGAGAAAGCCCAGCAGCAAAATGCCACCCGGCACGATCAATGTCTCAAAAGGGTTATTCATAACCGGTTTCCCATATTTATCAGCCCGGCATTTTCCGGTAATCGGCGACAGGGTTCAATGGTGGCGTGCGGCAAAGCGCCATCCCGCAGCCTGAACCGGTCAGGTCAGCCCGGAGAAAATGCTTTGCCACCATCGACTTAGCGCCATTCATAGCGAATGATAAGAGTTATAGCCTTTGCTATACTTAAATCCCTGATTTTACTGTCTTTTTATCTTTGAGTTTGCGTGGTAGACTGCGCCCACTTTTTCATAACTGAACACTTTGTGTGGTGAATTCAGCGTGAATTTCCGCTTTTTCGCCCCAGGTGAATAAATCATGACCTTTATTGCCACTTTAATTCTTGCACTGGGTATGTCGATGGACGCGTTTGCTGCTGCGCTGGGCAAAGGTGCCACGCTGCATCGTCCTGGTTTTAAAGAAGCGCTGCGTACCGGTCTGATCTTTGGCTCTATTGAAGCGCTGACTCCACTGATTGGCTGGGCGCTTGGCCTGGCCGCCAGCCGTTACATTATGGCGTGGGATCACTGGGTTGCCTTCAGCCTGCTGGTGTTTCTGGGTGGCCGTATGATGATGGAAGGTTTCCGTCAGACGGCCGTTGCAGAACCCTGCGAAGCGCCGCAAAGTCATGGTTTTATGGTGCTGGCAACCACCGCCGTCGCGACCAGCCTGGATGCGCTGGCGGTCGGTGTCGGTCTGGCTTTCCTGCAGGTGAATATCATCACCACCGCGCTGACCATTGGTGCTGCTACCACGGTAATGGCGACGACAGGCGTACTGGTCGGGCGCTTTATCGGTCCGGTACTCGGCAAGTGGGCGGAAGTGCTGGGTGGCGTGGTCTTAATCGCTGTAGGCTCCACCATTCTGTTGCAACATCTTGGCTACACCGCCTAGGGCTTTTGCACACAAAAGCGGCATTTTTGTGATCTGGTTCAAATTTATTTGCTGTTAAAACGCACAGCAGCTATACTTTTTCGGTATATCTTCAACTAAATTTGAAACAGGTAGTCCATGAAACGCATCATTAAACACGTGTTCCGCGCTTACGTTGAGACGTTCAAACACGTACCGCCGGGTGCCATGTACTAAGCACCCCGCAGGAAACCCTCGATAATCGCGGTCAGGGATCGACCTGTGATTATCACCTCCTGCTTTTGTCCCCGCTGAGTTAAACCCGTTTTTATGCACTTCCTGTGCATCAGTTCTGCTATTGCCACTCTTGTCGTCTTCCCGCTATAAGCGCTTTCAGGCGATGAAATGACCCTTTTTCTGCCTCCGTGCGTTATGTGGAAGTTGTGATTACTTATTGATATAACCCTGTTTTCGGTTTCATGTTGATTGTCTCTGCGTCAGCATGAGAACCATGGCAGAAGTCTCGTTATTTAGTGCCAATGTGATTTGTAAATTCTTTCTGATGGTTCATCCTTTAATATGCTATCTCATGTAGCCTCATTCCGTCGTAATCGACGACTTATAGCTGAATATTTGAGGTATTATTGGCGATATAATGTTCAGGGAGAATATAAATGGATGTAGCATTGCTCGATATGATGCGCTCACGCAGAAATAAAAACTGGTCTTAAACAATGATTAACCTTGAGGCCAGAAAGCTGATTAATACGGCTAATTATGTGTCCTCGGCCCATCTTTCAAATGGCATGACTCAGGTGAAATTCGTTCAGGAGATCAGAGATCTCATTGAGCAGGAATTTGCCGCTGCACGACGTGCAAAATCTGACGAAGAGTGCATGGTATGTATTAGAAATCTGCGGGCAGAAAGGGAAAACCTTCAGGAGCAGGACAGAATGCTGCGCATGAAAGCTGCAAAACTTTATGCCAAAGTGGAGTTTGTGAAGGAAAACAATAAAATCGTTGGGTATGTGATTTCTGCTGTAAATGTCGTTATGGCTGGGGCCGAAATAGCCACTGGCCTGACCCTTATAGGTTCTATGACGCCTATGGGTATTCTGGCCGGTGCAGTGCTGGTTATTGACGGTGCTAACGGTATAAGCAAAGAATTTGCAAACTACGTTATGGGTATAAAAAACACCGAAGGTTTAGTGGCTGATGCTGCCATGTCTTCCGCTCAATTTATGAGATTTAATCCAGCCAGCGGGTTGGCGGTCTATAAATCAATCTCTCTGGTAGCAAATGCCTATATCGTATTTGGCCTCTTCAGGCGCCCTGGAACCTGGCGTTTATTCAGATACATGCCATCCGATTATTTCCGAAAAGTTAATACCATGAGCCGCGCAAAACTCACAATGCACATAGTCGGTTATGGTGTTACAGCCAAGGTCATATTTGACCTTATGTCAGTTAAGGACGCTGTTCAGAATTAGTTGTTAATTTGCGATAGCGCCATGACTTATAAGCAAGTTTTGCTGGCGTTAAATACCATATAAAAGGTAATACAATCGCAAGTGTGCCTGCGAGCGTAATGCTGGTATCTGAGGATGCCAGCATTAGCGTGAGAACGAGGATGGCAAAGGCAATGATAGTAATCCACTTTGCAGCAATAAAGCGGTTAGCAAGGTCATGGATAACCGAATCCAGAGAGCCGCCAAAGTTAGCAATGTTGTTTTTAAGCTTCTGAAGATCTGCATAGTTAAAGCCGGAATCCAGCAGCGCCTTTTCGTTCACTCTCATAGACTTTTATCCTTAAAAATTACCTGAATAGCTTAAATGACTTCATCCGAAAATGGCACTAAAAAGCCCGCAAAGTGCAGTTTTTCTGACAACTACTATTTATGACTGATCTCCAGTTCTAAAGCGGAAAGAAGTCGTAAGCGGAAAGAAGTCGTAAACAGGATTATGAAGCAGTGCGCTGTTTGTCATCTGTAAGATAGTGTACGGTGCCGGTGCCATCCTATCCGCAAAACAGCAATCGATACTACCCAGCAAATTTTGCCATTCTCTAAGAAATTACCTCTTACGCCAAACCCCACTAATCTCCCCAACCCACCATTTACCCGCCCCCAACCCAATCCCGTCCTACACTGAATTATTCTCCCCAAATCAGGAGCAGCGGATGATCCAGAAGCATCGACGAAAACAGGCAGCGATTGTGGCAGGCGTGGGATTAGGTATGGCAGCTACGCTTTGGGGCATGAAACGCTGGCAGGCGCTGAAACAGACACCGCCGGTGTCGCCGCGCAGTCATCACGCCGGGCTGGCGGGTTACTTTCAGCAGGTGGGCGACTGGCGCATGTTTACCCGCGTGACGCCCAATGAAGCTCGGGGACTGCCGGTAGTGCTGGTTCACGGTCTGGTGATGTCGGGCCGTGCGATGGAGCCGCTGGCGCTGGCGCTGGGTCGCGACTATCACGTACTGGTACCGGATCTGCCGGGGTTTGGGGCCAGTGCGCTGCCAGCTTCTGCGCCGATTATGTCCGTGGATGAGCAGGCTGACGCACTCTGGCTCTGGCTACAGCACAACGGGTTTCAGCGTGCTATCTGGGTCGGGAACTCGTTTGGCTGTCAGATTCTGGCGGCACTGGCGGTGAAATATCCGCAGGCCGTGGCGGGGCTGGTGTTGCAGGGGCCGACGGTCGATCGTCATGCCCGCAGCCTGCCGCGTCAGCTGTGGCGCAGCTGGCGTAATGGCCGCCTGGAAACGCGTCGTCCGCCGGGGCCGCTGGCCCGCATCGATTACGCTAAAGCGGGGCTCTGGCGCGCCTTTGGCACGATGCGCGCCATGCTGCGTGACCGCATCGAGCATCGTCTGACTTACATTACTGCGCCGACGCTGCTGCTGCGCGGTTCGCGCGATCCGATCTGTCGGGCGCGCTGGCTGGATGAGCTTGCTGCTCTGATGCCGCACAGTGAACGCCTGACGCTGCGCGACGGCACGCACACGCTGCACTACGTCTATCCGTGGAGTTTCTGCAACGCCATTCGCCCGTTCCTGGCGCGCATTCAGCAGGAGAATCAGCATGAGTAAACCGCCCAAAGGCATCGCCCGTTTTGACTCGGCCGCCGCCATGCTGCTGGCGCTGGCCAATGCGCTCCACGATCGTCCCTTTGCCAGTCCGAGCCAGTCACCGACACTTGACCGGCTGCTACCCTCACTGAACCGTCTGCCGACCGGGCTGCGTGAGTGGGGCTATGCGTTGGGCGGCATGGCAGAAGGTATCAGCCTGCGTCAGGCGGGCGAGCTGGATGTGGAAGGCATCGCAGAATGGATGGTCAGCGAGTACCCGCAGCAGGATTATCCGGCGGCGTTTATTGGCTCGTCGAACGGCGCGCTGGTGCATCTGGCGTCGGCGATGGGCGTGCCCTGGCTGCCGCAGACCTTTCTCTGTCCGGTGCGGGCGACCAACAGCGATCCCGATGATGCGATGGCGAGCTTTGAGCAGGGCAAAGAGATTGCGGCTGCACTGCTGGCCGCCTGGCCGAGGCTGGCGGTGCACCATATGCATGACCCGAATCAGGATCGGCTGATGCTTGACCAGATGCGCTATTTCCGGCTGAAACTGCGTGAACTGCCGCTGGCTTTCAATGAATTCCTGATGGGGAGCCTGCCCGCGGGTTCAACGCTGTTTATCAACCACTGCACCCGCCAGTGGCCGGTGACACGCACCAGCGATCGCTCGTTCTTTCAGTTTGGCGCGCTCGGTGGCGCAACCGAAAAAGAGTATTTACAGGGTGGCCCGCGGGTAGCGGAATATCTGGCGCGTTACGGCATTGACCGCGAGCGCTGGACGCCGCCTGACATCACTGACCACGTGCCGGAAGCGGAGTGGGGCCTGGATGGTTATCTGATTTCCCCGCTGAAAAAACTGGCGGCGGCGCAGAACTGGAAGCTGATGGAGATTCGTTACGAAGACCCGGAAGCAATGAGTTTTGTGGTGGCGGAGATTTATCGCGACTGGTATCTGGCAGCGGGCATTTTATCGACCCGGCTGACGGTGGACAGTTTCCTGCTGATGGATCCCTGGTGTACCCAGCAGCAGCAGGCGATTCCGTTCTGGCTGGTGTTCTGTACCGAACCGTCCGCGGCGGCGCTGCAACGCTTCCTGGAAAAACAGCCGCCGTTTCGTAACATCGACATGATGCTCTTTTCTCACGGCACCGACAGCATCGGGCTGGCGGAGATTGATCGCTGGCAGGCACTGTTATCCCATGCGCGTGATGAGGGGGCATTGATTGGGGTGGATGAAGCGCGGTTCCCGCGTGATTTCGCGACGTTTGCCCGCTTCGACTCGGCGCTGCGTGAACGGGCACCGCTGTTGCCACCACCCCCTCCACTCAGTACAGAGAAGGTGATGGGGGGCATTAAACGCTACGGTGCAAAATATGGCGTCACCCTGACGGCGCTGACGTAGCCGCCGTCAGCCGTGCTTATTCGCCGTCGGTGATCGGCTGGCGCACCAGCAGCAGGTAGGCGAGTGCGCCAACCAGCGTCACACAGGCGCAAATCATCAGCGCCAGGCTGAACGATTTGGTGGTGTCGAGCACCCAGCCAGTGATGACGGGCGCGAACGAGGCGAAGATAAAGCTGGCGAAGTTCTGGATGCTGCCGACCGAGGCGGTCATGCGGGCGGTGACGTTGGCGTGGATAAGCCCCCAGCACGAGGTGCCGGCAAAGTGGATACAGAACAGCGCCATCCCAATCAGCGTCACGGCGCTGGTGGTGTCGGTCGCGCGGGTCACCACCGCGGTAAACCCGGCGGACAGCAGCATTCCGCTGACGATGCAGACTTTGCGGGTTTTCACCGCGTTAAAGCCGCGACGCACCAGCGAATCAACCACATAGCCATTCAGCAGCATGCCCGCAGCACCAAACAGAAATGGAATCGCCGCCAGCAGGCCGGTACTTTTCAGATCGAGATGATAGGTCGATTGCAGATAGCCCGGCAGCCAGGCGATATAGAGCCACGCAGTGTAGTTGATGCCGCTGAAGCCAATCATCATGCCCCACATGGTGCGCTGCTTAAACAGGCCGCGCCACTCTCTGAAGCTGATCGGCTCTTTACGCGATGCCACGCTGCCCGCCTGCAGATAGTGGATCTCTTCGGCGCTCAGAGTGTTGTTATCGCGGTCGCGGTAAATCATATACCAGCCGATCGCGAGGAACATGCCGAGGATACCGATGGTGACAAACATGCCGCGCCAGCCCATCACCAGCATCATCGCCGCCAGAATCGGCGGGGCTACGGACAGCCCAATCATTGAGGCGGCATTAAACATCCCCATCGGCATGCCGCGATCTTTAATGTTGAACCAGTCGTTGATGACTTTCACGCCGCATGGGTTCATCGGCGCTTCGCCAATGCCGAGACCGATGCGCACCAGCACGAACTGGGTGAAGTTATGCACCAGACCAGAGGCCGCCTGAAACAGCGACCAGATGAACATGCCGATGCCGAGCATAATGCGCGGCCCTTTACGATCCAGCAGCGCACCACACGGCAGCTGCGCCAGGCCATACGCCAGTGAAAAAGCAGAGAGCAGGAGGCCGATTTCGGTGGCGCTCAGCCCCATCTCGTCGCGGATGGTCATATTCGCCACCGACAGCGAACTGCGATCCAGATAGTTGATGATGGCGGCGAACAGCAGCAGCAACATTGCCGTGATCTGTACTTTGCGGATGCGCGGTGAACGCACCACGTCGCTGCGCATCGGCACGAAATCCTGGCCTGGTGGCGTGTCGCCGGTCACGCTGTCGCGGCCGGTTACTGAAGTCTTTTCCATTGCACTCTCCCGAAACTGGGTACTTATCGTTATGGTGAGAAGGGGTCTGCGCGCAGCGGCAAAAGGCCGCCGTGACGTTGCAGTCGAGACTAAGAGCAAAGGGTTAAGGATGTTGCAAAGATGTTTCTGAATCGTGCGGGAGCTAATGCTTTGTGGTTTTTAATCGGTTTTTAATTGTACTGACCGATTGAGCGCACCATTGAGGTTTTGGCGGTCGCCAGATGGTTATGTAAGGCGCAGAGCGCGTCGATATCCTGACGGCCAATCAGCGCGGTGAGAATCGCCATATGCTCCTCCAGCGCCACAATATTGCGCTGCTTGAGATCGCTTTCATCCCACTGATAATGCGAATGAAAAATCACCGAGATTATCTCCAGCGACTGATTGAAAAACGGGTTGTTAGCGGCGGATAAAATCAGCGAATGCATCTGGCGGTCCAGCGCGGCAAAGTGGCGATAGTTGCTGGCAATGGTGTCACGCATCGATCGGTGACGATCCAGCAGATCCCGCGCCTGAACCCAGCGTTCATCGCTGGCGGGCAGATTGAGGAAGCGGCTCAGGGCGTGGGTTTCCAGCATCTCGCGCAGCTCAAACAGCTTCTCGGCGTAATCCTGAGTGAACTTCTTCATCCGCCACTGACCACGTTTAACCGGCTCCAGCAGGTCATAGCGCATAAAGCGCAGCAGAAACTCGCGTACCACTACCGGACTGACCTTCACCTGCTGCGCCAGTTGCAGCTCGCTGAAGGTGTCGCCCGGCACCAGCTGCCGCTGATTAATCATATTAAAAAACATCTGCTCGAAGTGGCTGGCCTGCTGCTCAATCGGCGGCGTTAAGGCGCTAAAGCCGTCTTCTTCACGCGGATCGCGCACGATAACGTAAGTCTGATCGACTTTATCCAGCACGCCGCACTGATGCAGATAGTGCAGGGTATGACGCACCGTGGTCCGGCTGATATTGAACATCTCGGCCAGCGCAGCCTGCGGCGGCAACGGTGAACAGATGTGGCGCTGAGCAATGCTCTCCAGCATCTGGTTGATCACATTCTGACGCAAATTCTGGCTGCGGCTCATCTCACTCTCCGGTTTTTTATGCATTAAAAACCATTCAAAGCCCAAAAAAATCGCCGTGCTTCACACTTCCCGCAAACGAACGCCGCGCGGCGAGCAGGATTCGCCATAACTGCCAGCAGGACAACCGGAGAATCACCATGACAACAATGAAAGCACTGGTCATCGCTGAACCACGTAAGATGGTCTGGACCACACGCGACACCCCCACGCCTGCCGCGGGCGAGGCACTGATTAAAATCCTGACTGCCGGGATCTGCGGCACTGATATCCACGCCTGGTCCGGCAATCAGCCGTTCTTCAGCTATCCACGGGTACTGGGCCATGAAATCTGTGCAGAAGTGGTGGCGCTGGGCAGTGGCGCGGAAGGCTTTCAGCCAGGCCAGCGGGTGGCACTCATGCCCTACATCTCCTGCCTGCGCTGCGACGCCTGCCAGAGCGGAAAAACCAACTGCTGTGAACGGATCTCGGTGATTGGCGTGCATCAGGATGGCGGTTTCTGCGACTACCTGAGCGTGCCGGTCAGCACCCTGCTGGCGGTGGATGAGGTCGCACCGGAAGCGGCCGCGCTGATTGAGCCGTTTGCCATCAGCGCCCATGCGGTGCGGCGTGCCGGAGTTGGGGCGGATGAGCAGGTGCTGGTGGTCGGAGCCGGGCCGATTGGGCTGGGTGTCGCCGCCATTGCCGCCGCCAGTGGTGCGCAGGTGGTGGTCGCGGATACCAGCGAATTTCGTCGCCAGCATGTCGCTGACCAGCTCGGTCTGGCGGCACTGAATCCGGCTGATAAGGCGTTTGATAGTGCGTTGCGCGAGCAGTTTGGTGGCCGTCTGGCACTGAAAGTGATCGACGCCACCGGCAATCCGGCGGCGATGAACAATGCAGTCAACCTGATGCGGCACGGCGGCACCATCGTCTATGTCGGTCTGCACAAAGGCGATCTGGTCATCCCGGACAGTGAATTCCACAAAAAAGAGGCCACGCTGATGGGCAGCCGCAACGCCACCCGCGAAGACTTTGATCGGGTGCGTGCGTTAATGGCCAGCGGCCAGCTGCGCGCCGACATGATGCTGAATCACCATCTGGCGTTCTCCACGCTGGATGAAACCTTTGAGGCGCAGGTCATTAACAACCGCGAACTGATCAAAGGCGTCATTCACTTCGACAGGTAACGTGATTCAGGGCGCGGTGAGGGTCTCAAAGAAGTGCGCCCGCACCGCGTCGGCATCCACGCCGAGCGCGATGCGCTGGGCGGGCAGACCGGCAAACGGATCGGCTCGTGATGCCAGCGCGCTGAGCTTACGCACCGTCTGACCGCAGGTGATGCCCTCGGTAATCACCCGCAGCGGACTTTCGGTGAGCGTAAACGCCTGCGGCAGCGTCAGCCACGCCACTGCCAGGGTGTCGTGCAGCGCCATACCCTCGAATCCCTCTTTCTCCAGACTGTAAGCCAGGTAAGGGCGACAGATCGCGCTCAGCACCGGCTGGTTCAGACGCTGCACCTCATCGCCGCTGATCAGCACCTTGTGCGTGACATCCAGCGGGATCACTACCACGTTCAGCGCCGACGCGAGCACCTGATCGGCGGCGTGCGGATCTTTCCAGATATTAAATTCGCTGAAAGGCGTCACGTTGCCGCTGTGGCCGTCGGTGCCAAACGCGCCGCCCATGATCACCAGCTCTTTGACCAGCGGAATAATATCCGGCGCCTGATTAATGGCCGTGGCGATATTGGTCAGCGGACCAATTGCCACCAGGGTGATCTGATGCGGCTGCGCCCGCACGCTGTCGATAATAAACTGCACCGCGCCTGGCGCCTCATCGCTAAAAGCATTATCAAACGCATCGCCCAGCCCATCTTCGCCGTGCAGCCTGGCGGGCGCAGAGGGGGTCAGCGCCAGCGGCCGTGAACAGCCGCGCCAGACCGCTGCGTTAATCGCCATTTTGTCGCAGAATAGCCGGGCATTTTTCACCGCCTGACCCACTGCCACGTTACCAAAAACCGTGGTAATCCCCAGCAGATGCTGCGTCCGCGCCGCATAAGCCAGCGCAAAGGCGTCATCCACGCCGATATCAGTATCAAAAATCAGGGTACGCATAGGCTCTCCGCAACAGGCTGTAAACCTTCAGCATTACCCCGCCAGCGGGCAGGGCGTCAAGCGATTCAGCCGTATTGCCAGCCTGGAACGGGCGTCGTATTATCACCGGCTCAAGGTGATGGCGTGCCACCTTTACCAACCGCCGGTGGGCTTAACACCGGCTGATGACGCCTGACACTCAATCCTTTCGCGGGAGCTGAGGTGTCAGGCGCAGTTTATCTCTGCCTCTCCTCCTCAGCCCGGCATTACTCTGTAATCAGGAGCAAGACATGTTTAAACCCTTACTGGCTGTGGTGATCGGCGGCTCTGCCGGCTGTGTACTGCGCTGGCTGTTCGCAATGCGTTTTAATGCACTCTTTCCCAACCTGCCGCCCGGCACGCTGCTTGTGAATCTGATCGGCGGTCTGGTGATCGGCGGGGCGATGGCCTGGTTTGTCCGCCATCCCGACATCGACCCGATCTGGAAACTGTTAATCGTCACCGGACTCTGCGGCGGGCTGACGACTTTCTCCTCTTTCACGGCAGAATTAATGGTGTTGCTACAATCAGGGAAGTATTTCTGGGCGATGGCCAGCGCGCTGGTGCATGTAATTGGCTCGCTGCTGATGGCGTTTGCCGGTTTCGCACTGGTCACGCTGCTGGGCTGACGCTGAACCTCACCGATTATTCCGGACGATTAAGGAGCCGAGCAAATGCGAACCAATCCCACCTTCCTTAACCTGGTGTTGTTAAACGGTGAACCCGGCCAGAAGCTGCAGGCGGCGCGTGACGCCGGTTTTGATCAGGTCGAGATCTGGCGCGAGGATGTTGAAGCCTGTGAAGGCGGTGCAGCGACACTGGCTGAGATCAGCGCACGACAGGGACCTGGCTTTACCAATCTGCAGGTGCTGCGTGATTTCACCGGCGCACCCAGTGCGTTGCGATCTCAGAAGCGCGAAGAGCTGCGTCAGTTCATACAGATTGCCCAGGCGCTGGGCTGTGACACCATTCAGGCACCGGCCAGCACCCGTGAGGATTGCTGTGCCGACCAGATTGATGATGACCTGCGCTGGATGGCCTCTGAAGCCGCGCGCTACAACATGCGCATTATGTATGAGCCGATGGCCTGGTGCAGCGTGGATAACACCCTGCCGCTGGCGTGGCAGCGATTGCAGCGGCTCGATCAGCCTAATATCGGGCTGGTGGTCGATCTGTTCCACATCTGCGCGCTGGGTGGTGATGCGTCCCATCTGGACGGCATTCCCGCCGATCGCATCTATGAAGTGCAGCTGTGCGATATGGCTGTCGTTCCCGCACAGGATAAGCAGAGCCTGATGGCGATGGCCAAGCACCAGCGTCTGCTGCCCGGCGATGGGATTATCAATGTTGAGCGCTTTGTCGATAAGCTCAAAAGCGCGGGCTATCAGGGGCCGGTGGGGATTGAAGTCTTTAATGATGCGCTGAAACGCCTGCCGCCCGACGTGGCTGCCCGCCATGCCTGGCAGGCGTTAACGCGCTGCTGGGGTTAATCCTGTAAGCACTGCCCGATAAACGCGGCGGCGTGCATGGCACCCTGAGCGGAAATGGTGTGGCCGGTGGCGGGTTCAAAGCGCGCGTCAACCGGCACCGCCGCAACTCGCAGCCGGGCCGCCGCAGATTCGCTCTCCTGCCACGGGATGACTTCATCGGCCTGGCCGTGGATCAGCAGGGCGGGCACATGAGCCTGCGGAGTTAATTCACCGTCAACCGCCAGACGACCGGAAAAGGCGACCACGCCCGCCAGCGGATAACGGCCAGACGCCAGCGCATCCAGCGCCATGATCGACCCCTGAGAGAAGCCCACCAGCACCACATCCTGCCAGCGGTCGGCAAAGCCGTGCTGCGCGACAATTTCATTGAGTGTCGCATCAAACGCGGCCCGTGCCGCCCGAACCCGACCAGGCCGGTTTTCTGGCGTTACGTCTGTCAGGCTGAACCACTGCCAGCCAAAACCGGCGGGAAAACGTTCAGGTGCATTGGGCGAGGCAAAAACCACATCCGGCAACAGCGTCGCCCAGTGACGGCCAATCGGAGCCAGATCGTCGCCGTTACTGCCCACGCCATGCAGAAAAATCACCAGTGCTTTTGCCATCATTGCTCCTTTTATAAACCGTATTCACTCAGATCAGGACCCGCCGGAACGATGCCGTTCGGGTTCAGCGCCTTGATCGAGTAGTAACCCTGTTTGATATGGTCAATGTTGACCGTTTCACGTACGCCAGAGACCGACAACATGCTCTTAAGATAGCGGTTCAGCAGCGTATAGTCGCGGATCCGGCGCAGGTTGCATTTGAACAGGCCATGATAGGCGACGTCAAAGCGAATCAGGGTCACAAACAGCCGGATGTCGGTTTCCGTCAGCCGTTCACCCAGCAGGAAGGTACGACCATCGCTGAGCAGCGCCTCCAGTTCATCGAGCTGGCTGAAAACGTCATTAAACGCCTGCTGATAGCTGACAGAGGTGGTGGCGAAGCCCGCGCGATAAACACCGTTATTCAGACGCGGATAAAGGCTCTCATTCAGCGCATCAATCTCCGCACGCAGCGTGGCGGGATAAAGGTCGATGCGGTTATCGGCCAGATCGCCAAAGCCGCTGTTAAACATCCGCACAATGTCCGCAGACTCGTTGCTGACGATGGTGGCAGTTTTCCTGTCCCACAGCACCGGCACAGTGGCCCGCCCGGTGTAGTCGGGCGCGACGCGGGTGTAAATTTCATGCAGGTATTGCGCGTTATTCAGCGGGTCCGGCTGCGCGCCGGGAAAGTTGCTGAAGCGCCAGCCCTGAGCGCCAAGCTGCGGCTCGACCACCGTCACGCCGATCAGCGCTTCCAGCCCCTTGAGCTTACGGGCGATCAGCGCACGTGACGCCCACGGACAAATCAACGCCACATAGAGGTGGTAGCGATCGGGTTCGGCGGCGAATGCCGTGGAGCCATCGCTGCTGATAAAGTCCCGAAAGCCGGACGTCTGACGGACAAAGCCGCCCTGTTTATCGGTAGCCTGCACCGGATGCCAGTCACTACTCCATTTGCCTTCTACTAACATCGCGCGACTCCTCTCTGTTTTGAGAAGCAGCTTAACTGATGACTAAACGGCTGATAATCCGGTCATAAAGACAATCATTTCTTCCATTATGGAAGGAATCACGCAGGCGGGAAGTGGGTAAAGTGGGTCACCAGAAAATCGATGAGCAGGCGCGCCCGGTGCGCCAGATGACGAGCGGGCGGATAGACCACAAACAGGCCCAGCGGCGGTGTGTCGAAGTTATCCAGCAGCCGGACAATATCACCCTGTTGCAGCGCGGGAGCGGCGATGAAACCGGGCAGGCGCGCAATGCCTAATCCGGCCATCGCTGCCTGCAGACAGGCTTCAGTGTTGGCAAATCGCAGACGGCCCCGGACCGGCACGGTGACAATCTCGTTGCTGCCGTCACCGCTGACAAACGGCCAGTGCCAGGGATCGCGGAAATTGGTGTCGATAATGCACTGATGCTGCGCCATGTCCCGCCAGTGTTGTGGCGTACCGAACTGCTCAAGATAGATCGGTGACGCAGCAATGCGGACATGCACTTCGCCCAGCTTGCGCGCCACCAGACTGCTGTCGCTGAGGTTGCCGATGCGGATCGCCATATCAAATCCCTCATCGACGATGTTCACGGCCCGGTCGGAAAAGCTGACATCCAGTTCAATCAGTGGATAGCGACGGGCAAACGCCACCAGCACCTGAGAAAGCACCGCCGTGCCAAAAGAGCCGGGCGCACTGATTTTCAGCCTGCCGGTGGGGGTGGTGGCGCTTTCACGCACGCTGGCATCCAGCGTTTCAAACGCATCGAGCAGGTTTTTTACCCGCTCATAATAACTACGGCCAACGTCGGTGGGCGAGAGGGCGCGCGTGCTACGCTTAAACAGCTGGACGCCGAGCTGCTGCTCCAGCTTTGAAACCAGTTTAGAAGCCTGACTGCTGCTGGTACCGAGACGCAGCGCTGCCGCTGAAAAGCTGCCGGTTTCCAGCACCGTGACAAACATCCGGTCACAATCGAGTCGATCCATGGCGAAGTCCTGAAAGGGTAAAGTCGCAGTATAGAAGCTGCGGCCAGGCGTTGCAGCCTTCACTTTGCGTGCCTTAACCCTTTCGCTGCCGCGGAAAACCTGCTTGACTGACGCTCTGCCCGACGTTCTCTGGAGTAATTCATGTCGCTGATTCACCTGACGTCACTGGCGGCGATCCCGGCCGCCGAGTGGGATGCGCTGTTGCCTGATGACCAGCCGTTTTTGCGCCACGCCTTTCTGCTCACCCTAGAAGAGAGCGGCAGCGTGCGGCCTGAATCGGGCTGGCAGCCTGATCATCTGCTGTGGCGGGAAAAGGGCGTGACGCGCGCCGCGCTGCCGGGCTACCAGAAATATCATTCACAGGGCGAGTATGTTTTTGATCACGCCTGGGCGGATGCCAGCCAGCGCGCCGGGATCCGCTACTACCCGAAATGGCTGGGGGCGATTCCCTTCAGTCCGGTCAGCGGCGCGCGCCTGCTGGGTGACGCCTCTGCCGCCGCACAACTGCTGTCGGCCCTGCCGGAGAGCCTGTTGCAGCACGGCTTAAGCGGCGCACACATCAACTTTACCGATGCGCAGGCGAACCTGCTGCTGGCCGATCAGCCCGACTGGCTCTCCCGGCTCGGCTGTCAGTATCACTGGCATAACCGTGGCTACCGTGATTTTCAGGACTTCCTGGACACGCTGATGTCGCGCAAGCGCAAACAGCTGCGTAAAGAGCGTGAGCAGGTGGCGCAGAGCGGCTTTGCGTTTGACCGCTATCTGGGTTGTCAGCTGCGTGAAGATCAGTGGGATTTTGTCTACACCTGTTACGCCAACACCTACGCGGTGCGCGGCCAGCGGCCCTACCTGACGCGCAACTTTTTCAGCCTGCTGGCAGAGCGGATGCCGCAGAATATTGTGGTGGTAATCGCCCGCCTGCAGCAGCAACCGGCGGCGATGGCCTTTTATCTGCGTGACAGCAACACGCTTTATGGCCGCTACTGGGGCTGTCTGGCGGAGTTTGACCGGCTGCACTTCGAAACCTGTTTTTATCAGGGGATGGATTTAGCGATTGATGAAGGGCTGACGCGATTTGATGCGGGGGCGCAGGGCGAGCACAAGCTGGTGCGCGGCTTTGAGCCGCAGATTACCCACTCCTGGCACTATCTGCTGCATCCCGGCCTGCGCGAGGCCGTGGCAGATTTTCTGGTGCAGGAGCGGGAAGGCGTACGCGGCTGGGCGGAAGAAGCGCGCGACGCCTTACCCTATCGACACGGCGATTAATCGACGCCGACAAATCCGCCGGTCTGATGCTGCCACAGTCGGGCATAAAGACCGTTCTGCGCCAGCAGCTCCTGATGGCTGCCCATCTCGGCAATACCGCCTTTATCCAGCACCACCAGCCGATCCATCTTCGCGATGGTCGACAGGCGGTGCGCAATGGCGATAACGGTTTTGCCCTGCATTAAGGACTCCAGGCTCTCCTGAATGGCGGCTTCCACTTCAGAGTCGAGGGCTGAGGTCGCCTCATCCATGATCAGAACCGGTGCATCCTTTAGCAGCACGCGGGCAATCGCCACACGCTGACGCTGACCGCCCGACAGCTTCACGCCGCGCTCGCCCACGTGCGCGTCCAGCCCGGTGCGGCCCAGCGAGTCGGAGAGCAGCGGAATAAACTCATCGGCGCGGGCGCGGTGAATGGCCAGTTGCAGCTCCTCTTCAGTGGCGTCGGGACGGCCATAGAGCAGGTTTTCACGGATTGAGCGATGCAGCAGCGAGGTGTCCTGGGTGATCATGCCAATCTGGCTGCGCAGGCTCTCCTGGGTCACGACGGCAATATCCTGTTCGTCGATCACAATCCGCCCACCGTTCAGGTCATAAAGACGCAGCAGCAGGTTCACCAGCGTCGATTTACCGGCACCCGAGGGACCAATCAGACCAATCTTCTCACCGGGTCGGATATCGAGGTTAAAACCGTTAATCACCTGACGGCCACCACCATAATCGAAGCGTACATTCTCAAAGCGGATGTTGCCACGCGTCACCTTAAGCTGCTTCGCCTGCGGCGCATCCTGCACGCTCAGCGGCTGCGCAATGGTGTTCAGGCCATCCTGCACCATGCCGATGTTTTCGAAGATGCCGTTGACCACCCACATGATCCAGCCGGACATATTCACCAGACGGATCACCAGACCGGTCGCCAGCGCAATCGCCCCGACGCTGATCAGCGACTGGCTCCACAGCCACAATGCCAGGCCGGATGTTGAAACAATCAGCAGGCCGTTCAGCGCCGACAGCGTCAGATCCATGCTGGTGACCATGCGGCTGGCGTGCTGGGTTTTGTCGGTCTGCTCCTGAATCGCCTCACGCGCGTACTGACGTTCCAGGTCGCTGTGGGCGAACAGCTTGATGGTGGCGATGTTGGTGTAGCCGTCAACAATGGTGCCCATCAGCTTTGAGCGCGCTTCCGAGGAGACTACAGAACGGGCTTTGACCCGCGGTACAAAGAAACGCAGCGAGGCGCTGTAGGCCACCATCCAGATAATCAGCGGGATCATCAGCCGCCAGTCGGCACCGGCAAACAGTACCAGCGAGGTTACGGCGTAGATCAGCACGTGCCAGATGGCGTCCACCAGCTGCACCGCCGAGTCACGCAGTGAACTGCCGGTCTGCATAATGCGCTGGGCAATACGACCGGCGAAATCGCTCTGGAAGAAGTTAAGGCTCTGACGCAGCACGTAGTTGTGATGCTGCCAGCGGATCATGCTGGTCATGCTCGGGCTGATACTCTGATGCACCAGCATATCGTGCAGGGCGATAAAAACCGGCCGCAGAATCAGCGCCACCGCGCCCATCCACAACAGTATCGGCCAGTTATCCCGGAACAGGGTGGCGGGCGTAGAGTGATTGACCATATCGATAATGCGGCTCAGATAGCTGAACAGCGACACTTCAATCAGGGCTGATGCCAGCCCGACCACCAGCAGCGCGGCAAAACTGGGCCAGACCTGGCGCAGGTAGTAGAGGTAAAACGACCAGACCGTTGAGGGGGGCGAATCGGTGGGTGCGTCCTGAAATATATTGATAAAACGCTCAAAACGACGATACAACATAGCGATACTCTTTCCGTCCGGTAAAGAGCTACAGCTTAGTGCATGAACCCCATTCGGCTAACAGGAGAAAATATGGAAATCACCATTCGGGCACGGGAACCGCAGGACGCTGCCGCTTATCAGCGGCTTTACAGTCATCCCGACGTCTATCCCTGGACGCTGCAGCTGCCGTTTCCCAGCGTCGCCACCTGGGAGAAAAAAATCGCCAGAATGGATGCCGAGGGCTTTATCGCCTTTGTCGCCGAGATCGACGGCGTGCTGGCCGGCGAACTGACGCTGTTTGTGGATAACAAGCCGCGCACCCGCCACTGCATCAGCTTTGGGCTGGGCGTGCATCCCGATTTTGGTGGTCGCGGCGTTGGTGAGCGCCTGATCCGCACCGCGCTCGACTACTCCCGCAATTGGCTGGGCATTACCCGTATGGAGCTGGAAGTGTTTCACGACAACGATCGTGCGCTGCGGCTCTATGAGCGGCTGGGCTTTGAGCGGGAAGGGGTGAAACGCCAGGCCGCACTGCGTGACGGTCAGCTGCGCGATGTGGTGATGATGGCGAAGCTGCTGAACGGGGAGTGATAACCGGCGCGGCAGTGCTGCCGCGCCGTGTTGCGTTACGGATTTTTAGGGCTGTACTGCTGCATGTTCTGCTGTGTGACCAGCTCAAACGGGATCCATTGGTGGGCGTCGACCTTCTGGCCTTTGATCATCTGCTGCGCCACCTCAACCGATTTCCTGCCCTGGCCCACGGCATCCTGGAACACCGTCACCGCCAGTCTGCCGCTCGCCAGCGCTTTCAGGCCATCCGGCGTGGCATCAATGCCGCCGACCAGAATGGTTTTCTTCGGCTTCGCCTGAGCAATCGCCATGGTTGCACCAATCGCCATTTCGTCGTTGTTAGCGGCGACAATATCAATCGCTTCCCCGTTCGACAGCCAGTTGAGCATTAAATCCATGCCCTCATTGCGCGCATAGTTGGCAGTCTGCTTGAGCACCACTTTCATTCCGGGATACTTTGCCACTACCTGCTCCACATCCCGGGTGCGCTGCAGTGCGCCCGCATCGCTGAGGTTACCGATCATGATGGCGACATTGCCGCGGTAACCGGCCTGCTTCGCCAGCGCCTCCATCTGCAACGTGCCGGACTCGCGTTCGTCAGAGCCGACAAACACCACGCCCGGTGGCAGGGTTTTATCGCCCGGCGTGCGGTTAACGTAGACCAGCGGAATGTGCGCCTGCTGCGCCAGTTTCGTCAGGGCTGGGGTGCTGGCGGAGTCGACCGGATCGACAATAATCGCATCCACCCCGGCGCTGATAAAGCTCTGTACCTGATCGGTCTGACGGCCGACGTCGCCGCGTGCATCTTCGAACTGCGCATCCAGCTGACGCGCTTTCGCCTCTTTCTCAATCGACTGGCGAATAATAGTCAGGAAGTTCTGGTCGAAATAAGCCATCGAAACGCCAATCTTCTCTGCCAGCGCCGACGTGGAAAGAGAGAGCAGACAGAGTAAGGCCCATGCGCGTGTTTTCATTGCGGACTCCCGAGGTTAACCGGATGGAATGGATTTTTCATTTATTATAAAAATGGATAAATAGGATCATCTGCAGCTTAGAAATTGCCGCCAGGTTTGACAAGCCGCCCGTTTCACTCTTGCTGGCGTCGCCACACTTTGCTGCAAATTCGTCGCGTCATAGCTGCCCGGGCCGGTTAAAACCCCGATCGGGTGCACACTCTGCGGCAGAGAGCAGCAGCTTTTTGCGCTTTTGTGCAGCGCCGCACGGGCGGTTGTGGCGGTTGCCAGAAAATCGCTGAATCGGACCCGTCGATCTCTACATCCGCACAATGACCGATGGTTAGCCTCCTATCTATATTTCCAGAAGCGGGAAATCTCAGCGTTATTCCTGAAAAAAACCTCGTGGCGCAACCTGCCGCTTTTTAAGGAATTCAGCTCATGCCTAAAGATGCAACGCCTCAACGGACCACCCATGTCCGCATCGGGATCCTCTGCCTGATCCTGTTTTTGTCAGTCGTGGCGTACGCCGACCGTTCGATCCTCTCGATCTCCGGATCGGCGATCAAAGAGGAGTTCGGCCTGTCAGCGATCCAGCTGGGACTGATCCTCTCTGCTTTCAGCTGGGCCTACGTTATCGGCCAGATCCCCGGTGGACTGTTTCTTGACCGCTTCGGGGCCAAAAAAGTGTATGGCATCACGCTGGCACTCTGGTCTGTCTCGACACTGGCGATGGGATTTGTGGGTGAATTCTCCAGCGG
The DNA here is from genome assembly GCF_003201065.1 of Pantoea sp. JKS000250. Lineage (NCBI taxonomy): Bacteria > Pseudomonadati > Pseudomonadota > Gammaproteobacteria > Enterobacterales > Erwiniaceae > Pantoea > Pantoea sp. JKS000250. Next base: position 2,004,545 of record NZ_QICZ01000001.1, on the reverse strand, counting down.
TATGACCGGCGCACTGATGCTGATGTTTGGTCTGCGCTTTATGCTGGGACTCATTGAGGCACCCAGCTTTCCCGCCAATGCGCGCGTGGTGATTATGTGGTTCCCTGGCGCTGAGCGGGGACGGGCGTCATCGCTGTTCAGTTCGGCGCAATATTTTGCCGTCGCCATCTTCTCGCCGCTGTCAGGCTGGCTGGTGTCGCGCTTTGGCTGGGAGTGGCCATTCTTTGTGCTGGGCGGCATCGGCCTGCTGGCGGTGTTTGTCTGGACGGCCTGGATGCGCGAGCCGCGTAATCACCCCGGCGTGTCGGAAAGCGAACTGCGCCACATCATTGACGGCGGCGCGCTGGTGGATATCGACGCGGCGCAGACGCTGAAAGCGCGGCCACCGGTCAGCAAAGCGATGTTCAGAAAGCTGTTTACCAATCGTATGCTCTGGTGCGCCTATCTTGGTCAGTACTGCATCATTGCGCTCAGCTACTTCTTCATTACCTGGTTCCCGATCTATCTGGTTCAGGCACGCGGCATGAACATTATGGAGGCGGGATTCGCCACCATCGCCCCGGCGGTGTTTGGTTTTCTCGGCGGGATCAGCGGCGGTTACCTGTCAGATAAGTTAATCGCCCGGGGCTGGAGCGTCTCCTGGGCGCGTAAAACCCCCTACATCGTCGGCATGCTGATGGCGTCGAGCCTGGTGCTGGCGGCGATTATTCCCGGTAATGGCGGCATCATCGCCATTATGTCCTTCGCCTTTTTCGGCAAAGGCATCGCGGCGGGCGCAGGCACCTGGACGGTAATCAGCGACACCGCGCCCAAAGAGGCGGTGGGTCTGGCGGGGTCCATTTTTAACGGCATCGGCAATATTGCCGGTTTCACCACGCCGCTGCTGTTCGGCATCATCGTCGGGCTGACCGGCAGCTACAGCATCGGGCTGGCATTTGTGGCGGCACACTGCGTGGTCGCGGCGCTGCTGTTCCTGCTGGTGATGGGACCGATTGAACGCGTCGGCGAAGAGACCAATCGCCCGGCAGCCTATAACCATCAGGAGAAAGAAGATGGCATTAAAGCAATGTAAGGTGCTGATCAAAGGGAAATTTCTGCCACCAGAGCTGATTGCGAATATCGAAAATGCGTTCACCGCCTTCCGGCTATGGGAGGCGGACGATGAGGCGGCTTTTCTGGCTGAACAGGGTGCTGCCATCGACATACTGGTCACCAGCGGCAACGCGGTGATGGGCGCACCCGCCGCACTGATCGCGGCATTGCCCAACCTCAAAGCGATCTGCAGTAACGGCGTCGGGTATGACAGCATTGATACGGAAGCCGCCCGGTCACGCGGCATTGTCGTCACCAACACGCCCGAGGTGCTGAATGATTGCGTCGCCGACCTGGGCATGGCGCTGCTGCTGGATGTGGCGCGCCGCATCAGTGAGGCCGATCGCTTCACGCGTGCCGGGCACTGGACGCAGGGTCGCTTTCCGCTGAGCAGTAAAATTGGCGGCAAGGTGTGCGGTATCGTCGGGCTGGGCAATATCGGCCAGGCGGTAGCCAGGCGCGCACAGGCGTTTGATATGCAGATTCACTATTACAACCCGCGTTCACGCCCCGACGTGCCCTTTACCCGGCATGAGAGCCTGATAGCGCTGGCGCAGCAGGCCGATTTTCTGGTGCTTACGCTGCCGGGCGGGGCCGCAACGCGGCATATCATTAACGCAGATGTGCTGCGGGTGCTGGGTCCACAGGGTTATCTGATCAACATCGCGCGCGGCAGCGTGGTGGATCAGCAGGCGCTGTTGGCGGCGCTGGAAACCGGGCAGATCGCCGGTGCCGGACTGGATGTTTTTGAACAGGAGCCGCAGGTGCCTGACGAATTGCGTCAGCGCGACAATGTGGTGATTACGCCACATATCGCCAGCAGCACCCACGAAACCATGGCGGCGATGGCCGATCTGGTGTTTGAGAACATGCTGGCGTTTGCTCGTGGAGAGCCGGTGCTGACCCGCGTAGTCTAACGGCAACAACGACTTAACCATGATGGACAGAGAGTGAGGCAGGAGGCCTCTCCTCTGACCACTCGCCCGCACGCCGCCTCCGCACAAAACAGCCTGAAGAATATTTGTCCAGCTGCCGATATCACCTTACCACCCGCTGATCGTAAGGAGTGATAGCGTGATAAAGCTGATTACCATTGATGAACTGCGCCCAGGGATGTTTATCCACAAACTGGAGGTCTGGTGGATAAAGGACCAGCGTATTCATAATCAGATGCTGATCACCGATCCACGACAAATCGCCACGTTACGCAGTGAAGGGATCCGCCAGCTCTGGATCGACCTCGATCGTTCCGTGCAGGCGCCGATCTCCACCTCGATCGCGAAAAGAACCATTGGCCGCACCCCGTTTTTTCAGGAGCTGGACCAGGCACAGCTGATCTTTCAGCAGGGCAAACCGAAAGTACTGGCGATGTTCAACGAAGCGCGGCTGGGCAACGGCCTGAAACTCGATTATATGATGGATCTGGTGGATGAAATCGCCGGCTCGATCACGCGTGAACCCTCAGCGATGCTCAGCGTGGCACGGCTGAAAAATCATGATGACTACACCTATCTGCACTCTATGGCGGTCTGCGGGCTGATGATTGCGCTGGGTAAAAAACTCGGGCTGGATGAGCAGCAGCTGCGTCGGGTGGGCATGGGCGGTTTACTGCATGATGTCGGCAAAGCCGCTGTGCCGCTGGCGATCCTGAACAAAGCGGGCAAGCTGACGGAAGAGGAGTTCAGGGTGATGCGCGAGCATCCGGTGGTGGGTACGCAGATGCTGATTGAAGCCGACGCCGATGACGATCTGCTCGATATCGCCCTGCATCATCATGAAAAATATGATGGCAGCGGCTATCCGCACCGTCTGAAAGGCGAGGCGATTTCGTTCTACGCCCGGATGGCAGCGGTGTGTGATGTCTACGATGCTGTCACCTCAACCCGGTCCTATCGCAACGGCTGGACACCGGCAGAGGCGATGCACCAGATGCTGAGCTGGCGTGGCCACTTCGATCCGGGCCTGCTGCACACCTTCGTGCGAACTATCGGCATCTATCCGGTGGGATCGCTGGTGCGTCTGGCCTCCGGCCGGGTGGCGCTGGTGGTGAAAGCGGGGGAAAAATCGCTGATGCGTCCCTGTGTGCACGTCTTCTGGTCGCTGCACGCCCAGCGTGAAGTGAAACCGGAGGAGCTCGACCTCGGCGACAGTTTCTGCACCGACAGCATTGTGGGCGCAGAGGACAGTACGCTATGGGGTAACGTCGATCTCAATCGCATCTGGGCGCTGGAAGTCGCCTGATTTTTCGCCATTTTTACACTATTTTTACGCCCGCCCGCTGCATTTTAACCCCTTATTTATACGCCTCCGCGCAAGCTAAGCCATAAATCCAATCCTCTGGAGGTTCCTGTGAGCGTGGGCGTAATAACCGGCATTGTGCTGGTAGTGTTGTTACTGGGCTATCTGATCTATGCCCTGTTAAATGCGGAGGCCTTCTGATGGCGGCCAATGCTTTTTTACTCATCGCATTTTATCTGGTGCTGCTGATGGTGCTGGCACAGCCGCTTGGCCGGGGTCTGGCCGCGTTAGTAGCTGATAAACCGGTGTTTGCCCGTTTTGAAGCGCCGCTGTGGCGACTGCTGGGCGCGCAGCAATCGGAGATGCGCTGGCCGCACTACCTGCTGGCGATACTGCTGTTTAACGCGCTGGGCTTCGTGGTGCTGCTGGCCATACTGCTGTTGCAGGGCTCGCTGCCGCTGAATCCGCAGCAGCTGCCTGGCCTGAGCTGGCATCTGGCGCTCAACACCGCTGTGAGCTTCGTCACTAACACCAACTGGCAGTCCTACAGCGGCGAAAGCACCCTGAGCTATTTCAGCCAGATGGTGGGCCTGACGGTGCAGAACTTCCTCTCTGCCGCAACCGGGATCGCCGTGGCGTTTGCGCTGATCCGGGGTTTCGCTAATCGCAGCTCTGCCTCTCTGGGTAACGCCTGGCGCGACCTGACACGCATCACGCTCTACGTCTTACTGCCGATCAGCCTGCTGATGGCGCTGTTCTTTGTCAGTCAGGGCAGCATTCAGAACTTCGCGCCTTACCACAGCTTCATCACGCTGGAAGGCGTACAGCAGACGCTGTCGATGGGACCCGTGGCGTCGCAGGAAGCGATTAAAATGCTGGGCACCAATGGTGGCGGCTTCTTTAACGCCAACTCCGCCCATCCGTTTGAAAACCCGACGGTGCTGACCAACCTGGTGCAGATGCTGAGCATCTTCCTGATCCCGGCCGCGCTCTGCTTTGCGTTTGGCGAAAGCGTGCGTGACCGTCGTCAGGGCCACATGCTGCTATGGGCGATGACGCTGATGTTTGTCGCGGCAGTCGCCGTCGTGATGTGGGCCGAACTGCAGGGCAACCCGCATTTCCTCCAGCTGGGTGCCGACAGCGCCGTCAACATGGAAGGCAAAGAGACGCGCTTTGGCATTCTTAACAGCAGCCTGTTCGCGGTCATTACCACCGCGGCCTCCTGCGGTGCGGTCAATGCCATGCACGACTCCTTTACCGCACTGGGCGGCATGGTGCCGATGTGGCTGATGCAGCTGGGCGAAGTAGTGTTTGGCGGCGTCGGTGCCGGTCTCTACGGCATGCTGCTGTTTGTGCTGCTGGCGGTATTTATCGCCGGGCTGATGATTGGCCGTACCCCGGAGTTCCTGGGTAAAAAAGTCGACGTGTGGGAGATGAAAATGACCGCGCTGGCGATTCTGGTCACCCCGACGCTGGTGCTGATCGGCACCGCGCTGGCGATGATGACCGACGCTGGTCGCAGCGCAATGGCGAACCCCGGCATTCACGGCTTCAGCGAAGTGCTCTACGCCGTTTCCTCGGCGGCTAACAACAACGGCAGCGCCTTTGCCGGACTGAGTGCTAACACGCCGTTCTGGAACCTGTTACTGGCGGTCTGCATGCTGCTGGGCCGCTTCGGCATCATCATTCCGGTGATGGCGATTGCCGGTGCGATGGCGGTGAAAAAAGTGCAGCCGGTGGGTAACGGCACGCTGCCCACCCACGGCCCGCTGTTTATTGCCTTACTCATCGGCACGGTGCTGCTGGTGGGTGCACTGACCTTTATTCCTGCTCTGGCGCTGGGCCCGGTGGCTGAGCATCTGCAACTTGTTCAGGGACAATCCTCATGAGTCGTCAACAACAGGCGTTATTTGACGCAGCCCTGCTGCGTACCTCGGCCTGGGATGCGGTGAAAAAGCTCGATCCGCGGGTACAGTTCCGTAATCCGGTGATGTTTGTGGTCTGGCTCGGCAGCGTGCTGACCACGCTGCTGGCGCTGGCAATGTTATCCGGCCGCATCAGCGGCAGCGCCAGCTTTACCGGCGCGATTGCACTCTGGCTCTGGTTCACCGTGCTGTTCGCCAACCTGGCGGAGGCGCTGGCAGAAGGGCGCAGCAAGGCCCAGGCCAGCAGCCTGAAAGGGGTCAAAAAGACCAGCTTTGCTAAAAAACTGTCAGCGGCGCGCTATGGCGCGGAGTGGCAGCAGGTCAGTGCCGATGCGCTGCGTAAAGGCGACGCGGTGCTGGTCGAAGCGGGCGACATCATTCCCTGCGACGGTGAAGTGATGGAGGGCGGTGCCTCAGTGGATGAGAGCGCGATTACCGGTGAATCTGCACCGGTCATCCGTGAGTCAGGCGGTGACTTCGCCTCTGTGACGGGCGGTACGCGTATTCTCTCTGACTGGCTGGTGATCACCTGTAGCGCCAACCCGGGCGAAACCTTCCTTGACCGGATGATCGCCATGGTGGAAGGGGCGAAGCGCCGTAAAACCCCGAATGAGATCGCCCTGACCATCCTGCTGGTGTCACTGACCATCGTGTTCCTGCTGGCGACCGTCACACTCTGGCCGTTCTCGGCATGGGGCGGCACGCCGGTCAGCATCACCGTGCTGGTGGCGCTGCTGGTCTGTCTGATCCCGACCACTATCGGTGGCCTGCTGTCGGCGATTGGTGTGGCGGGAATGAGCCGGATGCTGGGTGCGAACGTCATTGCGACCAGTGGACGTGCGGTGGAAGCCGCCGGCGATGTGGATGTGCTGATGCTGGACAAAACCGGCACCATCACGCTGGGTAACCGTCAGGCGACCCAGTTCCTGCCCGCGCCGGGCGTCAGCGAAGAGCAGCTGGCCGACGCCGCGCAGCTCGCCTCGCTGGCTGATGAAACGCCAGAGGGCCGCAGCATCGTGGTGCTGGCGAAGCAGCGCTTTAATCTGCGTGAGCGCGATCTCAGCAGCATGGGTGCCAGCTTTATTCCGTTCTCAGCCCAGACCCGCATGAGTGGCGTAAACGTGCAGGAGCGGCTGATCCGCAAGGGCGCGGTCGATGCGGTCCGTCGTCATATCGAAGCGAACCATGGCCGTTTCCCTGCCGAGGTCAATGCGCAGGTGGAAGAGGTGGCCCGCAGTGGCGGCACGCCGCTGGTGGTGTCCGAGGGCGCGAACGTGCTGGGCGTGGTGGCGCTGAAAGATATCGTGAAAGGCGGCATCAAAGAGCGCTTTGCCGAACTGCGCAAAATGGGCATTAAAACGGTAATGATCACCGGCGATAACCCGCTGACCGCCGCGGCCATTGCGGCGGAAGCGGGCGTGGATGACTTCCTGTCAGAGGCGACCCCGGAAGCCAAGCTGGCGCTAATCCGCCAGTATCAGGCAGAAGGACGGTTAGTGGCGATGACCGGCGACGGCACCAACGATGCGCCTGCCCTGGCGCAGGCGGATGTCGCGGTGGCGATGAACTCCGGTACGCAGGCGGCGAAAGAGGCGGGCAACATGGTCGATCTCGACTCGAACCCGACCAAGCTGCTGGAAGTGGTGCACATCGGTAAACAGATGCTAATGACGCGCGGTTCCCTGACCACCTTCAGTATCGCCAACGACGTGGCGAAATATTTCGCCATTATTCCGGCGGCGTTTGCGGCGACCTATCCGCAGCTCAACATGCTGAACGTGATGCAGCTGCACTCGCCTGCCAGCGCGATTCTGTCGGCGGTGATCTTTAACGCCCTGGTGATTATCTTCCTGATCCCGCTGGCCCTGAAAGGCGTCAGCTACCGCCCGCTGAGTGCCGCTGCGCTGCTGCGCCGCAACCTGCTGATTTACGGTCTGGGTGGGCTGCTGGTGCCGTTTGTCGGCATCAAAGCGATCGATCTGCTGTTAGTGCTTTCAGGCATGGCCTGAGGAGAAAAAAATGAGTCAGTTACGTCCGGCAATTTTACTGTTGTTGCTGCTTACGCTTGTTACCGGCGTGGTTTATCCTTTCCTCACCACCGGGCTGGCGCAGTGGCTGTTTCCGGCCCAGGCCAATGGCTCGCTGCTGGAAGAAGATGGCGTGGCGCACGGATCCGCGCTGATTGGGCAGAACTTTACCCAGCCCGGCTATTTCTGGGGCCGTCCTTCAGCCACCAGTGATAAAGCCTATAACCCGCTGGCCTCGGGAGGCAGTAATCTGGCCGCCAGCAACCCGGCGCTGGATAAAGCGGTCGCCGACCGCGTCGCTGCACTGCGGGCCGCCAATCCGCAGGCACCTGCAGCCGTGCCGGTTGAGCTGGTGACGGCTTCCGCCAGCGGGCTGGACCCGGATATTTCGCCCCAGGCTGCCCTGTGGCAGGCTCCGCGTATCGCTGCCAGCCGCAACGTGCCGGTCGCGCAGGTCGAGGCGCTGATTGAAAAGATGACGCATCGTCCGCTGATGCCCTTCCTCGGCACGCCGACCCTCAACGTGCTGCAGCTGAACATGGCGCTCAACGAACGGTAATGGTGTTAAGGAAGCGATGAACCACGACGAACCCCAGCGTCCCGATCCCGACGCGCTGCTGCAGGCTAACCGCGAAAGTCATCGCGGGCAGCTGAAGATTTACTTTGGTGCCTGTGCAGGCGTGGGCAAAACCTACGCCATGCTGCAGGAGGCACAGCGGCTGCGTGCGCAGGGTCTGGATGTGCTGATTGGCGTGGTAGAAACCCACGAACGGCCGGAAACCGCGCAGCTGCTGACAGGCTTAACCCTGCTGCCGCGGCGCGCAACCGGTCGCTCGCGTCATGCGGAGTTTGATCTTGATGCTGCGCTGGCCCGCCATCCGGCGGTGATTCTGATGGATGAGCTGGCGCACACCAACGTGCAGGGCTCGCGCCATCCCAAGCGCTGGCAGGATATCGAAGAGCTGCTGGAAGCGGGCATCGACGTGCTGACCACTGTGAACGTGCAGCATCTTGAGAGCCTCAACGATGTGGTCGGCGGGGTTACCGGCATTCAGGTGCGCGAAACCGTGCCCGATCCCTTTTTCGACAGCGCTGATGAAGTGGTGCTGGTCGATCTGCCGCCCGACGATCTGCGGCAGCGGCTGAAAGAGGGCAAAGTCTACATTGGCGACCGCGCGGAACGCGCCATCGAAAACTTTTTCCGCAAAGGTAACCTGTTCGCCCTGCGTGAACTGGCCCTGCGTCGCACTGCCGATCGGGTGGACGACCAGATGCGCGCCTGGCGCGATCAGCAGGGACGGGATCGCGTCTGGCACACCCGCGACGCCATTCTGCTCTGCATTGGTGACGACAGTGGCAGTGAAAAGCTGGTGCGTACCGCTGCCCGGCTGGCGGCACGGCTCGGCAGTGAATGGCACGCGGTCTATGTCGAAACACCCCGGCTTAACCGGCTGCCCGAAGCGCGGCGACGGGCGATTCTGCGCACCTTACAGCTGGCGCAGGAGCTGGGTGCGGAAACGGCCACGCTGTCGGAACCGGATGAAGCGGAAGCGGTGCTGGGCTACGCCCGCGAGCACAACCTGGGCAAAATCGTCACCGGTCGTCGCCCGCTGCGACGCTGGCGGCGTGACAGTTTTGCCGAACGTCTGGGCCAGCTCGGCCCCGATCTCGACCTGCTGGTTGTCGCACTGGATGAGCCGCTGAAGGATGCGCCGCATCCACTGCCGGATGGCCGCGTGACCAGTGAAAAATGGCGCATTCAGCTGCGCGGCGTGGTGATGGCGCTGGTGCTCTGCATCGTCGTCACCGCAGCCGGACAGTCGGTACTGATCAATTTCGACCCTGCCAACTGTGTGATGATCTACCTGCTGGCGGTGGTGATCGTGGCGCTGCGCTATGGCCGCTGGCCGTCGGTGATCGCCACGGTGATGAATATCGTCGCCTTCGACCTCTTTTTTGTGGCCCCCACCGGCACGGTGGCGGTCTCCGACCTGCAATATCTGGTGACCTTTGGCGTAATGCTGGCGGTGGGCGTCATTGTCGGCAACCTTACGGCAGGCGTGCGTTATCAGGCGCGGGTGGCGCGCTACCGCGAGCAGCGGGCGCGGCAGCTCTACGAGATGGCAAAATCGCTGGGCAGCGCGCTGACGCCGCAGGATATCGCCGCCACCAGCCAGCGGGTGCTCGACGCCACTTTGCAGGCGCGCTGCCTGCTGTTGCTGCCGGATGAGCAGGGTGAGCTGCAACCGGTGGGCGAGGCGTTACCGGCCAGCGAACCGGATCGCGCCATCGCGAAATGGAGTTACAGCAAAGGCCAGCCTGCGGGCGCGGGCACCGATACCTTACCGGCGGTGCCCTATCAGATCCTGCCGCTGAAAAGCGGTGCACACTGTCGGGGTCTGCTGGTGGTGGAGCCGCAGAACCTGCGTCAGCTAATGATCCCCGAACAGCAGCGGCTGGTGGAAACCTTTACGGTACTGATTGCCAATGCGCTGGAGCGGATGGCGCTGTCGCACAGCGAGGCGGCATCCCGGCTCTCGGCCGAGCGTGAACAGCTGCGCAATGCGCTGCTCTCGGCGCTGTCCCACGACCTGCGCACCCCGCTGACCGTGCTGTTTGGTCAGGCGGAAATGCTGATGCTCGACCTGGCCAGCGACAACTCAAAATATGTGCCGCAGGCCAGCCAGATCCGTGAGCAGACGCTGAGCACCATCCGGCTGGTGAGCAACATGCTGGATATGGCACGCATTCAGTCGGGCGGCCTTAACCTGCGGGAAGAGTGGCTGGCGCTGGAAGAGGTGATCGGCGGCGCGCTGAGCAGCATGGCACCGTCGCTGAAAGGGCATGAGGTTCAGCTCGATCTGCCGGATGACATCGTGTTGATTAAAGGCGACAGCACGCTGCTGGAACGCGTCTTCACCAACCTGATTGAGAACAGCCTGAAGTATGCCGGTAACAGCGCGCCGCGTGGCATCCGCGCCTGGCGTGCTGCAACACGGCTGGAGATTGCGGTGTGGGACAGCGGACCGGGCGTTGCCGAAGACGATTTAACCCGGATATTCGATAAGTTCTGGCGCGGTGATAAAGAGTCGGCGGTGCCGGGCGTCGGGCTGGGTCTGGCAATCTGTAAAACCATTATTGAGAGCCACGGCGGCCAGATCTGGGCAGAGAACCGACCCGAAGGCGGCGCGGCATTTCGTCTCTCACTGCCGCTGCCGCCGGTCCCTGAAATTTCTGACGAAGGGCTGAAATAACTTCACAGTGGATCGGTTATACTTCCGGACCTGTTTGATTATTCGTGGGATTGTATGGAACGTTTTACCGAAAACCTGATGTATGCATCGCGCTGGTTGCTGGCTCCGGTTTACATTGGACTTTCGCTGGGATTGCTGGCGCTGACCATTAAATTTTTCCAGGAAATTTTCCACCTGCTGCCCAACATTTTCAGCATTGCGGAAAACGATCTGATCCTGCTGCTGCTGTCGCTGGTGGATATGACGCTGGTGGGCGGCCTGCTGGTGATGGTGATGCTGTCGGGTTATGAGAACTTCATCTCCAAGCTTGATATCGACGAAGACAAAGAGAAGCTGAGCTGGCTGGGCAAGATGGACTCCGGCTCGCTGAAAAACAAAGTCGCGGCTTCTATCGTGGCCATCTCCTCGATTCATCTGCTGCGGGTGTTTATGGAAGCGCGCAACGTCGAAAACGACAAGCTGATGTGGTACGTGATTATCCACCTGACCTTTGTGCTCTCGGCCTTTGTGATGGGCTGGCTGGACAAAATGTCGCGCTACGATAAAAAGTAATTTATCACCTGGCGGCCCGCTGACGCGGGCGCCTGCTTTATCCCTTTCGCTCTGCTTCCCCTGAACGACCTGCTGGCTGCGACGCCGGACGCGTGCCCGCCAGCTGTGGCATCACCTCTTTGATCATGGCAAAAAAGTGTTGCAGCCTGGCCGGGTAGTAACTCGCCCAGGGATAGGTCAGCCATACCGGCAGCGGCGGGGCCTGCCAGGCGGGCATCAGCTGAACCAGACTGCCATCCGCTAAGTCCTCCTGCACCGCCCACGAGGAGACAATCGCCGCGCCCATCCCGGCCAGCGCCGCTTTGCGCACTGCATATAAGCTGTCGCTGCTCAGCCGGGGCGTAATCGCCAGGTTCACTGGCTGGCCGTCGTCAATCTTCTGCAACGCCACTTCATTACGGTAAAAGCTGGTCAGCGCCAGCCAGGGCAGATCGCGAAGCTGTGCCACACGTTCAATAGGCGGATGCTGCGCCAGCAGGTGCGGGGCCGCCACCACAATGCGCGGCACTTCGGCCAGCAGAATCGCCACGACCGAAGGATCGGTGGGCGCACCGACCTGAATGGCGCAGTCGACGTTCTCCGCCATGAAGTCGGGCGTGCGGTCATTCAGCATCCACTCGATATTGAGGCGGGGATAGCGGTGCAGATAGTCCACCAGCGGCGCGATTAGCTGATCCTGACCAAAGGCGTGCGGCGCACGAACCCGCAGCGTACCGACCGGGTCATCGCTGGCACCGGTCAGCTCATCTTCCAGCGCATGCCAGGTCGCCAGCAACTGCCGTGCCTGGGCGTAGCAGCGTTCGCCATCATCGGTGAGTTTCAGCGCATGGGTGGTGCGCAGGATTAGCTTGAGGCCCAGCCGCTGCTCCAGGGTCTGCAATCGGCGGCTGACGGTGGGCTGTGTCGTACCAAGCTGGGCTGCTGCTGCGGACAGGCTGCCGCTCTCGACGATACGGATAAATGTCTGCATCAGGTCGATGCGATCGCTGCTGTTGGGATTGTTCATACGCGCCACGCATAACGGTTTTGTCTGGTATCAGTCTACCGCGTATAACCACAATGCGCTTTAATGGTTGCACGAAATGATGAGGATTACAGCATGTCAGCCATACAGACTCAGACGCAAAATGAATCGCTCTCTACGCCGCTGGTGTTTACCCTGGCGGCCGGAGCCGGGCTCAGCGTTGCATCGATTTACTACAGCCAGCCGATGCTGGATATCATCAGTAAGCAGTTTAATGCAGGCATCGGCGCAGTTGGCATGGTGCCGATGCTGACTCAGGCGGGCTATGCGCTGGGTATTCTGCTGCTGGCCCCGCTGGGGGATCGTCATGACCGCCGCACCATTATCTTTATCAAAGGCTTACTGCTGGTCGCGGCGCTGCTGCTGTGTGGCTTTTCCGGCAGACTCAGCGCGCTACTGGTTGCCAGTTTTATTACCGGCCTGACCGCCACCGTGGCGCAGGATATTGTGCCCGCGTCGGCGACGCTGGCCCCGGAACGCAGCCGGGGTAAAACGGTCGGCACGGTGATGACCGGACTGCTGGTCGGCATCCTCCTGTCGCGGGTAGTCAGCGGGGTGGTGGCGGAATATTTCGGCTGGCGCACCATGTACATGATCGCCGCACTGGCGGTGCTGCTGATTACGCTGACGCTGTGGCGGGTGCTGCCACGCTTCGCGCCGGGCACCTCAGTGAGCTATCCGCGCCTGTTGCTGTCACTGGTGCATCTGTGGCGTCACCATCAGACGCTGCGCCGCGCCGCGTTGGCTCAGGGTCTGCTCTCTATAGCCTTCAGCGCCTTCTGGTCGACGCTGGCGTTAATGCTCAGCGACCGCTTTCATCTCGACAGTGCGGTGGCGGGGGCGTTTGGTTTAGCCGGGGCAGCAGGTGCCATGGCCGCGCCGCTGGCGGGCAGTTTTGCTGACCGCATCGGCCCGGCACGCGTCACGCAGGCCGGTGCCGCGCTGGTGACGATCTCTTTTGCGCTGATGTTTCTGCTGCCACTGCTGCCCATGCCCGCACAGCTGGCGCTGATTGTGGTCTGTACTATCGGCTTTGATTTAGGGGTGCAGGCCACGCTGGTGGCGCATCAGACGCTGGTCTATGGCCTGGCACCGGAAGCACGCAGTCGCCTGAATGCATTGCTGTTTACTGTGGTGTTTATCGGTATGGCGACCGGTGCGGCGCTGGGCAGTCTGGCGCTGGCTCACTGGGGCTGGAATGGCGTCGTTGCGCTCGCCACTTTAGCCGGTGCCGCGGCTCTCGCGGTCCGCTTCGCCAGTCGTCATCTGAAAAACTGACGCCTCGCCCGTCAAAAAATGTGCCAGGCTTATTCATAAACCCGAAATATTTTGGAGTGTTATGAACTTTTTAGCCTGGACAGCAGCGACGGGCGGCCTTCTGCTGCTGATGTCGCTGGCTTCCGGTTGGATTCACCGGGGGCCAGTCACCTCATTTGGTCTGTTCCTGATCGCGGGCATGCTGTGCGGCCCGTGGGGATTTGATGTTATCCACCTCGATATCGTCACCCATTCCGAAGCCGTGGCCCATATCACCGAAATCACCATGGCGGCCTCGCTGTTTATCACCGGTCTCAAGCTGCGTCAGCCGTTGCAGAACAACTGCTGGCACACCGGGCTGAAACTGGCGTTTCCCGCCATGCTGCTCACCGTCGCCGCGATGACCCTGCTGGCACACTTCCTGGTGGGATTAGACTGGCCGATTGCGCTGGCGTTTGGGGCGATTGTCGCGCCGACCGATCCGGTGCTGGCGAGCTTAATCTCGGTCAACGATGCGCAGGATGATGACTCGCTGCGGGTGGCGATCTCCAGTGAAGCGGGCATGAACGATGGCTCCGCATTACCCCTGCTGATGCTGGCGCTGCTGCTGTTTAATGGCGAGAGCCTGAGTGGCGCGATGCTGGCGCACTGGGGTGCGGTCGAGGTGCTCTGGGCGATTGGCGGCGGTCTGATCATTGGCTTTGTTCTGGGGCAGTTAATCGGCATGCTGGCGACCCGACTGCGCAATGCGAATGGCGACGTTGCGCCCAATGATTTCCTGGCGCTGGCGCTGATAGCCCTCAGTTATTCGCTGGTGGAGTACCTGGGTGCCTCCGGCTTCCTGGCCGCCTTCGCCGCCGGACTGGGGTTACGCCGTGCCGAACTGGGTGTGTTCCATCGTCATCCGCCGGAAGACCTCTCTGACGATGAGCGCGTATTGCCCTCTGAGGCGCTGGTGAATCCTAACAAACGCCTGGCCCATCAGGGCGGCAATAATATGGTGAAGTCGATTGGGTTTGTAGTAGGCGACGCGCTCTCTTTTGGCGATACTATTGAACGTTTACTGGCGGCTGGCATGATGGTCGTACTGGGCGTCACACTGGCGCAGCACTGGAACATCTATGGCGTGCTGATTGGGCTGGTACTGTTTGCCGTAGTACGACCGATGGCCGTCTGGCTAGTGACGCTGCGCGCCGGACTGCCGCTCGGGCAGCGCTTGCTGATTGGCTGGCTGGGCATCCGGGGAATTGGCAGCCTGAACTACATCGCCTATGCCTGGACGCACGGCATGCAAGGCCCGCAGATGGAAATCATGACGAATATAGCGTTAACGCTGGTGGTCTGCAGCGTGGTGGTTCACGGCACCACCGTGACGCCGCTGCTGAACTGGCGTCAGAAGCGCCTCGAAGCCCTTCAGCGCAAGGTTTAACCTGAACGAACAGGAGTTAAAAATGAAAGTCACTCAGATAGTGCTGCTAAGCCTCCTTGCCTCCGGCAGCGCGCTGGCAGCGGACGACGCTGATACGGAGCAGAATGTTTACGCCAGTCAGTTGTGCCACATTGTCAGCGGCGAGAAAAAGGTCGCCACTGCAGATCATTACGTCGAGCAGATGAAATCGACCGTGGCGGGCGGCCAGTCACCGTCGGCGATGAATCAGCCGGAATTTGATGAAGAGTCCGCGCGTGAAGTGGCCAGTGCCTGGCTGCAACTTGGCGATGATGAGCGGGCCAAACTGCGCGTCAACGAACAGCAGTGTGAACAGGCCGTGATGGCGCAGTTCCAGCAGGAAGATTAACCATACGGAATGAAATAAAAACGCGCCTGCCCGGCGCGTTTTTTTTATGGCTTTCCTGGGGCTATTGCGTACATAATCGCCACCCATGGCACCAGACTTGCATCTGTTACTTCTTCTGTAGCCTGCCGCAACGGCTTGCTCATTACTCTGGCATCACACAACAGGCATTATGATTACGCGTCGACGCTTTATTCTCGGCACGGGAGCGCTCGGGCTCTCCATGACCACCGGCAAATTATTTGCCCGCGATGACATTATTCCCCTCTGGCCGGACGATCCGCCCGGCGGCGGCGGCCCATCCGGCCAGTTGCATATTAACAGCAGTGGATCCTGGTCAAATATCGTCAGCCCGGCGATTCAGCGGTTTAAACCAGAAAATCCGAATGGCGAAGCGGTATTAATCGCCGCAGGCGGCGGGTATCGCTGGATCGGCATGGCGCGTGAAGCCTGGCCGGTAGCGCGCTGGCTGAATGCCAGTGGCTATACTGCCTATGTGCTCAGCTACCGGTTGCCGCATGAGAAGTGGCAGGCGGGTCGGCTGGCGCCACTGCAGGATGCGCAGCGCGCCATCCGGCTGGTGCGATCTTTCGAACGTAAGGTGCATGTGCTGGGTTTCTCGGCAGGCGGACATCTGCTGGGGCTGGCGGCGGCGCGGCCAGACTTTGAATCTTATCCGGCCATCGATCCGCTGGATGAAGTGGTGCCGAAAGTCGACAGCGTGGGCCTGATCTATCCGGTCATCACCCTGGAAGCCCCTTATCAGCACACCAATACGCATCTGATGATGGTCGGCAAAAATGCCACGCCGCAGGATGAGGCGAACTGGTCAGTGCAGAACTACGTGACCCGGCAATATCCGCCGACGTTTCTGGCGCAGGCCGAGGACGATCACACCTCCAATCCGTTTAACACCGAGCTGATGCGCGACACCTGTCGCCGCAACCGCGTGCCGGTTGAGCTGATTCAGATCAGCAAAGGCGGACACGGATTTGGCCTCGGCAAGGCGGGAACGCCCGCAGCGTTGTGGGATCAGGCGTATGTCCGCTGGCTGGATCGCGTAAGCTGAATTGCACTGACGCGGTGCTGCACTGCACGGTCAGAAAGCGGAAGTGGCTGCGGCATAAAAAAACAGGCGACCTTAAGGTCGCCTGTTCTGTTTCTGAAGCCCGGTGCGGATTAACGCATCGTCACAAACTCTTCCGCTGCGGTCGGGTGGATCGCCACGGTGTTATCGAAGTCTTTCTTGGTCGCGCCCATCTTCAGCGCCACGGCGAAGCCCTGCAGCATCTCATCCATACCGGATCCGATGCCGTGAATGCCGACGATCTTCTCATCGGCACCCACACACACCAGCTTCATGCGGCACGGCTGACGATGCTGGGTGACCGCGGTGTACATGGCGGTAAACGACGATTTATAGACCTTCACCTGATCGTCTCCATACTGTTCGCGCGCCTGCGGCTCGGTCAGTCCTACGGTGCCGATCGGCGGATGGCTGAACACCACGGTCGGCACGTTGCTGTAATCCAGATGCTCGTCCGGCTTGTTGTTAAACAGACGTTCAGAGAGACGACGTCCGGCGGCAACCGCAACCGGCGTCAGCTCAACCGCACCGGTGTTGTCGCCTACGGCGTAGACGCCTGAGACATTGGTGTTCTGGAATTTATCAACGCTGATATAGCCTTTCTCGTTCAGCGCCACGCCTGCGGCCTGAATATTGAGATTGTCCGTTTCAGGCTCACGGCCAATCGCCCAGACCAGGCAATCTACGGTGTAGTCGCTGCCGTTTTCCAGCTGCAGCGTCAGGCTGCCATCGCTGTTTTTGATCACAGCCTTAGGAATGGCTTCGGTATGCAGCGCCGGGCCTTCGGTGTTCATCACTTCGACCAGCGTCTCGGTGAGCAGCGGATCGAAGCTGCGCAGCGGCGCGTGTTTACGCACGAACAGGTGGGTTTCTGAACCCAGCGCATTCACCACGCCCGCCAGCTCAACCGCGATGTAGCCCGCACCGACAACCGCGGTGCGTTTTGGCAGTGCGTCCAGCTCGAAGAAGCCGTCGGAATCAATGCCGTACTCCGCACCCGGAATAGAAGGGTGGACCGGACGACCGCCGGTGGCGATCAGAATGTGGTTAGCCGTAATAATCTCGCCGTTCACTTCAACGCTGTGCGCATCGACAAAGCGGGCAAAGCCTTTGATCACTTCAACTTTGTTTTTACCCAGCACGTTGTCATACGAGCTATGGATGCGATCGATATAGGCGCTGCGGTTTTTTACCAGCGTGGCCCAGTCGAAGCGATTGACGGTAGTATCGAAGCCATAATCCGGGCCATAAAGATGGATCGCTTCGGCGATTTGCGCGGCGTGCCACATGATTTTCTTCGGCACGCAACCCACGTTCACGCAGGTGCCACCCAGCTCTTTTGCTTCAATCAGGGCGCATTTCTGGCCATACATAGCTGCACGGTTAATCGAGGCGATGCCGCCGCTGCCGCCGCCAATGGCGAGATAGTCGAAATGTCGGGTCATTGAAGTATCCATCCGGTTGCATAAAAAATTGGGGTTGAGTGTAACGCTACGGGTCGAAATGACGCAAAGTTTGCGCCTATGATTGTAATAGGGTTCTGTTTTTCACTCGCTTACAGGGAAGCATACCATGCACCTTACTTTTCTTGGCACCGGCGGCGGTGCTCCCAGCCTGCAACGTAACGTGACCTCCATTGCTTTTACCCGCGCGCTGAGTGGTGAAACCTGGCTGTTCGACTGCGGGGAGGGCACGCAGTTACAGTTTATGCGCTCCAGCCTGAAACCGGGAAAGCTGGATAAGATTTTTATCACCCATCTGCATGGCGATCATATCTTCGGCTTGCCGGGCTTACTCACCAGCCGGTCGATGGCCGGACTGACCTCACCGATGACGGTTTATGGCCCCAGAGGATTGAAGAACTTTGTTGAGACGGCGCTGTCGATCAGCGGTTCCTACACCGACTACCCGCTGAACATTGTTGAGATTGAGGCGGGCTGGACGCTGGATGACGGTGAGTTTCGTATCAGTGCCTGGCCGCTGAGCCATCCGGTGGAGTGTTTTGGCTATCGCATTGAACAGCATGACAAACCCGGCCTGCTGGATGCCGAGCGGCTGAAAGCCGAAGGCGTGCCCCGCGGCCCGTGGTTCCAGCAGCTGAAGCAGGGGGAATGTGTGACGCTGGAAGATGGGCGGGTAATTAACGGCGCTGACTACCTTGGCCCGGCGACACCCGGTAAAAAGCTGGCCATCTTTGGCGATACGGCTCCCACGGAGGTTGCGCTGCAGCTGGCGGCGGAGGTTGACCTGATGGTGCATGAAACCACGCTGGAGGCGGCGATGGTGGAGAAAGCCAACGGGCGCGGGCACTCCACAACCCTGCAGGCGGCGGAGGTGGCAAAGCGCGCCGGGGCAAAGCGGATGATCGCCACCCATTTCAGCTCCCGCTATCTGGCAAAGGACATGAGCCGCCTGCTGGCGGAGTGCCAGACCATTTTCCCCCGCACCGAGCTGGCCTCGGACCTGGCGGTGTTTACGGTTTAGTGATGCAGCGCCGGATAAGTAAACAGCAGCAGATGAGTGAGGTTAAGCGCGAAGTGCAGGGCGGCTGCCAGCCATAAGCGGCCGCTCCAGTGCCACGCCAGACCATAAAGCAGCCCGGCCAGCGTCGCGAAAACTACCAGCAGTACGCCGCCGGTTGCATGCGCCAGCCCGAACAGCAGCGTGCTAATCAGCAGCGCGGGCAACCCACCCAGCTTCTCGCTCAGCCGCTGTTGCAGATAGCCCCGGAACAGCGCCTCTTCGGCCAGCGAGACAAAAAACAGATTCGCCAGCATAAACGCGGGCAGCCAGGGCGGAAAATGAGGCTCAACGGCCAGACCACCCAGCAGCACGGCGCTACCCAGCAGCAGCGGCACGGCGGCGATTAATGCCAGCGCAGCGATCCACGGATAACGTGGTGGACAGGCCCGGGCGCGGAACAGCGTCGGCAGGCAGGCCAGCAGTACAAAGGGGATCAGCGCTTTATCGAAGTTGAAGGAGAAACTGAACGGCAGGCTCTGTGCGCCCACCTTTACCTCATCGACGACGAGGGGATTGTGAAAGCCGGGAAAAAGATGGAGGAACAATCCCAGCGAAATCAGCACCAGCAGCGCTTCACTCAGAATGTGCTGCCGGGAACGGATTGGGTCAAAGCGGCGCAGCGCGACCAGTGCCGCGATCCCGGCCAGCAGCGGCAGTACTGGCCATGTCAGGACGTCGTGATAAAATCCCAGCAGCGCGGCGAGCGCTAACAGCAGTAGCGCCAGCCGCCGGGCGGGTTGCAGCGCGCCCAGCGCGCCTGCCAGCAGAATCCACATAATCGGTTATTCAGGAACGATCTGGTTCACCACGAAGTGACCGGTACCGGCCGGAACCAGTTTTTTGTGCAGCCATGGCAGCAGGGTATTCATCTGATCGGCCAGCTTCCACGGCGGGTTAATCACGATCATGCCGGAGGCGGTCATGCCGCGCTGATCGCTGTCCGGACGGGCAGCCAGTTCGATCTGCAGGATATTGCGGATGCCGGTTGCTTCCAGGTCGCGCAGCATGTGTTTGATCTGCTGACGTAACACCACCGGATACCACAGCGCAAAGACGCCGGTGCCAAACCGTTTATGACCTTCCTGAATGCCTTTCACCACTGCCTGGTAGTCGCTTTTCATCTCATAAGGCGGGTCGATCAGCACCAGACCGCGACGCGACGGCGGTGGCAGTTTCGATTTTAACTGCTGATAACCGTCGGCACGGTCGACGCGCGCGCGGTTGTCTTTGCTGAACTCGTTGCGCAGCAGCGGATAGTCGCTGGAGTGCAGCTCGGTGAGTTGCAGCCGGTCATCTTCACGCAGCAGATGACGGGCAATCAGCGGTGAACCCGGATAGTAGCGCAGAGAAGGGCCACGATTCAGCGCACCGATGGCGTCAAAATAGGGTTGCAGCAGTTCCGGTGCATCGGGCTGTTGCCAGATACGCGCGATGCCTTCCAGATATTCACCGGTACGCTCGGCGTGCTCGCCGCTCAGCTGGTAGCGGCCTGCGCCCGCATGGGTATCCAGGTAGAAAAACGGTTTCTCTTTCTCTTTCAGCGCCGTGATGATCAGGCTCAGAACAGTGTGCTTCAGCACGTCGGCGTGGTTGCCCGCATGGAAGCTATGGCGATAACTCAGCATTGTTTATCCTGTTGAATGTATAAGGTTTTAATTGATGGAAAATCAATTTATACCAATTATTACCTCACGTATTACCTACAGAACGACGCACAGCAACCGACGCAGGAAAAGCATGAGAATCCGCGATTATATCAGGGATGGCCTGGCGATGGGCCAGAAGCGTGATAACAAATCGGGATTACAGGGCGCGGCATCCTGTTGCAGGCATGCAGGTACGGAAAGCTGCCCGACGCGCTCATCGCAATCGCAGCCATAGTTTAAAAGCAGCGGGCTTTCGGGTAGCCATTCGCGCGTTTCTTCCCCACCTCATCCTGACCCCCATTGATTTTCACTACACTAAGCCGCATGTTACTTAGATTGCGTTGCGCGACCCGCTGCGCCCCATACATCGATAAAGGACTGCGCTATGACCAATCCGCTACTGACATCTTTTACGCTCCCCCCTTTTTCTGCTATCCAGCCTGAACATGTTGTTCCTGCCGTGACGGAAGTGCTGAGCCAATGCCGCGCAGAAGTCGAAAAAGTGGTGGCGCAGGGTGCGCCGTACACCTGGGATAACCTGGTTCAGCCGCTGGCGGAAACCGACGATCGCCTGAGCCGTATTTTCTCCCCGGTCAGCCATCTTAATTCGGTAAAAAACAGCCCGGAGCTGCGTGAAGCCTATGAGCAGACGCTGCCGCTGCTCTCTGAATACAGCACCTGGGTCGGTCAGCATGAAGGGCTGTATCAGGCGTATCGCAACCTCAAAGAGGGCGATCAATACGCGGCACTGGATCTGGCGCAGAAGAAAGCGGTCGATAACGCCCTGCGTGATTTCGAACTCTCTGGAATCGGCCTGCCAAAGGATAAACAGCAGCGCTATGGCGAAATCGCCGCGCGCCTCTCTGAGCTGGGTTCGGCTTACAGCAACAACGTGCTCGATGCGACCATGGGCTGGAGCAAGCTGATCACCGATGAAAGCGAGCTGGCCGGTATGCCGGAAAGCGCGCTGGCGGCGGCGAAAGCTCAGGCTGAAGCCAAAGAGCAGGAAGGCTGGCTGCTGACGCTGGATATTCCAAGCTATCTGCCGGTCATGACCTACTGCGATAACGCGGCGCTGCGCGAAGAGATGTATCGCGCCTATGCGACGCGTGCTTCCGATCAGGGTCCGAACGCCGGTAAATGGGACAACGGTCCTATCATGGCGGAAGAGCTGGCGCTGCGTCACGAGCTGGCTCAGCTGCTGGGCTTCGACTCCTACGCGGATAAATCGCTGGCGACCAAAATGGCGCAAAGCCCGTCTCAGGTGATCGACTTCCTGAATGACCTGGCTGAACGCGCCCGTCCGCAGGGTGAAAAAGAGCTGGAGCAGCTGCGCGCCTTCGCGCAGAAAGAGCATGGCGTTGAGCAGCTGAATCCATGGGATCTCACTTATTATGGTGAAAAGCAGAAGCAGCATCTCTACACCATCAGCGATGAGCAGCTGCGTCCTTACTTCCCGGAAGAGCGCGCGGTCGCCGGTCTGTTCGAAGTGGTGAAACGCATTTACGGTATCACTGCGAAGCAGCGTACCGACGTTGAGGTTTATCATCCTGACGTGAAGTTCTTCGATTTGTTCGATGAAACCGGTGAACTGCGCGGCAGCTTCTATCTCGACCTCTACGCCCGCGAGCACAAACGTGGCGGTGCCTGGATGGATGACTGCGTGGGCCAGATGCGTAAAGCCGATGGCAGCCTGCAGAAGCCCGTTGCTTACCTGACCTGTAACTTTAACCGTCCGGTGAAAGGCAAACCTGCGCTGTTCACCCATGACGAAGTGATTACCCTGTTCCATGAGTTTGGTCACGGCCTGCACCACATGCTGACCCGCATCGAAGCGCCTGGCGTTTCCGGTATCAGCGGTGTGCCATGGGATGCGGTCGAACTGCCAAGCCAGTTCATGGAAAACTGGTGCTGGGAGCCGGATGCGCTGGCCTTTATCTCCGGTCACTTTGAGACCGGCGAACCGCTGCCGAAAGAACTGCTGGATAAAATGCTGGCGGCGAAAAACTATCAGGCCGCGCTGTTTATCCTGCGTCAGCTGGAGTTCGGCCTGTTCGATTTCCGTCTGCATACCGAGTTTAATCCGGAGAAAGGCGCACAGATTCTGGAAACCCTGCGCGAAGTGAAAAGCCGCGTAGCAGTCGTTCCGAGTCCGGAATGGGGCCGTTTCCCGCACGCCTTCAGCCACATTTTTGCCGGTGGCTATGCAGCAGGTTACTACAGCTATCTGTGGGCGGACGTGCTGGCGGCGGATGCTTACTCCCGCTTCGAGGAAGAGGGCATCTTTAACCGTGAAACTGGTCAGTCGTTCCTGGATAACATCCTGACGCGTGGCGGTTCTGAAGAGCCGATGGAGCTGTTCAAACGCTTCCGTGGCCGTGAGCCACAGCTCGATGCGATGCTGGAACATTACGGCATTCAGGGATAAGTCGGTTCGTGAAAATCTGTTTGCTCGATGAATCAGGCGCCGGAGACGGCGCCTTATCACGTTTAGCGCAGCACTGGCAGCTGGAGCACGACGAAGACGCGCTGCTGGCACTGGTGCAAACGCCGACGCACCTTGAGCTGCGCAAGCGTGATGAGCCAAAGCTGGGCGGTATTTTTGTTGATTTCGTCACCGGGGCAATGGCGCATCGCCGTCGCTTTGGCGGTGGACGTGGCGAAGCTGTCGCTAAAGCGGTTGGCATTAAAGGCGGCTATCTGCCGGATGTGGTGGATGCGACGGCCGGACTTGGACGTGATGCGTTTGTGCTGGCGGCGCTCGGCTGCCGGGTGCGGATGCTGGAACGCCATCCTGTCGTGGCTGCGCTGCTGGAAGATGGCCTGCAGCGCGGTTATCAGGATGCGGAAATTGGCCCCTGGCTGCGCGACCGCCTGACGCTGATTCATGCAGCCAGTGCGCAGGCGCTGGGCGAGATTACGCCGCAGCCGGATGTGGTCTATCTTGATCCGATGTATCCCCATCGCCAGAAAAGTGCGCTGGTAAAAAAGGAGATGCGGGTCTTTCAGTCGCTGGTAGGGCCGGATGAAGATGCCGATGCGCTACTGGAACCGGCCCGGCGGCTGGCGAAGAAACGGATTGTGGTGAAGCGGCCAGACTATGCACCGCCGCTGGCGGGTGTCGTGACGCAGGCGGCGGTCGTAACCAAAAGCCATCGCTTTGATATTTATCCTCCGCTTTAACCGATTTAAACGTATAAAAAAGCCGGCTCCGTGCCGGCTTTATTCATTTAAGCGGCTGAATTACGCCTCGTCTTCATCGCGCAGCGGCACAATCAGCATGTCGATATGCACGGTATTGATCAACTGACGAGCTGAAGACATCAGCTTGCTCCAGAAATCCTGATGATGACCGCACACCACCAGGTCAACGTCATATTTTTTGATCGCATCAACCAGCACCTGGCCGAGGTCGCCACTGCCGCTCAGCGTCTCGCTGATCGGATAGCCCGCGGCATCTGATAACCCTTTCAGCGCCGTATGCGTCTCTTCAGAGATGCGCTTCTGCATATCCCCTAAGTTGACATCAATCAGGCCGGTGTAGAGGTCGGAGTAATTCACATCAACGTGAATCAGGGAAATTCTGGCATCATACGGGCGAGCCAGCGAGACGGCCTTATCCACCAGTAACTGACTTTCGGGAGAAAGGTCTACTGCAATCAGGATGTGTTTATAAGCCATGATAAAACTCCTTTCACGAGATTAAGGATGGCATCCGGTGTTCCTGCCGCGTCACAGCTTAGCGAAATCCTTTGCGCGAGCGGGCGATGAGCGCCACCAAAGTGTCTACCTGCGTTGCAGGTGATGATGTTGTTATGTTCTGAGTATAGCCTTCTCTCACTGCAAATGCTGCCGTTGCCGCCTGGCTTATGAATAAGATCAAGGCTATGCCAGATTTACTCGCGCTGAACGAAAATCATCGTTGGAAAAAATGTAAAGAACTCTCCTACACTGAAAAAAGGCGGTCCGGTTCGCAGCCGCTCAGGGGTCGAAAATTTTCGCAGTCCGGTGATTCAGTGGCTGGTTTTTTCTGCAGGCGGATACAGTGTCTGACGCTGAGTCTGTTGCTGCGATGCCAGTCGGGAGGGGGAGAATATGATCAACACTATTGCGCTTTTTTGGGCTCTTTGTGTGGTGTGTATCGTGAATATGGCGCGCTATTTTTCATCGCTGCGTGCCCTGCTGGCGGTATTACGGGGCTGTGATCCGCTGCTGTATCAGTATGTCGATGGGGCGGGATTCTTCACCTCTCACGGTCAGCCGAGCAAGCAGGTGCGGCTCGTCACCTATATCTGGGCAAAGCGCTATCTTGATCATCATGACGATGAGTTTATCCGGCGCTGCGAGCGGGTGCGGGGGCAGTTTCTTCTGACCAGTGCACTGTGCGGACTGGTAGTGATAAGTCTGGTGGCTCTGGCGATCTGGCATTAAAAAGGGCGACTTACGTCGCCCTTTTGTCTGCTGGCATCACACCAGTTTCAAGGCAATCCAGTAGAGCGAACCTGACAGCAGAATACAGACCGGCAGGGTGAAGATCCACGCCATGGCGATGTTCTTGATGGTCCGGCTCTGCAGTCCGCCCCCGTCAACCAGCATCGTACCGGCTACCGATGAAGAGAGGATATGCGTAGTGGAGACGGGCATGCCGGTATAGCTGGCGACGCCAATCGACAGCGCGGCGGTCACTTGCGCTGACATGCCCTGTGCATAGGTCATGCCTTTTTTACCAATCTTCTCACCAATGGTGGTGGCAACACGACGCCAGCCAATCATGGTGCCGATGCCCAGCGCCAGCGCGACGGCCACAATAATCCAGATCGGCGCATACTCAATGGTGCCAAGCAGGTCGCTTTTCAGCTTATTGAGGAAGCGCTTGTCATCCGGTGATGTCTCTTCCAGACGGGCCGCTTTATCGGCGGTGTCTGAGATACACAGCAGCAGACGACGCATCTGACCGCGCTGATCAACCGTCAGCTGGTCGTAGCTTTGCAGATTATTCAGCAACACCTGAGCACGCTGAACTGCCTGCAGTGCACGCGCGCTGTCACAGTGGAACTCCTGCGGGCTGGTCGCTGGCACTTCTTCCGGCGTTGGCAGCTTAGGCGGTGCCATCTGGATGATGTGCGTCAGCGAGGCGTTATGCTGCTGGTAATACTGCTCCAGGTGATTAACCGCATCGCGGGTACGCGTAATGTCATAACCGGAGGCATTCATATTTACCACGAAACCGGCCGGAGCCACGCCAATCAGGACCAGCATGATCAGGCCAATGCCTTTCTGACCGTCATTCGCGCCGTGCGAATAGCTCACGCCAATTGCCGAAACAATCAGGGCGATACGGGTCCAGAACGGCGGCTTTTTCTTGCCGTCGATCTTCTCGCGGTCAGCAGGCGTCATATGAATACGCGCACGCTTTTTGGTATTACTCCAGTAGCGACGCAGAATGAAGATCAAGCCGCCCGCCATCACCAGGCCGACAATCGGCGACAGGATCAGAGAAAGGAAGATGTTCAGGACTTTCGGGATGTTGAGTGCATCAACTACCGAGGTTCCGGTCATCAGGGCGTTGGTCAGACCGATACCGATAATGGCGCCGATCAGGGTATGGGAGCTGGAGGCCGGCAGACCGAGATACCAGGTGCCGAGGTTCCAGATAATCGCCGCCAGCAGCATAGAAAACACCATGGCGAGACCGTGAGCCGATCCAACATTTAACAACAGATCGGTGGGAAGCATATGAACAATAGCGTAAGCGACACTCAATCCACCGAGCAGCACGCCAAGGAAGTTGAATACACCCGCCATCACCACAGCAAGCTGGGCACGCATGGCACGCGTATAGATGACCGTCGCAACTGCGTTGGCCGTGTCGTGGAAACCGTTGATCGCTTCGTAAAACAATACAAACAGCAGGGCAAGAACCAATAACAGGCTAGTACTGAGGTCTAGACCAGCAAACAGATGTAGCATAAACGTTACGCCATTTTTGGAGGACATGAACGCGGCGCATTATCCGCGACAACGTGCTGTATGGGAAAGGAAAATATAGCGTTAATTTGACCTTTCGTCGTAAGGCTGAAGGGTAACTCAGCTAAAAAGGGTTAGATATTAAGCAGATACAATATGACACATTTACGGCAATTTTTTGACGCTGGCGTCTCAGTGAGCAGATCACTACAATCTGCGCCTTTCCAGTTAAGTGAGTGAACCGCAGTGGAACAGTTTGACGTTATCATCATTGGTGCCGGCGCCGCCGGTCTGTTCTGTGCCGCCCAGGCCGGACAGCGGGGACGCCGCGTGTTACTGCTGGATAACGGCAAAAAGCCGGGACGCAAGATTCTGATGTCGGGCGGTGGCCGCTGCAACTTTACCAACCTCTATACCGAACCGGCGGCTTATCTGTCGCACAATCCCCACTTCTGTAAATCGGCGCTGGCGCGTTATACCCAGTGGGATTTTATCGATCTGGTCAATCGTCACGGGATTGCCTGGCATGAGAAAACGCTGGGCCAGCTCTTCTGTGATGACTCGGCTCAGCAGATTGTCGATCTGCTGCTGGCCGAATGTGACAAGGGCAATGTCACTCTGCGGCTGCGCAGTGAAGTGCTCAGCGTGGCGCGCGATGAAAGCGGGTATACCCTGCAACTCAACGGCAGTACGGTTCAGGCGGAGAAGCTGGTCATCGCCAGCGGCGGCCTGTCGATGCCAGGTCTGGGGGCTTCGCCATTCGGCTATAAAATTGCGGAGCAGTTCGGCCTGAGCGTCTTTCCGACGCGGGCGGCGCTGGTGCCTTTTACTCTGCACAAGCCGCTGCTGGAGCAGCTGCAGACGCTGTCAGGCGTGGCGCTGGAGACCACGATTGATGCGCAGGATGGAACCCGCTTCAAAGAGGCGATGCTCTTCACCCATCGCGGCCTGTCCGGTCCGGCGGTATTGCAGATTTCCAGCTACTGGCAGCCGGGTGAATTCGTCACTATCGATCTGTCGCCCGCCACACCGCTTGAGGCGTTTCTGACGGCACAGCGTGAAGCACATCCGAATCTCAGCCTGAAAAACAGCCTGGCGAAAATTCTGCCGAAGCGCCTGGTGGAAGTCCTTCAGGCGCTGAAGGTGGTGCCGGACATCACGCTGAAGCAGCTCAACAGCAAACAGCAAACTGAGCTGGCGCAGACGCTGCACGCCTGGCGCATCCAGCCAAACGGCACAGAGGGCTATCGTACGGCGGAAGTAACGCTGGGCGGCGTGGATACGACGCAGCTCTCCTCGAAAACCATGGAGGCGCGTGCGGTGCCGGGGCTTTACTTTATTGGCGAAGTGGCCGATGTCACCGGCTGGCTGGGCGGCTATAACTTCCAGTGGGCCTGGAGTTCCGCCTGGGCCTGCGCCCAGGCGTTGTAACGCGCGTCTACCAGCGCTGATGCACGTGAGGCGCGATCTTCTCCTGATAGATCTGCTTCAGCGCTGCCATCGTCTCCTCAGAGAGCGCATCGACATCGCTGGCGCGGGCATTGGCTTCAGCCTGTTCGCGATTTTTCGCGCCAGGGATTACCACGCTGACATCTTCGTTCATCAGGATCCAGCGCAGCGCAAACATCGCCATGGTGGTATCACCCGTCACGAAGCGACGAATCTCCTCAACCGCTTCCAGCGCCACCTCATACGGCACGCCGGAGAAAGTCTCGCCCTTATCGAACGCTTCGCCATTGCGGTTAAAGGTGCGATGGTCGTCAACGGCAAACACGCTGTCGGCATTCATTTTACCGGTCAGCAGACCTGACGCTAGTGGCACACGGGCGATGATCGCCACATCACGGCGTTTTGCCTCACGCAGCAGCAGTTCCGCCGGACGCTGGCGGAAAATGTTGTAGATCAGCTGAATCGACGAGACGTTGGGAAATTCCAGCGCCTTCAGCCCTTCCTCGACTTTCTCAACTGAGACGCCGTAGTGACGGATTTTCCCGGCGGCCACCATCTCATCCATCACCGCGAAGACGTCCGGGTTGTAGTAGACCTCGGTCGGCGGGCAGTGCAGCTGCACCAGATCCAGCGTTTCGGTCTGCAGATTTTCACGTGAGCGATCGATAAAGGCGTTGAGATTTTCGGCGTTGTAGCCCTCAGTCACGTGCGGTGAAAGGCGACGCCCCAGTTTGGTGGCGACAAACGGGCGTTCCCCGCCGCGCTGGTTCAGCACCTCCGCGATAATCTTTTCGGAGCGGCCATCGCCATAGACATCGGCGGTATCAATAAAGGTGATGCCCGCATCCAGCGCGGCGTTCAGCGCGGCTTTGGCATCCTCCATGCTCACTTCTCCCCAGGTTCCGCCAATGGCCCATGCGCCAAAGCCAATTTCAGAGACGCGCTGACCGGTTCGGCCCAGTGTTCGTAATTTCATGCAAACCTTCCTCGATGCGTTTCAGACAGGGTGACAGAAAAGGGCTAACCATTGATCTTAGCGCTTTCCGGCGGTGAGGCGATTCGGCGTTGTTGCATACCAGACCCGTATAAACAGGAGGCTTTTTGCGGCAGGCTGCTGGTTACGTTGAAGATTTCTGCAAAAACAGGCCGGATCGTGTGGATACCGCTTCGCTAATTAATTGATTTTAAGAAATTTCACCTGAAATTAAACAGGCGAGAGTGTGGATTCGGTCACATACTTCAATTTTCAGGCCAACAATGGGATCGCTATGTTTAAATTTGTTAAGTCGGTCTTTGCCAGTCCCGAGAAGTTTCTACAGATCATGACCCGTCAGGATATCAACGACTCCATCGCCGAAGGTGAGCGCATCATTATTGATGAGAACGGCAATATCTCGGTCAATACGCTGAGTGAGGAAGTCCACGAAGATTTTGCCCGCCATGTGAATACGTTAAAGGGAGTGTAAGGTGGGTACCGCAATATTTATGGTGCTGATGGTCAGTGGTTACTGGTACACCAGCCGTGATTTAAACAGCCGCTTTAAAATCCGCCGCTCGTCGGGCTGGGATGTCTATTTTCTGGTCGCGCTTTACGGCTGTATTTTTGTTCTGCAGGGCGTGTTCGCCACTGGCATCGTCTGGCTGCTGCTGCTCTGTATGTCCGGTATCGCCAATGCCCTGCAGATGATCCCCGGCGTGCATCTGAAGTGGCAGGTGGAGTTCATGAACTGGAGTTTCCTGGGCATCCAGGCACCGGTTGTCATTATGCTCGCCTTCGCCATTCTGCTCTGCCTCTATCGCTCAAACTGGGCGGGCAGCGCACGCCTGAATGTATCAGGGCGTAAAGATCTCTATCAGCGGCTGTCACGATCCAACGGCGTGGAGCAACTGCTGTTTCAGTGCATGGAAGAGGGCGAGCTGGCGTGGATTACGCTGAAGTCGCGCCGTATTTACATCGGCATGGTGCATGCCTCGACCTTTGAATATGAGAGCACCAAAAACATCGTGCTGATCCCGATGCTGAGCGGCTATCGCGACAGCAAAACGCTGAAGCTGGCGGTAGAGCATAACTACAGCAAATGGTACGCCGAGCATGAGATCACGCTCGACTCGAAGCCTAAAGATGCGATGTCGTTCCGTAAAGTGATTATGGTGGACCAGATTGAGAGTCTGTCACTGTTCGATCCGGCCAGCGCCACGGCACTTTCGATGGGACATCCGCAGGAAGTGGAGAAGAGTCAGGGTAATGATGACGACAGTCCGGACAGCAAAGAAAGCCGTGACGAGTCGGATTAAGAATGCTCACCTGGTTTTCCCTGATTAAATTGTCTCATCAGGGGAAACCGGGTTCATCTCACACCATATTTTCCGCCGTAAACAGCCGGAACGCGACTTTACCCGCCTGATAGACATCCGGCTGATAGCCGGTTTCCAGATGACTCAGCATCAGATCGATCGCTAATCGGGCATGCTGCCGGGCATGTTGATCCAGCGTAAACGCCACTTCATCGTTCAGCAGTAGCTGACGGGTCACATCATAAAGCTCATGGGTGATGTAGGTGCATTTACCCAGCAGCTGATGAGCGCGCAGGGTATCGCTGACGTCCGTGTTGCCCATGCCGGTGTTGTAGACCCCGGCAATCGCCTGTGACGAACGCAGATTGCGGGCCAGCTCGCTGCGGATGGTTTCCCGCTGATCCTGACCCGACAGCACCTCACGCAGATAACGCTGCGGCGCACGCTGCTCCATGGCTTCACGGAAGCCGGCGATACGCTGACGGTGGGCGCGATAATCAAAGCGGCCGCTGACCATCAGAATGTCGCCGGGCTGGTTCAGGGTTTTACTCATCAGCAGGCCCGCGGTGCGGCCTGCCTGATACTGGTCGATGCCAACATGACACAGGCGGTCAGCGTCGGGCAGATCGGTGACGATGGTGATCACCGGCACATTGCGGCTGCGGCACAGCGCCAGTGCCCGATAGACAGGCGGTGAGTCATGTGCAAACACGATAATGCCGTCGCGGGTGCTGCTGCGGGCGACAATGCTCTGCGCCAGCTGCTCGGGCTGCGCTTCGGCCACGAGCGTTTTGTGCAGCTTCAGGCGGCGATAGCCAAGCTGACTGGCGATCTCGCTGAAACAGGTGGTGAGCTGCTGAAAAAAGGATGAGCCGTTGTTACTAAGGAAGACTTCGATTTGCCACGGATGCTGATACTCCTCTGGCAGCAGACGCCGGAGTCCCGCTTCACGCGCGGCCTTCAGAACTTTGCGGCTGGTCTCCAGCGAGACGCCGCCGCGCTCATTCAGCACCCGGTCAACCGTCGCAATCCCGACGCCCGCCATTTTTGCCACCACCTCTAAGGTGAGCTTTTTCATTCAGACTCCACGCGTAAATGGCGATTAGCTGCTGCCTGCCAGACTGTTTATCTCTTCTAACCGGTTAAAAGTAAAAGATAAAGTAATTTTATGATGGAAAACCATCAACAGCGTTGCGCCATGCGCTTTTACCCTCAGTGCGGTCGTCAGGTTAAAAAGCACAGCGGGCCGCTGTCCGGGCGGAAATACCGTTAAGCTTGTAGCGAGACAATTAACGAGGAGTGAATATGGCGCAGCAAAAAGAAGTTCTGATTATTGGTGCTTCACGCGGTATCGGTCTGGCGGTCGTGCAGGCGTTTGCCGGTGACGGCTGGCAGGTTACAGCCACCCATCGCAGCGGTGTTCCGGAACAGGGCAACAGGCCAGGTATCGACTGGCAGGCGCTGGATATGACCGACGCATCGGCGGTTCAGCAGCTTGCGGGCCAGCTCAGTGGCAACGCGTTCGATGCGATTCTGATCAATGCCGGGATTTTCGGGCCTTCGCACCAGAAGGTGTCGCAGAGTGACGATCAGGAACTGGCACAGCTGTTCCTGACCAATGCGATAGCCCCGGTTCGCAGTGCAGAGATTCTGCTGCCGCTGCTGAAGCCAGAGGGCGTACTGGCGCTGACCTCATCCCAGCTCGGCAGCCTGAATGAAAATCCGGAGGCGCAGATGCCGATTTACTCGGCCAGCAAAGCCGCACTGAATATGCTGAGCCGCACGCTGACACCGGCGGTTGAAGCACGGAACGGGACGCTGCTGACGCTGCATCCCGGCTGGGTGAAAACGGATATGGGCGGCGAGAGTGCGCCGCTGACGGCAGAAGAGAGCGCCGCCGGTATCGTTCAGCAGCTGACCCAATGGCGCGGACGCGGGGGTCATCACTACGTCGATTACGCCGGCCAGCAGCTGCAGTGGTAGGCTGATACGGGGCGGTTACGCCCCGATGTCACGCAGTGCCTTACCCTTCATCAGGTTGCGTTCAATGTGTTCCAGCGTTACATGTTTGGTCTCGGGTACCAGCATCATCGTCAGCACGATAAAGACCAGGTTGAGCGCGCCGTAGAACCAGAAGGTGTTGGCATTCCCCAGTTGATCCAGCATCGTCAGGAAAGTGGCTCCCACTATCATGTTGCCGACCCAGTTGGTGGTGGTGGAAGCAGTAATGCCGAAGTCACGCCCTTTCAGCGGCTGAATCTCTGAACAGAGCAGCCAGATGACCGGTCCGGCCGCCATTGCAAAGCCAACGATAAACATCAGCAGCATCGCGACCGCAAAGTATTTGCGGAAATCTGTTTCGACGCCGATATGCAGCAGCGTGCCCAGTACGCCCATGCCCACCGCCATCACCAGAAAACTGGTGGTGAGCATAGGCTTGCGACCCCAGCGATCGACAAAAAAGATGGCAATCAGCGTGGCCAGCATGTTGACCAGCCCGACAATCACCGTGCCCCACATCTGCTCACTGGTGCTGGAGAAACCGGCAATATTGAAGATTTTAGGGGCGTAATACATCACCACGTTCATGCCGGTAAACTGCTGCATTACCTGTAGCAGCATCCCCAGCCAGACCGCGCGGCGGAAATTGCCATTAGAGCGGAACAGCGACCAGCCGCGCTGTTTCACCTGGAGGCTTTCCCGGATCTCTTCCAGCTCCTCCCGTGCCTGTTCGCTGCTGTTACGCAGCCGATCCAGCACGCGCTGCGCCTCGTTGAAACGTCCGTGCGCCGCCAGCCAGCGCGGACTGTTGGGCAAAAACAGCACGCCGATAAACAGGATCACCGCCGGAATAGCGATAACGCCGAGCATCCCGCGCCAGTTGCCGCTGTAACTGAACGCGGTGTCGGAGAGATAAGCGACCACGATGCCGGTGGTCAGCATCAGCTGGTACATCGAA
Source organism: Pantoea sp. JKS000250 (assembly GCF_003201065.1). NCBI lineage: Bacteria > Pseudomonadati > Pseudomonadota > Gammaproteobacteria > Enterobacterales > Erwiniaceae > Pantoea > Pantoea sp. JKS000250. The sequence goes on along the minus strand of NZ_QICZ01000001.1, from coordinate 1,971,457 downwards.
ATCATTGAGCCACGAATACGTTCCGGCGCAATCTCCGCCAGATAGAGTGGCGCGGTATAAGAGGCGATCCCTACCGCCAGCCCCAGCATCACACGGGCACAGACCAGCGACTCCACATCGGGAGAAAAGGCGGACCACAGCGAACCAATCACAAACAGCGTCGCGCCCGCCAGCATGCTTTTCTTACGTCCCAGCTTTGAGGACATCCAGCCCGCCGCCAGCGCACCCAGCGCCGCACCAAACATCATCGAACTCACCACCCACTCCTGCTGATGGTTGGTAATCTGCAAATCTTTCGCCAGGAACGGCAAGGCCCCTGCGATGACGCCGATATCCAGACCAAACAACAGGCCGGACAGCGCCGCCATAAAACAGACGAACCAGGTAAAACGGTTCTGATGATTTCCCGATTTTTTAGCCGCGGCCATGCGAGTCTCCTTGCGGTGATTCAGTGTCAATATTGTTAATGTTATGTAAACATAGTCGATATCAATGTGGGTCCGATCACACTTCCGGCTATCGCTGGGGTCGCACAACATGGCTGTGAAAAGAAAGCATCGGAGATCAGCAGGTTGATGCAGAAACGGGAAACCGCAGCCAAGGCACGAATATGCAAAGCAGCCTGCATCAGGTCAGATTTTGCAACTGACCGCCTGCGGCATTACACTTCCGCCTTTCTGCTATTGATTGAAGGTACTTATGTCTGAACCTTTCCAGCGTCAGCCGCTGCCCTTGCCGGGCGGCCATAAAAAAGTTTTACTGCACTCCTGCTGCGCACCCTGTTCGGGGGAAGTGATGGAAGCGATGCTGGCCTCCGGCATTGAATACACCATCTATTTCTACAACCCGAATATTCATCCGCTCAAAGAGTATGAGCTGCGCAAAGAGGAGAATATTCGCTTTGCCGAGAAATTTGGCGTGCCGTTTGTCGATGCTGACTACGACCGGGATAACTGGTTTGAGCGGGCGCGCGGGCTGGAGTGGTCGCCGGAACGGGGTGAGCGCTGCACCATGTGCTTTGATATGCGCTTTGAGCGCACGGCACTCTATGCCCATGAAAACGGATTCCCGGTAATGACCAGTTGTCTGGGTATTTCACGCTGGAAAGATATGAAGCAGATTAATAGCTGTGGTGTCCGCGCAGCGGCGGCGTATCCGGATCTGCTCTACTGGGATTTTAACTGGCGTAAAGGTGGCGGATCGGCGCGAATGATTGAAATCAGCAAGCGCGAGAGCTTCTATCAGCAGGAATATTGCGGCTGCGTCTATTCACTGCGCGACACCAATCGTCATCGCGTCACCCAGGGACGTGAGCGTATTAAGATTGGTGTGCAATATTATCAGCCGGATGAATCCTGATTAACTGATATCGCAGAAAGCATCTGCCTGCGCAGAGCCGCGCGCTGAGCGCGTAACAGGCCGGACTGTTACGCCACAGCTCTGCTTTATACTGCCTGGCCGGACGTAGCTGCACAGCGCGCAGGGGTCGTCAACGTCGGCCATCTGCTGCTTCGCTTCTTCACTCATCAGTCGTTTACGGCAGGCGCTTGGCGTGCAGCCCATAATCTGCTTAAACGAGCGGGTGAAAGATTGCTGGCTTTCAAAATGGTATTTCAGCGCCAGGCTGATGATGGGCGTGCGGCTGTTTTTTAAATCATTCACACTGGCGTTAAGTTTTTTCTTACGAATATAGCGCGCCAGCGTTTCATTATGATAACGGGCAAAGAGTTTCTGTAAATACCATTTCGAATACCCGGCTTTTTCTGCAATATCATCCACGCTTAAACGCTGGTCGAGATTATTGTTAATCCACTCAGTGATAGAGACGATCACGCTTTCGTTATATCTGTTTTCTTTCATAGCTGTTCTCCCCTGTTTAATTCAGCGGAATTATGAATTATTTATCTTAATGTGCTTATTCTTTGCGTAAAGTTCTTTCAATATTTGAATCGTTATCTCTGAAGAGATTAATATGAACAGCAGTTTTTAATAAAACAGATGAATTGTAATTAGTCTGTTGTTAATTATAAGGGAAATAATTGATCCCGGGCGGATAACGATAAACGCGAGCATAGTATTTCGCTTGCCGCTTCGCGGTTAAGGCGGCCAGCGTCTGTGAAATCAACGCCATAGCACGGACCATCAATAGATTTTCTGCCGCGACATGCCAGGCTTACGACTCACCTTTAACCTGGAGAACCCCGGATGAGCCCGACATACGCGTTGAAAAAACCGCTTGCCGCTTTGCTCACCTCGCTGGCTTTATTTGCGCATGCGCCCGCCAGTGCCGCGCCTGTTTATGGCGAACAGCTGGAAGGATTTCATTACCCCTATCCTCTGCAGCATTTCGATTTTCAGTCCCAGCAGCAAACGCTGAGTATGGGCTATATGGATGTGAAGCCGGTGCAACAGGCCAATGGCAAAACGGTGGTGCTGATGCACGGTAAAAACTTCTGTGGTGCAACGTGGGAAGAGACCATTCGCGCGCTGAGTCAGCAGGGCTATCGCGTTATCGCGCCCGACCAGATTGGCTTCTGCAGCTCGACCAAGCCCGCCAGCTATCAATACAGCTTTCAGCAGCTGGCTGAAAACACCTATCAGCTGCTCGCCCGGCTGGGTGTGGAGAAGGCGGTAATTATCGGTCACTCTACGGGCGGAATGCTGGCCACGCGTTATGCGCTGATGTACCCGGAACAGACGCAGAAGCTGGTGCTGGTCAACCCGATTGGGCTGGAGGACTGGAAAGCCAAAGGCGCACCGTGGCGGTCGGTGGATCAGTGGTATCAGCGCGAACTGAAACTCAGCGCAGAGGGCATTAAGAAGTATGAGCAGCAGACCTACTATGTCGGGCGCTGGAAACCTGACTATGACAGGTGGGTCGATATGCTGGCCGGGCTCAACAGCGGGCCGGGACATCAGAAAGTGGCGTGGAACTCCGCTCTCATCTACGACATGATTTTCACGCAGCCGGTATTTTATGAATTTGGCGATCTGAAAGTCCCGACCACTCTGATGATCGGCACCTCAGACACCACGGCCATCGGCAGTGATATCGCCTCAGCAAAGGTCAAAACCCGGCTGGGCGATTACGCGGTGTTGGGTAAAGAGGCTGCAAAACGTATTCCGGGCGCGCGCTTAATTGAATTTCCCGGGATGGGGCACGCGCCACAAATGGAAGAACCGGCAACGTTTAATCAGACGCTGCTCGACGATCTGGCGCGGCCCTGAATGGTCAGGCGCTGCGGCGCCTGATCTCAAACCGCTACGCGTTTCTGCTTTTTCCTGAGGTACATCTGCTCATCGCTGTCGTGCAGCAACTGTTCCAGCGACTGTGGATGCGCTGCGTCAAACTCCACCACGCCGGACGAGAATTGCAGGCGGTAACGACGATTCAGACTGACTGACTGCTGTTGCAGATAATGGTCGAACCGGGCGAGTAACGCTTCGCTCTGCTGCTGCTGCAGGCCGTTAAACAGCACCACGAACTCATCGCCGCCCAGACGGGCAAACAGATCGGAGTGCTTAAACACCACCTTCATCGCATCGGCAAAGTCCATCAGCGCGCGGTCGCCTTCACGGTGGCCCAGCGTGTCGTTAATCTGCTTAAACTTGTCGAGATCGAGAAAGGTCAGGCAGGCGGGCCGGTTTTTCATCAGGCACTCATTCAGAACCATCTGCCCCAGCGTCATAAAGCCGCGACGGTTGGTAATCTGGGTCAGCTCATCGCAGGTGGCGGTCTGAAAGGCGACCAGTTCCGCTTCGGCCATCGCGGCCAGGTCGCGCATCGTGGCCTGATCCTCTTCGTTGAACTGACGTGGTTCGCGACCAATAATGCAGAGCGTACCCATTTTCGCGCCGCCGGGCGCACGCAGTGGACAGCCTGCATAAAAGCGAATATGCGGTTCGCCGGTCACCAGCGGGTTATCATGAAAACGCGCATCTTTTTGCGCATCTTCAACGATCATGATCTCATCCTGCAGGATGGCGTGGCCGCAAAAGGAGATGTTGCGGGGTGATCCTTTAGGTTCATAGCCCTGAGCAGATTTAAACCACTGATGGTCATTTTCCAGCAGGCTGACTAACGCGATAGGGACGTCATACAGGCGGCGCGCCAGGCGGGTTAAACGATCAAACCGCTCTTCCGCTGGCGTGTTCATTATGTTCAGCGCACGCAACTGCGATAAACGTTGTGCCTCGTCGGCAGGGATTTCAGGTGCTTTCATCACAGAGACCTTTATTGTTTTAGCGGAAGCCAGGTTCTGGTGTTTGCCTTACGGCGAAGAAGAAGAGCGTGATATAGCAACCACGCTCTTTATGAGGAGGGGATCAGAGCACTTTTTGTTCTGCGAGATCAAGGGCGAAATAGCTGAAAATCAGGTCCGCACCGGCGCGTTTAATCGCACCGAGACTTTCCAGCACCACATTACGCTCATCAATGGCACCGGCCTGTGCGGCAAATTTGATCATCGCGTATTCGCCACTCACCTGATACGCCGCCAGCGGCAGTTCGGTGCGTTCACGAATGTCGCGCAGAATATCCAGATAGGCACCTGCCGGCTTCACCATCAGTGAATCCGCGCCCTGGGCCGCATCAAGCAGCGATTCACGGATCGCTTCACGGCGGTTCATCGGGTTCATCTGGTAGGTTTTACGGTCGCCTTTCAGCGCCGTTCCGGCGGCTTCACGGAACGGGCCGTAAAATGATGAAGCGAATTTGGTGGAGTAGGACATGATGGCGGTCTGGGTAAAGCCTGCCGCGTCCAGTGCCCGGCGAATGGCCTCAACCTGACCATCCATTGCCGCTGACGGCGCAATGAAATCCGCACCGGCTGCGGCGGCAACCACGGCCTGCTTACCCAGATTGGCCAGGGTTACATCGTTATCGACGCCGTGATCGCAGAGCACGCCACAGTGACCGTGGCTGGTGTATTCGCAGAAGCAGGTGTCAGACATCACGATCATTTCCGGCACGGTGTCTTTGCAGATGCGGGACATGCGTGCCACCAGACCGTTTTCGTTCCAGGCATCGCTGCCGGTCGCATCGGTATGGTGCGAAATACCAAAGGTCATCACCGAGCGAATGCCCGCTTTGGCGATGCGCTCAATCTCATAAGCAAGGCGTTTTTCCGGAATACGCATCACGCCAGGCATCGCCTGAATCGCTTTGTAATCGTCGACTTCTTCTTCAACAAAAATAGGCAGAGCCAGATCGTTCAGGCTCAGAGAAGACTCCTGGAACATTTCACGCATTGAAGCGCTGGCGCGCAATCTTCTTGGGCGCTGGATAAGGGAATAATCAGACATTTTCATTCTTACGCAGGTGAAAAAAGTGACGACAGTTTACTCTCTTTGCCCGCGAGGCATGAAGGTTTGTGTGCGGTAATAAGAGGGGAAAAGGACTCTCCCGCCGGGCGGCGGGAGAGCAGAACGATTACTCGTTGATATCCGGATGCTGCTGCACCAGGTTTTTACGTTTCGCTTCCAGGCGGGCAATTTCTTCGTCGATATCTTCGATTTTGTGCTCGATGTTATCGTGATGCTCCTGCAGGATTTCGCGCGCTTCTTCCATGTCTGAGGCCGCTGGCGTCGCACCTTTCAGTGGCTTGTTTGCCGTCTCTTTCATGAACAGACCGGTAATCAGACCAATCACCGCCACCACCATGAGATAGTAGGCTGGCATGTAGAGGTTGCTGGTGGTTTCTACCAGCCAGGCCGCCAGCGTTGGCGTCAGACCGGCAACCAGTACCGAGATGTTAAACGCACTCGCCAGCGCACTGTAGCGGATGTGCGTCGGGAACATCGCAGGCAGTGACGAGGCCATCACACCGGTAAAGGCGTTGAGGATCACCGCCATCAGCAGCAGACCACCAAAAATCAGGCCCAGCACGCCACTGTTGATCATCATAAAGGCGGGAATTGCGAAGACCAGCAGGGCAATACTGCCGATGATGACAAACGGACGACGGCCGAAACGGTCACTCATCATGCCGATCATCGGCTGAACAAACAGCATACCGATCATAATGGCGATGATAATCATCACGCCGTGATCTTCGCTGTAGTGCAGGTTGTGCGACAGGTAGCTCGGCATGTACGTCAGCAACATGTAGTAGGTGACGTTCGTCGCGATAACCAGACCGATACAGGAGAGCAGGCTGCGCCAGTGTTTGGTCGCAATCTCTTTAAACGAAACCTGCGGACCATCCTGCAGGCCTTCGCGGTCGCCCTGTTCCAGTTTGTCCACGTGCTGCTGGAATGCCGGGGTCTCTTCCAGCGCATGACGCAGGTAAAGACCGATGATGCCCAGCGGCAGCGCGACGAAGAACGGCAGACGCCAGCCCCACTCAAGGAAGCTTTCTTCCCCGATAATGGAGGAGATCAGCACCACCAGGCCCGCACCGAGCACGAAGCCCGCAATCGAACCGAAGTCGAGCCAGCTCCCCATAAAGCCACGTTTACGGTCAGGCGAATATTCGGCGACAAAGATTGAAGCACCGGTATATTCACCGCCTACCGAGAAGCCCTGTGCCATCTTAGCTAACAGCAGCAGAATCGGCGCCCAGATGCCGATGGAGGCATAGGAGGGTATCAGGCCGATACAGAACGTACTGACCGACATGATGATGATGGTGATGGAAAGGATTTTCTGACGACCATATTTGTCGCCCAGCATACCGAAGAACAGACCACCCAGCGGACGGATCAGGAAGGGTACAGAGAAGGTACCCAGCGCGGCGATCATCTGCACGCCTGGTGATGCATCCGGGAAGAAGACTTTACCCAGTGCATAGGCCACAAAGCCATAAACACCGAAGTCGAACCACTCCATCGCGTTACCCAGAGAGGCCGCGGTGATGGCTTTACGTAAACGGGCATCATCGATGATGGTCACATCATCGATCCCAATTGGTTTTACACGCTTCCTACGCAATTTCATAGAATTACCCTGTAATGGAACACGAAAGTCCTCAACGGCGCGAGCCGCGGTGAGTCATCAGACCGCTGCGTTGAGAAATTTAAGCATAGCTTCAAATAAGCGCGGTTTACGCGCCCACTGACACAATAATTACTGTTGTTATTATTGCGAACAGCGACAGAGTATACCGTTTTTGTGTGATATCTGTCATGTTTGGGCTACATACAGGCTATTTTTACCACTGATACGGCTGATTAGCTGCGCAAAAAAATTATCACGCTGCGTGACGACCGCCGTTTTTTTCAGCAAATTGGGGGCGGGAAGGGGTGATGAGCGGCGATACCGACGCCGCAGGTGGTTATTCGCTATACAGAGCAGGGTGGCAGTAAGCCATGCGACCTAACGAAAGACACACAGACGCCGATATTGCGCGGCAAGCCTGTTAAGTTCAGGGTCGGTTCAGATGCTGGCTGTCTGATGAGTCTCAGGGGCGTGATCCGCTTTAACCAGCTGTTCGCCCTGTCTGGCGAGCCAGGCAATCAACGCCGCGTTGTCCATCGGGCGGGCATAATAAAAGCCCTGGATGAAGACCACGCCGCGCCGTTGCAGATAGCTGAACTGCAATGCGCTCTCGACGCCTTCCCCCAGCACTTCCAGCTCAAGCTCATGACTGAGCTGAATGATTGCATCCAGCACCGGGGTTCTGCCCTCCAGGGATTCAATCGCGTTGATAAAGCCGCGATCGATCTTCAGATAGTCCATGGTGAAGGTCTGTAAGTAACTCAGCGAACAGTGACCGGTACCAAAATCATCAATCGCCACTTTCATTCCGCAACCGCGCAGCTGCTCCAGCTTGCGTGCCACCTCAACGCCATCTTTGATCAGGCTGCGTTCGGTCAGCTCCAGGGTAATCAGGAACTGCTTATCTTTAACCCGGTCAGCAAAGTGCAGCATATCGTCGACAAAGTCCGGGTGCTGCAGATGATCGGCCGCCACGTTAATGGCCAGATGGAAGCCTGGTTCAACCTGCCACGCCTGCACATCCTCTGCAATTAAATCGAGCAGATGACGGGTAAGCGGCACAATCATGCCTTCCGCTTCAGCGGCACCGATAAAAATATCGGGCCGGATGCCGTTACCGTCGGGCGTTGTCCAGCGCAGCAGTGCCTCTGCGCCGCTACAGCGCTGCAGCCGGTTGTCATAGACCGGCTGATAGTGCGCCCTGAACTGACCGCTGGCGATGGCCCGCCGAATCTCATCGCGCCAGGAAATACGCCGTTGCAGCCAGTTCGCCATCAGCATCATCAACAGAATCGAGAAAATGATCGCCATCGGCATGATGATCAACATTACCTGACGCCAGGCCAGGATCAGCTCAGAGGGTGAGGCAATAAGGGTGACAGAGAGCGGATAGCGGCTGGAGCTGGCCTGATAAATCAGCGGTTCAAACCAGCCGGACAGGGCGATTTGCGGATCGCCAAACGAGATCGGCGCGCCGTCGTTAAATTCCATGCTGAAATGATAGAGATGGGTACTGCTGATGGCGCGCATAAAATCGATCAGATACTGGCCATCAACGACTGCCCAGAACCCCTCACCATCGGGCAGATCGCGCATAAAAATCACTGCGGGACGGTCCGGCACACCCGCCGTTCCGGCAATCGACAGGCTCCACCAGGCTTTTCCGGTGACCGGCACATCACGCATGATCATATCGCTCAGAAAAGCAGGCTTCGTACCATAGGCTGAAGAGCAGGCAATTCTGTTTTCTTCCATTTTACCAATGGCGCGAAAATAGGGATTCAGCGCACCGATGCGCTGTAACTGGTTTTCAATCTGGCTGCAGGGCTGATGCTGAAACTGGCGCAGCTCAGTAATCATATTCCAGGCGCTGTCGCTCATTCTCTCGGCCTGAGATAACAGCGTCTTTGCCGCGTTCACCTGCTGCTGCCGCACGGTGTGGCGCGCATCTAGGGCCGTGAAAAAAATGCCAATAATCAGAGGCAGCACGCCGGAGATAATAATCACCAGCCTGGCGTAGTCGCGTTTTCGTTTCAGTAGCGGCACCGCTAAATCCTCTGGATATTATTGGTATTATACGGAGGGGCTAATCAGTGGCGCAGCATAGCATTTCTCCGGGCGGTGCAGATTAGCGTTTTTGCGATCAACTGAACTGACTCAGGTCAATTATCGACCAGACTTTACATTTTATTGACAGGTTGTTTTGCCTTTATTGGTATTCAGCAAAAAAACAGGTGAGAACGGGAGGCAGGGCAGAAGGACGAATCGCTGCTGCCGCCTGGGGTGACCCTGGCCCGCCTGAGCGCGGACGCAGGGTAAAGGTGATTCTTAATCAGCAAAATAGATCTGTTTCAGCGCCACTTCAACGCCGCGCAGCTCAGCCAGTCCTTTCAGCCGGCCAATGGCAGAATAGCCGGGATTGGTACGTTTATGCAGGTCGTCCAGCATCTGATGGCCGTGATCGGGGCGCATCGGAATTGCTCGCTGATTGCCCGTCCGCCGCCGCCGCTGCTCTTCCGCCAGAATGACCCTGATGACGCCGACCATATCGACGTCGCCCGCCAGGTGCGCGGCTTCATGGAAGCTGCTGGGGTTTGCCTCGCGCTTTGTGGCGCGCAGGTGGACAAAGTTGATGCGGTCGGCATAGGTTTCCGCCATCTCAACCAGCGCATTGTCGGCACGCACGCCATAGGAACCAGTACAGAAGCAGAAACCGTTGTGCAGACTGTCCACGGTTTCCTTCAGCCACTGCATATCTTCCTGGGTAGAGATGATGCGCGGCAGGCCCAGAATCGGTCGCGGTGGATCGTCCGGATGCACTGCCAGTTTAATCCCCACTTCCTCCGCAACCGGTACGATGGCGCGCAGGAAGGTTGCCATATGCTCGCGCAGTTTCGCTTTGTCGATGCCGGCATACTGTGCCAGTTGTGTCTGAAACTGCTCCAGGGTGTAACCCTCTTCGGCACCGGGCAGACCGGCGATAATATTACGCACCAGGGTGCTTTTCTCTTCTTCGCTCATCGCGGCAAAGCGCGCTGCGGCGGCCTTCTGCTCAGCAGTGCTGTAATCCTGCTCCGCACCGGGACGCTTCAGCAGATACAGCTCGAAGGCGGCGAAAGCGTCGGCGTCGAAGCGTAGCGCTTTTGCGCCATCCGGCAGCGTCCAGGCGAGGTCGGTGCGCGTCCAGTCCAGCACCGGCATGAAGTTGTAGCAGACGGTATCAATGCCACAGGCGGCCAGATTGCGTATCGACTGCTGATAGCTGGCGATATAGCGAAGGTAGTCACCGCGCTGGGTTTTGATCGCCTCATGAACCGGGATGCTCTCCACCACCGACCAGACCAGACCCTTTTCCGCCAGCAGTGCCTGACGCGCTTTAATCTCCTCAACCGGCCATACTTCACCGTTAGGGATATGGTGCAGCGCCGTCACAATACCGGTTGCGCCCGCCTGACGCGCATCATCCAGGGAGACCGGATCGTTCGGGCCGTACCATCGCCATGTATGTTCCATTTTTACTCCTCAACTGTGATGTGGCCCAGTGGTCAGGCCGCTGGGCCAAGAGTATGATAGTGGACACATCAGGGCCGTGATCCGGATCGCAGCATGACAAACTGCATCCGGCAAGTGAGCGGTTTATGCTGAATAAAAGGAGAGGGTAATGAGCCTGCCAGTCATCAAGACGGAGCGCCTGTATCGTCAGATCGCCAACGCCATTATGGCCGGTATCACGCGCGGTGATTTTGTGGCGGGCGGCCTGCTGCCGCCCGAACGCGAGCTGGCAAAACAGTTAGGTGTCAGCCGTTCGTCAGTGCGTGAAGCATTGATTGCGCTGGAGATGACCGGTTGGGTCGATATCCGCACCGGCAACGGTATCTACGTCGCTCAGCCGCTGCCACAGGCCGCCATCCCGCAGGAGAGTGAAACCTGCAGCCTGCAGGATCTTTTGCAGGCGCGTGAAGCCTTTGAAGGCATGCTGGCAGGATTTGCCGCCCTTAACGGTACCGCCGTACAGCGAGAGGCACTGCTGGCGCTGACCGCTGAACTGCAGCACTACAATGAAAACGATGCGGCGTTTCTGGAGCAGGATAAACGCTTCCATCTGCTGATCGGCGAGATGAGCGGTAATGACGTGTTACGCGACCTGCTGGAGCAGCTCTGGAACCGGCGTCACAGCCCGCATGTGCAGCGGCTGGAACGCCATTATGCCGATAACAGCTTTGCGCAGGCGATGAACGCTGATCATCAGCAGATTGCCGACGCGATTGTGGCAGGCGATGAAGCAGCGGCTCGCCAGGCGATGGAGAGCCATCTGCAGCACGTGCAGCAGCGGCTACTTGGTTAGTCCCCGGACGCGTTTAGGTCGTCCGGTGCCGAGCATAATCGCCAGACGGCTGCCGCCCGGCGTGGTCTCCATCAGGATTTTGGTAATGCTGGTCAGCGGCACCGAGAGCAGCATGCCGACCGGACCGAGCAGCCAGCCCCAGAAGACCAGAGACAGGAACACTACCAGCGTTGATAAGCCCAGGCCGCGACCCATCAGGCGCGGTTCCAGCATATTGCCGAACACCATATGAATCGCGGTAAACAGCGCAGCCACCATCGCGGCATCAAACAGGCTGTTCAGTAACAGCGCCTGCAGAAAGGGCGGAATGCCGGCAATAATCGGGCCGATATTAGGAATATAGTTGAGGATAAAGGCCACGACGCCCCACAGCAGCGCGAACTTCACATCCAGCAGATAGAGACTCAGCCAGACGGCGATGCCGGTGATGAGACTCACCAGGGTTTTCAGCGCCAGATAGTGCGTCACACCTTTCAGCGCCTTATGCAGCCCGGCGATACGAATTTTCGGGTTCACCAGCGCGTTACGCATTTTGTAAGGCAGATGGTGAACCTCAAACAGCATAAAGACCACGGTCAGCACCAGCAGCACAGTATTGGTCATCGCACCCGAAAAGCCGCTGAGCGCCGCGCTCGCCAGGTTCACCATGGTATTCGGATCGAAACGCTGCACCAGCGCGTCGGTAGAAATATTGAGATGAAAGCCCGCTGCCAGATGTTGCAGCACCGTCATTTTCTGTTCCATGGTGGCGCGCAGTTGCGGGTAAAGGTCAGAAAACTCGCTCATTGAGCTGGCGATGATGGCACCCAGCAGCAGGATACCGCAGAAGATCACAGTAATGACCAGCCCAATCGCCAGTCCACGGCGGAAGCCACGACGCATCAGCATTGTCACCAGCGGGTTGAGCACAATGGCAAAGAACGCCGCCAGCAGAAGCGGGACCAGAATATCGGACGCGGCCCGAACCCCGGCAAGAATGATGACCAGCATCGCCAGTTTTATCAGAATATTTTGTCCAATCTTTTCCCGTTGCAGCTCGCTCATTGCCTCTCCCGTGACGTAATCTGGCTGTTGGAAGTGTAGCTGAAAGAAAATTAACAATCTGATTTATCAGAGAAACGGTAAAGCGCGGCGGCATAATAGCGTGATAATCAGCGCCACCGCACTCAGCTATGACGGCAGGACCGCGACCTCCTGCTGTTCCTGTTTTTGCGCCGCGTTTTACTGCCCGATAACCGTGCCAGTGTGATGCGCCGGTGGCGAAAGCAGGTATAGTTAGAGGATAAACCTTATCATTCAGCCAACTACGTGCGAGAACCTATGCCTGAACAGCCTGCAGCGGAACAGAATGCTCCATCCGGAAGCCTGAACATCTCGCTGCTGATCCTCTCTATCGTCGCCTACAACTTTGCCAGCTATCTCATCATTGGTCTGCCGCTGGCGGTCCTGCCTGGCTGGGTGCATGACCAGCTGGGCTTCAGCGCATTCTGGGCGGGCGTGGTGATCAGCCTGCAATATGTGGCGACGCTGCTGAGCCGGCCACATGCCGGGCGCTATGCCGATCTCTGGGGGCCAAAGAAAGTGGTGGTGACGGGCCTGGTGGGCTGTCTGATTAGCGGGTTGTGTATTCTGCTGGCGGCGCTGATCGCATCCCCGCTCTGGAGCCTGATACTGCTCTGTGTGGGCCGGTTGATTCTGGGTGTGGGCCAGAGCTTTACCGGCACCGGCACTTCGTTGTGGGGGGTAGCGCGGGTCGGTTCACTGCACATTGGCCGCGTAATTTCCTGGAACGGCATCGTCACCTATGGCGCGATGGCGATAGGTGCGCCGCTGGGCGTGGTGATCTTCCGGGCCGGTGGGCTGCTGTGGCTATCGCTGGTGATTGTGGCCATCTGCGTGGTTGGCATCGTCTGCGCGGTCCCGCGTCCGGCGGTAAAAGCCAGCCGCGCCAGACCTCTGCCGTTTCGGGCGGTGCTGGGGAAAATCGCTGGCTTTGGCGCGATTCTGGCGATGGGGTCAGCGGGTTTCGGCGTGATTGCCACCTTTATCACGCTGTTCTATCAGGATAAAGGCTGGGAGGGAGCCGCCTTTGCGCTTTCCCTGTTCAGCGGCGCTTTTGTCGGGGCGCGCCTGCTGTTCCCGAATGCGATTAACCGTCACGGTGGCCTGCGGGTCGCCAGCGTTTGTCTGGCGGTTGAGGCTGCCGGGCTCTTTCTGGTCGCCACCGCAGGCGATCCGTGGATGGCAAAAACGGGCGCGTTTATGACCGGCGCCGGGTTTTCACTGGTGTTTCCGGCACTGGGCGTGGTGGCGGTAAAAGTGGTGCCGCAGCAGAATCAGGGCAGCGCCCTGGCGACCTATACCGCTTTTATGGATCTGTCGCTGGGAATAACCGGGCCACTGGCCGGATTCATCATGAATTATGCCGGTGTCTCACGCGTCTACTTGCTCACGGCGCTGCTGGTCTGCGTCGCTTTCTTCTGCACGCTGCGCCTGCAGCGGCGTCAGGCTTCAGAGCCCGTAAGCGGGGATTGATCAGGATAAAAAAATGGCCCAGCAGCGGGCCATAACGTCTTTTCAGACACAGATAAACCAATAAATTTCGGGCGCGAACAGGTTTCAGGCCTGCAGCAGTTCAATACTGTGGCGGATCTGGCGTTCAATCTCCGCCGGTGTCCAGTTGTTGAGCTGACCGGAGAACGGCTCAAAAGCGTAGACGCCCTTGTAGCCGAGCATCTCCAGCCGTTTAACCTGCACCACGCTCTTCAGCACATCGTTGTCACTCAGCATGATGCGTTCGTCGTCGGTCAGTTCGGCAGTCGGGCGCCGATCTTCCACACCCGAAAGATGCACCAGCCCAATCTGGTCAATATCGATACCCGCCGGAAATTCCTGTTCAGCCTGTTCATAGAGATGATGGTGAAAGGTATCCAGCAGCAGCCTGAAGGGCACATCCGCCGCGGCGATCAACTGCTGCGCCTGTACGATCGAACGCAGTGAGCTGACCGGAAACCCCAGCGGCTCGACCAGCCCCTGAATGCCATAGTGTGCAAAGCGCGGCGCCAGCTGCTGCATTGCCGCCTGCGTCTGCTGAGGCGACACGGTAATCCCCTCATTCAGCGGACACATCACCAGTGCTTTTGCGCCGATCTGTTGTGCTGTCTGTAATAGCGACTCCGCCCGCGTCAGCAGCGCGTCATCGATCCGGTTAAAGGGATAGAGCGCATTAATCGTGACGATATCGATGTGATATTTATCCGCCAGGGCGCGCAGCTGATCGGTGCTGAGGTCATCGGTGACGCTGCCGCCCGGCATGTCATTACGCAGTTCGACCTTGCTCAGCCCCAGACGCTGAATCAGCTGAAAGAAGGCCTCCAGCGAGAGCCGGGGCGCAATTTTGCGGTTGATACAGAAACGGGTGGGATCGATGGCCATGCGCTGACTCCGGGACAGGAGAAGGATGGACTAAAGAAAACATTTATTTCATTAATAGTGAATTATGAAATGCAGATTATTAGATCGGTCTCGCATTAATTTCATATTCCGTTTCAGTCCGATGCATAAACGCTGGATCAACTTCGCAGGAATACCCGCTCTATCCGCCTCTGCTTTTCGCCTGCCTGACTAAGGCTGAGCGCTGGTAAACGCCTCCTGCCATCAGGACATCGTCAGTGGCTTGAGGGCGGCAAAAATGCGATCCGTGCCGCTAAAAGCAAATTTTCCAAAAAGAACTATTTGAAAAATTTATTCCACTGTAATAGCTTCATAGCACGCTTTCAGGTTTGCCTGGTCAGGCAGTGTGGCAGGCCACAGGGCCCGTCTGCAGGGAACTTAACCATCTTAAGAGGCAACATCATGACAATCATAGGTAACTTTATTGGCGGCAAAACGACGTTCAGCGCCAGCAACGAAACCATTCCTGTTTACGATCCGGCAACCGGCAAAGTGGTACGTGAACTGACGCAAAGTACCGCCGATGAAGTGGCCCAGGCGATTGGTGTCGCGCATGACGCATTTGCGGCCTGGTCAAAAACCTCGCCACTGCGTCGCGCCCGCGTTCTGTTTAACTTTAAAGCCCTGATGGAGCAGCATCGTGAAGAGATGGCGGCGCTGATTGTCTCTGAGCATGGCAAAGTCTGGTCTGATGCGTTAGGTGAACTGACGCGCGGCATTGAAGTGATTGAGTTTGCCTGCGGGATCCCCCATCTGCTTAAAGGTGAATATTCCCCGAACGTCGGCGGCGGCGTTGACAGCTTTTCGCTGATGCAGCCGGTGGGTGTCGTAGCGGGTATTACGCCGTTTAACTTCCCGGCGATGGTGCCGCTGTGGATGTTCCCGATCGCGCTGGCCTGCGGTAATACCTTTGTTCTGAAGCCACCGGCGCTGGATCCCTCTGCGGCCGTGCGCATGGCCGAGCTGCTGACCGAAGCGGGTCTGCCGGATGGCGTATTCAACGTGGTGCACAGCTCTAACGAAGATGCTGAGCAGCTCTATAAAGATCCGCGCATCGCAGCGGTGAGCTTCGTCGGCTCGTCCGGTGTGGCTGAGCATATCTATAAAACTGCCAGCGCCCACGGTAAGCGGGTGCAGGCGTTTGGCGCGGCGAAAAACCACGCTATCGTTATGCCGGATGCCGATCTGGATGCCACCGTTAACGCGATTATGGGCGGTGCGTTTGGCTCGGCCGGTGAACGCTGCATGGCGCTGCCGGTTGTGGTCGCGGTGGGCGATGACACAGCTGACAAGCTGATTGCCCGTCTGACGCCACTGGTGAAAGCGTTGCGGATCGGTCCTGGGATCAATCAGGGTGCCGATGAAAATGAGATGGGACCGGTTGTCTCAGCCGCGCATCAGAAGAAGGTGCTGGGTTACATCGACAAAGGCGAGCAGGAAGGCGCGAAGCTGGTGGTCGATGGTCGTAACGTGCAGGTTGCAGGTCACGCCGAAGGTTACTACGTTGGCGGCACGCTGTTTGATAACGTCACCTCTGAGATGGTGATCTGGCGTGAAGAGATTTTTGGGCCGGTGCTGAGCATCATGCGTGCACCGGACTACGACAGCGCGCTGCAGCTGGTCAACAGCCATGAGTTTGGTAACGGCAGCGCAATTTTCACCAGCAACGGTCACACCGCGCGTGAGTTTGTGCAGAACGTTGAAGCGGGCATGGTCGGTGTTAACGTGCCGGTTCCGGTGCCGATGGCATTCCACAGCTTCGGTGGCTGGAAGCGTTCCGTGTTTGGCGCGCTTAATGTTCACGGGCCGGATGGCGTGCGTTTCTATACCCGCATGAAAACCGCCACCGTGCGCTGGCCGTCCGGTCAGCAGACCGTGTCTGAATTCAGTATGCCAACCTTAGGCTGATCTATTTCAACGCTGATCGCGACCGGCAGGAGACTCTGCCGGTCGCTTTGTTCGCGGGCACCTCGCCCGTGAAATGATCGCAGCGTCAATCGTGACAGAGAGGAGGATCAGGATGTCTTTACTGTCGAAAGCACAGGCCCCGGACGCACAGGGCCGTATTCAGCATGTCACGCCTGAGCGTGCTGGCTGGCGTTATGTTGGCTTTGATGCTTATCTGCTGAAAAAAGGGGAAACTCTGCGCCTGACCAGCGGTGATAAAGAGCTGTGTCTGGTGCTGGTGGCCGGGCTGGCCTCGGTGAAAACCCGCCATGCTGAGTTTCCCAGAATCGGTAAGCGCATGTCGCCTTTCGAACGCGTGCCGCCGTATTCCGTGTATGTGCCGCATGACGATGAAGTGGAAGTCTATGCTGACAGCGATCTTGAGCTGGCCGTCTGTAACGCGCCCGGTCAGGGCAATCTGCCTGCAAGACTGATTGCGCCAGCCGATGTCGGTGTTGAGCATCGCGGTAAAGGGCGCAACCAGCGTCTGGTGCATAATATCCTGCCTGATACTGAACCCGCTGACAGTCTGCTGGTGGTGGAGGTTTATACCAACGAAGGCGATACCAGCTCCTATCCCAGCCACAAGCATGATCAGGAGGAGAGTGAAAACGAAACCTACCTGGAAGAGACCTACTATCACCGTTTCGATCCGGAACCTGGTTTTGCCATGCAGCGCGTTTACACCGACGATCGCTCACTGGATGCCTGTATGGCACCCTATAACCGCGACGTCGTGATGGTGCCGCGTGGCTATCATCCGGTGGCGACGCTGGCCGGATATAACAACTACTATCTGAACGTGATGGCAGGGCCGGTACGGCTGTGGAAATTCAGCTGGGAAAAAGATCACGCCTGGGTGAACAGCGACAGCTATCCACGAACAGAGTAAGGCTCAGCGGTTTTATCAGCGCATGCCTGTAAAAAAGGGCAGCCGATTAGGCTGCCCTTTTTTACTGTGCGAAACGCAGGTTACTGAGCGGAACTATCGGCGTTATTCAGCGCCAGTGACACCGCCAGCGTCTGTGCCAGGCAGAGTGAGGCGACCTGCGAACGGAAGCCATCGACCTGCGCTTCACGCACCACAAAGCAGACATCGCTAAAGGCAGCCAGCGGGCTGACCTGGCTGTCGGTAATGGCGATCTGATGCGCACCACGCTTGGCCCCCATTTCGACGACCTCGACCGCTTCACGCGCATAGGGCGAGTAGCTGATCGCAATCACCACATCTTTCGGATTAACCAGGCTGAGCTGCTCGGTAAACATCCCGCCCAGACCATCAATCAGAAACGCACGACGCTCCAGATGACGCAACGCGTAGACCAGATAGGAGGCGACGCTGAACGAGCGACGCAGGCCAATTACATAGATGTTCTCAGCCTCATTCAGCAGTTTTACTGCTTTGTTCAGCTGCTCAGGATTCACCTGCATCGCCAGCTGCTGCAGTGCCTGGCTGTTCACCATGGTAAAGACGTTGAGGATCTCCGCCGGACTCTCAGGCGCACTGGCGCTGTCGTCCGTTGAGGTCTGACGAAACAGACGCGCGCGCTCGGTATAGTTGACCGTCTCTTCCATCAGGTGCTGACGAAAAACCTGTTTCATTTCGTTGAAGCCGCTGAAGCCAAACGCATTCGCAAAACGGATCAGCGTCGACGGTGGTACATCGGCCTGCTGAGCAATCGAGGCGACGGTATCGAAAGCAATACTGTTACTGTTATCAAGGATGTAGCGCGCAACCTGTTTAAGACGCTTGCTCAGCGTTTCGTAGCGGCGACGAATATCGTCCTGCAAGAGAGAAAGTTGGGTGGGATTATTGTTCATCACTTCTGCCCGTATCATTAGAATAATGGCTGCATAATGAGCGCTATAGTATCAGATGGATGGAAAATTTCATTTGTTTGCGTCAACGAAGCGGTTTATTTCATGGCTTTATGAAATGGTTCACAGATTGGCTTTAGCGCGCCCAGGCGGGCAATGACAGGGTGAAAACCGGGATGAAATGACAGCAGGGATTAAGGGTAACCAGTAAAACGCCATCCCTGTTGGGATGGCGTGATATTACTAAAAAGTCTGTCTCTGCCTGCTATGAGTCCGCACAGGCTCAGGTAACACGGTCAGATCGGAAAGTCGCTCAAGCCATCCATGGCCGCTCGGCCCGCGCGATTACGCACCTCATCCATGAGGTGCGCCCGTTGCCGGGCCAACGCTTCGCGTTGTTCAAAAACGCTCCCGGCGTTTTTGTCCCTGGCGCGGGACGCTTTCCTCTTCTGACCGTGTTACCTGCGCGCTGAGCTTATTCGTTGCTGCAACATTCACCCTGCTTTGAGTGAGTCAGCAGTCTGAGGCCATCGCGGTTGAGACAGTCTGGGGCAGAGCAGCAAATCAGGCGCGGGCCGCCCGCCAGTACGCAATCAACCGCAGATAGTTGCCTTTTACGGTCTCAATCAGTGCCTGATCGTCCAGTTCACCCTGCAACCATTGACGCGAAGGCTGACCAAAGATGGTGCGACCCACCGCAAAACCTTTTACCCATGGCGCGTTGGCCGCCGCGGCGAAGCCCGCTTTAAGCTTCTCTTCGGGTGCATCCAGACCCAGCAACAGAATGCCGCGACAGAGAGGATCCTGCTCCTCAATCAGACGACTGATCGCCTGCCAGCTCTCTGCGGATAGCGGAGGCAGTTTCCACCAGTCCGGCTGAATACCCAGACTGTAGAAATGACTCAGTATATCAAGGTAATAGGCTTCATTCTTATCCGGGTTGTTCTCGGGAAGAATTACTTCCAGCAGCAGCTCATGGCCACTTTTGTTACAGCCTTTCCAGACGTCGAGCACCAGGTCATCCTGCTCTTTGCGAAGTTCAGCACTGTCATGCGGATGATAAAACACCAGACATTTCACGACATGCTCGGCGGGCCAGTCGATTAGCTGCGAGCCGATGTTGCCATGCTCCAGACGCAGTGGACGTGAGCTGGGCAGCTCAATCGGGCGGCCAATCCACCACTTCTTACCCGTGATGGCATTCAGGGCTTTCTGACCATACGTGGTATCCGCCAGAATGCCGCTTTTGTTCTCTAATCCCGCCTCACTGGCCGCCTGCTGAGCGGCTTCCAGCAGCAGCAGTTTCAGCTGTGGAATACGGCTCTCATCAACGCCCGCTTCCTGCGCCATATCCGCCAGCTGTTTGCGATGGTCAAAAGCGAACACGTTCAGCTCCGGCCATTGCTGCTTACGGGTGGTCACACGGTGCAGATGGTTCAGACGACTGTCGAGATCGGGACGTTTCACCTCTGTGTCGCGGCTCAGGAAATCATCCAGCTCCGCTTTGGTTGGCATGGCAGGGGCACAGCCGTGGCGTGACACGACCAGCGCGCCACAGGCGTTAGCATAACGGCACGCCTGCTCCCAGCCTTCATCATTCAGCCAGCCGCGCAGCAGGCCAGACATAAAGGCATCGCCCGCGCCCAGCACGTTGAGCACGTCGACGCGCACGCCGGTGTGCAGCTGAGTCTGTTCCCAGCTATCCGGAATTTCACCTTCAAACACCACGCAACCCAGCGGACCGCGTTTGCAGACCAGCGTCGCCTGGCTCGCCTGACGCACGTTCTTCAGCGCAGTCAGGGTATCGGTGCTGCCACCGGCAATATGAAACTCCTCTTCGGTGCCGACGATCAAATCGAAATAGTGCACCACTTCCTGCAACTGCTGAGTGACCTGAGACGACTCAATGAAACGTGTTTCACCGTCACCCAGAGAAGTCAGTCCCCATAACACCGGGCGGTAATCGATATCCAGCGCCGTTCGCAGGCCATTGCGGCGGGCGATATCCAGCGCTTTCAGCACCGCTTCACGGGTCTGCGGATGAGATAAGTGCGTGCCGGTGACTGCCACCGCGCGGGACGAGGTAATAAAGCCTTCGTCGATATCGTCCGGTACCAGACCCATATCAGCGCAGTTATCACGGTAGAAAATCAGCGGAAAAGTCTCTTCATCTTTAATCCCCAGAATCACCATGCCGGTCAGGCGTTTTGCATCGGTGATCAGAGCATCGGTGTTACAGCCCACGCGCTGCAATTCCTCACGCAGAAAGCGACCATTGTGCTCATCTCCCACCCGCGCCAGCATCGCCGATTTCAGCCCCTGAATCGCGGTGCCATAAGCGACGTTGCCCGATGATCCGCCCAGATATTTAGCAAAGGAGGTGACATCTTCCAGCCGTGCCCCAATCTGCTGGCCATAAAAATCAACGGCGATGCGCCCGATACAAATCACATCAAGCGGCTTCTGTTGTGTACTCATACCTGTGGTTTCCTTCTGTGATTCGCAGAGCTGGCGGGCGAAAAGATCGATCCAGGCAGGCTCTGCTTCCGGGTCTGTGGGTATCTGGCTGGCTATGAGAGAAGTATGAGGAATAAAAATTCCATATTCAATATGAAATGAAATATCCATCGCAATTTTGTGAACCAGGTAAAACTCCTGATTGCCTCCCGCCTGCGCGGTCTCTGCTGTCACGATGTGCGGTATGTCAGGGTTGTGAAGGCGATCGCAGGAATCCGTACGCCAGTCAGGCAAGCTGCCCCATTGAAATGAATTTTTTCATCATGAACCACTCTCTGCTAAACGTTCCAGATTTCCCCGTCGTGATCGCCCGCCAGACCTGTTGCCATCGTTAAATTTGATCTCACTCGCAAAATGAAATGTTTCTTCTGTAATCGTGTTTTATGAAAAATATATTTGTTTATAATCGCCTCACGTTTCAGTTATTCCGGCCGCTTTTCCGCCAATGACAACGCCTTGCGCGTTGTCGCGGAAGTCGGGGTCCACCAGCATGTAAGGAAGAAACATGGGCACAATCAGACTGACCACGGCACAGGCGCTGGTTAAATTTCTTGATAATCAATTCATCGATGTTGATGGCACTGAGACGAAGTTCGTCAAAGGCATCTTCGCGATTTTCGGCCATGGCAACGTGCTGGGGCTGGGCCAGGCGCTGGAACAGGATAGCGGCGATCTGGTGGTCTGGCAGGGTCGTAACGAGCAGGGCATGGCCCATGCTGCCACCGGCTTTGCCCGTCAGTCGCTGCGCCGTCAGATTATCGCCTGCAGTTCGTCTGTGGGACCGGGTGCGGCTAACATGATTACTGCCGCCGCCACTGCGACCGCTAATCGCATTCCGCTGCTGCTGCTGCCCGGCGACGTCTTCGCCACCCGTCAGCCCGATCCGGTGCTGCAACAGATTGAGCAGAGCTACGATCTCAGCATCAGCACCAACGACGCCTTCCGCGCCGTCAGCAAATACTGGGATCGCGTCAGCCGCCCTGAGCAGCTGATGTCCGCCTGTATCAATGCCATGCGCGTGCTGACCGATCCGGCCGAAACCGGCGCGGTCACGCTGTCGCTGCCGCAGGATGTGCAGGGTGAGGCCTGGGATTACCCGGACTACTTCTTCCAGAAACGCGTGCACCGTCTGGATCGCCGCCTGCCGGTCGCGGCGCAGCTGGTGGATGCCCTGACGCTGATTAACCGTAAGCGCAAGCCGATAATTATCTGCGGCGGCGGGGTGAAATACTCTGAAGCGGGCGAGGCGCTGCGCCAGTTTGCCGAGCGCTATCAGATCCCCTTTGCCGAGACGCAGGCGGGCAAGGGCACGCTGGTCTCTGACCATCCGCTGAATGTCGGCGGCGTAGGCGAAACCGGCTGTCTGGCCGCGAACCTGCTGGCGAAAGAGGCCGATTTAGTCATCGGCATCGGCACCCGCTACACCGACTTTACCACCGCATCGAAATGGATTTTCCAGCATCCCGATGTCAGCTTCCTGAACATTAACGTCAGCAACTTCGACAGCTACAAGCTCGATGGCGTGCAGCTGCTGGCCGATGCCCGTGAAGGGCTGACCGCGCTCACCGCTGCACTGGCCTCACAGCACTACAGTAATGACTGGGGCAGCCAGATTGAGCAGGCGCAGAGCCAGCTGCTGAAAGAGACGCAGCGCGTCTATCAGGTGGAATATCACGATGGCGACTTTGTGCCGGAGATTGCTGACCATCTCGACCGCGAAGCGGTGTTCGCAGAATTTAACCGCCTGACTCAGTCACTGCTGACGCAAAGCAGCGTGCTTGGCACCTTAAACGAGCAACTGCCGAAAGATGCGGTGGTTGTTGCAGCTGCGGGCAGCCTGCCGGGCGACCTGCAGCGCGTCTGGCGCACCAAAGATTACAACGCCTACCACGTCGAATATGGCTACTCCTGCATGGGCTATGAAGTCAATGCCGCGCTGGGTGCAAAACTGGCGCAGCCGCAGCGCGAGGTCTATGCGCTGGTCGGTGACGGCTCCTTTATGATGCTGCACTCTGAGCTGGTCACCTCGATTCAGGAAGGGGCGAAGATCAACGTCGTGCTGCTGGATAACATGACTAACGGCTGTATCAACAACCTGCAGATGGAACACGGTATGGACAGCTTCACCACCGAGTTCCGTTTCCGTAACGCGGAAAGCGGCAGGCTGGACGGCGGCTTTATCCCGGTCGATTTCGCGGCTATTGCTGCCGGTTATGGCTGCAAAACTTATCGCGTCACCAGCCTGGAACAGCTTAAAGCGGCGCTGGAAGATGCCCGCACTCAGACGGTCTCCACCCTTATCGACATCAAAGTGCTGCCAAAAACCATGATCCACAAATATTTCAGCTGGTGGCATGTCGGCGTGGCGCAGGCGTCAAAAACCGAACGCGCTCAGGCGGTGGCGGACAAGCTCAACAGCCATCTGGATCAGGCGCGCAAATACTGATTTCCGGGCCGTGCTGCGGCCCATTTTCCTCTTCTCCGTACGAACCCTACACAGGTGTAATTATGACTTTGAAACTTGGCGTCATCGGTACAGGTGCAATTGGTCAGGAACATATTCGCCGCTGCAGCCATGTGCTGCAGGGGGCTCAGGTGGTTGCTGTCTCTGATATCAATGTCGACGGCGCGCGGGCCGCACTGCAACGCCTGAACATTGAGGCGGAGGTGTTCGAAAATGGCCACGATGTGATTCAGTCACCCAACGTCGATGCGGTGCTGGTCACCTCATGGGATCCGACCCACGAAGAGTTCACCTTAGCGGCGATTGCCGCCGGTAAACCGGTCTTCTGTGAAAAACCGCTGGCGATGAGCGCCGAGGGCTGCCGCCGGGTGGTGGATGCAGAGATTCAGGCGGGTAAACGCCTGGTGCAGGTTGGTTTTATGCGTCCTTACGATGCGGGCTATCGCGCCCTGAAAAAAGTGATCACCGATGGCGATATCGGTGAGCCGCTGATGCTGCACTGCGCGCACCGTAACCCGACCGTGCCAGAAAACTACACCACGCCAATGGCGATCACGAATACCCTGATCCATGAGCTGGATGTGCTGCGCTGGCTGACCAGTGACGACTATAAAACGGTGCAGGTGATCTTCCCTCGTGTGACGTCAAAGTCCCACGGTCAGCTGAAAGACCCGCAGATCGTCCTGTTCGAAACCCACAAAGGGGTGCGCATTGACGTCGAGATTTTCGTTAACTGCGCTTACGGCTATGACATTCAGTGTGAAGTGGTCGGTGAAGAGGGGATTGCCCGCTTGCCAGAGCCATCTTCAGTTCAGCTGCGCAAAGATGCCCGCCTGTCGAACACCATTCTGGTGGACTGGAAAGATCGTTTTATCGAGGCGTATGACGTTGAGCTGCAGGCGTTTATCAACGACATCAAAGCGGGTCAGCTTACCGGTCCTTCTGCCTGGGATGGCTTCGCCGCCTCTGTTGCCGCCGATGCCTGCATCAAAGCGCAGAACAGTGGTGCGATTGAGCCGGTAGAGATGCCACCACGTCCTGCTTTCTATAACTGATTTAGCTCTCTCTGCGGCCTGGCCGCGCTCCATCCGGGAATAAGAAGATGAACAAAGAGAATGTAAAACTGGCGATCGCGCCGATCGGCTGGACCAACGATGACATGCCGGATCTCGGCAGTGAAAATACCTTCCAGCAGACCGTCAGTGAGATGGCGCTGGCGGGCTTTACCGGCAGCGAAGTGGGCAGCAAATATCCGCGCGATCCGGCGATTCTGAAACCGATGCTCGACATACGCGGCATCGAAATCTGCAACGCCTGGTTCAGCACCTTTTTTGCCAACGGCGACAAAGAGAAGACCATCGAACAGTTCATCGAGCATATGAACTTCCTGCATGCGATGGGCGCGCGGATGATTGGCTGTTCTGAGCAGAGTAAAAGTATTCAGGGCACCACGCTGGCAGTGTTTGAAGAGAAAGCGATTTTCAGCGATGAAGAGTGGCGGTTAACCGCAGAAGGCTACAACGAACTGGCTCGCATCGCAGCAGAGAAGGGGATGCGCGTGACGCTGCATCACCACATGGGCACCGGCATTCAGACGACGGAAGAGATTGATCGGTTTATGGCGATGACCGACGAGCAGGTCGGTTTGCTCTATGACACCGGCCACGTCTACTATTCCGAAGGCTCCCAGCAGAAGATGCTGGCGGTACTGGAAAAATATCTGCCGCGCATCTTCCACGTGCATCTCAAGGATGTGCGTGATGAAGTAGTGGCTGAGGTACGCGAGAATCATCTCTCGTTCCTGGAAGGGGTAAAAAAGGGCACCTTTACCGTGCCGGGCGATGGCGTGATCGACTTTAAGCCAGTGTTTAAAATCCTGGACGATTACGGCTACAAAGGCTGGATGGTGGTGGAAGCGGAGCAGGATCCGGCGCTGGCCAATCCGTTTGAGTATGCGGTGAAAGCGCGGAAATATATTCGGGAAAATACAGGGTTATAACGTGCTCTGAATAAAGGCGGGCTTCCCTGTGGGAAGCCCGCCTTTTGTTTTACTTCAGCGTAATGCTTTTCACAATGCTGTCAGCATCGCTCTGGGCCTGCTGCTGATTATCGCCTGGCAGCGTAATCTGCAGCGTCACCAGTTTGCCATCCACTTTTGCCAGAACCACGGAAGACCATGAGGTCTGGTTGTTGGCAGAAATCACGGTATCCAGCTGCTGAGCGGGCTGATCTTTCAGCGTCACAGATTTGTTCGACACCACCTGCAGCTGCGGATCGCGGTTGCGCTGCTGCTGTTCCATGCGCTTCGACAGCACATCCAGCCCGTCATTGGTCGGGTCACCGGCAATCACAATAATCGCGCGGGCTCCGGTTTCATCCGCATAAACGTGCATGTTCGTGGTCTGCGAACCCAGTTTACCGCTTTTATCTGACATGCCTGGTGGCAGTGAGAAGCTCAGTTTGCCATCCATCAGCGTGACGGTCTGCGCCGACTGACTGGCGCTGACGCCGTTGTCGTTCGCCGCTTCATCTTTCTTCTGGTCACAGGCCGCCAGGCCAAGTACCAGTAAACCCATTCCTACATATTTCACCAGGTTGCGCATCAGAATCCCTTTTTTAAGTTTCCAGTCAGGCATTAATACAACAGGAATCAGGTTGCAAACGCAACCTGATGATTGTCAGAAGATCTTAGCGGATAGTAACGGAAACCGTATGGGATATTAGCCGAAATTGACCTGGCGGGCGGTCTGGCGTTCAGCCAGACGTTTTAGCGCAGCATTGAGCAGTACGCCGTAGGCGGGCAGGAAGAAGACCATGCAGATCAGCACTTTGAAGCTGTAATCCACCAGGGCGATCTCGACCCAGTGCTGCGCCATAAACGCATCGGGGCTTTTATAGAAGGCGATAAAGAAGAAGGCCAGCGTATCGCTGATATTCCCCAGGAACATGGCGCAGCCGGGTGCTATCCACCACTGAGGCAGACGACGCAGACGGTTAAATACATGAACGTCGAGGATCTGACCCAGTGCATAAGCCATAAAGCTGGCGCAGGCGATACGGGCAACAAACAGGTTCATCACTTCCAGCGCCTGCCAGCCCTGCCATTCACCCTGATAGAACAGCGCCGAGACAGCGTAAGAGATAAACAGCGCCGGGATCATCACGGCCAGAATAATGCGTCGGGCCAGCGGTGCGCCAAAAATACGCACGGTGAGATCGGTCGCCAGGAAGATAAACGGAAAGCTGAACGCACCCCAGGTGGTGTGGAAGCCAAAGACAGAGATCGGCAACTGAACCAGGTAGTTACTGGAGGTGATCACCAGCAGGTGAAACAGCGATAACCAGAAAAGCGCATGCATGCGCTGACGTGAAGAAAATGCGAGCATATTCAACCTTTTTAATGTTGGGGTGAGGGAACCCATTGCGGGACGCCGTTCGGGCAGCGCCTGGCAGTTTTATGAGCAAAAAGCGGCGGCATATTACCGCGTTGTGCTTTTTATGCAATGGTTAATTTTAACGCAATCGTTATCGCCTTGCTTCACCGCCAACACGCGCTAGAATGAGCGCCCCTTACCTGAACCGAGTTGATTATGAGCGATGCTTTTTCCTCTGCCGACCATCAGCTGGACGCCCGTGGCCTGCGTTGCCCGGAGCCGGTGATGATGGTGCGCAAAACCGTACGCAGCCTGCAGGATGGCGAGACGTTACTGATTATCGCCGATGATCCGGCGACGACCCGCGATATTCCCGGCTTCTGCCGCTTCATGGAACATGGCCTGCTGGCACAGCAGACCGACACGCTGCCCTATCAGTTTCTGATCCGCAAAGGTATGGCGGGTTAACAGCAGCCGTTCAGGCCGCCGTTAACCCTACTCTTCAGACAGAGCCTTTTACTCAGTCGCGCCGCCGCAGTAACCGCAGCGCGTTGGCGGTGACCAGCGCGGTCGCACCGGAATCTGCCAGCACCGCCAGCCAGAGTCCGGTCAGACCCAGCAGGGTGGTGACCAGGAAAATCGCCTTCAGCCCCAGCGCAATGCCGATATTCTGGCGGATGATGCGCCGCGTACGACGCGCCAGCGCAATCATCGGGGCCAGGTTGCTGAGCTGATTCCGCGTCAGGGCCGCATCGGCCGCTTCCAGCGCGACATCGGTGCCGCTGCCCATCGCAATGCCCAGCGTCGCCGCTTTCATCGCCGGGGCGTCGTTAATGCCATCTCCGACCATCGCCAGCGGCTGCTGCTGACTCAGTTCACGGATGGCCGCCACCTTATCGGCGGGCAGCAGGCTGGCGCGATAATCAATATCGAGCTGGTGAGCAATGGTTGCTGCCGCGCGCGGGTTATCGCCGGTCAGCATCAGGCTCTCAATGCCCAGCTTTTTCAGCGCTTTTAACGCCTCCACGGCATCGTCGCGCAGCTGATCGCGCAGGGCCAGCGCACCGACCGCCTCGCCATCGCGCATCAGTACCACCAGGGTTTCACCTTCGGCTTCCTGCTGCGCAATCTGCGCGCTTTGCTGCGGCGTCAGGCCGGGCGTATGGCCGGGCGTCAGCAGCTGAATCTGCTGGCCTGAGACCCGCGCACTGATGCCGCGTCCCGCCTGTACCTGCTGATCCTGCGCGTCAGGAATGACCAGATCACGCGCCTGCGCGGCCGCCACGATAGCGCTGGCCAGCGGATGGGTCGCACCCTGTTCCGCCGCAGCGCTTAACGCCAGCATCTCTGACTCGCTGGCTGTGCCAAACCGCAGGATCTGCGTCAGCTGGGGCTTGCCCAGCGTCAGGGTGCCGGTTTTATCAAAGGCCATCCTGCGCAGCGAACTCAGGCGTTCCAGCGCCGCACCACCTTTAATCAGTGCACCCTGACGCGCCGCCGCAGCCAGCCCGGAAGTAATCGCGGCTGGCACAGAGATCACCAGCGCACAGGGGCAGCCAATCAGCAGCAGGGTCAGTCCTTTGTAGATCCACGGCTGCCAGTCGCCTGCGAAGAGCAGGAGTGGCACGACCATCACCAGCAGCGACAGCAGCATCACCAGCGGCGTATAGATGCGGCTGAACTGATCGATAAAGCGTTCAACCGGCGCACGGTGCGTTTCTGCTTCCTCAATCAGCTGCAGGATACGGTCAATCGCGCTTTCACCGGGTTTTGACACCACTTCCAGCGTCACCAGCCGGTCGATGCTGGTGGCCCCGGCCAGGATTTGTTCACCGCTGGCGCGGGTGACTGGTAATGACTCACCGGTCAGCGCGCTCTCATCGAAACTGGCGAGCGGGCTGATTAAACGGCCATCGACCGGCAAACGGCTGCCCGCCGCGACTTCAATCACATCACCCGGTTGCAGCGCCGCCAGCGGCACCTCACTGCGCTTGCCTTGTTCCAGGCGAATCGCCGATTCAGGCCGCAACGCCATCAGGCTGGTGACGCCGCTGCGTGCCCTGGACGCGGCATAGCTTTCCAGCTGTTCGCCCAGCTGAAACAGAACCAGCACCATGGCGGCTTCAGCATGTGCGCCAATGATCAGCGCGCCTGCCGACGCCAGCGTCATTAATGTCTCAATGGTAAAAGGCGATCCGCTGCGCAGACGCTGCCAGGCACCGCGCGCGACCGGGACCAGGCCGACCAGGGTGGTCAGCACAAACAGCCGATCGCCCCAGACGGGCGCGAACTGGCTGAGAACGCTGCTGGCAAGCACCAGCAGCGCCAGCAAAATCAGTATCCGGTTCTGCTGCCAGCGCGAGCTTGCGGACGGCGTCTCCGAAGGTGTAGCAAGCCGGAAACCGGCTTTTTTTACCGCCCGTTCAACGGCGCTTTGTACATCGTTGTCAGCGTTCACCACCAGCTTCTCGCTGCTGAACAGCACGCGGGCATCGGTCACGCCTTTTACCTGGCGGACGGCGGTTTCAATGGTGCGGGCGCAGCCCGGGCAATCCATGCCGCTGACCTGCCAGCTAAAGGGCCAGGCACCTCGCCGGTCGCTTTCCTCAGCAGTGTCGGCCTCATTGCCAGGGCTGCTGTTGCAGTCACAGCAGCAGCCTGCCGTATCCGCCGTCACGGGCGTAGCAGCATGAATAGAAAGGGAGAGTGGACGGGCCTGACGAACCTGGCACAGCGGTTTTGCTGCGGCGTGGCTGGCACGCGGTTTGCCGCAGCCACAGGCGTGATGTTGATGCATATGACCTCCGGAGTGTAAGAGTCGCGGGATGAGCAACGTTGCTCATCCCTTATCCTACACTCTGGAGTGAACTCCAGAGTCAAGACTAATTTTTCAGACGACCCACAGTGAACGCACGATCATAAAGTGACCGGCAAAGTAGCAGGCGGCCACAATCGCACTGTCAGCGCTGAAGCGACGACGATAGTGCGAGATGAACCAGACCGCGTTGGCCAGCAGCAGCAGACCGGCACCGACCATGATCGAGAAGCTGTAATCGGTCGGGCGGAAGAAGTACTGCTCGGTCGCTATCCAGGTCATCACTACCGTCATGCCAATAAAGGTGCAGACAGGCCAGCGCAGATCCTCCAGTCGGCTCCAGATAATGCCAATCAGGGCGGCACCGATGATGAGCAGCGTCAGCGGAATTGGCCAGAAGAAGGTCATGGTCATACTGGCGGCGAAGCAGAGCGTATAGAGCAGGTGCGACAGGAAAAACGCCCCGACGGCATAGAGCATCTGCTGACGCGGCAGTAGCGTTAACGCATCACCGACCAGTGTCGCAACCAGACCGGCCAGAATCAGATAGTCCGTGGTTTGCAGCACCGGAGCCTGCCAGGCGAGCCCGACCAGCAGCAGCAGAGTGACGGGCTTAAACAGCCAGCGTTGCCATTGTGGGCCGCGATAGGTGGCATCGACATAGAGCCAGCCGGAGAAAAGTACAGCGAGGAAAGACCAGAGCATTGTTTCTCCCTTTTTTTACTCAAAATGGTGAAAGATCCCAAAATATCCCTTCCAGTTTAGGTTAAGCCTCTGAGATGTGACAATCAGGCAACTCTGGTTGTATGCTTTGCCGCCTGATTTAACAGGCATGAGAGCGCTATGAGCAAACCACCGTTAATCTTTATCATCGTTCTGGCGATTATTGCCGTGCTGGCGAGTCGTCAGTTTATTAAGCAACGGCGTGAGGCTGCGGTGAATGATGCCTCCCCCACGCGTGCTCTGCAGGCTGAAGTCAAAACTAAGCGTGAATTCCCTTCGCCTAATCGTCGTTCACGGCAGCGTGAAGTCATCGCCGGGGAAGAGATGCGGTATGAGGTGCTGTTTCATCCGCTGAACGGTGACAGCGACATCAAAGTGCAGCTTAAAGAGGGGGAGTATCATCAGCTGGATAAAGGCGCGAGAGGAGAGCTGAAGATGCAGGGCACGCGCTTTATCAGCTTCACGCCCGTGCAGTAAGGCGGGCATTGCGCCCGCCCGACACTACTTTTTGCGAGGGAAGTTTTTCTTCTGCCAGGCGACCAGTTCAAACACGCCAAACAGAAACACTTTCGCCTGGGTGACGCGGTCAATCGGCGGTGCATCTTTGGTCTGCGTCGTGCGCAGTAATACTAGTTGCAGACCATGCATCAGGATCATGAAGATCAGTGCAACGTTGATAAAATAAGTCAGTGGCTTCGGGTAGGGATGGACCAGATTAGCCAGTAAAAATCCCCACACGCATAGCATCAACAGACGCCCCAAATTAAGTAACATCCTGCGTCTCCTGTTGACGTTGATACAAACGATAAGCCACTTGTCCGGCTATTTTCTCGCGATAAAGATCCCACTCTGGCGGCACCGGCGGTGCGCCATTTTCCACTTCACTTTCGACGTAAATCAGCGCCTGATCGGCCAGCCAGTTATTCTGCTCCAGCAACTGTAGCGTCTGCTCCAGCAATCCCTGACGAAACGGCGGATCGATAAACACCACGTCAAAGGGTGTACCCGCCTGTGCCAGCCAGTTTAGCGCATTGGTCTGAACCACGGTGGCATTCGTAGCGCGCAGCGTCTGCAGATTTTTTGTTAACTGCTGTGCCACCGGACGTTCCAGCTCCAGCAGCGTCGCCGATCCCGCGTAACGCGACAGCGCTTCCAGGCCTAATGCGCCGCTACCGGCAAAGCAATCAAGGCAGCGCGCCTCTGGCAGCACCGGGGCGAGCCAGTTAAACAGCGTCTCGCGAACCCGATCGGTCGTGGGGCGCAGTCCGGCGCTGTCCGGCACCGGCAATTTGCGTCCGCGCCACTGACCGCCAATGATGCGAATCTGCCCGGCACCGCCTGTATTGCGGGGGTTTTTATTCATCTTGCTCACAACTCGTCATAATTTGTTGCGTAGTTTAACGGGCGAATCGGTGAGAAGAAACGTTAAAAAAGGGTGCTGTGGTGAGCTGGCTGGAAAGTGTTAGACTACTGAGTTGCTGAAGTCATGCATTATTCTGCGGTTTACGCCGGTCTGGCGCTGACCAATTTCATTGATTTACCCCTGGAAACCACGCGCGACCGGGACAAAGCCATCGAGGAGTGTCGTCACACAATGGCAAAAGAGAAAAAACGTGGCTTTTTTTCCTGGCTGGGATTTGGCAAAGAGGAAGAGAAACAACCTGCAGCGGAGGAGCAGACACCAGAGGTCGCTCAGCCCGAACAGCAGCAGACAGAACAGGAAGCCCCGGCATTAAGCCAGGCTGAAGCACAAGCGGAAGAGACTGTCGCCATCACCGAAACGGTGGCCGGACAGCAGCGTGAGGCGGAAGTCACTGCGGCAGCGCCGCATGAATCAGCACCTGCGGTGCTGGATGAGGCTGAGCCGATTGAGGCCGACCCTGAAGCGCTACTGGAAGTTGCTGCACCTGAACATGACGCGACGCCGGTTATCGACGCCGACGATGTGGTTACGCCGATCGCTGATGCGGAACCCGCAGACGCGCCGTTAAGCGAAGAGGAGCTGACGGCACTGGCGCTCGGCGACGCAGAAATCGTTGACATCCCGCACAGCGAAACCGAGGCGCCGTTAAGCGAAGAAGAGCTGACGGCGCTGGCGCTGGGCGATGCAGAGATCGTCGAACCCCCGCACAGCGAAGCACCGTTAAACAACGAAGTGCTCACGCCACAGGTGCTGGATGACGCAGCGGTCGCTGATACTCAGGATAGCGAAGCAGATGCGCCGCTGACCGAGGAAGAGCTGACCGCACTGGCATTGGGTGACGCCGACGTCACTGACCAGGAACCGACTGAGTCGTTATCCGATACCGTCAGCGATCTGCCGCTGGCCGCCGCACCGCTCATCGTGCAGGAGCAGGAGCGTCCCAGCAAAGAGGGCTTCTTCTCCCGCCTGAAGCGCAGCCTGGTCAAAACCCGTCAGAACCTCGGTTCCGGTTTTATCAGCCTGTTCCGTGGCAAAAAGATTGATGATGACCTGTTTGACGAGCTGGAAGAGCAGTTGCTGATTGCGGATGTGGGCGTGGATACCACGCGCCGCATCATCACCAATCTGACCCAGCAGGCAAACCGCAAGCAGTTGCGTGACGCGGAAGCGCTCTACGGTCTGCTGAAAGCAGAGATGGCCTCGATTCTGGCGAAAGTGGATGCGCCACTGGACGTTTCAGGCAAAACGCCGTTTGTCATCCTGATGGTGGGCGTCAATGGCGTGGGTAAAACCACCACCATCGGTAAGCTGGCGCGCCAGTATCAGGCCGAGGGCAAGTCCGTGATGTTAGCGGCCGGTGATACCTTCCGTGCCGCGGCGGTTGAGCAGCTGCAGGTGTGGGGCCAGCGTAATAACATTCCGGTCATTGCGCAGCATACCGGCGCAGATTCCGCTTCGGTGATCTTCGATGCCATTCAGGCCGCGAAATCACGCGGCGTTGACGTGCTGATTGCCGATACGGCGGGTCGTCTGCAGAACAAATCGCACCTGATGGAAGAGCTGAAAAAAATCACCCGCGTGATGAAAAAGCTGGATGATTCCGCGCCTCACGAAGTGATGCTGACGCTGGATGCCAGCACCGGACAGAATGCGGTCAGCCAGGCCCGACTGTTTAATGAAGCCGTCGGCCTGACCGGGATTGCGCTCACTAAGCTGGATGGCACCGCCAAAGGCGGCGTGATCTTCTCGGTGGCCGATCAGTTCGGTATCCCGATTCGCTACATCGGCGTCGGTGAAGGCATTGAAGATTTACGGCCGTTTAAGGCGGAAGATTTTATTGAGGCACTGTTTGCCCGAGAGGACTAATTAGGATGATTCGCTTTGAAGAGGTAAGTAAGGCATATCTCGGCGGACGTCAGGCGCTGCAGGGGGTAGATTTCCATCTGCGTCCCGGCGAAATGGCGTTTCTGACCGGCCACTCCGGTGCCGGTAAAAGTACCTTGCTGAAGCTGATTTGTGGCATTGAGCGCCCGAGTGCTGGAAAAATCTGGTTCAGCGGCCATGACATTTCCCGCCTGCGTAACAGTGAGGTGCCTTTCCTGCGTCGTCAGATTGGCATGATCTTCCAGGATCACCACCTGCTGATGGATCGGTCGGTTTATGACAACGTGGCGATCCCGCTGATTATTTCCGGTGCCAGCGGTGAGGATATCCGTCGTCGCGTTTCGGCGGCGCTGGATAAAGTGGGCCTGCTCGACAAAGCGAAAAGTTATCCGATTCAGCTTTCGGGCGGTGAACAGCAGCGTGTGGGCATCGCCCGTGCGGTGGTGAACAAGCCGGCCGTGCTGCTGGCCGATGAACCGACTGGTAACCTGGACGACGCGCTGTCAGAAGACATTCTGCGCCTGTTCGAAGAGTTTAACCGCGTCGGCGTCACCGTCCTGATGGCGACGCATGACAGCGGCCTGATCGCCCGACGCAACTACCGGATGATGACGCTGAATCAGGGACGTCTGCACGGAGGCCACGATGGTCAATAAACGTATTAAACGTCCGGCTGCACCGAAAGCGAAGCAGCCGTCGAAGTCGAAGAGTAAAGCGCTGAAGGGCGGCTGGCAGGAGCAGTGGCGCTATGCGCTGCGCGGCACACTTTCGGACATGTGGCGTCAGCCACTAGCGACGCTGCTGACGGTGATGGTCATCGCCATTTCGTTGACGCTGCCCAGCGTCTGCTACATGGTGTGGAAAAACGTCAGCCAGGCGGCCACGCAGTGGTACCCGGCGCCGCAGTTGACCGTTTATCTCTCCAAAACGCTGGATGATACGGCGGCAGAAAATGTGGTGGCACAGCTCAAGCAGGTTGAAGGCGTGGATAACGTCAACTACCTGACGCGGGAAGAGGCGCTAAACGAATTCCGTAACTGGTCAGGCTTTGGTGGCGCAATGGATATGCTGGAGCAGAATCCGCTGCCTGCGGTGGCCATCATCACGCCTAAGCTCAATTTCCAGAACTCAGACACCATGCAGAGCCTGCGCGATCGGGTGAGCAAAGTGCAGGGCGTGGATGAAGTGCGAATGGATGACAGCTGGTTTGCGCGGCTGGCGGCGCTGACCGGGCTGGTGGGGCAAATCGCCTCAATGATTGGCGTGCTGATGATTATAGCGGTCTTCCTGGTGATCGGTAACAGCGTCCGTCTTAGCATCTTTGCCCGGCGCGACACTATTAACGTGCAGAAGCTGATTGGTGCCACTGACGGCTTTATCCTGCGTCCGTTCCTCTACGGCGGAGCGCTGCTGGGCTTCAGTGGGGCAGTGCTGTCACTGCTGCTGTCAGAAGTGCTGGTGCTGCGTCTGCAGTCGGTCGTCGCCAGTGTGGCAACCGTATTTGGTACCACTTTCTCGCTGGAAGGCTTTTCCTGGGATGAAGCGCTGCTGCTGCTGCTGATTGCGGCCATCATCGGCTGGGTCGCAGCCTGGCTGGCGACGGTACAACATTTACGTCGATTTACGCCGCAGTAAACGCCTGCAACATTTTTTTGTTATAATGGTCCTCTGCTACCGATGGTGGGTGCAGAGGATTTTCCCCTCTTCCCTTCCTGTCATCTGTGTGTAAAATATTCACTGCTATAATTGAACTTGTGGATAACTTTATCACTCTAAGTAGCACAGATTGCTTTCGGATCTCGCGTGACGTTGACGTAATGTATCGTCTGCGCAGGGAAATGTGCGGCAATTCCACTGAATTTGTGAGGGTTTGAATGACCAAAGAAATGCAAACTTTAGCTATTGCTCCTCTTGGCAACCTGGAGTCTTACGTCCGGGCGGCGAATACCTGGCCGATGCTTTCGGCAGAAGAGGAAAAAGCGCTGGCTGAACGGCTGCATTACCAGGGCGATCTGGAAGCAGCTAAGACGCTGATCCTGTCACACCTACGCTTTGTAGTTCATATCGCTCGTAATTACTCCGGCTATGGTCTGCCACAGGCTGACCTGGTCCAGGAAGGTAACATCGGCCTGATGAAAGCGGTGCGTCGCTTCAACCCTGAAGTGGGCGTGCGTCTGGTTTCGTTCGCCGTGCACTGGATTAAAGCGGAGATTCACGAATACGTGCTGCGTAACTGGCGTATCGTGAAAGTCGCGACCACTAAAGCACAGCGTAAGCTGTTCTTTAACCTGCGTAAAACCAAGCAGCGTCTGGGCTGGTTCAATCAGGACGAAGTCGAGATGGTTGCGCGCGAGCTGGGCGTAAGCAGCAAAGACGTGCGCGAAATGGAATCGCGTATGGCCGCGCAGGATATGACCTTTGATATGTCTGCCGACGACGAGAGCAGCGAAGGCCGTTCTATGGCACCGGTGCTGTATCTGCAGGATAAAACCTCTGACTTTGCCGACGGCATCGAAGAGGACAACTGGGATGCGCACGCGGCTGACAAGCTGAGCTATGCGATGGAAGGTCTGGATGAGCGTAGTCAGCACATCATTCGCGCCCGCTGGCTGGACGAAGACAATAAAACCACGCTGCAGGAGCTGGCCGATCAGTACGGCGTATCCGCCGAACGTGTCCGGCAGCTGGAAAAGAACGCCATGAAGAAACTGCGTATGGCGATTGAAGCGTAACGCACTTCAACACCTTAAGGGGCGACAGATGATGTCGCCCTTTTTGTTTTCTGCGTTTGGCTAGTCAGCCGCCCGTATCCAGCCGTCACTCTGCGCCCTGAAGCCACACGCCTGCATGAATGCCGCGCGTACCTGCTGATCGTCACTGCCATCATCGGCAATCCACCAGTCCGCAATTGAACCATTCTGCCTGATCGTCTCCTCCAGCAAATATTGTCCTACCCCGCGTCGCCGGGTGACATCGCGCACCGCCAGCCGGTGAACCTTGCCGTGGATGCCGGAGATTTCCAGCTGCAAACCCGCCAGCAGGCGGTCGTTAAATCGCGCCGCGTAAAGACGATGAGACTCACTCAAACCCTGTTCCAGTTTTTCCATCTCCAGATCCGGCCAGACTTTGCCAAGATCGATGCGGTCCTGCGGCGTCAGCGCAGTCAGGCGCTGGATAGTGAGCTTCATAACAAAAACCTCTAAAAAAGGGGAAAGTGTAGCGAAAGTATACAACCAGAGGGCCACCACATTTTCATCAATAAAACAGGTCAAAAGATGGCCTGGATGCCAGGATAACAGGAGTAAACCTGGATAGCGGGCGATCAATCCAGCATAACACGCTGGCAAAGTGGTCATAAACCGGCCGTTGCATCCAGTGTATTATGCTGTTTAACCCGGTCAATTCTGAATGTGTCAGTTGATTTACAGAAGAAACTTCCTGTTTAATAACCTGAAAAATAAAGCCTTATTACTAATAAATGTCAGAAAAGTACGCTAACTCATTCATCATTAATCAGTTTTCGACTTTATCTGGCAACGCAAGCACTCACAACATACACGACAAAACAAATGGGGTAGTCAGGATGAAAATGAAAGGTCGCGCATTACTGGCGGGATGTGTAGCACTGGCGATGAGCCATGCGGCGCTGGCTGAAGATATCAAAGTGGCCATTGTCGGCGCAATGTCGGGTCCGGTGGCGCAGTACGGCGACATGCAGTTCGCCGGTGCAACGCAGGCGATTGAAGATATCAATGCCAAAGGCGGCGTTAACGGCAACAAGCTGGTGGCGGTGAAATATGACGACGCCTGTGATCCGAAACAGGCGGTTGCGGTCGCGAACAAGGTAATTAACGACGGCATCCGCTACGTCATCGGCCACCTCTGCTCTTCCTCCACCCAGCCGGCGTCTGACATCTATGAAGATGAAGGCGTGCTGATGATCACCCCGGCCGCGACCGCACCTGACCTGACTTCCCGTGGCTATAAACTGATTATGCGCACCACCGGCCTCGACTCCGATCAGGGGCCGACCGCCGCGAAATACGTCATGACCGAGCTGAAACCGCAGCGTATCGCTGTGGTGCATGACAAACAGCAGTATGGCGAAGGCCTGGCGCGCTCCGTGCAGGAGAGCCTGAAAAAGCAGGGCGCTAATATCGTGATGTTTGAAGGGATCACCGCAGGCGATAAAGATTTCTCTACGCTGGTGGCCCGCTTCAAGAAAGAGAACGTCGATTTCGTCTATTTCGGCGGTTACTACCCGGAAATGGGGCAGATCGTGCGTCAGGCGCGCGCTGCGGGTCTGAAAACTCAATTTATGGGACCAGAAGGCGTGGGTAACGCCTCGCTGTCGAACATCGCCGGTGCAGCCTCTGAAGGCATGCTGGTGACTCTGCCGAAACGCTACGACCAGGTTGAAACCAACAAACCGATTGTGGACGCGCTGAAAGCGAAGAAACTGGATCCGACCGGCCCGTTCGTCTGGACCACCTATGCAGCACTGCAGTCGCTGGCAACCGGCATGGAGCGCAGCAAGAGCGCAGAGCCGGACGCTATCGTGAAAAACCTCAAGGAAGGCGCTGCGGTCCCAACCGTGATGGGCAACCTGAACTGGGATGAGAAGGGCGATCTCAAGGGCTTTGAATTCGGCGTCTTCAAATGGCATGCCGATGGCACCTCGACCGCTGTGAAGTAAACCAGGCTGTTTTGTGGTGAGCGGGAAGCCGGATAACCGGTTTCTCCTGACCAGCGACACGAACGCCTGGTGCCCGTTTGCCAGGC
This sequence comes from Pantoea sp. JKS000250, assembly GCF_003201065.1. Classification (NCBI taxonomy): domain Bacteria; kingdom Pseudomonadati; phylum Pseudomonadota; class Gammaproteobacteria; order Enterobacterales; family Erwiniaceae; genus Pantoea; species Pantoea sp. JKS000250. Next base: position 1,932,975 of record NZ_QICZ01000001.1, on the reverse strand, counting down.
GTTTTTTGTACCCCGATCGCCTGCGATCGGTTAAGTAAGGGTCAAGGTATGTCCGAGCAGTTCCTCTATTTTATTCAGCAGATGTTTAATGGTGTGACCCTGGGAAGCACCTACGCGCTGATCGCCATCGGTTACACCATGGTTTACGGCATTATCGGCATGATTAACTTCGCCCACGGCGAGGTTTACATGATCGGTAGCTATGTCTCCTTTATCGTGATTGCCGCCCTGATGATGATGGGCATCGACACCACCTGGCTGATGATTGCAGCTGGCTTTGTGATGGCAGTCATTATCTCCAGTGCTTACGGCTGGAGCATTGAGCGCGTCGCCTACCGGCCTGTGCGTTCATCCAAGCGCCTGATTGCGCTGATCTCCGCCATCGGGATGTCGATATTCCTGCAAAACTACGTCAGCCTGACCCAGGGTTCACGCGACCTGGCGCTGCCGAGCCTGATCACCGGACAGTGGACGGTAGGCGAGAGCAACGGTTTTGCCGCGACCATCTCTACCATGCAGATTGTGATCTGGGTGGTGACCTTCCTGGCGATGCTGGCGCTGACCACCTTTATCCGTTACTCCCGCATGGGCCGCGCCTGTCGCGCCTGCGCAGAAGACCTGAAAATGGCCAGCCTGCTGGGGATTAACACCGACCGCGTGATCTCGCTGACCTTTGTGATCGGTGCCGCGATGGCGGCAGTCGCGGGCGTATTACTTGGCCAGTTTTACGGTTCGATCAACCCCTTCATCGGCTTTATGGCGGGCATGAAAGCCTTCACCGCTGCCGTGCTGGGTGGGATTGGCAGTATTCCGGGTGCCATGATTGGCGGCCTGGTGCTGGGGATTGCTGAAGCGCTGACTTCTGCGTATCTCAGCACGGAATATAAAGATGTGGTTTCGTTTGCCCTGCTGATTGTGGTCCTGCTGGTGATGCCGACCGGGATTCTGGGTCGTCCGGAGGTCGAAAAAGTATGAAGACCTCTTTTATCAACGCCCTGATCTCCTCCATGATGCTGCTGGTGCTGGCCACCTTCTTTATGGGACTGCGCCTGAATCTGGACGGCACGAATCTGGTGGTGCAGAACGCCGGTAGCGTGCGCTGGAACTGGATCGCCGCAGGCTGTGCGGTGGTGTTTCTGTTCCAGCTGCTGCGCCCGGTGTGGCAAAGCGGCCTGAAGAAAATCTCTGGTCCGGCGCTGGTGTTGCCTGGTCTGGATGGCTCGACGCCGAAGCAGAAGCTGGTGATGGCGGTGCTGATTATCGCCGCGATTGCCTGGCCATTCCTGGTGTCACGCGGCACCGTCGATATCGCTACCATGACGCTGATCTACGTGATGCTGGGTCTGGGCTTAAACGTCGTCGTCGGCCTCTCTGGCCTGCTGGTACTGGGTTATGGCGGCTTCTACGCCATCGGCGCTTATACTTTTGCGCTGCTGAACCACTATTACGGTCTTGGCTTCTGGCAGTGCCTGCCGCTCTCTGGCATGGTTGCGGCGCTGTTTGGCCTGCTGCTGGGCTTCCCGGTACTGCGACTGCGCGGCGACTATCTGGCGATTGTGACGCTGGGCTTCGGTGAGATCGTACGTATTCTGCTGCTGAACAATACCGCCCTGACCGGCGGGCCAAATGGCATCAGCCAGATCCCGAAACCGACGCTGTTTGGTCTGGAGTTTGGCCGTACGCCGCGTGAAGGCGGCTGGGATACTTTCCACAACTTCTTTGGGCTGAAGTACGATCCCAGCGACCGCATCATCTTTCTCTACCTGGTGGCGCTGCTGCTGGTAGTACTGACGCTTTTTGTGATCAACCGGCTGCTGCGGATGCCGCTGGGCCGGGCCTGGGAAGCGCTGCGCGAGGATGAGATTGCCTGCCGTTCACTGGGCCTGAGTCCGACCCGCATCAAGCTGACCGCCTTTACCATCAGTGCCGCATTTGCGGGCTTTGCCGGTAGTCTGTTCGCGGCGCGTCAGGGCTTTGTCAGTCCGGAGTCCTTTACCTTTGTCGAGTCCGCCTTTGTGCTGGCGATTGTGGTACTGGGTGGGATGGGCTCGCAGTTTGCGGTGATTCTGGCCGCCATTCTGCTGGTGGTGTCACGCGAGCTGATGCGCGATCTTAATGAGTACAGCATGCTGGTGCTGGGTGGCCTGATGGTGTTGATGATGATCTGGCGTCCGCAGGGATTATTACCGATGAAGCGTCCGCATCTGAAGCTCAGAGCCGCTAAAAAAGGAGAACAGGCATGATTCAGCCTTTATTAGCCGTTGAAGGCCTGATGATGCGCTTCGGCGGTCTGTTAGCCGTGAACAATGTGGCACTGGAGCTGCGTCCGCAGGAGATCGTTTCACTGATTGGCCCCAACGGTGCCGGTAAAACCACCGTGTTCAACTGCCTGACCGGCTTTTACAAGCCCACCGGCGGCACGATCAAATTGCGTGAGCAGCATCTGGAAGGGCTGCCGGGCCAGAAGATTGCGCGGATGGGCATCGTGCGCACTTTCCAGCATGTGCGCCTGTTCCGTGAGATGACGGTGATTGAGAACCTGCTGGTCGCGCAGCATCAGCATCTGAAAAGCGGCGTATTTTCCGGCCTGCTGAAAACCCCGGCGTTTCGCCGCAGTGAGAGCGAGGCGCTGGATCGTGCGGCGACCTGGCTGGAGCGGGTGGGTCTGCTGGATCTGGCAAACCGTCAGGCGGGTAATCTGGCCTATGGTCAGCAGCGTCGGCTGGAGATTGCGCGCTGCATGGTAACGCGCCCGGAGATCCTTATGCTGGATGAACCGGCAGCGGGTCTTAACCCGAAAGAGACCCATGAGCTGGACGCGCTGATTGCGGAGCTGCGTGGCGAACACAAGGTGTCGGTGCTGTTGATTGAACATGATATGAAGCTGGTGATGGGTATTTCTGACCGTATTTACGTGGTTAATCAGGGAACGCCGCTGGCTAACGGAACGCCGGAGGAGATTCGTAATAATCCGGATGTCATTCGTGCCTATTTAGGAGAGGCCTGAGATGGCAAATGCGATGTTAACCATTGAGAACGTCAGCGCTCACTACGGCAAAATTCAGGCGCTGCACAACGTCAGCCTCTATATCAATCAGGGCGAAATTGTCACCCTGATTGGCGCTAACGGAGCCGGAAAAACCACGCTGCTGGGCACGCTGTGCGGCGAACCCCGCGCGACCCAGGGCACTATCACCTTTGATGGCAAAGCGATTACCGACTGGCAAACGGCGCGCATTATGCGTGAAGCAATCGCCATCGTGCCAGAGGGACGGCGGGTGTTTTCGCGCATGACGGTGGAAGAGAACCTGGCGATGGGCGGCTTTTTTGCCAGCCGCCCGGAGTATCTGACGCGGATTAAGCGCGTGTATGAACTCTTCCCGCGGCTGGAGGAGCGTAAAATCCAGCGCGCCGGAACGATGTCAGGCGGCGAACAGCAGATGCTGGCGATTGGCCGTGCGCTGATGAGCCAGCCGCGCCTGCTGCTGCTGGATGAGCCGTCGCTGGGACTGGCACCGATCATTATTCAGCAGATCTTCGACACCATTGAGCAGTTGCGCAGCGAAGGGATGACGATTTTCCTGGTGGAGCAGAATGCGAATCAGGCGCTGAAGCTGGCGGATCGGGGCTATGTGCTGGAGAACGGGCATGTCGTGCTCGAAGATAGCGGTGCAGCTCTTCTCTCCAACGAAGCCGTCCGCAGCGCTTACTTAGGTGCCTGATGGGGCACGGCCTGGCTTACTTGCCAGGCTCCGGTTGGGCAGTGCTCGCCATCCTCACGTACTACGTGTACGTTCCGGTGGCTGCGCGCTGTCCGCCCGCAACCTGGCTGCGCCGCCGACGGCCTTGAGTGTTGGTTTGAGTGGGGCCGCCGACGGCCTTCGACTTCAGTGAAGTGAAAACCTCAGTAAGGTATTTTCAGCTTCCAATTGCTCTGCAATTTATGTAACTAAAAACTGGCAGCGTGGGCGTTTTGCCGCCGTGCTGCCAGCGTCCTCTTTTCCTCAATAAAGCCTGTCACCCCGCTGTCATCTGCCTGTTATTAATCCGTCATTTCCCCGTGTCATGTTACTTCGCGAACCAGAAATCCGTGATTTCACGCGTATTTACCTGCACAGGAAAATTCTATGTCCGTCGTTACCTTTCGTCGTAGCCTGATGAGCGTGCTGCTCGGTCTGACGCTCAGCAGCCATGCCATGGCCGCCACTGAGATCCCCTTCTGGCACTCTATGGAAGGCGAGTTAGGCAAAGAAGTGGATTCGCTGGCACAGCGTTTTAACGAGACGCATCCCGATTACAAAATTGTTCCGACCTACAAAGGTAACTACGAGCAGAGTCTGGCGGCAGGGATTGCGGCCGTGCGCAGCGGTAAAGCGCCTGCGGTGCTGCAGGTCTATGAAGTCGGTACGGCAACCATGATGGCCTCTAAGGCGATTGTGCCAGTGCATCAGGTTTTCAAAGATGCCGGCATCCCCTTTGATGAAAAACAGTTCGTACCCACGGTGGCGGGCTACTACAGCGACAGCAAAGGTCAGCTGATCTCTCAGCCGTTTAACAGCTCGACGCCGGTGCTCTACTACAACAAGGACGCCTTCAAAAAAGCGGGCCTTGACCCGGATCAGCCGCCGAAGACCTGGCAGGAGCTGGCGACCGATGCCGCGGCACTGCGCAAAGCAGGCCTGAGCTGTGGTTACGCCAGCGGCTGGCAGGGCTGGATCCAGATTGAAAACTTCAGCGCCTGGCATGCATTGCCGGTGGCGACGGAGAACAACGGATTTGACGGCCTCGACGCGGTGCTGGAGTTCAACAAGCCGGTGCAGGTTCGTCATATCGACCTGCTGGAAGCGATGAATAAGAAAGGCGACTTCACCTACTTTGGCCGTAAAGATGAGTCCACCGCCAAGTTCTACAACGGCGACTGCGGCATCACTACCGCCTCATCCGGTTCGCTGGCCGATATCCGTCATTACGCTAAATTCAACTTCGGCGTCGGCATGATGCCGTATGACGACACCGTACCGAATGCGCCGCAGAACGCCCTGATTGGTGGTGCGAGCCTGTGGGTGATGAAAGGCAAAGATGCGGCAACCTATAAAGGCGTGGCCGAGTTTATGCAGTTCCTGGCTAAACCGGAAATCGCCGCGGAATGGCATCAGAAAACCGGCTATCTGCCGATCACCACCGCCGCCTACGAGCTGACGAAACAGCAGGGCTTCTACGACAAAAATCCGGGAGCAGATATCGCGACCCGCCAGATGATGAACAAGCCGCCACTGCCGTTCACCAAAGGGATGCGTCTGGGCAACATGCCGCAGATTCGTACCGTGATCGACGAGGAGCTGGAAAGCGTCTGGACCGGTAAACAGTCACCGCAAAGCGCGCTGGATAACGCAGTGAAACGCGGCAACCAGCTGCTGCGCCGCTTCCAGCAGCAAATGAAGTAATCTCTCCCCTGGCCAGCCCAGGCTGGCCCCTCTTTTCTGACGTCAGGTACGCCATGTCTTCATCCCGTCCGGTCTTTCGCACCAGCCTGTTGCCTTATCTTCTGGTGCTGCCGCAACTGCTGATTACCGCCATCTTCTTTCTCTGGCCTGCCGGTGAAGCGCTGTGGTACTCGCTGCAAAGTCTCGATCCCTTTGGCATCTCCAGCAGCTTTGTCGGGCTGGAAAACTTCAGACGCCTGTTTGCCGATCCCTACTATCTGGATTCGTTCTGGACCACCATTAAATTCAGCAGCATGGTCACGGTCTTCGGCATGGTGTTTTCGCTGCTGCTGGCGGCGCTGGTGGATTATGTGGTGCGACTGCGCCGCCTCTATCAGACCCTGCTGCTGCTGCCCTACGCCGTTGCCCCGGTGGTGGCCGCGGTGCTCTGGATGTTTCTGTTTAACCCCGGTCTGGGCCTGTTCAGCTATCTGCTGAACCACATCGGCTACAACTGGAACTATGCGCAGAACAGCGGTCAGGCGATGTTCCTGATTGTGCTGGCGTCGATCTGGCAGCAGATGAGCTACAACTTCCTGTTCTTCTTCGCCGCACTGCAATCAATCCCCAAATCGCTGGTGGAAGCCGCTGCCATCGACGGTGCCGGGCCGGTGCGTCGCTTCTTCAACCTTTCTCTGCCGCTGATTACGCCGGTCAGCTTCTTTCTGCTGGTGGTGAACCTGATCTACGCCTTCTTCGATACCTTCCCGGTGATCGATGCCGCAACCGGCGGCGGGCCGGTGCAGGCGACCACCACGCTGATCTATAAAATCTATCGCGAAGGATTTACCGGTCTGGATCTCTCCTCATCCGCGGCGCAGTCGGTGGTGCTGATGCTGCTGGTCATCGGGCTGACGGTGCTCCAGTTCCGCTTTGTTGAACGTAAGGTGCAATACCAATGATTGAGAATCGACGCGGACTGGATCTCTTCAGCCACATCGTACTGGTGCTGGGCGTGCTTACCATCCTGTTTCCGCTCTATGTTGCCTTTGTGGCGGCGACGCTGGATAACGAGGCGGTCTATCAGGTGCCGATGACGCTGGTACCGGGCACGCATCTGTGGGAGAACATCTCGCGCATCTGGACGCACGGCGTTAACGGCAGCGGACCGGCGTTTGGCCTGATGTTGCTCAACAGCATGATCATGGCGCTGGGCATTACCTTCGGCAAAATCACGGTGTCGATGCTGTCGGCGTTTGCCCTGGTCTGGTTTCGCTTTCCGCTGCGCACGCTCTTTTTCTGGCTGATCTTCATCACGCTGATGCTGCCGGTTGAGGTGCGTATCTTCCCCACGGTGCAGGTGATTGCCGACCTTAATCTGCTCGACAGCTACAGCGGCTTAACCCTGCCGCTGATGGCCTCAGCGACCGCCACTTTTCTGTTTCGTCAGTTCTTTATGTCACTGCCGGATGAACTGGTGGAAGCGGCGCGCATCGACGGTGCCAGTGCGATGCGCTTCTTCATCGACATTGTTCTGCCGCTGTCGAAAACCAATCTGGCGGCGCTGTTCGTGATCACCTTTATCTACGGCTGGAACCAGTATCTCTGGCCGCTGCTGATCATCAATGACGCCAGCCTCGGCACCGCGGTGGCGGGGATCAAAAGCATGATCTCCTCCAGCGGATCGCCAACCCAGTGGAACGAAGTGATGGCGGCAATGTTATTAACCCTGATCCCACCGCTGGCGGTGGTGTTAGTCATGCAGCGTGCCTTTGTGCGCGGTCTGGTTGAGAGTGAGAAATAAGATGGCAGGCGTAACCCTTCAGGCAGTAACCAAGTCCTACGATGGTAAAAATCAGATCATTCAGCCGCTGAACGTCACCATCAATGACGGCGAGTTTATGGTGATGGTCGGGCCATCCGGCTGTGGGAAGTCGACCCTGCTGCGCATGGTGGCCGGACTGGAGCGCGTTACCTCCGGTGATATCTATATCGACAACCGGCGTGTCACTCAGGAAGAGCCGAAAGATCGCGGCATTGCGATGGTGTTTCAGAACTACGCGCTCTATCCCCATATGTCGGTGGAGGAGAACATGGCCTATGGCCTGAAAATCCGTGGGATGGGCAAAGAGCAGATCCGCCAGCGGGTGCTCGACGCGGCGCGCAGTCTGGAGCTGGATCACCTGCTGATGCGCCGGCCTCGCGAGCTTTCGGGCGGACAGCGCCAGCGCGTGGCGATGGGGCGCGCCATCGTGCGTGAACCGGCGGTGTTTCTGTTCGATGAGCCGCTGTCTAATCTCGACGCCCGCCTGCGGGTGCAGATGCGGCTGGAGCTGCAGCAGCTGCATCGCCGCTTACAGACCACCAGTCTCTATGTGACGCACGATCAGGTTGAGGCGATGACGCTGGCGCAGCGGGTGATGGTGATGAATAAAGGTGTCGTCGAGCAGATCGGCACGCCGGTCGACGTGTATGAACGTCCCGCCAGCCAGTTTGTCGCCTCGTTTATCGGCGCGCCCGCGATGAATCTGCTGAAAGGGCAGATCAGCAGCGATGGTTCGCGCTTTAATCTCGATGCCTCGCATGCACTGCCGCTCAGTGACAGTAAACCGAAATGGGCTAACCAGCCGGTGGTGCTGGGTATCCGGCCAGAGCATATCCGGCAAAGCAGCCGTGAGCAGGGCGGCGTACCGCTACGCGTCGATACGCTGGAGATGCTGGGCGCCGATAATCTGGCACATGGTCGCATCGGGGACACGCCACTGGTGGTACGCTTAGCCCACAGCGAACGGCCGCAGCCAGGCAGTACGCTGTGGCTGCATCTGCCGTCAGATGCGTTACACTTCTTCGATTCAACCCATGGAAAGCGTCTGGAATGAGCACACAACACTGGCCCTATCCCCGCATCGTTGCCCATCGCGGTGGCGGTAAACTGGCACCGGAAAACACCCTGGCGGCAATTGATGTCGGCGCAAAGTATGGTCATCAAATGATTGAGTTTGATGCCAAATTATCAATGGATGCGCAGATCTTCCTGCTGCATGACGACACGCTGGATCGCACCAGCAACGGCTGGGGCGTGGCAGGTCAGCTGCCGTGGGAGAAGCTGTCGCAGCTTGATGCGGGCAGCTGGTTTGGCAACGCATTTACCGGCGAAAAGCTGGCGCGGCTGGACGAAGTAGCGGCACGCTGTCGTCAGCATCAGATGATGGCGAACATCGAGATCAAACCGACCACCGGCAGCGACGCTGAAACCGGACGCGCCGTGGCGCAGGCTGCCGTGATTCTGTGGCAGGATCAGACCGCACCGCTGCTCTCGTCGTTCTCTTTTGAGGCGCTGGAAGCGGCGATGCAGGTCGAGCCGCAGTTGCCGCGTGGCCTGCTGTCGCACAGCTGGGATCCCGAGTGGCAGGAGAAAACGAGCGCGCTGGCGTGCGTCTCCATTCATCTCAATCACAAGGTCCTGACCGCTGAGCGGGTCACCGAACTGAAAGCAGGCGGACTGAAGATTCTGGTGTATACCGTGAACAGCCCGGACCGGGCGCGGGAATTGCTGAAGTGGGGCGTCGATGCCATCTGTACTGACAGCATCGACATCATTGGCCCCGATTTTCATTAGTTCTGATTCGGATTCTGGTTCTGCTGGCCCGGCTGCGTGGTAATCACCCGCTGCTGGGCGCTGTTGCGCTGCTCCTGCATTTTACGCTGCATGTCCTGCGTCTGACGCTGCTGATCCTGGCGCAGCTTCAGCTGTTGCTGCTGTTGCTGGCTCTGCATCTGCGACTGCATCCGCTGCTGACTCGGGTTATAACCCGGTTTATTCGGATCGTTGGTGCTGTTCAGCGTGTTCGCCTGACTGGCGAAAGGCAGCAGGGCGGCTAAAACAATCATCCACTTTTTCATCTTTCCTCCTTCCTTTATCGCGACAGGTTTTTTGGGTGCACAACGGCGCACACCGATATCAGGGTCGCACCCATAAGTTTACGCGATATCACAGACCTTACTTTCAGATGTATTCCTGATTTGACTTAACCCCGGTTATTTTGCTGTATTTGTAGGCACTTGCAGAAATGATAAAAAAATGTAAATAACAACATGGGATGGTGGCAGGATGAAAATGCAGCAGACAGTGCGTCAGCTTAGCTGGTCGCTGGTGATGAGTTTTACCGTGGTGGCAGGCGCGAACGCCGCGCCCACTCAGGCTCCGCCGGTCTCCTACGGTGTGGACAGTGATACTTTTCACCCGGTAAAAGCGCAGCACGGCATGGTGGCGTCGGTGGATGCGCTGGCAACCCAGGTGGGCGTGGAAATTCTGCGTCAGGGCGGGAATGCGGTGGATGCCGCGGTCGCCGTGGGCTTTGCGCTGGCCGTGACCCATCCGCAGGCGGGCAACCTGGGCGGCGGCGGCTTTATGCTGCTGCGCACGGCTTCTGGCCGCGCTACCGCTATCGATTTCCGTGAAATGGCGCCGGGCCACGCGTCGCGCGACATGTTCCTGGATAAGCAGGGCAACGCCGACAGTAAGCTGTCGCTGACCTCACATCTGGCTTCCGGCACGCCGGGCACCGTTGCCGGACTGGCGCTGGCTGCGCAGAAATATGGCACCCTGCCGCTGAGCACCCTTCTGGCACCGGCGATCAAACTGGCGCGTGACGGTATTCCGGTCAACGATGCGCTGGCGGATGACCTGAAAACCTATGGCAAAGAAGTGCTGATCACCCATCCCAACAGCAAAGCGATCTTCTACAAACCGGACGGCACGCCGTGGCAGAAGGGCGATCGGCTGGTGCAGAAGAATCTCGCGCACAGTCTGCAACTGATTGCCCGCCAGGGGCCGGATGCCTTTTACAAAGGTGAAATCGCGGATGAGATCGCCGGCGAGATGGCGCAGCACGGCGGGCTGATCAGCAAAGCTGACCTGGCGGCCTATCGGGCGGTCGAGCGTCAGCCCATCAGTGGTACCTACCGCGGTTATGAAGTCTTCTCAATGCCACCGCCCTCATCCGGTGGTATCCACATCGTGCAGATTCTCAATATCCTGGAGAACTTCGATCTGGCGAAGATGGGCTTTGGCAGCGCTGACGCCATGCAGGTGATGGCGGAAGCGGAAAAATATGCCTACGCGGACCGCTCGGAATATCTCGGCGACCCCGATTTCGTGAAGGTGCCCTGGCAGGCGCTGACCAGTAAAGCCTATGCTAAAACGCTGGCGCAGCAGATTGACGTGGCAAAGGCGCGGCCTTCCAGTGAGATCAAACCGGGCAAGCTCGAACCTTACGAAAGCAACCAGACCACCCATTTCTCAGTGGTGGATAAGCAGGGCAATGCCGTTGCGGTCACCTACACGCTGAACACCTATTTCGGCAGCGGAATTGTGGCGGGCAAGAGTGGCATCCTGATGAATAATGAGATGGATGACTTCTCCGCCAAGCCGGGCACGCCCAATGTCTACGGGCTGGTGGGCGGGGAAGCGAATGCGGTGCAGCCGGCGAAACGTCCGTTGTCATCAATGTCGCCGACCATCGTCGCTAAAGGCGGCAAAACCTGGCTGGTGACCGGCAGTCCGGGCGGCAGCCGCATTATCACCACGGTGTTGCAGATGGTGGTGAACAGCATTGATTTCGGGATGAACGTGGCGGAAGCCACCAACGCACCACGCTTCCATCATCAGTGGCTGCCGGATCAGCTGCGGGTGGAGAAGGGCTTCAGCCCTGATACATTGCGTCTGCTGGAAGCTAAAGGCCAGCATGTGAAAGTGCTGCCGTCGATGGGCAGTACGCAGAGCATCATGATTGGGCCTGACGGCATGCTGTATGGTGCTTCCGATCCGCGCAGCATTGATGATTTGAGTGCGGGTTACTGATACAAACCTGACCCAGGTGAATCTGACAGCAATAAATAAGCTTAACGCGCAGGGAACGGGGTCAGAAGAGGAAAGCGTCCCGCGACTGGGACAAAAACGCCGGGAGCGTTTTTGAACAACGCAACGCGTTGGCCCGGATACGGGCGCACCTCATGGATGAGGTGCGTAATCGCGCGGGCCGAGCGTGTCATGGATGACGGCTTTTGCGTCTTTCCGATCTGACCCCGTTTCCTGTGCAGGCGATGACTGACAGCGAACCGTGCCAGGGTTTTCAGCATAAAGGGCACCAGCAGGTGACCTTTTTCATCATCACACGTCAGGCTTTAACCCGCGCCATATAATGCGCGTCGATGAGTTCACCGTGCCGTATGGCGAATCCTTTAGCCGTTCCCTCAATCTCAAAACCGAAACGCTGATACAGGGCGATGGCCGGGCCATTATCGACGAACACCGTCAGCTCCATCCGGCTCACCTGTAGCCAGTTGTCGCACAACGAGACCATTTCTCGCATGAGTGCAGTGCCGACGCCTCGCTGCCGGTAGCGTTCATCCACGCCCATCCCCAAAGAGGCGACGTGACGGCGTCTGGGGCGCTCCTCCACATGCAATGCGCACTGGCCAACAACCTCTTCGTCGATGCAGGCCACCAGCAGATGTGAATGAGGCTGTGGCGAAGCGAGTCGGGTCTGCCACATCTGTAGCGATGAGTGAGGCAGATGCAGCGTGCTGGCCTGGGTATCTGGCTGACTGTAAATCCTGTGCAGCGCGGCTGCATCTTCTGGCATGACGTGGCGGACAACTATTTCACTCATGATCGCTCCTTTCTCCCATAAAAACCTTTTAAACATCAAGGTATTCAGATCATTAATCAAGCTAAAAAAAGTGAAAATGGCTTTACAGACGCGAATGATAATGATTATTATTGCCATGCGTTTCCGGGAGGTCGCCCGACAGCCTGGAAAAGCACGACATTGCTCACATTGCTTCCAGTATTATTTCGCCAGCTTAGATGCTGGCTTTTTTTTGCCTGCTCTCCTTCAATGCTTTTCAGCCACTCCTGCACGATCATTCAATGAATTTGAACAGAGGAGTGAAGTTTTTCAGCTATCAATCAAACCGCCTCAGGGACACACTATAAAAAACATTGAGGAGATTTGAACATGATCTATGTACGCAAAGCTGAAGAACGCGGTCACGCAAACCATGGCTGGCTGGATAGCTGGCACACCTTCTCTTTCGCCAGCTATCACGATGCGAACTTCATGGGTTTCTCCGCGCTGCGGGTCATCAATGAGGATGTCATCGATGGCGGTCAGGGATTTGGCACCCATCCGCATAAAGATATGGAAATCCTGACCTACGTGCTTTCCGGTACGGTTGAGCATCAGGACAGCATGGGCAACAAAGAGCAGATCCCGGCTGGTGAGTTCCAGATCATGAGCGCCGGCACCGGTGTACGTCACTCTGAGTACAACGCCAGCGAAAGCGAGCCGTTGCACCTCTATCAGATCTGGATCATTCCTGAGCGTACCGGCATTGAACCACGCTACGATCAGCGCCGCTTCCCGGATGTGCAGGGACGCCAGCTGGTGTTAAGCCCGGATGCCCGTGAAGGGTCGCTGAAAGTGTATCAGGACATGACCTTGTCGCGCTGGGTACTGGCTGCCGGTGAGCAGGATAACGTTGCGATTGATGCGGGACGTCGTATCTGGATTCAGGTCGTGAAAGGTGATGTTACCGTTAACGGCAACGCGGTCACCACCAGCGACGCCCTGGCGATCTGGGACGAAAGCGCGCTGACGATTGAAGCCAGCTCGGCGGCCGAAGTCCTGCTGTTTGATCTGCCACCTGTCTAAGCAGATAACGGGCGCGCCTCGTCGCGCCCGGTTAGGAATTTTGTGACAGAAAAGTGATAGACTCATCGTACTTTAGCTTTCAGGGCGATCCCAGGCGCTACGATGAAGAAGAAAAGACCGGTATTACAGGATGTTGCCGATCGCGTCGGCATTACTAAAATGACCGTCAGCCGTTACCTGCGTAATCCTGAGCAGGTCTCTGTTGCCCTGCGGGACAAGATTGCAGTGGCACTGGATGAGCTGGGTTATATCCCCAATCGCGCCCCCGATATGCTTTCTAACGCGACCAGCCGTGCCATCGGTGTGCTGCTGCCGTCGCTCACCAACCAGGTTTTTGCTGACGTATTGCGCGGCATTGAAGCCGTCACTGACGAAGCCAACTATCAGACGCTGGTCGCCCACTTTGGTTACAACCCGCAAAAAGAGGAGCTGCAACTGCGCTCGCTGCTGGGCTGGAACATCGATGGCGTTATCCTCACCGAACGCACCCACACGCCAGGCACGCTGCGTATGCTGGAAGTGGCCGGTATTCCGGTGATTGAGGTGATGGACAGCGTTACACCCTGCCTGGACATGGCGGTCGGCTTTGATAACGTCGAAGCGGCCCGGCAGATGACACAGGCGATCCTCAGCAAAGGCCATCGTCACACCGTCTACCTTGGCGCACGCCTTGATGAACGCACGCTGCAAAAGCAGCGCGGTTATGAAATCGCCATGCGCGAAGCGGGTCTGATGCCGCACAGCGTGATGATGGAGGATGCCTCATCATTCAGCGCCGGTGGCGATCTGCTGCGTGAAGCACAACGTCTCTATCCTGAAACGGATAGCCTGTTCTGTACCAATGATGACCTGGCGGTCGGCGCGATGTTTGAGTGCCAGCGCCAGGGATTGCAGGTACCCACTCAGATGGCGATAGCGGGTTTTCACGGCCATGATATCAGTCAGGTCGTCACACCACAGCTGGCGACAGTGCTGACGCCGCGCGACCGCATGGGACGTGAAGCGGCGGCGATGTTGCTGGCGCGCATTGCCGGTGAGAGCAGTGATGATCCGCTGCGGGATATCGGTTTTGAGATCAGTGAAGGTGGCAGCATCTGATTGTGATGTTTTTATGAGTCAGCTCACACTTTCATGCTTTTCCTGGTAAAAAGGTTGCCAGGCTGTTAACCGGCCAGGAGAATGAGAAACGACATTGTTATCGGTAACATTGGCAAATTCTCACCTGCCGGAGCAGAAAAATGACAACGCAATCCCCGTCGCATCACGTTTTTATCCTGATGGGCGTTTCAGGCAGCGGAAAGTCTGCTGTCGCCAACCAGGTCTCTCACCAGCTGAATACCGCTTTTCTTGACGGTGATTTTCTCCACCCGCGCGCCAACATCCTGAAGATGGCCGATGGTCATCCGCTGGATGACAGCGATCGCCAGCCGTGGTTACAGGCGCTGAACGATGCCGCGTTTGCCATGCAGCGCACCCAGGCGATCTCCATCATTGTCTGCTCAGCTCTGAAAAAAAGTTATCGCGATATTCTGCGTCAGGGCAACGATAACCTGCGTTTCGTTTACCTGAAAGGCGATTTTGACACCATCGAAGCCCGCCTGAAGGCGCGTAAAGGCCACTTCTTCAAGCCGCAAATGCTGGTCACCCAGTTTGCCACGCTGGAAGAGCCGGGCAGTGATGAGCCGGATGTCCTGGTCGTGGATATCGCGCATTCACTGGACGAGGTGGTGGCGGCTACGGTTGCGACTATCCAGGACGCTATCAGCCAGGATTAGAGATGAATACCGCAACACTCGTTTTGACCGCAGCAGGCTCCGTCCTGCTGCTGCTTTTTCTGGTGATGAAGGCCCGTATGCACGCCTTTGTCGCGCTGATGTTAGTCTCCATCGGTGCCGGGCTATTCTCCGGCATGCCACTGAACAAAATCGCGGAAACCATGCAGAAGGGGATGGGCGGCACGCTCGGCTTCCTTGCCATTGTGGTCGCGCTGGGCGCGATGTTCGGCAAAATCCTGCATGAAACCGGCGCCGTGGATCAGATCGCCATCCGGATGCTGAAAACCTTTGGTCAGAGCCGCGCCCATTATGCAATGGGGATTGCCGGTCTGATCTGCGCGCTGCCGCTTTTCTTTGAGGTGGCGGTGGTGCTGTTAATCAGCATCGCGTTTGCGGTGGCGCGGCGTACCGGCGGCAATCTGGTGAAGCTGGTCATTCCACTGTTTGCCGGTGTGGCCGCGTCGGCGGCGTTCCTGCTGCCCGGACCGGCTCCGATGCTGCTGGCTTCACAGATGCACGCGGACTTCGGCTGGATGATATTGCTGGGTCTTTGCGCGGCGATCCCGGGCATGCTGATTGCCGGGCCGCTGTTTGGCAACTTCATCGGCAATCACGTTACCTTCAGCGCACCGCCGGAAGATCATCAGCCGGATGTCGATGAGAGCAAGCTGCCGTCGTTTGGCTTCAGCCTCTCACTGATCCTGTTCCCGCTGGTGCTGGTCGGCCTGAAAACCATCGGCGCACGCTTCACGACCGAAGGCACCACGCTGTACGAGTGGCTGGAATTTATCGGCCATCCTTTCACTGCCATTCTGCTGGCGCTGCTGGTGGCGATTTATGGCCTGGCTTACCGTCAGGGTATGGATAAAGAGCGGGTGATGCAGGTGTGCGGCAGCGCGCTGCAACCGGCCGGGATTATCCTGCTGGTGATTGGTGCGGGTGGCGTATTCAAGCAGGTGCTGGTGGATTCAGGCGTAGGGCCGGTGCTGGGCAATGCGCTGACCGGCGCGGGTCTGCCGATTGCGCTGGCCTGCTTTATTCTGTCGGGCGCGGTGCGGGTGATTCAGGGGTCGGCGACGGTCGCCTGTCTGACCACCGTGGGCTTAATCATGCCGGTGATTGAACCGCTGCATTACAGCGGTGCGCAACTGGCAGCGCTGTCGATCTGCATCGGCGGTGGCTCGATTATTATCAGCCATGTGAACGATGCCGGGTTCTGGCTGTTTGGCCGCTTCACCGGAGCCAGCGAAGCGGAAACGCTGAAAACCTGGACGCTGATGGAGACCATTCTCGGCACCGTAGGTGCAGTTGTTGGAATGATTGCTTTCGAACTGCTCTCTTAGGCCTGCTGTTTCTGCGCTTCCCCGGCATTACGGGAAGCGCAGACCTTTCTCTATAACTTCAGATAAGCCCGGATGCCGTCCAGGAACATCTGGGTTGCCAGCATAATCAGTATCAATCCCATCAGGCGTTCCAGCGCATTCACACCCTTATCGCCCAGCAGACGCAGGAACAGACCAGACATCAACAGAATAGCGACCGTTACGCCCCAGGCGATCAGCAGCGCACCCACCAGATGCGACATCTGATGCGGATACTGATGCGACAGCAGCATCAATGTGGCCAGCAGCGATGGCCCGGCCACCAGTGGAATCGCCAGTGGCACCAGGAACGGTTCTTCGCCCGCCGGTAAGCCAGAACTGCTGCTTTCAGCCGACGGGAAAATCATCTTGATGGCGATCAGAAACAGGATGATCCCGCCAGAAATCGACACGGTTTCGGTGCGCAGATTCAAAAACGCCAGGATGCGTTCGCCGGTAAACAGGAACAGCAGCATGATGATCAGGGCAATCAGCATTTCACGGATTAGCACCACCCGCCGCCGTTTCGGCTCCAGATGCTTTAAAACCGACATAAAAATCGGCAGATTGCCCAGTGGATCCATAATTAACAACAATAATATTGTTGCCGAAATCATTTCAGTCATCGGTTTTGCGCCATGTTGTTCGCGAAAAAGCGGAGTTATTAGTTACGCTGCTGAAAAAGTTAGCGTAATCGAATTAATTCACTTGCTACCCGGCCTGCATTTTGTAGAGTGAGTGGACACAGGTAAATCCTATTATTACGCAGAGCGGCGTGAAAATAGCACGCGGCTCTCTCCTCTGAAATGAAAAGCAGGTGTAACTGCCTTAGACGGACACGACATGAAGAATGTAGGTTTTGTTGGTTGGCGCGGCATGGTCGGCTCAGTGCTGATGTCCCGCATGAGTGAAGAGCGTGATTTTGATGCAATCAATCCGGTCTTCTTCTCGACATCGCAGCATGGTCAGGCGGCACCCGCGTTTGCGGGCAAACAGCAGGGCACCCTGCAGGATGCGTTTGATATTGAAGCGCTGCGCGCGCTGGATATCATTATCACCTGCCAGGGCGGCGACTACACCAGTGACGTCTATCCAAAGCTGCGCGCCAGCGGCTGGCAGGGATACTGGATTGATGCGGCCTCTACGCTGCGCATGAAGGATGATGCCATCATCATTCTCGATCCGGTCAACCATGCTGTGATTCGCCAGGGCATTGACCGTGGCATCAAAACCTTTGTCGGCGGTAACTGTACCGTCAGCCTGATGCTGATGTCGCTGGGCGGCCTGTTTGCGCAGGATCTGGTGGAGTGGGCCTCTGTTGCCACCTATCAGGCAGCCTCTGGCGGCGGTGCGCGCCACATGCGCGAACTATTGACCCAGATGGGCATGCTGCACGATCACGTTGCGCCTGCGCTGCAGAACCCGGCTTCCGCCATCCTCGACATCGAGCGTAGCGTGACCGACTTCACCCGTTCCGGCACCTTACCAACCGACAACTTCGGCGTCCCGCTGGCGGGCAGCCTGATTCCGTGGATCGACAAGCAGCTGGAAAACGGTCAGAGTCGCGAAGAGTGGAAAGGCCAGGCGGAGACCAACAAGATCCTCGCCACCTCTAAGGTCATCCCGGTTGATGGATTATGCGTGCGCGTCGGCGCGCTGCGTTGCCACAGCCAGGCGTTTACCCTGAAGCTGAAACGCGATCTGCCACTGGCTGAAATCGAACAGCTGCTGGCCTCCCATAATGAGTGGGTCAAAGTGGTGCCGAATGATCGCGAGATGACGATGCGTGAACTGACGCCTGCCGCCGTGACCGGCACGCTGACCACGCCGGTTGGCCGTCTGCGTAAACTGAACATGGGGCCGGAGTACCTTTCCGCCTTCACGGTAGGCGACCAACTGTTATGGGGCGCTGCCGAACCGCTGCGTCGCATGCTGCGGTTGCTGACCAACTAACCAGCAAACATCGCCTGAGTCATGCCGATCGGATAAGACAAAAAAGATCGGATGGCTATATGAAAGCCCGTAATCATCATTGATGGTTGCGGGCTTTTTTGCTGACTGGCCTGGAATGGTGTTATTGCGTTTTAAGCAACATACCGCTCTGTACTTCATGGCTTGTAGGGCCACTGATGGCTGGCGTCTGGCTGTGTGGCGTGCTTAACCTGTTTTTCGATAACCCATTCTTTTTGCATCCTTACAGAGTGTCTGTGCAGTCAGGGCGTTGGGTCATAACGACAATGTTACTCTGCCTGTAATACAGAGCAGGCGACACGAAGATGCTGAGCAGGATGAAGTACAGGTGCCCTGTATCTTAGCCATTATATGCTCTTATCTCTGAGTCGATTAGAAACATGCTGTTAACCATCGCTTTACAACACGTTATCAGGTAGCTTTTCTCCATCGCCGTCTGCGTTCATCACGCCGGGTGTCTGACATTGTCTGCCGGCAGAGATGCTGTTCCAGTCCGGTGAAAAATGCAGCGTCTTTCATCCGGACACGCCGGGCAGCATAAATGACACTAATCCGCGGATTTATCCGGCCTTTTTTGTCCCTTTCGTACACGAAACAATCTGCCGTTTCGCTTACTAAGTGATCAGCTTCCCTTTTTTGCCGATCGCTAAAGAATATTTTGCTTAAGTCCATGGCAACTGCCGCGACCAAGCTATGATTTAACCATGATGTGCCACAGGTCACTCTTGTGCTTTCCGGACTAAATGGTTGTGGTACACGGCAAAAAAATTTTCCCACGGAATGGCCTGACTTCTTTGTCGTTGTACGTATGGCTCAATGAAGAGCAGCGCAGGTGAAGCGTGACAGGCTATGTTGCGTTCATTTCGGCTGCCAATTATCACAGGAAGAAAGTCATGTCAGAGCTTCCCGATCGCGATGCGATCAATGCCCTGTTTGCGGGTAATTATGCCGACCCTTTTTCGTTACTAGGGATGCACCGAACTCAGCAAGGCCTGGAAGTCAGGGCATTGCTCCCCGAAGCGCTCGAAGTGTGGGTCATTGAAACCTCCACCGGGCGTAAACTGGCCCAGCTGGTGTGCGAGGATGCACGCGGCTTCTTCAGTGGCGTCATTCCACGCCGTAAAAATCATTTCCGCTATCAGTTGGCGGTGAACTGGCACGGCCAGCAAAATCTGGTCGATGATGCCTACCGCTTTGGCCCGCTGCTGCAGGAGATGGATCTGTGGCTGCTGGCGGAAGGAACACACCTGCGTCCTTACGAGACGCTGGGCGCGCATGGCGACGTCATCGATGGCGTCTTCGGTACCCGCTTCTGCGTCTGGGCACCCAACGCCCGTCGCGTCTCAGTGGTTGGTGACTTCAACTTCTGGGATGGCCGCCGTCATCCGATGCGCCTGCGTCAGGAACTGGGCATCTGGGAGCTGTTTGTACCGGGCGCGGTCAACGGTCAGCTCTACAAATATGAAATTATCGATGCCAATGGTGAACTGCGCATCAAAGCGGATCCTTACGCCTTTGAAGCGCAGATGCGCCCGCAAACTGCGTCGATGATCTGTGGCCTGCCAGAGCCGGTTGAGATGAAAGAGGAGCGTAAAGCCGCCAACGGTTTTGACGCGCCTATCTCCATCTATGAAGTGCATCTGGGCTCCTGGCGTCGTCACACCGACAACAACTTCTGGCTGAGCTACAAGGAGCTGGCTGAACAGCTGGTGCCTTACGTTAAAGAGATGGGCTTTACCCATATCGAACTGCTGCCGATCAACGAGCATCCGTTTGATGGCAGCTGGGGCTATCAGCCACTGGGCATGTATGCACCGACCCGCCGTTTTGGAACCCGTGATGAGTTCCGCGCCTTTATTGACGCCGCCCATGAAGCGGGCCTCAACGTGCTGCTCGACTGGGTGCCGGGTCATTTCCCCAGCGATGATTTCGGTCTGGCGCGCTTCGACGGCACGCAGCTCTATGAGCACAGCGACCCGCGTGAAGGCTTCCATCAGGACTGGAACACCCTGATTTACAACTTTGGCCGCCGCGAAGTAAGCAATTACCTGTCGGGCAATGCGCTCTACTGGACCGAACGTTTTGGCATTGATGGCCTGCGCGTGGATGCGGTGGCGTCGATGATATACCGCGATTACAGCCGTAACGAAGGGGAGTGGGTGCCGAATCAGTTCGGTGGCCGTGAGAACCTCGAAGCGATCGAATTTCTGCGTTACACCAACCGCACGCTCGGCACCGTCGCGTCCGGGTCGGTAACCATGGCTGAAGAGTCCACCGACTATCCTGGCGTGACACGTCCGACCGAAGGCGGCGGACTGGGCTTCTGGTTCAAATGGAATCTGGGCTGGATGCACGACACGCTCGACTACATGCAGGTCGATCCCATCTACCGCAAGCACCATCACAACCTGATGAGCTTCGGCATGATGTACAACTACACCGAAAACTTTGTGCTGCCGCTGTCGCATGACGAAGTGGTGCACGGTAAGCGCTCGATTCTCGATCGTATGCCGGGCGACGCCTGGCAGAAGTTCGCCAACCTGCGTGCCTACTACGGCTGGATGTGGGGCTTCCCGGGCAAGAAACTGCTGTTCATGGGCAATGAATTTGCTCAGGGCCGCGAGTGGAACCACGACGTCAGCCTGGACTGGCATCTGCTGGAAGGGGATGACAACTGGCATCACGGTGTTCAGCGTCTGGTGCGTGACCTCAACCACACCTACCAGCACTACACGCCGCTGCATCAGCTGGACTTTGATCCGGCAGGCTTTGAGTGGCTGGTGGTGAACGATGCGGAACACTCCGTCTTCGCCTTTGTCCGCCGCGACCGTGAAGGCAACGAAGTGATCGTCATCAGCAACTTTACCCCGGTGCCGCGTCCGGGCTATCGCTTTGGCGTTAATCAGCCTGGCTACTGGCGTGAAGTGCTGAACACAGATCAGCATGAGTATCACGGCAGTGACGTGCGCATTCATCGGGTGTATACCGATGAGCAGGAGAGTCACGGACGACCGCAGTCGCTGAGTCTCAATCTGCCGCCGCTGGCAACAGTCTGGCTGGTGCGGGAGGCTGAATGACCATTACTGCCGGCGATCCCGAACCGCTGGGTGCCAGTTACGATGGCAAAGGCGTTAACTTCACTCTGTTCTCACAGCATGCGGCGCGCGTAGAGCTCTGCCTGTTTGATGAACAGGGCGCAGAACAGCGTCTTGACCTGCCTGGCCGCAGTGGGGATATCTGGCATGGTTATGTTCCGGCGTTAAAACCGGGACAGCGCTACGGCTACCGGGTTTATGGCCCCTGGTCGCCGCAGCAGGGACATCGCTTTAATCCGGCAAAGCTGCTGGTTGACCCCTGCGCCCGCGCGGTGCAAGGCGATGTTCCGGATGACCCGCTGTTTCAGGGCGGCGAAGCGCAGCCCGATCCGCATGACAACGCCGCGATTGCGCCTAAAGGTGTGGTGGTAGCCGAAGATTTTGACTGGCAGGGCGATGTCGCGCCACGTACGGCCTGGGGCAACACGGTAATTTATGAAGCCCATGTGCGCGGCCTGACGCAGCAGCATCCGGAAATTCCGGAAACGCTGCGCGGGACTTACGCGGCGCTGGGTCATCCTGTTATGGTGGATTACCTGCGCAAGCTGGGAATTACCACTCTTGAGCTGCTGCCGGTGGCCCACTTCGCCAGCGAACCGCGATTGCTGCAGCTTGGCCTGAGCAACTACTGGGGTTATAACCCTTTTGCGCTCTGGGCGGTGGATCCCCGTTACGCCTCCGGTCAGCCGGGTGTGACGCCGTTGCAGGAGTTTCAGCAGGCGGTCAAGAGCCTGCACGCCGCGGGTATTGAAGTACTGCTGGATGTGGTGTTCAACCACACTGCCGAACTGGACGAGATTGGCCCGACGATCTCGATGCGCGGTATCGACAATGCCAGCTACTACTGGCTCGATGAGCAGGGCGGTTATCAGAACTGGACCGGCTGCGGCAACACGCTGAATATCCACCATCCGCAGGTGATGGCGTGGACCTTAGAGGCGCTGCGCTACTGGGTGCGCGTCTGCCATGTCGACGGCTTCCGCTTTGACCTTGCGCCGGTTTTGGGCCGCACACCCGATTACCAGCGTGATGCACCCTTTTTTGAGGCGATACGCGCCTGTCCACTGCTCTCTCAGGTCAAGCTGATTGCAGAACCCTGGGATATCGGCCCTGACGGCTATCAGGTTGGCCGTTTTCCGCCACCGTTTGCCGAATGGAACGATAAGTTTCGCGACACCGCGCGTCGTTACTGGCTGCATGGCGGCTTGAGCAATGGCGAGTTCGTCCGGCGCTTTGCCGCCTCCAGCGATCTCTATCAGCATGATGACCGGCCGCCACACGCCACGGTTAACCTGATCACCGCCCATGACGGCTTTACGCTGTGGGATGTGGTGAGCTTCGAACGTAAACACAACGAAGCGAATGGGGAAGATAACCGCGATGGCCACGGTGATAATTACAGCCACAACCACGGCAAAGAGGGGCTGAACGTCAGCTTTGACGTGATCGAACGCCGCCGCCGCAGCGTGCGGGCACTGCTGACGACGCTGCTGCTGTCACAGGGCACGCCAATGCTGCTGGCCGGCGATGAGCGCGGCCATACGCAGCGCGGCAACAACAACGCCTACTGTCAGGATAACGCCCTGAGCTGGCTTGACTGGCAGGCGGATGAGAAGGGATTAGTCGGATTCACCGCAGCACTGATTGCTCTGCGCCAGCGCATTCCGGCGCTGACCGCAGATCGCTGGTGGCAGGACGGTGACGGTAATGTGCAGTGGCTCAATGCCGGTGGCCAGCCACTGCAACACGATGAATGGGCACAGGGGATGCACAGATTGCAGATCCTGCTGTCCGGCCGCTGGTTAATAACAATAAACGCCACGGATACGGTGAATGACATCGTGTTACCAGACGGAGAATGGCGTGCCCTTCCTCCTTTCGCCGGGGACGATAACCCCATCCTGCTAACTGTCTGGCATGGTCCCGCACACGGTGTGTGCGTGTTCCAAAAGCAATCATAAGGAGTCAGACATGGTTAAGTTAGACAGAACAGATCACCTGATGCTGGCCCGCCAGCTTCCTACACAGACGGTTGCTCTGATCCTTGCCGGCGGACGCGGCACGCGCCTGGTCGATTTAACGGCCAAACGTGCTAAACCGGCGGTGCATTTCGGCGGCAAGTTCCGCATTATCGACTTTGCCCTTTCCAACTGCGTCAACTCCGGTATCCGACGGATTGGCGTGATTACCCAGTATCAGTCTCATACCCTGACTCAGCATATCCAGCGTGGCTGGTCGATCTTCAATGAAGAGATGAATGAGTTTGTCGATTTGCTGCCAGCGCAGCAGCGCTTTTCGACCGAACAGTGGTATCGCGGAACGGCCGATGCCGTGACGCAAAACCTTGATGTAATTCGCCGCTATCAGGCGCAGTACATCGTGATCCTTGCCGGGGACCACATTTATAAGATGGATTATTCACGCATGCTGCTGGATCACGTGGTGAACGAGGCGAAATGTACCATCGCCTGTTTACCGGTGCCGGTACATGAGGCTACGGCCTTTGGCGTGATGGCGGTGGACGAAGATAACATGGTGATCGACTTCGTGGAGAAACCCGCGAAACCGCCCACCATGCCGGGTGATGACACGCAGTCGCTCGTCAGCATGGGGATTTACGTGTTTAACGCGGACTATCTCTATGAGCTGCTGGAGGAGGATCTGCAGACGCCAGGCTCTAACCATGATTTCGGCAAAGATATCCTGCCGAAAATCGTGGCAAGCGGCGAAGGCTATGCGCACTCCTTTGCGCTCTCCTGCGTCCAGAACGATGACAATGCGCCGCCTTACTGGCGCGACGTCGGAACGCTGGAAGCTTACTGGCGCGCCAATCTTGACCTGGCCTCGGTGATGCCTGAGCTGGATATGTATGACGTCACCTGGCCGATTCGTACTCACATGGAGCCGCTGCCGCCGGCCAAATTTGTTCAGGATCGTTCCGGCAGTCACGGGATGACCATGAACTCACTGGTATCGGGCGGCTGCATCATCTCCGGTTCGGTGGTGGTCAATTCCGTGCTGTTCCCACGCGTCCGCGTTAACTCGTTTTGCAATATTGATTCAACTGTACTGTTGCCTGATGTGGTAGTGGGCCGATCGTGTCGCCTGCGTCGCTGTGTGATTGATCGCGCCTGCGAACTGCCGGAGGGCATGGTTATTGGCGAAAACCCCGATGAAGACAGTCGCCGGTTTCACCGTTCGGATGAAGGGATCGTACTGGTCACCCGCGCCATGCTGGCAAGGCTGGCCAAAGCGGGGCTGTAAGCGATAAGCGGAACTTACGCAATCGGCACGCGGAGCGTGCCGGATAACTTAATGAGGTCGAGGATGCAGGTTTTACATGTCTGTTCAGAACTTTTCCCGCTGCTGAAAACGGGCGGACTGGCTGATGTAGTCGGGGCATTACCTCAGGCGCAGATTGCGGGCGGCACGGATACACGGGTACTGTTGCCCGCTTTTCCCGCATTGCGCAAAGGCATACCCGATCTCCAGGTAGTGACGGAGCGAGAGACATTTGCCGGTCATATACGTCTGCTATTTGGTGAATTTAATGGTGTGGGCATTTACTTAATTGATGCGCCCGGCCTCTACGATCGTCCCGGCAGTCCCTACCATGACGAGTCGCAGTTTGCATATGTCGACAACTATCTGCGCTTTGCGCTGCTGGGCTGGGTCGGCTGTGAACTGGCGTGCGGCATGGACTCTATGTGGCGTCCTGAGATCGTGCATGCGCATGACTGGCATGCTGGCCTGACCTGCGCCTATCTGGAAGCGCGTGGTCGTCCGGCTAAATCCGTCTTCACCGTACATAACCTGGCATACCAGGGGCTGTTCATGGCGCATCACATGGATGAGATTGGCCTGCCGTGGTCGTTCTTTAACATGCATGGGCTGGAGTTCTTTGGTCAGATCTCCTTCCTGAAGGCGGGACTCTTTTACGCTGACCACATTACGGCGGTGAGCCCGACTTACGCTCATGAAATTACCTCTGCCGAATTTGCTTATGGCATGGAAAGCCTGCTGGCGCAGCGGATGCGGGAAGGCCGTCTTAGCGGGATCCTCAATGGCGTCGATCCCTCTATCTGGGACCCGGCGCACGACCTGCTGCTGAGTGCGCGCTATAACCGCGACACGCTGGAAGCGAAAGCGGAAAACAAGCGGCAGCTGCAGGTGGCGATGGGGCTGAAGGTGGATGATAAAGCGCCGGTATTCTGCGTGATCAGCCGACTGACTAAACAGAAGGGCCTGGACCTGGTGCTGGAAGCGCTGCCTGGCCTGCTGGCGCAGGGCGGACAGCTGGTGCTGCTGGGACAGGGTGATGCCGAGCTGCAACAGGGATTCCTGGCGGCAGCGGCGGAGCATCCGGGCAGCGTGGGTGTGCAGATTGGCTATCACGAAGCGTTCTCCCATCGCATTGTCGGTGGCGCGGATGTGATCGTGGTGCCGAGTCGCTTTGAGCCCTGCGGCCTGACTCAACTTTATGGCCTGAAGTATGGTACGTTGCCGTTAGTGCGCCGCACCGGCGGGCTGGCAGATACCGTCAATGACAGCTCTCTGGAGAACCTGGCCGACGGTATCGCCAGTGGCTTCAGCTTTGAAGATGCCAATGCCTGGTCGCTGTTGCGGGCCATCCGGCGCGCGTTTGTGTTGTGGTCCCGTCCTTCACTGTGGCGTTACGTTCAGCGTCAGGCGATGGGCATGGACTTTAGCTGGCAGGTGGCCGCACAAGCCTACCGTGATCTCTACCAACGTTTGATGTAACGGATTGGGAAAACTGGATATGAATGCACCTTTCACTTACGCCTCGCCAACGTTGACGGTTGATGCCTTAAAGCATTCGATTGCCTACAAACTGATGTTCACTATCGGCAAAGATCCCTCGATCGCCAACAAGCACGAGTGGCTCAACGCCTCGCTGCTGGCAGTGCGCGACCGGATGGTGGAGCGCTGGCTGCGTTCCAGCCGTGCTCAGCTCTCTCAGGATGTCCGCCAGGTCTATTACCTGTCGATGGAGTTCCTGATGGGCCGCACGTTAGGGAATGCGCTGCTGGCGATGGGGATCTATGACGATCTCAACCAGGCACTGGATGAGATGGGTCTGGATCTGGCCGAGCTGATGGAAGAGGAGAACGATCCGGGGCTGGGCAACGGTGGTCTGGGTCGCCTGGCGGCCTGTTTCCTCGATTCGCTGGCGACGCTGGGCATGCCGGGCCGCGGTTATGGCATCCGCTATGATTACGGCATGTTCAAACAGAACATCGTGGAAGGTGAGCAGAAAGAGTCGCCGGATTACTGGCTCGAATATGGTAATCCGTGGGAATTCCAGCGTTTCAATACCCGTTACAAAGTCCGTTTTGGCGGTCGCGTTCAGCATGAAGGCACGAAGGTGCGCTGGCTGGAGACCGAAGAGATCCTGGCGATGGCCTATGACCAGATCATTCCGGGCTTCGACACGGATGCCACCAATACCCTAAGACTGTGGGGTGCGCAGGCCAGCAACGAAATCAACCTCGGCAAGTTCAACCAGGGTGACTATTTTGCGGCGGTGGAAGATAAAAACCACTCTGAAAACGTGTCGCGCGTGCTCTACCCGGATGACTCCACCTATTCAGGCCGTGAGCTGCGTCTGCGTCAGGAATATTTCCTGGTCTCCGCGACCGTGCAGGACATCCTGAATCGCCACTGGCGGATGCACCAGACCTGGGACAACCTGGCGGACAAGATCGCCATTCACCTGAATGATACCCATCCGGTGCTGGCGATCCCCGAACTGATGCGCCTGCTGATTGACGAACATAAATTCAGCTGGGACAGCGCTTTCGACGTCTGCTGTCAGGTCTTCTCCTATACCAACCATACGCTGATGACCGAAGCGCTCGAGACCTGGCCGGTCGATATGATCGGTAAGATCCTGCCGCGCCACCTCAGCATCATTTTCGAGATTAACGACTTCTTCCTCAAGACGATTCAGGATCACTATCCTGATGACCTGGATCTGCTGTCGCGCATTTCGATCATCGACGAAAACGATGGACGCCGGATACGCATGGGCTGGCTGGCCGTCGTCGTCAGTCATAAAGTGAATGGCGTGTCAGAGCTGCACTCCAATTTAATGGTGCAGTCACTGTTTGCCGACTTCTCCCGTCTGTTCCCGGGCCGCTTCTGCAACAAAACCAACGGCGTCACTCCACGTCGCTGGCTGGCGCTGGCGAACCCGGCGCTGTCAGAGGTGCTGGATGAGGAGATTGGTCGCAACTGGCGTACCGATCTCAGCCAGCTGGATGAGCTGAAAGCCCAGATCGACTATCCGGCGTTTATCGAAAAAGTCGCGGTTGCCAAGCATCAGAACAAGCGTCGGCTGGCCGACTGGGTAGCGAAGAATCTGGATGTGGTGCTCGACCCGAACGCGCTGTTTGATGTACAGATCAAGCGTATTCACGAGTACAAACGTCAGCTGCTCAACGTGCTGCATGTGATCACCCGTTACAACCGTATCAAGGCCGATCCGCAGGCGGATTGGGTGCCGCGCGTGAATATCTTTGCCGGTAAAGCAGCGTCGGCTTATTACGTCGCCAAGCACATCATTCATCTGATCAACGATGTCGCGAATGTGATCAACAACGATCCGCAGGTGAAGAACAAACTGAAGGTGGTCTTCGTCCCGAACTACAGCGTGAGCCTGGCGCAGATCATTATCCCGGCGGCCGATCTCTCTGAGCAGATCTCGACCGCAGGGACGGAAGCGTCTGGCACCAGTAACATGAAGTTTGCGCTGAACGGTGCGCTGACGATCGGTACGCTGGATGGCGCCAACGTTGAGATGCTGGATCACGTCGGGGAAGAGAACATCTTTATCTTTGGTAATACCACGCCGGAGGTTGAAGCGCTGCGTAAGGGCGGCTATAACCCGCGTGACTATTACGAAAAGGACGAAGAACTGCATCAGGTGCTGACACAGATTGCCTCTGGCGTGTTCAGCCCGCAGGATCCGGGTCGCTACCGCAATCTGTTCGATTCACTGGTTAACTTCGGCGATCACTACCAGTTACTGGCGGATTATCGCAGTTATGTGGATACCCAGGATAAGGTGGATGCGCTCTACCGTAAACCGGATGAGTGGCAGCGCCGCGCAGCGAAAAATATCGCCGGCATGGGCTACTTCTCGTCGGACCGTACCATTCAGGAGTACGCCGATGAGATCTGGAACATTACACCAATAAGGCTGTAGGGTCCGGGCAGTACGCCTTTCTGACGTTCTGTGCGGCCGGGTAACCGGCCGCCACATTGCCATCTTCTGTTCTGACCCTCCCGCCATCCCGCACGCTTTTTCACAGGGTTCAGCGTCTTATGATTTCTGTGCCGGTATCTGCCCGCAGAGCGAGCCAGATCATTACACCCTGGCTGAGAATCGCTACTATGCGGGAAAGCAAAACGACCCGACAGGCAACCGCGTCCCATGAGTGACAACATCAATCAGGAAATTACCTTCCGTAAGCTCAGCGTCTTTATGATGTTTATGAGCAAAGGGAATATTGCCCGCACGGCGGAGGTGCTGGCGCTCAGCAGCGTCAGCGTACACCGCGCGCTGCACACGCTGGAAGAGGGCATCGACTGCCCGCTGTTTATCCACAAAGGCCGTAACCTGGTGCCGTTGCCTGCCGCCTGGACGCTGCTGGACTATTGTCGTGACGTGACCACCCTGATGGGTAAAGGTATTGAAGAGGCGCGCAAGGTGGCGGGTATCGGTGTGGGTCGTCTGCGGCTTGGCACGCTCTACTCGCTGACGCTTGAAACCATCCCCCGACTGATTATGGGCATGAAACTGCGCCGGCCCACGCTGGAGCTTGATCTGACCATGGGCTCCAATCAGATGCTGCTGAACATGCTGGAAGATGACGCGCTGGATGCCATTCTGATCGCCACCGATGACGGCGAACTCAGCGATGCGCATTTTGATGTGATTCCGCTGTTTGAAGACCGTATCTTTCTGGCCGCGCCAGCCGGGGAGACGCGGGAGGGAACCGGCCCGGTGGATCTGCGTGATTTTGCCGACCGTGATTTTGTTTCACTGGCTGAGGGATTTGCCACCTATACCGGTTCGCAGGAGGCGTTTCAGATAGCCGGATTTGAACCGCGCATGGTCACGCAGGTAAATGACATCTTCTCAATGATAAGCCTGGTGCAGGCGGGCATTGGCCTGGCGCTGATCCCGGGACGGATGAAGAAGGTGTATGAAAATAACATTCAGTTGCTGCCGCTGGCTGAGCCTTATCAGATGCGTCAGCAGATTTCGATTGTCTACTCACACCGTCGCGAACGCGATAATGACCTGCTGGCCCTGGCGGCAGAAGGGCGGATGTACGCCCGCAGCCTTACTGACTGAGTCGTTTAGCCAGATGCAGCGCAACGTCGATACTGTTACGCTCCAGACAAATCGCTTCGCCCTGCCAGCCCGCCTGCAGCGTCAGGCCGGTCAGCACATTGCCAGGCGGCATCTCAATCGCCAGTCGGGCATCGCGCTGATTAGCTGAAACCATCGCATCATTCCACTGCACCGTGCGCGCCATATTAAAGGCGAGATCGTCAGCAATCTTTTCCGGCTCCCAAATCACCCGTCCGGTGGAGCCGCTGAGGTAAGCGCAATCGGGCCGCGAGAGGCTGACGGACTCAAATGCGCGCGCCAGTTCAGCGGCGGGTTTATCCAGCAGCGCGCAGTGCGACGGCACGCTCACCGCGAGTTTAACGGCTTTACTGGCACCGGCATCCAGTGCTTTCTGCGCCACGACAGCCATATCCTCGTCACGACCGGCAATGACAATCTGCGTTTCCGCATTCAGGTTGGCGATGTAGGTATTGCTGCCAGCCAGCAGTTTCTCAAGACGACTCAGCGTTAAACCGGTGATGGCGGTCAGGCCATAGCCCTGCGGATAGGCCTGTTCCATCAGATCGCCGCGCAACGCCACCAGCCGCAGGGCGTCGCTGAAATCGAGCGCGCCGGAAATCACCGCAGCGGGAAATGCACCAATCGACAGACCACTGACGATGTCCGGTTTCACCCCACGGCGGATCAGCTCGCGCGCCCAGGCGACTCCCGCAATCAGCAGACTGAGCTGGACGGCGCGGGTGTGGCGCAGCGCATCAGTGCTGTCGAGCCGGTCGGTCTCGTCGCCCAGTACCGCTCGCACGCTGTTTAACACCGCGTCGCCGTCGGGCAGATGCTGCAGCATCCCGGCACGCTGGGTGCCCTGGCCGGGAAAGGTAAAGAGTATTTTCATGGATTCTCCCTGCTCCAGGGTGAAGCGGTCAGTATCGGTCCGGTATCGGTTTTTAACAGCACGCGACCCTCACGCAGCCACTCGTTCAGCGCAAACGCGCCAGACGGCGTTTCCACCTGGGTATCTACCCGGCAGTCCAGTGCGTCAGTCTGCGTCAGCCACTGTTGCAGCGCATCGCGTGGCAGTGGCTCTGGCGCGCGGATCACTAAATCAAGATCGCTGGCAGCGTGCAGCACAAGTCGCTGCGTCGCCAGCGCATAACCGGTGCTGCCGGTAATGCCCCAGTGCCAGGGCCAGAGAGTCTCGCTGAGCGCAATCGCCGCGCGAACCGGCGCATAAGCGGTAAAGGGTGAATCCAGCAGCCATGTCCGTTCTGCCAGCCTCTCTGGCGTCACCATCCGGACAATATCGGCTGGACTAATCCAGCCGGCGGCGCGCTGCTCACGTCGTTCACCGCGCACACCCACCGGAATCAGACCGGATTCACGGTGGTCGCGCCGTACCACCACCGGCAGATCGGGATGCCAGAACGGGCTGACCCAGCTCTCTTTAACCGCGGCTAACGCGTCACTGTGACGCAGCCAGAGCAGATCGTGGGGGCGCGGCGCACTCATATTACATTCCTGATGTCAGCGTGATGAACAGCGGTAACGATAAAATACACAGAATTGAGCTTAACAGCAGCACGGCTTCAGCATCGGGTGACTGCACGCCAAAGCGGTTGCCGAACACCACGCCGAAGAAACCGGCCGACAGCGCAATCATCAGGATAGCGGTGATGGCGACTGAACCGTTAAGTCCCAGCGCCAGTACCAGACCCCAGGCGATAAAGGGCTGAATCAGCAGCTTAGCCACAGTACCGACGCCGACGACGGCGTTGAGTTTCAGCTGACGCGCAGAGAGGATGACACCCGTCAGGAACAGCGCAGCGGCGGTGGCCGCCAGGCCCAGCGGTTTGATCGCGGCCAGCACCAGATCCGGCATTTTAACGCCCAGCGCTGACAGAACCACCCCAATCAACGGTCCCATCACGATAGGTTTTTTTACTGAACGCCACATCAGGATCGGCAGCATTTTCAGCGTTGAACCGTGTTCGGTACCTGCGGCAAACGCCTTTTCACGTTCCAGGATCAGCAGGCACAGCGGGGTGAGCAGCACTGAACCACAGGCAATCGACACCGCCACGGAGAGGGAGGTGGCCGCATTTTCACCCAGCACGCTGGCCAGAATGGGCAGTCCCAGTGCGGCGTAGTTAGGCAGCGCCACGGTCAGCGTCAGAACGGCCGCATCCTGCGGTGACTTTTTGAACACTTTGGTCGCAAGGAAATAGACGGTGCCATAGGTAATCCACATTGCACCGGTGATCACCACAATCAGCGGCCACTGCGCCACAATGCCTGGCCACGGTGTCTGAACCGTGGCGCTGAACAGCGCGGCGGGCAGTGCAAAATCCATCACGAAGATATTAAGCAGAGAGACATCTTTGTTGTTGACCATTCCGGCCTTACCGGCCCAGAAACCCAGCAGCATAATGACAAAGATCGGAGCAAGGGCATGAACAATTATATAAATCATAAATCACCTGTATTTAAGAAGAACTCTTTAAAAAACAGCGATGTTTATAATTCTGAACACGGCCACTGCTCCGGGGCGCAATTAGCGATGCGCCCCGTCAGACCGGTTTCGGCAGGTTTATTTTTTTAGTTAATTACCAGGCCGCGCGCATACGTTCGCGAACCAGGGAGGAGCTGTGACGATTGGAGGCACCGAGGCGGCTTTTCAGGCTCGGATCCTGGCGAGCGTCGCTGATCGCCTTGTGCAGCGCAATCTCAACCATCGCCACATCGGCGTCAGACGGCGCATCAGGATTGCCCACGTTCAGCAGATCGGAGAGCAGGCCCAGCGTGGCGAAGTTATTTACGTCGTAAGCCATCGGTGGAATGGTCGCAGCCAGTTTTTCCAGCGCTTCCACGGAACGCAGCGTAATACGCGCCGCCGATGCTTTGCCCATGGCATGCACCAGCACACCCTGATCGTTGAGCGCAATCAGTCGGTTAGCCTGATAACCGTGTGCCAGGAACGCACCGGACATCGCTTTGCCGACAATCAGGCCAATCACCGGATGACCGTCAAGGCGTGCGTTGGCATACGCCCCCGCTGCACCCGCCAGCGCCTGATGAATACCAAATGCCTCTTCGCGGCGGCCATAGGCCTGACTTGGCACATCAATCACCGCCACAATCGGACGTTTTACGGCACTGTTTTTGTCTGCTTCGCGCGTTTCATTCACCACTTTCGCCAGCGTCCAGCCCTCCAGCAGACCGACTTCACCCTGCGCGGCGCGCGGATAGTGGTTTTGTGGATCGGGCACGACGGCAATAAAGCGGACGTTTTCGCCATTGAGCTGGCCGTCAGCCACCTGAACAGAGGCACACAGGCCGCTAAGACGCTGTGCATTGGGTGCGAGTTTTTCCAGCCAGGTTGCACCGCGGCTGCTTGTCTGAGTCATTATTTCTCCTCCCGGGCGAAAAGCTGTTTAATCTGCGCGGTATCCGCCTGCTGGCGGGTATCAAACTGCGACAGACGTGACAGAAAATCGGCATAGTTATCGCTGCGGTTCTGAGCCGGAACGCCTTTGGCAATAAACTCATTCATGGCGGTTTTTACCGCGTTGATGCCGTCACTCACCAGCGCATCGACCAGGCCGCTGGCGTAGCGGATTTCGCCGCCGGTCATGCTCCAGATAAACGGGCGATCGCGCGAGTCATACTCTTCAATGCCTGCTTCCTGCTCAATGACCTGTGGACCGTTCAGTCCCAGACGGGCTTCGCGCGTGACAATCAGGTAGCTGCAGAGTGCGGCAGCGATAGACATCCCGCCGAAGCAGCCAACGGTGCCACTGACGATGCCGATAACCGGGGTGTAGCGACGCAGATCGACAATCGCTGCGTGAATATCCGCAATCGCCGCCAGGCCAAGATTCGCTTCCTGCAAGCGCACGCCACCGGTTTCCAGGCAGAGCACCGCCTGAGTCGGAATGCCGTTGCGATTGTCTTCCGCCGCCAGCTCCAGCGCTGCCGCCATTTTCGCCCCGGAGACTTCGCCCATGCTGCCGCCCTGGAAGGTGCCTTCAATGGCAACCACCACGGCAGGCTGACCGTTCAGGGTGCCGCGTGCGACCACCATGCCGTCGTCTGACTGAGGCACCACGCCCTGCGGGGCCAGCCATGGCGACATAATGCCTTCAAACGGATCAAGCAGTTCGCGGTAGCTGCCTGCATCCAGCAGCGCATGGGCGCGTTCACGGGCCCGTAATTCAATAAAACTGGCATCGTTACGCATGGCTCACCTCTTCAAAAACCTGTTCAATACGGATACGCGCTACGCCGGGTGTCGCGCCGAAATCGTGAATAATCAGCTTTCCGGCGGGCAGGCCGTTAATTAAGTTCAGGCGGTCAAACAGCGCCTTCCAGCGAGCGTCGCTGTTATCCAGTGAGGTGGTGATATCGATGTTCAGTGTCTGGCCTTCAGTTGCGGTGTACAGCACTTCCATATCACCGGAACCAACGACCCCGGCCAGCGCTCTGCCATTGAGCAGGCGGTTAGCAGGTAAAGATAATGTGATGTGTTCCATAATGGCCTCTAAAAATAAGAATGTTCAGGCGAGCAGACCCGATCAATAAACAGCGTCGCGGCCAGCAAATCGGCGGCCCCGCCAGGCGAAGCATTGAGCGCCAGCATGCGCCGGTCAAGCTGCGACAGCGCCACCTGACCTGCTGCTGTGCGGCAGCCTCCCGCCAGCAGTACGGCGCGTGCGCCCTGCTGCATGGCGACCAGTCCGGTCATACCCGCACGTGACAGCACGCAGGTATCGCTGAGCGAGGTCATGATCGCCACCAACGCATCAAGACGGGCTTCACTTTCACTGGCACCCACCGCCCGGCTGGTCAGCAGCTGCGGCAGCGCCAGCTTCATCACGTGAGGAAACGCCTGTTGCGCCTCTTCGCGTGCGCCGGGCACCTGATAGCGGTGCATTGCTTTTAACCCTTTGCTGAACAGCTTTGGCGCAGCCCGGTCGGGCAGGCTGGCCAGTGCGGCGGCGGTGCGGGTCAGCTGGTCGGCACTGGCAGCGCCACCGTGCATGGCCGCGGCACTCACCAGCAAGCCCAGCGCCCAGATTGCGCCTCGATGGGTGTTAACGCCGCCGGTTGCCGCCATCATCTGCTGCTCACCGTCACGGCCCAGGCGGCCTACCGTTTCGCGCAGGGCGATATCAGCGGGACGCAGCCAGCTGTGACGGGCCAGCGCCAGAAAGGCTGGCATCAGGCTGTGAGCGGAACGCTCCATTAGCGCCAGCGTCAGATCCTGATGCGCGCCGTTTCCCCGACTGTCGACCAGACCCGGCTTAGGGCTCAGGCGTGCTTCATCGATCAGACAATCGCGCGCCATCGTCGCCAGCTGGCTGGACTGCGCCTCGGCTTGAGTCTGTGACAGGAGTTTCATTTACCAGCTCCGGAATTTAGCAGGTGGGTTGTACAGGCCATCTGACCATTCAACCAGGTCAGCGACGCTGCCCGCTGCCAGCAGTGAACGCGTGGCGTCAGAGCGGCGGATACCCATATCTTCCGGGTAGACCACTTTGCCGCTTTTACGCAGGGCTGCGACGCGTGCCGCATCCACACCCAGGCCGATGTCGGTAATGCCCGCAACGGCAGCGACCATAGCGCGACGCTCTTCAAGACTTTCTGCGCGATAGAGATAGGCAATGCCTTCCTCAGTCAGCACATGGGTCACGTCATCGCCGTAAATCATGACCGGTGCCAGCGGCATACCGGAGGTTTTGGCGACCTCAACCGCATCCAGGGTTTCAACGAAGGTCGGTTTCGCGCCTGCCTGGAAGGTTTCGACCATCTGCACCACCAGTTTTTTACCGCGCTGCATCGGGTCTGGCTCGGTGATCATGTTCAGCCAGGCGGGCGTTGCATGACGACGGCCATGGGGATCGTGACCCATGTTAGGTGCGCCGCCGAAACCTGAAAGACGACCACGCGTCACGGTAGAGGAGTTGGCCAGCCCATCAACCTGCAGGGTGGCACCGATAAACATATCAACCGCGTACTGGCCGGCCAGCTGACAGAAGGCGCGGTTAGAGCGCATTGAGCCGTCGCTGCCGGTAAAGAAGATGTCGGGACGGGCGCGGATATACTCTTCCATCCCCAGCTCACCGCCGAAGCAGTGCACACTCTCGACCCAGCCGCTCTCAATCGCCGGGATCAGCGTCGGATGCGGGTTCAGCGTCCAGTGCTTACAGATTTTGCCTTTCAGGCCGAGCTGCTCGCCGTAGGTTGGCAGCAGCAGTTCAATCGCGGCGGTATTAAAACCGATACCGTGGTTCAGCGACTGCACCTGGTGTTCGGCATAGATGCCTTTAATCGCCATCATCGCCATCAGGATATGTTCCTGTTTGATCAGGCGCGGATCGCGGGTAAACAGCGGTTCGATAAAGAACGGTTTGTCTGCGACGACGACGTAGTCAATCCAGGAGCCGGGGATATCGACGCGAGGCAGGTCGGTTTCGTCATCGACCAGTTCATTGACCTGGGCTATCACGATACCGTCACGAAACGCGGCGGCTTCCACCAGTGCCGGGGTATCTTCGGTACTCGGGCCGGTATAGAGGTTGCCTTTGCGGTCGGCTTTGTAGCCAGCAATCAATGCCACATTCGGGCTGAGATCAACATAGAGGCGGGAATAGAGTTCGATATAGGTATGGATAGCGCCGATTTCCAGCTGGCCATCCTGTAACAGCTGAGACATGCGCAGACTTTGCGGACCGGAAAAAGAGAAGTCGAGTTTGCGGGCGATGCCTTTTTCAAAAATATCGAGATGCTCACTGCGGCCGACGCTGGGCATAATCATATGCAGGTCGTGAATCTTTGCCGGATTCACCGCTGCCAGCGTGCGGGATAAGAAGTCAGCCTGTTTCTGGTTATTCCCTTCAAGCACCACGCGGTCGCCTGGTGCAATGAGTGTTTCCAGTGCTTCGGTAGCTCTTTCTGAAGGAATGACTTTGCCATCAAGGGGAAAGGAAGCTATACGGCGCGCTTTTTCACTGCGGCGTGTGTTCCACTCCCGGGCAGGCGTTTGGCCTGTGTTCATTTCAACCTCCTGATTAGAATCGCTGTTGCTTCGTTTATGCTGAGGGAAGTCTGAGCTTTCTTAATGCATCGTTCAATTAAGTAAAAAAAATGAACGTTAGATTTAAGGTAACGATAGAGAAAGGGGGGAAGAGATAAGCGACGGGTTGAGTTTAGGCTCTGATACATGAAGTAAAAGTTACAGCAGTGAATATTGCTGGTCGTAACTGATTAACAAAAAAAAGTGTGATCAATGTTCAATTTTCATCTAGCGGTTATTCTGGTCGTGAGCGCTGAAATAGATCTGAATAGTGGTCCGGTGAACATGCCATAAAAAAAGCAGGCCGAAGCCTGCTTTCTGTATTTTAAGTCTCTGCTCAGGAGGCCAGTGACAGAACGGGTTTCGCTTTCGCTGCCAGCCACTCGGCAACGCCAGCCTGCTGCTCTTTGGTCAGCCACATACCCTGTTTGGTACGACGCCAGATAGCATCATCCAGTTCACGCACCCACTCATGCTGCACCAGGTAGCGCAGTTCGGCTTCGTAGAACTCGTGTCCGAAGTTCTCACCCAGGTCATCCAGACTTTTCGCGCCAGCCAGCAGGGTTTCCGTGCTGCTGCCATAAGTGCGCGAGAAGTGACGCGCCATATTTTCGCTGATGAACGGATAACGACGACGCAGACTGGCTGCATAATCTTCACGGGTGCCGGAGATATTGCCACCCGGTAACACGCAGTTTTTGGTCCAGGCCGGACCGGCGTTCGGGTAGTACTTCACCAGTTTTTCCAGCGCATGTTCCGCCAGCTTTCGATAAGTGGTCAGCTTGCCGCCGAATACGGAGAGCAGCGGTGCCTGACCATTATCGTCGCGCACGTCCAGCGTGTAATCACGGGTGATCGCCTGCGGTGAATCGGATTCATCATCACACAGCGGACGCACACCAGAGTAAGACCAGACGATATCGTCGGCGATCAGCTGCTTTTTAAAGTGCCCGTTGAACACTTTCAGCAGGTATTCGGTCTCGTTGTCGTCGATATTGACGTTTTTCGGATCGCCTTTGTACTCCACATCGGTGGTGCCTATGATAGAGAACTCATCCATCCACGGGATGACAAACACGATACGATTATCTTCGTTCTGCAGAATATAAGCCTGCTTCTCGGTATGAACGCGCGGCACCACGATGTGGCTGCCTTTGATCAGGCGGATACCGTAAGGCGATTTCAGCTTCAGGCTGTCATCAAACAGCTGCTTGACCCATGGACCAGCGGCGTTGACCAGGCCTTTCGCCTGCCAGGTAAAGGTTTTGCCGGTATCGACATCTTCCGCTTCAACCTTCCACAGGCCACCTTCACGCCAGGCACGGGTTACACGGGTACGGGTACGGACTTCACCGCCACGCTTCACCACTTCCTGCGCATTCAGTACTACCATGCGGGCATCATCGACCCAGCAGTCAGAATATTCGAATCCGCGCGTAATTTCCGGCTTCAGGGCCGAATCTGCGCCAAACCGCAGACTTTTACTGCCTGGCAGGCTGGTACGCTTGCCGAGGTGATCATACATAAACAGGCCGGTGCGAATCATCCACGCCGGACGCAGGTGCGGACGGTGCGGCAGACGGAAGCGCATCGGAAACGCCAGATGGGGGGCCATTTTCAGCAGGACTTCACGCTCGGCCAGTGCTTCACTGACCAGACGGAATTCGTAATGTTCAAGGTAGCGCAGGCCGCCGTGAATCAGTTTTGAACTGGCAGAGGAGGTCGCGCAAGCCAGATCCCGCGCCTCCAGCATTAACACCGACAGTCCGCGTCCTGCAGCGTCTGCTGCAATGCCGGCACCGTTGATGCCGCCGCCGATCACGATCAGGTCTTTGGTTTCCACGTCATCTCCTCCGATGTTCGGAATAGTTCTCTAATGTTCGTTTTCGAGCATAATAATAATCGCAAACCAACATTTACGCCAGTCTTTAACCGGGTAAAAACATTTTTGCGTGATATAGCTAACATTCTGCCCACCAAAAAAACAGATAGCCGTAACGATTGTCAGGTTATCGGCGTGGATTCTCGGGTTACACTACGCACCATTACGACGACGCTGTTATGAGAGATTCCATGGAAATGTTCGAATGTATTAACGTGCAGCAGGCGCAGGCGCATCTGGCTGAGGGTGCACTGCTGGTGGATATCCGCGATCCGCAAAGTTATGCCCTGGGCCATGCGGCAGGCGCGCTGCATCTGACCAATACCAACCTCAGCGACTTTGTCAGTGGCGCAGACCACAGCCTGCCGGTGCTGGTAATGTGCTATCACGGCAACAGCAGCAAAAGCGCGGCGCAATATCTGCTGGGACAGGGTTTCAGCGCGGCCTACAGCATTGATGGCGGCTTTGATGCCTGGCGTGCCGCCTTTCCTCAGCAGGTTGCCCTCGGCAGTGAATAAATTGCCGCCCGTCACATGGAGAGTTACTGATGCGCATTACCCAGTTTAATCAGCCGCGCATGGCGCAGGCGTTTGTGGACTACATGGCGACGCAGGGCATCATGCTGCGCATCGAGCATGAAAATCACTACGTCATCATGCTGGATGACGAGAGCAAGATCTCAGTAGTCGAAAACGAACTTCAGCAGTTTTTACACGACCCTAACCATCCGCGCTATCAGGCTGCCAGCTGGCACAGCGGCAAGACCGACAGCGGTCTGCGCTATGAGCGCAGCAACATCTGGGCGAACATCCGCGAGCGGGCCGGTCCGCTGACCATGTCCCTGATGGTGCTCTGTATCGTCGTGTTTATTCTGATGCAGGTGATGGGCGATCAGACCGTGATGGCCTGGCTCTCCTGGCCGGATGCCGACCAGCATCTGCAGGTCTGGCGCTGGTTCAGCCATGCGCTGCTGCACTTTTCACTGCTGCACATCCTGTTTAATCTGATGTGGTGGTGGTATCTCGGCGGGGCGGTTGAGAAGCGCCTTGGCAGCGGCAAACTGTTCGTGATTATGCTGATTTCGGCGCTGCTCAGCGGCTGGCTGCAGGCGAAGTTCAGCGGCATTTGGTTTGGCGGTCTGTCGGGCGTGGTGTATGCGCTGATGGGTTACTGCTGGCTGCGCGGCGAGCGCGATCCTGACAGCGGCGTCTATCTTGAAAGGGGATTGATCGGATTTGCGCTGGTCTGGCTGGTGATTGGCTGGTTCGGCGTCTTTGGTCTGGCGATTGCTAACGCGGCGCACGTCGCCGGTCTGGTCGTCGGGCTGGCGATGGCGCTGGTGGATACGCGTCACGTCACGCGTCGTTAGACAGGATATAAGCGGGTTAACAGGAGAGGAACGTGAAGCAGACGCAACGTCATGATGCGATTATCGATTTAGTCCGTCGTCAGGGATATGTCAGTACTGAGGAGCTGGTGGATCACTTTGAGGTCAGCCCGCAAACCATTCGTCGCGATCTCAACGATCTGGCCGATCAGAACAAAATTCAGCGTCACCACGGCGGCGCGGCGCTTCCTTCCAGCTCTGAGAATACCGCCTGGCACGATCGTAAAATGATGTGGTCAGCGGAAAAAGCGCGGATTGCGCAGCGTGTTGCCAGCCAGATCCCGGATGGGGCCACGCTGTTTATCGACATCGGCACCACGCCGGAAGCGGTGGCGCACGCGCTGCTCAACCACAGCGATTTACGTGTGGTGACCAACAATCTTAACGTGGCGATGCTGTTAATGGGCAAACCCGACTTCCGGGTGATCATCGCAGGCGGTGAAGTACGGACCCGCGATGGCGCGGTGATGGGGGAAGCGACGCTCGACTTTATTTCCCAGTTCCGGCTCGATTACGGCATCCTGGGGATCAGCGGCATCGATATGGATGGATCGCTGCTGGAGTTCGACTATCACGAAGTCCGCACCAAGCGTGCCATCATTGAAAATTCACGCTGCGTGATGCTGGTGGTGGATCACTCGAAGTTTGGTCGTAACGCCATGGTTAACCTGGGCAACATGAGTCTGCTGGACTATCTCTACACCGACAAAATGCCGCCCGCCAGCGTTATGAAAGTGATTGAGCAGCAAGAGGTTCACCTCGAACTCTGCTGATTCCTGCTACGCCAGCCGCCCGGCTGGCGTTTTTCTTTGATTGCTGTCGCTTTTTTCCTCACTCACGTCTTTACTTAACGGTTGCTGGCACCCGGTTGCCAGCCCGTGCGCTTTCTATTTTTGCTTCACCTCATTGCGTAACAGAAGGGAGTGATATGCCGCAGCAAAAATTTAATAAAGCCCGTTTTAACGCCGCATTGACCCGCCAGTGGCAGCAGTTAAGTCTCCTCTCCGCACAGCAGATGACCCCGCACCAGGCGTGGCAGGCGGTGAGCGCGGCGCTGGCCGAACTGCTGGCCGCCCAACCGGCACCGCGTCCGGCGGTGCAGCAGCGTCACGTTAATTATCTGTCGATGGAGTTTCTGATAGGCCGTCTGACCGGCAACAACCTGCTGAATCTCGGCTGGTATGACGAGGTTAAAGCGGCGCTGGCTGAGCAGCAGCTCGATTTAACCGAACTGCTGGAGCAGGAGGTCGATCCGGCGCTCGGCAACGGCGGGCTGGGACGGCTGGCCGCCTGCTACATGGATTCAATGGCAACGGTAGGGCAGTCCGCCACCGGCCATGGACTAAATTACCAGTACGGCCTGTTCCGCCAGTCTTTTGACGAGGGTAAGCAGATTGAAGCGCCCGATGACTGGCAGCGCGAACGCTATCCCTGGTTCCGCCACAACGCGGCGCTGGATGTTGACGTCGCGATGGGCGGTCGGGTAGAAAAACTGGAAAACGGCGGTGTACGCTGGCATCCCGATTTTACGCTGCGCGGTGAGGCCTGGGATTTGCCGGTCACCGGCTACCGCAACGGCGTGACGCTGCCGCTGCGCCTGTGGCAGGCAGTGAGCGCGCATCCGTTTGATCTCACCGCCTTTAATGACGGCCACTTCCTGCAGGCGGAGCAGCCCGGTATCGAAGCGGCAAAGCTCACCAAGGTTCTTTATCCCAATGACAACCATCAGGCTGGCAAGCGGCTGCGCCTGATGCAGCAATATTTCCAGTGCGCCTGTGCGGTGGCGGATATCCTGCGGCGTCACCATCTGGCGGGGCGCAGCATTCACAGCCTGCCGGATTTCGAAGTGATCCAGCTCAATGATACCCATCCGACCATTGCCATTCCGGAGATGCTGCGCGTGCTGCTGGATGAGCATCAGCTGAGCTGGGATGAAGCATGGCAGATCACCAGCCGGTTGTTTGCTTACACCAACCACACGCTGATGCCGGAGGCGCTGGAGCGTTGGGATGAGAAGCTGATGCGCAGCCTGTTGCCGCGCCACATGCTGATTATTAAAGAGACTAATCAGCGACTGAAGAAGCAGGTGAAGCAGCGCTGGCCGGATGACAAAGCGATGTGGCACAAGCTGGCGGTGGTGGCTGACGGTCAGGTGCGGATGGCCAATCTCTGCGTCGTCAGCGGCTTTGCGGTCAACGGCGTGGCGGCGCTGCACTCCCGTCTGGTGGTCAGCGATCTCTTCCCGGAGTATCACCAGCTCTGGCCGCAAAAATTCCATAACGTCACCAACGGCATTACGCCGCGTCGCTGGCTGAAGCAGTGTAACCCGGCGCTGGCCGGTCTGATTGATGAGACGCTGAAAACCGAGTGGGCCAATAACCTTGATGCATTGATCGGTCTGGAGGCTTATGCCGACGATCAGGCGTTTCGTCAGCGCTATCGCAGCATCAAACAGCAGAACAAAGCGCAGCTTACAAAGTATATCGCGCGGCACACCGGCATCATCGTGAATCCGGCTGCGCTGTTCGATGTGCAGATCAAGCGTCTGCATGAGTACAAGCGCCAGCATCTCAGCCTGCTGCATATCCTCTACTGCTATCAGACGCTGTGTAATAAACCGGAAGATGTCACCTTTACACCACGGGTATTCCTGTTCGGGGCTAAGGCCGCGCCGGGTTACTACCTCGCCAAAAATATCATCTACGCCATTAACAAAGTGGCGGAGGTGGTGAACAACGATCCGCGGGTTGGCGACAGACTCAAAGTGGTGTTTATCCCCGACTACCGTATCACCGTGGCCGAGCAGATGATCCCGGCAGCGGATCTCTCTGAGCAGATCTCCACCGCCGGTTATGAAGCCTCCGGCACCGGCAACATGAAGCTGGCGCTGAACGGTGCGCTGACGATTGGCACGCTGGATGGAGCTAATGTCGAAATTGCCGAACAGGTGGGCGAGGAGAACATCTTTATCTTCGGTCACACCGTGGATGAGGTGAAGGCGCTCAAGGCGAAAGGCTACAACCCGAAAAAGGTGCGTAAGCAGAACAAGCCGCTGGACGATTTACTGAAATCGCTGGAGAAGGGCAAATTCAGCGATGGGGATAAGCACGCCTTTGACCTGATGCTGGAAAGCCTGACGAAACACGGCGATCC
Source organism: Pantoea sp. JKS000250 (assembly GCF_003201065.1). Classification (NCBI taxonomy): domain Bacteria; kingdom Pseudomonadati; phylum Pseudomonadota; class Gammaproteobacteria; order Enterobacterales; family Erwiniaceae; genus Pantoea; species Pantoea sp. JKS000250. The sequence continues at coordinate 1,889,758 of NZ_QICZ01000001.1, read as the reverse complement.
CTGGCTGGTGCTGGCCGATTTCCAGGCCTATATCGAGGCGCAGCAACGGGTGGAAGCGCTATGGCGTGACCCCGAAGGCTGGACCCGCGCCGCCATCCTCAATACGGCACGAACCGGCATGTTCAGTTCGGACCGTTCCATTCGTGACTATCAGCAACGTATCTGGCAGGCACCGCGCTAAGGAGCAGCAATGAAGCAAAATTCACTCGATCAGGCCGCCCGTGCCGCAGGCATTTCACTGGATTACATCGACGTCAACGGCAGGAAAGAGGCTGTCAGCGATGAGACCAAACGCGCACTGCTGGCGGTGATGGCAGAACCGCAGAAGGCCAGTAAATCCCCGTTGCCGCCGGTCGCGGTGTTCAGCGGCAGCAGTAAGCGACAGCTGACGGCTCAGGGCAGTGGCACTTACAGCTGGCAATTGCAGACTGAAAAGGGCAAACAGCACAGCGGTGAGTTAACCGCCGGGGAGCCTTTTACGCTGCCGGGACCGTTGACCCAGGGTTATCACCAGCTGACGCTCACTAAAGGAAAGAAAAGCTGGCAGACGCGGGTTATCGTCGCACCGCGCCGCTGCTATCTGCCTCCGGCGCTGGAGGCCGGAGAAAAACGCTGGGGTGCACTGGTTCAGCTTTATACCGTGCGCTCTGAACAGAACTGGGGCATCGGCGACTTCGGCGATCTCGATCAACTGCTGGTGCAGCTGGCTGAACGCGGCGGCGATTTCGTCGGGCTGAATCCGCTGCATGCGCTCTATCCCGCCAGCGCCGGTTTTGCCAGCCCGTATAGTCCGTCATCGCGCCGCTGGCTGAACGTAATCTATATCGACGTCAGTCAGGTGACCGATTTTCAGCAAAGCGCGGCGGCGCAGAAATGGTGGAAAAGCGCGAAAACACAGAAGGCGCTGACCAAAGCACGTGAGGCGGAGCAGGTTGACTACGAAGCCGTGATGGCGCTGAAGCTGGCGGCGCTGCGCCATGCCTGGACACACTTTCAGGCGCGTGACAGCCAGAGCGAAGAGCCTCTCTCCTTGGCTGCTTTTGTGCGTGACGGCGGTGACAGCCTGCGCTATCAGGCTGCCTACGATGGCATACTGCTGGAGCGGCAGGCAGACAAGTCGCAGCAGGGCGGCTGGCCTGCCTGGCCAGAGGCGTGGCGCAACAGTCAGTCGCCGGAAGTGCAGCAGTGGTGTGAACAGCATGAACAGGAGATCGCCTTCTGGCAGTGGCTGCAATGGCTGGCGCAGCAGCAGTTCTCAGGCTGCTGGGCGCACAGTCAGGCGCTGGGCATGAGCGTCGGTCTCTACCGTGACCTGGCGGTGGGCGTGGCGGAAGGCAGTGCGGAGACCTGGCACGACCCGGAGCTTTATCGCCTCAAGGCCTCGGTGGGCGCACCGCCTGACCGTCTGGGACCGCTGGGACAAAACTGGGGCTTACCGCCGATGGATCCGCATGTGATGCAGGCGCGCGCCTATCAGCCATTTATCGACATGCTGCGCGCCAATATGCGTGACTGTGGCGCGCTGCGTATCGACCATGTGATGTCGCTGCTGCGTCTGTGGTGGGTGCCAGCCGGAGAGACGGCGGATAAAGGTGCTTATGTGGCCTATCCGGTCAACGATCTGCTGGCTATTCTGTCGCTGGAGAGCCACCGGCTGCGCTGTATGGTGATTGGCGAAGACCTCGGCACCGTGCCTCAGGAGATCGTCAGCCTGCTGCGTAAAAGCGGCGTCTTTTCATGGAAGGTGCTGTGGTTTGAGCAGGAGAAAGATGAGCGCTATCGCGCCCCTGAAGACTATCCACGTCAGTCTATCGCCAGCGCCAGTACCCATGATCTGCCGACGCTGACCGGCTTCTGGGAGCAGGGCGATCTGGAACTGGGCGAGAAGCTGGGTCTTTATCCGGGCGATGCGGTAAAAGCGTTACATGAGCAGCGTGCCGCACAGAAGCAGGCGCTGCTGGATGCGCTGCATCAGGCGGGTGCCTTACCGGCTCGCAGCCAGAAGAAGGCGGAGAAGCTGGCTATGACGCCTGCGCTGAACCGGGCGATCCATCGCTTCCTGGCGGATACCGACAGTGCGCTGCTGGGGCTACAACCGGAGGACTGGCTCGGAATGACCACGCCGGTTAACGTGCCGGGTACGGTGGATCAGTACCCTAACTGGCGACGCAAGCTGAGCAAAACGCTGGAGGAGATTTTTGCGGACAAGGAAGTGAATGCGTTACTGAAGGTCGTGAGTCAGCAGCGTCAGTCAGGAAAGAAAGAGAAGTAAGAAGGGCGCGGCAGCCGGGCTGCCGCGCTTTATCATCAGTAGAACGAGTGTTCGCCGCGCTGATGCTCGGTAATATCGCGCACGCCTTTCAGTTCCGGGAAGGCGGCCAGCAGCTCTTTCTCAATACCATCTTTCAGGGTCACGTCGATCATCGAACAGCCGTTACAGCCGCCGCCAAACTGCAGGATGGCGTAACCTTCATCGGTGATCTCCATCAGCGACACGCGACCGCCGTGGCCAGCCAGCTGTGGGTTGATCTGCGCCTGCAGCAGATACTCAACGCGCTCAACCATGGGCGCATCATCAGAGACTTTACGCATTTTGGCATTCGGCGCTTTCAGCGTCAGCTGTGAACCGAGATTGTCGGTAACGAAGTCGATTTCGGCATCTTCCAGATACGGCTTGCTCAGCTCATCAACGTAGGCAGAGAGCTTTTCGAACTTCAGTTCGGTGTCAGTAGCTTCAACTGCATCGGGCGGACAGTAAGAGACGCCACACTCGGCTGTTGGCGTACCCGGGTTAATCACGAATACGCGAATCTGGGTGCCATCTTCTTGTTTGGATAGCAGTTTAGAAAAATGTTCCTGGGCAGAGTCAGTAATTCGGATCATGTCGATTGCTCAATAGTTGACTAATTTAGTTGGTTATAATACGCCCATCAATGACGCTCTACAAGGTACGGCACAGGCACCAGACCTGCACGCTGGCGGCACCCTGCGCCAGTAACAGACGACTGATTTCATCTACGGTACTGCCGGTCGTAATGACGTCATCCAGCAGGGCGATATGGCGTCCCTGCACCGCCATTTCAAGGCGGAAGGCACCGCGTAAGTTGGTGCGGCGCTGCCGGGCGCTGAGCTGATGCTGTAATGCGCCCCTGCGCCTGCGGGAAACACCTTCACGCCATTCACATCCCAGCCAGTGCGCCAGCGGAGCGGCCAGCAGTACCGTCTGATTGAAGCCGCGCTGCCAGCGTCGCCGCCGGTGCAGCGGAACCGGCAGCAGCAGATCGGGACGCGGCACCGTGCCACGCCGGTAAACATTCAGCCAGCTTAGCAAAAGCAGCCGCGCCAGCATCACCCTGAGTGCGGTTATGTGAGAAAACTTCAGCTGATTAACCCACTGGCTGAACGGCGGACAATAGTCATTGACGCAGACCAGCGCCTGCCAGGCGGGCGGTTTAAGCTGGCAGCGGCCACAGGCGACCTTTGCTGAGCCTGCCGGTAATCCGCAGCGCGGGCAGAGCAATGGCAACGGCGGTAATTCGCGCAGGCATAAACTGCAGATGCCGTGCCGGGCTATCCGTAACGGCATCCGGCATAGCCAACACAGGGCGGGCATTGCTAGCATAGCGATCTCCTTATCAATTTCGGGATAGTAACTGATGACGTCGCTCTACTGGCACACCTGCGGGGAAGGAAAACGCGATCTTGTGCTGCTGCACGGATGGGGACTGAATGCCGAAGTCTGGCAAAGCATTATTCCGCGACTCAGCCCGCACTATCGCCTGCATCTGGTCGATCTGCCGGGTTATGGCCGAAGCGGTGATTTTGGTGCACTGACGCTGGCGCAGATGGCAGAAGAGCTACTGCCTTTGCTGCCACCGCAGGCGATAGTCGTGGGCTGGTCGCTGGGCGGACTGGTGGCAACGCAGCTGGCGCTGACAGCGGCAGAAAAGCTGGCTGCACTGATTACCGTGGCGTCGTCGCCCTGTTTCACCGCCACAGAGCGCTGGCCCGGCATTAAACCGGAGACGCTGCAGAACTTTCAGCAGATGCTCAGCAACGATTTTCAGCGCACGGTGGAGCGCTTTCTGGCGCTGCAGACGCTGGGCACTGAAACCGCGCGTGCCGATGCGCGACAGCTGAAAGAGGTGGTGCTGTCACAACCGATGCCGGAGGTAGCGGTACTGGATGGCGGTCTGGAGATTCTGCGCCAGGTCGATCTGCGCGACGCGCTACCGCAGATCAGGCTGCCGTTCCTGCGACTCTATGGGGCGCTGGATGGACTGGTGCCGCGCCGGATAGCCGCTGAGATAGATGAAATGTTGCCAGATTCGCCTTCGGTGGTTATCGAAAAAGCAGCGCATGCACCTTTTATTTCCCATCCTGACAACTTCTGTCAGCATATTGCTAACTTTATCAGTAATTTATCAGGATAGTGCTGCTTTATATTGGCAAAATCGCTGACAGCAGCAATACTTCTCTCTGTGAGCAAGGCCGCTGCAATTTTATGTGATTAGTCACGGAAATGACTATGCCGTTCCATACTGCCTTACGCGTTTAGCGGCTGCTTACATCTCACAATGGATCATGAATGAGGGTAAACATAATGAAGGTTTTTAAATGGGTTGTGGCTTCAATGATGATGGGCGCGATTTCATTTTCTGCGATGGCAGCGAAAGAAGTCACCAAAGAAGAAGTTAAGACAATGAACCTGCAGAAGATTGGCACCGTTAACACCACGGCGGAAACCACCTCGCCAATGGATGCTAAAAAAGTGCTATCTAAGCTCGCTGACGAAAAAGGCGGTAAATATTACCTGGTGATCGCCGGTCGCGAACACGGTAAATTCAGCGCCACCGCTGAAGTCTACAAGTAATTAACGTAGCCACATGAACTGCCAGGCATCCAGCTTAACCGGCTGGGTGCCATCAATTTTCTCTCCGCTCACCACATCCTGCAACGTATGCGCTACCGGCAGTTGCGTCATCACTGACCGTCCACTGAGATTAAACACGCACAGCAGTTCGTCGCCGCTCTCTGGCTGATGACGGCTGAGCACCAGCACGGCATTTTCGCTGTCATAGATCGTCATCGGATTATCAGGATGAAACGCAGGCTGGCGACGTCGTAACTGAATCAGCTGGCCAAGACGGGTATAAACCTGCTGACGCAGCCAGTCATCGCCCGCCAGCGCCGCCTCAATCTGCTGCAAATCATACTTCTGCCGATTAATCGCCCGGTTGTGCCCGGCTGCGCGTACGCCATCATAATGGTTACGGCCGCCCAGAAAACTCTGGATATAGATAGCCGGCACGCCAGGAAAGACCAGCAGAATCGCATGGGCCAGCAAAAAGCGTTTCAGCCGCGTGGCGTCATCGTCAGCTTCGCTATTTAACGCATCCAGATAGGTGACGTTGATTTCATAGGGGCTGGTGGTGCCGTCGGGGTTGTTTTTATAGGAGACGAGCGCGCCTTCCAGCGCCAGATCGCGCACCAGCGCCACAATCTCCACCTCCGACAAAATGCCGCGTGCCGGATTCAGCCCGATACCATCGTGGGATGCCAGAAAGTTGAAGAAGGTGGTGTCGTTGCTGCTGAGATCCAGCGAACAGGCCCACTGCCGCAGCGCGCGCGCCGATCCGGTATGAATGGCATGCAGGACCAGCGGCGGCAGTGAAAACTGATAGACCATCTGCGCCTCATCGTGCCCATTGCCCAGATAACTGATGTTGTCCTGATGCGGCACGTTGGTCTCGGTGATAATCACCGTCCCAGGCGCGACATGGTCGGCAATGGCGCGAAACAGCTTCACCAGCTGATGGGTTTTTTCCAGATGAATACAGCGCGTGCCGGGCGTTTTCCACATATAGCCGACCGCATCGAGACGTACATAGTCAGCGCCACGGATCAGGTAGTCGAGCAGCACGTTGACCATGCGCAGCAACACCTCAGGATTGGCAAAATTAAGGTCGATCTGGTCGGCGCTGAAGGTGGTCCAGATGAAGCGGGTGTCGCCATCGGCCATCTTAAACGGCGTCAGCAGCGGCGAAGTGCGCGGTCGCGTGACGGCACTGAGATCGGTGGCGGGCGGCATGCTGATAAAGAAATCGTTCCAGCCGGGATCCTGCGCCAGAAAGTGGCGGAACCAGGCGCTCCGTGACGACATGTGGTTGCAGACGAAGTCAAACATCAGCCGGGTTTCCTGATGCAGGCGCGCAATATCCTGCCAGTCGCCGCACTGCGGATCGACCTGATGATAATCAATCACCGAAAAGCCGTCATCGGACGACCAGGGAAAAAAGGGCAGCAGGTGGACCAGCGGAAACGTGGATTGCAGATGCTGCTGATAGAAACGGGAAAAGGTGCTGAGCGTGGGTTTACCGGCTTCCCGAAACTGATCGGCGTAGGTGATCAGCACCACATCCTGTTCATCCCAGTGTGCCTTACGCGGCAGCTTAATCGCCTCGCGGGCGGTAGCGATGTCAGCCTGCAGGCGCGTAAAGGTCGCCTCCGGGAATGTGCCAGCATAAATCTTCTCAATCAGATCGGTGATCGTTTCCATCGTGAATTGGGTGCCACAGCAGGTGTTGTTTTTATGACAGGCATCTTTTTAGCGTAGCGCGATGGCGGGGATTTTCAACCGGGGAGAAGGGTGTGAAAGGGGGGCCAGATGATGGCCCCCTGAAAAGATTAGCGTTTTTTACCGAATGCCGCGGCCAGTGCATCACCCATCGCGCTGTTACCCGCAGACGTGCTGACCGGACGTGGACGGCCTTTACCGGCGGCCGGACGTTTCTCTTCGCGCGGGGCGGCATTCTTCGCGCCGCCACGTGCATTGCTTTCGCCTGGCTGCTCATCAAGACGCATGGTCAGGGCAATACGTTTACGCTGGAGATCGACTTCCATCACTTTCACTTTGACGATATCACCCGCTTTCACCACCTGATGTGGATCTTCCACAAAGCGGTCAGAAAGCGACGAGATATGGACCAGGCCATCCTGATGCACGCCGATATCCACAAACGCACCGAAGTTAGTGACGTTGGTGACGGCACCTTCGAGGATCATGCCCGGCGTCAGATCGTTCAGCGTTTCCACGCCTTCCGCGAACTGCGCGGTTTTGAACTCAGGACGGGGATCGCGGCCCGGCTTCTCCAGCTCTTTCATGATGTCGGTAACGGTCGGCAGACCAAAACGTTCATCAATGAAATCGCGGGCGCTGAGATTACGCAGGCTGCCCGCGTTGCCCATCAGATCGCTCAGTGCCTGCTCGGTGGCGGCCAGAATACGCTCCACGACCGGGTAAGCTTCCGGGTGGACGGTCGAAGCATCCAGCGGGTTGTCGCCGTGGTTAATGCGCAGGAAGCCCGCACACTGCTCAAAGGCTTTTGGCCCAAGACGGCTCACTTTCAGCAGCTGCTGGCGATTCTGGAAGCGGCCATTCTCATCACGCCAGCCGACAATGTTTTGCGCCATCATGCGCGTCAGGCCCGCGACGCGGGTCAGCAGCGGCACCGAGGCGGTATTCAGGTCCACGCCGACGGCGTTCACGCAATCCTCGACGACGGCGTCGAGTTTCTTCGCCAGCTGGCTCTGGCTGACATCATGCTGATACTGGCCGACACCGATTGATTTCGGATCGATTTTCACCAGTTCGGCCAGCGGATCCTGCAGACGGCGGGCAATCGACACCGCGCCGCGCAGCGAAACATCGAGATCCGGGAATTCCAGCGCCGCCAGTTCAGAGGCTGAGTAGACCGATGCGCCAGCTTCGCTGACAATCACTTTCTGTGCCGTGACCTGCGGGAACTGCTGCTGCAGATCCAGGAAGAAACGCTCGGTTTCACGGGAAGCGGTACCGTTGCCAATCGCCACCAGCTCGACCTGATGCTTAATGCAGAGCGCGGCAACAGCGGCAGCGGCTTTGGCGGTCTGGCCGGTGTGCGGATAAACGGTATCGGTCGCCACGACTTTGCCGGTGGCATCGACCACAGCGACTTTAACGCCGGTACGCAGGCCGGGATCCAGTCCCATGGTGGCACGCATCCCCGCCGGCGCTGCCATCAGCAGGTCGTGCAGGTTGCGGGCAAAGACGTTAATCGCTTCATCTTCTGCGCGTTCGCGCACCGTACCCATCAGTTCGGTTTCCAGATGCAGCATCACCTTGATGCGCCACGTCCAGCTCACGACGGCTTTACGCCAGCTGTCGGCAGGGGCGTTATTCAGGCGCAGGTTCAGGTGTTCAGCAATCAGGGTTTCGCCGTGGCTTTCACGCGGTGCTTCGTCGAACTGCGGATCGGCATTGAGCGAGAGTTGCAGCACGCCTTCGTTGCGGCCACGCAGCATTGCCAGCGCACGATGCGACGGTACGGTGCTCAGCGCTTCATGATGATCAAAGTAGTCACGGAACTTCGCGCCCGCTTCCTCTTTGCCTTCCACCACGCGTGAGACCAGGTGGGCATTTTTCCACAGGTAGTTACGCACTTTGGCCAGCAGCGCGGCATCCTCGGCGAAACGCTCCATCAGAATGTAGCGGGCACCATCCAGCGCGGCACGGACATCGGCGACGCCTTTATCAGCATCGACATACTGCTCCGCCAGCTGCTCAGGGATGTGCGACGGATCCTGCCACAGTGTGTCCGCCAGCGGTTCCAGACCGGCTTCAATCGCGATCTGTCCACGCGTGCGGCGTTTCTGTTTGTAGGGCAGGTAGAGGTCTTCAAGCTCGGTTTTGCTGAGGGTGGTATTGATGGCGCGGGCGAGGTCGTCAGTCAGTTTTCCCTGATCGTCAATCGACTTCAGAATCGACTGGCGTCGCTCTTCAAGTTCACGCAGATAGCTGAGGCGGGTTTCCAGCTGGCGGAGTTGGGTATCATCCAGGCCGCCGGTGACCTCTTTACGATAGCGTGCGATAAACGGCACGGTATTCCCTTCATCTAACAGGCGAACGGCAGCGTCAACCTGCTCTGGTCGCGCCTGTAGCTCACTGGCAATTATCTGGCTCAGAACTTTCATCATCAGGACTGTCTTGCTTTCCGGGTTGAGAAATAGCCGACAGTTATACGGATTGATGGTCAAAATTGCCAGAGACGCGGGCGGCTTTCAGCGATAATCTGAATCGTTATTGCGGGTAGTCAATCGCATTGACATACCACAGTGCCGGACCCAGTGGCGTCTCAACGGTGGCGGCATCGCCGACCTCTTTTTTCAGCAGCGCCCGCGCCATCGGCGAGTCGATTGAGATGTAATCTTTGCGGCCAAAAATCTCATCGTAGCCCACAATGCGGAAGCGTTTGAGGTCGCCCTCATCGTTTTCAATTTCCACCCAGGCACCAAAGAAGACTTTGCCATCCTGCTGGGGGGAATAGTCAACAATACGCAGCTGTTCAAGACTTTTGGTCAGATAGCGAACGCGGCGGTCAATTTCACGCAGCCGTTTTTTGTTGTACTGATAATCGGCATTTTCACTGCGATCGCCAAGACTGGCAGCCCAGGTGACTTTTTTCGTCACTTCCGGTCGCTCTTCACGCCATAAATAGTCGAGTTCCGCTTTCAGCTTATCGAAGCCTTCGCGGGTAATAAGTCGGGTTTTCATGCTATACCGGCCACAGTGATCTCAGGAGCGACAGTGTAAGGCAAAGAGGGCGCGGCAAAAAAGAGTCGGGGAAAGGGTTTTTAAAGGCTAAAAACCCACGTTGATTTCCCCGGCGGCGAAAGGGTTGGTGCTGTGATTCAAAATCAAATCAGTAATCTGAAGCCAGTAGATGCTTAAACTTATTTTCCGGCGTGAGTCGCCGTGGTGGTCGAGGTGCCGGTGCTGTGACCGTCACCGCCGCCGCCGCCCATGGTGGCCAGCGCAACGCCCAGCAGGGCTGCGACTGCACCCACACCGATGGCGTCAGAGTTACCTTTTGCAGTCGTTGTCGCTGCTGCACCGGCGGCTTCACCGGTTGCTGTGGCAGCATAACCTGGGCTGACGCTGCCTAATGCCAGCGCGCTCAGCAGTAAAATTGTTTTTTTCATTGTGTATTCCCCGTTGAGACATCGAATGTTGCCAGAGCAGTCTGGTTCAAAACGAGAGGGGCGAAAAGTTGGCTTTACTGATTGATTTAAAGGGCTTTAATTTAAACTGGCCTTGCTGAGAGGGCCGCTGAAACTAATCCGAGAGGAGCGTGGGGCGTTACGCAGGTTTACTGGAATATTATGCTGCCGCTTCGCTGTTGAGGTAGATTATCTGGAGCTTATCTACAATGATGGCTGATCATTAAGTCAAATTATCTGCTAACTCACTGAATTGATTCATTGATTAAAAACTGGCTCGCTTCTGACGCCAGCGATACAGAGAAACAGGGCCTTTTTTTCAGATTTGCCGTATCAGGGGCCGGGCAGGGGCAAATGGGTTAAAACAGGCCCGAAATCACCTTAATTCAAATATAAGCTCCTGTTTAATATGCTTTGTAACAATTTTGGCTAGAATATAAACCATTAATGACTGTCACTATAAGGCATCTTTTTTTAACAATGTTGGCTCAGGCAATAGCGCCTTTGGGAGTTGAAAATGCAAGAGAACTACAAAATTCTGGTCGTCGATGATGATATGCGTCTGCGTGCACTGCTTGAACGCTATCTCACCGAGCAGGGCTTTCAGGTGCGCAGTGTCGCTAATGCCGAGCAGATGGATCGTCTGTTAACCCGTGAATCCTTTCATCTGATGGTGCTCGATCTGATGTTGCCGGGCGAAGATGGCCTCTCTATCTGCCGTCGTCTGCGCAGTCAGAGCAACCCGATGCCCATTATCATGGTGACCGCCAAGGGCGAAGAGGTGGACCGTATCGTGGGGCTGGAGATCGGCGCTGACGACTACATTCCCAAGCCTTTCAACCCGCGTGAGCTGCTGGCGCGTATCCGCGCGGTGCTGCGCCGTCAGGCCAACGAACTGCCAGGCGCACCGTCGCAGGAAGAGGCGATTATCGCCTTCGGTAAATTCAAACTTAACCTCGGCACCCGCGAGATGTTCCGTGAAGATGAGCCGATGCCGCTGACCAGCGGTGAGTTTGCCGTGCTGAAAGCGCTGGTAAGCCACCCGCGTGAGCCGCTGTCCCGTGACAAGCTGATGAACCTGGCGCGTGGCCGTGAATACAGTGCCATGGAACGTTCGATCGACGTCCAGATCTCCCGCCTGCGTCGCATGGTGGAAGAGGATCCTGCGCATCCGCGTTATATTCAGACCGTCTGGGGTCTGGGCTATGTCTTTGTGCCGGACGGCAGTAAAGCATGAAGCGACTGCGCTTCTCGCCACGGAGTTCGTTTGCCCGCACCCTGCTGCTGATCGTTACCCTGCTGTTCGTCAGCCTGGTCACGACCTATCTGGTGGTGCTGAACTTCGCCATTCTTCCCAGCCTGCAACAGTTCAATAAGGTGCTCGCTTACGAAGTTCGTATGCTGATGACCGACCGGTTGCAGCTGGAAGATGGCACGCAGCTGGAAGTGCCCCCGGCGTTTCGCCGGGAAATCTACCGCGAACTGGGGATCTCGCTCTACACCAATGCAGCAGCAGAGGAGAGCGGATTGCGTTGGGCGCAGCACTATGAGTTCCTGAGCGAGCAGATGGGGCAGCAGCTCGGCGGTCCGACCGATGTCCGGGTTGAGGTGAACAAAAACTCTCCGGTGGTCTGGCTGAAAACCTGGCTGTCGCCCGATATCTGGGTGCGGGTGCCGCTGACGGAAATTCATCAGGGCGACTTCTCACCGCTGTTCCGCTATACCCTGGCGATTATGCTGCTGGCGATTGGCGGTGCCTGGCTGTTTATCCGCATCCAGAACCGACCGCTGGTGGATCTGGAGCACGCCGCTCTGCAGGTGGGACGCGGGATTATTCCGCCGCCGCTGCGTGAGTATGGCGCGTCAGAAGTGCGATCGGTAACGCGTGCCTTTAATCAGATGGCGGCCGGGGTGAAGCAGCTGGCGGATGACCGCACGCTGTTAATGGCGGGCGTCAGCCACGATTTGCGTACGCCGCTGACCCGTATTCGTCTCGCCACCGAGATGATGAGCGAGCAGGATGGCTATCTGGCCGAATCGATTAACAAAGATATCGAAGAGTGCAACGCCATCATCGAACAGTTCATCGACTACCTGCGCACCGGTCAGGAGATGCAGACCGAGCGCGCCGACCTGAACAGCGTGCTGGGTGAAGTGGTGGCGGCGGAAAGTGGCTACGAGCGTGAAATCGAAAATGCGGTGATGCCGGAAGAGTTAATGCTGGATATCAACCCGCTGTCGATTAAGCGCGCGCTGGCTAACCTGGTGGTCAACGCCGCACGCTACGGCAATGGCTGGATCAAGGTCAGCAGCGGACGGGAACTGCATCGCGCCTGGTTCCAGGTGGAAGATGATGGACCTGGCATCAAGCCGGATCAGCTGGCGCATCTGTTCCAGCCGTTTGTGCGGGGCGACAGCGCCCGCAGCACCAGCGGAACCGGTCTCGGCCTGGCGATTGTACAGCGGATTATCGATGCCCATCAGGGCTCGCTGGAGATTGGCGAAAGCGAACGTGGCGGGTTACGTATTCGTGCCTGGTTGCCGTTAGTGGAAACGATGGCGCTGAGTCACAACAATGGCAGTAACAGCATCTCAAACTGATAAACGCGGCGCGGCAGCATCACTGCCGCGCCGGTTCTTTTAGCGTTGCGGACCGGCTTTCACCAGCGCAGCACCTGCGGCGTTATCTGTATACTTGTCGAAGTTATCAATAAAGCGCTGTGCCAGACCTTCGGCGGCAGCGGTCCACTTCTCTTCACTTTCCCAGCTACGACGCGGATCGAGCGTGTCACTGTCCAGCTCGCCCAGCGCAACCGGCATCTGCAGGTTAAAGATTGGCAGCGTTTCTGTCGGTGCATCATCCAGCTCACCCGCCAGGATTGCATTGATAATGGCGCGGGTATTCTTCAGTGAGATGCGTTTGCCGCTGCCGTTCCAGCCGGTATTGACCAGGTAAGCCTGCGCACCGGACGCCTCCATCCGCTTCACCAGCACTTCAGCGTACTGCGTCGGATGCAGCGTCAGGAATGCCGCGCCAAAACAGGCGGAGAAGGTCGGGGTCGGTGCCGTCACGCCACGCTCGGTGCCAGCCAGTTTGGCGGTGAAGCCTGACAGGAAATGATACTGCGTCTGCTCCGGCGTCAGACGTGAAACCGGTGGCAGCACGCCAAACGCATCGGCGGTCAGGAAAATCACCTTCTTCGCGTGGCCCGCTTTTGAGACCGGCTGCACGATATTGTCGATGTGATTAATCGGATAGGAGACGCGGGTGTTCTCTGTTTTGCTGCCGTCGGCGTAATCAACACTGCCATCTTCGCGCACTACCACGTTTTCCAGCAGCGCATTGCGGCGAATGGCGCGGTAGATCTCCGGCTCAGCCTGCTCAGAAAGGTTGATGGTTTTAGCGTAGCAACCGCCTTCGAAGTTAAACACGCCATCATCGTCCCAGCCGTGCTCATCATCGCCGATCAACTGGCGGTCAGGATCGGTGGAGAGTGTGGTTTTGCCGGTGCCGGAGAGGCCGAAGAAGACCGCCACATCACCTGCTTTACCGACGTTAGCTGAACAGTGCATTGAGGCGATGCCTTTCAGCGGCAGCAGGTAGTTCATGATGGCGAACAGACCTTTCTTCATCTCGCCACCGTACCAGGTGCCGCCAATCAGCTGCATGCGTTCCGTCAGATTGAAGGCAACAAAGTTCTCCGAGTGCAGACCCTGCGCCTGCCAGTCCGGATTGGTGCATTTGGCCCCGTTCATCACCACAAAATCAGGCGTGAAGTCGGCCAGCTCAGCGTCTGTAGGCTGAATAAACATGTTTTTCACGAAGTGCGCCTGCCAGGCCACCTCGGTGACAAAACGAACGCTCAGACGTGAATCGGCATTGGCACCGCAGAAGGCATCCACCACAAACAGACGCTTGCCGGAAAGCTGGCGGGTAACGCAGCTTTTCAGCGCGTTCCAGGTCTCCTGTGACAGAGGCTGATTGTCGTTTTTGCCGGTGCCCTGGTCGTTCCACCACAGGGTATCGCGCGTGGTGTCGTCACGCACAATGTACTTATCCTTTGGCGATCGCCCGGTGAAAATCCCGGTGTCTACTGCAATCGCGCCGCTCTGCGTCAGGGTGCCACGAGCAAAACCTTCGAGGTCCGGGCGCGTCTCTTCCTGAAATAGCGTGTCGTAATCAGGGTTGTAAACCACTTCCGTGGTATCCACGATGCCCAAAGCGGCAAGGTCTTGCGAGGTCAGGCCGTTAACGCGCATTTTACTGCTCCTTAAATCGGTGTCTGTTCTGCAAAGCAGAGATAGGTTGGGATCGTGCCACCGGCTGTTGTATCGGGTGCGGTGAATCACTGACGGTTTACTGCGCGTCGTTACGACAGCCTGCAAAGATAACCGGGCTGTTCAGGGCATCTGCCCCTGGCTTCCGGGCGTTTGCACGATCGCGCGCAGTTTACTCTTCTGCGTTAAGGGAAAAAGGGCAGTGATCTAAAAATGCGACTCAGGGCGCGTTAAGGCCATGTTTCGAACGTTTAAAAGATGTTATGAAAGTAAAAAAAGATAATTTGTCTGAAAAATTATGGGGATAGACTGGGGGAATGGAGAAAGGGCGGCAGACGCCGCCCGATTAATCAGTGCAGTCGGTCGTTATTCTCATGGGAGTGGCTGCGGATGGCGGCAATGTCTACTGCGTCAAACACGTAGTTTGAGCCGCAATAGTCGCAGTGCATGTCAATTTTGCCATCTTCCGCGATGATCTCATCCACTTCTTCCTGCGGCAGCGTGGTCAGCACTTCGCCACAGCGTTCACGCGAGCAGGTGCACTTGTAGATCACCGGCTGCGGATCGTAGAGGGTGACCTCTTCCTGATGGTAAAGACGCCACAGCGCCTCATTGGCAGGGAGATCGATCAGCTCTTCCGTTTTAATGGTTTCGGTCAGGGTCGCCAGGTGTTCGAAGACCTCTTTCTCCGTGTCCTGCGCGGGCAGCACCTGCAGCAGAATACCGGCAGCGCCTTTGTCGCTGGTGCGGATAAACAGGCGCGTGGGCAACTGCTCGGAGCGCATGAAGTAATCTTCCAGGCACGCCGCGAGGGTGTCACCTTCCAGCCCGACCACGCCCTGATAACGCTCACCTTTTTCAGGGGAGATGGTGATCACCAGATAGCCATTGCCGACCATGCTTTTCAGGGTGCTGTCGTCCGCGATGTCGCCTTTGATACGTGCGACGCCGCGCAGCTCCTGATTGTTGTTACCGTTGATCACCGCCAGCGACAGCGGACCGTCACCCTGCAGCTGCACGGTGATTTCGCCATCGAACTTCAGCGTAGCGGTCAGCAGGCTGGTGGCGACCAGCATCTCACCCAGCAGCGTTTTAACCGGTGCCGGATAGTCGTGGTTCTTCACGGTTTCATGCCAGGTGTCAGAGACGTTCACCAGCTCGCCGCGCACGGCGGCATTTTCAAACAGATAACGGTGTAGTTGATCCTGGACTGACATATTTTTTTCTCTCACTGGAACGGGGCGATGGTGCGTCAGCGAAGACGGCGTTATTCATCGCCCGATAATTTAAACTTCATCAAATCGCGACGCTCTTTTTTGTCAGGTCGGCGATCGGGATGGGGCATAGTCAGCGCATTCATCTTGCGCGCCTGCGCCATTTTTTCGCGTTTTTCAATGCTGGCATCGGTTTCGTGATAGAGCTGCTGGGCTTCGCTGGCGGGACGGCGCTGCGCGGTGATACCCGCCACCACCACGGTGCGTTCATCATTACCCTGACGCAGTGTCAGTTCCGCATTCAGCTCTACCACTTTGCCGGGTTTGCTGCGCTGGCCGTTGTAATGCACCTTGCCGCCTTCAATCATTTCCCGCGCCATCGCCCGGGTTTTGTAGAAGCGCGCTGCCCACAGCCACTTGTCGAGGCGGACCTCTTCGCTGCTTTTCTCTTTCATTACTGCTCCTGACTCAGATCAGCGTCCGGTAATCGTCCGTGGCGCGGTGACGCTGAAAGATTTGTTCAGGACGACCCGAATCGGGATTCTTAACGCCTAAACACCAGCCGATGCCCCATAACGTTGCAGCATCCAGAATCAATTCGCTATCGTCGATAAACAGCGTGCGCGGCGCAGAAAAGCCGGTGTGCTGTTGTACCGCGTGCCATAAACGCGGGTCTTCTTTCGGATACCCAAAGGTATGGGTGGAAAGTAATAAATCAAGGTGCGGCGCTAAACCTGTCTGCGCCAGTTTGACATCCAGATTGTAAGGATGCGCGTTGGTCAGCAGAATCGTGGACTTTCCGGCGCGACGCAGGGCCTGCAAAAAAGGCAGCGTATCGTCACGCAGTGCGATCCGGCTGCGCATCGCCCAGGTCATGGCACGGATGTCCAGCGACAGCGCCTCTGCCCAGTAATCCAGACAATACCAGTTTAGCGTATGGGCGACGGCCTGATACTTTTCCGTGATGATCGCGTCGGCTTCTGCACGGGTGATGTCGCGTTGCTGGCTGAGCTGTTCAGGGACATGCTCCAGCCAGAAGTGGCGATCGAATGCCAGATCCAGCAGCGTGCCATCCATGTCAAGCAGCACGGTATCAATCTCAGACCAGTTGAGCATCGTAGTGTCAGACCCTGTAAAAAACCGGGCGACAGGGTAGCACAGAAGGGCAGGGCTCAGAATATCGAGCGCACGCTCTGCAAAGTGCCGAGGTTATGGTTGAAACACTTGTCGTAGTATTGCTGGATATCGATCATGCGCTGGCGATTACGGTGCATGCGACGCAGCGCCAGCAGTCCGTTGATCACGCCGCAGGTCAGCAGCACCAGCAGCAGCAATACGGTGCCGAGATAGCGCCACTGCGCCATAGCGTCCGGTTCATTGTGCAGCATGATGTGACGTGTGCCGTTGGCATCGGTAGAAATGCCAGTAATGATGCCGCTGGCGCTGAACGGCGTGTGCAGCAGCATGGCAGAAATACGTTGCAGCTCGTGCCACTGAGAGGGGGGATCAAGATCAAACAGTGACACGGTGGGCTGTGGCTGATTCACCAGCTGGCGACCCTCGTCGCTAACGATCAGGAATCCCCCTGGCGGCGGGCTGTTGAGATTTTCTGCCGCACGACGGGTTTCACGGAAAAAGAAGGTCGAGGTGGCGGTATTGACCAGATTTTCCAGCGCTTCGGCGCTTACCGGCCGCAGCAGCACATTCATGCCGTTGAGCTGACCGGAATCTGCCCGGCGCATCAGCGCTTCCCAGTCTTTAGCATTGCCCAGGTTCACCAGCGCATTTTTCAGGCGCATACAGTCCTGCGGCTGATTGCAGAGATCCTGCGTTTTCATCACCAGATCGGAGAAATCATCCAGCAGAATCATGCCGGACTTCTGAATCGCGGACGCCAGCTGTGGATTGAGTTTGGGATCGGTATTGGTTTCCGGATGCAGCTGCTTTGTCGTGGTATCCAGCAGCGCCGCGGCTTTGTCTATGATGTCAGATTGTGGCTGCGGTAATGGCATGGCGTTATTCCAGTAGACCGCCGAGCAGTCAAACGGCATATAGGCGTAACTGCGGTTGCTCTGGTAGTTGTCCGGCACGGAACACATGCCGGTGCCACTCACTTTGAGATTGTCGCCAATATTCAGCGGCACGCTGCTGAGTTTATCGACGCTGTTGACCTCCAGACTATCCGTGCCTCTGGCCCAGGCCAGACTGAGCTTAATCGGCATACCCAGCGGGATCCAGGTGACCAGCATGGTCAGCACCATCAGCGAACCACAGGCCAGCACCACGTTTTTCCGCCAGCGCTGGATAGGGAAGTTTTTGACTTCATCCTGCAGCGACAGGAAACGTCCCTGACGCACCACCTGGCGGTTGAGGTAGATTTCGACATCCGTCACCTGACCGAGATCGTGTGCCACATAGGGCTGCCAGTGCGGGGGATAGGCCAGGTCAATAATCCCCAGCGTAATGTTGCTCTGCTCCTGATTAGATTCGCTGAACAGGCCCCAGCGCTTTGGCGCGCCGCGCAGGCAGTGGATATCACGCAATCCGCGCTCACCGGGAATACGATAGAGCAGCCACAGACTGGCCGCGATCGTGACTGCGCCCGTCAGTACCAGCCAGATCATTAGTGCGGTGGGCACTAGCAGGCTGAAGAAAAAGAGTAAGAAGGCAAGGGAGATCATCACCGCTTCACGCGTGCCGTCTGGCCGTGACAGCCGATACTCTTCCGCTGTCTCTTTGCGCACCTGCAGCAGTTCGACATTTTCCGTTTCTGCTTTGCGGATAGAGGCGTTGGTCGACACCGGGCGCATCAGTGTTGGCAGCGATTGCTGGTCGACCGCGTAATCCACCAGCGAGTGGCCGTTCAGTGAGATTACCAGCGGAATGGACTGGGTGCGGATTAACTCAACGTAGTTTTCGTCGGTGATGTACTGTTCCCACAGCGGCGGCAGATGAACTTCAACTTCATCCAGATAGTAGCGCCATTTATGGGGATCGTCAGTCGAGAGGCCATAGCGGGTAATGGCGCGGGTAACCGGATAGACATTGTTGCTCTGCGCCGTGAGTGTCAGACGTTCAGGCGCGCTGCGCTTATCGGTAGTCAGCGTGGTACGGGGCTGCTTTTCCAGCGCGGCGACATATTTATCGACCGCCTCACGCTCCTGGGCAGAAAGTTTACGGCAGGGCGGACTGATGAATGGCAGCGGTTTCGCCAACGGCGGGCGATGCCGCATAGCGTACCAGAACCCAATACCTGCCAGGATTGAACAGGTCAGCACTATGGCCAGGATCATAAAGATTGTGCTCATGCTCTGCTCAATTCAGCCAAAATGCTGCCTTCACTTTAAACTTTCGCCTCCGGTTATGCTCACTATAAAAGAGGCATTCCGGAAGATTATATAACCCTGAGGAGTCAGACACCCGATGAAATAGTGCCAGCGTATATCTTATTGGCATTTGTTAAACCCTGCCTTGTCCGAATGGTAACTGGCACAGACTGGATTAAATATCGGTATTATCTGAAACTTATCGCAGCATATTGACTAATGCAAATTTAGTCTTAACTGATAACCAAAGGCTGTTATTCAATCGCTGTAATCTATGCAACGATAACGTCCTTGCCTGACTGTCGCACAATTGCCTGTGGTTAGGTATGCTAATTCGCTCCAGATAGCCGACACAGAATAATTTGAGGCTGATATGAAAATTCCAAAAAAACCCGACATCCTCAATATCACCGCCGTGGCACGTTCACGGTTATTCACTATTGAGTCGGTCGATCTGGCTTTCAGCAATGGGGCGCATCGCGTTTATGAGCGGATGAAGCCCTCTGAGCGTGAAGCGGTGATGATTGTGCCGATTATTGATGACCATCTGATCCTGATTCAGGAGTATGCCGTCGGACTGGAAACTTACGAGCTGGGTTTTCCGAAAGGGCTGATCGATGCAGGTGAAACCGTGAATGAAGCGGCGGTGCGCGAACTGAAAGAAGAGGTGGGTTTTGGTGCCGAACAGCTGACCACGCTGGGTAAGCTCACAATGGCCCCCTCCTATTTTTCCAGCAAGATGAATATTGTGATAGCGGAAGGTCTCTACGCCGAAAAGCTGGAAGGCGATGAGCCGGAGCCGCTGATTGTCCACCGCTGGCCGCTGAGCGATATGCTGTCGCTGCTGGACGAACCCGAGTTCCGCGAGGCACGCAATGTCAGTGCGCTGTTTATGGCGCGCGAATGGCTGGTGAAACAGGGGCGGCTGAATTATTGAAGCCTAACAGCTGAGAAAAGAAACGCGCCTGCCACAGGCGCGTTTTTGCTTTATTCAGCAGTAATTTTTTCCTGTAAGGACGATGATCGCTTTAAGAGTGGCGCGGTCAGCAGGTAAATAACGCACGCGACAAGAATTGAATTAAGCACCGGTACGCCGCGCTCAACCAGCAGACCCGTGGCCGCACCTGCGACGCTGGCGATCAGCGCGGGCCAGCCAATAAGCTGGGATGTTGCCGGTAAGGCACCGCTGGTACGACTGAGCGCCAGCGTCTGTCGGTCAGTTTTCAGTACGTAGTAGTCAACGATCATTACGCCCAGTATCGGCGGGAAGATGACGCCCAGCAGTTCCAGAAAATCGACAAAACGATCAAGAATCCCGAACACTGAACAGAGTGTACCGAGCAGCCCCAGCAGCAGCGTAATCATCTGATAACGCGGTTTATAGCCGGTCACGCCTTCAATCGCGTTAGCGATGCCCAGCGTTGATGAATAGAGATTCAGGTCATTGATGCGCAGGGTAGAAAAAACGACAGCCAGCAAACCCAGTGAACTGGTGGTTTGCGTAATAATCGCGATGATATCTGATGTCTGCAATTCTCTGGCGATAAGAATCGCTACGCCATTGACCCCATATTCGCCCGCCAGAATTGTCAGTAGCGTGATGGCAAACACATCTTTGCCGTGACGTGAAAAACGCGTCAGGTCAGGCGTCATCAGGCTGGCAAGAATTGCACCACCAATCACCATGGTCATCGCGGCGCTTACAGTAATGGCCTGGCTGGCGATAACCGGCGGTATGTTCTGGCCAGACTGACCGTGAAATGCGTGCCAGAAAATCCAGCCGACCAGCGCGATGAAAAGCGGAACCGCAATGCGCGCGGTAAAGCGCAGCGCCTTAAAGCCAAAGGTAACCAGTAACGTCAACACGGTACCTGAAAGTGCTGCCGACTCTGCAAAGCTGAGTTTGCCATTCAGGGCATAGCTCAGCGATCGGGCAAACACCGCGTTCTGAATGCCGAACCATCCCAGCAGGCTGACCGCGACCAGCAGGCCAATCAGCACAGAGCCGTGGCGACCAAAACCACACCAGCGCGCCAGCAAGCTCCCCGGCAGTCCCTCGCGCATTCCTGCATAGCCGAGCGCAAAGGTCAGCACGCCAAACAGCAGGCTGGCCAGCGTGATTGCGGTAAACGCCTCTGCCAGCGTCATGCTGTTGCCCAGAACCGCGCCGAGCATAAACTGATCCAGCGCAGTCAGCATACCCATATGCACAATAGCGACGCTCAGCAGTGAGAGTCTTTTATTTGCCGGGACAGGGCTCAGTGGATAATCATCAAATTTACTCACGACAGGGTTTCCTTACCGTTTATATATAAATAACGCCTGTGCTGAGAAACCGCTCTGGCAGATAATTCTCCAGTGACTCCGCACGGCAGTAGCTTTCAAATTGTTGTAGCGAATGCACACCCGCTTTTTGATACAGCGTGGTGATGCGGTTACCGACAGTTTTTACGCTGAGGTTATAGATGCGGGCGATCTCTTTTGCGCTGAAGCGCCGTAGCAGCAGAAAAATGACATCCAGCTCGGCGGGGGTGAACAGGGCATGTTCCAGACGCGTCGTCAGTACAGAGGATTTTCTGGGGTCGATAAAGCTCATTGCCGTAAGGTTATCAACCGGACGAGCATTCCAGATGCAGCCCAGCCACTGATTTCGATTGTCGAAAACAGGGTATTTTTCACTGATAAACGGGGTAAGATAATTGTTGCCATACCAGTAATGGGTTTCAATCACGGCTACGCAACGGTTATTCAATTTTACCTGTTGATCGTGATCGCAGAATTCATCGGCGCAATCACTCCAGCGCGTGGGAAACTCACAGTCTTTTTTTCCCTCTAATAAATAACTTTTAGGCGTAGCAGTATACAATTTTGCAGCTTCATTCATATAAAGATGCTGCGATGCAGCATTCTTAAAACCCCAGGGCGTTGGTAATAAATCCATGGTGGTGGCGAATGCAGAAATGAATTCATCGATACTGCGGTATGGGCTGTCCATGGCGCCTCGCTGAAAGCGTTCAGATTATAATCTTTTTGCCAGATAATAACGTGCGTAGCGCTGCGCATAGCCATCCTGTTCGCCATAAACGCGATAACCCAGCTTTTCGTAGAAACCACGCGCCTGAAAACTTAACGTGTCAACGACGGACATATGGCAGCCTCGATTTCGTGCTTCCTCTTCCGCCGTCTGCATCAGCTGACGTCCGGTGCCAAGCAGGCGCCAGGCATCATCTATCCAGAGGTAGTGAATATCCAATGTGCCGCACCAGGTATGGGCTAACAGGCCACCCTGGATATTTTTCTGATCGTCATACAGGATAACATTCAGCGTTTTCATGTTAATGTCAGCAAAGCGTCCATTATGCTGCCAGAGTCGCTGAATAATATATTCTTCGGTTTTGGGGTCTTGCGTATGGCCCACTTTAATTTCCATATACAAAAATATCCATAGGTGATTAAATCAAATTAGAGGTTTTTTGAGCTTTCTATTCTTATCATGATGATAAGCGATGCGCAAGAGTTAATATTCCTCCTGTTATTGATCGTAATTAACAGTACGCTGGTAACCGTTGTTTGTTTGATATGCCAATAATTATATTTGCTGGCACCAGGGAAGACTACGCTAATCATAGCGATATAATAACTATATTATTTTTCTTCGGTTCACTTACTGAATCGCTTAATACACATTGCTTTATATTGTCAGACTCAATTAATGCCGATCGCTCAGAGTGATCGGCATTTTTCTCAGCAACAGATGATGCTTTCTTCGGTTTTTACCTTTCTTATTTCCCGCCCCGACTGACTGAGCCGCGCAGGTACGCAAAGCATCGCCTGTTTCGTCAGGATAAACGGGCCGATAAAAAAGGCTGGTCACCTTACAGTGACCAGCCTCAGACAATTTCAATTGATGGATATCACATCAGAACAGCTCGTGACTCTCGCCGTTATCCATAATCGTCGTACCCACATCATGCACCGAATATTCGGTTGGCTGGGTGCCATTGATGAAGTACTCCTGACGAGTGTTGCCACCGCCATTGGCCAGCTTGCCGGTGCTGCGGTCGATAGTCACTGTGATCACGCCATCCGGCGGGGTTAACGGCTGTACCGGCACACCGTCCAGCGCGCTCTTCATGTACTCATCCCATGCCGGTTGTGCACTCTTAGCACCACCTTCATAGCCCGAAATCTGATCGGGAATCGCACCGGAGAGCGTGCTGCGGCCCAGATTGCGGCGCGCATCATCAAAACCGATCCAGACTGACGTCACCACGCCAGGGCCGTAACCCGAGAACCAGGCGTCTTTCGAGCTGTTGGTGGTACCGGTTTTGCCGCCGATATCATTACGCTTGAGGTCACGCCCGGCACGCCAGCCGGTTCCCATCCAGCCCGGTTCGCCAAAGATATTACTGTTCAGCGCGCTCTTAATCAGGAAGGTGAGGGGGGTATTGATCACGTGCGGCGCATATTGCTGCTCACCCTGCTGTGCCTGCGCAGGAACCTGCTCCAGTTCAGGCTGAGGAACCGCCTGATTCTGGTTGTTATTTGAAGCAGCAACGTTCTCGATGCTCTCTTCATTCAACGCCAGCGCTTTTTTGGTCTCACCGTAGATGACCGGCAGATTGCACTGTGGACAGGCGATCTTCGGTTTCTCTTCAAATACGGTGCCGCCCTGTTCATTCTCAATTTTAGTAATGAAGTAAGGATCGACCAGGAAGCCGCCATTCGCCATTACGGAGTAGCCGCGTACCACCTGTAACGGTGTGAATGAGGCTGCACCCAATGCCAGCGACTCGGTGTGCACAATGTTCTGAGCCGGGAAACCAAAGCGCTGCAGATACTCTGCGGCGTAGTCTACGCCCATCGCACGCATCGCACGTACCATGACGACGTTTTTCGACTGGCCGAGTCCCTGACGCAGACGAATCGGACCATCATACGTTGGCGGTGAGTTCTTCGGACGCCAGTCAGCCCCGGCACCCGCATCCCAGCGTGAAATAGGCACATCGTTCAGGATGGAGGCGAGCGTCAGCCCGCGATCCATGGCGGCGGTATAGAGGAAAGGCTTGATGTTAGAACCGACCTGGCGCAGCGCCTGGGTCGCACGGTTAAACATGCTCTGGTTAAAGGCGAAACCGCCCACCAGCGCGCGCACCGCACCATCATTCGGGTCCAGCGAGACCAGCGCCGAGTTCACATCCGGCACCTGGCCCAGCCACCAGTCGTCACCCACTTTACGCACCCAGATCTGCTGGCCTGCCTGCAGGACCTGCGTCACGCTTTTCGGCGTCGGGCCCTGCACGGTGTCAGACTTATAAGGACGTGCCCAGCGCACACCCGCCAGTGCCAGCGACACATTGCTGCCATCTTTCAGCATCACGGTCGCTTCATCGCTGCGTGCTTCTGTGACCACGGCCGGATGCAACGGTCCATAGACCGGCAGCGGCTTCAGCGCCTTCTCAATCTTCGTCTGATCCCAGGCGGGTTCACCCACTTTCCACAGCACGCTGGTCGGGCCGCGATAGCCATGACGCATATCGTAAGCCATGACGTTATTGCGCACCGAGGTCTGAGCGGCTTCCTGCAGACGGCGGGTGACAGTGGTGTAAACCTTGTAACCGTCGGTATAGGCATTGTCGCCGTAGCGTTTCACCATCTCCTGACGCACCATCTCGCTGAGATAGGGGGCAGAGAAGGCGATTTCCGGACCGTGATACTTCGCCACCAGCGGCGTATTGCGTGCCTCGTCATACTGCTGCTGCGTGATGTAATGCTGATCCAGCATACGCGCCAGTACCACGTTACGGCGTGACAGGGCGCGGCTCGGTGAATACAGCGGGTTAAAGGTGGACGGCGCTTTTGGCAGACCGGCAATCATCGCCATCTCACTCAGCGACAGCTGGTCAACCGGCTTACCAAAATAGACCTGCGAAGCTGCGCCGACGCCATAAGCACGGTAGCCGAGGTAGATCTTATTCAGGTAGAGCTCAAGAATTTCATCTTTGTTCAGCAACTGCTCAATGCGGATCGCCAGGAACGCTTCCTTTATTTTACGCATCAGAGTGCGTTCCGGGCTCAGGAAGAAGTTACGCGCCAGCTGCTGAGTGATGGTACTGGCACCCTGTGAGGCGTGACCGGAAACCAGCGCAATGCTGGCCGCACGGAAAATACCCACAGGGTCAACACCATGGTGCTCATAGAAACGGCTGTCTTCGGTCGCAATAAACGCTTTCACCATCACAGGTGGCACTTGCTGCAGAGTCAAAGGGATACGGCGCATTTCGCCATACTGGGCGATTAAATCGCCATCGGCGCTGTAAACCTGCATCGGGGTTTGCAGACGCACATCTTTCAGCGTGTTTACGTCGGGCAGCTGTGGCTCTATGTATTTGTATAAACCATAAATCGAGCCAGCTCCCAACAGGATGCAACACACTGCAAGGATCAATAAATACTTTACGAACTTCACCTGGAATTTCCCATCTCTTGTCGTTTGAGCAGTTTATAAACAACCGCGCGGTAGTATAAAGGCAAGCCAGACGCTTTGATATGTCCATCTTTCCCGGACGATAAGGAGATCGCGCGCATGGCTTTTCATACCTGGCAAATTGGGCTGGATATTCAGAATAGGCAGATTTGTGCCCTGGCCCTCCAGCCTCGTCGTGATGGCTGGCAGCTACGCCACTGGTGGCAGCAGCGGCTGCCGCAAGATACGTTAAGAAACGGCGTGCTGCAATCTTCGCCTGAATTACTGGCAGCCTTAACGGCCTGGCGTCAGCGGTTGCCGCGTCGTTACTCGCTGCGTGTTGCGCTGCCCGCCCGGCTGGTACTGCAGCGCCAGCTTCCCCTGCCCGCACAGTCGCTCAATGAGCCTGCGCTGGGGCACTATGTGCAGGCGGCCGCGCGCCGTCTCTTTCCGCTGGAGCCTGCTGCGCTGGCACTGGATTACCGGGCCGACACACAGAGCGGCCAGCTCTGCGTCACGGCGGCCCGGCTGGAGATTATAGACCAGTGGGCAGCGCCACTGCTGCAGGCGGGATTAAAGCCGCAGGTGTTCGAGCTGACTACCGAAGCGCTCAGGCGGCTGGCCCGGCAGGCCGCGCTGCAGGAGGGTGCGGTACTGGTGCTGCAGCAGGATAACCGCTGGCTCTGGAGCGATGTGCATACCGCGGCTGACAACGGCGAAGCTACCACGCTTGCGGCACTGCAGCAGCAGGCCTTCCCCGATGCCCGTTCTGTTGCCTGGTGCTCAGCCGATAATTCTGCGCTGCCCGCTGATGCCCGCGCGTTTTCCCCTTTTGATCTGTTCCATTATAAACAGCCGCCGTTACCGGAAAGTCCGGGTGCCTTTGCGCTGGCGGCCGGGCTGGCGCTGCGCGACGGAGATCAATGATGGTCGCAGTGAATCTGTTGCCGTGGCGGCAGCGCCGTCAGCAACAGCAGCGGCGACAGAGCCTTGTCGTGCTGTTACTGATGCTGAGTGCTGTTCTGGTGGGAGTCATGCAGCAAAGCTGGCGCATCTGTCAGGCGCGTGAGCAGGTGGCGCAGACGGGCAGGGTACAGCAGCAGGCGCTGGAAAACCTGGACGCGCAGCTGGCGCAGCAAAAGACGTTACTGGCACAGCGCACGGCAGTGCAAAAACAGCAGGCGAAGCAGCGCCAGAAGGCATTACAACTGGCCGCATGGCATCAGTTCTGGATCGATTTACCCGCGTTACTGCCTGACACCGCCTGGCTGACCCGGCTGGAGAAGCGCGACAATCGTCTCACGCTGGAGGGGCTGGCGCAGGATATGGCGGCGGTCCGGCAGTTCCGTGAGCAGTTAACCACCGTCGCGCTGTTTGGTGAGGTGAGGCAGGGCAGCGTTAAGCGTCAGGCTGATAGTCATTATCGCTTTTCACTGCGGGCAGAGGTGAAGGAGGTTGCTGATGAATGAGTGGTGGGATCGCTGGTGGCAGATGGCTGCACTTCCGCGTTACGGCATGCTCTCCGCCGTCTCAGCCGGCCTGTTACTGATCTCATGGGTTTTCTGGTTGCGGCCACAGCAGCAGACGCTGATCGCTGAACAACAGAAACTGTTGCAGTTGAACCGTACCCTGGAACAGCGGCGGCGGCAGTGGGGCCAGAACCCGGATATAGCGCAGTTGCAGGCGCAGCTGCAGTCGATGCAGACCGCCAGATCTGCACCGGGTGCATCGGGCCGGGCAGTGGAAGCGATGCTGGCGGCACGGCGTCATCAGCTGGAAGAGTGGCAGCCGGATTCTCCTTCACGCACGCTGACCCTGCATCTGCAGTGGCCAGCGTTTCAGTCACTTTTTGCCGAGCTTGCCGATGACTCTCTGGCGTTTCCGGTGCATTTCCAGCTGCTGGCGCAGCCGCAGTATCTGGTGGCTCAACTCTGGCTGGAGCCCGACGATGCGCCATAGCCTGCTGATTTTACTGCTGTGCTGTGGCGGTGTGCTGGCACGTGATCCGTTCCGTCCTGTTGCCGGTTCGATTTGTGAGGCGCTCGTGGAGCCGCTTACCGGCTGGCGTCTGCAGGGGATCATTGGCCGTGAGACGGATTTTCATGCCTGGCTGCTAAACCCGCAGGGTGAGAGCGTCGCAGTCCGCACAGGCAAGCCATTTCCCCTGTCGCCCTGGCAACTCGCTGATATGACCCGCAGCAACCTCTCCTTAGCGGTACCGAGTAGCTGCACTGCACAACAGACTTCGTTTTACTTAAAAGGACGTTCGCATGAAAAGGATAGCTACTCTGCTGCTGCTCATAAGCTGCCTGCTGCCGGTTTACGCCGCTGATGAGGAGCCTCTCAGCCTGACATTTGATAACGCGCCGGTAGCGCGCATTTTACAGGCGCTGGCTGACTATCAGCAGATCAACCTGATGATAGCGCCAGAGGTGGAAGGGTCGTTATCGCTGCGGCTTGATAACCTGCCGTGGCATCAGGCGCTGGACCTGGTAGCGCGCATGGCAAAGCTGACGCTGATAGAACAGGATAATGTGCTGCTGGTCTATCCGGAGAGCTGGCAGCAGGCTCAGCAGCAGGCACGGGAAGCGGAGCAGCAGGAAAAGTTGCAGCAGACGCCTTTGCAGCAGCGCGCCGTGATATTGCGCTATGCCAGCGCCAGCGAGGTGCATGCCAGTCTGCTAAGTGAGCGGCAGTCGCTGATGACACCGCGCGGCAGCGTGACGGTCGACAAACGCACCAACGCCCTGTTACTGCGCGATACGGCGGCAGCGTTGAAAGAGACGGAACGCTGGATACGGGCACTGGACCTGCCACTGGAGCAAATCGAGCTATCGGCGCATATCGTCACCATCAGCGAAGAGCATCTGCAGGAGCTGGGCGTGAAGTGGGGATTGCAGGCGGGTGACGCCGCCGTGACAGACATCCTGCATCATCCCCGGCTGGATATTCCGCTGGCGGTGAGTTCACCCGGCATCAGCGTGGGTATGGCGCTGGCGCGCATCGGCGGTCAGCTTCTGGATCTGGAATTAAGTGCGCTGGAGCAGGAGAACCAGATTGAAATCATCGCCAGTCCGCGCCTTTTTACCTCACATCAGCAGACCGCGTCGATTAAGCAGGGCACGGAGATACCTTATGAAGTGTCGGCGGGAAACAGCGGTGCCACCAGTATTGAGTTTAAAGAAGCGGTGCTGGGCATGGAGGTGACACCGACGATTTCCGGGAATGGCCGCATCCAGCTGAAGATCCATATCAGTCAGAACATGCCGGGTCGCAGCATCAGAACCGGCGACAGTGACATATTATCCATTGATAAACAGGAAATTGAGACGCAGGTCACGGTCAGTGACGGGCAAACACTGGCGTTAGGGGGTATCTTTCAGCAGCAGCGTAGTCACGGAGAGAATAAAGTGCCACTGCTGGGAAATGTGCCGCTGATTGGCGGGTTGTTTCGTCAGCAATCGGAGCAGCGCAAAAAAAGAGAGCTGGTGATCTTCATAACGCCGCGATTGGTCAGGGAAGCAGCGCTTACGGCTGGATAAAACGGAAAATGCGTCCCTTAAGGCCATCTGCGTTGACGCAGGAGAGGAATTAGCTTACAAGGTTTAGCGATTTTCAATACGGTGTAACCGTCTATGCAGGGTAAATCCCGGCAAACAGATCAGAAAACTCCTCTGTAAGCAGCGTTGTAAAGACGCAGCGCTGGCGCGTTACAGTTTCGCGAACACAGGCCAATTCAGAAATGGATGTGCTGAAGGCAATATAATCGGTTGCCAAACAGCCTTGAGTGTTGAGATAATTTTTCATCTGACTCTTGCTAACGCTCATGAGGTCTCAGTTCCTGTCCCGCCAGCAAATGCTGAACGCGGGGTATCATTAACGAATTCTTAGTAATACCGACAAAATGGCAGAGAAACGCAATATCTTTCTGGTTGGGCCGATGGGTGCCGGCAAAAGCACTATTGGCCGTCAGTTGGCTCAGCAACTCAACATGGAGTTCTTCGATTCCGATCAGGAAATTGAGCGACGCACCGGAGCGGATGTGGGCTGGGTTTTTGATGTCGAAGGCGAAGCTGGCTTTCGCGATCGCGAAGAAAAAATCATTAACGAACTGACCGAGAAGCAAGGCATCGTCCTGGCGACAGGCGGTGGTTCCGTCAAATCCCGGGAAACGCGTAATCGTCTCTCCGCCCGCGGTGTTGTGGTTTATCTTGAAACCACCATCGAGAAGCAACTGGCGCGCACCCAACGTGACAAAAAACGTCCGTTGCTGCAGGTGGATTCACCGCCGCGCGAAGTGCTTGAAGCGCTGGCTGGCGAACGCAACCCGCTATACGAAGAGATCGCCGATGTCACCATCCGCACAGATGATCAGAGTGCAAAAGTGGTGGCGAATCAGATTATCCACATGTTGGAAAAAAGTTGATCCAACGTTCGAAGGCTTTTTAACAGGTATCGGGCATCATGGAGAAGATCACCGTCTCACTGGGGGAACGCAGTTACCCCATCACTATCGCCGCCGGACTGTTTAACGATCCGGCTTCTTTTTGGCCGCTGACCGCGGGCGAAAACGCCATGGTGGTGACAAACCAGACGCTGGCTCCGCTCTATCTTGACCAGCTGACAGCGCGGCTGACAGCGGCAGGTGTAAAAGTGGATCAGGTGATCTTACCCGACGGCGAGCAGTATAAGACGCTGGCCGTGATGGATCAGGTCTTTACCGCGCTCCTGCAAAAGCCGCACGGTCGTGATACGACGCTTGTCGCCTTAGGCGGCGGCGTCATTGGCGATCTTACCGGTTTTGCTGCGGCCAGTTATCAGCGTGGCGTACGCTTTATCCAGGTACCGACCACCTTACTGTCGCAGGTTGATTCTTCAGTTGGCGGCAAAACGGCCGTTAACCATCCGCTGGGCAAAAACATGATCGGCGCGTTTTATCAACCCGCGTCAGTGGTGATTGATACGGCCTGTCTGAAGACGCTGCCTGCGCGTGAGCTGGCGTCTGGCTTAGCGGAAGTCATTAAGTACGGCATTATCCTCGACGGTGCGTTTTTCCAGTGGCTGGAGCAGAATCTTGATGCTCTGCTGGCGCTGGATGAACAGGCGCTGGCGTACTGCATTCGTCGCTGTTGTGAACTGAAGGCTGACGTCGTGGCGGCCGATGAGCGTGAAAACGGTCAGCGGGCGTTGCTTAATCTGGGCCATACTTTTGGTCATGCGATTGAAGCACACATGGGCTACGGCAACTGGCTGCACGGTGAAGCGATTGCGGCGGGCATGGTAATGGCAGCACGCACGGCTGAACGTCTGGGACAATTCCGGGCGGAAGAGACCGACCGCATTATTGCCCTGTTCAGGCGTGCTGGTTTACCGGTGCATGGGCCGCAGGCAATGAATGCAGAGATGTATCTGCCGCACATGATGCGCGATAAAAAAGTTCTGGCGGGCGAACTGCGGCTGATACTCCCGCTGTCGATTGGCCGCTCTGAAGTGCGTGGTGGCGTGGCACATGATATGGTGCTGGCTGCAATTAACGATTGTCAGCAACCCTGAGATTAAGCAGTTGAGTGGTGACGCGGCGCGCAGGGTGCGCAGTGCGGAATGCCGCTTTACGGAGGAGCCAAAATGGATGAGTTTAAACCGGAAGACGAGTTAAAGCCTGACGCCAGCGACCGCCGTCCCTCGCGCCCTCGTAAGTCCTCTACTGCGGCCAAAACACCGGTATCGCGCCAGCGTATCATGATGGGCGTCGGGATCCTGGTTCTGCTGTTACTGGTACTGGGAATTGGTTCGGCGCTGAATGGCCCGGATGAGAAAAAACCGGCCACGGCGGGCACAACCCCTGCCACCAATGGCGGTTCCGGCAGCGAGAAGAACATTGACCTGGGCGGCTCTTCTTCAATGTCCGGCGGTCAGACGCCTCCGTCAGATGCGCAGACTACCCCCGCCACCAGCGAAAATAACGCGGCGACCAGCGGTGATGCTGCCTCTAATCCGCAGCGCGACATCTCGATGCCGCCTGTGGCTTCAACGCCTACGCAGGCCGCCCCGGTTGATGCGCCCGCGAACCAGCAGCGTGTCACGCTGCCGGGCGACCTGAACAGCGCGCTGACTAATCAGCAGCAGCAGGTTGACAGTGCCGCGATGGGCACGCAGGGCGGCAGTTCACTGCCAACGGCGCCAGCAACGGTCAGCGGCAATGCCGGAACGGCTGCTAATCCTGTTACGGCACCTTCAGGCCGTCAGACACCGAACAAATCCAATACCGCTGCTCGTCCGGCGCACGATTCATCGCATAAAACAGCATCGAAGCCTGTAACCCGTGACAGCAAAACGCACACCACGCCAGCGCGTACGCCAGTGAGTTCTGCGCCAGCTACCACGGCTGCGGGCAGCAGTTCAGCCAGCAAATCACTGCCAGGTGGCAGCTACACTCTGCAGCTGAGTGGTGCATCGAAGCCGGAAAGCCTGAATGCCTGGGCTAAGCAACAAAATCTGAGTGGATATCACGTCTACAAAACCACCCGTAACGGTCAGTCGTGGTACGTACTGGTGAGTGGCTCCTATGCCACACCGGCCGATGCCAAACGCGCTGTAGCATCGCTGCCTGCAGACGTGCGTGCGAAGAACCCGTGGGTAAAACCCGTCAGCCAGGTGAAGAAAGAAGCCAGCCAATAGCGGATGTGGGGCCAGGCTCTGGCCCCGTTTTAAGCGCAGATCTGCTGTCGGTCCAGCCACAGCCTCACAATAAGATGTAATAACCACGACAGCATGAAAAAAAATCGCGCTTTCCTGAAATGGGCAGGGGGAAAATTTCCCTTAGTAGAAGAGATCCATCGTCATCTGCCGCAAGGCGACTGTCTGGTCGAGCCATTTGTTGGCGCGGGCTCGGTGTTTCTGAACACTGAATTTGATCGCTACCATCTGGCTGATATCAACAGTGACCTGATTAATCTCTACAACATTGTCAAAACGCGCACGGCGGATTTCATCCGTGACGCGCAACTGCTGTTTACGCCGGAAGGTAACAACGAAATCTGTTATTACCAGCGGCGTACCGAATTTAACACCAGCACCGACGCCTACCAGCGCGCGCTGCTGTTCCTCTATCTGAACCGTCACTGTTACAACGGCCTCTGCCGCTATAACCTGCGTGGTGAGTTCAACGTGCCGTTTGGCCGCTATCGCAAACCCTACTTTCCGGAAGCCGAACTGTTATGGTTTGCCGAGCGCGCGCAAAAAGCGACGTTTGTCTGTGAATCGTACGATGTTACCCTGACCAGTGCCGGTAAAGGCTCGGTGGTCTATTGCGATCCGCCTTATGCACCGCTGTCGGCCACGGCCAATTTTACGGCTTATCACACCAACAGCTTCAGCCTGCGTGAGCAGGAGAATCTGGCGGCGTTAGCGGCACAGCTGGCTGCGTCGGAGCACCGGATTCCGGTACTGATTTCTAACCACGACACTGCACTGACGCGTTTATGGTATCAGGATGCAGTGTTACATGTGGTCAAAGCCCGGCGTTCTATCAGCCGGAGCATAGCCGGTCGCACCAAGGTCGACGAACTGCTGGCACTTTATCGCTAGTCTGTTTCGTCCGCGACCAACGCATTACGCCAGCCTAAGTGCTGGCGCACAACAGTGGGAGAATCGGATGAAACAATATTTGCTGGCCCCTTCAATCCTGTCGGCGGACTTTGCCCGCCTGGGCGAAGACACAGCCAAAGCGCTGGCGGCCGGAGGTGACGTGGTTCACTTCGACGTAATGGACAACCACTACGTCCCTAATCTGACCATGGGTCCGATGGTGCTGAAAGCACTGCGCGACTATGGCATCACTGCCCCCATCGATGTGCATCTGATGGTAAAACCGGTGGATGCGCTGATCCCGGAGTTTGCCAAAGCCGGTGCCACCTATATTACCTTTCATCCGGAAGCCAGCGAGCACGTTGACCGCACCCTGCAACTGATCAAAGAGCACGGCTGTAAAGCGGGTATGGTGTTTAATCCGGCGACCCCGCTGAGCTACCTCGATTACGTCATGGATAAGCTGGATATCATTCTGCTGATGTCCGTGAACCCAGGTTTTGGCGGTCAGTCATTTATTCCCGGCACCCTGGATAAACTGCGTGAAGCGCGCAGACGTATCGATCAGAGCGGCTACAACATTCGTCTTGAAGTGGATGGCGGCGTGAAGATCGACAATATCCGCGAGATTGCGGCTGCCGGTGCCGATATGTTTGTCGCGGGTTCTGCCATATTCGGTCATCCTGACTATAAAAAAGTGATCGACGATATGCGCAACGAACTGGAGAAAGCCAATGGCTCATTTCACTGATATTCGTGCGCTGGCGTTTGATCTCGATGGCACGCTGGTGGATAGCGCGCCAGGCCTTGCCGATGCGATCGACCGTACGCTGAACGATCTCCGGCTGCCGCAGGCGGGCCTTGAGCGTGTCTCAACCTGGATTGGCAACGGTGCCGATATCATGATGGCCCGTGCGCTGACCTTCGCGCTGGGCCGTGAGCCGCAGCCGGAAGAGCAGCGTGATGCACGCGCGCTGTTTGACCGCCACTACGCCGACACCGTGGATGCGGGCAGCACGCTGTTCCCACAGGTGAAGCAGACGCTGGATGCCTTAAAAGCTTCAGGGCTGCCGATGGCGATTGTGACCAACAAGCCGACGCCGTTTGTGGCACCGCTGCTTGAATCGCTTGGCATTGCCGATGCGTTTTCGCTGATTATCGGTGGCGACGATGTGCCGGTTAAAAAACCGCACCCTGCAGCGATCTTCATGGTGCTGGGCACCTTCGGCGTACTGCCGAACGAGTTGCTGTTTGTTGGCGACTCTCGCAATGATATCCAGGCGGCGCAGGCGGCAGGCGTACCTAATGTCGGTATGACCTTTGGCTATAACTATGGCGAGCCGATTGCCACCAGCCAGCCCGATTTAACCCTCGACTCTTTCGACGAACTTTTGCCCACACTGGGGCTGTAAATATCAGGACTTAAGTATGAAACCCATCGTTTTCAGCGGCGCACAGCCGTCCGGCGAACTGACCATTGGCAACTATATGGGAGCGCTGCGTCAGTGGGTGCAGATGCAGGATGATTTCCACTGCATTTACTGCATTGTTGATCTGCACGCGATCACCGTGCGTCAGGATCCTGCTGCACTGCGTAAAGCGACGCTGGATACGCTGGCGCTCTATCTGGCCTGTGGTATCGACCCGCAAAAAAGCACCATCTTTGTTCAGTCGCATGTGCCAGAGCACACGCAGCTGAGCTGGATCCTGAACTGCTACGCCTATTTCGGTGAACTGAGCCGTATGACGCAGTTCAAAGACAAATCAGCACGTTACGAAGAGAACATCAACGCCGGACTGTTCGACTACCCGGTGCTGATGGCGGCAGACATTCTGCTCTATCAGACCAATCAGGTGCCGGTCGGTGAAGATCAGAAGCAGCACCTGGAGCTGAGCCGCGATATCGCGCATCGCTTCAATGCGATCTATGGCGATATCTTCCGGGTACCAGAGCCGTTCATTCCGAAGTCTGGCGCGCGCGTGATGTCGCTGCTGGAACCGACCAAAAAAATGTCCAAGTCTGATGATAACCGCAACAACGTCATCGGCCTGCTGGAAGATCCGAAAGCGGTTGTGAAGAAGATCAAACGCGCCGTTACCGATTCTGAAGAGCCGCCAGTGGTGCGCTACGACATCAAAGAGAAAGCGGGCGTCTCTAACCTGCTGGATATTCTGTCGGGCGTGACCGGTAAAACCATCGCCGAGCTGGAGCAGGAGTTCGAAGGCAAGATGTATGGCCACCTGAAAGGCGCAGTAGCCGATGCGGTATCGGGCATGCTCTCTGAGCTGCAGGAGCGTTATCACAGCTTCCGTAACGATGAAGCGCTGCTGGAGCAGGTAATGCGTGATGGCGCGGCGAAAGCACGCGCACAGGCGCAGGAAACGCTGAAGAAGGTTTATGAGGCGGTAGGCTTTGTCGCGATGCCGTAATGGCTGAGCGGATAAAAAACGGCGGGCATTGTGCCCGCCGTTTTTATTTGCCCATTCAGAACCAGCGCAGGCTGTCGCGCAGACTCACCACGCTGCCGATGATCATCAGGCTGGGGCTGCTCACCTGACCGACTAACGCTTCCAGCTCCTTCAGTGTCCCGGTGACCACGCGCTGATGCGTGCTGGTGCCGTTTTCCACCAGCGCCACCGGCATATCACTCCGCATCCCATGTTTTATCAGCTGCTGCTGAATTTCTCCGGCCTGGCCCAGCCCCATATAAAACACCAGCGTCTGCTGTTCTGCCGCCAGCGTCTGCCAGGCGAGCGTACCGGATTTCTGCAGATGCCCGGTTACCAGCCTGACGCTCTGCGCATGATCGCGATGGGTCAGGGGAATGCCACTGTAGGCCGCACAGCCTGATGCCGCGGTGATGCCCGGCACCACGCTAAACGAAATCTTCAGCTGTGCCAGCGCTTCCAGCTCTTCACCGCCGCGACCAAAGATAAAGGGATCGCCGCCTTTCAGCCGCACCACGCGTTTGCCGCACTGTGCCTGTTCGCAGAGCAACTGGTTGATCGCATCCTGCGGCACGCAGTGATGTCCGGCGCGTTTACCGACAAAGATGCGTTCGGCATCGCGGCGCACCAGATTCAGGATTTCATTGGAAACCAGCCGGTCATAGACGATGACGTCTGCCTGCTGGATCAGCTGCAGGCCTTTGAGTGTGAGCAATCCGGCATCGCCCGGACCGGCACCGACCAGCGCTACTTCACCCTGTTGCGGAAGGTCTGCGCTAAAAAGTGCGTCGGTAATCTGATCCGCGCGTTCACCGTCGCCGTTAGCCAGCGTCTGGGCCAGCCGTTCGCTGTGAAAAAAGCGCTCCCAGAAGTGGCGGCGGGCATTGAGGGAGCCGAACTGCTTTTTCACCCGATCGCGCAGGCCGCCTGCCAGCTGCGCCAGCTGACCCAGATGCTGCGGCAGCATCGCCTCCAGTTTCTCCCGCAGCAGCCGCGCCAGCACCGGCGCGCGTCCACCGGAAGAGACGGCGACCATCAGCGGTGAGCGGTCAATGATCGACGGCATAATGGCGCTGGCCTGCTGCGGCGCATCCACCAGATTGCAGAAGATCTGCTGTTTTTCAGCTGTGTCAGCCACCTGCTGATTGACCTCGTTATCACTGGTGGCGGCGACCACCAGCCAGCAGCCGGTCAGCCACGCGGGATCGAAATGCCCTGGTAGCAGCGTGACGGCTTTCTGCTGCGCCCATTGCAGGAAGGCAGGGGAGAAATCGGGGGCTCCGACCCAAAGATCGGCACCGGCCTCCAGCAGCAGGCGCGCTTTTCGCTCCGCCACGTCACCCGCGCCGACCAGCAGACAGCGTCGGCCCTGCAGGCGGCAGAACAAGGGGAAATAGTCCATCAGAGGTCCTTAAAAAAGCCCGCTAAGGCGGGCTGTTAACAGGCGTTACAGGCAGACTTCAACCTGTCCGGCATTGACCCGCACCGGCCAGGCCGCCACGGAGCGCGTTTCATCCTCCATGCAGTAGCCATCGCTGAGGCGGAAATGCTGCTTTTTCAGCGGGCTGGCCACCCACAGCGCATCCTGATGTTCGGCGATAATGCCGCGTGACAGCACGCTGGCATCGGCAAACGGGTCGATATTGCTGATGGCATAGAGCTGCTCATCGTCGCGCGGGCGGAAAATAGCCACCTGCTGGCCTTTGACCAGCGCACAGACGCCCGTGGCGGGCAGGATCTGCGTCAGCGGGCACACCGGATTCCACTGGCTCATGATTCGGTTTCCTCAATCAGGGTCACGGCAATACGTTCTTCGGGGCGCGCCGGGCGATGCTGATCGCGCTCTGCCACCCGCTGCACAGCAGGATCGCGCTGCGGCGAGTTGATAAAGTGGGCAAAGCGCGTCAGCTGGCTCTCATCTTCCAGCGTCGCCTGCCATTCACAGCGAACGCTGGCACGCAGCGCGGCGAGCTGCTGTTCCATCTGGCTGTTAAGGCCGAGTTTGTCATCCACGATCACGCTACGCAGATAGTCGATGCCACCCTCCAGACTCTCCAGCCACAGCGAGGTGCGCTGCAGGCGATCGGCGGTGCGGATATAGAACATCATGAAGCGGTCAAGATAGGTGACCAGCGTCTGCTGATCGAGATCTGCCGCCAGCAGGTCGCCATGACGTGGTTTCATGCCGCCGTTGCCGCAGACGTAGAGGTTCCAGCCTTTTTCGGTGGCGATAGTGCCGACATCTTTGCCCTGAGCCTCTGCGCATTCACGGGTGCAGCCGGAGACACCAAACTTCATTTTGTGCGGTGTACGGATGCCTTTATAGCGGTTCTCAAGCATAACGCCGAAGCCGAGGCTGTCACCCACGCCGTAACGGCACCAGGCGCTGCCGACGCAGGTTTTCGCCATACGCAGCGCTTTAGCATAGGCCTGACCGGTTTCAAATCCGGCCTCGATCAGCTGTGACCAGATAGCGGGCAGATCGTCTTTCTGCGCGCCAAACAAGCCGATGCGCTGCGAGCCGGTGATTTTGGTGTAGAGCTGGTAGCGTTCGGCGATCTCGCCAATCACTTTCAGTCCCTGTGGTGTAATTTCACCGCCGGGCGAGCGCGGGATGACCGAATAGGTGCCATCTTTCTGGATATTGCCCAGATAGAGGTCGTTGCTGTCCTGCAACGGCGCGTGCTGCGGCTTGAGTACGTATTCGTTCCAGCAGGAAGCGAGCAGGGAGCCAACCGCGGGCTTGCATATTTCACAGCCGTAACCCTGCCCATAGCGGGCCAGCAGCTCATCAAAGGTTTTAATCTCTTCCACCTGAATCAGGTGATACAACTCCTGACGTGACCAGGCGAAGTGGGCACAAAGGTGGTTATTGACCTCGATACCCTGACGACTGAGTTCACTGTTAAGTACCTGGGTGATCAGGGGGATACAGCCGCCGCAGCCGGTACCGGCTCGGGTGCTGCTTTTCAGCGCGGCCACGGTTTGACAGCCACCCTTAACCGCTTTGATGATGTCGCCTTTGCTGACGTCGAAGCAGGAGCAGATTTGCGCGCTGTCAGGCAGGGAATCGACGCCGATGGCCGGTTTATCTCCGCTGCCCGCAGGCAGAATCAGCGCTTCAGGGTTATCCGGCAGCGGAATACCATTCAGCACCAGCTGCAGCAGGTTGCCATAGTCGCTGGTGTCGCCCACCAGCACCGCACCCAGCAGGGTTTTTTGATCTTCGCTGATAATCAGACGCTTGTAGACCGATTTGCTTTCATCCAGCCAGACCACGCTGCGTGCGCCTGGCGTGGTGCCGCGCGCATCGCCAATGCCACCGACATCGACACCCAGCAGCTTGAGTTTGGCGCTCATGTCCGCGCCGGTAAACGCATTATCGCGGCCCAGCAGCTGGTCGCTGGCGACCTGCGCCATTTTGTAACCCGGCGCCACAAGGCCATAGACGCGATTCTGCCAGGCGGCGCACTCACCGATGGCGTAAATGGCGGGATCGCTGGTGCGGCACTGGTCATCAATGGCGATGCCGCCGCGCGGACCCAGAGTTAATCCACACTGTTTTGCCAGTTTGTCCTGCGGGCGGATGCCGGTGGAGAAGACAATGAAATCGACTTCCAGCGCACTGCCGTCGGCGAACTGCAGCGTTTTACCGCCGTGCTCATGATGCACTATCTGCTGGGTGTTTTTGCTGGTGTGGACCCGCACGCCCATCTGTTCAATCTTGCGACGCAGCTGTTCCCCGCCTTGCTGATCGAGCTGTTCTGCCATCAGTACCGGCGCAAACTCAATGACGTGGGTTTCAATACCCAGATTTTTCAGTGCGCCCGCGGCTTCCAGTCCCAGCAGGCCGCCGCCAATCACCGCACCGCGTTTGCTGCGGCGCGAGCAGGCTTCAATGGCGTTGAGATCTTCGATGGTGCGGTAGACAAAGCAGTCGCTGCCTTCGGCACCCTTAATCGGCGGGATCCACGGATAAGAACCGGTGGCAAAAATCAGCGTGTCGTAGTGAACGGCTCGCCCGGTGCTGGAGTGGATGAGCTTCTCATCACGGTTAATGGTGATGGCGCGCTCGCCCAGCAGCAGATTGACCTGATGTTTGTCGTAATAGCCTTCACGAACCAGCGACAACTCTTCGGCGGTGTGATGGGAGAAGTAAGCGGACAGGTGGACACGGTCGTAGGCGACGCGGGGTTCTTCACAAAAGACGGTCAGCGAAAACTGGTCGGGTTCCGCTTTCTCAAGTAACTCTTCTATGAAGCGGTGGCCGACCATGCCGTTACCGATAACGACGACATTGTGCTTGCTCATTTTTGCCTCAAATTTGCGATATCTGCGGCTACAATAGCGCGCCCTTTCTGACGCTTATTGATATGCATCAACCACAACGCCATATACCCATTAAGAGTTATATAGTTGATTTTAATTAGGTTTATCTGGCGCGGCTAACCTGCTGAATATCCTGCATTGCCGCGGGTGGTATGAATCGTGTTAGTTTTAACCACACGGGTTTTTCAGATAAGGAATCAGCCATGCTGTCACCTAAGTGGATCAATAACGTGCGTTTACCCTGGCGGGAAGGATTGTGGCAAATCGAAATCGCCGACGGAAAAATAGCCCGAATTTCAGCCCAGCCGCAGCAGCCTTCTCCGGTGGAGCAATCGCTGGACGGCGAGGGCGGCTTAGCCTGCGCGCCCTTCATTGAGCCGCATATTCATCTGGATACCACCCAGACGGCGGGTGAACCGGCATGGAATCAGTCCGGCACGCTGTTTGAAGGAATTGAGCGCTGGGCCGAGCGAAAGGCGCTGCTCAGCCATGAAGATGTCAAACAGCGGGCGTTGCAGACGCTGAAGTGGCAGATCGCCAACGGCATTCAGTTTGTCCGCACCCATGTTGACGTGTCTGACCCCTCACTGACGGCGCTGAAAGCGATGCTGGAAGTCAAAGCGGAGATGGCACCCTGGATCACGATTCAGATAGTGGCGTTTCCCCAGGAGGGCATTCTCTCTTATCCCAACGGCGAAGCGTTGCTGGAGGAGGCCCTGCGGCTGGGCGCGGATGTGGTCGGTGCGATTCCGCACTACGAATTCACCCGCGAATATGGCGTCGAGTCGCTGCATAAAACCTTTGCGCTGGCTGACCGCTATGATCGGCTGATCGATGTTCACTGCGATGAGATCGATGATGAACAGTCGCGCTTTGTGGAAACCGTGGCGGCGCTGGCACATCGCGACGGCAACGGCGCACGCGTGACGGCCAGTCATACCACCGCAATGCACTCTTACAATGGCGCGTACGCCTCACGGCTGTTCCGGCTGCTGAAGCTGTCGGGCATTAACTTTGTCGCCAATCCGCTGGTTAATATTCATCTGCAGGGCCGCTTCGACACCTATCCTAAGCGGCGCGGCATTACGCGGGTAAAAGAGATGCTGGAGGCAGAGATCAACGTCTGCTTTGGCCATGACGATGTGTTTGATCCCTGGTATCCGCTGGGCACCGCCAACATGCTGCAGGTGCTGCATATGGGATTACATGTCTGTCAGCTGATGGGCTATGAGCAGATTGATGCGGGTCTGGATCTGATTACGCATAACAGCGCGAAGACAATGCAGCTTGCAGGCTATGGCATTCAGAGCGGCAACGAGGCCAGTCTGATTATATTGCCAGCAGAGAGCGGTTTTGATGCGGTAAGAAGGCAGGTCCCGGTGCGCTATTCAGTGCGTCGTGGCGTGGTGGTGGCGGAGACGAAGCCTGCAGAAAGTGAGATTTACTGGCGGGAACGGGAGCGCGTAGATTTCCGACGTTAATGAGCAGGGCGGCGATCGCTCGCCGCCCTGAAGGATTAATGCGTGACGTGACCGTGAGTACGATGACGGCTGACAAAGCCGAGCAGGGCACACATCACAAATACCACGGCGTAAAGCGCATTCGCCGTCGCCAGTGCGGTATGCACACCACTTTTCTCAACGATAGGCGCCGTGACCACAAAGGTCAGCATTGTGCCGACGGTGCCGCAGGTCAGAATGAAGTTCACCAGCTTCGGTGACGCCACTTTGGTCTGGAGCGAGCCGAGAGTGATGATGGTGGTATAGATAGCACTTGAGCTGAAGCCCAGAATCATGATGATCCATTTCAGCATGCCGGCATCGCTGCTGCTGACGAACCAGTACATCAGTACCGTAGCCAGACCCGCCAGCACCATCAGAATGCGTTGCAGATCGAAGAAGCGCAGCAGGAAGCTGAAGGCCCACATACCGACCATATATGCCGTCCAGAAGCTGCCCACCAGTTGTCCGGCGTCATTGATGTTCATGCCCATGACTTTGGTGGCATATTCCGGCACCCAGGAGATAAAGCCGAGCTGGCCCAGAATGTAGCAGAGTGCCGCGACAGCCAGCAGCAGCACGCCCACACCCCATTTCTCTTTCTCAACGGCCGGGCTGTTCTCAGGCTTGCGCAGCACCGGGAACTCCACAAACAGCGTCATGACGAAGATGGCGACGTAGATAACGCCGATGCAGACGTAGACCCAGTACCACGGTAGCTGACGCGCCAGCAGAATGCCTGCCAGCACCGGAAACAGCGTGCCCGCCATGCTGAAGAAGGAGTCGGTAAACAGCAGACGTGAACCACGCTGACGGCCTTCATACATGTGAGTGATCAGGAAGGTGCCGATCGACATGGTGATGCCGCTGACCACGCCCAGCACAAACATACAGAGCGAGAAGATGGTCAGATCGC
This sequence comes from Pantoea sp. JKS000250, assembly GCF_003201065.1. Taxonomy (NCBI): domain Bacteria; kingdom Pseudomonadati; phylum Pseudomonadota; class Gammaproteobacteria; order Enterobacterales; family Erwiniaceae; genus Pantoea; species Pantoea sp. JKS000250. Next base: position 1,847,657 of record NZ_QICZ01000001.1, on the reverse strand, counting down.
GGCTGGTCATCAGCCCGATTATCGCCAGCACCATCAGGACGAAGCCGAAAATCAGCTGGCGCTTCAGTGGCACAATCACCATCAGCCAGGCGTTCAGGAAGACCGCCGCCAGGATGCCGCTGTTGAGGAATGTGAAGGTGTTACTCATGCTGGAGATAGGGATCTGGAAATCTTTTGCGATATCGCCCATTACCATGCCGGTAACGATCACCAGCGCGCCGGTCAGCGCGTAGGAGAAGAAGCTTATCCAGGTAAGGCCAATACGATTACGGTTTGTCATGTTCTGAACCTGTTGAGAACCGGGTGCCAAAAAGTGTCAGAAAGTGTAAACGGAACTGTGATCTTAATAAACAAGCAGTGAAACTACAGATCCATATTTCATGTGTTGTGTGATTTTAATCACGCAATTACGGTTGTTTAACGTTTGCTCAGCGCTTTTGTCGCAACAGCGTAAATATAGGTAAAACGCTGGCTCATGGAATAGAGTCTCTTTACAATCAATCACGTTTTTGTGCCCGCTCTCCCAGGTAAGGAATCTTTCATGTTTAAACGTACTTTAACAGCGGCCATCACCCTGTTAGCGCTCTCTTCCGTTTCCGCCCAGGCGCTGGCCGCAAAAGGTGACACCCACGTTCTGCTCACCACCTCCGCCGGCAATATCGAACTCGAACTGAATAACCAGAAAGCGCCGGTTTCTGTGAAAAACTTTGTTGATTACGTCAACAACGGTTTTTACAACAACACCATTTTTCATCGCGTGATCCCGGGCTTTATGGTGCAGGGTGGTGGCTTCACCACGGATATGCAGCAGAAGCAGACCAACGCGCCAATTAAAAACGAAGCGGACAATGGACTGCGTAACCTGCGCGGTACCATCTCTATGGCGCGTACTGCCGATAAAGACAGTGCCACCAGCCAGTTCTTCCTCAACGTTGCGGATAATGCCTTCCTCGACCACGGCCAGCGCGATTTCGGCTATGCCGTATTTGGTAAGATTGTGAAAGGTCAGGATGTGGTTGAAAAAATTTCTCAGGTTCCGACCAAAGATGTGGGTCCGTACCAGAATGTGCCGTCCAAACCGGTAGTTATCCTCTCTGCCAAAGTCCTGCCTTAACGCTTTTTGTCGCCATCTGCGGATGGCGACCGCCTGTCGCTTCCGGCAAAGCCAGAATTTGCTCTTATACTTAGGGCAAAAACCTGAGCAGGAGGCGGTATGGCGAACAAACTCACCGAAAAACAGAAGGTCACTCTGTGGCAACAGCGGCGAAGCGCCAGCTATCAGGCCAGCTGTAAGCTGGAAGGCTTTGCGCCGAATGAAACCAGCCTGAACAGTGAAGATGCGGCTGCACGCCTGGCGTCACTGAGGAGGCAATATGGACTCTAATACCGCTGTGACCCAGGATCCTTACCTGTGGCAGCATGACACGGTGCTGAAAAATCTGGCCGACATTCATGACGCCGCGCAACTGCGCAAGGCGGAGCTGAGCTTCAGTGCAGCGCGTGCCACCACGCTGGAACTGGGGCCGCGTAATGCCGGATTGCCTTACCTGCGCCAGATCCACCGCACGCTGTTCCAGGACATTTACAGCTGGGCTGGCGAACTGCGCACCATCGATATCTGGCGTGATGAGACGCCGTTCTGCCATTTTGAATATATCGAAAAGGAAGGTAACGCGCTGATGGCCGCGCTGGAAGAGGAGAAAGGCCTGGCTGAGTTGCCGCGTGACGAATTTATTCAGCGCATCGCTCATTACTACTGCGAAATCAATATGCTGCATCCTTTCCGTCATGGAAATGGCCGGGCGCAGCGGATTTTCTTTGAGCAGTTGGCGCTGCATGCCGGTTATCTGCTGAACTGGGAAGAGACGGATGCTGAAAGCTGGAAAGCCGCTAATCAGGCGGGTGTAGCCGGAGACCTGACTCCGCTGGAGCAGGTGTTTGCGAAAGTGGTGAGTGAGGCGGCTTAACCGCGTAGAATAGCGGCGCGGTTTATCATTCTGGACGCGTCATGCTGCTGCTTATCGACAATTACGACTCCTTTACCTGGAATCTTTATCAATACTTCTGCGAGCTGGGCGCGCAGGTTCAGGTGGTGCGCAATGATGCCATCACCCTGGAGCAGATGGCAGCGTTACCGCTGACCCATCTGGTGATCTCCCCTGGCCCCTGCACGCCGTCAGAGTCGGGCATCTCGCTGGCGGCGATTCGGCATTTCGCCGGTAACGTGCCGGTGCTGGGTGTCTGCCTGGGCCATCAGGCGATTGCGCAGGCCTATGGCGCGAAGGTGGTGCGGGCGCGTCAGGTGATGCACGGCAAAACCTCCGCGATTCAGCACACCGGCCAGGGCGTGTTCCGAAATCTCAATAATCCCCTTACCGTGACCCGCTACCACTCGCTGATTGTGCAGCGCGATTCCCTGCCCGATGCGTTCGAGGTGACGGCCTGGACGGTGCGTGACGGCGAGCCTGACGAAATTATGGGATTCCGCCATAAAACCCTGGCGCTGGAAGGCGTGCAGTTCCATCCCGAAAGCATTCTCAGCGAGCAGGGACATCAGCTGCTGCGCAATTTCCTTGCGCAATAAGTTGCCTTTGAGTGATTTTTTATGCATATTTTGTGATTATTATTTCAATGTTGCACAACAATCATTCAAATGGGGTCACTAATGGCAGCGGAAAAAATGGCGGTCACGCGGGAGACGTTCGATAACGTTATTTTGCCTGTTTATGCACCTGCGCAGTTTGTGCCGGTAAAAGGCAAAGGCAGTCGCGTATGGGATCAGCAGGGCAAAGAGTATATCGACTTCTCGGGTGGTATTGCCGTTACCGCACTTGGACACTGCCATCCTGCGCTGGTGGAAACACTGAAAAGCCAGGGCGAAACGCTGTGGCACACCAGCAATGTCTTTACCAACGAACCGGCACTGCGTCTCGCCAGTAAGCTCATTCAGGCGACCTTTGCCGATCGCGTCTTCTTCGCCAATTCCGGTGCCGAAGCCAATGAAGCGGCGTTTAAGCTGGCGCGTTACTATGCCTGCAAACGTCACAGCCCGTTCAAAAGTAAGATCATCGCGTTTCATAACGCTTTTCATGGCCGGACGCTGTTTACCGTTACGGTCGGCGGCCAGCCAAAATACTCTGATGGATTCGGCCCGAAACCGGCGGATATCGTCCACGTACCGTTCAATGACCTGGACGCCGTGAAAGCGGTCATTGACGATCACACCTGCGCCATTGTGGTTGAACCGATTCAGGGTGAGGGCGGCGTCATGCCCGCGACGCAGGAATTTATGCAGGGACTGCGTGCACTTTGCGATCAGCATCAGGCGCTGCTGGTACTGGACGAAGTGCAGAGCGGTATGGGACGTAGCGGCAAACTGTTCGCCTATGAGCATTATGGCGTCCAGCCCGATATTCTGACCTCAGCCAAAGCGCTGGGCGGCGGTTTCCCGGTGAGCGCCATGCTGACCACCAATGAGATCGCTTCGACTATGGCACCAGGCGTGCATGGCACCACCTATGGCGGTAATCCGCTGGCCTGCGCCATCGCCGAAACGGCGCTGGATATCATCAATACGCCAGACGTGCTGGCGGGCGTTGAGATGCGTCGCCAGCACTTTGTTACGGCGCTACAGGCCATCGACGCGAAGTATGACCTGTTCAGTGACATTCGCGGGAAAGGTCTGCTGATTGGCGCGGCGCTGAAACCTCAGCATGCCGGCAGGTCGCGCGACATTCTGAATGCTGCTGCCGCTGAGGGTGTAATGGTGCTGGTGGCCGGCACCGACGTGATGCGCTTTGCCCCGTCGCTGATCATCGAGCCTGCTGACATTGAAGAGGGCATGCGCCGCTTCACCACCGCCGTCGGCAAAGTGCTCAACGGCTAGCTTAGTTTTTGCGTAAGCGTCTGATTAACCAGCGGCCATGTTGCGGTCGCTGGTTCCACGCCAGCGATGAAATGGTGTACATCACGCTCAGATGATCGAGAATGCGCCGCACATGCTGTTCCACCACCGTGATCGGTCCTTCACTGATGTTCTCCAGGTCATCCAGCAGATTCACCTGTGAGCTTTCACCATCATATTCCAGCCGCTGCTGACACCGCTGCAGCGCAATTTCGCAGGATTGCAGATAGCGTTGAGCCAGCGAGGCGGTCAGCATCGTGTGCTCGCGCGCCAGAATCGTGATTGCATTGATATGCTCGACGATAAACTGACTGTGGGTGACCCAGAGCCGCATATCACTCAGATAGCGGGAGTTGAATGCCGGTTCCTGCATCGCCTGATTCAGTGAGTTAAACAGCGCATTGTGTGCCTGATTCACTTTCACGCGCTGATAAGCCAGTTTCTCTGGCGACTGTTCATCGCCCAGCAACAGCCGCAGCGCATCCTGATAGGTTTCCAGCGCGTCGTGGGCGTTCTGCCGCAATAAGCCGCTCTGCCACTGCGGCCACAGCCACAGCATCCCCCCAAAGGCGATCAGACAGCCCATTAGCGTATCCATCAGTCGCGGCAGCAGAAACTGCGCGCCATTCAGTGACAGCAGTTGCAGCGAGTAAACCGCCGTAACCGTAAAGCCAATCATCGACCAGCCATAGAACTGGCGGGTAAAGCGATAGCTGATAAAGGTGATTGCCAGCATGATCAGCAGTACCAGTGACTCCGGCACCGCCAGCCGCAGCGTGGCAGCCGCAATCACCAGTCCTGCAAAGGTGCCCAGCGCCCGGTGCTGGATACGGACGCGGGTGGCGCTGTAGCCGTTCTGGCTGACGAACATAATGGTCATCAGGATCCAGTAGGGCTTAGGGATGTTGAAGAACAGCGCCAGCGCGCTGCCCAGCATCAGCATCACCGCAAAGCGACCCGCCGTTCGCAGCGCCGACGAGCGAAACGAGAGGTAGCTGCGCAGCGCCGGTAACAGCGGCAGGCGGCGCTGGCGGTCTGCCATCAGATCGCGCTGGTAAAGCGGCTTCTGGGTGCGCAGCACGCGCGCAATGCGGTTGAAGTGATAAAGGCAGAAGTTACCCACCGGATTATCGGGGTGTTGGTGAGCAATTTTCTCCAGCGCGCCGAGCTGTTTATCCATCGCAAAGCGGTCGGGTAACTGGTGATAAAGGATGTTATCCGCCAGTACCCGCAGCCGGGCCGAGATGGTTTTGGCATTCCAGCGGATCACCGCTTCAGCATGGCTCTGCTCCACCAGTTTCTGTACTTCTTCCGGCCGGTGCAGGCTGACCGAGATATGCTCCTGCAGATCGAGCGCCACCTGAAAAGCGCGCGTCAGCCGCTTATGGCTGTGATCGCGGCTGGCCGACAGCATGTGCATCTGCTGATAACAGGTGTTGATCAGATCGACCACTTTCTGCTGGTGAGCCAGCAGCGGCGGCAGCGCTTTTTCGGGATCGGTCAGCTGCGTCAGCAGGGTATATTTGGCGTCGCAGTAGTTGGCCAGTTCGCGGTAGATCAGGCTCAGGCTCTCACGCATCGGCTGCTCTTTCCACAGCCAAAACCAGAACCAGTTAAATACCCCATACCAGAGCGTGCCGCCGATATAGAGCAGCGGAGTGACATAGATGGGCATGCGCCCAATCAGGCTGAGGGTAAAGATGGCGGCAATAAGGGTGCCGGGCAGCAGACGGCCATGCAGCGGACTAATCTCACCGGTGACGCCAAGCAGCAAAGGCATAGCGAAGAGGATCAGCGGCAGTGGAATCGCATGCAGGGTGAGCCACTGGATCAGAAAACTGCCGAGGGCAAACAGGCTGCCGCCTACAATCAGACGTTTGAAGAAGCGTTTATGCGGAGTATCAAGACCGGCGATATTGCAGCAGGCGGGCACTAACGAGAACAGCAGACCTTTTTGCAGGTCGCCAGCCAGCCAGCCCAGCGCCACCGGCAGACAGAGCACCAGCGTTTGCCGCAAGGCGTAGTTAACTTCAGGATGGTAAATGATTCGACGCCACATCGGCCCAACACAAACAATAACGGCGTGATGTTGCCATCACGCCGTGGATGACAGGAATTAGCGGGTGCCGTAAACGACGATGGTTTTGCCGTGTGCGGAGATCAGGTTCTGATCTTCCAGCATCTTCAGAATACGGCCCACGGTTTCACGTGAACAACCCACAATCTGGCCAATTTCCTGACGAGTGATTTTAATTTGCATGCCGTCGGGATGCGTCATGGCATCTGGCTGCTTCGCCAGGTTAAGCAGAGTCTGTGCAATGCGTCCGGTGACATCGAGGAAAGCGAGATTACCCACTTTTTCAGACGTGACCTGCAGGCGACGCGCCATCTGCGAGGAGAGTCGCATCAGGATGTCGGGGTTAACCTGGATCAGCTGACGGAATTTCTTGTAAGAAATCTCCGCTACTTCGCACGCGCTTTTCGCACGTACCCAGGCGCTGCGCTCCTGACCTTCTTCGAACAGGCCAAGCTCACCAATAAAATCGCCCTGATTCAGGTAGGAAAGAATCATCTCTTTGCCTTCTTCATCTTTAATCAGAACCGCGACGGAACCTTTCACGATGTAGTAAAGCGTTTCTGCTTTTTCACCTTGGTGAATCAGCGTACTTTTGGATGGATACTTGTGAATATGGCAATGGGACAGGAACCATTCGAGTGTAGGGTCTGTTTGCGGTTTGCCGAGAACCATTCGCTATTATCCTCTGTTGTAATCGTGCCCAAAATACAGGGGGCAGTTTTCCCTGTCAGGCGGTGAAAGCTTCAAGCGTTTCCTTTTCAGGAAATTATTCGGGCCGCATCAGGCGCAGTGCGCATCATTCTTCCCGGCTTCGCCATCGGGTGACGAAAAATATTTTCAGCACTGTTTGTAGCACAGCTTTTGCCGACTGTCTTCTGTTGTCTCGCTTCAGCTACGGGCAGATTTCTCTGGATTGCTGTTTACCAGGTGAAAGCGTACTCTGGCGACAAAACAGCGTATTCCGGAGCAAAAATCATGCAGGCAAGAGTGAAATGGGTAGAAGGGCTGACATTCCTCGGAGAATCCTCATCCGGCCATCAGATACTGATGGATGGCAATTCGGGTGATAAAGCGCCCAGCCCAATGGAGATGGTGCTGATGGCGGCGGGGGGATGCAGCGCGATTGACGTGGTTTCAATTCTGCAAAAAGGCCGCAACGATGTGGCTGATTGTGAAGTAAAACTGACCTCAGAACGTCGTGAAGAGGCGCCGCGAATCTTTACGCACATCAACCTGCATTTTATTGTGAGTGGCAAAGCGCTCCAGGATAAAGCGGTCTCACGCGCCGTCGATCTTTCGGCTGAAAAATATTGCTCAGTGGCGATCATGCTGGGTAAAGGTGTGACGATTACGCATAGCTATGAGGTGGTTGAGCTGTAGTATCTGAAAACGACCCTTAACGGCTCGTGCAACATTGGGGGGTGGTAAGATCGAGCCTGCGCAGAAAACCGGGCCAGATCGGAAAGTCGCTTAAACCATCCTTGGGCGCTCGGCCCACGCGATTACGCACCTCATCCCTGAGGTGCGCCCGTGACCGGGCCAACGCGTTGCGTTGTTCAAAAACGCTCTCGGCGTTTTTGTCCCTGGCGCGGGACGCTTTCCTCTTCTGACCCGGTTCCCTGCGTGTTGAGCTTATATGCTGCTGTCAGATTCGTTGTGCCCATGGTTTGTCTGTAGCGGTCTTACTGAAACCGGATGCGGTTGCCGGACGTGAAGCGAAGGGAGCATACGCCTGTAGCAAAGCATAGCGGGCCAGGGATGACCCGCGCTGAGCCCGCCAGGGATGGCGGTTTTGCATCTTTGCGAAAGGCGTATGCTCCCTGAAGCCTGCTCAGCAGTCATTCTTTACCGCACGAAAGTCAACTGCTCTCTTACTCAATCCGTTTACCTTCCATCAGCCGTTTCACCAGCGGGCCCATGATCAACTCCATCGCCAGCCCCATTTTGCCGCCAGGCACCACCAGCGTATTAATGTGCGAGATAAACGAACCCTGCAGCATTGCCAGCAGGTAAGGGAAGTCAATGTCCTCCAGCCCCTGAAAGTGAATCACGACAAAGCTCTCATCCAGTGACGGAATGGCGCGGGCTGCGAACGGGTTGGAAGTATCGATGGTTGGAACGCGCTGAAAGTTGATATGGGTGCGTGAAAACTGGGGCGTGATGTAGTTGATGTAATCTTCCATTGAGCGCACCACGGAATCCATCACTGCTTCACGTGAATGACCGCGCTCGCCGGTGTCGCGCACCAGCTTCTGAATCCACTCCAGGTTAACAATCGGTACCACGCCCACCAGCAGATCGACCTGTTCCGCCACGTTGTGCTGCGCCGTCACCACGCCGCCGTGCAGCCCTTCATAGAAGAGAATATCGGTGTTCTGCGGCAGCGGCTGCCAGGGCGTAAAGGTGCCGGGTACCTGATTCCATGGCACGGCTTCATCGTAGGTGTGCAGATATTTACGCGACTGCCCCTGCCCGCTGTGACCATACTCTTTAAAGCTCTGTTCCAGCAGGCCAAAGTCATTGGCTTCCGGGCCGAAGTAGCTGACATGACGTCCCAGATCGCGCGCCTTACGAATCGCCATATCCATTTCCGGACGGGTAAAGCGATGAAAGCTGTCACCTTCAAGCTCCGCCGCATGCAGGTCAAGCTGCTGAAAGATTTTGCGGAACGCCAGGCTGGTGGTGGTGGTTCCTGCGCCGCTGGAACCGGTCACCGCGATAATGGGATGACGTGCAGACATAGAAAAGCTCCCTGTGAGGTCGGACGATGAGCATTGTTATCATGAAAGGGTGCCGGGTGCATCAGCCACGAAATTCTTTGCGCGGCATGATATTGACCGATTCATGCAGTTCCGACCATACCAGCACCACTTCACCGGTTTCCAGCTGGCGTCGCACATCAGCCACCTTGTCCAGCAGACTACGTTCATGCTCGCCATAGTCAGTGCCTTCTCGCAGCACAAAGGTTTCAATCAGATTTTCAAGGGTCTCAGGAGAGACCTGTTGCCAGGGAATAATCACGAGATCAGTTATCCAGAAAAGGGGCGATCCACTGCGGGATGCGCTGTTCCAGCCACATTTCGGGCTGGCGTAATGTCCCGCCGACAAAACCGACGTGGCCGCCGTGTGGTGTCAGTTGATAAGTAATAGTGGCAGATAATTGGCTGCTGTGCGGGATCACCTCATCACTCATAAAGGGATCGTCTTTGGCGTGGATGATCAGCAGCGGTTTCTCTGCATGCTTCAGCCAGGGCATGGCGCTGGCACGATGATAGTAATCGGCTGCATCGACAAAACCGTGGGCACGGGCGGTAATCGCATCATCAAAATCGCGCAGTCGCCGCAGTGCTTTTAGCTGCGCCAGATTGACCGGCAGCGTGTCCGGCCAGGCGTGCAGTTTACGGCGGGCATTTTTCTTCAGTTGCGCCAGCAAATAGTATTGATAGAAGCGTGAGAAGCCGCGTTCCAGTTTTACGCTACACGGCTCAAGCAACAGCGGGGCGGAGACAATGACGCCTGCATCCACTTCGGCAGCTGCGCCCTGCTGGCCCAGCAGGCAGCCCAGCATATTGCCGCCCAGCGAAAAACCGATTGCAATGGTCGACACCTGGCCCCAGCGGGTACGCAGCCAGTGCAGGAAAAAGCGGGCATCTTCCGTTTCGCCGGAGTGATAGATGCGATTGAGCCGGTTAGGTTCGCCGCTGCAGCCGCGAAAATGCATCACTACTGCCAGCCAGCCGCGCGCACGGCAGATGTTCATCAGGCCATGAATATAGGGGCTGTGAAAGCTGCCCTCCAGCCCATGAAACAGCACGACGCGCGGTTTATGCTGCGCCAGTTGTGGATCTTCGCTCCAGGCGAGATCGACGAAGTCGCCATCCGGCAGATCGAGTCGCTCCCAGTGAGGAACGAACGTGACACGGCGACGCAGCAGGCGCGGCAGCATTGTCTGCAGGTGGGCGTTACGCAGGCTGTCAGGCGGCGTGAATTGCTCGTTTTCCGGTCCGGTAAATTTCATGTGGTAAAAGCTTGTCTGTTCCATATCACACTGTTAGCTTCGATAAGTTTTTTCTTGCAAGGGTAAGGAGTACCCGATTGCTATGGAACTGAGTCTTTTCTTATCAATGTTGGGCTTTCTTTGGGTCGCGGCGATTACGCCCGGGCCTAATAATATGTTACTCACCGCCTCAGGCGCTAATTTTGGCTTTCTGCGCACCATTCCGCTGATGATCGGCATCATGATCGGCATGCAGGTGATGCTGCTGATGGTGGCCTTTGGCGTTGGCGGTCTGATCCTGCTTTATCCGTCGCTGCACCTGGTGCTGAAGATCGCCGGTAGCCTCTATCTGCTCTGGCTGGCGTGGAAGATAGCGACGTCCAGCTATGAAAAGCTGGAAACCGATCAGGCACCGGATGCGCCGATGCCGTTCTGGCAGGGTGGGTTGCTGCAGCTTATCAATCCTAAGGCCTGGCTGATGGCGCTGGGCGCGGTCGCCAGCTTCAGTCTGGCGGGTGATGCATATCGTCATTCGGTAATGGCGATAAGCGTCGGCATGTTTCTGGTTAATCTGGTCTCAGGCGCGATCTGGATGGCATTTGGCGCGATGATCGGCCGCATTCTGCGCAGCCGTCGCGCCTGGAAAATCTTTAACCTGGCTATGGGGCTGCTGACTGCGGCCTGCGTGCTGTTAATCTGGCACTGAGTCAGCTGGATGCGCGTTCAACGCGCGTCCAGGGCAGCACCTCACGGATGACCGGCGCATTCGGATTGCGGATCTTCTGCAGCAGCAACTGCACGCTGCGCGCGCCGAGCTGATTCATCGGCTGCTCAATGGTGGTCAGCGGTGGATTCAGGCTGCGGGTAAACGGCACGCCATCAAACCCGACGACCGCCAGATCTTCCGGCACGCGCAGACCTGCTTCCAGCGCCGCATGAACCACGCCCACCGCCAGTACATCTGATACCGCAAACACTGCATCCGGCGGTTCCGGCAGCGCCATCAACTCCCTCAGCCCCTGGCTGCCTGCTTCAGGAGAGATTTCATAGGTATAAGAGACGCCAGACCACGCATACCCCAGCTCCTCAATCGCCTGCCGGTAGCCTTTTTCACGATGATGCGAGTAGAGGTAGCGCATGTCGCCATTGACCAGCCCGATGCGTTTACGCCCTTTACCGGCGAGGTAATGGACGGTGTCACGCGCGGCTTCAAGGTGATCAATGCTGACGGAGGAGGCGGGAATATCCGGATCAAATTCACAGCACTGCACCCAGGGCGCACCGGCGATCAGCGCCTGCAAATCCTGCAATCCTGAGGCCGCATCCATGGTAATCACGCCATCCACCACTTTGCCGGTCAGCAGACTCAGATAGGCGGCTTCGCGCTGAAGCTGCGAGGCGGAGTTACAGAGCAGGATATGATAGCCATGCAGTTCCGCTTCGGCCTCAATGCCCTGAACCACGCGTGAACAGAAGGGATTCGTGATATCCGAGATCAGCACCAGCAGCATGTTGCTTTGCGCCGTACGCAGCTGACGCGCCAGCAGATTGGGCTGATAGTCGCAGGCAGAGATTGCCGCCAGAACTTTCTCACGCGTATCGGGCTTTACACCGGGATGCGCGTTAAGAACCCGCGATACCGTGGCTTTGGAGACACCAGCCAGCTGAGCGACTTTCTCGATCGACATCGGATACAGAGACCTTAACAGGCAAAAATTGGGAACGCATATCAATAGCACAGGGATAATGTGAGCGCCTGACATTTTTGCTTACTTTAGCTATTTTCAGCATTTGCGATTTTTAGCTTAGTTTTGCAGATAGTGATCTAAGAACTTATTTCTATTAGGGATAATTTTTAATTCCTTTATGAAACTATAGCGGCCGCAGACACTACCTCCACTATAAAAACGGCGGGGTAATGATCATGGCAGCAACACGTTTAACTTTTTTAGCCGCAGCGCTGGCACTGCTGGCGTTTCGGGCAGATGCGGTCAATGTCACCGTGGCGTACCAGACCTCAGCCGAACCCGCGAAAGTGGCGCAGGCTGACAACAATTTTGCGAAAGAGAGCGGGGCCAGCGTTGACTGGCGTAAGTTTGACAGCGGTGCAGGCGTCATACGCGCACTGGCGTCCGGCGACGTCCAGATTGGCAACATCGGTTCCAGTCCGTTAGCGGTCGCAGCAGCGCAGAAACTGCCAATTGAAGCGTTTTTACTCGCCTCTCAGCTGGGCAACTCTGAAGCGCTGGTGGTAAAAAAGACCATTACCTCTCCTAAAGATCTCATTGGCAAACGCATTGCGGTGCCGTTCATCTCTACTACTCACTATAGCCTGCTGGCTGCACTGAAACACTGGGGCATTAAGCCGTCACAGGTGCAGCTGATAAACCTGCAGCCGCCAGCGATTATCGCGGCCTGGCAGCGTGGCGATATTGATGGTGCTTACGTCTGGGCGCCCGCAGTCAATGAGCTGGAGAAAGAAGGCAAGGTGTTAACCGACTCTGCGGAAGTGGGAAGCTGGGGATCACCGACGCTGGATGTCTGGGTAGTCCGCAAAGATTTTGCCGAACAGCATCCGGAGATCGTGACCGCCTTTGCCCGCAGCGCGATCGATGCGCAGCAGGCCTACCTTAACAGTCCCGACAGCTGGCTGAAGCAGCCTGATAACCTCAGCAAACTCTCACGCCTGAGCGGCGTGCCGGAAGCGCAGGTGCCGGGTCTGGTGAGGGGCAATACCTACCTGACGGCGCAGCAGCAGGTTGAGCAGCTGGGCAAGCCGGTCAATAAGGCGATCGTCGATACCGCGCAGTTCCTGAAAGCGCAGGGCCGGGTGCCGCAGGCAGATAACGACTACAGCAGTTATGTGACCTCCCGCTTCGTCGAGCCATTAGTTAAACCCTAAGGAGGCACTATGCTGCGCATCGCTCACCTTAATGCCCGTTATGCCGGACAGCCCGTGTTGCAGGATATCAATCTGCAACTGGATAGCCAGGAACTGCTGGTCGTGCTCGGCCCCTCCGGCTGTGGCAAAACCACGCTGCTTAATCTGGTGGCCGGATTCCTGCCGGTGGAGTCGGGCAGCATCACGCTGGATAACCAGCCGGTGACCGGGCCAGGCGCGGAGCGCGGCGTGGTGTTTCAGCATGAAGGGTTACTGCCGTGGCGCAACGTGCTGGATAACGTCGCCTTTGGCCTGCAGCTGGCGGGGATGCCGCGCCAGGCACGTGAGGCCATAGCGCGGAAACTCATCAGGCAGGTTGGGCTGGAAGGGGCGGAAAAGCGCGCCATCTGGCAGTTGTCCGGCGGTCAGCGTCAACGGGTAGGTATTGCCCGCGCGCTGGCCACCGATCCGCAACTGCTGCTGCTGGATGAGCCGTTTGGCGCACTGGATGCTTTTACCCGTGAGCAGATGCAGACCCTGCTGCTGACGCTGTGGCGCGACAGCGGTAAGCAGATCCTGCTGATTACACACGATATAGAAGAGGCGATTTTCCTCGCCAGTGAACTGATTCTGCTGTCGCCCGGACCGGGCCGTATCGTGGAGCGGCTACGGCCCGAATTTGGCCGCCGTTTTGCTGCGGGAGAGTCGTGCCGCAGCATCAAATCCGATCCGCAGTTTATCGCCCAGCGCGAATATGTGCTGAGCCGGGTATTTGATCAGCGGGAGGCGTTTGCATGAGCGCGTTAATCCACGATAAGTCTCTGCCGGTGCGCCGTCGGCTGCGCTGGCCGTTTTCAACCGCCTTTACGCTGAGCGTGCTGAGCCTCTCTCTGCTGTTACTGCTCTGGTGGGGCGTCACCGCGCTGGGCCTGATTGCTCCGCTGTTCCTGCCGTCGCCGCAGCAGGTGTTCAGCAAGCTGCTGGTAATTGCCAGCGCGCAGGGCTTTATGGATGCCACGCTGTGGCAGCATCTGGCCGCCAGCCTGACGCGGATGCTGATTGCGCTGACGGCTGCTGCCGCTATCGGTATTCCGGTGGGAATTCTGATGGGCCTCAGCCCGGTCGCTCGCGGCCTGCTCGATCCGCTGATTGAAATTTATCGTCCGATTCCGCCACTCGCCTATCTGCCGCTGATGGTTATCTGGTTCGGCATTGGTGAGACCTCGAAAATCCTGCTGATTTATCTGGCGATCTTCGCACCCGTGACACTCTCTACCCTGGCCGGGGTGCGTAACACGCAGCAGGTACGTATTCGCGCTGCTCGCTCGCTGGGGGCTAACCGCTGGCAGCTGCTGCGCTGGGTGATCCTGCCGGGCGCGCTGCCGGAGATTCTGACCGGTCTGCGCATTGGTCTGGGAGTGGGCTGGTCAACGCTGGTGGCGGCGGAGCTGATTGCCGCCACGCGGGGTCTCGGTTTTATGGTGCAGTCAGCGGGAGAGTTTCTCGCCACCGATGTGGTGCTGGCGGGTATCGCAGTGATCGCCTTTATCGCTTTTAGTTTAGAACTCGGGCTCCGCGCGTTGCAGCGCCGTCTGACGCCCTGGAGTGGAGAACAGTCATGAATGAACGTATCAGTTTTACCCCGCTTAGTCCCTATATCGGCGCGCAGGTTTCAAACCTGGATGTCTCCCGGCCATTAAGTGATGCGCAGTTTGAACAGCTTTACCATGGCCTGCTGCGCCACCAGGTGCTGTTTCTGCGTGACCAGAAAATTACGCCGGAACAGCATCGTGCCCTGGCGATCCGCTTTGGCGACCTGCATATCCATCCGGTCTATCCCCATGCAGAAGGCGTTGAGGAGATTATCGTGCTGGATACGCATCAGGATAATCCGCCGGATAACGACAATTGGCATACCGACGTCACCTTTATCGACACGCCACCGGCTATCGCTTTACTGGCCTCAAAAGTGTTACCGGAGGCGGGCGGTGATACGCTCTGGACCAGCGGCATTGCGGCCTATGAGGCGCTCTCTGAGCCTTTTAAGCAGTTGCTGGCAGGCCTGAGTGCCGAGCATGATTTCAAAAAGTCATTCCAGGAATATAAGTACCGCAAAACCGAGGAGGAGCATCAGCGCTGGCAGCAGGCGGTGGCGAAGCATCCACCGGTGCAGCATCCGGTGATCCGCACGCATCCGGTCAGCGGTAAAAAAGCGCTGTTTGTGAACGAGGGTTTTACCACTCGGATTGTGGATTTAAGCGAGAAGGAGAGCGATGCCGTCCTGGGCTTCCTGTTTGCGCATGCCACCAAACCGGAGTTTCAGGTGCGCTGGCGCTGGCAGCCAGACGATCTGGCTATCTGGGATAATCGGGTGACGCAGCATTATGCCAATGCCGACTACTATCCCGCCCGGCGCATCATGCAGCGGGCAACGGTGCTGGGCGATAAACCGCGTTAAAAGATTCTCCCCGCGAGCGGGGAGAGTTTATTTATGAAGCCATCATCTGTTCGAGCTGTTCCTGGGCCTCCAGCCACGCCATCTCAACCTCTTCCAGCGCAGATTTACTCTCCGCCTGACGCTGCAGCGCGGTGGTCAGGTCCGCTTTACGGCTCGGATCATAAATTGCACTGTCTGAGAGCTGCGCTTCGGCATCGGCCAGCTGGCTCTGCCATTTGCTCATCTGCTTTTCCAGCTTCTCGATCTCTTTGCGCAGTGGTTGCGTCTGGGTGCGCAGTTCGGCATCGCGGCGCTTCTGATCTTTACGCGCCTGGGCACTATTGCCGTTATCCTGCTTCGGTGCGGCATCCTGTTGCGCCTGCTGTTTCTGCAGATCGCTCAGCCACTGCTGATAATCTTCGAGGTCGCCCTCAAACACATCCACTTTGCCATCGTGCACCAGATAGAGATCGTCGGTGGTGGCGCGCAGCAGGTGACGGTCGTGCGACACCACCACCAGCGCACCTTCGAAGTCGATCAACGCTTCGGTCAGTGCCTGACGCATATCGAGATCCAGGTGGTTGGTAGGTTCATCGAGCAGCAGCAGGTTAGGGCGCTGCCAGACAATCAGGGCCAGCACCAGTCGCGCTTTCTCACCGCCGGAGAAGCGCTCGGTGTTTTCAGTGACTTTATCGCCACGGAAATCGAAGCCGCCCAGATAGTCACGCAGCTGCTGTTCCAGCACCTGAGGCGCAATGCGCGACAGATGCTGCAGCGGCGACTCGTCAGCCCGCAGGTACTCCAGCTGATGCTGGGCGAAGTAACCGAGCTTAATCCCTTTCGCCAGCCCCATCTTGCCGTCCATCGCTTCCAGCTCACCCGCCAGCAGCTTAATCAGGGTCGATTTACCGGCGCCGTTACGTCCCAGCAGGCCGATGCGCGATCCCGGAACCAGGTTGAGCTTGATGGCATCGAGAATGATACGGTCGCCATAGCCCGCGGTGACCTTCTCCATCTTCATCAGCGGGTTAGGCAGGTTCTCCGGCTTGCGGAAGGTGAAGCTGAACGGATTGTCGACATGGGCAGGCGCGATCATCTCCATACGCTCCAGCATCTTGATGCGGCTCTGCGCCTGCTTGGCTTTGGTGGCCTGCGCACGGAAGCGATCAATGTAGCTGTGTAAATGCGCCACTTTCTCCTGCTGACTCTCATACAGCGCCTGCTGCTGAGCCAGTTTGGCGACGCGCTGCCGCTCAAAGGAGCTGTAGTTGCCGGTGTATTCGAACATCGACTCCTGTTCGATATGGATAATTTTGTCGATGACCGGATCGAGGAAGTCACGATCGTGCGAGATCAGGATCAGCGTGCCTTCATAACTCTTCAGCCAGCGCTCCAGCCAGATCACCGCATCGAGATCGAGGTGGTTGGTCGGTTCATCCAGCAGCAGCAGATCGGAACGACAAATCAGCGCCTGGGCCAGGTTGAGGCGCATGCGCCAGCCACCGGAGAAGTCGCTGACCGGACGCTGCAATTGTTCCTGACTGAAGCCCAGACCATGCAGCAGGCTTGAGGCGCGCGCATGGATGCTCCACGCCTGCACCGCATCCAGCTTGCCATGCAGCAGCGCGATGGCATTGCCATCGTCGCGCAGATTGGCGTCTGCCAGTTCTGCTTCAAGCTGGCGAAACTGGCGATCGCCATCAATGACGTACTCCAGCGCGGCTTTATCCAGCGCGGGGGTTTCCTGATTCACCCAGGCCAGCGCCCAGTGAGAGGGGAACGTGACGGTACCGGCATCGCTGGTGATTTCACCTTTTAACAGCGACAACAGCGTGGATTTCCCACAGCCGTTTTTACCCACCAGCCCGACCTTCTGACCGGGATTGATGGTGGCGGTGGCATTGTCGAGCAGGACGCGGATGCCGCGGCGAATTTGTAAGGCTGAGAAGACAATCATGTAAGCGCCGTATCGTCAGAATATGTTAATTTACTGGCAACATAATGAGATTTTGCTGCGTCGTGCATGGTAGCGGAAAACCGCACCAATGACGACGCTTTGGAGGGAAAGGATGTCGCAGCCACCCAGGGTTTTGCTGCTTTATGCTCATCCGGAATCACAGGATTCGGTCGCAAATCGGATCCTGCTGCAGCCGGCTCAGGCACTGGAACACGTCACCGTGCACGATCTGTACGCGACCTATCCGGATTTTTTTATCGATATTCACTATGAACAACAGCTGCTGCGCGAACACGACGTCATCATTTTCCAGCATCCGCTCTATACCTATAGCTGTCCGGCGCTGCTGAAAGAGTGGCTGGATCGCGTTCTGTCACGCGGTTTCGCCAATGGTGTGGATGGCAATGCGCTCGAAGGCAAGTACTGGCGCAGCGTGGTGACGACCGGAGAACCGGAAAGTGCTTTTAAACAGCAGGGTCTGAACCGCTATTCGCTCAATGACATTATGCGTCCTTTTGAGCTGACCGCGCAGATGTGCCGTATGCACTGGATGCCGCCGATGATCGTCTACTGGGCGCGTCGGCAGAGTCCGGAGTTAATGAAAAATTATGCCCGCGCCTATGGCGACTGGCTGGCAGCACCGCTGCCGAATGGAGGGATATAGATGGAAGGGCAAACGCTGCTGACCGCCGGGGTGATTTATCTGGTCGCGGCGGTATTGATTGTGCCGGTGGCGGCTCGCCTCGGTATTGGTGCTGTTCTGGGCTATCTGGTGGCGGGTATCGCTATCGGCCCGTGGGGTTTAGGCTTTATCAGCGACGTCGATGAGATTCTTCACTTCTCTGAGCTTGGCGTGGTTTTCCTGATGTTTATTATCGGGCTGGAGCTGAACCCGGCAAAGCTGTGGGCGCTGCGCCGCTCCATTTTTGGCGTCGGCGCAGCGCAGGTGATCTTCTCAGCGGCTATTCTGGGTGGCTTATTATGGCTGACCGACTTTAGCTGGCAGGCGGCAATTATCGGCGGGATTGGTCTGGCGATGTCTTCGACCGCCATGGCGCTGCAGCTGATGATGGATAAAGGTATGAACCGCAGCGAAGCCGGACAACTGGGCTTTTCGGTGCTGCTGTTTCAGGATATCGCTGTCATCCCGGCGCTGGCGCTGATCCCGCTGCTGGCCGGCACCGACAGCGGTCACATCGACTGGATGAAGGTCGGTATGAAAGTGCTGGCGTTTGCCGGCATGCTGGTGGGCGGACGCTATCTGCTGCGGCCGATCTTCCGTTACATCGCGGCATCAGGCGTGCGCGAAGTCTTTACCGCGGCGTCGCTGCTGCTGGTGCTGGGTTCCGCATTGTTCATGGATGCGCTGGGCCTGTCGATGGCGCTGGGCACCTTTATTGCCGGGATCCTGCTGGCAGAAAGTGAATACCGGCATGAGCTGGAAGTCGCTATCGATCCGTTTAAGGGGCTGCTGCTGGGCCTGTTCTTTATTTCGGTGGGCATGGCACTCAACCTCGGAGTGCTCTATACCCATATTGTGACCATCCTGCTGGGCGTGGTAACGCTGGTTGCGGTGAAAACGCTGGTGCTCTATCTGCTGGCGCGCATTTATGGCCTGCGCAGTTCCGAGCGCCAGCAGTTTGCTGGCGTACTGAGTCAGGGCGGCGAGTTTGCCTTTGTGCTCTTTTCAGCGGCCTCGTCGGCAAAGCTCTTCTCAGGCGATCAACTGCCGATGCTGCTGGTGACGGTGACGCTGTCGATGATGACCACGCCGTTGCTGATGAAGGGTATCGACCGACTGCTGGCACGCCGCTTTAATGAGCCGGACGAAAATGCAGAGAAACACTTTGTCGAAGATGATCAGCCGCAGGTCATTGTGGTGGGCTTTGGTCGCTTC
Source organism: Pantoea sp. JKS000250 (assembly GCF_003201065.1). Lineage (NCBI taxonomy): Bacteria > Pseudomonadati > Pseudomonadota > Gammaproteobacteria > Enterobacterales > Erwiniaceae > Pantoea > Pantoea sp. JKS000250. The sequence continues at coordinate 1,828,507 of NZ_QICZ01000001.1, read as the reverse complement.
GGACAGGTGATAGGTCGCCTGCTGATGGCGAACAACAAACGCATTACCGTGCTGGAACGGGACATCAGTGTGGTGAGTCTGATGCGCAAATATGGTTACAAAGTCTATTACGGTGATGCCACCGAGCTGGAGTTACTGCGTGCTGCCGGTGCAGCCAGCGCCCAGTCGATTGTGATCACCTGTAATGAGCCGGAAGATGTGATGACTATCGTGCATCTGTGCCAGCAGCATTTTCCGCAGCTGCAGATTCAGGCGCGCGCCCGGGGCCGTGTGGAAGCGCATGAGCTGCTGCAGGCAGGCGTTACCCAGTTCTCGCGTGAGACCTTCTCGAGTGCACTGGAGCTGGGCCGTAAAACATTGATGTCACTGGGGATGCATCCCCATCAGGCGCATCGCGCTCAGCAGCATTTTCGCCGGCTTGATATGCGGATGCTTCGCGAGCTGGTGCCGACGCTCTCTGAAAGCGCTGCACAGGCTTCACGTGTCCGTGAAGCGCGGCGTGAACTGGAAGATATCTTCCAGCGTGAAATGCAGCGTGAAAAACGGCAGATCGACGGCTGGGACGATGATCAATAACCTTTTTAAACAGGCAGAAGCTAATGCGTAAACGTTTTATTGCCGGTGCGACATGCCCGCACTGCCAGGAGAAGGACACGCTGGCGATGTGGCGTGAAAACAATGTCGATGTGGTGGAGTGTGTGAAATGTGGTCATCAGATGCGTGAGGCAGATAAGCAGGCGCGCGATCAGGTTCGGACCAATGAGCAGGTTATCGGCATTTTCCATCCTGAATAGCGGAATCGGGCAGCTTTTTTCACGCTTAAACTTACAGCGGGATTGAATTCCGTTACAATTGACGCCATTAAGGCTGAAGTCGCAAGAGAAAGTGAAACCCCTCTTGCACTCAACCCCGAACCTTTCTGGTTGGTGTTATTGCACGCAAGAATAGACCAATGAGACGGGATCTCAGCTCTCAACGGTTAGGAGATATCATGAAAGTAGCAAAAGACCTGGTGGTAAGCCTGGCCTATCAGGTACGTACAGAAGACGGCGTGTTAGTTGACGAGTCACCGGTGAGTGCACCGTTAGACTACCTGCACGGTCATGGTTCCCTGATTTCTGGTCTGGAAAATGCGCTGGAAAACCACGTTGCCGGCGACAAGTTTGACGTGCATATCCCGGCAAACGATGCTTACGGTCAGTATGACGACAACCTGGTGCAGCGCGTACCTAAAGACGTCTTCATGGGCGTTGACGAACTGCAGGTTGGCATGCGCTTCCTGGCAGAGACCGATCAGGGTCCGGTACCGGTAGAAATCACCGAAGTGGAAGACGATCACGTCGTGGTTGATGGTAACCACATGCTGGCGGGTCAGAACCTGAACTTCAACGTTGAAGTGGTTGCTATCCGTGAAGCCACACCGGAAGAGCTGGCTCATGGCCACGTTCACGGTGCAGATGGCCATCATCATGACCACGATCACGGCCATGATCACGACCACGGTAAAGGCGGTTGTGGTACTGGCGGTTGCGGCTGCAGCCACTAAGTCTCAACAGACCTTTCAAGGCCACCTCCGGGTGGCCTTTCTTTTGGCTGATACTCTGGTTCGGCCCGGCTGAGCCAGGGCCAGACACCGCCCACCATCAGTAGTGTGGCGGTGGCGTCTCTTCAGACTGTGAGGCGACCATCGAGGGCGCATTCGCTTTGAGCTTGTCGGTTAAAATGCGCATCTGCTCACGCATCTTGTTCATCTCCAGCTCGTGCTGAACCACCGCGCTGTTCAGCTGCTCAATGGTCATCTCCTGAAAGGCCAGTTTACTTTCTAACGTCTCCAGACGCTGTTCCCACTCAGATTGTTGCATGACCTGTTCCTCTGTTAAGGTGCGACTCAGGGCGTGATTCTACGACCTGAATGCCAGGAATCACCTGTTTTTTTCACGCCCGGAGGCGTTGCGCTTGAAAAAAGGCAGCGCGGCATCATCTCTGATGAAACTTCCCGATGTTATAAAGGTCGGAGGTAGACCGGGTAATTACATTGTGGGAGTGTTCGACACTGCCACGTAAAGTTATAGTGTGGGCCCTGAAGTCCGCAATGTTTCCCGAGGTTAGACGCTTCGGTTTTGGAGAATGGATGAAATCACTGTTTAAAGTCACATTGTTAGCTACCACCATGGCTGTTGCACTGAATGCATCAATGGCAATGGCAGCAGACACCGCTGCGGCGCCACAGGCTGCACCAGCCGCCGCGCCACAGTCCGCGCCTCAGGCACCTAAGAATGCGGCTTTCAAAGATGAAGACCAGCAGTCTGCCTACGCACTGGGTGCTTCACTGGGTCGCTACATGGACAACTCCCTGAAGGAGCAGGAAAAACTGGGCATCAAACTGGATAAGCAGCAGCTGATTGCTGGTGTTCAGGATGCGTTTGGTGGCAAGAGCAAACTGTCTGACGAAGAGATTGAGCAGACGCTGCAATCCTTTGAAGGCCGCGTGAAAGGCGCAGCCTCAGCGAAAATGGAAAAAGATGCGAAAGAGAACGCTGAAAAGGGCGACGCTTTCGCAACCAAATTTGCTAAAGAGAGCGGCGTGAAGAAAACCGAAAGCGGCCTGCTGTATAAAGTTGAGAAAGAAGGTACTGGCGACGCACCTAAAGACAGCGACACTGTCGTGGTTAACTACAAAGGTACGCTGATCGACGGTACTGAATTCGACAACTCCTATACCCGTGGTGAGCCGCTTTCATTCCGTCTGGATGGCGTTATCCCAGGCTGGACTGAAGGTCTGAAGCACGTGAAGAAAGGTGGCAAGATCAAGCTGGTGATCCCACCGAATCTGGCTTACGGCAAAAACGGCGTTCCGGGCATCCCGGCTAACTCCACTCTGGTCTTTGATGTTGAACTGCTTGATATCAAACCCGCGCCTAAAGCAGATGAAAAAGCACAGGCTCCTGCGCCTGCTGCTGCAGAAAAAGCGCAGTAATGTGCTGACCGCCGCCTCCGGGCGGCGGTTTCATTTTAGCTTCACGACAAACCTCTGGCATAAGCCGACGACATTTGCCAGACTAATGCCTGCCTAATTATCCCAATATTGAGTCTGCCCATAAGCCGCTGTGACAGGCTCCAGCCATTCAGGGTGATACTCTTCAATGTCTAATCCATTCAATCCGGGTGAACTGAGCGACTTCGATCTTCTGGAGCAGCGCCCGTTCGAAGAAACTGATTACGATATTCTGAAATCGTACGAGGCTGTCGTGGATGGCCTGGCGATGTTGATCGGCTCGCATTGTGAAATTGTCCTGCATTCGCTTGAAGATCTGAAGTGTTCGGCCGTGCGTATCGCCAATGGTGAACACACTGGTCGTAAAGTCGGTTCGCCGATTACCGACCTGGCCCTGCGTATGCTGCATGATATGCATGGCGCGGACAGCAACGTGTCACGTGCCTATTTTACGCGTGCCAAAAGCGGCGTGCTGATGAAGTCGGTCACCATTGCGATCCGTAACCGCCAGCAACGGGTTATTGGCCTGCTCTGCATCAACATGAACCTGGATGTGCCGTTCTCACAGATCATGTCGACTTTCATGCCGCCTGAGATGCAGCAGGTTGATTCCAACGTCAACTTCGCCAGTTCGGTCGACGATCTGGTGATGCAGACGCTGGAGTTCACCATTGAAGAGGTGAGTGCCGATCGCAACGTGTCGAACAACGCCAAGAATCGTCAGATTGTGCTGAACCTGTATGAGAAGGGAATCTTCGACATTAAAGATGCCATCAATCAGGTGGCGGACAGGCTGAACATCTCGAAGCACACCGTTTATCTCTATATCCGCCAGTTTAAAAATGGCGACTTCCAGGGACAGGATCGGTAATGCGTTACACCCTGCTGGTCACCGGCCCGGCTTATGGGACGCAACAGGCGACCAGTGCATATCTGTTCGCCCGCGCGCTGCTGACGGCGGGCCATCAGCTCGAAAGCGTCTTCTTCTATCGCGAAGGGGTGCTGAACGCTAATCAGCTCACCGCTCCGGCCAGCGATGAGTTTGATCTGGTGCGCGCGTGGCAGACATTACATCAGGAGCAGGGTGTGGCACTGAACATCTGTGTCGCGGCTGCGCTGCGGCGTGGTGTCAGCGATCAGCAGGAAGCGGCCCGACTCCAGATGGCGGGCAGTAACCTGCAGCCGGGTTTTACCCTGAGCGGGCTGGGTGCGCTGGCAGAAGCGGCGCTGAGCTGTGAACGTATGGTGCAGTTCTGATGAATCGTGTCGCATTTGTCTTTACCCAGGCCCCGCACGGTAGCAGTGCAGGGCGCGAAGGGCTGGATGCCGCGCTGGCCACGGGGGCACTCAGTGAAGATATCGGCCTGTTTTTTATTGGTGATGGCGTACTGCAGCTCAATCTGCACCAGCAGCCTGAGGCGATTAAGAGTCGTCACTATGCCGCGACCTTTGGCGTGCTGGCGCTGTATGACATTGAACAGTGTTATCTCTGCCGGACATCGCTGATAACGCGTGGATTAGCGGTTGACGCTGACCGGTTGCTGGATGTTACGCTACTGGACGCGACGGAGCTGCGTCAGACGCTGGCCAGCTACGATCGCATTCTGACTTTTTAAGAGACGTTAATGCTGCACACCTTAATGCATTCACCGGCACACTGTGACCTCGAAACCCTGCTTTTAATCGCGGGTGAGGGGGATGACCTGCTGCTGCTGCAGGATGGCGTGCTGGCTGCCTTAGCAGGCAGTCGCGCATTGGCGCAGTTGTCAGCGTGTAAAGCAACGCTATGGGTGCTTGCTGAAGATGTCCAGGCGCGCGGACTCACTGAACAAATTTCAACCAGCGTGCAGTCGGTAGACTATACTGGCTTTGTCACGCTAACGATCAGGCATCCGCAACAAATGGTCTGGTAATCGGCTAAAACCTGGTTATTTCTTGACACCCCTTTGACTCAGCCCTAAAATTCTGCCTCCTCGTAATTCTACGAGGCGATTTATTACGTGTTTACGAAGCAAAAGCAAATCCAGGAGCTATTTAATGGCAACAGTTAACCAGCTGGTTCGCAAACCACGCGTCCGCAAAGTTGCAAAGAGCAACGTGCCGGCGCTGGAAGCTTGCCCGCAAAAACGTGGCGTTTGTACTCGTGTGTACACCACCACTCCTAAGAAACCAAACTCCGCACTGCGTAAAGTCTGCCGTGTGCGTTTGACCAACGGTTTTGAAGTTACCTCCTATATCGGCGGTGAAGGTCATAACCTGCAGGAACACTCCGTGATCCTGATCCGTGGCGGTCGTGTAAAAGACCTGCCAGGTGTGCGTTACCACACCGTTCGTGGCGCGCTGGACTGCTCAGGTGTTAAAGACCGTAAGCAGGCTCGCTCCAAGTACGGCGTGAAGAAGCCAAAGGCTTAATGGTTCTCCGTTAAGTAAGGCCAAACGTTTTAAATTAAATGTCATAATAAACTCATAGAGTTTTGGACAATCCTGAATTAACAACGGAGTATTTCCATGCCACGTCGTCGCGTCATTGGTCAGCGTAAAATTCTGCCAGATCCTAAGTTCGGATCAGAGCTGCTGGCCAAATTTGTAAATATCCTGATGGTAGATGGTAAAAAATCTACTGCAGAATCAATCGTTTATACCGCGCTTGAGACCCTGGCTCAGCGTTCAGGTAAAAACTCCCTGGAAGCCTTTGAAGTAGCGCTGGAAAACGTGCGTCCGACTGTCGAAGTTAAGTCACGTCGCGTTGGTGGTTCTACTTATCAGGTACCAGTTGAAGTCCGTCCGGTTCGTCGTAATGCCCTGGCAATGCGCTGGATCGTAGATGCTGCTCGTAAACGCGGTGATAAATCAATGGCTCTTCGCCTGGCGAACGAACTTTCTGATGCTGCAGAGAACAAAGGTACTGCAGTGAAGAAACGTGAAGACGTTCACCGTATGGCTGAAGCCAACAAGGCGTTCGCTCACTACCGCTGGTAACAGTCGCGTAGTTGTTAAACCAGCGGGCGCCCAAAGGGCCAACCCGCTGGGGTTGACTAATTTTGAACGTCCGAAAAACCGAGGAATCAAATGGCTCGTAAAACACCCATTGCTCGCTACCGTAACATCGGTATCAGTGCGCACATCGACGCCGGTAAGACTACCACTACCGAACGCGTTCTGTTCTACACCGGTGTAAACCACAAAATCGGTGAAGTACATGACGGCGCAGCAACCATGGACTGGATGGAGCAGGAACAGGAACGTGGTATTACCATCACTTCCGCTGCGACCACCTGTTACTGGTCTGGTATGGCTAAGCAGTTCGAACCACACCACATCAACATCATCGACACCCCTGGACACGTTGACTTCACCATTGAAGTAGAACGTTCTATGCGTGTGCTTGATGGCGCGGTAATGGTTTACTGTGCAGTTGGTGGCGTTCAGCCACAGTCTGAGACCGTATGGCGTCAGGCTAACAAATACAAAGTTCCACGCATTGCGTTCGTTAACAAAATGGACCGCATGGGTGCTAACTTCCTGAAAGTTGTTAACCAGATGGAAGTTCGTCTGGGCGCAACTCCCGTTCCTCTGCAGCTGGCTATCGGCGCAGAAGAGAAATTCACCGGTGTTGTTGACCTGGTGAAAATGAAAGCAATCAACTGGAACGACGAAGATCAGGGTGTGACCTTCGTTTACGAAGATATTCCAGCTGATATGCAGGAACTGGCTGAAGAATGGCGTGCGAAGCTGGTTGAAGCCGCTGCTGAAGGCTCTGATGAGCTGATGGAGAAATTCTTCGGTGGTGAAGAACTGACTGAAGAAGAGATCAAAACATCTCTGCGTAAGCGTGTTCTGAACAACGAAATCATCCTGGTAACCTGTGGTTCTGCATTTAAGAACAAAGGTGTTCAGGCGATGCTGGATGCAGTTGTTGAATATCTGCCAGCACCGACTGACGTTACCGCGATCAACGGTATGCTGGACGACGGTAAAGACACGCCGGCTGTTCGTCACTCAGACGACAACGAGCCGTTTGCTGCACTGGCGTTCAAAATCGCTACTGACCCGTTTGTAGGTAACCTGACCTTCTTCCGCGTTTACTCTGGTGTTGTTAACACTGGCGACACCGTGTTCAACCCGGTTAAGTCAAACCGTGAGCGTCTGGGCCGTATCGTTCAGATGCACGCTAACAAGCGTGAAGAGATCAAAGAAGTCCGTGCGGGTGATATCGCAGCTGCAATCGGCCTGAAAGATGTGACCACTGGTGACACTCTGTGTGACCCAGAGAACGTCATCATCCTTGAGCGCATGGAGTTCCCGGAGCCGGTAATCTCTATCGCCGTTGAACCAAAAACCAAAGCTGACCAGGAAAAAATGGGTCTGGCTCTGGGCCGTCTGGCGAAAGAAGACCCATCATTCCGCGTCTGGACTGATGAAGAATCTAACCAGACCATCATCGCAGGTATGGGTGAGTTGCACCTCGACATCATCGTTGACCGCATGAAGCGTGAGTTCAACGTTGAAGCAAACGTGGGTAAACCACAGGTTGCTTACCGTGAAGCGATTCGCAACAAAGTTACCGATGTTGAAGGTAAACACGCCAAGCAGTCTGGTGGTCGTGGTCAGTACGGTCATGTTGTTATCGACATGTACCCACTGGAGCCAGGTTCGAACCCGAAAGGTTACGAATTTGTCAACGACATCAAAGGTGGTGTGATTCCTGGTGAATACATCCCTGCGGTTGACAAAGGTATCCAGGAGCAGCTGAAATCAGGCCCTCTGGCTGGTTATCCGGTTGTGGATCTGGGCGTGCGTCTGCACTTCGGTTCTTACCATGATGTCGACTCCTCAGAACTGGCGTTTAAACTGGCCGCGTCTATTGCCTTCAAACAAGGCTTTAAACAAGCGACACCTGTTCTGCTTGAGCCTATCATGAAGGTTGAAGTTGAAACGCCAGAAGAGAACACGGGTGATGTCATCGGTGACCTTAGCCGTCGTCGTGGTATGCTCAAAGGGCAGGAATCTAACGCTACTGGCGTTCAGATTCACGCTGAAGTTCCGTTGTCTGAGATGTTCGGATACGCAACTCAGCTGCGTTCTCTGACCAAAGGTCGTGCTTCTTACTCCATGGAGTTCCTGAAGTATGACGATGCGCCGAACAACGTAGCGCAGGCCGTTATTGAAGCTCGTAGCAAATAAGCTACGGTTTAAATTTGAACTGATGCCTTCACCCAGATGGTGAAGGCACAACGTAAGGAATTATCGCCATGGCGAAAGAGCAATTTCAGCGTAACAAACTGCACGTAAACGTGGGCACCATCGGTCACGTCGACCACGGTAAAACCACCCTGACTGCAGCTATCACCACCGTACTGTCTAAAACTTACGGCGGCCAGGCTCGTGCATTCGATCAGATCGATAACGCACCAGAAGAGAAAGCACGTGGTATCACCATCAACACTTCACACGTTGAGTATGAAACCCCGTCACGTCACTATGCACACGTTGACTGCCCAGGCCACGCCGACTATGTGAAAAACATGATCACCGGTGCTGCGCAGATGGACGGCGCGATCCTGGTTGTTGCTGCGACTGATGGCCCGATGCCACAGACCCGTGAGCACATCCTGCTGGGTCGTCAGGTTGGCGTTCCTTACATCATCGTGTTCCTGAACAAATGTGACATGGTTGATGATGAAGAGCTGCTGGAACTGGTTGAGATGGAAGTTCGTGACCTGCTGTCAGCCTATGACTTCCCAGGCGACGACACTCCAATCGTTCGTGGTTCTGCTCTGAAAGCGCTGGAAGGCGAAGCTGAGTGGGAAGCGAAAATTATCGAACTGGCTGAGCATCTGGATACCTATATCCCAGAACCACAGCGTGCGATCGACATGCCGTTCCTGCTGCCAATCGAAGACGTATTCTCAATCTCTGGCCGTGGTACTGTTGTTACCGGTCGTGTTGAGCGCGGCATCGTTAAAGTCGGCGACGAAGTTGAAATCGTGGGTATCAAAGATACTGCGAAATCAACCTGTACCGGTGTTGAGATGTTCCGTAAGCTGCTGGACCAGGGTCAGGCAGGCGAAAACTGTGGTGTTCTGCTGCGCGGTATCAAGCGTGAAGACATCCAGCGTGGCCAGGTTCTGGCTAAGCCAGGCTCAATCAAGCCGCACACCCAGTTCGAGTCAGAAGTTTACGTTCTGTCTAAAGACGAAGGTGGCCGCCATACTCCGTTCTTCAAGGGCTACCGTCCACAGTTCTACTTCCGTACCACTGACGTGACCGGTTCAGTAGAGCTGCCAGAAGGCGTTGAAATGGTCATGCCAGGTGACAACATCAAAATGGTTGTTACCCTGATCCACCCAATCGCAATGGACGAAGGTCTGCGCTTCGCAATCCGCGAAGGTGGCCGTACCGTTGGCGCGGGTGTTGTTGCTAAAGTTATCGCTTAATTGTGATACCTGCTGTGGTCGTGCAAACGGCCATTGCAACACAGTGAAAAAGAGCACTCCGGTGCTCTTTTTTTTGCTCTGAAAATGGTCATAACCCTGCAAAGGGTAGGTTTGAAATAAAAACGATTCGCATTTACACTGTGTACAGAAAATGTACCCGAGTGATGAATCAATGTACGTCTGCCTGTGTAATGCCATCAGTGATAAAACCCTTCGTGAAGTTGTGCGTCGATATCAGCCCAAATCTATTCAGCAGCTGCGCCAGTTTGTTCCGGTAGGCAAACAGTGTGGCAAATGCGTTCGTGCTGCGCGTGAGATTATGGATGAAGAGATGCAGCATGCCCCGCTCTATAAAGAGATAGCCTGACTGCCCCTGGATGTGTGAATACCCACAATATCTATCGCGTTTTTTTGACTTCTTTTTAACCACATCTACGCTCTAATAAACCAGACGCGGAGGGTTAACAATGAAGGGCGATATCAAAGTTATCAGCCATCTTAATAAACTGCTTGGAAATGAACTGGTTGCCATCAACCAGTACTTTCTGCATGCGCGCATGTTTAAAAACTGGGGGCTGACGCGCCTCAACGATGTGGAGTATCACGAATCGATCGACGAGATGAAGCATGCTGACAAATACATTGAACGCATACTCTTTCTTGAGGGCATTCCAAATCTTCAGGATCTGGGACGTCTGCGTATTGGTGAAGACGTCGAGGAGATGCTGAGTTCAGACCTGAATCTGGAGCTGGAAGGCGCTAAAGATCTGCGTGAGGCCATCTCCTATGCTGACAAGGTACATGACTATGTCAGTCGTGACATGATGATTGAAATTCTGGCTGATGAAGAGCATCACATCGACTGGATTGAAACGGAACTTGAGTTAATCCAGAAGATGGGCATCCAGAACTATCTGCAGGCTCAAATCAAAGAAGAGTGAATCGGGTCTGCAGCACGATCGTTACCCAGCCCGCAATGGCCAGGAAAGGGCCAAACGGCAGCGGGCTTTTCCCCTGAATTATCCCCCGACGCTGCAGCATTACAATTGTCGCCAGCGCCAGAAAAGTGCTTCCCAGTGCAATCCAGGGTAGTGCCTGCCATCCACAGCACGCCCCTAACGCCGCGAAAAGCTTCATATCACCATAACCCAATCCTTCGTGGCCCCGAACCTGCCGATAGCTCCAGGCAAGTAGCCATAATGTACAGTAGCCCGACAGGGCGCCCCATATCGCTGCTGTTTCATTTCCGGTTACGGTGGCGTGAAGTAATCCCAGCCAGAGCAGCAGATAGCTGAGCGGGTCAGGTATACAGAAGTGGTGGCGATCAATGGCAGCCACCAGAAGCAGCAGGCTGGAGGCAGTAATGATGAAGATAGCGTCGGCAGGATCGGTGAAGCTTTGCAGCACCAGCAGGCAAAGTATTGCGACCAGCCATTCAGTGATAAAGCTTTTCGCACCGAACGGATGATGACAGAAGCGGCACCGGCCTCTTAACCATGGCCAGCTAATCAATGGCAGCGTATCGCGCCATAGCAGGTGCTGCTGACAACAATCACACCGTGAACCGGGAAAGCAGAGTGCGACAAACCACTGAGCGGGCGAGAGGGCAGGTGAGAAGCGCACACAGGCCAGCGAAAGAAAGCTTCCCAGTGCGCCTCCGCCAGCGAGTGCTATGAATTGAGTGAACAGTGACATGATGCTGCTCCGGATGAGAAGTTAAGAGCACTTTCATCGGCTTCTTATCCTGTGTCATCCATGGATAAATAACGGCGGAAAAGTGCTCGCAACAAAATTTGTGGTTTAACCGCTCTGTGGCAATGCATTGCGACGCGTGCCGCACGAACCGGCCACTATTTAACAGGGAAAACCGCAACACGGGTTGCTTCCTGAACAGATTTACGTATAATGCGCGGGCCTGCAGATATTGCAGGCGCGATTCGAGCAGAATCGCAGACGGCTGAAATATAGGCCGCCTGACAATACTCCCAATTGGGGAGTTATATGCTGAACGATTACACTCTCCCATCAATCGTAATGGGCTCGAGTAGTAATTTTTTTCGTCTATAAAAAGTTTGGAGCTCTGGTCTCATGCAGAACCAAAGAATCCGTATCCGTCTTAAAGCGTTTGATCATCGTCTGATCGATCAATCAACCGCGGAAATCGTTGAGACCGCCAAGCGCACTGGTGCGCAGGTTCGTGGTCCAATCCCGCTGCCAACCCGCAAAGAGCGTTTTACTGTTCTGATCTCTCCGCACGTTAACAAAGATGCGCGTGATCAGTACGAAATCCGCACTCACAAGCGTCTGGTAGACATCGTTGAGCCAACTGAAAAAACGGTTGATGCTCTGATGCGTCTGGATCTGGCTGCCGGTGTTGACGTGCAGATCAGCCTGGGTTAATCAGGTCATCGAGCGATTGAGAGGTTGAAACAATGATTGGTTTAGTCGGTAAAAAAGTGGGCATGACCCGCATCTTCACTGAAGATGGCGTTTCTATCCCCGTCACCGTAATCGAAGTTGAAGCGAACCGCGTTACTCAGGTCAAAGGCCTGGAAAACGATGGTTACCAGGCAATTCAGGTTACCACCGGTGCTAAAAAAGCAAACCGTGTGACCAAACCTGAAGCTGGTCATTTTGCTAAAGCTGGCGTTGAAGCTGGCCGTGGCCTGTGGGAATTCCGCACCGCTGAAGGTGAAGAGTACTCTGTAGGTCAGAGCATCAGCGTTGAGATTTTCGCTGAAGTTAAGAAAGTTGACGTAACCGGTACCTCTAAAGGTAAAGGTTTCGCCGGTACCGTTAAGCGCTGGAACTTCCGTACCCAGGACGCTACTCACGGTAACTCCTTGTCTCACCGCGTTCCGGGTTCTATCGGTCAGAACCAGACTCCGGGCAAAGTGTTCAAAGGCAAGAAAATGGCAGGTCAGCTGGGTAATGAGCGCGTAACCGTTCAGAGTCTGGACGTAGTACGTGTTGACGCTGAGCGCAACCTGCTGCTGGTTAAAGGTGCAGTTCCCGGTGCTACCGGTAGCGACCTGATCGTTAAACCAGCTGTGAAGGCGTAAGGGGATAGCAATGGAATTAGTATTGAAAGACGCGCAGAGCGCGCTGACTGTTTCCGAAACTACCTTCGGTCGTGATTTCAACGAAGCGCTGGTTCACCAGGTTGTTGTTGCTTACGCATCTGGCGCCCGCCAGGGTACTCGCGCGCAGAAAACTCGCGCCGAAGTAACCGGTTCAGGCAAAAAGCCATGGCGTCAAAAAGGCACCGGCCGTGCGCGTGCAGGTTCTGTAAAGAGCCCAATCTGGCGTTCAGGTGGCGTGACCTTTGCTGCGAAGCCGCAGGACCACAGTCAAAAAGTTAACAAAAAGATGTACCGCGGCGCGCTGAAAAGCATCCTGTCCGAGCTGGTACGTCAAGATCGTCTGATCGTTGTCGAATCATTTGCTGTAGAAGCACCGAAAACCAAGCTGCTGGTACAGAAACTGAAAGACATGGCTCTGGAAGACGTGCTGATCATCACCGGTGAACTGGATGAGAATCTGTTCCTGGCTGCGCGTAACTTGTACAAGGTTGACGTGCGTGATGCATCCGGTATCGACCCAGTTAGCCTGATCGCCTTCGACAAAGTCGTTATGACTGCTGATGCAGTTAAGCAAGTTGAGGAGATGCTGGCATGATCCGTGAAGAACGTCTGCTGAAAGTACTGCGCGCGCCGCACGTATCTGAAAAAGCATCTAGCGCGATGGAAAAAACTAATACCATCGTTCTCAAAGTTGCTAATGACGCGACCAAAGCAGAGATCGTTGCTGCTGTTGAGAAACTGTTCGAAGTTGAAGTTAAAGACGTAAACACCCTGGTAGTTAAGGGCAAAGTTAAGCGTCAAGGACAGCGTATCGGTCGTCGTAGCGACTGGAAAAAAGCTTACGTCACCCTGAAAGAAGGCCAGAATCTGGACTTCGCTGGCGGCGCTGAGTAAGTCGGAGGAGAAAGACAATGGCAGTTGTTAAATGTAAACCGACATCTCCGGGTCGTCGCCATGTAGTTAAAGTGGTAAACGCGGAGCTGCACAAGGGCAAACCATTTGCCCCGCTGGTAGAAAAAAACAGCAAATCCGGTGGCCGTAACAACAATGGTCGCATCACTACCCGTCATATCGGTGGTGGTCACAAGCAGGCTTACCGTATTGTTGACTTCAAACGCAACAAAGATGGTATCCCGGCAACCGTTGAACGTCTTGAGTACGATCCGAACCGCTCTGCGAACATCGCACTGGTTCTGTACAAAGACGGCGAGCGCCGTTACATCCTGGCCCCTAAAGGCCTGAAAGCCGGCGACCAGATCCAATCTGGCGTTGATGCTGCGATCAAAGCAGGTAACACACTGCCGATGCGTAACATCCCGGTGGGTTCAACCGTGCATAACGTAGAAATGAAACCAGGCAAAGGCGGTCAGATTGCTCGCTCAGCTGGTGCTTACGTGCAGATCGTTGCGCGTGAAGGTTCTTACGTTACCCTGCGTCTGCGTTCAGGTGAAATGCGTAAAGTCGAGTCTGACTGCCGCGCAACACTGGGCGAAGTCGGCAACGCTGAGCATATGCTGCGCGTTCTGGGTAAAGCTGGTGCAGCCCGTTGGCGTGGTGTTCGTCCGACCGTTCGTGGTACCGCGATGAACCCAGTTGATCACCCGCACGGTGGTGGTGAAGGTCGTAACTTTGGTAAGCACCCGGTAACTCCGTGGGGCGTTCAGACCAAAGGTAAGAAGACCCGTAGCAACAAGCGTACCGATAAGTTTATCGTACGTCGCCGTAGCAAATAATATTAGAGGATAAGCCATGCCACGTTCTCTCAAGAAAGGTCCTTTTATTGACCTGCACTTGCTGAAGAAGGTAGAGAAAGCGGTGGAAAGCGGTGACAAGAAGCCTTTGCGCACTTGGTCCCGTCGTTCAACGATCTTTCCTAACATGATCGGTTTGACCATCGCTGTCCATAATGGTCGTCAGCACGTTCCTGTCTTTGTTTCCGACGAAATGGTTGGTCACAAACTGGGTGAATTCGCGCCGACACGTACTTATCGCGGTCACGCGGCTGATAAAAAAGCCAAGAAGAAATAAGTAGGAGGAAGAGATGGAAACTTTAGCTCAACATCGCCACGCTCGTTCTTCTGCTCAGAAGGTTCGCCTTGTTGCTGACCTGATTCGCGGTAAGAAAGTGTCGCAGGCACTGGACATTTTGACCTACACCAATAAGAAAGCGGCTGTACTGGTCAAAAAAGTTCTGGAATCTGCCATTGCTAACGCCGAACACAACGATGGCGCTGATATCGACGATCTGAAAATCACGAAAATTTTCGTTGATGAAGGTCCGACCATGAAACGCATTATGCCGCGTGCCAAAGGTCGTGCAGATCGCATCCTGAAGCGCACCAGCCACATTACTGTGGTTGTGTCCGATCGCTGAGACTCTGGAGACTAGCAATGGGTCAGAAAGTACATCCTAATGGTATTCGCCTGGGTATTGTAAAACCATGGAACTCTACCTGGTTTGCGAACACCAACGAATTCGCTGACAACCTGGACAGCGATTTTAAAGTACGTCAGTTCCTGACTAAAGAACTGGCTAAAGCATCTGTCTCTCGTATCGTTATCGAGCGTCCAGCGAAGAGCATCCGTGTGACTATTCACACCGCTCGTCCGGGCATCGTTATCGGTAAGAAAGGCGAAGATGTAGAAAAACTGCGCACGGTCGTCGCGAAAATCGCTGGCGTTCCTGCACAGATTAATATCGCCGAAGTCCGCAAGCCGGAACTGGACGCGAAACTGGTAGCTGACAGCATCACTTCACAGCTGGAGCGTCGTGTGATGTTCCGTCGTGCTATGAAGCGTGCAGTTCAGAACGCCATGCGTCTTGGCGCGAAGGGTATTAAAGTTGAAGTTAGCGGCCGTCTGGGTGGCGCTGAGATCGCACGTACCGAATGGTATCGTGAAGGTCGCGTGCCATTGCACACACTGCGTGCTGACATTGACTACAACACCTCTGAAGCGCACACCACTTATGGTGTAATCGGCGTTAAGGTATGGATCTTCAAAGGTGAGATCCTGGGTGGTATGGCTGCTGTTGAACAACCGGAACCGGCTGCTCAACCTAAAAAGCAGCAGCGTAAAGGCCGTAAGTAAGGAGAGTCGCTGATGTTACAACCAAAGCGTACGAAATTCCGTAAGGTGCACAAAGGCCGTAACCGCGGTCTGGCTGCGGGTACGGATGTCAGCTTCGGTACTTTCGGTCTGAAAGCTGTTGGCCGTGGTCGTCTGACTGCTCGTCAGATCGAAGCAGCACGTCGTGCTATGACCCGTGCAGTTAAGCGTCAAGGTAAGATCTGGATCCGAGTATTCCCGGACAAACCGATCACCGAGAAGCCGCTGGAAGTGCGTATGGGTAAAGGTAAGGGTAACGTAGAGTATTGGGTTGCCCTGATCCAGCCTGGTAAAGTCCTGTATGAAATGGACGGCGTACCAGAAGAGCTGGCCCGTGAAGCATTCAAGCTGGCAGCAGCAAAACTGCCTATCAAAACCACCTTTGTAACTAAGACGGTGATGTAATGAAAGCAACTGAGCTGCGTGAAAAAAGCGTTGAAGAGCTGAACACTGAGCTGCTTAATCTGCTGCGTGAGCAATTTAACCTGCGCATGCAGGCAGCATCTGGCCAACTGCAGCAGACTCATCTGCTGAAACAGGTTCGCCGTGATGTTGCACGCGTTAAGACTTTACTGACTGAGAAGGCGGGTTCGTAATGACCGATAAAATCCGTACTCTGCAGGGTCGTGTAGTAAGTGACAAAATGCAGAAATCTGCAGTTGTTGCTATCGAACGTTTTGTGAAACACCCGATCTACGGCAAATTCATCAAACGTACGACCAAGCTGCACATCCATGACGAGAACAATGAATGTGGAATTGGTGACGTGGTAGAAATCCGCGAATGCCGTCCACTGTCCAAGACTAAATCCTGGACCCTGGTTCGCGTAATCGAGAAAGCGGTTCTGTAATAAGAATTGTATTCTCTGAGGAAACCCTCTGCTTCGGCAGGGGGTTTTTTTTTGCCTGTAATCGGGGGTTGATCCATTTGTGCCTGTGACAGAGCAGATTTGATGGTGCTCAAAAATTTAGCAGATTGTCAGGTCTAAGCTGAGACGGTTCAGGCAATGAGGCCTGAAAGCTGCGGGCCATAAAGTTCCGGGTTATCATAACTGTACAAGGAAATGTGCTGTGAAAATGGAGAGTCCTGACCGATTACGCCGGTCACTGATAAAGCTGCCACTGTTAGCTGCGTTGCCTGCGATTAGCTCTGCCAAAAGCTTGCCGCTATTATCGGGTAGCACACAATCACAACCCACAGGCAATAGCATGGAACGAACTCTGTTACTGAAGAATGCTGAATGCGTGATCTGCATGGATGCCGACCGGCGGGAAATACGGAACGCCAGTATTCTGATTAAAGGAAATCAGATCGTTGCGGTCGGGGAAGCAGGATCGTTACCCGATAGCGCAGATGAGATTATCGATCTGCGGGGACACATTGTTATACCTGGCCTGATTAATACGCATCATCACATGTATCAGAGCCTGACCCGGGCTATTCCTGCGGTACAAAACGGCGAACTGTTCAACTGGCTTACCCACCTCTACCCACTATGGCAGAATCTGACACCTGAGATGATTCATATCTCAACGCAGATTTCGATGGCCGAGTTAATGCTTTCCGGTTGTACCACCACCAGTGACCATCTCTATGTCTACCCTAACGGCTGTAAGCTTGACGACAGCATTGAGGCTGCAGCGTTAATGGGCATGCGTTTCCATGCCAGCCGGGGCAGCATGAGCGTCGGTAAATCCCTGGGTGGCCTGCCGCCTGATTCGCTGGTTGAGAATGAAGCCGCCATCCTCAGGGACACGCAGCGTGTGATTGAGCGCTATCACGATGACAGCCACGGCTCGATGTTACGCATCGTGGTGGCACCATGTTCACCGTTCTCGGTCAGTCGTGAGCTGATGAAGCAGTCCGCTGCACTGGCACGCAGCTTCAACGTCTCGATGCATACTCATCTGGCGGAGAACGACAGCGATATCCGCTATAGCCGCGAGAAATTCAACATGACGCCAGCGCAGTACGTTGAGGACCTCGGCTGGGTAGGGCCGGATGTCTGGCATGCACACTGCGTTAAACTGGATCAGCATGGTATGGAGCTCTTTGCACGTACCGGAACCGGCGTCGCACACTGTCCCTGTTCAAACATGCGTCTCGGTTCGGGTATTGCACCGATACGCCACATGTGTGATGCCGGTGTCCATGTCGGTATGGGCGTGGATGGGTCAGCCTCCAATGACAGCTCAGACATGATGGCAGAGGTACGTCAGGCGATGCTGTTGCAACGCGTGGGGTTCGGCCCGGATGCGATGACGGCACGTCAGGCTCTGGAGCTGGCGACGCTGGGTGGAGCAAAAGTGCTGAATCGCGACGACGTGGGCGCCATTGCACCGGGCATGATGGCTGACTTGGCGATCTTTGACCTGAATCGCATTGGTCTTGCCGGGGCAGGGCACGATCCTGTCGCCGCCCTGGTGTTCTGTAATCCGGGGCAGGTCGCTTACAGCATCATCAACGGAAAAGTCAGGGTGCGTGACGGACAACTGGCCGGAATTGAACTGCCAGCCGTGCTGCATCAGCATAACCAACTGGCCAGAAAACTGGTTAGTTGAGTCAGAAGGGCACTTTATTAGGGAGGCGACGAAAAATAAGGCAGATTACATTTGCTACTGTTCGCACTATTCCCTAGAATACGCCCTCCCTGTCATCAGGGAAAATCAGCGGCTCGATTGAGAGCCGTTTATTTTTTCTACCCATCTGTGAGAACCGGTGTTACAATGCCGCGCCCTCAATTATGGGGCTTTCTAACGACCTGAGGTTTAGGTCCCGAAGTAGTAGTTGACATTAGCGGAGCACTAAAATGATCCAAGAACAGACTATGCTGAACGTCGCCGACAACTCCGGTGCACGTCGCGTAATGTGTATCAAGGTTCTGGGTGGCTCGCACCGTCGCTACGCAGGCGTCGGTGACATCATCAAAGTTACCATCAAGGAAGCAATTCCTCGTGGTAAAGTCAAAAAAGGTGATGTCCTGAAGGCGGTAGTGGTGCGCACCAGGAAGGGTGTTCGTCGCCCGGACGGTTCTGTCATTCGCTTCGATGGTAATGCATGCGTTATTCTGAACAATAACAGTGAGCAGCCTATCGGTACGCGTATTTTTGGGCCGGTAACTCGTGAACTTCGTACTGAAAAGTTCATGAAAATTATCTCTCTGGCACCAGAAGTACTCTAAGGAGCGAACAATGGCAGCTAAAATCCGTCGTAACGACGAAGTTATCGTGTTAACCGGTAAAGATAAAGGTAAGCGCGGTAAAGTTAAGAATGTCCTGTCTTCTGGTAAGGTCATCGTTGAAGGTATCAACCTGGTTAAAAAACATCAGAAGCCGGTTCCGGCCCTGAACCAACCAGGTGGCATCGTTGAAAAAGAAGCTGCTATTCAGGTTTCTAACGTTGCACTGTTCAACGCGGCAACTGGTAAGGCTGACCGTGTAGGCTTTAGATTCGAAGACGGCAAAAAAGTCCGTTTCTTCAAGTCTAACAGCGAAACTATCAAGTAATTTGGAGTAGTACGATGGCGAAACTGCATGATTACTACAAAGACGAAGTAGTCCAGAAACTCATGACAGAGTTTGGCTACAATTCTGTCATGCAAGTCCCTCGGGTCGAGAAGATCACCCTGAACATGGGTGTTGGTGAAGCGATCGCTGACAAGAAACTGCTGGATAACGCAGCAGCTGACCTGGCAGCAATCTCCGGTCAAAAACCGCTGGTCACCAAAGCACGCAAATCAGTTGCAGGCTTCAAAATCCGTCAGGGCTATCCGATCGGCTGTAAAGTAACTCTGCGTGGCGAGCGCATGTGGGAGTTCTTTGAGCGTCTGGTCACCATTGCAGTTCCACGTATCCGTGACTTCCGTGGCTTGTCCGCTAAGTCATTCGATGGTCGTGGCAACTACAGCATGGGTGTACGTGAGCAGATCATCTTCCCAGAAATCGACTACGACAAAGTCGATCGCGTTCGTGGTTTGGATATCACCATTACCACTACTGCGAAATCTGATGATGAAGGCCGTGCTCTGCTGGCTGCCTTTGACTTCCCGTTCCGTAAGTAAGGTAGGGTTACTTAATGGCTAAGCAATCTATGAAAGCGCGCGAAGTTAAGCGTGCAAAATTAGCAGACAAATTCTTCGCTAAACGCGCTGAACTGAAAGCGATCATCTCTGATGTGAACGCTTCCGACGAAGACCGTTGGGATGCTGTTCTGAAGCTGCAGAGTCTGCCGCGTGATTCCAGCCCTTCACGTCAGCGTAACCGCTGCCGTCAAACAGGTCGTCCGCACGGTTTCCTGCGGAAGTTTGGGTTGAGCCGTATCAAGGTCCGTGAAGCCGCCATGCGCGGTGAAATTCCGGGTCTGAAAAAGGCTAGCTGGTAATTGTCACCAATTGAATCACGGGAGTAACACAGATGAGCATGCAAGATCCGATCGCGGATATGCTGACCCGTATCCGTAACGGTCAGGCCGCGAACAAAGTTGCGGTCACCATGCCTTCCTCCAAGCTGAAATTGGCAATTGCCAACGTTCTGAAGGAAGAAGGATATATTGAAGATTTCAAAATCGAAGGCGACATCAAGCTGGAACTGGAACTTACTCTCAAGTATTTCCAGGGCAAAGCTGTTGTAGAAAGCATTCAGCGAGTAAGCCGTCCTGGCCTGCGCATCTATAAGAAAAAAGATGAGCTGCCAAAGGTAATGGCTGGTATGGGCATCGCTGTAGTTTCTACATCCAAAGGTGTCATGACTGATCGTGCAGCGCGCCAGGCAGGTCTTGGTGGCGAAATTATCTGCTACGTAGCGTAATCGGAGGATACATATGTCTCGTGTTGCTAAAGCACCTGTCGTTGTTCCTGCCGGCGTAGAGGTAAAACTCGACGGTCAGGTAATTTCGATTAAAGGTAAAAACGGCGAGCTGACTCGTACTATCAATGATGCTGTTGAAGTTAAGCATGCTGACAACGCTCTGACTTTCGCTCCGCGCGAAGGTTTCGTTGACGGCTGGGCGCAGGCGGGTACTTCTCGCGCGCTGCTGAACGCAATGGTTATCGGTGTTACCGAAGGCTTCACTAAGAAGCTGCAGCTGGTTGGTGTAGGTTATCGTGCAGCCGTTAAAGGCGACGTGGTAAACCTGTCTCTGGGCTTTTCTCATCCAGTCGATCACCAGCTGCCCGCGGGTATCACTGCAGAATGTCCAACTCAGACTGAGATCGTGCTGAAAGGCGCTGATAAACAGCTGATTGGTCAGGTTGCTGCGGACCTGCGCGCCTACCGTCGTCCTGAGCCTTATAAAGGCAAGGGTGTCCGTTACGCCGACGAAGTCGTGCGTACCAAAGAGGCTAAGAAGAAGTAAGGTAACACTATGGATAAGAAATCTGCTCGTATCCGTCGTGCGACCCGTGCACGTCGCAAGCTCAAAGAGCTGGGTGCTACTCGCCTGGTGGTACATCGTACCCCGCGTCATATTTACGCACAGGTAATCGCCCCGAACGGTTCCGAAGTTCTGGTCGCTGCTTCTACTGTAGAAAAAGCTATCACTGAACAACTGAAGTATACCGGTAATAAAGAAGCCGCAGCTGCAGTAGGTAAAGCTATCGCAGAACGCGCAATCGAAAAAGGCATCACTGGTGTTTCTTTCGAC
Source organism: Pantoea sp. JKS000250 (assembly GCF_003201065.1). NCBI lineage: Bacteria > Pseudomonadati > Pseudomonadota > Gammaproteobacteria > Enterobacterales > Erwiniaceae > Pantoea > Pantoea sp. JKS000250. Next base: position 1,807,244 of record NZ_QICZ01000001.1, on the reverse strand, counting down.
CGTTCCGGTTTCCAATATCATGGTCGCGTCCAGGCACTGGCAGATGCTGCCCGTGAAGCTGGCCTTCAGTTCTAAGGTAGAGGTCTAAGATGGCACACATCGAGAAACAAGCTGGCGAACTGCAGGAAAAACTGATCGCGGTAAACCGTGTTTCTAAAACTGTTAAAGGTGGTCGTATCTTCTCCTTCACAGCACTGACTGTGGTAGGTGATGGTAATGGTCGCGTAGGTTTTGGTTACGGTAAAGCGCGTGAAGTTCCAGCAGCGATCCAGAAAGCGATGGAGAAAGCCCGTCGCAACATGGTTAACGTCGCGCTGACCAACGGCACCCTGCAGCACCCTGTTAAAGGTGCACACACGGGTTCCCGCGTGTTCATGCAGCCGGCTTCAGAAGGTACCGGTATCATCGCCGGTGGTGCAATGCGCGCCGTTCTGGAAGTCGCTGGAGTTCATAACGTACTGGCAAAAGCCTATGGTTCTACTAACCCGATTAACGTGGTTCGTGCAACTATCGACGGCCTGGGCAATATGAAATCTCCGGAAATGGTCGCTGCTAAGCGTGGTAAATCCGTTGAAGAAATTCTGGGGTAATCACGATGGCTAAGACTATTAAAATCACTCAAACCCGTAGTTCAATCGGCCGCTTGCCTAAGCATAAAGCCACTCTGGTTGGCCTGGGTCTGCGTCGTATTGGCCACACCGTTGAGCGTGAAGACACGCCTGCAGTACGCGGTATGGTTAACGCGGTTTCCTATATGGTTAAAGTGGAGGAGTAAGAGATGCGTTTAAATACTCTGTCTCCGGCCGAAGGGTCTAAGCACGCTACCAAGCGTCTGGGTCGTGGTATCGGTTCTGGCCTCGGAAAAACCGGTGGTCGTGGTCACAAAGGTCAGAACTCACGTTCTGGCGGTGGCGTACGTCGCGGTTTCGAAGGTGGTCAGATGCCTCTGTACCGTCGTCTGCCGAAGTTCGGTTTCACCTCTCGCAAAGCAATGATCACCACAGAGATTCGTCTGTCTGATCTGGCGAAAGTTGAAGGCGGTATCGTCGACCTGAACGCGCTTAAAGCAGCCAACATTGTCGGTGTTCAGATTGAATTCGTTAAAGTAATTCTGTCTGGTGAAGTATCTACACCGGTAACGGTTCGCGGCCTGCGTGTCACCAAAGGTGCTCGTGCTGCAATCGAAGCTGCTGGCGGTAAAATCGAGGAATAAGTAGCAGATGGCTAAACAACCGGGATTAGATTTTCAAAGTGCCAAAGGCGGCTTTGGTGAGCTGAAACGCAGACTGCTGTTTGTAATCGGCGCACTCATTGTCTTCCGTATTGGCTCTTTTATTCCAATCCCTGGTATTGATGCCACTGTACTTGCCAAACTGCTTGAGCAACAGCGTGGCACCATCATTGAAATGTTTAACATGTTCTCTGGTGGTGCTCTCAGCCGTGCTTCTATTTTCGCACTGGGTATCATGCCGTATATTTCGGCATCGATTATCATCCAGTTATTAACGGTGGTTCATCCAGCGTTAGCGGAAATTAAGAAAGAAGGGGAGGCTGGCCGTCGTAAGATTAGCCAGTACACCCGATACGGTACGTTGGTATTGGCCATATTTCAGTCGATCGGTATTGCTACCGGTCTGCCGAATATGCCAGGGATGCAAGGCCTGGTCATGAATCCAGGCTTTGCTTTCTACTTTACCGCTGTTGTGAGTCTGGTCTCAGGAACGATGTTCCTGATGTGGCTGGGCGAACAGATTACTGAGCGTGGTATCGGTAACGGTATTTCGATCATTATCTTCGCAGGTATTGTTGCGGGTCTTCCGCCGGCCATTGGCCATACCATCGAGCAAGCGCGGCAAGGCGACCTGCACTTCCTTCTGTTGCTGTTGGTTGCAGTACTCGTATTCGCAGTGACCTTCTTTGTTATCTTCGTTGAACGTGGTCAGCGCCGCATTGTGGTGAACTACGCAAAACGTCAGCAGGGTCGTCGCGTTTACGCTGCACAGAGCACACATTTACCGTTGAAAGTGAATATGGCGGGCGTTATTCCAGCCATCTTTGCTTCCAGCATTATTCTGTTCCCGGCAACGATTGCATCGTGGTTTGGGGGCGGTACCGGTTGGAACTGGCTGACAACAATTTCGCTGTATTTGCAGCCAGGACAGCCGCTTTATGTGCTACTCTATGCGACTGCAATCATCTTCTTCTGTTTCTTCTATACGGCGTTGGTTTTCAACCCACGTGAAACAGCAGATAACCTGAAGAAGTCTGGTGCATTCGTACCGGGAATTCGTCCGGGAGAGCAAACGGCGAAGTATATTGATAAAGTGATGACGCGACTGACCTTAATCGGCGCGCTGTATATTACTTTTATCTGCCTTATCCCGGAGTTCATGCGTGATGCGATGAAGGTTCCCTTCTACTTTGGCGGTACTTCACTGCTCATCGTAGTTGTCGTCATCATGGACTTTATGGCTCAAGTGCAAACTCTGATGATGTCCAGTCAGTATGAGTCGGCACTGAAGAAAGCTAACCTGAAAGGCTACGGCCGTTAATTCAGTTGGTTGAGAAGTTACGGAGAGTAAAAATGAAAGTTCGTGCTTCCGTCAAGAGATTATGTCGTAACTGCAAAATCATTCGTCGCGACGGTGTCGTACGTGTGATCTGCAGCGCCGAGCCAAAGCATAAACAGCGCCAAGGCTGATTTTGTCACATATTTTTCTTGCAAAGTCGGGTTGAGCTGGCTAGATTAGCCAGCCAATCTTTTGTATGTCAGTACGTTTCCATTTGAGTATCCTGAAAACGGGCTTTTCAGCATGGGACGTGCTTGTTTAATTATAGGAGTGCATAGTGGCCCGTATAGCAGGCATTAACATTCCTGATCAAAAACATACCGTTATCGCATTAACTTCGATCTTCGGTATCGGTAAAACCCGTTCAAAAGCCATCTGCGCTTCAACGGGTATTGCTGAAAATGTTAAGATCAGTGAGCTGTCTGAAGAACAAATTGATCAGCTGCGTGATGCAGTTGCGAAATTCGTTGTAGAAGGTGATCTGCGCCGTGAAATCACCCTGAGCATCAAGCGTCTTATGGACCTTGGTTGCTACCGTGGTTTGCGCCATCGTCGTGGTCTTCCGGTTCGCGGTCAGCGTACTAAGACCAACGCACGTACCCGTAAGGGTCCGCGTAAACCGATCAAGAAATAATCGGGGTGAGTAAATAATGGCAAAGGCACCAGTTCGTGCACGCAAGCGTGTAAGAAAACAAGTCTCAGATGGCGTGGCTCATGTCCATGCTTCTTTTAACAACACCATCGTTACCATTACTGATCGTCAGGGTAACGCACTGGGTTGGGCAACCGCCGGTGGTTCCGGTTTCCGCGGTTCACGTAAATCCACTCCGTTTGCTGCTCAGGTCGCTGCAGAGCGCTGTGCAGAAGCGGTAAAAGATTACGGAATTAAGAACCTGGAAGTTATGGTAAAGGGTCCGGGTCCAGGTCGCGAATCTACGATTCGTGCTTTGAACGCCGCTGGTTTCCGCATCACTAATATTACTGATGTGACTCCGATCCCTCATAACGGTTGTCGTCCGCCGAAAAAACGTCGCGTATAACGCCCGTTTTTTTAGGATAGTTGGAGAAAGAAAATGGCAAGATATTTGGGTCCTAAGCTCAAGCTGAGCCGTCGTGAGGGCACTGACTTATTCCTTAAGTCTGGCGTTCGCGCGATTGATTCCAAGTGTAAGATTGAACAAGCCCCTGGTCAGCATGGTGCGCGTAAACCGCGTCTGTCTGATTACGGCGGTCAGTTACGTGAAAAGCAGAAAGTTCGTCGTATCTACGGCGTGCTGGAGCGTCAGTTCCGTAACTATTACAAAGAAGCAGCTCGTCTGAAAGGCAATACCGGTGAAAACCTGTTGGCTCTGCTGGAAGGTCGTCTGGACAACGTAGTTTATCGTATGGGCTTTGGTGCCACTCGTGCAGAAGCACGTCAGCTGGTGAGCCATAAGTCTGTTCTGGTAAATGGCCGCGTTGTTAACATCGCTTCTTATCAGGTATCTCCGAATGATGTCGTTAGCATCCGTGAGAAAGCCAAAAAGCAATCTCGCGTGAAGGCCGCTCTGGAGCTGGCTGAGCAGCGTGAAAAGCCAACCTGGCTGGAAGTTGATGCGACTAAGATGGAAGGTGTGTTCAAGCGTATTCCTGAACGTACTGATCTGTCTGCGGACATTAACGAACACCTGATCGTCGAGCTTTACTCCAAGTAAGGCTTAGTACCAAAGAGAGGACACAATGCAGGGTTCTGTGACAGAGTTTCTAAAACCGCGCCTGGTAGATATCGAGCAAGTGAGTTCGACGCACGCCAAGGTGACCCTTGAGCCTTTAGAGCGTGGCTTTGGCCATACTCTTGGTAACGCACTGCGCCGTATTCTGCTTTCATCCATGCCGGGTTGCGCGGTGACCGAGGTTGAAATTGATGGTGTACTTCATGAGTACAGCACCAAAGAGGGCGTACAGGAAGATATCCTGGAAATCCTGCTCAACCTGAAAGGGCTGGCGGTAAGAGTTCAGGGTAAAGATGAAGTTATTCTGACCCTGAATAAATCTGGCATTGGCCCTGTGACTGCAGCCGACATTACCCATGATGGTGATGTCGAAATCGTCAAGCCTCAGCATGTCATTTGCCATCTGACCGATGAGAACGCTGCTATCAGCATGCGTATCAAAGTTCAGCGTGGACGTGGCTATGTGCCGGCTTCTGCCCGAATTCATTCGGAAGAAGATGAGCGCCCAATCGGCCGCCTGTTAGTTGACGCTTGCTACAGCCCTGTAGACCGTATCGCCTACAATGTTGAAGCAGCGCGTGTAGAGCAGCGCACCGACCTGGACAAGCTGGTCATCGAAATGGAAACCAACGGCACAATCGATCCTGAAGAGGCGATTCGTCGTGCGGCAACCATTCTGGCAGAACAACTTGAAGCTTTCGTTGACCTACGTGATGTACGTCAGCCGGAAGTCAAAGAAGAGAAACCAGAATTCGATCCGATCCTGCTGCGCCCTGTTGACGATCTGGAATTGACTGTCCGCTCTGCTAACTGCCTTAAGGCAGAAGCTATCCACTACATCGGTGATCTGGTACAGCGTACCGAGGTTGAGCTGCTTAAAACGCCTAACCTTGGTAAAAAATCTCTTACTGAGATTAAAGATGTGCTGGCTTCGCGTGGTCTTTCTCTGGGCATGCGCCTCGAGAACTGGCCGCCAGCAAGCATTGCTGATGAATAATCAGATCACAGGTTAAGGTTTCACTGAGAAGGATAAGGTCATGCGCCATCGTAAGAGTGGTCGTCAACTGAACCGCAACAGCAGCCATCGTCAGGCTATGTTCCGCAACATGGCCGGTTCTCTGGTTCGTCATGAGATCATCAAAACGACTCTGCCGAAAGCCAAAGAACTGCGTCGCGTAGTTGAGCCGCTGATTACTCTTGCCAAGACCGACAGCGTAGCTAATCGTCGTCTGGCATTCGCCCGTACTCGTGATAACGAGATCGTGGCAAAACTGTTTAATGAGCTGGGCCCGCGTTTCGCGAGCCGTGCCGGTGGTTACACTCGTATTCTGAAGTGTGGCTTCCGTGCTGGTGACAACGCTCCGATGGCTTACATCGAGCTGGTTGATCGTCCAGAAGCTCAAGCAGAAGCAGCCGCAGAGTAATCTGTAGCAACGTAAAAAACCCGCTTCGGCGGGTTTTTTATTGCCTGAAATTTACTACCTTAGAAAGATGTCTTTCATGTTCAAAGGAGCCGATTATGTGGCTGGTTGATGAACTTGCGGAACAGCATATTAAGGCAGCGCTGGAAAAGGGTGAGCTTAGCAATCTTCCGGGCTCTGGAAAGCCATTACTGCTGGATGATGACAGCCATGTTCCTCCTGAATTAAGAGCGGGCTACCGGCTACTGAAAAACGCGGGCTTTCTGCCGCCGGAGCTGGAGTTAAGACGGGAGGCGATGGAAGTGAACGATCTTATTCGCCAGCTCGATCCCGCGGATCATCACTATCAGGATCATTGTCATCGGCTTCAGTTGCTGGCGCTGCGATTACGCCAGGCGGGTATGAGCACGGATTTTCTGCATGGCGATTATTCGACAGCCCTTCAGAATCACTTCAGCGAGGAGGAGTAGATGTTTCGCATCGGACAGTTAGCTAAGCTTGCTGACGTCACGCCAGACACCATCCGTTTTTATGAAAAACAGCAGATGATGGATCATGACGGTCGTACGGAAGGGGGGTTTCGCCTATATACCGAGGCCGATCTTCAGCGTCTGAAATTTATCCGCTACGGTCGTAAACTCGGGTTTAGCCTTGAAGCCATCAGAGAGCTGCTTTCCATCCGGGTCGATCCTGCGCATCATACATGTCAGGAATCAAAAGCGATCGTTGAAAAACGGCTAAGTGAAGTGGCTCAGATGATCACAGAATTAGAAACGATGCAGCGCTCTTTGCGACACCTCTCGGATGCGTGTTGTGGTGACAGTCACAGTAGCATTTCGTGCTCAATTCTTGAGGCACTGGAGCGTGGAGAGGCGTTGAGTAAATAAGCATCTTGTTATTTTGCTGCAAAGGAATAGAGTATCTGACCATCTCAACAGGAGGCTTTATGAGTAAATATCAGCATACTAAAGGGCAAATTCGCGATAACGCGATTCAGGCACTGCTGCACGACCCGTTATTTCGACAACGTATTGAGCAGAAGCAAAAGGGTAAAGGCAGTTTTAAGCGGAAAGAGAAACATGGTAAGGGGACTGGATGGGAGGGCAGTGATAAGAAAGCGTCTTATCACTGCCCTTCTGCTTTTATAGTAAATAAAACCGCCTTCGTGGCGGCTTATTCACTATACCCGGGTGTTCTGCTGTTTCAGCAGATCGCGGATTTCGGTCAGTAAGACTTCTTCGTTAGACGGTTTAGCAACCGGCTTCTCCACTTCTTTTTTCTTATACAGACGATTCATCAACTTAATCGCCATAAAGATCGCGAAAGCGATAATGACAAAATCAAATATGGTCTGAAGGAAGATACCGTACTGCATAACAACAGCTGGCGCATCGCCTGTTGCGGGCTTAAGAACCCATGCGAATGATTTGAAATCGACTCCGCCGATCAGCAAGCCTAATGGTGGCATGATGATATTAGCGACTAATGATGAAACGATTTTACCGAATGCTGCACCGATGATGACACCCACGGCTAAATCCATTACGTTGCCGCGCATTGCGAAATCACGAAACTCTTTGATTAAACTCATACTTATCTCCTTGCCCAAGCCAACGCCATAAAGTCTAACAAACCTCACTGTTTTTGCCATCAACACAGCCAATTAAGCGGCAATTTTGCATGCAGCATGCTGAGTTAGCCTGTAAAAGCGGCATTTACAGGAAAAACGGACTCGGCTGGAAGAGGCGTTCCACATCTGACACGAATTTCTTATCGGTCAGGAACATGATGACATGATCGCCTTGTTCAATACGCAGGTTATCATTGGCAATCATCACATCATCACCACGAACGACTGCGCCAATAATAGTCCCTGGCGGCAATTTGATGTCATCAATCGAACGACCCACAACGCGTGACGTCGACTCGTCACCATGCGCTATCGCTTCGATCGCCTCTGCAATACCGCGTCGTAACGATGAAACGCCCACGATATCCGCTTTGCGCACATGACCCAGCAGAGCAGAGATCGTGGCTTGCTGAGGGGAAATAGCGATATCGATGACGCTGCCTTGGACCAGATCGACGTAAGCGCGGCGCTGAATCAGTACCATCACTTTTTTCGCACCCATCTTTTTCGCCAGCATGGCTGACATGATGTTCGCTTCATCATCGTTGGTGACGGCGATAAACAGATCGACCTGCTCAACGTGCTCTTCAGCGAGCAGCTCCTGATCGGACGCATCGCCATAAAACACCACAGTGTCATGCAGATGTTCTGCAAGTTCCGCTGCGCGCTGGGGATTCCGCTCAATCAGCTTAACGCTGTAGTGCTTCTCAAGCCGCTGCGCCAGACCGAAACCGATGTTGCCGCCACCGACCAGCATAATCCGTTTATAAGGTTTCTCCAGCCGCTGCATTTCACTCATCACCGCACGAATATTCTGACTGGCAGCGATGAAGAACACTTCATCACCTGCTTCTACAATGGTTGAACCCTGCGGACGAATAGGACGATCCTGCCGGAATATAGCGGCTACGCGTGTATCGATGTGTGGCATGTGCTCACGCATGATCGAGAGCGGATTTCCTACCAGCGGCCCGCCATAATAGGCTTTTACCACTGCCAGACTGACTTTTCCCTCAGCAAAGTTAACCACCTGCAATGCGCCAGGATACTGAATCAGCCGGTAGATATTGTCGATTACCAGCTGCTCAGGTGAGATCAGATGATCAATAGGCACTGCTTCAGGTATAAACAACTTGTCTGCATCGCGCAAATAGTCGGCCGCGCGGATACGGGCGATGCGATTCGGGGTATTGAAAAGCGAATAAGCAATCTGGCAAGCGATCATGTTGGTTTCATCCGAGTTGGTTACGGCAACCAGCATGTCGGCATCTTCCGCACCCGCCTCACGCAGAATTCGCGGATGGGAACCATGGCCCTGAACAACGCGCAAATCGAACTTATCCTGCAGATGACGCAGACGTGAAGAATCGGTATCGACCACCGTAATGTCGTTGTTTTCACCGACCAGATTTTCTGCCAGGGTTCCGCCAACCTGTCCTGCACCCAGAATGATTATTTTCATCGCTTATCAATACTCATCTCAGTTTGTACCCGATTTCTTTATCAGCTTAGCGTAGAAGAAACCATCTCCGCCTTCGGCCTGCGGGAATACCTGCAAGCCGTTCGCCGGCGCACCCCTGAGGGATTCTGCCTGAGCATCGTGCTGGCGTTGCAGGAAAGCCTCAATCTGCTGATGATTCTCTTCAGGCAGGATCGAGCAGGTGGCATAAATCAGCGTACCGCCTGGTTTCAGGTGCGGCCAGATGGCGTCAAGAATTTCACTCTGAAGCTTTGCCAGCTCGGCGATATCGCGATCGCGACGCAGCCATTTAATATCAGGATGGCGTCGGATTACACCGGTCGCAGAGCAGGGCGCATCCAGCAGAATACGGTCAAACTGACGATCACCGCACCACTGTTGCGGCGTTCGTCCATCACCCTGTTTAACGTCTGCTTTCATGCCCAACCGCTGCAGATTTTCCTCAACACGTTTAAGGCGCTGCGCATCTACGTCGACGGCCATCACTTCTGCTTCCGGCGCAATTTCAAGAATGTGGGTCGTTTTACCGCCAGGCGCCGCGCATAAATCCAGAATCTGTTCGCCATTTTGCGGTTCAAGCAGCAAAGCACAGCGCTGAGCGGATAAATCCTGCACGGTCACCCAACCCTGATCAAAGCCGGGTAGCTGGCTGACCGGGGCAGGCGCGTCAAGCCGCAGCGCATCCGGTACGTCGTCAGCGGGTTGTGCATTTCTGTCGCTTTCGACCAGCATGGCCAGCCATGCGTCACGATTGTGGTGCTGGCGGTTAACCCGCAGCCACATCGGCGGACGAAGATTATTGGCTTCGACGATCTGCTGCCACTGTTCAGGCCAGGCATGCTGTAACCGCTTTAGCAGCCATCCCGGATGAAGATAACGCTGTGGACCATCCTGAATGCTGGCAAGCAGCTCTTCCCGCTGGCGCTGAAACTGGCGTAATACACCATTTAACAAGCCTTTCAGGCTGGTACGCTTCAGGACTTCGGCGCCCGCGACGGTTTCTGCCAGTGCGGCATGGGCAGGCACACGGGTATATTCCAGCTGATAAAGCCCGACCATAATCAGATAGTGCAGAACCCGCTGTTTGCCGGTCAGTGGACGCTCCATCAGTCTGCCGATCAGCGCTTCAAGCTGCGGCAATGTGCGCAATACGCCAAAACAGATTTCCTGCACTAATGCGCTATCTTTGTCAGAGAGTTTTTTCTGGGCGGCCGGCAGTGCGGTATTCAGGGATTCGCCTTTGTCGACCACACGCTCAATAAGTTGAGCGGAAAGGCTTCGCAGGTTGATAGATTTAGTCATAGGGTTTTGTCATCAAACAAAAGGCCCGGTGAGTGACCGGGCCTGGGAGTCAGTCGAGAAGGGTTCCAGGTTCAAACCATTCCCGGCGCGAGTTGAGAAGATCCTGAGCCGACATCGGTTTTTTACCGGCAGGCTGTAACTGCAGCAGATTCAGTACACCCTGAGCCGTCGCGACCTTTATGCCATGCTTATCCGCACTGATAATTTCACCCGGCGAACGATCGCTGTGCGGCAGAACGCTTGCCTGCCAGACTTTTACGGGTTGATCATCAATGGTGAAAAAGCTCATCGGCCACGGGTTAAACGCGCGAATACAACGTTCAAGCTGGTCTGCAGAGAGGGTCCAGTCGAGATGTGCTTCCTCTTTGCTAAGTTTCTCAGCATAGTTGGCCAGTGTTTCATCCTGCTTTTCAGGTGAAGCCTGTCCTGTGCTCAGTAACGTCAGCGTATCCAGCAGCCCCTGTGGACCAAGCTGTGCCAGCTTGTCATAGAGCGTTGCACTGGTATCTTCAGCGGTAATCGGGCAAGCCAGCTTATGCAGCATATCGCCCGTGTCTAACCCCACGTCCATCTGCATGATGGTCACGCCGGTTTCGCTGTCGCCAGCCCACAGTGCGCGCTGAATAGGCGCGGCTCCACGCCAGCGCGGCAGCAGCGAACCATGAACGTTGATACAGCCGAGACGTGGCATATCCAGTACGGCCTTTGGCAGAATTAATCCGTAGGCCACAACGACCATCACGTCTGCCTTCAGATCAGCGACCAGCTGCTGATTTTCTTCAGGTCGCAGTGACTTAGGCTGATAAACCGGAATGTCATGTGCCAGCGCCAGCGTTTTGACCGGGCCCGGCGTGAGTTTGTTACCGCGGCCCGCAGGACGGTCGGGTTGGGTGAATACGCCGATAACCTGATGTTCAGAAGCAAGCAGCGCGTCAAGATGACGCGCTGCGAAGTCAGGTGTGCCGGCAAAGATGATTTTTAGCGGGGCAGACACGTTTATCCCTTCTTAAGATCTCAGGAAGCCTGCGCGTTCTGACGCGCCAGTTTCTCTAACTTAGTTTTGATTCGTTGCCGCTTCAGAGGCGACAGATAATCAATAAACAGTTTGCCTTCCAGATGATCAATCTCATGCTGGATGCAGATGGCCAGTAACTCGCTGGCTTCCAGCTCGAAACTTTTACCATCACGATCAAGTGCGCGAACCTTTACCCGCTCAGCACGTGGAACAAACGCGCGCTGTTCCGGAATAGAGAGGCAACCCTCTTCAATACCGGTTTCGCCGCTTTTTTCCAGCAGCTCAGGGTTAATCAGGACTAAACGCTCTTCACGACTTTCAGAGACATCAATCACGATAATGCGCTGATGAATATCGACCTGCGTAGCCGCAAGACCGATACCTTCTTCGGCATACATCGTCTCGAACATATCATCAACGATACGCTGAATGTCTGCGTTAACTTCTTTAACGGGCGCAGCGACTTTGCGAAGACGCTCGTCAGGGAAATGTAATACCTGCAAAACTGACATAAATATCCAGATCTGTATTCGGTTAAGAAAAGATTACTGCCTCATATTGTAGACTTTTCGAGGCCTGATTGACAGCATTGTGCGGCAGGAAGCAAGGGCGATCAGGGAGCAGGAGATGGACAAAACAGGGCAGTATGTGCGGCTGGCGGCCGTCACCGGAATGACAGGAAAACGCTGGGTTGACGTGGCGCAGCAGACAGGTGCCGGACTGGCAGACGATGAGCAGCTTATCCGGCTTGGGTTAGATGCCAGCCAGCGGCAGCAATATTATGAATTTAATGAAAAAAATATTGAGGAAGTCTGTTCCTGGCTGGCGCAGAGTCCGGCTCATCATCTGATTACCGCTCTGGATGCAGCTTATCCAGCCCGTCTTAAAGAAACCAATCGCTTTCCGCCGCTGCTTTATATTGATGGCGATCCTGCTGTTATCAGTACACCACAGTTAGCAATTGTAGGAAGCCGGAACAGCTCTCACTATGGCCGTTACTGGTGTGACTGGTTTACCCAGCATTTAAGCCTGGGCGGATTGACCATCACCAGCGGACTGGCGCGGGGTATTGATGGCGTTGCGCATCAGGCCGCACTTAACGTGGGCGGTAAAACGGTGGCGGTGTTAGGAAGCGGGTTGCAGCATCTTTATCCCAAAAACCATACCCGTCTTGCCGCAGAGATTGTAGGGCAGGGCGGTGCTATCGTTTCTGAGTTTCCACTGACCACCATACCGCATCCCCTTAATTTTCCACGCCGTAATCGTATCATTAGCGGCCTGAGCCACGGTGTGCTGGTGGTAGAAGCCTCGCTGAAAAGTGGCTCACTGGTGACGGCTCGCTATGCGCTGGAGCAAAATCGTAATGTCTATGCCTTACCTGGCGCACTCGGTAACCCGTTAAGCGAAGGCGTAAACTGGCTGATTCAGCAGGGCGCGCTGCTGGTGGCTCATCCCAATAACATCGCAGAAGATCTGGCAAATGCACTTAACTGGCTACCCATGGCTCAGGCGGATGAAATTTATTCTGAGGTGAGGGACGATGCTCCATTGCCATTTGCTGATGTGTTGGCTAACGTAGGAGATGATGTTACACCTGTTGACGTTGTCGCTGAACGTGCCGGCCAATCTGTGCCAGTTATCTCAGCTCAGTTGCTGGAACTGGAGTTAGCAGGATGGATCGCAGCTGTACCCGGCGGCTATGTCCGATTGAGGAGGGCATGCCATGTTCGACGTACTGATGTACTTGTTTGAGACATATATCCACAACGAAGCAGAAATGGGTGTTGATCAGGACAGATTGACAGATGACCTGACGGATGCCGGGTTCCATCGTGAAGATGTTTACAGTGCGCTGAACTGGTTAGAAAGACTGGCTGACTATCAGGAAGGTCTGGTAGCACCAATTTTACTGACAAATGATCCGCTCTCCATGCGTATTTATACCGATGAAGAGAGCAAACGTTTAGATGCTGACAGCCGTGGTTTCCTGCTGTTCCTGGAGCAGATTCAGGTGCTGAACCTGGAAACCCGCGAAATGGTCATCGAACGTATCATGGCGCTGGATACCTCTGAGTTTGATCTGGAGGATCTCAAATGGGTGGTGCTGATGGTGTTGTTCAACATCCCGGGATGTGAAAATGCCTATCAGCAGATGGAAGAACTGCTATTCGACGCCAATGAAGGTATGCTGCATTAAATTTCCTTTCATGCATTGATCGCTATGAGTAAAGCTGCACTCTTCACCGTGCGTAAACAGGATCCCTGCCCCGCTTGCGGGGCAGCACTGGTTATCCGCTCCGGTAAACACGGTCCTTTTCTGGGCTGCGCGAACTACCCGGCTTGTGACTACATTCGACCTTTAAAAGGGCAGGCCGATGGCCATGTGGTCAAAGTGCTGGAAGGACACGCCTGTCCTGAATGTGGTGCGGATAAAGTGTTGCGGCAGGGACGTTTTGGCATGTTTATCGGCTGCAGCCTCTATCCGGAATGCGGATACACAGAAACCATCGATAAACCGGATGAAACCTCGCTGGCCTGTCCACAGTGCCATGAAGGCCGGTTAGTTCAGCGGCGCTCCCGTTATGGCAAAACGTTTCACTCCTGCGATCGTTATCCGGCCTGCCAGTTTGTCGTCAATCTGACACCCGTTGCCGGAATCTGTCCTTATTGTGAGTATCCGCTGTTAGTTGAGAAAAAGACGGCGCAGGGCGTTAAGCGCTTCTGCGCCAGTAAGAGTTGTGGCAAAGCCATCGCTGAAGAGAATTCATAGACCATGGAAAATCAACACCTCGCCGATTCACTTGAGACCTGTTTAGAGCATCTGAATCGTCAGGCGGTCATCGCCTATCCCACGGAAGCCGTATTTGGTCTGGGCTGTGACCCTGACAGTGAATCTGCCGTTATGGCGTTGCTGGCGCTGAAACAGCGCCCGGTAGAGAAGGGGCTCATCCTGATTGCGGCTGATTACAGTCAGCTAGAACCTTACATCTCGGCGCGCGAACTTTCTGTAGTCCAGCGAGAGCGGATGTTTGCCTGCTGGCCCGGCCCGGTGACTTTTGTCGTGCCTGTGCCGCCACAGACGCCTCGCTGGCTTACCGGACAGTTTGATTCACTGGCCATTCGCGTCAGTGACCATCCGGATGTTCAGGCGCTATGTCGGGCGTTTGGCAAACCGCTGGTTTCGACCAGCGCAAACCTGTCAGGCCAGCCTCCCTGCCGTACGGCTGAAGAAGTGAAGCAGCAGTTTGGTGAGCCGTTCCCGGTTCTGTCGGGTAAAACGGGTGGACGACTCAATCCTTCTGAAATCCGCGATGTCATCAGCGGCGAACTCATACGTCAGGGTTAATTCATGGATCACTTCGCCGTTTTCGGTAATCCGATCAGCCACAGTAAATCGCCGCTGATCCATCAGGCTTTCGCTGAGCAGACGGGCATTGAGCATCGCTATGGTCGCATCTGTGCCCCGGTTTATGGTTTTCCTCAATCGCTTTCTGCCTTTTTCGAACAGGGAGGTCGTGGTGCCAACGTGACGTTACCCTTCAAACAGCAGGCATGGGAATTTGCCGATCAGCTCAGCGAACGTGCAGCTCTGTCCGGTGCGGTAAACACCGTTAATAAGCTCAGTGATGGGCAGATCCTGGGAGACAACACGGATGGTATCGGCCTGTTAAGCGATCTTGAACGGCTGAATATGATCAACGCTGGCGACAATGTCTTGCTGGTGGGAGCGGGCGGGGCCGCACGCGGTGTTATCTTGCCGCTGCTTTCAGCAGGCGTGACACTGACCGTCGTCAATCGTACCGCCGCGCGCGCTGAAGAGCTGGCGAACCTGTTTAGCGCGAGCGGGACTATCCGGGCATCTGGTTTTGAGCAACTGACGGATCAGCGCTTTGATCTGATCATCAACGCCACTTCAAGTGGTGTGAATGGAGAAACGCCTCCTTTACCTGCAGAGGTCATCCATTCTGAAGTGCGCTGCTACGACATGTTTTACCAAAGCGGGCTGACGCCTTTTTTACGCTGGTGTCAGGCGCACGGGAGTGATCATCTGGCCGATGGACTGGGGATGCTGGTGGGTCAGGCTGCGCATGCTTTCTACATATGGCACGGTGTGATGCCGGAAATCACGCCCGTGATTGCTCAGCTTAAGCAGGCCATGCAGCCATGAATCAGGCGATACAGTTCCCGGATGAGGAATCCTATGACGCTGAACTGAACGCGGTCTGTTTTCCAGTACTGGTCAACGGCATGCGGCTGAATTGTGCAATCAGCCGCGATTCGCTGAATTCACGTTTTGGTGAAGGAGAGGCGATGGCGCTGTTTCAGCACCATCGCTGGGATCTGGAAGATGAGGCCGAAGCGGCCATTCGTCAGGATGATGTAGATAATCAGGGCTGGATCTGGTTATCTCCCGCCAGATAATCATCCTTCCAGCCAACATAGTTATTAGCGGAATAGCGCAGACCTTCCTTCTCACTGTCATTCAGCGGCCTGACCTGCTTTACCGGGCTACCCAGGTAGAGATAGCCGCTTTCCAGCCTTTTACCGGGCGGCACCAGACTTCCGGCACCAATCATCACCTCTTCTTCTACTATTACGCCATCCAGCAGAATCGATCCCATTCCGACCAGCACGCGATCGCCAATGGTACAGCCGTGTAGTATCGCTTTATGCCCGACGGTGACGTCCTCGCCAATAATAAGAGGGAAGCCCTGGGGGTTGGCGGCTGATTTATGTGTGACGTGCAGAACACTGCCGTCCTGCACGTTAGTACGGGCACCAATGCGGACCTGATTCACATCACCTCTGATCGCAACCAGCGGCCAGATGCTAACGTCATCTTCCATAATCACATCACCGACAACAACACTGCTTGGATCGACCATAACGCGCTGACCCGTTTGCGGGAAAAGATCTTTATAGGGACGTAGGGCGGAAGTCATCTTGTTCTCCTTTGTTCTGTTTTCACTGCAGCCTGATGCCATTTTAGCCAGCTGACAAGCCAATTCTGACGGGGATCGCTGGCGATCTCACCAATCTGGATCATTTATAACCGTTCAGATAAAAGATCCTAAAAAAGGGTTGTGCTCTCAAACGGGATCCCTATAATGCGCCTCCATCGACACGGAACACCGGCAACGGGAAACGGGCTGAGAGGCACAGGAGACTGCGCCGCCGGAGAAAAACTTCTGAAATAGAGGTTGACTCTGCAGGAGGAAAGCGTAATATACGCCACCTCGCGACAGGACGCTAACGCACTGTTCGCACTGCTCTTTAACAATTTATCAGACAATCTGTGTGGGCACTCGCAGGATTGATATCAGCGTCTCCGGACGCAACAAAATATCAAAGCCTCACGAGTGAACACATAATGAAATTCATTATGACGTTTTACAGATGAGCACCGCTTAACTTGTTTAAGCAAATCAAACTTAAATTGAAGAGTTTGATCATGGCTCAGATTGAACGCTGGCGGCAGGCCTAACACATGCAAGTCGGACGGTAGCACAGAGGAGCTTGCTCCTTGGGTGACGAGTGGCGGACGGGTGAGTAATGTCTGGGGATCTGCCCGATAGAGGGGGATAACCACTGGAAACGGTGGCTAATACCGCATAACGTCGCAAGACCAAAGAGGGGGACCTTCGGGCCTCTCACTATCGGATGAACCCAGATGGGATTAGCTAGTAGGCGGGGTAATGGCCCACCTAGGCGACGATCCCTAGCTGGTCTGAGAGGATGACCAGCCACACTGGAACTGAGACACGGTCCAGACTCCTACGGGAGGCAGCAGTGGGGAATATTGCACAATGGGCGCAAGCCTGATGCAGCCATGCCGCGTGTATGAAGAAGGCCTTCGGGTTGTAAAGTACTTTCAGCGGGGAGGAAGGCGATGTGGTTAATAACCGCGTCGATTGACGTTACCCGCAGAAGAAGCACCGGCTAACTCCGTGCCAGCAGCCGCGGTAATACGGAGGGTGCAAGCGTTAATCGGAATTACTGGGCGTAAAGCGCACGCAGGCGGTCTGTTAAGTCAGATGTGAAATCCCCGGGCTTAACCTGGGAACTGCATTTGAAACTGGCAGGCTTGAGTCTTGTAGAGGGGGGTAGAATTCCAGGTGTAGCGGTGAAATGCGTAGAGATCTGGAGGAATACCGGTGGCGAAGGCGGCCCCCTGGACAAAGACTGACGCTCAGGTGCGAAAGCGTGGGGAGCAAACAGGATTA
This sequence comes from Pantoea sp. JKS000250, assembly GCF_003201065.1. Classification (NCBI taxonomy): domain Bacteria; kingdom Pseudomonadati; phylum Pseudomonadota; class Gammaproteobacteria; order Enterobacterales; family Erwiniaceae; genus Pantoea; species Pantoea sp. JKS000250. Next base: position 1,789,890 of record NZ_QICZ01000001.1, on the reverse strand, counting down.
GATACCCTGGTAGTCCACGCCGTAAACGATGTCGACTTGGAGGTTGTTCCCTTGAGGAGTGGCTTCCGGAGCTAACGCGTTAAGTCGACCGCCTGGGGAGTACGGCCGCAAGGTTAAAACTCAAATGAATTGACGGGGGCCCGCACAAGCGGTGGAGCATGTGGTTTAATTCGATGCAACGCGAAGAACCTTACCTACTCTTGACATCCAGAGAACTTAGCAGAGATGCTTTGGTGCCTTCGGGAACTCTGAGACAGGTGCTGCATGGCTGTCGTCAGCTCGTGTTGTGAAATGTTGGGTTAAGTCCCGCAACGAGCGCAACCCTTATCCTTTGTTGCCAGCGATTCGGTCGGGAACTCAAAGGAGACTGCCGGTGATAAACCGGAGGAAGGTGGGGATGACGTCAAGTCATCATGGCCCTTACGAGTAGGGCTACACACGTGCTACAATGGCGCATACAAAGAGAAGCGACCTCGCGAGAGCAAGCGGACCTCACAAAGTGCGTCGTAGTCCGGATCGGAGTCTGCAACTCGACTCCGTGAAGTCGGAATCGCTAGTAATCGTGGATCAGAATGCCACGGTGAATACGTTCCCGGGCCTTGTACACACCGCCCGTCACACCATGGGAGTGGGTTGCAAAAGAAGTAGGTAGCTTAACCTTCGGGAGGGCGCTTACCACTTTGTGATTCATGACTGGGGTGAAGTCGTAACAAGGTAACCGTAGGGGAACCTGCGGTTGGATCACCTCCTTACCTGAAGATACCTTCCCGCGCAGTGTCCACACAGATTGTCTGATAAAAAGTAATGAGCAGGACGGCTGCGAAGTCGTGACACTATCGTGTCCCCTTCGTCTAGCGGTTAGGACTCCGCCCTTTCACGGCGGCAACAGGGGTTCGAATCCCCTAGGGGACGCCACCTGCTTGGTGACAGGTGAAAGGTGTCTCCATACAGTATCTCAAAACCGATTTGGTTGCGTAAGCAGCCGGGCCGCGTTTGAGATATTTGCTCTTTAACAATCCGGAACAAGCTGAAAATTGAAACGACGTGTCGTTTTCATTCTCCGTAATAAGAATGAAAAATACGATGCGTCCGAGTCTCTCAAATGCTTGCAGCTCGCAGCGTTGTAAAACGCCTGTGGGTTGTGAGGTTAAGCGACTAAGCGTACACGGTGGATGCCCAGGCAGTCAGAGGCGATGAAGGACGTGCTAATCTGCGTAAAGCGACGGTAAGGTGATATGAACCGCTACAGCCGTCGATGTCCGAATGGGGAAACCCGGTGCACTCTGTGCATCATTGCAGCATGAATACATAGTGCTGCAAGGCGAACCGGGGGAACTGAAACATCTAAGTACCCCGAGGAAAAGAAATCAACCGAGATTCCCCCAGTAGCGGCGAGCGAACGGGGAGCAGCCCAGAGCCTGAATCAGCATGTGTGTTAGTGGAAGCGTCTGGAAAGTCGCAGGGTACAGGGTGATACTCCCGTACACAAAAGCACATATGCTGTGAGCTCGATGAGTAAGGCGGGACACGTGGTATCCTGTCTGAATATGGGGGGACCATCCTCCAAGGCTAAATACTCCTGACTGACCGATAGTGAACCAGTACCGTGAGGGAAAGGCGAAAAGAACCCCGGCGAGGGGAGTGAAACAGAACCTGAAACCGTGTACGTACAAGCAGTGGGAGCCTTCTTTATGGGGGTGACTGCGTACCTTTTGTATAATGGGTCAGCGACTTATATTCTGTAGCAAGGTTAACCGTATAGGGGAGCCGCAGGGAAACCGAGTCTTAACTGGGCGTTAAGTTGCAGGGTATAGACCCGAAACCCGGTGATCTAGCCATGGGCAGGTTGAAGGTTGGGTAACACTAACTGGAGGACCGAACCGACTAATGTTGAAAAATTAGCGGATGACCTGTGGCTGGGGGTGAAAGGCCAATCAAACCGGGAGATAGCTGGTTCTCCCCGAAAGCTATTTAGGTAGCGCCTCGTGAACTCATCCTCGGGGGTAGAGCACTGTTTCGGCTAGGGGGCCATCCCGGCTTACCAACCCGATGCAAACTGCGAATACCGAGGAATGTTATCACGGGAGACACACGGCGGGTGCTAACGTCCGTCGTGAAGAGGGAAACAACCCAGACCGCCAGCTAAGGTCCCAAAGTCATGGTTAAGTGGGAAACGATGTGGGAAGGCACAGACAGCCAGGATGTTGGCTTAGAAGCAGCCATCATTTAAAGAAAGCGTAATAGCTCACTGGTCGAGTCGGCCTGCGCGGAAGATGTAACGGGGCTAAACCATGCACCGAAGCTGCGGCAGCGACGCTTATGCGTTGTTGGGTAGGGGAGCGTTCTGTAAGCCGTCGAAGGTGTGCTGTGAGGCATGCTGGAGGTATCAGAAGTGCGAATGCTGACATAAGTAACGATAAAGCGGGTGAAAAGCCCGCTCGCCGGAAGACCAAGGGTTCCTGTTCAACGTTAATCGGAGCAGGGTGAGTCGACCCCTAAGGCGAGGCCGAAAGGCGTAGTCGATGGGAAACAGGTTAATATTCCTGTACTCGGTGTTACTGCGAAGGGGGGACGGAGAAGGCTATATCAGCCGGGCGACGGTTGTCCCGGTTTAAGCGTGTAGGCGGAGGGTCCAGGTAAATCCGGTCCCTTATCAACGCTGAGGCGTGACGACGAGGCACTACGGTGCTGAAGTGATAAATGCCCTGCTTCCAGGAAAAGCCTCTAAGCATCAGGTAACACAGAATCGTACCCCAAACCGACACAGGTGGTCAGGTAGAGAATACCAAGGCGCTTGAGAGAACTCGGGTGAAGGAACTAGGCAAAATGGTGCCGTAACTTCGGGAGAAGGCACGCTGGCGCGTAGGTGGAGGGATTTACTCCCCGAGCCGAAGCCAGTCGAAGATACCAGCTGGCTGCAACTGTTTATTAAAAACACAGCACTGTGCAAACACGAAAGTGGACGTATACGGTGTGACGCCTGCCCGGTGCCGGAAGGTTAATTGATGGGGTTATCCGCAAGGAGAAGCTCTTGATCGAAGCCCCGGTAAACGGCGGCCGTAACTATAACGGTCCTAAGGTAGCGAAATTCCTTGTCGGGTAAGTTCCGACCTGCACGAATGGCGTAATGATGGCCAGGCTGTCTCCACCCGAGACTCAGTGAAATTGAACTCGCTGTGAAGATGCAGTGTACCCGCGGCAAGACGGAAAGACCCCGTGAACCTTTACTACAGCTTGACACTGAACATTGAGCCTTGATGTGTAGGATAGGTGGGAGGCTTTGAAGCGCGGACGCCAGTCTGCGTGGAGCCAACCTTGAAATACCACCCTTTAATGTTTGATGTTCTAACGTAGGCCCGTGATCCGGGCTGCGGACAGTGTCTGGTGGGTAGTTTGACTGGGGCGGTCTCCTCCTAAAGAGTAACGGAGGAGCACGAAGGTCAGCTAATCACGGTCGGACATCGTGAGGTTAGTGCAATGGCATAAGCTGGCTTGACTGCGAGAGTGACGGCTCGAGCAGGTGCGAAAGCAGGTCATAGTGATCCGGTGGTTCTGAATGGAAGGGCCATCGCTCAACGGATAAAAGGTACTCCGGGGATAACAGGCTGATACCGCCCAAGAGTTCATATCGACGGCGGTGTTTGGCACCTCGATGTCGGCTCATCACATCCTGGGGCTGAAGTAGGTCCCAAGGGTACGGCTGTTCGCCGTTTAAAGTGGTACGCGAGCTGGGTTTAGAACGTCGTGAGACAGTTCGGTCCCTATCTGCCGTGGGCGCTGGAGAATTGAGGGGGGTTGCTCCTAGTACGAGAGGACCGGAGTGAACGCACCACTGGTGTTCGGGTTGTCATGCCAATGGCATTGCCCGGTAGCTAAGTGCGGAAAAGATAAGTGCTGAAAGCATCTAAGCACGAAACTTGCCCCGAGATGAGTTCTCCCTGACCCCTTGAGGGTCCTGAAGGGACGTTGAAGACTACGACGTTGATAGGCCGGGTGTGTAAGCGCAGCGATGCGTTGAGCTAACCGGTACTAATGACCCGTGAGGCTTAACCTTACAACGCCAGAGGCGTTTTTGAGAGACAGATTTTCAGCTTTGTTACCGGATAATAGTTGTATCCTGCGGACTGAAGTCCGAAGGATTCTGCGCTGAGGCAAGGCGGCAACCGACCGATGTGAAGGAGCATACTGACGTATGTGACTGAGCAGCGCGAGGGCGGCCAACGCAGCATCAGCACAGAAGACACAGGACAGAGCACAAAGAATTTGCCTGGCGGCTTTAGCGCGGTGGTCCCACCTGACCCCATGCCGAACTCAGAAGTGAAACGCCGTAGCGCCGATGGTAGTGTGGGGCCTCCCCATGCGAGAGTAGGGAACTGCCAGGCATCAAATTTAGTGTGCTGATATGGCTCAGTTGGTAGAGCGCACCCTTGGTAAGGGTGAGGTCCCCAGTTCGACTCTGGGTATCAGCACCAGTTAAGACACGAGTTCGGTAAATAAAAGAATTTGCCTGGCGGCTGTAGCGCGGTGGTCCCACCTGACCCCATGCCGAACTCAGAAGTGAAACGCCGTAGCGCCGATGGTAGTGTGGGGTCTCCCCATGCGAGAGTAGGGAACTGCCAGGCATCAAATAAGAGAGAGCCCTTCGCATATGCGAAGGGCTTTTTTCGTTGTGGCAAGCCGATAATCTGCAATAAAACCTCCTCTTATCAGCCTTCTGTCCCTTACCTTTATCATCGCATCCAGTTAGTCAGCTCAATGCACCTGCTGGTCAGGCCATAAAAAACCCGGCACCAGGCCGGGTAGTAAGATGAACGGAGTCGGTAATCAGTGAATAACCTGCGATAAAAACGCCCGGGTACGCTCCGATTGAGGATTCGCAAAGAACTCCTGCGGTGGCGCAACTTCGACGATCTCACCTCGATCCATGAAGATCACCCGGTCAGCCACCGTTCGGGCAAAGCCCATTTCGTGGGTGACGCACAGCATGGTCATCCCATCCTCAGCCAGACCAATCATCGTATCCAGCACCTCTTTAACCATCTCAGGATCCAGCGCTGACGTTGGCTCATCAAACAGCATAATTTTAGGCTTCATACAGAGTGAGCGAGCGATGGCGACACGTTGTTGCTGTCCCCCGGAAAGCTGACCCGGAAACTTATGCGCATGCTCAGCAATACGCACGCGTTGCAGATAATGCATAGCCAGTTCATCCGCTTCCTTCTTTGGAATCTTTCTCACCCAGGAAGGTGCCAGCGTGCAGTTCTGCAATACGGTCAGATGCGGGAAGAGATTGAAGTGCTGGAATACCATCCCCACTTCTGTGCGTACGCGCTCGATGTTACGCACGTCGTCATTAAGGTGGATACCGTCAACAACAATACGCCCCTGCTGATGCTCTTCCAGATGGTTGATACAGCGGATCGTGGTCGATTTGCCGGAGCCGGAAGGGCCGCACAGCACGATGCGTTCTCGGGGTTTAACCTGCAGGTTAATGTCTTTCAGTACGTGAAACTGCCCGTACCATTTATTCACGTTCTCAAGCGAAATCATCAACGCGTCGGAAGAGTGTGTCATAGAGTCAGTCATGTAAAACCTCAGTGCGATGTACGCCCGGTGTGAAAGCGCTTTTCCAGATACTGGCTGTAGCGCGACATGCTAAAACAGAAAATCCAATAAACCAGTGCAGCAAAGACATAACCTTCAGTCGACATGCCCAGCCAGGTCGGATCGACCGTTGCCTGCTGGACGCTGCTGAACAGATCGAAAAGACCAATGATGATGACCAGGCTGGTATCTTTAAACAGTGCGATGATGGTGTTAACCAGGCCGGGGATGGTGAGCTTCAGTGCCTGGGGAAGAATGACCAGCATCTGCGTTTTCCAGTAGCCCAGCGCCAGCGATTCTGCAGCCTCATACTGACCTTTCGGCAATGCCTGCAGGCCACCGCGCACCACCTCCGCCACATAGGCGGACTGGAACAGGATTACACCGACCAGGGCACGCACCAGCTTATCAATGGTGGTGCCTTCAGACATAAACAGCGGCAGCATCACCGATGACATAAACAGTACGGTAATCAGGGGCACGCCACGCCAGAACTCAATAAAGATAATCGACAGCGTGCGGACCACCGGCATCCGTGAGCGACGGCCAAGCGCCAGCAGGATGCCCAGCGGCAATGCACCGGCAATACCGACCGACGCGATAATCAGCGTCAGCGTTAACCCGCCCCACTGACGTGTTTCCACACGTTCCAGTCCCAGATAGCCGCCATACAGCAGGAACCAGACAATCACCGGATAGATGACGGCCCAGGCCGCAATGTAGCGTCCACGATAGGGCAGGCTTTTGAGAAACATCGGCACAATCGACAGCAGACCAATCACCAGCGCCAGGTTAATACGCCAGCGCAGCTCATGTGGATAAAGCCCATACATGAACTGACCGAAACGCGCATGGATAAAGACCCAACAGGCACCTTCTTTGGTGCAATCGGCGCGCGTAGTGCCAATCCAGTTTGCCTGAAAGACCAGCCAGTTCAGCGCAGGCGGAATGACGTGCCAGATAACCCAGATGCAAAACAGCGTCAGTAACGTGTTAAACCAGCTGGAAAACAGGTTTTTACGAGCCCAAAGCCAGGCGCGACTGACAGGCGTCGTCGGCACGGGGGGCGTTTCATGCGTAGTGACAGACATAGTTATCCCGTTCTCTTAACGCTCAACCAGCGCAATTTTGCGGTTGTAGAAGTTCATAAGCAGCGATATCAGCAGACTGATAATCAGGTAAACGCCCATTGTGATAGCAATCGTCTCGATGGCCTGACCGGTCTGATTCAGCACCGATCCCGCGAACAGCGACACCATATCGGGATATCCGATAGCAGCGGCCAGTGAGGAGTTCTTCACAATGTTCAGATACTGGCTGGTCAGCGGCGGGATAATGACGCGCATGGCCTGCGGAATAATCACCTGACGCAGCGTCACCGGATTTGGCAGACCCAGCGAGCGTGCAGCTTCGTGCTGACCATGCGGCACCGACTGAATCCCGGAGCGGATGACTTCAGCGATAAACGACGAGGTATAGATCGACAGTGCCAGGGTCAGCGCCGCCAGCTCCGGAATCATCACCGAGCCGCCACGGAAATTGAACCCGCGCAGTTGCGGCACATCCCAGTGCGTTGCTGCACCAAACCCAAGGTGCGCAAGCAAAGGAAAGAGGATCAGCATTGCGGCAGCGGCGGGCCATGTACGACGTAACTCACCGGTTTTCAGCTGATGCTGACGGTTAAAGCGGTACAGGCCATAGCTGACAGCCACGGCCAGCAGCAGTGCGATAACAAACGGCCAGCTGCCTGGTGCATAGGTCGGCCACGGGACGTAGAGTCCGCGATTGCTGACATAGGCCAGGTCGAACGCATTCAGCGCCTGACGCGGGCCTGGCAGATTGCGTAATACCGCGAAGTACCAGAAGAAGATTTGCAGCAGAGGCGGGATATTACGGAAGGTTTCGATATAGATATTCGAGAGCTTCCGCAGCAGCCAGTTATCAGAAAGGCGGGCAAGACCGACCGCGAATCCGAGAATCGACGCGAAAACAATACAGAGTGCAGAGACCAGCAGCGTGTTGGTTAATCCGACCAGAAACACGCGCGCGTAGGTATCTCCCTCCGTGTACTCAATCAGATGCTGAACGATGCCGAAACCGGCAGTGCGCTCAAGAAATCCAAACCCTGATGTAATGCCGCGATTGGCAAGGTTGATAATGGTGTTATGCACCAGATAACCCACCACACCAAGCACCGCGACGACGGCGATGAACTGATAAATCCAGGCGCGAACCGTGGGATTACCAAATGAAAAATCCCTTTTCACGGTTGGGCGTTGTGACATGTTGAAACCTCAGTAACGAAAGCTGGGGTAGGGCACCGCAGAATACGGTGCCCGATTGGTGAGGTCTGTTAACGTACCGGTGGTGCGTACTGAATCCCGCCCTGATTCCACAACGCATTCTGACCGCGCGCGATCTTCAGTGCGCTGTCTTTACCGACGTTGCGGTCAAAGCTTTCCTGATAGTTGCCGACCTGTTTGATGATGTTGTAGGCCCACTTGTTATCCAGCTTCAGATCTTTACCAAAGTCACCCTCAGCACCCAGCAGATGCGCCATATCTGGCGTGGTCGGCTTAGCTGTCATCTGATCAACATTCTTCGAGTTGATGCCCATCTCTTCGGCATTCAGCATGGCGTAGAGCGACCATTTGACGATGGTGAACCAGTCATCATCACCACGACGCACCAGGGGTCCCAGCGGCTCTTTGGAGATCACTTCTGGCAGGACGATAAATTCATCGGGTTTGCCGAGCTTGATGCGCAGGGCATAAAGCTGAGACTGATCAGACGCCAGCGTATCGCAGCGACCGCTGTCCAGCGCCTTAGCTGACTCGTCCGAGCGGTCGAAAGTCACCGGCGTATATTGCATTTTGTTGGCTTTGAAGAAGTCTGCCACGTTCAGCTCGGTGTCTGTTCCCGCCTGAATACAGACGGTGGCACCATCCAGCTCTTTCGCACTTTTCAGACCGGCTTTCTGGTGAGTCAGGAAGCCGATGCCGTCGTAATAGTTCACGCCCGCAAACAGGAAGCCCATGCCGCCATCACGCGATGAGGTCCAGGTGGTGTTACGTGAAAGTACATCCACTTCACCTGACTGCAGCGCGGTAAAACGCTCTTTCGCGGTCAGCGGGGTATATTTCACTTTGGTCGCATCGCCGAATACCGCGGCAGCCGCAGCACGACACACATCCACATCGATACCGGTAAACTTGCCGCCAGCATCTGCATAGGAGAAGCCCGGCAGGCCGTCACTGATACCACATTGAACAAAACCTTTTTTCTTTATCGCATCCAGTGTGGTGCCTGCGTGTGCCTGCTGAGCAATGGCAACCAGCGAGGCGGCAGCGATCAGCGTAGAGAGCATCATCTTTTTCATAAAGCATCCTGTGTGGCGGGATCATGTTGTTATGTTTGCGCACTTTGGTGTGCGTTTTTCCTGTCTGTGGCGGTCAGCCATCCACGACTCTGCAAAGCTGATGCCAGGTTTGCAGGATCCTGAATTCGTATGAAAGAACGGTTAATAATCAGAAGCACCTGGAAAGTTTCGCTAATATGGCGCACCAAAAGGAAGCAATGCGAGTCGACCCGATCACATTTAGTGCAAATAGTTTCACTATATGAGAGCAGTGTGAGCGCTCGCTCAGGCAGAAATGTATGAAGAGAAGGCGTTGCTTTTTTATGCGCAGGACGTCACATGCCCAGTAGTGACGGGCATAGGCAGCAAAGCTGGAGGCAGGACATTACTTAAATCAAATCAGATCGGACGAAAGCGAGGGGATGAAATATCACGCCAGCGATTGCAACTATAGTTACCATACGACAGGCAACTGTTTCACTCTCCCTGCCGTTACTTTGTGCGATGACGCACAAATAAAAACGCCAGCCCGAAGGCTGGCGTGATTAACAGACAGAACTAAAAATCAGTTCATGCCGTATTTTTTCAATTTCTTACGCAGCGTACCGCGGTTGATACCCATCATCAGGGCAGCACGGGTCTGGTTGCCACGGGTGTACTGCATCACCATGTCCAACAGAGGCTGCTCGACTTCAGCCAAAACCAGCTCATACAGGTCGCTCACATCCTGACCATTCAGTTGAGCAAAATAGTTCTTCAGTGCCTGTTTAACCGAATCACGCAAAGGTTTTTGAGTTACCTGATCCTGTGAGTTAACGGTAGAAACGGTCAGTACGTCAGAATTTACGCGTTGTTCGAACATAGTTCTTTCAGCTCTTTATTTCGTTACGCAAGATTTTCGAAGTATGCCTCCAACGCCTCCAGCTGTTCGCTGGCATCCTCTATGGCGTTGAATGTGCGCCGAAACTGGTCATTCGGGGCGTGCTCCTGCAGGTACCAGGAGACGTGCTTTCGCGCTATACGGTATCCCTTGCCTGAACCGTAAAAGTCGTGCAGCTCACGTATATGCGAAACAAGCAAGCGCTTGACCTCTGCCATCGGCAGCGGGGCAAGCAACTCCCCAGTGTCCAGATAATGCTGGATTTCCCGGAAGATCCACGGTCTTCCCTGAGCAGCGCGTCCTATCATCAGAGCATCGGCCCCTGTATAGTCGAGCACCGCTCTGGCTTTATGCGGGTCAGTTATGTCCCCATTCGCGATAATCGGAATGGAGACACTCTGCTTAACTGTCCGAATGCTGTCATATTCAGCTTCTCCGTTGAACAGGCAGGCACGAGTGCGACCATGTATCGTCAGAGCCTGTATACCGCAGCGTTCAGCCAATTGGGCAATCGCGACACAGTTCCTGTTTTCAGGATCCCAGCCAGTACGAATTTTCAGCGTAACCGGCACATTCACTGCATTAACCACTGAGGAGAGAATAGACTCCACCACGGCAGGATATTGCAGCAAGGCTGAACCCGCCATTTTGCGGTTAACCTTCTTGGCAGGGCATCCCATATTAATGTCGATGACCTGTGCACCAGCCTCAACATTAATGCGTGCAGCTTGCGCCATTTCACTGGGATCGCAACCGGCAATTTGCACGGCGCGAATGCCTGGCTCATCACTGTGAACCATACGTAATCGAGATTTGTCGCTAGCCCAGACTTCCGGGTTAGAAGACAGCATCTCAGAAACTGCCATGCCTGCACCCATTTCGTGACACAGCGTCCTGAACGGCCTGTCGGTAATACCGGCCATCGGTGCTGCAATCAGTCGATTTCTCAGCTGGAGGTTTCCAATACGCATGAAGTCAGAATGGCCATACTGTGTCTGCAAGGCGGCGTATATTACGCATTTTTGCAGGAAGATGAAAGGCCAAACTTTGAACAATCAGCAAGAAAGATCAATGAAATCCGGATGATGATCGGTGTTATTCATTAATAGTCTTAAATAACAATGATTTAGATATTTATGCTGAAATTGTGAGCAAAAGTTTTTCCAGAAAAGTACGTCAATTCGCCAGATAAAAAACGTCACAGGCCGTGATTAACGATACAAGCATCCATTTCAAATCGGGAAAGCCCGCAACTTACGCTACGGGCTGGCTGAATATTCTGTAAAGCCGCTTTGTTATGGCGACGGCGATATCAGCGCAAACGGACAAGCGCTAAAATCAGGATTTAATCCCGGTAATCCGGCACCACTCCTCTTTGACCGCAACCGGGTCGAGTGTGAACTCGCTGGCATAGGCCTCACAGACGCTCTCCGCCTGGCTCTCTAACACGCCCGAAAGACCCAGGTGACCGCCAGACTTCGGCAGTACCCTGATCAACGGTGCCAGCTCACGCAGTGGGCCGGCCAGGATATTGGCTACCACCACATCAGCCTGCAGATTGTCAGGTTGCTGGTGGGGCAGATAGAGCGACAGGCGATCGGAGACACCGTTGCGTTCAGCATTATCCCGGCTGGCCTGAATAGCCTGCGGATCGATATCAATGCCGATCGCCTGAGCCGCGCCCAGCTTCAGGGCGGCGATCGCCAGGATCCCGGATCCACAGCCGAAATCGATCACCGTTTTGCCTTCCAGATCCAGCCCATCAAGCCACGTCAGACAGAGCGAGGTGGTGGGATGCGTACCGGTGCCAAATGCCAGTCCGGGATCGAGCATGACGTTGACGGCATCAGGATCCGGCACATCACGCCAGCTCGGACAGATCCAGAGACGCTCGCCGAAGCGCATCGGGTGGAAGTTTTCCATCCATTCGCGCTCCCAGTCTTTATCTTCGATCTGTTCGAGCCGGTGACGAAAACCGTCACCCAGCAGCGGATGCTGTGCCAGTTCGGCAGTAATCAGGGCCATATCTGTTTCTGCATCGAACAGGCCGATAACGTCGGTGTCGCCCCACAGGCGCGTTTCGCCTGGCAGCGGCTCATACACCGGCGTGTCGTTGGTATCCTGAAAGGTGACTGAAACCGCACCGATCTCCATCAGCGCATCGCTCAGCGTTTCCGCATGTTCACCTGAGCTGTTAATTTTGATTTGAATCCACGGCATAACGTCTCTCTTTCCGTCAATGTTGCGGCGCGTCGGCCACGTGCGGCGCGCGTCCAAACAGGTTGCCCACCAGAAATGCCAGCAGGCTTAAAAGCAGGGAGGGCACGATAGGGTGAAAACCCAGAATCTGCAGGTTAAGGCTCGCCATAAAAGCGTAGCAGCCTCCACCTGTTACCATGCCGGTGATGGCGCCTGCGGCATTGGCACGTCCCCAGTAGAGGCCCAGAACCAGCGGCCAGAGGAAAACCGCCTCCAGGCCGCCAAATGCCAGCAGGTTGAGCCAGATAATCATATCGGGCGGATTCCATGCCGCAATCAGCAGCAGGATACCCAGTGCGAAGGTAATGGTGCCAGATAACAGCCGCAGCCGTGACTCATTTTCCAGCTGCTGCGGGGCGACACGCAGGTAGAGATCTTTAATCAGCGTGGCTGAAGCCTGTAACAGCTGGGCATTGATTGTCGACATAATTGCGGCCATCGGGGCTGCCAGAAACAGTCCGGCCGCTAACGGTGGCAGAACAGTGATCATCAGCGTCGGAATGACGCTATCCGGCACGGTCAGATTCGGCAGTACCGCGCGGCCCAGCGCACCGGCCAGATGCATGCCCAGCATCAACACCACCACGACAATAGTGCCCAGAATAATGGCCCGATGGACGGCCTTACTGTCTTTATAAGAGATACAGCGCACCGCCGTATGCGGCAGGCCAATCACCCCAAAGCAGACCAGCACAACGAACGAACTGAGGAAGTTTGGCGTAATAATCTCGCCCGGCCCCTGTGGCGACAGCAGAGCCGGATCGATGTCATGCAGTTTCTGCACCGCCGTGCTCAGGCCACCTGCCTGATGAATCACTGCGAACAGCAACAGAAAAGTGCCAATCAGCATTACAATGCCCTGCATGGCATCATTGAGTACGCTGGCACGGAATCCACCGAAAGCGGTATAGAGCGCGATGGTGCCACCAAAAATCAGCAGGCCGGTGTCATACGGGATGCCAGCGGCGGTTTCGAGCAGCCGTGCACCACCGATAAACTGCACCGTCATGGCACCGATAAAGGCAATCAGCAGACTCAGACTCGCCAGCCAGATCAGCAGCGGGCTCTGATAGCGGGCATAGAGCATATCATTCAGCGTTACCGCATTATGCTTGCGTGCCAGAATGGCAAACTTTTTCCCCAGTACACCCAGCGACAGCCAGACGGCGGGAACCTGCACCATCGCCAGTAATACCCAGCCCAGCCCATATTTGTAGGCGGCACCGGGACCCCCGATAAATGAGCTGGCGCTGATATAGGTGGTAGTGAGCGTCATCGCCAGTACGAATCCGCCCATTGAGCGGCTGCCAAGGAAATATTCAGTCAGGAAGCTGCCTTCACGCTTTTTACGGACGGCAAATACCGACAGCGCGGCAATCAGCACCAGATAAATCAGTAATGGCAGGATAATTTCACTGTTCACTTTGATCCTCCAGCGGCATGTCGCGGAAAATCACCCGCACCATCATCCAGCACAGAAAAATGAACAACAGGGGAGCAAACAGGCAGGAGAGTTCAAACCAGCGCGGCAGGCCGGTAACACCGATTTCACTGCCACCCAGCCAGGCAGAAAGCCCCCAGGCAGCGAGCCAGAGCAGTGTGAGGTAAAGCGACCAGCGCGCCTCTTTATGTGCCTGTATAAAACGAGCATCCATGATTCAACCTTAACGCCAGCGGCAAAAGAAAAAGGCCGGATTAACCGGCCTCAGACTGACTCAGCGTTGCGATTATTTCTCGTGCAAGCCGAGTTTTTTCTCCAGATAGTGGATATTGGTTCCACCGTGCTGGAAGTTTTCGTCGGACATGATTTTCATCTGCAGTTCAACGTTGGTTTTGATACCATCGATGATCAGTTCCGCCAGCGCATTTTTCATACGAGCGATAGCCACGTCACGCGTTTCGCCATAGGTGATCAGCTTGCCGATCATGGAGTCGTAATAAGGCGGTACGGTGTAGCCTGAGTAAATATGCGACTCCCAGCGCACGCCAAAACCGCCTGGCGCGTGGAAGCGGGTGATTTTACCCGGGCTTGGCAGGAAGGTGACTGGATCTTCAGCGTTGATACGGCACTCGACCGCATGTCCGCGAATGATCACATCTTCCTGTTTAATTGACAGTGGCTGACCGGCAGCAATACGCAGCTGCTCTTTGATCAGGTCCACACCGGTGATCATCTCGGTTACCGGATGTTCTACCTGAATACGGGTGTTCATCTCAATGAAGTAGAACTCACCGTTTTCGTACAGGAACTCAAAGGTACCTGCGCCGCGATAGCCAATCTCAATACAGGCCTGGGAACAGCGGTTGCCGATAAAGCGACGCTGTTCTTCTGTGATGCCTGGGCCTGGCGCTTCTTCGACAACTTTCTGGTGACGACGCTGCATGGAGCAGTCACGTTCGCCCAGATAGATCGCGTTGCCCTGACCGTCAGCCAGTACCTGAATCTCGATGTGGCGCGGATTCTCCAGATACTTCTCCATGTAGACCATGTCGTTGTTGAAAGCCGCTTTGGCTTCCGCTTTCGTCATGTTGATGGATTCTTCCAGATCTTTGTCGCCGCGCACTACGCGCATACCACGACCGCCGCCGCCGCCAGACGCTTTGATGATGACCGGATAACCGATGCGCCTGGCAAAGGCACGGTTTTTTTCCATATCATCCGTCAGCGAACCGTCAGAACCGGGTACGGTCGGGACGCCTGCTTTCTTCATCGCATTGATTGCAGAAACTTTGTCACCCATCAGGCGAATGGTATCTGCTTTCGGGCCGATAAAGATAAAGCCGGAGCGCTCAACCTGCTCAGCAAAATCGGCATTCTCAGAGAGGAAGCCGTAGCCAGGGTGAATCGCCACCGCGCCGGTGATCTCTGCTGCAGAGATCAGCGCCGGGATGTTGAGGTAACTTTTGACTGACTGCGCCGGGCCGATGCAGACGGTTTCGTCTGCCAGCAGCACGTGCTTCAGGTCACGATCCGCGCTTGAGTGCACCGCAACAGTCTTGATGCCTAGTTCTTTACAGGCACGCAGAATGCGCAGTGCGATCTCACCACGGTTAGCAATAACAATTTTATCCAGCATGATCTGCCCCGTTACTCGATGATAACCAGTGGCTCGTCAAATTCGACCGGCTGACCGCTTTCAACCAGGATAGCTTTCACCACACCTGATTTGTCAGCTTCGATCTGGTTCATCATTTTCATAGCTTCGACGATGCACAGGGTATCGCCGGCATTCACTTTCTGGCCAACTTCCACAAAGGCTTTCGCATCCGGGCTCGGCGTACGGTAGAAGGTACCTACCATTGGTGAACGCACGATGTGACCGCTGATTTCAGCCGGTGCCGCTTCGGCAACGGCTGCAACAGGGGCAACGGCTGTCGCCAGAGCAGGCTGTTGAACCGGCGCAGCGTAAGCCTGCTGCATCATCGGGTAACCCACGTTTGCAGGTGCACGACTGATGCGAACGGACTCTTCACCTTCAGAGATTTCCAGCTCAGAAATGCCAGACTCTTCAACCAGTTCGATCAGTTTTTTAATTTTACGAATATCCATGAGTGGGGTTCCGTACTCAGTTTGATTAATTAGTTTGAGACAGGCGTTTTACTGCCGTTTGTAAAGCCCATGTGTAGCCGTCAGCGCCAAGCCCACAGATCACGCCAGCAGAAACATCAGAAAGATAGGAGTGATGACGGAAGGGCTCGCGGGCATGCACATTTGAGAGATGAACCTCGATAAACGGTATTTCTACCGCCAGCAGGGCATCACGCAGTGCGACACTGGTATGGGTAAACGCGGCAGGATTAATGATGATGTAATCCACATTGCCTTTGGCCTCATGAATGCGATCAATCAGCTGAAATTCAGCATTGGTTTGCAGGTGGCTCAATTCCACATTCAACTGGTCTGCCTGACGCGTCAAATCATCAACGATCTGACTCAGCGTGGAATGACCATACTTCTCAGGTTCACGTGTTCCCAACAGATTCAGGTTGGGCCCGTTTAAAAGCAGAATATGTAATTTATGCGCCATCGTGCTGCCATCTCCCGCAATCATTGAGGCATCGCGTAAAATACCTTGCGAATCTTCATTTGTCACCTTTCAGGCTGAAAAAGAAGACCCGACGAGCAATAAAGCCGGGCATTATATCCGTTTCGTGTCATTTCGCAGCAAAATACTGGTCTTATCTGCGAAGATGATCGGATGTGGCCTGCGGGCCACATCTTTTATCAGAAAACAGCAGAGGAAAACAACGGGTGAAGTGCTAGCGGGGCCACCATTTGAGAAATTTTTTGTAACGCCAGGCTAACAGCAATGCAGCAAGGAGGGCATAGATAAGTGGCTGCGGGGACACAGTTTTTACCGACCAGATATAGTGAATCGGCACCAGAATCGCCACAAGATAGACCGCGTTGTGCAGGGTTTGCCAGCGTTTACCAAGCCTGCGCTGAGCGCGCTGAAACGACGTTACCGCCAGGGCCAGTAATATCAGCCAACTGATAATTCCCAGTGTCAGATAGGGCCGGGAGATGAGTTCGCTGCCCAGCAGACGCAGATTATCCACGCCCAATTCCAGCAGGTAGTAGCTCAGCAGGTGGAGAGAGGCCCAGACAAACGTCCAGACGCCGAGCAGGCGCCGGGTGCGGATTAATAACGGCTGCCTGCCGTAGCGTGCCAGTGGTGAAACCAGCAGCGTACCCAGCAGCAGCTTCAGCGCCATGCGGCCGGTAAAATGCTGAATATCTTTTGCCGGGTCCGCACTCAGACCACCCTGCATCGCAGCAAGCACCAGATAGACCAGCGGCAACAGGGCTGCCAGGTGCAGAATCACCTTGAGCCACATGATCTGTTTTATCGACAGGCGCACCACCTAATAATTCTCCCGTAAGTCCATGCCGCGGTAGAGCGACGCCACCTGTTCGGCATAGCCGTTAAACAGTAGCGTTGGCTGACGTTCGACCTTCAGACTGCCGCCTGGGCCAATAAACCGCTCTGTCGCCTGTGACCAACGTGGATGATTAACGTGGGGATTCACATTGGCATAAAAACCATACTCGTCGGCGGCAATCTGGTTCCAGGTGGTTGGCGGCTGTTTGTCGGTCAGCGTGATTTTGACGATCGACTTAATGCCTTTAAAGCCATATTTCCACGGCACCGTCAGACGAATCGGCGCGCCATTCTGCGGCGGCAGCGCTTTGCCATAGACACCGGTGGTCAGTATGGTTAGCGGATGCATTGCTTCATCCAGACGCAAACCTTCGACATAGGGATAATTGAGGCCACCGCCAATAAAGCGATCCTTCTGGCCCGGCATCTGCTCGGGATCGTAGAGCGTCTGAAAGGCAACAAAGCGCGCTTTGCTGGTGGGTTCCGCCAGCGAGAGAAGTTTATTCAGCTCGAAGCCTACCCAGGGCACCACCATCGACCAGGCCTCCACGCAGCGCATGCGATAAATTCGCTGCTCCATAGCAAAGCGTTTGAAGATGTCATCCATATCCAGGGTTACGGGCTTCGACACTTCGCCATCAATGGTCAGTTTCCAGGGCTCTGTTTTCAATGTTCCGGCATTGGCAGCCGGATCGGCCTTATCCAGCCCGAACTCGTAGAAATTGTTGTAGCCAGAAACTTTATCCGCAGGCGTCAGCGTCAGATCGGCCTGATATTGCGCCGGTTTGGTGAAGTCGAGCGGCCGGCCTGCTGGGGCAGGTGGGCGATCGTTGCCTTTGAACCAGCTGAGGATATCGGCATTTGCCACGCCCGGCATACCCATCGCCGCAGCGCTCAGTCCCAGTGTTTTCAGCACCTGGCGGCGCTTCATATTAAATATGCTTTCCGGCGTTACGTCGGCTTCGGTCAGACAGGGTATGCGTTTCATGGGGCTTCTCCAGACAGGATGTCATCAACCAGCATGATGACTATCGCTGATATCAGCCAGTTTCGCCCTGAAAATGTGAAATTTCCTGGCTGGCCTGCGCGATGAGAATGCGCTGAAAAGTGTCGGGATCAACATCAGCAATCCTGTCCCGACGATATACTTCGGCTTCATGCGACTCGGCGCTGTCGGCAGCGGCAAATTATGCTATTTTGCTCGCGTTTTCGTCAGGCTGACGGTACAAGGTGGGGTGATCCGGTTATCACCGCAGCAATACAGGCACAGGGATGCGATTAACCACAAAATTATCTGCGATTATTACCTTTTTAAGCCTGCTGGCGATGTCATTAATGCTGGCAGGCTGCGCATTCAGTGTTTTCTGGTTCAGTCATCAGCGGGTTGAACATCGGGCGCAGGTGCTGGCGACCGAGGTCGATCAGGCGATGTTCTCCGAGACGCCAGAACAGCTTCATAACTGGCTTACGCGCATGATGCCCATAATGAATGCCGAGCAGATTTCCCTTCATAACGGCAGGCAGACTTTCCTCACACTCTCCCGACACGAAAACCAGATGCTGGAAGACGAACCCAATCGTTTTATCCAGGTCGATGTGCCTTTGATGCATCAGACCGGTTTGCAGCTGCGGGTTGTCACCCTTGATCCTGCCAAAACCTGGCTGCGCTCATTCACCGGTACCTCTACGCTGGGCATTCTGTTTACGGCCATGCTGGTGATGAGTCTGCTGTTGCTGATGATGCATCGCTGGCTCAGCCGTCAGTGGCGTGGCATGGAGCATCTTGAAGTACGGGCAGAGGCGATTATCAACGGCGAACGCGGGGTCGTGCCGAAACGGGATGTGGATGAGTGGCCACCCAGAGCGAGTCGCGCGATGGATGTACTGCTGGCGGATCTTCAGGAAGCGGGCGAACAGCGTCTGCGTATCGACACGCTGATCCGCACCTTTGCCGCGCAGGATGGACGCACTGGCCTTAACAACCGGCTGTTCTTTGATAATCAGCTCGCGACCCTGCTGGAAGATCAGGAAGCTGTCGGTACCCACGGTGTAGTGATGATGGTGCGCCTGCCCGATCTGGACGCGCTGAAAGATTCACTGGAGCCGGCGCTGGTTGAGGAGTACCTGTTCAATTTCGTCAACATGCTCTCTACCTTTGTGCTGCGCTATCCCGGCGCCTTGCTGGCACGCTATTTTCGCAGTGATTTTGCTGTATTACTGCCGCATCGCAGTCTTAAAGAGGCAAACAGTATTGCCGATCAGCTGATCAATGCTGTTGATTCTCTGCCGCCGATGCGCCTGGTCAATCGCGATGATCTGATCCACATCGGTATCACCGCCTGGCACAGCGGGCAGACCGTCCTGCAGGTGATAGAAAATGCCGAAATGGCCACGCGACGTGCGGCACTGCTGGGGGGTAATAACTGGACTAATGGCGAAGGAAATCCTCAGGACGCCGGGCGGGGTAGCGTGCGCTGGCGAACCCTGCTGGAGAACACGCTTAGTCGCGGCGGTCCGCGGCTGTACCATAAACCCACCGTGAATACCGAAGGCAAGGTACAGCATCGGGTCATGCTGACCCGCATCTTCGATGGCGATAAAGAGGTGCTGGCCGCAGAATATATGCCGCTGGTGCAGCAGCTCGGTATGGCTGATAGCTGGGATCGTCAGCTGGTCACGCGCATCGCGGCACTCTCTGAACTCTGGCCGGAAGAGACGCTGGTGATGCCGGTGACGATAACCTCTCTCCTGCAACGTTCATTTGTCCTCTGGCTGCAGAATATGCTGCTGCAGTGCCCCAAATCACAAAGAAAACGATTTTTATTTGAACTTGCCGAGGCAGATGTCTGTCAACACATCGACCATTTAACGCCAGTATTCCGTGCACTTAAGGCTTTTGGCTGTCGGGTAGCGGTAAATCAGGCGGGTTTAACCGTCGTCAGCAGCGCCTATATACGACACCTGCCGCTGGAACTGATCAAGCTTGATGCGGGTCTGGTGCGCAACATTGAACGGCGGACCGCCAATCAGCTGTTTGTACAGAGTCTGCTGGAGGTCTGTAAGTCCACGGGTATTCAGGTGTTTGCTACCGGTGTCCGCACTAAAGCGGAGTGGCAGACATTAGTGGCGCTAGGTGTGGCAGGCGGGCAGGGCGACTTTTTTGCCCCTTCGCTTCCGGTTAACAGTAACGTGAAGAAGTATTCCCAACGTTACCGTATTTAATGATTTGCTGTCTTAATGACAGAAATTGACGGTTTTTTTAATGTTAAGCCGCATCTGAACCCATAACCATCGTGCCGGAAATGTTAAATTTTATGTCGGGCATGGCAAGCGGAAATCAAGGCAAATGCAGCACTGATGGCGTCTGGTCGCCATTCTGCTGCTACGGATCGCGGGTTCAGATGACTTAAACGCAATCAGGCGTCTTTTTTCACCGAAGCAGAACGTTTTTGCGCCTTGTGGCAGCTTCGTGTGGTTGGTAAAGTAAGCGGATTTTATTTTCCGCCCCCAGCTTGCAGGATTATCCCTTAGTATGTTTAAAAAATTTCGTGGCATGTTTTCCAACGACTTGTCCATTGACCTGGGTACCGCGAATACCCTGATTTACGTAAAAGGACAGGGCATCGTGCTGAACGAGCCTTCCGTGGTTGCTATTCGTCAGGACCGTGCCGGTTCACCGAAAAGCGTCGCGGCCGTAGGTCATGACGCCAAACAGATGCTCGGCCGTACGCCAGGCAATATTGCCGCTATCCGTCCGATGAAAGATGGCGTTATCGCTGACTTCTTCGTGACCGAAAAGATGCTGCAACACTTCATCAAGCAGGTTCACAGCAACAGCTTTATGCGTCCCAGCCCACGTGTGCTGGTCTGCGTACCCGTCGGGGCTACGCAGGTAGAACGTCGTGCGATTCGTGAATCCGCTCAGGGCGCCGGCGCGCGTGAAGTCTTTCTGATTGAAGAGCCGATGGCTGCAGCCATTGGTGCAGGTCTGCCCGTTTCTGAAGCGACCGGTTCAATGGTCGTTGATATCGGTGGTGGTACTACCGAAGTGGCGGTGATCTCCCTGAACGGTGTGGTCTACTCCTCATCCGTACGTATTGGTGGCGATCGTTTCGATGAAGCTATTATTAATTATGTGCGTCGTAACTACGGTTCACTGATCGGTGAAGCGACCGCAGAACGTATTAAGCATGAGATCGGTTCAGCCTATCCGGGTGATGAAGTCCGTGAAATTGAAGTGCGTGGCCGTAACCTGGCAGAAGGTGTACCGCGCGGCTTCACGCTGAACTCCAACGAAATTCTGGAAGCGCTGCAGGAGCCGTTAACCGGCATCGTTAGCGCGGTGATGGTTGCTCTTGAGCAGTGTCCGCCTGAGCTGGCCTCCGATATCTCAGAGCGCGGTATGGTGCTGACCGGTGGTGGTGCATTACTGCGCAACCTGGATCGCCTGCTGATGGAAGAGACGGGTATTCCGGTTGTTGTTGCTGAAGATCCGCTGACCTGTGTGGCGCGCGGTGGCGGCAAGGCGCTGGAAATGATCGACATGCATGGCGGCGATTTGTTCAGCGAAGAATAATTGCCTCAACCGGCTGAGAACGCAATGATCATGCGAGGGAGTGGCATGTGAACCGGCGAAATCTGTGCCGGTACAGTGCGTTCAGCCCAGGGAAGCACGGTGTTTTGCCGTCGCTTCCTCTCCTGTTGTCGAGGATCACGCAGATTATATGAAGCCGATTTTTAGCAGGGGACCTTCCCTGCAGTTGCGTCTTTTCCTGGCGGTCATTGTGGCAATTGCCATTATCATTGCCGACAGCCGTGTGAGCTCTTTCACCCAAATACGCAACTATCTGGATACGTCGGTCAGTCCGTTTTACTTCCTGGCTAATGGGCCACGTCAGCTGCTGGATGGCGTGTCGGAGTCGCTGGCGTCGCGTCAGCAGCTGGAGCAGGAAAATAAAGCGTTACGTCGTGAGCTCTTCCTGAAAAACAGTAACCTGCTAATGCTGGGGCAATATAAGCAGGAAAACGCACGCCTGCGTGAACTGCTGGGTTCACCGCTGCGTCAGGATGAGCAAAAGATGGTGACGCAGGTGATCTCCACCGGCACCGATCCTTACACCGACCAGGTGGTGATCGACAAAGGCAGCGTTAACGGTGTCTATGAAGGTCAGCCGGTCATCAGTGATAAAGGCGTGGTCGGTCAGGTTATCGCCGTCGGACAGCTCACCAGCCGTGTTCTGCTGATCTGCGATGCGTCACATGCGCTGCCTATTCAGGTGCTGCGTAATGACATTCGTGTGATTGCCGCGGGTAACGGCTGTACTGAAGATCTCCAGCTTGAGCATCTGCCGGGTAATACGGACATTCGGGTCGGCGATGTGCTGGTGACGTCAGGTATCGGTGGTCGTTTCCCTGAGGGTTATCCGGTGGGCGTGGTCTCCTCAGTGAAAGTGGATACTCAGCGCGCTTACACGGTGATTCAGGCGCATCCGACCGCGGGTCTGCAGCGTCTGCGTTATCTGCTGCTGCTGTGGGGCGCAGATCGCAATGGCGATATGCCGCTGCCGCAGGATGAGGTTCATCGCGTTGCGAATGAGCGTCTGATGCAGATGATGCCGCAGGTCTTACCGCCTGCGGGTGAAATGGGTCCGCCTGCACCTACCGCACAGATGGGACCGCCTGCTCCATCAACAGGCAGCAGTGGCAGTAGCGGACAGAGCAACTCCTCGCGTTCACGCGGGGGGCAGCCTTGAGTCGATATCGCAGCCAGGGACGTTGGGTCATCTGGCTCTCTTTCCTGGTCGCGTTAGTCCTGCAGATCATGCCATGGCCGGATGAAATTTATATGTTCCGGCCTTCATGGCTGCTGCTCATCCTTATCTACTGGGTTCTCGCACTGCCGCATCGGGTCAACGTCGGCAGCGGATTTATGCTGGGTGCTATCATGGATCTGATTGCCGGATCCACGCTGGGCGTACGTGCGCTGGCACTCAGTATCATCGCCTACCTGATAGCCTTTAAGTTCCAGTTATTCCGCAACTTAGCGTTGTGGCAGCAAGCGTTAATGGTTATGGTGCTGTCACTGGCGATGGATGTAATTGTCTTCTGGGCTGAATTCCTGGTAATCAACGTTTCATTCCGACCTGAAATTTTCTGGAGCAGTGTCGTCGACGGTATTCTCTGGCCCTGGCTATTCTTACTTATGAGAAAAATTCGTCGTCAGTTCGCTGTTCAATAAGGAAATTTATGGTAATCCTCTATCTTGCTTCCGGTTCACCGCGTCGTCGTGAGCTGTTAACTCAACTTGGCCTGACATTTGAGCGCATCGTGACTGACGTTGAAGAACAGCGTCAGCCGAATGAAGCGGCTGAGAGCTATGTCCGCCGTCTGGCTAATGACAAAGCGCAGGCGGGCGTAAAACTGGCCGCGCAGGATCTGCCGGTGCTGGGCGCAGATACGATTGTCGTGCTGAATGGTGACGTGCTGGAAAAACCGCGCGATGCCGCCGATGCCCACGCGATGCTGCGTAAACTCTCCGGTCATACGCATCAGGTCATGACGGCAGTGGCGCTGGCCGACAGCCAGCAGGCGCTGGATTGCATCGTGACGACTGATGTGACATTCCGCACCTTAACTGAGAGCGACATCGACGACTATATCGCGACCGGTGAGCCAATGGATAAAGCGGGTGCATACGGTATTCAGGGCAGGGGAGGAAACTTTGTCCGCAAAATTAATGGAAGTTATCATGCAGTGGTCGGATTACCGTTAGTTGAGACAGCGGAACTGCTCAGCCATTTCCAGTCACTGCGTGCCGTAAGGGGTCAACATGACGGCTGAATTACTGGTTAACGTCACGCCTTCTGAAACACGCGTTGCTTACATTGATGGCGGCATCCTTCAGGAAATCCATATTGAGCGCGAAGCGCGGCGCGGCATTGTTGGCAATATTTACAAAGGACGGGTAAGCCGTGTTCTGCCCGGCATGCAGGCCGCCTTTGTCGATATCGGCCTGGAAAAAGCCGCCTTTCTGCACGCTTCTGACATCATGCCGCATACGGAATGTGTGGCGGGCGACGAAAAGAAAAATTTCATCGTGCGCGATATCGCCGAGCTGGTGCGTCAGGGACAGGATCTGGTGGTTCAGGTGGTCAAGGATCCGCTGGGCACCAAAGGTGCCCGACTGACCACCGACATTACCCTGCCTTCGCGTTACCTGGTCTTTATGCCTGGCGCATCGCACGTCGGTGTCTCTCAGCGCATCGAGAGTGAGAAAGAGCGCGATCGGCTTAAAGCGGTGGTGGCGGATTACTGCGACGATCTGGGCGGTTTTATCATCCGCACCGCCGCAGAAGGGATCGGCGAAGAGGAGCTGGCGCAGGACGCGGCTTTTCTCAAACGTCTCTGGACCAAAGTCAGCGAGCGTAAAAAGCGCAACCAGACCCGCTGTCTGCTCTATGGCGAGCTGGCCCTGGCGCAGCGTATCCTGCGTGATTTCGCGGGCGCAGCGCTGGATCGCATTCGGGTCGATTCGCGTCTGACCTGCGACATGCTGGTGGAATTTACCGGCGAATATATTCCGGAGATGGCCGGTAAACTGGAGCTCTACAACGGTAAACAGCCTATTTTTGACCTGTTTGACGTTGAAAATGAGATTCAGCGCTCGCTGGATCGCAAAGTTGAACTAAAGTCAGGCGGATATCTGATCATCGATCAGACCGAAGCGATGACGACTATCGATATTAATACCGGTGCATTTGTTGGGCATCGCAATCTCGATGAGACGATATTCAACACCAATGTTGAAGCCACTCAGGCGATTGCGCGTCAGCTGCGACTGCGTAATCTGGGCGGTATCATCATTATCGACTTCATCGACATGAGCAATGAAGACCATCGACGCCGGGTACTGCATTCACTGGAAAGCGCGCTCAGTAAAGATCGGGTTAAAACCGGGATTAATGGTTTTTCGGCGCTGGGTCTGGTGGAGATGACGCGTAAGCGTACCCGTGAAAGCATTGAGCATGTCCTGTGCCAGGATTGCCCGGTCTGCAAAGGGCGCGGCACGCTGAAAACGGTTGAAACGGTCTGCTATGAAATCATGCGTGAGATTGTGCGGGTTCACCACGCTTATGATTCTGACCGTTTCCTGGTCTATGTTTCACCGACAGTCGGTGAGGCGCTAAAAACCGACGAGTCTCATGCGCTGGCTGAAGTGGAAATCTTTGTGGGTAAGCAGGTGAAAGTTCATGTTGAAGCGCTCTACACTCAGGAGCAGTTCGACGTGGTAATGATGTAACGTCAGCCCGTAATCGGGCTGAATAAACGCCCTTGTTTGGGATAAAATGCGTATCTTTAACGCTTTTATTCGAAGACGGTCGGGTATGAGAACCAACTATCCGTCGTTTACGGAACACAAGGAGAGGCGTGAGTGAGGCAGTTGCCGAGGATTTTGTTACTGCTGGTCGCGGCAATCATCGTGATTGTCGCGCTGCTGGTCAGCGGATTGCGTCTGGTGATGC
Source organism: Pantoea sp. JKS000250 (assembly GCF_003201065.1). Taxonomy (NCBI): domain Bacteria; kingdom Pseudomonadati; phylum Pseudomonadota; class Gammaproteobacteria; order Enterobacterales; family Erwiniaceae; genus Pantoea; species Pantoea sp. JKS000250. Next base: position 1,764,384 of record NZ_QICZ01000001.1, on the reverse strand, counting down.
CGCATCTCGACAGCTATCGCAACAACCTTCTGCAATTCATCTCCGACAAAACGGATGTGCCGGTCAACGCCAGCCAGTTACAGGGTAAATGGGAGAATTTCGGCCCAACCCTGCAGGTTCGTGACCTCAGCGTCGATCTGCATGAAAACGGCAAACTCACGATTAAACGTATCAATCTGGCGCTCGACGTCTGGCAGTCTCTGCTGCACTGGCGCTGGCAGTTCCGCGATCTGACCTTCTGGCAGCTGCACCTCGACACGAATCGCCCCTTACTCGACAACGACAAAGAGAAAAACAGTTTCCGTCCGGCGCAGATTAACGAACTTTTCCTGCGTCAGTTTGACCACTTTGACCTGCGCGACAGCACCATTCGTTTCCGTACGCCTTCCGGCCAGCATGCTGAGCTGGCGATCCCCCGACTCACCTGGGTCAATGAAGACAACCGCCATCGCGCCGAAGGCGAAGTCAGTCTGTCGAGCTTTACCGGTCAGCACGGCGTGGTTCAGGTGCGGCTCGACCTTAACGACAGCAACGGTTTACTTAATGACGGCCGCATCTGGATGCAGGCCGACGATGTCGACATGCGTCCATGGCTGGGCCGCTGGGTGCGCGACAATACTCGGCTGGACAGCGCCCGCTTCAGCCTGGCGGCCTGGGTTAACCTGCGTGATGGCGACATCTATGCTGGCGATCTGCTGCTGCGCAAGGGCGGCGCCAGCTGGCAGGGCGAAACCGGACGACACCGCATAGAAGTCGATGGGCTGACCGCGCATCTGTCACGCTTCCAGAATGGCTGGGTGGTCAATGTGCCGCAGACGCGGCTCAGTACTGACGGCGAGGCCTGGCCTGCCGGTCACTTCTCGCTGCTATGGCGTCCTGAAGATAAGCAGTTGCTGGGGCCGGATGGTCAGCAGGAAGTGCGGGTGCGCGCCACACAGCTGGTGCTGAGTCATATTGCGCCGATCGTTCCGTTATTTGCGCCGCTCTCTCCGACGCTGTTTGAAAACTGGCAGACGCTGCAGCCACAGGGCACCATCGATGGCCTGGCGCTGGATATTCCATTACAGCAGCCTGAAAAAACCCGCTTACAGGTGAAGTGGCGTGATTTCAGCTGGCAGCACTGGAAACTGTTGCCGGGCATCAGTCACCTGAGCGGAGAAGCACGCGGCAGCCTGAGCCATGGTCAGGTCAGTGTGGATATGGGCGCGGCAACCGTCCCCTATGGCGACATGTTCCAGGCACCCTTAGAGATTAAGCGGGTGACCGGGGCACTGCGCTGGCTTAAAGATGAACATGGCCTGACGCTGGCGGGTGAAAACCTTGACCTCGAAGCGCGCTCACTCTGGGCGCGCGGCGACTTCAGCTACCAGCAGAATAGCGGCGGCGAGCCCCATCTGGATATTCTGGCGGGTATCCGGCTTACCGATGCGGGCGATGCCTGGCGCTACTTCCCGGTGCCGCTGATGGGTAACAGCCTGACGCACTATCTGAGTGGGGCGGTGAAGGGTGGCAGGGTGGACAACGCCACGCTGCTGTTTGCCGGTAACCCGGCGCTGTTCCCTTTCAAGCACAATGATGGCATGTTCCAGGTCTGGGTGCCGCTTCGCCAGGCGACCTATGCATTTCAGCCCAAATGGCCGGCGCTGAGCAATCTCGATGTCGACCTCAATTTCCTGAACGACGGTCTGTGGATGAAAGCGCCAGTGGCCAGACTGGGCGAAGTAGATGCTCGCAACGTCACGGCGGTGATCCCTGACTACCTGAAAGAAAAACTGATCATCGACGGGGATATCAGTGGTGAAGGCCAGCAGATCGCTGACTATTTCGATCAGACGCCGCTTAAGCCGTCACTGGGTGCCGCGCTGGAGCAACTGGAAATTAAAGGCCGTGTCGGTGGTCATCTGAATCTGGATATTCCACTGGATGGAGAGCAGGTCCACGCCCGCGGCAATGTCGATCTCAATAACAATTCGCTGTTTATCAAACCGTTAAAAACCACCATCAACAATCTTTCTGGCCGCTTCCGTTATGACAACGGCAATCTGGCCAGTGAGGACCTGCGGGCGAACTGGTTTGGGCAGCCGATGGGCGTCCGTTTCAGCACCCGGGAGAATCCGGATGACTTTGGCGTTAACGTCAAACTTCAGGGCGACTGGCAACCCGCGAAAATCAGCCAGGTTCCGGCAGCTGTCAGCAAGCAGCTCGGCGGGCATCTGCCGTGGCAGGGGGACGTCAATATTACGCTGCCGCATCATGGCGGGGCACGTTATGACGTGACGCTGAACGGTAATGCCAAAGAAGTAAGCAGTCACTTACCTGCACCACTCGATAAAAAAGCCGGTGAGGCGATGCCAGTTGCCATTCAGGCCAGCGGCGACCTGAACCATTTCGATCTCAGCGGCAGCGTCGATGCAAACCACCGTTTTAACAGCCGCTGGTTGCTGGAGCCGACGCTGCGCGTTGATCGTGGCATCTGGCTGAATAATGCACAGAAAACGCCTGCGCTACCTGATCATGAGGGCATGGTACTGAATCTGCCCGCGCTGGATGGTGAGGCCTGGGTAGCGATGATGGCTGCAGGCGGCTCTGCGGGAGCGGGTGTGTCGGGCGGCGGGAGCGACTTCCAGACCGGTGGCGTTACACTGCCGGGTAACATTACGCTGCGCAGTCCTGCGGTTACGCTGGCCGGACAGCAATGGCATGAGGTTGAGGCGACGCTGGCACAAAGTTCAGGTGGCCGAGGTCAGGTCAGCGTCAATGCGAAAGAGCTGCGCGGTGAACTGGCGATGGCCCCCAGAGCGCCATGGCAGGTGAACCTCGATTACCTCTACTACAATCCGCAATGGGAAAACGAGGCAGGCAAGGGCGGCAAAGCGTCTTCTCAGCAAACCACAAACATTAACTTCAGTCAGTGGCCCGCCTTACAGCTGCGCTGTAAAGAGTGCTGGGTACTGGGCCAGAAATATGGTCAGGTCTCCGCGATGCTGCAGCCTAAAGGAGATACGTTAGCGCTTACTAACGGAAAAGTGGATACCGGCAGCTCGCAGCTTAAAATTAACGGTGAGTGGGTTAATCGCGCGGACGACCAGCGCACCTCGCTGAAGGGCACGCTTAAGGGGCCGAATATTAATAATGCGACCAACTGGTTTGGCGTGAATACCCCGCTGCGCGATGCGCCTTTTGATATTGCTTACGACCTGCACTGGCGCTCTGCACCGTGGCAGCCCTCGGCAGAGACGCTGAGCGGCACCCTTAAGACCCACTTTGGCAAAGGCCAGATCGCGGATGTGAACACCGGCACGGCGGGAAAAATCCTGCGACTGGTGAGCTTCGATGCGCTGCTGCGCAAGCTGCGCTTCGACTTCAGCGACACCTTTACCAACTCGTTCTATTTCGATTCGATTAACGGCACGGCCTGGATCGAAAACGGCGTCATGCGCACCGATAACCTGCTGGTGGATGGACTGGAAGCCGACATCGCCATGCAGGGCAATCTCGACCTGGTGAAACGTCAGATAGATATGGAAGCGGTGGTTGCGCCTGAGATCTCTGCCTCTGTCGGCGTAGCGACTGCCTTTGCCATTAATCCGGTGATTGGCGCGGCGGTATTTGCCGCCAGTAAAGTTCTGGGACCCCTGTGGAACAAGATATCGCTGCTGCGTTATCACATCAGTGGCCCGCTGGATAAACCGGAAATCAATGAAGTGCTGCGTAAACCGCGTGAAACAGACAACAAGTGAATTTGACGCCGTACCGGAATTACCGCAGGCTATGATTATCTGAGCACATAATGAGTGAGAAACGATGACTCTGAACCTGGTAAGTGAGCAGTTACTGACTGCTAACGGCATTAATCAGCAGGACCTATTTTCCCTGTTAGGGCAGCTTTCAGAACGTCGTCTGGATTATGCCGATCTCTATTTTCAGTCCAGCTTTCACGAATCCTGGGTGCTGGAAGACAAAATCATTAAAGATGGCTCATACCATATCGATCAGGGCGTCGGCGTGCGCGCGGTCAGCGGTGAGAAAACCGGCTTCGCCTATGCCGACCAGATTACGCTGAATGCGCTGCGTCTTTCCTCTGAAGCGGCTCGCAGCATTGTACGCGAACAGGGAAACGGCAAGGCCCATACGCTTTCTGCCGTGATGAACCGTTCGCTCTATTCGGCGGTCGATCCGCTGAGCAGCCTGACGCGTGAAGACAAAATTGCCCTGCTGCATCGCGTCGATAAAGTCGCCCGTGCGGCTGATCCGCGCGTGCAGGAAGTCAATGCCAGCCTGACCGGTGTTTACGAGCAGGTGCTGGTGGCGGCCACTGATGGCACGCTGGCGGCAGACGTTCGTCCGCTGGTTCGCCTCTCTATCAGCGTCCAGGTTGAAGATCAGGGCAAGCGTGAGCGCGGCGCAAGCGGCGGCGGTGCACGTACCGGCTATGCGTTCTTCCTTGAAGATGAAAATGGCGACGTACGTGCTGACGCATGGGCGCGTGAAGCGGTGCGTATGGCGCTGGTTAACCTCTCAGCCGTGGCGGCACCTGCTGGCGCGTTGCCGGTGGTGCTGGGTGCTGGCTGGCCAGGTGTGCTGCTGCATGAGGCAGTCGGTCATGGTCTGGAAGGCGACTTCAACCGCCGTGGCACCTCGGTGTTCAGCGGTAAAATCGGTCAGCAGGTTGCCTCTGAACTCTGTACCGTGGTGGATGACGGCACCCTCGAAGGTCTGCGCGGCTCACTGGCGGTCGATGATGAAGGCGTTCCCGGTCAGTACAACATGCTGATTGAGAACGGCGTGCTGAAAGGCTACATGCAGGACAAGCTGAATGCGCGACTGATGGGCGTCAGCCCGACCGGTAACGGACGCCGTGAATCCTACGCGCATCTGCCGATGCCGCGCATGACCAACACCTATATGCTGGCAGGCAAGTCATCGCCACAGGATATTATTGAGAGCGTTGAATACGGCATCTATGCGCCGAACTTTGGTGGCGGTCAGGTGGATATCACCTCCGGCAAATTTGTCTTCTCCACCTCAGAGGCTTATCTGATTGAGAAGGGCAAAATCACCAAACCGGTCAAAGGCGCGACGCTGATTGGCTCCGGCATTGAAGCGATGCAGCAGATCTCAATGGTGGGTAATGACCTGGCGCTGGATAAAGGCGTGGGCGTCTGCGGTAAAGAGGGTCAGAGCCTGCCGGTCGGTGTCGGTCAGCCAACCCTGAAGCTGGATAAACTGACCATCGGCGGCACCGCCTGATGTGACCTCAACAACCCGCCGCCCGGCGGGTTGTTAGCTTTTACGGTGCTGCTGATACTGTTCAGCCACCTGTTCAAAATAGTCGGTCAGATAATCGATGCAGACCTGCACCTTCAGCGGCAGTTTATCCTTCTCGGTGTAGAGCGCATACACCGGACGCGGATCGGACTGATAGTGCGGAAACAGAATATCGATCTCGCCTGCGGTGATCTCATCAATCACCCACATCATCGGCACATAGGCGATGCCATTGCCCGACTTGAGCCAGCGAATCAGCGTCAGCGAATCGTTGGTCACGAAACGCCCCTGTGGCGCGAGGCGGGTGACTAAGCCTTCTGGTGCAATCAGCTCAAAATTGTTGTCGGGCCGTACGCTATATTCTAGCCAGGAAAAATTATCGATATCGCCCGGCTTCTCCGGCGTGCCGTGCTGGGCCAGATAGCTTTTTGCGGCGCATACCACCATCGGCATCGCGCCAAGACGACGCGAAAAGAGGCTGGAATCTTTTAATGCGCCCACCCGAATCACCAGATCCAGACCATCCGCAATCAAATCCGGGGCCGGAACGCCAGTAACCAGGTTCACACTCAGCCCCGGATACTCCCGCAGCATATCGCTGGTCATACCGGCTAACACATTCTGCGCCATGGTCGAGGAGCTGCCAATCCGCAACACGCCAATCGGCGTATTGTTAAACGCGTAGAGCTGTTCATGCACCTGCGTCGCTTCCGCCAGCATACGGCGGCAGCCCTGATAATAGATTTTACCCGCTTCGGTCAGCCCGATACTGCGGGTACTGCGATTCAGCAGCTTAACCTGCAATGCATCCTCCAGTTTCGCGACGATCTGGCTGATGGATGAGACGCTCAGATGGAGCTGACGCGCCGCCGCAGTAAACGAACCGAGTTCGACCACTCTGGCGAAGACAGACATACCTTTCAGTCGTTCCATTATTTACTCTGGCTTAAAAGTGATTTAGATCACATTCTGTAGAAAACTTATAGTCAGGCGCGTTATTATAAGCGCGCCGGGGTATTTCCCGGTGATTCTTCATTGCCTTAAACCCTTCGATGATACGCTATTATTAAGCCAGCTGCGGTTCGGATAGCGCTGCCAGAGGGTTTTCCTGCAACATCTGAAAGGGCAACGAAGTATCCCGGCAAGGTCGAACTAAGGATTTGTGATGAGTGTGCTTCCGGTATTTGTCATGTTTGGGCTCTCTTTTCCGCCCGTTTTCATCGAATTGATTATTTCACTGATGCTGTTCTGGTTAGTGAAACGCGTGCTGACGCCGAGCGGCATCTACGATCTTGTCTGGCATCCGGCACTTTTTAATACAGCGCTTTACTGCTGTGTGTTTTACCTTGTCTCCCGTTTATTAGTCTGAGGTTGAAGTGAAAGCACTCATAAGAAAAATCGCGCGCTACGCGATCACGATTCTGCTGGTCATCATCGCAGTGGTTATCATCTTCCGCGCCTGGGTGTTCTATACCGAATCACCCTGGACCCGTGATGCACGTTTTGCAGCTGACGTGGTGGCGATCTCGCCTGACGTCACTGGCCTGATTACTGAGGTTCCGGTACACGACAACCAGCTGGTGAAGAAGGGCGATACGCTGTTTGTGGTTGACCGCCCTCGCTATCAGAAGGCGCTCGATCAGGCACAGGCGGATGTTGAATATTACCAGGCCCTGGTGAGTGAGAAACGTCGCGAAGCCGGCCGCCGTAATCAGCTTGGTACCTCTGCAATGTCGCGCGAGGCGATCGAGCAATCTAACAACGATCTGCAAACCAGCGAGCATCAGCTGGCAAAATCGGTGGCGACGCGCGATCTGGCGAAGATCGATCTTGAGCGCACCACCGTGAAAGCGCCATCCGATGGCTGGGTCACCAACCTCAACGTCTATCAGGGCGAATTTATTACCCGTGGTTCTGTGGCGGTGGCGCTGGTTCAGCAGCACTCTTTCTATGTGCTGGCTTACCTGGAAGAGACCAAACTGCACGGCGTTGAGAAGGGCTTCCGCGCGGAAGTGACGCCACTTGGCAGCAACATTGTGCTGCGTGGCACCGTCGACAGCGTCGCGGCGGGCGTCACCAACAGCAGCAGCTCGGTCGACAGTAAAGGCATGGCAACGGTAGATTCCAATCTGGAGTGGGTCCGTCTGGCACAGCGTGTGCCGGTGCGAATCCGGCTTGATCAGCAGCCCGGTAATCGCTTCCCGGCGGGAACCACCGCGACCGTGGTCATTACCGGTCAGGCCGATCGTCAGCCTGAACAGGTTTCACCCATGATCCGACTGTTCAATCGCCTGCGTGAGTTTGGTTAAGAGGGCGATATGATCGAGTTCCTGCGTTTCCCGGTAAAGCTGACCTTCGCGCTGGTGTTAGCGCTGATGGTAGGGTTTCACTTTAACCTTGAAACACCACGCTGGGCAGTCATGACCGCCGGGATCGTGGCGGGCGGCACCGCGTTTGCAGCGGGTGGCGATCCCTATTCCGGTGCACTGCGCTATCGCGGCGTTTTACGTATTATCGGGACATTCATCGGCTGTATCGCTGCACTCACCATCATGATCGCCACCGTGCGTGCGCCGGTTGTGATGCTGCTGCTGTGCTGCATCTGGGCAGGGCTTTGCGTCTGGCTCTCTTCGCTGATTAAGGTAGAAAACTCCTATGCGCTGGGACTGGCGGGCTATACCGCGCTGATTATTGTGGTGACGGCTAATGCCAGCGGCGGTCTGACGCTGGTGCCGCAATATGCGGTTGAGCGCTGCAGTGAAATCGTACTCGGTATTCTGTGCGCCATTCTGGCCGACATGATCTTCTCGCCACGTTCGATTAAAAAAGTGATCGATGCGGAAGTTGATTCGCTGCTGGTGGCCCACTACCAGCTGCTGCAACTCTGTGTCGCCCATGGTGATAAAGAAGAGGTCGATAAAGCCTGGAGCGCGCTGGTGCGGCGTACCACGGCGCTGAACAGCATGCGCAGCCAGTTGATGATGGAGTCGTCACGCTGGAAGAACAGCAACCGCCGTTTGCAGATGCTTAATACCCTGTCACTGACGCTGATAACGCAGGCTGCCGAAACCTTCCTCATTCAGAATTCCCGTCCGGACTACATTCCGCCCCAGTATCGGTTGATGGTTGAAAAACCGGCCTCGACGGTTGAAGAGGTACATAAGCGGATGAAAGTGATGCGGCGGGTGATTGGCGCTACGGGCAAAATAACGCCGGTCACGCTGGCCAGTTGGGTAGGCAGCGCCACCGAATATCTGCTGCTGCTTAAAGGCATCAAAAGCAACAGCCGGATAACCTCGCTGGAAGAGGAGATTCTGCAGCGCGAAGTGGTGATTCAGGCGCGTTCGGCTGAAACACATCATGCAATGATTAACGGCATCCGTACCTTCGTTGCAACCGCGCTGGGTTCGCTGTTCTGGCTCTATACGGGCTGGACGTCTGGCAGTGGCTGTATGGTCATGCTGGCCGTTATTACCGCGCTGGCGATGCGTATGCCTAATCCGCTGATGATGGCCAAGGATTTTCTCTACGGCATGACGGTCGCGGTTCCACTCGGGGCGCTCTATTTTATGTATGTTCTGCCCGCGACGCAGCAGAGCGCGCTACTGCTCTGCATCGCCATCGGCATACTGGGATTTATCGGCGGCATCTTCATTCAGCGGCGTCAGCTCGGCACGCTGGGTGCGTTGATTGGTACGCTTAACGTTCTGGTCCTTGATAATCCGATGGAATTTCACATTAACGTTTTCCTCGATAATGTGCTCGGTCAGGTTATCGGCTGCTTTGTCGCGATGATGGTCATTCTGCTGATTCGGGATAAATCGAAGGCGCGCACCGGCCGCAAACTGCTGAACCGCTTTATGTATGCAGCGGTCTCGGCCATGACCACCAATCAGGCGCGTCGGCGTGAAAATCATCTGCCGGCGCTCTATCAGCAACTGTTTCTGCTGCTGAACCTGTTTCCTGGCGACATCAATAAATATCGCATCGCCCTGACGCTGATTATCGGTCATCAGCGATTACGCGACGCAGAAGTGCCCGTTAACGCCGATCTCTCTGCGTATCACCGACAGCTACGTTACACCGCCGACCGGGTGATCTCCGCCAGCAGCGACGACAAGCGCCGTTACTACTTTGAACGTCTGCTCAAAGAGCTGGATGTCTATCAGGAAAAACTGGTCCATTACGAGGCTCCTGTCAGCGTAACGGAACCGGTCAAACGACTGGCGACGATGCTGGATAAATACCAGAACACGCTCATCCAAATCTGAATCTGGCCGCTGCGACCTGCAGCGGCCTGTGCAATCCCTATCCATCACAAAATCTGTCGCTTTTGCCAACTATACTCTCCAGACGGAAGAGCAAAACTGACAGGAGCGAATCAATGAAATCACTGCAAGAGAGCGAACTGTTTCGGACCGGCTATTTAGCGGACGGCCAATGGCATCAGGCGGCGTCCACCTTTGACGTGACCAATCCGGCAACCGGCGAGGTGATTGCGCAGGTGGCAAAAGCCGGTAAGGCGGAAACGGAACAGGCGATCGCCGCCGCGGAACGCGCCTTTCCCGCCTGGCGGGAGCAGACCGCAAAAGCGCGTGCTGAAATTCTCACTCGCTGGTACCAGCTGATCATTGAGAACAAGCGCTGGCTGGGCGAGCTGATGACGACCGAACAGGGCAAACCCCTGAAGGAGGCGGAGGGAGAGGTTGAATATGCCGCCAGCTTTATTCAGTGGTTCGCCGAGCAGGCGAAGAGGGCGAACGGCGAGATCATTCCGCCGGCAAAACCTGGATCCCGCATTCTGGCGACCCGCGAACCGATTGGCGTAGTGGCTGCCATTACGCCGTGGAATTTCCCGATGGCGATGCTGACCCGCAAGCTGGGTCCGGCTCTGGCGGCAGGCTGCACCGGCATTATCAAACCCGCTAATAACACGCCACTCTCCGCCTTTGCCCTGCTGGCGCTGGCGAAGCAGGCGGGCGTGCCGGATGGCGTGCTGAATGCGGTGGCGGGTGATACCCATGCCATCAGCGATGCGATCATGGCCAGCAAAGCGGTGCGTAAAATCTCGTTCACCGGCTCCACCCAGGTAGGCAAGCTGCTGATGCGTAATGCTGCCGAAACCATGAAAAAAGTGTCGATGGAATTAGGCGGAAATGCCCCATACATCGTGTTCGACGATGCCGACATTGATGCCGCTGTACAGGGTGCGATTGCCAACAAATTCCGTAATGCAGGCCAGGTGTGCGTCAGCGTAAACCGCTTCTATATCCATAACGCTGTCTATGATGCGTTTACTCAGCAACTGGCTGCCGAAGTGAACAAGCTGAAGGTGGGCAACGGCATGGACGAAGGCGTGATTGTCGGGCCATTGATTGAAGCGTCGGCGGTGGAAAAGGTTGAGCAGCACGTAAAAGATGCAGTAGCCAAAGGCGGCAAATTACTGGCGGGTGGCGAGCGACATGCGCTGGGTGGCAACTTCTGGCAGCCGACCGTCATTACCGAGGCGCACGAAGGTATGCAGCTCGCGCAGGAAGAGACCTTTGGTCCGGTAGCTGCCTGTTTCCGCTTTGATGATGAAGATGACGTCATCCGCCGCGCCAATGATACGCCATTCGGCCTTGCCGCTTACTTTTATACCCAGAATCTGCAACGGGTGTTTCGCGTTTCAGCGGCGCTGGAAAGCGGCATGATTGGCATTAACGAATGCGCCGTTTCCACCGAGCTGGCGCCGTTTGGTGGTGTGAAAGAGTCGGGTCTGGGCCGCGAAGGTTCGGTACTCGGTATGGAAGAGTATCTGGAGGTCAAAGCGCTGCACCTGGGCGGTTTGAGCTAACGGTCATGAACGGGCGGCAGAGGTCGCCCGCAGACGGAGCATGGGAGCCGTCAGCATGAAAATCGAGCGTTTTGATTTTAATGAAATAGTCGACCAGTCCCATTTCTTTCGCCAGTTCAGCGAGCGATTTGCACTGGAGGAGCGCCGCATCTGCGATCTGGATGGATTGTGGGATGTCGTGACAGGAGATCTGTTACCGATGCCGCTGGAGATTGAGTTTGTCAATCTGGGCAGGGGACAGCGACGGCGCTATGGCGCGCTGATTCTGTTATTTGATGAAGCGGAAGAGGAGCTGGAAGGCCGGCTGCACTTTAACGTCAGATAATACATCAGATGAAAAAAGGCCCCGGCGAGCGGGGCCAAAGGGTTCGTCATAGATCTGACGAGGAATTACTTATAAAGCTGTGCAGTGATGTGATAGCTATCACCGGTGCGCGCTTCAATGACTTTATAGGCGCTGGCACCCTGTTCATCCGCTTTCTGTGAAAGCTCAGCGCGGTAATCCATTGGGGAGCCCCCGGTTCCACTGATGCTTACGGTGCCCGCAGGCTGCAGGTTCTGCGTCTGTTCGCTGGTGACCAGCTGTGCGGCTGATGCGCCGAACGCCATAACGGAAAGCAGACTGACTGTAGCGATGGTTGTTTTGATATTCATGATTATCTCCTCAATACATTCAACAACCTGCGGTTACTCGTAAGGGCCGGTCGTCGATATTTGTTATGCGCCTTCAGGCGTCATCACGGTTAATTATTTATAAAGCTCAGCGGTGACATGCCAGGTGTTGTCCTGGTTGTTTTCGATGATGCGATAATGACTTGCGCCCTGTGCATCCGCTTTCTCTGACAGCACCTGACGGATATGCGTCTGGTCGCCGTTACGTCCACCAATGCTGATGGTCTGATTCATGGGCTGCAGACCCTGCGCCTGTTCATTCGATACCAGGCTGGCGGCGCTGGCACCCACTGAAAACAGGGACGCCAGACTAAGAGCAGCAATCGCTAATTTCATTTTCATGGTCAACTCTCCTGAAGATTTTGCTTCGGCCCTCCGGAGCGCAAAAAGGCGCGTCAGACAGAGAGCCGCTGGCATTATTGGGTTTAGTTATACAGCGCGGCAGTAGCGTGATAATTGCCGTTGTTGTAAGCCTCGATCACGCGATAGGCTTTTGCGCCCTGCTGATCCGCTTTGTCGCTGAGCTTCTTTTTGATATCCATCGGGGAACCCGCGACGCCGCTGACACTGATGGTGCCGACAGCCTGCAGATCCTGTGCCTGTGCGGCATCGATAGATTCTGCTGCTACTGCACCAAATGACAGGGCAGAGAGAATGCTCAGGGTAGCGATGGTAGTTTTTACGTTCATAGATATTTCCTCGTCGTCTATTTTTATCTTTCTAGTTAGTGTGATTTGCATCACGAAAAGAAGTATAGAACTAATAACGAGAGAAATTAATACCCGGCTAATAATGTTTTTTTGTGATTCTTTATCCTTATGCCTACTTTTAATAACTTAACGTTATAAAAACAGCATAAAAAATAGCCTTTACGATGATTTTAATCAGAAAAACAGTGAGATAGATCACTTTAACGTTTAGTGCGAAACTATGAGGCGTATTGGACTGGAGTTTGATCTGGATCCGGGCAATGATGCCGGATCACTAATGTAAAGCAGTGTAAAATAGCGCAGAAGGTTAAGCAGAGTAAGCGATCTGACCAGGAGCCAGGTGTATTAAAGCTGGCTTATTAGTATTAAACAGCGCGGCAGTGTGCCGCAAAACGATGGGCAGAGAGAACAAACTGACGGCCCGGGGCGGGATAGCAGGCCGTCAGTCAGCGATCAGAGTTCCTGTTCAAACAGGTTGAGGATCGCGCTGTGCAGCTGCTTAACCGTAAAGTCGCGCGCACGGGTAATAAAGATTGTGTCATCGCCAGCGATCGTGCCAAGAATCCCATGCGCTTTGCCCAGTGAATCCAGCATACGTGCAATCAGCTGTGCTGCGCCCGGACTGGTATGAATCACCACCAGCGCATCGTTGTAGTCGATATCCAGTACCAGGTTTTTTAACGGGCTGGTAGTGGTCGGCACGCCCAGTTCAGCGGGCAGGCAATAGACCATTTCCATCCTGGCATTACGGGTGCGCACTGCGCCAAACTTGGTCAGCATCCGCGAGACTTTGGACTGATTGATATTTTCAAAGCCCTCATCCTGAAGCGCCTGAACAATTTCGCCCTGGGAACTGAATTTTTCTTCTTTTAATAAGGCTTTAAAGGCCTTGATCAGATCGTCTTGTTTCGATGGGTTTCGCATAGGTTACCAATAAATAGAGAGAATAACCGCGCATCCGCCCGCGGCAGAGTGGTGATTATGCATTTAAATGCATTTTTATGCAATCGGTCGATTGATGAGCAGAGTTCGGGCGGCTAGCGGGCGGCGATAATAGCAAATAAATCCGCTCAGACCAAAACCCCCGTCACAGCCCCGAAAGGCGAAGGTTGCAAAGTTGTTATATTATTGGTGGTGTAGTATCAGAAGTAGTAACAGAAAACGCACATAGCCGTTCTCTGTCTGACGACGGCAAAGTTGTCGGTCATTCAGGCGCAATGATAAGTAACTTTTGAATCCGGCGAGCAGGTGTGAAAACACGTAGAATTAACAGCGGATATTTATCATCGCCTGAGCAGTTGATTAAGGTCTGACACAGATAGAATTTCGGCCCATCTCTGCCCCACCTTAATAAGGAGTTAAGAATGAAAGTTGCCGTTCTCGGTGCCGCTGGCGGCATAGGCCAGGCGCTCGCACTTCTGCTCAAAACCCAGCTTCCCGCAGGTTCAGAACTCTCACTGTATGACATTGCGCCGGTTACGCCTGGCGTTGCCGTTGATCTCAGCCATATTCCTACTGCTGTCGCTATTGAAGGTTTTAGTGGAGAAGACGCCACGCCTGCCTTACAGGGTGCCGATGTGGTACTGATTTCTGCGGGCGTTGCACGTAAACCTGGTATGGATCGCGCTGACCTGTTTAATGTGAACGCAGGCATTGTTCGTAATCTGATTGAACAGGTTGCCACAACGGCCCCTAAAGCCTTGATTGGCGTTATTACCAATCCGGTCAATACCACTGTTGCCATTGCGGCAGAAGTGCTGAAAAAGCACGGCGTCTACGACAAAAATCGTCTGTTTGGCGTGACCACGCTGGACATTATCCGTGCTAACACCTTTGTGGCCGCGCTGAAAGGCAAGCAGCCGGATCAGGTGGAAGTCCCGGTGATTGGCGGCCACTCTGGCGTAACCATTCTGCCGCTGCTGTCACAGGTCAAAGGCGTCAGCTTCAGCGATCAGGAAGTGGCTGATTTAACCAAACGCATTCAGAATGCTGGCACAGAAGTCGTGGAAGCTAAAGCAGGTGGCGGATCGGCTACGTTGTCGATGGGCCAGGCGGCCGCGCGTTTTGGTTTGTCGCTGGTACGCGCGTTGAAGGGTGAGGCGAATGTTGTAGAGTGTGCTTACGTGGAAGGCGAGGGCGAATATGCCCGCTTCTTCTCTCAGCCGCTGCTGCTCGGTAAAAATGGCATTGCTGAACGCAGACCAATTGGCACACTTAGCGCTTACGAACAGCAGGCGCTGTCAGGCATGCTCAATACGCTGAGGAAAGATATCGCTCAGGGTGAAGAGTTCGTTAAACAGTAACTGATGGCTCAGATCTGAAATAACGCCCGGCTTTGCCGGGCGTTTTGCATTACAGGCCGCCAGATTTGTAGGCGCGGGCCGCGGGCGCACCGTTGCTGGCAGGCAGCTTCTTACCCAGCGTTTCCATGCGCATCTGGAACGGTGGGAACGGCATCTCGATACCGTGTTGCTCAAATCCGAGCAGAATCAGCTGGTGCAGTTCATGACGCAGCGGCATACGGTGCCCCATCTCTGCAGCATGTACCCTGATCTCAAACAACTGAATCCCCTGCTGCAGATCGACGAGGAACGCTTCCGGCGGTGGCGTATCAAGCACATAACTGCAGCGCTCGGCCGCCTGCACCAGAATGGTGGTTACCTGCTCACTGCTGACTTTGGCCGGGGCAGGGATAGTGAGTACCACCCGCGTTACGGAATCGGACAGCGACCAGTTAATAAACTGCTCGGTGATAAAGGCCTTGTTTGGCACGATGATCTCTTTGCGGTCCCAGTCGGTGATCGTGGTCGCACGCGTGTTGATCCGGGTAATACTGCCGGTCAGGTCGCGGATCGTCACGGTATCGCCGATACGAATCGGCTTTTCGAACAGGATAATCAGGCCAGAGATAAAGTTGGCAAAAATCTCCTGCAAGCCAAACCCCAGTCCCACACCCAGCGCAGCAACCAGCCACTGCAGTTTCGACCATTCAATACCAATCATCGAGAAACCAATCAGCCCGCCAATCAGCAGCAGCAGATATTTGGTCAGTGTAGTAATGGCGTAACCGGTACCCGGCGTCAGATTAAGATGCTGCAACAGTGCCAGCTCAAGCAGCGCGGGCATATTGCGCACCAGCTGAGTGGTGATGATAAACACCAGAATAGCAATCAGCACCGACCCCAGGGTAATTGGCTGAATCGACTCCACGCCCTGTACAGATGTACTGACATCCCACAGCTGAATATTCTCCAGGAAGCCGAAGGCCGAGTGAATTTCTGACCACAGCACGATCACCGAGACCAGGGCAATCAGCGTCAGGATAGAACGCACCAGCCGCAGCGACTGCGCACTGATCGCATCCAGATCAATCACCGGTTCTTCGATTTCAATCGCGTCGGTATTCAGCGCGCTTTGCTCTTTTTCTTCTTCACTGCGCGCCCGGTTAGCCAGCATATCGGCACGGCGCTGACGGGCGCGGTCAAATCCAAGACGGCGACGCTGAATCAGCATCCAGCGTCGGATAATGTGATAGATAACCAGCAGCAGAAACCAGATGGCGACGGAGGTTTCCAGTCGCGCCAGCAGCGCCTGCGCGGTTGCCAGATACCCTACAGCGGAGGCGAGGGCAGCCATCAGCGGCATGGCGATCATCAGGTTCCACAGCATCCGGTTCACTATGTTCTCGCCATTTCCCTCTTTATCGAGATAGAGCGGAATACCGGACCGCTTCAGGCTGACGGTAACAATGCTGATTGCTCCGCAGATCAGGATGAAACAGAGGCGACCCAGCGACGAGGAGAACTGCCGATCTTCCAGATTGCCAAAGGCGATTAGCAGCATAATCAGCGGCACAATCAGCCCGATGCTCAGCGAGTAGTAGCGCATGGCGCGCGCCACCCGGTTCTGCGGCCAGCGGAAATGCACAATGAACAGGCCATTCGGACGGGCAAAGGCGGCGCTGATCATAAATGCCCACAGCAGCGGCAGCGTGGCGGTAATGCCATCGCCAATCGCCACGGCGATAGGGTAGGGCCAGGCGTTCTGCAGGCCATAACCCAGTGCACCCCACAACACCGGCAGCGGCAGCGCCACCAGAATCGACCAGAACACGGTACGGATGGTCAGACGGAAACGATCCTGGGTGACCTTGCCGACTTTACTGGCAGAACGTTCAAGAAAGGCATTGAAGTGGCGTCGCGAGCTGATGCTGAAACCGACCAGCAGCAGCGCACCAATAATCGGCAGCACCGAGTTGCGGCTGGTAAACATCATCGCCATCGCTTTGCCGAGCTGACCCAGCGTATCCAGCGACAGCAGGCGGGAAAGGTCTTTAGCCAGATCCAGCGGATAACTCAGACCGATCGGACTGACGTCAGCGGTCCAGAACAGATAGCGGTGCGTCGCGTCTTTGACTTCCGTCAGCGCATCCTGCAGCTGAGTGTTGCCGACCTTGAGCTTGGTGATCTCCAGAATCAGGGTGTCACAGCCGGAGATCAGGGAATTGAGCAGTTCACGCTGGGTGCGTAGCTGCGCATCAAGAATGCGCTTCTGTTCTGCGCTGAAGGGCTGACCATCGGCCTGCCGTCCTTTGCGCAGCGTCTCCTGACGCTCCAGCAGATCTTCATAATAGAGACGCTGTACGCGAAGCTGTGCCATCTCATTATCAATCTGCTGGGACTTAGGCATCTCTGGCAGACGTGCGACCTGCGCCCGAAGCGCTTCGCCCAGCAGATTAGAGGCGCCCAGCCACTGCGACTGTTCTCTCAACGTAGAGAGCGCCTGACGGACCTGAATAATCTGATTGGTGGCCAGCCGCTGCTGCGATGCCACCAGATCCATACGCTGCGCCTGCTGATTCAGCGCAACCGAGAGTTCGCGGTTAACCCGAAACTGATCGCTGATTGCTGGTGGCAGATCGCCACTGTTTTCCGCCAGCTGTTCAGTGCGGGCCAAGGCGACTTCCGCTTCTCGTTGCCGCTGGTCATTAAGCTGATTGCGCAGTGCCTGCAGGTAGTTATCGAGCTGTGTCGCTTTACGCTGGTGAACTTCAGCCCGCATCCGCGCCAGTTCCTGACGGTTATTGGCGGAGAGCTGGGCCAGCTCAAGTTCATCGACCAGCGCTTTATTAGCGGCGCTTTCCGCCTGACGCGCCGCCAGTTGCAGCTGGCCCTGCGGTGAACTGGTACTGACGCCCTGCAGCCGCCGTTCACTCTCCGTCATCGCCCGGCGCGCTTCGGTCTGCTGCTGCGGCAGTTGCGACAACGAATCGCTGATTTCCCTCGCCCGATCCTGCTCCTGGCGTGCCTGACGCCCCTCTTCCAGCAGCTGGCTGCTGACCTGCAGAATCTCCTGATCCAGCTCGGCGCTGCTCATGTTGCTGCGTACGGTTTTTCCGCTGTCGCTCAGCGCGGCGATCTGCTGACGCAGTTCGCGCGCCAGACGCGGAAAGTCATCAATCACCTGCTGATATTGCGCCGCGCGCTCCAGCGAGTCATCGCGTTCAGAGAGGAAGTTCAAGGCAGCTTCAATCGTCTGGATCTGTTCCGCCTGGGATGGAGAACTTTTGGCCGATTTTATCTCTTCCAGCTGCTGTTTGAGCTGGCTGGCGTCAGGAAGGCTGGCCGCGAAGGCCGGGCTGCTGAGCCACAGGCTCAGCAGCAGGAGGAGAATCGAACGCACAGAGGACACTCAATTTAGTCGACGATGACGTCGGAAATGTCTGTCGCCACAGGCAGCGCGATCGCCAGCGGTTGGCCCAGACGGGTTTTGCTTTCTGCTTCCAGACTTTCAGCCAGTTTGACGCGGCCAGGTGCGAACAGGTTGATGACGGTAGAGCCAAGTTTAAAGCGGCCCATTTCCTGTCCTTTCAGCAGTACTACCGCGCCTTCATCATCCGCTGCCGGATAGTGCCAGCGTTTGATCACACCTTCACGCGGTGGCGTGATGGTGCCCGCCCAGACAGTTTCAATGCTGCCGACAATCGTTGCACCCACCAGAATCTGCACCATCGGTCCGATATCCGTTTCGAAATAGCAGATGACGCGCTCGTTACGGGCAAACAGGTTGGGAATATTACGCGCGGTCAGCGGGTTAACTGAATAGAGATCGCCAGGCACATAAATCATCTCACGCAGGATACCGTTGCACGGCATGTGGACGCGGTGATAATCGCGCGGAGCCAGATAGGTGGTGACGAACTCACCCTCCACAAATTGAGCGGCCATCCGCTCATCACCCGCCAGCAGAGCATCGATGGTGTAGTGATGACCTTTAGCCTGGAAAATCTGATCGCCATGAATATGGCCGAGCTGGCTGATAGCACCATCTGCGGGCAGGGCGATCAGGCTGGCGTCTGCATCCACCGGACGCGCATCGTCTTTCAGCGGACGAACGAAAAAGTCATTAAACGTGCGATAGCTGGCGGTATCGGGCTTACGCGCCTCCGCCATGTCGACTTTGTAAAACCAGACAAAGATGTCAATGACCAGTTTGGTCAACCAACCACCGCGGCGACTGGCGCCCCAACCGGCAAGTTCAGTCAGCCATTTCTTCGGGAGAATATGATTCAAGCCGAGTTTTAAACGATCAAACACCTTAGCCTCCTGGCTATTTCAGGACATGGTAAAAAAGGGGGCGGATTGTAGCAGTGCCCCGTTCAGATGGCGACTATACCTGATTTCCGGCACGCTGCACGCTCCGGACGCCTGATCGGAATCCACCTCGCAAAATGCAGCAGCTCATCCGCTCAGACGCGGTTACACCGATTAACTTTCACCATCAGGGAAGTTTTTACGCGTTTTTACCTGCGCCATGCTCTCCAGAATACGGTGGTAGTTATCGAAACGGGACCGGTTGATTTTTCCCTGTTCGACCGCTTCACGAATCGCACAGCCGGGATCGCTGCCATGTTTGCAGTCACGGAATTTGCAATAGCCCAGGAAAGGGCGGAATTCGACAAAGCCACGCGTAACCTGTTCCGGCTCCAGATGCCACAAACCAAACTCACGCACGCCGGGAGAATCGATTACATCGCCGCCATGCGGGAAGTGATACAGGCGGGATGCGGTGGTGGTATGCTGGCCCAGGCCTGAGCCATCTGATACTTCATTGGTCAGAATCGCGACCTGCTCATCTTTGTCGAAGCCGAGCAGGGCATTCAGCAGGCTCGACTTACCGACACCAGACTGACCGGCAAAGATACTCACACGGTCGGTTAAGGCCGCTTCCAGATCGTCCAGGCCGTTTTTCGCCCGGCTGGAGACCATCACCACGCGATAGCCAATATCGCGATAAATATCCATCTGCTGATCAACAAAGCCGCGCGCCTCGTCATCCAGCAGATCGGTTTTATTCAGGACCAGTAACGGCTCGATGTCCAGCGTTTCACTGGCAACCAGATAGCGATCGATGATGTTCAGCGACAGTTCCGGCAGGATCGCAGAGACGATGATGATCTGATCGATATTCGCCGCCATCGGCTTTACGCCGTCGTAAAAATCGGGGCGGGTTAATACGCTGGTGCGTTCATGCACCGCTTCAACAATGCCTTTGCCGCCGCTGGTGGCCGGACGCCACAGCACACGGTCGCCCGTAACCAGCGAACGGATAGTACGGCGGATATTGCAGCGGTGGGCGACGCCTGCGCTATCCTCAACATCAGCATGCATGCCAAAACGGCTCACAACGACCCCATCTGCAGCTTCACCAAACAGGTTGTCATCCGCTTCCGGACGCTCTCTGCGCTGGTTGAGACGGCGATCGTGGTTAGCGCTTACGCGACGTTGTTGGCCCTTCGACAGTTTATTTTTACTCACTCACCCTCACAGCGTTAGCCAGATTTCGCCCGGCTGGGCAAAACGTCTATGATACACCTTATTCATCGTGAATGACGACTACAGCAACCGCAGGAAACAGCATGGCTACTGGAAATGAACAGAATCTGATCTGGATTGATCTTGAGATGACCGGACTTGATCCGACGCACGATCGCATTATTGAAATTGCGACCCTGGTGACTGACGCCAACCTGAACATTCTGGCGGAAGGGCCGGTCATGGCCGTCCATCAGTCCGATGCGCAGCTGGCGCTGATGGATGAGTGGAATGTCCGCACCCACACCAACAGCGGTCTGGTTGCGCGGGTGAAGGAAAGCCAGATTGACGATCGCGCAGCCGAACTGACGACTATTGAATTCCTGAAACAGTGGGTGCCGGCTAACACGTCGCCTATCTGTGGCAACAGTATCGGGCAGGATCGCCGCTTCCTGTTTAAGTATATGCCTGAGCTGGAAGCGTATTTCCACTATCGTTATCTGGATGTCAGTACCCTGAAAGAGCTGGCTCGTCGCTGGAAACCGGAAATCCTGCCCGGCTTCAAAAAAGGCGGTACGCACCAGGCGCTGGATGATATCCGCGAGTCGGTGGCGGAGCTGGCTTACTACCGCGAACACTTTTTGCAGCTTTAATCGACGACGGGTGCGCATGAAATCACCAGGTTGCTGATTTAATCAGCAAACGCGCGGAAAGCGAAAAATTTTGCTTTCAGACGCTTGCAGCAGCAACGATTTCTCGTATAATGCGCACCCCGTACCGGTGAAGAATTTAGTGTCGGTACAAGGCGCGGGAATAGCTCAGTTGGTAGAGCACGACCTTGCCAAGGTCGGGGTCGCGAGTTCGAGTCTCGTTTCCCGCTCCAGATTTAAAATGTAAGCAGTAACCTCTTTGCGGGAATAGCTCAGTTGGTAGAGCACGACCTTGCCAAGGTCGGGGTCGCGAGTTCGAGTCTCGTTTCCCGCTCCAGTTTTATAAAGCAGTACCCTTCTATGCGGGAATAGCTCAGTTGGTAGAGCACGACCTTGCCAAGGTCGGGGTCGCGAGTTCGAGTCTCGTTTCCCGCTCCAGATTTTACATCACCCCCTGTTTCAGTTCGTTATACGACTGTTTTTGGTCGCGTGATTTTAGTTGTCTCCAGAAGGTTATCCACAGCACCACCTCCCATCTTTCGTGCCTGTCAGGGCGATCTGCAAATGCGTTCTGAACAGAGTTATCCACAGCTTTGTGATTTAACCGCAGCGGTAGTCTCATTATTAAATAAACACAACTTTTTCATAAGTTGTTGATATTTATGTTTATGAAGATATTTCAATTTGTTGTTTCACAGTGAAATCAGCGTTGTTGCAGTTGAATGACAACAGCTTTTTATTTTTATTCACAGCATGTGGAAAAAGATATCCAGCGGCTCGCTGTTCAATCATGCATCACGCGGTAAACCCTTCTCAACTGCACGAACCAGCCGTTTCTGCTGGGCGGGCTGCACTTCAACTACCAGCTGCTCGCGTTTCTGCTGCTGTTGCCTCACTGCCCACTGAATATGTTCATCCAGCAGTTCACTCTCACCCAGTCGTTGTTCCAGCACATGAATAATGTGGGGCGACCAGGGTGCATTACCCAGCGCCACGGCAATATTGCGCAGCCAGCGCAAATGGCCAATACGGCGAATCGCTGAGCCTTCCGTGATGCGTAAAAATTTCGCTTCGTCCCACTGAAACAGATCGAGCAGCTCCGGTGCATGTAACGCCGCACGCGGTGAAAAGTCGCTTTCGTCACTGAGTTGTCCATAGCGATTCCACGGACAGATCAGCTGGCAGTCATCGCAGCCATAAATCCGGTTACCCATCAGCGGACGAAACTCTTCCGGGATAGCCCCTTCCAGCTCAATGGTGAGATAGGAGATACAGCGCCGGGCATCGACGACGTAAGGCTCAACGATAGCGCTGGTAGGGCAGATGGTCAGGCAGGCAACGCAGCGGCCACACTGCTCCTGCTGCGGGGAGTCGACCGGTAGCGGAATGTCGATCAGTAGCTCGCCGAGGAAAAACCACGAGCCGGCTTCCCGATTCAGTATCAGCGAATGTTTGCCGGTCCAGCCGAGTCCGGCTTTAGCCGCCAGCGGGCGCTCAAGCAGCGGTGCCGAATCCACAAACGGCCGGAAATTCAGCTCGCTACAGTGCTGCTGGATCATTTCTCCGAGCTTTTTCAGTCGATTGCGCAATACTTTGTGGTAATCACGGCCGAGTGCATAACGGCTGACATAGCCCAGTCGGGGATTTTTCAGCGTGCTGGCAAAGGCAGCTTTGGCCGGAAGGTAGTTCATACGAACGCTGATGACGCGCAGCGTGCCGGGCAGCAACTCATGAGCACGCGCCCGCATCATGCCGTGTCGCGCCATCCATGCCATCTCACCATGATACTGCTTATCCAGCCATTCCTGCAGGCGCGGCTCTTCTGCACTGAGATCGGTATCGGTGATGCCGACCTGCTGAAAGCCGAGATCCAATCCCCACTGTTTAATCTGTTGTGCGAGTTCATGAAGATCGAGAGGGTATGACATGAGTAACCAGGATTCGAAGAAAAACAGCCGCAGTTTACCATATTCTGTCTGGCCTGCGCAGGCTGTGGCGCAGCTTGAGCAAGAGGGAGCCGATGTGCTCGGGATTACTCTGTATGAGCTGATGCAGCGTGCCGGGCAGGCCGCTTACGAGCATCTGACAGCACACTGGCCCGAAGCCAGCCACTGGTTAATCCTGTGCGGTCACGGCAATAACGGCGGTGATGGCTATGTGCTGGCGCGACTGGGCCAGGCGGCGGGGAAAACCATTACGGTGCTGGCGTGCGAAAGTGAAAAAGCGCTGCCGGAAGAGGCGCAGCGCGCGCGGGACGCATGGCTGGACGCGGGCGGTGAAATCCATGCGGCCGATGCGGCCTGGCCAGAGCAGATTGATGTGATTGTCGATGCCCTGCTGGGAACCGGCAGCAATCGCGCGCCCGAAGAGCCCTATGCCATGCTGATCCAGCGGGCAAACGCCCATGCAGCACCGACAGTTGCCATTGATATGCCCTCCGGCTTATCCGCGCGCAACGGCACCGCGCCCGGCGAGGTGATTAATGCCAGTCACACGCTGAGTATGATCGCCCTGAAACCGGGCCAGATCACTGGCAAGGCGCGAGACTACATCGGAAAGCTCTGGTATGCCGATCTTGGTCTGGCTGCTTTTCTGGCCGGAGAAGAGGCACCTATCGCCCGTTATGATGCCAGCACATTAACCCGCTGGCTTAAGCCACGCAGACCAACCTCGCACAAGGGCAGTCATGGGCGTCTGCTGGTCGTGGGAGGCGATGCAGGTACCGCTGGCGCAGTACGCATGACGGCAGAAGCCGCGTTACGCAGCGGTAGTGGATTGGTGCGAGTACTTACTCACAAAGATAATATTATTCCGATTCTGACCGCACGGCCTGAAATTATGGTCGATGAACTGACGGATGAACGCCTGACGGAGGCGCTGGAGTGGGCTGATGTCATTGCGATTGGACCCGGTCTGGGTCAGCGTGAATGGGGAAAGCAGGCACTGAAGCGGGTAGCAGGCAGTGAAAAGCCGATGCTTTGGGACGCGGATGCACTTAACCTGCTGGCAATCAGTGCTGAGAAACGTCAGAATCGCATTATTACGCCGCATCCTGGCGAAGCGGCGCGTTTGCTGAATATCGAGACCAGTGAAATTGAGAGTGACCGCTTACATGCAGCGCAGACATTGGCGCAACGTTATGGTGGCGTAGTGGTACTGAAAGGTGCCGGCACGCTGATTGCCAGCGAGCAGGGCGAAATGGCCGTTGCGGATGTGGGCAATGCCGGTATGGCTTCCGGCGGTATGGGCGATCTTCTGAGTGGAATTATTGCCTCGCTGGTGGGTCAGAAACTGACGCTGTTCGATGCGGCCTGCGCGGGTTGCGTTGCACATGGTGCAGCGGCCGATGCGGTTGCGGCAGAACGCGGTACTCGCGGTATGCTGGCCACTGATTTACTGGATCTGCTGTGGCAGTTTGTTAATCCTGAGATGAATAAAGAAGCATGAAGACCTGTGTTATCTCTTTGCCCGATGAGGCGGCTACGCTCAGTTTGGGCGCTCAGCTGGCGCGCGCCTGTGGCAGCGCGGCAGTGATTTATCTCTATGGCGATCTGGGGGCGGGTAAAACCACCTTCAGCCGCGGCTTTCTGCAGGCGCTGGGCCATCAGGGCAATGTCAAAAGTCCTACTTACACCCTCGTTGAACCTTACTCGCTTGATGACCGTACGCTCTACCACTTCGACCTCTATCGCCTTGCGGATCCCGAAGAGCTTGAGTTTATGGGCATCCGCGACTACTTCAGCGGTGAAGCCATCTGTCTGGTGGAATGGCCGCAGCAGGGTGCCGGTTTTCTGCCGCAGCCCGATCTCACCTTAACGCTGCGTTATGTAGGTGAGGCGCGTGAAGCGGAACTGACGGCACAATCCGCGTCCGGCCAGCAATGGCTTGAACACGTTGGTCAGGGCAGGGATCAGGCATGATGTCACGGATGAAAATAGCACTGGCATCATTGATGCTGCTGGTCTGTACGCCCCTGTTTGCCGCCACGCTGTCTGATATCAAAGTGGCCAATGGCGATAGTCAGGCTACCGTTACGCTGAACTTTGCCGGACAGCCGGTCTATGCCTTCTTCTCTCTGCACAACCCGAATCGTGTGGTGCTGGATGTGCGCCAGAGCGGCGTAGTTCAGGGGCTGCCGCTGAATTTCAGTGGCGAAAACATCGTAAAGCGAATTCGTACCAGCACCCCAAAAGACAAACAGAGCGTGCGGCTGGTGTTTGAACTGACGCAGGCGGGTAAAACCCGGGCAGTCACCCAACGCAATGGCAACAGCTACAGCGTGGTCTTCACAATTACCGGCAAGCCGCCCGCTGTCACGCGAAGTCTGCCTGCGCCCGTCACAGCACCGACGCGCGTACCTGCGCAGAGTGCCGCAGCGGCTAACCCGTTCAATTCGAATCCGGTGACGTCCGTGACCAGCACCGCGAGTTCCGTACGTCCCGGCACTGCCGTCAGCCAGAATGACACTGTGATTGTGGCAATCGATGCCGGACATGGCGGTCAGGATCCCGGCGCTATCGGGCAGCGCGGACTGAAAGAGAAAAACGTCACTATCGCCATTGCGCGCAAACTGCGGGTGTTGCTCAATAACGATCCGATGTTCAAAGGCGTCCTGACGCGCGATGGTGACTATTTTATCTCGGTCATGGGACGTTCCGACGTGGCGCGTAAAGCTAATGCCAATGTGCTGGTCTCTATTCACGCTGACGCCGCGCCAAGCCATGTGGCGACCGGCGCCTCGGTCTGGGTCCTGTCCAACCGTCGCGCCAACAACGAGATGGCAAACTGGCTGGAACAGAAAGAGAAACAGTCTGAGCTGCTGGGCGGCGCGGGTGACCTGCTGGCTAACAGTCAGGCCGATCCCTACCTCAGTCAGGCAGTACTGGATTTGCAGTTCGGCCACTCGCAGCGTGTCGGTTATGACATCGCGCAGAAAGTCTTGCAGCAGATGCGCAGCGTCACCTCGCTGCACAAACGTCTGCCTGAGCATGCCAGCCTGGGCGTGCTGCGTTCGCCCGATATTCCTTCTTTGCTGGTGGAAACCGGCTTCATCAGTAATTCCTCGGAGGAGCGACTGCTAGGCAGTAGCGCACACCAGGATAAGATTGCGCAGTCGATCTACAAAGGTCTGCGCACTTATTTCCTGGCGCACCCGCTACAATCCATCCCAAAGGAGGAAAACCGGCCGCTGGGCTCATCGCCAGCGGTTAGCGTCGCCAGCAACCCGGCGACCGGAGTGACGCAATATACCGGCGCAACGCAGCGCCATACGGTAACGCGCGGTGAGACACTTTCCGGGATTGCCGCGAAGTATGGCGTCAGCATGGACACCCTGCGTGAGATGAATACCCTGAAGCGGGATGTGGTGTGGGTCGGACAGCGGCTGAAAGTGCCGGCCAGTGCAGTCGCCAGTCGCACCGCGCCCGCTACGCCACGCGGCGTTGTGCGCCACAAAGTTGTGGTGGGTGATTCATTAACCGGCATTGCCGCACACTACGGCGTCAGTCCGAAAGCGATAATGCAGACTAATAATCTGAAGTCGACCAACGTCATGTTGGGGCAGAACCTTAAAATTCCTGCATCCTGATTGTTTGCCCGGCCACTGCGCCGGGCTGCCAGCTAAAAGGAAAATCATGCCGATTCAAATTTTACCACCCCAGCTGGCTAACCAGATTGCGGCGGGTGAAGTGGTTGAGCGTCCTGCCTCCGTGGTTAAAGAGCTGGTGGAGAATAGCCTGGATGCCGGCGCGACGCGCATTGACGTTGATATTGAAAAGGGCGGCGCAAAGCTCATCCGCATTCGTGACAACGGCTGCGGCATCGTGAAAAGCGAGCTGTCGATGGCACTTGCCCGACACGCAACCAGTAAAATAGCCTCACTGGATGACCTGGAAGCGATCATGAGCCTGGGTTTTCGCGGTGAAGCGCTGGCCAGTATCAGTTCTGTCTCCCGCCTGACACTCACCTCACGCACCGCCGATCAAACTGAAGCCTGGCAGGCCTATGCAGAAGGGCGTGATATGGCGGTAACGGTTAAACCGGCGGCACATCCCTGCGGTACCACGCTGGAAGTACTGGACCTGTTTTATAATACGCCGGCACGCCGCAAATTTATGCGCACCGAAAAAACGGAGTTCGGTCATATCGACGAGGTCATTCGCCGTATTGCCCTGGCTCGTTTCGACGTGGCACTGTCGCTGAGCCACAACGGTAAAATGATGCGTCAGTATCGGGCCGTCAGCGAGGAGAGCCAGCGCGAACGGCGACTGGCTTCTATCTGCGGCACCACGTTTATGCAGCATGCGCTGCGCATCGACTGGCAGCATGACGACCTCTCGCTGCGCGGCTGGGTTGCCGACCCTGCCGGTTCGCGTCAGGTCACCGATCTGCAGTATTGCTATGTGAATGGCCGGATGATGCGCGATAAGCTGATTAACCACGCTATCCGCCAGGCATTCCAGACCCAGCTTCAGGATGACCAGCAGCCCGCTTATGTGCTCTATCTGGAGATTGACCCGCATCAGGTTGATGTCAACGTCCATCCGGCCAAGCATGAAGTACGGTTTCATCAGTCACGCCTGGTGCATGATTTTATCTATCAGGGTGTGGTCAGCGCATTACAGGCGATGGCGGCACCGAACTTACCTGCGCTTCAGGCAGAAGAGCCCGCACCGCGCTGGCAGCCGGAAAACCGTCAGGCAGCAGGCGGTAATCATTTTGCGCAGCCTGCGGCGTCTGCCAGCGAGAAGAAATCAGCAGCATCCGGGCGTGAAACACAGCCTGCACAGGCCTGGCAGAACAAAGAGAATGTGTATCGTCAGCGTGAAGGGGCGGTTTATCAGCAGTTACTGAAAACCCCTGTCAGCACGTCATCACCGACAAAAGCCCGCGAGCCGATAGCGCGTCAGGCCGAAAGACCTTCGCCACTGGCCGCGCATGCTCAAAGTTTTGGCCGTGTACTGACCGTGTTGCACAATCATTTTGCACTGCTGGAGCAGGATCAGACATTAATGCTGATGGCGTTGCCGGTGGCGGCGCGCTGGCTGAAACAGACGCAGCTTGAACCAGGCGAAGAGGGACTTAAACCGCAGCCATTGCTGATCCCGGTGCGCCTGAAAGTCGCCCAGGAAGAACGACAGGCGGCAAAAGAAAATAGCAGCCTGCTCAATCAGATGGGCATTGAACTTCAGCCCGAAGGAGACCACGTGACGTTGCGCGCGGTGCCTTTACCGTTACGAACACAAAATTTACAAATCTTGATTCCTGAGCTGTTAGGCTATCTCGCCCGGCAGCAGGAGAATTCTGCGACGCAACTGGCCCAGTGGCTGGCGCGGCGTCAGGAAACAGAGTCCTCTGACTGGAATCACTCACAGGCGATCAACCTGCTGGCAGAGCTTGAACGGCTTTGCCCTCAGCTGCTGAAATCGCCGCCTTCAGGCTTATTACAGCCCATAGAGATTGAGAGCGCGGTCAACGCGTTGAAGCATGAGTGAACTAAACCAGGCTGGCCGGCCAAAGGCTATTTTTTTGATGGGACCCACGGCGTCTGGCAAAACGGCTTTAGCAATTGAATTGCGTAAGCAGTTACCAGTGGAACTAATCAGCGTAGATTCTGCCTTAATCTATCGTCAGATGGATATTGGCACGGCGAAACCGTCGGCTGAGGAGTTAGCAGTGGCACCCCATCGTCTGCTCGACATCCGCGACCCCGCAGAAGCTTATTCGGCAGCGGAGTTCCGGCGGGATGCTTTAGCAGAAATGGCGGATATCGTTGAAGCCGGACGAATACCGTTGCTTGTTGGTGGAACCATGCTCTACTTCAAGGCGTTACTTGAAGGATTGTCGCCGTTGCCCTCGGCCGATCCCGATGTTCGTCAGCGGATAGAGCAAACGGCGCGTGAAAAAGGCTGGGAAGCTTTACACCGCCAGCTGTGTGAAATCGACCCGGTTGCCGGCAGTCGTATTCATCCGAATGATCCGCAGAGACTTTCGCGAGCACTGGAAGTTTTTTTTATTTCGGGTAAAACTTTAACGGAACTGACAAAAACATCCGGTGAAGCGTTACCCTACGACGTGCAACAGTTTGCCATCGCCCCCGCGAGCCGCGAATTGCTGCACCAGCGCATCGCGTTGCGTTTTGAGCAGATGTTGGCGTCAGGATTTGAAGCGGAGTCTCGGGCCCTGTTTGCACGAGGTGATTTGCATACGGACATGCCTTCCATTCGTTGTGTTGGTTATCGTCAGATGTGGTCTTATTTGTCGGGCGAAATCGATTACAGCGAGATGGTTTATCGGGGAATTTGCGCAACCCGGCAGCTTGCTAAGCGACAGATGACCTGGTTACGCGGTTGGGAAAATGTTCACTGGCTTGACAGTGACGAGCCCCGGCTGGCGCGTGATACAGTGTTACAGGTTCTTAGTGCGAAGCATGGGTGATTGTGTACAATTGATGGGTTATCGTGCGCAAATTTTTACGCAGTTTTTTTCAGAACCATAGGTTCTACTAGCAACAAACAACAAGCATATAAGGAAAAGATAGAATGGCTAAGGGGCAATCATTACAAGACCCGTTTTTGAACGCATTGCGTCGTGAACGTGTTCCGGTTTCGATTTATCTGGTTAACGGTATTAAGCTGCAGGGTCAGATTGAGTCATTTGATCAGTTCGTCATTTTGTTGAAAAACACGGTAAGCCAGATGGTTTATAAGCACGCCATTTCTACCGTCGTTCCTTCGCGCCCGGTTTCTCACCATAGCAATAATACCGGTGGCGGCAGCAACAATTACCATCATGGTGGCAGCAACACATCTGCGCAGCCACAGCCACAACAAGACGGTGATAACGCAGAATAACGCGTCGCCGTACAGCCAGGAACGGAGAACAGAGGTTTTCCGTCCTGGTCTTTTATTTAGCGAGGTTATAGCTTGTTTGACCGTTATGATGCCGGTGAGCAGGCCGTACTGGTACACATCTGGTTCTCCCAAGACAAAGAAGTAGAAGATTTACAGGAGTTTGAAACTCTGGTCTCTTCTGCTGGCGTTGAGGCGCTGCAAGTGGTTACTGGCAGCCGTAAAGCGCCACACCCCAAGTATTTTGTCGGTGAAGGAAAAGCCGTTGAAATTGCCGATGCGGTAAAAACAACTGGAGCATCGGTCGTATTATTCGATCATGCCCTTACGCCCGCTCAGGAAAGAAACCTCGAGCGCCTGTGCGAATGCCGTGTCATTGATCGCACTGGTCTTATTCTGGATATTTTTGCCCAACGCGCGCGTACCCACGAAGGTAAATTGCAGGTTGAGCTGGCGCAGCTACGTCACCTTGCGACACGTCTGGTACGTGGCTGGACGCACCTTGAACGTCAGAAAGGCGGGATCGGCTTGCGTGGCCCGGGTGAAACACAGTTAGAAACCGACCGCCGTCTTCTGCGCGGACGTATCAGTCAGATCCTGTCTCGTCTTGAGCGGGTTGAAAAACAGCGTGAGCAGGGACGACAGTCTCGTGCTAAAGCGGATGTGCCAACTGTTTCGCTGGTGGGTTACACCAACGCCGGCAAGTCGACCCTCTTTAACGCTATGACCTCTGCCAACGTCTTTGCCGCAGACCAGCTGTTTGCGACACTTGACCCCACACTGCGTCGTCTGAATGTTGCCGATGTCGGAGACGTGGTTCTGGCGGACACGGTCGGCTTTATTCGCCATCTTCCTCACGATCTGGTTGCCGCATTTAAAGCCACGCTGCAGGAGACAC
Source organism: Pantoea sp. JKS000250 (assembly GCF_003201065.1). Taxonomy (NCBI): domain Bacteria; kingdom Pseudomonadati; phylum Pseudomonadota; class Gammaproteobacteria; order Enterobacterales; family Erwiniaceae; genus Pantoea; species Pantoea sp. JKS000250. The sequence continues at coordinate 1,733,687 of NZ_QICZ01000001.1, read as the reverse complement.
GTCAGGCGACGCTGTTACTGCACGTGATTGATGGTGCCGATCTTCGCGTTACGGAAAATATCGCCGCCGTTGATGCCGTACTGGAAGAGATTGAAGCGGACGAAATTCCGACCTTACTGGTCATGAATAAAATCGATATGCTCGACGGATTCGAACCGCGTATCGATCGCAACGAAGAGAACCTGCCCATCCGCGTCTGGCTTTCCGCCCAGACCGGTGAAGGCATTCCGTTGCTGTGGCAGGCTTTGTCCGAGCGCCTGTCAGGGGAAATTGCCCAGCACGCGTTACGTCTGCCACCGGAGGCGGGGCGACTTCGCAGCCGTTTCTATCAGTTGCAGGCGATTGAGAAAGAGTGGAATGAAGAAGACGGCAGTGTAGGATTGCAGATACGTATGCCCATCATTGAGTGGATGCGTTTATGTAAACAGGAACCGTCGCTGACCAGTTACATTGTTTGATATTGCCCAAACGCATTTACCTTAAAAATTGAAGATTGTCGCACTTTCGTTGCAGGCCTGAATACGCAGGATTTACCCGGGTATTTCGGATTTCAGCAAGGCGGCAACTGAGTGAATCCCCGGGCGCTTACGAAGGTAAGTGAATGGGGTGAGCGAAGGCAGCCAGTACCGCTGCAATCCGAAAGATGAAGGGTAAAAACCGTAATTACAATAAATGGAGTAGAGACATGGCGTGGAATCAGCCCGGAAATAACGGACAGGACCGCGACCCGTGGGGAAGCAGCAATAATCAAGGCGGCAACTCTGGGGGAAATAAGGGAGGACGGGAATCCGGACCTCCTGATCTGGATGATATCTTCCGGAAGCTGAGCAAAAAGCTTGGTGGACTGGGCGGTGGCAAACAGAGCGACAACGGTCAGCGCGGCTCCGGCAGCGGTGGCAAAATCGTTGGCATCGTGGCTGTTGCTGCTGTAGTCATCTGGGCTGCAAGCGGTTTCTACACCATCAAAGAAGCGGAACGTGGCGTGGTAACGCGCTTCGGTAAGTTCAGTCACCTGGTTGAGCCCGGTCTGAACTGGAAACCGACATTTGTTGATCAGGTACGCGCGGTTAACGTTGAAGCAGTGCGTGAACTGGCGGCTTCTGGCGTGATGCTGACCTCAGATGAAAACGTCGTGCGCGTGGAAATGAACGTGCAGTATCGCGTGACCGATCCGGAACGTTATCTTTATGCCGTGACCAGCGCGGATGACAGCCTGCGTCAGGCCACTGACAGTGCGCTGCGCGGCGTGATTGGTCGTTCTACCATGGACCGCATTCTGACCGAAGGCCGTACCGTGGTGCGTAGCGACACCCAGCGTGAAATCGATGAAACAATTCGCCCTTACAACATGGGGATCGCGGTGCTGGACGTCAACTTCCAGGCTGCCCGTCCGCCGGAAGAGGTGAAGTCTGCGTTTGATGATGCGATTGCCGCACGTGAAAACCGCGAACAGTATGTTCGTGAAGCAGAAGCTTACGCCAACGAAGTTCAGCCTCGTGCTAATGGCCAGGCGCAACGTATTCTGGAAGAAGCGCGCGCTTACAAAGAGCGTACCGTTCTGGAAGCACAGGGTGAAGTGGCGCGTTTCGCCAAGATTCTGCCGGAGTATAAAGCCGCGCCTGAAATCACCAAAGAGCGTCTCTATATCGAGACCATGGAACGTGTGCTGAGCCATACCCGCAAAGTACTGGTTAACGATCGGGGTAACAACCTGATGATGCTGCCGCTGGATCAGCTGATGCGTGGCGGTCAGGCGACATCGGGTCAGAATGGTCAGAAAGGCGGTAACAGTTCTTCGCTGCCAGCCACCTCCGATCGCAACGCCAGCCGCAATGACACGTCGTCATACAGTCCGGACAATATTATGGATCAGCGTCGGGCGAATGCTCAGCGCAGCGACAGCCAGCGCGAAGGGAGAGAGTAATCGATGCGTAAGCCAATAGTATTTTTAATCATTGTCGTGCTGGTGGCGCTCTATGCGTCGCTGTTTGTGGTGCAGGAAGGGCAGCGGGGCATTGTTCTGCGCTTCGGTAAAGTCCTGCGCGACGGCGAAAATAAACCCCAGGTGTTTGAGCCGGGTCTGCATTTTAAGATCCCTTTCCTGGAAACGGTTAAAACGCTGGATGCACGCATTCAGACTATGGATAACCAGGCCGATCGCTTCGTCACCAAAGAGAAGAAAGATCTGATCGTGGATTCCTACATCAAATGGCGTATCAGCGATTTCAGTCGCTACTACCTGGCAACCGGTGGCGGTGATGTTTCTCAGGCGGAAGTGCTGCTGAAACGTAAGTTCAGTGACCGTTTGCGTTCTGAAATGGGTCGTCTGGATGTGAAGGATATCGTCACAGATTCCCGTGGTCGCCTGACCACCGATGTGCGTGACGCGCTGAATACCGGTTCTGCGGGCAGCGATGATGAAATCGCCACGCCTGCGGCTGATGATGCGATTGCCAGCGCAGCAGCCCGTGTAGAGCGTGAAACCAACAGCAGCGAGCCAGCGCCGAATCCGAACAGCATGGCTGCACTGGGTATTCAGGTTGTAGATGTGCGCATCAAGCAGATCAACCTGCCGACCGAAGTGTCCGATGCAATCTTCAACCGTATGCGTGCTGAGCGTGAAGCCGTAGCGCGTAGTCAGCGTTCACAGGGTCAGGAAGAGGCAGAAAAACTGCGTGCTCAGGCCGATTATCAGGTGACGCGTACGCTGGCTGAAGCCCAGCGTGAAGCCCTGATCACTCGCGGTGACGGTGATGCAGAAACGGCGCGGTTGTTTGCGGATTCGTTCAGCAAAGATCCTGACTTCTACGCCTTTATTCGTAGCCTGCGTGCCTATGAAAACAGCTTTAATGAAAATCAGGATGTGATGGTGTTAAGCCCGGATAGCGACTTCTTCCGATATATGAAGGCGCCCTCTAACGCGACACGTTAAGAACTGATATAACCTGTGGGCCGACAATGTTGTCGGCCTTTTTTTTTGGGTAGCAAGATGAAAACAAGCATCTGGATGGCACTGGCGCTGGTATTAGTGCTGGAAGGGTTGGGACCGATGTTTATGCCACGCGCCTGGCGACGCATGATCCTGACGATGACCCGCTTACCCGACCATCTGCTGCATCGCTTTGGCGGCGGACTGGTGGTCGCGGGCATGGTGATTTACTGCATGCTCAGCCTGCATGGCAACCTCTGATACCAGGGTTAAGACCGGCTAAATTGTGCCTCTTCGCGCCATTATCCCCAACATGTTGTAGTGATCAAAACTCAGGCAAAAAAGCGCGCAATCGTATGCTAAAAGTGCTGAAAACCATGGGATCAGATGGTAGAATCCTTTTTTAAGCAATCGGTGATTTTGAGAAATGGGTAAGAACGTCGTCGTACTGGGCACCCAATGGGGTGACGAAGGTAAAGGTAAGATTGTAGACCTTCTGACTGAGCGCGCGAATTACGTTGTGCGTTATCAAGGCGGCCACAATGCGGGCCACACGCTTGTCATCAACGGTGAAAAAACCGTCCTCCACCTGATCCCCTCTGGCATTCTGCGCGATAACGTCACCAGCATTATCGGTAACGGCGTAGTGCTTTCTCCTGAAGCCTTAATGAAAGAGATGAAAGGCCTGGAAGCGCGCGGGATCCCGGTACGTGAACGTCTGCTGATTTCTGAAGCCTGTCCGCTGATTCTGCAATATCACGTTGCGATGGATATGGCGCGTGAACGTGCCCGTGGTGCCAAAGCGATTGGTACTACCGGTCGTGGCATCGGTCCTGCTTATGAAGACAAAGTCGCCCGTCGTGCACTGCGCGTCAGCGACCTGTTCAACAAAGAAACCTTTGCTGCCAAGCTGAAAGAAGTGGTCGATTTCTACAACTTCCAGCTGGTTGAGTACTACAAAGAGCCGGCAGTGGACTTCGACAAAGTGCTGAGCGATGTGATGGAAGTCGCTGACATCCTCACTGGCATGGTGGTTGACGTTTCAGAACTGCTGGACAGCGCGCGTAAGCGTGGCGATCTGATTATGTTTGAAGGCGCGCAGGGTACGCTGCTGGATATCGATCACGGAACTTATCCGTACGTGACGTCGTCCAACACGACCGCAGGTGGCGTGGCAACCGGCTCAGGCATTGGTCCGCGCTATGTCGACTACGTGCTGGGTATTGTGAAAGCGTACTCAACCCGCGTGGGCGCAGGTCCATTCCCGACTGAGCTGTTCGATGAAACCGGCGAATTCCTCTGTGCGCAGGGCAATGAGTTTGGTGCGACCACCGGACGTCGTCGTCGTACCGGCTGGCTGGATGCGGTCGCGGTTCGCCGCGCGGTTCAGATCAACTCCCTGTCAGGTTTCTGCATGACCAAACTGGACGTGCTGGATGGCCTGAAAGAGGTGAAAATCTGTGTTGCTTACCGTATGCCTGATGGCCGTGAAGTGACTACTACGCCACTGGCGGCAGAGAACTGGGAAGGCATTGAGCCGATCTACGAAACCCTGCCAGGCTGGAGCGAGACTACGTTTGGCGTGAAGACGCTGGAAGGTTTGCCTCAGGCTGCACGCGACTACATTAAGCGTGTAGAAGAGGTAACGGGTGTGCCGATTGATATTATCTCAACCGGTCCAGACCGCAGTGAAACGATGATTCTGCGCGATCCATTCGACGCATAATCATTCAGGCCGGACGCTGTCCGGCCCTTGTTTTTCCACTCTTTGATGCCACTTTACCTCCCTTCGCTTGTCAAACCTTGTGCTGGCTTAAAAAAACGCACGGCAAATCAGACTCTGGTTTATCATCGTAGCTAATCGAATGACGATCCGATTTAATTCTGACATCAATCACAGGGCGAATAATGCAATGCCACGCCTGAAGGTTCACTGAGGTTACTGTGCAGCTCACGAGTTTTACTGATTATGGCTTACGGGCGCTGATTTATCTGGCAGCGTTGCCTGAAGGTCAGCAGACCAATATTACGGAAGTGACAAATACTTATGGTTTGTCCCGTAATCATATGGTCAAAATCATCAATCAGCTGAGCCGAGCGGGCTACGTTGCCGCAACACGTGGTAAAAATGGGGGCATTCGCCTGGGTATGCCGCCTCGTCAGATAGTTATTGGCGACGTGGTACGCAAGATGGAACCGCTACAATTAGTGGACTGCGCCTCCTGTTCCATCACACCAGCCTGCCGTCTGAAGCAGGCACTGCACGATGCAGTGCAGCGCTTTTTGCAGGAGCTGGATAGCTATACGCTGGCAGATTTGGTCGAAGGAAATACACCACTTTATGAAATCATCCTGTCCAAATCGCCGGCGGAAATAAATATTAAATGACATCGGAGGAACCGCTATGTCAAAAGATCCTTTTCAGGATAGAGAAGCTGAAAAATACGAAAACCCTATTCCAAGCCGTGAATTTATTCTGGCTCTGTTAGAAAAACGTGAAAAACCAGCCAGCCGTGAAGAGCTGGCTGAAGAGATGAATCTGCACGAAGAAGAGCACCTTGAGGCGCTGCGTCGCCGCCTTCGCGCCATGGAGCGTGATGGTCAGCTGGTGTTCACCCGCCGTCAATGCTATGCGCTGCCAGAACGTCTTGATCTCCTGCGCGGTAAAGTCATTGGCCACCGTGATGGCTACGGCTTCCTGCGGGCAGAAGGTCAGAAAGATGACCTTTACCTCTCCGCAGAGCAGATGAAATTCTGTATGCATGGTGACGTAATCCTGGCGCAGCCGCTGGGTGCCGATCGCAAAGGCCGCCGCGAAGCGCGCGTGGTCCGCGTGCAGGAACCGCGCAACAATCAGATCGTTGGCCGCTACTTTACCGATGCCGGTGCCGGCTTCGTGGTACCGGACGACAGCCGCCTGAGTTTTGATATCCTCATCCCGCCTGAAGAGACGATGAATGCCCGCATGGGTTCCGTGGTGGTGGTTGAGCTGGTCCAGCGTCCGAACCGCCGCACCAAAGCGATCGGTAAAGTGGCTGAGATTCTGGGCGATGATATGGGCACCAGCCTGGCCGTTGATATGGCGCTGCGTACCCATGAAATTCCGCACACCTGGCCGCCAGAAGTGGAAGCTCAGGTCAGCAAGCTGAAAGAAGAAGTCCCGGAAGAGGCCAAAAAAGGCCGCGTCGATCTGCGCAAACTGCCGCTGGTCACCATTGATGGTGAAGATGCCCGTGACTTTGATGATGCGGTCTACTGCGAGAAAAAACGCGGTGGCGGATGGCGTCTGTGGGTCGCTATCGCCGATGTGAGCTATTACGTCCGTCCGGGCACGCCACTGGATGACGAAGCGCATCAGCGCGGCACCTCAGTCTACTTCCCGTCGCAGGTTGTGCCGATGCTGCCGGAAGTGCTGTCGAATGGTTTATGCTCGCTTAATCCGCAGGTCGATCGACTCTGTATGGTGTGCGAGATGACCATTTCGACCAAAGGTAAGCTCACCGGCTTTAAGCATTACGAAGCGGTGATGAACTCCCATGCGCGTCTGACCTACAACAAAGTCTGGAACATCCTGCAGGGCGACAAAGAGCTGCGTCAGCAGTATGCACCGCTGGTCAAAGATCTTGAAGAGCTGCACAACCTCTACCAGGTACTGGACGCTGCACGTGAAGAGCGCGGCGGTATCTCGTTTGAAACGGAAGAGGCGAAGTTCATCTTCAACGCCGAGCGCCGTATTGAACGGGTTGAGCGCACGTCACGTAATGACGCCCACAAGCTGATCGAAGAGTGCATGATCCTGGCGAACATCGCCTCAGCACGCTTCGTTGAGAAAAATCAGGAACCGGCACTGTTCCGCGATCACGATCGCCCGACCGATGAGAGCATCAAGAGCTTCCGTACCGTGCTCAACGAACTGGGATTGACTCTGCCAGGCGGCAACAAACCGCAGCCTGTGGATTATGCGGCGCTGCTGAAGCAGGTTGCCGATCGTCCTGATGCAGAAATGCTGCAAACCATGCTGCTACGTTCGATGAAGCAGGCGGTATACGATCCGGAAAACCGCGGTCACTTTGGTCTGGCACTCTCATCGTATGCGCACTTTACTTCGCCAATTCGCCGCTACCCGGATCTGACGCTGCACCGCGCCATTAAATATCTGCTGGCAAAAGAGCAGGATGAAGGTAAAGGCCTGGTACAACGCGCCATCAAATACCTGATGCCGAAGGAGCGCAATGTCGCCAAAGATATGACGACAGCAACCGGCGGCTATCACTACGAGATGCCGGAGATGCTGCAGCTGGGTCTGCACTGTTCCCTGACCGAACGTCGCGCCGATGAAGCAACCCGCGACGTCGCGGACTGGCTCAAGTGCGACTTCATGCAGGATCAGGTCGGCAACGTCTTCAACGGCGTCATCTCCAGCGTGACCGGATTTGGCTTCTTTGTCCGCCTGAGCGATCTGTTCATCGATGGTCTGGTGCACGTTTCAACCCTCGACAACGATTACTACCGCTTTGATCCGGTAGGTCAGCGTCTGATCGGTGAATCGGGCGGCCGCACTTATCGTCTGGGTGACACCGTTGAAGTGCGTGTTGAGGCGGTCCATATGGACGAGCGCAAAATCGACTTTGCTCTTATCTCCAGCCAGCGTCAGGTGCGTGGTGAAGGTAAAACCGCGCGTGATCGGGCGAAGCGTGAAGACAACGCGCCAGCGAAGCGTCGTCGTAACGTGAACAAAAAGTCCAATTTCGAGCCGGATGCTGCATTCCGGGGTGACAAGGGCAAACCTGCCGCGGCCAATACCGAGAAAAAAAGTAAAAACGTCTCGGAAAAAACCCGTAAAATCGCCGCCGCCACCCGGGCGAAGCGCGCCAGAAAAAAAGCTGAGCCTGAAGGCTGAGCGTAACAGGATGCGCGTACCCGCCCTTTCTCTCCGCAGAAAGGGCGGTCATTTATTCATTTCCAACCACTGAGCAGATCGATGAGCGAAATTATTTTTGGTATCCATGCCGTGCAGGCGCTGCTGGAACGTGATCCACAACGTTTCCAGGAAGTCTTTATCCTCAAAGGCCGCGACGATCGTCGCCTGCAACCCGTGGTCGCCGCGCTGGAAGCTCAGGGGATCGTGATTCAGCTGGCCGAGCGTAAGTGGCTTGACAGCCAGGTTGAAGGTGGTGTGCATCAGGGCATCGTGGCGCGGGTAAAACCGGGTCGTCAGTATCAGGAAGGCGACCTGCCGGATCTGCTGCAGAGCCTGGAGAAGCCTTTCCTGCTGGTGCTGGATGGGGTTACCGATCCGCACAACCTGGGTGCCTGCCTGCGCAGCGCCGATGCGGCGGGTGTTCATGCGATTATTGTGCCGAAAGATCGCTCTGCTCCCCTGAATGCCACGGCCAAAAAAGTGGCCAGCGGTGCGGCAGAGAATGTGCCGCTGATTCGCGTTACTAACCTTGCGCGTACACTTCGCCTGCTGCAGGAGTACAACATCTGGGTGGTCGGCACCGCAGGGGAAGCGGATCATACCGTCTTCCAGAGCAAAATGACCGGTCCGATGGCACTGGTGATGGGTGCGGAAGGCGAAGGCATGCGTCGTCTGACCCGCGAGCATTGTGATGAGCTGATCAGCATTCCGATGGCGGGCAGTGTTTCTTCACTCAACGTCTCGGTCGCAACCGGTGTCTGCCTGTTTGAAGCGGTGCGTCAGCGCAACGCCTGATCCCCGATGTGATCCTCGCCACAAATTAGTTTCTGTACCAGGCATAACTGCGCGTCATTCGTATATACCCAAAGGATTTCGGGTTGCATTGAGGCGGCAAGAGAACGAATCCCGATGAGCTTACATGAGTAAGTGATTCGGGTGAGTGAACGCAGCCAACAAAAATGCAGCTTGAAAGACGACGGGTATACTTAGTGAGTGACATCCGCGAGGAGTGGTTATGACCTGGACAACACACACCGTTTTTAATCAGCCCCATCCTCTGAGCAACAGTAACCTGTTCCTGTCCGACACGCCGCTTGGCGAGGCACTGTCACGCGAAGGCGCCGGATGGGATGGGGAATGGCTGGCGTCAGTCGGCCGCCAGCTGGGCAGCGCCGAGTCGCTGGAGCTGGGGCGGCTCGCCAACGCTGAACCGCCTGAACTGCTGCGCTACGATGCCCGTGGCGTGCGCCTGGATGAGGTTCGCTTTCATCCTGCCTGGCACCTGCTGATGCAGGGCGTCTGCGCCAGTCGTCTGCACAATCTCAGCTGGCAACCGACGGTGCGTGAACAGGCCAGTGTAGCGCGCGCTGCACGCTTTATTCTGCACGCACAGGTAGATGCGGGTACGCTCTGCCCGGTGACCATGACGCACGCCGCCATTCCGCTGCTGCAGGCTTATCTGCCCGCCGCGTTTGAAAGCTGGCTCGATCCGCTGCTCAGCGATCGCTACGACACGCACGCACAACCCGGCGACCAGAAACGCGGATTGCTGATCGGGATGGGCATGACAGAAAAGCAGGGCGGCAGCGATCTGCTTACCAGCACCACCCGTGCCGAGCCGCTGGGCGCACGAGGCCCGGGTGAAGCCTGGCGGCTGACCGGCCACAAGTGGTTTTTCTCAGCGCCGCAGAGTGATGCGCATCTGGTCCTGGCCCAGACGCCCGAGGGACTAAGCTGCTTTTTCCTGCCGCGCCTGTTGCCCGACGGGTCACGTAACGCCATCCAGCTTGAGCAGCTCAAAGATAAGCTGGGCAATCGCTCAAATGCCAGTTGCGAAGTGGAGTTTCGCGACGCGACCGGCTGGCTGCTGGGGGAGGAGGGCGAAGGCGTACGGCTGATCCTGAAAATGGCCGGTATGACGCGCTTTGACTGCGCGCTCGGCAGTCATGGTCAGATGCGGCGCGCCTTCTCGGTGGCGCTCTGGCATGCTCATCAGCGTCAGGTCATGGGGAAAAATCTGGTGGATCAGCCGCTAATGCGGCAGGTTCTGGCACAGCAGGCGCTGCAGCTTGAGGGGCAAACTGCCCTGCTGATGCGTCTGGCTCGTGCCTGGTCACAACCGGCCAAACCGCATGAGGTCGCCTTTGCCCGCTTATTCACGCCAGCGGCAAAATATGTGATTTGCAAAGCGGGTGCGCCGTTTGTGGCGGAATCGATGGAAGTGCTGGGGGGCATCGGCTACTGCGAAGCGAGTGAGCTGCCGCGCCTCTATCGTGACATGCCGGTCAACAGCATCTGGGAAGGATCGGGCAATGTAATGTGTCTTGACGTGCTGCGCGTACTCAGCCGCCATGCAGAGGTGACCGAGATGCTGAGTCAGGAGTTTGAGGCGGTAAAAGGGAGTAATCGGCATTTCGATACGCGCTGGCGTCAGCTGCGATTGAGGCTCAAGAACGTTCCCGAAGAGCAGGCGCGCGACGTCACCCACACGCTGCTGCAGCTGGCGACAGGCGCTCAGCTACTGAAATACAGTGAGCCACCCCTGGCTGATGCGTGGTGCCAGCAGTGGCTCGACCAGCGCGGTTCGCACCCGTCTGAGGCTGCAGTGACTGACCGGTTACTGGCCCGTGCCTGTGGCCGGTGAGGCACCGTACAGAATCGCGCTGGCGTACCATAAACCGGGCATCACCGTTTCGCTCAGCATCACAATCTGATAGTAAGCCGCGCCAGCCTGATTAGCCTGAGCGGCGATGGCCCGCTGGGCATCATCCGGTGAGCCATGCACGTTAACGGTAATGTTACCCAGCTTCGGCAAACCGCCACTCTGTGCCCGTGAAATCTCCTGCGCCTGTTGGGTTGGCGCAGGCGGGGCTTTGGGCGTGGTTTCAAGCGCAGAACAGCCTGCCAGCAACAGACTTATTATCAGTAAGTAAGCGGAACGCATAGCAAAACCCCTGTTCAGGACGAAACAGTAAGTGTATGTCATCGTCCTGAATGACGTCAGGATTTAAGGCTGAAAACGCTGACCAGTTGGGTCAGGTGATGCCCTTTATCACTCAGGTTCTGTGCGCTGTTTTCTGCCTGTGCCACCAGTTCGCTGTTCTGATGGGTCGCCTGGCTGATCTGGTTCATCGCCAGATTCACCTGGCCGATACCCGCCGCCTGCTCCTGTGCTGCCACGTTGATCTCGCCCATCAGCGCCTGCACCTGTTCGATGTGGGTCACAATGTCGGTCATCGCATCGCGCGTCTGCTCAGAGAGCTGGTGGCCCTCCGCCACATTGGTGATGGAGGTGGCAATCAGTCCATCTATCTCCTTGGCGGCCTGCGCGGAACGCTGTGCCAGCGCACGCACTTCTGCGGCCACCACGGCAAAGCCACGGCCCTGTTCACCGGCTCGGGCTGCTTCAACGGCCGCATTCAGTGCCAGAATATTGGTCTGGAAGGCGATCGACTCAATCACATGGGTGATATCCGCAATGCTTTGCGATGACACCTTAATGGCTGACATGGTGTTGACCGAGCGCACCACCGTCTGGCTGCCATGACTGACGATATCGCTGGCTTCGGCCACCAGTGACATCGCCTGACGCAGGCTGTCAGCAGTGTGTTCGACCGTGGCACCAAACTGCTCCATGCTGGCTGAGGTCTGCTCCACGCTGCTGGCCTGACGCCCGATCTGCTCACTGATGTTATGGCTGCTGGCCGCGATGGTGTCCGTGCCGTCGCTGATCTCCTGCGCTGCGCCACGCACCTGGCCGACGATTTTTTCCAGCCCATCGCCAATGCTGTTAATCGCAATAATCAACTGACCGACTTCATCACGACGGCGGGTATCCATATGGACCTGCAGATTTCCGGCGGCATACTGCTCCGCCAGATGGATCACCTGCTGCAGCGGACGGGTAATCGCCCGACGGCTGTACCAGACAAAGCCCAGCGCGAAGATCACCACCAGAATCAGTCCGGTAATCAGGAACAGATTACGGCTGTGGGTAATCGGGGCGAGCAGGCTGGCACGGTTAACTTCACCGGTAATCACCCAGTTCCAGCCCGGCAACTGCTGCCATGCCAGCATCTGCTGCTCACCGTTGATCTCCACCTGCTGCATGCCCTGCGGCTGCGTCAGCAGCGGCTGCAGTGTCGCGTCATCCCAGTCTGGCCGTTTCCCTTCGTTGTGCTGATCGAACAGATACTCGCCCTGATTCTTGCCGGGCGTGCCGTTGAGCACATAGAAATGGCCGCTGTCGCCCAGCCGGCGTGCCAGAATCTTCTCGCGCATCAGGGCATACTGCTTATCAATGCCTACGCCGACAAACAGGATGGCGACGACATTGCCACTCTCATCTTTTACTGGCTGATACTGGGTGATGTAGCGGTGGCCGAACAGCGTGGCCAGCCCCTGATACACCTCGCCCTGATGAACGCTTTTCCAGGCGGCACCTGTGCGGTCAAGCTGCGTACCAATCGCGCGGCTGCCATCCTGCTTTTTCAGGGAGGTGGAAATACGGATAAAATCGTCGCCGTCGCGCACAAAAATGGTCGCCACGGCGGCGGTACGTTCGGTGAAATCGTCTACGGCGCTCTGGTCGAGGTTCAGCGTTTTTAACCCGGCGCGCAGCACGGGCGTCGAAAAGGCACCGACCTGTACCCGCGAGCTTTCATCCAGGCTAAAGCGCTTAGGCAGAAAGCTGGTAAAGAGGCTGGTGTAATGAGACACCTCTTCGGTGAGAGTGGCATTGAACATCGTGACCATTTCACTGATGCCCTGCACCTGATTGTGCATGTCATCAATGGCGAGATTTTCCAGCTGGCGCGAGGCGTTGTGGCTTTGAGTCAGTGTCAGTACCAGTAACAGCAGCGCTACGCTGAGAGACGTCAGTACAGACAGCTTAACTCCGAGACTCAGTCCGCTGAGAGAGAGACGCTTCATAAATTACCTTTGATCAAGTTAGGGGAATACACGATCAACGGCACGCTGCGGAAAAAGTTTAGCGTGGAAAAGCATAACTAAGCGCAGCGGGGAATTTCGCAAATTAACCCGCAGAACGTACACTTGAACGGCACGCCTTGCCCCTGCTCAGGAGAGACCATGATTGAACTCACCACAGAAACGCTGGCCGGTATCGAATGCCTGCATGCTACGCCTGCCGGACAGCGACATCAGCCACTGCCGACCATACTGTTTTATCACGGCTTCACCTCATCAAAAGAGGTCTACGCCTACTTCGCCGTTGCGCTGGCGCAGGCGGGATTTCGGGCAGTCATGCCGGATGCCGAGCTGCACGGCGCGCGTTATCACGGTGACGCCGAAGCACGGCTGGGGCGCTTCTGGGAGATTCTGAAGCAGAACATTGATGAGCTGCCGCTGCTGGAGACTGCGCTGCGTAATAAGAGTCTGATCGCTGACGGACATTTCGCGGTGGCGGGTGCGTCAATGGGCGGCATGACGGCGCTGGGTGCGATGGCACGTTATCCGCAGATTCAGAGCGTCGCCTGCATGATGGGATCGGGCTATTTTATGCAGCTCAGCGAGTCGCTGTTTCCGCCGCTGGTGGCTGACACGCCGGAGCAAAAGGCGCAGTTTGTGGCCCGCATGGCCCCGCTGGCGGACTATGATCCCTGCAACCATCTGGAGGCACTGTCAAACCGTCCGTTGCTGTTGTGGCATGGCGAGGCGGATGAGGTGGTGCCCTGGGCGGAGAGCGTACGACTGGAGCGCGCACTGCGTGAAAACGGGCTGGCCCAGCATCTGACCTCACTGTCAGAAAAGCAGATTGGTCACAAGATCACCCCATCCGCTTTAACGGCGCTGGTCAGTTTTTTTAAAAATCAGCTTTAAACGATGAACGGGCGGAGAAGGACTCTGCCGCCCGTAAACTTACCGGCCCTTACCAGTGTGCAGACGATTTTTCTGCTGTTCTGGCAGGCGCATTAACCGGGTTTCTTTCCGGCGTATCCAGCCGGTTAACGTAGACATAACCCGATGCCGCTTCGCTGCTGTGACTTCTCATCTGCTGCGCACAGTCAGCATAGCTGGCAAGAGCGGGTGGAGACAGGAAGAGACCCAGTAAAGTGGCGATGACGAACGTTTTCATGCCCGACTCCTCACTTCAGGGAACACACTCTCAATGACGCCACTAAGCGAACCGTCGCGTCTTTATTCAGTTTAGCGACTGAGCATATTATCGCCAGATCGTTCCTCTGAACCTCTCTGTCAGCGTTTTTGAACAAAGCGGTATTAACCCGCTGTATTCACATCATTAGCACAAAAAGCCACGGTATCTGGCACGCTGCCGGCAATTTGTTTAAATGTGCGCTTGAGTTCGGGGACCGTCGCCAGTATGATTACGCGTCAATTTTTCAGCCGCATTCTCAGGCTGTGTCCCACAAGCGCTCGTCACAGCGAACCTTTGTGGGACACAGCCTATAACGTTCCTTGCTTCCATGGGCCGCGGTTGACCCCGACAGGAGGCTGAATAATCCGTAAGGAGCAATTTCGATGCGTCATTACGAAATCGTATTTATGGTTCATCCTGACCAGAGCGAACAGGTTCCTGGCATGATCGAGCGTTACACTGGTGCTATCACTGGTGCAGAAGGCACGATTCACCGTCTGGAAGACTGGGGCCGCCGTCAGCTGGCTTACCCGATCAACAAACTGCACAAAGCGCATTACGTTCTGATGAACGTTGAAGCGCCGCAGGAAGCGATCGATGAGCTGGAAACGAACTTCCGCTTCAACGACGCCGTTATCCGTAGCATGGTTATGCGCGTTAAAAACGCGGTAACTGAAGCATCGCCGATGGTTAAAGCGAAAGATGAGCGTCGTGATCGTCGCGAAGATTTTGCTAACGAATCCGCTGATGAGTCAGATGCTGGGGATTCTGAAGAGTAATCCATCGTGACGGTCAATCGGCTTCGCCTGTCTGGCACTGTGTGCAGGACACCGGTTCGAAGAGTTAGCCCGTCAGGAATTCCTCACTGTCAGTTCGTGCTTGAGCACCGCTCAGTGCAGGAGGAGGCCGGGTTTCACCGGCAAGCCTGGTGTCGTATGCCTGTTATTATTAGCGGCAGCGCCCATCAGGTGATTACTCAACATATAACGGTCGGCACGCAACTCACACTCGACGGTTTCATTAGTTGCCATCAGGCACGAAATGGCCAGAGCAAAGTGGTGTTCCATGCCGAGCAGATTGAATTGATAGATTCTGGAGACTAGCCTAATGGCACGTTATTTCCGTCGTCGCAAGTTCTGCCGTTTCACCGCGGAAGGCGTTGTTGAGATCGATTACAAAGACATCGCAACGTTGAAAAACTACATTACCGAAAGCGGTAAAATTGTCCCGAGCCGTATCACCGGTACTCGTGCAAAATACCAGCGTCAGTTGGCTCGCTGCATCAAGCGCGCGCGTTACCTGTCTCTGCTGCCGTACACTGATCGTCATCAGTAATCGGCAACTGTCCATTAACGACTTTAAGAGGATAAGGTAATGCAAGTTATTCTGCTTGATAAAGTAGCAAACCTTGGCACCCTGGGTGATCAGGTTAACGTTAAAGCGGGCTACGCTCGTAACTTCTTAGTACCACAGGGCAAAGCTGTTCCTGCTACTAAGAAAAACGTTGAGTTCTTCGAAGCACGCCGTGCTGAACTGGAAGCCAAACTGGCTGACGTTCAGTCTGCAGCAACTGCTCGCGCTGAGAAAATCAATGCACTGGGCACGGTAACCATCACGTCTAAAGCAGGCGATGAAGGTAAACTGTTCGGTTCAATCGGTACCCGCGACATCGCTGATGCAGTGACTGCAGCAGGGGTTGAAGTGGCTAAGAGCGAAGTTCGTCTGCCAAACGGCGTTCTGCGCACTACCGGTGAGCATGAAGTAAGCTTCCAGGTTCACAGCGAAGTCTTCGCTAAACTGAACGTGAAAGTTGTTGCTGGTTAATCCTGATTAACTGAGCACGACATTAACGCCGGCCCTGTGCCGGCGTTTTTGTTTTTATGCCTTTCTCCAGGCACTGTTCGCGTTACTGCGCGCGAATAAAGCTGCCATCGGGCTGACGGGTAAACAGCACCGGGCCGTTAGCGCCATCCACGGTCAGTCCTGTTACCACGCCCTGCGCATCCTGACGGATTTTAACCTGCTGGCCACTTTTCAGTGTGCTGAGCGGCTGATCGCTGCCTTCCACCCGCGCCATCGCAAACACATCATTGACCGGCAGGCTATTGTCACGAAACAGCTGCGCCAGCGTCTGACCGGATGCAATGGTCAGGTTACGCCATTCCCCCTGAGAATCGGCTTTTGGCGTCTGCTGAGATTGCGAGGATGAAGGCTGACGGGTACCGTTGTTTTCATAAATATCCGCCTGCATCGGCACCTCTTTCTCAGCCTGCGGTGCGACAGGCTGATCAACCGGATAGCGCAATGTACTGGCGGGCCAGAGAAACGCCACCAGCATCACCAGCAGAGCGGCAACGATGCCCCGACGGTGCGGCGCAGGCAGCGGGTCCATCCAGCGAATGTGGTCGGTAAAATGCCAGATACGCTGAAGCCATGTCGGCAGGCGGGATGACGCGTCTGAAGCCATTCGGGGTTTCTCCTCTCCGGCAGGCTGCTGTGACCTGCGTGCGGCCAGCCAGCTCTGCAGCCGGGATACAATATGTTGTGCACGCATCCTGCGGCGTCGTGGGGCAATCTGGCCCATGTTTGCTCTCTTATTCAGGTGCTACAGACGGGATGATCCCCATCGATAGTTATAGTATGGGCAATACCGGCGCGAAGTGCCTGCCAGCATTGATAAATTTGACGGCTCTATTGTTTCTCTTTCCCCCGCAAAAGTCATCTGCGACGCAGGGCATTTTACGCCAGCGGCCTGCGCTGCTATGCTGCCGGTTCGAATTTATCCGAGAGTGAAAGGAACGAAGATGACTACCCCTTCTTTCGACAGCGTCGAAGCACAAGCAAGTTACGGTATTGGTTTACAGGTTGGCCAGCAGTTGCTGGAATCTGGTCTGCAGGGTCTGCAACCAGAAGCACTGCTCGCGGGTCTGCGCGACGCGCTGGAAGGGAACTCACCGGCCGTACCGGTTGACGTGGTTCATCGCGCACTGCGTGAAGTACACGAACGTGCGGAAGGCGTACGTCGTGAGCGTACCGAAGCCATGGCAGCAGAAGGTCAGGCGTTCCTGCAGGAACATGCGCAGCGTGAAGGCGTGAGCAGCACCGAATCAGGCCTGCAGTTCAGCGTGATTACTCAGGGCGAAGGTCCAATCCCATCACGTCAGGATCGCGTACGCGTTCACTACACCGGCAAACTGATCGACGGCAGCGTATTCGACAGTTCGGTTGCCCGTGGCGAACCGGCAGAATTCCCGGTAAGCGGTGTTATCCCTGGCTGGATCGAAGCACTGACTCTGATGCCGGTTGGCTCAAAATGGGAACTGGTCATCCCACAGAACCTCGCGTATGGCGAGCGCGGTGCGGGTGCCTCTATCCCGCCATTCAGCACCCTGATCTTCGAAGTTGAGCTGCTGGAAATTCTGTAATACCCGGACGCTGCAACCAACCCGGTTGCAGCGTCTTCTCCCGCCTTATTTCTGCTGTAAATTCACCTGCCACATCGCAAAGCCAATCGCATCTGTCCCTTTGGGCTGAAGCGGATATTGTGCATGCTGCTGAATAAAGCCGGTCGCCTTATCACCCGGTGCCGTTTCAAACTGAATATCGAGCGGGGTGGATGAGGTAATCGGTGCCAGACGCCAGTTATTGTCCGCCTTCGGCTGCACTTCACCGTGTGCTTTGGTTTCCGCGCTGATATAAGCCGCAACCACTGCCCGGTTCTCGTCCGGCGAAGCAAAGGCAATGTATTTATCCCCGGTGCCAGCAAACTTGCCGCCGTAAGCGCGATAGTTATTGGTCGCGACCAGGAAAATGGCCTGCGGATCGACGGGCTTACCCTGCCAGGTGAGCTGACGGATACGTGAAGCATCCGGGTGGATCAGCTGACACTCCGCATCGTAGCGCGCGGGCTGGGTCACATCGATCTGGTAATTTACCCCATCAATGACGTCGAAGTTATAGGTGCGGAAATCCCAGTTGATCAACGACTGCGTTTTGCTGCTGTGCGGATCGATCTGGTTAAACTGGCCCGCCGAACACTCCAGCCACTCTTTGACCTGTGCGCCCGTGACTTTCATTACTACCAGCGTATTGGGATAAAGATAAAGGTCGGCGGCGTTACGGAAGGTCAGCGCGCCTTTCTCCACTTCGGTGTAGCTCGATGGGTCGTTTTTACGTCCGCCCGCTTTAAACGGCGCAGCAGCAGAGAGCACCGGCAGTCGGCCCAGATCCGGATCGCCCTGAATAAAGTGTTCTACGTAGGCGCGCTGCGCATTATTGACGATCTGCACTGTCGGGTCGTCCTGCACCAGCGACAGATAGCTGTACATCACATCGGCGGATTTGCCGATAGGCTTCGCCACAAACTCCCGCGTCGCGCGGTGATCGTCAGCGAGCACTTTCACCAGCGCCGGATCTTCCGCCGCCAGCGATTTCTTCGCGGCGATATCATAAATCGGCCGCGCCTGCGCTTTGCCGCTGCTTACCTGCCAGTGTCCATCTTGATTGCTCAGCACCAGATCGACCACGCCCAGGTGATCGCCCCACATGCCTGGCATCACCGCCGGAATGCCGTTCAGCGTGCCGTTAGCAATGTCCGCACCCTTAATGGCTGCGAACTCCTCACTGGGGAAGACCGCATGTGCATGACCAAACAGGATGGCGTTGATGCCTTCCACCTGGCTGAGATAGTAAACCGAGTTCTCTGCCATCGTGTGATACGGCTCGCTGCTCAGGCCAGAGTGGGGGATAGCGATAATCAGATCGGCACCCTGTGCGCGCATCTCAGGCACATAACGGCGTGCCGTTTCGGTGATGTCGTCGACCCGCACCTTGCCCTGCAGGTTGGCTTTGTCCCACACCATAATCTGCGGCGGCACAAAGCCGATATAGCCAATCTTCAGAGTCTGTGTTTTGCCGTCGCGATCAACCACCGTGGTGGATTTGATGATGTATGGGGTAAACAGCGGTTTGCCGCTCTTCACGTCAATCACGTTGGCATTTACATAAGGAAAGCGGGCGCCTGCCAGCGCTTTTTTCAGGTAGGGCAGGCCATAATTGAATTCATGATTACCGAGGTTGCCGACGCTGTAATCCAGCGTATTGAGCGCCTTATAGACCGGATGGATCTCGCCCTCACGTAATCCTTTGGCCGCCATATAGTCACCCAGCGGGCTGCCCTGGATGATGTCACCGTTATCGACCAGCAGACTGTTCTTCACCTCCTGGCGCGCGGCGTGAATCAGCGTGGCGGTTCGCACCAGGCCAAACTTCGCGGTTGGGGTGTCTTTGTAATAGTCGAAATCCATCATATTGCTATGCAGATCGGTGGTTTCCAGTATCCGCAAATCTACCGTTGCGGCCTGGGTTGCGATGGAAACGCTCAGGGCCAGTAACATCATTCCGGGCTTAAACATGCTTGCTCCTGCTGCAAATTAAATTAAGGCTCTCAAAATAATGTAAAAGCATGACAGATAGTCATTTTAAATCGTGATGGATATAACGTTTTGACGCATCAGCCAGCGGCGGATTCTTATACGACGGAGGCGCAGCGGCGCAGGCGTGGCGATTGTCGGATAACTATGATATTGATATATCTAAGAATTGATGGGTCAGCCTGCCTGCACATGAGCACTGCAGGCTGAACTGCTAAAATGTCACTAGCTGGGGTGAACCTATCCCGCAGCAGACAGACACAACGAGGTGAAAAATGTTAGAGCAAATCTGCCAACTGGCACGCGAAGCGGGCGACGCGATTATGCAGGTCTATAACGGTGCCGCGCCGCTTGACGTTTCTCACAAATCGGACGATTCACCGGTGACCGCTGCAGATATTGCGGCGCACAACGTTATCATGAAGGGCCTGAAGCAGTTATCGCCAGAGATCCCGGTGCTGTCAGAAGAAGATCCCCCAGCCTGGGAGGTGCGTCAGCACTGGCAGCGTTACTGGCTGGTCGATCCGCTGGATGGCACCAAAGAGTTCATCAAACGCAACGGCGAATTTACCGTCAATATTGCGCTAATCGAAGCGGGCAAGCCGGTTATGGGCGTGGTTTATGCACCGGTGCTGGGCGTCATGTACGCCGCTGCAGACGGTAAAGCGTGGAAAGAGGAGGGCGGTCAGCGTGAACAGATTCATGCCCGTGACGCGCGTCCTCCGCTGGTCGTGGTGAGCCGCTCACATGGCGATGACGCCGAGATGAAAGAGTACCTGAAACAGCTGGGTGAACATCAGACCGTCGCCACCGGCTCTTCTCTGAAATTCTGCCTGGTGGCGGAAGGGAAAGCTCAGCTCTATCCCCGTTTCGGGCCCACCAACATCTGGGATACCGGCGCGGGTCATGCCGTGGCGATGGCCGCTGGCGCCCATGTGCATGACTGGCAGGGTAAAACCCTGGACTACGCGCCACGCGAATCCTTCCTTAATCCTGGCTTCCGCGTCTCCCTGTTTTAATGCTGTCTGAATTTGCAGGCTGATGAAATCCCGGCGGTTGCGCTGTGACCGCCGGGATTTCAGCGATTACTCTTTTAGCAGTGAGGCCAGCAGCGCCATCACCTTTGTCACTTCATCCTGCGTCAGCGATCCATCCTTCACAAATCTCACCTTGCCCTGTTTATCCAGTACCACAATGGCGGAACCGCCCGACTGTAACTGCCAGGCATGCTGCACATTGCCCTTGCTGTCGATGATAAACTGCGACCACGGATATTGCTGCTTGTTGGTCTCGACGCTGCTGCGAACAAACATGCCGGTGCCAGGAATGGCGTCATCGGTATTCACGATAGTGGTGGTCTGATAGCGATCGTGTGGCAGCTTCGCCGCTTTGATCGCCTCTATCAGTGCCGCATTCATCTCTTTAGCGGAAGAGCGGCCAGCAATATGCTGGACCACGCGAATTTTTCCACTGAGCTGCGCGCTATTCCAGTTTTTGTAGCTAAACTTCTCCTGCTGTAATAACAATTCGCCCTTATCGTTGACGCCAGTGGCGGGGACTCGTGATCCCAGCCTGAGGTCATGGGCCATCACGCTTGCTGGTATCAGCAAAGACAACGCCACAGCGGTCAGAATGTTTCGCATTGCTATTTCCTTAAGTGATCGGACCAGTCAGTCATTTTACTGCAATAGTAAGCAGGGATGATGCGCCTGTCATGGAAAGGTGTCAGGTTTGTTATGGACACCACAATTCCTTAACCAATGAAGGTTTATACTGTCTTGTATGACCCTGATAACAGAGTGTTCTGTAATGATGTGTCAATTCAGTAAAAAAATTCACTTTTCGGAACACCAGACGATTTTAGTGTTCTATAGTTATCGCGAATTCGCGCTTCATGGGCTGGAACCAAATTTGGAAACGGCGAAGCGTGCTTTAAAAATGTACAGGAGTTAGTCAGTATGAAGATCTTCCAGCGCTATAATCCGCTACAAATAGCGAAATATGTAAAAACGCTGTTCAAAGGAAGGTTGTATATCAAGGACGTTGGCGCGTTCGAGTTCGATAAAGGGAAAGTCTTAATCCCGCGCGTTAAAGACAAACAGCATCTGAGCGTGATGTCAGAAATTAACCGCCAGGTCGTTCGTCTCAAGCTTGAGTTCAACTAATATCAAGGGCGCCGATGGCGCCCTTAGTGTCTGGCCCGTCAGACTATTTATTTCACAGTCTGAACCTGGCCCTCGGTCATTCTACTCTTCTTCACTTTTCGTCATGCTCAGCACCGGCGGTCGTTCGTCGATGCGGGTAACCAGCAGCTGGTCGATGCGATAGCTATCAATATCCACCACCTCGAATTTGTAGCCAGCAAACTTCACAAAATCCGTACGCTTCGGAATCTTACGCAGCATATACATCATAAAGCCGCCGATGGTTTCGTAGTTGCCTGACTGCGGGAAATCATCAATGTCCAGCACGCGCATCACGTCATCAATCGGTGTACCGCCCTCAACCAGCCATGAGTTTTCATCGCGCGCCACAATCTGCTCTTCCATGCCCTGGCCCACCAGGTCACCCATCAGCGTGGTCATCACGTCATTCAGGGTAATGATGCCCACGACCAGCGCATACTCGTTCATGATCACCGCGAAATCTTCGCCAGCGGTTTTAAAACTTTCCAGCGCTTCGGAGAGGGTCAGCGTGTCCGGCACAATCAGCGCAGAGCGAATCTGCAGGCCACTGTTCAGCGCCATACTCTGATTGCCCAGCACACGCAGCAGCAGCTCTTTAGAGTCGACATAACCGACGATATGATCGATATCACCGCTGCAGACCAGAAACTTAGAATGCGGATGTTCAGCGATTTTGGTCTTGAGGCTGGTCTCATCTTCATGCAGATCAAACCAGACGATATTCTCACGTGAGGTCATTGAAGAGGGAACGGTACGCGATTCCAGCTCAAACACGTTTTCAATCAGCTCATGCTCCTGCTTACGCAGCACGCCCGCCAGCGCACCCGCTTCAACGACGGCATAGATGTCGTCAGAGGTGATGTCATCTTTACGCACCATCGGCAGTTTGAAAATACGGAAGAAGACGTTGGCAAGGCCGTTAAACAGAAAGACCAGCGGACGCATCACCAGCAGGCAGAAACGCATTGGGTTGATGATGCGCAGCGCGATGGTTTCCGGGGCGACCATACCAACCCGCTTTGGGGTTAAATCGGCAAAGAGGATGAACAGGCTGGTCACGATAGTGAATGAGCAGATAAAGCTGAGCTGCTCCGCCAGTTCCGGTGAAACAAAGCGGTTAAACAGGCCGCTGAAAACCGGTGAAAAGGCGGCGTCGCCGACAATACCGCCCAGGATGGCGACGGCGTTAAGGCCAATCTGCACCACGGTGAAGAACATGCCCGGCGTTTCCTGCATTTTAAGCACACGCTGCGCATTAACGTTGCCTTCATCGGCGAGCAGTTTCAGTTTGATCTTACGGGCGGCCGCCAGCGATATCTCTGACAGAGAAAAAAAGGCACTGATTACGATCAGCAACAGAATGACAAGCAAGCTATCTAACATATGAGATCCAAAGGGTTATCCACTTGTCATTTTTGGCCTGGGCAGCGTGGGTAAGCGCAAACAGAGTTGGTTTATCCGTGAATCACAGCTATCCGTGCCAAAAATGTCTGCGCCTGTTCGACAGGAAAAAGATGTCGGGGCAGAAATGAAAACAGGCGGAATGCCTGTGGTGGCAGATTATAGCAGGAGCGCTCATTGTGCCGCCAGAGGGCAAACCGCCGCATCACACCGCATCTGCGTCCAGAGCGGCCGGTTATTGACTCGGATTTATCTGAGTGAGTCATCCGGATTTGATCATTCCGCCCCTCGGGAGTTGTATCGCGATCTCCATTTACCGACAATACCCTGTTATTTGACTTAGATGTCAGCGTTGCGTCGCCGTTTACCATAAAGTGCGGCTATGATGAGGGTGTTGCCGTTGCGGTAGTGCGGGCAAAGATGATTAATAAGTGCCCCGCGGAAAAGGGGCTGGCATGATTAACAGGAGTACAGGTGCCACGATTTTATGTTTATTGCATGGCTGGCCTGCTGCTTGCCGCGCCCGCCCTTGAGGCGGCGACAGTGCGATTACAGGTAGACGGCTTAACCGGGGATCTTCAGCGAAATGTCAGGGCGCGCCTGTCGACCATCGGCAGCGATGAGGTCTCTAACGATGGTCGTTTTCGCGCGCGTGTTTCTGTTGCGATAAAAGAGGGGCTGCGCGCACTCGGTTATTATGAACCCACCATTGATTTTGAATCCCGCCCCGCGCCAGCGCAGGGCGGACGCCCGGTATTAGTGGCCCATGTCACCCCCGGTGAACCGGTAAAAATCGGCGGCAGCACCATCGTGGTCGAAGGCGATGCGCGCAATGACGCAGATTATAAAGCCTGGGTGAAGCAGGGACGGCCCAAAGTGGGTACGCAGCTTAACCACGGGCAATATGACAAATTCAAAAGCGGCTTCTCAAATCTTGCGCTGCGTAACGGCTATTTCGACGGCACCTTTAAAAAAAGCCAACTCGGCGTCTCGGTAGAGCGGCGGGAAGCCTTCTGGGATATTGATTACGACAGCGGCGAGCGCTATCGCTTTGGCGACGTCACGTTCCAGGGTTCGCAGATTCGCGAAGAGTACCTGCAGAACCTGGTGCCGTTCAAAGAGGGGGATTACTACAGCTCCCGTGATTTAGCCGAACTGAATCGGCGTCTCTCCGCCACCGGCTGGTTTAATTCGGTGGTGGTCGCGCCCGAATTCAGCAAGGGACGCCAGACCAAAGTCCTGCCGCTGAATGCCGTAATGTCGCCCCGCACCGAAAACACCATTGAAACCGGTGTCGGCTACTCCACAGATGTCGGTCCGCGCCTGAAAGGCACCTGGAAAAAACCGTGGATCAACGATAGCGGCCACAGCCTGGCGGCCAGCGCCTACGTTTCTGCGCCGGAACAGCAGGTCGATCTCAGCTACAAAGTGCCGCTGCTGAAAAGCCCGCTGGAGCAGTACTACACCTTCTCTGGCGGCCTGAAGCGCACCGACCTCAACGACACTAAAGCCGACACCACGACGCTGGCGATGTCGCGTAACTGGGACAGCAGCAGCGGCTGGCAGAAGGCAGTTAACCTGCGCTGGAGCCTGGATCACTTTACGCAGGGCAGCGTGACCAACACCACGATGCTGCTCTATCCCGGCGTCAGCATAAACCGTACCCGTTCGCGTGGCGGTCTGATGCCGACGTGGGGCGATTCACAGCGCTACTCGGTGGACGTCTCTGATACGACCTGGGGTTCAGACGTTGACTTCCTGATCCTGCAGGCGCAGAACGTCTGGATCCGCACGCTGGGCGACAGCCATCGCTTTGTGGCGCGCGGCAATCTTGGCTGGATCGAAACCAACGACTTTGACAAAGTGCCGCCGGATCTGCGCTTCTTTGCCGGGGGCGACCGCAGTATTCGCGGCTACAAATACAAAAACATTTCACCGCGTGACGACGACGGCAAACTCACTGGTGCATCCAAACTCGCCACCGGATCGCTGGAATATCAGTACAACGTCACCGGAAAATGGTGGGGCGCGGTGTTCGTTGACTCGGGTGAAGCCGTTAACGACATCAAACAGAGCAATATCAAAACCGGCGCGGGCGTCGGCGTGCGCTGGTCTTCGCCGGTTGGCCCCATCAAATTTGATATCGCCAGACCCATCGGGGATGACGAGGCACATGGATTACAATTTTACGTAGGGCTGGGGCCAGAACTATGAAGCTGTGGAAAAAGGTCCTGATCGGTATTCTGATCTTTCTGGTACTGCTGTTGGGCGGTGTGGCATTTTTAATCGGTACCACGCCGGGGCTGCATTTAGTGCTGAAGGGGGCATCGCGCTGGGTGCCCGGCCTGTCCATCAGACAGGTTGATGGCGGCTGGCGTAACCTGACGCTCAACGGTCTGCGTTTTGAGATGCCAGGCGTCAGCGTCGATGCCGGGCAAATCCATCTGGCGGTGGATCTCAACTGCCTGCTGCACTCCTCCGTATGCGTTAACGATGTTTCCCTGCGTGATATCAGCGTGGTCGTCGACAGTAAGAAGATGACACCTGCTGCGCCAGCGCCGGAAGAGGAAAGTGGCAACACTAACCTCAGTACGCCATACCCGATTACGCTGCGTCACCTTGGCCTGCACAACATCAATGTCAAAGTGGATGACACGGCGATCTCGCTGCTCGACTTCACTACTGGCCTGCAATGGCAGGATCGCGCGCTGACGCTGAATCCGACCCATATTCAAAGCCTGCTGATTGCGCTGCCGAAAGCGGCGAAAGTCGTGAATGAAGAGGTGGTGGAGCCGAAGGTTCAGCAGCCTCATCCTGCGGAGAAACCGCTGGGTGAAACGCTGCAGGCGATGTTTGCCCAACCGCTGCTGCCTGCGCTGCCCGATTTCCGTCTGCCGCTGGATATTGAGGTGCAGCAGATTCTGGGTGAACAGCTGCGCATTACCGGCGACACCGATATCTCCGTCAGCCGGTTACTGCTGAAAGCTAAAACCGCCGATCGTCATATGCAACTGACGACGCTTGAAGTGGACTCGAATCTTGGCAACCTCAACGGCAGCGGACAGGCGACGCTGGCGGATAACTGGCCGGTCGATTTCACCCTGAACGGCACGGTTAACACCGATCCGATCAAAGGCGAAAAGCTGGCGCTGAAACTGAATGGTGCAATGCGCGACGAGCTGAAGCTGGGACTGAATCTTTCCGGTCCGGTGAAGGCGCAGCTGGACGCCACGACGCAGCTGGCGGTAGCAGGACTGCCGCTGTCACTGCAGTTAACCAGCCCGCAGTTACGCTGGCCGTTAACCGGCCCGGTTCAGTATCAGGCGGATGACCTGAACTATCAGTTTAAAGGCAAAGCCACCGACTATGTGATGTCACTGCAGACCGCCGTGAAGGGCGAGTCGGTACCACCAGCCACTGTCTCGCTGACGGGTAAAGGCAATGTTGAGCAGTTCAGCCTGGATCGCCTGCGCGTGGCTGCATTGCAGGGCAATATTGACCTCACCGCGCTGGTGGACTGGAGCAAGGCGATCAGCTGGCGCAGTGAGCTGACGCTGGCCGGGATCAACACCGCAAAACAGTATCCTGACTGGCCGGCGCGGCTGGATGGAAAAATCACCACCCGCGGCAGTCTCTATGGCGGCAGCTGGCAGCTGAGTGTGCCGCAGCTTCAGCTGAAAGGAAACGTGAAGCAGAATGCCGTGACCGCTGACGGCTCGCTGACCGGTAACAGCTACAACCAGTGGACGGTGCCGGGCATTAAGCTGGCGCTGGGACGCAACCATCTGGATGTCAAAGGGGCGCTGGGCGATAGTCTGGATCTTGATGCCAGCATCGACGCGCCACAGCTCGACAATGCGCTGCCCGGTCTGGGTGGTGTCGTCAACGGCACTATCAAAGCGCGTGGCACCCTGAAAGCCCCACAGCTGCTGGCCGATCTCAATGCCCGTGGTCTGCGCTGGCAGCAGATGCAGATCAATCGCGTTACGCTGAATGGTGACGTGCGCTCCGGCGAACAGGTGGCGGGTAAACTGCAACTGCGCGTCGAGCAACTGAAGCAGGATGCGCTGAACATCAGCCTGCTGACGCTGAATGCGGACGGCAACGAGCATCAGCATCAGCTGAAGCTGAATGTGCAGGGCAAACCGGTCTCTGGCCAGCTGGCGCTGAACGGCAGCTTCGATCGCCAGACCGAACGCTGGAGAGGCACGCTGAACGATACCCATTTTGATACGCCTGTCGGCGAGTGGCGTCTGACCCGCGCGATGGCCATCGACTATCTCAACAGCCGCCAGACGGCGACCATCGGGCCGCACTGCTGGCAGAACCCGAATGCACAGATTTGTGTACCAGAACCGGTAGAAGCCGGGCCGGCAGGCAAGGCGCATGTCGTGCTGAATCGCTTTGACCTGGCGATGGTGAAGCCGTTTATGCCGGATGCGACCCAGCTCAGCGGCCTGTTCAGCGGCGATGTGCGCGTCAACTGGACGGCCGACGGCGCGCTGCCGACCGGCACCGTGGCGCTGAAAGGCAACGGCGTGAAAGTGGTGCAGGATGTGCAGGGCAATAACCTGCCGATCGCCTTCGACACGCTGAACCTCAATGCCGCGTTGCAAAACGGACGTGCTAAGCTCGACTGGCTGATCCGCATCGCCAAAAACGGGCAGCTGGATGGCAACGTGCAGATCGACGATCCGCAAAACCGCCGTACGCTGGGCGGCAACGTTAATATCCGCAATATCTCGCTGGCGATGATCAATCCGGCGCTGATGCAGGGTGAGAAGATCAAAGGCAGCCTGAACAGCAGCCTGCGTCTGGGTGGCAGCATCCAGCAGCCGCAGGTATTTGGTCAGCTTGGTCTGACGGGTGTCGATGTGGATGGCAACTTTATGCCGGTCGATCTCACAGCCGCTAACCTGAATCTGGTGTTCAACGGCATGAGCTCGACCCTGAACGGGCTGGTGCAGACCGCGCAGGGCAACATTAACCTCAGCGGTAACGCGGACTGGAGTCAGCTTGATAACTGGCGTGCGCGCATTGCGGCGCAGGGCAGCCGGGTTCGCGTAACCGTACCGCCGATGGTGCGTATGGATGTCTCGCCGGATCTGGTGTTTGAAGCGACGCCAGCCGCCTTTAACCTTGATGGCCGGGTCGACATTCCGTGGGCGCGCATCACGGTGCAGGAAGTGCCGGAAAGCGCCACTGGCGTCTCGTCGGATGAGGTGATGCTGGATGAACAGCTGAAGCCAATTGCACCGCAAACCGCCGCGATCCCGATTAACAGTAATCTGGTGATCCACGTCGGTAACGATGTGCGGCTCTCGGCATTTGGCCTGAAAGCGAAACTGAATGGCGATCTTAAACTGGTACAGGATAGGACAGGGCTTGGTCTGAATGGCCAGATCAACATTCCGTCCGGTCGCTTCCACGCTTATGGTCAGGATCTGATCGTCCGTAAAGGCGAGCTGCAGTTTGCCGGTCCGCCTGATCAGCCTTACGTCAATCTGGAAGCTATCCGTAACCCGGATGCGACTGAAGATGGCGTCACCGCCGGTCTGCGCGTCACTGGCCTTGCTGATGAGCCGAAAGCAGAAGTCTTCTCCGATCCGGCAATGTCGCAGCAGGAAGCGCTTTCCTACCTGCTGCGTGGTCAGGGACTGGGCAGTGACGGCGACAGTAACGCCCTTACTTCGGCCCTTGTTGGCTTAGGGGTTGCACAAAGTGGGCAGGTTGTGGGTAAAATCGGGGAGACATTCGGTGTCAGTAATCTGGCCGTTGATACTGCGGGTGTTGGCGACAGCCAGCAGGTGCAGGTCAGTGGCTATGTACTACCGGGTCTGCAGGTAAAATACGGTGTTGGCATATTTGATTCACTGGCGACGTTAACCTTGCGTTACCGCCTGATGCCTAAGCTCTATCTGGAAGCCGTATCCGGTGTGGATCAGGCTCTCGATTTGCTCTATCAGTTTGAGTTTTAGCAATGCGAATAATTGTCTACGGCAGTTTACGGCGCAAACAGGGAAACAGTCACTGGATGACGAATGCGCAGTGGCTGGGTGATCACCAGATTGAAGGCTTTGAGCTTTACAGTCTGGGGCATTATCCCGGCGTCATAGAGGGCAATGGAGCGGTACAGTGTGAAGTGTACCGCATTGATGCCTCAACCCTTGCGGAGCTGGATGCGCTTCGCACCAAAGGGGGAGAGTACAAACGTTATCTGACTCAGACGCCGTTTGGCAGTGCATGGCTTTATGTCTATCAACGCTCAGTGGCAGGACGCCAGCGCATTATGAGTGGTGACTGGCTGAAGCGCGATGAGGAGCCAGAGGCCTGAACAAAAACACCGTCCAGTTGGACGGTGTTTTTTTTTTCGACTCACAAACCGGCAGCAGAATTACTTCTTCTGTGCACGCTCGTAAGAGGAGATGATTTCGGCTTTAGCGGCTTCGGCGTTATCCCAGCCATCCACTTTCACCCATTTGCCTTTTTCCAGATCTTTGTAGTGCTCAAAGAAGTGGGTGATCTGTGCACGCAGCAGTTCTGGCAGGTCGTTCACATCTTTGATGTGATCGTACTCTTTAGACAGTTTGGTGTGCGGAACGGCAACCAGTTTGGCATCTTCGCCAGACTCGTCGGTCATTTTCAGCACGCCAACCGGACGGCAGCGGATCACTGAGCCCGGGACCAGTGGATACGGGGTCGGAACCAGTACGTCAACCGGATCACCATCCAGAGAAAGGGTGTGGTTGATGTAGCCGTAGTTGCACGGATAGAACATGGCGGTAGACATGAAACGGTCTACAAACAGGGCACCAGACTCTTTATCAACTTCATATTTGATCGGATCAGCATTCGCTGGGATCTCAATGACAACGTAGATATCTTCTGGCAGGTCTTTACCTGCTGGCACCTGGTTCAAACTCATCTGGCATTCCTTCAGTAGTCGTATGTTGAGTGTCGGCTATTATAGCCAACTGACTCTGAAAGTATGCCCTCTTTTTGGCGTTTCGGAATGCGCCCTAACGCTACTTAGCCGCCACAAACAGCGAAACAATGCCTGCGGCAATCAGTGGTCCTACCGGCACGCCGCGGAAGAACGCTACGCCAATCACCGTACCAATCAGCAGCCCCCCGATAACCGACGGCTGCACGCTCATAAAGTTCACGCCACGACCGCCCAGCCAGGCGACAAAAATCCCCACCACAATCGCCACAATCGACTTCCAGTTGGCAAAGGATTTAAGCAGCGCGGAGGCGGGCAGTGAGCCGCTGGCCAGCGGCGCCATTACCGCCACGGTAAGAATAATGATGCCCAGGGTAATGCCCTGTTTTTCCACGTAGGGAAAGAACTGCGCCAGCGGGGTAATTTTAATCGCCAGCAGCACCAGGATAGAAATGGTGACTGCGTTGTTGTGAACAAAATAGCTCAGTACGGCAAGGGCAATCAGAATCAATGTCGAGGCGTAAGCAGCCATGGTTTCTCCCTGAAGGTTAATAGCGCACTGACGTCAGCCAGCGCAAAAGCGAGTTATGGGTCAGCAGTCATCGGGGTTGGCACAACTGCCTTTACCGAGGGACTGCAACATCAATGCCTGATTGCGTACCAGGCTCAGGCCCGGGCACTCAGCGCTACGCTGCCCAGCGTTCCCTGCGTCGCCAGCTGGCTGTGGCTCGCTGCAAGCCAGCTATCGCGGTAGCTCAGCCACGCGCGCTGTGCAATACGCAGTCTGTTTTTAGCGTCGCCGTTCAGGGTCTTCATCAGTGTGTTGTACTGCTGATTCATCTGCTGATCCCAGATCGTTGTGGCCGCAGCATAGCACTGGTTCATCGCAAGGGTCGCAGAGGCGTCATTGAGGCAGCGATCCAGTGCGGCGTCTGAAGGCAAATCCTTTGCTATCGTCGCCGTACTGACGAACAGTAGCATCAGAAGTAATCCCGATTTCATTCTTTTCTCCGGATAGCGGGCAGGCGGCGATCAGATTGAGCGATGTTTCTGTGATGATCAAGTTGTTAACACTAATCAGAGTTAAAGTTTCGCCCCGTTACTGCCGATAATTTCTCCGCTTTAGGGCCGCTTCAAAATTCGCCTTTTCACATACACGGAAACTATCAGGATGAAACAGTTATCACTTCGCACGGGGTTGCTGGCATTGCTGGCATTTATGACACTGCTGCTGTTGGCGGTGAGTTTTATGGGTATCGTGGCAATTAATAAAGGCAATCGCTCGCTGGATGTAATCAATCGCATTCAGGGGATCGAGCTGAACAGTCTGTATAAGAGCAATTCCGATCTGATGCGGGCCCGCGCAAACGCGGCGCTGGCGGTACGTAAAATTGAAATTGGTATGCTGGAAGAGGGCGCGGCAGTGACAAAACTGTCGCAGGCGGATGTGGTGTCATCGCAGAAACACCTGAAGCGTTTTGTTGATGCCGGAACAGTGACGGCGCACGGCAAAATGCTGGCGGATGCGGTTTCAGCCAGTTACAAAGCCTATCTCGATCAGGGCATCAAACCGATGATGGATGCGCTGGATAAGCAATATACCGACGAATATTACCAGCTGCTGGAAGGCAATCTGGCGACGCTGGCGGCCAGTTACGACAAGGCGGTCAATGACTTCAGCCAGCTGGCCGATCAGATCACTCAGGCCCAGCTTGAACAGGCGGCCTACAACGAAACCAAAATGAAAATCCTGATCGCCGTAGCGGGGGTATTAACCCTGCTGCTGCTGGTGCTCGCCTGGCAACTGCTGCGCCGGATGCTGCTGCAGCCGCTGAACCAGGCAATTGTCCATCTTGAGCAGATCGCGTTGGGCGACCTGTCACAGGCGTTGCCACCGTCAAGTAACAACGAGCTGGGACGACTTAACCACGCGCTGAGCGGGATGCAGCAGTCACTGCGCACCTCGGTGAGTCAGGTGCGTGAAGCGAGTATGCAGATCGACATCGGCAGCCGTGAACTGGCCGCGGGTAACGTCAATCTGTCGCAGCGCACCGAAGAGTCTGCCGCTTCGCTGGAGCAGACGGCGGCTAGCATGGAGCAGCTCACGGCAACCGTGCGCCTTAACGCCACGAATGCTCAGCAGGCGAATCAGCTGGCTAGCGCGGTCTCCGAGACTGCCGATCGCGGCGCTGAGGTGGTCAGCTACGTGATGGAAAAAATGCATGAGATCACCGACAGCGCCAATCGCATCGGCGACATTCTCAGCGTGATTGACGGCATCGCCTTCCAGACCAATATCCTGGCGCTTAACGCCGCCGTGGAAGCGGCGCGCGCAGGTGAACAGGGTCGGGGCTTTGCAGTAGTGGCGAATGAAGTGCGCACGCTGGCACAGCGCAGCGCTAACGCCGCCAAAGAGATTCGCACGCTGATCAGTGATTCACAGACGCGGGTCAGAGAGGGCACGGAGATGGCGACGCGCGCTGGTGAAACCATGGATGAGATTTCTGGCGAGGTCATGCGCGTCACGGCACTGATGAAAGAGATCTCGATGGCCTCCGACGAGCAGAGCCGTGGCATTGAGCAGGTCAATCTGGCGGTCACGCAGATGGATGCGGCGGCGCAGCAGAACGCCGCGCTGGTGGAGCAGGCAACCGCCGCGACTCAGTCGCTGGAAGCGCAGTCCGATCAGCTTCAGGCAACCATGGCGCAGTTCAGATTACAGACGGCATAAAAGCAAAAAGGGCGCGAAATCGCGCCCTTTTTATATCTCTTTTTATACTACGACCAGATTAACCCTGACGGCAATCCGGGAACTCAGCCAGGAAACGCTCAACGTCGTTTACCATTGCCTCATTACCGCAGTAGAACGGGCAGCGCTGATGCAGCGTGACCGGTGGAATATCCAGAATACGCTTCTGACCGTCGCTGGCTTTACCGCCCGCCTGCTCGGCCAGAAAGGCCATCGGATTGCACTCATACAGCAGACGCAGCTTGCCCTGAGGATGGCTGGCGGTGCTTGGGTAGAGGTAGATCCCGCCTTTGAGCAGATTACGATGGAAATCCGCGACCAGCGATCCGATGTAACGTGAGGTATAAGGACGGTGCGTTGGCAGATCCTCTTCCTGACAGAACTTCAGATATTTCTTCACACCCTGCGGGAAACGAATGTAGTTACCTTCGTTAATCGAGTAGGTGTAACCGGTTGGTGGATAGGTCATACGTTCGTGGCTGAGGCAGAACACACCCAGTGACGGATCGTAAGTAAACGCATGCACGCCTGCACCGGTGGTGTACACCATCATGGTGGATGAGCCGTAAACCACGTAACCGGCAGCAACCTGCTTGTTGCCTGGCTGCATGAAGTCCGCTTCAACCACTGGCGTACCCGGCTCGCTGACGCGATGATAAATAGAGAAAATGGTACCGACGGAAACGTTAACGTCGATGTTAGAAGAACCATCCAGTGGATCCATTAACACCACGTACTTACCGTTTTCCTCACCTTCAAAGATAACGAACTCGTCTTCTTCCTCAGAAGCGATACCGGCGACGATGCCACGTGCTTTCAGTGCTGCCTTCAGTTTTTCGTTGGCAAACAGATCCAGTTTCATCTGCTGTTCACCCTGAACATTTTCCACACCACTGGCACCGAGAATATCCACTAAACCGGCTTTATTGATGTCGCGGTGGATAATTTTGGCACCCAGCTTGATAGCTGAAATCAGCGCCGTCAGTTCACCTGTGGCGTGCGGAAAGTCGTGCTGCTTCTCGACGATAAATTCGCCCAACGTTTTCATAACACATTCCCTGAATCTTCGATGGAGTGGCAGCACGCGTAACAGTCTGCCAACGGATGCGTACGCAGTTTAGCCGATTGAACTTCAAAAACCATAGTCCTAATCCGTTTCTTCCGTCTGCGAGCGGCGTTACACTGTGCGCCGAACTTTTGAGTAATGGATCATGTTATGCGCATTCACATCCTCGGGATTTGTGGCACTTTTATGGGTGGTCTGGCGGTGCTGGCTCGTTCACTGGGTCATCAGGTGACCGGTTCCGACGCCAACGTTTACCCGCCAATGAGTACACTGCTCGAACAGCAAGGCATTGAATTAACGGAAGGTTATGACGCCAGTCAGCTTGATCCGGTGCCTGACTTAGTCATTATCGGCAATGCGATGACGCGAGGTAATCCTTGTGTGGAAGCAGTGCTGGAACGCAACATTCCCTACCTCTCCGGCCCGCAATGGCTGCACGATTTCGTGCTGCGCGACCGCTGGGTGCTGGCCGTGGCCGGAACCCACGGTAAAACCACCACAGCCGGCATGGCAGCGTGGATTCTCGAGGCCTGCGGCCTTGAACCCGGCTTCATTATTGGTGGTGTGCCTGGAAACTTCGATGTCTCGGCAAAATTAGGAAAAAGTCCATTCTTCGTGATTGAAGCGGATGAGTACGACTGCGCGTTTTTTGATAAGCGTTCCAAATTTGTCCATTACTCTCCACGGACCCTGATCCTCAACAACCTTGAGTTTGATCACGCCGATATCTTTGACGATCTGCGGGCGATCCAGAAACAGTTCCACCATCTGGTGCGGATCGTGCCGGGCCAGGGCAAGATCCTGCTGCCGGAACATGATCCTAACCTCAAACAGGTGATGGCGATGGGTTGCTGGAGCGAGCAGGAGAGCGTTGGCGAGCACGGGCGCTGGCAGGCGAAGAAGCTGACCAACGATGCGTCTCACTGGGAAATCTGGCTCGACGGTGAGAAAGTCGGGGAAGTGAACTGGGCGCTGGTGGGCGAACACAACATGCACAACGGCCTGATGGCAATTGCTGCCGCGCGGCATGTAGGTGTGAAGCCGGAAGATGCCGGCCAGGCGCTGAACACCTTTATCAATGCACGTCGCAGGCTGGAGGTGCGTGGCGAAGTGAATAACATCAAAGTCTATGATGACTTCGCTCACCATCCGACGGCCATTCTGGCGACACTGGCTGCCCTGCGCAGTAAAGTGGGTGGCAGAGCACGTATCCTGGCCGTGCTGGAGCCTCGCTCCAATACGATGAAGATGGGCGTCAGCAAAAACGACCTGGCGCCGTCGCTGGCGCGTGCTGATGAGGTCTTCCTGTTCCAGCCGCACCATATTCCGTGGCAGGTTTCAGATGTAGCAGAAGCGTGCATTCCGCCTGCGCACTGGAGCGCGGATATCGATACCCTGGTCGAAATGGTGGCCAAAGCCGCTCAGCCTGGCGACACGATTCTGGTGATGAGCAACGGCGGGTTTGGTGGCATTCATCAGAAGCTGCTGGACAGGCTGGCCTGAAAATCAGGCGCCCGTTTCGGGCGCTTTTTTTTAAAGCGTTATTGCCGTTAATATTATTTCCTGAATAAATCCCGCATAGTTTGAATCTGATCTGCTCACTCTTCCTTCAGTTGCCATATTTTCTTTATTAGTGTCTGAAACAGAAAGGCCACACCTGCCGGTTATTTTTAGCATCGTCTCTGTTGCAGCTGAGAAATAAATAATAATCAGAAGGATTCAGATTAAAGAAACAATTAACAGGTTTTCTTTATGTGGCATCTTATATTAATACAGGGTTTAAATATAAGTTAAATTTGGGTTAAATGAATTCGGATAATTCATTGCCCTTATTACTGAGAATAAGGACATTTTTATGGGAAAAAATACAACACGATCATTAGCTCTGGGCGTCACGCTGTTATGCACTTCGGCGGCAGCGCTGGCAACGGCTACGGTGGATTACCGGCACGAGTACCGTCTTCGCGACCGCACACACTATGACAAGCTGGGGCTGAGTACCACACTGCCGGATAATATGTTTCTTGGCGTCGAAACCAAATTTAAAACCGGTGGCGCAGATCCAAAAGATAAATATTATAACGACACCGTGTTAAATGTGGTGGAAGTCACTTTTCTGAAGTCCTGGTACTGGGGGAACTGGACGCTATCGCCTTTTATTCAGCCGGAATTTAACTCCTCGCGCACCGAATGGAAGTTTGGTGTGGCACCCTGGTATAAAATTAATGACCGCTGGTCTGTTGGCGGATTATATCGCCTTGAACTGACTGATTATGCCCATGACGATCACTGCCGCACCGGGGGTATTGATTATTGCGATACTGACCGGCATCGCACGGCTAACCGTTTTGATCTCTATCTGCGGAATAAAACCGATCGCCTCACCACCACCTATAAGCTGGTGTATAAGCACGCGGATGCGAAACTGTTTGCTAATAAACATGATGACTATGAACAGGAGTTACAGTTCGATTATGCGCTTGGCAACGATCGCGTCTGGGTGCCTTACGTCACCTTTGGTGATATCGGACGTTCTGCTACATCGAGCGAACGCCAGTTGCGGCTGCGCACCGGTATTCTCTATATCTATCGGTAAGTGCTGCCGGGAGGCGGGCGAGACTGCCCGCCATGGCATTACTGCGCTTCGGCCAGCTCACGCAGATACTGGAAAATCTGACGGGCAGACTTCGGCGGCTTGTTGCCCGCTTTCTCTTTCTGCGCATTACGGATCATACTGCGTAACTGCTGACGATCGGCATCGGGATAAAGCGCAATCACGTCGCTCATCGCCTCATCACCTTGCTCAATCAGACGATCGCGCAGCATTTCCAGTTTATGGAACAGCGCAACCTGCTGGTTGTGGCGATTCTTGAGCTTATCCAGCGCAATGCGGATAGGCTCCACATCAATGCTGCGCAGCAGTTTACCGATCAGCTGCAGCTGACGGCGGCGACCCTCTTTCTTGATGCGCTGTGCCAGTTCGATCTCGGTGCGCAGGCGCTCATCCAGCGGGATTTTATCCAGCGAGTTTTTACCCAGATCAACCAGTTCGGCTCCCAGGCGCTTTAACTCTTCTGCATCGCGTTTAATTTCACTCTTACTGACCCAGATAATCTCTTCATCTTCTTCTTCGTCATTATCTGGCACATCGTCGAGCCACTCATCGGGCTGTCTGGTCATTTCCGGGCTCCCAAAAAAAAGAGGCTAATCCTACCAGTTTATCGGGTGACTGCGAAATTGTTCTCTGACTCTGATAGACTCAAATCATTCACACATAAGATTAGACGGCAGGTCGATGAACGTATCTACTCAGGTTGCAGAACAGCGAAAAGTACTGGAGCAGGCCATTGCGCAGGCACTTGAACTGGCTAAAGCAAGCACTGACAGCGCGGAAGTGGCTGTCAGTAAGACCACCGGCATCGGGGTCAGCACCCGTTATGGCGAAGTGGAAAACGTTGAATTTAACAGCGACGGTGCGCTGGGCATCACCGTTTATCATCAGAATCGTAAAGGCAGTGCCTCATCGACCGACCTCAGCCCGGATGCGATCAAACGTACCGTGCAGGCCGCGATTG
Organism: Pantoea sp. JKS000250; assembly: GCF_003201065.1. NCBI lineage: Bacteria > Pseudomonadati > Pseudomonadota > Gammaproteobacteria > Enterobacterales > Erwiniaceae > Pantoea > Pantoea sp. JKS000250. Next base: position 1,696,367 of record NZ_QICZ01000001.1, on the reverse strand, counting down.
ATATTGCCCGCTACACCTCGCCCGATCCGTTTGCCGGTCTGGCCGACGCAGAGCTGCTGGCCTATGATGCGCCGGATCTGGATCTTTACCATCCGTGGGAAATTGACGCTGACCGCGCCATTGAACTGGCCGCGCAGGCGGAGCAGGCGTCACTGCGTGCCGATAAGCGAATTACCAACACCGAAGGCGGCAGTTTCAACAGCCACGTCGGCATCAAAGTCTTTGGCAACAGCCACGGAATGTTGCAGAGCTACTGCTCAAGCCGCCATTCGCTCTCCAGCTGCGTCATCGCTGAGCAGGATGGCAACATGGAGCGCGACTACGCCTATACCATTGGCCGTGCATTTGAAGATTTGAAAAGCCCGGAGTGGGTAGGAGCCGAGTGCGCGCGCCGTACGCTCTCCCGTCTGGCCCCGCGTAAACTGCCGACCATGAAAGCCCCGGTGATTTTTGCCGCTGAAGTGGCGACCGGCTTGTTTGGTCATCTGGTTGGTGCGATCAGCGGCAGCAGCGTTTACCGTAAATCGACTTTCCTGCTGGATTCAATGGGTCAGCAGATTCTGCCGGAGTGGCTCACCATCAGTGAACAGCCACACCTGCTGAAAGGGCTCGCCTCTACGCCGTTCGACAGCGAAGGGGTACGGACTCAGGCGCGCGACATCATCAAAGATGGCGTATTGCAGACCTGGCTGCTGACCAGCTATTCCGCCCGTAAACTGGGTCTGACCAGCACTGGTCATGCTGGTGGTATTCATAACTGGCGCATTGCGGGTCAGGGCCACAGCTTTGACGACCTGCTGAAGCAGATGGGAACCGGATTAGTGGTGACCGAGCTGATGGGCCAGGGCGTCAGCGCTATTACCGGTGACTACTCACGCGGTGCAGCCGGTTTCTGGGTTGAGAATGGCGTCATTCAGTACCCGGTCAGCGAAGTCACTATTGCCGGCAATCTTAAAGAGATGTGGCACAACATGGTGACCATCGGTGACGATATTGAAACCCGCAGTAATATCCAGTGCGGTTCCGTGTTACTGCCTGAGATGAAGATAGCGGGCCAATAAAGATGAATTCCTGAAGCAGCCTGTTGGCTGCTTTTTTTTCATCACAATAAAAAGGAAGTAATGATGCGTAAGCATGTGATTGCAATGTTGTCGGCTTCTCTGTTGTTCTCCAGCGTCAGCCTCTATGCGGCAGATCTGGAGCAGGATATGGACACGCTCAATGCGAATCTGAAAATCGTTAAGAAAACGGACAGTGCGCAGGAGATGCAGCAGGCGTTAACCAAAATGCGAACCGCGGCGCAGGATGCCAAAAAGTCGACGCCCGATAAGCTGGAAGGTCAGCCTGCTGACAGTGCGCAGATCAAAGACTACCACGCGGGCCTCGACTCACTTATCGCACAGATTGACGTGGTCAGCGCGCTGGCGAAAGCCAACAACGTGGACGGCGCAAAGCGCGAAGCCGCTAAATTTGATGACATCCGTAATACCAACCATAAGAAATTCCGCTAATCCGACCGCCGGTCAGCCTGACCGGCGGTTTTTACCATCACTTCTGCTTATCACCGCACCGTAAACCACCGCCCGGCAGTCTGGTCGCCGCACAACATCACCGCCTTGCGAAGCTAACGCCATCATTTGGCGCATTTTGCGACGTATATCGCACTAAGCGTGCAGCCTGCGATCTGACGCACAACCTTCACTTCAATTTCCACTTACTGCTGGAAATGTTGCCTCTCCACAGCCGGGGTGATGACCGCTAATTTATTTCTAACGCGAATTATCCGGTTTAACAGGAGTAGCAAGGTGAGCAATAACGGCGTCCCGGTGTATGAAGCGCCACCGGAGAAAGTGCAACAGCTGGCTGACAGCGTAATGACGCAGATTGCGGCGATCTATCAGCAGCATGGCATTCAGCCCAATGCGGTCCAGCAGCAGATGCTGCAATCGCATGTCGGGGCCATGGCGTCACGCTCGCTGAGCGGGGAGCCGCTGCCGGAAGTGGAAGCGGAGCTGTTTGAGGATATTCCGCCTGAAACGGTCGCGCTGGCGCAGCAGGTCGTCGACCTGTTCGGCAATCTCCCCCGCGAAGAGGCCTGGCTGCTGTCAGTGCATATTGAAGTTGCGCGATCAAACAATTAGAGAGGAACACACCATGGTAACAGTAGTGATTGGCGATCGTTTAGGTAAGGGCCAGAAAGTGGCGGCGGGCATCGAGAAAGCGGGTGGTCGTGCTGTCGTGGTGCCAGGCGTGGCCGCTGACATGAAGCTGGGTGACGTGATGAAGGCAGAAAACGCCGATTTCGGCATCTCGTTCTGCGGCAGCGGCGGCGCAGGTGCTATCACCGCGCAGAACAAATATGGCTACAAAGCCAAACACGGCATGCGTTCTGTTGACGAAGGCGTCACCGCCATCAATGAAGGCGCCACGGTGCTGGGCTTCGGCTTTATGGATAAAGAAGAGTTAGGCGAGCGGCTGGTGCAGGCCTGGAACAAGAAGCACGGCAGCTGATTATGAAAGAACACTACGTTACCCAGGTGACGGTTGAGGGCAAAGGCGACACCAAAGCGAAAGCCTTTGCCGATGCCCTGAGTCGTGTGCAGAACCAGGTTCTGCGCGCGACGCAAAAAATTCTGCTGCGCATCGAACCTCAGGATGTCCGGGTGCTGCGTGCGCAGGAGAGCGTCAGAACCGAGAAGTTTCTCTTTTTCTTTCTGGCGCGCCAACGGCGGAGCTTCAGCGTAACGCTGGAGATCACCGTCAGCGTCACCGTTTTCGACACCGAGCAGGTGACGTTCACGGCGGCATCATAAAACAGAACCTGTTTACATCAGCCCGCCGTTTGCCCATTCCACTGCTGTAGCGATAGCGCGGCGGTCAGGCCGGGGCGATGCGGCGGCGCGGATAGGGCGGGTAAAAACGACAACAAGGTACAACAACATGTTTTTAATCATTTTGTTTAAGTCGTTGATCATTGGGGGCCTGGTAGGCGTCGGCGTTGGCGCGGGGGCTGCACGTATGTTCCACGCGCCCACCACCCAGGGCATGGGGGCGTTTCGTACGCTGGGCGAGCTGAACTCGTGTGAAGGCGATCCGGCATCTCATTTCTCCTTTGGTCTTGGCTTCTTTTTCAATGCCTGGGCATCGTCTGTCGCAGCCGGTTCATTCACGCAGGATGTGGACCATCGTATCATTCCAAACTGGGGTGCGGCTGCCCTGATGGTGAAGAATCGTAATGTGGCGGAGACGCTGCACGATCCGAAAAAAATGGCCATCGCCTGCGGCATCATCGGCATGATCGTGGTCGCATTCCTCAACTCTACCGCCTCTGCTGTGCCGGCTGCGCTGCAGGTGACGGCGGTCAAAGTGCTGGTGCCCGCCGCAAACCTGCTGGTGAACACCGTCATGCCGGTCATCTTCTGGCTGGCGGCGATCGATGCAGGCAAAAAGTCAGGCTTCTGGGCCACCATTTTTGGCGGTCTGGCGCAGCTGATCATGGGCAACGCCGTACCAGGTCTGGTGCTGGGGATCCTGATCGGTAAAGGCGTGGAAGAGAGCGGCTGGAACCGGGTCACCAAAGTAATGATGACCGCCATCGTGCTGCTGTTTGTGCTGAGCGGCTTCTTCCGCGGTTTCGACATGAAGCTGCTGCAGTCCTTCCAGCTCGGCATTCCCGGCTGGCTCGACATGATCCACAACTCAGTCAGCGGCAAATAAGAGGCGATGCGATGAACGAAAATAAAGGCTTCTGGTACGCCGACTGGTCTTTCCCGATCTTTGTTGGCCTGCTCTCCTCGGGGGTTTTCGCCGGGACCCACATGTATTACCTCTATGGCATTGGCGCGTTTAACGAAGTGGCGTTTGTCTCGATGCTGCGCGCCGGCATGGAAACCGGCGTCTACGGCGCGGTCGCCGCCTTTGGTGCCAGCTTCCTGTTTGCCCGCATTATTGAAGGCTCGCTGGTGGGCATTCTCGATATCGGCGGCGCGATCCAGACCGGGGTCGGCTGGGTGTGCCGGCACTGCTGCTGGGGGCGGGCATCATCTTCCCCGTGGCGAACTTCGCAGCTTCGCTGGCGACGGGCCTGGTGATTGGCGTGGCGATTGGCTACCTGATCATTCTGGCGCGTAAATTCACCATCAATCAGAGCGACTCCACCTACGGCGCAGACGTGATGATGGGTGCTGGTAATGCTTCAGGCCGCTTTCTGGGGCCGCTGATCATCCTGTCCGCCATGGCGGCCTCCATTCCGATTGGTCTGGGCTCGCTGCTGGGTGCGCTGCTGTTCTATCTCTGGAACAAGCCGATTACCGGCGGTGCCATCCTCGGTGCGATGATCCTGGGTGCGCTGTTCCCGATTGCTCTCTGATCTCACCGGCAGCCCGGCAGCGGGCTGTCGTTAAGGAGAAACCATGTACGACTTGATTATCCGCAATGCGCGCCTCAGCGATGAGCAGGTGGTCGATATTGCGCTGCAGGATGGCCGCATTGCTGCCATCGGCAAGGTGCAGGGCAGCGCACCGCGTGAGCGCGATCTGGCGGGCCGCTACTACCTCAGCGCGGGCTGGATCGACTCCCACGTTCACTGCTATCCCAAATCGCCCATTTATCATGATGAAGCGGACGCGATCGGCGTGGCGCATGGCGTCACCACAGTGGTTGATGCGGGCAGCACCGGCGCAGAGCACATTGATGACTTCTACCAGCTAACGCGCGCGGCGCAAACCCAGGTCTATGCGCTGATCAATATCGCCCGTACCGGCATCGTCACTCAGAATGAGCTGGCCGATATGACGCAGATCGATGGCGAGGCGGTGCAGCAGGCCGTGGCTCGACTGCCCGATTTTATTGTCGGCCTCAAGGCGCGCATCAGCAGCAGCGTGGTCGGTCAGAACGGCGTCCAGCCGCTGATCAAAGCCAAAGCGATCCAGCAGGAGAGCGGCAGTCTGCCGCTGATGGTTCACATTGGCAATAATCCACCCAATCTCGACCAGATTGCGGATCTGCTCACCACAGGCGACATCATCACGCACTGCTTTAATGGCAAACCCAACCGCATTCTGACGCCGCAGGGTGAACTCAAAGCGGCGGTAAAACATGCCATTGCACGTGGCGTAAAACTCGATGTTGGCCACGGCAGCGCCAGCTTCAGCTTCGAGGTCGCCCGCGTGGCGATTGCGCAGGGCATTCTGCCCGACACCATCAGCTCTGACATCTACTGCCGTAATCGCCTGACCGGGCCGGTTCACAGCCTGGCGCATGTGATGTCGAAATTCTTCAGCGTCGGTATGACGCTGCCGCAGGTGATCGACTGCGTGACGGTCAATGCGGCCACAGGACTGCGCCTGCTGCGCAAGGGCCAGCTGAAAGTTGGCTATGACGCCGACCTGACTGTTTTTAGCGTCAAAGAGGAAAGCCGGCCCTTTATCGATTCAGAAGGTGAACAGGTAACCGGTGAGAAGCATCTGGTTCCGCTGGCGGCCGTGGTCGCTGGCACGTGGATCGCGACAGAAGAAGGAATAGCGCATGACCTCGGTATATGAAAAGTATGGCCTGAAGCCGGTAATTAACGCCTCTGGCCGTATGACGATCCTCGGCGTCTCTACGCCGTCGAGTGACGTGATCGATACGGTGAAATACGGCCTCGACCACTACTTCGAAATGAAAGATCTGGTGGATAAGACCGGTGCTTATATCGCCGGTCTGCTGAAGGTGGAGAACGCGCTGGTGGTCTCCTGCGCCTCCGCAGGCATCGCCCAGTGCGTGGCGGCGGTGATTGTGAAAGACAATGACTGGCTGGTGGATAACCTGCACGCCGCACCGCTGACCATCCCGCACCAGATTGTAGTGCCGAAAGGCCACAACGTGAACTATGGCGCCCCGGTCGGCAGCATGGTGGCACTGGGTGGCGGGCAACTGGTGGAAGCGGGTTACAGCAACGAGTGCTCACCTGCCCAGCTGGCGGCGGCGATCACGCCGCAGACCGCAGCAATCCTCTATGTGAAATCGCATCACTGCGTGCAGAAGAGCCATCTTGATGTAGCGCAGGCCGCGGCGGTTGCGCGTGAGCATGGTGTACCGCTGATCGTCGATGCAGCCGCGGAAGAGGATCTGCAGTGCTACTACCAGGCGGGTGCCGATCTGGTGATCTACAGCGGCGCAAAAGCGATTGAAGGGCCGACCAGCGGGCTGGTGATTGGCAGACACCACTACGTTGAGTGGGTCAAACGCCAGACCAACGGCATTGGCCGCGCAATGAAAGTGGGCAAAGAGGGGATTCTGGGGCTGACCCAGGCAATCGAAAACTATCTGACGCAGCCAAAAATCAGCGGCGCGCAGATGGTGGAAAAAATGACGCCGTTTATTGAGCAGCTCAATGGCCTGCATGGCGTGACGGCTCGGATCGTATGGGATGCCGCCGGACGTGATATCGCCCGCACGGAGATCGCCTTTGACGAAGCTGCAATCCAGCAGCGCACCGGCGATCTGGTGCAGGCGCTGAAAAAGGGCGACGTCGCGATCTACTTCCGTGGCTACAAAGCCAACGAGGGGATCATTGAAGCAGACGTGCGCAGCGTCAGCGCTGATCAACTGAACACTATTTTCACCCGCATTCAGGCACTGTTAAACGGAGAGAAACACGCATGACGCTGACCCCCAACTTTTATCAGGATCGCATCTGCCTTAACGTCCTGGCGGGATCAAAAGAGAACGCCCGCGCCATCTGGCAGGCAGCAGAAGGGCACGTGCTGGTCGGCGTGCTGTCAAAAAACTACGCCAGCAATGACGCCGCTATCGCTGATATGCGCGAGTATGCTGCGCTGATTGATAATGCGCTGTCGGTGGGGCTGGGTGCGGGTGATCCTAATCAGTCACAGATGGTGAGTGAGATCTCCGCGGTGCTGCAACCGCAGCATGTGAACCAGGTCTTTACCGGCGTCGCCACCAGTCGTGCGCTGCTGGGCCAGTCACAGACCATCGTGAACGGTCTGATCTCGCCCACCGGCACGCCGGGTCAGGTGAAAATCTCTACCGGACCGCGCAGCGCAAAACAGCAGGACGGGATCGTGCCTATCGAAACGGCGATTGCGATGCTGCAGGATATGGGCGGCAGCTCGGTGAAATATTTCCCGATGGGCGGTCTGCAGGTGGTGGATGAGTATCGCGCCGTGGCGGAAGCCTGTGCAAAACTCGATTTCTGGCTGGAGCCCACCGGCGGTATCGATCTGGAGAATTTCGGCGAGATCGTGCGCATTGCGCTGGAGTCCGGCGTCAGCAAAGTGATCCCGCACGTCTACAGTTCGATCATCGACAAAGCCAGCGGAGAGACCCGCATCGAAGATGTGCAGCAGCTACTGACCATCTGTAAAACGCTGCTGGCGTAGAGATCGACACGATCAGCCTGCAGCAGGCCGATCGCGCAACATGGACGTTGTGTGACGATCGCCGTAGGCTGATGTTCCCACTTTCTGTCTGCAAACAGGTAACGCTTGTGAGATTTCCCAATCAGCGCCTCGCGCAACTGTTCGATGCCCTGCAAAACGAAACGCTGCCTCAGGATGAGCTGGCGCGGCGTTTTGCCGTCTCGACCCGCACCGTGCGCACCGATATCACGGCGCTGAATGCGCTGCTGGCAGAGCATGGCGCGCAGTTTATCCTGAGCCGTGGCGCGGGCTATCAGCTGAAGATTGAGGATGCTCAGCGCTTTCAGCATCTGCAGCAGCACACCGCGTCGCCGCTGCGGGTGCCACGCACCTCGCCAGACCGGGTTCGCTACCTGCTGACCCGCTTTCTCACTGCGGCCTATTCGCTGAAACTTGAAGAGCTGGCCGAAGAGTGGTTTGTCAGCCGCGCCACCCTGCAGAATGATATGGCAGAAGTCCGCGAATGGCTGGGGCGCTATCACCTCACTATTGAAAGCAAGCCACACTACGGCATGAAGCTGTTCGGCAGCGAAGTGGCGATTCGGACCTGCCTGACCGATCTGTTATGGCAAATCGATCAGGCGCAGCCGGAGAGTCCGCTGCTGACGATTGAAGCGCTCAACAGCGGCATGCTGGAGACGCTGCGCCCGCTGCTGCAAAACTGCTTTGCCCAGCACAATATTCGCCTCAGCGATGAGGGCGAGCGCTATCTGCGGCTTTACTGCGCCGTGGCGGTGCGTCGCATCAGTGAAGGCTATCCGTTAAACGATCCGGGAGCCGAGGAGATTGGTGATGAGGTGCGTGAAGCGGCACATCAGCTGATTAATCTGATGCGCCCGCTGGTCAGCAAACCGATTTCACCAGCGGAAGAGAACTGGCTGCGGGTCAATATTGCGGCGCGGCGCATTCAGGCGATCGCCCCCAGCGCTATTAATGCCGATGACGCCGACGCTTTAGTGGATTACCTGCTCAGCTTTATTAACACCCACTACAACTTCAATCTGCAAAACGATCAGCAACTGCGTGCCGATCTGCTCACCCACATCAAAACCATGATTACCCGGGTGCGCTATCAGATCCACATTCCCAACCCCTTGCTCAGCAACATCAAGCAGCACTATCCGATGGCCTACGATGTCACCTTAGCGGCGGTAACCAGCTGGGGGAAATATACCCCGTATGTTATCTCCGAAAATGAGATCGGCTTTCTGGTTCTGCATATTGGCGTCGGGCTGGAGCGCCACTATGACGTCGGCTATCAGCGCCATCCGCAGGTGCTGCTGGTGTGCGACAGCGGTAACTCTACGCTGCGCATGATTGAGGCAATGCTGCTGCGTAAATACCCGCAGTTACAGGTCACGGCGCGCCTGTCACAGCGCGAATATGAGGCGCGCAGCCGTATCGACGAAGATTTTGTTATCTCGACCATCCGGCTCAGTGAAAAAGAGAAACCGGTGGTGGTGATGTCACCGTTTCCCACCGGTTTTCAGCTGGAGCAGATTGGCAAGCTGGTGCTGGTCGACCGGACGCGGCCCTATATGTTGGCGAAATTTTTTGATGCCCAGCACTTTCATATTGTTGACAGGCCGATGACCCAGTCTGAACTGTTTCGTCAGCTGTGCGATCAGCTGCAGGCGGAGGGCTTTGTGGATGCGGCGTTCTGTCCGTCGGTTGAAGAGCGTGAAGCGATTGTCAGCACCATGCTGGGCGAAGGGATCGCACTGCCGCACTCGCTGGGACTGCTGGCAAAGAAAACCGTGGTCTATACCGTGCTGGCTCCGCATGGCATCTCGTGGGGCGACGATACCGCCTATGTCATCTTCCTGCTGGCCATCAGCAAAAGTGAGTATGAAGAGGCAATGGCGATATACGATCTGTTTGTGACGTTCCTGCGTGAACGGGCGATGACCCGCCTGCGGGACAGCAGCGATTTCAACAGCTTCAGGGCGGTGGCGATGGATTGCCTGAGCCGGTCTTAGCTTCGCCCTGAAACCATGATACTTAGTTTTTCTTCGCCAGCAGGCGCGGGATCTCGCGCAGACACCAGGATTTGGCTTCGCCCATGCTGTCACGCCGCCACGCCATAATAATATCGACCTCGCGAGTATACTCCGGACTCACTACCCGCAGGCGACCTTCAGCAATATCCTGCTCGACTAATGAATAGGGCATGGTTGCCACGCCCAGGCCCGCCAGCAGCGCACGCCGCTTGTCGTCCATACTGCTCACGGTCAGGCGCTGCTGCTTATCCAGCAACTGCACGGTCAGCACCGGACGCTCACGTGCGGTATCCGCAACCGCAATGCCACGGTATTTCACCCGCGTCACTTCAGACTGCGGTTCCGGCTCGTTATGAATCGGGTGATCCGCACTGGCGACGTAGACGCTCATCATGGTGTAGAGCTTGCGGGTGTTGATCTCGGTAGAGGCGCGGAAGTGCATATCGGGGGCAATCACGATATCGGCGCGGCCCTGTTCCAGTCGTTCCCATGCGCCCGCCAGCACTTCCGTCACCAGCGAAAACTGCGTGTTGGCTTTGTCGGCCAGACGGGTCACCAGCGGAAACAGCGCATCAATGGGCACCAGCGCTTCGGTAACAATGGTCAGATGGGTTTCCCAGCCACGCGCCAGCGCTTCTGCATCGGTGGTGAGCTTATCGGCCGCTTCCAGCAGCACCCGGCCACGCTCCAGCAGCATGCGTCCCACATTGGTAAATTTGGTACGGTGACCGGAGCGGTCAAACAGCACCACATCCAGCTCCTCTTCCAGCTTCTGCATGGTGTAGCTGAGGGCGGAAGGCACTCGCCCCAGTTCATCTGCGGCTGCTGCAAAACTGCCACGCCGATCAATCGCATCCATAACGCGTAACGATTCAAGGGTTAACGCACGCTCTTTGGCCATCCCGGGTCTCTGTCAGGAAATTTGAACATGCCGGGCAGATTAACTGGCTAACAATCCGGCGTCCAGACTTTTACCATGGGTGCATAAAGTCCGTGGCCGATCCTCGTCACCGGATGCCGGAGGTAAATAATGATAACGACACGCAGTGCGTCCGCCTGTGGCCAGGCCGATTTCGGCTGGTTGCAGGGCCGCTACAGTTTCTCTTTTGGCCACTATTTTGATCCTAAACTGATGGGTTACGCGTCGCTGCGCGTACTGAACCAGGAAGTGCTGGCACCGGGTGCCGCTTTTCAGCCGCGCACTTATCCTCAGGTCGATGTGCTGAACATCGTGCTGCAGGGTGAAGCCGAATACCGCGACAGCGAAGGCAACACCATCAGCGTGCGGGAAGGGGAAGCGCTGCTGCTCTCTGCTCAGCCCGGAGTGAGTTACACCGAAATTAACCTGAGCAAAGATCGCCCGCTGACGCGCATGCAGCTCTGGCTGGCCGCCTGTCCGGAGCGCGAAAATCCGCGGATGCAGAAAATAGCCCTGACGGAAGGTCGCGTGTCTCAGCTGATTGCTTCGCCGGATGGCGTGGACGACAGCCTGCAACTGCGTCAGCAGGTGTGGATCCATCAGGTCGAGCTGGCACCGGGCGAACATTACTCGCTGCCGATACAGGGGCCGCGAGCCTATCTGCAGTCGATTCACGGTTCGCTGGAGGCGATGTCCGGCACGGATCATCAGGAGACGCTGGGCTGTGGCGATGGTGCCTTTTTGCAGGAAGAGAAGCAGTTGCAGCTGACTGCAAAAACCGCGACCCGCGCGCTGGTTATCGACATTCCGGTCTGAAACGGTCTGAAAAAAAAGCAATAAAAAAGGCGGCCAGGGCCGCCTTTTTGCGTTTTTATCGGTTACTTCAGCATGGTAAAGGCGGTGGTGACGTGCTTCACGCCACTGACGCGACTGGCAACATCGGCCGCGGCCTGTGCTTCCTGTTGCGTCACCAGACCCAACAGGAACACTTCGCCATTCTCTGTCGTCACCTTCACGTTGGAGGATTTCACCTGATCGCTGCCCAGCAGCTGCGAGCGAATTTTGGTGGTGATCCAGGTGTCGGAGGACGTGGTGCCCAGCGTCACTTTCTGGCCGATGCGGATCTCGTTGTAGACTTCGGTTGCGCCATCAACGCCCATGGTGATCTGTTTGGCACGATTGGCGATCTCCTGCGAAGGTGCCTGGCCGGTCAGCAGCACTTTGCCCTGATAGGCGGTGGCGACTACGCGGGCATCGGTTTTAATCTGCTGATCTTTTGCCAGCGCGTTAGTGACGCGCAGCTCCAGGGTGCCGTCATCAACCTGCGTCCCTACCGAGCGGGGATCGGTCGCCGTCTTGGTGGCAACCGCTGCGCCGCCAGCCACAACCGCAACGCAGCCCTGCAGCAGCATGGCGGTTAACAGAATAGCTATAGCATTCAATGCTTTCATTCGTGCTCCTTCGGTCATTCCTGATGGGGAAAGAGAGTGTTATCGATCAGATCGCATAAGCAATTAACGGTGAGCATATGCATCTCCTGAATACGGGCGCTGCGGTGCGACGGAATGCGGATTTCCACATCCTGCGGACCCAGCAGTCCGGCGAGCTCTCCGCCATCATACCCGGTAAGCGCAACGATAGTCATATCGCGTGTTACCGCCGCTTCTACCGCCTTAACGATGTCGCGGGTGTTGCCCCGGGTTGAGATAGCCAGTAACACATCGCCTGCGTGACCCAGTGCGCGCACCTGCTTGGCATAGATTTCATCGTGCAGACGGTCGTTACCAATCGCGGTCAGCATCACGTTGTCTGCACTTAAGGCCAGCGCCGGTAAGCTGGGGCGTTCGGTCTCAAAACGGTTGATCATGCTGGCGGCGAAATGCTGGGCATTGGCGGATGAAGCACCGTTACCACAGCTCAGGATTTTATTGCCATTCAGTAGCGACTGTACCAGCGTCATAGCCGCGCGCGAGATAGCATCGGGCAACGCCTCGGCTGCGGCAATCTGGGTTTGAATACTTTCGGTAAAACACGCTTTAATTCTTTCCTGCACACGACCACCTGGTTCTAAACGTCTGCATTAAAGGCATTCGGCAGCCACTCGAGCGCCTTGCCGGTAATGGCGATGATGTCGAAACGGCAATTCACTGTTTCAAAACTGCCGCCGCGTTGCGCCAGCCAGAGAGCGGCAGCGCGCAGCAGCTTTTGTTGTTTATTCCGGGTAACGCTGGCGAGTGCGCCACCATAACGCGCATTGCGCCGGTAGCGGACTTCAACAAACACCCAACAGTGCCCGTCACGCATAATCAGGTCAAGTTCACCATTGCGAAAGTGAACATTGCTGGCGACCCATATCAGGCCAGCCTGCTCCAGATAGCGCCGGGCATCTTCTTCATGCCCGGCACCAATCTGACGGCGATTTAGTTGGCCGGTGCGATTTCGCCCCGACGATACTGGTTCCATGTCAACTTCCTGTTGATCACACAATCCGTGTCGGCGCTGAGCTTGCCGGTATTGCCATCCAGCGTAAAGCCAGGAGACTGACGCATCTGGTTGAAGTGATTCGCCAGCGTCCAGGCATCCATACCCATGGCATAGAGACGCACCAGCGAGTAGTCATTATTGAATGACTTTGAGGTCTGCTGCATCAGGCCAGGGTTGCTGCCGGAGAGCAGCGGAATATCGCTGAACTGCAGGCCATCCATTTCCAGACGGAAGTCCGGGCCGGCACCCGCCTGCGCGCTGCGCGAGCTGGCATACAGCGAAATGTTGCTGCGGCTGCCGGTGCGCATGGCAATCATAGGCTTGATCAGCTGCAGTTCATCCTGCGTGGAGACGATGTAGACCGCATCGACGCCGCCACCGCTGCTGGTGCTGACCACATCTGGCGTGCTCTGTTGCGGTGCCGGAATGGTCAGGCCCGCAATCGAAACACCCTGCGGCTCAGCAGGTGCAGCGTTCACCGGCGTACCCGATAAGCTGATGCCCGCACCGCTGTTGATGCCCTGTTTCAGCTCAGATGTCGAGCCAAATCGCTGCTGAATGACGGTGCTGCCACCCAGTTTCTGCCACTCCTGAGCAAAAGCGTTGGTGACGCGATCGCCCAGTCCGCTGCGCGGCACCAGCAACAGCGGCTGGCGTTTGCCCTGATCCCAGATATGGTGCGCGGCATCGCGCGCTTCGTCTTCAGGAGAAAGCGCAAAGTAGCAGATATTCGGATGGTTCTGGATCTTCTCCGGCTCATTGAGCGCAAGCACATTCAGTGGCGTCTGGCTGTTGGCGACCTTTTCAACGTTGCTCTTCAGCAGCGGGCCGACCACGATAGTCGCGCCATCCTGCTGAGCCTGCTGCATGACCTGCTCAATAGGCTGGCTGCTGGTGTCATAGACCTTAATCTGGGCGTTGCTGGCCGGTGCGGCAGTAGCTGGCTGAGACTGGGGCTGTGACTGAGGTTGTGTTGTGGTGTCAGCAGACTGCTGCGGCGCGCTGATGGGATCGGCAGCCGATCCCGCTGCAGCGGCAGGTTGCGTGCTGGCCGTCGCATCTGCAGCGGCAGGCTGGGCAGCAGCAGGCTGAGCGACCGGTGCGGAGACGCCGTTCTTCGCGTCGTTAAAGCCTTTCTGAATCGCATTCGCGAACACCTGCGCCTGGCCGTTCAGCGGCAGCAACAGCGCGATGATGCTGGTTGAGGCTTTGGTGTAGTTCTGCATCTGGCTTAGCTGCGTCGGCAGCGTTTTGGCCGCCGGGTTCTGTGGATAGCGGGTCTGCCAGTCTTTGATAGCTGACTTCAGCATCTCCGCATCCTGCGCGTTGGCGCGCCAGACCGCGAGCAGATCGAGCCAGCCCTGCAGCACATTTTCGTCGGCATTAATCACCAGGTTGCTGGCCTCCTGCGGCGACATCTGCGTCAGTGTCTGCCAGGTGGCGTCAATGTTGGCCTGATGATCGGTGCCTTTCAGCAGCGGCTCCTGCGCAATATAGGTGCGCAGCAGTGAGAGTGAAGGGCGACCCTGGGCGCTGGCGATCTGCAGGCTGTAATAACGCGCCAGCTGATCCTGCGACAGCGAACCGGTTTTCACGGCAGCTAATAGCGGTTCAGCCTCTTTGGTTTTCTGCTGTGAAATCAGCAATTGCGCTTTCAGCAGCAGGGATTCCTGTTGCTGCGTCTCAGAGAGTTGCTGCGGCAACTGGCTCAGTTGCTGGGTCGCCTCAGGATACTTTCCTTCCTTCAACAGGGCGCGGATTGCGAGTAATTGCCAGTCGGTCTTGCTATCATCGCTGCTTTGCTGCGCTTGCTGCAGATAGTAAGCGGAGCTGGCGGTGACTGGCCCCTGAATATTGACGGTTGAGGTTTGCGGCCCCTGACCGCTACATGCGGCTAAAATCAGCCCAGCAAGAATGACAGGCAGAAAGCGTCCTGCTTTATGACGAACGACTTTTGAAGGAAGCATACTGTATCCAGTGATGTTTTTTTCAAGATGCTCAATATTAAATCGGCAATTCGGATGAAACAATGAAACAACTCGATCGGGCAGAGATTTCTGCCAGCACGCTCTACATCGTTCCAACCCCGATTGGTAATTTGGGTGATATCACCCAGCGGGCGCTGACGGTGCTTTCGAGCGTCGATCTGGTCGCTGCGGAAGATACACGTCATACCGGGCTGTTGCTACAACATTTCGCCATCAATGCGCGACTCTTCTCACTTCATGACCACAACGAGCAGCACAAGGCTGAACTGCTGTTAACGAAGCTGCAGGAGGGTCAAAGCATAGCCTTAGTTTCCGATGCTGGCACGCCGCTGATCAACGATCCGGGCTACCATCTGGTACGTCGCTGCCGTGAAGCGGGTATTCGTGTGGTGCCGCTGCCCGGTGCCTGTGCTGCCATTGCCGCGTTAAGTGCTGCAGGACTGCCATCCGATCGTTTCTGTTACGAAGGGTTTCTGCCCGCCAAAACCAAAGGCCGCTGCGATGCGCTGCGGGCGCTGGTACAGGAGCCACGCACGCTGATTTTTTATGAATCGACCCACCGTCTGATCGACAGTCTGCAGGATATGGTGAGTGAGCTGGGGGCTGAACGCTACGTCGTGCTGGCGCGCGAGCTGACCAAGACCTGGGAGTCAATTTACGGTGCACCGGTTGGCGAACTGCTGGCCTGGGTGAAAGAAGATGAGAATCGTCGTAAAGGTGAAATGGTGCTGATTGTTGAAGGGCACAAGGTCGATGACGAAGACGCGTTACCGGCCGATGCGCTGCGTACGCTGGCGCTGCTGCAAAAAGAGCTGCCGCTGAAACGCGCCGCTGCGCTGACCGCTGAGATCCACAGCGTGAAGAAAAATGCCCTCTATAAGTATGCGCTGGAGCAGCAAGAGGCGTGACAAATGCCGGCGAATGTCCTATTATCCCGCGCCGAAGCTGACCAGACAGTCGCCGCTTTGTCGTCGTCCTCACTTGTGGGGAGACGGGCAGAGGGGAGGAAAGTCCGGGCTCCATAGGGCAGGGTGCCAGGTAACGCCTGGGAGGCGCAAGCCTACGACCAGTGCAACAGAGAGCAAACCGCCGATGGCCCAGAAATGGGATCAGGTAAGGGTGAAAGGGTGCGGTAAGAGCGCACCGCGCGACTGGCAACAGTTCGTGGCACGGTAAACTCCACCCGGAGCAAGGCCAAATAGGGGTTCACAAGGTACGGCCCGTACTGAACCCGGGTAGGCTGCTTGAGCCAGTGAGCGATTGCTGGCCTAGATGAATGACTGTCCACGACAGAACCCGGCTTAACGGTCAGCTTCGACTTTTTACCAGAAACCCCGCCTCGGCGGGGTTTCTGCTTTTGCGGGCCTGCTGCAGGCAGCGATGAATGACTGTCCACGACGCTCTCTATGAAAAGAACGCGGCTTAACGGTCAGCGTCGACTTTTTACCAGAAACCCCGCCTCGGCGGGGTTTTTGCTTTTGCGGGCCTGCTGCAGGCAGCGATGAATGACTGTCCACGACGCTCTCTATGAAAAGAACGCGGCTTAACGGTCAGCGTCGACTTTTTACCAGAAACCCCGCCTCGGCGGGGTTTCTGCTTTTGTGGGCCTGCTGCAGGCAGCGATGAATGACTGTCCACGACGCTCTCTATGAAAAGAACGCGGCTTAACGGTCAGCGTCGACTTTTTACCAGAAACCCCGCTTCGGCGGGGTTTTTGCTTTTGCGGGCCTGGTGCAGGCAGCGATGAATGACTGTCCACGACGCTCTCTATGAAAAGAACGCGGCTTAACGGTCAGCGTCGACTTTTTACCATAAACCCCGCTTCGGCGGGGTTTTTGCTTTTGTGGGCCTGGTGCAGGCAGCGATGAATGACTGTCCACGACGCTCTCTATGAAAAGAATGCGGCTTAATGGTCAGCGTCGACTTTTACCAGAGACTCCGCTTCGGCGGGGTTTTTGCTTTTTGGCGCTAACAACATTTAACCGCGGCCGTGCGGTTCATCCCAGTCAAACGCCGGGCCCAGCGAAATGACGCCGCTCGGGTTGATGGTCTTGTGGCTGCAGTAGTAGTGATGACGGATATGCGGCAGATTGACTGTCTCCGCCATGCCCGGCATCTGATAGATATCACGCAGGAAACCGCTGAGGTTTCTGTAATCACCGATCCGGTGACGATCGCATTTGAAGTGGGTCACATAGACCGGATCAAAGCGCACCAGCGTGGTCCACAAACGCAGATCCGCTTCGGTCAGCTGATCGCCGGTGAGATAGCGATGCTGGCCCAGGACCTGCTCCAGGCGCGACAGCGAATGAAACAGCGCAGTGACAGCCTCATCGTACGCGGATTGCGACGTGGCGAAGCCCGACTTATAGACGCCGTTATTCACGGTGTCGTAGATCCAGCCATTCAGCTCATCAATTTTTTCACGCAGCGCAACGGGATAGTAGTCACCGGCACGGGCGCCCACCGCATCAAACGCACTGTTGAACATGCGGATGATATCCGCTGATTCATTGCTGACGATGGTGTTCTGCTGCTTGTCCCACAATACCGGCACAGTAACGCGGCCACTGTATTGCGGGTCGGCGTGCAGATAGAGCTGATAAAGGAACTCGTTCTGGTAGAGCTTATCGCCGGTCGCATCCTGGAAGGTGTCATCGAACGTCCAGCCATTCTCCAGCATCAGTGGATGTACCACGGAGACATCGATCATGCTGTCCAGACCTTTCAGCTGACGCATCAGCAGCGTGCGGTGCGCCCAGGGGCAGGCCAGCGAGACATAAAGATGATAGCGATCGCGCTCAGCGGCAAATCCCGCTTTACCGACCGGACCGGCGCTGCCATCCGGCGTTACCCAGTTGCGAAAAGCCGATTCTGAACGCTTGAAACGTCCGCCGGTAGATTTGGTGTCGTACCAGGTGTCATGCCAGACACCGTCAATTAACTGTCCCATAATAGCTCCAATGCAAACAGGGCGGGGAAATGTCCCCGCCCTGTTAAGTATATGTGGCAATACGCTTTATGTGAGATTAGCGCGCAATTGATGCCTGGGGTTTTCTTTTGCTGATCAGGCGATCAAGGCTGTATGCACCCGGGCCGACCAGACCTAACACCAGGAAACCACCTGCGATAGAGAGGTTCTTCATGAACATCAGCTGGTTTACGCCTTCGGCGAAGTTACTGTGAAACAGAAACGCGGTCAGGATGGTGAAGCCGGCAGTGAACAGGGCAGTAAAACGGGTAAGGAAACCAAACAGAATCGCCAGACCGCCGCCAAACTCCAGCAGGATAACCAGTGGCAGCATAAAGCCAGGGACGCCCATCGCTTCCATATATTGCTGAGTACCTGCATAACCGGTGATTTTGCCCCAGCCGGCCGTAATGAACAGGATTGGCATCAGGATACGAGCCACTAATAAACCAACGTCTTCGAATTTTTTCATCATTTACTCCAGCGCTATCAGGGATGCAGGGCAAGCTGCCCGCAGGGTTTATGCCCGCTGAAAGCAGTTCTGCATTCATTGGGTTGATAGCTGGAGATGATAATCGCGGCGTGGAAAGGTTGTAAGCGAGATATACTGTCAGTGTTCTTCAGAAATTCTGAAGAAGAAAAGCCGGCCTTTTCAGGACCGGCTTTAAGCGGGATTAACGCGGGGGCATAGCAGACTTGATCATGCGCCAGGTGCTCCAGGCACCGAATCCCCGCTTCGCCCAGCGTAACAGCTTGCTCGGACTGCGAATGGAGTAAACGGCGAGCGCGCTGCTGCCAATGGCCAGATAGCGACGTAAGCTGAGGAAAGTAAACCAGCCGCGATCGTAGTGGGCGGTGCCTTCCAGCCAGTCACGCCGCGCAGCGCTTAAATCCAGCCGCTGCTGCTGCACATGCTTAAGCAGTTCATGGATGCGTTCTTCACGCTCGCGGCGGCTCATCAGCGCTGGTCCTCAAGCAAATTACGGTCTGTTTCCAGCTCTTTGCGCGTATGGCGCAACAGCGTGGACTGACGTGATTTGTGAAGCGTCCAGAGCCCGAAAATAACCGCCAGCAAAAACAGCGTACCGGTCGTGATGCCAATCGCCATCAGACGATATTGTGCATCGACTGCCCAGATGATCAGAACCATCAGGCTCATCAGACCAAATGCAGTGAACAGCATTGTCAGGCCAATCATCAACAGCATCTGTATCAGATTCGCTTTCTCATGCTCCAGTTCCACCACTGCCAGACGAACGCGTGTCTCAACCATGCCAACCAGCGTGGTAACGATACGCTGGCCGATGTTAATGACCCCTTTAGCCGGGCCGTGGTTCTGCTGTGAGTCAGCCATGGTTAGCGACGCGAAATGAGCATGCCGAGTGCGACGCCAATCGCTGCACCGATACCCACACCATGCCATGGATTCTCACGCACGTAGCCTTCGGCTTTCTGCGCCGCTTCGCGCGTAGTCGCTGCGATGCGCTCGCCTGATTCGCCCAGACGCTCACGTGAGCTGTCCAGCGCATCACGCGCTTTACTGCGAAGTTTATCCAGCTCGCCTTTGGATTTTTCGGTGCTGCTGCTCAGCACTTCTTCCAGGGTGTCGGCAAGGTTTTTCAGTTCAGCACGCAAATGTTCCGATGATGTGTCTTTAGACATAAAATACTCCTTTAACATCAGTTGGTTAATTCCGATTAATAGGGCTCCGCCTGTAACTTTTTCAGCTCCTGGCGCGCTTCATCCAGTTTTTGTTGTCGTTTGGCAATCTTCTCCCTGTCATGGCCCTCTTCACGCTCTTCCCTGAGTGCGTGCTCACGCTCAGCCACTTTCTGCTTCTGAGCATTAATTCTTTCCAGATGGGCGGCTTCCAGCTTTTTATCGCTGCAATCAGCCCGGACTTCGGTCAGCGCACGCTCCAGGCCGTTAACCCGGCGCTGGTTGTTATGCTTCTGCGCCATCCCGATTTCACGCTGAATATCCTGTTCTTTCTGTTCACAAAGCGATTCTGCTGCCAGCAGCGAACCCGACAGCGAAAGCAGCGCGACGCCCAGCAATACTTGATATTTCATCGGTCCTGAACCTTCCATTGCGACCTGATTCGTCATCACGCGTCAGGCATTATGCCTGCAGGTGCTGAAAATCGACTCTCGGTTAAGCATAGACATCGATAGTAAAAAGTTCAAAGAAGACCGGGAGATAGAGCGCCTTTCAGACCGCCGCACCCTTTTGCGGCGGTCTGAAAGCAAAGAGAGGGTCAGATTACGCCAGAGAGAGGTGCTGAGCGTGATCGTGCTGAGCGACGATAAAGCCCTGTGGCAGCAGGCGGCGTAATACTTTTTGCGCCGCCAGACTCTGCTCTTCGCTGTCAAAATGAATGATCAGTGCGTCACCCGCCGGTGTGATGCTTTTGATACGGATACCCTGCGCGCTTAATTGCTGATAGAGATAAAAGCCATCAGGCAGCGTTGCGCCAGCATGAGAAACCCGAATCTGCACCACCGTCTCGTGCTGCATCAGAGGAGGAACCACACAAAGCGCGGTCAGCGCAAGCGCGCCAGCAATCAACCACGGTATCCACCGTTTAGGAATAGCCTGCAGCAGTTTCATTACTCGGCTTTCCCGTTCTGATTCGCCTGACGCTTACGCCATAACACGACCAGCGATCCCACCAGGCCAAAGACCAGTAGCGCCAGTGGCAGCATCATCAGGAAGAACATCATCTCATCTTCATAACGACGGAAAATGGGGGTTTTACCCAGCGCAAAGCCGATAACGGTCAGAATGACTACCCAGAGGAAAGCACTCACCCAGTTGAAGAACTGAAAGCGGGCATTGCTGAGGCCTGATAACCCGGCGATGGTCGGCAGCAGCGTTCGCACAAAGGCGATAAAGCGGCCAATCAACAGGGCAGATAAGCCGTGACGGTGGAACATGCTGTGCGCGCGCAGATGATACTGGGCGGGAAGGTGAGAGAGCCATTTCTGTACCGTAGGCGTATTGCCCAGCCAGCGGCCCTGAATGTAGCTCACCCAGCAGCCGAGGCTGGCTCCGGTGGTTAAAACCAGAATCGTTAATGGGAAACTCATGGTGCCTTTGGCAATCAGAACGCCGACCAGAATCAGCAGACTGTCACCCGGCAGAAATGCGGCAGGAAGCAGGCCATTTTCTAAAAACAAAATCATGAACAGCACGCCGTAAATGGCCCATACCAGCGTGGGGTCGGAGAGGGTTTCGTAGTCCTGTTGCCACAGGGCATGCAGCAACGCTTGCAAAATATCCATCAATCATTCCTGAACATCATTGTTAAACATGTCCCACAGGGACTTAAACGCAGACCGGCATTTCGTTATAAATTTTAGGAGCGCAGCCTGGGCGGGGTTTTCCGGATCCTTCCAGAATTGATTGTTAAATCAGCGACTTTATAAAACCCTGTCGCAAAGGGTAATAAAAGGGCGATAACTGTAACAAAAATCGCCTGTCTGAGACAGGAAAACTCTCTGGCGAACAGGAGTTTTACCTTGTGAAACGGCGTGTAAAAAGGAGCTTTACATGACCTGACACTATTGCAGATTAACTGACCATCTCAGGGGGTTTTCAGGCACGTTTAGCGGGCGTTATTGGACCCATCAGGCAGGATGACCGGATTTTCACCAAACATGTAACGATCCACGTTAAATTCAAAATCATCCGCCGTCGCGTTAAACAGCATCTGTTTAGTATTTTCCAGATGTTGCCACATCGCCAGTTTGCTGGCGGCGGGATCTTTACGCATCAGCGCTTTAAGAATCTGATCGTGGTCGTCGCACCAGCTGAGAATGCTGCGCTGGTCGATATGTTCGTGAAGTTTAAGCCAGTAGGGATTGTGCAGACGATGCAGCCACATTTTTTCAACGATGGCGGCTAAGGCACTGTTCTGGGTGGATTGCGCAATACGCACATGAAACTGCATGTCCCACTCGGAGTCGCGGAAGTGATCCTCCTGGCGGGCTTTTTCCTGTATCGCCATCAGATCGATAATGTCCTGACGCGTTACCTGGGTGGCAGCGAATTCCGCCACGTTACTCTCAATCAGCTGGCGCGCCTGAAGTAATTCAAACGGACCAAAGGTGGCAAACTCGAGCTGGCTGCTGGTGGCGGCGATACGATTCTGCTGCTGGCTGGCAATGACGTGAATGCCTGAACCTTTACGGACCTCAACATAGCCTTCCACTTCCAGCATGATGATCGCTTCGCGGACGACGGTACGGCTCACTTCCATCTCTTCGGCAATCAGGCGCTCAGCAGGCAGTTTGTCACCCACCGGATAGATTCCGGTTTCAATGCGGCTTTTCAGCTCGCTGGCCAGCTGTTGATAGAGTCGACGGGATTCAGTGATGTCCATAGCACAATCCTGGTAGCAGACAGATAAGTTGTTATACCACTTCAGGGCGTGCGAGGAAATGGGCTGGCGCAAGCCAGCCCGGCAGATTAACTGCGAACAATGCTAGCTTGTGGAATAACCGCTTCAGTATTCAGCTCTGAAATCGGTTTATTTTTCAGGACCGTCCAGATAACAACGGCACCCAGCAGATCAAACACCGCCAGTGCGGCAAACAGCGGGCTGAAGCCCAGCGTATCGGCCAGGGCGCCGACGACCAGCGCAAATAGGGTGCTGGCGGTCCAGGCGGCCATGCCGGTTAAGCCGTTAGCTGTCGCAACTTCGTTGCGGCCAAAAACGTCTGACGACAGGGTGATCAGCGCGCCAGAGAGGGCCTGATGCGCAAACCCGCCGACGCACAGCAGACCAATGGCGACGTAAGGACTGGTGAACAGCCCGATGGTGCCCGGCGCTATCATTAACACTGCACCCATTGTCACCACCAGCTTACGGGAGACGATCAGGTTAACGCCGAACCAGCGCTGAAACAGCGGCGGCAGATAGCCACCCAGAATGCAGCCGAAATCCGCAAACAGCATCGGCATCCAGGCGAACATCGCAATCTCTTTCAGGTTGAAGCCGTACACCTTGAACATGAACAGCGGAATCCAGGCGTTGAACGTACCCCATGCCGGTTCTGCCAGAAAACGCGGCAGGGCAATGCCCCAGAACTGGCGGTTACGGATAATCTGCAGGGCCGACATTTTGCGGGTGTTGCCGGTCTGATGCTGCGCTTCCTGACCGGAGAGAATATAGTCGCGCTCTTCATCGCTCAGCTTCTTCTGCTGTTTCGGGTGCTTGTAAAACACCAGCCAGCAGAGCGCCCAGGCCATGCTCAGTACGCCGGTCATGATAAAGGCCATCTGCCAGCTGTGCGCCACGATCGCCCAGACCACCAGCGGCGGAGCCAGCATCGCCCCGATAGACGAACCGACATTAAAATAACCCACTGCGACGGAACGCTCTTTGGCCGGGAACCACTCACTGCTTGCCTTCAGTCCAGCCGGAATCATCGCTGCTTCAGCTGCGCCGACGGCGCCACGTGCCAGAGCCAGGCCGCCCCAGCTGCCTGCCATCGCGGTTGCGGCACAGAATATTGCCCACAACACGGCAAACATGGCATAGCCGACTTTGGTGCCGAGAAGATCCAGCACATAACCCGCCACCGGCTGCATCAGCGTGTAGCAGGCTGAATAGGCCGCAATGATGTAGGAGTACTGCTGCGTGGTGATATGCAGCTCTGACATTAATGTCGGAGCCGCCACGGCAATGGTGTTACGGGTCAGATATCCCAACACTGTGCCGATCGTCACCAGTCCAATCATGTACCAGCGTAACCCTTTGATCTTACGCATCCTCTACCTCTTCCAGTTCTGTATGCGGTCTTGCCGCTGTTGTTATCTGGAGCGGGACAGCACGTGATGCAGCTCTGCTCACGCCCGCAGGTTCTGTGTGAGCAACCCTGTTATGACCTTGCCGTTATCTGAGTCTCTAACGACCTCATGATGGAGCGAGAGCCTAACTTGTTATACAACTTTAAAAGTTGAGAGCCATCACAAAAACCCTTTCTGCACTGTGGGATAATGGAAACCTGCGTAATGACAGCCATTTAGCGCGCTGCGGGCGACAGAAACGTCCATAACGGCAGTCAGGGACCGCCGTTTATGTGAGCAGGATCGCAAATAAATCCGTAACGGACTAAAATTGGTATGATAACTTTGGGCCATCAGTGGTTCAGTCGATGAGGAAGCTTGTATGTCACGTTTCATGACCGAAGATTTTTTACTGGATAGCGAATTCGCCCGTCGTCTCTATCACGACTACGCGAAGGATCAGCCGATTTTCGACTATCACTGCCACTTACCGCCGCAGCAGATTGCCGAAAACTATCGTTTTGCTAACCTTTATGACATCTGGCTGAAGGGCGATCACTACAAATGGCGAGCAATGCGCGCCAACGGTGTGGCTGAAGCGTTCTGTACCGGTAACGCCAGCGATCGTGAAAAATTTGATGCCTGGGCACGCACCGTGCCGCACACCATCGGCAACCCGCTTTATCACTGGACCCACCTGGAATTACGCCGGCCTTTCGGCATTACCGATACGCTACTTTCTGAGAAAACCGCCGACAGCATCTGGCATCGCTGCAATGAACTGCTGGCGCAGGATAGCTTTACCACGCGCGGCATCATGCAGCAGATGAAGGTGAAGATGGTCGGCACCACCGACGATCCACTGGATGACCTGCGCCATCACCGCGTACTGGCAGACGATGCCAGCTTCAGCGTCAAGGTGCTGCCGAGCTGGCGTCCGGATAAAGCCTTTAATATCGAAGCCGACACCTTCCTGCCGTGGATCGCGACGCTGGAGCAGCTGACCGACATCAGCGTGCAGCGTTTTGACGATCTGCGCCGCGCACTATATCAGCGGCTGGATCACTTTGCGGCTCACGGCTGTAAAGTTTCCGATCACGCGCTGGATGTGGTCTGTTATGCCGAGGCGGATGACGCCACGCTGGATGCAATCCTGGCGCGTCGTCGTAGCGGTGCCGCGCCGAACCCGCAGGAAACGGCCCAGTTTAAAACGGCGGTACTGGTCTGGCTGGGCAGCGAATATGCCCGCCGTGGCTGGGTACAGCAGTACCACATTGGCGCACTGCGCAATACCAACCCGCGCCAGTATCAGCTGCTGGGGCCGGATGTGGGCTTTGATTCCATCAACGACCAGCCGCTGGCGGAACCGCTGGCACGCCTGCTGGGTGCGCAGAATCTCAATAATGCGCTGCCAAAAACCATTCTTTACTGCCTGAACCCGCGCGACAACGAAGTGCTGGCCACCATGGCGGGCAATTTCCAGGGCGAAGGTCAGGCGGGCAAAATGCAGTTCGGTTCAGCCTGGTGGTTTAACGATCAGCTGGACGGTATGCAGCGTCAGATGACGCAGCTGGCGCAGATTGGCCTGCTGAGCCGCTTCGTCGGGATGCTGACCGACAGCCGCAGCTTCCTCTCCTACACCCGCCACGAATATTTCCGCCGCTTGCTGTGCCAGATGATTGGCCGCTGGGTAGAGCAGGGTGAAGCCCCCGCCGATGAAGCGCTGTTAGGTCAGATGGTACAGAACATCTGCTTTAACAATGCCCGCGATTACTTCGGTATCGAGCTGGGAGCCTGATAATGAAAAGGCTAAACCGCCACGACTTTCCCGGTGCAGTCTATCGCGACCGGGTGATCCAGTTTGGCGAAGGTAATTTCCTGCGCGCCTTTATCGACTGGCAGGTTGACTGGCTGAATGAACATCAGGGCACCGACGCCGGGATCGTGGTGGTGCGGCCGCGCAACCGTGAAGTCAGCGACAGCCTGAACCAGCAGGATGGCCTCTACACCACGCTGATCCGCGGACTGAACGATCAGGGCGAGCAGGTCAGCGAAACCCGGCTGATCCGCAGCCTCAACCGTGAAATCCAGCCCTGGCAGCAGTTCGGCGAATTTATGGCGCTGGCCCGGAATCCTGACCTGCGTATGGTCTTTTCCAACACCACTGAGGCGGGCATCACTTTTGTCGGCACGGACCAGCTCACCGATCAGCCTGCCAGTAGCTTCCCGGGCAAACTGACGCAACTGCTGTGGGCGCGCTATTCACACTTCAATGGGGCCAGCGATCGGGGCTGGCTGGTGGTGCCGTGCGAGCTGATTGACCATAACGGCGACGCGTTGCGCGATCTGGTTCTGCGCTACGCCGATCAGTGGCATCTGCCATCCGAATTTAAAACCTGGGTTCATCAGCACTGTGCCTTCTACAACACGCTAGTGGACCGCATCGTTACCGGCTTCCCGGCGGAAAGCGAGCAGCTGCAACGTGAGCTGGGTTATGAAGATCGCTATCTGGTGGCGGGTGAAGTCTACTATCAGTTTGTGATTCAGGGGCCGTCGGCGCTGTTCAGTGAGCTGAAGCTGGCGGCGCTGTCGCCGCAGGTCCGGCATGTGGATGACATTGCGCCCTATAAAGCGCAGAAAGTGGCCATCCTTAATGGCGCGCATACCGCGATGGTGCCGGTGGCGTTTCTGGCCGGGATTGAGAGCGTGGGTGAGGCGATGGCCGATCCGGCCATTGCCGGATTTGTGGACAACCTGCTGCGTCACGAAGTGATCCCGACGCTGGATCTGCCGACAAACGAACTGCACGCCTTTGCCGATGCGGTTCAGCGGCGCTTCCGCAATCCGTTCATTCGTCACGCGCTGCTGTCGATTGCCCTCAACGGCATGACCAAATTCCGCACCCGTCTCCTGACGCCACTGCTTGCCGCACATCAGCAAACCGGTGAATGGCCGACACACATCACCTTTGCGCTGGCGGCGCTGATTGCTTTCTACCACGGTGAGTCAGCCGGAAAAAGCTGGCCGTTACAGGATGAGCCGCAGTGGCTACAGCGCTACGCCGACGGCTGGAAAGCGGTTGATGCGGACCAGATGTCGCCGCAACAGCTGGTGCACGCTGTGCTCAGCGACGCGCAACACTGGGGCGAAGATTTAACCCGTCAGCCCGGACTGGCTGCGGTTGTTACCCGACACCTGCAAAATATCATCGCTCACGGAATGCGTGAGGCGCTGAGCCAACTGAGATAACGCTATGCAAGATGCAATCAAAATTGATCCCCGCGACAACGTCGCCGTGGCGTTACGTGACCTGGATGCGGGCGCCACGATAGCGCTGCCGCCACTGAGCGTGGCGCTGCAACAGGCCGTGGGACGCGGGCATAAATTTGCCCTGAAGCCTATCGCGCAGGATGAGCTGGTAATCAAATATGGGCTGCCAATTGCCCATGCCACACAACCTGTGGCCGCCGGTGAGGTCATCCATTCGCAGAACGCCCGCACTAATCTCAGCGATCTGGATCATTATGCGTATCAGCCCGATTTTGTGACGCTGCCACCGCAGCCGGGTGACCGTGAGGTGCAGATCTACCGTCGCGCTAACGGCGAAGTCGGCATCCGCAATGAGCTGTGGATCCTGCCGACCGTTGGCTGCGTCAACGGGATTGCACGTCAGATCCTGCAGCGTTTCCTGAAAGAGACCCAGGAGGCAGAAGGCATTGATGGTGCATTCCTGTTCAGCCACACCTTCGGCTGCTCGCAGCTGGGGCAGGACCACGAAAATACCCGCACCATGCTGCAGAATATGGTGCGCCATCCCAACGCGGGCGCGGTGCTGGTGATTGGTCTGGGTTGTGAGAACAATCAGGTCGATGCCTTCCGCGATACGCTTGGCGCGTTCGAAAGTGACCGGGTCGAATTTATGGTCTGCCAGCAGCACGATGATGAGGTGGAAGCCGGGCTGGAGCGTCTGCATGCGTTGTATGAAAAAATGCGCCACGACCGGCGCGAGCCGGGCAAGCTCAGCGAGCTGAAGTTTGGTCTGGAGTGCGGCGGCTCAGACGGTTTTTCTGGCATCACCGCCAACCCGCTGCTGGGGCGTTTCTCAGACCAGATGATCGCCAATGGCGGCACCACCGTGCTGACCGAAGTGCCGGAGATGTTTGGCGCAGAGCGGATTCTGATGAGCCGCTGCCGCGACGAAGAGACCTTCAGCAAAACGGTGGCGATGATCAACGACTTTAAACAGTACTTTATCGATCACCAGCAGCCGATCTACGAGAACCCGTCACCGGGCAACAAAGCGGGCGGCATCACCACGCTGGAAGAGAAGTCGCTGGGCTGTACCCAGAAAGCAGGACAGAGCCAGGTGGTCGATGTGCTGAAGTATGGCGAGCGGTTAAAAACGCCGGGGCTGAATCTGTTGAGCGCACCGGGTAATGATGCAGTTGCCACCAGTGCGCTGGCCGGAGCCGGTTGCCATATGGTGCTGTTCAGTACCGGACGCGGCACGCCGTATGGGGGATTTGTGCCGACGGTGAAGCTGGCGACCAACACGCCGCTGGCGGAGAAAAAGCCGCACTGGATCGACTTTAATGCCGGACGGTTGATCGAGGGAATGAGCATGGATGCGATGCTGGAAGATTTTGTCGACAGCATTGTGGCGATTGCCAGCGGTCAGCAGACCAACAATGAGAAAAACGATTTCCGCGAGCTGGCGATTTTCAAAAGCGGTGTGACGCTCTAAACAAAAACGACCCGCCAGAGTGCGGGTCGTTTCAAATCGTTGATAAAATCTGGCCGGTTGCAGGACCCACGTTTTGCGTTGTTCAAAAAATGCTCATGGCGTTTTTATCCGGGGGGCGGACCGCTTATCCTGCTCTGCCCGTATTCCCTGCGCTTTAAGGCGAAGAGAATGTCAGACACAAAGAAACATCTTTTCGATCGCCTGGGCTTAATTTTCCTTGTTTGCGAGCTATTGATGTGCGTAGTCTACCCACATCAATACGCACGCTGGAGGTTTATATGGGTGAAGTAGCCACAAAACCAACAAAAAACATCAACGTCACTATCGACACGAAACTGGCCCTGGAAGCGCGTGAAGCAGGGATTAACTTCTCTCAGACACTTGCTAAAGCGGTGCGCGCAGAGCTGAAATCTCTCGCAGCAGAACGCTGGAAACATGAAAACGCGGACGCTATCGACTATCTGAACCAGCTCAGTGACGAGCATGGCCTTTTCTCTGACGAACACAGGACGTTCTGATGCAGTTTGACGTTTACAGGAACACCGGGAAGGCGGAGATATACCCATTAGTTTTGGACGTTCAGAGCGACATCATTGGCCGGCGGAAAACCCGGATGGCTATTCCTCTGTTCCCGCATGAGAACTACAAAGGGCCACGTGCTGAACGGCTAACGCCAATTCTGGTCATAGAGGGGCAAAAATACGTGATGATGACCCACGAAATGGCGAGTTTACCGGAAAAGGCGCTACGCGAAGACGTGGAGAACATCAGCGGTCAGGCGGTGGTGATAAAATCTGCCCTCGATTTTCTGTTTGATGGTATCTGAAACCTTACTGAAAGGGCTCGTTTTAAGACACACGTTAAACCCTATCGCGTTTATCACACCCTAACGTGTCCGCCATTTGAAATCCTGCCCGCTTTAAAGGACGGGCAGTATGCCAAAAACGTCAGGCCGCGCCCGGCTACCCATTGCCTGGTGATTCAGGCATTGAAGCGACCTTCTTGTTATCGGCTTATCAGGTGAAACAGGCGTAAGACCCAAATCTGAATTCAAAAATGTAATCAGTTAACGAATTCAGTCGGTACTTGGTTCAGGCAAGGCGCAAAGGCTTACTGTGAGCCGTCCAGGGCCATATACCGACTAATCGTCTTTTTGTCTTCCAGAATCAGGCCCGGCTGGTTTCGCGCTCCGCTTCTGCCTGACAGACAGCGGCGGTAAACAGAATATCCGTTGAGGAGTTCAGCGCGGTTTCCGCTGAATCCTGCAGGACGCCGATAATAAAGCCCACGGCCACCACCTGCATCGCCAGATCATTCGGAATGCCGAACATATTGCAGGCAACCGGGATCAGCAGCAGCGAACCGCCCGCCACGCCCGATGCACCACAGGCACAGAGTGACGCCACCAGACTCAGCAGAATCGCCGTCGGCACATCA
This sequence comes from Pantoea sp. JKS000250, assembly GCF_003201065.1. Lineage (NCBI taxonomy): Bacteria > Pseudomonadati > Pseudomonadota > Gammaproteobacteria > Enterobacterales > Erwiniaceae > Pantoea > Pantoea sp. JKS000250. Next base: position 1,666,607 of record NZ_QICZ01000001.1, on the reverse strand, counting down.
ATGCTGATCCCCAGCGTATGCACCGCCGCTAGCGTCAGCACGGTAATGGTGATCGATGCACCCGCCATACTGATGGTCGCGCCCAGCGGAATCGACACCGAATAGGTATCCTCATCCAGATCCAGACGTTTCGCCAGCGACATATTCACCGGAATGTTGGCGGCAGAACTGCGGGTAAAGAAGGCGGTCACGCCGCTCTCACGCAGGCAGGTGAAGACCAGCGGATAGGGGTTACGACGGATTTTCCAGAACACCAGCAGCGGGTTTACCACCAGCGCCATCAACACCATGCAGCCCAGCAGTAGCGCCAGCAGATGGGCATATTGCCACAGCGCGCCAAAGCCGGTTGAGGCCAGAATCGACGCCACCAGACCGAAAATACCAACCGGGGCGCAGCGGATGACGCAGCGCACCAGCCAGGTCACCGCCTCAGAGGCATCGTTGAGAAAAGCACGGGTGCTGTCACTGCTGTGACGGAACGCCAGCCCCAGGCCAATCGCCCATACCAGAATGCCGATGTAGTTCGCCTGCATCAGAGCCGTGATCGGATTCGACACCATGCTCATCAACAGTCCACGCAACACTTCGGTAATGCCGGAAGGGGGAACGATTTCCGTGCTGCCCACCGCCAGCGTCAGCGTTTGCGGGATCAGATGGCTGAAGACCACCGCGACGACCGCCGCGAAAAAGGTGCTCAGCAGATAGAGCATGATGATTGGCCGGATATTGGTTTTCTGGCCCTGCTGGTGGTTGGCAATCGAAGCGATGACCAGTACCAGAACCAGCAATGGCGCGACCGCTTTCAGCGCACTGACAAACAGTTCACCCAGCAGACCGACCGCCAGCGCGGCATCGTGTGAAATCCAGGCGAGCGCCACACCGGCGATCAGCCCAATCATGATTTGCTTCACCAGGCTTCCGGCGAGCAGCGTGCCCAGACGTGCGGAGAGAGTTTTCTGCATAATATTTTCTATATTTTGTCGCGGATGTAGTTTCAGACGCGATGTTTTACATCGGCTAAAACGGTTTGCCCGGCGGAGTATAAGGAAATGACAGGCTGAGAAAAGAGAAAGTTCTGTCGCTGTGGCACAGGTCAGGTTTTTATTATGCTGGATAGTGGAAGTGTGACAGAGAGATGAAATGGCGTGACAGGCTGCCACAAAATAAAACAGGGGCATCCGCTGCCCCTGCAGGTAATTATGGTGCGAGCTTTTTCTGGTCTCTTTTGCGGTTAACCCAGGCGTTGATTAGCAGGGTAGACGCCAGTATGGCACCGACTACGCCCAGTGAGATCCCGACCGGGATATGGTAAAGGTCGACAATCAGCATCTTGAAGCCGATGAACACCAGCACAATCGCCAGGCCATACTTCAGCATCGAGAAACGTTCCGCCACGTTCGCCAGCAGGAAGTACATGGCACGCAGGCCCAGGATAGCGAACAGGTTTGAGGTCAGCACGATGAACGGATCGGTGGTCACGGCGAAGATCGCCGGGATACTGTCGACGGCAAAGATCACGTCGCTGAGTTCCACCATAATCAGCACCAGCAGCAGCGGCGTCGCAAACAGCACGCCGTTTTTGCGGGTGAAGAACTTCTCGCCGTCGAGATCGTCGGTCATGCGTAAATGCTTACGCAGCCAGCGCACCACAGGCTTGTCGCCGACCGCACCGTCATCCTCTTTCGCCAGCGCCATTTTCACGCCGGTAAACAGCAGGAAGGCACCGAAGACATAGAGGATCCAGCTGAACTGCGTGACCAGCCAGCTACCCGCGAAGATCATGATGGTACGCAGTACGATAGCGCCCAATACGCCGTAGATCAGCACGCGGCGCTGCAGATTAGCCGGAATAGAGAAGTAGCTGAACAGCATCAGCCAGACGAAGACATTATCGACCGCCAGCGCTTTTTCCAGCACGTAACCGGTCAGAAAGGCGAGCGTCTGCGTATTAGCCACTTCACGTCCTGCGCTACCCTCCAGATACCACCAGAAGGCGGCGCTGAACAGCAGTGAGACAGAAACCCAGATCAGCGACCAGACAGCCGCCTGTTTGAAGGACATGGTCTGCGCGCCGCGGCGTCCCTGCAACAGCAGGTCGATAGCCAGCATGATCAGCACCACAACCGCAAAGCTGCCCCAGAGTAAAGGCGTACCCACAGTTTGCATATTCGTATCCTGTCTTAAAAATAAAAAAACGGCTGAAGTCAGAAGACGTCAGCCGCTTATTTTTGTGTAAGCAAACCTCGCCTTCCGGCAAGGTCTCACTTACAACACAGAAATGGATTCCGGGTTGCCTGATGACCGGATGCTTGCGCAACGTAATGACGATCAATCAGCTTACAAGTTACTCCCCTTTGCAGGAGGGTAAGTTACGGTTTAGCCGCACAGGAAGCAACACCTCGCAGACATATTTAGAAATATTTACACAGCCGCCCGATCGGCCGGGAAAATCACGCCGGTCTGACGGCGGATTTCAGTCAGCAGCGCGGCGGTAATGCGCGAAACCTCCAGTCCCGGATGGTCCACCTGACGATGCTCAACCAGCCGGGCAAACGCGGCTGCTTCATACAGCATGGTGTTGATATGCTGCGGCTGGCTCAGCGCCTGCTTTTCCGCACCGCGAGGGATAAAGGTCAGCTGCTGGCACTCCGATAGCTTTTCAATCACCAGCGCGCCCGCCTCACCCTGAATCTCGCTGGGCAGGCTGGAATCGCTCACCTTTGAATGCAGGATCGTCACGTCGAAGTCGCCGTAGTTCAGCACGACGACGCCATGCGCATCCACGCCGCTCGCCAGCAATGTCGCGGTGGCCTGCACACGATCCGGCTCGCCCCACAGCGCCACCGCCGAGGCCAGGCAGTAATAACCGATATCCATCACCGAGCCATTTGACCAGCGCGGATCAAAGGTATTCGGGTTCTCGCCGTTAAGATAGCGCGGATAACGTGAGGAGTACTGACAGTAATTCAGCAGCGCTTTTCGCAGTTTGCCCACGTCAGGCAGCGCCTGCTGCAGCCGCAGGAAATTCGGCAGGCTGGCGGTTTTAAACGCCTCAAATAGCACCACCTGATGCTCACGGGCGCAAGCGATCATCTTCTCTGCTTCCGCCAGATTCGAGGCCAGCGGTTTTTCGCAAATGACATGCTTGCCGTGCGACATAAACAGCAGCGCCTGCTCGCAGTGCAGGGCATTGGGACTGGCAAGATAGACCGCATCAATCTCCGGGCTGGCGGCCAGGGCGTCCAGTGAAGTGAAGGTCTGTTTGCAGGGATAATCGGCAATAAAGCCGTCAGCCTGTTGCTGACTGCGTGAATAGACCGCGCAGAGCTTCATCGCTCCGGTTTCATGAGCGGCATCAATAAACTGGCGTGTAATCCAGTTTGTTCCCACAATGGCAAAACGAATCACGTCATCTCTCCGGCAGCGGTAAAGCGGCAGAGTAACATCTCACCGACGCGGTGCAAGCGCGCCGGGCAGGCAGGGATTGATCCTGCGATCCGCATTCCAATACTATGCGGAAGCGATAATAAACAGGCATCAACCAGGGAGCACAGGTGAAAGCAAGTAAGCACGCATTAAACTGGACCACATTGCTGATTGCCGTTCCGGTCGGGTGTGCGGCGTCGCTGGTGACGCTGGCTTTTCGCGGCGTCATTGAGCTGATCAACCATCTGCTGTTTGCCCGCAGCGGCGACATTACCGAATCACTGCATCTCTGGCCGTGGATCTTCTGGCCGCTGCTGGTGGGCGCAGGCGGGGTGCTGGCGGGCTATTTCCTGCGTTATGCGGTAGCCATCGAGCAGCAGCAGACGGTGAAAACGGATTACCTTGAAGTGATCAACGCCCGGCTCGACGCGGTGCCGACCAAAACCTCGCTGTTCCGCGCCTTGTCGTCGATTGCCAGTATCGGCAGCGGTGCGTCGATCGGTAAAGAGGGGCCGATGGTGCAGCTCTCGGCACTGTGCGGCAGCGCGATTGGCCGCCTGTTACCGTCCTCGCTTAACCTGAAAAACAGTGACGTGGTGGCGATGGCGGCCGCGGCAGGCCTCGCGTCGGTCTACCATGCGCCGCTGGCCTCCGCGATTTTCGTCGCGGAGATCGCCTTCGGCATTTCCGCGTTGCAGCGGCTGATCCCCCTGATCATCGCCTCGGCAACGGCGGTGATGACCATGTGGACGCTGGGCTTTCGCAGCGCGCTCTATCCGCTGGCGGAGGCGAGCTTCGCCATGGATCTCAGCAGCCTGCTGATGACGGTAGTGATTGGTCTGAGCGCCGGACTGGCGGGCTGGATGCTGATTAAGTGCATCGCCCGTAGCAAAATGATGTTCAGCCGGGTTGCCTCGCTGCCCGTGCGTCTGGGCGTGGGCGGCTTTGCGGTAGGCTTACTGGCGCTGATCTCCACCGATATCCTCGGCAACGGCTATGAAGTCATCGTCAAAGTGATGGCGGGCAACTATCTGCTGCCGGGGCTGCTGCTGTTGCTGGTGCTGAAAACCCTCGCCACCAGCCTGTCGGTAGGGTCGAACGCCGTCGGCGGACTCTTCACACCTTCGCTGCTGATTGGCGCGCTGCTTGGCGTCATCATCGCCACGATGGGGGCAGCGCTGCATCTGCCGCTGGGTAATGTGCTGCTTTATGCCGCGATTGGCATGGCGGCGGTGCTGGCGGCAGTCAGTCAGGCGCCGTTGATGGCGATGCTGATGGTGCTGGAGATGACGCTTAACAGCAGCCTGCTGTTCCCGCTGATGATCGCCACCGTGCTGGCTTCAATGGTGGTCTATCGCCTGCAATCGGCCAGTACCTATCCAGTAGTGAGTCATCATTTCAGCCGTTCAGAGGCGAAATATGATTTCGATAACATGCGCATTGCCGAGTTAATCATTCCCGGTGCGGCGCTGCAGCCGGAAGAGTCAGTGGGGCAGGCGCTGGCGGTCAGCTCGCTGAAGCGTGAACGCTACGTCTATGTCATTAATGCCGCCGGCGCTTTCCTCGGCGTGGTGTCGATTCATGAGATTTCGCGCCGGGTGCTGGCGCAGGAGATCACCCTCGATTCACCGGTGCAGTGCGTGATGGATCAGGATTTCCCGGTGGTGTTTGAGAATCAGAGTATGCGCGAGGGCTGGGAGGCGTTTGCGGCGGTCACGCTGGAGCGACTGCCAGTGCTGAACAATCCCCGGGAGCGACGCTTTCTGGGGGCGCTGACCAAAACCAGCCTGATTCAGAAAGCGCAGGAGTTTCTTTAAGCTGCGTTGCCGCGCATCGCCTGGTCAGTCATCCAGAGTCGCGCATCAAATTCGAGCTGGTGGTAATCCGGCTCCATATGGCAGCAGAGCTGATAGAACGCCTTATCGTGATCTTTCTCTTTCAGGTGCGCCAGCTCATGCACCACGATCATCCGCAGAAACGGCTCTGGCGCGAGGCGGAAAAAGGTCGAGATGCGGATCTCCGCTTTCGCCTTGAGTTTACCGCCCTGAATCCGTGAGATGGCCGTGTGCAGGCCAAGTGCGTGTTTCATCACCTTAATCTTGTTATCCCACATCACTTTGCTGATCGGTGGTGCGTTGCGCATATAGCGGTTTTTCAGCGCCTGAGTGTAGTCATACAGCGCTTTATCACTCATCACGTCGTGCGTGTCGGGATAACGTTCCTGCAGAAACGCACCTAAGCGCTGGTGGGTAATCAGCGTCTGAACCTGCTCAAGCAGAGGGGCAGGATAGCCCTGAAGGTAGATCAGTGAGGACATTAGGGATTCCAGGCGAAAGACAGTATACTGCGCCCCCGTTTTTGGGGCGAAAATCAACCAAAGTGTACCACGCCGGAGAATTCATGAGCCAACTTGAACTGAACGATCGCACACTGATCCTGCATCGCTTCCCGCAGATGCGTGACGAAAGTCCATTACAAGCCTGGGATGCGGCTGATGAATATCTGTTACAGCAGGCGCTGCCGAAAGGACCCGTGCTGGTCTTCAACGACAGTTTCGGGGCATTAACCTGCGCCCTGAGTCCACGCACCGTCTGGCACGTCAGCGACTCCTGGCTCAGCCAGCAGGCCGCACGTCAGAACCTTTCCTTTAATGGGCTGGATGATAGCGACGTACACTTTGTTGATAGCCTGGCTGAACTGCCGGCGGCTCCGGCGGCAGTGCTGATTAAGGTGCCGAAAACGCTGGCGCTGCTGGAGCATCAGCTGCGAGCCATTCGCGAAGTCGTCACACCTGATACGGTGATTCTGGCGGCGGCGCGCGCCAAAGAGATCCATAACTCGACTCTGCAGCTGTTCGAACATATCATCGGTGAAACCAAAACCTCACTGGCGTGGAAAAAAGCGCGTCTGATTTTCAGCCAGTTCAGCAAGCCTGCACTGCGTGAGGCGACGCCGACGCTGGTCTGGCCGCTGGATGGCACCCCTTACCAGATTCACAACTACGCCAACGTCTTCTCACGTTCGTCGCTGGATATCGGCGCACGGCTGTTTGTGCAGCATCTGCCGGAAAACATTGAGGGTGAGATTGTCGATCTGGGCTGTGGCAACGGCGTGGTAGGGCTGGTGGCGCTGGAGCAGAATCCGCAGGCCGAAGTGTATTTCTTTGATGAGTCTTATATGGCGGTCGCCTCCAGCAAGCTTAACGTGGAAGTAAACCGCCCTGACGATCTGTCGCGCTGTCAGTTCCTGGTGAACAACGTGCTGAGCGGCTATCCGTCGGATCGGCTGCACGCGGTGCTGTGCAACCCGCCGTTCCATCAGCAGCACGCTGTCACCGATCATCTGGCGTGGCAGATGTTCCGCGATGCGAAACGCTGCCTTCAGTATGGCGGCGAGTTGCGTATTGTCGGCAACCGCCACCTCGATTATCACCACAAGCTGAAGAAGCTGTTCGGCAACTGCACGCTGATCGCCTCTAACCAGAAGTTTGTGGTGCTGCGCGCGGTGAAAATGCGCTAGTCAGACCGTTAACGCCAGCTGCGTCGCCTGCGCAATCGCGCGGCGCGCATCCAGTTCCTGCGCTACGTCTGCGCCACCTATTACCGTCACCACCTGTCCCTGTGCACGCAGCGCGGCTTCCAGTTCGCGCTGCGGCTCCTGTCCGGCACAGATAATCACGTTATCGACCGCCAGCAGCAGCGTTTCGCCGTTGCGCCGCAGATGCAGGCCGCTGTCATCAATCGCCAGGTACTCCACGCCGCCCCACATCTCCACGCCGCGCGCCTGCAGACTGGCGCGATGGATCCAGCCGGTGGTTTTTGCCAGGCCGGCACCGGGTTTCCCCGTCCGGCGCTGCAGCAGCCAGATTTGCCGTAACGCGGCAGGCGGCTCAGGTTTCACGATGCCGCCGCGCTGCGTCAGGCTGTGGTCGATGCCCCATTCGGCATAAAACGCCGCCCGATCCTCGTCATGGGAAGGCTGTGACAGATACTCCGCCACATCAAAGCCAATCCCGCCGGCGCCGATAATCGCCACCCGTTTACCCACCGGGCGCTTATCGCGCAGCACCTCAAGATAGCTGAGCACGCTGGGGTGATCGATGCCCGGAATATCGGGCGTGCGCGGCTGGATGCCGGTTGCCAGCACCACTTCATCGGCGTCACACAGCTGATCCGCCGTGACCCGACAGCCGGTTTTAACCGTCACGCCCGCAGCCGCCAGCTGATTGCGGAAGTAGCGCAGGGTTTCGCTGAACTCAGATTTGCCAGGAATCTGCCGGGCAATATTGAACTGGCCGCCAATGTCGGGCGCGGCTTCATACAGCGTCACCTGATGACCGCGCTGCGCTGCCTGCAACGCAAACGCCATTCCGGCGGGACCGGCACCTACCACCGCCAGCCTGCGCGGTGCGATGGTGGCAATGACCGGCATCAGCGACTCATGGCAGGCGCGCGGATTGACCAGACAGGAGGTGATCTTCCCGGCAAACACCTGGTCGAGGCAGGCCTGGTTACAGGCAATGCAGGTGTTGATGCTGTCGGGTTGGCCGCGCTGTGCTTTGCTGACAAAAGCAGGATCGGCAAGGAAAGGGCGCGCCATCGAGACCATATCGGTGCAGCCCGACTGCAACAGCTCTTCGGCAACGGCGGGGTGGTTAATGCGGTTGGTGGCGATCACCGGCACAGACACGTGGGCGCGCAGGCGCTGCGTTACCCAGGCAAAGGCCGCGCGCGGCACGCAGGTAGCGATGGTCGGGATGCGCGCCTCGTGCCAGCCAATGCCGGTATTGAACAGCGTGACGCCACACTGCTCCAGCTCGCCCGCCAGCAGCAGCGTCTCCTCCAGCGTGCTGCCCTCTTCGATCAGGTCGAGCATCGACAGCCGGAAGATGATGATAAAGGCGTCGCCGGTTGCGGCACGCACCGCGCGGGTAATTGCCAGCGGGAACTGCATCCGCTGGCGGAAGTCGCCGCCCCAGCGATCGGTGCGCTGATTGGTGTGCTTCACCAGAAACTGATTAATCAGGTAGCCTTCGGAACCCATAATCTCCACGCCATCGTAGCCCGCCTGCTGCGCCAGACGGGCACAGCGGGCAAAGTCCTCAATGGTCTGTTCAATCGCCGCCTCACTCATCGCCTGTGGCGTGAACGGGTTAATCGGGGCCTGACGTGCCGAAGGCGCAACCAGATCGGGCTGATAGCTGTAACGGCCGGTATGCAGGATCTGCAGGGCGATTTTGCCCTGATGCTGATGCACCGCCGCCGTGATCTGACGATGCCAGCTGCACTGCGCCTCATCGGTAAGCATCGCGCCATGCGCGGTGGTGACACCCTGCGCATTGGGCGCAATGCCGCCGGTGACGATCAGCGCGACGCCTTCACGCGCCCGCTCGCCATAGAACGCCGCCAGCCGGGCTGCGCCATCCGGATGCTCCTCCAGACCGGTGTGCATCGATCCCATCAGAAAGCGGTTTTTCAGTTGAGTAAAGCCAAGATCCAGCGGCGTAAACAGCGCAGGATAATCAGGATTGACGGACATGATAGTCACTCACAGTTAAGTGGTCGGATGAGTTTACTCTAGCCACTTCTGCGTTAAAAAAAAGTGAAAGAATGTCAGGGTGTGAGTGAAATCATAAACATCGGTGGGGAAAGGCGAATGAGTGGGAGCAGGGAGGTTGTGCGTTACGCAGCACCGCCATCTCCTGCATCGCTTTTGATGTTCAGACCGATTAACCGGCTCTGAAACCGCTAACGCCGCCGGATCCACGAATAGCGTGAGCGATAGCCGCTGCCATGGTGAGTATTAAAGCGGTAGCTTGATCCGCTCTCAGCCATGCAGTAGGTGCAGACATTCACGTTATCAATCTGCGCGGCCGGGACGCCCGCGTTCACCAGCAACTGCGTCGCCAGCGCAGGCAAATCGAACCAGACGCCCTGCTGGTGAGCAGAGGCCTGAGCACGCTGCGCCAGCGGATTGACCGGCTGCTTCTGGTGCCAGCGCAGCCCGAGGGCAAACGCCGGGTTCTGCGCTATCTCCGCCAGTTGCGGTTCGGCCAGTTCATAGCAGCAGGGCCCCATCGCCGGGCCGATGGCCACCACCAGATCCTGCGGCTCACAGCCCTGCTCGCCCAGTTTTTCCACGGCGCGGGTCAGCACGCCCGCCAGCGTGCCCTTAAGTCCGGCATGCACCGCCGCCACGATTCGCTTATTACGATCGGCGAACAGCACCGGCAGGCAGTCAGCGGTGTAGACCGCCACCGGGCGCGTCCCGCTGCCGATCACGCCATCCGACTCGCAGCTTTTCGACGGGGTGTTCTCAATGTCGGTGACCACGGTCGCGCTGTGGCACTGATGGCCCCAGGCGGCATCGGCGGGAGGCGGCTCACCAGCGGGCTGAAACGCATAATCGAGCCACTCCAGCGAATCGAGCAATGGCGAGCGCGGGATCACGGCCATAAGAATCTCCTGTTATAACAGCGTGCGTTGGGCTGCCCACAGCTTACGTTAACTGCTACATTTTTGAAGCTTCTCCTCAGACCTTTATCACCTTAAGGATGAAATGATGAAAACCTCCGCAAAACTCGCTGCATCCGGACTGGTCGCATTGCTGCTGACCGGTTGCGCCTCGTCGTCACATCAGACCGCACAACAGCAGCTCGGCCAGCAATCGGTGCTGGCGCTGAACTGGTTCCAGCAGTCTGGTGAATATCAGGCGCTGACCTGGCAGGCGTTTAACACCGCGCGCATGGCGTTTGATCATGCACCGTCGCTGACCGGCAAACCCAAAGCGGTGATTGTCGATCTGGATGAAACCATGCTGGATAACAGCGCCTACAGTGCATGGCAGGCGAAGAACGGCCAGCCGTTCAGCAGCAAAACCTGGTCAGCCTGGACGCAGGCGCGTCAGGCGAAAGCGGTGCCGGGTGCAGTAGCGTTCGCACGTCATGTGACAGAGAATGGCGGTACGCTGTTCTATGTGTCGAACCGCGATCAGAAAGATTACACCGCCACGGTCGCCAATATGCAGCAGCTCGGCTTCCCGAACGTCAGCGATAAAACGGTACGTCTGAATACCGACAGCTCCAACAAGCAGGCGCGTTTCGATGCTATCAAAAACGCGGGCTACAACGTGGTGCTCTATGTCGGCGACAACCTCAACGATTTCGGTGGCTCGACCTGGCATAAGGGTAATCAGACGCGTCGCGATTTTGTGAATCTTAACCACCAGCAGTTTGGTACGCAGTTCATCGTGCTGCCGAATCCGCTCTACGGCGACTGGGAGAGTGGAATGGCGGAAAACTACAATAAACTGACACCCGAACAGCAGCTGTCGGTGCGGGAATCACGGCTGCAGAGCTGGAACGGTAAATAATTCGTCAAGAAAAAGAGCCTGCCCGTTCAGGCTCTGTTCAGAAATGGCCCTGATTTACTTACTGCCGTCACTATTCTGCTGCAAATCAAATTAATCATCTCTTGCTTCATTCTTCTCTTATTACAGGCATATTTAACTGGCTGTCAGTAATTAAGCTGGTGGATTGTGCTAATGGTTAACTTTTTAATTAAGAGTATTCCTGGTAAAAAGCACGCCGGTTGGTATGGCAGTGAATATCCCCTTATTTAATGTTTGTATTTATTTGTCAGCGGCAACCTTAGTTTATTTTTACTTCTTTTTTAGCTAATTGATTTTAATGGATTAATAAGGCGATTGGTTTATCTGACCTCATTTCTGCTGCTGAATTAAATTTACTTAAGCCTGACCTTTACTGACCGTTGACTGACAAAAACCGCGTTGTTAAATCGCTGTGAAATATTGCGCGTGCATTGAAATTGGTTAGCGTCTATAACCTTTTTCTGTGACTCAGTTCTTATTAACCTGGCGGCTCACGCTTTATTTGTGAGCCGATACACTTTGTGGTTAGCCAGGATGCGACATCCCGGTAGTAGAGAGAAGATGATTGTGACGACACTTAAACCCTTATTAGCGAAAAATCGCAGTTGGGCATTACAGCGCCGCCAGCGTAATCCGGATTATTTTAATAAATTCCTTCATCAGCAAAAGCCGCACTCACTCTGGATTGGCTGTTCTGACAGTCGCGTTCCGGCAGAAGTCTTAACCGGCTCCCATCCTGGCGAACTCTTTGTGCATCGCAATATCGCCAACATGGTGATCGAGGACGATGACAATTTACTGAGCGTGCTGCAATACGCACTCTTCTTTCTCGGCGTTAAACGCATTGTATTAAGCGGTCACTATGGCTGTGGCGGTGTAGAAGCCGCGCAGAATCTGCCGGGCAGCGTACTGGACGGGCAGGAGAGCGCACTGGCGAGACGCATCCAGACCCTGCGTGATGATATTCAGCATGGCCTGGCAGAAATGCCCCTCTCAGACGCATCGCCGGGTGAACAGCTCGATCGGCTGGTTGAGGCCAATGTTAAGGCGCAATTCGCCAGACTGGTGAAATCTGAACCGGTCAGGCAAATCTGGCAATCGGGCCAGGAACTGGAGGTGTTTGGTTGTGTTTACGACCTGCGCTCCGGCCATCTCAAAGAGCTGATTCATCAATCTGCAGAGGAGCCTTCATTATGAACCTCGATACCCTGCGTCGCGATATTCCTGCGGGTCTGGTGGTTTTCCTGGTCGCCTTACCGCTCTGCCTTGGCATCGCTCAGGCCAGCGGATTACCCCCGTTTGCCGGTCTCCTTACCGGTGTGATTGGCGGCCTGGTGGTCACCTCGCTGAGTCCATCCCGGTTTGCCGTGAGTGGCCCGGCGGCGGGCCTGGTCACCATCGTCGTCGCCTCAATGGCCTCACTGGGCAGCTTCTCCGCCTTTCTCACCGCGCTGATTATCGCCGGGGCACTGCAATGCGTATTTGGTCTGCTGCGCGCCGGACGGTTTATTTCGCTGGTGCCGGGCAGTGTCATCAAAGGGATGCTGGCGGCGATTGGCTTGTTGCTGATCATGCAGCAGATCCCGGTAGCGCTGGGTGCCGCTGGTGATGCAGAACTGGTGTCGCTGGTGACCGGCCAGATGACTTTCTCGCTGCCCGCAATCGTGGTAGCGGGTGTCGGTCTGGCCATTTTGTGTCTCTGGACGACCGCGCCGGTGAAACGGATCAAAGCGCTCGCCTGGATCCCCGGCCCGCTGATTGCTGTGCTCATCGGCTGTCTGGCAACGGTAGCAGGAGGGCGTCTCTTCCCTGAAATGACCCAGGGGCTGGCGCGCATTTCGTTGCCCGCTTTTGACACCGTCTCTGCGCTGGTGGCTGAACTGGAAACGCCCGACTGGATGGCCTGGCAGAATCCGCAGGTCTGGGTGGTTGCGGTGACGCTGGCACTGGTCGCCAGTCTGGAGACCCTGCTGAGTCAGGAGGCGCTGAAAAAATTGCGTCCTCAGACACCCGCGCCATCGCCCAACAAAGAGATGTTCGCGCAGGGTATCGGTAATCTGGCGGCCGGTTTTCTTGGGGCGATGCCGATAACGGCAGTGATTGTGCGCAGCTCAGTCAACGTCAGTGCGGGCGCGCAGACGAAGCTCTCGATCTTCATTCACGGCGTGCTGCTGCTGATTTGCGGCATGTGGTTCAGTGAGATGCTGAATGCCATTCCGCTGGCCAGCCTGGCTGCCGTGCTGCTCTATACCGGTTATAAACTGGCGACACCCAAACTGTTTGTTGAGCAGTTCCGGATGGGGGCACAGCAGTACGTGCCGTTTCTGGCCACCATCGTCGGCATTATCACGCTGGGTATGCTGGTCGGTATCGGCATCGGCATCGCCACGCAAATCCTCTACAGCATCTATAAGAGCCATCGTAACGCGCTGCAGCTTACCCGCTATGACGACCACTACGTGCTGCGTTTCCAGCAGAACCTGACCTTTATGCACAATCCAAAGCTGCAGGGATTGCTGGATGAGATCCCGGAGAACAGCGTCGTCATTGTTGATAACTACAATGCGGAGTATATCGATCCGGACGTTAAAGCGGTGCTGAAAGATTTTGGTGATAACGCCGACAAACGTGGCATCCGCCTGAGTCAGTGGCCGGTCGCGGTAAAATAGCGCTTAGCGCAACGGTAAAGTCGTTTAAAAGGCAAAAATCGGATATCTCGGATATCCGATTTTTTTATTTGCGAGGCATAATAAGTTCCTAATTTCTGCTGTCATCTGATGGGTTTAACCTCTGCAGGATAACTTTCCTGAATCAGCCCGTGAAATGAGGCTTTATCGCCGGATGACATTGAGGGTATTCAGGATTTAATCATTCTGACACCACGCGCCTGTTCAGGCTGGCGTGGACAGCCAGCCTCTCTGCGACAAGGTCCGGATGTATGCGCATACAGCTGTTTGAAGAGCACAACGCTAAGAAGAACGCATTTTCGCTGTTTTTGATCACGCTGCTGTTTTGCTTTATCGGCGGACACCTGCGTTTCCCCCAGGAGCTGTCTCTGTTCTGGCCGGTCAACGCGATCGTCACTGGCGTTATCGTCCGTAATCCTTTTCTGCATCAGACCCGCTCTTATTTGGCCATTTTTGCCGCGATGGTGTTTAACGACACCGTATTTTCTGGCTGGGCGCTCTCTGCATTTACCCTCAACCTGGCGAATCTTCTGTTTGTGCTGGTGGCTGCCACGCTGCTAGTAAAGCATCTTCAGCACGACTCTGGCAGCGAGCGTATTACCAGTGTGCTGCGTATTTTTCCGGCCTGTCTGCTGGCCGCGCTGGCCTGTGCCAGCTGGGGAGCACTGGCACAGCAGGCTGATTTTAATACCGGACTGGCGGTGGCATGGGGTGACTGGTTTAGCGAGCAGTTCTCAACCGGGCTGATGCTGCTGCCCTTTTTGCTGACGCGCGACTGGTCGTCGCTGTCGCCCCGCCAGTTTCTGCAAATCCGCAAACTGGCACCGGTCATCGCTGTGATGGTTTCGCTGATGATCGGCGCGATGATGGGCGGCGCGGGCAGTTTGACGCTGCCGGTTCCGGCGCTGGTCTGGTGCGCCATTGTGTTGCCGATGCCGCTGACCAGCCTGGTGATCCTGCTGACCGGCATTACCGAAATCATTCTGGTCTCTCATGGTGTGATGAACATTCAGGGCGACGATAATCTGTTGCCGATTAGCCATCTGACCTCTGCGCGGCTGGGCGTGGCAACCATCGCGATCAGTCCGCTGATCGTGGCCGCAAGCATGGATGCAATCCGCCAGCTTAATCAGCGTCTGGCGCTGCGCGCGAATTACGATTTCCTGACCCGCCTGCTGTCACGTTCCGGTTTATATGAAAGCCTGCGTGCGGAGCCGATTTTCCCGGATCGGAGAGTGGGCGTGATCCTGCTGGATGTCGATTACTTCAAAGCTATCAATGACAATTTTGGTCACGATGCAGGTGACAGCGTGCTGGAAGAGATCGCCCGCCGGATGCAGCGGGTAGTGGGTAAAGCGGGGCGTATCTGTCGCTTTGGCGGAGAGGAATTTGTGGTGGTGCTGTTCGACCAGAACGCGGAAAAGCTCTATTTTCTGGCGGAGGCAATCCGGCAGAAGATGGCGAAAGAGAAGTTCTGGCTGCAGGGCAGCACGGCCACGGTGACCGTCAGCCTGGGGCTGGCCCATGGCAGTGCCGATGAGGCGACGGAATGGCATCGCGTGATCAACCGGCTGATCTCCGCGGCGGATAAAAATCTCTATCTGTCGAAGCGCAATGGCCGTAATCAGACTTCGCCGGTTAACTACCGCGCCATTACCAGCGACGTGGCATAGCGCCACGTCGCCGGGTTCGGTCAGCTGACGCTGCTTTTCAGGGTGCTGGCCTGCTGGTGGCGTTCAATCGCCAGGTCGATCAGACGGCTGATCAAATCCTGATAACTGAGTCCGGCCGCCTGCCACAGTTTCGGATACATGCTGATATTGGTGAAGCCGGGCAGGGTATTCACTTCATTGACAATAATCTCGCCGTCATTGGTCAGGAACACATCGACGCGCGCCATGCCAAAGCACTCCAGCGCGGAGAAGGCTTTGATGGCGACGTCACGGATTGCATCGCTGGTTTCCGCTGCAATGGCTGCCGGAACCACCGTCTGTGCACCGCTTTCAGAGATATATTTGGTGTCATAAGAGTAGAAGGCGTCATGCACCACCACCTCGCCGCAGGGGCTGGCTTCCGGCGCATCGTTGCCGAGCACCGCGCACTCAATCTCCCGGCCTTTGATGCCCTGCTCAATCAGCACTTTGCGGTCAAAGGAGAAGGCCAGCGCCAGCGCGGCATCAAATTCTTCAATGCTATCCACTTTGCTGACGCCAACTGATGAACCCTGGTTGGCAGGTTTGATAAACAGCGGCAGGCCAAAGCGGGCAATCACGGCTTCGGCGTCCAGTTGCGCGCGCTGCGCCTGGGTGACGCTCAGCCATGGCGCCACGTTGAGGCCAGCATCGCGTAACAGGCGTTTGGTAAAATCTTTATCCATGCTGACAGCAGAACCCAGCACGTCGGAACCGACGAAGGGTAACGAGGCCATGCGCAACAGGCCCTGCAGGGAGCCATCTTCACCCAGCGTACCGTGCACGATAGGGAAGATAACGTCGATCTGCGACAGCGGATGGGCGTTGTGGCGGGTGATGATCTGCTGCTGCGTGTTACCCGGCACCAGCGCCACATCTTCAGCGGCGTGATTCAGCGCGATCAACGCCGGATTTTCGGCGTTCAGTAAGAAGTTCGACGCATCATTCAGACGCCAGTGTCCCTGTTTGTCGATGCCCAGCAACACCACGTCAAACCTGGTTTTGTCGATCGCCTCAAGGATATTTTTGGCCGACTGCAACGACACCTCATGCTCAGCCGATTTGCCGCCAAACACGATCCCTACCCGCAACTTTGTCATCAATTTTGCCCACTGAAAAAATCAAAACCACAAGATAGCATGGGGTTTGCGCGAGGGAATAGGGTGGGGAGAGATTATTTGGATTGAGATTCACTATAAGATTTAAGCGTATAACCGCATGGTAAGTCACTGTTCTGTTGAAAATTATCGAAAACAGTAAAACTTAAATTATGACTGATGAATAAAGGCGCTGAAACAGGGTGTCAATTGAAGTGCTATTTCATATTAGATATTCTTTGCGACGAATATTATTTGCTTACAAGGAAAGGTATGGACGCAAAGCAAATTGCACGTGGGATTATGGAGGGTATCTCATCTGTCCCTTCAGGCATGTATCAGGGAGTTGTAAGAACGTGGGAGGGAAGCGGTCTTGCCGGGAGCGATCTTAAGAACCGGAATCAACGGGAAACAGAACGGTTTATGCGGTTGATCAAAGCCACCGCAGACAGACATGAACCCATCCGGCAACTGGTTACTATTGTGATTAACGACTTTTACTTAAAGCTTGATGATGAAGGTAAACAGGCTATCAATAGTAAGCTGGGTTATAGTGCTGGCAGGCTAGGGGGAAGAATTGGTTCGCAATTTATTCTGGCTCAGTTTATCGCTAAAAAAATATTAACTCGTATCGTTACAGTTGAGCCCTTCAAACGTTTTGTAAGAGTTGGTTCGTCGCTATCTTTGAATGTTATTATGCTGCAAGGATTAATTGAAGAGGCTTCATGCGCATCAAGACGGATGCAAATGAGATTCCCTGTGACTTATTCAAAGGTTTCCCGAATAAATTTAGATATGGTCTATTTCTTCGTAGAGAAGCCACTCGAGCCCTATCTGGTTTATATCAATAGCCATCCATTAATGTGTGAAAGGATACAAAATGAACTCTGCAAAATCATTTCTTCTAAAGTTCGTTAAGTTCATTGGTATACAAACCACAAATATTTTTGAAGCTATCTCTACAGGTCTTTGCTCATTTGCCGCATTTTTCTCTTTGTTGTTACTTGATGGATGGCTGTGGAAAATTGTGGGTTTCTTCGGGTTCTTCATGCTGGCCTACTTTGTTGCTTACCTGATGGATAAGCTAAAAGGAGAAGCATGATTCCTTTGTCACGTAATCGGTAATTATATTATCAGGCGTCAAGGTCATGATACTGAACGTGGCCTTTTTTATTGCTTATTTTCTCATATCTAAAACAGTAGATCTCAAGGATGTGCTTAGTAAAGCATTGCCTTTCAGATGCTATGCATGTGACTCTCATAAAGCATCTGCCGCACCTTTATCGCCGCTTCAGAAATCAGAAAACAAAAAACAAAAGAACCACCCTGAAAGGTGGCTTTAATCTACTGATTTTACAGCTAAAAATTGGTGGCCCCTGCTGGGTTTGAACCAGCGACCAAGCGATTATGAGTCGCCTGCTCTAACCACTGAGCTAAGGGGCCAGCGGAGCGGGGATTATAAAGTATCTCTTCAGGGCAATCCAGCACTCCGCCACTGGTTGCTGAAATAAGCAGCAGTGATTTAGCTGCTGATTTCTATAACAAATCTGGCAACGCGTGAAGCTGAAGTCGCAAAACGGCACGGATAATGCTTCTCCGTACCGTTAACGAAACCGGACTTCAGCCGCGATGAGTTAACGTTGACTCACTTCTGGCGATAGCGTGATGCGGATTTATCCCTGGAAAGGTGAGGAACCATCGCACCACGCGCTCGATCGTAGTTGTGCCACATCTGCAGATCCTCCAGCGCCGGAATGGTTACCGCCTCTTTGCTGTCGAGACCAGCCAGCGCGGCATCCACCATCTCATCAACGTCCATCAGCATCTCAGCCGGGATGTCATTGATCGACTGACCGGCACGGTCAAAGATTTCGGTGCGCGTCGCACCAGGTAACACCGCCTGTACCTGCACACCGCTCTCCGCGAGTTCACGCTGCATGGCGCGCGTCAGGGTCAGCACATAAGACTTAGTGGCGTTATAGGCGCCATTGAACATCTCATGCACCAGCGACAGCACCGAAGCGATATTGATAATAGTGCCGTGACCGCGTGCTTTAAATGCCCGGCCAGCCGCCTGTGCCAGTCGGGTTGGGGCCAGAATATTTAACGCCAGCATGTTGTTGATGCGTGTAATGTCTGCCTCCAGAAACTCGCCTTCCACGCTCATGCCAGCGTTGTTCAGCAGCAGCGTAATCTCTGGGTTGTTCGCCAGCTCAGACTCCACGCGCTTCAGGTCCTGCTCCTCCGTTAAGTCAGCCTTCATGACGGTCACCCGGATAGCGTGCTGTTGTGCCAGTGCATCCGCCAGGGTGGTGAGTCGCGCCTGATCCCGGGCGACCAGGATCAGATCATAACCGCGTGCTGCCAGTCGTTTTGCATAAGTCGCGCCGATACCGCTGGATGCGCCAGTGATTAATGCTGTGCCTGATTTTGACATCTTTTCTTCCTCGTATGATGATCGTCATAATGGCTATAAATATGACGATCATCATATCAGCCGTCAAGCTGGAATATGATGACCGTAATAATTACTATAATAGCCAGAAGCTACCGGGCAGAAACCGAAGGAAATAAGATGGAGAAGCAGAGCAGCAAAGCACAGACGCGGCAGCGTATCCTTGATGAGGCGGCGCGCGTGATGCGTGAAACCGGCACCGAAGGGATCGGTGTGGCGGCGCTGATGAAGCGGGTAGGGCTGACACATGGCGGTTTTTATGCGCATTTTGCGTCACGTGAGGAGCTGGTTGAGGAGGTGCTGAAGCATATGTTCGCTGAAGCCGATACCTTTAAGCCCGCTCAGTCCGTGAGCCAGCCAGCGCAGCAGCTGGCAGACTTTATTGATAGCTATCTTTCCGAGGCGCATCGCAATTCACCGGCGCAGGGCTGTCCGCTGGCAGCGCTGGTGAGCGAAGTGGCGCATCTTCCCCTACCGGCGCGACAGATCTTCGCTCAGGGCTTCAGTACGATGCATGCCCGTCTGACGCAGTTGCTGAGTGAGCTGGGGTGGACGGATGCGGATACGCAGGCTTCAAGCATGATGGCAGAGATGATTGGCGCGCTGGCGCTGGCGCGAGCCTGTCCGGATGCGGAGCAGGCCTGCGTGCTGCTGCAACGCAGTCGTACAGCGCTGAAGCAGCGCACGCTGGAGGTCGCAGCATGAGTGAACACGCTATCCGCGACATCATCAGTTCCGGTCTTGATGTGCTGTTCTGCGGCATTAACCCAGGCCAGTCAACGGCCCATCAGGGGTTCCACTTTGCACATCCTGGTAATCGCTTCTGGAAGGTAATCCATCTGGCGGGATTCACCCGGGAACAGCTGAAACCCGAAGAGGAGCAGCGCCTGACGGAAACCGGCTGCGGCATCACGATGCTGGTTGAGCGCCCCACGGTGCAGGCGAATGAGTTAGCGCCTGATGAGCTGCGGGACGGCGGTAAACGTCTGATGGAAAAGGTGCTGAATTATCAGCCCGCGGCGCTGGCGATTCTGGGTAAAGATGCGTTTCGTCGCGCCTTTAAGCAGAGCAAAGTCGAATGGGGGAAGCAGCCGATCTATATGGGAAAGACGCAGGTGTGGGTGTTGCCCAATCCCAGCGGCCTGAATCGCGCATCACTGGACGAAATGGTTGAGGCGTATCGTCAGCTCTGGCTGGAACTGCATCCGGAGAGCAGTTGAACCTGCGAAGAGCAGGGGAGAGGCGCTAACAGGCAGGCATAAAAAACCCCGGCGAACCGGGGTTTTTGTCGGACTTAATCGTCGAGGAAGCTACGCAGCACTTCCGAACGGCTCGGATGGCGCAGTTTACGCAGGGCTTTCGCTTCAATCTGACGAATACGCTCACGCGTAACGTCAAACTGTTTGCCCACTTCTTCCAGCGTATGGTCCGTGTTCATATCGATACCGAAACGCATGCGCAGTACTTTCGCTTCACGCGCGGTCAGGCCAGCCAGCACGTCGTGAGTAGCAGAACGCAGGCTCTCTGAGGTAGCAGAATCCAGCGGCAGCTCCAGCGTGGTGTCTTCAATAAAATCGCCCAGATGTGAATCTTCATCATCACCAATCGGCGTCTCCATCGAGATCGGCTCTTTAGCGATTTTCAGCACTTTGCGGATTTTATCTTCCGGCATCAGCATACGCTCAGCCAGCTCTTCCGGCGTCGGTTCACGGCCCATCTCCTGCAGCATCTGGCGCGAAATACGGTTGAGCTTGTTGATGGTCTCAATCATATGAACCGGAATACGGATGGTACGCGCCTGGTCAGCGATAGAGCGGGTGATAGCCTGACGGATCCACCAGGTCGCATAGGTCGAGAACTTGTAACCACGGCGATATTCAAACTTATCTACCGCTTTCATCAGGCCGATATTACCTTCCTGAATCAGGTCGAGGAACTGAAGACCGCGGTTGGTATATTTCTTGGCAATCGAAATAACCAGACGCAGGTTCGCTTCCACCATCTCTTTCTTGGCGCGACGGGCCTTAGCTTCACCGATGGACATGCGACGATTAATGTCTTTAACCTGCTCGATGGTCAGGCCGGTCTCTTCTTCAACCTGTGCCAGTTTCTGCAGGGAACGCATTACGTCATCCTGCACTTCCAGCAGCTTCTCAGACCACGGCTTGTTCATGGCCAGTGCGGCTTTGAACCAGCTTTCATTGGTTTCGTTGCCGGTAAACAGCGTGATGAAGTTTTTCTTCGGCATTTTGCACAGCTCAATACAGAGCTTCATGATCAGACGTTCCTGGGTACGGACACGTTCCATCATGGTACGCATGCTGCCTACCAGGTAATCGAACTGCTTCGGTACCAGGCGGAACTGCTTGAAGACGTCGGAAAGGTTCTGAATTTCGGCAACGGCAGCAGCATGACTGCGACCTTTGCTTTTAATCACGTCGCGGGTGGTTTCATACTGCTTACGCAGGTCAGAAAACTTCTCGCGCGCCAGTTCCGGGTCGATAGAGTTATCGTCGTCGGAGCTGTCATCATCCTCTTCATCTTCTTCATCGTCGTCGTTACGATCGGCTTCAGAAAGTTCGGAGCCCACGTGCGTTGCCGTCGGGGCCAGATCTTCTTCTGCGTTAGGATCGACGAAACCCGTGATCAGATCGGAGAGGCGTGATTCACCTGCTTCAACTTTGTCGTATTGATCCAGAAGATAAGTAATCGCTTCAGGGTATTCGGCTACAGAACACTGAACCTGGTTGATACCGTCTTCAATACGCTTGGCGATGTCGATTTCGCCTTCGCGCGTCAGCAGTTCAACGGTACCCATTTCACGCATATACATGCGAACCGGGTCGGTGGTGCGCCCGATTTCAGATTCAACGCTGGATAACACCTGAGCGGCAGCTTCCGCGGCATCTTCGTCAGTATCGGAGCTGTTTTCATTCAGCATCAGATCGTCGGCATCCGGGGCTTCTTCAACCACCTGAATACCCATGTCGTTAATCATCTGGATGATGTCTTCGATCTGATCTGAGTCGACGATATCTTCCGGCAGATGGTCATTGACCTCAGCATAGGTCAGATAGCCTTGCTCCTTACCACGGGTGACAAGAAGCTTGAGCTGTGACTGCGGGTTTTGCTCCATAAGACGGTATCCACACTTCTGTTAAATTAGATTGGTGTCGGTCGGCAGCGCGCCAACAATAGCAGTGAAGGCGTTTAATTCTTGCCGCTGCCTTCGTCGCGGCGTGGGCTTTGCCCAACAGTAATCGGCACTTAAGCCGCTTGTATAAATTTTTGGTGGTACAGGCCTGGCTTACTCGCCATTCTGCTTTCCGGCAGTGCTCGCTCTCCTCACGTACTTCAGTACGCTGCGGGAGCTGTGCGCTGGCGGTAACCAGACTGGCTTAACGCTCCCGGCTTTAAAACAGCCACGCCGCCCTTCGTCAGAACGGGCAGCGTGCAAAATTATTTCCTGGCAAACGCCTGACTGAGTGTCCAGAGTTCACGGCGCTCATCGGCGCTCAGTCCCTGGGTGCGCTCACGCGCAATCAAAAATTCCAGGCGCTCTTCAAGAGCAGAATCGTAGATGCTGGCCAGCGAGTCCTGAAACACCGCTTCGGCTTCTTCATCTACTATCATGTGGTTCCAGATCGCCAGCGTTTCAAGCGTCTGACTAAAATTTGTTCCGCGATATAACTCTAGTAGCTGTCCGGTGGTCAATCCAGGATTCTCAGTACAACGACCCACTAACTCAATAAATAGCGGTAAACCCGGCATTTTTGACTCAGACAGCCCATCAAGCGAAGGCACCAGGGTCGCCAGCTGCGGGTTCTGAATCAGCAATGCTACCAGCACACGCATGGTGGTCCGTTTCAGCGGTGGCGCAACCGGCGCCGTTCCGCTTGCGGCCAGCTTTGGCATCAGCTTTTCAAGCTGATTGTCGTCAAGAATACCCAGCTTGTTCCCCAGCTCCTGACGCATATAAATACGTAAGGTTTCACCGGGGATCTGCGTAATCAGCGGTAAAGCCAGCGTGCTCAGACGCGCTTTTCCGTCGCGTGAGCTCAGATCAACCTGCGGCAGCAGGCTATCAAACAAAAACGAAGAGAGCGGCATCGCCTGCTCCATCCTCGCTTCGAAGGCGGCTTTACCCTCTTTACGTACCAGCGTATCCGGGTCTTCACCATCGGGTAAAAACATAAAGCGTAGCTGACGACCATCATTCATGTAAGGCAATGCGGTCTCAAGCGCACGCCATGCCGCTTCACGACCCGCCCTGTCGCCGTCGTAACAGCAGATCACGGTGTCGGTACTGCGAAACAGCAACTGAATGTGTTCAGCCGTGGTGGAGGTGCCTAATGACGCAACGGCATAATCGATGCCGTACTGCGCCAGCGCAACCACGTCCATGTATCCCTCGACCACTAACAGGCGGGCGGGTTCAGGATGGTTCTTAACTGCTTCATACAGGCCATAAAGCTGGCGGCCTTTATGGAAAATAGGAGTTTCCGGTGAGTTCAGATACTTCGGTGTATCGTTACCCAGTACGCGACCACCAAAACCGATGACGCGTCCGCGTTTATCGCGGATCGGAAACATGACGCGGTCGCGAAACCGGTCATAGGTACGGCCTTTGTCATTGCTGACCAGCATGCCCGCTTCCATCAACGATTCGCGGTCTTCCGATTGCTTACCAAAACGCTTGAGAACATTATCCCAGCCGGCTGGCGCGTAACCTATGGCGAAATGATTGATGATGTCGGCGCTCAGACCACGACGATCAAGATAGTCGCGTGCTGGCTGCGCACTGGATTGCTGCAGACCCTGCTGATAAAAACCGTTCAGGTTCTCCATCAGCTGATACAGGCTCTGGCGCTGATGGCGTTCCATCTGGCTGGGCCCGCTGCCTGCTTCGTAAGGCACGTCTAAACCGTGAGAAGTGGCCAACTCTTCAATACTTTCAACAAACTCCAGACGATCAAAGTTCATTAAAAAGTCGATAGCGTTGCCGTGTGCACCACAGCCGAAACAGTGATAGAACTGCTTTTCGCCGTTTACGGTGAAAGAGGGCGTTTTTTCATTATGGAAAGGACAGCACGCATGGAAATTCTTACCCTGCTTTTTCAGCTTAACGCGGGCATCGATAAGATCCACGATATCCGTGCGGGCAAGTAAATCATTGATAAATACGCGTGGAATTCGTCCAGCCATACGCCCCAGATTTTCAGCTCATAAACGGCAACAAGCCGCGCTTCCTTTCGGAAAGCACGGCCTTTTACTTGACTCTGTCTGCGTGAATCACGCGGTGGAGGCGGACCTCCGGAACGACTTAGTACAGACGAGTGCGGCGTGCGTTTTCGCGAGCCAGTTTCTTGGCGTGACGCTTAACTGCTGACGCTTTAGCGCGCTTACGTTCGGTAGTCGGTTTTTCATAGAACTCACGACGACGAACTTCAGCCAGAACGCCTGCTTTCTCGCATGAACGCTTGAAGCGACGCAGTGCTACGTCAAATGGCTCGTTTTCACGTACTTTAATTACCGGCATGTAACTCTCACCTCGATAAAATTCGGTTTTGCTGCTGACTGCGGCGCCAGCACATTTCAAAATGGTGCAGCATTTTACTCCAACTCATGTTGGTTTGTAAAGCACCATGGATAATTTGAAACCAACAGGAGCGTTTGCCTGTGCGGCTGCCGGTTTTTCCAGGGGCGGGAGTATAGCGCACTCTTTAGCCGACAGAAAATGACTTTTTACGCGGGATGCTCGCGCTGCACATCGCATTGCTGTGATAAACTGCGCGCCGCAAGAATGAGGTGATGCAATGCGAATTCTGGGTATTGAAACGTCGTGCGATGAAACTGGCATCGCAATCTATGATGACGAGGCTGGATTACTGGCTAACCAGCTCTACAGCCAGGTAAAACTGCACGCCGATTATGGCGGTGTGGTGCCGGAACTGGCCTCACGCGATCACGTGCGTAAAACCGTGCCGCTGATTCAGGCGGCGCTGAAAGAGGCGGGGCTTGAACCGCAACAGATTGATGCCGTGGCTTACACAGCCGGTCCCGGACTGGTGGGTGCGCTGCTGGTCGGCGCCACCATTGGCCGCGCGCTGGCGTTTGCGTGGAAAGTGCCTGCCGTGCCGGTTCATCATATGGAAGGCCACCTGCTGGCACCGATGCTGGAAGAGAATCCACCGGAATTTCCGTTTGTCGCACTGCTGGTCTCCGGCGGACATACCCAGCTGATTAGTGTCACTGGCGTCGGTGAATATGAATTGCTGGGTGAATCGATCGATGATGCAGCGGGCGAAGCCTTTGATAAGACGGCGAAGCTGCTGGGTCTGGATTATCCGGGCGGGCCGATGCTGTCGAAGATGGCGCAGCAGGGTACGGCAGGGCGTTTCACCTTCCCGCGGCCGATGACCGATCGTCCGGGCCTGGACTTCAGCTTCTCCGGCCTGAAAACCTTTGCCGCGAATACGATTCGCGGCAATCCTGATGATGCGCAGACCCGTGCTGACATCGCCCGCGCCTTTGAAGATGCGGTGGTGGATACGCTGTCGATAAAATGTAAGCGCGCGCTGGATCAGACCGGCTTTAAGCGTCTGGTCATTGCCGGGGGCGTCAGCGCTAACCGCACACTGCGCGAGCAGATGGCGGTCATGATGCAAAAGCGCGGCGGCGAAGTGTTTTACGCCCGCCCGGAGTTCTGTACCGACAACGGTGCGATGATCGCGTATGCGGGCATGGTGCGGTTAAAAGGCGGAACGCGGGGCGAGTTAAGTGTCAGTGTGCGACCGCGCTGGCCGCTGGCGGAGTTGCCTGCCATCTGACGTAAAAAAAGCAGACTCAACAGCCTGAATGAGAGTGCATCTGGCCGCAACGGATAAGCTCAACACGCAGGGAACTGGGTCAGAAGAGGAAAGCGTCACGCGCCATGGATGGCGCGGGCCGAGCGGTCAGGGATGACGGCTTTTGCGTCTTTCCGATCTGACCCTGTTTCCTGAGCAGTGCCGGTCGCACAGCCACATTTTTTGGACACCTTATTGCCGGCTTTTTTTATGGCTGAGATTTCTTTTTGCGCTTCCAGATTTTGCCTTCCTGACCGCGCCACAGCCGCTGAATATTATCGTGATGACGCAGCAGGATCAGACAGGAGAGCATGGACACCGGAAAGGTGAACTGCGGTTTGAACCACCAGACATAGAATGGCGCGATCAGTGCACTGACAATCGCCCCCAGCGAGGAATAGCCACTGAGTAAAACTGTGAGCAGCCAGGTGCCGGTGACCAGCCCGGTTAAGTCCCAGCCAATCGGCGCAATCGCGCCAAATGCCGTTGCCACACCTTTGCCTCCGCGGAAGTGAAAGAACACCGGATAGATATGTCCGAGACAGGCGGCAATGGCGGTCAGGCCAAGATAGAGCGGCGTCACGTGCATCAGATAAGCCAGCCAGACCGGCACCATCCCCTTCAGCACATCAAACACTAATACGGTTGCTGCTGCGGCTTTACCGCCCAGACGCAGTACGTTGGTGGCACCCGGATTACCGGAACCGTGTGTGCGGGGATCGGGCAGGCCAGCGAGTTTGCAAACCAGAATCGCACTGGAAATCGAACCGCAAAGATACGCGAAAATAATCATACCAAGCGCGAAAGCACTCATAACACCGTACCGTTCCCTTTAGGGTCGTTTTGATCTCATCAACCGTGGATAATACGCATAATCCGCCGGAAGTGGTATCCGGCTTAGCCAAAAACAGAGACCCTCATCATGGATATCGTATTTATAGAACAACTCACGGTGTTCACCACCATTGGCGTTTACGACTGGGAACAGGGTATACAGCAGAAGCTGGTGCTCGATGTCGAAATGGCCTGGGATAATCGTCTGGCGGCCAGCAGCGACGATGTGAAAGATTGTCTCAGCTATGCCGATGTCTCCTCGGCGATTCTGACCCATCTGAACGGGGGGCGTTTTGCCCTGGTTGAGCGGGTAGCTGAAGAAATCGCGGATCTGTTGATGAACCGTTTCAATTCGCCTGGCGTGCGTATAAAGGTAAGCAAACCGGGCGCTGTAGCCCAGGCGGCGCAGGTTGGGGTGCGAATTGAGCGCGGGACTATTCCTAAATAAATACGATGTGATTGCCATCACAATGAAACCAAACCAAATTACTGTCTGTCATAGCGTGGACCGTTTCGTTACAGCAGGCGAAACGGAGCGGACCTTAAGGTTTGATTCAGGCTAATTGCGGCATGATTTCAGGCGATAGCAACACGCTACCGCCTTTTTAATGGTTTTGAAACGGATAGAGGGAACATTTGATGGCAGATATTCATCAGCTTTGGGTAGCTGCAATCCTGGGCGTTGTGGAAGGGCTGACCGAATTTTTACCGGTCTCTTCCACAGGGCACATGATTATAGTGGGTCACCTGCTGGGCTTTGAAGGTGAAAAAGCCGAGACCTTTGAAGTTGTGATCCAGTTAGGATCGATTCTGGCTGTAGTAGTGATGTTCTGGCGCCGTCTGTTTGGCCTGATCGGCATTCACTTTGGCGAAGTCAAACATGAAGGCACTGGCACCGGACGTCTGTCGCTGATCCATATCCTGCTGGGTATGGTTCCGGCTGTGGTCGTGGGTCTGGTGCTGCACGATCAGATCAAAACGCTGTTCAATCCGATCAACGTGATGTACGCGCTGGTCGTGGGGGGTGTGCTGCTGCTGGCCGCAGAGTATCTCAAGCCAAAACAGCCGAAAGCCGTCGGCGTCGATGATATTACCTATCGTCAGGCCTTCATGATTGGCTGTTTCCAGTGCTTAGCGCTGTGGCCGGGCTTCTCACGTTCCGGTGCAACCATCTCTGGCGGGATGCTGATGGGTGTGAGCCGCTATGCCGCGTCAGAGTTCTCCTTCATCCTGGCAGTGCCAATGATGATGGGTGCGACCGTACTGGACATGTATAAGAGCATCGGCTTCCTGACCATGGCAGACTTTCCGATGTTTGGTGTGGGCTTCGTAACGGCGTTTATCGTGGCGCTGATTGCGATTAAAGCCTTCCTTGAGCTGATCAAACGCATCTCGTTTGTCTCGTTCGCCATTTACCGCTTTATCGTGGCGGCAGCGGTTTACATGATATTCATGTAAACCCGTGGCAGCCTGCTAGTCAGGCTGCCCGATCGCCAGACCCTGCGCGACGGCGGCAGTGCGTCGTCGCGTCATCTCTTCCCGCACTTCCATCCCTTTGAATCCCGCTTCGACAACCGCTTTTGTCGGCACCGCCTGCGCCAGCGCAAAAGCACGACGCAGATAGTCGCCCTGCGGATAAGGCATACTCTCCAGCCCGGCACGTCCGCGCGCATCTGCTTCGCTGGTCAGCGCCATCTGCTCAACGCGCTGCGGCTTACGCCAGGCATCGATGCGGTCGAACAGCGCTACCAGTGACGCCGCAGATTGCCGCTCAATGGTGTGCACAATGTCGTGAAACTCGGTCACGATCAGCGCCAGATCGCGAATTGCGTTGGGCACCCGCAGCCGCTGGCACAGCGCCTCGACCAGCGGAACGCCTGCCAGTCCATGACCGTGGTGGCTCGGCCACAGCGCAGGGGGTGTCAGCGCTTTACCGACGTCATGAAACAGTGTGGCGAAGCGCACATCGATCTCGCTGGAGAGCGCGGCCGCTATCGCCAGCGTCATCAGCGTATGCACACCGGTGTCGATCTCAGGGTGCCACTTAATCGGTGCAGGAATACCAAACAGATTATCCAGCTCAGGAAACAGCACCTGCAGCGCACCGCAGTCGCGCAGAACCTGAAAATAGACCTGCGGATTGCGTGAACTCAGCGCTTTTTCCGTCTCTTTCCACACCCGTTCGGCAGTAAGATTCGACAGCTCACCGCTTTCGGCCATCTGCTGCATCAGCTGCTGGGTTTCGGGGGCAATACGAAAGTTGAGATGGGCAAAACGCGCAGCAAAGCGCGCGACGCGCAATACCCGCAGCGGGTCTTCACTGAAGGCTTCTGAGACGTGACGCAGCAGGCGCTGGGCAATATCACGCTGGCCGTTGTAGGGATCAACCAGCTCGCCGTTTTCATCCTGCGCAATAGCATTGATGGTCAGATCGCGGCGCTGTAAGTCCTGCTCCAGCGTCACGTCGGGCGCAGACCAGGTGACAAAGCCGGTGTAGCCTTTCCCGTTTTTCCGCTCGGTCCGGGCCAGCGCATACTCTTCGCGACTGACGGGATGCAGGAAAACGGGAAAATCGCGACCGACCTGTTGATAACCCTGCTCAAGCATGGCTTCGGGCGTGGAGCCTGTTACCACCCAATCTTTGTCTGTAACCGGCAGATTCAGCAGCGCATCACGCACCGCTCCGCCAACAAGAAACGTCTTCACGCAAAACTCCAGAGAAAAAGAAATGACCTGCACGCCGGGCGTATCCCGCGCCTGAAATCAGCGGTGCATCTCATTTTATTGTTGCACAGATTCCCCGGATTGCAGACATGCCAAAAGGGAGATCCTGCGATCCCCTGCTCAAACCCGACAGAAGGGGGTCAGTTCATCCAGCGATCGCTTTTCTTACGGCGCGGCAGCATGTGCGGCAGTAAGAGTCCCAGCAGCAGGCCAACGCCCAGCACGCCGCCGCCATACATAAACCACTGCATGATGATGGTGCGCTGCTTGTCATCCAGCTGAACGTTAGCGGCGCTGACTTTCTTCTGGGCGACGATCAGCTCATTTTTCAGCTTCTGATTCTCGCCTTTCAGCCCGTTGATCACGCCGTCGCTGCTGGCGACTTTGTTCTGCATCTCAGCAGTACGCTGGTTCCAGCTGTTGTCGATGTTATCCAGCTTGGCCGTCAGATCTTTCACCTGCTGCTCAAGCTGCGGCACCCGGGTGCGCAGGCTCGGATTGGCGCTGAGCTGCGACAGGGGGATCCAGGTGGTGCGGCCTTCCGAATCACGGATCTGACCATAATGGGTGTCATTGTTAGTCTGTAGCAGCTGCACCTCTTCCCCGGCGTTCAGCTTACCGAGCAGGCGGAACTGATCGCCCGGCCCGCTGCGGACCCAGGTTGAGAGTTCATCAGAAACATAGCGTTTTTCATCGGCATGGGCAGGTGCAAGGGTGCTGAGGGCCAGCAAAGTGAGTCCAGCGAGTGTGATTTTTTTCATTCGATTTCGTTTGGCTTAGTCTGACTAAAATTTACCGGCACAGTCTGGAGAGGCCTCGCATAAATCTGAATGAGAACTATCCTGGTCTCATGAGAGTGCGAAAAGGTCTGCGAAAGAGCAAAGAAAGCAGAGACAGCGCGGCTTCTGTGCATTAATCTTCGCCTGATAACCCCTTGCCCTCCAGGCGGCAGCGTAAGTAACCTGCTGATAATCGCCTGAAATATGCAGGAAAAACCCTCTTAAGTGCCAGCGGCGTAGTGAATAAAAAATTATGACCATCGAAATCGAACTAAAGTTCATTGCAACTCCACAGGCAGCCGGGAAACTGGCTGAACTGCTCTCCACTCTGCCGCATCAGCATCAGGCTGCTCGCGAGCTGACCAACATCTACTTCGAAACTGACGACAACCAGCTTCGACGCTGGGATATGGGATTACGTATCCGTGGCGTCGATCAGCGCTATGAAATGACGCTAAAAGCGGCGGGGCAGACGCTCGGCGGCCTGCATCAGCGTCCGGAATATAACGTTGAGCTCAGCGAGCCGGTGCTGGATATTGCGCGCCTGCCCGCAGAGATCTGGCCTAAGGGCACCGATGTCGCGGCGTTGCAACAGCGGTTACAGCCGCTATTCACCACCCATTTCCAGCGCGAAATCTGGCTGATCACCACAGGCAACAGTGAAATTGAAGTCGCGTTTGATCAGGGCGCGGTCACGGCGGGTGAGCTTAGCGAACCGCTGTGCGAGATCGAACTGGAGCTGAAAAGTGGCGAACGCCAGGATCTGCTGGCCTTTGCGCAGCAACTGGTGGCGCTGGGCGGTCTGCGTATGGGCAGCCTGAGCAAAGCCGCCCGCGGTTATCAGCTGGCGCAGGGTAATCCGCCGCGCCAGATTGAGGCTTTCCCGCTGCTGAAAGCAGGCGCTAAAGCGACCGTTGAGCAGGGCATGGTCGCTGCAATGGCGGCGGGGCTGCGTCACTGGCAATATCATGAAGAAGTCTGGCTGCGCGGCAACGCGGCGGCGCAGGATACGGTGCGCGAAGCGCTGGATCTGCTGCGTCAGGCGTTCAGCCTGTTTGGTGCGCTGGTGCCACGCAAAGCCAGCAGTGCTCTGCGTCAGCAGCTGACCACGCTGGAAGAGACGCTGGTAAACGAAGAGCAGGAGGCGGCGGCGTTCTGCTTATCTTCCCTCTCGATTGAAACGCAGCTGGCGCTGACCCACTGGCTGGCGGAGTCTCAGTGGCGTCAGTGGATCGATGCCAAAGGAGAAGCCAAGCTGCAGGGTTCGTTTAAGCGTTTCAGCGACATCATGCTGAGCCGCGTCAATGCCGATCTGAGAGAGACATTCATCACGGTCAAACAGCCCAATGAGTATCAGGACAAAGCTACCCGTCTGGCGCGTCAGCTGCTGACGGTGCACCTGCTGGCGGGTTCCTATCCCGTGGAAACGGTGATGGCCTGGCTCGAACCCTGGCAGCAACTGCTGTCGGCGATTCATGAAAAGCAGTCATCCGGATTAGCCTGGCTGACGTCGCAGGCTCTGAAACAGCAGCCATTCTGGCTCACCAGCGGCGCTGGCCGCTAACGGGTAATTCGTACCGCCATCAAGGAGGGCGTTATGTTGGCAGCACTTCCCGCGTTGCTACGCGACCAGGCCGACCAGGCCGCCCGACAGCTTGGGGTTCCGCTGACTTCGCTTAGCCCGGAGCAGGCCGCCGGGCTGGCTTTCAGCGATTTCGTGCTGGAAAACCTGCAACAACATCCCGACTGGTGGCAGACGATGCTCGACCAGCCGCCGCAGCCTGATGAGTGGCAGCACTACGCTGTATGGCTAAATGAGGTACTCAGCGGCATTGACAGTGAAGCGAGCCTGATGCGCGAACTGCGGCTGTTTCGCCGCCGTATGCTGGTGCGTATCGCCTGGATGCAGGCTCTGCAACACGCCACGACTGAACAGAGTCTGCAACAGCTTAGTTTCTTAGCTGAGGTGCTGATCAGCACGGCGCGTGACTGGGTATATCAGGATTGCTGCCGTGATTTTGGTACGCCCTGTAATGCCGACGGCGACGCGCAGCCGCTGCTGATTCTGGGCATGGGCAAGCTGGGTGGCGGTGAACTGAACTTCTCCTCTGACATTGACCTTATTTTCGCCTGGCCAGAAAACGGCACCACGCGCGGCGGACGGCGTGAGCTCGATAATGCTCAGTTCTTTACCCGCATGGGCCAGCGGCTGATCAAAGTCCTGGATCAACCCACCATGGATGGCTTTGTCTATCGTGTGGATATGCGGCTGCGGCCGTTTGGCGACAGCGGTCCGCTGGTCATGAGCTTTGCCGCACTGGAAGATTACTACCAGGAGCAGGGACGTGACTGGGAGCGTTACGCCATGGTCAAGGCCCGCCTGATGGGCGATGACCACGACCGCTGGAGCCTGGAGCTGCAGCAGATGCTGCGGCCGTTCGTATATCGGCGTTACATCGACTTCAGCGTGATCCAGTCGCTGCGTAACATGAAAGGGATGATCAGCCGTGAAGTCCGGCGACGCGGGCTGAAAAACAATATCAAACTGGGCGCGGGCGGCATCCGTGAAACCGAGTTTATCGTGCAGGTGTTCCAGCTGATTCGCGGCGGACGTGAACGCTCGCTTCAGTTGCGTTCGCTGCTGCCGACGCTTGAGGCGATCAAAACGCTGGCCCTGCTGCCTGCTGAGCAGGTGGATGCGCTGCGTGACGCCTATCTGTTCCTGCGGCGGCTGGAGAATCTGCTGCAAAGCCTGGGCGACGAGCAGACCCAGACGCTGCCCGAGGATGAGCTGCATCGCGCCCGGCTGGCGTGGGCGATGGATTGTGCTGACTGGTCTGCGCTGATGATCCAACTTGATGCTCAGATGGCAGCGGTACGGACAATCTTTGATGAGCTGATTGGGGAAGATACGCCTGAGATTGGCGATCAGCGTGAGCTGGCGGAGTTTCAGGTGCTGTGGCAGGACCAGCTGGAAGATAGTGAACTGGCTCCGCTGGTGCCGCAGCTCAGCGACGATCAGCGGCTTACGCTGCATCAGACGCTGGAGGCGTTTCGTCAGGACATCAGCCGGCGCACCATCGGCCCGCGTGGCCGTCAGGCGCTGGATCAGCTGATGCCGCGCCTGCTGAGCGAGGTCTGCCCGCGTGAAGACGCGGCGGTCACGCTGAGCCGTCTGACGCCACTGCTGCTCGGCGTGCTGACCCGCAGCACCTATCTGGAGCTGCTGACCGAATATCACGGTGCCCTGCGTCACCTGATTCGCCTGTGTGCGGCCTCACCGATGGTAGCCAGCCAGCTGGCGCGTCACCCCCTGTTGCTGGATGAACTGCTCGATCCTGCCACGCTCTATCAGCCGACTGCCACCGACGCCTATCGTGACGAGCTGCGGCAGTATCTGCTGCGCATCCCCACTGAAGATGAAGAGCAGCAGCTGGAAGCGGTGCGGCAGTTTAAGCAGGCGCAGCATCTGCGTATCGCTGCTGCTGACATCGCGGGCACGCTGCCGGTGATGAAAGTCAGCGATCATCTCACCTGGCTGGCGGAAGCAATCATCGACTCTGTGGTGCGTCAGGCGTGGAACATGATGGTGCAGCGCTACGGTCGTCCTTCCCACCTGAGCAATGAACATGAACGCGGTTTTGCGGTGCTGGGCTACGGCAAGCTGGGTGGCTGGGAACTGGGGTACAGTTCCGA
The DNA here is from genome assembly GCF_003201065.1 of Pantoea sp. JKS000250. Taxonomy (NCBI): domain Bacteria; kingdom Pseudomonadati; phylum Pseudomonadota; class Gammaproteobacteria; order Enterobacterales; family Erwiniaceae; genus Pantoea; species Pantoea sp. JKS000250. The sequence continues at coordinate 1,632,981 of NZ_QICZ01000001.1, read as the reverse complement.
TCTCGATTTAGTCTTCCTGCATGATTGTCCGGCAGACGCGGTGACCGAAGGGGATCGCAGCATCGATGGTCGTCAGTTCTATCTGCGGCTCGCTCAGCGCATTATGCATCTCTTTAGTACCCGCACTGCCTCCGGCATTCTCTACGAAGTGGACGCGCGTCTGCGTCCTTCTGGCGCGGCGGGGATGCTGGTCAGTACCTTTGAGGCATTTGAAGAGTATCAGCGCAGTGAAGCCTGGACATGGGAACATCAGGCGCTGGTCCGGGCGCGCGTGGTGTTTGGCGAAGCAGCGCTGGGTGATCGTTTCAACGCGATTCGTCAGACGATTCTGTCGCTGCCACGTCCTGCAGACGCGCTGCAAACCGAAGTGCGTGAGATGCGTGAAAAGATGCGCGCTCACCTCAGCAACAAACATAAAGGTCGCTGGGATATCAAAGCCGATGCGGGAGGCATCACTGATATTGAATTCATCGCCCAATATCTTGTCTTACGCTACGCCGCTGAGCAGCCTGAACTGACGCGCTGGTCTGACAATGTGCGCATTTTTGAGCTGATGGCGAAATACCATAAAATGCCCGCCGATGAAGCGCAGGCGCTGACGCAGGCTTATGTCACGCTGCGCGACGCCCTGCACCATCGCGCCCTGCAGGAGCTGCCGGGCCACGTTGAGCCAGAGGCTTACGCAGCGGAACGGCAGACGGTTCTGAACAGCTGGCAGCGCTGGCTGATAACGCCTGCGTCTATCCTGGCGTGATGCTGATAGCACAAATCGCAACTGTGCTATCATCCGCGCACTATTTTTAATGCAGTCTGGAGTGTCTGGAATGAAAGTGACTCTGCCCGCGTTCGGCCAAGCCTCAGTGCTGGTTGTTGGCGATGTAATGTTGGATCGTTACTGGTATGGCCCAACCAGCCGTATCTCCCCTGAAGCACCGGTTCCGGTGGTGAAAGTGGACACGGTTGAAGAGCGCCCTGGCGGCGCGGCAAACGTAGCGATGAACATTGCAGCACTCGGTGCCGCGTCCCGGCTAATTGGCCTGACCGGTGAAGATGATGCGGCACGCGTGTTGAGCAACACGCTGAAAGACGTCAACGTTCATTGTGACTTCGTGGCGGTCAAAAGCCATCCGACCATTACCAAACTGCGCGTGCTTTCCCGCAATCAGCAGCTGATCCGCCTCGATTTCGAAGAGGGCTTTGAACAGGTCGATCCGGAGCCGATTCACCAGAAGATGCGTGAGTCACTGGCCGCAGCGGGTGCGCTGGTGCTGTCCGATTATGCCAAGGGCGCGCTCTCCAGCGTGCAGACCATGATTACCCTTGCGCGCGAAGCAGGTGTGCCGGTATTAATCGACCCAAAAGGCACTGATTTTGCGCGCTACCGTGGTGCGACGCTGCTGACGCCGAACCTCTCCGAATTTGAAGCCGTGGTCGGCAAATGCAAAAATGAAGAGGAGATCGTGGCGCGTGGCACGCAGCTGATCGCTGATTTTGATCTCTCCGCGCTGCTGGTGACCCGTTCTGAAAACGGTATGACGCTGCTGCAGCCGGGCAAAGCGCCTCTGCATCTGCCGACTCAGGCGCAGGAAGTCTACGACGTGACCGGTGCCGGCGATACGGTGATTGGCGTGCTGGCGGCAGCGCTGGCAGCGGGCGACTCGCTGGAAGAAGCCTGCTTCCTGGCCAACGCGGCGGCGGGCGTGGTGGTGGGTAAACTCGGTACCTCGACCGTCAGTACGGTTGAGCTGGAAAATGCGATTCATGCCCGCCCGGAACAGGGTTTTGGTATCATGACGGAAGCGCAGTTAAAAGCCGCCGTTGAGATGGCCCGCCGTCGTGGCGAAAAAGTGGTGATGACTAATGGCGTGTTCGACATTCTGCATGCGGGACATGTCTCTTATCTGGCCAACGCCCGCAAGCTCGGCGATCGACTGATCGTTGCGGTGAACAGCGATGCGTCTACTAAGCGTCTGAAAGGTGAAAGCCGTCCGGTCAATCCGCAGGAAAACCGGATGATCGTGCTGGGTGCGCTGGAAGCGGTCGACTGGGTGGTTGTCTTTGAAGAGGATACGCCGCAGCGGCTGATCGCAGGCATTCTGCCTGACCTGCTGGTCAAAGGCGGTGATTACAAGCCGGAAGATATCGCGGGCAGTAAAGAAGTTTGGGCAAATGGCGGCGACGTGCAGGTGCTGAACTTCGAAGATGGTATCTCCACTACCAACATCATCAAAACCATTCGCGGCAGCTAACGCAGAGGGTAAGCGGGAGCCTGGCTCCCGCTTAACGCTTATTCTGACTTGTTGTCCGGAACAGGTTTCACGACATCGGCAACCGGTGGCGGTGAAACGGCGGGTGAGGTGGCTACTGAAGCAGATGGTGTAGCCGCTGCAACAGGTGTTGCCGGTGCGGTTGCCGTCGGAGGCGTACCCGCTGATGAACCCTGACTTTCCAGCTGGGCCAGACGCTGCTCCAGCGCCGCCAGTTTCTCCCGCGTACGCAGTAATACCTGCGTCTGCACATCAAACTCTTCACGGTTGACCAGATCCATCCGGGTCAGCTGCGCCTGAAGAACCTGACGAATTTTCTTTTCGACATCATCACCAAACTCACGAACACCTTTAGGCATCGCTTCGTGAACCTGACGGGCAAGTTGTTCAATTTTTTTCGTGTCGATCATGATGATTTCCTGGTTACGGGGAGCTGTGTCAGCGTGTTTACCAACGTAATAAGTGTTAAGTGTAATGCCAGAAATGAAAAGGATAAACCTCAAATCGGTAACGCAGGAAATGCAAAAGCAATTGCGCTATTGATGATTGCCGCCTCAAACGATCGGCGTTATAGTTGAAAGGCTTATTCTCAGGGCGGGGCGCAATTCCCCACCGGCGGTAAATCAGCTTCGGCTGAAAGCCCGCGAGCGCTTTATCTTGATGAAAAGAGAGGTAAAGGTCAGCAGATCCGGTGTAATTCCGGGGCCGACGGTTACAGTCCGGATGGGAGAGGGTAACGACATCTGTCGGACAATTGTGTCTGCATCACGTTATTGCCACGTCTTTTTGACGTCACTCCTAAGCACGCCCTGATTCTGGTAACCCATACATTTTAAGGTTTTTATTACCATGAATCAGACGCTACTTTCTGAATTTGGCACGCCTGAACAGCGTGTAGAACGTGCTATCGCCGCCCTGCGTGAGGGACGCGGTGTGATGGTACTCGACGATGAAAATCGTGAAAACGAAGGCGATATGATCTTCGCCGCAGAAACCATGACTGTTGAACAGATGGCGCTGACTATTCGTCACGGCAGCGGCATCGTCTGCCTCTGCCTGACCGAAGCGCGTCGCCAGCAGCTTGACCTGCCCATGATGGTGGAAAACAACACCAGCTCCTTTGGCACCGGCTTCACCGTGACCATTGAAGCGGCTGAAGGCGTCACCACCGGCGTCTCCGCGCAGGATCGCATCACTACCATCCGCGCGGCCATTGCCGATGATGCTAAACCTGCCGATCTGCATCGCCCTGGTCATGTCTTCCCGTTGCGTGCCAGCGAAGGCGGCGTGTTAACCCGTGGCGGGCATACTGAAGCGACTATCGATTTAGTGACCCTGGCCGGCTTTAAGCCTGCGGGTGTGCTGTGTGAACTGACCAACGACGACGGCACCATGGCTCATGCGCCTGAAGCGATTACGTTTGCGCGTCAGCACAACATGCCGGTAGTGACTATTGAAGATCTGATCGCCTGGCGTCGTACGCACGAAACGCGCCACGCCAGCTAATCTTTCTGCTGCGATAAACAGGCCCCGATCAGGGCCTGTTTCATTTTTTTCATACCGCCATGACGCCGGCTGAACTCGCGCTTTTCCACACTTCTCTCTGCTGAATACCTGTGCCATCTGTCACGTCAGATTTCATTCAAATTTCCTGGTGATCATCATCATGGTTATCCGCGTGATAACCTGGCGAATGCGCGTATCGTAGTGGCTATTAAACCACCGGATGCCGGAGAGTACGAATGAGCCAGTTACGCATGCCAGCCCTGTTTTTAGGCCATGGCAGCCCGATGAATGCCCTTGAAGAGAACCGCTATACCGCCGCGTGGCGTCACGCAGGCGACACGCTGCCACGTCCACGCGCCATTATTGCGGTTTCGGCGCACTGGTATACGCGTGGCACCGCCGTGACGGCAATGGCACAGCCGAAGACCATTCATGATTTTGGTGGCTTCCCACAGGCGCTGTTTGATACGCGCTATCCGGCACCGGGTTCGCCTGAACTGGCTCAGCAGCTGGTGGAACAGTTAGCGCCCGTTGAGGTGAAGCTGGATCAGGATTGGGGACTGGACCATGGCTCCTGGGGCGTCCTGATTAAGATGTACCCGGATGCCGATATTCCGGTGGTACAGCTCAGCGTTGATGGCACTAAACCTGCGGCATGGCACTTTGAGATGGGCCAGAAACTGGCAGCACTGCGCGATCAGGGCGTAATGATTGTCGCCAGCGGCAACGTGGTGCACAACCTGCGTAAAGTGCGCTGGGATGGCAACAGTGAAGTCTATCCGTGGGCCAGCAGTTTCAAACAGTTCGTCCGCGACAACCTGGCGGTACAGAGCAATGCGGCTTCTCATCCGCTGGTCAACTTTATGGATCACCCTGGCGCGGCGCTCTCTAACCCGACGCCTGAGCACTATCTGCCGCTGCTCTATGTGCTGGGCGCACGTCAGCCGGATGACGTCATCAGTATTCCGGTTGATGGCATGGAGATGGGTGCTATCAGCATGCTGTCGGTTCAGGTAGGTTAGGGCGAAGCTGAGAGAAAACAGGCCAGAAGCTGGCCTGTTATTATCGCGGTGCGTTAACCGATAAAGGCATGCGGATAGAAACGGGAAAGATCCTGAGTGATCAGGTCGCGATCTTCACGCAGGCCGATCCCAGCCGGTTGATCGTCGATCAGCCAGCTACCAATCAGCGTATAACTGTCGCCAAATTTTGGCAGCGGATGGAACTGCTGGACGATCATTCCCTCTTCGCCGTACGGCCCATCAACGCGGGCAATCTCCTGACCATTCTCTACGATGCGGATGTTAGCCCCTTCACGTGAAAACAGCGGCTTCACCACATATTTTTCCATGTGTGGCACGTCATCTTCCGCGAACCAGGCGGGCAGCAGGTTAGGGTGATTCGGGAACATCTCCCACAGCAGCGGCAGAAGAGCTTTGTTCGAAATGATGCTTTTCCACGCCGGTTCCAGCCAGCGCACGCCCGCATCGCCCAGCTTGGTGGAGAACATTTCACGCAGCATGAATTCCCATGGATAGAGCTTGAACAGGTTACTAATCACCTGATCATGAGCGTCGGTGAATTCACCTTTTTCGCCCAGGCCAATCTCATCAATATAGAGAAACTCACTCGGCAGACCCGCTTCGGTGGCGCAATCCTGAAGATACTGCACGGTGCCACGATCTTCGTCGGTGTCGCGACAGCAGGCGAAGTGCAGCCAGTTAAAGCCGTGCTGCTGATGTAACGCGGCAAAGCGTTCAATCAGCTTTTCCTGCAGGCTATTAAACTGATCGCTGCCGGCGGGGAGCTGACCGGCATTAAGCTGGTCTTCCAGCCAGAGCCACTGGAAAAACGCTGCTTCATACAGCGAGGTCGGCGTATCAGCATTGTTCTCCAGCAGCTTCACATCACCCTTGCCATCCCAGGCGAGATCCAGACGAGAGTACAGCGATGGCTGACGCTGATGCCATGAATCGCGCACGAAATCCCAGGTGTGTTTAGGGATACGGAATTTAGTCAGCAGCGCTTCGCTGTTGACCACTTTTTCCACCACCTGCAGGCACATCTGATGCAACTCAGCGGTGACCTCTTCCAGATGCTCAATTTGCGCCAGCGTAAACTGGTAATAAGCCTCTTCACACCAGTAGGGTTCGCCATGCATGGTGTGAAAACGAAAGCCGAACTCGGTGGCTTTTTCGCGCCAGCCCGGGCGCTCTGAAATGGCAATGCGTTCCATCGGGGCGTTAGCCTCCCATTGAGCGGCTGGAGGTGCCGGTTGCGCTGCTGCGCTGCATGCTGTTCTGCTTAGCAACGGTTTCACCGAAGCCACCACGGGTAATGGTCGACGTGGTGGCCGGTTTTGGTGCCAGCGCCGTTTTCGGCACGGTCATGGTTTTGCCGGAGGTAGCTGCGCCGTAGTTACGGCCCGATGCATCAACAAACTGACCATTGGCCGGGCTACGGGCATTTTTCGGCGAGAACAGCGGTTGCTGCGCAAAGCCTGAACCACCGCCCATCATGCGGCCCATCATGTAACCCGCCATCAGTGGCATCCAGAAGCTTCCGCCGCTCTGCTGTGATTCCGCATTGGTGGTGCCTACACCTGCCTGAGCCGGTGTCTGCTGACACTGGTTTTCGCCAAATTCAGCGACACAATCTTCACGGGTGGCATATTTTGGCGCGGTGCGTTCCGCCTCTTTTTTAGCCTCATTGAATGCGGTGGTACATTGCGCACTCTGGCCCGGATTGGCTTTCGAACAGTCATCGGCGTTCTGGTACATCGAAACCGTTTCATCGTTCTGTTCACAGCCAGCCAGCATAAATACCGCCGAAACGGCGATAGCAACGGGCGTTAAATGGCGTGCCTGCCAGCTCTTACGAAAAGCGGCATAGCGAATAGATTTTGTGCGTTTCATTATGATTATCCTGTGCCCAAAGGTAGCGCATAGAATAGGGGATGGGGGGGTAAAATTGAAGCTGGAGGCCTGATACAACAGGGATCTTTACTTAGTTATACGTTCAACAGAGAGGCGGGCCGCAAAGCAGCCCGCCCGCAGATTAATTACCGAAAGGATTACCGCTGCTGTGGCGAGCTGCAGGACGCGCTGCCTCAGAAGAGCCGGTTGCCGACGGACCGCTATCCACACGTGCGGTCTGCTGGGCATTTTCCGGTGCCACGGTTTCCGGTGACGTCGGGATCTCTTTACCCAACTGACTGTTCAGTTTCTGCAGGCTCTGCTCATTGAGCGTACCCAGCGCATAGCTGATATTCAGCTGGTTAATCAGGTAGCTATAGCGCGCATCGGAAAGCTGCTGCTTCGCGTTATAGAGCACGGTAGTCGCATCGAGCACATCGACGATAGTACGCGTACCCACCTGATAGCCTGCTTCTGACGCATCCAGAGAGCTTTGTGCAGAAACGACGGCCTGTTTGTAGGCGTTGATGCTGCTGATAGACGCATTCACGTTGTTAAACGATGAACGTACCGTCTGGACGGCTGAGCGGTGCGCGCTTTCCAGCGATTCGCTGGCGCTGACGAAGCTGTACTGCGCCTGCTTCACCTGAGAGGTGACGCTACCGCCGCTATAGAGTGGCAGAGAGAAGCTCAGGCCAACCTGATTTGAACCGGTAATCGAGTCAGTAGAACCGGCACTCTGATTCGCACGGCTGCCGCCATATTTGCTGTTCGACATGCCGGTAGAGGCGGTCAGATCCAGCGTCGGCATATGACCTGTTTCTGCAGAGCGAATCTGCTCACGGGCTAAATCCTGATTCAGACGTGCAGAGAGCAGCGACAGGTTACGGCTTTCAGCCTGTTTAAGCAGCGCACTGACCGCTTCGGGCTTATCGGTTCTGAAGCGATCGATACTCAGCGAAGCCAGCGACATGTAATCCATACCGGTGATCTGACGTAGCGTTTCTACGTTATTATCAAGGTTGTTACGCGCGGTGACTTCATTGGCCAGTACGCTGTCATATTGCGCGCGGGCGTTCTGTACGTCAGTGATGGCAACCAGGCCAACGTTAAAGCGCTGCGTGGTCTGATCCAGCTCGCGATAGATCGACTGTTTCTGCGCTTCGGTGTAAGAAAGCGTATCAATCGCTTTCAGCACGTTGAAGTAGGCGGTCGCGGTGTTCAGTATCAGATCCTGCTGTGCGACCTGATAGGTGACATCCTGAATACCGGCTGCTTTTTCCTGCAGGGTCAGCGCGCGCCATTTCGACATGTCGAAAATAGTCTGGGTTAATTGCAGCGAGCCGCTGGTCGTGTTGGAATGAAGACCGCTGCTGTCGCGATAGCCGTTGTTATAGGTGTAGTCTGCACCCAGGCCGAGCTGGGGTAATAAGGGGCTGCGCGCTTCGTTGATTTTCTCAAAAGCAGAATCGCGATCGGCAGCGGCGCTGCGCAGATCCGGGTTGCTCAGACGCGCTTGCTGGTAAACCTGAAGCAGGTCTTCGGCCTGGCTGGCGAAGCTGAAACCGCCCAGGCTCAGCCCAATTAAAAATGGGAGCAGTTTTTTCATTTGCATTCCTTTTGTTGCAGCAAATTGCAGTGGGTGCGCTGCCGGGTAAGCCAAAAAATTATCGCCGATTCTAGCAGAGGGCAACTGTGAGATAAGTTGGCTGAACGTGCCTTCTCCCCCTAATTTACGTAAATAATTCAGAAAGAACTACTTACATGGAGCACAGTTACAGGCTTTTTTCGCTCCACTCCAATCTGCACAAGGAACCTGATGATGCCGGAAGAAAAAAAATCCCCTGTGACTTTCACAAAAAACGATGTAGAAATTATTGCACGCGAAACCGTCTATGATGGTTTTTTTTCCGTCGAACGTTACCGCTTCCGCCACCGCCAGTTTAATGGCGAAATGAGTGGGGAAGTGCAGCGTGAAGTTTTTGAGCGCGGACATGCCGCCGTGCTGCTACCTTATGATCCCTTACGCGATGAAGTGGTGCTGATTGAACAGATCCGCATCCCGGCTTATGACAGCAGTGCTTCACCCTGGCTGCTGGAGATGGTCGCCGGCATTATTGAACCCGGCGAATCGGTTGAGCAGGTTGCGCGCCGTGAAGCCGTTGAAGAAGCAGGTTTAGACGTTGGCCGGGTTAAGCCTGTGCTTAGCTATCTGGCCAGCCCTGGTGGCACCAGCGAACGCCTGTCGGTGCTGATTGGGGAAGTGGATGCCAGCCAGGCAGAGGGATGCCATGGTCTGGAGGAAGAGAATGAGGATATTCTTGTGCATGTGGTGAGCCGCGAACAGGCTTATCGCTGGGTGGAAGAGGGGATAATCGACAATGCGGCGTCTGTCATCGCCCTGCAATGGCTGGCGTTGCACCATGAAAAACTACGCGAAGAGTGGATACAAAAATGAAACAGCGCTATACCCCTGACTTTCCCGAAATGATGCGGCTCTGCGAAACCAACTTCGCCCAGTTACGCCGCCTGCTGCCGCGCAACGATGAGGCGGGCGAATCGGTGATTTATCAGGTGAGTGGCGCCCGTTATCAGCTGACGATTCAGGAGTCGACGCGCTACACCACGCTGGTGGAGATCCGCCAGGTCGCGCCTGCCGTAAGTTACTGGAGCCTGCCCTCAATGTCGGTCCGGCTCTATCACGATGCGATGGTCGCCGAAGTGTGTTCAACTCAACAGATCTATCGCTTCAAAGCGCGCTATGATTATCCTAATAAAAAATTGCATCAGCGCGATGAAAAGCATCAGATAAACCAGTTTCTTGCAGACTGGCTGCGCTACTGCCTGGCGCATGGCGCAATGGCAGTTCCGGTCTGCTGATGCGTATAATGCAGTAAATGGCGTGGAGACGAAGGAAACGCTTTGGATAGCCTGCTAACTCTTCCTGCAGCGAACGGTTCCGAAATCAGGATTTTGCAAATCACGGATACTCACCTGTTCGCGGGAAAACATGAATCGCTGCTTGGCGTGAACACCTGGTCGAGTTATGACGCGGTGCTGGATGCGATTATTGCGCAACAGCGCGACTATGACCTGATCATCGCCACCGGCGATCTCGCCCAGGATCACTCTGTCGAAGCCTATCAGCATTTTGCTGAGGGTATCTCACGTTTACCGCGCCCCTGTGTCTGGTTGCCCGGTAATCACGACTTTCAGCCCGCGATGGTCGACACGCTGGCGGCAGCGCACATCAATGCCCACAAGCAGGTGCTGGTGGGTGAGCAGTGGCAGATTGTGTTGCTCGACAGCCAGGTTTACGGTGTCCCGCATGGGATGCTGAGCGACTATCAGCTGGAGTGGCTCGACAACGCACTGTCCCGCTTTCCGCAACGTCATACGCTGGTCCTGCTGCATCACCATCCGCTGGCCTCGGGCTGTACCTGGCTCGATCAGCACAGCCTGCGTAATTCCCATCAGCTCGATGCGGTGTTACAGCGCTACCCCTTAGCCCGGACGCTGGTCTGTGGTCATATTCATCAGGAGCTGGATCTGGAGTGGCACGGCCGCCGCGTGCTGGCCACACCCTCAACCTGCGTCCAGTTCAAACCGCACTGCACCAGCTTTACAATTGATACCGTGGCACCGGGCTGGCGCTGGTTTACCCTGCATCCGGATGGCGGCCTTGAGACCGAGGTCAACCGGCTCGACACCGACGCTTTTCGTCCCGATTTAGACTCAGAAGGATACTGACGCGTGGCGGCATTGCTTTATCTGCACGGTTTTAACAGCTCGCCGCAGTCGGCGAAGGCAACGCAGTTCCGGCAATGGTTAGAGACGCAGCATCCCGGGATCGAGATGATCGTGCCTCAGTTGCCGACTTTTCCGGCCGATGCCGCGGCCATGCTGGAAGATCTGGTACTGAGCCGTAGTGGCGAAACGCTGGGGCTGGTGGGCTCTTCGCTGGGCGGTTATTACGCCACCTGGCTGTCGCAATGCTTTATGCTGCCTGCCGTGGTCGTTAATCCTGCGGTGCGACCTTTTGAGCTGCTGGCGGATTTCCTGGGCGAAAATCAGAATCCCTACACCGGCCAGCAATATGTGTTAGAGTCACGCCACATTTACGATCTCAAAGTAATGCAGATTGAACCGCTGGAAGCGCCCGATTTACTCTGGCTGCTGCAACAGACCGGCGATGAAGTTCTCGATTACCGCCAGGCGCTCGACTATTACAGCGCGTGCCGTCATACGGTAGAAGAGGGCGGTAATCATGCATTTACTGGATTCGAGCGCCATTTCCCGCAGATTCTGGACTTTCTCGGTCTGAATCATCCCTGAGTAATGCGGAAATCGCACCCCATTTCACCCTTCTAATCAGACATTTACGATGAGTCAATCTAACTATAACGCGGATGCTATTGAGGTCCTGACTGGCCTTGAGCCTGTTCGCCGTCGTCCGGGCATGTACACCGATACGACGCGTCCCAACCATTTGGGTCAGGAAGTGATTGATAACAGCGTCGATGAGGCGCTGGGCGGCCATGCGAAGCGGGTTGAAGTGATTCTGCACGCTGATCAGTCGCTGGAAGTGATTGATGATGGTCGCGGCATGCCGGTGGACATCCACCCGGAAGAGGGCGTGCCCGCCGTCGAGCTGATCCTGTGTCGTCTGCATGCGGGCGGCAAGTTCTCCAACAAAAACTATCAGTTCTCGGGCGGCCTGCACGGCGTCGGCATTTCTGTGGTTAACGCCCTGTCAAAACGTGTCGAAGTCACGGTGCGCCGTAATGGCGAAATCTATGACATGGCGTTTGAAAATGGCGACAAAGTGCAGGATCTTACCGTCACCGGCACGGTGGCGAAACGCAACACCGGCACGCGCGTCCATTTCTGGCCCGATGAAAGCTTCTTCGACAGCCCGCGCTTCTCGGTATCGCGTCTTTCCCATCTGCTGAAAGCCAAAGCGGTGCTCTGCCCTGGCGTTGAGATTGTCTTCAAAGACAAGCTGAACAATACCGAACAGCGCTGGTGTTACGAAGATGGCCTGACCGACTACCTGTGTGAAGCGGTGAATGGCCTGCCGACGCTGCCGGAAAAACCTTTTGTCGGCAGCTTTGCGGGTGATGTGGAAGCGGTGGACTGGGCGCTGTTGTGGCTGCCGGAAGGCGGCGAGCTGTTAACGGAAAGCTACGTTAACCTGATCCCGACCATGCAGGGCGGGACGCACGTCAACGGCCTGCGTCAGGGGCTGCTGGATGCGATGCGTGAATTCTGCGAATACCGCAACATTTTGCCGCGTGGCGTGAAGCTCTCAGCGGAAGATATCTGGGATCGCTGCGCCTATGTGCTGTCGGTGAAGATGCAGGATCCGCAATTCGCCGGACAGACCAAAGAGCGTCTCTCTTCCCGTCAGTGTGCTGCCTTTGTCTCTGGCGTCGTAAAAGATGCCTTCAGCCTGTGGCTGAACCAGAATATTCAGACGGCGGAAATGCTGGCTGAGCTGGCGATCTCCAGCGCCCAGCGGCGTATGCGGGCAGCCAAAAAAGTGGTGCGTAAAAAGCTCACCAGCGGACCGGCTCTGCCGGGCAAGCTGGCGGACTGCACCGCGCAGGATCTGAATAAAACAGAACTGTTCCTGGTCGAAGGGGACTCGGCAGGTGGCTCGGCCAAACAGGCGCGCGATCGTGAATATCAGGCGATTATGCCGCTGAAAGGCAAGATCCTGAACACCTGGGAAGTCTCTTCCGATGAGGTGCTGGCGTCGCAGGAAGTGCATGATATTTCCGTGGCGATCGGCATCGATCCTGACAGCGAAGATCTGTCGCAGCTGCGCTATGGCAAGATCTGCATTCTGGCGGATGCGGACTCCGATGGTCTGCACATTGCTACGCTACTCTGTGCGCTGTTCGTGAAACATTTCCGTTCACTGGTCAGAAATGGTCACGTCTACGTTGCGATGCCGCCGCTCTACCGCATCGATCTCGGCAAAGAGGTCTACTACGCGCTGGACGAAGATGAGAAAGAGGGCGTGCTGGAGCAGCTGAAACGCAAAAAGGGCAAACCGAACGTTCAGCGCTTTAAAGGGCTGGGCGAGATGAACCCGTTACAGCTGCGTGAAACGACGCTGGATCCGAATACCCGCCGTCTGGTCCAGCTGACGATCAGTGAAGAGGATGTTGACCAGACGCTGCGCATGATGGATATGCTGCTCGCGAAAAAACGTTCCGAAGACCGGCGTAACTGGTTGCAGGAAAAAGGCGATTTGGCCGATATTGAAGTGTAAAAAACAGGACGCGAAAGCGTCCTGTTCTCTTTGTGCTTCAGCCCGCACATCCTCAGAGAACCCGGCAGATTCAGAACAGAGACAGTAACCCTTGTGAAAATTACCCTGGAAGAGCTACGCGCCTGGGTGGCGGTGGTGGACAGCGGTTCCATTACGGCGGCGGCATCGCAGCTGGCGCAGACCAGTTCGGGCATCAGCCGGGCGCTGTCGCGGCTGGAGAGTAAGCTGCAGACCACCCTTTTGCATCGGACTACCCGACGGCTGGCACTGACCGAAGAGGGACAGGTCTTTCTGGAGCATGCGCGCCAGATCCTGGCCTCGGTTGAGCAGGCGGAAGAGCAGATTGCGCTGCGGCGCGAGATGCCGTCAGGACGGCTGCGGGTGAACGCTGCGACGCCCTTTATGCTGCATGTGATTGTGCCGCTGGTGGACGATTTTCGCGCCCGCTATCCGCTGATCCAGCTTGAGCTGAATACCGACGATATTATGATTGATCTGCTGGAGCAGCAGACCGACATTGCCATTCGTATCGGGGAATTGCGCGACTCCACGCTGCGCTCCCGGCTGCTTGGCAGTAGTGCAATCCGGCTGATGGCCAGTCCGGCCTATCTGACGAAAGCGGGCACGCCACAGAGCGTTGCCGATCTCGCGCAGCATCAGACCATCGGCTTCAGCTATCCTGATACCCTCAACGTCTGGCCGATCTGGCAGCCCGATGGTGATTTTATGCGCGTTAAGCCGACACTCGCAGCCTCCAGCGGTGAAACCATCCGGCAGCTGGCGCTGGCAGGACAGGGTATCGCACGGCTCTCCGACTTTGTCAGCCGGGAAGATTGTGCCGCTGGCCGACTGGTGCCGGTTCTTACCGCGGAAACCCGCGATTTGCGGTTGCCGGTGCATGCGGTTTATTACCGTAATACCACGCTCTCGTCGCGTATCAGCTGCTTTCTCGATTTTCTCCGCACCGAGATTGATCGGCGTCAGATGCTTTAAACCGGTCTGTCAGAAACAAAAAACCTCTGTCACAGAACAAAGGTTTGAGGAGGGTGACAAAGTCTGGCCGGTTTTGCTTTCTGATTGTGCCTGCTCAGGGAATATGGACAGATCGGAAAGACGCTCAAGCCAGTCCCTGGTCGCTCTACCCGCGCGATTACGCACCTCATCCCTGAGGTGCGCCCTTGTCGGGCCAACGCTTTGCGTTGTTCAAAAACGCTCCCGGCGTTTTTGTCCCTGGCGCGGGACGCTTTCCTCTTCTGACCGTGTTCCCTGCGCTTTGAGCTAATTTATTGCTGCCAGAGGCACCCCGCTGAGACTTCATCACCAGCCTTAACCCCAGCTACACAACCGGCGTTAAGGCTTCAGCAATAATCAGGCACTCGGTTCCAGCACCAGAATCTTCACATCCATCACATCATCTTTAATGATGGCGCGATGCGCATCCATGTGCGGCATCTGCTGATGCTGCTCAAGATGGCGCAGCGTTTCCCACTGCTCCAGCATGAAAATAGAGTCTGGCGAGTTCTGCTTCCATGGCACCTGCGCCTGGTGATCCAGCAGCGCGTCATACTGATGGCAGCCATCTTCTTCTAAGACCTGCGGGATCAGCTTTTTCACTGCATCCAGCACAGCCTGACGGCGACCGGGTTTAACACAAATTTCAGCAACGACTGTTAACATTCGCGAATTCCTCTTTCGTGGGAAAATAGGGGATAGCCCCTTACCATCTTACGCAAAAACGCGGCTAAGATGGGTCCGATAAGCGGCAATATCGCGTGGCACGTCCGGCGCTTTAATCACGTCGTTGCAGATAAAGGTCGGCAGCGCGTCCATTCCCAGGAACTGGTTGGCCTTGTGGAAGTGCAGATAGAGACCATCGACGCCGACGCCTTCAAAGAACTGCTCCGGGTCGGTAAAGGCCTGCAGCGGCGCATTCCAGGTGAGCGACAGCATATATTTTTTGCCCTGCAGCAGACCGCCGGAACCATATTTTTTTGCTGCATCGGAACGGGTACGGCCATCGCTGGCATAGAGCGAACCGTGGCCTTCAGTAAAGACTTCATCGATGTAACGCTTCACCGTCCAGGGCTCGCCCATCCACCAGCCCGGCATCTGATAAATCACCACATCGCTGTCGACATATTTCTGCACTTCATCGGCGATCACGTAATCGCTGTCAGCTACGGTGACTGACACCTCATGTCCCATGTCACGCAGCTGGCTGGCCGCAACATCGGTCAGCGTGTGGTTCAGTTCGCCTTTAGAGTGGGCAAAAGTTTTGCCGCCATCGATAATTAAAATCCTGCTCATGAATAGGTTGCCTCGTTTCCTGAATATGGCGCTCAGCTTACGCGCGCCGCAGCCGCAGAAAAATGCGAGGTTGATCACAACACTTTTGCTGTAGCAGCAACAATACGCCGGTTTATGGCACCATCGGTGGGCAAACTCACCATAAAAAATCATAGAAAATAATCAGAATGAAAAAATTAATCCTCGCTTTGCTGCTGGCCAGCGGTGCTGTCCATGCGCAGTCTCATCTCGACACCGTTCTCAGTTCTAAGACGCTCAAAGTCTGCACCACCGGCGATTACAAACCCTACAGCTATCTGCGACCCGATGGTCAGTATGAAGGGCTGGATATCAGCATGGCGAACGCGCTGGCGACGTCGCTTGGTGCGAAGGTGGAGTGGGTACAGACCAGCTGGAAAAACCTGATGCCAGACTTTCTGGCAAAGCAGTGTGACATCGCCGTTGGCGGCGTCTCCGTCACGCTGAAGCGCCAGCAGACCGCCTGGTTCGCGCAGCCGCTGGACGTGGATGGCAAAATCCCGCTGGTGCGCTGCAGTGATAAAGAGCGCTTGCAGACCATCGAACAGCTCAACCGGCCTGACGTGCGGCTGATTGAACCGGCTGGCGGCACCAACGAAGCCTTTGTGCACAGCCATCTGCCAGAAGCCTCGCTGACGCTGTTCCACGATAACGTCACCATCTTTCAGCAGCTGGTCGACAACAAGGCGGATGTGATGATCACCGATGCCTCTGAAGCGCGTTTTCAGCAGCAGCATTACCCGACGCTGTGCGCGATCAATCCTGATAAACCGCTGCAGTATGGCGAGAAGGCTTACATGATCCCGCGTGACGACATCAGCTGGAAGCTCTATGTCGATCAGTGGGTGCATCTCAGCACCGCCACCGGTGAATATCGCGATATTGCCCGCCAGTGGATAGGGGCAAAGCCCTGATTCACTTCCGCAGAGAGGTCAGGGACTTGCCGGTCTGAATCCGGCGTGCCTCCGGCACATGAAATCGCGCGGCGGGACGCCTCTTGTCCCGTGCTTCCCCTGTGACTAACACCAGGGAATAAGGTACTATCCTCGCCAAACCACCGCCGGGTGTCCCGCCGTTGTGGGTCACGATGTGAGGATGAAAAATTCATGAGTGAACTGACGCAGGATGGTGCAGAGCGTCTTGCCCTGCATACCTTTACCGAAGATGCGTATTTAAAATATTCGATGTACGTCATCATGGACCGCGCGTTGCCTTATATCGGCGACGGGCTGAAGCCTGTACAGCGACGCATTATCTACGCCATGTCGGAACTGGGTCTCAATGCCAGCGCCAAATTTAAAAAATCGGCGCGTACCGTGGGTGACGTGCTGGGTAAATACCATCCGCACGGCGACAGCGCCTGCTATGAAGCAATGGTATTGATGGCGCAGCCGTTCTCCTATCGTTATCCGCTGGTCGACGGTCAGGGTAACTGGGGTGCGCCGGATGATCCTAAGTCGTTTGCAGCTATGCGTTACACCGAATCACGCCTGTCAAAATATGCCGAGCTATTGTTAGGTGAGTTAGGCCAGGGAACGGTAGAATATCAGCCAAATTTTGACGGCACGCTGCAGGAGCCGAAAATTCTGCCAGCGCGTCTGCCCAATATTCTGCTCAATGGCACCACCGGTATTGCCGTAGGTATGGCGACCGATATTCCGCCGCACAATCTGCGCGAAGTCGCTCAGGCTGCCATTGCGCTGATTGACGCCCCGAAAACCACGCTGGAACAGCTGCTGGATATTGTTCAGGGGCCTGATTACCCGACCGAGGCTGAGATCATTACGCCGCGTGACGAAATCCGCAAAATTTATCAGACCGGGCGCGGCTCCATCCGCCAGCGTGCGGTATGGAAGAAAGAAGAGGGCGAGGTGGTTATCACCGCGCTGCCGCATCAGGTATCAGGCGCGCGCGTGCTGGAGCAGATTGCTAACCAGATGCGCAATAAAAAACTGCCGATGGTGGAGGATCTGCGTGATGAATCAGATCACGAGAACCCGACCCGCCTGGTGATCGTACCGCGCTCTAACCGCGTCGATCTCGATCAGGTGATGAACCATCTGTTCGCCACCACCGATCTGGAAAAGAGTTACCGCGTTAACCTCAATATGATCGGCCTGGATAACCGCCCGGCGGTGAAAAACCTGCACGAGATCCTGACCGAATGGCTGGTGTTCCGCCGCGACACGGTTAAACGTCGTCTGAACTACCGACTGGATCGCGTGCTGCGCCGCCTGCATATTCTGGAAGGTTTGCTGGTTGCATTCCTGAACATCGATGAAGTGATCGATATCATCCGTACTGAGGATGAGCCGAAGCCGGTCCTGATGTCGCGTTTTGGCATCAGTGAAACACAGGCCGAATCGATCCTCGAACTGAAGTTGCGCCACCTGGCAAAACTGGAAGAGATGAAGATCCGTGGCGAGCAGGCGGATCTGGAAAAAGAGCGCGATCAGCTGCAGGCGACGCTGGCGTCTGAACGCAAGATGAATACCCTGCTGAAAAAAGAGTTACAGGCTGACAGCGCCAGCTACGGCGACGATCGTCGTTCGCCGCTGTGTGAGCGTGAAGAAGCCAAAGCCCTGAGCGAAACCGAGCTGGTACCGTCTGAACCGGTCACCATTGTGCTGTCGCAGATGGGCTGGGTGCGCAGCGCCAAAGGCCACGATATCGATCCCGCCGGACTGAGCTATAAAGCGGGCGACAGCTATCTGGCTGCCGCACGCGGCAAGAGCAATCAGCCGGTGGCCTTTATCGACTCCACCGGCCGCAGTTATACGCTGGATCCGACATCGCTGCCTTCCGCGCGCGGACAGGGCGAGCCGCTGACCGGCAAGCTGACGCCACCGCCGGGTGCGGTGGTAGAACAGGTGCTGATGGAGCCGGATGACCAGCGCCTGCTGATGGCGTCTGATGCGGGCTACGGCTTTATCTGTACCTTCAGCGACCTGATATCGCGCAACCGCGCCGGTAAAGCGCTGCTGACGCTGCCGGACAATGCCCGCGTGATGACGCCAATGGCGGTGCATCATGAAGATGACATGCTGCTGGCGATTACCCAGGCGGGACGCATGCTGATGTTCCCGGTTGGCGAACTGCCGCAGATGTCGAAAGGCAAAGGCAACAAAATTATCTCCATTCCGTCAGCAGAAGCCGCTGCGGGTCAGGACAAACTGGCCTGGCTGATGATCCTGCCGCCGGGCAGCGCGATCACACTGCACGTGGGCAAGCGTAAAATGCTGCTGCGCAGTGAAGAGCTGCAGAAATTCCGCGCCGATCGCGGACGTCGCGGCACGCTGTTACCGCGCGGCCTGCAAAAAATTGATCGTGTTGAACTGGATGCGCCTGCGCGTCCGGCGAGCCCGGATAGCGAAGCGTAAACAACCCGGCTGACCCTGCGTCAGCCGTGGCTCAATGAGGGAACTATGTTACTGATTCTGCGTGCTATTATCGTCATCATTTATTCGATCCTGATCTGTATCTTTGGCTGTATCTGGTGTCTTTTTTCACCACGCGATCCGCGCCACGTCGCCACTTTTGGCCATCTGTTCGGCAAATTGTCGACGGTATTTGGTCTTAAAGTCGATCTGCGCAGACCGGAAGGCGCGGAGAATTATGGCAATGCGATCTATATCGCCAACCATCAGAACAACTACGACATGGTCACCGCGGCCAAAATGGTGCAGCCCTATACGGTCACCGTGGGCAAGAAGAGCCTGCTGTGGGTGCCGTTTTTTGGCCTGCTCTACTGGCTGACCGGCAACCTGCTGATTGACCGCGATGACCGGGCGAAAGCGCGTGGCACCATCGGTGAGCTGGTGGATCAGTTTAACCGCAAGCGCATTTCTATCTGGATGTTCCCGGAAGGGACGCGCAGCCGTGGCCGTGGCCTGCTGCCGTTTAAAACCGGTGCCTTCCACGCTGCCGTGGCGGCGGGCGTGCCGATCATTCCGATTGTGGTCTCCAATACCCATGGCAAAATCGATCTCAATCGCTGGAACAACGGGCTGGTCATTGTTGAGATGCTGCCGCCGGTTGATGTAAAAGCATTCGAGTCTTCGTCGGTGCGTAAGCTGGCGACTCACTGTCGCGAACTGATGGCGGCGAAGCTGGAAGAGCTCAATGCCGAAGTCGCAGAACGCGAAAAAAACGGAAAAATCTGACCGGCCAGTCATTCGCCGAACTATCCTGCATGGATGCCGCGCGGCGAGCCTTTTCCGGCTCGTCGTGAACGCAGCACAGCAAAAACAGATCAATAAAAACAGGGCCGGCGCTTAGCGCCACGCGTAAAGGGTCAGAAGTTTTATGTCTTTCAGCAGACGTCAGTTCATCCAGCTTTCTGCCGGAGCGGCGCTTAGCGCCAGTTTACTCCCTCATGCGGCACATGCCGCTTCTTCAGCCAATGGCGATACGCCACTTCCGGTTCCGCCGTTGCTGGAATCCCGTCGCGGCCAGCCGCTGTTTCTGACGATGCAGCGCAGCCATTGGTCATTCAATGGCGACAATAACAAAGTGCCGGTGTGGGGCATTAATGGCCTCTACCTTGGCCCGACCGTCCGGGTTTACAGCGGTGACGACGTTAAGCTGATCTACAGTAACCGGCTGAATGAGTCCGTCTCCATGACCGTCAGCGGTTTGCAGCTGCCGGGTGCGTTAATGGGTGGCGCGCCACGTATGATGTCGGCCGGTGTCGACTGGGCGCCGGTGCTGCCGATTCGTCAGGCAGCCTCAACCTGCTGGTATCACGCCAATACCCCAAACCGCATGGCGCCGCATATCTATAACGGTCTGGCGGGCATGTGGCTGGTGGAAGATGACATCGGCAAACAGCTGCCGCTGCCGAAGCATTACGGCGTCGATGACTTCCCCATCATCATTCAGGACAAGCGGCTCGATAACTTTGCCACGCCGGTCTATGACCCGCCGCAGGATGGTGGTTTCCTGGGTGATACGCTGCTGGTGAATGGGGTACGCAATCCTTATGTTGAGGTGTCACGCGGCTGGGTGCGCCTGCGTCTGCTCAACGCCTCGAATGCGCGACGCTATGAGATGGTGCTCAGCGACAATCGTCCGTTTATGGTGATTGCCAGCGATCAGGGCTATCTGCCTGCGCCGGTTGCGGTGCAGCGTCTGTCACTGGCGCCGGGCGAACGTCGTGAAGTGCTGGTGGATATGTCGCAGGGTGACGAAGTGTCGATTACGGCGGGAACGGCGGCAGGCATTATGGATCGGCTGCGAGGTTTCTTTGAGCCATCTTCTATTCTGACTTCCACCCTGATCCTGACGCTGCGCCCAACCGGCTTACTGCCGCTGGTGACGGATAATCTGCCGATGCGGCTGCTGGCCGACCAGATTCTGGATGGCGTGGCGGTGCGCACCCGTGAATTCCGCATCGGTGACAGCATGCCGGGCATTAACGGCGCGCTCTGGGATATGAACCGCATTGACACCACTGCGCAGCAGGGCACCTTTGAGCGCTGGATCCTGCACGCCGATCGGCCGCAGTCGCTGCATATTCAGGGCGTGATGTTCCTGATTAAAAGTGTGAATGGCGCACAGCCGATGGCTGAAGATCGTGGCTGGAAAGATACGGTGTGGGTCGATGGCAGCGTGGAACTGATGGTCAGCTTCCCGCAAAGTTCGTCAGATCACTTCCCGTTTGTCTACCACAGTCAGACCCTGGAACTGGCCGATCGTGGTACGGCGGGTCAGCTGGTGGTGCAGCCCACGGCATAACAGCGCGGTCAGGTGGGAAGAACACGCCTGACCGCGTTAAGCCTTCTCTGCCCGTCAACAGCAGGGCGGAGTGGTTAAGGTCACCTTCACGTCAGTTAAAGGTTTCCGGATCCGGTCCCAGACGATTGCCGCTGTCCAGTTTCGCAATATCACTCACTTCATGCTTATCCAGACGGAAGTCGAACACCTTAAAGTTCTCTTCGATACGCGCTGGCGTCACCGACTTCGGAATCACCACCAGACCGCTATCCAGATGCCAGCGGATCACGATCTGCGCCGGGGTCTTGCCATATTTCTTCGCCAGCGACTTGATGATCTCCTGGTCGAAGACCCCTTTGCCGCCCTGGGCCAGCGGACTCCAGGATTCGGTCTGGATCTGGTGCAGCGCGTTCCACGCATGCAGCGTGCGCTGTTGTAGCATCGGATGCAGCTCAATCTGGTTCACGACCGGCGTCACACCGGTTTCATCCAGCAGACGCTTCAGGTGCGCTTCATGGAAGTTACAGACGCCGATGCTTTTGGTCAGCCCCTGCTGCTGCAGTTCAATCATCTTCTTCCAGGCATCAACGTAGTGGTCTTTTTCCGGGCACGGCCAGTGCATCAGATAGAGATCGACCTGATCCAGTTTGAGTTTCTCCAGGCTGGTTTCCATCGCCTGCTGAACATTCTGCTGATCGTCGTTCCACAGTTTGGTGGTCACGAAAATCTCTTCGCGCGGTACGTCGGTTTCCTGCAGAGCCTGGCCAATCGCCTCTTCATTCTTATAGGCGGCGGCGGTATCGATTGAGCGATAGCCGACCTCAAGCGCTTTCAGCACCGCATGACGCGCATCTTCGATGCTGGCCTGCCACACACCGAGTCCGAGTTGCGGCATCATATTGCCATCGCGCAGTTTGATAATGGGTTGGTCTGCCATAGTTGCTCCTTTCCGTTGCGGTTAACCCGTGAGAATTCACTGTGCTTAAGTCTAGCCAACAATTTTCAGCCTGCTCAGCGCCAGCAACAACAGTGGGTCTGCTCTTCTGCCCGATTCGGTAAATTTCTTGCCTGATTCTCCAGGCTGCTGGCGGTTCAGGCATTAGCACGGCACACTGGCTTTTTGCCCGTAAAGGAGTCGCTATGGCGCACGATGCACTGTGTCACCGGCTGGCACAGCAGGTAGTCACCTTAATGACCCATGGTCGCGACCGTCTTTGCCCGGTCGAAAATGTGTCGCTGATTTATGCCAATCAATATCGTCCCCGTACGCCGATGATGTATCAGCCCGGCATTGTCATCCTGTTTCAGGGCAGCAAAACCGGCTATCTCGGCAGCACCGTGTTTCAGTATGACGCCAGCAAATACCTGATGCTGACCGTGCCGCTGCCGGTGGAGTGCGAAACCTGGGCCTCGCCGGAGATCCCGATTGCCGGGCTGTGTCTCAGGGTTGATACCGCCAGCCTGCAGGATCTGCTGATTGAAATTGGCGACGACGATCAGTTTCAGCCGCAGCCGCAGACTTCGGGTATTCACTCGGCCTGGCTGACGGAACCGATGCTGTGCGCCGCGGAGCGACTGCTGGATGTGATGACCCAGCCGCGCGATGCGCGCGTGCTGGGGCCGCATATCGTGCGGGAAATTATCTACTATGTGCTGACCGGCCCGATTGGCGGCGCGCTGCTTTCGCTGGTGAGCCGACAGACGCAGTTCAGCCTCATCGCGCGCGCCCTGCGACGGATTGAGAATCACTATGCGGAAAACCTCAGCGTCGATGCGCTGGCCGCGGAAGTGAACATGAGCGTCTCAGCCTTTCACCATAATTTCAAAGCGGTGACGCAGACCTCGCCGTTACAGTATCTCAAGCGCTATCGCCTGCATCAGGCGCGGCTGCTGATGCTGCACGATGGACTCAAGGCGAGTGCGGCGGCGGTGCGGGTGGGCTATGAAAGCCCTTCGCAATTTTCGCGAGAGTTTAAACGCTATTTCGGCGTGACGCCGGGGGAAGAGGTGAGTCGTGTCAGGCAGACGGTAGCGGATCCGTCCGCCTGAGTGGCGGCGGATCCGAAAGCCAGACGCGCGTCAGGCGCGTTTCTGGCGACGCTTTTTCCAGATCACCACAATGCTGCCGGACAGGCCAAGCACCAGTAGCACCATCGGCAGTATCATCAGAATCGCCATTACCTGATCTTCATGACGCTTGATAAACGGTACCTGGCTGATGCCATAACCAAAGGCAACCACAATGCCGACCCACAGCACGCCGCTGAGCCAGTTAAACAGCTGAAAGCGGCCATTCTGCAGGCCTGCAATGCCCGCCATGGTCGGCAGGATAGTGCGGATAAAGGCAAGAAAACGGCCGACCAGCAGCGCCATCAGCCCGTGACGGTTAAACATATTCCAGGCGCGCTGGTGATACTGTGCCGGCAGATGCATCAGCCAGCTTTTCACCAGTCGGGTATTCCCCAGCCAGCGGCCCTGCAGATAGCTCAGCCAGCAGCCGAGGCTGGCGGCGGTCGTGAGGATCACCATCGTCGGCACAAAATCCATCACCCCTTTAGCCACCATCGCGCCTGCCAGCAGCAGCAGACTGTCGCCCGGCAGGAAAGAGGCGGGCAACAGACCATTTTCCAGAAACAGCGTCAGGAACATCACGCCGTACACCACCCACACCACATCCGGATTTGCCAGCGCGGCAAAATCCTGATGCCAGAGCGCCTGGACAATCTCGTGTAAAACACCCATTAGCGATTCCATCACGTCACAAGGAACAATCCGTCTGCGTTCAGGCAGCACGGCAATCTCACCGGTAAGCTGAACGATGCGGGATAAATTTTAACAACAAATGAGCCGGTGCCCGGCAAACTCTCCGGGCCGCCGCTACGTGGTTTATCTTCTGTTTACTTTCTGTTTATCTGACTTAGCGCGTCAGGCGCGCAAAACCGGCCTCCAGGTCAGCCAGCAGATCATCAACGTGCTCCAGACCAATGTGCAGCCGCACCAGCGTGCCGGTGAAATCCACACCGCCCGCCGGTCGAATCTCAGCCAGCTCTTCCGGCTGATTCGCCAGGATCAGCGATTCATAGCCGCCCCAGGAGTAAGCCATGCTGAAATGATGGAAGTGATCGAGATATTCCGCCAGTTGGGGCGCGTCTAATTTTTCCTGCAGGATGAACGAGAACAGGCCGCTGCTGCCGTTAAAATCGCGCTGCCAGAATGCATGACCTTTGCTTTGCGCCAGCGCCGGGTGATTGACACGTGCCACTTCCGGGCGCGCCGCCAGCCACTCAGCCACCTGAATTGCGCTCTCTTCATGCTGACGCAGACGGGTGCCCAGTGTACGCAGACCGCGGCTCGCCATGTAGGCGGTATCGGCATCCACCATCTGGCCCATCAGATAAGAGTTCTCACGCAGCTGGTCGATACAGCGTGCATTGGCGACCGCCGTGCCGATCATCGCATCGCTGTGACCAATCAGATATTTGGTGCCAGCCTGAATCGAGATGTCGATGCCGTGCGCCAGCGCGTCAAACAGAATACCGGCCGCCCAGGTGTTGTCGATCATGATGATCGCCTCGGGCGCTTTAGCGCGTACCGCTGCCACAATCGCCGGAATATCCTGAACTTCCATCGTGATTGAAGCGGGCGACTCCAGGAAGACAACACGGGTGTTGGGTTGCACCAGCTCACCGATTTCACTGCCGATGCAGTGATCGAACCAGCCCGTGGAAACCTGCAGCTTAGCGAGAATTTTAGTACAGAAGTCCTGCGTCGGTTCATAGACCGCACCGCTCATCAGTACGTGGTCGCCCGCCTCGACAAACGCCAGAATCGCGTTTGCCACGGCAGCCGCGCCGCAGGGATAGAGCACACAGCCCGCACCGCCTTCCAGCTCGGTCATCGCATCCTGTAGCGCAAAGTGCGTCAGGGTGCCGCGACGGCCATAAAAGAGTTCGCCTTTTGCCCGACCGGCGGTGGCGCGTTTCTTCTCCGCAACCGTATCAAAAACCAGCGAAGAGGCGCGCTGAATGACGCTGTTCACCGAGCCCTGGGTATAACGCTTGCTGCGTCCTGCACTAACGAGCGTGGTATCAATTTTTCTGGTGGTCATGAGTCGCCTTTACCGCTTCAGACTAAGTTCTCACGTTATCACGAAACGGCCAGCAGGGTTGAGACTCAATGGTGATTATCAGAGTGCGTCGCAGGAAAAAAACCGGCCCGCGAGCGGGCCGGTTTTCATTGCCTTACATCACGCCCATCAGGCGCGGTAACCAGAGTGAAATGGCGGGAATATAGGTAATCAGCATCAGCACCAGGAACAGCATGCCGTAGAACGGCAGCATCGCCCCGACGACCTGCTCAATCTTCTGCTTACTCACCGCGCTGGCCACAAACAGCACGGTGCCGACCGGCGGCGTAATCAGCCCGATGCCCAGGTTCGTCAGCATGATCATGCCAAAGTGAACCGGATCGACCCCCAGCGCGGTGGCTACCGGCAGCAGCACCGGCGTCAGGATCAGAATCAGCGGCGCCATATCCATCAGCGTGCCCACCACCAGCAGCAGGATGTTGATACACATCAGGATCACATATTTGTTATCGGAGAAGCTGGTGAACGCTTCGGTAATAATGGTTGGCAGCTGCATAAAGGTCATTACCGCGCCAAACCCGGCCGCGAAAGCGATCAGCACCATTACGATGGTGACGGTTTTAATGGTGCGGAACAGCAGGATATGCAGCTGACTCCATTTAAAGTCGCGATAGATAAACATGGTGACGAAGAACGCCCAGATACAGGCAATCGCAGCGGACTCCGAGGCGGTAAAGATGCCGGAGAGGATCCCCCCCATGATGATCACGACGGTAAACAGCCCCCAGAACGCGTCGAAGAAAATCTTCAGCGCCTGACGAAACGGAATACGCTCGCCTTTGGGGTAGCCGCGCTTACGGGCAAAGCCCAGACACATCACCATCAGGCAGGCCCCCAGCAGCAGGCCAGGAAAGATCCCGGCGACAAACAGCGAGGAGATAGTCACCATGCCGCCGGTCGCCAGCGAGTAAATCACCGAGTTGTGGCTGGGGGGCGTCAGCACCGCCTGAACGGAGCCGCTGGCGGTTACGGCCGCCGCAAAGTCACGCGGATAGCCTTTCTCCTCCATCTGCGGAATCATCACCGAACCAATCGAGGCGGTATCGGCTACCGACGACCCGGAGATAGCGCCAAAAAAGGTTGAAGCGACGATATTAACCAGCGACAGTCCGCCGCGAATAAAGCCGACAAAGATATAGGCGAAGTTGACTAGACGACGGGCAATACCGCCCTCTGCCATAATCGCGCCAGCGAGGATAAAGAACGGAATGGTCAGCAGCGAAAATTTGTTAATCCCGTTGGTCACCTGAATCACCACCGCTTCCAGCGGCAGATCGATCCACCAGGCTCCGATAAAGGCGCTCAGTCCCACCGCAAAGGCGACCGGAAAACCCACCATCAGCAACACCAGCAAACTGCCTATCAAGATCAATGCATCCATTTTTCTGCTCCGCGTTAGTGGGTGCCGCCCAGCGTGACAATCGGCCGCTGGCTCTGATCGCCGCTCAGCAGGCGCTCAATAACAAACAGCAGGGTGAAAATTGCGCCAATCGGGATCGGCAGATACATCTCGCCGTAGGTCACCGCCGGAAGTGAGGCGAGGGTCTGCACCCACATCGCTTCGCACAGGCTGTAACTGGCCTGGAAGATCACCAGACAGGTGACGATCATCAACAGATCGCTGACGCGCAGCATCAGGCGCTGCCGGGCAGGCGACAGGCGGTCAGTGACCATCGACACGCAGATATGGGTTCCGGCGCGCAGACCCACCGGCGCGCCAATAAAGGTAAAAATAATCATGCAGATAATGGCAACCGGCTCTGGCCACGAGAGCGCGCCGTTCATCACGTAACGGGCGAAGATCCCAATCGGGATCACCGTCACCATGATCAACAGCGCCACGGCGGCCACCAGCATGCAGAGCAGATAAAGCCCATCCATCAGACGCGTATAAGCAGACATAATTGATACCTGATTAAGTACGCCACACGGCAGCGTGGCGCGGGGAGGGTTATTTCACCTCAGCGATACGGGTCATCAGATCCTGATATTTGCCGCCAAACTGATCGCGTACCGGCTGAGTCGCTTTGACGAAAAAGTCGCGGTCGGTCTGCTGGAAGGTGACGCCGCCCGCCTTCATTTTGGCGATCGACTCTTCGGTATAGGTCGCCCAGAGCTGGCGCTCCTCATCCTGTGCCTCTTTGCCAAGCTTTTTCAGCAGGGCCTGATCGTCGGGCTTCAGGCGATCCCAGGCGCGTTTTGAAAACAGGATCATCTCTGGCTGGATAAAGTGGCCGCTGAGGGTGTAATACTTCGCGACCGGCATATAGTTATGGGCGACGAAGGTAGGTGGGTTGTTTTCGGTGCCATCAACCACGCCGGTCTGCATCGCACTGAACACTTCACTGACGCCCATCGCCACCGGATTGGCGCCCATCGCTTTCAGGGTTGCCAGCGAGATGGCGCTGTTCTGCACCCGGATTTTCATGCCCCTGAGATCGTCCGGCTTCACCAGTGGCTTCTTGGTGATCATGTTGCGCTCACCGGCATCAGTCCAGCCCAGGAACACCATGCGGGCGTTGGGATCGTTATCGAATTTGTCGGCAATCTCGCGGCCTATATCGCCATCCAGCACGTTGTGCATATGATTAACGTCGCGGAAAATGTAGGGCAGGGTCAGCACGCTGGTTTCTGGGGCAATCGAGGTGACCGGGGCCAGCGAGACGCGGATCATATCGATAGCCCCCAGCTGCACCTGTTGCAGCGTCTGATCTTCATCACCCAGCACGCCACCGGCGTAGAGCTTCATCTCCAGCCGTCCATCGGTGGCCTGTTTCAGTTTGTCGCCCATATGTTGCAGAGCGACCACAGTGGGATAACCGGCAGGCTGCACTTCAGCCACTTTAATCACCTGTGCCGTGGCGGTGGCGCTCGCTATCATCGCCGCCAGGGCACTGGCCACGCATGTTCTCATCATTCTCATTATATTGTCTCCCGCAGAGGTAAGACGGCCTGCGGTCAGGGCTAACCGCAGAGGGCCGTAAGGAGCCAGCATAGTGAAAACGTGTCTGAGTAAAATGCAGCAATGCTGATTGAATGAATTCCATCACATTTTGAAACGTTGTTTTAATAAATTTTCATGCGGCTTCACATTTTAGAAACATCCTCACAAACCGTGCCTGAACCTGCTCAACAGCAGGTCAATAACGCGGATCAGCTTTGTAAATAGTAATGAGAACGACTATCAATTCGCCGCCGTTTTGCTATTATTTGCGCTTGTTTCGCATCCCTGAATCAGAAGTTGGAGAAGCAGCGTGGTAGCCAGTGATTTGATGCAAACGGACCTCTCCGTTTGGGGCATGTATCAACATGCCGATATCGTGGTAAAGGTGGTCATGATTGGCCTGTTATTGGCCTCAGTGGTGACCTGGGCGATCTTCTTCGGCAAATATGCCGAACTCAGCGCGGCTAAGCGTCGCCTGAAGCGTGAGCAACTGGCACTGGGCGAAGCCCGCAATCTGAATGACGCCGCCCGCATTGCCCAGACGTTTACCGGGCACAGCCACTCTGTGGTGCTGTTGAACGATGCGCAGAATGAACTTGAACTGTCGGCTGGCGTGGAAGATACCAATGGCATTAAAGATCGCACCAGTTTCCGCCTTGAGCGCCGCGTAGCCGCCTTCAGCCGCCATGCGGGTCGTGGCAACGGTTTCCTGGCGACCATCGGGTCTGTCGCTCCGTTTATCGGCCTGTTCGGCACCGTCTGGGGCATCATGAACAGCTTTATCGGCATCGCGAAAACCCAGACCACCAACCTTGCGGTGGTGGCACCGGGTATTGCCGAAGCGCTGCTGGCGACCGCGATTGGTCTGGTTGCTGCGATCCCGGCCGTCGTCATCTATAACGTTTTTGCCCGCATGATTGCCAACTACAAAGCCTCGCTGGGTGATGTCGCCGCGCAGGTGATGCTGCTGCAGAGTCGTGATATCGATCTGGGCACCGTCGCCACAGAGGTTCCGCGTCCTGCGACCGCCCAGAAACTGCGCTTAGGGTAAGTTGTTATGGCCATGCGATTAAACGACGATCTGGAAACCGATGGTGAAATGCATGAGATCAACGTGACGCCGTTTATCGACGTCATGCTGGTGCTGCTGATCATCTTTATGGTGGCCGCGCCACTGGCTACGGTCGATGTGCGCGTTAATCTGCCTGCTTCCACCAGCGCGCCGCAACCGCGTCCGGAAAAGCCGGTCTATCTGTCGATTAAAGCAGATAAACAGCTTTACGTGGGTAACGATCAGGTCACCCCGGACTCGCTGGTGAATGTACTGACCAGCCAGACGCAGGGCAACAAAGAGACCACCATTTTCTTCCAGGCTGACAAGTCGGTAGATTATGAAACGCTGATGAGCGTCATGGATAAGCTGCGCACGGCGGGCTACCTGAAAATCGGCCTGATGGGCATGGAAACCGTGAAGAAATAGCGGGTTATCCGGCAACATGAAAAGGCGACTGTTAAGGTCGCTTTTTTTTATGGCGACTCTTCAGCCAGATAAAATCAGGCAGATCAGCCGCCTGGCGGATCACTTATGCTGGCTGATCTGAATTGTTAATTGGTTGTTACTTATGTACACAGAATTGTAAAGTGCAATGGTGAGCCAGGTCACATTAATCTCGCCTCAGGCAGGCTAAAACGGCTAAAAAACAACAGGAAGCCGTTATGAGTCACACCCCGTCTTTACAAAATCCGCCGAAAAGTGCTGCCCGAACCATCTTTAACGTCACCAGTGGTAACTTTCTGGAGATGTACGATTTTATGGTGTTTGGCTATTACGCCACCGCCATCGCCAAAACCTTCTTTCCCGGTGATGACCCGTTTGCTTCCCTGATGCTCACCCTGATGACCTTTGGTGCCGGCTTCCTGATGCGCCCGCTGGGGGCGATCATTCTGGGTGCCTACATCGACCATCATGGTCGTCGTAAAGGCTTATTACTGACGCTGGGCTTAATGGCGATAGGTACCCTGACCATTGCGCTGGTGCCAGGCTACGCCACGCTGGGCGCGGCGGCACCGATTCTGATTCTGCTGGGACGCCTGTTGCAGGGCTTCTCTGCAGGCGTCGAGCTGGGTGGCGTATCGGTCTATCTGGCGGAAGTCGCGCCGAAAGGTCGCAAAGGCTTTTTCGTCAGCTGGCAGTCGGGCAGTCAGCAGATTGCGGTGATTTTTGCCGCCCTGCTGGGCCTGATGCTCAATCATCTGCTGGCGAAAGAGGCGGTGACGGAGTGGGGCTGGCGTATCCCGTTTGTGGTCGGCTGCCTGATTGTGCCTTTCCTGTTCTACATTCGCCGGATGCTGGAAGAGACCGAAGCGTTCAGCAAACGTAAACATCACCCGAGCATGACGGAAATCATGCGGTCAGTTGCCAGCAACTGGGCGCTGGTGCTGGCGGGCATGCTGATGGTGGTCACTACCACGGTGATGTTCTACATGATCACTGCCTTTACCCCGACCTTTGGTAAAACCGTGCTGATGATGAGCGATAAGCAGGCATTTCTGGTCACCCTCTGCGTGGGTGTCTCAAACCTGTTCTGGCTGCCGCTGATGGGCGCGCTGTCGGACCGCGTCGGTCGCCGTCCGCTGCTGATCATTTTTACCCTGCTGATGATTGTGACCACCTGGCCGGTGTTGCACTGGCTGGTGGGATCGGCCAGCTTTGCTCATCTGCTGGAAGCGGAACTGTGGCTGTCGTTTCTTTATGCGAGTTACAACGGGGCGATGGTGGTGTATCTGGCGGAGATTATGCCTGCTGAGGTGCGCGCCGCCGGTTTCTCTATGGCCTACAGTCTGGCGACGGCGCTGTTTGGCGGCTTCACGCCTGCCATCTCCAGCTATCTGATCCACGCCACCGGTGATAAGGCGATGCCGGGCGTCTGGCTGACCTTTGCTGCCGTCTGCGGGCTGATCGGTACACTGTTGATTGGCCGGATGGTGAAACAGTATCAGTTGCGCCACAGCGCGACGCCGGCCAGCGCTTCCCTTTAAAAAGACAAATCGACCACCACGCTGTCGCTGTAGTTACCGGCAGGCGGCGTGTTCTGCGTGGTCAGGATGCGCGCGGTGTAGTTAAAGCCGCGCGTCAGTCCATCCGTAGATACCGCCGTCGAGGTGGTACTGCTCCAGCGTTCCGTACCTGCCGGGCCCCAGCGATTGCTGGTGGTACTTTTATAAATCTCATAGCTCAGCCGATTCGTCCCGCTCGCCATATTCCTGACGCTGCTTACCGCATAGCTGCCATTGCTCAGTCCGACGGTATAGGTGCTGCCTTTACTGCACAATACGTTGATGGTCTGCGAGACGGTGGAAAAGCTGCCCACCAGCGGCGCGCTGCCAAAGCTGATATTGGGTGAGGTAATCGTCGTGCAGTCATTGGTCAGGATAGCGGTGATGTTAATCGGGATTACGCCGCTGCCGGTCTGCTCACTTAAGCAGAGATTGCCCACGCCGACGCTGGTGCAGATGCGATAAGTCACCGCCATGTTCAGCGTCACCTGATAGGTTCCGGCGGCAACCACCTGACCGGGAACGGTGCGCAGATAGACCGGAATGGCAAAGTTGAGGCTGCCCAGCAAACCCGCCAGGTTGATCAGAGTCTGCGATCCATAGACAAAGGGCGTGCCACCGATGGTCAGTTCGGTGGCGCAGGCACTGTCGGTGCAGAGTTGCACCGGCACATTATCGCTGCCGGTGTCACCGCTACGCTTGAGGATGCCGCGCGTGCCGCTGACAGTGGTTGCGCCGGTCAGCTGAAAGGTTATCTGGTTATTGCCGAGCAGCGACAGCGACGAGCCGGAGCCACAGTTGACGTTGGCGTTGGTGGTGACCGAGCTGACGGTGGTATTCGCCACAAAGGTGGTGACCGAACCAAAGCTTGCCGTGGAGGCGGGCAGGGTACAGGCGGCGTAGCTCAGTGACGGCAGTAGCAGCAACAGGCCAGCCAGTAACAGCGATCTCATCATAGTGGATTTCCGGACGTAAAAGGTTCAGCAGGCGCGGCAGCGCTGCCTGCAACAGGAGTCGGCAGCGCGCAGGTCAGAGGGCCATAGGTTTTCAGCGCCTGCGGCTGACCGCTGGCGATATGCAATTCGGTTTCGCAGCGGCGACCATCTGGCGTCACTACCTCGATCGGATTGCTGGCGGTAAGATCTTCCATCCAGACGATGCCATCCCAGCCGACATATCCGGTGGGATGGTCAGGACGCTGCACCAGGCTTGAGACCGGCAGCGGCTGGCCTTGCGCATCGACCAGGATCACACTGGCGGCGCGCAGTTTCTCCACCGGGAAATTGAGCAGGTAGCCGCTCTGACGTTTCACCGCGAAGCGCTGCTCAACCCGCGGCGTGGTCATATCGGCGGGCAGGTCGAGGGTGTCGATATCATATTTGGCCGGATAGTAGCTGCTGATGGCGGGCACCAGCAGATAGCCCTGTTGATTGGTGCGTCCCATCGACTGATTTTCGTAGCGCACGTTCACGTCGGGATAGCTTGTTTTCACCAGCACAAAGGCGTCGTTGATGGCGTTAGCGGCAAAGACGCTGTTATCCATTAACACCAGCGCACCGGAGAGATCGGCCCATTGCGTGAGGTTGTCATCATCGCCATAAAAACCGCCGGAGGTATCAATCTGGTTATTGCGATAGCGCAGACTGCCCTGACGATAATCGCCGCTGTCACCGCTCTGATTCGCCCATGAGGCATCCCAGGCGAACCCGCCGTCGCTGGGCATGGCGCTGGAGGCGTAGATACGCTGGCTGTCGCGACCGCGCTGATCGCGTTCGGTGCTGATGGCCGCGCTGCCCTGTTCACCAAACGGGATCACCAGCGAGAGGGCACCGGTCCAGCTCTTCTCCTGCTGATCGCGGCTGGCAGAGACATAGAGGCTGCTGTTACCCCACAGGTTTTTACTCCATGAGAGGTTCCACAGGCGGGTGCGGTCGCCCTGGCCGTCGGTGATATCGATGAAAGCGGCACCGACGCTGCCAAACTGGTTCAGCGAGACGCTGGCGCTGTACTGCGCACTCCGGCGCGACAGCGCGTAACGACTATCCGCCTGGCTTCCGGCACGGCTGCCGACCAGCGCCAGATTGCCGAAGTCGCTGCTGCGCTGGGTCTGCTGCGTGCCGATATTGAACCAGCTGTTGTTGTACTGATAACCCCAGCTGTATTGCCTGCCGCTCTCGCCCTCAAGCTGACTCTGCGCTACCGCGCCGTTGACCACGCCCCAGCTGCCGACGCGCAACTGACCGCCCAGCCCGCCCATCGCCAGGCTTTCGCTGCCTTCAGCGTGACTCTCCAGCGTCAGCCAGTCGGTCATGCCATATCGGTAAGAACCGCTGGCGGCGGCCTGCCCATAATCGAAGTTTTTTATGCCGTAGTTCTCGCGGATCGCGCCAGCGGAAAAGGCATAATCCGACAGGCCCGACTTCAGCAGATTACTGGAGACGTAAAACGGCATGGTGGTAGTGACGCGACGGCCCACCGCATCGGTGGTGGTGATCACCGCGTCACCCGCGCCGTTAACAAACGGCACATTGGTCATCGACCAGGGGCCTGGCTGCACATTTTCCTGGCTGGAACGATAGCCGTTGATAAAGAGATCAACGGTGGAGGGAACGGCGGCCTGGCCGGAAAAAGCGGGCAGCGGATAGGTCACCAGATCGGGACGGACGCTGAAGTCGCGGCCGACGCGGATGCCGCCAAGCCGCACGCTGCTGCTCCACGCCAGCGAATCGGTGACCAGATCGCCAACCCGCCAGCTTACCGCCGTGTTCTCATCTTCATTGCTCCACCAGCTGTCGTAGCGGATGTAGCCATCGTTCTGATAAGTCTTACTGCCTTCCAGCTGTTGCTGCCAGACTCCGTTAGTGGAGACGTGTCCGGTATCACCAAACATCCGCAGTTCATGTCCGGCGGCAAGGCGGGTGCCGCTGTTATCGGTGCGGCTGGCATAAAGATCGTAGTTAATCAGCGCACCACTGCTGGTGCGGCCTGGATAGCGCGGCCCGTTCTTTGCCTCACCAATGACCTGACCGGGCAGCCAGTCAGGCGGCACGGTCAGCAGCAGGCGCTGCCGCGCAGCGTCATACTCCACGCTGATGGATGGCAGGCTGCTGACATCAACCTCTGGCTGCTGGCCCAGCTTATCCGATGGCAGACCGGCACGCTGCAGATCGCCGCTGCGCAGCCAGAAATGACCGTCGCGCTGCTCCACCGCCACAATGTTGCTGTTCGCCTGCTGGTTAATCACCAGCTCCAGCATATAACGCTGACCGCTGCCGGTGCTCTGCAGGCTGGGCGGCGGGGGCAGGGATGAGTAAGTCTCCGCCAGCAAAGGATCCGGCGTAAGCGCGTAAATCACGCTGGCCACCGCCAGCGCGCAGGGATGCAGGGAAAAGGGTCTCATTCAGCGCTTACTTCTGAGCAGCGCTGCGCCACTGGCTTTTGTTCACGTCAGCGGTAAGTTCGCCCCCCACTGGCGAGGTGAGCGGCCAGCGATGCGTGCTGTCTGCCAGCACATAGCCGTATAAGCCTTCGCCCAGTTTGCGACCGCCAATCGCCACATTGCTGAGCCGGGCGTGGCCGTTGCCGCTGTTGGTCAGCTGAAGCCAGCGCTTGCCGCCCTCGCTGACCTGTTGCCAGCGCAGAGCAGGGCGGGCGCTGTCGGTGGAGAGCCCGGTACCATACACAAAAAGCGGCACCGAATAGCGCATCTGAAAGGTCAGCCCGGCCTGATTCTCGCCAGGATTGTTCGGCGTCGGGATCTCATCCAGCACCACCCGATAGGCCAGCTCTTTACCAGTCGCCGGGGGCGTCTGTTTAATCAGCCTGACCAGCTGTTTCTGGCCCGGCTCCATCCGCACCATCGGTGGGCTGGCGACCACCTGCTGCTGGGTCTGATACTGCTCCTGACTGTTAATCTGCTGCCAGCTGAAAACCCGGATTTGCATCATGGTCGTACTGTTACCGCGATTCTCCAGCCAGAGTTCGCTGGCTTTCTCTTCAGGGTTAATGGCGGGGTCGATAGGCCAGATCATCACCGAGTTAGCGGCGAAGGCCGGAGAGAGCAGGGTGGGACTCAGCAGCAGCAGGGCGCGCAGTGGCTTCATGATCATATCCTTGTTTTCTATCACCTCACCAGCTCAGGGTGACGGTCAGCGTGTCGGTATAGACGCCGGCGCGCGCAGTGCCGGGCAGTTGTAGCTGGCCATAGATCGGCAGCGTAATGTTATTGGCATTGCTATAGCTCAGCGACACCGCCTGGTTTACCGGGATGACCGTGGTGCGGCTGGCGTTGCTAAAGAGCGTATAGGGAACGGTATTGGTGAAATTGGGCAGCTTCAGATTACGGGTCGTCGTGAAGTTGCTGCCCTGATTGATGCTCATGCTCAGCGTGGTGCCTGGCGTACAGGCAAGGTTAATGGAAGTGCTCTGCACGAAGCTGGCGTTGACGGTGCTGGTCGCCACACCAGACTGCGTGCCGAAATCAAGCGTGCCGAAAACGCCGGTATTGGTACCGGATATCACGCAGCCTGCCACAATCGACGCCGTAACCTGGAAAGTGCTGGTAGGCAGACTCCAGGCGTTAACGCTCCCTATCAGCAAAGGCAGACCGCGTGCGATCGTCAGGCAGGCTCGCCAGAGAACCACCTTTCTTTACCTGCGAGAGCAGTTAATAGTTCACGGCAACGTTGATCGTATCGGTATAGGTTCCGGCAGGGATCAGGGGGTTAAAGCCGCCGCCGACCACCCGGCCATAAATGGCGTAGTTGGTTCCCCGCGTCGGATCGGTCGTACCACTGGAGGCGATCGGCGTATTGTTGGCGATCGCCGTGGTGAAGGAGGCGTCACTGTAGAGGGTATAGGCGATACCCTGCGCATTATTCGATCCCAGAATCAGATAACGCGGCGACGTAGAGGCGGTGCCATAGATAGTGGCTGGCGCAGCATTGCTGCTGGTCACCACCACGTTGTAATCCTGACCGGTGGTGCAGCGCACAAAAATACCGTTACCGGCTGCACCGACCAGGGTGGCGTTCAGGGTATCAAAGGTGGCGGCGCTGCTACCAAAGTTCAGGGTACCAAAGTTAACGCCCGCCGTGGCTGACTGTCCGTTTACCAGACAACCGGTGGTCAGTGTTAACGTGGCATTGATGGTTCCCGAGGTCGTAGCCGCCTGGGTTAATGATGGAACAGCAACAGTTAATCCTGCAGCGGCAAACAGAAAAAGCTTGAGTTTCATAATATTTCCTTACGGATTATCGAGAGTCAGTGCTTTTTCACCCGGTGTTTATTAACGATTCAACCCAAAGTAAGGAAATAAAAACAATAAGTCCGGCAGCGCCGTAGCCCTAAGAAAAATCTCAGACTTAAGAATGATGATTTATATCAGTTTTATTTACTATAGATCAGTTAAAGCGTTACGCGAAGTGCGGCTGTTTATTTTTCGTTAATCAAATGGTCTTTCTGGCCGATAACCCAGTTACAGCAAGGCGTAAAAGCGAGACGGCAAAATAAAATCCCTTGTTTTTTTGGCCTCTGGTATGCTTTCTGCTTCGGTGATATGTTCCTGTACCAATCAGACATAATAACGATTTACCGCCAGAGACAGCAGGCGGTTAATAAGATGCAGGTCACAAATGGCCCTGCGTTTATGGGCCTGTTTTGCCCGGTCTTCAGGGCCAGTAAATACTGAAGTTAATTAACTTTCACCCATTGGGTGTTTTTAAAATTACTTTTCTGACTTTACACAGCACCTGCTTTTCTGCGGGTGGTGAGGAGTTGTACATGTTGCTTGTCACCTGGGATAGCGTGCTGATCTGCGTTTCGCTGCTCGTGGCGTTTATTGCCTCTTTTACAGCGCTGGACACTGCCGGACGGGTGGCGGTCTCCCATGGCTGGAGCGCGCGGTTCTGGCTGCTGGTGGGCGGCACGGCAATGGGGATTGGCATCTGGGCCATGCATTTTATCGGGATGCTGGCAATGATGATGCCGATGACGATGCGCTATGACACGCGGCTGACGATCCTCTCGCTGCTGGTGGCGATCCTGGCGTCAATATTCGCCTTCGGCCAGACGGTTGGCGGCCTGCATCTCACCCGTCAGCGGCTGCTGCGCGGCACGCTGATCCTGGGCGCGGGCGTGGTGGTGATGCACTATCTTGGTATGTCGGCCCTGCTGATTGATCCGCAACCTGAGTGGAATACGATGCTGGTGGCGCTCTCGGTGCTGATTGCGTTCGTCGCCTCGGGGGTGGCGCTGTGGCTGGCGTTTCATCTGCGGCAGGGTGACCATCATCTGCTGCTGATGCGTGGGCTGGCCTCAATAGTGATGGGGATCGCGATTGCAGGCATGCACTATGTGGGCATGGCGGCGGCGGTGTTCAGCCACGACAGCACCATGCTGCCGCACGGCGTCAGTAATCCGGGACTGGCGGTATGGGTCTCGCTGATTACGCTGAGTATTCTGGGGATCACCCTGCTGAGTTCGATGCTGGACGCTCAGGTGCGCGCCGCGCGGCTGGCAACCCGGCTCAATCGCGCTAACCAGGAGCTGCGTCAGCTGGCGATGCATGACAACCTGACGGCGCTGCCCAACCGGGTGATGCTGGAGCAGCAGCTTGATCTCGCCATCAAACAGGCGACGCTGAATGAAGATCGCTTTGCCGTGATCTATATGGATCTGGACGGCTTCAAGGCGGTCAATGATACCTGGGGACATCACGTCGGTGACCGGCTACTGGTGGCGGTGGCGGAACGGCTGCGCAGTCAGCTCAGTAACACCATGCTGCTGGTGCGGCTGGGCGGAGATGAGTTTGTGCTGATGGCGGAGTGTGATATCAGCCCGGCCCGGCAGCTGGCGCAAAAACTGGTGAAAGTAATCGGTTCGCCGTTTGAACTTGACCGCTATGTACTGCACGTTTCACTCAGTGCCGGTATTGCGATCTTTCCACTGCATGGCCGCAGCCGGCAGGAGCTGTTGTTTAATGCCGACGCGGCGATGTACCACACCAAACACAGTGGGCGAAACGGCTGGTGCCTGTTTGAGCCCGCCATGAGCGCGGCAACGCAGTATCAGCTGGAGCTGGCCAACGATCTGTGGGAAGCGATCGATCGCCAGCAGATGCGGCTATTCTATCAGCCCAAATTCCGTTCCGGCGGCACACGATTAATGGGATTTGAAGCGCTGCTGCGCTGGCAGCATCCGCAGCGTGGTCTGCTGACGCCTGAGCTGTTTTTGCCGCGCGCCGAAAAAACCGGTCAGATTGTGGCGCTGGGCAACTGGGTGATTGAGGAGGCGTGCCGTCAGTTAAGGATCTGGCACAGCCAGGGACACAGCGACTGGACGGTCTCGGTGAATCTCTCGGCATTGCAGTTTCACCAGCGTGATCTCCTCAGCACGCTGACCGGGACGCTGGCGCGTTACCAGCTGTCAGGGAGCGCGCTGATGCTGGAGATCACCGAAACGATTGCCATGCGCGACCCTGTTTTCAGCCAGCAGCGGATTCGGGAGTTGCAGCAGGCAGGCGTCAGCGTCGCCATTGATAACTTCGGCATCGGCTATGCCAACCTGTTGCATCTTAAGCATCTGGATGCCAGTGAACTTAAAATTGATCGCAGCTTTATCAACTGCCTGCGACCTGGCAGCGAAGATGCGACCGTGGTCAGCGCCATGCTGACGCTGGCGCAGAGCCTCAACCTGCGCATGGTAGCGGAAGGCGTTGAGACGGAAGAGCAGCAGCATCTGCTCACCAGCTTAGGCTTTGATGCATTGCAGGGATATCTGCTGGGCAAGCCAACGCCTCCGGATCGGGTTGACGCGTTCAGTTTTCCCGCACTGCGGCAGCCGGTGTCGTCGGTTTCTGGCTGAAGCTGACGATAGATTTCATCACTCAGAATGAGTGGAAAGGAGGCAGGGTTCGCGGCTCATTAACCGCCGGGCTATGCCGATAACTCATACAAATTTAAAAAACCTCTGCCCAACCACCAGCACGGCTTTCGCGGGAATGCACTATGTTAGCGACCTCATACGACTCTTTTATCGTCATCGTCTCAGTTCTTGTCGCGATGCTGGCTTCGTTTACCGCCTTAGATATGGCGGGGCGGGTGGTACATTCTACCGGCAAAGTGGCGCTGGTCTGGCTGTTCGGCGGCGGTTTCTCCATGGGCATCGGCATCTGGGCGATGCACTTTATCGGCATGCTGTCGATGAGCATGGAGATGGTCATGAGCTACAACGCCGGACTTACCGCCTTCTCCGCCGCCATTGCCGTCTGCGCGTCGATATTTGCACTGTGGCTGGTCTGCAGCAGTGGCAATCTGCCTTTGCCGCGCCTGGCGGGCGGCGCGCTGATCCTCGGCAGTGGTGTCGCGGCGATGCACTACACCGGCATGGCGGCGCTGATGTTCTCGCCCGGTATCGTCTGGCAATGGGGCTGGGTAGCGCTGTCGGTGGTGATTGCTCTGGCCGCTTCGGGCGCGGCGCTGTGGCTGGCGTTTAACCTGCGTGAGGGTCAGACCGGCCGGGTCACACTGCTGCGCATTGGCGCTTCGGTGGTGATGGGCTGTGCGATTGCAGGCATGCACTATACCGGCATGATGGCAGCAGAGTTTCCCACCCACAGTCATCCGGTCGGGCAGGGCGTTAACAGCAACTGGCTGGCGATTCTGGTCACGGTGGTCACCATCTCGATTCTGGGCATTACCCTGCTGGTCTCGATGCTGGATGCGCGGATGCAGGCGCGTACCTCGATTCTCGCCAGTTCGCTGGCTGAAGCGAATCGCGAGCTGGCTCAGCTGGCGCTGCACGATAACCTGACCCGGCTGCCGAACCGTATCCTGCTGGAGGATCGACTGGAGCAGGCGATCAACAAAGCGAACCGTGAGCAGACGCAGTTTGCCCTGATGTTTATGGATCTCGATGGGTTTAAGGCGGTTAACGACGCCTTCGGACATCACATTGGCGACAGTCTGCTGGTCGGTGTGACCGAGCGGATGAGTCAGCAGATGACCGGCTACTACACCCTGGCGCGGCTCGGTGGTGATGAGTTTGTGCTGCTGGTTGAGATCGACGATCCCAATGATGCAGCTGCCATCGCCGATAAGCTGGTTAAAGCGGTGGATCGCCCGTTTGATATCTCACGCTATGAACTGGTGGTCTCACTGAGTCTGGGTATCGCCGTCTATCCCGGTGATGGCGTGGATGAGCGGGAACTGATGTTCAACGCCGATGCGGCGATGTACCACACCAAAAATAATGGCCGCAACGGCTACACCTTCTTCCAGCCCTCAATGAACATTCAGGCGCAGAGCCAGCTTCAGCTGAATAACGATCTCTGGCATGCGCTGGAGAACGACGAACTGCGCCTGTTCTATCAGCCCAAATATTGTGCGCCGCGCGGCCCGATCCTCGGTTTTGAGGCGTTGCTGCGCTGGCAGCATCCGAAGCGTGGCCTGCTGTCACCCGATAAATTCCTGCCGATGGCGGAAAAGACCGGCATGATTGTCAGCATCGGCAACTGGGTGATCCATGAAGCCTGTCGTCAGCTGCGCCAGTGGCATCTGCAGGGCCATCCGGACTGGTCGGTGGCGGTGAACCTGTCGGCGCTGCAGTTTGAACAATCGAATCTGGTAGAGACGGTGGTGGATGCGCTGGCAAAACATCAGATTCCGGCCGAACTGCTGACGCTGGAAGTGACGGAGACCACTGCGATGCGCGATCCCGATGAGAGCGTGCGTATTCTCACCGAGCTGACCCAGCTCGGCGTGAAAGCCTCGATTGATGACTTTGGCACCGGCTACTCCAGCCTGCTCTATCTGAAACGGCTGCCGGCCAGCGAGCTTAAGATCGACCGGGCCTTTGTGAATGAGCTGCAGCATCAGAAAGAAGATGCCACCATCGTGTCGGCGATTGTGGCGCTGGCGCAGTCGCTGCAGCTGAAAGTGGTGGCTGAAGGCGTTGAAACCGCTGAGCAGCAGGCCTTTCTGACCAGCCTGGGCTGCAATACGCTGCAGGGCTATCTGCTGGGCAAGCCGGTTCCCCCTGAGCGGGTGCCGGATCTGGCTAATTTTGTGGTGCCAGAAACGGAAGCGGCGATGGCAAATGTGAGCCCGATGACTGAGGCCGATCAGCCCCTGACGCCACAGGTGGCGGTGATCTGACGCGCCTGAGCAGCGCCGAATCAGCGTAATCGGAGACGATAAGCGATGCGCGCCGCCTGTCATTGGTCGCCGTGCGTGGTAAAGTCTCGCGGTCAGACGACTCGCGGTAAACAAGGAGAGGCGACCCGTGGCGAAATACCAGCGCTTGATGGATGAGATTCAGCAGCAGATAGAGGCCGGCATCTGGCTGCCGGGCACCCGATTACCGTCGCTGCGTCAGCAGGTCGCGCAGCAGGGGGTCAGCCTGATGACGGTGCTGCATGCCTATGAACTGCTGGAAAGTCAGGGCTGGATCGTCTCGCGTCCACAGTCGGGTTACTACGTGGCACCGCGTGCCTTAGCGGCTGCACCGCTGAGTGTGGCGATCAGTGAGCAGGTCGATATCAACGACTTTGTGTTTGATGTACTGCAGGCCACGCGCGATCCCGCCATCGTGCCGTTTGGCTCTGCGTTCCCCGATCCGGCACTCTTTCCGCAGCGTCAGCTGATGCGCTCGCTGGCGAACGTCTCTCATCATCTGACCCCAACCGATGCGCTGCACAATCTGCCACCCGGCAACGCTACGCTGCGACAGCTGCTGGCGCAGCGCTATGCGCGTCAGGGCATCACCCTGTCGCCGGATGAAATTGTCATCACCAGCGGGGCACTGGAGGCGCTGAACCTCAGCCTGCAATCTCTGACCGAGCCTGGCGACTATGTGGTGATTGAGCAACCGAGTTTTTATGGCGCGCTGCAGGCGATTGAGCGGCTCAAGCTCAAGGCGCTGGCGATCCCGGTCGATGCAAAGCAGGGCATCGATCTCATCCAGCTGGAGGAGGCGCTGCAACGCTGGCCGGTAAAAGCCTGCTGGCTGATGACGACGCTGCAGAATCCGCTGAGCGTAACGTTAACGCCGGAGCGCAAACAGCAACTGGTGACGCTGCTGGCGCGTTATCAGGTGCCGATGATTGAAGATGATGTCTATGCCGAACTCTGGGCGGGTGAGGCTGCGCCGCTGCCCGCGAAGGCCTGGGATCGCCAGGGAAACGTGCTGCACTGTGGCTCGTTTTCCAAGTCGCTGGTGGCGGGTTTCCGCGTCGGCTGGGTAGCAGCGGGACAGCATGCGCAGCGCATTCAGCGCCTGCAGCTGATGAGCACGCTCTCGACCAGCGCACCGATGCAGCTGGCGCTGGCCGACTTTCTTGCCACGCGGCGTTACGACACCCATCTGAAGCGGCTGCGACAGATACTGGCGAAGCGACAGCAGATGGTGCGTCAGGCGCTGCTGAAGGTGCTGCCGCCGCAGGCGACGGTCAGCGAAGCGCGCGGCGGCTATTTTCTCTGGGTGACGTTGCCGGACAGTATCAATACTACCCGGCTCTACCAGCAGGCGCTGGCGCAGGGGATCAGTATTGCACCGGGGCAGTTGTTTTCGGCAGGTGAGCAGTTCAGTCACTGCTTCAGACTGAATACCGCCTGGCCGTGGGATAGTCGGGCCGAGGCGGCAATAGCAACGCTGGGTCAGTTAATGGCGCAACCGCAGGCGCATTAGACGCGTGCCGCTTCCTGGTGGCCCCAGGTCAGGTAGTAGACATCATAAAAGTCCACTTCCCCTTTTTGCGTCAGCAGACGCTGGATACCACTTTTCACCCGCTCCGGCGTTTCAGGCAGCGACAGAATGCGTGAGATAGCCTGTTCGCGCACCGGCTGAACGTAATACCACTCACCGTTGTAGCAGACACGCAGATCGAGCGCATCGATATCTTCAAAGCGATATTTCGGGTTAATATCAAGCAGCATCAGCACGCTCATCACCAGCACAAATGCGGTGGCAAACCAGAACGCGGGCCAGCCGAGCATCTCGGTGGTGAAGATCAGCGCAACGCACAGGCCGTAGCAGAGATACATAACGGCCCAGAGGCCGGGATGGTTCTTCAGAAACGAGAGGCTAAAGCGCGGCAAATTGTCGCGACGTTCTTCGCGGTTAAGCGTGGCGATCTCGTCAATCAGGATTTGTTTAATAGCGTCCATTTGTTACCTCACTGTCATCTGTTAGCTATTACAACAGATAACAGTCAAGCATATCAGAAACAGATCTGTGCGATTTTTGTATAACAGTTTATCAAAAGAGTGTCCGGACATCGGGCTGCCGTATCTGCGTGCCGGGCCGCCTGACATTTTGCAACACTTTGCCGCAGTAAGAACCGCTATCCGCAGGCGTACAGGCACTATCTGGCCCTATTGTTAACGACACATTTGGCTTTAGTCAGCAATATCAGTCCATTATCTCAATTGTGTCGTCTGGCGCACATTGCATTGTGCTGCGGGTTTGCCACACTTAGAAAAAAACCGGAGAACCTGTATGCGTGCCTCATCCTCCAGTCTGTTATTAATGATGTCCTTTGCCGCGGGTACTTTTGCGGCCGGGGCCTCTGATAATCCTCAGCATCTGATGCTCGCCATCCCGTCGGGCGGCGTACCTAATAACCCGTTACCTCTGATTATCTGGCCGCGCGTGGTGCCGGAAGAGGAGGAGATCGCAGCGTGGTTTGAAAAAACTTTCGACGAAAACGGCTGGCCACCTGCCTGGCGCTATCCGATTTTCCCCTATACCCACTTTCATCCCAACACCCATGAACTGCTCGGGGTTGCGGAAGGCTGGGCGGAAGTGCTGTTTGGCGGCGACAGTGGCCGGATGGTCACCCTGCGCGCAGGCGATGCGGTGCTGATCCCGGCGGGTGTCGGTCATCGGCAGGTCAGCGCCAGCGAAGATTTTATGGTGATTGGCGCCTATCCGCACGGCATGTCGCCTGAGACGCTGCGCGACGAACCCGCGAAGCTGAAAATGGCGCAGGAGCAGGTGAAAAAAGTGCCGTTGCCGACACAGGATCCGTTCACCGGTAAAGAGGGCGCGTTAACCGAGATCTGGCAGCCGATTGCCGCGATGCATTTACAGCAACAGATGGACCT
The DNA here is from genome assembly GCF_003201065.1 of Pantoea sp. JKS000250. Taxonomy (NCBI): domain Bacteria; kingdom Pseudomonadati; phylum Pseudomonadota; class Gammaproteobacteria; order Enterobacterales; family Erwiniaceae; genus Pantoea; species Pantoea sp. JKS000250. The sequence goes on along the minus strand of NZ_QICZ01000001.1, from coordinate 1,588,722 downwards.
GTAAACGTCGTTTCTGCCAAGAAATGATTAAGCGCGAGCCAGTCTCGCGCTCTGACCTGGCTGGCTGTAAAACCTGCCTTAACGCCTGAGCTCAGGCGCTTATCCCGATCATCACATCATTGAACATTTGCTCGCCGCTGCCGATAACTCCCCTGTTAAGATTAGTTATTCTTCTTAATACGCTTGTCTTCGCAGACCTTTTCCGCTGTAGTCTCGGCTCGCGATTAAGAACATTCTTAAGCCTTTACCGGGCTACCGATCAGCAGGCAAATAACAATGGATAATAACTCTGATGTCATGTATCGCATGCTGGTACAAAGCGTGATCGACTACGCGATCACCATGCTTAAACCGGACGGAACTGTCGCCAGCTGGAACGGTGGGGGTCTGCACGTCCTTGGTTACAGGCCAGACGAAATTATTGGACAGCACGCCGCCCTGTTTTACAACGACGAGGATCGCCGTCGCGGTCAGCCGCAGCGCGAACTCGATATCGCCGTCACCACCGGACGTTACGAAAACGAAGGCTGGCGCTGCCGCAAAGATGGCAGCAGCTTCTGGGCACACGTGGTCATCTATCCGATCCGCGACGAGACCACTCAGCTGATAGGATTTGCTGCTGTCTGCCGTGACTGCACCCGGCAGCAGGAGCAGCAGCGCAAAGAGCGGGAACAGGAGATGCGCTTCCGCCTGCTGGTGGAGGGCGTCACCGATTACGCCATCTACATGCTCGATCAGGACGGAAACGTAGTGAACTGGAACGCCGGCGCACAGCGGGCCAAAGGCTATGTGGCGGAAGAGATTGTTGGCCAGCATTTTTCCCGTTTCTACAGCGCGCAGGATCGACTCAATCATATCCCCAGCCAGAACCTGCAAACTGCGTATCGTACCGGCCGTTTTGAAGATGAGGGCTGGCGCTACCGCAAAGATGGCAGCGCGTTCTGGGCCCATGTGGTGATCGACACGATCCGTGACGATCAGGGTAAATTGCTGGGCTACGCCAAAATCACCCGTGACTGCACCGAACAGCAGCGTGTCCGCAGTGAGCAACGGGAACAGGAGCAGCGTTTTCGCCTGCTGGTAGAGAGCGTTACCGATTACGCCATCTATATGCTCGATGTCGACGGCGTGGTGGTCAACTGGAATGCCGGTGCCCAGCGCGCCAAAGGGTATAAAGCGGAAGAAGTAGTGGGTCAGCACTTCTCGCTGTTTTACAGCGCTCAGGAGCGACTGAACCGCACGCCGGAAGCCAACCTCGGTATCGCGCTGAAAACCGGCCGCTTTGAGGATGAAGGCTGGCGCTACCGTAAAGATGGCAGCGCGTTCTGGGCGCATGTGGTCATCGACGCGATCCATGATGATGACGGTAAGCTGATCGGTTTCGCCAAGATCACCCGCGACCGCACTGAAGGCCGTGAGCAGGAGCAGCAGATCCTGCGCGCCCGGGATCTGGCCGAAGCCCAGAGCACGCAGAAAACCGCCTTATCTAAATTCCTGGACAATATCATTGCTAATATTCCCTCCTGCGTGATTGTGGAAGATGCGATCACCCGCGAGATCCTGCTGGTGAATGACCGTACTCAGCAACTGTTTGGCCTGTCGAAAGCACTGATCGTCAACAAGCGTCCGCACGAATGCATGTCACCTGAGCTCAGTGATTATTTTAACAATCTGGCGGACGTTGCACTGCGCAGTGAGGGCATGCATGAGCGTGAGCAGTTACTGATGACCGCCAGCGGCGAACGCATTCTGCATACCCGCGCCACCGCGATTAATGGCCAGGATGCACGCCGCAACTACCTGATGCTGCTGGTGGAAGATGTCACCGACCAGCGTGCCGCCGATGCCCGTATTCACCATATGGCGCACCACGACAACCTGACCAGCCTGCCGAACCGCATTCTGTTCCGCCAGCGTCTGAGTGAGGCGTTGCGCACCGCGAATCAGACGCAGCGCCAGACCGCCGCGCTGTGCCTTGATCTGGATAACTTCAAAAATGTGAACGATGCGCTGGGCCATCAGATTGGCGATGAGTTGCTGCGCAGCGTGGCTAAACGTCTGCGTAACACGCTGCGCGATCAGGATACGCTGGCGCGCATCGGTGGCGATGAGTTCGCTATCGTGCTGCCCTCGGTCGCGAACAGTGAGGAGGCGAGCATTGTGGCGCAGCGTTTGATCGAGGCGATTCGTCCGCCGGTTAACGTTGAGGGTCATAATCTGTCGGTCGGGCTCAGCGTAGGCATTGCGCTCAGCACCACCATCACCAATACGCCGGAGCAGCTGTTGCGCTGTGCGGATATGGCGCTGTATGAAGCCAAGCGTAATGGCCGCAACCGCTATGAGCACTTTACGCTGGAGATGGATGATGTGGCGCGCAGCCGCCGCCTGATTGAAAACGATCTGCGCGATGCAATCAGCGGCGGGCATCTGCGGCTCTACTATCAGCCCATCACCAATGGCGATCATCGCACGATTATTGGCTATGAGGCGCTGATGCGCTGGCATCATCCGATCCGCGGGCTGATCATGCCCAACGACTTCATCCCGATTGCAGAAGAGACCGGCCTGATTCATATGCTGGGAGCTTTTGCGCTCTATGAAGCCTGTCGTGAAGCGGCGAGCTGGGAAGGGGAGCAGTCGGTCTCGGTCAACCTCTCACCGCTGCAGTTTAAAAACAGCTCGCTGGTGCCGGTGGTCGAAGGCGCGCTGAAAGAGTCGGGTCTCGATCCGGCGCGACTGGAAGTCGAGATCACCGAATCGGTGCTGCTGGATGACTCACTGGGGAATATCCGTACCCTGCAGAATCTCAAGGCGCTGGGCGTACAGATTGCGCTGGATGATTTCGGCACCGGCTATTCGTCGCTGAGCTATCTGCGATCCTTCCCGTTCGACAAAATCAAAATCGACAAATCGTTTATCAACGATATGGGCGACAGCCGCGAGGCGCTGGCGATTATCCGCGCGATTACCGGCATGAGCCGCAGTCTGGATATCCAGATTACCGCTGAAGGCGTGGAGAGCGATGAGCAGTTCGCGAAGCTGCGCGATGAGGGCTGTACGCTGTTCCAGGGCTTCCTGTTCGGACGGCCTCAGCCGTCGGAATTGAGACTGAAAACGCTGGATTAATCAGCACTGGGTTAATCATAAAGGCCATGCTGCTGAACCGGCGCATGGCTGAGATTATCGCGGATGCGGCGCACCGACTCGCGCACCACCAGCCTGCCATTCAGCAGCAGGCTGCCAGTGGGTGTGCCGGGATTCAGCCGCATCTCCTGCAGCATTCTGACTGCTGCGGCGCCCAGCTCATCACGTGGCACCTGCACCGAGGTCAGCGGAATGTCGTGGATAGCGGCCAGGTTAAACCCGTCCATGCTCATTACTGAGATATCCTGCGGCACCCGCAATCCGGCCTGCTCCAGCGCGGTGACGGCACCTGCGGCGATGTAATCCCCGCTGGCGAGAATCGCCGTCGGGCGCAGTGCGTCAGGGCAGTGGCGCAGATATTCACCCAGTCGCTCCGCCGCCTCATTGCTGCTGAAACTGTTCAGGGTCAGCAGATGCTGGCGGCTGTCAAAGCGCAGATTCATGGCGTGCCAGGCGTCACGTACGCCCTGTAAGCGCTGCTCCATGGTGTAGCGGCGCAGGCAGTGCAGCGACAGGATCTGCCGGTGTCCCTGCTCAAACAGATAGCGCGCGGAGAATTCCCCAATCAGCTGATGATGTGGTGAGACCGAGGGCAGGCGCATACGGCGATCGCGGGCGTTAATCAGTACGCAGGGCTTGTTCATCTCCGCCGCCAGCTGATGAATATGCTCATCATCAATGCCGATCAGCAGCGCCGCTTCGGTCTGCTGCATCTTGTCGATAAACAACGCAGCATCACTTTCCACCTCTTCCAGCGGGCAGTAGCGCAGCCGCACCTCATGCGGCTCCACCGCCTGGCTGATCCCCTGAATCACCTTGTAGTAGAAAATGTCGCTGCGTACGTCAAAGGCGCGCGGCGGGGCAAAGACCATCAGGTTGTTCAGCAGCAGGCGACCGCTATGCAGGTTATCCAGCACGCCCTGCTGCTGCGCCACGGCCAGCACTTTGTCCCGCGTCGCGGGCCGGGTATTCGCTTTTCCCGCCAGCACCCGCGATACCGTGCTGATAGAGACCCCGCTCAGCGCCGCAATCTCACCGATTTTCAGCCTTTGTTTCATTCTGTGATCGCCTTCAAATCTGCTAATGAAAAATTTTTCATAGCCTGCTGAATCGCGTCAGATAAGCGTTTCAGAGCCATTTTCTGTCGGTATCAAGCCTGCCATGAAAAGCGTTGCAAAAAAGTGGCTGTACCCACGTTTCGCACTTTTCTAAGTTCGATAAAAGGACACGCGGTACGCCAGCAGGCGGTGTGCGTCATCAATGGCAATCAGGAGTGGCACAATGAGCCTCGAATCAACAACGAAACCCATCAGTGCATCACGCACGGTGCGCGTGATTAAAAATTTGCGCTGGTGGATGCTGGGAATGTTTTTGCTGGGTGTGACCGTCAACTACATCACCCGTAACTCCCTCGGCATTCTGGCATCGGAACTGAAAACCAGTCTGAACATGACCACCGAACAGTATTCGTGGGTCGTAGCCGCATTTCAGCTCGCCTATACCCTGTTTCAGCCGATTTGCGGCTGGCTGATCGATGTAATCGGACTGAAGATGGGCTTCCTGATCTGCGCGCTGATCTGGTCGGTAACCTGTCTGCTGCACGCCGGTGCGGGAAGCTGGCTGCATCTGGCGCTGCTGCGTTTTGTCATGGGCGCGTCCGAAGCGGCGGCCACGCCTGCTAACGCCAAAGCGATCGGTGACTGGTTTCCGAAAAAGGAGCGTCCGGTTGCGGCGGGCTGGGCGGGCGTCGGCTTTTCGATTGGTGCGATGCTGGCGCCACCGATTATCTATGTTGCCCACATTACCTTTGGCTGGCAGGGCGCATTTCTGCTGACCGGCGGCCTGGGCCTGCTGTGGGTGGGACTCTGGTGGTGGGGCTATCACTCGCCGGAGAGCCATCCCCGTCTTTCCGATGATGAACGCGCCTTTATTAACCAGGACAACGAGGCGATGGGGGAAAAGCTGCCGTTCTTCACCGCGCTGAAAGTGATTGGTAAAGAGAAGAAATTCTACGGCATCGCCATTCCAGCCTTTCTGGCTGAACCCGCCTGGGCGGTGCTGAGCTTCTGGGTGCCACTCTATCTTGCCAACGAGCGCGGCATGGATCTTAAGCAGATCGTCATGTTCGCCTGGCTGCCGTTTCTGGCCGCCGACCTCGGCAGCGTCGCCAGCGGCTATCTCACCAGAATCTATGTGCGCTGGTTTGGTATGACCCGCGTGAATTCCATTATCGCCAGTTCCGTCACCGGTGCGCTGCTGATGGTGTCGCTGGCGCTGATGACGCTGGTGAAAGATCCCTGGCTGGCGATCGCCCTGATCTCCGTCGGTGGCTTCGGTCATCAGGTGATCTCCTGCATGCTGAGTGCGCTGGTGGTGGAGCGTTTTGATCGCCGCCAGATGGCCACCGTTAACGGCATGCGCGGCTCCTGCGCCTGGATCGCCAGCTTTATCTTCTCGCTGATTATCGGTGTTACCGCCGATACCATCGGCTTTAATCCGCTGTTTGTGGCGATGGGCTTCTTTGACCTGATTGGTGCCGTTTTCCTGGTGATGCTGATCGCCGAACGCCGCCAGCGCCCTGCTAACCCATAAGGATATCGCGATGAAAACCCTGAAGAACTGGACGCTGCATCAGCAGGCCGATCACTTTGTTGAACTCAAGGTCGACGCTCGACATTTCCTGCGACTTTACGTGCTGGAAGAGAAGCTGATGCGCGTGCTGCTGAAGCGCGACGGCGAGCTGGCGCTGAACCGCACCTGGAGCATTGCGCCAGAGCACGATGTGCCCTGGCAGGGACGTGACCGTGAGGCGCTGGATGGCTTTACGCTGCCCGCGTTTCAGGTGGAGCATGATGCGCAGCAACTGCGCATCAGCACCCGACAGCTGCGGGTCACCGTGCATCAGCCGCTCTGCCTGAGCTGGGAGCAGTTTGATGGTGCCAGCTGGCAGCCGCTGACCGCCGATCGTCACACCGGTGCCTATCTGCTCAATGCCCACGGCGATGGCGTCGAGCACTATCAGCGTCGTCAGCCGCAGGATCGGGTGTATGGTCTGGGCGAGAAGAGCGGCGACCTGAACCGCGTTAACCGGCGTTTCGAGATGCGTAATCTCGACGCGATGGGCTACAACGCCGCCAGCACCGATCCGCTCTATAAACATATTCCGTTTACCCTGACGCAGCGCGATGGCGTCAGCTTCGGCCTGTTTTATGACAACCTCAGCAGCAGCTGGCTCGATCTGGGTAACGAGCTGGATAACTACCATCTGCCTTATCGCCGTTACCGTGCCGAGGCGGGCGATCTCGATTACTATATGATGCTCGGCCCGACGCTGCTCGACGTCACCAAAGCTTTTGTCCGTCTGACCGGGCGTACGCTGTTTCAGCCGAGGTGGAGCCTGGGCTACAGCGGTTCGACCATGCACTACACCGACGCGCCGGACGCACAGCAGCAGCTGCAATCCTTTATCCGCCTGTGTCGCGAGCATGAAATCCCCTGCGACTCGTTCCAGCTCTCTTCCGGTTATACCTCGATCAATAACAAGCGCTATGTCTTCAACTGGAACTACGACAAAGTCCCGAACCCCAACGCGCTGAGCGACGCATTTCACACTGCCGGAATGAAGCTGGCGGCCAACATCAAGCCCTGTCTGCTGCAGGATCATCCGCGCTACCAGGAAGTGGCGACGCAGGGGCTGTTTATTCGTGACTCTGAGTTCGATCGTCCCGAGCGTTCGGTGTTCTGGGATGATGAGGGATCGCACCTTGATTTCACCCATCCGCAAGCGGTGCGCTGGTGGCAGGAGAATGTCACGCAGCAGCTGCTGGAGAAAGGCATCGATTCCACCTGGAACGATAACAACGAATATGAAGTGTGGGATGGTGAGGCGCGCTGTCACGGTTTTGGTCAGCCGATCGCCATCAAGCATATCCGGCCGGTGATGCCGCTGCTGATGATGCGCGCCTCGATGGAAGCGCAGCAGCAGTTTGCGCCAGACAAGCGGCCCTATCTGATCTCCCGTTCCGGCTGTGCCGGGATGCAGCGCTATGTGCAAACCTGGAGCGGCGATAACCGTACCAGCTGGCAGACCCTGCGCTATAACATCCGCATGGGGCTGGGAATGAGTCTCTCCGGGCTGTTTAACGTCGGACACGATGTCGGCGGCTTCTCTGGCGACAAGCCGGACGCTGAATTGTTTGTGCGCTGGGTTCAGAATGGCGTGATGCATCCGCGCTTTACCATCCACTCGTGGAATGACGATCACACGGTGAACGAGCCGTGGATGTACCCGGACGTGACACCGATGATCCGCGAAGCGATCCGCCTGCGTTATCGTCTGATGCCTTATCTCTACAACCTGGCATGGCAGGCGAGCGTGGAAGATGAGCCAATGCTGCGTCCGACCTTCCTCGACCATGAGCAGGATCCGCTGACGTATGAGGAGTGTGATGACTTTATGCTGGGCCGCGATCTGCTGGTCGCCAGCGTCGTGGAGCAGGGCGCGCGCAGTCGGAAAGTCTATCTGCCACGTAACCAGGGCGGCTGGTATGACTGGCACAGCGGCAAAGCGTTTGCGGGCGGCGAGACCATCACCCTTGATGCGCCGCTGGATCGGCTGCCGCTGCTGGTGCGGGCGGGTGCGGTGATCCCGCTGGGTGAGTGCGAAACCACCACCGATGCGCGGCGCGATACTGTGCGGCAGTGGCAACTGTGGCCGGCACCGGAAGGCGTAACCATCCAGGGCGAAATGTTTGACGATGATGGCGAGAGCCATGGCTGGCAGCAGGGCAATGCGCTGTGGCTGAGCTGGACATTGTGCAGCAGCGCTACCCGCATCGACCTGACGGTAGAAAAACGCGGAGATTATCAGCCCGCCTGGCGGGAGATTACGCTGTTACTGCCTGCGGGTGAACGTCGTGAGCTGTGGGTAAATGGCGAGAAAACGGCGAGTTACCGGCTGGGATAGCTGTGTTGAGGAGGCAGTGAAGAAAAGTCCGGCCCCGAAGCGGGCCGTTAAGGGCAACAGCAAAACTGGACCTGCTTGGCTGTGAGATCGTGCTTGAGCAGGAAATACGGTCAGATCGGAAAGACGCAAAAGCCGTCATCCATGACTCGCTCGACCCGCGCGATTACGCACCTTATCCCGGAGGTGCGCCCCTGGCCGGGCCAACGCGTTGTGTTGTTCAAAAACGCTCCCGGCGTTTTTTGTCCATGGCGCGGGACGCTTTCCTCCTCTGACCGTATTCCCTGCTACATAAGCTTTATCATTGCTTCCTGAAAGCGTACCAGGGAATTGTCAGCAGCCTGAACCGACCTGAAAGATATTATTCTGCGTGGTTCTCGGTGCTCATGCGGCCCAGGTCTTTATCGACCAGGAACAGACCGTTGCCGCTGTTGCTGACCAGCGCCAGTTTATCCAGCACGGTTTTGAACAGCTTCTCTTCTTCGTGCTGCTCGGCAACATACCACTGCAGGAAGTTGAAGGTAGAGTAATCCTGTGACGTCATAGCGGCGTGCGCCAGCTCATTGATTTTGCTGGTGATCAGCTGCTCATGCTCCAGCGCCTGCTGCAGGATTTCATTCAGCGAGGTGAAAGAAACCGGTGGCGCTGCGATGGTGCCCAGCACCGGCATACCGCCGGTATCGCTCAGGTAGTCAAACAGACGCTGCATGTGCTGCATCTCTTCACGTGAATGCATCTTCAGGAAGGAAGCGGCACCCTCAAAGCCTTTGTCGCTGCACCAGGCGCTCATTTGCAGATAAAGATTGGCAGAGAAAAATTCCAGGTTCAGCTGGTCGTTTAAACGCCCAGTCATTTCAGCAGTCAGCATGGCCGAGTCCTTTTAAGAAGATGTTAAATAAACAGGTGGATGCGGTGAATTATGCATCATACATGTTAGTAAAGTGAAGCCTTTTCCGCAAAATAAGTCAATTTATCTGATTGATTTAAATAGAATTATTTCGGAAATTGAATGCGACCAATTCTCATTCTGTATCGCGCAATATCAGGCAACAACATCAGGAGAATCAGCACCATGATAGTGCGGGCGATAGCTATTCTGCTGGTGCAATGGTCGCTGCGGCAGACGAAATACCCACCATCTGATGACGTCCCGGAAATATAACGTTGTGTTCTGAAAAATCATTTTCAGAGCGCGATAAGAGGTATGGCGTGGATTAAACGTCCTGTGTCGGCAAATAAGGCGTTACCAATCGTTCTCCAGGCGGCTCTGGCATAAATCCTGCTTAGAACTGAGTTCCATATATTGAAACTTGCCACGGCAGGAAACGGGCGGCAGGCCATGTTATCAGGAGAAAATAATGTCAGAAGAGAGTGTGGTTAATCCGGTAAAAATGACGGCGACCAAAGGCAGTTATATCGCTTTAATTTTTGCCATTCTGTTTTTCTCAGGGCTGTTTTATAACGTCGAGGGCCTTAAATGGCTGGGGGCGTTTGACTTCACCACGCTGGGCGGCAGCTTCGGCACCATGAAAGATCCCGCCAGCAATACCTTTCTCGGCGCAGGCGGACTCAGTGCCAAAGCAGGCTTCCTGTTTGCCCTGTCGCTGACGCCGACGGTAATGCTGGCGCTGGGCGTGCTGGAAATCTTTACCCACTATGGCGCGATTCGCGCGGCACATCGCTTACTGACGCCGCTGCTTAAGCCGCTGATGGGGCTGCCGGGTCGTTGCGGTCTGGCGTTAATCACTGACCTGCAAAGCACCGACGCGGGTGCGGCATTAACCAAAGAGATGGCTGACCAGAAACAGATTGGCAAAAAAGAACTGGTGGTGATGAGTGCCTGGCAATATTCCGGTGCCGGATTAATCAATAATTACTTCGCCATCGGTTCGGCGCTGTTCGCCTCAATGACGCTGCCGATCGTTATTCCGCTGTTATTAATGTTCGTGCTGAAATTTGTCGGTGCGGCGATAACGCGCGCTGTGTTAAACAGTGTTTATAAGAAGGATTTCGCGGATGGAAAATAAAATCGCCACTCCCAGTAATCCCTTTGATGTGTTTGTGACCGGTGCGCGTAAAGGCTTTCACATCGCCATTCACAATCTGATGCCGAATGTGGTGATGGCCTATGTGCTGGCAGAAGTGCTGAATCTACTCGGCATTATGCAGTTCCTCGGACATGTGTTTGCGCCGGTGATGGGGCTGTTTGGCCTGCCGGGCGAGGCGATTACTGTGTTGCTCACCGCCTGGCTCTCCTCGTCGGCGGGCACCGGCGTCGCGGTAAGCCTGCTGACCAAAGGGCTGCTGACCGGTGCAGATATCACCATTCTGGCGCCGGCGATTTTCCTGATGGGATCGCAGCTGCAATATATGGGGCGGCTGCTGGGCGTGGCCGATGTGCCCAAAAAATACTGGCCGCTGCTGATGCTGGTGAGCATCATCAACGCGCTGATCGCAATGTCTGTTATGCGTCTGTTTATTCAGGAGTAACGCTGTGTCTAAGGTATTAGAGCATTACCACTATCTGCATGAAATTCCGGAGCTGGGTTTTCAGGAGGTGAAAACTTCGGCCTACATCGCCGATCAGCTCGAGAAAGCGGGCCTGAAGGTGACGCGCAACATCAATAACACCACCGGCATTGTGGCGGAGATCGACAGCGGTGTGCCGGGGCCGGTGCTGGCGCTGCGTGCTGATATGGATGCGCTGGGCCACATCATTGATGGCGTGCCGTGTGCGCGTCACACCTGTGGTCACGATGGACACTCTTCGGTAGTGCTGACGGCAGCATCGGCGCTGCTGCAGGAGGGCACGGTGAAACGTGGCCGGTTGAAGATTCTGTTCCAGCCCGCCGAGGAGCTGGGTGCCGGTGCGCTCTCGATGATCGAAGGTGGCGCACTGGATGATGTGGAGATGATTCTGGGCTTCCATCTGCGTCCGCTTGAGGAGTGCGTGGTTGGTCAGGCGGTGCCTGCGGTGCTCTACTCCGCCTGCAGCACGCTGGAAGCGACGATCACAGGTCAGCCCGCTCATGCGGCGCGACCGCATCTTGGCGTGAACGCGCTGGATGCCGCCGTGCAGGCGGTTCAGGCCGTCAACGCCCTCCATCTTTCACCCGGCCTGACCTGGAGCGTCAAGGCGACCCGCTTCCTGTGTGATGCCGGTGTCACCAACTCGGTGCCGGATGAAGCCCGCGTGGTGTGGGATCTGCGTTCTCAGGAGAACGGGCCGATGACGCAGCTGAAAGAGCAGGTCACGCGTGCCATTACTCACAGCGTGGCGGCACTGGGTGCCACCGCCGAGGTCCGCGTGCTGAAAGAGATGCCCGCCGCCGAGATTGATGATGAGGCGACGGCGGTAATCCGCGCGGCCATCGTTGAAGTGCTGGGTGAAGAGGGCGCACTGCCGACCCGAACCACGCCGGGCAGCGAGGACTTTTTCTACTATCCGGTGAAGCGTCCGGGTGTGAAGGCGGGCTTCTGGGGGCTGGGCACTAACCTGACGCCAGGACTGCATCATCCCGACATGCGTTTTGAGCTCAGCTCGCTGGAGATCGGTGTGCAGATCTTCAAAGCCTGTGTCAGAAAGGTATTGGGATAAAAGAGTGGGGGCGGGTGCAGACCTGCCCGATTCTGTTGCCGCATCCGCTGTTCTCCGATTCTCCCTCTGCGAAATCCCGCCCCCTTCCCTGTAGGCCGCGCGCGCAAAATATTGTATGCTATGCCGCCTTAAAGCTGACCAGGTAACCGGACTTCACGCCAATGTAACTTCGCGCTGACCCGCCAACGATAAAACATCGTTTTGGCACCGTTTACCCGCCGGTAAGGTTCTGCCGGCCACCGTGATTTATCAGCAGCGCCAGTACGTTGCGCTGCCTATTGAGAAGAATTCCATGTCTAATCCCTTTTTAGAAGAGGTGGCACGCCGCCGCACCTTCGCGATCATTTCTCACCCGGATGCCGGTAAAACCACCATTACCGAAAAAGTGTTGTTGTTCGGACAGGCTATCCAGACCGCCGGTACGGTAAAAGGCCGTGGCTCTAACCAGCACGCCAAGTCGGACTGGATGGAGATGGAGAAACAGCGTGGTATCTCCATTACCACCTCGGTGATGCAGTTCCCTTACCGCGATAGCCTGGTGAACCTGCTGGATACCCCAGGTCACGAAGACTTCTCGGAAGATACCTACCGTACGCTGACTGCGGTTGACTGCTGTCTGATGGTGATCGATGCCGCCAAAGGCGTCGAGGATCGTACCCGCAAGCTGATGGAAGTGACCCGTCTGCGCGATACGCCCATCCTGACCTTTATGAACAAACTTGACCGTGACATCCGCGATCCGATGGAGCTGCTGGATGAGGTGGAAAGCGAGCTGAAAATCGCCTGCGCACCGATCACCTGGCCTATCGGCTGCGGCAAGCTGTTCAAAGGGGTTTACCATCTCTACAAAGATGAGACCTATCTCTACCAGACCGGTAAAGGCCACACCATTCAGGATGTGCGCATCGTGAAGGGGCTTAACAACCCGGATCTCGACACCGCGGTCGGTGAAGATCTGGCGGCACAGCTGCGTGAAGAGCTGGAGCTGGTGCAGGGCGCCTCGCACGAGTTCGAGCAGGAGGCCTTCCTGAGTGGCGAACTGTCGCCGGTCTTCTTCGGCACCGCGCTGGGTAACTTCGGCGTTGACCACATGCTGGATGGCCTGGTTTCCTGGGCGCCGCGTCCGATGCCCCGTGAGACCGATACCCGTACGGTTGAAGCGAAAGAAGAGAAGTTCACCGGCTTCGTGTTTAAGATTCAGGCTAACATGGACCCGAAACACCGTGACCGCGTGGCCTTTATGCGTGTGGTCTCCGGTAAATATGAAAAAGGGATGAAGCTGCGTCAGGTACGCACCGGCAAAGATGTGGTGATCTCCGACGCCCTGACCTTTATGGCGGGCGACCGTTCACACGTTGAAGAAGCGTATCCTGGCGATATCATCGGTCTGCATAACCACGGCACCATACAGATTGGCGACACCTTTACTCAGGGTGAGAACATGAAGTTCACCGGGATTCCGAACTTTGCGCCAGAGCTGTTCCGTCGTATTCGCCTGCGCGATCCGCTGAAGCAGAAACAGCTGCTGAAAGGGCTGGTTCAGTTGTCGGAAGAGGGTGCCGTGCAGGTGTTCCGTCCGGTGCATAACAACGATCTTATCGTTGGCGCGGTCGGGGTACTGCAGTTCGATGTGGTCGTTGCACGTCTGAAAAGCGAATATAACGTCGAAGCGATCTACGAAGCGATTAACGTCTCTACGGCGCGCTGGGTTGAATGCAGCGACGCGAAAAAGTTTGAGGACTTCCAGCGTAAAAACGAAGTTAACCTGGCGCTCGATGGCGGCAATAATTTGACTTATATTGCGCCAACCATGGTCAATCTTAATATTACGCAGGAACGTTATCCCGACGTGACCTTCCGTAAAACGCGCGAGCACTAATCGCCTGTTTCAGGGCCATTCCAGCAGGGAATGGCCCTGATTTCCCCACTCCAGACTCCTCCTAAAAACCCCGTTTTTTTTCTGTTTTGACGTGTGATCAACCAGTTAGCCAGGCAAATCGCAAAATGCCGTCTATGATTATTCTATCGGACGGCGGAAGAGACTTCTCTTGTCCTTACGTCCTGTAACGCAGCGGCACCTGTGCCTCTGTTTCGCCCACAGTTTTGGGTGAGTTAACTGATAGAAGGAAGATATCGATGAACAAGACTAAGATTGCTAAAACCCTGATGGCCGCCATGATTGGCTCAGCACTGATCAGCGGCAGTGCACTGGCTGACGAATCAGTGTCGCAGAAAGCGTCACAGACAGCCGACAGCGCGGGTTCGAAAATCGATAGTTCTATGAAAAAAGTCGATGGTTATATGGATGACAGCGGCATCACCGCCAAAGCCAAAGCGGCACTGGTGGATGACGACGCCATTAAAAGCACGGATATCTCGGTAAAAACGCATAGCGGCGTCGTGACCTTAAGCGGTTTCGTCACCTCACAGGATCAGGCTGAAAAGGCTGTGGCGGTGGTGCAGAAAATCGAAGGTGTTAAATCCGTCAGCGACAAACTACACGTCAGAGACAGCAAATCATCTTCAGTGAAAGGTTATGCCGGCGATGCCGCTACGACCAGCGAAATAAAAGCTAAGCTATTAGCAGACGACATTGTTCCGTCGCGCAACGTAAAAGTTGAGACCACCGACGGTGTTGTTCAGCTTTCAGGGCATGTTGCTACTCAGGCACAGTCAGATCGTGCAGAAAGCATCGCTAAAGCCATTGAAGGCGTGAAAAGCGTTAAGAATGACCTGACGGTTAAATCTTAAGCTTGCGTGCGGTCACTTCGTTGACCGCATGGATAAAAGATACCCATCCGGGGATTAAATAAGCAGTTCGATTTTTAAATAGGGTAAGGAGAGGCTTATGTTTCGTTGGGGCATTATTTTTCTGGTGATCGCACTGATCGCTGCAGCGTTAGGTTTTGGCGGTTTAGCGGGCACAGCAGCATGGGCAGCTAAAGTTGTCTTCGTCGTTGGTATTATCCTGTTCCTCATCAGCCTGTTTACCGGCCGTAAAAAGCTTTAGCCGATGAGTCCTGCAGTGTAATGCAACGCAAAGCATAGAGCGGAGACCAGTCATCTGCAGCGACTGACGTGAAGAGAGGGACACCTTCACATCGCTGCGATGGCAAGCCAGTTCAGCTGGCCTGCCGGTTAAAGGAATAGATGACTGGTTCTCCGGAATGCTGCTGTCTTTAACGGATCCCTCCTCCAGCATACCCGGAACCCTTTTTTGAGGTTCGCACAGTGGGTATACGCATTCCCGTCACACTCGGCGCCATTGAACCTCTGGCCCTGACACCCTTTAAAGCTCAGAAAATTGCCCTGGTCTGTGAAGGCGGCGGTCAGCGCGGCATTTTCACCGCAGGGGTACTGGACGAATTTCAGCGCGCCCGATTTAATCCTTTTCAGCTGATGCTTGGCACCTCTGCCGGTGCACAAAATCTCTCTGCCTTTGTCTGTGGTCAGCCCGGCTACGCCCGTCGCGTGATTACCCGCTATACCACCAGTAAACTCTTTTTTGATCCGCTGCGTTTTGTGCGCGGAGGCAATCTGATCGACCTCGACTGGCTGATCGATATCACCCGCAGTGAATTTCCGCTGGCGATGAGCAGTGCGGAACAGCTGTTCTCCAGCGGTCGCGAGTTTTATATGTGCGCCTGCCGCAGCGACGACTATTCGCCCGGCTACTTTACGCCCACCGCCGACAACTGGCTGGATCTGATCAAAGCTTCCAGTGCGATTCCCGGTTTCTACCGGCTGGGCGTCAATCTGGAAGGGATAAGCTATCTCGATGGTGGCATCAGCGATGCGATTCCGGTGCGCGAGGCCGCACGTCGCGGTGCGGATACCATTGTGGTGATCCGCACGGTGCCATCGCAGATGTTCTACACCCCAAAATGGTTTAAACGGATGGAGCGCTGGCTCAGTACTGGCGCGCTGCAGCCGATGATCAACGTGCTGAATAAGCATGAGCAGAGCTATCGGGAAATTCAGCAGTTTATTGAGAATCCTCCCGACGATTTGCGCATTATCGAAATTTTTCCGCCGCACGTGCTGGCCAGCAGTGCCCTGGGCAGCCGTGTTGCCGCGCTGAATCAGGATTATCATCTGGGGCGGCGCTGTGGTCGCTATTTCCTCGCCACGCTGGGCCAGTGGCTGAGCGATGCTGAACCGATGATCTCAGCGCGTATCGTCACCCCGCCTGCGCCGGTTGCCAATGCGCCGGATACCCGATTGATTATCACGCCGCCGCTGGCGGACAATGATGCGGATTACGACAAGGGATCGCTGGCATGACGTTTATCGATACGCACTGTCATTTCGACTTTCCGCCTTTCGAAGGGGATGTTGCCGCCAGCCTGGCGCGCGCAGCTGAGGCGGGCGTAGAGAAGATCATTGTTCCGGCGATTGATGCCAGCCGCTTCGAACGTGTCTGTGCGCTGGCCGCGGAACATTCGCCGCTCTACGCGGCGCTGGGCCTGCACCCCATCGTCATTGAAAATCACCTTGAGGTGCATCTTGAGCAGCTGGAAACCTTACTGCAACAGCGGCCACGTAAGCTGGTGGCGATCGGCGAGATCGGGCTGGATCTCTATCGCGACAATCCGCAGTTTGATAAGCAGCAACGCTTTCTCGAAGCACAGCTGAAGCTGGCAAAACAGTATCAGCTGCCGGTGATCCTGCATTCGCGGCGCACCCATGACAAGCTGGCGCAGATTCTGCGTCGTCTCGATCTGCCGCGCCGTGGCGTGGTGCACGGTTTTGCAGGCAGCCTGCAGCAGGCACAGGCCTTTATTAAGCTGGGTTATGCGATTGGCATTGGCGGGACCATTACCTATGAACGCGCCAGCAAAACCCGTCAGACCGTAGCACAGCTGCCGCTCTCTGCGCTGCTGCTGGAAACCGATGCACCCGATATGCCACTGCAGGGCTTTCAGGGCCAGCCAAACCGCCCGGAACGGGCGCGTCAGGTGTGGGAAGTACTCTGCAGCCTGCGAGAGGAGTCACCCGAAGAGATTGCCGATGCACTGTGGCACAACAGTCAGCAGCTGTTCCGGCTCGATCCCGCTTTCCCAACGCTGCGTAACTGACCGGATCTGTCTCATCAGCGCTTAAATGTGATAATAGTAACATTGGGTCGGCTGGCGTATAATGGCCATTAAACGCTGTTATCTGCGATTTAAGTCACAGTGATTGTGACGCAATTGCATCAATTTCTTATCCCTATGTGACTACTGGCACATATCAGGCCGCTTCTGAGTGTTATTATTATAACATTCCGCCGGCAAGCCGGTGGGTTGCACCCCGATCTTTTGGAGAGCCTCATGACCGATATTAAACCTCTTGCCCTGCGCGCCCTGAAACTGATGGATTTAACCACCCTGAATGACGACGACACCGACGCAAAAGTGATCGCCCTCTGTCATCAGGCTAAATCCCCGGCAGGTAACACCGCCGCCATCTGTATCTATCCGCGCTTTATTCCGATTGCGCGTAAAACGCTGCGCGAGCAGGGTACGCCGGAAATCCGCATCGCCACGGTAACTAACTTCCCGCACGGCAATGACGACATCGATATTGCACTGGCAGAGACCCGCGCCGCCATCGCCTACGGCGCAGATGAAGTGGATGTGGTCTTCCCGTACCGCGCGCTGATCGCCGGTAACAGTCAGGTTGGTTTCGATCTGGTGAAAGCCTGTAAAACCGCCTGTGCTGAAGCGAACGTGCTGCTGAAAGTCATCATCGAAACCGGTGAGCTTAAAGAAGAAGCGCTGATCCGTCAGGCTTCTGAGATTGCTATCGACGCGGGTGCCGACTTCATTAAAACCTCCACCGGTAAAGTGCCGGTTAACGCCACGCCGGAAGTGGCGCAGATCATGATGAATGTGATCCGTGACAAAGGCGTTAGTAAGGAAGTTGGCTTTAAACCGGCGGGCGGCGTGCGCACTGCTGAAGATGCCGCGATCTATCTGCAGATGGCAGAAGAGACGCTGGGTGCCGACTGGGCCGATGCACGCCATTTCCGCTTTGGTGCATCAAGCCTGCTGGCGAGCCTGCTCAACACCCTGGGTCATGACAGCGACACCAGCAAAGCGGGTTACTGATCTTTCAGGCGGTCGCTGACCGCCTGTTCTCCATCCTGATTTCCCTGAACCAGGGGGCTACTTTGTTTCTGCCACAAGAAATTATTCGCAAAAAACGTGACGGCCAGGCGCTGACTGAAGAGGAGATTCGCTTCTTCATTAATGGCGTGCGTGATAACACCGTCTCGGAAGGTCAGATTGCCGCGCTGGCGATGACCATTTATTTCCACGACATGACGCTGCCAGAGCGGGTCGCGCTGACGATGGCGATGCGTGATTCCGGTACGGTACTTAACTGGAAATCACTCAATCTTAACGGGCCGGTGGTGGATAAGCACTCGACCGGCGGCGTCGGCGATGTGACGTCGCTGATGTTAGGGCCGATGGTCGCTGCCTGCGGTGGATATGTGCCGATGATTTCCGGTCGTGGTCTGGGTCATACCGGCGGCACGCTGGATAAACTGGAAGCGATTCCGGGCTTCGATATTTTCCCCAGTGATGACCGTTTCCGCGACATCATTAAGCAGGTCGGTGTGGCGATTATCGGCCAGACCAGCTCGCTGGCCCCGGCGGATAAGCGCTTCTACGCGACGCGTGACATCACCGCCACCGTCGATTCCATTCCGCTGATCACCGCCTCGATTCTGGCCAAGAAACTGGCAGAAGGGCTGGATGCGCTGGTTATGGATGTCAAAGTGGGTTCCGGCGCATTTATGCCAACCTATGAAGCCTCAGAAAGTCTGGCGCAGTCGATTGTTGGCGTTGCCAACGGCGCAGGCTGCCAGACCACCGCGCTGCTGACGGACATGAATCAGGTTCTCGCTTCTTCAGCCGGTAACGCGCTGGAAGTGCGCGAAGCGGTGCGCTTCCTGACCGGTGAACAGCGGAATCCGCGCCTGCTGGAAGTGACGCTGGCGCTCTGTAGCGAAATGCTGATCTCCGGCAAACTCGCCGCCAGCGACGCCGACGCGCGTCAGAAGCTGATGACGGTGCTGGATAACGGTAAGGCGGCTGAGGTGTTTGGCCGCATGGTCGCTGCCCAGCAGGGACCGGCTGATTTCGTCGAACGTTACGACGCTTATCTGCCCGCGCCATTGCTAAGCAAACCGGTCTATGCCGACCAGCCAGGCATCGTCAGCAGCATGGATACCCGTGCGCTGGGTCTGGCGGTGGTGGCGATGGGCGGCGGACGTCAGCGCGCCAGCGACAGCATCGATTACAGCGTCGGCTTCAGCGAAATGATCACCCTGGGCGAACGTGCCGATGCGCATCGTCCGCTGGCGGTCATTCACGCCAGCAGCGAAGACAAATGGCAGCAGGCCGCCGCAGCGGTTAAAGCTGCGCTGGTGCTCGGGGATTCCGCCCCGGCTGAGACGCCGGTCGTCTATCGCCGTGTGAGCGATCTCAGCTAACTGACCAGTAACCGGTGCCAGCCGCGATGCATTCGGGTATACTGATCTGATCGCTTTTTTTTGACTTGTCACGCGCCAATGCGCAGGAGACTTGCATGAAACGTGCTTTTATTATGGTTCTCGATTCCTTTGGAATTGGCTCCAGTAAAGATGCCGATAAATTCGGCGACGCAGGTTCAGATACCCTGGGTCATATCGCCGAAGCCTGTTTTAACGGTGAAGCAGACAAGGGACGTAAAGGCCCATTGCATCTGCCTAATCTCACCGCGCTGGGGCTGGGTAAAGCCGCCGAGCTGTCGACCGGCCGCTTCCCGGCGGGTCTGGATCCTGAGGCAAAAATCACCGGCGCGTATGCTTACGCCAGTGAGCTTTCGTCAGGTAAAGATACGCCGTCAGGCCACTGGGAGATCGCCGGTGTGCCGGTACTGTTTGACTGGGGCTACTTCAGCGACAAAGAGAACAGCTTCCCGCAGGAACTGCTGGACAAGCTGGTTGCGCGCGCCGACCTGCCGGGCTATCTCGGTAACTGCCACTCTTCAGGTACGGTGATCCTCGACCAGCTGGGCGAAGAGCATATGAAAACCGGCAAGCCGATTTTCTATACCTCTGCGGACTCCGTATTCCAGATCGCCTGTCACGAAGAGACCTTTGGTCTTGAGCGGCTCTATGCGCTGTGCGAAATCGCCCGTGAAGAGCTGACCGAAGGGGGCTACAACATTGGCCGCGTGATCGCCCGTCCGTTTGTGGGTGATAAAGCGGGTCAGTTCGAGCGTACCGGCAACCGTCACGATCTGGCTGTTGAGCCACCATCCGCCACCATGCTGAAAAAGCTGGTGGATGAGAAGGGCGGTCACGTGATCTCCGTGGGTAAAATCGCCGATATCTATGCGGAGCAGGGCATTACCAAAAAGGTCAAAGCGACCGGTCTGGATGCGCTGTTTGACGCGACGATTCAGGAGATGAAAACCGCGCCGGATCAGGCGATTGTGTTCACCAACTTCGTTGATTTCGATTCAACCTGGGGACATCGCCGTGATGTCGCCGGTTATGCGGGCGGGCTGGAGCTGTTTGACCGTCGTCTGCCTGAGCTGATGGCGCTGGTTGGCGAAGATGACATCCTGATCCTGACTGCTGACCACGGCTGTGATCCGACCTGGGAAGGCACCGAGCATACGCGTGAGCACATTCCGATTCTGATCTACGGACCGAAAGTGGAGCCGGGTTCACTGGGATACCGCGAGACTTTCGCCGATATTGGTCAGACAATTGCACACTATTTTGGCCTGTCCAAGATGGACTATGGCAAGAACATGCTGTAAATCAGCAATTTAATAAGGATTAAACAATGGCAACCCCTCATATTAATGCTGAAATGGGCGATTTCGCAGACGTCGTGCTGATGCCCGGAGATCCGCTGCGCGCAAAACACATCGCAGAAACCTTCCTGGAAAATGCGGTTGAAGTGAACAACGTGCGCGGCATGCTGGGCTACACCGGCACATACAAAGGCCGTAAAGTCTCTGTAATGGGTCACGGAATGGGTATCCCTTCCTGCTCCATCTACACCAAAGAGCTGATCACGGACTTCGGCGTTAAGAAGATCATCCGTGTCGGCTCCTGCGGTGCCGTACGCCCTGATGTAAAACTGCGTGATATCGTGATTGGTATGGGTGCCTGCACCGATTCCAAAGTAAACCGTATGCGTTTCAAAGATCACGACTTCGCAGCGATTGCTGACTTCGACATGGTGCGTAACGCGGTTGATGCGGCGAAAAACCTGGGTGTTGAAGCGCGCGTGGGTAACATCTTCTCTGCCGATCTTTTCTACACGCCGGATCCGCAGATGTTCGACGTAATGGAAAAATATGGCATCCTCGGCGTTGAGATGGAAGCCGCGGGTATCTACGGTGTGGCTGCAGAGTTCGGTGCGAAAGCGCTGACCATCTGTACCGTATCAGACCATATCCGTACGCACGAGCAGACGACTGCTGCTGAGCGTCAGACAACCTTCAACGACATGATCAAGATTGCGCTGGAGTCTGTCCTGCTGGGTGATTAATCCGCGCGGCGGGTGACGATTCCCGACCGCTGCCCGATCGCCTGTTCAGATCCTCCTTAACCGGAGGATCTGAGTTTCCCGCCTCGCTTTCCCGGTAACATTCACATCAAATGACACACTTTTGCCGAGGCTTGTGCATCTTCGCGCTGGCACGCCGGCGATCGCGCTTTATCATAGTGTGCAATAACAGATAATAATTAGTCGCCTGATAATGCCCCCTGATGAACTTTCGTAACTTCGATGCTGAAGAGAAGCTGTTTGCCCGTCGCGCCGCAATCGCCTTTGCTCTGGTCTGTCTCTGTTTCACTATTCTTGGCGTAAACCTTTTCCGCTTACAGGTGCGCGACCATGCCTACTACCAGACGCGCTCCAACCAGAATGACATCAAGATGATCCCCATCGCCCCGACGCGCGGGCTGATTTATGACCGCAAAGGTATTCCGCTGGTGCGTAACGTCAGCTGGTACGCCATCACGCTGACGCCTTATAAAATTGACGATATGAACGCCACGCTGCGGGCGCTGACGCCCATCGTAAATCTGACACCCGATGAGATCGACACTTTCCGCCGTGCGCTGAAGCAGACCAGTCGTTACAAGCCGGTCGTGCTGAAGGAGGAGCTGACCGAAGAGCAGGTTGCCCGCTTTGCGGTCAATCAGTTCCGCTTTACCGGTGCCAGCATTGAGACCTACCAGGATCGTGAATATCCCTATGGGGCCGATCTGGCCCATGTGATCGGTTATGTCTCGAAAATCAACGATAACGACTACAAACGGCTGAATGCGGAAGGTATCGCCGAAAACTATGCGGCTGACCACAACATCGGCAAGCAGGGGATTGAGGGCTATTACGAAGCGCTGTTGCATGGCAAGCCGGGCTATCAGGAAGTGGAAGTGGATAACCATGGCCGCATTGTGCGGGTGCTGAAAGAGGTGCCGCCGGTCGCGGGTAAAAACCTGACGCTGACGCTGGATCTGCATCTGCAACAGTATGTGGAGAGCCTGCTGGCCGGACAGCGTGCGGCGCTGCTGATTGAAGATCCGCGCGACGGCTCCGTGCTGGCGATGGTCTCCAGTCCCAGCTACGACCCGAATCCGTTTGTGAAAGGCATCAGCTATCAGGCCTACAAAAAGCTGCTGCAGGATAAAGACCTGCCGCTGATCAACCGCGTCACGCAGGGACTCTATCCACCCGCTTCCACGGTGAAGCCTTATATGGCGATGTCGGCGCTGCTGACCCATGTGATTACGCCACAGTCGCAGTTCTTTGGTGCGCCGACCTGGACGCTGCCGGGCACGGACCGGCGCTATCGCGACTGGAAGAAAACCGGGCACGGCATGCTGGATGTCACTCGCGCGATAGAAGAGTCTGCCGACACCTTCTTCTATCAGGTGGCTTTCATGATGGGCATTGACCGGATTCACACCATGCTCAGCCAGTTTGGCTATGGTAAATCGACCGGCATCGACCTGAATGAAGAGTACAACGGCTTATTACCAAGCCGTGAGTGGAAGCAGAAGGTGCATAAAAAGGCCTGGTATCAGGGCGATACGGTTTCGGTAGGCATTGGTCAGGGCTACTGGATTGCGACGCCGATTCAGATGGTGAAGGCGATGGTCGCACTGATCAATAACGGTCGGGTCATCGCACCGCACCTGCTGGAGAAAACCCAGCGCGGCACGCTGGTGGAAAACTACCATCCACAACAGCACGAGGCGCAGATTGGCGATCCTCACTCACCATACTGGTCGCTGGTGCGTCACGCGATGTTTGGCATGGCTAACGCGCCCAACGGCACCGGTTATAAATATTTCCATACGGCTCCTTATGGCATCGCGGCGAAGAGCGGGACGTCACAGGTATTCAGCCTGCGTCAGAACCAGACTTATAACGCGAAGATGATCCCGGTGCGGCTGCGTGACCATATCTTCTACACCGCCTTTGCACCGTTTAATGACCCGAAAGTGGCGGTGGCGTTAATTCTGGAGAATGGTGGCGGGGAAGGGGTAACGGCTGCGCCCGTGATGCGGGATATTCTGGACCATATCTTTATCCCGCCGGTGCCAGAAGCACCCGCTCAGGCCACACCGTAAAAAAGGGGGGCGAAGGCCCCCGCAGAGCATCAGACTTTAAGCGTTTTAGTGACCTGTCCGATGGCACGCACCACGTCCGTTGCGCCTTCACGGATTTCTGCAATCACGCCGCCCGCCTCCTGAGCCAGCTGTACGCCCTGATCGGCACGTTTCAGGTTCGACTCAATACCTTTCAGTGCCCGGTTCGCCAGCAGATGATTTTGCTGAATCCGGTTTTCAATGTCGGTAGTGGCGCGGTTAATGTTGGCTGCCAGCGTGCGGACTTCATTAGCCACCACCGCAAAGCTGCGGCCATGGGTGCCCGCCCGCGCTGCTTCAATGGCGGCATTCAGCGCCAGCAGGTTGGTCTGATCGGCGATCCGGCGAATACCTTCCACAATTGCGCCGATACGATCGGAAGACTCACTCAGTCCGGTAATATCACCGGAGATCCCCTGCAGTTCACCCGCCAGCGCATTCATGGTTTCCACGCTGCTGGCGATCACATCGGCACCCAGCTTTGTGCTTTCATCTGTTTGGAGTGCGGTGTGATAAGCCCGCTGCGCCGCATCATGCTCCTGCTGATTCTTTTCCACCTGTGCGGTCACATCCGTGGCGAATTTGACGATTTTGTAGAGCCGGCCCTGTTCGTCAAATACCGGATTGTAGGTGGCGCGCAGCCAGACCGTCTCGCCCCGTTTATTCACCCGGGGAAACTGACCCGAGACAAATTCACCCCGGTTCAGTTGCTGCCAGAACTCGCTATATTCACGGCTGTCGCGTACAGCCTGCGAACAGAAGCGACTGTGGTGGATCCCTTCTACCTCCTCACGACGGTAGCCCATGGTTTTCAGAAAGTTGTCGTTGGCTTTCAGCACTTCACCTTTGAGGTTAAAGGCGATGACCGCCATCGACCGTTCAATGGCGGTGGTAATGGCGCGCTGCTCCTGAGCATCGTTGATATGGCCCGTAATGTCTGTGGCCAGTTTGACGATTTTAATCACCCGGCCATGGCGGTTCTGCACCGGCACATAGTTGGCTTCCAGCCAGATCGGGCGGCTATTTTTCGCCATGCGCAGAAATTTATCGCTGAAGCTTTCGCCCCGGTTCAGCCGCAGCCAGAAGTCCTGATAGTCCCGCGACTGAAGCTGTTCCGGCGTGCAAAAAAGGCTGTGGTGCTGGCCTTCAATCTCCGCCAGCGTGTAGCCCATGCGCGCCAGAAACAGCGCATTGGCGCTGAGAATGGTGCCATCGGGGGAGAACTCAACCATGGCGATTGAGCCGTTGAGCGAGCTCAGCGTGGCCGCTGAGTGAGCCCGCTTCTGCCAGCCGTGGCGTGAAGCGATACCTGATGTAATGGTGGAAAACATGGCGATCCTTATTATTAGTGTTGGTCTCGCCTCCTATATCGGCAAAATCGCGGCATAATGGAGCCTTTACCGCTCCGCTGACTAAAATTTATCCGGCCAGGCGCGAGATTTTTGCGCCGGGTCAAACCCGATATTTGAGTTGATGGAAAAGCCGTCAGTCGATGTGATTTTGGTGAAAAGCGTTTGACGCTGCCGGGCCGCTTTGGTTTAATGCGCCCCGTTGCCCGAATAGCTCAGTCGGTAGAGCAGGGGATTGAAAATCCCCGTGTCCCTGGTTCGATTCCGGGTTCGGGCACCATATTTAAAGAACCCGCCTCTGGCGGGTTTTTGCGTTCTGAGGCGAACCCGTTATCGAAGATTCGATACACTCGCCACATCCTGTGGCTCGCCCTGCGGGTCGCGCTGACGCGCGATGCAAAAATGCTCCCGGCATTTTTGTCCGGGTTCGGGCACCATATTTAAAGAACCCGCCTCTGGCGGGTTTTTGCGTTATGGCACGAACCCGTTATCGAAGGTTCGCCAGACTCCCCCGACATTTCCGAATTTCACTTCAGTCCGGCGCATTTCGCCTCACAACGCTGTAGCAATGCAAACAGATTTCACGGTGAAACCATTTTGCTGCTTCGCCTCTGTGCTGTGTTGCCAGACCCGCACCGCCTGATGTGCTGTCCAGCCTGCAATTGACCGCGGCTAATCGTGTTTTATTAGCCACTCTTTACAGAATCAACCTGACAGGCACAATAGCCCTTTTTACAGTTCTCTCACGGTCATGTCAGAAGAAGCGTTGCGTCTGCAGATACAGAACCTGAAAAAGCATAATGCGCGTCTGAAGCGTATAGCGCATGACGCCCGTACAAAACTCAACGCGGCGCTGGATGGCACCGGATTATTCCTGTGGCAGCTCGATATTCCCAGCGGCAAACTGGTGATCTTCAACCGGCGCTGGGGCGCGATGCTCGGCTTCCAGCCCAAAGAGACCGACGCCAACTTCGAATCGTGGAAAGAGAGTCTGCATCCTGATGATGCCGCCGAAGTTTTGCGCGCGTTTAACGATCACATCGCCGGAAAAGCGCCTTACTATGAAGCGCTGCATCGCATGATCGCCAAAAATGGCAGTATCACGTGGGTGCTGGATCGGGGCCGGGTCAGCGAGTGGAACGCGCATGGCGAGCCGGTTAAAGTCATCGGTACTCACATCGACATGACCAAAGAAAAGCAATATGAAGAACAGCTCGCTCTGCTGGCGCTGCACGATCCCCTTACGCTGCTCAATAATCGCCATGCCCTGCAAAATGATTTCTGTGAAATGAAAGCGCAGGGGCCGCTCTGCGTTGTCTTTATTGACCTGGATAACTTCAAACACGTCAACGACACCCTGGGGCATCGCAGCGGTGATGAAGTGTTAATTCAGTTAAGCCAGCGATTAACTGAGCTCTCCCCGGCAGAAGTGATTATTGGCCGGCTCGGCGGCGATGAGTTCGTCCTGCTATTGCCGTTTGCACTCAGGCAGCCGCAGGTCAGACAGCTGGCGCATGCCTGCCTTGACGCGGTGCTTACCCCTTTTGATTTGGCTAACGGGCACGCGCACATAGGCGCGTCAGTAGGCGTGGCACAGGTTGAGGTAAAAGATGACTTTGATACCGCCCTCGCACGTGCTGATGAAGCCATGTACCGCATAAAGAAAAACGGTAAACGTGGTGTTGCCTTTTATTCGGCCGTGTCTGACCCCCTCTGACGCTGCCAGGCTTCCTCCCTGCAGGCCACTGACGCACGATTTCCCGACAGGCACTGCACGATTCCATCCGTCATTTTTTAATTTCTCCTTCTACTCGCCGCCTGCAGGCTCATAAAACCTATGAATTTCTCCACAGAAAACATTTTTTAGTACTATTCCGAAAACCCGATTTTCATCCCCGATTTACCTGAATATCACCGCTTCGTTTAATCCTGAATATCTGTACCGACTATTGCGTGTCATTCTGATTAAAACTTTCATTAAATTAGTACAACTGATCATTTATTGATCAAAATCAGCTGTTTTTAGCTGTTGCGATCAAAGTCTTGCGTCTCGCTTAATTCAGCTTTTAAAACAGCGTTATGTAAATATATTTACCGCTTCGCTTAGGGAAATTGATCGTTTGTTGATCATCTTCACTAACTGATATTGATGAAGTTATCTCAGTGCCGCTTCGGTTACTTTTTTTCAATTGGACATTTTTTGAAAATGATCGATTAATAGGGCGCGGCCATCTTTGGAAGCAATGTTTTTTAGGCCGTATCTCTTTTTTGAATAGTACAGAGAGATAGTTGAAATGCGTTACCAGTCCGGATGAGGGTTGAACGACCAATAAGTCAGATCGGTAGCGGGTTTTTTATTTGTCTCGCTTGAACGGTGCGGTTTTCTGTCTACATTTAGGTTGCTGAATCGGCCTGATTAAGCATTAACTGTGCAAATTCTGATTTTAATTTCAAAGAGGAACACAGAATGACTCAATATCGTGGTGGGGCCGGAAATTTTGCGGCTGACAAAGAGCGTGCTGCGGAAGCAGGGCGAAAGGGCGGTCAGAAAAGTGGCGGGAACTTTAAGAACGATCCCGAACGTGCCATCGAAGCCGGGCGCAAGGGAGGTAAGGTAAGCCGCAGAAGCTAAACGCTTTTAAGGCTGCCGGATGGCAGCTTAACGCGTTTGCCGGGCTACACAGATTCTCTTTTCATTTTCCTGCAAGATAATTACCTCCTGAATTATGTCGCTGATTCATCATTGACACAGAGAGATGCTGTTAATTAGACCGGTTGGGTTTTTCCTGCCGGTTTTTTTATTTCCGATCGATTAAATCTATACGATTTAATAAAGTTCCGTACAACTAAGTTTTGACTGGTGCTTTTTTTATACACTTAATCCTAAGAAATTTATACAGAGATTTATTGCTTTGTACAAATTCCGCCGCAGCGAGCGAAGCCGCAGCCCTAAAACCTTTTTCGGCTAAATGACTGCTTCAAAAAGAAAAATGCATTTTGCATGCCACTTTTTTATTAAATTCATAATGCCACAGCGTGCGATATTAAGAATCTCCACTAAACTTTTCAGGTGCCAACGATATGACTGGCGTTGCGTTATTACCGACGCAGCTTTTTAATCAATGAGGCTATCTTATGACAGTGAAAACGTTAAACGATCTGTTCATCCACGACCTTTCCGATGTATACAGCGCTGAAAAACAGATAACCCGTGCATTGCCTAAAATGGCGCGTGCTGCCAGCGACGAAAATCTTATCGCTGCGTTTAATCAGCATCTTGAAGAGACCCGTGCTCAGATTGAACGACTGGATGAACTGGTAGACGTGACACCTGAAGTCAAAATCAAAAGAATGAAATGCCATGCGCTTGAAGGTCTGGTTGAAGAAGCCCAGGAAATTATCGACTCGGTCGAAAAGGGCGAAGTCCGCGATCAGGGGCTGATTGGTGCGGCACAGAAAGTTGAGCACTATGAGATTGCCACTTACGGCACGCTGCATGCACTGGCGCTGAAGCTGGGCTATACCAAAGCGGCAGAGCTGCTGGCAGCGACTCTGAATGAAGAGAAACAAACGGATGAGAAACTCACCTCGGTAGCCGAGGCGATTACCGTCTCTTAAGGAGTGACACATGACTGCGATTGAACATTATCATGACTGGCTGCGCGATGCGCATGCGATGGAAAAGCAGGCAGAAAGCATGCTGAGCAAGATGTCAGGCCGTCTTGATCACTATCCGGCGCTGGAACAGCGTCTGGCGCAACATCTGGAAGAAACTAAGCATCAGCTGACCCTGCTGGAACAGCTGCTCGACAGCCACGCTATCGATCACTCTGTGATGAAAGATGCGATGGGTAAAATGGCGGCGACCGGTCAGGCGGTAGGCGGTATGTTTAACTCAGATGAAGTGGTAAAGGGTGCCATCAGTGGCTATGTTTTTGAGAATGCTGAGATCGCCAGCTACACCAGCCTGATTGCTGCGGCGGAGCAGGTGGGCGATACGCAGGGCGTTCGCATCCTTAACGAGATTCGCGATCAGGAAGTGGCTATGGCGGAGTGGCTGCTGCAACACCTGCCTGAAGTGACTCAGAAATTCCTGCAACGTGCGTCGCAGCCGGGCGCAGAGGCGAAGAAGTAACGCCTGAATGCCTGCATGAAAAAAGCCGGGAATGACCCGGCTTTTGCGTTTTAGTGATTTACAGGCTGCGACACTCAGTCAGCCATTAAATGCCCATACATCGTCATCAGCTTACGCGTGACGCCGTTCGTCCAGCCGAAGCCATCCTGTAATGGGTACTCGCCGCCGCCGCCGGGACGGGCGCGGTCGCCGCTGATGTCATACTTCTCGACCAGCTTGTGGTGCAGCTGATAGAAGTTATTAACCGTATTAAGCCAGTTCACCGCGACTTCACTTGCCAGCGTCTCTTCACCGTAGTTATTCAGGCCAACAACGGCCATCCACTGCATCGGTGCCCAGCCGTTAGGACGGTCCCACTGCTCACCGCTTTCCACCATTGAGGTCAGCAGGCCACCGTTGCTCAGCAACAGATGACGCAGGGAGATTGACTGCAGGTGCGCCTGATGCGGCGTCGCCAGACCCACAAACAGCGGAACGACCGAGGCAACGGTAAAGGCACCAAAACGCTCACGACGCCAGTCGTAGTCACGGAACACACCAGCGGTGCTGTCCCACAGGTAACGGGTAATAGCGCGTTTCCGCGTTTCCGCCTTTTTCTGCCAGGCCAGCGCCGTCAGCTCTTCGCCTTTGGCGTGCGACAGGGTGGCAATCATCAGCTCCAGCTTGTACAGGAACGCGTTCAGATCGATAGGGATAAACTGTGTCGTACGGATACTCGACAGACGTTTCGGGTTACGCAGCCAGCGCGAGGAGTAATCCCAGCCCGACTCAGCACCAGCACGCAGGTCACGATAGACTTCGCTGGCCGGACGTTTAGATTCGCGCGCGGTTTCAACATCTTCCATCCACGACTCATCACGTGGCGTATCGCGGTCATCCCAGTAACGGTTCAGCAGCGAGCCATTTGGCATCCGCACGACGTGACGATAAGCCTGGTTTGGCATCAGTGAGCCGGCACCATCCATCCAGAACTGATACTCCTTCATCAGCTGTTCCTGATAGCGCTTAGCACCGCGCACGCCATCCTCTTCGAACAGCTCCACCATCAGGGCAAATACCGGCGGCTGAGAACGGCTGAGATAATAAGTACGGTTGCCATTTGGCACATGGCCGTAGTTATCGATCAGCCAGGCAAAGTTGTCTGCCATATGACGCAGCAGGTCATCACGGCCCGATTCCGCCAGGCCCAGCATGGTGAAGTAGGAGTCCCAGTAGTAGGTTTCGCCAAAGCGTCCGCCCGGTACCACATAGGGTTTCGGTAACGGCAGCAACGATGAGTGCGGCATATGCTGCTGCGGCATTTTGGTCAGAACCGGCCACAGATCATCGATATGCTCATTGAGCGATTTATCCGGGTTGGAGACATAAAAACTTTCGTTTACGCCAGGCAGATAAAAGTGATCGGCGACAAAACGCGACAGGTCGAAATCACTGCTGCGTTTCTGTCGACGATAGCGCATCAGCACATCCAGCGGATCGTACTTAGGCGAACAGTCGGGGAAGGTTTTGCTGTCCTCAAAAATCCGCGACATCTGGACATGTTCAAACAGTTCCAGATAACGATCGGCAGGCGTGAGCGCATCCGGTGCCGGTAAGCCTTCAATCAGCTCCGGTTCCGGTTCAGAATCCTGCATGCGATCCAGTTTCAGTTCATGGGGATCGTATTGATACTCAACTTCCGCCCCGGCACGAACCTCTTCAAGTGCATTTTGTTGCTGGCGATGGGTATTAATAACGGCCTCCTGAGCGGTCGTGGTTGCACAAAGGAGAAATTATAGACCTCTCATCCTGCGGAACAACAATGCAGAATATCTATGAACGTAATAAAAATTGTCGATTAATCGAGGCTTTTTAATAAATTCCAGTCAATTCAACCAAATATAGCGGTGTTCACAAAAAACACATTTCGGATGAATCTCTTAGCAGCATGAATAAAAAAATTTAAGCTGAAGAAAACTGGCATTTATTCACATTTTGTAAAAGAAACCGCAGCCGCAAAGGGTGCAGAAAATGGCATACGCAACGGAAATCAGGGCAGGAGTGAGAAGTGAGCGGGCAGGGTTGCCCGCTCAGAGAGAGCTGGATTAATGGTTCGCCAGTGCTGCGCGGATCACCGCCTGCCAGCTTGTGGTCGGGCGACCGATCAGTTTGCTCAGCTGACGCGAATCATCAAACAGGCCACCTTTTTCTGCACCGGCATCAGAATCCGCCAGCATCTCCGCCAGACCCTCTGGCAGGCCAGCGCCTTTCAGCGCGGCGGCAAAGTCAGCCTGAGACAGATTGACGTAATCGACCTTCTCACCACTCTGTGCGGCAATCTCCGCAGCAAATTGCGCCAGCGTATAGCTGTCGTCGCCGGACAGCTCATAGACTTTGCCCGCCTGATCGTCACGAGTCATTACTTCAGCCGCCGCTTCAGCGTAATCCTGTCGGGCAGCCGACGCGATGCGGCCTTCACCTGCCGCGCCGATAAACGCATGATGTGCCAGCGCCGGAGGAATGCTGGCGGCATAGTTCTCGGTGTACCAGCCGTTGCGAAGCAGGGCGAACGGGATGCCCGCGGCTTTTAACAGCGCTTCAGTCGCGCGATGTTCAACACCTAAACCCAGCGGTGAGGTATCCGCATGCAGCAGACTGGTGTAGGCGATAAAGCTCACGCCTGCAGCCTTTGCAGCGTCGATGACAGCTTTATGCTGCGCCTCACGCTGGCCAACTTCACTGCCCGAGATCAGCAGCAGCTTATCCACGCCTGCAAAAGCGGCCTCCAGCGTCTCTGGCTGGCCATAATCGGCCTGGCGGACAATCACGCCCAGCGCAGCAAGATCGGCCGCTTTGGCGGGCGTACGCACAGCGGCAACAATTTCTGCCGCCGGAACTTTTTTCAGTAATGTATCGATAACGATTCGGCCCAGCTGGCCGGTGGCACCTGTAACTGCAATCATGGGATGACTCCTGTGGCTGTTGGTGAAATTCAGACTAGGGTATAAACTAATTTTTAGTAAGTACTTACAGAATTGTTAGTTTGAGGTGCGCAGGTTAAATGTCTGAAAAGCTGAGTGAAAAATTTAGTCGTGGTGAACTGCTTAACGTTAACTGTCCGTCGCGCGACGTACTGAAACGGGTGACCAGCCGCTGGAGCGTACTGATTCTGCTGGCCTTACAGGACCAGACGTTGCGCTTCAGTGCGTTGCGCCGGGCGGTCGGTGGCGTCAGTGAACGGATGCTGGCGCAGAATCTGCGCTACCTGGAAGAAGATGGCTTCGTGCAGCGCATCGCTTACGATGTCGTACCGCCGCACGTGGAGTATCGTCTGACTCCGCTTGGTCGCGAAGTCAGTGAACAGGTAGTGGGGCTGGCGGACTGGCTGGAGCTGAACCTGAGCCGGATTCTGGCACAGCGTGAAAAGTCTGCAGCTGAGTAAAATCCCCGCCTGTCAGCCATTCCGTCGTGAAGGTGTGGAGATGCTGGCAGGAGATTTTTAATCTGTTCTTCTCTCCCATTTCTCTCCCTGAAACCGGAATAACGTAACGGCAGCGAAAATAACCCAAGCGGTTTTTTCGCCTCTTTGCTGGTTATTAAATCATTTCATCAGGCTCTGGCCCGGAATAACCGACTGCTTCGGACGCGCTGTTAATTCAGCCCAGCTTTTTGACCCATTTTATTAACATCTCCCGTGGCGCTTAAAGGCGCCGCTCTGGCTATTTTTTGCCTGGGTGCAGGTCTGAATTAGCAAGGGTAATGCAAAAAAATAAACAAATCGGTGGTGGTACTCATTTACTGATTTAACTCGTTAAAAAATAAGATTATTTAATTTATTTGCTCTCAAATTTGACCTTTCTGAAATCAGGGTTTATAACAAAATAACGTCTGAAAACAGCCAGTTGAAGGCTTTTTTTAGTCAGGGTTTGCTTTGCCGATGTGAATTTTTAAAGTGACAAATACCGTAACATTAACGACACATAAATACGCTCTGATTAACCTTTAAGCCTTATTTTTAAATAAGTAATTCCCGTTAAAAACAATGATCAAAATCAACAAAGACTGTTATAGTTTTCATTAACCCCACTGTTTCTGTTTCCTCGTCGCGAATAGTTCTAAATTTGCGGCGGGAATTTCAATAAGCGCAGAGAAGTCAGCGCATCAGGCTTAAGTTGTTAATAATAAGTAAATACATGGTGTTCTATGTGGCAAAGAGGTAAGCAATGTTCGGATTAGATGCCTTTCATCTGGCCAGGATTCAGTTCGCATTTACTGTTTCCTTCCATATTATCTTTCCCGCCATCACCATCGGTCTCGCCAGCTTCCTGGCCGTACTCGAAGGTATGTGGCTCAAAACCCGCGATCAAACCTATCGCGATCTCTACCATTTCTGGTCCAAAATCTTTGCCGTTAACTTCGGTATGGGTGTGGTGTCAGGGCTGGTGATGGCTTATCAGTTCGGCACGAACTGGAGCGGCTTCTCAGAGTTTGCCGGCAGTATCACCGGTCCGCTGCTGACCTATGAAGTGCTTACGGCGTTCTTCCTGGAAGCGGGCTTCCTGGGCGTGATGCTGTTTGGCTGGAATCGCGTAGGTCCGGGTCTGCACTTCTTTGCCACCTGCATGGTCGCCCTGGGTACACTGATTTCTACCTTCTGGATCCTGGCCTCTAACAGCTGGATGCATACGCCGCAGGGCTACATCATTCAGAATGGCATCGTGGTTCCGCAGGACTGGTTCAAAATCGTCTTTAACCCCTCTTTCCCTTACCGGCTGTTTCATATGTCGGTGGCAGCGTTCCTGGCGAGTGCCTTCTTTGTCGGTTCATCGGCGGCCTGGCATCTGCTGAAGGGTAACAATAATCCTGCCATCCGCAGGATGTTCTCCATGGCGTTATGGATGGCGCTGATCGTTGCGCCGATTCAGGCGATGATTGGTGATGCTCACGGTCTGAACACGCTGGAGCATCAGCCCGCCAAGATCGCGGCGATTGAAGGACACTGGGAAAACCCGCCGGGTGAAGCCACACCGCTGATCCTGTTTGGCATTCCCGATATGGAGCAGGAGCGCACCAAATATGCG
This sequence comes from Pantoea sp. JKS000250, assembly GCF_003201065.1. Lineage (NCBI taxonomy): Bacteria > Pseudomonadati > Pseudomonadota > Gammaproteobacteria > Enterobacterales > Erwiniaceae > Pantoea > Pantoea sp. JKS000250. The sequence goes on along the minus strand of NZ_QICZ01000001.1, from coordinate 1,554,820 downwards.
CTGGAAGTGCCTTATCTCGGCAGTCTGATTCTGACGCACAGTCTGGACAAGCAGGTTCCGGCGCTGAAGTCGTTCCCGAAAGAGGATCGACCTAATTCAACGGTAATTTTCTGGTCCTTCCGCGTGATGGTGGCGCTGGGCCTGCTGATGATCACACTGGGCGTGGTCAGCCTGTGGCTGCGTTTCAAAGGGCGTCTTTATGAGTCGCGTCCGTTCCTGTGGTTTGCACTGTTGATGGGTCCATCGGGTCTGATTGCGATTCTGGCAGGCTGGTTTACCACTGAAATCGGTCGCCAGCCGTGGGTGGTTTATGGCGTGCAGCGCACCATTGATGCGGTCTCGGCACATGGCGATATGCACATGAGCATCAGCCTGCTTGCCTTTATTCTGGTCTACAGCTCGGTGTTTGGCGTGGGGTATCACTATATGATGCGTCTGATTAAGCAGGGACCGGTTGTCGGCGAAGGTCATATCACCGAAGAGGGTGGACCGGGTCAGAAGAAAACGCCAGCGCGTCCACTTTCCGCTGCCACCTTTAAGGATGGAGACCACTAAGATGATCGATTTTTCCGTTATCTGGTTTGTGATTATCGTCTTCGCAACCCTGATGTATATCGTGATGGATGGTTTCGACCTGGGCATTGGTCTGCTGTTCCCGTTCAACAAAGATGCTGGCGAGCGCGACATGATGGTGAATACCGTCGCGCCGGTCTGGGATGGTAATGAGACCTGGCTGGTGCTGGGGGGCGCAGGCCTGTTTGGTGCATTCCCGCTGGCCTATGCAGTCATCGCTGATGCACTGTCTATTCCGCTGACCGCCATGCTGATCGGTCTGATTTTCCGCGGCGTTGCCTTCGAGTTCCGCTTTAAAGCGGTGGAAGGCCATCGTGCATTCTGGGACAAATCGTTTATTGCCGGTTCGATCATCGCCACCTTCAGTCAGGGTGTGGCGGTCGGTGCATTGCTGGATGGTATTCCGGTTGAGGGACGCCGCTTTGCCGGTTCCGCAATGGACTGGCTGGCACCGTTCCCGCTGTTCTGCGGCGTGGGTCTGGTGGTGGCCTATGCGCTGCTGGGCTGTACCTGGCTCATCATGAAGACCGAGAATGAACTGCATCGTAAGATGTCTGCGCTGGCGACGCCGCTGGTGATTGCGCTATTAGTGATTATTGGCATCGTCAGCCTGTGGACGCCGTTTGCGCATGCCGACATCTCTCATCGCTGGTTCAGCACGCCAAATTTGTTCCTGTTCCTGCCGGTTCCGGTGCTGGTGCTGCTCTGTTCGTGGGGCATTATTCGCGCCATCAAACGCGAGGCGCACTATTCACCGTTCCTGCTGACGCTGGCGCTGATCTTCCTCGGCTTCTCCGGACTGGGCATCAGTATCTGGCCAAATATTATTCCGCCATCCGTGACCATCTGGGCCGCTGCGGCACCTCCGCAGAGTCAGGCCTTTATGCTGGTGGGTAGCCTGCTGATTATCCCGATGATCCTGGGCTATACCTTCTGGAGCTACTACGTGTTCCGTGGAAAAATCAAAGCAGACGCAGGATATCATTGATATGAAAAGCCTCAGCAGCATGAAAGACCACAATCACACCGCAGAGACAAAAGCACCGTGGTGGAAGCGTGTGATGTGGCTGGTGTTTATCTACGCCGCCAGTGTGCTGGCGCTGGGCGTTGTCGCCTCGCTGTTCCGTATGATGATGACTGCGGCGGGAATGCGTAGTCATTAATTGTCGTGACGACTGCGAGTATTGATAACGAGCAAGCTCAGGGAGCATACGCCCTCCGCAAAGACGCAAAAACACCATCCCTGGCATGCTCAGCGCGGGCCATCCATGGCCCGCGATGCTTTGCTCCTGGCGTATGCTCCCATCGCTTTACATTCTGAGTTGTCTGAGGCTGACGTCAGTCAGCCTTTTTTAGTTAGTAACCTAAGCAATTAATGCGGAATCGCCCCGAACAGGCGCGTGCGCCTTACCCTTTCCTTACACCGATTCGCAATTTTTGTTATTCTTTTGTAACGAAAATTCCAGTCCTAACCCGCGTCGTAAATCGCCATCATGCTCAGTCAGGCTATTAAAAAGCAGCACATTAACGATCTGGTCGAGTGGATAGAAGCCAACCTCACCGACGATCTCAATATCGATCAAATCACCCTGAAATCAGGTTATTCCAAATGGCACATGCAGCGCATGTTCAAGGAGATGACCGGACAGACGCTGGCGGCATATACCCGCAAACGGCGTCTGACGATGGCGGCCATGGCGCTGCGTCTGACACGCATGACGCTGATCGATATCGCCGTACGTTTTGGCTTTGATAACCAGCAAAACTTCACGCGGGTGTTCAAAGGCCACTTTTCACTGACGCCTGGCGCGTTTCGCCGTATTCCTCACTTGCCGGTCAAAAACTTCCATGGCCGCATTCTGGTGCGATCGCTGGCAGAGCGTGCGACGCTGGTGGAACGTGAGGAAGAACTGCATCTGTGCGGAGAGACACTGGAGTGGGAGTGCAGGTTTGGTGAGTATATTGCCGACCACGACCACCGGGTGGCAGAGCAGGCACGGCATCTGGTCGCGCTGGCGGGCAGCCATGCGACGCACGGCTGGTTAGGCTTTCAGTATGGTCCCGGCCATAGCTCTGCAGACCAACAGAATATCAGCCTGTTTCAGGCGCTGGCACCACAACATGCCGGGCTGCTGGGTGACAATACCGCCAGCTGGAGCGAGGTGTGCGGCCTCTATGCGTCGATCCGCTGGAGCGGCAGGCCGGAGCAGCTGACGCGCTTTATCGAGGATATTTACTATCAGCATTTGCCCATGCTGGGCGTGTCGCGCCGTCCGGGCAAAGACCTGTTGCGTCTTGATTTTGCGCACTGTAAGCCCGACTGGCTCAGCGGCGTTTTTTCTATTCCGGTGATGCAGGCGTAGCCGGCAGGGCAGGGGTGATCGCTTCTGCTCCTGCCAATGCATCTTTCGTGCGATAAACCGTGACAAACCGCACGATTTTATAAAATAAGTTGCCATTCTGGCGTAAAATCCTCCCCCGAAACCTTGCCATATCTGAATCATCGTACTTCTGTGGCAGGGCTGGAACATTCATCTGCATTTCAGGCCTTTTCTGGCCAAAACGACAATCGAAGACAACTATGCGACGCTTAATGATTTCCCTGATCCTGGCATTGCCTGCAATGGCGATGGCGCAGCAGGCTGAGCCTTTCTCACCGCCTGCCGGACTGCATCCGCACTCTCAGGTTACCCAGCATGAAATTCTGGGTGATGGTGAACTGCCGGATCACACCAGCAGCAATGCCTCCCTTTCCGGATTCAACGACACGCTGTAAGTGTTGATGCGCTGCCAGAACCGGCGGCGCGAGATGATGCCCGGCTCGTCAGGAGCCGGACAGCTTCTGCCTGATTTACCTGCTCATACTCTGCACCTGCGGCTTCCTCTCTGAGGCCCATTCACCTGCATCTGAAGCACTCTTTACCTGCATGCTGCATCTCTGATGCTTCTGATTCATGCCGCTTCCCGTCCGTATCTCCTCGCTTACGACACTGCTTAAAATATATCTTAAGTTGCAGAATCGCATTTTTCGTTCTTGTGCCGAAGATATATCATAGCTAATCTTGTCGCTTCAGATGAGAATGATTGTTATTCCATTGTTGTTTAATCATGGCGGGTATGCCCCTGACTATCGGGCATAGACCCTGTTTCAGGAGAGAGATTTTGACTACAACAGCCGATAAGCGCACGCCGCAGCGCGTCCGCAATGAACTGCGTTTTCGCCATATTCAGGTCGCCAGTAAAACCAGGATTGCCGGGAAATTCTGGCGCATCCGGTTCAGCGGCAGCGATCTGGCAGGCTTTACGTCGCCAGGCTTTGATGACCATATCAAGGTGTTTTTCCCTTCTGCTGAAGGTGAAGCACTGGCTCTGCCACAGATTACCGACGCAGGTATTGTCTGGCCGGAAGGTTTACGTCCGCAGGCGCGTGATTACACGCCGCTGGAATTCGATGGTGAGTCTTCACTGACCCTCGACTTCTATATTCATCAGCAGGGCGTGGCCAGTGACTGGGCCGCGCAGGCGCAGGTGGGCGATAAACTGATTGTTGGTGGGCCACGCGGCTCGCTGGTGGTGCCGACCGATTACGCATTCCAGCTTTACGTCTGCGACGAAACCGGGCTGCCCGCTTTTGCCCGCCGTAAGCGCGACGCCCGCGCCCAGGCGCTGCATCTCTATGCCTTTACCGATGAAGCGACCGGTCGCGACTATTTAGCGGATACGGCAGACGTAACGACAAACTGGCTGGGCAGCGGTCAGATGCAAAAAGCGCAGCTCAGCCAGCTGATTACCCGGCTGGATCAGATCGCTATTCCGACGGAGGATTACTTTATCTGGCTGACCGGCGAAGGTGAGTTTGTCAAAGCGCTATCTGACTACTTTACCTCGCAGCGTGGTCTCGACAGCGACTTCGTACGGGCGGTGGCCTACTGGCATCAGAAGTAAGCCGCGCTGGCAATTGAGTTTTGCCAGATGGCGGACTACCATCACTCTCCTTTTTTCAGCAGGGCAGGTCATGAAACAGCATCCGACGTCCACTTCATCTGACGAACAGACTTCGCGCGCAGGCGGCTGCGGCGGACGACGTAAACGACGTGAAAAGATGCTGGAAGCGAGTGAGATTCGCCTGCTGATGCTCCATTTCCTGGCGCAGAATGCGGCGCACGGCTATGAGCTGATCAAGTCCGTTGAGGAGCTGTCAAAGGGAGAGTATTCGCCCAGCCCGGGGATCATCTATCCCAATCTGACGCTGCTGGAAGAGATGGAGGCGATTCAGGTGGTGGATGCGCAGGCAGCGCGTAAAGCCTACCGATTGACGGCGGCTGGTGAGGCGCAGCTGTCTGATAATCGCGAAACCGTAGCCAGCCTGATTACGCGGCTCTCTACGCTGGCGATCGTGGTCAATAACCGCAGTATTCCTGCTGTGGAGCAGGCGATTCACGGGCTAAAGATGGCTCTGAATCAACGACTGGCGCAGGAAGATATTTCAGAAGCCGCGCTGCAGACGCTAATTAAGGCGCTGCACGACGCGGCTGATAAAATCACACACAGTTAATCAGCTGATTTCACTCTTATTCTTGTCGATGTGTCCCAGGGTACGATCCGGGAAACAGATGTCGCGCACGCGCTGTTTCAAAGTAGTCGCATCCGGGAAACCACCGTCCCGCTTACGTTCCCACAGCAGATGACCATCCAGCGTAATCTCAAAAATTCCGCCGGTGCCGGGTTTCAGCGTGACCTCTGCCAGATCCTCGGCGAAGGTATGCAATAGTTCCTGTGCCATCCACGCTGACCGCATCAGCCAGTTGCATTGCATACAGTAGTGAATAACAACCACAGGTTTTTGCGCCATAACTCTCTTCCTTTACGTATTGATAAATGCAGATGCATTCGGGTTAACAATTTGTGCGCTGTGGTTTATGTCTTAATGTAAATAGGATTGATAATGATTATCAGTTGCATTAAATTCGCGGCGATAATGATTACACCCGCATGATGTTCTGACTTTTTACGGCTTTTATGCAGAGCCGTTTTTTATGTTCCAGCAAGCAAGTGAGCGAATACTAACAATTAATCAGGTAATTCGCGCCTATGTCACCACGTTTTCGGAGATTGACGCAACCGCGTCTGTCTGAGCTGGCGTTGCTCGCCACCTTTATCAATACCACCTGCACCTATGCTGCGGGCAGTGAACCTGCCACGCTGACCCTTTCCGACCGCTATGGCAGCAGTGCTGAACCGGTAATGACGGTGAATGCACCGGAAATTAAACAAACGGCGGGCAGTAAAACCACGCTCTCTGCCAGCGATCTGCAGCAACGTGGCGCTACTGATTTTGGATCGATCATGCGTTATGAACCGCTGATCAGCGCCACCGGCACCAGTGGCGGCTCCTCAGCCGGTAAGAGCGGCTTTGACCGGGCCGGTTACACCGGCTACAACATTCGTGGTTTAGAGAGCAACCGCGTGGGTCTCGATGTGGATGGCATTCCGTTGCCGCAGGCCACCGGCCGCAGCTACGTGGGACGTGCCGGTCTCGACAGCTTTGGGATTGGCCGCGATTACATCGATCCCTATATGTTTGGCCATATCGGAATTGAGAAGGGTGCCACGGCAGTGGATCAGCCGAATAACTCGATTGGCGGCAATGTCTCGTTCCGTAACAAATCCCCGGATGACTATCTGCATCCTGGTAAAGGCAACTATTTCGGTTATCAAAGCGACTATGACTCCGCCAGCCGCAGCTGGCACAACGGCGTTACGGCAGCAGCAGGCGATGATACGCTGCGGGGGATCTTTGTTTACAGTCGTCGTGACGGCCAACAGACCCGCAACAACAGTGACACGGTTGATGCCTATCCAGCCAACTGGCATTCCGATGCCTTTATGACCTCGGGCATCTGGCAGCCCAATGATCTTCACAAGCTCAGCGCGACTTTCGATTACTATCACAAAACGCACCACAGCCATTACGACAGCTGGAGCACGTCCGGCAATACGGTCTGGGGAACGGCGCAGCAGCAGAGCGATACACGACGCTGGGGCATCAGCCTGGTGGATGAGTACACGCCTTATAATGACCTGATCGACAGTCTGACAACCCGCGTTTACTGGCAGCAGACCCAGGCACATGACAACACCTTTATGCCGTCAGGTGCCACCACCTGGCAAACCGTCTACTCCGACTACAACAGCGACAGCTACGGTTTTGACACCCGCGCGCTTAAAAGCATCGGGCGCCATGAACTGAGCGCCGGGCTGAATGCACGTCTGGTGGATACCGAACGGCCTTTCCGTCAGTCGCCTGCGGCGAGCGCCACCAGCGTGATCATGCAACCGCAGGCTAACAGCCGCAGTTATACGGTTGGCGGTTATCTGCAGGATACCATCAGCTTCGATGCTGACGGACACCGTGCGGCTATCGTGCCGGGCGTGCGTGTGGCGTATCAGAACACCCGCCCACGTGATATGGCGACACTGACGACAAACAGCAGTGTGCTCGACGCCAGCGAAGTCTCCGCGCTCTACGGTTCGCCAAACAGCGACACTCAGGTGTTGCCGTCGATCGCCTTCCAGTACGATCTGACCCCGGCATTGATGACTTATCTGCAATATACCCGTGGCGCGCAGTTCCCTAACGACTCTCAGCTCTATGGCTCATGGAACCTTGGCTCCAGCTATGCCGGTCCCGCGCAGTATGCGCTGATTGGCAATGCCGATCTGAAAACCGAAACCAGCAACAACTACGAATGGGGTATAAAAGGCCAGGTTGCAGAGGGCGTGACGCTTAACGCTGCCGCGTTCTATAACGACTACAAAAACTTCATTGCCTTTACCCGCTACAGCCGGGCGGCCAATCCGGGTAAGTTCGTCAATGTACCCAGCAACATCTATACCACCTATCAGGCGGAGAACCGCGACAAAGCCTATATCTATGGGGCTGAAATCAGCAGCAAGGTGAACTTCGGCAGCTGGTTCAGCGAGGTCGAGGGGCTGAGCGCTAATCTGGCGTTTGGGTACACCCAGGGTGCGGCGAAGTCGAGCTACCTGGGAGACCGCTACGTCGACCTGGAGAGCGTTGCGCCGATGAAAGCAATTGTCGGACTCGCCTGGGATGATGAGGCGCGCGGCTATGGTGCTGCCGTCACCGCCACGTTTGTTAAAGGTAAGAAAGCCAGCGCCACAAATCGCAACAGCTTTACCAACACCGGCAACAGCCTGACAGACTCCAGCACCGATTACATGCGGGTGCCGGGTTATGGCCTGGTGGATATGACGGCCTACTGGCGCGTCACGCACAACGTCAGGTTAAGCGGCGGGCTTTACAACATAACCGACCGTAAATACCGGGATTACCTCAGCAGCCGTCAGCTGACCAGCGCTACCCAACAGGATCGTAACGATCAGGCACTGGCCATAATGCCGGGTCGTACTTTCCAGTTAGGTGTTAATGTCGATTTTTAATCACCGCCGCCCTGCGCTGATGCAGGGCATGACTAAGAGAAGCGAACCATGAACCCGATTTATCAGCACTATCTCGCCCTGAAGAGTGAACATCCGAAGAAATATGCCCGCGATCTGGCCACGCTGATCGGTATCAGCGAAGCGGAACTGTGTGAAGCGCGTATCGGCGTTGATGCCGTGGCGCTGAAACACGATTTCCCGGCGCTGCTGAAGGCGCTGGGCGCGGTCGGCGAGACCAAAAGCATTACCCGTAACGCTTATGCGGTGCATGAGCATCTGGGCGAATATCAGAATGTGCAGATCGGCGCACATGGCGGCCTGGTGCTGAATCCCCGGGCGCTCGACCTGCGTCTGTTTGTCGGACAGTGGTTCAGCGCCTTTGCCCTGCAGGAGACAACCGCGAAGGGCGTACGTCACAGCATTCAGGTCTTCGATCGTCACGGCGATGCGGTGCTGAAAGTTTACGTCACGGAGCAGACCAACATGGCGGCATGGCACGCGCTGATCGCCGACTTCACTGACGCCGCTGCGACGCCGCTGGTGGTTGAGCCGGTTACCGCTGCTACTCAGACAGAGACCATTGATGCCACCACGATTGACCGTGAATGGCGCGCCATGACCGATGTTCATCAGTTTTTTGCCCTGCTGAAGCGCCATCAGGTCTCACGGCCGCAGGCGTTCCGCGCAGTGGGTGAGGATCTCGCCTGGCAGACCGGCAACGATGCACTTGAGCGTGTCCTGGAGATGGCACAGCAGGCGGGCAACGAAATTATGATTTTTGTCGGCAACCGTGGCTGTACCCAGATTTTCACCGGCAAAGTAGAGAAGCTGGTACCTATGGATAACTGGCTCAACATCTTCAATCCCCGCTTCACGCTGCACCTGATGGCGGACCAGATCAGCGAAAGCTGGGTTACACGCAAACCCACCGGCGATGGCTTTGTGACCAGCCTGGAACTGTTCGCCGCCGACGGCACGCAGATCGCCCAGCTCTATGGACAGCGTACGGAAGGCACGCCAGAACAGGCCTGCTGGCGTGAGCAGGTGAACGCACTTCGCATGCCAGGAGCGGCGGCATGAAACACCTGAGTCTGTTGTGGCTGCTGCTGACGCTGCCCTCACTGGCCGCGGAGCGGGTGGTGTCGATTGGGGGTGACGTCACCCGGATTATCTACTCGCTGGATGCTCAGTCACAGCTGGTAGCGCGCGACAGCACCAGCCTGCGTCCGGTGCAGGCTGCCCGGCTGCCGGATGTGGGCTATATGCGCCAGCTGAATGCCGAAGGTATCCTGGCGCTGAAGCCGACGCTGGTGCTCGCCAGCGCGCAGGCAAAGCCGTCGCTGGTACTACAACAGATTGCCCGCGCGGGCGTCAGGGTAGTGACGGTCAGCGGCGACAACAGTCTGCAGGCGATCCCGCAGAAAATTATCACGGTGGGTCAGGCGCTGCAGCGTGAAAGCGAAGCTCAGGCCCTGGTGCAGCAAATAACGCAGCAGATTCGCCAGTTGCCGCAGCAATCGCTGCCGGTGAAGGTGCTCTACATCATGGCAAACAGCGGCATGAAAACGATGGCGGCCGGAAATCAGACCGCAGCCGACGGCGCTATTCGCAGCGCCGGGCTGGAGAATGCCATGGGTTCGGTGCCGCACTATCAGGCGCTGTCGCAGGAAGGCGTGATCGCCGCCGCGCCAGATCTGGTGATGATCGGCGAGGATGGCCTGAAAACCCTGGGTGGTGAAGCGCAACTGTGGCAGTTACCCGGCCTGGCGCTGACGCCAGCCGGACAGCAGCATCGTCTGCTGATCATTGATACCCAGGCGCTGCTGGGATTTGGCCTTGATACGCCGCAGGCAATAATGAAATTGCGGCAGGCTGCGGAATCGCTGAACCATGATTAATGGCAATGCGCTGCGGGGTCTGACGCTGATGCTGATTTTCCTGCTGGTGGCGATGGTAGTGGCGGCGAATCTGGGGGCGATGTCGCTGTCGGTGCGGGCGCTATTGCAGGCACCGCTCAGCGATCTCATCTGGCAGATCTGGCTGAATATCCGCCTGCCACGCGTGCTGCTGGCGGTGGCGATCGGTATGGCGCTGGCGGTCTCTGGCGCGGTGATGCAGGGTGTTTTCCGTAACCCGCTGGCCGATCCTGGCCTGCTGGGTATCAGCAGCGGCGCGGGGCTGGCGGTCGCGCTGGCAATCGTTATTCCACTGGCGTTGCCACCCCAGCTGGCACTGTGGCTACCGATGATTGCCGCCTTCATCGGCAGCCTGCTGGTTACGCTGCTGATCTTCAGTTTCAGTCGGCTGGCAGAGGGCAATCTCTCCCGGCTGTTGCTGGTCGGCATTGCGATTAATGCGCTCTGCGGTGCGGCGGTCGGCGTGTTGTCGTGGCTGAGCGATGACCAGCAGCTGCGTCAGCTGTCACTGTGGGGGATGGGCAGCCTCAGCCAGGCGCAGTGGCCTGCGCTGCTCATCTGCCTGCTGCTGATTCTGCCTGCGTTGCTGCTGTTACAGAGCCGTGCCCGCCATCTCAACCTGCTGCAGGCAGGTGAAGAGGATGCGCACTACATGGGAATTGATGTGAAGCGTACCCAGCATCAGCTGCTGATCCTTAGTGCGCTGCTGGTCGGTACGGCGGTCTCGGTCAGTGGCGTGATCGGCTTCGTGGGATTAGTGGTGCCGCATGTGATGCGCTTTTGTCTTGGCAGCGATCATCGCTGGCTGCTGCCCGGTTCAGCGCTGGCAGGCGCGATTCTGCTGCTGCTGGCCGATACGCTGGCGCGCACACTTGTGGTTCCGGCAGAAATGCCGGTCGGGCTGCTGACCAGCCTGATTGGCGGCCCCTGGTTTCTCTGGCTGATCCTGCGTCAGCAGCGAGGATTTGAATGATGGAGATGTTAGAGGCGACGGGACTCTGTCTGGCGCGCGACGGCAAAACCGTTATCGATAATCTTGACGTTACGCTGTCAGGTGGAGAGCGGGTGGCGCTCATCGGGCCTAACGGCGCAGGTAAATCAACCCTGTTGCGGCTGCTCACCGGATTTTTAGCGCCCGACCGGGGCGAGTGCCGTCTGGGCGATCGTGTGATGTCCGCATGGCCGCGTGAGCAGCTGGCGCGACGCCGGGCCGTGATGCGGCAGCAGAACAACCTGACTTTTACCCAGTCGGCGCAATCGGTAGTGGCGATGGGCCGTGCGCCGTGGCCTGAGAAGCAGACGTCGCAGATTGTGGCTGAAGTCATGCAACTGACCGGCTGTGATTCGCTGGCGCATCGCGATTACCGCCAGCTCTCCGGCGGTGAACAGCAACGGGTGCAGCTGGCGCGGGTGCTGGCGCAGCTCTGGCAGGAGGGAAGACCGCGCGGCTGGCTGTTTCTGGATGAGCCGACCTCGGCGCTGGATCTCTTCTGGCAGCAGCAGACTCTGCGTTTATTACGTCAGCTGACGCGCACGGGTGATCTCACCGTCTGCACCGTGTTACATGACCTTAATCTGGCGTCATTATGGGCCGATCGCGTACTGCTGCTGCACGCGGGCAGACTGGTGGCTCAGGGTTCACCGCAGACGGTGATGACTGAAAAGACGCTGACGCGCTGGTATCAGGCTGATTTGCAGGTGGTGTCACAGGCAGAAAGTGGGAAGCCACATATCCAGCTGCGGGTTTAGACCGTTTCGCTTTAAAAACATTGCCTTGCGTGCTTTTAATCACTGATTTTGCGCTATACCTGGTGTTCAGGACAGAATACTCAGGAGACCATAATGGCAAAATTATTAGATCAAACCGCTGAGCAACTGGGTAACATTTTACTCTCCTCCGGACTTCATCTGACGACTGCCGAATCCTGTACCGCGGGGCTGATCAGCATGACGCTGGCCGCGGTGGAAAGCAGCGGCGACTTCTACACCAGCGGCTTTGTGACCTACAGCGAAAATGCCAAAATTCGCCTGCTGGGCGTGCATCCTGACACGCTGAAACAGCACACGGCGGTGAGCGAGCAGACGGCGCGTGAAATGGTACAGGGAGCCTGCGCCCGTTCAGGCGAACCGGTAGGGTTATCGATTACCGGCTATGCCGGACCCGATGGTGGCGAAGATGGCACGCCAGCGGGCACTATCTGGTTTGGCTGGGTATTGCCGGACGGCAGGGACGAGGCGGAGTGCCATCAGTTCAGCGGCGATCCGAAATCCGTGATGGAGCAGGGCACGCAGTTCGCGCTGGAAGGGTTGATCAAACGGCTGCAGCGAGCCAGTCGATAAAGGCGCGCGGTACGCGCCTTATAAACGCGGGTTAGCGGCAGTCGACAATCAGACGACCCTGTACGCTGCCATCCAGCAATGCCTGCGCACCTTCTCTGGCTTCACTCAGCGGGATCACCCGGCTCAGTTTGCTGAGCCGATCGCTATCCAGCAGCTCACCGAGTCGTTGCCACGCCTGCTGACGAAGCGGCTTCGGACACATCACGCTGTCGACACCCGCCAGCGTGATGCCACGCAAAATAAAAGGCGCGACGCTGGCGGGCAGGTCGAGTCCCTGCGCCATACCGCAGGCAGCCACCACCCCATCACGCTGAATACCGGCCAGCACGTTCGCCAGAGTGTGACTGCCGACGCTGTCTATCGCGGCGGCCCAGCGCTCTTTTGCCAGCGGCTTACCGGGATGGGAAAGCTCTTCGCGATCAATCACCGATGCCGCGCCCAGCGTATCGATAAGATACGCATGGTCACTGGCGCGACCGCTGGAGGCGATCACCTGATAACCCAGACGCGCCAGCAGGCTGACACTATAGCTGCCGACGCCGCCACTGGCACCGGTCACCAGCACGGGGCCATGTTCGGGCGTGATGCCCTGTTTTTCCAGCGCCATGACGCAGAGCATTGCGGTCAGCCCTGCTGTGCCGATGGCCATGGTCTGCAGCGGGCTAAGAGAAGCGGGCACGCGCACCAGCCAGTCGCCACTGACGCTGGCTTTCTGCGCCAGGCCGCCCCACTGTTTTTCGCCTGCGCCCCAGCCCGTCAGCAGCGCCACATCATCCTCTTTCCAGTCGGGATGACGGCTGGCCGTCACGCGGCCGACAAAATCGATACCTGGCACCATCGGAAACTGGCGCACAATCGGGCCTTTATTGCAGATAGCCAGGGCATCTTTATAGTTCAGGGATGAGTAGCTGACGTCGAGCGTGACATCATAGTCGGGCAGTTGGGATTCGGGGAGATCTTTCAGCAGGGAACGGTAACCTTGTTCGTCATTTTCAATGACCAGTGCCTTAAACATGTAGCCTCCGGCAGAGTGTGAATTAGAGGGTAAGTTTACGCTCGTGAGTGGCAATGCGGTAGGGCAATGGCCGCCTCTTCGGTTTAAGGAGGCAACAGGCAGGGAAAAGTGCGCTGACAGCGCTAGCAAATTACATGCATAAATCTGCATATAATTCATATAATTAGTCGTATCATGAATTTTTTACGATAAATAGACTATAAAAATCATGTTGTTATCTTTTTATTATGTGACTGAATAATTGCCTGGGTCGGGTTGTTCGTGCATAAAAAAGATGACATTATGACCGCCACTTTTTGGCCCCTGCTTGTTCACTACAGAGGACGTCGCCATGTCCGGTTCACCGCGCACCTGCCCGGATTACCGTTCGCTTTTTCCGGCGCTCACCGGGTTTTCCTCTTTTCCGCACTCTCCGTTATTCGCCATGCGGTGAGGCCAGCCAGGCAGCGGCTGTGGATCTGCTCGCCACACTGCACTATGCCTTCTGACGCTTAATTATTCGCCGGGGCGCTGTCCCCATACTTGTGCTTCTGGCACCTCCTCCCTGACGTTAGGGATCCTGTTATGACTCCACTGAAAATTGCTGCCAGCGCCGCTGTCGCGCCCAGCCTGACCCTGAACACCGCGCGTGACGTAGTGACGCTGGATAATACCGACTTTACGGATGTGGCTGCGGTCGTCGTCTCGCTGGCGGATACCCGCAGCGGCGTGCTGGCGCTGCTGCGTCACACCGGCTTTAATCTGCCGGTATTTGTCGCAAATGCGTTTGAAGAAGAGGTGATGCACCTGCCCGGCGTCAACGGGGAGCTGAATGGCGAGCCGCAGGAGTGGCTTGCGCTGGAAACAGCTGCGCAGGCGTATGAAGCGGCGCTGCTGCCACCTTTTTTCGAAACGCTGACCCGCTATGTCGATATGCAAAACAGCACCTTTGCCTGTCCCGGACATCAGGGCGGCGCGTTCTTCAAAAAGCATCCGGCAGGCAAACAGTTTTATGACTTCTACGGCGAGAATGTTTTCCGCTCTGACATGTGCAACGCCGACGTCAAACTGGGCGATCTGCTGATCCACGAAGGTTCGGCTAAAGATGCGCAGAAGTATGCGGCAAAGGTGTTTAACGCCGATAAAACCTACTTTGTGCTCAACGGCACCTCAAGCGCCAATAAAGTGGTGACCAATGCGCTGCTGACCCGCGGCGATCTGGTGCTGTTTGACCGTAACAATCACAAGTCGAACCATCATGGCGCGCTGATTCAGGCGGGCGCGACCCCGGTCTATCTTGAAGCAGCACGTAACCCGTTCGGCTTTATTGGTGGCATTGACGCGCACTGCTTTGATGAGGCTTATCTGCGTGAGCAGATCGCGGTCGTCGCCCCTCAGCGCGCAGAAGAGGCGAGGCCTTTCCGTCTGGCGATTATCCAGCTCGGCACCTACGATGGCACGGTCTACAACGCCCGCCAGGTGGTGGATCGCATCGGTCATCTGTGTGATTACATCCTGTTTGATTCCGCGTGGCTCGGCTATGAGCAGTTCATTCCGCTAATGGAAGGCTGTTCGCCGCTGACCCTGGATCTGAATGAAAACGATCCCGGCATTTTTGTCACCCAGTCCGTGCATAAGCAGCTGGCCGGTTTTTCGCAGACTTCGCAGATCCACAAAAAAGATAATCACATTCGCGGACAGCGGCGCTTCTGCCCGCACAAGCGTCTGAATAACGCCTTTATGCTGCATGCTTCCACCAGCCCGTTTTATCCGCTGTTTGCCGCACTGGATATCAACGCCAGGATGCATCAGGGCGAAGCAGGGCGTCGCATGTGGGATGAGTGCGTCACGCTGGGCATTGAGGCGCGTAAAGCGATCCTCGAACGCTGTGAAATGATCCTGCCGTTTGTGCCGGAAGTTGTTGATGGACAGCGCTGGCAGGATGCGCCTGTTGAGACGATCGCCCGCGATCTGCGCTACTTCAGCTTTGAACCGCAGGCGAAGTGGCACGGTTTCGCCGGTTACGCGCGCGATCAGTATCGGATTGATCCCTGCAAGCTGCTGCTGACCACGGCAGGGATCGATGCGGCAAGCGGGGAATACAGTGATTTCGGGATCCCGGCGACCATTCTGGCGAACTACCTGCGTGAGAACGGCATCGTGCCGGAGAAGTGCGATCTCAACTCGATCCTGTTCTTGCTGACCCCGGCTGAGAGCCCGGAGAAGATGGCGAATCTGGTGGCGATGCTGGCGCAGTTTGAGCAGCACATCAAAGAGGATGCGCCGCTGGCCGAAGTGCTGCCGACGATTTACCGCAAAAACGCCGAACGTTATGCCGGGTATACCCTGCGTCGCCTTTGTCAGGAGATGCATGACCTTTACGTCAGTCATAACGTGAAGGATCTGCAGCGCCTGATGTTCCGCGCCGCCGAGTTCCCGCCTGTCAGCGTAAATCCGCAGGATGCACATCAGGCTTATATTCGCGGCGAAGTGGAGCTGGTTACGATCGCCGAGGCCGCAGGCCGTGTCGCTGCGGAAGGCGCGTTACCTTATCCACCGGGCGTGCTGTGCGTCGTGCCAGGCGAAGTCTGGGGCGGCGCGGTGCAGCGTTACTTCCTGGCGCTGGAGGAGGGGCTTAATCTGCTGCCGGGCTTCTCGCCGGAGCTGCAGGGCGTTTACACCGAAGAGGATGAGCAGGGACGTAAGTATCTGGTGGCCAATATGATGGTGGGGCGCTGATCTGAGCGGGGCAGAGGCGGGTAGCGGCCCGCCAGGCCTTTTTGTTCGCTGCGCGAACGGGCTATGAGAGGGGTTTCGTTCGTCTGGCGAGATGGGCATGCTTTTCAGCGGGCGGGCTCTGAGAAGGTTACGCCCGCCAGGCGGTCGGGAGTTTCAGGGTGCCGGTGCAGGCGGACGCGTTAAGGGGCGTACGCCCGCCCCTTAACAATCCCGGCGTCCGGCAGCCTGCGCGCCCCGCTTTGCGGGGTGCCTTCGTCACGCCCTGCGGCCGACGGACCGTCCGGACGCGCCATCCCTGGCGCGAACCGTCCTTTCGCCGACGTCCTGTCGGCTCATCCTGGCCTCCGGTTGTTCCTCAGCGCTACGGATGCCTCTGAAAAACCCCCGCCTGTGATTTCTTTGTTTTAACTGTGGTGCTGTGTTGTCTGCTGACCTGAAAAGCCAAAGCCAAAGCCAAAGCCAAAGCCAAAGCCAAAGCCAAAGCCAAAGCCAAAGCCAAAGCCAAAGCCAAAGCCAAAGCCAAAGCCAATCCCGGAAACGTAAAGCGATAAAATACCCAACACAAGAACAAGAAATAACAGCAGGGGGTCAGGGAGGCCATCTGAACCGCTGAGCGGATGAGGGATTTCAGGACGAGCGACAGGGATGTCGCGAAGAGGCGGGTTCGCGCCAGGGATGGCGCGTCCTGCCGGTCCGTAAGAAATCCTGAAGAAGCGAAGGAACCGCGAAGCGGCGGTGAAGCAGGCCGGAGCCGGGGGTCAAGGGGCGCGGCGACTGGCGCCCCTTGTCGGTCGCCTGCAGAGGCGTGTCTGAAACTGCCCAACTGCTCAGGCGAACGAAACCCTTCTCAGTGCCACCCTGCTGCAAGCGAAACCTTTTCATAGCAAGCCCGCTGCGAAGCATGCCCCGTTCGCGCAGCGAACAACCCCCCGCTTAAGCGGCTCCGATCAGAATCCCCGATAACTCTTCTGCGCCGTACTCACCTTATACAGATAACGACGCGACTCCGCCGACGGATGCTGGTTCGCCAGGGTCGAATAGACCTTGCTGGGTGACATGCCGTTAATCATCGAGAACGCCCGATCTTTATCGCTGGAGAAGACGCGCAATACGCTGCCTGCACCACCATTATAGGCGGTGATCACCGCATAGCGGCGTGATACCGGATCCTGAATACCCCCCAGATAGCTGCGCTGCAACAGCGACAGATAAGCTGTACCGGCATCGATATTGTTCTCCGGATCCAGCAGATAGCTGCGGCTCGGCTTGCCCCATTTACCTTTCATGCGGAACACGTCAACACCGGCGGTATGCTGCACCACCTGCATCAGACCCAGCGCATCAGAATGGCTTACGGCGTAGGGGTTGAAGCTCGACTCGGTCTGCATAATCGCAAGGATTAAAGAAGCATCGACACCATACTGCTCGGCGGCTTTACGCACCATCGGCAGGTATTTGTGCGCACGCTTATCCAGGTGGTTCGGTACCATCGGAATCGAAATAGAGTAAATCACATGCAGACCCGAGGTGCGGCGCATTAATTTATTCTGAATCAGATAGTCAGCAAAGGCTTCCGCGCGACCCTGCCAGCGAATCGGCTGACCGGTGTTATCCAGCACCTGACCATAGAGCAGCGGCTCTTTACTGATCTCGATGTCGTTAGCGTCAGAATAGAGATCGACATTACCCGGATCTTCGCCAATCAACAGCGTGGTCACGATAGCCTGACGCAGACTGGCCATCGGATCGGTGCCAGAAATGGTCTCGATGGTCAGCTTACCGCTTTCAAAGTTGATGTGGCTGCGGGTGTAATAGTTGTCGCTATATTTGACGTAATCTTTAGGTCCGGCGATCAGGACCTCATTGATACCCCAGATATTCTCAATATTGTGAGCAAACTGGCCCATCAGAATATCAAAGCCGTTGGTGTCTTTAACCCACTCCTCGTGGGATTGCTGATTCTTTGACCCGGAACAGGAAACCAAAAGTGGTGCTATCACCAGCAGGGCGATTAATTTTTTATTCATTGGGAATGCAAGCCTGACCTGGATAACCGGCCTCAGCGATGAGGCCCGGAATGTTTACGCTTCTGGCGGTGTATAGCCTTCGATATGAACGTCTTTGCCTTCGAACAGGAAATTGATCATCTCCTTCTCCAGCACCTTACGATCTTCGGGATTCATCATGTTGAGCTTCTTCTCATTGATCAACATGGTCTGTTTCGCCATCCACTTCTGCCAGGCTTCTTTGGAGATGTCGTTGTAAATGCGCTTACCCAGGTCGCCCGGATAGAGCTGAAAATCCTGACCTTCCGCGTCGCGCTGTAAAAAAGTACAAAAAATGGTGCGGCTCATTACTCTTCCTCATTAATCTCACAACTGTCCAAAGCCAGTTGTCGGGGATGGCGCAGCTCGTGTAACAGGCGCTCAACGGGTGCAGCTAATCCCACAGATGGTGGCAGCGCTAAGTTATACCAGAGACCGCCTGCTTCATCCATCGCCGCCCCGGCAGAAGGCCACGACAGCCACATTGGCACGATATCGAGATGGAAATGACTGAAGGTATGACGAAACGCGGTAAGCTGTTGCGGTTTTGCATGGATGCCACGCGCCGCCAGCCAGTCATTCAGCGTCGCTTCGGTGGTGAACTGCGGGAAGCAGAACAGACCGCCCCACAATCCTACAGGCGGGCGCTGCTCCAGCCAGACATCATCGCCATCCTGCATCATCAGGAACCAGCCGCTGCGCTCTGGCAGCACCTGCTTAGGCTTTTTGCCGGGATAGCTCGCCCAGCTGCTGCTGGCGTACGCCTCACACCCGCTGTTCAGCGGACAGATTTCACACTTCGGCTTAGAGCGGGTACAGACAATCGCACCCAGATCCATCATCGCCTGATTAAACTGGCTGACGCCCTCGGCGGGTGTGACCTCTTCGCTGATCTGCCACAGCCGCTTTTCGACCTCTTTTTTACCCGGCCAGCCGCTGACGGCATAGCAGCGGGCCAGCACGCGCTTAACGTTGCCATCCAGAATCGGGAAGTGCTGACCCAGCGACAGCGAGAGGACCGCGCCTGCCGTTGAGCGGCCGACGCCGGGCAGGGCAGAAACATCATCGAAATTACGCGGGAATTCGCCCCGGTGAACCTCGACAATCTGCTTTGCTGCTTTATGCAGATTACGCGCACGGGCGTAATAGCCGAGGCCGGTCCAGAGATGCAGCACCTCATCCAGCGGCGCCGCAGCGAGATCGGTGACCGTGGGGAAGCGCGCCATGAAGCGTTCAAAATAGGGAATAACCGTGGCAACCTGGGTTTGCTGTAGCATCACTTCGGAGAGCCACACCTTATAAGGCGTTTTCTCCAGCTGCCACGGCAGGGTTTTGCGACCAAAGCGCTGATACCAGTCCAGCACCTGTTGCGCGAACTGCGGCGCTTGCATCATAAGAAGGAAATTTTCCGTGTTTACTCTACACTCAGGCAGGAATTCCAGCACATGCGCACCTGGGTGTAAACCGGAAGATTGCAAAGGCTTGCTTCTGCTTATGAACTTTGCATAATGCCCGTTTCCCGGAACAGGCTAACCAGCAGGCTTTTACATGATTAATGACGTCATCACCCCAGAATTTGATGAGAACGGGCGGCCATTGCGCCGGATCCGCAGCTTTGTGCGCCGCCAGGGTCGCTTAACCAAAGGCCAGCAGCAGGCGCTGGATACCCTGTGGCCGGTCATGGGGGTAGAATATCAGCCTGAGCCTGTCGATCTGCCCGCGCTGTTTGGCCGCGAAGCCCCGGTCACGCTGGAGATTGGCTTTGGCATGGGCGCATCGCTGGTGACCATGGCGCAGAACACGCCACATCAGAACTTCCTGGGTATTGAAGTGCATGCGCCGGGCGTGGGTGCCTGTCTGGCCGCCGCCAAAGAAGCCGACGTGCAGAACCTGCGGGTCATGTGCCATGACGCGGTGGAAGTGCTGGAGAAAATGATTCCGGATAACTCGCTGCGCATGGTTCAGCTCTTCTTCCCCGACCCGTGGCATAAAGCACGTCACAATAAACGCCGTATCGTCCAGGTGCCGTTCGCCGAACTGGTGATGCGTAAACTGAAGCTGGGCGGCGTTTTCCACATGGCGACCGACTGGGAAGCCTACGCGGAGCATATGCTGGAAGTGATGAACAGCATCGATGGCTACCGCAATCAGTCAGAGCAACAGAATTACGTGCCGCGTCCTGAGACGCGTCCACTGACCAAGTTTGAGCAGCGCGGGCAGCGTTTAGGCCACGGCGTATGGGATTTAATGTTTGAGAGGGTGAAATAATGGCCACACAACGCAGCCGCCGTTTACGTAAAAAACTGCACATTGACGAGTTTCAGGAACTGGGCTTCTCCGTTGCCTGGCGTTTCCCGGAAGGCACCAGCGAAAGTGAAATTGATGAGACGCTGAACCAGTTCATCAATGAAGCGATCGATCCTAACGGCCTGGCCTTTGATGGCAGCGGCTACCTGGTGTGGGAAGGTCTGGTTTGCCTGCAGAAAACCGGCAAATGCACCGATGAGCATCGTGCGCTGGTCCGCAAATGGCTGGAAGACCGCAAGCTGCAGGATGTGCAGATGACGGAACTCTTTGACGTCTGGTGGGACTAAGTCGTCACACAGTGTCGGGCTGCGGCCCGATCGGAGGGTTTCAGACCCGATCTTAGGGAGTAGATATGATGCGTAAAGCGCTTCTTGCTGTGCTGCTGGTGGCAGCAACTCAGGCTCAGGCAGCCTACGAATGCAGCGTTAAGCCGCAGGACGATGTGGTGATTAAACCGCAGAGCGTGCAGGTGGTCGGTGCTAACGGCAATATGGAAATCTCGCCGCAGGGCGACGTGCAGTTCAATGGCCAGAAAGTTTCGCTGGATATCGCTGAACGTCAGAAAGCGATCGACTATCAGAACGCGCTGCGGCGCGATCTGCCGTGGATCGACAGCGGAGCGACCTCCCGTCTGGAGAAAGGACGTGCGGCACTGGATCGGGTCATCGTTGAAAAACTGGGCACCGACAGCAACGTACGTAATCGCCTGACCACGCTGAATGGCCAGCTGAAACAGCAGATGAACCGCATCATTGAACACCGTGAAGACGGTCTGACGTTCCACCATCAGGCGATCGATCAGGTGCGCGCCGAAGGCGAAAGGCTGGTGCAGTCAACGCTGGGCGGCGTGATGCAGGACAGTCTGAATGAGATGGGCAGTAAGCAGGGCAGTGGCGGCAGTAATCCGCTGCAGGCGATTATGGGCAATCTGGGCGGTCTGCAACAGTCGATTCAGGCTGAGTGGAGCAAGCAGGAGCAGGATTTCCAGAACTTCGGACACGAAGTGTGTAATCGCGTGATTTCGCTGGAAGATCAGCGTAAACAGCTTACCGGCGCACTGAAAAAATAGTTCAACGCCTCAGCCTGCAGGGCTGAGGCGCTTTTTTACCCTTCCGCACTCACTCTTCCGCTAAGAACAGCTCAAGCAGCGAATTCAGGAACAATTTCCCTTTCTCCGTAATCTGCCACTGCTCAGCGGTTTCCGTCACGTAACCGGCGGCAATCGCGGCATCCATCTGCGGACGGATCACCTCTTCTGACAAACCGGTGTAGCGGCTGAACTCGTCGCGCGGCGCGGCCTCCAGCAGGCGAAAGCGGTTCATGAAATATTCAAACGGCTTGTCGCTATCGGCAACCTCATACTGCTTTTCGCGGTAGTTACCCTGCATGAAGCCACGCGGATGACGGGTTTTCACCGTGCGGACAATGCGGCCATCCGGCTGGGTCAGCTTGCCGTGTGCGCCACAGCCAATCCCCAGGTAGTCGCCAAAGCGCCAGTAGTTGAGGTTGTGTTCACAGCGATATCCCGGCTTTGCGTAGGCGGAGGTCTCATACTGCTGATAACCGGCCGCCTGCAGCAGCCGATCGCCCTGCTCGAAAATATCCCACAATGCATCATCATCTGGCAGCACCGGCGGGCGTGAGCCAAACAGGGTGTTGGGTTCGATGGTGAGCTGATACCAGGAGAGATGCGGCGGATTCAGCGCAATCGCCTGACGTAAATCGTCGAGCGCCTCTTCCAGCGACTGATCGGGCAGGCCATGCATCAGGTCGAGGTTAAAGCTGCGCAGCGACAGCGACTCTGCCAGTTCGGCGGCGCGGACGGCCTCTTCCGGACCATGAATACGGCCCAGACGCTGCAACTTTTGCGGACTGAAACTCTGTACACCAATCGAAATACGGTTGATACCGGCACGCTGATAAGCGCTGAACCGGTCAGCTTCCACGGTGCCAGGATTGGCTTCCATGGTCACTTCCGCATCAGGGGCGAGCGTCAGACGCGCCCGCACGCCATCCATCAGCATCTGCATCGCGCTGCTGCTCAGCAGGCTGGGCGTACCGCCGCCAATGAAAATCGTGCGCACTTCCCGGCCATTGATCAGCGGCAGGTCGATCTCCAGATCGCGCAGCAGGTGCTGCACGTATTCAACGTGCGGCACCTCATCTTTCAGCGCGTGGGAGTTAAAATCACAGTAGGGACACTTCTGTACGCACCACGGAATGTGGATGTAGAGACTTAACGGCGGCAGATTAGGCATTACGCATCGCTTCCAGCAACAGCGTCAATGCTTTACCCCGGTGAGAAACTGCACCTTTTTCCGCTTTGCTCAGCCCGGCCGCGGTTTTACCCAGCGCCGGGACAAAGAAAATCGGGTCATAACCAAAGCCACCGGCGCCAGAGGCGGTGCGGGCAATCTCGCCCTGCCAGCTGCCGTGGAACACCAGCGGCGTCGGGTCTTCCGCATGACGCAGATAGACCAGCACGCAGTGGAACTGCGCCTGGCGCTGACCGTCAGGCACGTTTTCCAGCGCCTGCAGCAGTTTCTCCAGGTTCTGCTGATCGCTGGCCTCTTCACCGGCGTAGCGCGCCGAGTAGATGCCAGGCGCGCCGCCCAGCGCATCCACGGCCAGACCGGAGTCATCGGCGATGGCCGGTAATCCGGTGATCTGTGCCGCGTGACGCGCCTTGAGAATCGCGTTCTCAATAAAGGTCAGGCCAGTCTCTTCTGCCGATTCAACCCCAAGGTCAGTCTGCGCGACGATATCCAGACCAAAGGCGGAGAGTAACTCCGCCAGTTCACGCACTTTGCCGGGATTGCCGGTTGCGAGCACAACTTTTTGCATAACAGTTCCAGTTTGATTCATTTACAGCAGATACCAGAGACCCGGGAACAGGTCCATGCCGAGAAAGTTCAGGGCATACAGCACCAGGATGACGATCATCGCTGAGAAATCGATGCCGCCCATCGCAGGCAGAATACGGCGAATAGGTGCCATCATCGGCTCGGTCAACTGCACCAGCAGATAATCGACCGGGCCACGGCCCTGGCTGATCCAGCTCATCAGAGAGCGAACGATGATGACCCAGAAGACCAGATAGCCGGCGGATTTCACCAGCGATAGCAGACCGACCAGGAGATTCGTCGGATCGACCGAGAACACGCCTACCTGAATCAGCAGTAAAATCGGGTATTTCAGCGTGGTCAGCACAAAGGCCAGCAGCAGCGAGGCGGTATCAATCGGCCCCAGAGCCGGCAGTATGCGGCGCAGTGGCTTAACAATCGGCTGTGTCACTTTTACGACAAACTGCGCCACTGGATTGTAAAAATCGCAGCGGGACCACTGCATCCAGATGCGTAACAACAGCACCATGACGTAGAGATCGATCAGCGTTTTTACTAAAAACGTCAGTGTTAACATGAAGTTCCTCTGTTATTGTTGTGAGTTGTGTGCATAATCTCGTGCGCCAAAAATGGCGGTGCCGATACGCACCATCGTACTGCCTGCGGCGATTGCCGCCTCCATGTCATCGCTCATTCCCAGCGAAAGCGTATCTGCCTGCGGATAGTGCTGTTGCAACTGCCGGAAGGCTTCCGCCATCTGCTGACACACCGCCAGCTGCCGCTGGTAATCACTCTCCGCTGCCGGAATCGCCATCAATCCCCGCAGCCGCAGTTGCGGCAGGGCAGCGATCTGCTCCGCCAGCCCGGAAACGGCCTCCAGCATGATGCCAGATTTGCTGTTCTCGTCACTGATATTTACCTGAATTAACACATTCAGTGGTGGCAGCGAGGCGGGCCGCTGATCGTTGAGCCGCTGCGCAATGCGCTGGCGGTCAATGGTGTGACACCAGGCGAAATGCTCTGCCACCAGACGGCTTTTGTTGGACTGCAACGGGCCGATGAAGTGCCACGCCAGTTCAGGATGTGCGGCCAGTGCCTGAACCTTTTCAACCCCTTCCTGGACGTAATTTTCACCGAAGGCAATCTGGCCAGCGGCAAAGGCTTCTTCGACCGCGCTCGCAGGTTTGGTTTTGCTGACTGCAAGCAGGGTAATTTCTTCCGGAGCGCGGCCGCAACGCGCGGCAGCGGCGGCGATTCGCTGTCGCACTTGCTGTAGGTTCTGCTGGATTGAAGTCATAGTCAGGAGAAATTATGAATCTGGATGAAATGGTGGGGCTTAGTGTAAAGCATAATGCCGCTGATCTGCACCTTTGCAGCGGACATTTGCCCTACTGGCGGCGGCAGGGAAGGCTGGAGGTGATTCCGCAGCAAGCCAGACTTTCTGCCGCCTGGATGGCAGAGTTTATGACCCGCTGGCTCAGTGACCCGCAGCGTCAGCAGCTGGAGCATGCAGGGCAGCTCGATTTCGCCCTGAGCCTGACCTGCGGCCAGCGTCTGCGTGCAAATCTGTTTATGCAGCGCAACGGCCTGTCACTGGCGCTGCGTATCATTGCCACCGCGTGCCCGACGCTGGAGAGCCTGCAACTGCCCGCCGTTGTGCCGACACTGCTCGAGCAGCAGGATGGCCTGATTCTGGTGACCGGTGCGACCGGCAGCGGTAAATCGACCACGCTGGCGGCGCTGGTCGATGCGCTGAACCGCCAGCAGGCGCGCCACATCATTACGCTGGAAGACCCGATTGAATTTATCCATCACAGCCAGCAGTCGCTGATTCAGCAGCGCGAAATTGGCCTGCACTGCGATTCGTTCTCGCTGGGGATAAAGGCGGCGCTGCGTGAAGATCCCGACGTCATCCTGCTGGGCGAACTGCGCGACAGCGACACCATCCGTCAGGCGCTGACGGCGGCGGAGACTGGTCATCTGGTACTGGCGACGCTGCACACCCGCGGCGCGGCGCAGGCGGTGGACCGGCTGGTGGATGTCTTTCCGGCGGAGGAGAAACAGCTGGTGCGTACGCAGCTGGCGGGCAGCCTGAAAGCAGTGATTGCGCAGCGGCTGGTGCCTTCAATTTCCGGATCGCGCATCGGACTGTTTGAAGTTCTGATCGTCACGCCCGGCATCACTAATCTGATTCGGGAAGGTAAGATGCACCAAATCCCTGCGCTGCTGCAGACCGGCGCGCAGGCCGGTATGCAGACGTTTGAGCAGAGCCGGCTGGCGCGTCAGGCCGCCGGTCTGATTGAGTAAGCAGATCAGTAATGGTTTTCGAACCAGTCCTGCAAAATGATGGCCGCGGACTGTGAATCGACCGACCCTTTGTTGAGCGCGCGATAGCCGCCGCGCTCAAACAGGCCAGCACGTGCTTCTACCGTGCTGAGTCGTTCATCCTGCAGCTCTACCCGGATGCCAAAGCGACCGTGCAGGCGGTTGGCAAATTTACGCGCACGATCGGTCAGCGGCTGCTCGGTGCCATCCATATTCAGCGGCAGGCCTACGACCACGAAATCGGGCTGCCACTCTTTCAGCAGCTTTTCAATCACCTGCCAGTCCGGGATGCCATCCTGCGCTTTAATCGCGGTCAGCGGACGGGCGCTGCCCGTGAGTTCCTGACCTACAGCGACACCAATACTTTTGGTGCCGAAGTCGAAACCTAACAGAGTCTGAGTTGACATCAGGCGTGTCCCGCGTCGCTGGCCATGTTGTGAATATCGACGCCAATACTGCGCGCCGCTTCGCGCCAGCGCTCTGAAATCGGCGTCTGGAACAGGATATTGCTGTTAGCTGGCGTGGTCAGCCAGGCATTTTCCATCAGCTCATTTTCCAGCTGATCTTTTTCCCAGGCGCAATATCCCAGCGCGACCAGCACATTGGTGGGCTGAGACGCGGTGCCGATCGACTCCAGCACGTCACGGGATGTGGTGATAATGGTGTTATCTGAGACACGGATGCTGGAGGTAAAGGTGCGTTGTGCTGAGTGCAGGATAAAGCCACGATCCTCTGCCAGCGGGCCGCCGGTAAACACCGGTTTATCCAGCCTGATGGCCGGGTCGCGATCGTCGGCAGAGATTTTCAGCTTCTTCAGAATGCCTTCAACCGTCAGGTTTTCCATGGGTTTATTGATGATCAGTCCCATTGCGCCCTCTTCGTTATGTTCGCAGAGATAGACCACGGAACGCTTGAAGAAAGGATCCTGCAATGAAGGCATGGCAATCAAAAAGTGATGTTGTAAATTCATTCTCACACGATGTACCAAAAAAATAACCGGCACGCGACGGCCGCACCGGTATTGGGTTGATCACGGAGCCACGCCCCGGCTTCTTGCTCAGCCCAGGCGCTTCTCAATGGCATCCATCAACATGCCGGTGATGGAGATCGGGAACGCAGCCTCAATTTCACGAATGCAGGTTGGGCTGGTCACGTTAACTTCAGTCAGTTTATCACCGATGATGTCGAGACCGACAAAAATCAGTCCTTTTGCTTTCAGTGTCGGGCCAACACGGTGCGCAATTTCCCAGTCGCTTTCGCTCAGCGGACGCGCTTCACCACGACCACCGGCGGCGAGGTTGCCACGCGTTTCACCGCCCTGCGGGATACGTGCCAGGCAGTAAGGCACCGGTTCGCCATCCACAACCAGCACGCGTTTGTCACCTTCTTTGATCGCCGCAATGTAGTTCTGCGCCATGCAGAAACGGCTCTCATGCTCGGTCAGGGTTTCGGTAATCACACCAAAGTTAGGATCGTCTTTCTTCACGCGGAAGATAGACGCGCCACCCATGCCATCCAGCGGCTTCATGATGATGTCGCCATGCTCCTGCCAGAAGGCACGCAGCTGCGCTTTGCTGCGGGTCACCAGGGTGTCAGGCGTGAACTCGGCAAACCAGGCGGTATAGAGCTTTTCGTTACAGTCACGCAGGCTCTGCGGTTTGTTCACGATCAGCGTACCCAGCTCTTCTGCGCGCTCCAGAATGTAGGTCGCATAGATGAACTCGGTGTCGAATGGCGGATCTTTGCGCATCAGCACCACGTTCAGGTCAGCCAGCGGGATCACCTGCTCGCTGCCGAACTGATACCAGTTTTCAGGGTTCTGCTCGACGGTCAGCAGGCGGGTGCGGGCAGAGGCCACGCCACCGCGCATAGAGAGATCGTGCATCTCCATGTAGTGAATTTCGTAACCACGGCGCTGTGCTTCCAGCAGCATAGCGAAGCTGGAGTCTTTTTTAATATTGATGGACGAAATAGGGTCCATCACGATGCCAAGTTTAATCATTATTATCTCCTCGGTGAGGCGGTATTTACCGCCTCGTCTGGTTCGGTCTGCAGTGGGCCGATCGGTCAGGACATCATGCCTGCGCTCTTTCCGCTGAAAGTATCGCTTAACCCAGGTCGCCAAACCTCACCTGAAGTGCCGTAATGGCCGTCAGCGCGGTGGTTTCGGTACGCAATACCCGTGGGCCAAGCAGAATGTCAGTAAAATCGTGCTGCGCCGTCATCGCAATCTCGTCCGCAGACAAACCGCCTTCAGGGCCAATCAGCAGTCGTACCCGCTCAACAGGCTGTGGCAGCGTGTTGATGCTGTGGCTGGCGCGCGGATGCAGGTTGAGCTTCAGACCGCTGTCAGCCTCTGCACACCAGGCTTCCAGCGTCATCGCTTCACGAATCTCCGGCACGCGATTACGGCCACACTGCTCGCAGGCGGCAATAGCAATTTTCTGCCACTGCTGGATCTTCTTCGCCAGACGTTCAGCATCAAGCTTTACGCCACAGCGCTCGGAAAACAAGGGTGTAATGACATTCACGCCCAGTTCGATCGATTTCTGGATAGTGAATTCCATTTTTTCACCGCGCGACATCACCTGACCTAAATGCAGATGCAAAGGTGACTCGCGATCGTCCGGCTGGCTCTCTGTGACCGATACTTTTACACGCTTTTTATCAACATGCGTGATCTCTGCTGCAAAAGTCAGATTAGTGCCATCAAAGAGTTCCAGACGCTGGCCTGTCGTCATCCGGAGTACCCGGCCCACATGATTGGATGCATCTTCATCCAGGGTAATTTCACTGCCGATCTCTAATGGCCCGGCGTGATAGATGCGAGGTATGCGCATAAGGTTCCTGAAACCGGACGCCGCGCTGCGGCGGCGTCATGGGGAAAAAAAGCTAGTGTAGGGCAGGGATTTTAGCGCTGGCAAGCCTGCTGCACATAAGGATTGTGATTGCCCTGAACCTTTGCAATGCGCTGGTCGCGTTCGCACTCCCATTTTGTGACAGGATAGAGCTTGTCCCAGGCGGTAAACAGCTGCGTCTGCTGGCGCGAAATGCGCAGATGGTACTGGTCGCGCATATAGAAATAGGTGCGGGCAATGGCACCGCGCGCCCGCGCGGGTGGCTCCGCCTGTTTAAGTTTGAAATCGATCTTCATCTCACACTGACCGTACTGCTTCTCGCTGCCGTTCCATTGACTGTAGGCGAAGTTACCACGGTCGCCATTCACTTCACCCACTGCGGGCTGAAGGTTATGCAAATCAGTTTCGATGCGGCGATACTCGGGATCCTTGCTGCAGTTTTTGCGGCCACCGTCCTGCCAGCACTGGCGCTGATGACCAAACTCCCAGGCCGGCATCACATGTTCCCACTCAATGCGCCCGGCGCGATTGGCGTTCTTGCGCACCTGATAGCCACAGCTGTTGAGATCGGGAATGCCCTTTTTGCCCTGCCACTGAATCTTACAGCCACAGTAGAACGAACCCGGTGCATCGGCGTTAATCGCCGCCGCAAAGGTTTTGGCCTGCTGGAAGTTATTTTGATGATAGTTATTCAGATTAAGAGCGTCAGCGGCAGGTGCAAACAGCAGCGCAACCGCCAGACTTAGTATGCGAGACATATTCCGGATTTCTTCCTGGTACGAAAAAGGGCGGCAGGTTAACAGAATGTGGAATAGGGCGGAATGGGGATTGTTCTCAGGAAGCGACAAACTCGCCTGCGACCAGCAGGCTGCCGCAGTGCACGCAGCGATATTCACTTTCTTTGCGCAGAATACGATTGTGGCGGCGAACCGTCAGCTGATGCTGCTGGCACTGGCAGCGGTAAGCAAAGGTGTTACTGCGCACGGAGGCGATCTCAAACTGATGGGTGCGGCGTGCCGGCACCCCCAGCACCTGCTCCATCATCCACTTCCACTCTTTGCCGTGCGGTGCGACGCGGCCAAACTGTTTCCACACCAGCAGATGCGCCAGCTCGTGCGGCACCACTTCATCGATAAATGCCTGCTGGTTTTCCAGCAGCAGCACCGGATTGATGCGGATCTCCCAGGATGTCAGCCAGGCGGTGCCCGCTGCCGTACCGCGTTGCTGGTAGAGCAGCTTCGGTTCCGGATAATGGGTTTTCAGGGCCTGATTTGCACGCTCAAGCGACTGGCGCAGTGAGCGCATCACGGCCTGCTGCAGGGCAATGGGGAGACGAGGTGTTTTCATGGCGCTCAGAATAATCGCCGTCGCCCAGGAACTCAACGTTACCCGCGAAAACGACAGCGCAGCGACTATACTCATCCGCCAGTTTCGAACCATACGATCCACAGTGTTCGTGTGGTCCGGCGTAGCCCTGCGATTAGTTAAAATTCTGGATTAAATATTGTTACGGTCTTTTTTAGAATATCCTGTTGATAATGTTCACTGCAGAGTGAATGGATCAGAAGCGGAAGGCACAGTGTACGGACAACGCAATGAAAAATAATAACATCAGGAAACAGCGTATTGTGCTGGTTACCGATCTCATGGCTGGCCGCGGCGGTATGGAGAATGTGACCTGCCAGCTGATTACCGCCCTGAATAAGGAACCCGGAACGGAAGCAGGGCTGTTTATTATCAACAGCGGAGAGGAGAGCCTCTCCCGTGCCTGGACCGCCAACGCCGTTTTATCAGAGAGCGTCTGCACGCTGCGTAATAAGAAAATAAAAAATCTTATTCACACGCTGAGAATGGCCGCCTTCTTTCGTCGCTATCAGCCCGACCATGTTCTGACCCTCAACACCATTCCCTGTCTGATGACGCGCCGGGCCATTACGCTCTCAGGACGCAAAATCGTGTTGTCGAGCTGGATGCACCTGCCACCGCGGGAGCGCTACCGTCCCCACTATCTGCTGCGGGCCGATCACCATTTTGCCATCAGTAAGCAGATCAAAGAGCAGCTGGTGGAGCTGGGCGCACCCGCTACTGACGTTGACGTCATCTATAACCCCATCCGGCGTAATGATGTGGTTATCGGCAGGCCGCAGGGGCTGAAGTTTCTCTATATCGGTCGCGTCCATTTTCAGCGGCAGAAACAGCTTAAAGATCTGTTTGATGCGTTGAAGCATCTGGATGCGCCGTGGACGCTGGAGATTGTAGGTGACGGAGAAGACCTGACGCAGTGTCAGCACTACGTGACGCAACTCGGCATTCAGGATCGTATTACCTGGCATGGCTGGCAGGAGAACGCCTGGGAGTACGTCATCCGCCATATCAGACAGGTCACCTGTCTGATCATGACCTCGAACTTTGAAGGCTTTCCGCTGATCCTGCTGGAGGCGATGTCACGGGGTGTCTACTGCGTCTCGTCCGACTGCATCAGTGGCCCGTCAGAGATTATTCAGAACGGTCTCAATGGTCAGCTCTACCCTACTAATGACAGCATGGCGCTGGCCGCTATTCTCAACGCCATGAGCCGGGATTTCCACTTTCCCGATCATCAGGTTATTAAAGCGAGCATCACCGGTTTTTATGAGGAAAATTATATGAAGCACCTGATGAGTGCGTTTAACCGTCTGACTGAGGTTAAGCATGACGAATAAAAGCAGTCGTAATGGATTAACGTTAATGGTTAATGCTTCAGTTATTGCGCTCTGTCTGGCGCTGTCACTGAATATGTTTGTTTCCGGCCTGCCGCAAAAAATATTTTATCTGGTCTCTTATCTCTCCGTCGCATCTGTGTTGTATGGCCTGGTGCGCAGGCGAGTGGCGTTTAAAGAGAACGGTTTTTATGTCGTCCTGTTTGCTGTGCTGATTCTCTTCGCTCTGATCCGTCTGTTCTGGGCGATACACACAAAGGGGCTTGAAACCGCACCCTCAAACGATGCCATCACCAATATCGCCAACTATCTGCTGGGGGCGAAGCGGCTGTTGCTGGGAGCCTTTGTGCTGCTCAGTCTGGCGATTTATGGCAACCGGGTTTCTGCAACCACGCTGCGCATTGGAAAAGTGTTAATTCTGGTCGGTCTGCTGATTACGCTGGGCTTTGGTATTCATGAGCATCTCTATACCGAGAATATCCGCATCAAGCTCACCACCGAAGCGGCCTCGATGTCCTCCTACATGATTCTGTTTATCTACTGCACCTGGCTGTGGCTGAGCCGTTACGAGACGCACGCATACTGGAAGATTGCCGATATCACTGTGCTGGCTGTGACCTTTGCCTTGCTCTACCTGTGCGGCACCCGCGTAACGCTGATTGCACTGATTGCCGTGGGGCTGCTGTTCCTGTTGCAGACCTACCGGCTGTCGCTGCTGACCAACTGGCGAATCAGCGCATTACTGGTGGGCGTGCTGGCGGTGCTGATCCTGATGACCAGTAACCGCTGGGTAGAAGGGATGCAGGATATTGAGAATTATGGGTCAAACAGCTCGACCTCGCTGGGCGCACGCGTGGCTATCTGGGGCGGGGCGGTCAACTTTATTGAGCATCATGGCGGTTTTGCTACGCCGGATGCACGCACCACGGAGGCGCGGGAGTTCATCATGGCGCACTATCCGCTTAATGGTGAAGGCTACACCAACGTTAAGTACAACATGCACAATGAGTTTCTGGAAGTGACGACGCTGCAGGGCTGGCTGGGCACGCTGTCGCTGGCGCTGCTCTATCTGGCGGTGCCTGGCGGCTGGCTTAAGAAGTGCGATCTGCGTGGCGTGACGCTGCCGATGCTGGCACTGTTTATCTGCGGACTGACCGATTCGGTACTGCCGTATAATCAGACAGCCACTATTTTCATTATGGCGCTGGCACTCTGCTGCATACGGCAGCCATTGCCGGCAGGGCGGGCTAACTCGCTTTAATCATGCATTGAACAAATAAAAACGGCGGGGTTTCCAGAGAAACCCCGCCGTTTTTTTTACCGCATTTTTTATCGGGTAATATTAGTCACGTGAACCGATGTCGCGCAGTTTCTTACCTGCCATCAGGTTACGTTCGATGTGTTCCAGCGAGACGTTTTTGGTCTCAGGAATCAGCATCACGGTCAGCAGAATGAAGAACAGGTTAAGCAGTGCGTAGACCCAGAAGGTATTTGCGTTGCCCAGTGTATTCAGCATCGTCAGGAAGGTCGCACCCACGATCATGTTGGCAATCCAGTTAGTGGTCGTGGAAACCGTGATACCAAAATCGCGGCCTTTCAGCGGCTGAATTTCGGAACAGAGCACCCAGATCAACGGACCGGCTGACATCGCAAAACCAACGATAAACATCAGCAGCATACCGACCGCGAAGTACTGTGCGCCCGCGGAGTGAATACCGAAGTGCAGCATCGTACCCAGCACGCCCATACCGGCTGCCATCACCATAAAGCCCAGAATCAGGGTAGGTTTACGGCCCCAGCGATCCACCAGACCAATAGCGATGAAGGTCGCCAGTACGTTGACCAGACCCACAATCACCGTACCCCACATCTGCTGGGTGGTGTTGGTGAAGCCCGCGATTTCAAAGATTTTTGGTGCGTAGTACATGATGACGTTCATACCGGTAAACTGCTGCATGACCTGCAACAGGATGCCCAGATAGACCGCACGACGGAAGTGACTGCTGCTGGTGAACAGACCCCAGCCAGACTGCTTGACCTTCAGGCTTTCACGAATCTCTTCCAGCTCACGTTTTGCCTGCTCACTGGTGTCACGCAGACGATCCAGTACGCGTTGCGCATCGCGGAAGTTGCCTCGCGCCGCCAGCCAGCGTGGGCTGTTTGGCAGGAAGAAAACACCGATCAGCAACAGCAGGGCCGGAATGGTGATGATGCCCAGCATCCAGCGCCAGTTGCCGGTAAAGCTGAAGGCGGTATCGGTAAGGTAAGCACCCAGAATACCGATGGTGATCATCAGCTGGTAAAGCGAAATCATACTGCCGCGAATTTTTTCCGGAGCGATCTCAGAAAGATAAAGCGGGGCGGTATAAGAGGCAATACCGACGGCCAGGCCCAGCAGAACGCGGGCGCTGATCAGCATTTCCGGGTTTGGCGACATCGCTGACCAGAGTGAACCGATAACGAACAGAATCGCACCGGCCATCAGGCTTTTTTTACGGCCCAGGCGGGATGACATCCAGCCGCTGCCGATAGCACCGACCGCCGCACCAAACATCATGGAACTGACGATCCACTCCTGCTGATGAGGGGTGACGTTAAAGTCCTTTGCGATAAACGGCAGGGCACCGGCGATAACGCCGATATCCAGACCGAACAGCAGTCCCGCAAGGGCCGCCAGAAAGCAGACAAATAAGGTCATTGCCTTATTTGAAGTTCTGCTTTTGTGTGTATTGCCAGGCATGGAAGCCTCCAGGTTTATCCATCATTGTTTTTATCAATGTTAAAAAACCTTTTGCGGGAAAAAAGTGAGCCTGATCACATCAGTGTAATCGCTTACACACGCTGAAACCCTGAAATTCAGCATATTTTTCCCGGAAAGATTAATTAACCAGTGAGGTATAGCACTCATTAAGTTTCTGACAATGCTCTATTTAGTGGCTATCAGACGACGCTGAAAATAACGCATTTTCAGCATAATAACTACGTGCGTTAATTCCTAAATGTCGGAAAAACAAAGCATTTCAATTTGTAATCGTTAACATTTTGTCGTCATAAAAAGCGAAAGGAAGTGTAGCTGAGAATGGAAAATTTGCTGCAGAGTGAAAGAGATGCCGGGCAGATTGGTTTTTCTGATAACTGACGGTCGCCAGTAACTGCGCGGATATAGCATGCAGCCTGCATGCGTGAGAAAGCATTCTCTGGTCAGCAATGGGGCTGAAAAGGCGATAAAAAACCCCGCCGCAGGGGCAGGGTTTTCATCAGCAGTCGCTGACCTTACAGGCCAGCGGCTTCACGCAGCAGGGCAGCTTTGTCGGTTTTTTCCCACGGGAAATGTTCGCGACCAAAGTGACCGTAAGCAGCGGTCTCTTTATAGATTGGATGCAGCAGATCCAGCATCTGAATCAGACCGTATGGACGCAGGTCGAAGAACTCGCGTACCAGCAGCGTCAGCTGTTCGGTAGAGATTTTCTCGGTGCCGAAGGTTTCTACCATGATGGAGGTCGGTTCCGCCACGCCGATAGCGTAGGAAACCTGGATTTCACAACGGTCAGCCAGACCGGCTGCAACGATGTTTTTCGCCACGTAACGCGCTGCATAGGCTGCAGAGCGGTCAACTTTTGACGGATCTTTACCCGAGAACGCACCGCCACCGTGACGCGCCATGCCGCCGTAGGTGTCAACGATGATTTTACGACCGGTCAGACCGCAATCGCCCATCGGGCCGCCAATCACAAAGCGACCGGTTGGGTTGATGTGATATTTGGTTGAGGCGCTCAGCCATTCTGCTGGCAGAACCGGCTTGATGATCTCTTCCATCACCGCTTCCTGCAGATCTTTCTGGCTGATGGATTCCGCGTGCTGGGTAGAGAGCACGACGGCATCGATGCCGACGATTTTGCCATCGTCATACTGGAAAGTGACCTGGCTCTTGGCATCCGGACGCAGCCAAGGCAGGGTGCCGTTTTTACGCACTTCAGCCTGACGCTGCACCAGACGGTGCGCATAGGTCACCGGCGCAGGCATCAGCACGTCTGTTTCGTTGGTGGCGTAGCCGAACATCAGGCCCTGATCGCCCGCGCCCTGTTCCAGCGGATCGGTACGGTCAACGCCCTGATTAATATCCTGAGACTGTTTACCAATCGCGCTTAATACCGCACAGGAGTTGGCATCAAAGCCCATATCGGAATGAACATAGCCGATTTCACGTACGGTCTTGCGGGTAATCTCTTCGATATCGACCCAGGCGCTGGTGGTGATTTCACCGCCAACCAGCACCATACCGGTTTTAACGTAAGTTTCGCAGGCCACACGCGCTTTCGGATCCTGTTCAAGGATCGCATCCAGCACAGCATCGGAGATCTGGTCGGCGATTTTATCGGGATGTCCTTCTGATACGGACTCGGATGTAAAAAGGTGTTTAGCCATTCTGTTCTTTACCTTAAATATGGTTTGAGTACGACTGCATAGCGCCAGTGAGGTTGTCTGACCTGACGCCCCTTCAGGCAAAGCCGCGAGCAGTGAGGTTATGTCAGCACAGCGGGCCAACACCGCCTGGATAGTAACCTGTTTAGATGGAAAACCATCTGGACGGCTATTTTAAGATAGAGGGGAAACCAATTACCAGCCCTTTTTCTGTTTCAGCATTTAACCTGTTATCGTTATCGACATAATTTGCTGACACTTCACGCAATTCCCGGATAATCTTTTTGCATTTTCGGGCAATAAACGGTATAAAACGCCGCTGCTTCGAGTGCAGCAAGAATGACGCCACTCTCTGCGTCGCGCCTGTCGGACTCTGATCTGGCTTTCACCCAGGTTGTTTTCCATGTGCCCCTGGCATATGCGGAGGTGATACAAGTAATGAACCACGCTTTTTCTTTTTCCGGTTCTCTGCGCTGCGGCGTGGCGCTGGCTCTCTCCTGCTTCCCATCTGTTTCTCTTTTCTGCCGACACGACGTCCGATGCGGTAATTTTACCGACACAGGCGCCGGCTAATCTCTATCTCTGTTCTGGCAAGTTTGTCTCTTCTCTGCGTCTGCGCAGCGGAACGACGCAGGTTATCCATGGTCAATAGTGATCGGTTAAATGTTCTCTGTTTCAACGGAGATGGCCAGGGTGTTTTACACTTAACTCTCATGCGTAAATCGCGCTGACGGCAATGTCAGGTGAACAGGACAGTGCATTTAATGTGGCAACAGGTTTTCAGATTAGCGGCCATAAAGCCGGTTAACAGTTCTATCTTTCAACGGAAAATTGAGGTTCGCGATGTCTGACGACATGAAGAATATCAAAGGTTCGTCAGCTGGCGAACAGGGTACACTCCGCTCCATGCAGGAGGTTGCAATGAACGATCAGGATGCGAGCAAAATGTTGCGTACGTACAACATCGCCTGGTGGGGCAACAACTATTACGACGTTAACGAACTGGGCCACATCAGTGTCTGCCCCGATCCGGACCGTCCGGATGTGCGCGTCGATTTAGCCCGCCTGGTGAAAGAGCGCGAAGCACAGGGCCAGCGTCTGCCCGCCTTGTTCTGCTTCCCGCAGATCCTGCAGCATCGTCTGCGTTCGATTAACGCCGCCTTTAAGCGTGCGCGTGAATCTTACGGTTACAAAGGCGACTACTTCCTGGTTTACCCGATCAAAGTTAACCAGCACAAACGCGTCATCGAATCGCTGATCCACTCTGGGGAACCGCTGGGACTGGAAGCAGGTTCCAAAGCAGAGCTGATGGCGGTGCTGGCGCACGCCGGACAGACCCGTTCAGTGATCGTCTGTAACGGCTATAAAGACCGCGAATATATTCGTCTGGCGCTGATCGGCGAGAAGATGGGCCACAAGGTCTATCTGGTGCTGGAGAAGATGACAGAAGTGCGACTGGTGCTGGAAGAAGCAGAACGTCTGAATGTGGTGCCGCGTCTCGGTATCCGTGCGCGTCTGGCTTCTCAGGGCTCCGGTAAATGGCAGTCGAGCGGCGGCGAAAAGTCGAAGTTTGGCCTGTCCGCGACCCAGGTGCTGAAACTGGTTGAGATCATGCGCGAAGCGGGTCGCATCGACAGCCTGCAGCTGCTGCACTTCCATCTGGGTTCGCAGATGTCCAACATCCGCGATATCGCCACCGGTGTGCGTGAGTCGGCGCGCTTCTACGTCGAACTGGCGAAGCTGGGCGTCAACATCAAATGTTTCGACGTGGGCGGCGGTCTCGGCGTCGATTACGAAGGCACACGCTCGCAGTCGGACTGCTCGGTCAACTATGGCCTGAATGAGTACGCCAACAATGTGATCTGGGCGATTGGTGCGGCCTGTGATGAGCACGGTCTGGACCATCCGACGGTGATCACCGAATCCGGTCGTGCCGTGACCGCGCACCACACGGTGCTGGTCTCCAACATCATCGGTGTGGAGCGTAACGAGTTCAGCGAACCCGAAACGCCGGATGCGGATGCGCCGCGCCCGATCCTCAGCATGTGGGAAACCTGGCAGGAGATGCACGAGCCGGACACCCGTCGTTCGCTGCGTGAATGGCTGCATGACAGCCAGATGGATCTGTCTGATATCCACACCGGCTACGCGTCCGGCACTTACGATCTCAAACAGCGTTCATGGGCTGAGCAGCTCTATCTGAGCATCTGCCACTACATTCAGCAGCATCTGGATCCCAGCAACCGTGCGCACCGTCCGATCATCGACGAACTGCAGGAGCGGATGGCGGATAAGATCTACGTTAACTTCTCGCTGTTCCAGTCGATGCCGGATGCGTGGGGTATCGATCAGCTGTTCCCGGTCCTGCCGCTGGAAGGGCTGAACAAGAAGCCGGAGCGCCGCGCCGTACTGCTCGACATCACCTGTGACTCAGATGGCACCATCGATCACTACGTGGATGGCGACGGTATCGCGACTACTATGCCGATGCCGCAATATGACGTTGATAACCCGCCGATGCTGGGCTTCTTTATGGTCGGGGCGTATCAGGAAATCCTGGGCAACATGCACAACCTGTTCGGTGACACCGAGGCGGTGGATGTCTACGCACGCGAAAATGGCGAAGTCGAAGTGCAGCTTTCGGATGAAGGTGACACCGTGGCTGACATGCTGCGTTATGTGCAGCTTGATCCTAACGAGCTGATGGCGCTGTTCCGCAATCAGGTGCAGGCGTCCGATCTCGACGACGAACTGCGCGCGCAGTTCCTGGAAGAGTTTGAGAGCGGCCTCTACGGATACACCTATTTAGAAGATGAGTAATCGGCCCCGGCAGCCCGCAATCGCATATTGCAGTTGCCGTTAACTATGTCGATAATCTGAACCACTCAATCCCTTCCTCGTCGGGCCTAACGACGCGGAGGGGATTTTTTTCATCTCAACCTTAATGGCTTGCGGGCCTGGCCCGACTTACGCACATAGAGAGAGCAATTATGTATAACACGCTTGGCAATCAGTACGACAACTCCCTGGTTTCTAACGCCTTTGGCTTCATGCGTTTTCCGCTGAATTTCCAGCCTTACGACAGCGACGCCGAGTGGGTTATCACCGGCGTGCCGTTTGATGCCGCCACTTCCGGTCGTCCGGGCAGCCGCCTGGGTCCGGGCGCAATCCGTCAGATCTCAACTAATCTGGCCTGGGAAGGCTGCCGCTGGCCGTGGGATTTCGACCTGCGTCAGCGCCTGAACGTCGTCGACTGTGGCGATCTGGTTTACGCCTTCGGCGACTCGCAGGACCTCTCTGACAAGTTGCAGGCCCATGCGGAAAAACTGCTGGTCAATGGCAAGCGCATGATGACCTTTGGCGGTGACCACTACGTTACGCTGCCTCTGCTGCGCGCCCATGCAAAACATTTCGGTAAGATGGCGCTGGTGCATTTTGATGCCCATACCGATACCTACTCCAACGGCCCGACCTTTGACCACGGCACCATGTTCTTTAACGCGCCGAAAGAGGGTCTGATCGATCCACAGCACTCCGTGCAGATCGGTATCCGTACCGAGTTCGACAGGAGCCTGGGCTTCAACGTGCTGGATGCGGCGCAGGTTAATGACCGCAGCGTTGACGATATCCTCGCCGAAGTAAAACGCACCGTCGGCGATCTGCCGGTTTACCTGACCTTCGACATCGACTGCCTGGATCCGGCCCATGCGCCTGGCACCGGCACACCGGTCATTGGCGGCCTGACCACCGATAAAGCGACCAAGCTGATTCGTGGCCTGCAGGGCATGAACATTGTCGGCATGGATCTGGTGGAAGTGGCACCGGGTTACGATCACGCCGATCTGACAGCACTGGCGGCGGCGACGCTGGCACTGGATATGCTGCATGTTCAGGCCGTGAACAAAGGCTAATCTCGTCCTGAGCCTGCCGGGTCAACCCGGCAGGCACTGCGCCGCCACCTGAAGCGGCGCAGTGTCAGTAACGGTCACCATCCGCTTTTTCCCCTCCGGATTTTTCTCCCGCTTTTGATAGCGCACGCGCCTCAGGCGTAACCACGCATCAGCAACTAAACTGACTGATATCAATTCTCAACGTGGAGGCAATTATGGGCTTTCTGGATGAACTGGCGGGAGCGCTGCAGGGCAACCAAAGCGACGGGCATCTGCCTGGGCAGTTGCAGGCGGTCTGGCACTGGGTACAGGAGCAGGGCGGCATCGAAGTGCTGCTGCAAAAATTCCAGCAGGGCGGGCTGGGTGAGGTGTTTGGTTCGTGGATCGGCACCGGGACGAATCAGCCTGTAGAACACAGCGACATCCACTCGGCGTTTGGTGAGGCGGAACTGCAGTCACTGGCGGATAAGCTGGGAACCGACGTGAAAGGCGCAGCGGGCACGCTGGCAGTTATCCTGCCGCAGCTGATTGATAAGATGTCACCGCAGGGGCATATGGATGAAGCCTCACTGCACGAGAACAAACTCGATTTAGGTTCGATGGTGGATCAGATATTCAAACGTTAGGCCACAGATACTGACCTGACACGCTCTGCAGGCGCATGCACAATGCACGCGCCTGCCGTCCGTATTACTTCGCGTCAGCAGCAATACGTTCGCGGATGTGCTCGGCGCGCGCTTCAGAAGCCGGGTGCGAGTCAAACATCGAGCTCTGACGTCCCTGTTCCAGTTTCGCCAGTTTCTCAAAGCTGGTGACCAGGCCTTCCGGGTTGATGTTGCGCTTCTTCATCAAATCGTAGGAGTAGTCATCCGCCTGTGATTCCTGTGTCTGGGAGAACTGCGCATTGACCAGTTTTTCCCCCATCTCACCCAGTTGCGACTGCGACAGTGAACCGATCACGCCGCCCACTGAGGCTGCTGCCGTGCGGGCTGCGGTGGTGGCATACGCCAGTTGCATTGCCTTGCGCGTATGACCTAACGCCACGTGCCCCATCTCATGACCCAGGACGCCTTCCACTTCATTGTCGGTCATCATATCCATCAGGCCGCTGTAAACGCGGATACAGCCGTTTGCCATCGCCCAGGCGTTGACATCTTTGGTCTGATAAACCTTATAGTTAGCCGGAACGCCATTGATGTTGTCGCCCAGCGCGGCGGCGATCTTGTTCAGGCGCTGCTGATACTCACTGTTCGCAGGCGCAACCTGATTATCTTTGTCCATCTGCTCACAGGATTTATCGCTCAGCTGCTTAACCTGATCGTCGCTCAGGGTGTACGCCTGAAACGCCTGCGCGCCCGACTGCATCAGTCCATTATTGTCTAAACCCTGACAGCCGCTGAGCAGCGTTGCCAGCCCAAGCGCTAACACCGTTTTCTGGATTTTCATGCTCTATCCCATTCATAACAAGGTAAGAAAAACAAACACCTGAAACTCAGTCAGGTGAATAAACGATTTGGTTATAGCGTGCCAGTCTGCACTTTGCTAGCAGAGTTGGCCGGAAAAGCCATACGAAGCGGTTACATTTAGCGTTTTACAGCATGTACTTTTGCCCCGATTTTCATGTACATTGATGGGCAACTTTTTCCTTGTTTTGCCCACTAACTCATTAATAACAATAAGTTAAGGCGCGAAGCATTAATCCGACCTGGAGTAGAAAATGCCCTCTCGTAAAGAGCTTGCCAACGCCATTCGTGCGTTAAGTATGGATGCAGTACAGAAAGCGAAATCGGGACATCCGGGTGCCCCAATGGGCATGGCGGACATCGCTGAAGTACTCTGGCGCGGCTACCTGAACCACAACCCAACCAACCCGCTGTGGGCCGACCGCGACCGTTTCGTTCTGTCTAATGGTCACGGCTCCATGCTGATCTATAGCCTGCTGCACCTGACCGGCTACGATCTGCCACTGAGCGAGCTGGAAAACTTCCGCCAGCTGCACTCAAAAACTCCAGGTCACCCTGAATATGGCTACACCGTGGGCGTTGAAACCACCACCGGTCCGCTGGGGCAGGGCATCGCGAACGCAGTCGGCTTCGCCATTGCGGAACGCACGCTGGCCGCACAGTTCAACCGTCCGGGTCATGACATCGTAGACCACAACACCTATGTCTTCATGGGTGATGGCTGCATGATGGAAGGTATTTCGCACGAAGTCTGCTCACTGGCGGGTACGCTGAAGCTGGGCAAACTGGTTGCGTTCTACGATGACAACGGCATCTCTATCGATGGTCACATTGATGGCTGGTTCACCGATGACACCGCGAAGCGCTTTGAAGCGTACGGCTGGCACGTGGTGCGCGGCGTTGATGGTCACGATGCGGACGCGATTGCTAAAGCGATCGACGAAGCGAAAAGCGTCAGCGACAAGCCTTCACTGCTGATGTGCAAAACCGTTATCGGCTTTGGTTCACCGAACAAAGCGGGCACGCATGATTCACACGGCGCACCGCTGGGTGATGATGAAGTGGCACTGACCCGCAAACAGCTGGGCTGGAACCACGCGCCATTCGTTATTCCTTCTGACATCTATGCAGAGTGGGACGCGAAAGAAGCGGGCCAGGCAAAAGAGTCTGCATGGGATGAGAAATTCACTGCGTATGCGCAGGCACATCCTGAACTTGCTGCCGAGTTCAAACGTCGCGTTAGCAACGAACTGCCCGCTAACTGGCAGGAAGAGTCGCAGAAGTTCGTTGAGCAGCTGCAGGCGAACCCGGCCAAGATCGCCAGCCGTAAAGCCTCACAGAACGCTATCGAAGCTTTCGGTAAAATTCTGCCGGAATACCTGGGCGGCTCAGCCGACCTGGCACCGAGCAACCTGACTATCTGGTCTGGCTCTAAGCCAATCAACGAAGATGCAGCGGGTAACTACATCCATTACGGCGTGCGCGAGTTCGGTATGACCGCTATCGCTAATGGCCTGGCGCTGCATGGCGGCTTCCTGCCGTACACCGCCACCTTCCTGATGTTCGTTGAGTATGCGCGTAATGCAGCGCGTATGGCGGCACTGATGAAGATCCGTCAGATCATGGTCTACACCCACGATTCTATCGGTCTGGGCGAAGATGGTCCGACGCACCAGCCGGTTGAGCAGATGGCGAGCCTGCGTACCACACCAAATATGAGCCTGTGGCGTCCCTGTGACCAGGTTGAATCTGCCGTGGCGTGGAAATATGCCATCGAACGTCAGGATGGCCCGACAGCACTGATCTTCTCTCGTCAGAACCTGGCGCAGCAGGAACGTGACGCTGCACAGCTGGCCAACGTGGCACGTGGCGGTTATGTACTGAAAGATTGCGACGGCACCCCTGAGCTGATCCTGATCGCTACCGGTTCAGAAGTTGAACTGGCTGTCGGTGCATGGGACAAACTCACCAGCGAAGGCCGTAAAGTGCGCGTGGTCTCTATGCCGTCAACGGATGCTTTCGACAAGCAGAGCGATGAGTACCGCGAATCCGTACTGCCTAAAGCCGTCAGCGCGCGCGTCGCTATCGAAGCGGGCATCGCGGATTACTGGTTCAAATACACCGGCCTGAACGGCGCTATCGTGGGTATGACCAGCTTCGGCGAATCTGCACCTGCGGATCAGCTGTTTGAACTGTTTGGCTTCACCGTCGAC
This sequence comes from Pantoea sp. JKS000250, assembly GCF_003201065.1. Taxonomy (NCBI): domain Bacteria; kingdom Pseudomonadati; phylum Pseudomonadota; class Gammaproteobacteria; order Enterobacterales; family Erwiniaceae; genus Pantoea; species Pantoea sp. JKS000250. The sequence continues at coordinate 1,511,729 of NZ_QICZ01000001.1, read as the reverse complement.
AACGTGGTCGCTAAAGCGAAGGCGCTGCTGGCGTAAAAACCGGCCAGGCGGGTCTGTTCCCGTCTGGCAGTGAAACAAGAGGGGCGAAATTTTCGTCCCTTTATTTATTATTCCTCCAGTAATAACTGACTATGGCCCGAATTTGTGACGCAGATCCAAATTTAAGCAGTCAGATTGATCACAGTCATTCCTGTTATTCCTTCCTTCTATTATTGTGGCTGAACCGTTTCAGTCGCTGTGCACACCGCCCTGATTTCGGACAATGCCGGGTAAGAATCTCCTGTACAAAATGCAGTGAAACGCTCAGGCTAACGGCACGTTTTTTTCAGTCTGACGTGGCAGGAGAGAAATGACGGTACGGGTAGCGATAAATGGTTTTGGCCGGATTGGACGCAACGTCCTGCGCGCGCTCTATGAAACGGGCCGGCGTGCAGAGATCACCGTGGTCGCCATTAACGAGCTGGCAGAAGCCACCGGTATGGCGCATCTGCTGAAATACGATACCAGCCATGGCCGTTTTGCTTTCGACGTCCGTCAGGAGCGCGATGTGATGTGGGTGGGGGGTGATACCCTGCGTATTCTGCACCGTGCAGACATTGCCGATTTGCCCTGGCGTGAACTCGACGTGGATGTGGTGCTGGACTGTACCGGCGTCTATGGCTCGCGGGCTGATGGCGAAGCGCACCTGCAGGCTGGCGCTAAAAAAGTGCTGTTCTCTCATCCCGGCGGCAACGATCTCGACGCCACGGTGGTGTATGGCGTTAACCAGCAGGCACTGACCGCCAGTGACCGCATCGTCTCCAACGCCTCCTGTACGACGAACTGCATTATTCCGGTGATTAAGCTGCTGGATGATGCGTTTGGAATCGAATCCGGCACTGTCACTACGATCCACTCGGCGATGCACGATCAGCAGGTGATCGACGCCTATCACAGCGATCTGCGCCGCACACGTGCAGCCAGTCAGTCGATCATCCCGGTAGATACGCGTCTGGCGGCTGGCATTACCCGTATTTTTCCGAAATTCAACGATCGCTTTGAGGCGATAGCCGTTCGCGTCCCGACGATTAACGTGACGGCCATTGATCTCAGCGTTTCTGTGCATAACGCGGTGACAGCGTGTGATGTTAACACCCTGTTGCGGAGCGCGGCAGAAGGGGCATTTCGTGGTATAGTTGACTATACGGAATTACCGTTAGTCTCAGTAGATTTTAACCATGATCCGCACAGTGCCATTGTGGATGGAACACAAACGCGGGTCAGCGGTCAACACCTTATCAAGACCCTGGTCTGGTGTGACAACGAATGGGGCTTTGCTAACCGAATGCTCGACACGACGTTAGCGATGGCCGCAAGCGGTTTCAGGTAAGACGCGGTTTGCGTCTGGCAAAACTTATGAGAATCAACGAGAGGGTTCACCATGTCTGTAATTAAGATGACCGATCTGGATCTGGCTGGCAAACGCGTTCTGATCCGTGCCGATCTGAACGTACCAGTTAAAGAAGGTAAAGTGACGTCTGATGCACGTATCCGTGCTTCTCTGCCAACCATTGAAGCGGCGTTGAAACAGGGCGCGAAAGTAATGGTTACCTCCCACCTGGGTCGTCCGACCGAAGGTGAGTACAACGAAGAGTTCTCGCTGCTGCCGGTAGTTAACTACCTGAAAGAGAAGCTGAGCGGCACCAATGTGACCCTGGCAAAAGATTACCTCGATGGCGTTGAAGTCGGCGCTGGCGAACTGGTGGTGCTGGAAAACGTTCGCTTCAACAAAGGCGAAAAGAAAGACGACGAAGCGCTGTCTAAAAAATATGCTGCGCTGTGCGACGTATTTGTGATGGACGCCTTTGGTACTGCGCACCGTGCGCAGGCGTCTACCCACGGCGTCGGCAAATTTGCTCCTGTCGCCTGTGCCGGTCCGCTGCTTTCTGCAGAACTGGAAGCGCTGGGTAAAGTTATGAGCAACCCGGAACGTCCGCTGGTGGCTGTTGTTGGCGGTTCTAAAGTCTCTACCAAATTTGACGTGCTGCAGTCTCTGGTCAAAATCGCGGACACCGTGATTGTGGGCGGCGGTATTGCTAACACCTTCGTGGCTATCGACAACAATGTCGGTAAATCACTCTATGAACCAGACTTCGTTGAAGCGGCCAAAGGCCTGCGCGATCAGCACGGTATCCCGGTTCCGACTGACTCACGCGTCGGCACAGAATTCTCTGAAACTGCGCCAGCGACCGTGAAAAAGGTTTCGGAAGTGGCGGATAACGAAGAGATTATGGACTTTGGTGACGAAACCGCACAGGCGATGGCGGCTATCCTGAAGGATGCTAAAACCATCCTGTGGAACGGCCCGGTGGGCGTGTTTGAGTTCCCTAACTTCCGTAAAGGCACCGAGATCGTGGCGAACGCCATTGCAGACAGCGATGCCTTCTCTGTTGCTGGCGGTGGCGATACCTTAGCGGCTATCGACCTGTTCGGCATTGAAGACAAAATTTCCTACATCTCTACCGGCGGCGGCGCGTTCCTTGAATTCGTTGAAGGCAAAAAACTGCCTGCAGTTGCTATGCTGGAAGAGCGTGCGAAGCAGTAATCCTTTGGGGGCGATGCCTGGCGGCATCGCCTGAAGTCTTGCCCGTCTGGGCGTTTAAATCGATGTTCCCGAGCGGGAACAACGGTCACGAAACAGGACACAATCATGTCTAAAATTTTTGATTTCGTAAAACCCGGCGTTGTCACTGGTGATGACGTACAGAAGATCTTCAAAGTTGCGAAAGAGAACAAATTCGCACTGCCAGCCGTAAACTGCGTCGGCACCGACTCTATCAATGCCGCACTGGAAGCCGCTGCGAAAGTTAAAGCGCCAATCATCATCCAGTTCTCTAACGGCGGTGCTGCATTTATCGCGGGTAAAGGCTTCAAGACTGATAAACCACAGGGCGCGGCCATTTTCGGCGCTATCGCGGGTGCACACCATGTTCACCTGATGGCTGAGCAGTATGGCGTGCCGGTTATCCTGCACACCGACCACTGTGCCAAGAAACTGCTGCCATGGATCGACGGTCTGCTGGACGCGGGTGAAGAGTATTTCCAGAAAAACGGTAAACCACTGTTCTCTTCTCACATGATCGACCTGTCAGAAGAGTCTCTGGAAGAGAACATCGAGATCAGCAGCAAATACCTGGCGCGTATGGCGAAACTCGACATGACGCTGGAAATCGAACTGGGCTGCACCGGTGGTGAAGAAGATGGCGTGGATAACAGCCACATGGACGCTTCTGCACTCTACACTCAGCCGGAAGATGTGAACTACGCGTATGAAAAACTTCATGCGATTAGCCCGCGCTTCACCATTGCGGCTTCATTCGGTAACGTACACGGCGTTTACAAGCCAGGTAACGTGAAACTGACCCCGACCATTCTGCGCGATTCGCAGAAATATGTGTGTGAAAAACATGGCCTGCCGCACAACGCGCTGGACTTCGTTTTCCACGGCGGTTCAGGTTCTTCAGCTGCAGAAATCGAAGAGTCTATCAGCTACGGCGTGATCAAGATGAACATCGATACCGATACCCAGTGGGCAACCTGGGACGGCATCCTGCAGTACTACAAAAAGAACGAAGGCTATCTGCAGTCGCAGCTGGGTAACCCGGAAGGCGACGACAAGCCAAACAAAAAATACTACGACCCACGTGTCTGGCTGCGTTCTGCCCAGGCCTCTATGGTCGTGCGTCTGGAGCAGGCTTTCAAAGAGCTTAACGCTGTCGACGTGCTGTAACTGACATTCAGTTATCGTACAAAAAAGGCCCGAAAGGGCCTTTTTTTATGCAAAATTTTCGTAAAAACGCGCTTTAAAGCCCGACGGTTTGGCGCTTAAGGGGATAATTGATTACCCTTGATGGCAGGGTGTCGGATGTCATCTGGCAGTTTTTTCATTCCCGATGGGAATCTAACAACAGGGCTTATTAATGGAAGATTTACACGTCGTCGACGGCTTAAATAACGCAGGTAACTGGCTGATTCGCAATCAGGCGCTGATCATCAGCTATGCCGTAAATATCGTTGCCGCTATCGCCATCATCATTATCGGGATGGTCATCGCCCGTATCATCTCTAATGCCGTAAATCGCCTGCTGCGCGCCCGTCATATCGACGCGACCGTGGCAGACTTCCTCTCCGCGCTAGTGCGCTATGGCGTTATCGCGTTTACCATTATCGCAGCCCTGGGACGCATTGGAGTACAGACCGCCTCGGTGATTGCTGTACTGGGTGCTGCTGGTCTGGCAGTTGGTCTGGCCTTACAGGGATCGCTCTCAAACCTGGCCGCAGGCGTGCTGCTGGTCACCTTCCGCCCGTTCCGTACAGGCGAGTTTGTTGATCTGGGTGGCGTGATGGGCACCGTGCTGCATGTGCAGATTTTCTCCACTACGCTCCGGACCGGGGATGGCAAAATTGTGGTGGTGCCAAACGGTAAAATCATCAGCGGAAACATTGTTAACTTCTCGCGTGAGCCGGTTCGTCGCAATGAATTTATCATTGGCGTCGCTTATGAAGCGGATGTGGATGAAGTCATTGCCTTACTGCAGCAGGTCGTTGAAGCCGACAGCCGTGTATTGAAAGAGAAGGGTATTCAAATTGGTCTTAACGAACTGGCTGCTTCTTCCATGAACTTTGTGGTGCGTTGCTGGAGCAACAGCGGAGACCTGCAGGACGTTTACTGGGATCTGCTGAAGAACTTCAAACGTGCGCTGGATGGCAAAGGAATTGGTATTCCTTATCCGCAGATGGATGTGCATCTGCATCAGAAATCCGCGCCTGAAGCTGTCGAAACGCAGGTTCAGTGACAATAAAAATCGATCAATGGGCGGCGAACGTCGCCCATTAATTTTGCTAATCGCAGATTAATTCTTTCAATTTCCGCTAATCATTTCCTCTCTTTATACTTCTTCGCATCTGACCATGTGAGGACGTAATGCTGTGATATCTCTCTACTTTCAGGGGCTTGCCCTCGGCGCCGCGCTGATACTGCCGCTGGGGCCGCAAAACGCATTTGTGATGAATCAGGGTGTAAAACGTCAGTACCATCTGATGACGGCGGCACTCTGCTCGCTGAGCGATATTCTGCTGATATGCGGCGGCATCTTTGGCGGCAGCGCCTTGTTGAGCCAGTCTCCGCTGCTGCTGATGGTCATCACCTGGGCGGGCGTGGCTTTTCTGCTGTGGTATGGCTGGGGCGCGTTGCGCAGTGCTTTTCGCGGTGAGGCCGATCTGACGGATGGTGCGCCGTTAAAGCAGAGCAGGGGACGCATCATTGCGACGCTGCTGGCGGTAACCTGGCTCAATCCGCACGTCTACCTCGACACCTTTGTGGTGCTGGGCAGTCTTGGCGGTCAGTTGCCGACTACCACGGCGCGTCAGTGGTTCGCGCTGGGCACCATCAGTGCGTCGATCCTCTGGTTCTTTGGCCTGGCCCTGCTGGCCGCGTGGCTCTCACCGCGCCTGCGTACCGCGAAAGCCCAGCGCATTATTAACCTGCTGGTGGGTGCGGTAATGTGGTTTATCGCCCTGCAGCTGGCGCGCCAGGGCATTGCCGGTTTTTGATCCCGGCTGCGATCCGCGCCAGTAATTGCCGCACCGCAGGCGAACTTTTGCCATAATGACCACTCAAAGCATGGCGCATACCGATGCGCTTTTGGGCTTCGCCGGTTGGAAGCCGTCATAGTGACCTTTTCAAGGAGGACTTTCATGAAACTGAAAGCATTGGCTCTGGCCGCAATCATGAGCGCCGGGGCATTGCCTGGCGTACACGCTGATGAGTTACCGAACGGACCGCACGTGGTGACCTCAGGCAAGGCAACGGTCGATGCCCGTCCCGATATCGCGACGCTCTCAATCGTGGTGAACGTGTCGTCGAAAGATGCTGCAGATGCGAAAAAGCAGGCGGATAACCGGGTTGCGCAATATTTCGATTTTCTGCAGAAAAACGGCATTGAGAAGAAAGATATCGATGCAGCTAACCTGAGCACACAGCCTGAGTACGATTACACCAAAGAGGGTAAATCGGTACTGAAAGGCTATCGCGCGGTGCGTCAGGTGCAGGTCACCCTGCGTCAACTGGACAAGCTGAACGATCTGCTGGACGGGGCGCTGAAGTCTGGTCTGAATGAGGTACGCAGCGTTGAGTTAGGCGTGGCAAACCCGGAAAGCTACAAAGAGCAGGCGCGTAAAGCCGCGATTAAGAACGCGACTCAGCAGGCCTCACAGCTGGCTGAAGGCTTCAACGCGAAGCTGGGATCCATCTACAGCATTCGTTATCAGGTTGCCAACTATCAGCCGATGCCAATGAACCGCATGTATAAAGCGGCAGCCGCGGCAGATACGTCGGCGCAGGAAACCTACGATCAGCAGAGCATCAACTTTGACGATCAGGTCGATGTGGTGTTTGAGCTTCAGCCCAACACGCCATAATGCAAAACGTGGCTGATGTCCCGTTTGAGATTGTCGACAAAACCTGGCCCGGTTCGCTGTGAGACGGTGCCTGCACAGGAAACAGGGTCAGATCGGAAAGTCGCTAAGGCTAATCCCTGGCCGCTCGGCCCGCACAATTACGCACCTCATCCCTGAGGTGCGCCCGTGACCGGGCCAACGCGTTGCGTTGTTCAAAAACGCTCCCGGCGTTTTTGTCCCAGGCCGCGGGACGCTTTCCTCTTCTGACCCTGTTCCCTTCGCGTTTAACTTTTCTGTTGTTGTAAGACTCCTGGTTATCCCGATTTGTCAGCAACAAAAACGGGGCTTTCGCCCCGTTTTTGTTTTCAGGCTGCCACGTCATCCTGCCGCAGCACCCGATGTCCATGCGCAATCAGCGCATCGGTCACCCGACGCATTAAGCGGCTCTCCGGCGCAAACCGATGCCAGTAGAGCATCCGGCGCTGACACAATCCCGGCGTCAAATCGATTAACTCACCGCTTGCCAACTCACGCTCAATCTGAAGATGCGGGATCATACAGCAGGTTGAACCCTGCCGCGCCATCTGCACAAAGGCTTCAGAGGAGTTCACGATGTGGCAGGGCACGCTGCCGGGTGAAAGATCAAAGTTCTGCTGCAGGAAGGCCTGATGCATATCATCAAGATGGTCAAACGCCACCGCAGGCGCTTTCAGCAGGGCTGAGCGGGTGACGCCGTTAGGAAAGAAGCGATCGGCAAAGTCGCGTGACGCGACAAACAGATAGTCGAGAGCACCGAGCTGATCCACCAGACAACTCGGTAGCGGCTGCGGCTGAATACTCACTGCACCCACTACTTCACCCCGACGCAGACGCTCCTGAGTGCGGGTTTCATCTTCGACCTGCAGATTCAGACGGACAGGGGAATCTGCCAGCACATCTTTCAGCGCAGGCAGTAGCCAGGTCGCCAGACTGTCGGCATTGACCGCCAGCGACAGCAGCAGCGGCGTGGTGCCACTGTTCTCATCGCCCAGCCACTCCTCTTCCAGCAGCTCTACCTGATGCAGTAACGCCAGCAGTTTTTGCCCCTGTTCAGTCGGACGCGGCGGCACGGTGCGCACCAGCAGCGGCTGACCAAACAGATTCTCCAGCTGCTTGATACGCTGTGAAACCGCCGATTGGGTGATACACAACTTTTGTGCGGCACGCTCAAAGCCGCGTTCGCGGATCACTGAATCCAGCGCCTGAAGCGTTCGATAATCCGGGCGTTTCATTCTTCTTCTCTCTCCTTCAGGGTGGACGTCACTATGCCACAAAAGTGTCACCTGTGATGGCTCGCTTGTTTTTTGTGGGCTGGCTTCCAAAGCGTTAAATCCACGTCGGACAGCCGAGCATTTTCAGCAAGCCTTGTTTTATACTACGCGCACTTCGTTGTCGCACAGGTTTTAAACATACCATGACCCAGGATGAACTGAAAAAAGCCGTTGGCTGGGCTGCACTTGACTATGTGCAGCCGGGCACCGTTGTTGGCGTAGGCACCGGATCCACCGCTGCCCACTTTATTGATGCGCTGGCCACGGTCAGGCATCAGATCGAAGGTGCCGTCTCCAGCTCCGACGCTTCTACCCAGAAGCTGAAAAGCCTGGGCATTCAGGTGTTCGATCTGAACGAGATTGACCTGCTGTCGGTTTACGTTGATGGCGCGGATGAGATCAACCCACAGATGCAGATGATCAAAGGCGGCGGCGCAGCGCTGACGCGTGAAAAGATCGTAGCCGCGGTGGCCGAGACCTTTATCTGCATCGCTGACGCCTCAAAAGAGGTCGATGTGCTGGGGCGTTTTCCGCTGCCAGTCGAAGTGATTCCGATGGCGCGCAGTTACGTGGCGCGTCAGCTGGTGAAAATGGGCGGCTTACCTGAGTATCGTCAGAACGTGGTGACCGATAACGGCAACATTATTCTCGATGTGCATAATCTGCGCATTCTCGATCCGATTGAGCTCGAAAAAACCATCAATGCCTTGCCGGGCGTCGTTACCGTTGGTCTTTTTGCCGCGCGCGGTGCCGATATCGCATTGATTGGCGGTCCTGATGGCGTGAAAACCATCAAAAAATGATCTGTCTGGCGCTGTAAAGGCGCCGGTTATTTCTGCCTGCAAATCATCTTTTCTCACGTCGGTGAAATTTGGTGACTTATGTCACATAACCGTCATCGACAGTAGGTTCGTTCTCTCTTCATCGCTGACCTCATGATTTTGTCCGGCAATGTGCTGCTGTCAGCCATTGCCGTGCTGGCTGCCGGGCAATCGTTTGTATTGCCGGACGCGATTTTTTTGATATTTTGACAGAAGGCTGGCTTATGGTAGTCCTCATTGAATGCTGAATAGGATCGGGAAATGGCAAAGGTATCACTGGAAAAAGATAAGATTAAGTTCCTGCTGGTGGAAGGTGTCCATCAGAGCGCGCTGGAGAATCTGCGGGCTGCAGGCTACACCAACATCGAATTCCACAAGGGCGCACTGGACTCCGACGCGTTAAAAGCATCGATCCGCGATGCGCACTTCATTGGTATCCGTTCCCGCTCCCAGCTCACTGAAGAGATTTTTGCGGCGGCTGAAAAGCTGGTTGCCGTTGGCTGTTTCTGTATCGGCACTAACCAGGTTGATCTGCAGGCGGCTGCGAGCCGGGGTATTCCGGTATTCAATGCGCCGTTCTCGAATACCCGCTCGGTGGCAGAGCTGGTCATTGGTGAGATGCTGCTGATGCTGCGTGGCATCCCCGAAGCGAATGCGAAAGCACACCGTGGTATCTGGAATAAGATTGCCAAAGGTTCATTTGAAGCGCGTGGTAAAAAGCTGGGTATTATCGGTTACGGTCATATCGGGATGCAGCTGGGCGTGCTGGCAGAAAGCCTGGGTATGCATGTTTTCTTCTACGACATTGAAAACAAGCTGCCGCTGGGTAATGCCACCCAGGTACGCCATCTGGCCGATCTGCTCAACATGAGCGACGTTGTCAGCCTGCACGTGCCGGAAACCGCCTCTACACAGGATATGATCGGTGCAGAGCAATTGGCGCAGATGAAACCCGGTGCGCTGCTGATTAACGCCTCACGTGGCACCGTCGTGGATATTCCGGCGCTGTGTGATGCCCTGGCCAGCAAGCATGTGGGTGGCGCAGCCATCGATGTCTTCCCGACCGAGCCTGCCACCAACAGCGAGCCGTTTATCTCTCCACTGAGTGAGTTCGACAACGTGATCCTGACACCGCACATTGGCGGCTCGACAGAAGAAGCGCAGGAGAACATCGGAATTGAAGTAGCGGGTAAGCTGGCGAAATATTCCGATAACGGCTCGACTCTCTCAGCGGTTAACTTCCCGGAAGTGTCACTGCCGATTCACGGTATCAGCGCCAGTCGTCTGCTGCACATCCATGAAAACCGTCCCGGCGTGCTGACGGCCATCAACCAGATATTCGCAGAGCAGGGTATCAACATCGCCGCGCAGTATCTGCAGACCTCGCCGTTTATGGGTTATGTGGTTATCGACATTGATGCAGAGCCAGAAGTGGCAGAGAACGCGCTGCAACTGATGAAGGCGATACCGGGTACTATCCGCGCGCGTTTGCTTTACTAAGTGATACCAACCTGAATAGGCGCTTAGTCGTGTCTCTTCAGGTAGTTAATACAGGCTGTCCCGATTTGCTGTAAGACCGAGACTGCGAAGAGAACACGGTCAGATCGGAAAGACGCAAAAGCCGCCATCCATGGCATGCCCGGCCCACGCGATTACGCACCTCATCCCTGAGGTGCGCCCGTGAACGGGCCAACGCTTTGCGCTGTTCAAAACGCTCCCGGCGTTTTTGTCCCTTGCGCGGGACGCTTTCCTCTTCTGACCATCTTCCCTGCGCATTGAGCTATTTCATTGCTGCCAGTTGCGCCCAAATATGGGTTTAAGCCGTCTGAAAATCCCCTAACAGTGCTTCTTCTACTCCCACTGCCAGAGCTTTGACGGCGTCATCACCGCTGGCAAAGGCACATCCCATTCTGCAACCGGCAGGCTATCCACCTGCTGACAGTCGTGTGCCAGACCGACGGGCAAAAAACCGTGCTGCCGCCAGTTCTGTAGCGTGCGGTCGTAGAAGCCGCCTCCCATCCCCAGCCTCTGCCCATGCTGATCAAAGGCCACCAGCGGCACCAGCATCAGATCCAATTGATCAAGTGTGATCAACTGTCGGATATCGAGCGGCGGTTCAGGAATGCGCAGTTTATTCGGGAGCAGTGGCGTATCGGGCGAGTAACGCAGAAACAATAAATTACCGGGGGAGAAAGGGTGTAAAACCGGCAGATAGACAGCTTTCTTCAGATGCCAGAGCCGGGCAATCAGCGGACGGGTATTCAGCTCACCATCAACCGATAAAAACAGGGCAATATGGCGTGCGGCTGAGAGCGGGGCGTAGTTAAGGGCGAGTTCAGCAAGCTGTTCGGCCGCCTGAGCCTGCTGCTCATCCGTCATGGTACGACGCAGATGGCGCACCTGCTGACGAATTTCCTGACGCTGTAACATTGAAGGTGATGACATGGAAGGTTCAGACATGATTTCCCCGCCGGATAAGCCGCTGTGCAGCGACTATAACATGTCGGTCCGGGGAAAAAAGCAGGACTACAGGAAGGGAGATCTCCGAGATGCCGCCGTAGGCTGTAACCCTTGAACCCTTGGTTCAAGGTGAACATGCCGTCGTAACCATCAGGCTTCTCGGACGAACCGAGCATGCACACAGGTTACAGAGCGTCACATTCTGTTTTTTCGAAATATCGGCTCAGGGGACTGGCCCACATGCAAACATCTCAGAGAAAATTTACCTCACCGTTGCTGTAACGATAGCAACCATGAAGTTTTATTCGAACTTCGCACCCTCACGCTCAGAGATGCGACCTTGCTCAACCAGTGCCTGTTCTATCGTCTGCTGCAGCATACGAATACGCTGTTCCATATTAGCAGCATAATCGCGCGTTTTCACTTTCTCTTGCGCCAGCTCGTGGCAGACGTTTAACGCGGCGATGAACACCAGTTGTTCTGTATTTGTGACTCTAGTGCGAACTTTTAGATCTTGCAACCGTTGATTGAGATCTTCAGCCGCGCTATTGAGCGCATCTTGCTGCTCTGGCGGACAATTCACTCTCAACGAACGACCAAAAATTTGTAAATCTACCGGTTGTGCAGACATGCCACCTTCCTGACTGATTACTTCGCTCGCAACTCCCTTAGCAGTCAATGGCTTGGGAGGCGGGCAACTATATAGACCCACGAAATAAGATACAACCCCTTTTCTGGAAACCTTGAGGCAGCTAGTGGTAGCATAACACGAACTTATTCTGCCAACGACGATGAAAACTTATGTCCTTACAGAACGCAACCCCCGATTACAACGCGCTCGCGGCTGTGCTCTCCCAGCAGGGCGTTGGCATGACGCCCGCGGAAATGCATGGCCTGCTGAGCGGGATCCTCTGTGGCGGTAACCAGGACACCAGCTGGAAGACGCTGGTACACGATTTGGCTAACGAAGGCATGGCGTTTTCACACACTCTTGCCGTGCCGCTGGCGGCGCTGCACGAGCACACGGCCACCACGCTGGAAGATGACGGCTTCCTGTTTCAGCTGATGCTTCCTGCTGACGATGACATCACTGTCTTTGACCGCGCAGATGCACTGGCAGGCTGGGTTAACCATTTTCTGCTCGGCCTGGGCGTAACACAGCCTAAACTGGATAAGGTCACCGGCGAAACCGGCGAAGCAATCGACGATTTGCGCACTATCGCCCAGCTTGGTTACGAAGAAGATGAAGACCAGGAAGAGCTGGAGCAGTCGCTGGAAGAGGTGATCGAGTATGTACGTGTCGCCGCACTGCTGTGCCACGATACGTTTACCCGTCCCCAGCCCACCGCGCCAGAAGTGCAAAAACCGACGCTACACTAATTTCAGGTCAACGCGTTTAACCGGTCAGTTTACAGGGAGTGCAGAGATGATTTCACTGGAACGATACCTGCAGCGTCGTCAGGCGCTGCTGGCAAAGATGGCGCCTGGCAGCGCAGCGCTAATTTTTGCTGCGCCCGAAGTGACGCGCAGTAATGACACGGAATACCCGTTCCGCCAGAGCAGCGACTTCAGCTATTTCACCGGCTTTAACGAGCCGCAGGCACTGCTGGTGCTGATCAAAAGCGATGAAAATCATAATCACAGCGTGCTGTTTAACCGCGTGCGTGACCCGGCAGCAGAAGTCTGGTCTGGCCGTCGGCTGGGCCAGGAGGCGGCTCCCGAAAAACTGGGCGTTGATCGTGCCTTACCCTGGAGTGATATCGGTGAACAACTCCACCTGCTGCTGAATGGCCTTGACGGCATTTACCATGCGCAGGGCGAATATGCCCATGCGGATACGCTGGTGTTCAGTGCGCTGGACAAGCTGCGTCGCGGTTTCCGTCAGAATCTCAGTGCGCCCGCTACCCTCACTGACTGGCGACCGTGGGTGCATGAGATGCGTCTGTTCAAAGATGCAGAGGAGATTGCGCTGTTACGTCGCGCCGGGGAAATCAGCGCACTGGCGCATACCCGCGCGATGCTAACCTGCCAGCCAGGCATGTTTGAGTACCAGCTTGAAGGTGAAATTCATCACGAATTTACCCGCCACGGCGCGCGTTATCCTTCCTACAACACCATTGTGGGGGCCGGTGAGAACGGCTGCATTCTGCACTACACCGAAAACGAAAGTGAGATGCGTGACGGCGATCTGGTGCTGATCGATGCAGGCTGCGAATTCTACGGCTATGCGGGCGATATCACCCGCACCTTCCCGGTTAACGGCAAATTCAGCCCGGCGCAGCGCGCGATTTACGACATCGTGCTGGCTTCGCTGAACCGATCGCTTGAGATGTTCCGCCCTGGCGTCAGCATCCGTGAAGTGAATGATGAAGTAGTACGCATCATGATCACCGGTCTGGTTGAACTGGGCATTCTTGAAGGCGACGTTGATACCCTGATCGCTGAAGAATCGCATCGCCAGTTTTACATGCATGGCCTGGGGCACTGGCTGGGACTGGATGTGCACGATGTTGGTCACTATGGCACGCCGAGCCGCGACAGGATCCTGGAGCCAGGTATGGTGTTAACCGTCGAGCCGGGTCTTTATATCGGGCCGGATGCGGACGTGCCCGCACAGTATCGCGGCATCGGTATCCGAATCGAAGATGACATAGTGATCACGGAAGAGGGTATCGAAAATCTCACCGACAGCGTGGTGAAAGAGGCCGATGAGATTGAAGCACTGATGGCGGCGGCAAAACAGGCATGACGATTCTGATTGCCGGAGGCGGCATGACCGGGGCGACGCTGGCGCTGGCGATCTCCCATCTTACTCAGGGCACACTGCCGGTGACGCTGATTGAAAGCAGTGAGCCTGGCAGTCGGGCGCATCCTGGTTTCGATGGCCGCGCGATTGCGCTCTCTGCCGGCACCTGCCAGCAGCTGGCGGACATCAACCTGTGGCATCGCATCGCCAGTTGTGCCACCCCGATTACCGATATCCATGTTTCCGACCGCGGGCACGCTGGCTTTGTGTCGCTGGCAGCGGCTGATTACGCGATTCCGGCGCTGGGACAGGTGGTCGAACTGTTTGACGTCGGTCAGCGGCTGTTTGCTGAACTTAAAAAAGCGCCAGGCGTGACGCTGCGCTGTCCGGCGCGCGTCACGCATGCCCAACGCAGCGAGCAGCAGGTAGAGGTGACGCTGGACAGTGGCGAGCAACTGAGCGGCAAACTGCTGGTGGCGGCGGATGGCACGCGGTCTGCGCTGGCCGCCTCGTGCGGTATTCAGTGGCAGCGGGACGACTATCAGCAGCTCGCAGCGATTGCCAATGTCACCACTGCGTTGCCTCATCAGGGCCGGGCATTCGAGCGTTTCACCGAACATGGCCCACTGGCGTTGCTGCCGATGTCCGGCAACCGTCTGTCACTGGTCTGGTGTCATCCGCTTTCGCAGCGTGAACGCATTGAGCAGTGGAGCGAGGCCGAATTCCTGAGCCAGCTTCAGCGTGCCTTTGGCTGGCGCCTGGGCAAATTCACTCATACCGGCCAGCGCGAGTATTACCCGCTGGCGCTGCACCGGGCCATGTCGCCGGTAACGCATCGAGTGGTGGTGGTAGGCAATGCGGCGCAGACGCTGCATCCGATTGCTGGTCAGGGCTTCAATCTTGGCCTGCGGGATGTGATGTCGCTGGCCGAAACCCTGGCCGCCGCCCATCGCCAGCAGCAGGACCCCGGCAGCTATGCGGTGCTGAACCATTACCAGCAGCGTCGTCAGCCCGACCGCGCCGCGACTATCGGTATTACCGACGGTCTGGTTCGTGTCTTTGCGAATCGCTATGGCCCGATGGTGGCCGGTCGCAACCTGGGTCTGCTGGCGATGGATCATCTGCCGTGGTTACGAAATCAACTGGCTGAGCGTACGCTTGGCTGGGTTAAGCGTTAATAAAGAGGCTCAGATGCAAACTTTTGATGTGGTGATTGCCGGTGGCGGTATGGTGGGGCTGGCGGTGGCCTGCGGCTTGCAGGGCAGCGGGCTGCGCATCGCCGTGCTGGAAAAATCGCCGGAGCCACCGCTGGCGCTGAGTGCGTCTCCGTCCATTCGCGTGTCGGCAATCAATGCTGCCAGCGAACGGCTGCTGCAGAAGCTGGATGTCTGGTCGACCATTCTCTCGCTGCGCTGCCGCGCATATCACGGCATGGAAGTGTGGGATAAGGACAGTTTCGGCACCATCGCCTTTGATGATGAGCAGCAGGGCCTGTCGCATCTGGGCCATATCATCGAAAATCCGGTGATTCATAACGCGCTCTGGCAACGCGCCAGCGCCTGCAGTGACGTAACGCTGATGGCACCCTCGCAGTTACAGCAGGTGGCATTTGGCGACAACGAAGCCTTTATTACTCTGCAGGATGGCAGCATGTTAAGCGCGCGATTAATGATTGCCGCTGACGGGGCTAACTCCTGGCTGCGTAATAAAGCCGATATTCCGCTGACCTTCTGGGATTACGATCACCATGCGTTAGTGGCTAACGTCCGCACTGAGAAGCCTCACGATGCGGTAGCGCGCCAGGTGTTCCACGGCGACGGCATTCTGGCTTTCCTGCCGATGCAGGATCCCCATCTGAGCTCCATCGTCTGGTCGCTCTCGCCGCAGGAAGCGAGTCGTCTGGAAACCATGCCGGAAGCGCTGTTCAATCAGCAGCTCTCGGTGGCGTTTGATATGCGCCTTGGCCTGTGCCAGCTCGAGAGCGAGCGTAAGTCGTTCCCGCTAGTGGCGCGCTATGCCCGCAACTTTGCGGCACACCGTCTGGCGCTGGTGGGCGATGCGGCCCACACCATTCATCCACTGGCGGGTCAGGGCGTTAACCTTGGCTTTATGGATGCCGCCGAATTGATTGGTGAAATTCGCCGTCTGCATCAGCAGGGTAAAGATATTGGTCAGCACCTCTATCTGCGTCGCTACGAGCGCAGCCGTAAGCACAGTGCCGCCATGATGCTGGCGGGAATGCAGGGCTTCCGTGAAATGTTCGCCGGTAACAATCCGGCGAAGAAACTGCTGCGCGACGTCGGCCTGAAGCTGGCTGATCGCCTGCCGGGTGTCAAACCGATGATGCTGAAGCAGGCGATGGGCCTGAATGATTTGCCCGCCTGGCTACGCTAAATCCACACCTTCTGATAAGCCAGCATCTGCTGGCTTTTTTTATCCCTTAACCCCTCTGCACCACCAAAAGGCAACGCTGCACCATCAGGGATCTTCGTTTGATTTATTCTAATTTTGCGGCCGAATTCGCATTACTTTTTCTCATTCATCTCCTGGCAGGGTGCGGAATTTTTTTAACATCCTGAATGCCATCCCGCATAAATTTGCTGCGTATATTTAAAAGCCCTGCATTTATTGCGCGATTAATCACAAAATTGCAGTTTTTTATCCTGTGGTCAGCTGTTCCTGGTTAGGCTGTGCATCTGCTTTCGACCCCGGTTTGCTTATGGTTAATCGTCAGATTCGGTGGTAACGTCAGCCGTAAGAGAACGTTTGCGTCGGCCCTTAATTCCGGCGCACTTTTGCACTCAACCGCTTCTGCACAGGATGGTTATGACTCAGCAAACACCTCTGTTTGAACAGCATCAGGCCTGCGGTGCCCGCATGGTAGATTTTCATGGCTGGATGATGCCGCTGCACTATGGCTCCCAGATGGATGAACATCATGTGGTGCGCAGCGACGCCGGTATGTTTGATGTCTCTCACATGACCATTGTTGACCTGACAGGTCCGCGTACCCGCGAATTCCTGCGCTACCTGCTGGCAAATGATGTGGCAAAACTGACGCAGCCGGGTAAAGCGCTCTACACCGGCATGCTGAATGCTTCAGGTGGCGTCATTGATGATTTAATTGTTTACTTTATGAGCGAAACGTTCTTCAGGCTGGTGGTGAACTCCGCGACCCGTGAGAAGGACCTCGCCTGGATTACCCAACACGCAGAGGGCTATGGCATTACGCTCACTGAACGTGATGACCTGGCGCTGATTGCCGTGCAGGGGCCGCAGGCGCAGCAGAAAGCGCAGACCCTGTTCAGCGAAGAACAGCGTCTGGCTGTCGCTGGCATGAAGCCGTTTTTCGGTGTGCAGTCAGGTGACCTGTTTATCGCTACGACCGGCTACACCGGCGAAGCGGGCTATGAAATTGCGATGCCCGCAGAAGAAGCGGCCAATTTCTGGCAGCGTCTGCTGGCCGCTGGTGTAAAACCGGCTGGCCTTGGCGCACGCGATACGCTGCGTCTGGAGGCGGGTATGAATCTTTATGGTCAGGAGATGGATGAAGGCGTCTCACCGCTGGCCGCCAACATGGGCTGGACCGTCTGCTGGGAACCCGCCGATCGCGATTTCATCGGCCGGGAAGCGCTGGAACTGCAGCGTGAACGTGGCACCGAAAAACTGGTGGGGCTGATCCTCACAGAAAAAGGGGTGCTGCGTAACGGCCAGCCGGTGCGTTTCACCGATGACCAGGGGCAGTTGCAGGAAGGCATCATCACCAGTGGTTCTTTCTCACCGACGCTGGGTTACAGCATCGCCCTGGCGCGTGTTCCGGCCTCTATCGGCAGCACTGCCATCGTTGAGATCCGTAACCGACAGATGCCGGTTCAGGTTACCCGTCCCGTTTTTGTCCGCGCCGGTAAGCCGGTCGCCCAGTAAATTTTATTCAGGAGAAATGGCCAATGAGCAATGTGCCGAATACGTTGAAGTACCGCGACAGCCACGAATGGGTGCGCAAAGAAGCCGATGGCAGCTACACGGTGGGGATTACGGAACATGCGCAGGAGTTACTGGGCGACATGGTGTTTGTTGATCTGCCTGAAGTGGGCGCGACGTTTGCTGCCGGTGAAGAGTGCGCGGTGGCTGAATCCGTTAAAGCGGCCTCAGACATCTATGCGCCGATCAGCGGTGAGATTGTGGCGGTCAACGAAGCGCTGACCGACTCGCCGGAGCAGGTCAACAGCGAGCCTTATGACGGCGGCTGGTTATTCAAAATCAAAGCCAGCGACGCGTCTGAAATCGACACGTTGCTGGATGCGGATGCTTACAAAGCCTCCATCGACGAGTAGTCGTCAGGCGGCCTCGTGCAGAGGCCGCAGATTTCTGTTTGCTCTCCGGTTCCCCCAGCCCGATTCAGGATTTACTGCTAATGACTCAGACTCTCAGCCAGCTAGAACACAACGGTGCATTCATCGAGCGCCATATTGGTCCTTCACCTGAGCAGCAGGCGCAGATGCTTGACGCGATTGGTGCCCGTTCGCTGGACGCGTTAATCAGCACGATTGTGCCGGCAGACATTCAGCTGCCTGGCCCGCCCGCGGTGGGCGAAGCCGCTACGGAACAGCAGGCGCTGGCCGAACTGAAAGCCATTGCCAGCCAGAATCTGCGGTACAAATCCTGGATCGGTATGGGATACAGCGCGGTTATTACCCCGCCGGTTATCCTGCGTAACATGCTTGAAAATCCAGGCTGGTACACCGCCTATACGCCGTATCAGCCTGAAGTTTCACAAGGCCGTCTGGAAGCGCTGCTGAACTTCCAGCAGCTGACGCTGGATCTCACCGGCATGGATATCGCGTCTGCTTCACTGCTGGATGAAGCCACTGCCGCCGCCGAAGCGATGGCAATGGCAAAACGCGTCAGTAAGCTCAAAAACGCCAATAAATTCTTCATTGCCGACGATATTCATCCGCAGACGCTGGATGTGGTCCGTACACGTGCGGAGACGTTCGGCTTCGAACTGATCATTGACAGCGCCGACAAGGCATCCGATCACGACGACCTGTTTGGCGTGCTGCTGCAACAGGTGGGCACAACGGGTGAAGCGCACGATTACAGCGCGCTGATTGCCGGGCTGAAAGCACGTAAAGTCGTGGTCAGCGTGGCGGCGGACTTTATGTCGCTGGTGTTACTGGAAGCGCCAGGTAAGCAGGGCGCAGACATCGTCTTTGGTTCCGCTCAGCGCTTCGGCGTGCCAATGGGTTACGGCGGCCCGCATGCCGCCTTCTTCGCCAGCCGCGATGAGCATAAACGCTCCATGCCAGGCCGCATCATCGGTGTGTCACGTGATGCCGCGGGCAATACGGCGCTGCGTATGGCGATGCAGACCCGCGAACAACATATCCGCCGTGAAAAGGCTAATTCCAACATCTGTACGTCGCAGGTGCTGCTGGCCAACATCGCCGGTCTCTACGCGGTGTTCCACGGCCCGGCCGGTCTGAAACGCATTGCCTCACGCATTCACCGCTTCACGAATATTCTGGCAGCCGGACTGCAGCAGGGCGGCCTGAAGCTGCGCCATCAGCACTGGTTCGATACGCTGACGGTGGAAGTGGCGGATAAAGCCGCCGTGCTGAACCGCGCCCTGAGCTTTGGCGTTAACCTCCGCAGCGACATCCATAACGCCGTTGGCATCACGCTGGATGAAACCACCAGCCGCGACGATATTCTGGCGCTGTTCGCTATTCTGCTGGGTGATGAGCACGGCCAGGATCTGGAAAAGCTCGACAGCGAAGTCGCCAGTGAAAGTCACGCGATTCCGGCTGGCCTGCAACGCCACAGCGAAATCCTGACCCATCCGGTGTTCAACCGTCATCACAGCGAAACCGAGATGATGCGTTACATGCACAGCCTGGAGAAAAAGGATCTGGCGCTGAATCAGGCGATGATCCCGCTCGGTTCCTGCACCATGAAGCTGAATGCTGCTGCCGAAATGATCCCGATCACCTGGCCGGAATTTGCGGAGCTGCATCCGTTCTGCCCGGCGGAACAGGCGACCGGCTATCTGCAGATGATCGGCCAGCTTTCACAGTGGCTGGTGCAGCTTACCGGCTATGACGCACTCTGTATGCAGCCGAACTCCGGCGCGCAGGGTGAATATGCCGGGCTGCTGGCGATCCGCCGCTATCACGAAAGCCGCGGCGAGGGCGATCGTCATCTCTGCCTGATACCGAGCTCGGCGCACGGTACGAACCCGGCTTCAGCCCAGATGGCGGGCATGGACGTGGTGGTGGTGGCCTGCGATAAACAGGGCAACATCGACCTCGGCGACCTGCGTGAAAAGGCGGCACAGGCGGGCGATAAGCTCTCCTGCATCATGGTGACGTATCCGTCCACCCACGGCGTTTACGAAGAGACCATCCGTGAGGTGTGCCAGATTGTGCATCAGTACGGCGGACAGGTTTATCTGGATGGCGCGAACATGAATGCGCAGGTCGGCATTACCACGCCGGGTTACATCGGCGCGGATGTCTCGCACCTCAATTTGCATAAAACCTTCTGCATTCCGCACGGCGGCGGCGGTCCGGGTATGGGACCGATTGGCGTGAAAGCGCATCTGGCGCCGTTTGTTCCGGGGCACAGCGTGGTGCAGATCGACGGTGTACTGACGCAGCAGGGCGCGGTCTCCGCAGCGCCGTTTGGCAGCGCCTCGATTCTGCCGATCAGCTGGATGTACATTCGCATGATGGGCGCGGAAGGGCTAAAGCAGGCCAGTTCAGTCGCCATTCTGAATGCCAACTATATTGCCAGCCGCCTGCAGTCCGCCTATCCGGTGCTTTACACCGGCCGTGACGGACGCGTAGCGCATGAGTGTATTCTCGATATCCGCCCGCTGAAAGAGCAGACCGGAATCAGTGAGCTGGATATCGCTAAACGCCTGATCGATTACGGATTCCACGCACCGACCATGTCTTTCCCGGTGGCAGGCACGTTGATGGTGGAGCCGACCGAGTCAGAGAGCAAAATCGAACTGGATCGCTTTATCGACGCGATGCTGGCGATCCGCATGGAAATTGACCGGGTTACGGCAGGTGAATGGCCGCTGGACGACAATCCACTGGTGAATGCGCCGCATACCCAGCTGGAAATCGTCAGTGAGTGGTCACATCCTTACAGCCGCGAACTGGCCGTCTTCCCGGCGGGCAGCCACAACAAATACTGGCCGACGGTGAAACGTCTGGATGATGTATTTGGCGACCGTAATCTGTTCTGCTCCTGCGTGCCGATGAGCGACTATCAGTAATCTTCGCACAGACAAGCATTAACCATCAGGGGCCGCTTCGTCGGCCCTTTTTTCTGGAGAATCAGCATGAAACTGGCACTGGTTACGGGTGGCAGCCGCGGTATCGGACGGGCCACCTCGCTGTTACTGGCCGCGCGGGGTTATCGGGTTGCGGTGAACTACCGTCAGCGCGAGGCAGAAGCGCAACAGCTGGTGGCACAGATCCAGCAGCAGGGCGGTGAAGCCTTTGCGGTTCAGGCGGATATCAGTGATGAAGCCCAGGTGATGGCAATGTTTGCGCAGCTCGACCAGCAGTCTGTGCCGCTGGCGTTGCTGGTGAACAACGCCGGGATTCTGTTTCAGCAGTGCCGTACAGAGCAGCTGGATGCGGCGCGCCTGCATAAGGTCTTTGCCACCAACGTCATCGGGACCTTTCTCTGTTGTCGTGAGGCGGTGAAGCGGATGGGCACCCATCACGGCGGTCAGGGCGGCGCGATCGTAAACGTCTCGTCGGCCGCGTCACGTACCGGTGCGCCTGGTGAATATGTCGATTACGCCGCCTCAAAAGGGGCGATGGATACGCTGACGAAAGGATTGTCGCTGGAAGTGGCGCAGCAGGGGATTCGGGTTAACGGCGTCCGTCCGGGATTCATCTATACAGAGATGCATGCCGATGGCGGCGAGCCAGGCAGGGTGGATCGGCTTGCCAGCATTATCCCGATGGGACGTGGCGGTGAGGCAGAAGAGGTGGCGGAAGCGATCGTCTGGCTGGCCAGCGACGCGGCCTCTTACGTCACCGGCAGCATCATTGACGCTGCCGGTGGGCGTTAACAGAGTTTCAGTAATGAATCAGAGGTTTTCGCCGTTGCTGGCGATAACCTGCTGATACCAGCTAAAGCTCTTCTTCTTCGAACGAGAAAAATCGCCGCTGCCATCATCGTTTTTATTCACATGAATAAAGCCGTAACGCTTGTCGTACTGGCCGGTGGTAAACGAAACGCAATCCAGGCAGCCCCACGGCGTATAGCCCATTAATTCGACGCCATCATATGTCACGGCTTTCTTCATCTCTTCGATGTGCGCACGCAGATAGTCGATACGGTAATCATCTTCAATCAGCCCGTCGGCATTGGGCTTATCGATAGCACCAAAGCCGTTTTCCACAATAAACAGCGGCTTCTGATAACGCTCGTACATCTCGTTCATGGCATAGCGCAGGCCCACCGGGTCGATCTGCCAGCCCCAGTCTGACGCTTTCACATGCGGGTTTTTCACCACGCCTTCAAAGCCGGTAATCGGGTCGTCAACGCCGCTGGCATCGGTCTTCACGGCGTTACTCATGTAGTAGCTGAAGCCGACATAGTCGGCGCAACCCTGGCGCAGCGTCTCGGCATCGTCCGCTTCCATCTGGATGTTATACCCTTTGCGCGCCCACTCTTTCAGGGTGTACGCCGGATAGTAGCCGCGCATCTGCACGTCACTGAACACATAGCGCTGATGCATCGACTCCTGGGCCAGCACCACATCGTCCGGATGGCAGGAAAACGGGTAGACCGGGACCATGGCGATCATGCAGCCAATCTGAAAGTCAGGATTGATATCGTGACCGAGTTTGACCACTCTGGCGCTGGCAACAAACTGGTGGTGCATCACCTGATACATTGCCTCTTCAGGCTTCTCGTGTTCGGTGAAGATCACGCCTGAACAGCAGTAACCAAACAGCGGATACTGCCAGTTACGCTGATTGTTGATCTCGTTAAAGGTCATCCAGTATTTCACTTTGTTCTTATAGCGATTCAGCACCACTTCGCTGAAGCGCACAAAGAAGTCGACCACTTTACGGTTATGCCAGCCGCCATACTCTTTGACCAGGTGATAAGGCATTTCGAAGTGCGAAAGGGTGATAACCGGTTCAATGCCATACTTCAGCAGTTCATCAAACAGATCGTCATAGAATTGCAGACCCGCTTCGTTGGGCTGCTGCTCATCCCCGTTGGGGAAGATGCGGGTCCAGGCAATGGAGGTGCGGAAGCATTTGAAGCCCATCTCGGCAAACAGCGCGACATCCTCTTTGTAGTGGGAGTAAAACTCCACGCCCTTGTGGTTCGGATAAAAATGGCCAGGCTGCACGCCGTCGGTGATCACCCGGTCAACGCCATGCGAACCGCCGGTCAGCACGTCAGCAATGCTGACGCCTTTGCCGCCCTGATCCCAGCCGCCTTCAACCTGATGCGCCGCCACCGCGCCGCCCCACAGAAAGCCTTTTGGTAACTGCAATTCTGCACTCATGCTCCACCCCATTGCGGATATTGAAATTGGGCTGAGTGTAGCAAGGCAATAATGAAAGTCACGATATAACAGCGCGCCAGTCATTGCGTTTGTTACACCTGAAAAACAGGCTGTTTTATTTGCCCAGCTGGCGGCCGATCGCTTCAATAATATAGGTCACTGGCACCTGCGTCGTAATATCCGTGTTGTCCGCCATACGGATAATCGGCACATGGTAGCAGAGGTTGAAATCACCAATCTTCGCCAGCGAGCAGCTTTCCGTATTGGTTATCGCAATGATTCTGCACTTGTTCAGACTGAACTGGCTGGCAATACGCAGGATCTCTTCGGTTTCACCAGAGACGGATAAAATAATGGCAATGGCATTTTCATAGAGATCGGGAGCGACCGGGTAATAGGGATCGTCAATCGCATGACTGAATTTACCGAGATTGGAAAAAAAGCGCGCGCCATATTTTGCCAGGCTGCCGGAGGTGCCGACACCAATAAAGAAGACCCGCTCAGCCTGATTAATTTTCTGCGCGGCCTGGGCGATGAGCTGTTCAAATTCCGGGTTATTAATACTTTTAAAAAAGCTCAGCATCTCGCTGACGCCCGCCGTGTTGAGCAATGGCGCGCTCTGTTTTTCGCTTAAGCGCAGGCGGATGCGGAATTCCGACCAGCCTTCGCAGTCCATCTTGCGGCAGAAACGCAGCACGGTGGTGGTGGAGACACCAGCCTGCGCAGCCAGCTCGCGGATCGTCATGTAGCTGACGCCTTCGCGATGCTTAATGATGAACTGATAGACCTGCATTTCCAGATCGTTAAGGCGGGCAAGATCGCGATGCGAAAACATGGATGGCTCATTGAACAGTTGACCGGCGGTCAGTTTACCAGATTCAGCACCGGGTTTAACGGAGAGTGAATTTCAGCTAAATAATTTTAGCGTACACGTGTACACTGAAAAAATTATTGGCTACGCTGGGTAACAGTTATGACTGCTATGGCGCTGTTCAGGAACCGGATATGACCACTACACTCTCTCAAAAACACCGGCCCGCTGCGGGTTATTCAGTTGCTGAAGAAATTGCCAACAGTATCAGTCACGGCCTTGGCTGCCTGTTCGGTATCGTCGGGCTGATACTGATGATCAACCAGGCCACTGCGCGGCAGGCGGACACCCTCACTTTTATCAGTTACAGCCTCTATGGCGGTAGCATGATCCTGCTGTTTCTGGCCTCGACGCTCTATCATGCGGTTCCGGATGGACCGGCCAGACCCTGGCTGAAAAAGTTGGATCACTGCGCCATCTATCTGCTGATTGCGGGCACCTATACGCCGTTTCTGCTGGTCGGGCTGAGGACGCCGCTGGCATATGGATTAATGGCGGTGATCTGGGGGCTGGCGCTGGCCGGGATTCTGTTCAAGCTCACGATTGCACATCGCTTTAAAGCGCTGTCGCTGGTGACCTATCTCTGTATGGGGTGGCTGTCGCTGATTGTGGTTTATCAGCTGGCGATGATCCTGCCAGCGGGCTGCATCTGGCTGCTGGCCGCAGGCGGAATTATCTATTCGCTGGGGGTGATCTTCTATGTGGCGCGCCGCATTCCCTATAACCACGCTATCTGGCATTTGTTCGTGCTGGGCGGCAGTCTCTGCCACTTCTGCGCTATCTACTTCTATGTGCGCTGAGTAGATTGCGGCATGGCCCTTCCGTTAAAGGAAGGGCCTGGACGTTACATCACTCTTCAGTCAGCGAGTAGGGTAGTGGCTGAATGGTCAGATGCCCGCCCTCGTCACCTTCAACCCGCAGCACGCTATCCGGCTCCAGATCGTTATTCAGCACCACCTGAATCCAGCTGATGCCGTCATCTAACTGCACCGCAGCCAGCACGCTGCCGGTACGACGCCAGCGTTCACCCATCTGCAACTCCAGCGGGGCGTTGGCTTCGGGCAGATGACTGGCCTGACCCGCCAGCCAGTAAAGCGCGCGTTTATTGGCACCGCGATATTTCGCTCTGGCGACCATCTCCTGACCGGCATAGCAGCCCTTTTTAAAGCTGATGGCATCCAGCGCCTGCAGGTTAGTGGCCTGCGGAATAAACTGCACGCTGGTGGCCGGATCGATCACCGGAATTCCCGCTTCAATATCCAGTGCCAGCCACTGCTGACTGTCATTGAACTGTGCATCATCGTTGAGCTTCTGCTTCAGCGTCTCAGACTGTGCCTGCGAGGTAACAATCAGAAAGCGCTCGGCCGGATGGGCGAACCACAGCAGCGTCGTTTCTCCCTGCTGCACGACCGGTTTCTCGCTGTCGGGCAGGCTATCAAACAGATTCGCCAGCGCGGCGCGTGCCTGAAAACCGGCAACGCCCAGCAGCACGGACTCATCGTCAGCCGCCATCGTCACTTTCGAAAACACCGCGTATTTTTTTAACTCGGTCAACTGGGTGTCGCGCAGGTCACGGCGAATCAGATAGGCATAGCCTTCGCCGCGATGGAACAGGCGCATATTGCTCCACATTTTGCCTTTAGCATCGCAGTGTGCGGCGGGCGAATGGTGGTCTGCATCCAGCGCCGCGACATCCAGCGTTAACTGACCCTGCAGGTAAGCGGTGCTGTCGGCACCGGTAATGGAAACCAGCGCCCAGCTATCCAGTGACATCAGGGTTAACGGCAGACGAGACGACGCGGCAGGCTGGCGCGGCGGTAAAGTAAAAGTGGGCATGGAGGTATCCTGTATAAGAAGCTTCATCCGGAACATTGTCTTCAATGTTAAAAGAGCCGACTGGCAATGCAACCTGTTTACGGAAAACGGCGCACAAAAGGCGTGATAACCTTGAAAACGCGCGTTCTGGAATGTGGCAGGTTGCACAGCCTGCGACGCTGCGCCTGCGAGCCGCAGTAAACCAGGTTACACTAGCGGCCACGTTGTGAATTGTGGAAATTGACGCATGGATATTAATGATAAATCACGTATTCAGTGGGCCTGCCGTCGCGGCATGCTGGAACTGGATGTGGCGATTATGCCGTTCTTCAAATTTGAGTATGACACGCTGAACGACACGGATAAGCAGGTCTTTGTTGCCCTGCTGAAGAGTGACGATCCCGATCTGTTTAACTGGCTCATGAATCATGGCGAGCCAGCCGATCCGGAGCTTAAGCGGATGGTAAAACTGATCCAGCAGCGTAACCATGATCGCGGCCCGGTGGCAATGTAAGCTGCGACCCTCTCGCCTGGCGTGCGGATGTCTGTGCGCCTGGCTGGTGGCTGCCGTTCCTGGTGTAATCCTGATGACGCTGCCTGTGGGCGGCTGGCTGATTAAAACGCCGGTTATTCTGCTGATGCTGGCTGAAGGCTGGCGTTGTTACCGGCGATTGATTCGGCGACACGGCACATTGCAGCGGGAAAGCGTTCATTGCTGGATCTGGCAGGGAAAACGCTGGCGGCCCACCCAGCCGCTGCGGTGGTTACCGATTGGCGTACTGCTGGTAGCGAAGAGCGAGCAGGGGGCTGCGCTGCGCTGGTGGCTGATGCAGGATAATATGCAGCCGGACGAATGGCGGGCGTTACGCGCCAGCTGCTTCAGTAAGGCGCGGCATTAACGGCAACAGGGCTGGCAATCATCGTCTGCTGGCGCATGGGTTCAACAACAGCAAACCAGCGCGCCTGACCGGTCAGAGCAGTGCGGCGGTTTCGGTTAACACCTGTTCACACCACTGCTCAACACGCTCATCGGTGACCTCAAACTGATTCACATCATCCAGCGCCAGCCCCACAAACTGCGCGCCATCGGCACTCAGCGGTTTCGGGCTGGTAAATTCATAGCCTTCAAGCGGCCAGTAGCCGACAAAGCGCACGCCCATCGGCTGGAGCAACTCGTGCAGCATGCCGAGCGCATCTAAAAACCACTCGCCATAGCCAATCTGATCGCCCATGCCATAGAGCGCGACAATCTTGTTTTGCAGATTCAGCGCGGGCAGCTGCGTCCAGATGGCTTCCCAGTCCTCCTGCAACTCACCGAAATCCCAGGTCGGGATGCCCATGACCAGCAAGTCGTACTGCTCCATCAGGCGCGGGTCGTCATCTTTGACGTTATGCAGCGTTACTAACTCTTCGCCAATAAAATCGCGAATTTTTTCCGCTACGATTTCGGTGTAACAGGTACTGGAACCGTAAAAAAGACCGATTTTCATGCAGATAACACTCTGTAAATACTGACTTTGGCGCAATTGTACCAGAAGCACCGCTGAATCAGGCATAATGAGCATGATTTTACACCAGACGGCGGAGATAACGTGCAGGACAGCGAACTGACAGAACAGTTTCTTGATGCGCTCTGGATTGAACGCAATCTGGCGCAGAATACTCTCTCCTCTTATCGTCAGGATCTTCAGACGCTGACCGGCTGGCTGACGCATCACCAGCTGACGCTGCTCAGCGTGACGCCGCTGGATCTGCAGCAGTTCCTGGCCGAACGGCTGGAGGGCGGCTACAAGGCGACCAGCTCAGCGCGGCTGCTCAGCGCGATGCGTCGCCTGTTCCAGTATCTTTATCGCGAAAAGCTGCGCCCGGACGATCCCAGCGCGTTGCTGTCCGCGCCAAAACTGCCGCAGCGTCTGCCGAAAGATCTCAGTGAAGCCCAGGTTGAGCGGCTGTTGCAGGCACCGGATACCAACATTCCGCTGGAGCTGCGCGACAAGGCGATGCTGGAAGTGCTCTATGCCACCGGCCTGCGCGTCTCTGAACTGACTGGACTGACGCTCAGCGACATCAGCCTGCGCCAGGGCGTCGTGCGGGTTATCGGTAAAGGCGATAAAGAGCGGCTGGTGCCGTTAGGTGAAGAAGCGGTTTACTGGCTGGAGCAATATATGGAACATGGTCGCCCATGGCTGCTCAATGGTCAGACACTGGACGTGATGTTTCCCAGTAATCGGGCACAGCAGATGACGCGCCAGACCTTCTGGCATCGCATCAAGCATTACGCCACGCTGGCGGGGATCGACAGCGAAAAGTTATCGCCGCATGTGATGCGTCACGCCTTTGCGACCCATCTGCTGAACCACGGCGCGGATCTGCGTGTCGTACAGATGCTGCTGGGACATAGCGATCTCTCTACCACCCAAATTTATACGCACGTCGCCACTGAGCGCCTGCGTCAGTTGCATCAACAACACCATCCGCGAGCCTGATTCGCGGCCATAAGGATAAAAATGAACAAGCATTTTGCCATGCTGGCCCTGTTAGCCAGCGCCTTTTCCGGTCTGGCACAGGCCGATGACAGCGCCATTCAGCAATCCCTTAAAAAGCTCGGTCTGAACCAGACGGAGATCAGCCCGTCACCATTGCCAGGGTTTAAAACCGTACTGTCGGAAAGCGGCGTGCTCTATGTGACCGATGACGGCAAGCATATGATTCAGGGCCCGCTCTATGATGTCAGCGGCAAACAGCCGGTCAACGTCACCAACCAGCTGCTGGACAAAAAAGTCGAGGCGCTGGTGCCGGAAATGATCGTCTACAAAGCGCCAAAAGAGCAGCATGTGATCACGGTCTTCACCGACATCACCTGTGGCTACTGTCACAAGCTGCACGAGCAGATGGCGGACTACAATGCGCTGGGCATCACCGTGCGCTACCTGGCGTTTCCGCGTGAAGGGCTGAATGGTCAGATCGAACCAGCGATGAAAGCGATCTGGTGCAGCGCTGATCGCAATAAAGCGTTCGATGAAGCGATGAAAGGTAATGCGCCGAAGATGGCCGCGCCGGACAGCTGCAAAATCGATATTGCTCAGCACTACAAACTGGGCGTGCTGTTCGGTATTCAGGGCACGCCCGCGATGCTGACCGACACCGGCATGATGATCCCGGGTTATCAGTCGCCGCAGGAGCTGAAGCAGGTGCTGGACAATCAGAAGCGTGGTGGTTAATCGGTGTTAAAACAGGAAGTGGAACTGCGTCGCCGTGAGGTGACGGTTGACGATGCGCTGCCGGCTACGCTGCCGCCGCTGCTGAAACGACTCTATCTGCAACGCGGCGTGTGCGACGCCGCGGAGCTGGAGCGCGGTGCGAAAAACCTGCTGCCGTATCAGTCCTTAAGCGGGATTGAGAGCGCCGTGGCGCTGCTGCACCAGGCGCTGCTGGATGGGCGCCGCATTATGGTTGTGGGCGACTTTGATGCCGATGGTGCGACCAGTACCGCGCTGACGGTGATGGCGCTGCGCAGCATGGGTGGCGGCAACGTGCAGTATCTGGTGCCTAACCGCTTTGAAGATGGTTATGGCCTCAGTCCGGAAGTGGTTGAGCAGGCGCGTGCGCGCGGTGCCGCAATGATCCTGACGGTCGATAACGGCATCTCCTCTCATGCCGGTGTGGAATGCGCACATCAGCACGGTATTCCGGTGCTGATTACCGATCACCATCTGCCGGGCGAAACCTTACCGGCCGCTGAAGCGATCGTGAATCCCAATCTGCCGGACTGCAACTTTCCCTCACGCGCGCTGGCGGGCGTGGGCGTCGCGTTCTATCTGATGCTGGCGCTGCGCGCCCATCTGCGTACCCAGGGCTGGTTTGGCGCTACCCGCACTGAACCGAATCTGGCGGAGATGCTGGATCTGGTGGCGCTCGGCACGGTAGCCGATGTGGTGCCGCTCGACGTTAATAACCGCATTCTGGTGTGGCAGGGGCTCAGCCGTATCCGGGCCGGAAAATGTCGGCCAGGCATCCGGGCGCTGCTGGAGATTGCGAATCGCGATGCGCGTCAGCTGGCGGCCAGCGATCTCGGTTTCGCGCTGGGGCCGCGGCTCAACGCCGCAGGCCGCCTCGACGATATGTCGGTGGGCGTAGCACTGTTAATGACCGACGATCTCAGCCAGGCGCGCATGCTGGCCAGCGAGCTGGACGCGCTGAACCAGACGCGCAAAGAGATAGAGCAGGGCATGCAGAGCGAAGCGCTGGCGCTGTGTCAGGCACTGGAGCGTGAGCAGAGCGATCTGCCGCTGGGACTGGCCTTTTATCACCCCGAATGGCATCAGGGCGTGGTGGGCATTCTTGCCTCTCGTCTGAAAGAGCGTTTCCATCGTCCGGTCATTGCCTTTGCGCCGGCGGGCGACGGCACGCTGAAAGGCTCGGGCCGTTCGATTGCCGGTCTCCATCTGCGCGACGCGCTGGAGCGTCTGGATACGCTGAATCCAGGCCTGATGCTGAAGTTCGGCGGTCACGCCATGGCGGCCGGTTTATCGCTGGAAACCGCGCGCTACGAGGAGTTTCGTCAGCGCTTTGCCGACCTGGTCGGAGAGTGGCTGGATGGCGAATCCCTGCAGGGCATCATCTGGTCCGATGGCGCGTTACAGCCGCAGGAGTTTTCGCTGCAGACCGCAGAGATGCTGCGCGAAGCCGGTCCCTGGGGCCAGGCGTTCCCGGAACCCGCGTTTGACGGCAAATTTAAGCTGCTGCAACAGCGTCTGGTGGGCGAGCGACATCTGAAAGTGATGGTCGAGCCGCTGAATGGTGGGCCGCTCATCGATGGCATTGCCTTTAATGTCGATACCACGCTCTGGCCCGACAGCAGCATTCGTCAGGTCGAACTGGCGTATAAGCTGGATATTAATGAGTATCGCGGTAACCGCTCAGTGCAGCTGATCATCGACCATATCTGGCCGCTGAACTGAGTCAGACAGGCTGTCGCGACTCTCCGGCCACGGCAGAGGCGCGACAGCCTGATTATCCCCTGCATTAGCCCGCTACCTGCGAGCATGTCGACGCGCTGCAAGACGCAAATGCGACACGTCACACAACCCCGGCATCCGCCCGCTGTCTCAGCGCTACAATCTGCCGCCAGTTTCGGGTAAACTTGTGCGTTAATTTTCCTGTCCCATCGAACATAAGAAAGACGCTAAAGCCATGTTTGAAATCAACCCGGTCAAAAACCGTATTCAGGACCTCAGTGAGCGCAGCGACGTTCTTCGGGGGTATCTTTGACTACGATGCCAAGAAAGAACGCCTCGAAGAAGTAAACGCCGAGCTGGAACAGCCCGATGTCTGGAACGAACCTGAGCGTGCTCAGGCGCTGGGCAAAGAGCGCTCCTCGCTGGAAGCCATCGTGCAGACGCTGGAACAGATGTCGCAGGGCCTGGAAGATGTGCAGGGTCTGCTTGAGCTGGCCGTAGAAGCGGAAGACGAAGAGACCTTCAACGAAGCCGTTGCCGAGCTGGATGTCCTTGAGGGCAAGCTGGGCGAACTGGAATTCCGCCGCATGTTCTCCGGCGAATATGACAGCGCCGACTGCTACATCGATCTGCAGGCGGGTTCCGGCGGCACCGAAGCGCAGGACTGGGCCAGCATGCTGATGCGTATGTATCTGCGTTGGGCCGAAGCGAAAGGCTTCAAAACCGAAATTATCGAAGAGTCTGAAGGTGAAGTTGCGGGCATCAAATCTGTGACCATTCGCGTGTCAGGCGACTACGCCTTTGGCTGGTTGCGCACCGAAACGGGCGTGCATCGCCTGGTGCGTAAGAGCCCATTCGACTCCGGCGGCCGTCGTCACACCTCCTTCAGCTCCGCCTTTATTTACCCGGAAGTGGATGACGATATTGATATCGACATCAACCCGGCCGATCTGCGCATTGACGTCTATCGTGCGTCGGGTGCGGGCGGTCAGCACGTTAACCGGACCGAATCTGCGGTGCGTATTACCCATATTCCAACCGGTACCGTCACCCAGTGTCAGAACGACCGTTCTCAGCACAAGAACAAAGATCAGGCAATGAAGCAGATGAAAGCGAAGCTGTACGAGCTTGAGATGCAAAAGAAAAATGCTGAGAAACAGGCGCTGGAGGACAACAAGTCCGACATTGGCTGGGGAAGTCAGATCCGTTCTTACGTTCTCGATGATGCACGCATCAAAGATCTGCGCACCGGCGTAGAGACGCGTAACACCCAGGCGGTGCTGGACGGCGATCTGGATCGTTTCATTGAAGCTAGTTTAAAAGCAGGGTTATAGACATGTCTGAACAACAACCGCAGAGCGCTGATGCCGCCGTTGAGTTAAATAACGAACTGAAAACGCGCCGTGAAAAGCTGAGCGCGCTGCGTGCCAACGGTCTGGCGTTTCCCAACGATTTCCGTCGTGACAGCCTTTCGAACCAGCTGCTGGAAAGCTATGGCGAGAAGAGCAACGAAGAGCTGGAAGCGCTGGGTATCGAAGTCAGCGTCGCCGGCCGCATGATGACCCGCCGTATCATGGGTAAAGCCTCTTTCGTCACCCTGCAGGATGTGGGCGGCCGGATTCAGCTTTACGTTTCACGTGACGATCTGGCGGAAGGCATCTACAACGAGCAGTTTAAGAAATGGGACCTCGGCGATATCCTGGGTGCGCGTGGCAAACTGTTCAGAACCAAAACCGGCGAACTGTCGATTCACTGTTCAGAACTGCGTCTGCTGACCAAAGCACTGCGCCCGCTGCCGGACAAGTTTCACGGCCTGGCCGATCAGGAAACCCGTTACCGTCAGCGTTACCTTGATCTGATCGCCAACGAAGAGTCTCGCAACACTTTCAAAATTCGTTCGCAGATCATGGCCGGTATTCGCCAGTTCATGGTGGGCCGCGACTTTATGGAAGTGGAAACTCCGATGATGCAGGTGATCCCGGGCGGCGCCTCTGCGCGTCCGTTTATCACCCATCACAATGCGCTGGATATCGACATGTATCTGCGTATCGCGCCAGAGCTTTATCTGAAGCGTCTGGTGGTGGGTGGCTTCGATCGCGTGTTCGAGATCAACCGTAACTTCCGTAACGAAGGTATTTCGCCACGTCATAACCCAGAGTTCACCATGATGGAACTCTATATGGCCTATGCGGATTACAAAGATCTGATCGAGCTGACCGAAAGCCTGTTCCGTACGCTGGCGCAGGATGTGCTGGGCAGCACGGTTGTGCCTTACGGCGAGCAGGAGTTTGATTTCGGCAAGCCGTTTGAAAAACTGACCATGCGTGAAGCGATTAAGAAATACCGTCCGGAAACGGATCTGGCCGATCTGGAAGACTTCGACAAAGCCGTGGCGATTGCACAATCCCTGCACATCAAAGTAGAGAAGAGCTGGGGTCTGGGCCGCGTCGTAACCGAAATCTTTGAAGAGACCGCAGAAGCGCATCTGATTCAGCCGACCTTCATCACTGAATATCCGGCTGAAGTCTCTCCGCTGGCCCGTCGTAACGACGAGAACCCGGAAATCACCGATCGTTTTGAGTTCTTCATTGGTGGTCGTGAAATCGGAAACGGCTTCTCTGAGCTGAACGATGCGGAAGATCAGGCTGAGCGTTTCCTGCAGCAGGTGAATGCCAAAGATGCGGGTGACGACGAAGCGATGTTCTACGACGAAGACTATGTCACCGCACTGGAACACGGTCTGCCGCCAACCGCGGGGCTGGGCATCGGTATTGACCGTATGGTGATGCTGTTTACCAACAGCCACACTATCCGTGATGTGATCCTGTTCCCGGCATTGCGTCCAGGCAGCAAGTAAGTCTGACTGTTCTCAGAAAAGGCCGGGCATCCCGGCCTTTTTTATATCTGCTGTTCGCCTCGCCATGCTTGAGTCATGCCGCTTCCTCTGCCAGGCTGAATGTCTCAACCTGGAGCCATCATCATGACGCAACGTCCCGACTGTATTCGCCACTGGCAGGCGCTGGAAGGCGAAGATAACGAACACTATGCCGACAGCGATGAGCGCATGTCGATTGGTGCGCCACTGGGGAGATTGCTGGGATTAACCCGCCTTGGCATTCACCATGAAAGGCTGTTGCCCGGACGCCGCTTGTCTTATCCCCACGCGGAGAGCGCGGAAGAAGAGTTCATTTTTGTGCTTGAAGGACATCCTGACGCCTGGATTAACGGCGAGCTTTATCCACTGTCGCCGGGCGATGCAGTGGCCTTTCCGGCGGGCACGGGCATTTGCCACACCTTTATCAATAACAGCGAGCACGAGGCACGCTTTTTAGTGGTGGGGGAGACCAGCAAGCCTGAAAATCGTATTACTTATCCTCTTAACCCGGATTACGAAGCAACCCGTAAAGACAGATGGCTGAATCCGCCCGAACATCCTATGGGCAACCATCCCGGTTTGCCCGACAAAAAAACTTAAGATTTTATCGCCTGATCCAGCCAGGTCTGGAACCGTGAATAGGGCACATAGAGCGCAACGTTCTTATACAGCGTCTTACCGCTGGCATTGTCATTGATGTTATTGCTGTAGCCAATAATTACACCTGCCAGCGTGTCGTCTGAGGCGTTATAGACCGCGCCGCCCGACATCCCTTTCACCACACCCGCATTCGCCGCGACGACGACACAGTCT
Source organism: Pantoea sp. JKS000250 (assembly GCF_003201065.1). Taxonomy (NCBI): domain Bacteria; kingdom Pseudomonadati; phylum Pseudomonadota; class Gammaproteobacteria; order Enterobacterales; family Erwiniaceae; genus Pantoea; species Pantoea sp. JKS000250. The sequence continues at coordinate 1,477,066 of NZ_QICZ01000001.1, read as the reverse complement.
GGCTTGTTCCAGCTGTTTGCCAGCGTGGTATTAATCAGGTTCTGTCCGCTGGAGCTGACCGGCATGGCCGAAATAAAACTGTAGCCGTAGAGATTCACCTGGTCGCCGATATGACTGTTGCGGAAGCTGGGTGGCAGGTTCATTTCGCTGTTTTTGTGGTAGACCACCGCCAGATCGCATTGCGGATGCCAGGCTTTGACGCGGTAAAGTGAAAACTTCGCCACGTGCGCGGCGGTCAGACTGTACTCCGGCGTCAGCGGGATAGTGGTACCGAGCGTACCAAAGCCCAGCACGGTGGGAATGCCGGTGACGGTCATATCAACCCGTTTTTCAGCCTCTTTACTGTACTCATAATGACCCACCGAGCAGCCGGTTAAGCCAAACACCATTAAGGCTATGAGTCGTTGCATTCTCTCTCCCTGCGTCAGAAGTTGATTACATCACCTGGCAATTGATTAGGGATATATCGGCAACGTTAAAGATTTATTAATTAATTCCGCATTAAAAAGCGTAACCGGTGAGCGGAAAATCACAACCCAGGCGTGGGTATTGCGGCTTTTCTGGGCTTTAATCCGCAGATAGGCAGAGAGAGGTGTTTCAGTAAGGCATCAGGATTATTGCGGCGGCGGCAATAATCCTTTGCTGCACGCAGGCTATGTCGCAAATCAGCGCTGTGCTGTAATACTCAACGTGACGCAGATCAAATTCTAACAAGCGTCGAGGGGCGGCGCGTCTGCGCGGTTCACCTGCAAATAAAACCGGGAGAGTGTTATGCCTGTAGCATTAATGGCGCTGGCGTTGAGTGCGTTCGCCATCGGAACCACCGAATTTGTCATTATGGGATTGCTGCCGGAAGTGGCACGTGACCTTCAGGTGTCGATTCCGTCGGCGGGCTGGCTGATCAGTGGCTATGCGCTGGGAGTGGCGATTGGTGCGCCGATTATGGCACTGCTCACCGCCAGACTGCCGCGCAAAAAAACGCTGATCCTGCTGATGGTGATCTTTATTGTCGGCAACCTGCTGTGTGCGCTGGCTTACAACTACAACCTGCTGATGCTGGCGCGAATCGTCACCGCACTCTGTCACGGTGCTTTCTTTGGTATCGGCGCGGTGGTGGCCGCCAGCCTGGTGCCGGCCGGTCGTCAGGCTTCTGCTGTGGCGCTGATGTTTACCGGGCTGACCCTGGCTAACGTGCTGGGCGTTCCGCTGGGAACCAGCTTCGGACAGATGTTTGGCTGGCGCGCTACGTTCTGGGGCGTAGCAGTGATCGGCGTGCTGGCGTTTATCGCCCTGATCGTGAGTCTGCCGAACAATAAAGAAGAGAAGCCGGTTCATCTGGCGAGTGAAATCGGTGCGCTGGCCAACGGCAAACTCTGGCTCTCGCTGCTGATGACGGTGTTCTTTGCCGCGGCGATGTTTGCCCTGTTCAGTTACATTGCGCCGCTGCTGTTAGAGGTAACGGGCATCAGCGATCGGGGTGTCAGCTGGACGCTGTTCCTGATTGGCGCGGGCCTGACAGTGGGTAACATTCTTGGCGGCAAACTGGCCGACTGGAAAGTCTCCTTCAGTCTGATCCTCAGCTTTTCTCTGATCGCCATCTTCTCGCTGCTGTTCAGCTGGACCAGCCATGCGCTGTGGCTGGCGGAGCTCACCCTGTTCCTGTGGGCAATGGCGACCTTTGCCACGGTACCGGGCCTGCAGATCAACGTGGTCCGTCACGGCAAAGAGGCACCTAATCTGGTCTCAACCCTGAACATTTCGGCGTTTAACGTCGGTAATGCGCTGGGTGCCTGGGTCGGCGGGGCAGTCATTGGCCGTGGTTTTGGCCTGACGGCGGTGCCGGTTGCGGCAGCTGCGCTGGCCGCTATCGGCCTGCTGATCTGCCTGATCACCTTCCGTAAATCGGGCAGCGCAGCCGCCAGAGTTCGCGCTTAAGCCAGGCGGGCGGCAATACGTGCCGGAAAGTCAGCCACCTGCTGCTGCAGATGGCTGACAAAGGCATCGACCAGCGCTGACGCGGGACGGTGTTGTGGCCTCACCAGGCTGACGGTAAACGGCACCGCCACGCTGAATTTTCGCATCACCACACCGCTGTCGGCGTAATCCAGCGCCGTCAGCGGATTCACAATCGAAATACCCACGCCCGCTCTGACCATCGCGCACACCGACGCGGCGCTGTGCGTCTCCATCACCAGCCGCCGTTCGACGCCCTGATCCTGAAACAGCGCATCCAGCAGTTGACGATAGCTGTCGTTGCGCGACAGGCTGACATACTGTTCGCCCGCAAAGTCGTGCGGTGTCAGTTCTGCACGCTGACTCAGAGGATGCTGCTGTGGCAATACGCATACTTCATCACAGGTCAGCAGGGCGAGGCGGTCAGTGCCAGCCGGCGCGTGCTGGGTTTCGGTTAAGCCGATATCGTAGCGCTGTGCCGACAGCCACTCCTCCAGCAGCGGCGACTCCTGCGGAATCACATTCAGGCTCACATCCGGGTAGCGCTGTAAAAAAGGCTGACACAGCGGTGGCAGCAGCGACTGCGAAAAAACCGGCAGGCAGGCGATCGACAGCTCACCCTGACGAAACTGACGCAACCCTTCTGCCGCTTCCATGATGCGATCCAGCCCATACCAGGATCGCTGTACCTCTTCAAACAGACGTAACCCCTGTACCGTCGGCTGCAGGCGACCGCGTACCCGCCCGAACAACGCTAATCCCAGCTGCTGCTCCAGTCGTGCCAGCTCCCGGCTTACGGTCGGCTGTGAGGTATGCAGCAGCGTAGCAGCCTGGGTCAGGTTGCCGCTGGTCATCACCGCATGAAAAATTTCGATATGCCGCCAGTTAATGTTCGCCACGCCGCCTTCCTATATCTATTCTGAATAGATGCTATTAAAACAGATATTTTTCGCTATGGCATGATTCTGGCTTAATGCGGTTATCGCCACAGGAGAATTGCTATGCCACGTTCATTACAGAGTACCGACACCGCCCTCAACGCCACTAACCTGCTGCCGCTGGCACGCCGTTATGCCGGTCCATTCTGGGCTTATGACGCACAGATTATTCAGGCGCGTATTGCTCAGCTGCAGGCGTTTGATGTGGTGCGTTTTGCGCAGAAAGCCTGCTCAAATATTCATATCCTGCGCCTGATGCGTGCAGCGGGTGTGAAAGTGGATTCGGTATCGCTGGGTGAGATCGAACGTGCGCTGGCTGCTGGCTACCAGTCTGGCGGTGACGAGATCGTCTTCACTGCGGATCTGTTCGATCAGCCGACACTGGCGCGGATTACTGCGTTGAAGGTGCCGGTCAATGCCGGTTCGATTGATATGCTGCATCAGCTCGGCGCGGTGTCACCGGGACATGCGGTGTGGCTGCGGGTCAACCCAGGTTTTGGTCATGGCCACAGTCAGAAAACCAATACTGGCGGCGAAAACAGCAAGCACGGTATCTGGCACGACGACTTAGACGAGGCGCTGGCGGCCATTAAACAGCACGGCCTGAAGCTGGTGGGTATTCACATGCACATCGGCTCTGGCGTGGATTATTCGCATCTGCAGCAGGTCTGTGATGCGATGGTGGAACTGGTGATGGAATCGGGTCAGGATCTGACTGCGATCTCTGCAGGCGGTGGCCTTTCTATTCCTTATCGCTACGGCGAAGAGGCGATCGATACCGATCACTACTTTGGACTGTGGGACGCGGCGCGTCAGCGTATCGCTCAGCATCTGGGTCATGCGGTCAAACTGGAGATCGAACCGGGCCGTTTCCTGGTGGCCGAAGCGGGCGTGCTGGTGTCGCAGGTGCGGGCAGTGAAGTCGATGGGCAGCCGTCATTTCGTGCTGGTCGATGCCGGTTTCAGTGACCTGATGCGTCCCTCCATGTATGGCAGCTATCACCATATTTCGCTGATGGCGGGCGATGAACGGGCGATTGATGAGCAGCAGACCATCGACACGGTAGTGGCCGGTCCGCTGTGCGAATCGGGCGATGTCTTTACCCAGCTGGAGGGCGGCATGGTCGAACCGCGCGCGATGCCGGCAGCAAAAGTGGGCGATTATCTGGTGTTTCACGACACCGGTGCTTACGGTGCCTCTATGTCCTCAAACTACAACAGCCGTCCGCTGATCCCGGAAGTGCTGTTTGAGCAGGGCCAGCCGCGCGAAATCCGTCGCGCGCAGACGATTGAGTCGTTGCTGGCGCTGGAAATCGATTAACTTATGAAAATCGTCCCGCTCAGCGATGTGCCGCAGTTTGCCGATCAGATCACCGACTGGCAGTGGCGCGCTTTTGGCGAAGCCAGCAGCCGGGCGTTCTTCGCCAGTGTGGTAAACAGCAGCCTGACCGGCGCTGATTTTCCGGTGACGTTTGTCGCTGTAGAGGCGGGCAGGGCAATCGGCACGGCGGGATTCTGGCGCTGCGATCTGATCAGCCGTCAGGATCTCTATCCGTGGCTGGCGGCGCTGTATGTGGATGAGTCGGCGCGCGGCAAAGGTGTCAGTGAGGCGCTGCAGCAGCATGTCATGGCTTATGCACAGGCTCGCGGCTATCCACGATTGTGGTTATGGTCAACGTTTGGGGGATATTATGAACGGTCTGGCTGGCTGGCGCAGGGAGAGGCGCTGGAGTATCCCGATAAGCCGGTGAAACTCTATTATCGTGACCTGTGAGAGAGGCCAGCCGCCCTGCGGCAGCTGGCAACAGAGTATTTATGGCGCAGGATAGGTATAACGGCGGTGGATTGCCTCAATACCTTCCAGAATCTCTGTATTTAAGGTCAGATTGAAGCTGTCGATATTAATCTGCAGCTGCTCAAGCGTTGTGGCGCCCAGCAGCGTGCTGGCCACAAACGGCTGCTGACGCACATAGGCCAGTGCCATCTGCGACGGGTCAATCTGATGCTGTTGCGCTAACGCCACATATTCGGCAATCGCCTTCTGAGACTGCTCGCCGCTATACCGGGTAAAGCGACTGAACAGCGTGTTACGTGCGCCCGCAGGCTGCGCACCGTTCAGATATTTACCGCTCAGCGTACCAAACGCCAGGCTGGAATACGCCAGCAGCTCGACGCCTTCATGCTGGCTGATTTCGGCCAGACCCACTTCAAAGCTGCGGTTCAGCAGGCTGTAAGGATTCTGAATGCTGATAATGCGCGGCAGTTCATGCTTCTCCGCCAGCTGCAGATAGCGCATCACGCCCCACGCGGTTTCGTTCGACACGCCGATATAACGGATTTTACCGGCGCGCACCTGCTCGGTCAGCGCTTCCAGCGTCTCCAGCAGCGTCACCTGGGCCGTGGTCTCGCTGTACTGATAGCCCAGCTTGCCAAAATAGTTGGTCTGGCGCTGCGGCCAGTGCAGCTGGTAGAGATCAAGGTAGTCGGTGTTCAGACGTTTCAGGCTGGCATCGAGTGCGGCGCGGATGTTTTTACGGTCCAGTGCCATATCCGGGCGAATCGACGCATCATTGCCGCGTGACGGACCCGCCACTTTACTGGCCAGAATGATTTTATCGCGGCTGCCGCGCTGTTTAAGCCAGCTGCCAATGTATTGTTCGGTCAGACCCTGGGTTTCCGGGCGCGGTGGCACCGGATACATTTCAGCGGTATCAATAAAGTTGATGCCGGAACGGATAGCTAAATCCAGCTGAGCATGGGCGTCGGCTTCGCTGTTCTGTTCGCCAAACGTCATAGTGCCCAACCCCAGCTGACTCACTTCCAGCGTGCTGTGGGGAATACGATGATAGTGCATTGCCAGCTTCCTTTTTTTATGGAATGGAATGTTGTGTCCTCAGGGACTATAGCGCGAGCAACGGCGGGGAAGGAAGGGGGAAAAGTCGGGGAAATCACCTGCCAGCGCGGAATCGGTGGCAGGTCATTAAATCGGGCACTTAACGTTCAATGATCGTTGAGACCTCATCGCTGTTAATCTGCACCTCGTGACCCGTCTGGTCGGTGTACTGCACCAGGCCGGTCTCTTTATCAATGCTCGGCTTGCCCTCGGTCATGATCATCCGGCCATCTTTAGTCGCCATGACATAATCAGAACTGCATCCACTCAGTAACGCTGCGGTTACCATCACCAGTGCTACGCCTGCCAACCCTTTCATCACGCCTCTTCCTCACAAATCGTTAAGTGCAAAAAGTGTAGTAATAAATGGTTTTGCCGGCAGGGTTAATCGTAGGATTCTGAAAATAACCGGGCGAGCAGGCTCGCCCTTGACTTTCTCAGGCGTGCTTTTTCTTACTGCGCATAAGGTTAAGGCACTCAACCGCCATGGAGAAGAACATAGCGAAATAAATGTAACCTTTTGGTACGTGGACCGCGAAACTCTCCAGAATCAGGGTAAAACCGACCAGAATCAGGAAGGAGAGTGCCAGCATTTTCACTGACGGATGGCGCTCGACGAACTCACCAATAGCGCGTGCGGCAAACATCATCATCAGCACCGCAATCACAACGGCTGCCATCATAATGAAAAGATGATCGGAGAGGCCGATGGCAGTGATCACCGAGTCGAGGCTGAAAATAATGTCGAGCATCATGATCTGCACAATCGCGCCAAGGAACGAATGAACGCGGGTATTGTGTTCGCCTTCGCTGCCTTCAATCGTTTCATGGATCTCCATGCTCGATTTCCACAGCAGGAACAGACCGCCAAACAGCAGAATCAGATCGCGCGCCGAGAACGCATGATCCATCAGCGTAAACAGCGGATTAGTCAGGCGGGCGACCCACGCGATGGAAGCCAGCAGGCCAAGACGCATTAACATCGCGCCCATCAGACCAATGCGGCGTGCACTGGCTTGCTGGTGCTTTGGCAGTTTAGCGACCACCAGCGACAGGAAAATGATGTTATCAATACCCAGCACCACCTCAAGGATGGTCAGGGTGCCCAGCGCCAGCCAGGCGTTGGGATCGGAAATCCACTCAAACATACCGGCATTCAATCCTAAACGAAAAGTAAACGGCGATTATACGCATTGAATTCGCCAATCTCCCACAAAATTGCGACGATGGTCGCGCAGGATAAGCGATTTACAGGAGAAAATGGCGCGCCAGCAGGGGACCGGTGAAGCTCTTCTTCAGGTAGAAGCCGCGCGGCAGGGTCATGATGGGCTGGCCCTGATCGCCGATTCCCTCGGTCAGTGCCTTACTGTTAGCGGCTTTAGGCCGGATTTGCAGCCAGGCACCATGCCGTGCGGTAATCTGCTCAACGCGCCCCAGCACGATCATATCCATTAGTTCTTCCCAGTCCTGACGCAACATCTCATCTTCTTCCGCATTTGGGCTCCATAACAGCGGCGCGCCGACACGGCGTTCCCGCAGCGGAATCTCACGCCCGCCTTCAACCGGGATCCACAACACCCGCGCCAGCTTGTGACGCACATGGCTGGTGAGCCAGGTCACGCCGCTGTTACCGGTCAGCGGTGCGACGCAGACAAAGGTGGTTTCCAGCGGTTTACCCTGTGCATCAATCGGGATGGTTTTCAGTTCGATACCGAGATGGGCAAAGTCCTGTTCCGCTTTGCTGCCCGCACTCGCCCCAAGATGCCACTCCAGCAGCATGCCGACCCAGCCTTTATCGCGTTTAAGATCCGCAGGCATGGGCAGACCGGCACGCGCAGCCAGCGTTTCCATAGGTAATCCGGCTAAATCCTGCGCGCGTGCCAGCAGGCTGGCTTCATCTTCGGGTGGTCCTGGGGGATAACGCATGTTGATAACTCGCAATGGTTAAAATTTGTACAGCTGCGGGTAGCTAAGTTGTCCCGCTAAAATAAATCGTGTCCGGGATCGATAATAACATGATAGATCATGCTTTTTTAGGTGGATTGCCCTCGCGCTATCCGCAGTAGGCCAGGGTTATCCCAGCTTACCCGCAACAATGAACAGGATCTCCAGCCCGGTTATCCACAGAAAAGTGGGATAACCCCCTTATGTTTGCGGTACTGGTTCCATTTACAGCCTTGACTTTTCGCTATTTGACCAAATTTTCACCGCCATGACCTAACCCTGAGCAATTATCTGTGGATAAAAAGCGCTGTGCTTATAATTTAGCCAATTGTCAGTAGGCGTAAAAATATTCGCTGTTTATAAAAAGCCGATGAAGCAAGATTCTGCATTAATTTCATTTTTAATCAGTAAGATAACAAACTAACTCTTTTTGGCATTCCCAGGTGTGATGGCAGGGTTATTCAGTTAACTCCCGCGTTCTGCACAAAGCTATCCACAGAAAAGGTGAATAAGATCGATCTTTTTTGCGGTCTTTGTTTATAACTTTGCCCTTTTCTGTGAGTTATCCCGCTATTGATGGCTCAACCCCCCATGAATCCAGTGGTTTACCGCCTGTAAGGAGTGTGAAACAATCAGGCCATTCAAATTTTGCTTTGAGGTAGTCCGGTGATCGATGATGATGGCTACCGCCCGAATGTTGGTATCGTAATCTGTAACCGGCAGGGACAAGTGTTATGGGCCAGGCGCTTTGGACAGCACTCCTGGCAATTTCCTCAGGGAGGCATCAATCCCGGTGAAACCGCAGAACAGGCGATGTATCGCGAACTGTTCGAAGAGGTCGGATTACACCGGAAAGATGTTCGAATACTTGCCTCTACCCGTAACTGGTTGCGTTACAAGTTGCCAAAACGTTTGGTGCGTTGGGACACAAAGCCGGTATGTATCGGCCAGAAACAAAAGTGGTTTCTTCTGCAGTTAATGTGTAATGACGCGGATATCAATGTGCAGCACAGCAGCACGCCGGAATTTGACGGCTGGCGCTGGGTCAGTTTCTGGTATCCGGTGCGTCAGGTTGTCTCCTTTAAGCGCGATGTCTATCGTCGGGTAATGAAGGAATTCGCTGGCGTGGTGATGTCTATGCAGGAGAGTGCGGGGCAGCGAAATAATCCTGCCCATCGACGTAAGAGAGGATAGGCCACGCCCTTTATGCTCACTCAGTTGCGCGAAATTGTAGAAAAAGTGGCGAGTGCGCCGCGTCTCAATGAAGCACTCGACATCCTGGTCAATGAGATCTGTCTGGCGATGGATACGGAAGTCTGTTCCGTTTACCTCGCCGACCACGATCGTCGCTGCTATTACCTGATGGCGACGCGCGGCCTCAAAAAACCGCGTGGCCGCACCGTGACGCTGGCGTTTGACGAAGGTATCGTCGGTTTAGTGGGCCGTCTGGCCGAACCGATTAACCTTGCTGACGCCCAGAGTCACCCCAGCTTTAAATATATCCCCGCAGTCAAAGAGGAGCGTTATCGCTCCTTCCTCGGCGTGCCCATTATCAGCCGTCGCCAGCTTCTTGGCGTGCTGGTGGTGCAGCAGCGCGAACACCGTCAGTTTGATGAAAGCGAAGAGTCATTCCTGGTGACGCTCGCCACCCAGATGGCGGCGCTGCTGTCGCAGTCTCAGATGGGTCAGCTGTTTGGTCAGTTCCGGCAGACGCGGGTGCGCGCCATTGCAGCAGCGCCTGGCGTAGCGGTGGCACCCGGCTGGGTCGATGAGACGCAGCCTCTGCTCGATCAGGTTTCGGCCGCCTCGACGCTGGATGTACAGCGTGAACGTGAGCGTCTGTCACTTGCCATGAGCGAAGCGGCCAGTGAATTCCGCCGCTTCAGCAAACGTTTCAGCGCCAGCGCACAGAAAGAGAGCGCGGCCATTTTCGATCTCTACTCTCACCTGTTAACCGATGCCCGGCTGAAGAAAGATCTGTTCGACGAGATCGAGCGCGGATCGGTCGCGGAGTGGGCTGTGAAACAGGTGATCGAGAAGTTTGCTGAACAGTTCGCCAGCCTGACTGACAACTACCTGCGTGAACGCGCAGGCGATCTGCGGGTGCTGGGTCAGCGTCTGCTGTTTCACCTCGATGATACTCTGGTCGGCACGAATGCCTGGCCGGAACGCTTTGTGCTGGTCGCCGATGAGCTGACTGCCACTACCTTAGCGGAGCTGCCGCAGGAGCGGCTGGCGGGTGTGGTAGTGCGTGACGGCGCGGCTAACTCCCATGCGGCGATCCTGACCCGTGCTATGGGCATCCCGACGGTGATGGGCGCTGACATCCAGCCTCATCAGCTCAACAAACGCCTGCTGATCGTTGATGGCTATCGCGGTGAGCTGCTGATCGATCCCGAGCCGGTGCTGGTGCAGGAGTATCAGCGGCTGATCAGCGAAGAGAACGCGCTGAGCAAAATGGCGGAAGGCGTGGTCGATCAGCCGGGTGAGCTGAAAAGTGGCGAACGCGTGCAGGTGATGCTCAATGCCGGATTAAGCCCGGAACATGAACAGGCGCTGGGCAGCTGGGTGGATGGTATCGGCCTCTATCGTACCGAAATCCCGTTTATGCTGCAGAACGGCTTCCCGTCGGAAGAGGAGCAGGTGGCGCAGTATCAGGGCATGTTGCAGCTGTTCCACAATAAGCCGGTAACGCTGCGAACGCTGGATGTGGGGGCAGACAAACAGCTGCCCTACATGCCGATCAGTGAAGAGAACCCCTGCCTGGGCTGGCGTGGCATCCGCCTGACGCTCGACCAGCCGGAAATTTTCCTGGTGCAGGTGCGCGCGATGCTGCGCGCCAATGCCGCCTCCGGCAACCTCAGTATCCTGCTGCCGATGATCAGTCATATCGACGAGATCGATGACGCGAAACAGCTGATCGATCGCGCCGGACGCGAAGTGGAGGAGATGCTGGGCTATGCGATTCCCGCGCCGCGTATCGGCATCATGATCGAAGTGCCGTCGATGCTGTTTATGATCCCGCATCTGGCGTCCCGGGTCGATTTTGTCTCGGTCGGCACCAACGACCTGACGCAGTATCTGCTGGCGGTGGATCGTAACAATACCCGCGTCGCGAACCTGTACGACTCGCTGCATCCGGCGATGCTGCGCGCACTGAATGCGATTGCGCAGGAAGCCCGCCTGGCCAATCTGGAATTGTGCCTGTGTGGTGAAATGGCAGGTGATCCGATGTGCGTCGCGCTGCTGGTCGGCCTGGGTTATCACCATCTCAGCATGAACGGTAAAAACGTACCGCGCGTTAAGTACCTGTTGCGTCATCTGGATCATGAAGAGGTACAGAAGCTCAGCGAGCAGGGAATGAATGCCGACACTGCCACCGAAGTTCGCCATCTGGTCTCGGCCTTTATGGAGCGACGCGGATTAGGTGGGCTTATCCGTGGTGGTCGTTAGACGCTGAAGCAGGCTTAACGCGTTATCCGCGTTTACATTTGCAAGACAATTCACAAAACCGGCTGTGCTATGATGCGCAGCCTTAATTTATGTGCCTGACAACGCCCCTTTTCAGGGTTGAAAAATAGACGGTGAATGATGAATAACGGCTATATTGCATTTCCGCAGTTCGATCCGGTGATCTTCTCGATCGGACCGGTTTCGCTGCACTGGTACGGTCTGATGTATCTGGTGGGCTTTGTTTTCGCCATGTGGCTGGCAGTACGCCGCGCCAATCAGCCTGGCAGCGGCTGGAAAAAAGAGGAAGTTGAGAACCTGCTTTACGCCGGTTTCCTGGGCGTCTTCCTGGGCGGCCGTATCGGCTATGTCCTGTTCTACAACTTACCGCTGTTCCTGGAAAATCCTCTCTATCTGTTCAAAGTCTGGGATGGCGGCATGTCGTTCCACGGTGGCCTGATCGGGGTGATTGTGGTGATGCTGATCTTTGCCCGCCGCACTAAACGTAATTTCTTCCAGGTTTCGGATTTCATTGCGCCGCTGATCCCGTTTGGTCTGGGTGCCGGTCGTCTCGGCAACTTCATTAACGGCGAGCTGTGGGGACGTGTCGATCCGGGCTTCCGTTACGCCATGCTGTTCCCCGGCTCCCGCAGCGAAGATGTCGCGCTGGCCGCCACCAATCCGCAATATCAGGAACTGCTTAACACCTACGGCGTACTGCCACGTCATGCTTCGCAGCTCTATGAACTGGCGCTGGAAGGTGTGGTGCTGTTTATCATTCTGAACCTGTTTATTCGCAAGCCGCGCCCGATGGGCAGCGTCTCAGGCCTGTTCCTGATCGGCTACGGTGCCTTCCGTATCATCGTTGAGTTCTTCCGCCAGCCGGATGCCCAGCTTGGCCTGTTTGAAGGCGGAATCAGTATGGGACAGATCCTCTCTGTGCCGATGATTGTTGCCGGTATTATTATGATGATCTGGGCGTATCGTCGTCGCCCGCAGCCACAATTTCGCGAGGAAAAATGAAACAGTATCTGGATTTAATGCAACATGTGCTGCACGAAGGCACACCAAAAGCTGACCGTACCGGCACGGGTACGCTTTCAATTTTTGGTCACCAGATGCGTTTCAATCTGCAGGATGGTTTTCCGCTGGTCACCACCAAGAAATGCCATATCCGCTCCATTATTCATGAGCTGCTATGGTTCCTGAAAGGTGACACCAACATCGGTTATCTTAAGGAAAATAACGTCTCCATCTGGGACGAGTGGGCAGATGAGAATGGCGATCTCGGCCCGGTGTATGGCAAACAGTGGCGCAGCTGGGGCACGGCCAGCGGTCAGGAAATTGACCAGTTAAGCCAGGTGATGGAGCAGCTGAAGCGCGATCCTGATTCGCGGCGGATTATCGTTTCTGCCTGGAACGTTGGTGCGCTCAGCGAGATGGCGCTGGCTCCTTGCCATGCGTTCTTCCAGTTCTATGTGGCGGATGGCAAGCTCTCCTGCCAGCTTTATCAGCGCTCGTGCGACATCTTCCTGGGTCTGCCGTTTAACATCGCCAGCTATGCGCTGCTGGTGCATATGGTGGCGCAGCAGTGCGATCTGCAGGTGGGCGACTTCGTCTGGACCGGCGGCGATACGCACCTCTACAGCAACCATCTGGAGCAGGCGCGCCTGCAGCTGACCCGCGAGCCGCGTCCGTTGCCAAAGCTGGTGATCAAACGCAAACCAGCATCACTGTTTGACTATCAGTTCGACGATTTCGAGATTGAAGGCTACGATCCGCATCCCGCGATCAAAGCACCTGTCGCCATCTAATCCGCACTAAAAGATAACGCCCTGGCAACTTCGCCGGGGTTTTTTTTTGCCTGCACACCGGTAAATCTGCGGCACCCCTCGCACGCTTCTGACACTGCCTGTGTACGGGCGAAAATTCTCTGCGACACGCTTTCCAGCCTGTCACAACACCTGTTGTTTCGACTGTTCATCACCCGCACTCTGACGCCATGAAAACAGCACACTTACGCGGTTTTACCCTGCCGGAGCTGCTGCTGGTAATGGTGATTGCCGGCATTCTAAGCCTTGCCGCGCTACACGGCTGGCAGCGCTGGCAACAGCGGCAGCAACTGCGCGACAGCGCTCAGCAATTGCAGGGATTCCTGCTACGACTGCGTGCCCAGGCCAACCGGCAAAATAGCGACCTGGTATTATGGTCACAGCCTGGCGATCCCTGGTGCATCGGTGCCGGCAGCCGCCCCGTTGCGGGGTGTATTCACGGGAAACGGCTACATTTCATCGCGCCGCACGCGGGCGTGGCGCTCTATGACATTCGGGGCGAGCCGGGTTTCTATGGCCGCCGCAATGTCGCTAAGGCGGGCAGTATAGAGCTGGGGAACAGCGCCGGACGCATGCGGCTGATTATCTCAGCCAAAGCCCGTATTCGCCTCTGCATGATGGATGAGGAGACGTGCCGTTGAAGATCGCCGGATTCAGCCTGCTGGAGATGCTAATCGCCATGGCAATCAGCGCGGTCGTCATGTTAAGTACCGGGCGTTTTCTGCCGCTACTGCTGGCGGAGAGTGCTGGCGTACTGCAACAGGCGCAGCTGCGTCAGGAGTTACAACAGATGATAGCCACACTGGAAAAGGCGGTTCGGCGTGCCGGTTATTGTCACGGTGAGTGCGGTAGTGGTGCGCTGAAAATCAGCGAGAACTGCCTGCTGCTGCGGTGGGATGAAAACAGCAACGGTAAATGGGAACCGGTGGGCCATACGGAGAGTGACTATTACGGCTTTCGCCTGCGCCAGCAGCAGCTTGAGATGCAGCGCGGTGTTGACCAGTGTCAGTCAGCGGGCTGGGAACGGCTCTCCGATCCCGCATTCATGACAGTTGAGCAGTTCGGCATCAGCCAGCAGGGTACACAGGTCAGGATCGTGCTGCAGGGACGGGCCGGACGCTGGCTTGAAACGGTGGAGAGCTGGATAGAGGGCGTGAACCTGTGAAGCAGCGAGGCAGCAGTGCGCTGGGCATGGTGCTGATGATTATGGTGATCGGCAGCTTTACGCTGCATGCCAGCCGAAAGATGTCTGAGCAGGGAATGCGACTGCTGGCGGATGAGCAGCAGTTTATTCAGGATTTCTGGCGGGCGCAGTCGGCGCTGCAATGGGGACTTTCCCTGAGCTGGCCAGCGACGGAGTCAGCCCTGTGTCAGCAGGATGATCGTCAGGGCTGGCGCAGCTGTTTACAGCGAGGTGAAAGGGATGAAGGTCTGCTTAAAGGTGAGGCCAGCGGCAGTGGCATGGCGGTATGGCATTGGGTGCATTTACGGGGCAATCAGATTAGTGCGCTGCCGCACGGCTGGATTGATTACTGTCCGCTCACGTCCCCGGCAACCTGCCAGTAAATGCGGCGGATTCAGTCTGCCGGAAGTGTTGTTTGCTCTGCTGTTAATGGCATTAAGCAGCAGCACGCTGTTGCACTATCATCGCGCACTGGCGCTGGGATTCAGTCAGCAGTGGTATCAGCGCGAGGCATGGCGGGTGGCTGAGCAGCGCCTGGCAGGGCATGACGTTGCGGGCTGGACATCGACGCTGCAGCAGCAGAGCGGCCCTTCAGGCTGCACCCTGGAGCGGGCTGACGTGACGGGGCCTTATCAGCGCCGCGCTACTCTGACACGGCTGCGATGTTAAAGGTCGCGGGTCGCCCTTTTGATGGGTTTCAACCGCGATACGCGGTAAAGTGATAGAGCCGCAATACCGTAGTCACGTTCTGAGTTATCACAGGAGTTTTCATGTTTCACGTTTATCACTCAAATCAGCTTGATGTGCTGAAGATTCTGGCGGCGGCGGTGATTAAACATGATCCTCTTGATGATCCTTTCGCCTCAGAAATGGTGCTGGTACAGAGCCCGGGAATGGCGCAATGGCTGCAGATGGAGCTGGCGCAAACCTTTGGCATTGCGGCCAATATCGAATTCCCGCTGCCTGCCAGTTTTATCTGGGAGATGTTCGTCCGCGTACTGCCCGATATCCCGGTAGAAAGTGCTTTCAGCAAGGCCAGCATGGGCTGGAAGCTGATGCATCGGCTGCCGGTGATGCTCGAACAGGAAGAGTTTGTCTCTTTACGCCACTATCTCCATGACGACGGCGACAAGCGAAAACTGTATCAGCTCAGTTCACGCGTGGCCGATCTGTTCGACCAGTATCTGGTTTATCGTGCCGACTGGCTCAACAGCTGGGAGCGTGGCGAAACCATTGACGGACTGGGCGAAGCGCAGCGCTGGCAGGCCGCACTGTGGCGCGATCTGGTAAGTTATACCCAGGCGCTGCGGCAGCCCGAATGGCACCGTGCCAACCTCTATTCGCGATTTATCCAGACGCTGGAGCAGGCGAAAACTACGCCGGAAAATCTGCCGAAACGGGTCTTCATCTGTGGTATTTCTGCGCTACCGCCGGTCTATCTGCAGGCGTTGCAGGCGCTGGGACGACACATCGACATCCATCTGCTGTTCACCAATCCCTGCCGCGACTACTGGGGCGACATTCAGGACTATGCGTTTCTGGCGAAACTGCAGAGCCGTCAGCGCCGACGTCATGGTGCCGATGAATCACGCGGACTTTTCCGGGACGCAGAGCAGGCTCCGGCGCTGTTTAACGACGCTGGTGAACAGCAGCTCACTAACCCGCTGCTTGCCTCATGGGGCAAGCTGGGGCGCGATAACCTGTTTCTGCTCAGTCAGATGGAGTCAAACGACGATATTGATGCGTTTGTGGATGTGGAGCCAGATAACCTGCTGCACTGCATGCAGCACGATCTTCTCAACCTGCAGGATAACGCCGTCATCGGGCTGAATGCGGCGGAACTGGCGCACAGCGATCAGAAGCGCTGCCTTGATCCGGAGGACCGCTCCATTGCGGTTCAGGTCTGCCACAGCGCCCAGCGTGAAGTCGAAGTATTGCAGGATCATCTGCTGGCGATGATGGAGGCCGATCCGACGCTGAAAGCGCGTGACATTATCGTCATGGTGGCCGATATCGACGCCTACGCGCCGTTTATTCAGGCGGTGTTTGCCAACGCACCCGCCGATCGCTACCTGCCGTTTGCGATTTCAGACCGGCGGGCCAGTCAGGCGCATCCGGCCATTGTGGCATTTCTGAATCTGCTGGCACTGCCGGACAGCCGATTTGTCTCAGAGGATGTTCTGGCGCTGCTGGATGTTCCGGCGCTGGCTGCTCACTTCTCTATTGATGAAAGCGGCCTGCGCTTACTCCGGCGCTGGGTCAGCGAATCGGGTGTGCGCTGGGGGCTGGATGATGCCAGCGTAGAAGCGCTGTCACTCCCGATTACCGGCCAGCACACCTGGCGCTTTGGCCTGCAGCGCATGCTGCTGGGTTATGCAATGGAGAGCCACAACGGTGACTGGGAAGGAATTCTGCCTTATGACGAGTCGAGTGGTCTGGTGGGGGAACTGGCGGGACATCTGGCTGAGCTGCTCTCCCGGCTTAATCACTGGCGACAGCTGCTGGCCGAACCCCGTCCGCTGGTCGCCTGGCTGCCACTGTGCCGGGAATTGCTGAACGCCTTTTTCAGCCCCGATGCAGAAACCGAGGCTGCCCTGCTGCTGGTGGAAGAGCAGTGGCAGCAATTGATCGAATATGGGATGGATGCGCGCTTTGAAGAGGCGATTCCGGTGGCGCTGCTGCGCGATGATCTGCGTAGCCGCCTTGATCAGCAGCGCATCAGCCAGCGTTTTCTGGCCGGACAGATTAACTTCTGCACCCTGATGCCGATGCGCTCCATTCCTTTTCAGCTGGTTTGTCTGCTTGGCATGAACGACGGCGTTTATCCCCGGACCCTGGCACCATTAGGCTTTGACCTGATGCAGCAGCAGTCCCGCAAAGGCGATCGCAGCCGCCGCGATGATGATCGCTACCTCTTCCTGGAGGCGATGATTTCGGCACAGCAGCAGCTCTACATCAGTTATATCGGCCGGGCGATTCAGGATAATACGGAACGCTACCCGTCGGTGCTGGTCACAGAACTGCTGGATTACATTGGACAGAGTTTTTATCTGGAAGGCGACGGTCATCTTGAGCTGGATGAAAGTGCCGAACGGGTGCGGATGCACCTGCAGCACCTGCACAGCCGGATGCCCTTTGCTGCAGAGAACTTCCAGCCCACTGCCAGATTGCAGAGTTTTGCCCGTGAGTGGCTGCCTGCGGCGCAGGGAGCAGGGCAGCCGCAACCCGATTTTGTTCAGCCGCTGGAAGCGCCGTTAATTGATGCGCTGACGCTGGAAGCGTTTCTGCGTTTCTGGCGGCATCCGGTCCGCGCCTGGTTCCACCAGCGGCTCGGCGTGAGTTTCTGGCTGGAGGAGAACGAACTGCCCGACAGCGAGCCGTTTGCGCTCGACAACCTGGAGCGTTACCAGATCAACGCGCAGCTGCTGAATGCCCTGGTCGAAGGCGAGGACACCCAGCGGCTTTATGCGCACCATCGCGCGGCCGGTAATCTGCCTTACGGCGCGTTCGGTGAGTTGTTCTGGCAGGCGCAGCGTGATGAGATGCAGGAAGTGGCTGCTGAAGTGGTCACTCAGCGCAGTGATGGCGAGAGCTGGGAAGTAAACCTGCAGCTGGAGCAGGTCAGCTTAACCGGCTGGCTGACGCAGGTGCAGAGTGACGGATTACTGCGCTGGCGGCCGGGCGTGCTCAATATGAACGACGGACTGTTACTCTGGCTGGAGCATCTGGTCTACTGCGCGCTGGGCGGCACCGGCAGCAGCCGGATGTTTGGCCGACAGCAGAGCCGCTGGTGTTTCCTCGCCGTACCGCAGGCTGAGGCGATCGCTGCGCTGAATGAATACGTCGCAGGCTATCTCGCCGGTATGCGCCAGCCGCTGATGCTGCTTAACAAGAGTGGCGGCGCGTGGCTGACCGCCAGCTATGACAAAAAAAGCCAGCAGTTGCTGACCGATGAAGCGACGCAGCTCAAAGCGCGTAATCGACTGCTGACCGCCTGGCAGGGTAACTATCAGGTTGAGGGCGAGGGCGGCGATCCCTATCTGCAGCGTCTTTGCCGTGTGCTTGATGAGCCACAACTGCAGCAGATAACTGAGGCGGCACAGCGCTGGTATTTACCGGTGCTGGCTGCACATCAGGATGATGAATAGCAGGTCAGAAGGCATTTTTGCTAGCTGGCTTATTACACAGAAATTTTGCTCTGCTTTGAGCCGCCGTGTCAGAGATTGGCGGTTTATCGGGAAACGAGAGGGGTTTACATGCGGGTACATGCACGCTGGATAGCGGCGCTATTGTTAAGCCTGGTGGCTTGCACAGCACAGGCGCAGACATCATCAGGCTGGCAGCCAGTTAACGACACTATTCGCAAAAGTGAACAGGATCCGCGCCACTATCAGGCGATCCGGCTCGACAACGGGATGACGGTGTTACTGGTTTCCGATCCTGTGGCACCGAAATCGCTGGCGGCGCTGACGCTACCGATAGGATCGCTGGACGATCCCGATCAGCAGGCGGGACTGGCACACTACCTCGAGCATATGGTGCTGATGGGCTCAAAGCGCTACCCGCAGCCGGACAACCTGGCCGAATTTCTGAAAAAGCATGGCGGCAGCCATAACGCCAGCACCGCTTCTTACCGCACCGCTTTTTACCTGGAAGTGGAAAACGATTCGCTGGAACCGGCGGTTGATCGCCTGGCGGATGCGGTGGCTGAGCCGCTGCTGGATCCGGTTAACGCCGATCGAGAACGCCACGCCGTGAACGCCGAGCTGACCATGGCGCGCTCGCGCGATGGCCTGCGCATGGCCCAGGTGGGTGCTGAAACCCTGAACCCGGCGCATCCGGCGTCACGTTTCTCGGGCGGCAATCTTGAAACACTGAAAGATAAGCCCGGCAGCAAACTGCATCAGGCGCTGCTGGATTTTTATCACACGCATTACTCCGCCAACCTGATGAAGGCGGTGATCTACAGCAACAAACCGCTGCCAGAGATGGCATCGATTGCGGCTAAAACCTTTGGCCGGGTGCAAAATCATGACGCCAGCGTGCCGGAGATTACGGTGCCGGTGGTGACGGATGCACAGCAAGGCGTCATCATTCATTACGTTCCGGCCCAGCCGCGCAAGCAGCTCAAAATTGAATTCCGCATTGCCAATAACAGCGGCAGCTTCCGCAGTAAGACGGACACGCTGATTAGCTATTTAATCAGTAACCGCAGCAAAAACACGCTGACTGACTGGCTGCAAAAGCAGGGGCTGGCCGACGGGGTCAATGCGGGCGCTGACCCGATGACCGAGCGTAACAGTGGGGTATTTGCGATTACCGCGTCACTCACCGATAAAGGCCTGGCACAGCGTGACGAAGTGGTAGCGGCCATATTCAGCTACATCAATCTGCTGCGTCAGCAGGCCGATGATAAGCGCTATTTCGATGAAGTTTCACATGTGCTGGCGCTCGACTTCCGTTATCCCTCTATCACCCGCGATATGGATTACATCGAATGGCTGGTTGATACCATGCTGCGCGTGCCGGTTGAACACACGCTGGATGCGCCCTATCTGGCGGATCAGTACGATGCCGCCGCGATCAAGGCCCGGCTGGACGAGATGACCCCGCAGCATGCGCGCATCTGGTATATCAGCCCGCAGGAGCCGCATAACAAAACCGCCTATTTTGTGGATGCGCCTTATCAGGTTGAGAAGATCACGCCACAAACCTTTGCCGACTGGCAGCAACGCGCCAGCCAGATCACGCTGGCGATGCCCGTGCTGAACCCCTATATCCCGGACGACTTCACCCTGTTGCCGTCGGACGGAAAAACGTATCAGCACCCGGTGAAGCTGGATAACCATGATGGTATGCGCATTTACTGGATGCCCAGTCGTTATTACGCCAGCGAGCCTAAAGCGGCGATAACCCTGGCGTTACGCAATAAAAATGCCATCAGCGACGCCCGTCAGCAGGTGCTGTTTGGCCTGAATGACTACCTCTCTAGCCTGGCACTGGACGAGCTTAACTCGCAGGCCTCGGTGGGCGGCATCAGCTTTTCAACCGGTGAAGATCAGGGGCTGGTGTTCAGCGCCAACGGTTTCACGCAACGTCTGCCGACGCTATTGAAGAAACTGGTAGAGGGTTATGCCACCTTCCAGCCGACAGAACAGCAGCTGGAGCAGGCCAAATCCTGGTATCTGGAGCGGCTGGACGCGGCGGAAAAAGGCAAAGCGTTTGAGCAGGCGATTCAGCCGATGCAACTGCTGTCGCAGCTGCCTTATACCCAGCGCGAGACCCGCCGCAAGCTGGTCAGCACAATCTCACTTAAGGATGTGACGACCTATCGCGATACGCTGTTCCGCGATGCGACGCCAGAGATGCTGGTGGTGGGTAATCTCAGTGCTGACAGCGTGACGCAACTGGGGCATGAGCTTAAACAGCAGATGCAGAGTAATGCAACCCGCGACTGGCACAGTCAGTATGTGACGATTAAAAAACCGCTGAAAGCCAACCTGCAACAGCAGGGTAGCAGCACCGACTCCGCTCTTGCCGCTCTTTATGTTCCACTGGGATATGGTGAATATCAGAGCATGGCGCACAGCTCGATGCTGAGCCAGATCGTTCAGCCGTGGTTCTACAATCAGCTGCGTACTAAAGAGCAGCTCGGCTATGCGGTGTTTGCCTTCCAGATGCCGGTGGGCCGACAGTGGGGTGTCGGCTTCCTGCTGCAAAGTAACAGCAAACAACCGGACTGGCTGTTGCAGCGTTATAAGGCCTTCTATCCACAGGCAGAAAAACGATTACGCAGCATGAGTAAGGCAGATTTTGCCCAGTACCAGCAGGCGATGATCAACGATTTGCAGCAGCGTCCTCAGACGCTTTTTGAGGAAGCGGATCGTTTTAGCCGCGACTTTGATCGGCAGAATGATCACTTTAATACCCGGCAAAAAGTGATCGAGCAGGTTCAGCAGTTAACCCCGGCCAGCCTGGCAGACTTTTTCCGGCAGGCTGTGATTGAACACAAGGGCATGGTAATGACCTCGCAGATTGCCGGCACCGGCACCGGCAAAACTGAATTTGCCCGCCAGCCCGGCTGGAAAACCTGGAATGAAGTGGCGCAACTGCAGCAGTCGCTGCCGGTAAAGAGTGAGACCCAATGACGCAGTTACCGCCCATCTCGCTGAATCCTTTAACGCTGCCGCTCAGAGGCGAGCGGCTGATTGAGGCGTCAGCGGGCACCGGAAAAACCTTTACCATTGGTCTGCTCTATCTGCGCCTGCTGCTGGGGCTGGGCGGAGAAAACGCCTACAGCCGCCCGCTTTCGGTAGAAGAAATTTTAGTGGTGACCTTCACCGAGGCCGCCACTGCGGAGCTGCGCGGGCGCATCCGCGAGAATATTCATCAGCTGCGTCTGGCCTGTATCCGCGGCAAAAGCAGCAACCCGATGCACCAGTTACTGCTGGAGCAGATGCCCGATTTGAGTCAGGCCGCCGCGCAACTGCTGGCTGCTGAACGGCAGATGGATGAAGCTGCCATCTTCACCATTCACGGCTTCTGTCAGCGGATGCTCAATCTCAACGCCTTTGAATCGGGCATGCTGTTTGAGCAGGAGTTAATTGAAGATGAGCAGGCGCTGCTGAAACAGTCGACTGCCGACTTCTGGCGTCGTCAGTGCTATCCACTGAGTCTGGATGTCGCGCGGATCATTGCCGCGGAGTGGAGTGGGCCCGACAGCCTGCTGACCACGCTGCGTCCCTGGCTTCAGGGAGAATCACCCAGCCTGAAACGTCCGCCCGCAGCCGATGAGACGCTGGCATCACGTCACGCCCGTAACCTGGCGCGCATTGAGGCCATCAAGCAGCAGTGGCAGGCGCTTAGCGCCGATGTTGAAGGCATGATTAGTGCTTCTGGCGTGGATAAGCGCAGCTACAGCAGTAAACATCTGCCCAACTGGGTCGCAAAAGTCACGCAGTGGGCCAGCAGTGAGACGCTGGATTATCAGCTGCCGAAAGAGCTGGAGCGCTTTGGACAGCAGGTGCTGGATGAGAAAACCAAAAAAGGCGACGCCCCGCGACACTCGCTGTTTGAGGCGATCGATCAGTTTCTGGCAGAACCCTTGTCGCTGCGCGATGTGGTTATCGCGCAGGCGCTGACCGATGTGCGTGCCACGGTACAGCGTGAAAAGCGGTTACGCGCGCTGTTAGGCTTTGACGATCTGCTCAGTAAACTGGATGAGGCGTTGCAGCAGCCCGGCGGCGTGTTGCTGGCAGAAACCATCCGGGCGCGTTTCCCGGTGGCCCTGATTGATGAATTCCAGGATACCGATCCACAGCAGTATCGCATCTTCCGCACGCTCTATATAAATCAGCCGGAGCAGGCGCTGTTTCTGATTGGCGATCCCAAGCAGGCAATCTACGCGTTTCGCGGCGCGGATATTTTTACCTATCTGCGGGCCAGAAGCGAAGTCAGTGCTCACTACACACTGGATACTAACTGGCGTTCTTCACCTGAGATGGTAGAGAGCGTCAACCGCCTTTTTTCTCAGCTCGATTCACCTTTCCTGTTTTCGGCGATTCCCTTTCTGCCGGTGAAACCTGCTGCGCCCAACGAGTCACTGAAGCTGATTTTTGATGAGCAGCAGCAACCGGCATTACGTTTCTGGCTGCAGCCTGGCGAGGGGGTCGGCAACAGTGACTACCAGCAGTTTATGGCGCAGCAGTGTGCCGCCGATATCAGCCGCTGGCTGGTGGCAGGACAGCAGGGACGAGCCTGGCTGGGTAAAGGTGAGGCGCTGCAGCCAGTGCGGGCTTCCGATATCACTGTGCTGGTGCGCAGTCGCAATGAGGCCGGCTTAATTCGCGACGCGCTGAATGCACTGTCGATTCCGTCGGTCTATCTCTCCAGCCGGGACAGCGTCTACACCACGCCGGAAGCGCGCGAATTACTCTGGTTGCTGCAGGCGATACAGGCACCGGAACAGGAACGGCTGCTGCGTAGCGCGCTGGCGACCTCTATTTTTGCCATCGATGCGGCGACGCTGGACGCGCTGACACAGAATGAGCGCGAGTGGGATGCGCTGGTGGAGCAGTTTGCCGTCTGGCAGCAGCTGTGGCATCAGCGCGGCGTGTTACCGATGCTGCGTGATGTGATGATCAAGCGGCAACTGGCGGAGAATATGCTGGCCTCGGAGAACGGTGAACGTCGCCTGACTGACCTGATGCATCTGGGTGAACTGCTGCAGGAGGCCTCGGTGCAGCTGGAGAGTCCGCACGCGCTGGTACGCTTCCTGGCGCAGCAGATTGCCCGGCCAAACAGCCAGGCCTCCAGCCAGCAGCTGCGTCTGGAAAGCGACCGCCATCTGGTGCAGATCATCACCATCCATAAATCAAAAGGGCTGCAGTATCCGCTGGTCTGGCTGCCGTTTGCTGCCGGGTTCCGCGAGGCGGCCAGCGCGCTCTATCACGATCGCGACAACTTCACGGCGCTGCTCGATGTGCAGGGTGATGCGCAGAGCCTGGCGCTGGCCGAAGAGGAGCGTCTGGCAGAGGATCTGCGTCTGCTCTACGTGGCGCTGACCCGTTCCGTTTATCACTGCAGCGTTGGCATTGCACCGCTGATCAAAGGCACCCGTAAAAAAGAGGGCGAAAGCGATCTCCACAAGAGCGCACTGGGCTACCTGGTGCAGCAGGGGCAGGCGGCCGATGCGCAGCAGCTCAGCCAGCGACTCAATGCATTAACCGGTGAAGGGATTGCACTGGTTGAAGAAGATCTGCTGCCGGGCGAAATGTGGCGGGACGCTGAGCAGGGTGATGAGGCGCTAAGCAGCCGCGACGTGACCCGCGCCCTGGCGGATGTCTGGCGGGTAACCAGTTACTCCGGTCTTCAACAGCATCACAGTTCGCCACTGCTGGATGCGCTCCCTAACTTCGATATCGACGCAGCGGGCGAAGAAGAAAATGGTGAAGAAGCGGCACTGACGCCGCATCACTTTCCTCGCGGAGCGGCACCCGGCACCTTCCTGCACGGTCTGTTTGAGTCGATCGACTTTACCGAACCGCCGGATCGCATCTGGCTGGAAGATCAGCTGCAGCACAATGGTTACTCGCTGAGCTGGTTACCGGTCATTGAACAGTGGATTGATCGGGTATTACATACCCCGCTCAACGTCGAGGGGCTGACGCTGTCGGCAATCAAAAGCAGCGAACGGCTCATCGAGATGGAGTTTTATCTGCCGATCAACAATCTGCTGACGGCGGCGGATCTTGACGATCTGCTGCGTCGTCACGATACACTCTCTCAGCAGGCCGCTCCGCTGGATTTCCGCCAGGTGCGCGGCATGCTGAAGGGCTTTATCGATCTGGTCTTCCGCTGGCAGGGAAAATATTATCTGCTGGATTACAAATCGAACTGGCTGGGGGAAAGTCACGCCGCTTATACGCCCGAGGCGATGGCGCAGGCGATGATTGGCCACCGCTACGATCTGCAGTATCAGCTCTATACGCTGGCGCTGCATCGCTATCTGCAGCATCGCCTGCCGGACTATGACTATCAGCACCATTTTGGTGGGGTGTTTTATCTGTTTTTACGCGGGATGGATGGCAGCTCGCCGGACAACGGCATTTTTGCCACCCGACCTTCCGAAGCTTTTGTGGAAGAGATTGATGCGCTGTTTGGTGAAACCGGGGAGATGCTATGAGTGACATGCTGAGTCTGCTGCTGCAGGCGGTTGAGAAGCGTCTCCTGCGGCCGCTGGATATTCAGTTTGCCCGTCTGGTGGCGACAGAATCACAACCTGCGCTGCTGCTTGCGGCTGCCTGCATCAGCGCAGAGGCGGGAGAAGGTCACGTCTGTCTGCCGCTGAGCAACCTCTGTGAAGACAGTCTGTTTGCCGGGCGTCAGCCTGCGCTGGCCCAGGCCATCTGGCAGGCAGCGGGTAAGCCGGATGACTGGCCATCACTCCTGGCAGACTGGTCGGCGGTCAGTAATGGCAGTCGGGTGACGCCGCTGGTGCTGAGCAACCAACGTTTGTATCTGCATCGGCTATGGCACAGTGAAGGCCGGGTCGCCGACTTTTTTGCTGCGCAGGACGTGAAAACCGCGTTTGATATGCGTGCCGCGGGTGACGTGCTGAACAGTCTGTTTGGTGACCAGCCGGAGAACTGGCAGAAAATTGCTGCGGCCGTGGCGCTGACCCGCAAGACGGCGGTCATTTCCGGCGGGCCGGGCACCGGTAAAACCACCACCGTGGCGAAACTCCTCGCTGCCCTGATTCGCCTGAATCCCGGCGCGCTGCGGATTCAGCTGGCAGCACCGACAGGCAAAGCCGCTGCGCGACTGACCGAGTCGCTGGGCCGGGCGCTGCAGGATCTGGCGGTCAGCGACGAAGAGCGGCGGCGTTTTCCCGCCGAAGCCACCACGCTGCATCGTCTGCTGGGCGCACAGCCCGATACCCAGCGGTTACGCTACCATGCCGGTAACCCACTGCATCTTGATGTGCTGGTAGTGGATGAAGCGTCGATGGTCGATCTCTCGATGATGGCAAAACTGATCGCCGCGCTGCCTGCCCATGCCCGCGTGGTGTTTCTGGGCGACCGCGATCAGCTCGCCTCCGTTGAAGCCGGTGCGGTGCTGGGCGATATCTGCCGCTGCACGGAAAGCGGCTACAGCCTGGCGCGGGCCGAACAGCTCGCCCTGCTGACCGGCTGTACGCTGCAGGGCAGTGACGATGGACAGGCACCGGTCGTGCGCGACAGCATCTGCCTGCTGCAAAAAAGTTATCGTTTTGACGCTTCATCCGGCATCGGCCAGCTGGCAAAAGCGATCAACCTTGGTGATGCAGAGCAGGTCAGGGCGGTATTTGCTGCGGCCCATGACGATGTCAGTTACCAGACGCTGAACAGCGCGGAAGCGTATCAGGTGATGCTGGATGAGGTCGCACAGGGCTATCAGCCCTTCCTGCAGCTTATCCGACAGCAGGCGGATCCTGCTGAGGTGATTGCCGCCTTTGGCCGTTATCAGTTGCTGTGTGCGTTACGTGACGGGCCATTTGGCGTGCAGGGCCTGAACCAGCGTATTGAGCAGCGACTGATGCAGCTGCAGCGCATCCGGCGTCCTGGTATCGGCAGTCGCTGGTATGCCGGACGTCCGGTGATGATCACCCGAAATGACAGTGCGCTCGGCCTGTTTAACGGTGATATCGGCATTACGCTGCGGGATGAAGAGGGTAACCTGAAGGTCTTTTTCCCGCTGCCGGATGGGTCAATCAAGGCGATCCAGCCGAGCCGGTTACCTTCACATGAAACGGCCTGGGTGATGACGGTGCATAAATCGCAGGGGTCGGAGTTCGACCACACTGCGCTGGTGATGCCGACGCAGTTTCTGCCGGTGCTGACCCGAGAACTGGTCTATACCGCGATTACCCGCGCACGTAAGCAACTGACCATTTACAGCGAACCGGGCGTATTTCAGCGCGCCGTGCAGCTGCAGACGCAGCGACGCAGCGGTCTGGTGGAACGACTGGGTGAAACCGGCTGAGAAGAAGGGGGACAGTCCACGCCAGGTGGTCTGTCCCTTCATGATTGAATCAGGTGAGGTCGGCCATCAGCACCTTGGAACGGCGCTGATAGTTGTACATCTCTTTTTTACTCTCGGGCAGTGACTCGATATCAACCGGCGTAAAGCCGCGCTCCTGGAACCAGTGGATGCTGCGCGTGGTTAACACAAACAGCTTTTGCAGTCCCATCTGCTTCGCCTGTAATGCCACGCGCTGCAGCAGCATTTCTCCGCGTGAGGAGCTGCGATAGTCAGGATGAACCGCCACACAGGCCATCTCGCCAATCTTCTCATCCATAAACGGATAGAGGGCGGCACAGGCGATGGTCAGATTGTCACGCTGAATAATCGTGAACTTATCGATCTCCATCTCCAGCTGCTCGCGTGAGCGACGCACCAGAATACCCTGCTGCTCCAGCGGACGGATCAGTTCGAGGATACCGCCGATGTCGTTGATATTGGCACGACGAATCTGCTCGGCCGACTCCATCACAATCTGCGTACCGATACCGTCGCGTGAGAAGAGCTCCTGCAACAGTGCGCCATCTTCCTGGTAGCTGATGAGATGGCTGCGGCGCACGCCACTGCGGCAGGCTTTCACCGCACCGCGCAGGAAGCGGACCGTGCCAGAAAGATAATCACCTTCTTTTTCAATCTCGTCGATGCGGGCCTGCGCATCGTTCGGGAACAGCTCGGAAATGATTTCACCGTCGCTGTTCAGCACACCCTGCTCGGAGCAGAAGCCGATCATTTTTTCGGCTTTGAGCTTAATCGCCAGTTGGGTAGCCACTTCTTCTGAAGTCAGATTAAAGCTCTCGCCGGTCACAGAGACCGCCACCGGTCCCATCAGCACGATGGCATCGTTATCCAGCTGGCGATGAATCGCCTCTTCATCGATACGACGGATACGCCCGCTGTGGCAGTAATCCACGCCATCATCCACGCCCAGCGGCTGCGAAATAATGAAGTTGCCGCTGACCACATTGATATGCGCGCCCTGCAGTGGGGTATTGTTAAGACTCATTGAGAGGCGGGCAGTGATATCTAACTGCAACCGACCGGCAGCCTGCTTCACTAACTCCAGCGATTGCGCGTCGGTCACCCGGGTAAATTTATGATAAACCGGTTCCAGCTGCTGCTGAGCCAGGCTGGCGTCTATCTGTGGCCGTGCGCCATAAACCACCACCAGGCGGATGCCCAGGCTGTGCAGCAGGCCGATGTCGTTAACGATGCCAGAGAAGTTCTCATGCTCAATCGCTTCGCCACCCAGCATGATGACAAAGGTTTTACCCCGGTGGGCATTGATATAGGGAACGGTATGGCGAAAACCCTGAACCAGTTCGGTACTACGTTCCTTCACGGCCAACCCTCAGTGAATGTTTATTCGTATTTTCTGTATTTTTATGCTTTTACGCCCGATTTTGCAAGTCTTAATCCTGACGAAAATTTACGTTTTTATGGGTGTCAAAGCCGCTAACAGCCTGCATTATTTAGGGTTTCCGGGGTGACATCATCCTGCGGATTGGATAAAGTTTTCGCCGCCATTTGATTAACTGGCGCTTTTTTAGACATAACACAGCAGCTGGAGCGGCATGTCAGACGGTAATTCCCATTTTTCACGCAGACGTTTTTTACAGGGGACAGGCGCCTTACTGCTGTTGAGCGTCAGCCGCACAGGCCTGGCGGCAAAAAACCACATTGTGGCGGTGCGTATCTGGCCCTCATCCACCTATTCGCGTATGACGCTGGAGTCCAGTGTCGCGCTGAAATACAAGCAGTTTGCGCTGAGCAATCCCGAACGTCTCGTCATAGATATTCAGGGCCTGCATCTTAATTCGGCCCTGAAAGGGGTGGATAAGCAGGTACGGGTCGACGATCCCTTTATCAAAAATGCCCGGGTCGGCCAGTTCGACAGCAACACGGTGCGCGTTGTTCTGGAGCTGAAGCGCAACGTCGCACCGAAGATCTTTAATCTGGCACCGGTCGCCGGGATCAATCACCGGCTGGTGGTCGATCTCTATCCGACCCAGAACCATGTGGAAGACGATCCGCTGCTGGCTCTGCTGAAAGATTATAATCAGGGCGATCTGGACAAGGATGAAGGGGTGCAGGCACCGTTACCCGGCAAAGCGGGACGCGATCGTCCGATTATCATCATGATCGATCCCGGTCACGGTGGAGAAGACCCTGGCGCGCACGGCAAATATAAGACCCGTGAGAAAGATATTGTGCTGAAGATCGGACGGCGGCTCAAAGCGCTGATCGATAAAGAGCCCCACATGAAAGCCTATATGACGCGCAATGAAGATGTCTTTATTCCGCTGCGCGTCCGGGTCGCTAAAGCCCGTAAACAGCGTGCCGATCTCTTTGTGTCTATCCATGCGGATGCCTTTACCAGTCGGGCAGCACGCGGCTCTTCGGTGTTTGCCTTATCCACCAGCGGTGCCACTTCAGCCGCCGCCCGTTTCCTGGCGCAGACCCAGAATGAATCAGACCTGATTGGCGGCGTCAGCAAAAGCGGCGACCGCTATCTTGATCACACCATGTTCGACATGGTGCAGCGGCAGACGATTCACGACAGCCTGAAGTTTGGTAAAGAGGTGCTGCATCGTATGGGGCGCATCAACCATCTGCACAAACGCACCGTGGATCAGGCTGGCTTTGCGGTGCTGAAAGCCCCGGATATCCCGTCAATCCTGGTAGAAACCGCGTTCATCAGTAATGTGGAAGAGGAGCGGAAGCTGCGAACCACCCGCTATCAGCATCAGGTGGCAGAGGCGATTCTGAACGGTATCAAAGCGTATGTAGAGAGTGGGGCGGCACTGGCCCATCGGTAAAGGAGTGCGGGTAGTCACGGCTATCCGCGCATTTATCTGCGAGAGGGAGGTTTAAGAGGAATTCGCGAACGTCAGAAACAAAAAAACACCCTTTCAGGTGTTTAAATGATTGGTTGCGGGGGCCGGATTTGAACCGACGACCTTCGGGTTATGAGCCCGACGAGCTACCAGGCTGCTCCACCCCGCGTCCGTATCATACTTATTTCACATTGTGACTTCTGTAAAACAACTGCAGAAGTATTGGTTGCGGGGGCCGGATTTGAACCGACGACCTTCGGGTTATGAGCCCGACGAGCTACCAGGCTGCTCCACCCCGCGTCCGTATTGCTTCTATTACTTTTACTTCTCACACTGTGACTTCTGTAAAACCGCTGCAGAAGTATTGGTTGCGGGGGCCGGATTTGAACCGACGACCTTCGGGTTATGAGCCCGACGAGCTACCAGGCTGCTCCACCCCGCGTCCGTGGAAGCGCACTATACTCTCCGCGCTAATTCATGCAACCCCTTTTTAAAGATAAAAGCCAAATTAACAGCCAGTTGCTGAAGGATTCAGCCATCTGGTTAATTATTGAACTGATATGCGTTGCGTCAAAGCGGATGCATTTCATTCTGTCGGGGGCTTTGCTATCGTCGCGGGGCGAACAGTTATAAAAAGAGAAGAGAATGAAATCACATTGGGTGAAGTATGCACTTACTGGCGCGTTAATCACGCTGCTGGCGGCCTGTAGCTCTAAACCGACCGATCGCGGTCAGCAATATAAAGATGGCAAACTGGAACAGCCGCTGGCGCTGGTGAATCAGCCCAATGCTAAAGGCGCGCCGGTTAATGGCAAAGACTTTGGCGATCAGGTGCGCCAGATTCAGTCCGCCTCATCTGCTCTTTATAGTCGTCAGAACGGCACCTACAGCGCGATTGAAAGCTGGCTGATGGCAGGCGCCGACACCCGGCAGCTTCGCCAGTATGGCCTGAACGCCTGGCAGATGGAGGGCACGGACAACTACGGTAACGTGCAGTTCACCGGTTACTACACGCCGGTCGTGGAAGCGCGCTACACCCGTCAGGGCGAATTCCAGTATCCGATCTACCGTATGCCGCCGCGCAAACGCGGAGAGAAATTACCGAGCCGCGCCTCTATCTATAGTGGCGGACTTG
The DNA here is from genome assembly GCF_003201065.1 of Pantoea sp. JKS000250. Lineage (NCBI taxonomy): Bacteria > Pseudomonadati > Pseudomonadota > Gammaproteobacteria > Enterobacterales > Erwiniaceae > Pantoea > Pantoea sp. JKS000250. The sequence continues at coordinate 1,446,344 of NZ_QICZ01000001.1, read as the reverse complement.
ATGACCGCTACGTCATTGCCTACAGCAACTCGCTGATTGATAACTTCATGATGGATGTGCAGGGCAGTGGTTACGTCGACTTTGGCGATGGCCGCCCGATGACCTTCTTTGGTTACGCCGGTAAAAATGGCTGGGGCTACCACAGTATTGGTAAAGAGCTGATCGACCGTGGTGAAGTGAAGCGCGAAGATATGTCGATGCAGGCGATTCGCCAGTGGGCGCAGGAGCACTCACCGCAGGAGGTGCGCGCGCTGCTGGAAACCAACCCGTCATTCGTCTTCTTTAAGGCTGAGCCGTTTACGCCGGTGCGCGGTGCCAGCGCCGTTCCGCTGGTAGCGAAAGCCTCGGTGGCCTCTGACCGCTCAATTATTCCGGCCGGTACCGTACTGCTGGCGGAAGTGCCGCAGTTAAATGAGAAGGGCAAATTCAACGGCAAATATGAGATGCGCCTGATGGTGGCGCTCGATGTGGGTGGCGCGATTAAGGGACAACACTTTGATATCTATCAGGGTATCGGCCCGGATGCCGCGCATCTGGCGGGCTTCTATAATCACTACGGACGCGTCTGGGTAATCAAAGCCGCACCGGGTGCCGGACAGCCGCTGTTCTCCAGCCCGCAAAACGGTAATAATGGTTCACTGCTTCTCGGCGCTAACTAATGTCTTCTCTGCGGGCCTCCGGGCCCGCACGACGTAACAGGTTCAACTATGAAAGTGTTAAATGACGCCTGGCATCAGCGCTTTGGCGGCACGGCGCGTCTCTATGGCCAGGATGCGCTGCAACGTTTTGCTGACGCGCACTTCTGCGTCATCGGTATCGGCGGCGTGGGTTCCTGGGCAGCGGAAGCGCTGGTGCGCACCGGCATTGGTAAAATCACCCTGATAGATATGGATGACGTCTGCATTACCAACACCAACCGACAGCTTCATGCGCTGCAGGGCAACGTCGGCAAAGCCAAAACGGAGGTGATGGCGGAGCGGCTACGGGCGATCAATCCGGACTGCGACGTGATCTGCATTGATGACTTTATTACGCCTGAGAACACCGCCGAACTGATGGCCGCCGGTTTCGACTATGTGATCGACGCGATCGACAGCGTACGCCCTAAAGCGGCGCTGATCGCGTGGTGTCGCCGGAATAAGATCCCGCTGATCACCACCGGTGGCGCGGGCGGACAGATTGATCCGACCCAGATTCAGGTCGCCGATCTGGCGAAAACCATTCAGGATCCGCTGGCGGCGAAGCTGCGCGAACGCCTGAAAAGCCTGGGCGTGGTGAAAAGCAGCAAGGGCAAACTTGGCATCGACTGCGTTTTTTCTACCGAAGCGCTGGTCTATCCGCAGGCCGACGGCAGCGTTTGTGCTTCACGCAGCACCGCAGAGGGTCCGAAGAGAATGGATTGCACATCCGGCTTTGGCGCGGCCACCATGGTGACCGCGACGTTCGGCTTTGTGGCCGTTTCGCATGCGCTGAAGAAGTTTCTGGCACGCGCCGCCCGTCAGGATGCGGTCAGCGCCTGACGCGCGGCATGCTCTACCGCAGCAGCCAGCGCCTGCAGGCCGCTGCTGCGTGAGGCGCTGAGCTGGGCGCGCAGCCCCAGCTCATCAAACAGGGTTAAGGGATCGGTGGCCAGTAATTGCTGCGGCGTCTGGCCCTCAACGGCGGTCAGCAGCACGGCCAGCAGGCCGCGCACGATCCGTCCTTCACTGTCACCATAGAAATGCAGTGAGCCATCCTCACACAGCTGGCTGCCCAGCCAGACCCGGTTTTCACACCCGCTCAGTTCAATTTCCGCTGTTTTCAGTTCCTCCGGCAAGGCAGGTAACTGGCGGCTCAGCTGGATCAGCTGACGATAACGATCTTCCCACTGATGAAAGCGGCCAAAGCTCTCTTTCAGACTGGCAACGGTAATCTGTTCGCCAAACGGGTGTGGCGCTAACCGCGATGAACACATAATCAAAACTCCGATAACAGCGCGATGGCGCTCTTCATGGCGCGCACCAGCGCATCAACATCCTGCAGATTATTATAGGGTGCAAAAGAGGCGCGCAGCGTGCCACTGACGCCCAGCGCCGCCAGCAAGGGCTGCGCGCAATGCTGACCGGCGCGCAGTGCGATTCCCTGCTCGGCCAGCAGCGTTACCAGGTCACTGTGATGCAGACCTGCGAATTCAAAGGCCAGCAGGCTGGCATTGCCACAGCGGAAGCTGCGAAAGCCGGGCAGTTCTGCCAGTTGCTCTTCCGCCAGCGAGGCAAGCTGCTGACTCCAGCGCTCGGCTTCGGGCAGATCGTACTGCGCCAGCCAGCTTAGTGCCGCACTCAATCCCACCACCCCAGCCACATTCGGGGTGCCAGCCTCAAAACGCCACGGTACCGGCTGCGGCGTGAAACCATTGAAGTCGACATCCGTGATCATCTTACCGCCGCCCTGCCAGGGCGCCATCGCCTCCAGCAGCTCCGCTTTGCCATATAACGCGCCAATGCCCATCGGGCCGTAAATTTTATGGCCGGAAAAAGCGTAAAAGTCGATATCCAGCGCCTGTACGTCAGGCGGGCAGTGCACCACCCCCTGCGCGCCATCGACCATCACTTTCGCGTCCACGGCATGTGCCAGTGAAATCGCCTGTGCGAGATCGGGGCATCCCCCGGTGACGTTCGACATCTGACCTACAGCCAGCAGGCGGGTGCGGTTGTTAAGCAGAGCGGGTAACAGGCTGATATCGGGCAGACGATCTGGCCCTAACGGCCATTTTACGACGCGGGCACCGCACGCCTGCGCAGCCATTAGCCAGGGAACCAGGTTGGCGTGGTGCTCAGCCTCACTCACCACGATCTCATCACCGGGCTGCAGGCGCGGACGCAGCCAGCTGTTCGCCACCAGGTTTATCGCTTCGGTGGTGCCACGCGTCCAGACAATCTCTCGATCGTCCGCGGCGTTAACCCAGCGGGCAACCTGATTGCGCGCCTGCTCATAGCGCTGGGTTAAGGCCTGGGCAGCAGCAAACTGGCTGCGATGAACCGTACCCGCGCTGAGGCTGTAAAACTGCTGCGTGCTGTCAATCACGGCCTGCGGCTTCAGCGTGGTCGCGGCGCTGTCGAGGTAGACGCCGGCGTCGGCGAGCGCGGGAAACTGCTGGCGGAATGCGGTGGGATTAAATGCGGTCATGCCGGGTCCATGATAAGAAAAATTAGGACCACACTGAAAGAATGGTCTGCGTCTGGCAAAGCTGGAAAAGCGCGTTATGCTGAATATTGCAAGGTTTGAACCAAACCCGCATAACGATCGGACGTTTAATAGTCGATCTCACTTATCGGCTGCCTCTGGTTAGCGTAACGCGGGTGGTTTGATGCAATCAATCTACAAGGAGATAGCAGATGAAAAAACTTACCGCAGTCCTGGCCGTGTGTACTCTGGCTTTTACCCTGAGTGCCTGTTCAAGCAATTATGTCATGCATACCAACGATGGTCGTACCATCGTGGCTGCCGGCAAGCCTAAAGTTGATAACGATACCGGCATGATCAGCTATAAAGATGCGAATGGCAACGAGCAGCAGATCAATCGCTCTGATGTCAAAGAGATGGTCGAGTCAAAGTAAGCAGCAAAAAAAAAGCACCGCAATTTGCGGTGCTATTTAAAAATCACTATGGACAGACAGGGTAAATCTACAGGAATTAAGAGTTCGATCCGCAATCGTCGGATCAAAAATTGCAAACACAACATCACGACCACAAGCCAAAAGCTTTCAGAAAATCTGCGAACTCACTCACAAATCTAAAAACTTTTCGTTCCGGCTCAGGAAGTGCGGCAACTATAGGTATTTGCTGGAGGTTCCTCAACGGACAAATTATAATGCCTCGGATTAAAAATTCTAATACGTAAACGCTTTGTATAAGCCTGCGTATTTTTCGCCGATCCGGATACGGAAAACCATGTCGAAACGCCTTCCTCCTCTTAACGCACTGCGGGTTTTTGATGCCGCTGCGCGCCATTTAAGCTTTACCAAAGCCGCTGAAGAGCTGTTTGTCACCCAGGCTGCCGTAAGCCATCAGATTAAATCTCTGGAAGATTTTCTGGGGTTAAAGCTGTTTCGCCGGAGGAATCGTTCGCTGTTACTGACCGAAGAAGGGCAAAGCTACTATCTCGACATCAAAGAGATTTTCTCGGCAATTAACGAAGCGACCCGCAAACTGCAGGCGCGCAGTGCCAAGGGCGCGCTGACCGTCAGTTTACTGCCGAGCTTTGCTATTCAGTGGCTGGTTCCCCGCCTCTCCAGCTTTAATATGGCTTATCCGGGAATCGACGTGCGTATCCAGGCCGTTGACCGCGATGAAGAGAAGCTGGCCGACGATGTCGACGTGGCAATTTTCTACGGACGCGGCAACTGGCCCGGCCTGCGGGTTGAAAAACTCTATGCCGAATATCTGCTCCCGGTCTGTTCACCATCACTGATGACCGGCGATAATCCGCTGAAAACCCCGATGGATCTCTCGCGCTTTACCCTGCTGCATGACGCCTCCCGCCGTGACTGGCAATCGTATATCCGCCAGCTGGGTTTACAGCATATCAACGTGCAGCAGGGACCGATTTTCAGCCACAGCGCCATGGTGTTGCAGGCGGCGATTCATGGTCAGGGCGTGGCGCTGGCCAACAACGTCATGGCGCAGAGCGAAATAGAGGCCGGTCGATTAATCTGCCCGTTTAATGATGTATTAGTCAGTAAAAACGCTTTTTATCTGGTTTGTCATGACAGTCAGGCAGAACTGGGTAAAATAGCCGCCTTCCGACAGTGGATCCTGGAAAAAGCTGCTACCGAACAAGAAAAATTCCGCTTTCGCTATCAACAATAACATCTTGATTTATTTGCATTACGATGCAAAAGCATCCTGAGGATAGGTTAATGTCCAGTCGTGCCATGTTTGTTTTTGCGGCTATCAGCGGATTTCTGCTGGTGGCTTTTGGCGCATTTGGTGCCCACGTTTTAAGTCAGTCGCTGGGCGCGGCTGAGATGGCCTGGATTCATACCGGGCTGGAATATCAGGCTTATCACACGCTAGCGGTGACGGGACTGGGTGCCGCGATGTTACGCCGCGCCAATATCTGGTTTTACTGGAGCAGTGCGCTGATGGCGCTCGGCACCGTGCTGTTCAGTGGCAGCCTCTATTGTCTGGCGCTGTCACATCTGAAGTTTTGGGTTTTTATCACACCGGTAGGCGGGATCTGTTTCCTTGCCGGTTGGGTATTGATGTTGATTGGCGCGCTGCGTCTTAAACGAAAGGCAGAACGCCATGAATAAAGTTTTACTCTATTGTCGTCCCGGTTTTGAAAAAGAGTGTGCGGCAGAAATCAGTGCCAAAGCAGCGGAACGTGAAATCTACGGCTTTCCGCGGGTTAAAGATGACTCCGGCTACGTGTTGTTTGAGTGCTATCAGTTTGAAGATGCTGAGCGTCTGGCGCGTGAGTTACCGTTTGACGAGCTGATCTTTGCCCGGCAGATGCTGGTTGTCGGTGAAATGCTGCGTGACCTGCCGCAGGAAGATCGCATCACCCCGATCGTCGGCATGCTGACCGGCGTGGTGGAGAAGGGCGGCGAACTGCGTGTTGAAGTGCCGGACACGAACGAAGCCAAAGAGTTGACCAAATTCTGCCGTAAGTTCACCGTGCCGCTGCGTTCAGCACTGCGTGAAAGCAAGATTCTGCTGAACTATGAAAGTCCGAAACGCCCGGTCGTCCATGTGTTTTTCATCGCGCCAGGCACCTGTTACGTCGGTTACTCCATCCGGGAAAACAGCTCACCGTTTTACATGGGTATTCCACGGCTTAAGTTCCCCTCCGATGCACCAAGCCGCTCGACCCTCAAGCTGGAAGAGGCGTTTCACGTCTTTATTCCTGCGGATGAGTGGGATGAGCGTTTAGCCAGCGGCATGTACGCTGTGGATCTGGGTGCCTGTCCGGGCGGCTGGACCTGGCAGCTGGTCCAGCGCAGCATGATGGTCTATGCGGTGGACAACGGACCGATGGCCCCGAGTCTGATGGATACCGGCCAGGTGATGCACGAGAAAGCCGATGGGTTTAAATTCCGTCCACCCCGCACCAATATCAGCTGGCTGGTGTGTGACATGGTCGAGAAGCCGGTGCGTGTGGCTAACCTGATGACCGACTGGCTGGTTAACGGCTGGTGCCGTGAAGCGATCTTCAACCTGAAGCTGCCGATGAAAAAGCGTTATGAAGAGGTGACGCAGAATCTGGCCATGATGCAGGAGCGCTTTGATGATAATGGCATCAACGTGCAGATTCGTGCCCGCCAGCTTTATCATGACCGCGAAGAGGTGACGGTTCATGTGCGTCGTATGTGGGCAGCGACCGGTGGCCGTCGCGACGAACGTTAATCGCCGGGCTGAGTGCAGCTGCACTCAGCCGGTATAACGCAGCGTATTCAGATTGCCCTGCAATACCAGATCCCGCTTCAGCGTGGCCACCTGACGGCTGATCTCAGCCATCTGCTGGCCTTCTGCAAGCTTTTCCTGCCATTTAGCGGGCACCTGATCCAGTTGCTGATAGATCCCTTCAAGCGTGTGAAACTCTGCCAGCAGCTGTTTCGCGCTTTTCGGGCCGATGCCGGTGATGCCTGGAATTTTACTGCTGCTGATGCCGCATAATCCCCAGTAGTCGGGGAGTAACTGGGGTGCAACGCCAAATTCAGCCTCGATAAAAGGCAGATCGAGCCAGCGTTTCTGGAAGTAGTCGCGGATGCGGATTTCGGGGGCCAGCAGCTGACAGTAACCTTTGTCGGTGGACACGATGGTGGCCTGGTGTCCGGCCTGTGCCATTTTCACCGCCAGCGTCGCCGCTAAATCATCTGCCTCATCCTCGCCCGCTATCCAGCAACTTACACCTGCCGAACGAAAGGCCTCCTGCAACGCCGGCATCTCTGCCTGTAAATCGTCTGGCATCGGCGGGCGACCGCTTTTGTAATCGGGCAGCAGCTGATGTCGCCAGCCCTGATGACGTGCCTCGCCATCAAATACTGCGACAGCGTGAGTCGGACGGGCGTGGCCCAGAACCTGGCGCAGCGCAGCCACGCAGCCGTCAACACAGGGTGAGCCCTGTACCGCATGCAGACGGCGAATCAGATTCAGCGCGTCAACAATAACAAGATGAAGAGCCATGAGCGTATCGGCAGCCCGGGGGCTGCCTCCTGGGTTATTTGATAATTTCGTAGCAGGGGATGTAGGCGGTGCCTGGCAGTTTCATGCGTTGCTGGGCAACGAATCCCTGTAGCAGCTCATCCATGCGGTGCATGATGTCGGGATCGCCATGCAGTCTGTAGCGTCCCTTCTCGCGGATTTCGCGGATGCCCATCTCTTTAACATTACCGGCGACGATACCTGAGAAGGCGCGGCGCAGGTCGGCAGCCAGCTTCTCGGGAGGCTGATTGGTATAGAGATTGAGGTTGGCCATATTTTCATGGGTTGGCATGAACGGCACCTGCAGATCGGGCTCAATGCGAATCGACCAGTTAAAGCTGTACGCATCGCCGGTTTCACGACGGTTCTCTTTCACCTGCGGCATCGCTTTCTTCATCAGACGCGCCACTTCTGCCGCGTCATCAATGATGATCTGGTAATGCTTACGCGCCTGTTCACCCAGTGTGTTAACGATGAAATCATCCAGCACGCGGAAGTAATCGGCGCTCTCTTTCGGCCCGGTCAGAATCAGCGGCAACACCTGATTGTTGTTCTGCGGATTCATCAGGATGCCCAGCAGATAGAGCAGCTCTTCAGCCGTACCGACGCCGCCAGGGAAAATGATGATGCCGTGGGCGATACGCACAAACGCTTCCAGACGTTTTTCAATGTCCGGCATGATGATCAGCTCATTCACCAGTGGATTCGGCGGTTCAGCTGCAATGATTGAGGGTTCGGTGAGGCCGATAAAGCGGCTGTCGCGATAGCGCTGCTGAGCATGGCCAACTGCTGCGCCTTTCATCGGCGCTTCCATCACGCCCGGCCCGCAGCCGGTACAGATATTCAGCTCACGCAGTCCAAGCTGCGTACCGACATTGCGGCAATACTGATACTCAACGGCGTTGATTGAGTGACCACCCCAGCAGACTACGGTGTTCGGATCCTCGCCGATGTGCAGAGCCCGCGCATTACGCAGAATGGAAAACACCGTGTTAGTGATAGTGGCGGAATCATTCTCTTCGGCGGCGCTTAACCGGCCCGGTATGTTGAGCTGGCCGCTGACAAACAGGATGTCACGCAGCACCGCAAACAGGTTAGCCTGCAGTGAGCGGATGATGCGGCCATCCACGAACGCCTCTTCTGGCGGATTGATCAGTTCCAGTTTGACGCCGCGCTCCTGGCGCAGCACGTTGATGTCGAAATTCTCAAAGCGGGAGAGCAGTTCGTGGCTGCTGTCAGTCTGGCTGCCGGAGTTAAGCACGGCCAGAGAGCAATTGCGAAACAGCTGGTAGAGGTCGCTGCTGGCTGTGCGCTTGAGCATGTCGACTTCCAGCTGCGAGAGCAGATCCATTGAGCCAAGTGGGCTGATATGGGTAATCAAATGAACTCCTTTGCACCCGCCTGGGTGCTGATTGGCACTGCAATGGCAGTGACGAAAATCCCTGGTCGGCAACCCGCAGATTGCCGCCTTCACCAGAGTAGCCTTGTCGGCCCGCACAGCTCAAGCGGAACTGCGCTTACGGCACCCAGCCTGAGAGAAGTCTCGCAAACTACTGACGGACCAGCCGCGAAAAACCGGGCGAGAAGGGCACATTGGTGCGCCACGGGTTAATATCCAGCCCGCCACGACGGGTGTAGCGCGCATAGACCGTCAGCGCTTCCGGATGGCAGAATCGCATCACATCATTAAAGATGCGCTCAACACACTGCTCGTGAAATTCGTTGTGCTGACGGAATGAGACCAGATAGCGCAGCAGTGCTTCACGCGCGATACGCGGGCCTTTATAGCGGATCATCACCGAGCCCCAGTCGGGCTGGTTGGTAATCAGGCAGTTCGACTTGAGCAGATGGCTGACCAGCGTCTCTTCAACGATTTCGCTGCCTGCGGCATCCGCCAGATAGTCAGCATTGAAGCGGTAATCCTCAATGGCGATATCCTGCTCATCAATGCAGCAACCCTCAAAATGACCAATCGGCTGACCTTCTATTTCATTGAGACGGAACAGCGCGACCCGCGCTTCCCCTTCAGCGCAGGCACTCAGATCCCGCTCCAGCGTCTGACGAACCTCACCCCAGTCGGCAAAGCGGGTCTGATTGAAACTGTTCAGGTAGAGTTTGAAGCTTTTCGACTCGATAAGATTACGGCTTTGCGCATCCAACACTACTTCGCCAACGGCAACCTGTGGCAGACCTTTGCTGTTGAGCCACGAGAGTTCATACAGGGTCCAGATATCGCTGCCGGTAAAGGGCAGACTGTCGGGAAACAGGCCAAGCGGTTCACGGTTCAGGCTGCGCGGCACCGCCTGCAGTAAGCTGTTGTCATACCGATCGTGATAGGCTGTGGGTTTGCCCAGCGTCAGGTTACTGAGCGCCTGATCCTGTTCGTGAGTAGTCATTGCGGTTACCACCAAAATTAATCAAAGTGGCTAAGTGTAACCTATCAGAAGTGAGAATATGAATGATGCAGCAAACTGCCGCCGCGTTGCGCGACTTTACCACCCGATACTGCCAGCACTGGCTTCAGCAGGCGGGACATGGGCCGGCCAGCAGCGATCTCTATGGCGTTCCTTCGCCCTGTGCACTTGAAGATCGCGAGCAGCGGGTCATCTGGCAGCCGCAGCCGTTTAGTCTGCCAACGACGCTGGATGCGATTGAGCGGGCGGTCGACATCCAGCTTCAGCCGCCGATCACGGCGTTCTATACCACGCAGTTTGCCGGCGATATGCAGGCCCGTTTTGGTGAGAATCAGCTGACCCTTTTGCAGGTGTGGAGTGAAGAGGATTTCCTGCGATTACAGGAGAATCTGATTGGGCATCTGGTGATGCAGCGCCGCCTCAGACAGTCGCCTACGCTATTCATTGCCACCACCGATTCAGAGGAGGAGATCATCTCCCTGTCTAATCTCAGCGGCGAAGTAATTCTGGAGCAGCCTGGTCGTAAACAGCGCGTGGTACTGGCAGAAAGTCTTGAGATATTTCTTAAGTCATTACAACCGGTTATCATCTGAATTGCAGTGATTTGCCGCCTGGCTTGTGAGACATCTCTTACATATACTGTGAGAGATCGCCATATAACAGTTGAGACATCCGGAAGGCCATGATGTAAAAATATTGTGAATCATCAACTTAATGGCGTTAATCTGAATTTGTGCAGCACATTTCGTAAAGTTTCGCTGTAAGTACCTTGTGCGCGTAACGAGTTCTGTCAAAATGTTTCTCACTGCAGGATGCTCAGGAAACAGATATCGTCAGGATGATGATAAGCCATGAGGCAGGAACGTAACGGAGCTTACGGCACACGGAAGGTTTCAGGATGAAACAGGATCGCTCAGGAGTGAGCAAGGGACACCTCCAGGATGGAGAATGAGAACCCCCTCAGAAGAGGTGGTGGGCCAGGATGCTAAGGATACATCAGGACGATGCGCGACAGGAGTTCGCACTGGACAAGTTGTCATGGAAGAGCAGGGAGCAAAAACGTAGCAGGATGGCTGCAAACGAACCGGGAGCACTGTTTATACAGTGCTCCCTTTTTTTGTGCCTGTGCCAACAAGTGATATGCTTGCCGCCCATTTTTGACTGCTTGCCGGAGGTGGCGCATGACGCCTGAACAATTGATTACGCAACGGCTGGAGCAACTGGAAGCGGTGATGCGTGAGCACCATCTCTGGCAGAGTACCCCTCCGGCCGAAGACGCGCTCGAGAGCCGTGAACCCTTTTGCCTGGATACGCTGGAGCCGCTGCAGTGGCTCCAGTGGGTGCTGATCCCGCGGATGCATGCCCTGATTGCTGCTCAGCATCCGTTACCGCAAAATTTTGCGGTTGCTCCTTACTACGAGGTTGCGCTGGTGCCTGACCAGCCCGGTATTGCGCCGCTGCTGCTGACCCTGCGTCAGCTTGACGCGTTAGTCAAGGATGCAGCCCACTGATGCTGGAGATACTCTATCAGGATGAGTGGCTGGTTGCCGTCAACAAGCCCAGCGGCTGGCTGGTTCACCGCAGCTGGCTGGATCGCCATGAAACCGTGTTTGTGATGCAGACCGTTCGCGACCAGATTGGACAGCATGTGTTTACCGCGCATCGCCTGGACAAACCCACCTCAGGCGTACTGCTGATGGGGCTTTCAAGCGAAGTCGGTCGTCTGCTTTCCCTGCAGTTCGAACAGCATCAGATGCAGAAAACCTATCATGCCGTGGTACGCGGCTGGCTGGAGAGCAGCGGAACGCTCGACTATCCGCTGGTGGAAGAGCTGGATAAAATTGCTGACAGGCACGCCACTGAAGCGCGCACCGCACAGCCCGCCGTCACCGATTATCAGTCACTGGCGACGGTCGAGATGCCGGTCGGCATTGGCCGCTATCCTACTTCGCGTTACAGCCTGGTTGAAATGGCCCCTAAAACCGGCCGCAAACATCAGCTGCGTCGTCATATGTCGCACCTGCGTCATCCGATTATTGGCGATTCGGCGCACGGCGATCTGCGCCAGAACCGGGGGGCTGCTGAACACTTTGGCGCTAACCGGCTGATGCTGCACGCCAGCAGCCTGGCACTCACCCATCCGGTGACCGGTGAACCTTTACTGATCCGTGCCGGGCTGGATGGCGTCTGGCAGAACGTGATGAACCAGTTTGGCTGGCAGGATCGCATTCCTGAGGTGCCGCGGGTTGAGTTTAACGCAGCGCCAGGACAGGATAACGTTTCAGAATAAGGGAGAAAGCAGATGGCAAAGATTGGCATTTTTGTAGGGACGGTATACGGCAATGCGCTGCTGGTAGCGGAAGAAGCAGAGCCCCTTCTGCAGCAGCAGGGTCATAGCGTCACCGTGTTTGACGATCCGACGCTGGCAGACTGGCAGAACTATGCCAGCGACGTGGCGTTAATTGTCACCTCAACTACCGGACAGGGCGATTTTCCCGATACGATTTCAGGCCTGTTCCATGCGGTTAAAGATAAGCTCGGTCATCAGCCTGCGTTGCGCTACGGCGTGATTGCGTTGGGTGACAGCAGTTATGACCATTTTTGTGGCGCGGGTAAAACTTTCGATGCGCTGCTGCAGGAGCAAGGCGCACAGCGGGTCGGTGAGGTGTTACTGGTTGATGCCACCGAAAATCCTGAGCCGGAAGCGGTGACCTCTCCGTGGGTTGAAGCCTGGGGGGCGCAGCTCTGATGGCAACGCCAGGCTTATCGCAGCATAAGGATAAGCCTGGCGTGCGATATCAGGTCACCGGTGCCGGGTTAAACACCGCCAGCTGATTACGGATGCCCCAGCGATCGGACCAGGTCTGCTTCCTGCCACTGGCAATATCCAGAATCAACTCAAACAATCGCCAGCCCACCTGCTCAATACTCTCTTCACCGGTCGCAATCGTGCCGGCATTAATATCCATCAGATCGTGCCAGCGCTCGGCCAGCGCATTGCGCGTTGCCATCTTGATGACCGGAATCGCAGCCAGACCGTAGGGCGTTCCGCGGCCGGTAGTAAACACCTGTAGCGTGATACCGGATGCCAGCTGCTGCGTACCGCAGACAAAATCGCTGGCGGGCGTCGCCGCGTAGATCAGGCCACGTCGCGTAGGTCGCTGACCGGGCGAGAGCACTTCGACAATGGCGCTGCGCCCCGATTTGGCGATCGATCCCAGCGCTTTTTCCACCACGTTCGCCAGTCCGCCTTTTTTATTGCCCGGCGACGGATTCGCGCTGCGATCGGTCTGACCCTGGTCGAGGTAGTTGTCATACCAGGCCATCTCCTCCAGTAAGCGCTTACCAACTTCCTGATTAATCACCCGCGGCGTCAGCAGGTGAATCGCATCACGCACTTCTGTGACTTCCGAAAACATCACCGTCGCACCGCAGCGCACCAGCAAATCAGAGGCGAAGCCCACCGCCGGATTCGCCGTTACGCCTGAGAATGCATCGCTGCCACCGCACTGCATGCCGACAATCAGTTCTGCAGCAGAACAGGTTTCGCGCTGGCGCTGATTCAGCCGCTGGAGATGGCGCTCCGCTACCTGCAGAATCTCATTTACCATCGCACCAAAACCGACCAGCTTCTCATCCTGCAGGCGCACAATGTCATGATCGTCCAGCGAAATCGCCTGCACGTCGGGCGTGCCGGTCAGCAGACGCTCCGGCTGTAACTTCTCACAGCCCAGGCTGACGATCATCACTTCGCCACCGAAATTGGCATTCAGCGCCAGGTTATGAATCGTGCGAATCGGCACCACCGCCGCCGGTGCATTAATCGCCACGCCACAGCCATAAAGGTGATTGAGCGCGACTACGCCATCCACATTCGGGTAGCGCGGCAGTAAATCCCGTTCAATGATCTGTACGACATGATCCACCACACCGGCCACGCAGTGGACGCTGGTGGTGATGCCGAGCAGGTTACGTGTGCCGACGCTGCCATCCGCATTGCGATAACCTTCAAAGGTATAGCCTTCCAGCGGCGGCAATTCAGGCGGAACCTGCGTGGCTAACGGCAGACTCGCCAGCGGAGGCGCTTCCGGCAACGCGACCAGCGACTCATCAATCCAGCTGCCCTGGGCAATATCCCGTAATGCATAGCCGATGACTTCGCCGTAACGCACGATCTCTGCACCCTGGTTAATCGCGCGCAGCGCGACTTTGTGACCCTGTGGCACATGCTCCGTGAGTGTCAGGCCATCCGCAAACTGCGTGCCAGCCGGCAGGCCCAGGCTGTTAACCACTATCGCCACATTGTCGTGCTCATGGACTTTGATATAGAGCGGTTGTTCATCTGTTTTGGGGTACATCGCTCACCTTCCCGTCTGTCGTGCCGTACTTGTGCGGCACGCTGTAATGTTCTGACCTGTCACACGTTTGTTTGCCATCTTCAGTATAGGGAGGCGGAACAAGGCGCGCATTGTGCAAATGACCACCATTGAGACAATTCGCCTTATCGATTTGGGGCGATTATCCAGAAGCAAGTGAAGAGCCTCACAAACAGCGGGGGAAAGCGTTACCTGAGGCGGTTATTGCTCAGTTATTTGCCGCTTTCGTGAGCCATCCCGCAGGGTTTTGTGCATCCGCCACACAATCACTTCTGCACGGACATTATTCCAGGGCGATGTGCCAATGTGCTCGCTTCAGGCTGTTCTTATACTGGGTTCCGTTAGCCAAAGTCAGGTTATCTGTCACGACGTATTACTCATCCGCAGAGGTCGCAGAAGCGCATTGGCTGCCACCTCGCAGATGGATAAATAAAGGTTTGCCACAACAAAAAGATCGCCGTGTTTAACCCAACTTCTCTCTGATACCCAACGCGATGTGTATGCAGTCAGAGCGAATGTAGCTCACGCTATATTTCAGGAGTGCATCATGAATAGTTTCAGCCAGACCGCGGAAACGGTGCAGAAGCGCACCAATGCCCGCTACTGGATTGTGGTGATGTTATTTATCGTCACCTCATTCAACTACGGTGACCGCGCAACCATCTCGATTGCCGGTTCCGCGATGTCCAAAGATATCGGCCTCGATTCGGTCGGACTGGGCTATATCTTCTCTGCCTTCTCATGGGCGTACGTTATTGGCCAGATTCCGGGCGGCTGGCTGCTCGATCGTTTTGGCTCAAAACGCGTCTACTTCTGGAGCATCTTTACCTGGTCGCTGTTTACCCTGCTGCAGGGCTTTGTCGATCTGTTCAGCGGCTTCGGCATCATCATGTCGCTGTTTATCCTGCGTTTCCTGGTGGGTCTGGCTGAAGCGCCTTCCTTCCCAGGCAACAGCCGGATTGTAGCCGCCTGGTTCCCGGCGCAGGAGCGCGGCACGGCAGTGGCGATCTTTAACTCGGCGCAATACTTCGCCACCGTGATCTTTGCACCCATCATGGGCTGGCTGGTCTCTGAAGTGGGCTGGGCGCACGTATTCTGGTTCATGGGCGGCCTGGGCATCATTCTCAGCTTTATCTGGCTGAAAGTGATCCACGATCCCACCGATCACCCCGGCGTGAATAAAGCTGAACTGGAGTACATGGAACAGGGCGGTGCGCTGATCAACATGGATGTGAAAAAGGATAGCCGCAAAGTCAGCTGGAGCGAGAAGTGGTTCCAGATCAGGCAGCTGCTGACGTCACGCATGATGCTGGGTATCTACCTCGGTCAGTACTGTGTTAACGCCTTAACCTATTTTTTCATCACCTGGTTCCCGGTCTATCTGGTGCAGGCGCGCGGCATGTCGATTCTGAAAGCGGGCTTTATTGCTTCGATTCCGGCAGTGTGCGGCTTCCTGGGCGGCGTGCTGGGCGGAGTCATCTCCGACTGGCTGATGCGTAAAACCGGCTCGCTGAATATCGCACGTAAAACGCCAATCGTGCTCGGTATGCTGCTCTCCATCTCGATGGTGATGTGTAACTACACCGAGACCGAATGGGTGGTGGTGTTCTTTATGGCACTGGCGTTCTTTGGTAAAGGCATTGGTGCGCTGGGCTGGGCGGTGATGGCGGATACCGCACCGAAAGAGATCAGCGGACTCAGCGGCGGCCTGTTTAACATGTTCGGTAACTTCTCCGGCATCGTGACCCCCATTGCTATCGGCTACATCATCGCCACCAGTGGTTCCTTTGAAGGTGCACTGGTCTATGTCGGCATTCATGCCTTTGTTGCGGCATTCAGCTTCCTGGTGATTGCCGGTGATATCAAACGTGTCGAACTGAAATCCTGGCATGGTAAGGATGCATCATGAATACGCAAAGTTCCCCGGTAATCACGGAGATGCGGGTTATCCCGGTCGCCGGTTACGACAGCATGCTGCTTAATATTGGCGGTGCCCACAACGCCTGTTTTACCCGCAACATTGTGGTCCTCACCGACAGCGCCGGCCACACCGGCGTGGGTGAAGCGCCCGGCGGTGACACCATCTATCAGACGCTGGTGGAGGCGATTCCGCGGGTTTTAGGCCAGCAGATTGCCCGCATGAACAGGCTGGTGCAGCAGGTACACAAAGGGAATCAGTCGGCTGACTTCACCACTTTTGGCAACGGTGCCTGGACTTTTGAGCTGCGCGTCAATGCGGTGGCCGCGCTCGAAGCGGCGCTGCTCGATCTGCTGGGACAGTGTCTGGGCGTCCCGGTGGCTGAGCTGCTGGGGCCGGGCAAACAGCGTGATGAAGTGACGGTGCTGGGCTATCTTTTCTATCTCGGCGATCGGCGCAAAACCGATCTGCCCTATTTCACTGGTGAGCAGGCCAGTCACGACTGGTATCACCTGCGCCATCAGGAAGCGCTAAGCAGCGATGCCGTGGTGCGGCTGGCTGAGGCAGCACAGGATAGGTACGGCTTTAAAGATTTCAAACTCAAAGGTGGCGTGCTGCCGGGTGAGCAGGAGATCGCCACGGCGGCAGCGCTCAAGCAGCGCTTTCCCGACGCCCGTATCACAGTCGATCCCAATGGGGCCTGGCTGCTGGATGAGGCGATAGCGCTGTGTAAAGGGATGCAGGATGTGCTGAGCTACGCCGAAGATCCCTGCGGCGCAGAGCAGGGATATTCGGGGCGTGAAGTCATGGCCGAGTTCCGGCGTGCCACCGGCCTGCCGGTCGCCACCAACATGATCGCCACCAACTGGCGCGAGATGAACCACGCGGTGATGCTGAATGCGGTCGATATTCCGCTGGCGGATCCGCACTTCTGGACGCTGAGCGGTGCCGTGCGGGTCGCCCAGCTGTGCGATGAGTGGGGCCTCACCTGGGGTTGCCACTCCAATAATCACTTCGATATTTCCCTGGCAATGTTCACCCATGTGGGTGCGGCGGCGCCGGGTAATCCCACCGCGATTGATACCCACTGGATCTGGCAGGAGGGCGATCAGCGCCTGACGAAAAATCCGCTGCAAATCCGCAATGGAAAAATCGCCGTACCGGATGCACCGGGTCTGGGCATTGAGCTCGACTGGGACCAGGTAAACAAAGCCAATCAGCTTTATCAGTCACTGCCCGCCGGTGCACGTAACGACGCGACGGCGATGCAGTATCTGATCCCCGGCTGGACTTTTGATCGCAAGCGCCCGGCATTCGGCCGGAAAACAGCATAAGGAGCAGGAGATGAGTTCAACACCGAAAGTGACCGCCATGCAGGTTATTCCGGTCGCAGGCTATGACAGCATGCTGCTGAACCTCAGTGGCGCTCACTCGCCATTCTTTACCCGCAACATTGTGATTATCAAAGATAACGCCGGACATACCGGCGTCGGTGAAATTCCGGGCGGCGAGAAAATCCGTCAGACGCTGGAAGATGCCGCCTCGCTGGTGATCGGCAAAACGCTGGGTGAGTACAAAAATACCCTCAGTCTGGTGCGCAGTACTTTTGCTGACCGCGATGCGAGTGGCCGCGGCAACCAGACCTTTGATCTGCGCACCACGATTCATGTGGTAACCGGCATCGAAGCGGCGCTGCTTGATCTGCTGGGTCAGCACCTGTGCGTCAACGTCGCCTCGCTGCTGGGTGACGGGCAGCAGCGTGACCGTGTTGAGATGCTCGGTTACCTGTTCTACATCGGCGACCGCACTAAAACCTCGCTCTCTTATCAGAACCAGCAGAATGATCCGTGCGACTGGTATCGCCTGCGCCACGAAGAGGCGTTAACGCCGGATGCGGTAGTGCGTCTGGCGGAAGCGGCCTATGAGAAATATGGTTTTAACGACTTCAAACTTAAAGGTGGCGTGCTGCGCGGCGGTGAAGAGGCCGAAGCGGTTACGGCGCTGGCAAAACGTTTTCCTGAAGCTCGCATTACCCTCGACCCCAACGGGGCCTGGTCACTCAACGAGGCGATCATGCTCGGCAAACAGCTCAAAGATGTGCTGGCCTACGCAGAAGATCCCTGTGGCGCAGAGCAGGGCTACTCAGGGCGTGAAGTGATGGCGGAGTTCCGCCGTGCGACCGGCATGCCCACCGCCACCAATATGATCGCCACCGACTGGCGGCAGATGGGGCATACCCTGTCGCTGCAGTCGGTGGACATTCCGCTGGCCGATCCGCACTTCTGGACCATGCAGGGTTCGGTGCGCGTGGCGCAGATGTGTCACGACTTCGGCCTGACCTGGGGTTCGCACTCCAATAACCACTTCGACATTTCGCTGGCCATGTTCACCCATGTTGCCGCCGCCGCACCGGGCGCGATCACCGCCATTGATACCCACTGGATCTGGCAGGAGGGCAATCAGCGCCTGACCAAAGAGCCGTTCCAGATTAAAGGCGGCATGGTGCAGGTGCCGCAGAAGCCGGGTCTTGGCGTAGAGCTGGATATGGATCAGGTGATGCAGGCCAATGCGCTCTATCAGAAGCAGGGGCTGGGCGCGCGTGACGATGCTGAAGCGATGCAATTTTTAGTGCCGGGATGGACTTTCGACAATAAACGCCCGTGCCTGGTACGTTAACCTTTCTGGCTCCCGCCGCGGAGCCACCGTCACAGGAGTTCAACCATGAGTAATGCAGCCTGGCCCAATGGATTTCGTCGTCGCCTCTTAGCGGGCGACACCCTGATTGGCAGCTGGTGTGCGCTGGCCAGCCCGATCTCAACTGAAATCCTGGGGCTGGCCGGTTTCGACTGGCTGGTACTGGATGGCGAACACGCGCCCAACGACATCACGACCTTTGTGCCGCAGCTGATGGCGCTGAAAGGCAGCCACAGCGCCCCCGTGGTGCGTCCGCCCTGCAACGAGCCAGTGATCATTAAGCGTCTGCTGGATATCGGCTTTAACAACTTCCTGGTGCCGTTTGTCGAAACCGAAGAGGAAGCTCTGCGTGCCGTCGCCTCAACCCGCTATCCGCCCGCCGGGATTCGCGGTGTCTCGGTGTCGCACCGCAGCAACATGTACGGCACGTTGCCGGATTACAACAGCACCATTAACGACAACATCACGGTGCTGGTGCAGATCGAAACCCAGCAGGCGGTCGACAACATTGACGCTATCGCGGCGGTGGATGGCGTCGACGGTATTTTCGTCGGGCCGGGCGATCTCTCCGCTGCGCTGGGCTATCTCGGCCAGCCTGCACATCCTGAAGTGCTGAAAGTGATTAAACACATTTTTGAACGTGCCAAAGCGGCCGGTAAGCCGAGCGGCATTCTGGCACCGGTGGAAGCGGACGCGCGTCGCTATCTGGAGTGGGGAGCCACCTTTGTGGCCGTCGGCAGCGATGTCGGAATGTTCCGCAACGCCTCGCAGGCGTTATGCGACAAATTTAAGCGCTAATCGATCAAGGAGAAACGCAATGAAAATTGGATTTATTGGCCTGGGCATTATGGGCAAACCCATGAGTAAAAATCTGGTGAAAGCCGGTTATTCGCTAGTGGTACGCGATCACAACGCCGAAAACGAAGCGGAGCTGACGGAACTGGGCGCGACCGTGGCGAAATCGCCTAAAGAGGTGGCGGAACAGTGCGACGTGGTGATTACCATGGTGCCTAACTCGCCGCAGGTGATCGAGGTCTGCCTGGGTAAAAATGGCATTGTCGAAGGGGCGAAGCCGGGCCTGGTGGTGATCGACATGAGTTCGATTGCGCCGCTGGCGAGCCGTGAAGTCCATGATGCGCTGGCAGAAAAAGGCATCAAAATGCTGGATGCGCCGGTCAGCGGCGGCGAACCTAAAGCGATTGAAGGCACGCTCTCTGTGATGGTCGGTGGCGATAAAGCGGTGTTCGATGCCTGCTACGACATCATGAAATCAATGGCGGGATCGGTCGTGCATACCGGCGACATCGGTGCAGGTAACGTCACCAAACTGGCAAACCAGGTGATTGTGGCGCTGAACATTGCGGCCATGTCTGAGGCGCTGTCGCTGGCGACGAAAGCGGGTGTGAATCCGGATCTGGTTTATCAGGCGATTCGCGGTGGCCTGGCGGGCAGCACGGTGCTGGATGCCAAAGCGCCGATGGTGATGGACCGCAACTTCAAACCGGGCTTTCGCATCGACCTGCATATCAAAGATCTGGCGAACGCGCTGGATACCTCGCACAGCATCGGCGCGCATCTGCCGCTGACGGCGGCGGTGATGGAGATGATGCAGGCGCTGCGCAACGAGGGTCAGGGTACTGCCGACCACAGTGCGCTGGCCTGCTATTATGAGAAGTTAGCGAAGGTTGAAATCGCCCGCTAAAACCCGGTGCCGGTTTCCTGAAACCGGACTGGTTAAGAGCCGTTTCAATTACTCAACTGCGCTCGGATTGCCTATGAAAATCGTAATCGCACCGGATTCATATAAAGAGAGTTTATCCGCCCTGGATGTGTCATCGGCGATTGAAGCGGGTTTCCGTGACATTTTCCCCGATGCGCATTACGTGAAAATACCGGTCGCCGACGGTGGCGAAGGCACGGTAGAAGCGATGGTGGCGGCGACGAAGGGAAAGATCGTCAGGTTGAAGGTGACAGGTCCGCTGGGCACGCAGGTTGATGCCTTTTACGGTCTGTCGGGAGATGAACGCACCGCTTATATCGAAATGGCGGCGGCCAGCGGACTGGAGCGGGTGCCCGCTTCACTGCGTGATCCGCTGATAACGACGTCGTTTGGCACCGGCGAGTTGATCAGGAATGCACTGGATAAAGGCGTTGCTCACATCATTATTGGTATCGGCGGCAGCGCCACCAACGATGGCGGTGCCGGGATGATGCAGGCGCTGGGCGCCCGATTGCTCGACGCCCAGGGCAGCGAGATTGGTCACGGTGGCGGCGCGCTCTCTGACCTCGCCAGCATTGATATTGACGCCCTGGATGCCCGTATCCATCAGTGCCGCATCGAAGTGGCCTGTGACGTGACCAATCCGCTGACCGGCAAAGAGGGCGCATCGGCCATTTTCGGTCCGCAGAAAGGGGCGACCCCGGCGCTGGTGCAGCAGCTCGATCAGGCGCTGGCCCATTACGCCGCGATTATTCACCGCGATCTTGATATCGATGTGCTGCATATTCCCGGCGGCGGCGCAGCGGGCGGCATGGGCGCGGCGCTGCACGCCTTCTGTCAGGCGGAGCTGCGGCGCGGCATTGAGATTGTTACTGAGGCGCTGGGGCTGGCTGAAGAGGTCAAAGATGCGGACCTGGTGATTACCGGTGAAGGGCGTATCGACAGTCAGAGTATCAATGGCAAGGTACCGATTGGGGTCGCCAGCGTGGCAAAGCGCTTTAACAAGCCGGTGATTGGCATCGCCGGAAGCCTGACGGCGGATGTCGGCGTGGTGCATCAGCACGGGATTGATGCGGTATTCAGCGTGCTCTACAGCATCTGTACGCTGGATGAGGCACTCGCGAATGCCGGAAAGAATGTCGAGATGACGGCGCGTAACGTGGCCGCGACGCTGAAACTGGCCGGATTCCACTGACCGTCAGGACTATCCGGCCAGGCAATGCGGGCCGTAATCTGTAGAGGGTGATGCGGGTGGTCAGGCATAGTTTTGCGGCGTCAGCCCTTTATCCAGGTGGCAGGTGCGTCAGCGGAAGCTAAAGCACCTGCCGGTTAGCGTTTGCGCGTATAGCTGGCGTGGCAGCAGGCCGGTCAGACTTCCCCAAACCCTAACAGTCGCCGGGCTTCTCTGGCGACGTTCTCCATCTCATCCTGCAGCTCCAGCAGTTCCGGCTCCAGCGCGGCGATATCGCTGGCCTCCAGCAGCCCCCGTTCCAGCTGATGACAGAGTTGCTTCATGCGCGGCACGCCGCTGTAGCTGGCACTGCCGTGCAGCTTGTGAATAATTTCACGCAGGGCGTTGACCTCATTGGTCGTCATAAACTGCGCCATCTTCGCATGCACTTCCGGTAAAAACTCCAGCAGCATTCGTAGCAGATCGCGCGCCAGCTCGGGTTTGTTCGCCGCCTGACGCAGCGCCAGCTGCCAGTCCAGCGTCGGTAATATTGGCTGCAGTTCCGGCAGGGAGACCACCGGCGGCGGCGTATAGCGCGCCAGCAGCTGCCTCAGCTTGCTCTCATCAATCGGCTTGGCAAGATAGTCATTCATACCCGCCTTGATCAGCTGTTCACGCTCGCCATCAATCGCATGTGCGGTCACCGCCACAATCGGTGTATTTGCGTGATGCGGCAGACCCCGGATAATTTCGCTGGCGCGAATGCCATCAATCTCAGGCATCTGAATATCCATCAGAATCACATCCAGCGACTGCTGACGCGCTTCGCGGATGGCGTGTTCAGCGCTGCTGCACAGCAGGATATTCTGCACCTGCTCCTCCAGCAGCGCGCCAATCAGCTTGAGGTTGGCGGGATTATCATCCACCGCCATCACCGTCAGCGGCAGTCGCGGTGACAGCGGCAGTTCGCTGACCTGGCGGGTATGGATATCCAGTAACATCGGCAGAAGCCGCGTCAGAGAGATCGGTTTAGCGATGCAGCCGTCAATGCCGCGTACCTTTAGTTCATCAGCCAGCAACATCATCGGGCTGGGAAGGGCCATCAGCACGTTGTCTGCCCGATCCAGCAGCCCATTGATCAGGCGCTCATTAAGCAGTTCAGGCTGGCTGATACCGACCGGCATCGCCATCAGGAGTAGCGGATAGTGAGACGCTTTCAATCCCTCCAGCGTTTCACTGTAGTCGATCTGCAATGGGGTGGCGCTCAGCATCTCCAGCGCGGCGCTGGCAACGTTAGCATCCGCTTCCACATAAGCAATACGCGCCTGGGACAGCGTTTCCAGCACGCGGGGCATACCGGGCGCATTGGGATTGAGATCCAGCTGCACGCGAATCATAAAGGTCGAACCCTGATCCGGCTGGCTGCTGAAGGTAATTTCCCCCCCCATTTCCCGCACCAGCTTCTGGGTGATGACCAGACCCAGCCCGGTGCCGCCATGACGCCGCGAAATGCTGGCGTCAGCCTGACGGAACGCCTGGAACAGCTGTGTCTGCTGCTGCTCAGAGATGCCGATGCCGCTATCCTCAACCTGAATCTCCAGCTCGACGCGCGACTGGGTAATCACCCGCTGTCCGACGCGCAGGCCGATGTATCCTTTCTCAGTAAACTTGATGGCGTTACCAATCAGGTTGATCAGTATCTGTTGCAGTCGCAGTGCATCGCCAATCACGTTGTCCGGCACGCTGCTGTCACACACCACCGTCAGCTCCAGCCCCTTTTCATGCGCCGACGGCGCCAGCAGCACCAGGGTTTCATCCAGCGTGGCACGCAGCGGGAAGGGGATCGCCTCCAGCATCAACTTGCCCGCTTCCAGCTTCGAAAAATCGAGCACGTCGTTGATAATACTGAGCAGATTATTGGCTGAGCGTTCAATGGTTTGCATATAGTCGCGCTGCGTGGTGCGCAGCTGGGTTTTCAGCATCTGCCGGGTAAAACCCAGTACGCCATTGAGCGGCGTTCGCAGTTCATGCGACATATTGGCCAGAAACTCAGATTTAATACGCGCGGCTTCCTGCGCGCGTTTCTTCGCCAGATCCAGTTCAACGTTCTGAATTTCCAGCTGTTCCAGCGTCTCTCTTAAATCGTAGGTTGCCTGGTCGATATTGTGCTGCATCTCTTCGTGATAGGCGGTCAGCGACATCGCCATCGCGTTAATGCCGTTTTTCAGAATGTTGAGTTCTCCCAGCATGTAGCCCTCAACGCGGCTGTCGAGCTGGCCGCGACGGATGCGGTCAACGGTGGTGACCATATTGCGGATCGGGCCGGTAACATCGCGCATCAGACGATAAGCAAACAGCATGGCAAGACAGAGGCAGAAGAGCAGCATCAGCGTGGCAACAAACACCTCTTTGTACTGCTGCAGGCGCACCGACTGCAGATCCAGTTCAATCGCCACATAGCCCAGCGGATTGCCCGCGGGCTTGGCATCTTCATCCGGTAATTCGTCTACATCGTAACGCTCGGAGGTAATCGGCGTGCGCAGAATTAATAGGCTGCCGTGGCGCTCCATTGAGACATCGTCAGGCAGGGCGCGGATATCATCCTGTTGCAGCAGGCTGAGGTTTTGCTTGTGGTTAGAGGTGACATAGAGCTGATTATGATTATCAAACACCGAGATGGCCCGGACGATGCCGGAATGGCGGCGGTGCAGCAGGCTGACCAGCTCACGCATGGCATCCCGATTGTGCCAGGTCATGCTGTATTCGCTGGAGATTGCCAGTGGTTCGATGATGTTAGCCCCGGCATCGATCACCTGGCGCTGCAGTTCGTTGTAGCGGTGCACCACAAAAAATGAGCTGAGCAGCAGGCCAACCATCAGCGTGGGTGCCAGGATTAAAATCATCATTCGCGCCCGCAGGCTGTATTTGGTCATAATAGTCGCCTGGCTACTCCGGCATTAACGTCCCTGTGCATGCGGTCGACAAAACGATGCAGGCCGTTTTCGATAAAGAGAATGAATAACACTATGGCGCAATTTTACGTTGCAAAACAGCGCGTGACGACGCAACAACGGATCACCGTCACCATTGATGAACTCGATCCGTTCGGACAGGGCGTGGCGCGTCACAAGGGCAAAACCCTTTTTGTCACGGGTGCTCTGCCAGGTGAACAGGCGGAGGTCGTGCTGACAGAGGATAAACGTCAATTTGCCCGGGCGAAAGTGACACGACTGATTAGCCGCAGTCCGGACCGCGTTACGCCGCGCTGCCCGCACTATGAACGCTGTGGTGGCTGTCAGCAGCAGCATGCGGATGTGACGCTGCAACAGCAGAGCAAAGCCCAGGCGCTGAGCCGGATGCTGAGCAGGGCCGCAGCACAGAACGTGGTGGTAGATGAGGTGATCGCCGGTCAGCCCTGGGGCTACCGCCGACGCGCCCGTCTGGGCCTTCAATGGAAAAATAAAGCGCAACGCTTACAGATGGGCTTCCGTCAGGAAGCCAGCAACGATCTGGTCGATATTCAGCACTGCCCCATTTTAGCGCCCGAACTTGAAGCGTTACTGGTTCCGCTGCACCAGTGCCTCAGTGCGTTGCGCGCCGTCAGGCGTCTCGGACATGTGGAACTGGTGCTGGCGGATAACGGCCCGCTGATGATTCTGCGCCATCTTGATGCGCTGCATGCCGATGATCGTGAAAAACTGGAACAGTTTTCGCATAAGCATCAGCTGATGCTATTCCTGGATGCAGGGGAAGAAGAGCTGACGGCGTTAAGTGAGTCGGTGCCGTTTTATCACTCGCACCAGCTTAAGCTCACCTTCAGCCCACAGGATTTTATCCAGGTTAACGATGCGGTTAATCAGCAGATGGTCGCGAAGGCGATCGCCTGGCTCGACCTGCAGCCGGAAGACCGGGTGCTGGATCTGTTTTGCGGCATGGGAAACTTCACACTTCCTGTAGGAATCTTCGTACAAAATGTCGTTGGTGTGGAGGGGATTGCAGCATTAGTGCGGCAGGCAGCGTATAATGCTGATTTGAATAATCTTAAAAATGTCAGTTTCTTTCAGCATAATCTGGAAGAAGAGGTGTCGCGCCAGCCGTGGGCGGCACAGGGATTTAACAAGGTATTACTCGATCCGGCACGCGCCGGGGCTGCGGGCGTCATGGCGCATGTGGTTAAACTTGCACCAGAACGCGTGGTCTATGTTTCGTGTAATCCCACAACACTCGCCCGCGACAGCCAGACATTGCTGTCGGCAGGCTACCAATTGGAAAGGGTCGCGATGCTGGATATGTTCCCACATACCCGTCATCTCGAATCCATGGTGCTGTTCAGAAAAACATAAGCGATGAATGTCGTTGTGCAGGAGAGGTTATGGTTGCGGTCAGAAGTGCGCATTTAAATACTGAGGGGGATTTCGCCCTCGACCAGTGGATCGCCAGTCTCGGTATTGCCAACCCGCAATCCTGTCAACGCGTTGCTGAGACCTGGCGCTACTGCGAAGCGCAGACGCAAGGCCATCCCGATCAGTCGCTGCTCCTGTGGCGCGGTATCGAGATGGTGGAAATCCTCTCCATGCTCAGCATGGATATTGAAAGCCTGTGTGCGGCGCTGATTTTCCCGCTGGCTAACGATGAAGTGGTGAGTGAAGAGGAGCTGGAAACCGCCGTCGGTAAAGGCATCGTCTCGCTGGTTCACGGCGTGCGCGATATGGACGCCATCCGCCAGCTGAAAGCAATCCACAACGACTCCATGGCCTCTGAACAGGTCGATAACGTCCGCCGCATGCTGCTGGCGATGGTGGAAGATTTCCGCTGCGTGGTGCTCAAGCTGGCCGAACGCATCATGAACCTGCGCGAAATGAAAGATGCGCCGGAAGATGAGCGGGTGCTGGCCGCCAAAGAGAGCACCAACATCTATGCGCCCCTGGCCAACCGTCTCGGTATTGGACAGCTCAAATGGGAGCTGGAAGATTACTGCTTCCGCTATCTGCATCCCGACGAATATAAGCGCATTGCTAAATTACTGCATGAGCGTCGCATCGATCGTGAGCAGTACATCGATAACTTCGTTAACAATCTGCGCAAAGAGATGGTCAAAGAGGGCGTGCGCGCCGAAGTCTACGGTCGTCCGAAACACATCTATAGCATCTGGCGCAAGATGCAGAAAAAATCGCTGGCCTTTGATGAGCTGTTTGACGTGCGTGCGGTGCGCATCGTGGCCGATCGCCTGCAGGATTGCTACGGCGCGCTGGGCACGGTGCATACCCTCTATCGCCATCTGCCCAGCGAATTCGATGACTACGTCGCTAACCCAAAACCCAACGGCTATCAGTCGATTCATACGGTGGTGTTAGGGCCGCAGGGCAAAACGGTGGAGATCCAGATCCGTACCCGCCAGATGCATGAAGATGCCGAGCTGGGCGTGGCGGCGCACTGGAAATATAAAGAGGGGCCAACCTCCAGCAGCGCGCGCGGCGCCGCGGGTCACGAAGAGCGTATTGCCTGGCTGCGTAAGCTGATTAGCTGGCAGGAAGAGATGGCCGACTCCGGCGAGCTGCTGGAAGAGGTCCGTAGTCAGGTATTCGACGACCGGGTCTACGTCTTTACCCCGAAAGGTGACGTGGTGGATCTGCCGGCCGGATCGACGCCGCTCGACTTTGCCTATCATATTCACAGTGACATCGGTCACCGCTGCATCGGTGCAAAAATCGGTGGTCGCATCGTGCCGTTCACCTATCAGCTGCAGATGGGCGATCAGGTCGAAGTGATTACCCAGAAACAGCCGAACCCGAGCCGCGACTGGCTCAACCCGAATCTGGGCTATATCACGACCAGCCGTGGACGCTCGAAGATCCACAACTGGTTCCGCAAGCAGGATCGCGACAAGAACATTATCGCCGGACGGCAGATTCTGGATAACGAACTGAATCAGCTTGATATCAGCCTGCGCGAAGCAGAGAAACTGCTGCTGCCGCGCTACAACGTGACCTCACTGGAAGAGCTGCTGGCGGCGATTGGCGGCGGCGATATTCGTCTTAACCAGATGGTTAACTTCCTGCAGGCGAAGCTGAACAAGCCGAGTGCTGAAGAGGAAGATCGCGAAGCGCTGCGGCAGCTGACCCAGAAATCGTACTCGCAGCCTGCACGCAAAGAGAGTGGGCGCGTGGTCGTCGAGGGTGTGGGCAATCTGATGCACCACATTGCCCGCTGCTGTCAGCCGATTCCGGGCGATGATATTGTCGGCTTCATCACTCAGGGGCGCGGCATCTCCATTCACCGCGCCGACTGCGACCAGCTCTCTGAACTGATTTCACATGCGCCGGAACGTATCGTCGATGCCGTATGGGGCGAGAGCTACTCCAGCGGTTACTCGCTGGTGGTGCGCGTCACCGCCAACGATCGCAGCGGCTTGCTGCGTGACATCACCACCATTCTTGCCAACGAGAAAGTGAATGTACTGGGCGTCTCAAGCCGCAGCGACACTAAAAAGCAGCTGGCGACCATCGACATGGATATTGAGATCTACAACCATCAGGTACTGGGACGTGTCCTGGCGCGCCTGAACCAGGTCTCTGATATTATTGACGCCCGCCGCCTGCACTGATATTCAGCTGCACTGCGGCAACCGGAGGTTGCGCGGACGTTTTCTGCGGTACCTGAGCGTGCCGGACGCGGTTCACCCCGTCCGGCACTGTTATACGCCTCGCCTCCTTGCCCGCTGCCTGTCACCTGACTACTCAAGGACCCGTCTGAATGAACGCTATTGAGCGCCTGCTTGGCATCATGAAAACCCTGCGCGATCCCCAACATGGCTGCCCGTGGGACCGTGAACAGACCTTCACCTCTATCGCGCCCTATACGCTGGAAGAGACCTATGAAGTGCTGGACGCCATCCAGCGCGAAGATTTTGACGATCTGCGCGGCGAACTGGGCGATCTGCTGTTTCAGGTGGTGTTCTACGCGCAGATGGCCAGCGAACAGAGTCGCTTTAATTTTGAGGATATCTGTCACGCCATCAGTGACAAGCTGGAGCGCCGTCATCCGCACATTTTTGGCGATGCCACGGCAGAAACCAGCAATGACGTGCTGAAAAACTGGGAAGCGATTAAAACCGCCGAGCGGGCTGATAAAGCCCAGCATTCGGCGCTGGATGACATTCCTAAAGCGCTGCCCGCACTGATGCGTGCCCATAAGATTCAGAAGCGCTGTCACAATGTGGGATTCGACTGGACCACGCTGGGGCCGGTAGTGGCAAAAGTGCATGAAGAGATTGATGAAGTGATGCACGAGGCGCAGCAGAGCGTGGTGGACGGCGAAAAGCTGGAAGAGGAGATTGGCGACCTGCTGTTTGCCACAGTTAACCTGTCGCGTCATCTTGGCAGTAAAGCGGAAACGGCGCTGCAAAAGGCGAACGACAAGTTCGAGCGTCGGTTCCGTGAAGTGGAAACAATCATCGCAGCACAGGGGTTAAGCATGCCGGGTGCCACGCTGGAGCAGATGGAAGCGGCCTGGCAGCAGGTGAAACAGGGCGAGAAGCGCTGATTATTCCAGCGCTGTGCATAAAGTCGCCAGATATGCTTACTCGTTTCAGCGTGGCTACAACTTTGTGACGCACATCAACATTTCATTGGCAGCTATCCGCTATGTTAGGACGCAGCAATGCGTTGGAGGATGGCTGTGATTCATCAATTGTGGCTGATAGCGGTTTCCAGTATACTGTTTTCCCGTCCTGGTTATTCCACCGTCTTTAAACCTAAACTCTCAGGTTCAGCATGACAACGAATTATATTTTTGTGACCGGCGGGGTCGTTTCCTCTCTGGGTAAAGGCATTGCCGCCGCCTCCCTCGCAGCCATTCTCGAAGCTCGTGGTCTGAACGTGACCATCATGAAGCTGGACCCGTATATTAACGTGGATCCAGGCACCATGAGCCCGACCCAGCACGGCGAAGTTTTCGTCACTGATGACGGCGCTGAAACCGATCTCGATCTGGGTCACTACGAGCGCTTCATCCGCACCAAAATGTCGCGCCGTAACAACTTCACCACCGGCCGTATCTACTCAGAAGTCCTGCGCAAAGAGCGCCGTGGCGACTATCTGGGCGCAACCATTCAGGTTATCCCGCACATCACCAACGCCATCAAAGAGCGCATTATTGAAGGCGGTGAAGGTCATGATGTAGTGCTGGTCGAAATCGGCGGCACAGTAGGGGATATCGAATCACTGCCGTTCCTGGAAGCGATTCGCCAGATGGCCGTGGATGTGGGCCGCGAACACACCATGTATATGCACCTGACGCTGGTGCCTTACATGGCGGCGGCCGGTGAAGTGAAAACCAAACCGACTCAGCACTCCGTAAAAGAGCTGCTGTCGATTGGTATCCAGCCAGACGTGCTGATTTGCCGTTCTGATCGTGCCGTTCCGGCCAACGAACGCGCCAAAATCGCCCTGTTCTGTAACGTCCCTGAAAAAGCAGTTATCTCGCTGAAAGACGTGGATTCCATCTACAAGATTCCAGGCATGCTCAAGTCGCAGGGCCTGGATGACTACATCTGCAAGCGCTTCAACCTGAATGCACCGGAAGCCAACCTGGCCGAGTGGGAGCAGGTAATCTACGAAGAAGCCAATCCGGGTGGTGAAGTCACCATCGGTATGGTGGGCAAGTATGTTGAGCTGCCGGATGCCTATAAGTCAGTGATTGAAGCGCTGAAACATGGTGGCCTGAAAAATCGCGTCACCGTGAACATCAAACTGATCGATTCGCAGGATGTTGAATCCCGCGGTGTCGAATTACTGAAAGATCTGGATGCGATTCTGATCCCAGGCGGCTTCGGCTACCGTGGTGTGGAAGGCAAGCTGATGACCGCCCAGTACGCACGTGAAAACAACGTGCCGTACCTCGGCATCTGTCTGGGCATGCAGGTCGCGCTGATGGAGTTCGCGCGCAATGTCGCGGGCATGCCGGGCGCCAACTCCACTGAATTTGTGCCAGACTGTAAATACCCGGTGGTGGCATTAATCACCGAATGGCGTGACGAAGAAGGCAACGTCGAAGTCCGCAGCGAGCAGAGCGATCTGGGCGGCACCATGCGTCTGGGCAGCCAGCAGTGTCAGTTAACGCCGGGCAGCCAGGTTCGCCAGCTCTACGGCTCTGACACCATCGTTGAGCGCCATCGCCACCGCTACGAAGTGAACAATATGCTGTTAAAGCAGATTGAAGCAGCCGGTCTGCGCGTAGCAGGTCGCTCGGGTGATGATCAACTGGTTGAGATTATCGAGATCCCGAACCATCCGTGGTTTGTGGCCTGCCAGTTCCACCCTGAGTTTACCTCGACCCCACGCGACGGCCATCCGTTGTTTGCCGGCTTTGTTAAAGCCGCGCATGAGCATCAGAAGCGTTTAGCGAAGTAAGTTTCACAGACAACGCGCGAACTTTTCGCGCGTTGTCTGTCTTAGGATTGACTAACTTGTACTGAGGAAAATCGTAATGTCCAAAATCGTAAAAGTCATCGGTCGCGAAATTATCGACTCACGTGGTAACCCGACTGTTGAAGCTGAAGTGCATCTGGAAGGCGGTTTTGTAGGCCTGGCCGCTGCGCCATCAGGTGCCTCTACCGGTTCACGCGAAGCGCTGGAACTGCGTGACGGTGACAAATCACGTTTCCTGGGCAAAGGCGTAACCAAAGCCGTTGCTGCAGTAAACGGTCCGATTGCTGAAGCGGTAAAAGGCAAAGACGCGAAAGATCAGGCGAACATCGATAAGATCATGATCGACCTGGACGGTACTGAGAACAAATCTAACTTCGGTGCTAACGCCATTCTGGCTGTTTCACTGGCAGCGGCTAAAGCAGCGGCAGCTTCTAAAGGTCAGGCGCTGTATGAGCACATCGCTGAGCTGAACGGCACCCCAGGCAAATACTCTATGCCACTGCCTATGATGAACATCATCAACGGCGGCGAACATGCCGACAACAACGTCGACATCCAGGAATTCATGATCCAGCCGGTTGGCGCTTCTAACGTTAAAGAAGCTATCCGTATGGGTTCTGAAGTATTCCACAACCTGGCAAAAGTGCTGAAAAGCAAAGGCATGAGCACGGCAGTGGGTGACGAAGGCGGCTACGCACCTAACCTGGGTTCCAACGCCGAAGCGCTGGCAGTTATCGCTGAAGCGGTAAAAGCAGCAGGCTACGAGCTGGGCAAAGACATCACCCTGGCGATGGACTGTGCGGCATCTGAGTTCTATAAAGATGGCAAATACGTTCTGGCCGGTGAAGGCGGTAAAGCGTTCACCTCTGAAGAGTTCACCCACTTCCTGGAAGATCTGACTAAACAGTATCCGATCGTCTCTATCGAAGATGGCCTGGATGAATCTGACTGGGACGGCTTCGCCTACCAGACCAAAGTGCTGGGCGACAAAATCCAGCTGGTGGGTGACGACCTGTTCGTAACCAACACCAAAATCCTGAAAGAAGGTATCGATAAAGGTATCGCCAACTCCATTCTGATCAAATTCAACCAGATCGGTTCTCTGACCGAAACCCTGGCTGCGATCAAAATGGCGAAAGACGCGGGCTACACTGCCGTGATCTCTCACCGTTCAGGCGAAACTGAAGATGCAACCATCGCTGACCTAGCGGTAGGTACTGCAGCGGGCCAGATCAAAACCGGTTCAATGAGCCGTTCTGACCGTGTTGCTAAGTACAACCAGCTGATCCGTATCGAAGAAGCGCTGGGTTCTAAAGCGCCATTCAACGGTCTGAAAGAAGTTAAAGGTCAGTAATGACCCTGTGCTGATGGCGCATTAAGCGGCATCGCATACGCTGAAAGCCCCGCCTTGTGCGGGGCTTTTGCTTTTTCGTGTCGCGCAGCTGTTGTTGTGCGACACACGCTGGCATAATCAGCGCCCCGATTTATCCAGGCGAGTAAAAAATGTTCTACCCGATTAACGAAATGTTCCAGACACTGCAGGGCGAAGGTTATTACACCGGCGTGCCTGCCATTTTCATCCGCCTGCAGGGCTGCCCGGTGGGCTGTAGCTGGTGCGATACCAAACACACCTGGGAAAAGCGGGCAGATCGGGAAACGTCTCTGGGTGATATTTTGATCAAAACGGTGGAGAGCGACGCCTGGGGCGATGCCGATGCCGTCACACTGCTTCGTAGCATCGAACAGCAGGGCTGGACGGCGCGTCATGTGGTGATCACCGGTGGTGAACCGGCGATTTACGACCTGCGTCCGTTAACCACGATTCTGGAACAGCACGGTTTCCAGTGCCAGATTGAGACCAGCGGCACTCACGAGATCCACTGTTCTGAGCAGACCTGGGTGACTGTCTCGCCGAAGGTCAACATGCGCGGCGGCTACGATGTGCTGCCCCAGGCGCTGAGCCGGGCCAATGAAATTAAACATCCGGTGGCGCGTCAGCGTGATGTGGACGCACTGGATGGGCTGCTGGCGGGGATTGACGACACCAAAGCCCGAATCATCGCTCTGCAGCCTATCAGCCGCAAAGACGATGCTACACGACTCTGTATTGAAACCTGTATTGCACGCAACTGGCGTCTGTCGATGCAGACCCATAAATATCTCAATATCGCCTGATAGAGTGTGCAGAGCGGTTAACCACAGGGAAGGGGCTTATGCGGGATAGAAGCGAAACAGCGTCGGATCGAAAGGCTCGATCCGACAGGCTTAGCCGCGGTAAACGCAGCCTGCGGTGCAGGTTTCTTTGATCATGACCGCGCTTAACAGCGGCAGTTGCGGCTTCATCTGATCCCAGATCCATTTTGCCAGCACTTCGCTGGTGGGATTTTCCAGGCCAGGAATATCATTCAGATAGTAGTGGTCCAGCCGATTGTACAGAGGCTTAAACGCCGCCTTCAGTTCAGCAAAATCCATAACCCAGCCGGTATGCGCATCCACTTCGCCGGTAATCTCCAGACGAACCAGGAACGAATGACCGTGCAGACGGCCACATTTGTGTCCGGCCGGCACATTCGGAAGATGGTGCGCGGCTTCGAACTGGAACTCTTTAAACAAGGTGGTAGACATAGTGGTTCTCAGACATTAAAAAACCGCTGAATTCTACCTGATTACCGCTTTTTTCGCACCCGCGCCGCACAAAGCGATACTTTCACATCCGATTGCCGGATCGTGTCCAGCTAATTAACTGATAAATCATCCGTTTACTTACCAGTTTTAACGATTAGCTCTACCAGAAAAACCACTTAGTCATTTTGGTTATTTGATATGTCGAAGGCGTATTTAATCGTTAATATACAGCCCGGTAACCTACGCACTCTTCCGCCACTTTACGGTCCGGACTTCTGATACTGGAATTTTTAACGCGATGACGACTCAGGCACCTGGTTCACTGCTTCCGCTCTCCCCGGAACAACTCGCCCGCTTACAGGCGGCGACGACAGATTATTCCCCGACTCAACTGGCGTGGCTGTCAGGCTATTTCTGGGGCCGGGTAGAGCAGACGCCGGGTAGCGCCGTCGCCAGCAGCGCACCGTCCGCGCCCGCCGCTGAAACGCCGGTTATTACCCTGCTTTCTGCTTCCCAGACCGGCAATGCCCGTCGTCTGGCTGAGCAGCTGCGTGATGACCTGCTGGCCGCGAAGCTGAACGTAAACCTGGTGAATGCCGGTGATTACAAGTTTAAGCAGATTGGCCAGGAAAAAATGCTGGTGGTCGTAACCTCTACTCAGGGCGAAGGCGAGCCGCCGGAAGAGGCGGTAGCGCTGCATAAATTCCTGATGTCGAAGAAGGCACCGAAAATGGAGGGTGCGGCCTTTGCGGTGTTTGGCCTGGGCGACACCTCTTATGAATTCTTCAGTCAGGCGGGCAAAGATTTTGACAATCGTCTGGCTGAGCTGGGCGGCGAACGCCTTCTGGATCGCGTTGATGCGGATGTCGAGTATGCAGAGCAGGCTTCCGCCTGGCGCAGTGCGCTGACCGACATTCTGAAACAGCGCGTGCCCACCGAATCTCCGGCGCAGGCTGCGGCGACAGCGGCAGGCAGCGTTAATGAAGTGACCACCAGCCCCTACAGCAAAGAGTCTCCACTCAGCGCCAGTCTGGCGGTGAATCAGAAAATTACCGGACGTGACTCAGATAAAGATGTGCGCCATATCGAAATCGATCTGGGCGACTCCGGTCTGCGCTACCAGCCGGGCGATGCGCTGGGCGTCTGGTATGAAAATGACGCGGCACTGGTCAGTGAACTGCTGGAGCTGGTCTGGCTGAAAGGCGATGAGCCGGTAGAGATTCAGGGCAAAACCCTGCCGCTGGCGGAGGCGCTGCAAAAGCATTTCGAGCTGACGGTGAACACCGCGCAGATCGTCGCGCAGTACGCCCAGCTGTCCCGTAATGCGGAGCTGCTGGCGCTGGTGGATGATAAAGCCCGGTTGCAGCACTATGCGCAGAACTATCCGATTGTGGATATGGTGCGTCTGGCTCCGGCTGAACTCACGGCAGAACAGCTGACCGGCCTGCTGCGACCGCTGACGCCGCGACTCTATTCTATCGCCTCTTCGCAGGCCGAAACCGACACCGAAGTGCACATCACCGTGGGTGCAGTGCGCTTCGATATTGAAGGTCGCCAGCGCGGCGGCGGTGCATCGACCTGGCTGGCCGATCGCATTGAAGAAGAGGGCGAAGTCCGTGTCTTCATTGAGCACAACGATAATTTCCGCCTGCCGGCTAATCCGGACGCGCCGGTGATCATGATTGGCCCGGGCACCGGCATCGCGCCGTTCCGCGCCTTTATGCAGCAGCGCGACAACGACGGTGCCAGCGGCAAAAACTGGCTATTCTTTGGTAATCCGCACTTCACCGACGATTTCCTCTATCAGGTGGAGTGGCAGAAATATGTGAAGGATGGGCTGCTGACCCATATCGATCTCGCCTGGTCACGCGATCAGGCCGAGAAGATTTACGTACAGGATAAGATCCGCGCGAAAGGGGCTGAAGTCTGGCGCTGGATTGAAGAGGGCGCGCATCTGTATGTCTGTGGCGACGCGAATCGTATGGCAAAAGACGTCGAGCAGGCATTGCTGGATGTGGTGGTCGAACACGGCGGAATGGATCGTGAAACGGCCGACGAATTTTTAAGTGAGCTGCGCATTGAGCGCCGTTATCAGCGAGACGTTTACTAATGAGCGATAAACACCCTGGACCGCTGGTTGTAGAAGGCAAATTAGCAGACGCTGAGCGTCTGAAGAAGCAGAGCAACTATCTGCGCGGCACCATCAAAGAAGATTTGGAAGAAGGTCTGACCGGCGGCTTTACCGGCGATAACTTCCTGCTGATCCGTTTTCACGGCATGTACCAGCAGGACGATCGCGACATTCGTGCCGAACGTGCAGAGCAGAAACTGGAGCCTCGCCACGCCATGATGCTGCGCTGCCGACTGCCGGGCGGGATCATCACGCCGACGCAGTGGCTGGCCATCGACAAATTTGCTACCGATAAAACCATTTATGGCAGCATCCGTCTGACCAACCGTCAGACTTTCCAGTTTCACGGTATTCTGAAGAAGAACGTCAAGCCGACGCATCAGATGCTGCATGAAGTGGGGCTGGATGCGCTGGCGACCGCCAACGACGTCAACCGTAACGTGCTCTGTACGTCGAACCCGGTTGAGTCGGAACTGCATCAGGAAGCGTATGAGTGGGCGAAGAAGCTCTCCGAGCATCTGCTGCCGCGCACCCGTGCCTATGCAGAAATCTGGTGGGATAAAGAAAAAGTCGCGACAACAGACGAAGAGCCGATTCTCGGTGAAACCTATCTGCCGCGTAAATTCAAAACGACGGTAGTGATCCCGCCGCACAACGATGTGGATCTGCACGCCAACGATCTGAACTTTGTCGCCGTCGCCGAGAATGGCAAGCTGGTGGGCTTCAACCTGCTGGTGGGTGGTGGCCTTTCGATCGAGCACGGTAACAAAGCGACTTACGCGCGTACCGCCAGCGAATTTGGTTACTTCCCGGTTGAGAAGATCCTTGATGTTGCCGAGGCGGTCGTGACGACGCAGCGTGACTGGGGTAACCGTACCGATCGTAAAAACGCCAAAACCAAATATACCCTTGAACGTGTTGGTGTCGAGACCTTTAAAACGGAAGTTGAAAAGCGCGCTGGCCTGACGTTTGAGCCGATCCGTCCCTATGAGTTCACCACCCGTGGCGATCGCATTGGCTGGATCAAAGGCATCGACAACAAATGGCACCTCACGCTGTTTATTGAAAATGGCCGCCTGCTCGACTATCCGGGCCGACCGCTGAAAAGCGGTATCGCGGAAATTGCGAAAATCCATCAGGGTGACTTCCGCCTGACTGCCAACCAGAACCTGATTGTGGCGGGCGTGCCGGAAAGCGAAAAAGCGCAGATTGAAGCGATCGCCCGCGAGCATGGTCTGATGGATCATGTGACGCCACAGCGCGAAAACTCCATGGCCTGCGTTGCGTTCCCGACCTGTCCGCTGGCGATGGCAGAAGCCGAACGCTTCCTGCCCGCGTTTGTGACCAAAGTCGAGGGCATCATGCACGCGCATGGCGTTGGTGATGAGCACATAGTGTTACGCGTTACCGGTTGTCCGAACGGTTGCGGCCGTGCCATGCTGGCGGAGCTGGGTCTGGTGGGTAAAGCGCCAGGCCGCTACAACCTGCATCTGGGCGGAAACCGCAGCGGAACGCGTATTCCCCGTATGTACCGTGAAAACATTAACGAAAGCGAAATTCTCGCCACCATTGATGAGCTGGTGGGACGCTGGGCCACCGAGCGCCAGGCCGCTGAAGGCTTTGGTGACTTCACCATCCGCGCAGGCATTGTTGCGCCGGTGCTGGACCCGGCACGCGACTTCTGGGAGGAAGCAAAATGAGTCAGCCCGACCTCGCAGCACTGAATGAGATGTCCAAAGTCCAGCGTGCGATGGCGCTGGCCGCGACCAATGCACAACTGGAGAAGTCATCAGCAGAAGAGCGGGTCAGCTGGGCGCTGGAGAATTTACCGGGCGCCTACGTGCTCTCCTCCAGTTTCGGTATTCAGGCGGCGGTGTCGCTGCATCTGGTGACGCGTCAGCAGCCCGATATTCCGGTGATCCTCACCGACACCGGCTATCTGTTCCCGGAGACCTATCGTTTTATTGATGAGCTGGCGGACCAGCTCAATCTCAACCTCAAAGTGTTCCGCGCCGAAACCTCACCGGCCTGGCAGGAAGCGCGCTACGGCAAGCTGTGGGAGCAGGGCGTCGAGGGGATTGAGAAATATAACGAGATCAATAAAGTCGAGCCGATGAACCGGGCTATCGAAACCCTGGGTGCCCAGACCTGGTTTGCCGGCCTGCGCCGTGACCAGTCCGGCAGCCGGGCAAATCTGCCGGTGCTGGGCGTGCAGCGTGGCGTCTTTAAGCTGTTGCCGATTATTGACTGGGATAACCGCCAGATTCATCAGTACCTGGAACAGCACAAGCTGAAGTACCATCCGCTGTGGGATGAAGGCTATCTTTCAGTAGGTGATACCCATACCACCCGTAAATGGGAGCCGGGTATGGCAGAAGAAGAGACGCGCTTTTTCGGTCTTAAGCGCGAGTGTGGTCTGCACGAAGGCTGATGACGTTCTCCTCTCCCCCGCGAGGGGGAGAGAATGTCTTCACGCAGTCAGTCAGGAAGTTAAACGCCTTTTAATCCGGCAAACGCCTCCGCTTCGCGCGTCACATTCACCTTCGTCACCTCATACTCCGCCACGGCAACAAATGGATCTTCCGCTAAGATCGCATCCAGCTTTTCACGTTCCATCTCTCTGACCAGCAACATGCCGCCCGTGCGTGGATCTTTACGTCCCGCGGCAATAAAAAAGCCCGCATCAAAATAGCGATCGAGCCAGTCGATATGGCCTGCCAGCAGCGCTTCAACCTCTTCTACCGGACGAACATAATTCAGAAAAACTACGTACATGTCAGATCCTCACACTTTAGGATTGGTCAGTTCGCTGATCAGCGGCAGCAGCACGCGGACGCTGTCGCGGGTTCGCAGGGCTATCTGGCCCGGCAGCCAGCGGTCGAGATAGCTCAGATTATCCAGGTCAGTCTGATGACGGGTCACGCCATCCGGAAAGTGGTGGCTGCGATGACGCTGTAATGCGCCATCTTTATTCCCCAGCGTCCAGTTGCTGGCGGTCACATCGAGCAGCGGAAAGCCCGCCCTGTCGAAGGCATTCAGACCGTTGAAGTCTTTGCGAGTCAGCTGATGACTGGCAGCGGGAATGCCCTGCTGACGGGCCAGTAGCAGCGCGCGATCGCTGGTCTGCTTGCGCACTGCCCGGGGCGTGTTCATGCCGCTGTTGAAATAGAGATGATCGCCGGTGATCAGGCTATTGAGATCGATGACCAGCAGCGTGTTCTTCTTTTCACGCGTGCTCATCCGCTCAACGTAATCATCCATGCCGTGCAGGTCGGTTTCTCCGGCGCTGAGTGCCACAAAGCGGATGCCGTAGTGCAGCGGTTTACGACTCAGCTGCTGCGCCAGCTCCAGCATCACGCCAAGACCCGACGCATTATCGTCGACGCCCTGCAGACGTAAGCCGCCCAGATTATGATGGACCTGGCTGCTGTTCTGCGGCGTCCAGGTATCCAGATGTGCCACGATCAGAATCTCCTGCGGCACGCTGCCGGCGCGCGCAGCAATCACCGAGGTGGCAGTGAGCTTATGCCAGCGCTGCGTGCCGTCATCTTCCTGCCACTTATAGCCGGTGTTGAACTGGCGGGTATCGGTTTTATACCCCAGCGCGGTAAATTGCTGTTGCAGATAGTCAGCGGCCATCAACTCAGCCGGACTACCACTCATGCGGCCAGGAAAATAAGTGGCGATGTGCCGGACCTGCTGTTCGGCAAACTGACCCGCTGGCGCGGCCAGGGCCTGCGGGGAAATGAGTGCGCTCAACAAAACTGTCGCGACCCTCAGGCGGAGGGAACAAAACATAATGCATCCTTTTTTTCATTATCCGGGAGCCAACAGGCATGCGGGCCAGGCCTGCTCATGCCGCGCGCATTATACCCCTTTTGTTCTGCGAGCTGGTTAGCGGAATCGGGCGCTGCTGAGAGGGAAAGCACCTACGCATATTTATCGCTGGCACTTATCTGCTTTTGCGGGCGCAGGCGCTGACCGGAATGTGTGAGCCTGTTCACGAAAAAGCCATTAAATTTCATCTGCTAAGATCAAATTGTTCTGTGCTTTGCGGTGCCGTTATTCCATTCGGTAACTACTCATTCCAATTCGTAATTTCATCTGGATAAACTCAGCGACGTATAGTCGCGTTAATACAAAGTTAAATCATCAGGGTTAACGTGGACTATTTGCCTCTTTTTGCCGATCTCTCTGGCCGCCCGGTTCTGGTTGTCGGCGGTGGAGATATTGCGGCGCGAAAAATTGAACTGCTGCGTCGCGCGCGCGCGCGCGTTCAGATCGCCTCTCGTGAACTCTGCCCGGAACTGCAGGCACTGCTGGATAAGCAGGAGCTGGAGTGGGTGGCGACCGAATTTGATCCGTCCCAGCTGGATGGCGTTTTCCTGGTGATTGCTGCCACCGACGATAACCATCTCAACACCCAGGTTTTTGAAGCCGCAAACGCGCGGCATAAGCTGGTTAACGTGGTCGACGACCAGCCAAAATGCACCTTTATCTTCCCGTCGATTGTTGACCGCTCACCGCTGGTAGTGGCGATCTCCTCCAGCGGCACCGCGCCGGTGCTGGCACGCATGTTGCGCGAAAAAATCGAAACGCTGCTGCCTGCCAGTCTTGGTCAGATGGCGGAGGTAGCCGGACTCTGGCGCGATAAGGTCAAACAGCGCTTCAGCCGCATGTCCGATCGTCGGCGTTTCTGGGAGCGGGCCTTCGACGGTCTGTTCGCCAGTCAGATGTCAGCCGGTAACGTCGAAGAGGCGAAGCGCACGCTGGACCGTGAACTGCTGGAAGAGCCAACCCGTCAGGGCGAGATCTTTCTGGTCGGTGCCGGGCCGGGCGACAGCGGCCTGCTGACGCTGCGTGGCCTGCAGGTAATGCAGTTAGCTGATGTGGTGCTCTACGACCATCTGGTCAGCGAAGAGGTGCTGGACCTGGTGCGTCGCGACGCCGACCGCATCTGCGTCGGTAAACGCGCCAGCGCGCATACGTTACCGCAGGAAGAGATTAATCAGTTGCTGGTTTCACTGGCGCTGAAAGGTAAGCGCGTTGTCCGCCTCAAGGGTGGCGATCCCTTTATCTTTGGCCGCGGCGGCGAAGAGCTGCAGGCGGCACAGCAGGCGGGCGTGCCGTTCCAGGTGGTGCCGGGCGTGACCGCGGCTGCTGGTGCGACGGCCTATGCCGGGATTCCGCTGACCCATCGCGATTACGCGCAGAGCGTGATGTTTATTACCGGTCACTGCCGTCCCGATGGCGATGATATCGACTGGCCATCGCTGGCGCGCGCGCGTCAGACGCTGGCGATCTACATGGGCACGGTTAAGGCGGCTGCTATCAGCGCGGCGCTGATTCAGCACGGTCGCGCGCCATCAACGCCAGTGGCGGTGATCAGTCGTGGCACCCGTCAGGATCAACAGGTGCTGACCGGCACCTTAGAACAACTTGAGGCGCTGGCCGCCTCGGCACCTACTCCGGCGCTGCTGGTGATCGGAGAGGTGGTTAATCTGCACGGGCAACTCGCCTGGTTTAAACATTCAGCACAGCAGGGGACTCGCGAGTCCGCCGTTGTCAATCTGGCTTGAGGGAAAATCATGGACCAAAAACGACTCACTCATCTGCGTCAGCTGGAGGCGGAGAGTATCCACATCATTCGCGAAGTGGCGGCGGAGTTCAGCAATCCGGTGATGATGTACTCTATCGGCAAAGACTCCTCGGTGATGCTGCATCTGGCGCGTAAAGCCTTTTATCCGGGCACGCTGCCGTTCCCGCTGCTGCATGTGGATACCGGCTGGAAATTCCGTGAAATGTACGCGTTCCGCGACCGCACCGTGAAAGCGATGGGCGCAGAGTTGCTGGTTCACCGCAACCCGGAAGGCGTGGCGATGGGGATTAACCCCTTTGTCCACGGCAGTGCCAAACACACTGACATCATGAAGACCGAAGGGCTGAAGCAGGCGCTGAACAAATATGGTTTCGATGCGGCCTTTGGCGGCGCACGTCGTGATGAAGAGAAGTCACGCGCCAAAGAGCGTATCTACTCCTTCCGTGACCGCTTCCACCGCTGGGATCCGAAAAACCAGCGTCCTGAGCTGTGGCACAACTACAACGGCCAGATCAACAAGGGCGAAAGCATCCGCGTCTTCCCGCTGTCGAACTGGACTGAACTGGATATCTGGCAGTACATCTTCCTGGAAAACATCGAGATCGTGCCGCTCTATCTCGCCGCGCCGCGTCCGGTGCTGGAGCGTGATGGCATGCTGATGATGATCGATGACGATCGCATTAACCTGCAGCCGGGTGAAGAGATCACCCAGCGGATGGTCCGTTTCCGTACGCTCGGCTGCTGGCCGCTGACCGGTGCGGTAGAGTCCGAAGCGCAGACGCTGCCGGAGATCATCGAAGAGATGCTGGTCTCCACCACCAGCGAGCGTCAGGGTCGCATGATCGATCGCGATCAGTCCGGTTCGATGGAACTGAAAAAACGCCAGGGTTATTTCTAAGGAGACGCCAGATGAATACCGTAATTGCACAACAGATTGCCGACCAGGGCGGCGTTGAAGCCTGGCTGACCGCTCAACAGCATAAGAGCCTGCTGCGTTTTTTGACCTGCGGCAGCGTTGACGATGGAAAAAGTACCCTGATTGGTCGTCTGCTGCACGACACCCGTCAGATCTATGAAGATCAGCTTTCATCACTGCACAACGACAGCAAACGTCACGGCACCCAGGGCGAGAAGCTCGATCTGGCGCTGCTGGTGGATGGCCTGCAGGCGGAACGTGAGCAGGGCATTACCATTGATGTGGCCTACCGCTACTTCTCGACCGAAAAGCGTAAATTTATTATCGCGGATACGCCGGGACATGAGCAGTACACCCGCAACATGGCGACTGGCGCGTCAACCTGCGATCTGGCGATCCTGCTGATCGATGCGCGTAAGGGCGTCCTGGATCAGACCCGCC
Organism: Pantoea sp. JKS000250; assembly: GCF_003201065.1. NCBI lineage: Bacteria > Pseudomonadati > Pseudomonadota > Gammaproteobacteria > Enterobacterales > Erwiniaceae > Pantoea > Pantoea sp. JKS000250. The sequence continues at coordinate 1,403,726 of NZ_QICZ01000001.1, read as the reverse complement.
GTCACAGCTTTATCTCGACGCTGCTGGGCATCAAGCACCTGGTGGTGGCGATCAACAAGATGGATCTGGTGGAGTACGAGCAGACACGCTTCGAGCAGATCAAACAGGATTACCTCGACTTTGCTGCCCAGTTGCCGGAAGATCTTGATATCCGCTTTGTGCCGATGTCAGCGCTGGAAGGGGATAACGTCGCTTCCGCCAGCCAGACTATGCCGTGGTACAGCGGCCCGACTCTGCTGGATGTGCTGGAAACCGTGGAGCTGAAGCGCGTTGTCGATCATCAGCCGATGCGTTTCCCGGTGCAATATGTGAACCGCCCGAACCTGGATTTCCGTGGCTATGCCGGTACCCTGGCGTCAGGCAGCGTGCAGGTCGGCCAGCGCGTAAAAGTGCTGCCGTCTGGCGTGGAGTCGACGATTGCCCGCATTGTCACCTTTGATGGCGATCTGCAGGAAGCGGGTGCAGGTGAAGCGATCACCCTGGTGCTGCAGGATGAGATTGATATCAGCCGTGGCGATTTGCTGGTCGATGCCAGCGAAGCGCTGTCGGCGGTGCAGTCTGCCAGTGTTGATGTGGTCTGGATGGCGGAACAGCCGCTGCAGGCCGGTCAGAGCTATGATCTGAAAATCGCCGGTAAGAAAACCCGTGGTCGCGTTGAGAAGGTGCTGCATCAGGTTGAGATCAACTCGCTGGAGACACGTCAGGTCGATTCGCTGCCGCTGAACGGTATTGGTCGCATTGAGATCACCTTTGACGAACCGATGGTGCTCGACAGCTATCAGCAGAATCCGGTAACCGGCGGCATGATCTTTATCGATCGCCTGAGCAACGTCACCGTGGGTGCCGGTATGATCCATCAGCCAAATCATGATGCGCCGGTTAACAGTGGTGAATTCAGCGCGTTTGAGCTGGAACTGAATGCGCTGGTGCGTCGTCACTTCCCACACTGGAACGCGCGCGACCTGCTGGGCGGTCAATAATGGCGCAGCACGATGACAACGTGGTGTGGCATGACCATCCGGTAACACGCGCTTCTCGCGAGCAGCAGCACGGCCATCAGGGCGTGGTGCTGTGGTTCACCGGGCTTTCGGGCTCGGGGAAATCCACCGTCGCAGGTGCGCTGGAGCAGGCGCTGCACCGCATCGGTGTCAGCACCTATCTGCTGGATGGTGACAATGTGCGCCACGGCCTCTGTCGTGACCTCGGCTTCAGCGATGATGACCGCAAGGAAAACATCCGCCGGGTCGGTGAAGTGGCGAAACTGATGGTGGATGCCGGACTCGTGGTGCTCACCGCCTTTATTTCGCCGCATCGCGCCGAGCGTCAGATGGTGCGCGACCTGCTGGAGCCAGGGCAGTTTATCGAGGTGTTTGTCGATACGCCGTTAGCCGTGTGTGAAGCGCGCGATCCGAAAGGGTTATATCGTAAAGCGCGCGCCGGTGAGCTGCGTAATTTCACCGGCATCGACAGCGTCTATGAGGCGCCAGACAGCCCGGAAATCCAGCTGGATGGCGAACAATTGGTTACAAAACTGGCCGCCCAATTGTTAGACCTGCTGCGCGACCGCGATATCATCAGATCCTGAAGAGACAGCGGCAGATCGTCTGATCTGCCGCCCTCGCGCCAACAGGATGCCTATGCAGAACATTACCCCAATGCTCGCCCGTAAAGATGACTCCGCCCCGGATGAGCCACGCTCACTGCTGCCGGGCGGCGTTATCGGTTTTCTTGCTTACGGGTGTGCGCTGGCGATCCCTTTCCTGCTGTTCGGTTCTAACACGCTGTTTTTCTTTCTCTATACCTGGCCATTCTTTCTGGCGCTGTTGCCGGTCGCCGTGGTTACGGGTATTGCACTGAATACGCTGCTGAGCGGACAGTGGCTCTGGGCCGCGCTCGCCACTGTGATTATGGTGGTCACGCTCTTCTGGTTAATGTTCTCCTTTCTCTCCGGCTGGTAGCCATCACTGCGCCCGTGCTGATGTGCAAACGCATCGGCAGGTTACAAATCTTTTCCCGCCAGAATCGGGACTCATTACGCATACGCGCAGCAAAGCATGCCATTTTCGCCGCTGGTGTGGAGTCCTGTGCAAAGTTATGGGATGATTGGGCCGTTTTTAGGGGGCGGGATGGGAAAACTGACGTTACTGTTATTGGTGCTGCTAGGCTGGCTGCAATATTCATTGTGGCTGGGGAAAAATGGCATCCATGACTATACGCGCGTCAATGATGATGTCGCGGTGCAACAGGCAAACAATGCCAAACTGAAATCGCGAAACGATCAGCTGTTTGCCGAAATTGACGACCTCAATGGCGGCTCGGAAGCGATCGAGGAGCGTGCACGCAATGAACTGGGCATGATTAAGCCCGGTGAGACTTTCTATCGTCTGGTGCCTGACCAGAACAAACGCAACGCGCAACAAGCAGCGCAAAACCAACAACGATAAACCATGAACACTCTGGCCTCCCTTGCGGATGTGATTGCCGTGGTGCCCGCTGCCGGGATCGGCAGCCGCATGCAGGCAACCTGTCCGAAGCAGTATCTGACCATTGGTCAGCACACCCTTCTGGAACACAGCATTGCACGTCTGTTTTCCCATCCCGCCATCAGACAGGTGATTGTTGCCCTCAGCCCCGATGACGAGCACTTTGCTTCCCTGCCGCTGGCGCGCGATCCGCGTGTGCTCAGGGTGACAGGCGGAGAAACCCGTGCCGAATCGGTGCTGGCCGGACTGCAGGCCGCACAGGGTTCCGCCTGGGTGCTGGTGCATGACGCTGCGCGTCCCTGTCTGCATCCCGACGATCTCCAGCAACTGCTCAACGTGCGCGAACAGAGCCACGTAGGCGGAATTCTGGCTGCGCCAGTGCGTGACACCATGAAGCGGGGCGAGCCGGGCAAAGCGGCAGTAGCCCATACCGTAGAACGTGACGATCTCTGGCACGCCTTAACGCCGCAATTTTTCCCTCATGCGCTGCTTACCGCCTGCCTGACGCGGGCGCTGACAGAAGGCGCGACCATCACCGATGAAGCCTCGGCGCTGGAGTATTGCGGCTACCATCCGCTGTTAGTCAGCGGACGCAGTGATAACATCAAAGTCACCCGGCCAGAAGATCTGGCGCTGGCGGCTTTTTATCTGAGTCAGATTCAATTAAAGGAGAGCGCATGATGCGTATCGGTCACGGTTTTGACGTTCACGCCTTTGGCGGAGAAGGTCCGTTAGTGATTGGCGGTGTGCGGATCCCGTTTGAACACGGTTTTATCGCCCATTCCGATGGCGATGTGGCGCTGCATGCGCTGACTGACGCACTGCTGGGCGCAGTAGCGATGGGCGATATCGGCAAGCTGTTTCCCGACACCGATCCGGCCTTTAAAGGGGCGGACAGCCGCGGCCTGCTGCGTGAGGCCTGGCGTCGTATCGAAGCCAAAGGCTATCGTATCGGTAATGTCGACGTCACGATTATTGCTCAGGCACCGAAAATGCTGCCGCACGTGCCACAGATGCGTATCAACATTGCAGAAGACTTAGGCTGCCACATGGATGCGGTCAACGTCAAAGCGACCACCACCGAGAAGCTCGGCTTTACCGGGCGCGGCGAAGGGATCGCCTGTGAAGCGGTCGCATTAGTCCTGAAAGCTGGCAGCCAATGACGCTGAATTACCTGCACGGCACGCCCACAGCCGTCGGCGTGATCAAAGCCAACCCGGAAGATTTCGTGGTGGTGGAAGACCTCGGGTATGGCGCGGATGGTGAAGGTGAGCACTTACTGGTGCGCATCCGCAAAGTCGGGGCCAATACCCGCTTTGTGGCGGAGGCGCTGGCTAAGTATCTTGGTATTCATCAGCGCGACATGAGCTATGCCGGGATGAAAGACCGCCATGCGGTCACGGAGCAGACTCTCTGTTTTCGTCTGCCAGGTAATGCGATGCCCGATCTGCGCGGTTTTTCGCTTGACGGCGTCGACATTCTGCAGGTGGTGCGCCACAAGCGTAAGCTGCGCATCGGCGCACTGGCGGGGAATGCATTCCGGCTGGTTATCCGCCAGATCAGCGACCGCGATGCGGTTGAAACGCGTCTGGTGCAGGTTCGCGATGCGGGAGTGCCCAACTATTTTGGTGAACAGCGTTTTGGTCGCGGCGGCAATAACCTGGTGATGGCAGAGAAGTGGGCACGCAATGAAATTATCATTCGCGACCGCAACAAGCGCAGCCTGATGCTCTCTGCTGCACGCAGTGCGCTGTTTAATCAGGTGACCAGCGCGCGTCTGCAACAGCAGAGCAGCCTGACGCAGGTGCTCAACGGCGATGCTTTGCAGCTGACTGGCCGTGGCAGCTGGTTTGTCGCCCAGCCTGATGAACTGGCAGAGTCACAGCGCCGGGTTGAACAGCATGCGCTGCGCATTACCGCGCCGCTGCCGGGACGCGGCGAGCCGGGCCCGCAGGCTGACGCGCTGGCCTTTGAACAGCAGGCGCTGGCGGATGAGTCGCTGCTGCTGGGATTGATCGAACGTGAGAAGGTTGATGCAGCCCGCCGCGCTATGCTGGTGGTGCCGCGCGATATGCAGTGGAGCTGGTGGGATGACGTCACGCTGGAAGTGTCGTTCTGGCTGCCTGCGGGTAGCTTTGCCACCAGCGTAGTCCGGGAGCTGCTGACTCAAACGGATTCGCCCGATCAGCCTGATGAGTAATCTTCGCTGCAACATGACCCGACTTGTGGGTAATGTTGCGGCAAACCCCCACCGTCGTGTGATTTACGCCTACCACTTCCTTGCGTGCCTCGCTAGAATGCAAAAATCGCTGTCCATTCATCACCTGTTGCCATGCCGTTCAAACAGGTTCAGTCACGGCGACCAGTCGAATTAAAAAAGGTCAGAACGAAATGCGGATATTGCTCAGCAACGATGACGGCATTCATGCGCCAGGCATTCAGACTCTGGCAAACGCTCTGCGGCAGATTGCTGACGTGCAGGTTGTTGCTCCCGATCGTAACCGAAGCGGTGCCTCTAACTCCTTAACGCTGGAAACACCCCTGCGTACTTTCACCCATGAAAACGGCGATATCGCGGTTCAGATGGGTACCCCGACCGATTGCGTCTATCTGGGGGTGAATGCGCTGATGCAGCCGCGTCCCGACATTGTCGTGTCAGGCATCAACGCCGGCCCCAATCTGGGCGATGATGTCATCTACTCCGGCACGGTGGCGGCGGCGATGGAAGGGCGGCATCTTGGTTTACCGGCGATAGCGGTTTCACTTAACGGCCATCAGCACTATGCCACCGCGGCAGCGGTGACCTGCGCGATCCTCAGTGCGCTGACGCATGAACCGCTGCGCACCGGCCGCATTCTCAACATCAATGTCCCCGATCTGCCGCTGACCGAACTCAAAGGCATCCGCGTGACGCGCTGTGGCAGTCGCCATCCGGCGGATCAGGTGATTGCGCAGCAGGATCCGCGTGGCAATACCCTCTACTGGATTGGCCCGCCGGGCGAAAAACTGGATGCGGGCCCGGATACGGACTTTGCCGCCGTGGATCAGGGTTACGTTTCTGTCACCGCACTGCATGTCGATTTAACGGCACACAGTGCGCAGAACGTGCTTAGTGACTGGCTGGCTAAAGCTGAGGTGAACCTGGCATGGTGAATCGGCGTATTGAGACACTGCTGTCACAACTGCGTCAGCAGGGTATTGATGATGAAAACCTGCTGAAAGCCATCAGCGAGGTGCCGCGCGAACGGTTTATCGACGAGGCGTTTGAGCATAAAGCCTGGGACAATGTGGCCTTGCCTATCGGCTCCGGTCAGACGATTTCACAGCCTTATATGGTCGCGCGGATGACCGCGTTGCTCGGGCTGAATCCGCATTCGCGTGTACTGGAGATTGGTACGGGTTCCGGGTATCAGACAGCGATTCTTGCCCATCTGGTCGACCATGTCTATTCAGTGGAACGCATCAAAGGGCTGCAATGGCAGGCCAAACGCCGTCTGAAACAGCTGGATCTGCATAATGTATCAACCCGCCATGGCGATGGCTGGCAGGGCTGGCCATCTCGCGGTCCGTTCGATGCCATCATTGTTACCGCCGCTCCACCGGAAATTCCGATTGCGCTGATAGCACAACTGGCAGAAGGCGGCATTATGGTGCTGCCGGTTGGCGAAGATCAGCAGGTACTGAAGCGCCTGCGCCGTCAGGGCGAAGAGGTCACGGAAGAGATCATTGAACCGGTGCGTTTTGTTCCGCTCGTACAGGGCGATCTCGCCTGACGCTCTTCGTATTTCTTCACAACTGTTTCATGGCACCACCTGGTTGATATTGTTACTATCCAGTTCATTCAACGAAAACACAGATTTTATCGCGCCGCGCAGAGCATTCTGCTGGCGGGTACAGTGAAACAGATAGATCAGCGTTGCCATCACGGGGGATTAATGAGCACGGGAAGCACACTTTTTCAGTTACGCCGTCTGGCGGCACTTTCACTGGTAGGATTCTGGCTGGCAGGCTGCAGCTCTGGCGACAACTCACAGGCACCGATCAGCCGCGTTGGCGATGATGGCGGCATGATGAACAGCCAGGCTGGCGCAGGCCCGGTTTCGGGTGGTGTGCCTGCCGCGCCGTCTCAGGGACAAATGTTAAGCAGAAATTCAGCATCCGTCCCCAGCAATGGCGGAATGGTTAGTACCAACAGTAATGTTGAGACGCAGAACGGCCGGATCGTGTACAACCGCAGTTACCAGAATATTCCTAAGGGTAGCTACTCCGGTGAAACGTATACCGTTAAGCGCGGAGACACCTTGTTTTATATTGCCTGGATTACCGGCAATGATTTCCGTGATTTAGCCCAGCGCAACAACGTTGCTGCGCCATACAGCCTGAATGTGGGTCAGACTTTACAGATTGGTAACGGGTCGGGTCAGCCGATTACCGGTGGCAATCCCATTACCGTTGCTGATGCAACGCAGGGCGGCGTTCCGGCGGCGCCACAAATTAAATCGCCTGCTGTTGCACAGCAACCTGTTATTACGTATTCTGATGATTCAGGTAATTCGGGTGGCAGCAAATTGTTGCCTTCGAAAGGAGCAAATGTTGCAACGACAACAGCTCCGGTGGTTACCGCACCCCCAACGGTTAGCAGTACTACCAACAGTTCAACGCCGGTCGGAAGCTGGCGCTGGCCGACTGACGGGAAGATTATCGATAACTTCTCTGCCGCCGAAGGTGGCAATAAAGGTATCGATATCGCCGGGACGCGCGGACAATCTGTGGTTGCCACTGCTTCAGGACGAGTGGTTTACGCAGGTAACGCACTCCGGGGTTACGGTAATTTAATCATCATTAAACACAACGATGATTACCTGAGCGCCTACGCCCACAACGATACAATGCTGGTTCGGGAACAACAGGAAGTTAAGGCGGGGCAAAAGATCGCTACCATGGGTAGCACCGGAACCAGTTCAGTCAGATTACACTTTGAAATTCGTTACAAGGGGAAATCCGTAAACCCGTTGCGTTATTTACCGCAGCGATAATCCGGCAGAACAAACCCTTTTTATGTTCTGCCCTGGAATCACGGGTAGGAGCCGCTTATGAGCCAGAATACGCTGAAAGTAAACGAGTTACATGAGAACGCGGAATTCGATGAGAACGGAGCTGAAATTTTTGACGAGAAGGCCCTTGTTGAAAATGAAGCCAGTGATAGCGACGTAGCGGAAGAAGAGTTGCTATCACAGGGTGCGACGCAGCGTGTATTAGATGCGACGCAGCTCTATCTTGGGGAGATTGGCTATTCTCCGTTGTTAACGGCAGAGGAAGAAGTTTTCTTCGCTCGCCGTGCATTGCGGGGTGATATCCCTTCCCGTCGTCGCATGATCGAAAGTAACTTACGCCTGGTGGTGAAAATCGCCCGTCGTTACAGCAATCGTGGTTTAGCACTGCTGGACCTGATTGAAGAAGGTAACCTCGGCCTGATTCGCGCCGTAGAGAAATTTGACCCGGAGCGTGGGTTCCGTTTCTCAACGTACGCCACCTGGTGGATTCGTCAGACTATTGAACGGGCGATCATGAATCAAACCCGTACCATTCGTCTGCCGATTCACATTGTTAAAGAACTGAATGTTTATCTGCGTACCGCGCGTGAACTTTCCCACAAGCTCGACCATGAGCCAAGTGCGGAAGAGATCGCCGAGCAGCTTGATAAACCAGTTGATGACGTAAGCCGTATGTTACGTCTCAACGAACGCATTACCTCAGTTGATACGCCATTAGGCGGTGATTCTGAAAAAGCGCTGCTGGATATTCTGGCCGATGAGAAAGATAACGGCCCGGAAGACACCACGCAGGACGATGATATGAAACAAAGTATCGTCAAGTGGCTGTTCGAACTGAACGCCAAGCAGCGTGAAGTGCTGGCGCGTCGTTTCGGCCTGTTGGGCTATGAAGCGGCAACGCTTGAGGATGTGGGTCGTGAAATCGGCTTAACCCGTGAGCGTGTACGTCAGATTCAGGTTGAAGGTTTGCGCCGTCTGCGCGAAATCCTGCAGGCGCAGGGTCTCAACATTGAAGCACTGTTTCGTGAATAATCGTCTGTAAGATGGTCTGAGTTCGAATGCAAAAAGCGGTGGTGAAAACCACCGTTTTTTTTATGCCTGCAGAAAAGTGATTTACAAAGAAATGCCAGTGCCGCACCGTGCTTTTACACGATACGGCGTGCTATCACACCAGCGATTTAAGCCGATAAATCCAGTCAAGTGCCTGACGCGGTGTCAGCGTATCCGGATCCAGCGCCTCAAGCGCCTCCACCGCTGGTGAGGTCTCTTCAACCAGCAGCGGCAGCTGAGAACCCTCTACCGTTGATGATGCCGAGTGGTTTGAAACGGTCTCCAGCTCTTTCAGCTTGTTCCGCGCCCGCTTGATCACCTCTTTAGGCACACCGGCCAGCGCGGCGACGGCCAGACCATAACTCTTGCTTGCAGCCCCTTCCTGAACGCTGTGCATAAAGGCGATGGTGTCGCCATGCTCAACCGCATCCAGATGAACGTTGACCACGCCTTCCATTTTTTCCGGCAATGTTGTCAGCTCGAAGTAGTGAGTGGCAAACAGTGTCATTGCCTTGATGCGGTTCGCCAGGTTTTCAGCACAGGCCCAGGCTAGCGATAAACCGTCGTAGGTTGAGGTGCCGCGTCCAATCTCATCCATCAGCACCAGACTGTTTTCAGTGGCGTTGTGGAGGATGTTAGCGGTCTCGGTCATCTCCACCATAAAGGTCGAGCGCCCGGAGGCGAGATCGTCAGCTGCACCGACGCGGGTAAAGATGCGATCCAGCGGGCCAATCAGCGTCTCATCAGCAGGAACAAAACTGCCGATCCATGCCATCAGTGCAATCAGTGCCGCCTGTCGCATATAGGTACTTTTACCGCCCATGTTGGGACCGGTAATGATCAGCATTCTGCGCTGTGGTGCCAGTGACAGCGGGTTAGCAATAAACGGCTCTTTCAGAACCTGCTCAACCACCGGATGGCGACCGCCGCTGATTTTAATTCCGGCTTTATCCTGCAGCACCGGACGGCAGTAGTTCAGGGTCCAGGCACGTTCGGCCAGGTTGCTCAATACGTCCAGTTCGGCCAGCGCGGCGGCACTCAGCTGCAGCGCTTCAAGGTGCGGCAGCAGCTGATCGAACAGCGCCTCATACAGGCTTTTCTCCAGCGACAGCGCTTTGCCCTTCGAGGTGAGGACTTTGTCTTCGTACTCTTTCAGTTCCGGGATGATGTAGCGTTCAGCATTTTTCAGCGTCTGACGACGGACATAGTGCATCGGCACCTGATGGCTCTGGCCACGGCTGACCTGAATGTAATAGCCATGCACACCGTTAAAGCCGACCTTCAGCGTATCCAGTCCCAGCTTCTCGCGTTCGCGGATCTCCAGCCGGTCCAGATAGTCGGTTGCGCCATCGGCCAGCGCGCGCCACTCATCCAGCTCTGCATTGTAGCCGGGCGCGATCACGCCGCCGTCACGAATCAGCACCGGCGGTGACTCAATCACCGCCTGCTCCAGCAGCTCGCGTAGTGCGGTGAATTCGCCCATCTGCGTGCGCAGCTTTTGTAGCTGTGGCGCTTTTACGTCGGCCAGCAGCTGGTTCAGTTCTGGCAGTTGCTGAAACGCATGGCGCATGCGGGCCAGATCGCGCGGACGGGCGGTGCGCAGTGCGAGTCGCGCCAGGATACGTTCCAGATCGCCAACCTGACGCAGCACCGGTTGCAGGACTTCGCTGAGATTCTGCAGCTCAGCAATCGACTCCTGACGCTGGTTAATGATGCGCACATCGCGCAGCGGCATATGCAGCCAGCGCTTCAGCATCCGGCTGCCCATTGGCGTAACGGTTTTATCCAGCACGGCCGCTAAGGTGTTGTCGGTGCCGCCTGCCAGGTTCTGGGTGATCTCCAGATTACGGCGGGTGGCGGCATCCATGATGATGCTATCCTGCTGCCGCTCCATGCTCAGCGAGCGGATATGGGGCAGTGTGGTGCGCTGGGTATCTTTGACATATTGCAGCAGGCAGCCCGCCGCGCTCAGCCCGAGGTGCGCGTTCTCCACGCCGAAGCCATTGAGGTCGCGGGTGCCAAACTGCAGGTTCAGCTGCTGGCGCGCGGTATCGATCTCAAACTCCCACAGCGGACGACGGCGCAGGCCACGACGCTGATCGATCAGCGACATTGCCTGAAAATCCTCGGGATAGAGCAGCTCGGCGGGGTTGGTGCGCTGCAGCTCTGCCGCCATGGTTTCAGCATCCGCCGGTTCGCTTAAGCGAAAACGGCCTGAGCTGATATCCAGCGTGGCGTAGCCAAAACCGCGCGGACTTTGCACAATCGCCGCCAGCAGATTGTCATGCCGCTCCTGCAACAGCGCCTCATCACTGATGGTGCCGGGTGTTACGATGCGCACCACTTTGCGCTCCACCGGGCCTTTGCTCAGCGCCGGATCGCCTATCTGCTCACAGATGGCAACCGATTCGCCCAGCTGCACCAGCTTAGCCAGATAGCCTTCAACCGCATGATAGGGCACACCCGCCATCGGGATCGGTTCGCCCGCGGACGCCCCGCGTTTGGTAAGTGAAATCTCCAGCAGCTGCGAGGCGCGTTTGGCGTCGTCATAAAACAGCTCGTAGAAGTCACCCATCCGGTAAAACAGCAGAATATCAGGATGCTCCGCCTTGAGGCGCAGGTACTGCTGCATCATGGGCGTATGGGAAGGAAAGTCCTTTTCGGTTGGCTCTTGCATAAGGTTTTAACTCATCTTTAATGCGGTAAATTTCTGGCGGTCAACGCCCATGAAACCGAAAGGGATTCCAGGCACGCAGGATAACCAGATGATAACGAATAGGGCAGGGCATATGCCAGCCTGATAAACGTCCTGATCCTGACCGGGTGTAACCTGACAGGCATCCTGGCAAATGTGGCGACGGCTGGCGACAGAAAAGTGGCGTTTTTCATTACTCTGGCGCGGTGCTGCGAGGAGGCTCGCGATTTCTGCGTCAGTTTACGGTGTGCGGAGCGGCGCCAGAGCGCACAGCAGAAGAAAAATGCTCAGTGCAGCCCGTTCTGCAGCGCCCAGACGGCGGCTTCAAGGCGGGACTTGAGGTTCATTTTTTTCAGCAGATATTTGACGTGAACCTTAACCGTGCTTTCACTGATGTCCAGTTTGCGGGCAATGGCTTTATTGGTCATTCCATCGCTGATCAGTTGCAGGATGTCGCGTTCACGTCGGGTTAGCTGGCTGATATCGCGCGTCTGTGCAGGCTGCGATTCGCGCAACCGCGCAACCAGAATCGGGGTTAACGCTTCGCTAAGTACGATCTTCCCGGCGGCCGCCTGATGCAGCGCTTTCAGCAAGGCTTCCGGTTCCATATCTTTCAGCAGATAACCATCCGCGCCGCGCTTCAGTGCGCTGACCACATCCTCTTCATTATCGGAAACGCTGAACACCACTACCCGGCCAGAAAGGGTGATTTCGCGCAGCTGGGTAAGAGTATCCAGCCCGTTCAGACCCGGCATATTAAGATCCAGCAGGATCAGGTCGGGATCGTGCTGTTGTGCCAGCGCCAGACCATCAATGCCGTTACCCGCTTCGGCCATCACCTGCAGTCGTTCATCCAGCGCAATCAACTGCTTCAGCCCGTTGCGCAGCATAGGGTGGTCATCGATTAATAAGAGCGTAAATTTCTCTGCCGTCACAATCTTTCCTGTCCTGTACGCCGGCCCTGTGCGGGCGAAGGTGCCTATCTTAGCGGTGAAGCGGGGTCGCTATATACCCCCAAAGGACTACTCCTTTATTTCCATTCAGATGCCCTTTTGCTGAAGGGGTTCGCAGCAGTAATTAAACCGCATGATTTATAAGGGTTATCTGCATTCAGTTAACTACTTAACCAGGATAATCAGAGATTGCCACGCCTTTGTAACCTGCATTGCCGTTGATTTGTATCAAGCAAGCCGCCAGGCCGGATGCGCAGGATATGCACAATTATTATTCTGCTGATGAGAGATTTATGACCCAATCTGCCCCACTGCAAACCCCGACGCGCGGCGCATTAATCCAGGACTGGCAACCGGAAAACGAGGCGTTCTGGCAGGCGCGCGGCAAGCGTATCGCCAGCCGTAATCTGTGGATTTCTGTTTTTTGCCTGCTGCTGGGCTTCTGCGTCTGGATGCTGTTCAGCACCGTCGCGGTTAACCTGAATAAAGTCGGCTTTAGCTTCACAACGGAGCAGCTCTTTTTGCTGACCGCGCTGCCGTCGGTGTCCGGCGCGCTGCTGCGTGTGCCTTACTCTTTTGTGATCCCCATCTTTGGTGGCCGCCGCTGGACCGCCTTCAGCACCGGTATCCTGATCATTCCCTGCCTGTGGCTCGGCTTTGCGATACAGGACAGCCAGACCTCATTCGCGACATTTATGGTGATCTCCCTGCTGTGCGGATTTGGTGGCGCTAACTTCGCGTCAAGCATGGGCAACATCAGCTTCTTCTTCCCTAAAGCCCATCAGGGCGGCGCGCTGGGTATCAATGGTGGTCTCGGTAATCTTGGCGTCAGCGTGATGCAGTTTGTCGCACCGCTGGCAATCTCCTGTGCCATTTTTGGCTTTGCCGATGTGGGTCATACCACCGTCACCGGTGACAGCCTCTGGCTGGAAAATGCGGCCTGGATCTGGGTGCCGTTCCTGGCGGTCGGCACGCTGACGGCCTGGTTCGGCATGAACGATCTCGCGGCGGCGAAATCCTCGCTGCGTGAGCAGTTGCCGGTGCTGAAACGTCCACACCTGTGGATCATGGCGCTGCTCTACCTGGCGACCTTCGGTTCCTTTATCGGGTTTTCTGCCGGTTTCGCCATGCTGACGAAAACGCAGTTTCCGGATGTGGTGATCATGCATTACGCCTTTTTCGGCCCGCTGATTGGTGCGCTGGCCCGTTCAGCAGGCGGCATTGTTTCTGACCGCCTCGGCGGGACCCGCGTCACGCTGGTCAACTACATCCTGATGGCGCTGTTTGCCGCGCTGCTGTTTCTCACGCTGCCGGGGGACGGACATGATGGCTCGTTTATCGCCTTCTTCGCGGTGTTTATGGGCCTGTTTCTGACTGCCGGTCTGGGCAGTGGCTCCACCTACCAGATGATTGCGGTGATCTTCCGCAAGCTGACGCTGGAACGTATTAAAGCTGAAGGTGGCGACGATGCGCATGCGCAGCGTGAAGCGGCGACAGAAACCTCGGCTGCGCTGGGCTTTATCTCCGCTATTGGCGCACTGGGCGGCTTCTTTATTCCACAGACCTTTGGCCTGTCGCTCGCCATGACCGGTTCACCCGCTGGCGCGATGAAAATCTTCCTGGTCTTTTATCTCTGCTGCATCGCCGTGACCTGGCTGGTTTACGGACGAAAAGCCCGCGCCTGATAACGACAAAGCCGGTGTGGCGCACCGGCACCATTTTCCTTTCTGTGTCGCGACAGATGCAGAGTCAGCAATGTCATACCAGGCCTTCAGGAGTATTCCGGATGAGCAAGTTTCTTGATCGATTTCGTTATTTCAAACAGCTGGCTGAGCCCTTTTCCGGCCAGCATGGGCAGACCTTAAACAGTAACCGCGACTGGGAAGATGGCTACCGCAGCCGCTGGCAGCACGATAAAGTCGTGCGCTCCACCCACGGTGTTAACTGTACCGGCTCCTGCAGCTGGAAAATCTACGTCAAAAATGGTCTGGTCACCTGGGAGACCCAGCAGACCGACTATCCACGTACTCGTCCCGATCTGCCCAACCATGAGCCGCGCGGCTGCCCACGCGGAGCGAGCTACTCCTGGTATCTCTACAGCGCTAACCGCCTGAAATATCCGCTGATGCGCAGGAAGCTGATCCAGCTGTGGCGCGACGCGAAAGCGCAGCACAGCGATCCGGTAGAGGCCTGGGCATCCATTATCAGCAATCCGGAAAAGGCGAAAAGCTACAAGCAGGCGCGCGGACGCGGTGGCTTTGTCCGCTCCAGCTGGCAGGAAGTGAACGAGATGATCGCTGCTGCGAACATCTGCACCGCGAAGACCTACGGCCCTGACCGTATTATGGGTTTCTCGCCGATTCCGGCGATGTCGATGGTCTCTTACGCTGCGGGCGCACGTTATCTGTCAATGATTGGTGGCACCTGCCTGAGCTTCTATGACTGGTATTGCGATCTGCCACCTGCGTCACCGATGACCTGGGGCGAGCAGACCGACGTGCCGGAGTCGGCCGACTGGTACAACTCCTCTTACATTATTGCCTGGGGCTCGAACGTGCCGCAGACCCGTACCCCGGATGCGCACTTCTTCACGGAGGTCCGCTATAAAGGGACAAAAACCGTGGCCATTACCCCGGACTATGCCGAAGTCGCGAAGCTGTGCGACCAGTGGCTGAGTCCGAAGCAGGGCACTGACAGCGCGATGGCGCTGGCGATGGGCCATGTGATGCTGAAAGAGTTTCACCTTGATCGCGAAGTCGGCTATTTCCGCGACTACGTGCGCCGCTACACCGATATGCCGATGCTGGTCATGCTGGAGCCACGCGAGGGCGGTTACTACGCCGCAGGCCGTCAGCTGCGTGCCAGCGATCTGGTGGATGGCCTGGGTCAGGAGAATAATCCGGAATGGAAAACCGTGGCGCTGGATCAGGCGACCGGTGAACTGATTGCCCCGCAGGGCTCTATCGGCTTCCGCTGGGGCGAAAAAGGCAAATGGAACCTGGAGCAGCGCGACGGCCTGTCGCAAAAAGAAGTGGAGCTGCAGCTCAGCCTGCTCGGCAGCCACGATGAGGTGGTTGAGGTCGGTTTCCCTTACTTTGGCGGCATCACCCGCGAGCATTTTAACAGCGTCGCGCTGGATGAGATTCTGCTGCACAAGCTGCCGGTGAAACGCCTGCAGCTGGCGGATGGCAGTGAAGCGCTGGTTACCAGCGTCTACGATCTGACGCTGGCGAACTACGGTCTGGCTCGTGGTCTGGATGATGCCAACTGCGCGCAAAGCTATGACGAGATTAAAGCCTACAGCCCGGCCTGGGCAGAGCAGATTACGGGCGTTTCCCGTCAGAACATCATCCGCATTGCCCGCGAATTTGCCGAAAACGCTGAAAAAACCCGTGGCCGCTCAATGATCATCGTCGGTGCCGGTATGAACCACTGGTATCACATGGACATGAACTACCGTGGCCTGATGAACATGCTGATTTTCTGCGGCTGCGTCGGTCAGAGCGGCGGGGGCTGGGCGCACTATGTCGGTCAGGAGAAACTTCGTCCGCAGACCGGCTGGACACCGCTGGCCTTTGGCCTGGACTGGCAGCGTCCGCCACGTCAGATGAACAGCACCTCCTTCTTCTACAACCACTCCAGTCAGTGGCGCTATGAAACCCTGGCCACCAGCGAACTACTGTCACCGCTGGCGGACAAAAGCCGCTACAGCGGCAGCCTAATCGATCTTAACGTCCGTTCCGAACGCATGGGCTGGCTGCCTTCCGCGCCGCAGCTTAACGTCAACCCGCTGCATATCGCGGCGCAGGCGAAAGCCGCCGGTCAGTCACCGCTGGACTACACCGTGGAGAGCCTGAAGCAGGGCACTATCCGGTTTGCCGCTGAACAGCCGGACGACCCGCAGAACTTCCCGCGCAACCTGTTTGTCTGGCGCTCCAACCTGCTCGGTTCCTCAGGTAAAGGGCATGAGTACATGCTGAAGTACCTGCTGGGCACCGAAAACGGCATTCAGGGTAAAGATCTAGGTCAGCAGGGCCGCGTGAAACCCGAAGAAGTGGAATGGCTGGATCAGGGCGCCGAAGGCAAGCTGGATCTGGTGGTCACACTCGACTTCCGCATGTCGAGCACCTGTCTCTACTCTGACGTCGTGCTACCAACCGCTACCTGGTATGAAAAAGACGATATGAATACTTCGGATATGCATCCGTTTATTCATCCGCTCTCGGCCGCTGTTGATCCGGCCTGGGACTCAAAAAGTGACTGGGAGATCTACAAAGGTATCGCCAAAGCCTTCTCCGATATCTGTCCTGGCCATTTAGGTGTTGAAACGGATGTGGTGACGCTGCCGGTGTTGCATGACTCGCCCGCCGAACTGGCACAGCCGTTTGAAGCAAAAGACTGGAAAAAAGGCGAGTGCGACCTGATTCCGGGCAAAACCGCGCCACACATTATGGTGGTAGAGCGCGACTATCCGGCGACCTGGGAGCGCTTTACCTCGCTGGGGCCGTTGCTGGATACCCTGGGTAACGGCGGTAAAGGGATCAGCTGGAACACCAGCAAAGAGGTCGATTTCCTCAAACAGCTTAACTATGTCAAAGCGGATGGCCCGGCAGCGGGGCGGCCGAATATTGACACGGCGATTGATGCAGCCGAAGTGATCCTGGCGCTCGCTCCGGAAACCAATGGTCAGGTGGCGGTGAAAGCCTGGCAGGCGCTGGGCGCGATTACCGGTCGTGACCACACGCATCTGGCACTGAACAAAGAAGACGAGAAGATCCGCTTCCGCGATATTCAGGCGCAGCCGCGCAAAATTATCTCCAGCCCGACCTGGTCAGGTCTGGAAGATGAACATGTCTCGTACAACGCCTGCTACACCAACGTTCATGAGCTGATCCCGTGGCGAACCCTGAGCGGCCGTCAGCAGCTCTATCAGGATCATGAGTGGATGCGCGCCTTCGGTGAGAGCCTGATGGTCTATCGTCCGCCAATCGATACCCGCGCGGCGAAGCCGTTGCTGAACAGCAAGCCCAACGGTAATCCGGAGAAGGCGCTTAACTTCCTGACGCCACACCAGAAGTGGGGCATTCACTCCACCTACAGCGACAACCTGCTGATGCTGACGCTGTCACGCGGCGGCCCGATTGTCTGGATGAGTGAAGATGACGCCCGCGAGCTGGGCATTGTGGATAACGACTGGATCGAGGCGTTCAATGCCAATGGTGCACTGACCGCGCGTGCTGTGGTGAGCCAGCGTGTCCCGGCCGGTATGACCATGATGTACCACGCACAGGAACGTATCGTGAATATCCCCGGTTCGGAAATCACCAGCCAGCGCGGCGGCATCCATAACTCCGTGACGCGAACCTGTCCGAAACCGACCCATATGATCGGCGGTTATGCCCAGCTCTCCTGGGGCTTTAACTACTACGGCACCGTCGGCTCTAACCGCGATGAGTTCGTGGTGGTGAGAAAAATGAACAACGTTAACTGGTTAGATGGGGAAGGCAACGATGCCTGCCAGGGCAGCCAGCAGGAGGTAAAACCATGAAAATTCGTTCACAGGTCGGCATGGTGCTGAACCTCGACAAATGTATCGGCTGCCACACCTGTTCGGTGACCTGTAAAAACGTCTGGACCAGCCGCGAGGGCATGGAATACGCCTGGTTCAACAACGTCGAAAGCAAGCCTGGCGTCGGCTATCCGCACGCCTGGGAAGATCAGCAGAAGTGGAAGAGTGGCTGGATCCGTAAGATTAACGGCAAGCTGGAGCCTCGTATGGGCAGTCGCGTCGGCCTGCTGTCGAAGATCTTCGCCAACCCGGATGTGCCTGCGCTGGATGATTACTACGAGCCGTTCGATTTCGATTATCAGCATTTGCACAACGCGCCTGCCGGTAAACATCAGCCGATTGCGCGTCCGCGCTCGCTGATCACCGGTCAGCGGATGAAAAAGATCGAAAACGGCCCGAACTGGGAAGAGATCCTCGGCGGCGAGTTTGCTAAACGCTCACAGGATAAGAACTTCGACAACGTCCAGAAGGAGATTTACGGCCAGTTTGAGCACACCTTCATGATGTACCTGCCACGCCTGTGTGAGCACTGCCTCAACCCGGCGTGCGTGGCGACCTGTCCGAGCGGCGCGATCTACAAGCGCGGTGAGGATGGCATCGTGCTGATCGACCAGGATAAATGTCGCGGCTGGCGGATGTGTCTCACCGGCTGTCCGTACAAGAAGATCTACTTCAACTGGAAAAGCGGCAAGTCAGAAAAATGCATTTTCTGTTATCCACGCATCGAAGCGGGCCAGCCCACCGTCTGCTCGGAAACCTGTGTCGGCCGTATCCGTTATCTTGGCGTGCTGCTCTATGACGCGGATCGCATTGAACAGGCGGCCGCAGCGGAAAGCGAGAAAGATCTCTATCAGCGCCAGCTGGATATCTTCCTTGATCCCCACGATCCTGCCGTGATCGCCCAGGCACTGAAAGATGGCGTCGCGCAGAGCGTGATCGACGCCGCGCAACGTTCACCGGTTTATAAAATGGCGATGGAGTGGAAGCTGGCGCTGCCGCTTCACCCTGAATACCGCACGCTGCCGATGGTCTGGTATGTGCCGCCACTGTCACCGATTCAGTCGGCGGTAGATGGCGGGGCGCTGGCGCACACCGGCGTGCTGCCGGATGTGGAAAGCCTGCGCATTCCGGTGGAGTACCTGGCGAACCTGCTGAC
The DNA here is from genome assembly GCF_003201065.1 of Pantoea sp. JKS000250. Lineage (NCBI taxonomy): Bacteria > Pseudomonadati > Pseudomonadota > Gammaproteobacteria > Enterobacterales > Erwiniaceae > Pantoea > Pantoea sp. JKS000250. Next base: position 1,384,766 of record NZ_QICZ01000001.1, on the reverse strand, counting down.
CGCTGGCGACACCGCGCCAGTGCTGCTGGCACTGAAACGTATGCTGGCGATGCGCCATTACAAGCGCGCAGAAAGCGTGGAGGGTGAGCATGATATCCGGGCGCTGGAGCAGGTCGGTCTGACCGAAGCACAGGCGCAGGAGATGTACCGCTATCTGGCGATCGCCAACTATGAAGATCGCTTTGTGGTGCCTTCAAGTCATCGTGAACTGGCGCGTGAAGCCTTCCCGGAAAGCAAAGGGTGTGGCTTCAGCTTTGGCGATGGCTGCCACGGCAGCGACAGCAAATTTAACCTGTTCAACAGCCGCCGAATTGATGCCATCGACGTCAGCAGGAAAACCACGCGTCCGGAGGATGCCTCATGATCACGCTGCGTATTGTGTCGCGCCTGCTGGACTATCCGGACGAGGCGCTGTTTACCCACTCTCCCGATCTGATCGCGGCTCTGGAAGAGGCCAGCGAATTCAACCTGCAGCAGAGCGCACGGCTGGTGCGCTTTATTAATCAGCTCTGCACCCGGCCCTTGCTGGACGTACAGGCTGACTACTGCGAACTGTTTGATCGCGGCCGCGCCACCTCGCTGCTGCTGTTTGAACATGTGCACGGAGAGTCCCGCGATCGCGGTCAGGCGATGGTTGATCTGCTGGAACAGTACCGGGCCGACGGTCTCGAGCTGGACAGCAAAGAACTGCCCGATTATCTGCCCCTCTACCTGGAATATCTCGCCTGTAAAAGCGATGAGGCGGCGCGTCAGGGGCTGGACGACATCGTGCCGATCCTGGCGTTGCTGGCCGCGCGACTGGAAGCGCGTCAGAGCCCTTATGCTGACCTGTTCACGGTGTTACTGACGCTGTCCGGCAGCGCGGTCGATCCTGCGGCCCTCAAGCCCCAGGTAGCGCAGGAAGCGCGCGACGATACCCCGGCCGCACTCGATGCGGTCTGGGAAGAGGAGCAGATTAAATTTCTCGGCGAACAGGGCTGTGCCTCGGCGCAGCAGGCGATGCATCAGCGTCGCTTCGCCGATGCGGTCGCGCCGCAGTATCTGGATATCGCCGCGGCGACGGCGCGCACGACAGGAGAATCAGCATGAATTTTATTAACACTTTCTTCTTCGATATTTACCCTTACCTGGCCGGAACGGTTTTTCTGGTCGGGAGCTGGCTGCGCTATGACTACGGGCAGTACAGCTGGCGGGCCGGTTCCAGTCAGATGCTGGACAAAAAAGGAATGCGGCTTGCCTCTAACCTGTTCCACATCGGCATCATCGGGATCTTCTTCGGTCATATCGTCGGGATGCTCACCCCGCACTGGATGTATGAATCGTTCCTGCCGATCGACGTTAAGCAGAAGCTGGCGATGATTGCTGGTGGCCTGTTTGGTGCGATGACGCTGGCGGGCGGCGCGCTGCTGCTGAAGCGCCGTCTGACCAATCCTCGGGTGCGGGCGACGAGCAGCGTCGGCGACATTCTGATCCTGACGCTGCTGGTGGCTCAGGTCACGCTGGGTCTGCTGACTATTCCTTTCTCCGCCCAGCATATGGACGGCAGTGAAATGATGAAGCTGGTGGGCTGGGCGCAGGCGGTGGTGACCTTCCATGGTGGTGCATCGCAGCATCTTGAGGGCGTCGCGTTTATCTATCGCATGCATATGGTACTGGGCATGACGCTGTTCCTGCTGTTCCCGTTCTGCCGTCTGGTGCATATCTGGAGTGCGCCGGTTGAGTATCTGACCCGCCGTTATCAGCTGGTGAGAAACCGCCGCTAAACGCCGGATGGCTGCGGGGAAGATACTGCCCCGCAGCCCTTTTCACCCCACGGCTGCGTTGACGTTTTTTTAAGATTCCGGACTGTATGTCAATGCGCTGAACGACTACTATTACCGCATCTGAATTTACCCCTCGTTTATGGATAACCGATGCGTCTTAAGCTAGCCCTCCTTGCGTTCATCCCGCTTCTGGCCTCCTGCAGCAGCAAACCTGACGTTCCGTCCCAGCAGAAGATGCTGGCTGCGCCGCAGGGCGGTTTTTTACTGCAGCCGTCGCACAGCGGACAGGCGATGTTCGGCGACTTTGCCGGTAACCCGGCCGCAGAGCAGTTTATCGATAAGATGGTTGAGAAGCATGACTTCGACCGTGAGCAACTGCACAACATCATTGGTCAGGCTAAGCGACTGGATTATGTGCTGCGGCTGATGGATCGTCAGGCACCGAGCTATACGCCAGCGCCGGGCCCTAACGGGGCCTGGATCCGCTATCGGAACAAGTTCATTACGCCGGATAACGTGCAAAACGGCGTGGCGTTCTGGAACCAGTATCAGGATGCGCTGCAACGCGCGCAGCAGGTCTATGGCGTGCCGCCGGAAATCATTGTCGGCATTATTGGCGTAGAAACCCGCTGGGGCCGCGTGATGGGGAAAACGCGGATTCTGGATGCGCTGGCAACCTTATCGTTTAACTATCCGCGCCGTGCGGCGTACTTCAGCAGCGAGCTGGAAACCTTCCTGCTGATGTCGCGTAAAGAGCAGGATGACCCGCTGGCGCTGAAAGGCTCTTTCGCGGGAGCGATGGGCTATGGCCAGTTTATGCCTTCCTCTTACAATGATTACGCGGTTGATTTCAATGGCGACGGCCATGCAAACCTGTGGGATCCGGTGGATGCGATCGGCAGCGTGGCGCACTACTTCCAGAAGCATGGCTGGCGCAGCGGTGAAAATGTGGCGGTCCCGGCCAGCGGTCAGGCACCGATGCTGGAAGATGGCTTCAAAACCAGTTACAGCGTGAGCATGCTGGCGGCGTCAGGCCTGTCACCGCAGGGCTCGCTGGACGGTAACAATCAGGTCAGTCTGCTGCGTCTTGATTTAGGCACCAGCTATCAGTACTGGTACGGCTTACCCAATTTCTATGTGATTACCCGCTACAACCACAGTACCCATTATGCGATGGCGGTATGGCAGCTGGGCGAGGCGGTGAGCAAGGCACGGCAGGGCGGCCTGTTATAAAGGCTATCCTTGTTAACTGTAAGGTTATATGATGACGCCCTTTTTCAGGCCACACAGCCACTGATATCTCTGGAGTCGTTATGTCTTTACCTGCCTGCCCAGCCTGTCACGCCGATTACACCTGGCAAGATGGCGAAAACCTCAACTGCCCCTCCTGCGGTCATATCTGGACCGAGGGAGAGGGTGACAGCAGCAACGGACCGCTGGAAGTGCGTGATGCCAACGGTAATCTGCTGGCAGATGGCGACAGCGTCACGGTGATCAAGGATCTTAAGGTGAAGGGCAGTTCCTCATCGCTGAAGATCGGCACCAAAGTGAAAAGCATTCGCCTGGTTGAAGGGGACCACAACATCGACTGTAAAATCGACGGTTTTGGCCCGATGAAATTAAAATCTGAGTTCGTGAAAAAGAACTGAGATCCGGGGCGCAGGGATGCGCCCGCCTTTCTTTTAATTGAACAGCCGATCAATTGCGGCGCACTGTTCCGCGTTCAGATCACCACCGTAATTACGCGAGTTACTGCTCATTGAGTCATAACGTCGCGCCACGGCCGTTTTAATCGTGGTCACAAAATCATCGCCAATACTGTAAATCGCCATCAGCCGGCCGATCTGCTGCTGCAGCCGCGTCAGCTCAGGCAGATTGCCTGTTCGCCATGCCGCCATCATCTCGGCAAAGTACTCCGGCACAATATTATTCAGGCCTGAAATCACCCCGGCACCTCCCGCCAGCAGATTGGGAAGCAGGTATTCGTCATACCCTGACAGCACGGCAAAATCACTGCGTACCTTGCGGGTCTCTTCGATCATCGCCCGGTTATGCGACAGGCAATCCACCGTATCTTTGATGCCGATAAAGTTGGGCAGCTTTGCCGCCAGAGCGGCGATCAGCGCGGGCGTCAGATCGCAGCCGGTGCGAGCCGGGAAGTTGTAGGCAAACCATTTTCCGCCCAGCTGCGCGTCGAGTGCTTCGAAGTAGTGCATCAGCTGCTGTTGCGTCTGGCCGTAGTAGTAGGGCGGCAGGACCATTACCGCATCAAAATCGTTTTTCCACGCGGCTTCGGCCAGCGCCAGCATATCAGGCACGCAGGTCGCCGAGACGTTCGCTACCATCTTCAGCGGTGACAGGGGCCTGGCTTCCTGAATCAGCTGTAAACGCTCCTGTTGCGTCAGGGAGGCAAACTCGCCAATGCTGCCCATCACCAGCAGGGTGTCGATACCGGAGTCATTAAGGCGGGAGAAGTGTCGCCCGAGCGCGTCGATATCAAGGCCGCCCTGTGCATTGAACGGGGTGACGGTAGGGCACCAGACACCGGTAAAGGCCGATTTTTCACGCATAGCTGACTCCTGAAGCAAATGTTAAAAATGAAACAGTGTTTTAACTTAATGGCTCCAGTCAGTCTCTGCCAGCGCATGATTCAAAAGTGAGCAACGGGTCGCACTTTTTCGTTTTTCGTTCGTCTCAGTAAGCGGATGCTTCTGACAACTGAGCGAGAGGTGATGATGAAAGAGTGGGATCCCGTGCTGTATCGCAAATTTGAAGCGGAACGAACCCGTCCGGCCCGCGAGCTGCTGGCGCGCATCAGTCTGGAACAGGTTGAGCAGGTGACCGATCTGGGCTGCGGACCCGGCAACAGCACCGAGCTGCTCGCCGATGCCTGGCCGCTGGCGCAGATCACCGGGCTCGACAGTTCAGCGACGATGCTAACTCAGGCCCGTGAACGTCTGCCGCACTGCCGTTTTGTCCAGGCCGATATTCGCACATGGCAGGCGGATGCGCCGCAGCAGGTGATTTATGCCAACGCGTCTCTGCAATGGCTGGATAATCACGCCACGCTGTTTCCTCATCTGGTCAGCCAGCTGGCACCCGGTGGCGTGCTGGCGATCCAGATGCCTGATAACCTCAATGAGCCGTCGCACCAGCTGATGCGCGAGGTGGCGGCTGACAATCGCTGGTCGTCACGGATTAATGCCAGTGCCGCTGAACGTACACAGCTGCTTTCCACAGGCGAGTACTACGATCTGCTAACGCAGGCCGGCTGTGAGGTGGATATCTGGCGAACCACCTATTATCACGTGATGGCCGATGCGCAGGCGATTATCAGCTGGCTGCAGGCGACCGGCTTACGGCCTTTCCTGGCGACGCTGAATGAGTCTGAACAGACGTCTTTTCTGTCTGATTATCATCAGCGCTTACTTACCGCTTATCCGGCTCAGGCCGATGGTCAGGTTCTGCTCGCCTTCCCGCGACTTTTTATGGTTGCAGTGAAAAAAAGGTGAGGGCGCTGGAAAGCAGGCCGCAAAATCAGGGCAATAATGATATGAGCCCTTGAAAAAGTGGTTTTTCTGCACCACCTTCAACCCACGAGCAAAGGGAGAGTTGTAATGGACGATCAGCAATTGCAGGCGTTAAGCGCGCAGATAGGTGAGAAGCTGAAGCAGCGTAATGCCACCGTAACCTGTGCGGAATCCTGCACCGGCGGCTGGATTGCCAAAGTCTTTACCGATATCAGCGGCAGCTCCGCCTGGTTCGAACGCGGTTTTGTCACCTACAGTAATGAGGCGAAACAGCAGTTGGTGGATGTTAAGGCCGACTCGCTGGCGCAGTATGGCGCGGTGAGTGATGCGGTGGTGCGTGAGATGGCGCTGGGTGCCCGCAAGGCGGCCCATGCTGACTACGCGATCTCCGTCAGCGGCATTGCCGGCCCCGATGGCGGCAGTGAAGAAAAACCGGTCGGCACGGTGTGGTTTGGCTTTGCCGGGCCGCAGGATAACGTATTGACTTTTCAGCAGCATTTTAGCGGCGATCGTGATGCCGTCCGCCGCCAGTCGGTGGCATGGGCCCTGCAGAAACTGTATGGCGAATTTCTGACAAATTAAACTTGATACTGTATGATTATACAGTATAATTGTCGGCAACAGAAAGAGTGCAGGCACCCTGAGTGCGTGTTTACCCGGCTTGATTAGGAGTTGAAATGGCGATTGATGAAAACAAACAGAAGGCTTTAGCTGCCGCGCTGGGCCAGATTGAGAAACAATTTGGTAAAGGCTCCATCATGCGCTTGGGTGAAGACCGCTCAATGGATGTGGAAACCATCTCTACCGGTTCGCTCTCGCTGGATATCGCATTGGGCGCAGGCGGTCTGCCAATGGGCCGTATCGTTGAGATCTACGGACCAGAGTCTTCCGGTAAAACCACGCTGACCCTGCAGGTTATCGCATCTGCACAGCGTAAAGGCAAAACCTGTGCCTTTATCGATGCTGAGCATGCGCTTGATCCGGTTTACGCCAAGAAACTGGGCGTAGATATTGAAAACCTGCTCTGTTCTCAGCCCGACACCGGTGAGCAGGCGCTGGAAATCTGTGATGCCCTGGCGCGCTCTGGTGCCGTTGATGTCATCATCGTCGACTCCGTTGCGGCGCTGACGCCGAAAGCGGAAATCGAAGGTGAAATCGGTGACTCACATATGGGCCTCGCGGCACGTATGATGAGCCAGGCGATGCGTAAACTGGCCGGTAACCTTAAGCAGTCCAATACGCTGCTGATCTTCATCAACCAGATCCGTATGAAAATTGGTGTGATGTTTGGTAACCCGGAAACCACTACCGGTGGTAACGCGCTGAAGTTCTATGCGTCTGTCCGTCTTGATATCCGCCGTATCGGTGCCATCAAAGAGGGCGATAACGTGGTGGGCAGTGAGACCCGCGTTAAGGTAGTGAAAAACAAAATCGCTGCGCCATTTAAACAGGCTGAATTCCAGATTATGTACGGCGAAGGTATCAATACCTTTGGTGAGCTGGTCGATCTGGGCGTGAAGCACAAGCTGATTGAAAAAGCGGGTGCATGGTACAGCTACAATGGCGACAAGATTGGTCAGGGTAAATCGAATGCCGGCAACTTCCTGAAAGAGAATGCTGCTGTGGCAAACGAAATTGATCTGAAGTTACGTGAGATGTTGCTCAACGGCGCGGATGAGAAACTCGCAGCAGCCGATAAGTCTGCTGAGAAAGAAGACGCGGCAAGTGAAGCGAACGAAGACTTCTGATTTATGATGTGGGAGGGGCAAAAGCCTCTCCCGCTGTTTTATCCCCCCTGATACCTTTCCTGCCTTCCCTCTGTCCTGTTCTGTCGCCATAATCTCCCTCTGTTTGTAGAAGGTGCGCAGTATGACTGAATCCTCTCAGCCCCAACCCAATGTTGTCTCTTATTCTCGTCTGCTTGACCGTGCGATGCGCATTCTGGGTCAGCGCGATCACAGCCGTGCAGAATTATCCCGTAAGCTGCAACAGTCAGCTCAGCGCGCCGCGTGGGCGCAGAAAAAAGAGCCTGAAATTATCACTGAAGCGCTGCTGGAGCAGGTACTGGACTGGTGTCAGGAAAGCGGCTGGTTAAATGACGAGCGTTTCACCGATCGGTTTATTCAGAGCCGAAGCCGTAAAGGTTTTGGGTCGCAACGCGTACGGCTTGAACTGGCCCAGAAAGGCATCGATCGTGAAGCTATTGATATTGCAATGGAAGAGACGGATGTTGACTGGGCAGCCTGCGCTGCACAGCTGGCTGAACGAAAATTCGGACATCCGCTGCCCACAGAGTGGAAAGAGAAAGCGAAAGTACTACGCTATCTGCAGTCAAAGGGCTTTCAGACCGACGATATCCAGTCTATTTTCAGAAATTTTGATGACTAAAAGCCGATGTAATTTTACTTCCCACTGAAGAAAATTTATCTTATTCCCACTTTTTGTTCCGCTAATCAGGCACCACGAGAATGTGGCCGCGCCGATCAGAGGGAACGTTCGTTAGCGTGATTCCAGGACATTTATGAGCAAGAGCACTGCTGAGATCCGTCAAGCGTTTCTCGACTTTTTTCATAGCAAGGGACATGAGGTTGTAACCAGCAGCTCCCTCGTACCGAATAACGATCCAACGTTGTTGTTTACCAACGCCGGGATGAACCAGTTTAAAGATGTGTTCCTCGGTCAGGACAAACGTGATTACACACGTGCGACCACGTCACAGCGCTGCGTTCGCGCAGGCGGTAAACACAACGATCTTGAAAACGTCGGCTACACCGCGCGTCACCACACGTTCTTTGAAATGCTGGGTAACTTCAGCTTTGGTGACTACTTCAAGAGAGAGGCGATTGGTTTTGCCTGGGAACTGCTGACGAGCGAGCAGTGGTTCAGCCTGCCGAAAGAGCGTCTGTGGGTGACGGTCTATGAAACCGATGATGAAGCCTACAATATCTGGGCGGATGAAATCGGCGTGCCACGCGAGCGCATTATTCGCATCGGCGACAACAAGGGCAGCGCGTACGCGTCAGATAACTTCTGGCAGATGGGCGATACCGGTCCTTGTGGTCCATGCAGTGAAATTTTCTACGATCATGGCGATCACATCTGGGGTGGCCCGCCAGGCAGCCCGGAAGAAGATGGTGATCGTTATATTGAGATCTGGAACATCGTCTTTATGCAGTTCAACCGTCAGGCTGACGGCACTATGCTGCCGCTGCCAAAACCGTCGGTTGATACCGGAATGGGCCTTGAGCGTATTTCTGCCGTTCTGCAACACGTCAACTCCAACTATGAAATCGACCTGTTCCAGAAACTGATTCAGGCTGTGGCACAGGTTACCGGCGCAACCGATCTGAGTAATAAATCGCTACGCGTGATTGCCGACCATATCCGCTCCTGTGCTTTCCTGATTGCCGATGGTGTGATTCCATCGAATGAGAACCGTGGCTATGTGCTGCGTCGTATCATTCGTCGCGCCGTACGTCATGGCAACATGCTGGGCGCCAAAGAGGCCTTCTTCTATAAGCTGGTTGCGCCACTGGTTGAAGTCATGGGTGCTGCGGGCGAAGAGTTACAGCGCCAGCAGGCTCAGGTTGAGCAGGTGCTGAAAAGCGAAGAGGATCAGTTTGCCAGAACGCTGGAGCGTGGACTGGCGCTGCTGGACGAAGAGCTGGAAAAACTGCAGGGCGACACGCTGGATGGCGAAATCGTCTTCCGTCTTTACGATACCTTTGGCTTCCCGGCTGATTTAACGGCTGACGTCTGCCGCGAACGCAATCTGAAAATTGATGAAGCGGGCTTTGAGCAGGCGATGGAACAGCAGCGTCAGCGTGCACGTGAAGCAAGTGGCTTCGGCGCTGACTACAGCAACGTTATCCGCATTGATGCCGCCTCTTCTTTCAAAGGTTACGACCAGCTTGATTTGGCTGCCACGGTGAAAGCGCTCTACGTTGCGGGCAAGGCGGTTGATGAAGTGACCGCAGGTCAGGATGCCGTAGTCGTGCTGGATGAAACCCCATTCTATGGCGAATCCGGTGGTCAGGTCGGCGATACCGGTCTGCTGAAAGGGAAGAATGCTGAATTTAGCGTCCAGGATACACAAAAATATGGTCAGGCAATCGGTCATGTCGGTAAGCTGACCGCAGGGCAGTTGCGTATCGGAGATCGCCTTGAGGCCCAGGTTGATGCGGCACGTCGTGCGCGCATTCGTCTTAACCACTCTGCGACCCACTTATTGCATGCCGCATTGCGTCAGGTTTTAGGTGAACATGTGGCGCAGAAAGGCTCGCTGGTTAATGACAAATACCTGCGTTTCGACTTCTCGCATTTCGAAGCGATGAAACCTCAGGAGATTCGTCAGGTCGAAGATATTGTCAATGCGCAGATTCGTCGCAACCTGCCGGTTGAAACTGAAGTGATGGATCTTGACGCGGCGAAGTCTAAGGGTGCAATGGCACTGTTTGGCGAGAAATATGATCAGCGCGTACGCGTTCTGACCATGGGTGATTTCTCGGTTGAGCTGTGCGGGGGTACGCATGCTGCGCGCACCGGTGATATCGGCCTGTTCCGTATTCAGGCTGAATCAGGAACAGCAGCCGGTATCCGTCGTATCGAAGCGATTACCGGTGAAGGCGCGCTGGCGCAGGTCAATGCGCAGAGCAGCCAGCTTCAGGATCTTGCGCAGCTGGTTAAAGCAAACAGCAGCAACCTGAACGAGAAGGTGCGAGGTCTGATCGATCACGTGCGTGCTCTCGAGAAAGAGTTGCAGCAACTGCGCGATCAGCAGGCCGCGCAGGAGAGCGCCTCACTGAGCAGCAATGCTATCGACGTTAAGGGTGTGAAACTGCTGGTCAGTGAGCTCAACAGCGTCGAGCCTAAAATGTTGCGTACCATGGTTGATGATCTTAAGAATCAGCTGGGATCGGCGATTATTGTGCTGGCGACAGTTGCTGAAGGTAAGGTGTCGCTGATTGCGGGTGTGACCAAAGATCTGACTGACCGTGTTAAAGCGGGTGAGTTGATTGCCGGTCTGGCACAGCAGGTTGGCGGGAAGGGCGGTGGTCGTCCTGATATGGCACAAGCTGGTGGTACTGATGCTGACGCGCTGAAAGGCGCTCTGGCAGGGGTCGAGAGCTGGGTTAACAGCCGCCTGTAATGTAAACAGAACAAGGCATTGTCTGAAGCGTCAGAACCCCGGTTCCGGCGCTTTTTAATACGATGCTAAAGCAACAAATGACAAAGTCAGGTTGATGTAGTGTATTTCGGCTAAACTAACTATCAGCAGAATGTATTGGCGCATCGATGTGCATTGGTGTATTTCTCATAGTCAATGTGCAGCGTTAAATGATGGATAATGCCGGGAGCCTGTACAAGCCCGACTCTTTTAATCTTTCAAGGAGCAAAGAATGCTTATTCTAACTCGTCGAGTTGGTGAAACCCTCATGATCGGTGATGAGGTAACTGTAACGGTGCTGGGTGTTAAGGGTAACCAGGTTCGCATAGGGGTTAACGCGCCGAAAGAAGTGTCTGTGCATCGCGAAGAGATCTATCAACGCATCCAGGCTGAAAAAACGCAACAAACCAGCGTTTAACGGATTCAGCGTCTCGCACCTGTGCGAGGCGCTACCGCTTTCTGTAAAAATCCTGCCTTTTCTTTTCTGCTTTCTCTTCCCTGTTTCGTTAACGACATCATCTTTCATTGTTGATAATTCACTCTTTTTGTCGCCATTTTGTCCCAATTGTGTGTGATTTGCTCAATCAAACAAAGTTTCGGAAAAATTGTTTGACTTAAAAGTCCGGGAAAGTAATATGTGCGCCACGCAGTGCCGATGAGCAGAAACAAGTTCAGAAGCACGGTTCGAAAGAAAGCGTAAGGTGAGGTGGCCGAGAGGCTGAAGGCGCTCCCCTGCTAAGGGAGTATACGGTCAAAAGCTGTATCGAGGGTTCGAATCCCTCCCTCACCGCCATTTTCGATGCATCCATAGCTCAGCTGGATAGAGTACTCGGCTACGAACCGAGCGGTCGGAGGTTCGAATCCTCCTGGATGCACCATATTTTCGAATATGGAGAAGTGCCTCGGTGTGACATGACGCATTAGCGTTCAGGCCGCACTAAGGAGGATAACGTTGCATCAGCAACGGCCCGCAGGGCGAAGCGTAAGCTGAGTAATCCTCCTGGATGCACCATCGAAAAACAAAGTGAATTAGCAATTCCTTTCATGGTGAGTAGTTAGCACCCTGCGTTGTACAAGAATCAGATTTATGCATCCATAGCTCAGCTGGATAGAGTACTCGGCTACGAACCGAGCGGTCGGAGGTTCGAATCCTCCTGGATGCACCATATTCTGCAATATGGTCAGTGCCTCAGTGTGTCATGACGTGATTAGCGTTCAGGCCGCACTAAGGAGGATAACGTTGCTTCAGCAACGGCCCGAAGGGCGAAGCGAAAGCTGAGTAATCCTCCTGGATGCACCATTCTTTGTAACATCCTCAGGTTGGTTTCTGTAAGTCCATAAAAAGTTGTACCTCGAAAGACAGACCCCAAAAGATAGACCCCAATGCATCCATAGCTCAGCTGGATAGAGTACTCGGCTACGAACCGAGCGGTCGGAGGTTCGAATCCTCCTGGATGCACCATATCTTCCAATATGATTAGTACCTCAGTGTGTCATGACGTGAATAGCGTTCAGGTCTCACTAAGGAGGATAACGTTGCTTCAGCAACGGCCCACAGGGCGAAGCGCAAGCTGAGTAATCCTCCTGGATGCACCATCTTTTAGTTTTCAAAAATCCCTCAATTTATCGTGGCGTGATTATCGCTAAGATTGTGCCTGACACCACTCTTTTGCATCATTTACCGCCCATGACCCAAAGTTAAGCAAGTTTCCTTATAACCCCTGCGGTTTCTCTCTGGCTTTACCCATACTGTTTTTCTGCTTAACCCGCCTCACTGATTCATCATTCTGACTTAAGCGAATTACAGCGCCTGTTTCACGTGTCAGCACTCTCTGTTTTGCTGCTCACGCCCGTCCGCCGCCGCCTGTCTGCCAAAATAATGTTAAAAAATCGCTGCAAATTCGTACGGTTATCCCTGGCCGCGCACGATCACCTTTATCTGAAAACAAAAATTGCTAATGCTTTCAAAGCATTTGCTGTTCATCCCCCCTGGCGACAACCTGTCCACATTAGGCTAAAGTAATGTCTCATTTGGTGAATGTCCGGAGTGACAATGTACGATCAATATGACGCCCTGATTTTCGATATGGACGGCACGATTCTTGATACTGAGCCGACACATCGAAAAGCGTGGCGTCAGGTACTGGCGCGTCATGGATTAACGCTGGATGAAGCGCGTATTATCGACTTCAATGGCGCTCCCGCCTGGCGGCTGGCGCAGTTCATCATTGAATCCAATCAGTCGTCACTCGACCCTCATCTTCTTGCTGCAGAAAAAACGGCTGCTGTGAAAGCGATGCTGCTGGAAAACGTCAGGCCACTGCCATTAATGGAGGTGGTAAAAGCGTATCACGGGCGTCGTCCGATGGCGGTGGGTACCGGAAGCGAACACAGCATGGCAGAGGCGTTACTGACGCAGCTGGGCGTGCGTGAGCTCTTCTCAGCAGTTGTCGGCGCTGACGACGTTCAGCGTCATAAACCTGAGCCTGAAACCTTCTTACGCTGCGCTGAGCTGCTGGGTGTGGCGCCGGCACGTTGTGTGGTGTTCGAGGATGCGGACTTTGGGATTCAGGCCGCGAAGGCGGCGGGCATGGACGTGGTGGATGTCCGCTTACTGTGAGTGACGTTCTCGCCTATGCCTCGATGTTCGGCAGCAGTTTTCTGAGTGCGACGCTCCTGCCGGGAAGTTCAGAAGCACTGCTGATAGCACTATTGATAGCAAAAAAGACATCAGTTTACGGGTTGCTTTTGGCCGCATCCCTGGGAAACACCTTGGGCGGCTTAACCAACATTCTTATTGGTCGCTTGCTGCCGCTAAAACGTCAGGGGCGATGGCATGACACAGCAATGACGTGGTTGCACCGACTGGGACCTGCAGCACTTTTATTCAGCTGGCTACCGGTGGTAGGTGATCTGCTCTGCGTTCTCGCAGGCTGGTTACGTTTCGCCTGGCTACCTGCGATGCTGTTTCTCGCCGTCGGCAAAACACTGCGTTATATCGTTATCGCGACTGCCACATTACAGGGTATGCAATGGTGGCATTGATTCGCACAGATTCGAGGCTACGGTTAACATTATGCTGAACAAAAATAAATTATTATCACAGCGGGGGGGTAATGTGATCCCGGACGTATCTAAAGCGCTCTCCTGGCTGGAAGCGCATCCCAATGCCCTGAAAGGGATTGGCCGTGGCATCGAGCGTGAAACGCTGCGTGTACAGGAAAATGGCGATCTGGCAAAAACCGGCCACCCTGAATCTCTGGGCTCGGCGCTGAAGCATGACTGGATCACCACTGACTTTGCCGAAACACTGCTGGAATTTATTACGCCAGTGCATCACAGCATCGATCATATGCTGGCTTTCCTGCGCGATATCCACCGTCACGTTGCCCGTGAACTGGGTGATGAACGCATGTGGCCCTTCAGTATGCCGTGCGAGATTGACGACGCGGACAATATCGAGCTGGCGCAATATGGCACCTCCAATATCGGCAAGATGAAGACGCTCTACCGCGAAGGCCTGAAAAACCGTTACGGCGCGTTGATGCAGACCATCTCCGGCATTCACTATAACTTCTCGCTGCCGCTTTCATTCTGGCAGGAGTGGGCTGACGTGAAAGATCAGGAAAGCGGCAAAGAGACTATCTCAGCGGGCTACCTGCGGCTGATCCGCAACTACTATCGCTTCGGCTGGGTGATCCCGTATCTGTTTGGCGCATCGCCGGCTATCAGCTCCAGCTTCCTGCAGGGCCGTGAGAGTGCGCTGCCGTTCGAAACCAATGACAAAGATACCATGTGGCTGCCTTACGCCACCTCGCTGCGTCTGAGCGATTTAGGCTACACCAATAAATCGCAGAGCTCACTGGGCATCACGTTTAACTCTCTGGAAGGCTATGTCACTGCGCTGAAGAATGCGATCAGAACGCCATCTGAAGAGTATGCGGCGATGGGCACCAAAGATGCTGACGGTAACTGGCTGCAGCTCAATACTAACGTATTGCAGATTGAGAATGAGCTTTATGCACCAATCCGCCCTAAGCGTGTGACACGCTCGGGTGAAGCACCTTCAGATGCGCTGCTGCGTGGCGGCATTGAATACATTGAAGTGCGCTCGCTGGATATCAACCCGTTCTCTGCCATCGGCGTTGATGAGAATCAGGTTCGCTTCCTCGACCTGTTCCTGATCTGGTGTACCCTGGCGGATGCGCCGGAAATGAGTGCCGATGAGTTGCAGTGCACCCGCAAAAACTGGAACCGGGTGGTGCTGGAAGGGCGTAAACCGGATCAGAAAATTGCTGTGGGCTGTGGAGATGCGGAGCATTCGCTGGTGGAAGTAGGCAAGACCCTGTTTGCCGATCTGCGTCGCGTTGCTGAAGTCTTAGACAGCAATAATCAGGACAGCACGGAATATCAGCAGGTTTGCGATCAACTGGTAGCATCATTCGACGATCCTGAGCTAACCTACTCGGCGCGCATCCTTCAGGCAATGAAGGACAATGGTGTCACCGGAACGGGCGTGGCGCTGGCTGAACAGTACCGCCATCTGCTCTGCGAAGAGCCGCTGGAAGTGCTGACAGAAGACGATTTCACGCGTCAGGCGCAGGAATCTGTTGCTGCACAGCAAGAGCTGGAAGCGAATGATAAGCTGGATTTTGAAGCGTATCTGGCGAGCCGGGAAGGGTAGAAAAGAAAAAGGCCACATCAATGTGGCCAAATTAACATCTCTGTTGTCAGGGATGATGATAACAAATGCGCGTCTTTCATATATTCAGACGTTGGGCGAACAGAAAAGTTTCATCGTTTTAAAAAAAATTCTCAGAACAGGAGGTGACGTATGCCACTACTGGACAGTTTTACCGTTGATCACACCATCATGGGCGCACCGGCAGTACGCGTTGCAAAAACCATGAAGACTCCGCATGGCGATACGATTACCGTCTTTGACCTGCGTTTTTGCCGCCCGAACATTGATATCCTTACTGAGCGTGGCATTCATACGCTGGAGCATCTCTTTGCCGGATTCATGCGTGACCACCTGAATGGTGACGGTGTGGAAATCGTCGATATCTCGCCGATGGGTTGCCGCACCGGCTTCTACATGAGCCTGATTGGTACGCCAGACGAGCAGCGCGTTGCGAAAGCGTGGAAAGGGGCGATGGAAGATGTTCTGAAAGTGAAAGATCAGAACCAGATCCCTGAGCTTAATGAATACCAGTGTGGCAGCTACAAACTGCACTCACTGGACGAAGCGCAGCAGATCGCCCGCAATGTGCTGGCGCATGAGATCGGCGTTAACCGCAACGACGATCTGAAACTGCCTGCTGAAAAGCTGAAAGAACTGCACATCTAGTCAGGACTTCTCTGCTAAAAAAAACGCCGCATCGATTCGATTGCGGCGTTTTTTTATGGCTTCAGGAACCGACCGATTTTTTCAGCGGCGTCTTTGGCGTGATGCGCACCTGTTTGATCATGTTGTCCTGCACGTCCAGAATATCGACGTTGTAATGGCCGATCTGAACCCGGGTGGCGATGGCGGGGATCTCTTCCAGCGCTTCCAGCAGCATGCCGTTGATGGTGCGGGCTTCCTGCTCTGGCAACTGCCAGTTAAATGCCTTGTTGATTTCACGCACGTTAGCACTGCCCTCAATCAGTACCGAGCCATCATTCTGCGGCATTACTTCCTCTGCCAGCGACGGTGACATGGAGGTGGTAAAGTCACCAACAATCTCCTCCAGAATGTCCTCAATTGTCACCAGCCCTTTGATATCGCCATATTCATCCACCACTACGCCCGCTTTCTCTTTATTGCGCTGAAACTTCACCAGCTGAGTGTTCAACGGTGTACCTTCCGGGATGTAGTAGATCTCATCGGCGGCACGCAGCAGTGTCTCTTTGGTGAACTCTTTTTTCTCCGTCATCATGCGCCAGGCTTCGCGTACCCGCAGCATGCCGACGCAGTCATCCAGCGAATCCCGGAACAGCACGATGCGGCCGTGTGGCGAGTGACTCAGCTGACGTACGACCGACTTCCAGTCATCGTTGATGTTGATGCCGACGATCTCATTACGCGGCACCATGATGTCGTCAACGCTGACTTTCTCCAGGTCGAGCACAGAGAGCAGCATGTCCTGGTTCCGGCGTGACATCAGGCTACGCGACTCATAGACGATGGTACGTAACTCCTCTTTGCTCAGCGCAGAGTTAATGGCACCGTCAGCGCGGATACCCGCTATTCTCATCAGCAGCCGGGTAATGGTGTTGAGCAGCCAGACCAGCGGCAGCATGATGTATTGCAGCGGGACCAGCAGCAGGCTGCTGGGAAAGGCGACGCGCTCTGGATAGAGCGCCGCCACGGTTTTCGGCAGCACTTCGGCAAAGACCAGCACCACAAAGGTCAGGATGCCGGTCGCAATCGCGACGCCTTCATCACCGTGAATACGCATGCCTACGATGGTGGCAAGGGCGGAGGCCAGAATATTGACCAGGTTGTTACCGATTAAAACCAGACTGAGCAGCCGGTCAGGACGACGCAGTAACTTCTCCACCCGGCGTGCGGCGCGATTACCGTTTTTTGCCTGATGGCGCAGCTTATAGCGGTTAAGCGTCATCATTCCGGTTTCCGACCCGGCAAACCAGGCGGAAACCAGGACCATGACGCAGAGAATAATAATCAGCGTGGTGGTTGAAACATTCTCCAACGCAGAACTTCCTTTTTAACGAGAGGTAGGGACAAGCAGATGCTGCAGGATGCGACTGCCGAAGTAAGCCATGGTTAACAGCACCGCACCGCTGCAGTTAAACCAGACGACGCGGCGACCACGCCAGCCTTCATGATAGTGCCCCCAGAGCAAAACGATATAAACAAACCACGCAATGATGGAGAGAACGGCTTTATCGACGTTTTCTGCGCTGAAGAGATCCTGCATATAAAACAGACCTGTGCAGAGCACCAGCGTCAGCAGCACGACGCCCACCTGGGTAATGTGAAACATCTTACGTTCGATGGTCAGCAGCGGCGGCATATCCTGGGTAAATGCCAGTCGCTTGTTTTTTAGCTGGTAATCAATCCACGCCAGCTGCAGCGCATAGAGCGCGGCAATAATCAGCGTCGCATAGGCGAACAGCGACAGGCCGATATGGATCATCATGCCTGGCGTGGTTTCCAGATGGGTAATGAACGCATTGGGGACGAAAGTGGCGAAGGCCAGATTAATCAGCGCGAAGCTGTAGACAATCGGCAGCAGCAGCCAGCCACGGTTGCGTGACGCCACAATGGTCATGATGGCGCAGATCAACAGGCTCACCAGCGAGCCAATGTTGAGCAGGCTTAAATTCTGTCCGCTATCAACCGCAAATATGCGTTGCTGCAGGGCGACCGCGTGTGTCACCAGCGCCACACAGGCAGAGAACATCGCCATTCGCCGCCAGCCGCCGTTACGTTTCAACAGGCTGGGAATGATAAGGGCAAGACTTAAGGAGTAGGCGAATAGCGCCACTATCGCGAAAACGAACATAGATCCTTTCAGGTCAGTCAGATAAGGAAAAAGGCAGTATAGCGCCAGCCGAAGCAGGCTCCAAACGATCTGAGGGGCAATTGCAGAGATCGCCGAGGCTTCGTGTTATAATCCGCCGCATTCTGCCGATCAGGCACCTCGCGATCTTTTTTTTAGTGAGAGACCATGTTTGATAATTTAACCGATCGTTTGTCGCAAACCCTGCGAAATATCAGCGGCCGCGGAAGGCTGACTGAAGAGAACATCAAAGAGACCCTGCGTGAAGTGCGCATGGCGCTGCTTGAAGCTGACGTTGCACTGCCGGTGGTGCGTGACTTCATCAACCGTGTGAAAGAGAGCGCGGTCGGCCATGATGTGAATAAAAGCCTGACGCCAGGTCAGGAGTTCATCAAAATCGTTCGTAACGAGCTGGTTGCGGCGATGGGTGCAGAGAACAATGCACTCGACCTGGCAGCTCAGCCACCAGCCGTAGTACTGATGGCGGGCCTGCAGGGTGCCGGTAAAACTACCAGCGTCGCTAAGCTGGGTAAGTTCCTGCGTGAGAAACATAAGAAGAAAGTCTTAGTGGTTTCTGCCGACGTCTATCGTCCGGCGGCAATCAAACAGCTGGAAACACTGGCACAGCAGGTTGGCGTGGATTTCTGTCCGTCCGATCTCAGTCAGAAGCCGGTCGATATCGTTAACAATGCGCTGCGTGAAGCCCGCCTGAAGTTCTACGATGTGCTGCTGGTGGATACCGCCGGTCGTCTGCACGTTGACGAAGCGATGATGGACGAAATCAAACAGGTTCATGCCGCGATTAAACCGGTAGAAACACTGTTTGTGGTCGATGCCATGACCGGTCAGGATGCCGCAAACACGGCGAAAGCCTTTAATGAAGCGCTGCCGCTGACCGGGGTTATCCTGACCAAGGTCGACGGCGATGCCCGCGGTGGTGCAGCGCTGTCGATTCGCCATATCACCGGCAAGCCGATTAAATTCATGGGTGTCGGTGAAAAAACCGAAGCGCTTGAACCGTTCTATCCTGACCGTATTGCGTCACGTATCCTCGGCATGGGTGACGTGCTGTCACTGATCGAAGATATCGAAAGCAAGGTTGACCGCGACCAGGCGGAGAAACTGGCCAAGAAGCTGAAAACCGGCGACGGTTTTGATCTCAATGACTTCCTTGAGCAGCTGAAGCAGATGCGCAACATGGGCGGCATGGCCAGCCTGATGGGTAAACTGCCGGGTATGGGACAGTTGCCTGACAATGTGAAATCGCAGATGGATGACAAAGTGCTGGTACGCATGGAAGCCATCATCAACTCGATGACGCGCAAAGAGCGTGAGAAACCAGAAATCATTAAAGGCTCGCGCAAGCGCCGCATTGCAACCGGCTCCGGAATGCAGGTGCAGGACGTTAACCGCTTATTGAAGCAGTTCGACGACATGCAGCGTATGATGAAGAAAATGAAGAAGGGCGGTATGGCGAAAATGATGCGCGGCATGAAGGGTATGATGCCGCCAGGATTCCCCGGCCGCTAAGCGTTCCACAAAAAAGCCCGGAAAGGCACGGTTTAGGTTGCTTTTTTCGCCAAAATGAGTAAAATTTTCGGGCTTTTTATACAGCACCCGGACCCCGTTCCTCGATGGGGGCCGGGTGTTTTATTAACTGAAGAGGATGTTATGGTAACAATTCGTTTGGCACGTCACGGCGCTAAAAAGCGTCCGTTCTATCAGGTCGTCGTTACTGACAGCCGCAATGCACGCAACGGTCGTTTCATCGAGCGCGTTGGTTTCTTCAACCCGATCGCATCTGGTCAGGCTGAAGGTCTGCGTCTGGATCTGGACCGTATCGAGCACTGGGTTGGCCAGGGCGCAACACTCTCTGATCGCGTTAACGCGCTGGTCAAAGAAGCTAAGAAAGCAGCTTAATCTGTCACGGTGGTGAGCATGAGCAGACAACTTGCCGCACAGCCTCCTGTTAACCCGATTGTATTGGGTAAGATGGGAGCCGCCTACGGTATTCGCGGCTGGCTCAAAGTGTTTTCCTCCACTGAAGACGCTGAAAGCATCTTCAACTACCAACCCTGGTTCATCCAGCGCGCCGGTAAATGGCAGCAGGTCGAACTGGAAGGTTGGAAGCACCACAATCAGGACCTGATCATCAAAGTCAAAGGCATTGACGATCGGGATGCGGCGGCTCAGTTAACCAATTGCGAAATTCAGGTTGACTCGACGCAGTTGCCATCGCTTGAAGAGGGCGACTACTACTGGAAAGACCTTATGGGTTGCCAGGTAGTTAACCTTGAAGGCTACGAGATGGGTAAAGTCATCGATATGATGGAAACCGGCTCGAACGACGTACTCGTCGTTAAGGCAAACCTGAAAGATGCATTCGGTGCTCAGGAGCGGTTAATTCCGTTTCTTGATGAACAGGTTATCAGGAAAGTCGATCTCTCTACTGGCGTCATTGAGGTAGATTGGGATCCTGGTTTTTGATCTCCGAATCGAACGGTAACGTAACGGCGAATACAATGTGGATTGGTGTTATCAGCCTGTTTCCAGAAATGTTTCGCGCTATTACCGATTACGGGGTAACTGGCCGGGCTGTAAAAAACGGTCTGCTCAGCATTCAGAGCTGGAGTCCTCGTGACTTCACGCACGACCGGCACCGTACCGTGGATGATCGTCCTTACGGCGGCGGACCGGGAATGCTGATGATGGTACAACCCTTACGGGATGCCATCTCCGCAGCGAAAGCAGCGGCAGGTGATGGCGCCAGAGTGATATATCTTTCACCTCAGGGTCGCAAACTGGACCAACAGGGCGTTTGCGAACTGGCGGCACGGGACAAGTTAATTCTGGTCTGTGGCCGTTATGAAGGGATTGATGAGCGCGTAATTCATTCCGAAATTGACGAAGAATGGTCAATCGGTGATTACGTTCTCAGCGGCGGGGAACTGCCAGCAATGACGATGATTGACGCAGTTGCCCGGTTTATTCCAGGCGTACTCGGCAAGCAGGCGTCAGCCGATGAGGATTCGTTCTCTGATGGCTTGCTGGATTGTCCGCACTATACCCGACCTGAAGTGTTAGACGGCGTGGAGGTCCCGGCAGTATTACTGTCAGGTAACCATGCTGATATTCGCCGCTGGCGTCTGAAGCAGTCGCTAGGCCGTACCTGGCTGAGAAGACCTGAACTTCTGGAAAACCTGGCTCTGACTGAAGAGCAAGCAAGGTTGCTGAATGAGTTCCAGCGGGAATCTCAGCAGCAACAAAACGATGATGTGGAAGAGTGATCTTCCCCGACTATCAGTTTACCCAGGATATGAGATTTAATTATGAGCAACATTATCAAGCAAATTGAACAAGAGCAGATGAAACAGGACGTACCTTCCTTCCGCCCGGGTGATTCCGTGGAAGTGAAAGTATGGGTCGTTGAAGGTTCTAAAAAACGTCTGCAGGCATTCGAGGGCGTGGTTATCGCTATTCGTAACCGCGGTCTGCACTCTGCATTCACTGTTCGCAAAATTTCTAACGGCGAAGGCGTTGAGCGTGTATTCCAGACTCATTCACCTGTTATTGACAGCATCGCTGTTAAACGTCGTGGCGCTGTGCGTAAAGCCAAACTGTACTACCTGCGTGAGCGTACTGGTAAGTCTGCTCGTATTAAAGAGCGTCTTAACTAAGGTATCGCTAACGCGACATCTAAAAGTTAATAGCAAACAAGGGGTTGGCATCTGCCAGCCCCTTTTTTTGTCCTGATGACAACCAGATGGCAGCAGTTAACCGGCATCCGGCCGCTGAAAATGATAAATCGCGGTATTCACCGGCCCCGCCTCTAATACGATCAGGCCATAGCGACAGCCAATAAACTGGCCGCCGCACTTCTCCGCTACGCCCCGACTGGCCAGGTTTTCCTCAGCGGCCAGAATTTCAATCACCCGTGTCTCCGGGCGTGAAAATCCCAGCGGCAGCAGCTTTGCTACCGCGCGGCTCGCGATCCCCTGACGCTGTGCATCACTGCGAACCCAGTAGCCAATTGCGCTGGTGTCACCCGGAGGACGGGCAAAGCGTATGCCTGCGCCACCCAGCAGTTGGTCATGCTGATCGACAATCGCAAACTCTTCTGCTTCCTCCTTCATCCGCTGCCAGTGAGTAAAGCGAATCCAGCTTTCTGCTTCGTGAGGCTGATAATCGTGATGCGCCCAGACCATCCAGGGGATCAGGCTGTCCAGAGAGGCATTAACCGCAGCAGTAAATGCGGCTATATCACTGAGCTCAAACGGTCGCAGATAAATTTTCTGTAGCGATGGGCGCATAACTCTCTCAGTTTTATCAGAATAATTCTTTCATTCTGCCTGCGGGGAGCAGAAACGCAACATATGCATGTGTAAACATATAATTACATTATGGTGGCTCGCCATTTTTTGCGTTTCTTAATTAATGTTATGAATTTAAAGGTTATTTAATTGGTAAGCTTGGCAGTGTTTGATCTGTGGTAATAAATGTGTACATATAATATTGCACTATGTATTGCCTGTGATACAGTATTTGCATTCCTCAATGAGGAGCCACAATCAGCTAATACGAGCTAAAGGATCGCCATCATGCAAAAAGACGCGCTGAACAATGTGCATATCGCCGGTGAACAGGTACTCATTACGCCTGAAGAGCTGAAAGCGAAGTTTCCACTGACTACTGAACAGCAGGAGCAGGTCGCGGCGTCCCGCCAGACTATCTCTGACATTATTGCCGGCCGCGATCCGCGTCTGCTGGTGGTGTGCGGACCCTGCTCGATTCACGATACTGAAGTGGCGCTTGAATATGCTCATCGTCTGCAAACCCTTTCTGAAGAGCTGAAAGATCAGCTTTATATCGTGATGCGCGTCTATTTTGAAAAGCCTCGTACGACTGTCGGCTGGAAAGGGCTGATTAATGATCCTTACATGGATAACTCGTTTGATATGGAAGCGGGTCTGCACATTGCGCGTCAGCTGCTGGTGAACCTGGTTGAAATGGGCCTGCCGCTGGCGACTGAAGCATTGGATCCGAATAGCCCGCAATACCTGGGCGACCTGTTCAGCTGGTCTGCCATTGGCGCACGGACGACAGAATCTCAGACGCACCGTGAAATGGCCTCGGGCCTGTCTATGCCGGTCGGCTTTAAAAACGGCACCGATGGCAGTCTGGGAACGGCAATCAACGCCATGCGTGCTGCTGCAATGCCGCACCGTTTTGTCGGGATCAATCAGGCTGGTCAGGTCTGCCTGCTGCAGACGCAGGGCAATCCGGATGGTCACGTGATTCTGCGTGGTGGCAAAGCGCCGAACTACGGTCCTGAAGATGTCGCGCAGTGTGAAAAAGAGATGCTCAAAGCGGGACTGCGTCCAGCCTTAATGATAGATTGCAGCCATGGCAATTCGAACAAAGACTACAGCCGTCAGCCTGGCGTAGCGGAATCCGCTATCGCGCAGATCAAAGACGGTAACCGTTCAATCATTGGTCTGATGCTGGAAAGCCATATCAATGAGGGTAATCAGTCTTCTGAACAGCCACGCAGCGAAATGAAGTATGGCGTTTCCGTAACTGATGCCTGCATCAACTGGGAAGTGACCGAAACGTTGCTGCGTGAGATGCATCAGGATCTGCAGGGAGTGCTGTCGGCGCGTCTGTCACAAGAGGTGTAAGAGCAATGGTGGCTGAACTGACCGCGTTACGCGATCAAATTGACAGTGTTGATAAAGCGCTGCTGGATCTGCTGGCTAAACGGCTGGAGCTGGTAGCGGAAGTCGGGGAGGTTAAGAGCCGTTACGGACTGCCTATCTATGTCCCTGAACGGGAAGCGTCTATGCTGGCTTCCCGTCGCAAAGAGGCTGAGGCGCTCGGTGTACCACCGGATTTGATAGAGGATGTGCTGCGTCGTGTGATGCGCGAATCCTATACCAGCGAAAATGACAAAGGTTTTAAAACCCTCTGTCCTGAACTGCGCCCGGTGGTGATCGTCGGTGGCAAGGGCCAGATGGGCCGGTTGTTTGAAAAAATGCTCGGGCTGTCAGGCTACACGGTCAAAACGCTGGATAAAGAGGACTGGCCACAGGCTGAGTCACTGCTTAGTGATGCCGGTATGGTGATCATCAGTGTTCCGATCCATCTGACCGAGCAGGTCATTGCTCAGCTGCCGCCACTGCCTGAAGATTGTATCCTGGTCGATCTGGCGTCAGTGAAAAACCGCCCTCTGCAGGCGATGCTGGCCGCTCATAACGGCCCGGTGCTGGGTCTGCATCCGATGTTTGGCCCGGACAGCGGCAGTCTGGCAAAACAGGTGGTGGTCTGGTGTGATGGCCGACAGCCGGAAGCCTACCAGTGGTTCCTGGAGCAGATTCAGGTCTGGGGTGCGCGTCTGCACCGTATCAGCGCGGTTGAGCATGACCAGAACATGGCCTTCATTCAGGCGCTCCGTCACTTTGCCACCTTTGCCTATGGCCTGCATTTAGCTGAAGAGAACGTCAATCTCGATCAGCTATTGGCGCTCTCGTCGCCGATTTACCGGCTGGAACTGGCGATGGTGGGACGATTGTTCGCGCAGGATCCGCAGCTTTATGCGGATATCATCATGTCCTCAGAGAGCAATCTGGCGCTGATCAAACGCTATTACCAGCGGTTTGGCGAAGCAATAGCCCTGCTGGAGCAGGGTGACAAGCAGGCGTTTATTGCCAGCTTTAACCGGGTAGAGCAATGGTTTGGCGATCACGCGAAACGCTTCCTGGTTGAAAGCCGCAGTCTGTTGCGTTCGGCCAATGATAGCCGTCCATAAATGAAGAAGGCATCCAATCGGATGCCTTTTTTCTTTTCTTTTTATTCGCAAGGGTCAACTGGTTATTCGCCAGGGTCAACTGGCACCACATTCTCGCTGGGATAGCAGCCCAGCACCTTCAGCGAGCGTGTCATGGTTTGCAGTTCCTGAAGCGCCTGCTGCATCCGCTCTGACTGCAGATTGCCCTGCACATCAATGTAAAACATCTCTTCCCACGGATTGCCATTAATCGGGCGGGACTCCAGCTTGCTCATAATCAGATTGTGCTGACGCAGAACCAGCAGCGCATCGACCAGCGCACCCGCCTGCTGGCCGGTTGCCATGATCAGCGTGGTTTTTGCCGGGACCTGGTCCGACACCTCAATTGGTTTGCGGGCCAGCACGATAAAGCGGGTATGGTTCTGCTGCTGATTGGCCAGATTACGTTCCAGCACCTGCAACTGATAGAGCTCGCCGCCTGCTTCACTTCCCAGCGCTGCCACCTTAGGTGAGTTGAGCGCAGCCACTTTCTCCATCGCTGCTGCGGTACTCTCGGTATATTCGATTTTCCAGTGCGGGAAGCGGTTAATGAACTGGCTGCACTGCTGGAAGGGTTGAGGATGGCTGTACACCGTCTCAATCTGCTGCAGATCGGTGGGACCATTTACCAGTACGCAGTGGTCGATAGGTAATGTCAGCTCGCCCACGATAGAGAGGCTGGTCTGTTGCAGCAGATCGTAGACGTCGTTAATAGAGCCCGAACTGGTATTCTCAATCGGCATTACGGCGTAATCAGCCACGCCATTCTCGACCTGTTTGATGATGTCGTGAAACTTCAGGCAGCCACATTCCACCATGCTATCGAAATGGCGCGATGCGTAGTTGCGTGCGGCAAGATGTGAGTAAGAGCCTTTCGGACCAAGGAAAGCGATGCGGGCAGCATGCGCATGGGGATGGTTGAGGTTTTTCTGCAGCAGTGCCTGCTGAGTCAGCACGGAATCTTCGATGACCAGCTGGAACAGGCGGGTGATATAGTGCGCATCCAGTTTGTGCGCTTTACCCAGCACAATCAGATTCTCCAGCAGCGCACGTTCGCGCTCCACATCGCGAATCGGGCGATGCGTTGCCAGTTTCGCTTGCGCGACTTCCACTGCCAGCAGACGACGCTCGGCCAGCAGCGTCAGAAGTTTTTTATCCACTGCGCTGATCTTGTCGCGTAGCGCCAGCAATGGATTGTCGGGATTCATAGGGCTCACCTGTATGCTATCCAATAAAAAAGCCTCCCGGTTGGGAGGCTTCGTTGTTCGTCTTCGCTTTCATTTTCACACGACGAATGGCCTCCCGTTCAGGGGAAGGTAAAAAAGAAAGCGAAGAAAAACAGATCAAGTTTCATGGGAATGTCCGAAAAGAGAGTGACCTGAGAGTAACCGTACTGCTTAAAAGCTGTCAATAAAAAACGCGCCCGAAGGCGCGTTAACAAACTCAGGACTCTTCGTCGGCGGGGATAATATCTTTTACGCTGGCACTGGCGCGGCGTGCTTCAGACTTATGCTGAACTTTATTCAGCTGACGTTCGAGCTTCGCAATCAAATCGTTGATCGCGGTGTACATATCATCATGCTTGGCGCTGGCCACCAGAGTCCCGTTAGGTGTGTTAATGGTGGCGTCAGCCACGAATTCTTTGGGCTCTTTGGACAGGACAATATGCGGGTTAATCAGGTCAGTTTGCCATTTTTCGAGCTTGGCGAGACGGTCTTCAACATGGCTTCGGATTGCCGGAGTAATTTCCATTTGTTTACTGGTAATGTTCAGAATCATCGTTCTTACCTCTCTGTCATTTCCGTCTTGGTCTTTTCAGCATAGCGTGAAAAAGCGTTGAATGTGCGATTTCGATCACGAAAAAATGTCACTTTTTGTCAGTCACGACATTCTGTGAGAAAGGCTGAGAAACTGGCTGAAATGGCTTGAAGCGAAACGATTAACACGGCATGCTTGATGAGTTAGCTCGCTGGCATCAGATCCACTTCTGACTGTTCTTTGAGCAAAAAAAAGCAGCCATCGCAGGCTGCTTTTTTTATGGCTGAAAAACTATCGGGCTATCAGCTGTTGTTCGCTGCAATGATTTTGGCCACTTTGTCTGCTTCAGCGTTGAGCTGCAGATTGCGGTAAGCATTTTCCATCAGCGGCAGCGCATCGTGTGTTGCCTGAGTATCCGGATAATCGCGCATCATACCTTCGACACGGTTAACAACCGCGACATACGCCTCACGCTTAGTATAGAATTGCGCCACTGACAGCTCATATTTCGCCAGGCGGTCTTTCAGATAGACCAGGCGTTTCTGAGCATCAGCCGCATACTGGCTGTTCGGGTAACTGCGCAGCAGCTGGGAGAAGTCGCGGAAGGCATCACGAGCGTGCGTCGGATCGCGGTCAGAACGATCGATACCAAAGAAGCCCTGCAGTGCTGAGTCATCCAGCGCCATGTCCGTCAGACCTTTCATATAGATGACATAGTCAATGTTCGGATGTGTGGGGTTAAGACGCATAAAGCGGGCAATGGCAGCCTGCGCCAGGGGCAGATCGGCATTTTTATAGTACGCGTAGATTAAATCCAGCTGCACCTGCTGCGAATAAGGACCGAACGGATAACGATTATCCAGCGCTTCCAGTTGCTTAATCGCGGCTTTAAAGTTACCGTCCTGCAGCTTTTGCTGCGCTGTAGCATAGATTTCAGAAGGCGGGCTGTCCGGTACCGCGTCATTTGAGCCGGAACAACCAACAAGTGCCAGGCTCAGTGTGGCAGCAGCCACCAGATGTTTCATACGCGTCATGACGAAGTGATTATCCTCAAATGTTATGGCGGAAGCTGTCCGTATAGCTCCCGGTAATGACCAGGTACGATAGCACATTATATTAAACGGCATCGCCGTGAAAACCCAACGTTAACGAAGAAGCTGTATATGGCACAACAAGTTCAACTCACCGCAACGGTATCCGAATCACAACTCGGACAACGCTTAGATCAGACTTTGGCGGAATTGTTCCCTGATTATTCACGTTCCCGCATAAAAGAGTGGATCCTCGACCGTCGCGTAACAGTAAACGGCGTCATGGTCGATACCCCTAAAGAAAAAGTGCTGGGCGGCGAGCTGGTCGCGATTGACGCTGAGATCGAAGAGGCACAGCGCTGGGAACCGCAAAATCTGCCACTCGACATCGTTTATGAAGATGAAGACATTATTGTCATCAACAAACCACGCGACTTTGTGGTTCACCCTGGCGCCGGTAATCCGGATGGCACGGTACTCAACGCCTTACTTCATCACTATCCGGCGATTATGGATGTGCCACGCGCGGGCATCGTACACCGCCTGGATAAAGACACCACCGGTTTAATGGTGGTGGCGAAAACCGTTCCGGCTCAGACGCATCTGGTGGACTCGCTGCAACGTCGCGAAATCACTCGTGAATATGAAGCGGTCGCGATTGGTAATATGACGGCGGGCGGCACGGTTGAGCAGCCTATCAGCCGCCACTCAACCAAACGCACCCACATGGCGGTTCACCCGATGGGTAAGCCGGCGGTGACGCATTACCGCATCATGGAGCACTTCCGCGCGCATACCCGTCTGCGTCTGCGCCTGGAAACGGGTCGTACTCACCAGATCCGTGTGCATATGTCTCACATCAGCCATCCGCTGGTGGGCGATCCGCTTTATGGTGGCCGTCCGCGTCCGCCAAAAGGCGCATCAGAGGCATTTATCACTACGCTGCGCGGTTTCGATCGTCAGGCTCTGCACGCCACCATGCTGCGTCTTTATCACCCTATCAGCGGGATTGAAATGGAATTCCATGCGGCGCTTCCGCAGGACATGGTTGATCTGATCGCGGCGTTAAAAGCAGACACCGAAGAATTTAAAGACCAGATGAACTGGTGATGAATCTGATTACGCCTCAATGGCCCGCTCCGTCACGCGTTCGGGCCTGCTCGACGCAGCGACAGGGTGGCATCAGCACATCGCCCTGGGATGCACTGAATCTCGGCGGGCACGTGGGGGATATTCCGGATACGGTAACGCGTAACCGGCAGTTGCTGGTGGAAGAGGCGGGCTTGCCTGCGATGCCGCAGTGGCTGGATCAGGTTCATGGCACTGATGTTGTGCGTCTGGCTGCAGGAGAAGGTACGCCATTACGTGCCGATGCCTGTATCACCGATCAGCCCGGCGTCGTCTGCGCCATCATGACCGCTGACTGCCTGCCGGTTCTGTTCTGTTCGCAGGATGGGACGGAAGTGGCGGCAGCACATGCAGGCTGGCGCGGACTGTGTGCGGGTGTACTGGAAAATACCCTGGCGCAGTTTCGATCGCCATCGGATCAGATCCATGCCTGGCTGGGTCCGGCAATCGGGCCCGATGCATTTGAGGTCGGTGCAGAAGTACGTGAGGCCTTTATGGCTCAGGATCCTCGCGCCGTGCAGGCTTTCCGCCCCTCAGGCGAGAAATTTTACGCTGATATCTGGCTGCTGGCGCGCAGGCGACTGCAGGCTGCGGGCGTGAAATCAATCAGTGCCGACAGCCGTTGTACCTTTACGCAGCGCGACGATTTCTTCTCCTTCCGCCGCGATGGGATCACCGGGCGTATGGCAACTTTGATCTGGCTGTTATAACCTTACGCCATAAGACGGTCCAGTTAGCGTATTTTTTACTCAAATCTCAGGTCATTAACCTTGAAATTTTTGAGGGATGACCTCATTTAATCTCCAGTAGCATTTTGACCTGTAATGGGAGGAATTATGCGTCTGGATCGTCTTACTAACAAATTTCAGCTGGCTCTCGCCGACGCGCAGTCCCTGGCTCTGGGACACGACAACCAATTCATTGAACCTCTGCACCTGATGAGCGCGTTGCTCAAACAGGAGGGCGGATCGGTTTCACCTTTACTGACTTCTGCGGGTGTCAACGTTACCCCCTTACGCGTTCAGGTTGAGCAGGCCATCGATCGCCTGCCACAAGTTGAAGGCAGCGAAGGGGATGTACAACCCTCATCTGACCTCGTCCGGGTATTAAACCTGTGTGACAAGCTGGCGCAGAAGCGCAACGATAACTTTATTTCATCCGAATTATTTGTTCTGGCCGCCCTTGAATCTCGTGGTTCACTGGCCGATCTGCTTAAAGCAGCGGGCGCAACGCGCGAAAAAATCACCAGTGCGATTGAACAGATGCGGGGAGGAGACAACGTGAACGATCAGGGGGCTGAAGATCAGCGCCAGGCATTGAAGAAATACACTATTGATCTGACCGAGCGTGCCGAGAAGGGCAAACTCGATCCGGTCATCGGCCGCGACGAAGAGATTCGCCGCACCATTCAGGTTCTGCAGCGCCGTACTAAAAATAACCCGGTGCTGATTGGTGAGCCTGGCGTGGGTAAAACCGCGATTGTCGAAGGGCTGGCGCAGCGCATCATCAACGGCGAAGTCCCTGAAGGTCTGAAAGGCCGCAGGGTACTGGCGCTGGATATGGGTGCGCTTGTGGCCGGGGCGAAATATCGCGGTGAATTCGAAGAGCGTCTGAAAGGCGTGCTGAGTGACCTGTCGAAGCAGGAAGGCAACGTCATTCTGTTTATTGACGAACTTCATACCATGGTAGGCGCCGGTAAAGCGGACGGTGCAATGGACGCCGGTAACATGCTTAAGCCTGCGCTGGCGCGCGGTGAACTGCACTGCGTGGGCGCCACCACACTTGATGAGTACCGTCAGTACATTGAAAAAGATGCTGCGCTGGAGCGTCGTTTCCAGAAAGTCTTTGTGGCTGAGCCGAGTGTGGAAGACACCATCGCTATTCTGCGTGGCCTGAAAGAGCGTTACGAACTGCATCACCATGTGCAGATTACTGACCCGGCGATTGTCGCAGCGGCGACGCTGTCTCATCGTTACATTGCTGATCGCCAGTTGCCGGATAAAGCGATTGACCTGATTGATGAGGCGGCATCCAGCATTCGTATGCAGATGGACTCGAAGCCGGAGTCACTGGATCGTCTTGAGCGCCGCATCATTCAGCTGAAGCTGGAGCAGCAGGCGCTGAAGAAAGAGGCGGATGATGCCAGTATCAAACGTCTGGAGATGCTGGAAACTGAGCTGAACCAGAAAGAGCGCGAATATGCCGAGCTGGAAGATGAGTGGAAGACTGAGAAAGCTTCGCTGTCGGGCACGCAGAATATTAAAGCTGAACTTGAGCAGGCGCGTCTGAACTTAGAGCAGGCTCGTCGTCAGGGCGACCTCGCTCAGATGTCAGAACTGCAGTACGGTAAAATTCCGGAACTGGAAAAACAGCTAGCCGCAGCGACCCAGGCGGAAGGCAAAACCATGAAGCTACTGCGCAACCGCGTAACGGATGTGGAGATTGCCGATGTGCTGGCGCGCTGGACCGGTATACCGGTAGCACGAATGATGGAAGGTGAGCGCGATAAGTTACTGCGCATGGAACAGGATCTGCATGGCCGGGTCATCGGACAGGATGAAGCGGTTGAAGCGGTATCCAATGCGATTCGCCGTAGTCGTGCTGGCCTGTCAGATCCTAACCGGCCTATTGGTTCTTTCCTGTTCCTGGGACCGACCGGGGTAGGTAAGACCGAACTGTGTAAGTCGCTGGCTAACTTCCTGTTCGACAGTGACGATGCGATGGTGCGTATCGACATGTCCGAATTTATGGAAAAACATTCGGTGTCGCGGCTGGTGGGCGCACCTCCGGGCTATGTCGGCTATGAAGAGGGCGGTTATCTGACCGAAGCGGTACGCCGTCGTCCTTATTCGGTCATTCTGCTGGATGAAGTTGAGAAGGCGCATCCTGATGTCTTCAACATTCTGCTGCAGGTGCTGGATGATGGGCGTCTGACGGATGGACAGGGACGCACTGTTGATTTCCGTAACAGCGTGGTGATCATGACCTCTAACCTGGGATCAGATTTAATCCAGGAACGGTTCGGCAATCTCAGCTACCCGGAAATGAAAGATATTGTGATGGGTGTGGTCGGACAGCATTTCCGTCCGGAATTCGTCAACCGTATTGATGAAGTGGTGGTGTTCCATCCGCTGGCTGAGAAACACATTGCTTCAATTGCGCAAATTCAGCTCCAGCGGTTGTACAAACGTCTGGATGAACGTGGCTATCAGCTGCACATCTCCGATGATGCAATCAAACTGCTGGCCGAGAACGGGTATGACCCGGTCTATGGTGCACGACCTCTCAAACGTGCGATACAGCAGCAGATTGAGAACCCGCTGGCTCAGCAGATCCTTGCCGGTTCGCTGGTGCCAGGCAAAACCATCGAAATGGATGTGGAAAACGACGTCATTACTGCACATCAGTAATGATGTGAGTCGAAAAACGGGCCGCTGGCCCGTTTTTTTTGCCCTTTTGCGGGGTTTTTGCTTATTTAGTATACCTTTTGAGTGCAAATTGAACGGTCAGTAAAAAAGTTATCATTTGCACTTGCGCTATCTGAGCCGTTCCCTATAATGCGCCTCCATCGACACGGAACACCGGCAACGGGAAACGGGCTGAGAGGCACAGGAGACTGCGCCGCCGGAGAAAAACTTCTGAGAAAGAGGTTGACTCTGCAGGAGGAAAGCGTAATATACGCCACCTCGCGACAGGACGCTAACGCACTGTTCGCACTGCTCTTTAACAATTTATCAGACAATCTGTGTGGGCACTCGCAGGATTGATATCAGCGTCTTAGGACGCAACAAAATATCAAAGCCTCACGAGTGAACACATAATGAAATTCATTATGACGTTTTACAGATGAGCACCGCTTAACTTGTTTAAGCAAATCAAACTTAAATTGAAGAGTTTGATCATGGCTCAGATTGAACGCTGGCGGCAGGCCTAACACATGCAAGTCGGACGGTAGCACAGAGGAGCTTGCTCCTTGGGTGACGAGTGGCGGACGGGTGAGTAATGTCTGGGGATCTGCCCGATAGAGGGGGATAACCACTGGAAACGGTGGCTAATACCGCATAACGTCGCAAGACCAAAGAGGGGGACCTTCGGGCCTCTCACTATCGGATGAACCCAGATGGGATTAGCTAGTAGGCGGGGTAATGGCCCACCTAGGCGACGATCCCTAGCTGGTCTGAGAGGATGACCAGCCACACTGGAACTGAGACACGGTCCAGACTCCTACGGGAGGCAGCAGTGGGGAATATTGCACAATGGGCGCAAGCCTGATGCAGCCATGCCGCGTGTATGAAGAAGGCCTTCGGGTTGTAAAGTACTTTCAGCGGGGAGGAAGGCGATGTGGTTAATAACCGCGTCGATTGACGTTACCCGCAGAAGAAGCACCGGCTAACTCCGTGCCAGCAGCCGCGGTAATACGGAGGGTGCAAGCGTTAATCGGAATTACTGGGCGTAAAGCGCACGCAGGCGGTCTGTTAAGTCAGATGTGAAATCCCCGGGCTTAACCTGGGAACTGCATTTGAAACTGGCAGGCTTGAGTCTTGTAGAGGGGGGTAGAATTCCAGGTGTAGCGGTGAAATGCGTAGAGATCTGGAGGAATACCGGTGGCGAAGGCGGCCCCCTGGACAAAGACTGACGCTCAGGTGCGAAAGCGTGGGGAGCAAACAGGATTAGATACCCTGGTAGTCCACGCCGTAAACGATGTCGACTTGGAGGTTGTTCCCTTGAGGAGTGGCTTCCGGAGCTAACGCGTTAAGTCGACCGCCTGGGGAGTACGGCCGCAAGGTTAAAACTCAAATGAATTGACGGGGGCCCGCACAAGCGGTGGAGCATGTGGTTTAATTCGATGCAACGCGAAGAACCTTACCTACTCTTGACATCCAGAGAACTTAGCAGAGATGCTTTGGTGCCTTCGGGAACTCTGAGACAGGTGCTGCATGGCTGTCGTCAGCTCGTGTTGTGAAATGTTGGGTTAAGTCCCGCAACGAGCGCAACCCTTATCCTTTGTTGCCAGCGATTCGGTCGGGAACTCAAAGGAGACTGCCGGTGATAAACCGGAGGAAGGTGGGGATGACGTCAAGTCATCATGGCCCTTACGAGTAGGGCTACACACGTGCTACAATGGCGCATACAAAGAGAAGCGACCTCGCGAGAGCAAGCGGACCTCACAAAGTGCGTCGTAGTCCGGATCGGAGTCTGCAACTCGACTCCGTGAAGTCGGAATCGCTAGTAATCGTGGATCAGAATGCCACGGTGAATACGTTCCCGGGCCTTGTACACACCGCCCGTCACACCATGGGAGTGGGTTGCAAAAGAAGTAGGTAGCTTAACCTTCGGGAGGGCGCTTACCACTTTGTGATTCATGACTGGGGTGAAGTCGTAACAAGGTAACCGTAGGGGAACCTGCGGTTGGATCACCTCCTTACCTGAAGATACCTTCCCGCGCAGTGTCCACACAGATTGTCTGATAAAAAGTAACGAGCAGAAAAAACCTCTACAGGCTTGTAGCTCAGGTGGTTAGAGCGCACCCCTGATAAGGGTGAGGTCGGTGGTTCAAGTCCACTCAGGCCTACCAGATTTGTCCTCATGCTGCGTTGTGTCGACGGCTCGCATAGTTCACTATGCTTCGCATCGACACGCCCTGCCTGAGAAAAAATCGCATTCTTTACATAAAGAATGTTACTCCTGGTAGTAGTGGTCTCTGCAGTAACTGTATGGGGCTATAGCTCAGCTGGGAGAGCGCCTGCCTTGCACGCAGGAGGTCAGCGGTTCGATCCCGCTTAGCTCCACCATACCGTTTTAACTGTTTTTCTGAATACTTCAGAGCGTACCGGCAACGGTGTGCTGCGAAGTATTATGCTCTTTAACAATCCGGAACAAGCTGAAAATTGAAACGACGTGTCGTTTTCATTCTCCGTAATAAGAATGAAAAATACGATGCGTCCGAGTCTCTCAAATGCTTGCAGCTCGCAGCGTTGAAAAACGCCTGTGGGTTGTGAGGTTAAGCGACTAAGCGTACACGGTGGATGCCCAGGCAGTCAGAGGCGATGAAGGACGTGCTAATCTGCGTAAAGCGACGGTAAGGTGATATGAACCGCTACAGCCGTCGATGTCCGAATGGGGAAACCCGGTGCACTCTGTGCATCATTGCAGCATGAATACATAGTGCTGCAAGGCGAACCGGGGGAACTGAAACATCTAAGTACCCCGAGGAAAAGAAATCAACCGAGATTCCCCCAGTAGCGGCGAGCGAACGGGGAGCAGCCCAGAGCCTGAATCAGCATGTGTGTTAGTGGAAGCGTCTGGAAAGTCGCAGGGTACAGGGTGATACTCCCGTACACAAAAGCACACGTGCTGTGAGCTCGATGAGTAAGGCGGGACACGTGGTATCCTGTCTGAATATGGGGGGACCATCCTCCAAGGCTAAATACTCCTGACTGACCGATAGTGAACCAGTACCGTGAGGGAAAGGCGAAAAGAACCCCGGCGAGGGGAGTGAAACAGAACCTGAAACCGTGTACGTACAAGCAGTGGGAGCCTTGATTTATCAGGGTGACTGCGTACCTTTTGTATAATGGGTCAGCGACTTATATTCTGTAGCAAGGTTAACCGTATAGGGGAGCCGCAGGGAAACCGAGTCTTAACTGGGCGTTAAGTTGCAGGGTATAGACCCGAAACCCGGTGATCTAGCCATGGGCAGGTTGAAGGTTGGGTAACACTAACTGGAGGACCGAACCGACTAATGTTGAAAAATTAGCGGATGACCTGTGGCTGGGGGTGAAAGGCCAATCAAACCGGGAGATAGCTGGTTCTCCCCGAAAGCTATTTAGGTAGCGCCTCGTGAACTCATCCTCGGGGGTAGAGCACTGTTTCGGCTAGGGGGCCATCCCGGCTTACCAACCCGATGCAAACTGCGAATACCGAGGAATGTTATCACGGGAGACACACGGCGGGTGCTAACGTCCGTCGTGAAGAGGGAAACAACCCAGACCGCCAGCTAAGGTCCCAAAGTCATGGTTAAGTGGGAAACGATGTGGGAAGGCACAGACAGCCAGGATGTTGGCTTAGAAGCAGCCATCATTTAAAGAAAGCGTAATAGCTCACTGGTCGAGTCGGCCTGCGCGGAAGATGTAACGGGGCTAAACCATGCACCGAAGCTGCGGCAGCGACGCTTATGCGTTGTTGGGTAGGGGAGCGTTCTGTAAGCCGTCGAAGGTGTGCTGTGAGGCATGCTGGAGGTATCAGAAGTGCGAATGCTGACATAAGTAACGATAAAGCGGGTGAAAAGCCCGCTCGCCGGAAGACCAAGGGTTCCTGTTCAACGTTAATCGGAGCAGGGTGAGTCGACCCCTAAGGCGAGGCCGAAAGGCGTAGTCGATGGGAAACAGGTTAATATTCCTGTACTCGGTGTTACTGCGAAGGGGGGACGGAGAAGGCTATATCAGCCGGGCGACGGTTGTCCCGGTTTAAGCGTGTAGGCGGAGGGTCCAGGTAAATCCGGTCCCTTATTAACGCTGAGGCGTGACGACGAGGCACTACGGTGCTGAAGTGATAAATGCCCTGCTTCCAGGAAAAGCCTCTAAGCATCAGGTAACACAGAATCGTACCCCAAACCGACACAGGTGGTCAGGTAGAGAATACCAAGGCGCTTGAGAGAACTCGGGTGAAGGAACTAGGCAAAATGGTGCCGTAACTTCGGGAGAAGGCACGCTGGCGCGTAGGTGGAGGGATTTACTCCCCGAGCCGAAGCCAGTCGAAGATACCAGCTGGCTGCAACTGTTTATTAAAAACACAGCACTGTGCAAACACGAAAGTGGACGTATACGGTGTGACGCCTGCCCGGTGCCGGAAGGTTAATTGATGGGGTTATCCGCAAGGAGAAGCTCTTGATCGAAGCCCCGGTAAACGGCGGCCGTAACTATAACGGTCCTAAGGTAGCGAAATTCCTTGTCGGGTAAGTTCCGACCTGCACGAATGGCGTAATGATGGCCAGGCTGTCTCCACCCGAGACTCAGTGAAATTGAACTCGCTGTGAAGATGCAGTGTACCCGCGGCAAGACGGAAAGACCCCGTGAACCTTTACTACAGCTTGACACTGAACATTGAGCCTTGATGTGTAGGATAGGTGGGAGGCTTTGAAGCGCGGACGCCAGTCTGCGTGGAGCCAACCTTGAAATACCACCCTTTAATGTTTGATGTTCTAACGTAGGCCCGTGATCCGGGCTGCGGACAGTGTCTGGTGGGTAGTTTGACTGGGGCGGTCTCCTCCTAAAGAGTAACGGAGGAGCACGAAGGTCAGCTAATCACGGTCGGACATCGTGAGGTTAGTGCAATGGCATAAGCTGGCTTGACTGCGAGAGTGACGGCTCGAGCAGGTGCGAAAGCAGGTCATAGTGATCCGGTGGTTCTGAATGGAAGGGCCATCGCTCAACGGATAAAAGGTACTCCGGGGATAACAGGCTGATACCGCCCAAGAGTTCATATCGACGGCGGTGTTTGGCACCTCGATGTCGGCTCATCACATCCTGGGGCTGAAGTAGGTCCCAAGGGTACGGCTGTTCGCCGTTTAAAGTGGTACGCGAGCTGGGTTTAGAACGTCGTGAGACAGTTCGGTCCCTATCTGCCGTGGGCGCTGGAGAATTGAGGGGGGTTGCTCCTAGTACGAGAGGACCGGAGTGAACGCACCACTGGTGTTCGGGTTGTCATGCCAATGGCATTGCCCGGTAGCTAAGTGCGGAAAAGATAAGTGCTGAAAGCATCTAAGCACGAAACTTGCCCCGAGATGAGTTCTCCCTGACCCCTTGAGGGTCCTGAAGGGACGTTGAAGACTACGACGTTGATAGGCCGGGTGTGTAAGCGCAGCGATGCGTTGAGCTAACCGGTACTAATGACCCGTGAGGCTTAACCTTACAACGCCAGAGGCGTTTTTGAGAGACACGATTTTCAGCTTTGTTACCGGATAATAGTTGTATCCTGCGGACTGAAGTCCGAAGGATTCTGCGCTGAGGCAAGGCGGCAACCGACCGATGTGAAGGAGCATACTGACGTATGTGACTGAGCAGCGCGAGGGCGGCCAACGCAGCATCAGCACAGAAGACACAGGACAGAGCACAAAGAATTTGCCTGGCGGCTGTAGCGCGGTGGTCCCACCTGACCCCATGCCGAACTCAGAAGTGAAACGCCGTAGCGCCGATGGTAGTGTGGGGTCTCCCCATGCGAGAGTAGGGAACTGCCAGGCATCAAATAAGTGAAGAAGCCCCGCACGCGAGTGCGGGGCTTTTTTACGTCCAGATTTTGCGACATTAAGTAGAAATAGTGACCGCAATTCCATTTCCAGCAGCCCTCGCAACCCCCATGCTTCTCTCAAGAATCACCAGCAACTCGCTGATTTTTCGCTAATTGGCGATATGGCTCACAATATTAATCTCAGATTACCCCGCCTTTACCTTCAGTAGACTTAAATGCTTTACTCAATCCTTTAAACGCTGTTGATCAGCAAGGAACAGAGGTAAGGCATGACAACAACAAATAATAAAATTCAGCCGGATGATACAAGGAAACGCATCTGGGCTATCGTCGGCGCGTCATCGGGCAACCTGGTTGAATGGTTCGACTTCTATGTCTATTCATTCTTCTCGCTCTACTTTGCGCACATCTTCTTTCCGCAGGGCGATACCACCACGCAGTTGTTACAGACTGCGGGCGTTTTTGCGGCAGGATTTCTGATGCGTCCGATTGGTGGCTGGCTGTTCGGCTATATCGGCGACAAACATGGCCGAAAAAATTCGATGCTGGTTTCGGTCTGTATGATGTGTTTCGGGTCGCTGGTCATTGCCTGCCTGCCTGGTTACGCAACGATAGGCGTAGCGGCTCCCGTCATTCTGCTGCTGGCGCGTATGTTTCAGGGATTATCGGTGGGTGGGGAATATGGGACCAGCGCAACCTACATGAGCGAAGTGGCACTGGAAGGGCGCAAAGGATTCTACGCCTCATTTCAGTATGTCACGCTGATCGGTGGCCAGTTAGCGGCGGTACTGACGGTGGTGGTGCTGCAATTTCTGCTCACTGACGCGGAGCTACGCAGATGGGGCT
Organism: Pantoea sp. JKS000250; assembly: GCF_003201065.1. Lineage (NCBI taxonomy): Bacteria > Pseudomonadati > Pseudomonadota > Gammaproteobacteria > Enterobacterales > Erwiniaceae > Pantoea > Pantoea sp. JKS000250. The sequence continues at coordinate 1,345,963 of NZ_QICZ01000001.1, read as the reverse complement.
GGCGAATCCCCTTCTTCCTCGGCGCACTGCTCTCGGTTGTCGCATTATGGTTACGGCGCTCTCTGGAAGAAACGTCAGACAAGACCAGCCGCGAACATCGCGATGCGGGAAGCGTAATTGGATTGTTGCGCAACCATACCCGTCCTTTCCTGATGGTGCTGGGTTTCACCGCAGGCGGTTCCCTGAGTTTTTATACCTTCACCACCTACATGCAGAAGTATCTGGTTAATACATCGGGTATGGATCCTAAAACGGCCAGCGGGCTGATGACCGGTGCGCTGCTGGTCTTTATGCTGATTCAGCCGATTATTGGTGCATTGTCAGATAAAATCGGTCGTCGCACCTCGATGATGATCTTTGGTGCGGGCGCGGCTATCTGTACCGTGCCAGTTCTGACGCTGCTCCAAAATGTGCAGAGTCCCGGCGTGGCTTTCCTGTTAATTATGCTGGCATTGCTGATTACCAGCTTCTACACGGCTATCAGCGGAATCCTTAAAGCCGAAATGTTTCCGCCGCAGGTGCGCGCACTGGGTGTCGGGCTCTCCTACGCTGTTGCGAATGCCATCTTCGGTGGTTCGGCAGAGTATGTCGCGTTGCTGATGAAGAAGCAGGGGATTGAGACCATCTTTTTCTGGTATGTCTCAGCGATGGGTGCGGTGGCGTTTCTGGTGTCGCTGTTGCTGCACAAGCGTGGTAAGGGGATTAAGCTTTAAAACAGCTACTGACTCAGATTCCACAGGGCAATGCCGCTGGCTGCACCGGCGGCATCCCAGGCGAAATCTTTCCAGCTCCAGCCGCTGCCATTCGGGCGGCTGTCATACAGCTCTTTTCCCGCCCCAGGGCTTAAAGAAAACAGAATGCTGACAGACCTGCTTTGCTGGCCAGAAAGGTGCTGGCGATGTCCATATTCACTGCCGGAGGCGACAACGTGTTCTGCTTTATCCCGTCCTGTTCATTGATCTTCCGCCATATGGGCACTTCCACTACACAACAGCAAAGCAGGCAGCACGCTTCGCATAATGGATGCCTTCATGGCCGCAGGGATTAAAGAATACGGCTGATCAGACGATCGATACGTATCCGGCGCAGACGACGAATCAGTTTCCGCACCTTGGCCGGATAATCAGCAATACTTTCAAGCTCACGGAAATGCGTCACTACCGTGGTGTGCTGACGGATTAGCGTCAGCTCTTTTTCACGCTGCGCTGCTAACTGCTGATGAGGATCGTGGATCAGCACCGCATTTTCCAGGTCGAGCCGCCATGCACGTGGATTGAGGTTATTGCCGGTAATCAGCTGCCATTCATCATCGACCCACATCCCTTTAAGGTGATAACTGTTCTCGCCATCCTTCCACAGTCTTACGACCAACTGGCCGGTCGTAACGTAGTAGTGCAACCGGCTAAGGAAACGGCGCAGATTGATTTCATACAGGTATGGCAGCGCGCCGATAATTTTGAACGGTTGATCGGGCGCGATATAGAAATCATTGGCTGTTTTATCACCGACGATAATCTCTACCTGTTTTCCCTGGCGCAGCAGGTTAATGATATTACGCACCAGCAAGGCGGGCAGGTTGAAGTAGGGTGTACAGATAATCAGCTTCTGTTCTGCACAGGGCATCAGGTGAAAAATGGTTTTATTAAGCAGGCTATGCTTACCCAGACCGACCAGCGGCGTGACCGCCAGTTCATCGTTGCCGGCATTCCCTTCAAACTGATAATTGAAGCCACGCAGATCCTGACGGAACTGGCGCGTCTCATTTTTAATTTCAGGGCTGGAAGGGCGCTCAGCAAAATCGAGCCGGTTAACCGCTTCTGCTGGCTTCAGATTGAGCGTGATCCAGTCATACATGGTATCGGTCAGCTGCGAATTGCGGATAACCTGGTAGCGATCGTAGCGATACTTGTCATGCTGATGCAGGTAAACATCATTGATGCTGGCGCCGCTGTAGAGCAGCGTATCATCAATAATGAAACCTTTAAGATGGAGTACACCCAGGGCTTCGCGGGTATTAACCGGAATACCATACACCGGGATGGCAATATCGGCATAACGCGTCGCCATTTCGCAATACCAGTCGGCATTGGTTACGCCTCGCGCTGCCCCAATTCGCCCACGCTGCGCACGATGCCAGTCTACTAGAATTGAGATATCCAGCTCCGGTCGCGCCTGCTTCGCATGATAAAGCGCATCCATGACGGCACGTCCGGCGTCATCGTTTTCCAGATAGAGCGCAACGATACAGATGCGGGTCTGCGCTGCCGCAATCTTCTCCAGCAACGTCTGACGAAATTCGGCCGGCGAGTAAAGTGTCGACATATCCGCAACGGATTGTGACAGTTTCGGCAGCTCTGCGAGGTGTTGTTGGTGTTTATTACGTTTAAATTTAGACAACATCACAGTGCACTTCTTCTCTGTTCATTGCATGGCCTTTTGCCATCAAATCAGGGTTATAACCATAAATAATAACATCAACTTCGTTGATTCGAACGTTTTTTACCTTTCTCTACAAGGTTAGCTGATCTCATTCTGTAAAGACAATTTCAGGCTGACAATACCGTCATCCAGTTGAATATCAACATGAAAATTGAGTTTTCGGGCCAGGGTAATCATGCCGCGGTTATGGGGCATGGTGATACCGTTCAATTGTTGCAAGCCGTGATGTCGGGTATAGCGGATCATCTTTTCCAGCAGACGACGGCCCATACCTAACCCTTTCAGGTCCGAACGGACCAGCACTGAAAACTCTGCATCAATGTTATCAGCGTCAGATATGGCGCGGGTGACGCCAATGATTTCGGGGCGCCCCTGATGCTGACGGACCGCCACAATCGCCATCTCTCGGTCATAATCGATCTGAGTCATATTGGCGAGGTCATCATGCGTGAACTCGTTGATCTCACTGAAGTAGCGGTAGTAGAGATCCTCTTTGGTAACCTGACTAATAAAATCGCGCAGTAAAGGCTCATCCTCTGGCAGAATCGGGCGGAACAGGCAGAATTGCCCATCTTTTAACTCTACCTGCTCTTCCAGATGCTGCGGATAAGGGCGAATGGCCAGTCGTGTTTCGTTATCGCCGTGGAACGGGGCCAGCGTCAGGGTCACGTCCAGCAGGGTAAAGTCATTGCCCGCCGCCAGCAGCGGATGAATATCCAGTCGCTGGATCTCCGGGCAATCCACGACCAGATCAGAGACCTGCACCAGCAGCTGACTCAGGCCGGGGATATCCAGCGGATTCAGGGCGCTGCGGCTGCGGATTTTTCCGCTCTTGATCGCCTGGATTACCAGATAGCGTGCCAGCGTCATATTCAGCGGGGGGAGGGCAACGGCAGCCTGTTTATCAGTCTGCCATTCAACTCCGCCTTCACCCAGCATAATAATTGGGCCAAACAGTGCATCCTGTTCGACCACAACCCGCAGTTCCTGCGCGCCCGCACGGCTTGCCATGCTCTGAACCAGCAGCCCCTCAATACGTGCCTGCGGCAGCGTCTGCTTTACCCGATCAAAAATAGCTTCGGCGGCATGCTCCACTTCACTGGCATTGCGCAGGTAGAGCATCACACCCTGAACCTCTGACTTATGGGCGATATCGGGTGAACGCAGCTTCAGCGCCACCGGGTAGCCAATCTGGTCGGCAATGGCTACCGCTGCCGCACTGTCACTGGCGATCCAGGTTGGCAGCGTGGCCAGCCCATAAGCCTGCAGCACCGGCTGCACTTCGTGAGTATCCAGTGAGGTAATGCCGCGCGCCAGCGCCTGTGACAGCAGCTGGTGAGCATGTGCACTATCCTGGTTCAGCGTGGCGGGCAGGGCAGGCGTTTCGCGCAGCTGCTTCTGATTACGCCGGTACTCAACCTGATGCATAAAAGCGGTGACAGTGCCTTCCGGCGTGCGCCAGGTCGGTATACCCGCCTGCGTAAAGGCACGACGCGCAGCCTGTGAAGAGAACTCGCCGCTCCAGTTGGTCAGCAGCGTCACCAGCTTGCCGCGCGGGTGGCGGGCCACGGTATCGATCAGATGAGCGGCTGTTTCAGTCGCAGGCGCGACCGCGCTTGGCGCATGAATGATCATTAAGGCATCAAGTTCATGGCTGTCGAGGAGGATCTCCACACAGGCAGCGTAGCGCTCAGCGGTGGCGTCATCTTTTAAATCCAGCGGATTACCGCGACCCGCACCAGCAGGCAAAATAGCCTCAAGCTGCTGACGCGTTTCATCGCTGAGCTGCGCCAGTTTCCCGTTGCGGGCGTAAAGCTCATCCAGCGCCAGCGCGGCGGGCGCCGCACCATTACTGATGATCATCAGCCTGTCACCGCGCAGTGGCCGCATATGACTCAGCGATTCAACGGCGGAAAACAGCTCATGGGTATCCTGAACCCGCAGCAATCCGGCGCGCTGAATGGCCGCATCCCAGGCCGCGTCCAGACCACTGTGGGTGCCAAGCAGCGCCTGCGCTTCACGGCTGCGACCACTCTTGATCACCAGAATCGGTTTATTACGGGAGGCGCTGCGTGAGGCGGAAACAAAGCGACGTGCGTCACTGAGGTGCTCCAGATAAAGGAGGATGGCACTGGTTTTACCGTCGCGAGCCAGGAAGTCGAGCAGGTCATCAACATCGGTGTCCAGGCTGTCACCCAGCGCGATAAACCACGAAAAACCGAGATTACGCTGCTGCGCCCAGTCGAGAATGGTATTCGACACGGCGGCGGACTGGGAGATAAACGCGATACGGCCTTTCTCTATGGGTACCGGCGAGAAGCTGGCATTGAGTCCCTGCCAGGGGGCCAGCAGACCAAGACTGTTCGGTCCCAGCAGACGTATCTGCCACTGGCTGGCGCAGGCTTTAAGTTCCGCCGACTGGCTGGCAGGCGCAGAGAGAATAATACAGGCCTTGCAGCCTTTCTCGCCGAGCTGTTGCAGCAATTCGAGGTTACGTTTTGAGTGGGTGCAGATCACCGCCAGGTCAGGCGCGAAAGGTAAGCTGTCGATAGTGGGCCAGGCGAGCACGCCGCTGACCGCTTTGTATTTTGGCGTCACCGGCAGCACCGGTCCGCTAAAACCGCCAGCCAGCAGGTTACGCATCATAAAGTAGCCGGCACGCCCGGGCGTGACCGAGGCACCAATCACCGCAATTGATTTAGGTCGTAACAGCGCTTCCAGTCCGCGTTGGCTCATCTCGCCCTCCAGAGATCGGGATTTGCGTGATTGTAAACGCTTTTTGCTGACCGTGCTTCCGGGCAGATCGCAGGCTGAACATCCGGATCCTGCAAACTGTCAGGGCAGGCTCATGCCTGCCAGCCAGAGAGGGATGCGGTTAAGCCTGCCCGGCGTGATGCGGCTTTCCTGCCAGGTAAGCCGTGCGGAACCGATCGAAATGGTGAGATAACGCCTCTGCCGCCCGCCGATCGCCCGCCTGTGCCAGCAGTGCCGCTGCCACTTCAGCGGTACAGTGCTGACCTTCACCGTGGGCCTCACGCAGCGTATAGCGCGAAGGCGTGCTGACATCCAGCGACATCACCGGCAGGGCATCGAGCCAGGGACTTTTGCGAAACATCTTGCGCGCTTCGGTCCAGGTGCCATCCAGCATAATAAACAGCGGCGGCTTGCCGCTGATGGGCGGCGTTGTCAGCACCTCGCGACCGGGATCGGCATAGGAAGCCGGGAAGACGACCAGCGGCTGATAATCGGAATTGCGCACGGCCACCAGCAGCAGCGGATCCGGTTCGGTGCGTGACCAGCCAAATGCCTGGGTATCCGGCAGAATATCGGCAATCAGACGACCGGTGTTACTCGGCTTCATTGGCTCGGTATCAAACATCACCAGGCAGAAGCGACTGCGGGCAGACTGCGGCACGATCTGACTGCAGAGGCAGTTGGCCTCTGGCAGCAGGCAGCCCTGGCAGCGAATGACCCGATTTCCGCGCGCGAGGAAAGGACGGGTGGCACGGGCCAGGCGTTGGGTGCGCAAGCGCAAAACGGCATTATCAGACATGAGTATTCAGGGCAGGAAAAACGTCAGTGTAATCGAAGCGCAGATGAAAAGGAAAAGGCCAGACTGGCTGGCCTTTGAAGTTTAAAGTGATTCGTCGAGCCATTCGTTAAATGGCGCTTTGGGCATAGCTCCGTTCAGCATGTCGACCCGCTCGCCATTTTTAAACAGCATGATGGTCGGGATGCTGCGAATGTTGAAACGGGCGCTCAGGGCGGGCTCCGCTTCGGTATTCACTTTAATAAAGCGGACCTTGCCGCTGCGTTCACTAGCGACATCTTTAAACACCGGCGCAAAATTGACGCAGGGGCCGCACCAGGGCGCCCAGAAATCGATCACTACCGGCAGATCATCCTGCAGATATTTGTCAAAGTTGGCGCTGGTGGCATTCACCACTTCGCCATCGAACAGCTCATTTCCACAGCGACCACATTTCGCCACGTCGGCAAGGCGTTCGTCAGGAACGCGATTGGTTGCCTGACATGAAGCGCATACCGTATTCATAGGAACCTCTGATGTTGAAAAGTGTCAGTCTGGTAATAGTTGTCCATTATGAAAGGGGACGGATTTTCGCTCAATCTGGATTGCTCTATAGGTTCAATAGTTGATAGCTAAGCGTCAGCACATCAGGTAATCTGCGCGCTCTAAATGCAGGAGGAAGACATGAACGACGAATATAAAGGCAAGAGCGGCAAAGTTAAGGTGATGTACGTGCGTGGCGAGGACGATAAAAGCGCGCGCGCGCCGAATCCTCGTACAGGCAAAGGTGGTCACTCTGCTGCCCGCCAGGATGATAATCGTCGTTCATCTGGCCCCCGCACTGAACGCACTCAGGAAGGCGGTCGCTCCGCTGGTCGTCGTAGTGACGACACCGGTCGCAGCAGTTCACCACGTCGTGATGAAGGCGGACGTGGCGCACCACGCCGTTCAGACGATGGCGCAGGTCGCCGCAACGATCGTGGTGATGACAGCCGCGGCGCCTATGGCAGCAGCGATTCCCCGTGGCGCACCGTGTCACGCGCACCATTCGCCGATCGTGCGTCATCCCCTGAGAGCGATAAGCCGGATCACGGCGGCATCAGCGGCAAGAGCTTCGTCGATCCTGAGCAGATCCGCCGTCAGCGTAATGAAGAGACCCGCGTCTATGGCGAGAACGCCTGTCAGGCGCTGTTCCAGAGCCGTCCGGAAGCGATTGTTCGCGCCTGGTTCGTGCAGGAAGTCACACCGCGTTTCCGCGAAGCGCTGCGCTGGCTGGCGGCTAACCGCAAAGCCTATCACGTGGTAGAAGATGCTGAGATCACCAAAGCGTCAGGTACTGAGCATCATGGCGGCGTCTGCTTCCTGATCAAAAAGCGTATGGGCATGGCGGTATCTGAATGGCTGAGCCAGGCAAATACCAAAGATTGCGTACTGGCACTGGAAGATGTCAGCAACCCGCATAACCTCGGCGCAATTATGCGCAGCTGCGCGCACTTTGGCGTAAAAGGTTTGCTGGTGAATGACGCTTCACTGCTGGAGTCAGGTGCAGCCGTGCGTACCGCAGAAGGCGGCGCTGAGCATGTGCAGGCGATCAGCGGCGCAACCTTCAGCGAAGGTCTGGAAGCGTTCCGTAAAGCGGGTTACACCATCGTGACCACCTCCAGCCATCAGGGTACGCCGCTGGCGCAGGCTCAGCTGCCGGAGAAAATGGTGCTGGTGTTAGGTCAGGAGCGTGAAGGTCTTTCTGACACCGCGTTCAAGCAGGGTGATATGAGCCTGTCGATTGGCGGCACCGGTAACGTGGAAAGCCTCAATGTCTCGGTCGCAACCGGCGTACTGCTTGCCGAATGGTGGCGTCAGAACGCATAAAAAAACGGGCCGAAAGGCCCGTTTTGCTGTGTGACATCAGTGCGCGCCACCACCACCACCGCCTGCCCCAAACGGCGGACGGGCAAACCAGATCAGCACCAGCAGGATCAAAAATACTCCTGCCGATGCCCAGAAGATCTCATTCGCTGAAATAATCAGTCCCTGATTGGTAATCTGCTGCGCGATATAAGCTGACGCCTGCTGCTGCGTCATCCCCATGCTCTCCAGCTGGCTATACATCTGCTGTGAATTGACGTTATACGGGGTAATCGACTCCGTCAGATAGCTATGATGCATCGACTCGCGGTTCGTCCACATGGTGGTGGTAATCGACGTTCCCACTGAACCGGCAAAGGTTCGCATAAAGTTCGACAGGCTGGATGCGGCGGCCATGCGCTCCGGCGGCAGTCCCGACAGCGTAATGGTGGTCAGCGGCATAAAGAAGCAGGCCACGGCAAAGCCCTGAATAAACTGCGGCCAGGCTGAGGCACCAAAGTCCATGCCCGGTTCAAACGTATACGCGCGCCAGTAGAAGCAGACGGCATACATAATGAAGCTGAACGTGACCAGCCGTCGCATGTCGAGCTTATGCGCAAAGCGACCAATAATCGGCGACAGGATTACCGGCAAAATCCCCACCGGCGCAGATGCCAGACCCGCCCAGGTTGCGGTGTAGCCGTAGACCTCCTGCAGCAGTTGCGGCAACAGGACTATCGAGCCGAAGTAAAGCATATAAGCCAGACTGATCGACAGGCAGCCAATGGTGAAGTTGCGCGATTTAAACAGCGACAGGTCGATGATAGGGTGATCGTCCGTCAGCTCCCACACCAGCAGCACTGACAGCGCAATCACCGCCACGACCCCGAGCACGATAATCTCGGACGAGTTAAACCAGTCAAGCTCCTTTCCGCGGTCCAGCATCACCTGCAGACAGCCGATCCCCACCACCAGCAGCACCAGACCGACCATATCGATCGGCCGGATTTCTGTTTTGGTTTCCCGGCCACGCAGGGTCTGCAGCGTCAGTATGACTACTGCCACACCAATGGGCACGTTGATAAAGAAGATCCAGCCCCAGTGGTAGTTATCGCTGATCCAGCCACCCAGTATCGGGCCACAGATCGGCGCAACAATCACTGTCATCGCCCACAGCGACAGCGCAACACTCCGCTTGGCCGGGGGATAGTTGTTGAGAAGAAGACTTTGCGACAGCGGAATCAACGGACCCGCGACGATCCCCTGAATGACGCGGAAAAAGATCAGCATCTCCAGGCTATCTGACATGCCACATGCCCAGGAGGCGATAGCAAACAGAATGGTCGACCAGGTGAAGAGCTTCACTTCACCGATGCGTTTTGCCAGCCAGCCGGTCAGGGGGATCGAGATCGCATTGGCGACGCCAAACGAAGTGATCACCCATGTGCCCTGAGAGTTCGACGCCCCCAGGTTCCCGGCAATGGTGGGGATAGCCACGTTGGCGATGGTCGAGTCCAGAACCTGCATGAACGTCGCCAGCGACAGCGCAATGGTCATCAGGACCAGCGGCATCCCTTCAAGCGGTTTTTGTGCCATTACAGACTCCGCGTTCTCATCCGGCGTTGGCGCGGACGATATCGGTGATCAGCTGATTGACCGGCGCAAGGTCAATCGCCAGCGCGTTGCTGCTGTAAGCGGCCTGCTGACGGGCGCTGGTGGCGAGCGCGCTACCCTCTTTGCTGGTGGTATCGATTTTAACCAGCGTGGAGAGGCCGATGCGCAGCGGATGCCTGGCGATATCGTCCTGATTCAGTTCGATACGAACCGGCAGACGCTGAACCACTTTAATCCAGTTACCGGTGGCGTTCTGTGCGGGCAGCAGAGAGAAGGCGCTGCCGGTGCCCATATCCAGCCCCACGACTTTGCCCTGATAAACCACTTCGTCACCGTAGATATCGGCGACCACGGTGGCAGGCTGACCGATACGGACGCCTGCCAGCTGCGTCTCTTTGAAATTCGCATCGACCCACAGATTGGTGGCAGGTACGACAGCCAGCAGCGGGGTGCTGGTAGAGATTTGCGAACCGACCTGTACGCTGCGACGGGAGATAAAGCCATCCATCGGGCTGCGGATTTCGGTGCGCTGCAGCGCCAGCCAGGCGTCACGCAGCTCAGCCGCGCTCTGTTGCACGGCAGGCTGATTCTCCAGCGAGGTGTTGAGGATCATAGCCTGATTCGCATTGTATTGCTGAATGGCTACGTCCAGCTGCGCTTTGGCCGTTGCCACGGCGTCACGGGCGTGCTGCAACTCTTCACGGCCAATCAGGTTAGCCGCACCTAATGGCTCACGACGTTTCAGGTCGGCTTCTGCCTGCGCCAGCGCGGTCTGCTGCAGCGTAATGCTGGCCTGATACTGTTTGCCATTAATCATCAGCTGATGCGTCTGACGCACGCTGGTGGCCAGAGCCGTCTGCGCTTTTTCAAACGCCTGCTCGGCATCGGTCTTATCGAGCGACACCAGCACATCGCCTTTTTTGACGAAATCGGTATCTTCAAACCAGACTTTATTCACGCTACCGGAGACCTGGGCCATCACCTGCACCTGATTACCTGCAACGTAGGCGTCATCGGTTTCCTGAAAATGGCGCAGGACCAGGAACCAGTAAACGCCCCAGGCAATACCAATCAGCACAAAGATCAGCGCCAGCACAATGAGCACGCTTTTGCGCTTCTTCTTTTTGCTGGCTGACGGTTGCGGGCTTTGTGCTTCTGCCGTTGCACTCATGACTTTCTCCACGTTTTCCATTTAGTCGGGCGGCAGAAATCCTTTTCTGCCAGCGCCCGAGTCGAAAAAGCCAGCGACTGAGCGCTGGCCAGATAAAAAAGGAAATTAAAATAACGATTTCGACAGGTGATTGTGTCGCACTTATTGCTATTAGCGGGACAGCGAGGCGATCAGCTGATCTTCATCCATTTTATCAAGACGATTAAGCAACTTACGGGTAATGCCTTCGAGCTGAGACTTCTCATCGACTGACAGCGACGACCAGAGGTACTGCAGGCTCTGATGCTGAGGTGGCAGCAACTGACGCAGGAACTCCATCCCTTTATCGGTCAGATGCAGGTGCAGACAACGACGATCGTGATCGCTTTCGCGGCGCTCAATCCAGCCGCGCTTTTCCAGCTCATCAGCAATGCGCGTGGCATTGGTGCGTGAAGAGCCAAGGGCAGAGCTGAGCTCAGAAGGCTGAATGCTGTGATTTTCCTGCGCATCCAGTGTAATCAACGCCATAAACAGGGTCTCATTAATACCCTGTGCTTTCAGCATCTTATTGCGATTGTCCAGCAGTTTACCCTGCATATGCATACAGAGACGCGTCAGAATAATTTCCTGCAACGGAAAATCCTTATGGCGATTGGCACGGATGTTTAGCATCTGCTCAATGGGAGTAAACGAACTTTCCATTAAAAAAAACCTCACTAATTGCAACTTGTATAATAACTATGGTGACAGGCTAAGCGTAGTCACTTTTTGGCAGGTGGTCGCTGACAGACTCGCACGCTGCACCATCAAAGGTATTCCAGGCCATTCCCTGGCCCTGGGTCAAAAACCCGTACGCCCGGCGGCAGCCGCAGTGCCGGGACGTTATCAAAAAGGGGGCAAATTTAATAATATCGCGAGGAAAAATAACTGAAGTGAATAGGTTTGTTACTAACCATAACAAACCTAACCATTTGTGACCAGACCAATGCACTGTCCGGACAGCCTTCAGTTAATTTTTTCCGGCTCAAAGCGCGATCCGCCCGCCCAGATCAGCAGATTTACCAAAGTCAGTAACGCGCCAGCGATACAGACACCATACCAGCCCGCAAGATGGTAAGCGGTAGCGGAGAGCAGCGAGCCCGCCGCACCGCCGATAAAGTAGCTGGTCATGTAACCGGCATTCAGACGGTTACGCGCCTCCGGCATCTGCGCATAAATCACGCTCTGATTGGTGATATGTACAGCCTGCACCGCCAGATCCAGCAGCAGGATGCCGACGATCAGCGGCACAAGCTGCTCTGCACCCCACGCGATGGCGGCCCACGACAGCAGCATCAGCAGCAGGCCCAGTCGGGTCGTCAGCTTCGCTTTACCTTTGTCGGCCAGTGAACCCGCCTGACGTGCGGCCAGCGCACCCGCGGCACCGACCAGGCCCAGCAAGCCAATTTTGCCTTCTGAGAAGTGATAGGGCGCGCCGGAGAGCAGAAACGCCATCGAGGTCCAGAGCAGACTGAAATTGGCAAAGGAGAGACAGCCGGTCCAGGCACGAGTGCGGATCACCCGATTGCCTGCATACAGACGAAAGATGGACGCCAGCAGTTGCGGATAGCTCATGGGCACGGATTGTTTCACGCGTGGCAGCGAGCGCCACAGTGCCAGCGCCATAATCACCATCAGCAGGCTGGCGGTCCAGTAGACGGTGCGCCAGCCGCCAAGCTGTGCCAGGCCGCCTGCCACGGTACGCGCCAGCAGAATTCCCAGCAGCAGACCGCTCATTACCGTTCCGACAATTTTACCGCGTCGCTCCGGCTCAGCCAGCGTGGCGGCCAGCGGCACCAGAATTTGTGCGGCGACCGAAAACAGGCCGGTCATGACCGTGCCCAGCAGTAAAAAGAGGAACGTGTGCGACAGGGCGATAATCACCATGCCCGTCGCAGCCAGCAGGATCATCGTCACAATCAGGCTGCGTCGTTCAAAGCGATCGCCCAGCGGCACCAGCAACAGCAGACCGCAGGCGTAGCCGAGTTGCGCCGTGGTGACAATAAACCCGGCAAGGCTCACAGAGAGATCAAACTGTTGGGCGATGGTATTGAGCAGTGGCTGAACGTAGTAATTACTGGCTACACAGAGGCCGGTAGCTACCGACATCAGCATTACTAAAGCAGGCGTCAGACCCTGGCGAGTCGCATTCATAAACAGCATCGGTCGCTAATAATCATTTGAGGTTAATAATAACTCAAAAAACTATTTCACACGCATGTTTATTAACAGGCCATACCAGTCATAACAAGAGGTTTAAACCACGGTAGAGGATTTACGGGTGACGTTATGCGAACAGGCTCAGGAAGCATACGCCTTTCGCAAAGACGTGAAAGATGCCATCCATGGCCCGCTATGCTTTGCTACAGGCGTATGTTCCCATCGCTTTAAGTTTTGGTGCCGTCTGAATGAAGAAACGCTTTCAGATCAGGACGACCTGCCCGACTATCAGAAATTCCAGTCTTCGTCTTCAGTTTCGACCGCTTTGCCCATCACATAGGAGGAGCCTGAACCCGAGAAGAAGTCGTGGTTCTCGTCAGCGTTGGGTGACAGTGCCGACAGAATCGCCGGATTGACGGCCGTCAGCTCCGCCGGGAATAGTGCCTCATAGCCCAGATTCATCAATGCTTTGTTGGCATTGTAGTGCAGGAAAGTTTTTACCTCTTCCACCCAGCCGACATCGGCATAAAGCGCTTCGGTGTAAGCCACTTCGTTTTCATACAGCGCCAGCAGCAGATCATAAGCGAACTGCTGCAGCTCTTCGCGACGCAGATCGTCAGCGCTGGCCAGCGCCTGCTGATATTTATAGCCAATGTAGTAACCGTGCACCGCTTCATCGCGAATAATCAGGCGAATCAGGTCTGCGGTATTGGTCAGCTTGCCCCGGCTTGACCAGTACATCGGCAGCCAGAAGCCGGAATAGAACAGGAACGACTCCAGGAAGACGCTGGCGATCTTCTTCTTCAGCGGATCATCTGCCCGGTAGTGCTCCAGGATAATGCGCGCCTTGTTCTGCAGCGGCCCATTCTCTTCGCTCCACTGGTAGGCGGCATCCACATCCTGCGTGTTGCACAGGGTTGAGAAGATCGAACTGTAGGAGCGGGCATGTACCGCTTCCATAAAGCTGATATTCGACAGCACAGCCTCTTCGTGTGGGGTAATCGCATCCTCCATCAGTCCCGGCGCGCCGATCACGTTCTGAATGGTGTCGAGCAGCGTCAGGCCGGTAAAGACCCGGATAGTCAGCTGCTGCTGCTGTTTATCCAGCGTCTGCCAGCCGGGCAGATCGTTGGAGAGTGGCACCTTTTCCGGCAGCCAGAAGTTGCTGGTAAGGCGATTCCACACCTCAAGATCTTTATCATCCTGAATGCGGTTCCAGTTAATGGCCTGAATCTGTTTAAGTTTCATCGTTTTTCATTACAGGGAGCAGGAAACGCAGCCCTGAACCTCCGTGCCCTGAAGCGCCATCTGACGCAGTCGAATGTAATAGAGCGTTTTGATGCCTTTTTTCCACGCGTAAATCTGCGCTTTGTTGATGTCACGGGTGGTGACGTCATCGCGGAAGAACAGCGTCAGCGACAGTCCCTGATCGACGTGCTGCGTTGCTTCTGCGTAGGTATCAATAATTGCTTCCGGCCCAATCTGATACGCATCCTGATAGAGGTGAAGATTCTCATTGGTCATAAATGGCGCGGGATAGTAGACGCGGCCGGTTTTGCCCTCTTTGCGGATCTCGATAGGGGAGACAATCGGATGGATGCTGGAGGTGGCGTGGTTGATGTAGGAGATCGAACCGGTCGGCGGGATCGCCTGCAGGTTCTGATTAAACAACCCGTGCTGCATCACCGCATCACGCAGCGCCTGCCAGTCTGCCTGCGTGGGCAGCGTCAGTCCGGCATCGGCAAACAGTTGAGCTACCCGTTCAGTACGCGGCAGCCACGCGCGCTGCAGATACTTATCGAAATAAACGCCGCTGGCGTAGTCCGAATCCGCAAAGCCGTCGAAAGTCTGCTGATGCTCCTGCGCCAGCTGATTAGAGGTACGCAGCGCATAGTAGGTGATGCAATAGAAGTAGAGATTGGTGAAATCCAGCGCTTCCGGCGAACCGTAGGCGATGCCTTCACGCGCCAGATAGCCGTGCAGGTTCATCTGACCCAGGCCAATGGCGTGCGAGCGGCGATTGCCTTCGGCGATGGAAGGCACCGAGCCGATCTCGCTCATCATCGACACCGACGTCAGGGCGCGAACGGCCACATCCACGGTGCGCGCCAGATCGCGCGAATCCATGGCGTGCGCAATATTCAGTGAGCCGAGATTACACGAGATATCTTTGCCGACGCGGCGATAGCTGAGATCGTCGTTGTACTCGCTGGCGCTGTTTACCTGCAGGATCTCAGAGCAGAGGTTGCTCATATTGATGCGACCGGCAATCGGGTTGCTGCGGTTCACACTGTCCTCATACATGATGTAGGGATAGCCCGACTCAAACTGAATTTCGGCCAGCGTCTGGAAAAAATCACGCGGCTGAATATAGGTTTTTCGGATGCGATCGTCCGCCAGCATCTCGTCATACTTTTCGCTGATGCTGATATCACCAAAGGCCTGACCGTAGATCCGCTCCACGTCGTAGGGCGAGAACAGCGCCATCGGTTTATTCTCTTTCGCCAGCTGGAAAGTGATATCGGGGATCACCACGCCCAGCGACAGGGTTTTGATGCGGATCTTCTCGTCGGCATTTTCGCGCTTGGTATCCAGAAAGCGAAAAATATCGGGATGGTGCGCATTGAGCCACACCGCGCCAGCGCCCTGACGTGCGCCAAGCTGATTCGCATAAGAGAAGGCATCTTCCAGCATTTTCATTACCGGAATCACGCCCGACGACTGATTTTCTATGCGCTTGATCGGCGCGCCGGACTCTCGCAGATTGGACAGTAAAAAGGCGACGCCGCCGCCCCGTTTTGACAGCTGCAGTGCCGAGTTCACGGCGCGACCAATCGACTCCATATTGTCTTCGATACGCAGCAGGAAGCAGGAGACCAGCTCACCGCGCTGCTGTTTGCCGCAGTTCAGAAAGGTGGGGGTGGCGGGCTGGAAACGGCCGCTGAGGATCTCCTCCAGCAGCGCCCGCGCCAGCGTTTCATCGCCCTGGGCCAGCGTCAGCGCCACCATACAGGCGCGCTGCTCGAAGGTTTCCAGATAGCGTTTGCCATCAAAGGTCTTCAGCGTATAGCTGGTGTAGTACTTCCAGGCACCGAGAAAGGTTTTGAACTCAAATCCCCGGTTCTCCGCCACCTCATGCAGCGCAAGCAGGAAATCAAAATCGTACTGGTTCAGCATGTCCGCTTCGTAATAGCTCTCTGCCACCAGATAGCGTAAACGCTCAGCGTTGCTGGCGAAGGAAACCGTATTGGGCTGTACATGCTGCAGATAAAACTGACGTGTCGCTTCGCGATCCTTGTCGAACTGGATGCGGCCATCCGCGTCATAGAGGTTCAGCATGGCATTAAGGGCGTGATAATCGAGCGTCACGCCGTTGAGGGTATCTGTTGTTGCCAAAATTGGGTTACTCCCGCTTTAACTTTCGCAATATCGTCAGGCGTTCCCATCAGCTCGAAGCGGTAGAGGCAGGGAACCTGACATTTTTTTGCAATGATGCTGCCCGCCAGGCAGTAACCGGCACCGAAGTTACGGTTGCCGGCCGCGATCACGCCACGAATACCGCGCCGGTTCGCCTCATCATTAAGAAACTGAATCACCTGACGGGGCACCGCACCGCGACTGCTGCCACCGCCGTAGCTGGGCACCACCAGAATATAGGGCTGGTCGATATGCAGCGCCTCCCGCGCATCCAGCGGGATGCGCCGGGCGGGCAGGCCGAGACGTGTCACAAACCGGTGGGTGTTTTCCGACTGGCTGGAAAAATAGACCAGCGGGAACATGCGGTTAGCCTCCGACAGCGGCAAGCTGGCGCAGCGTGGCGATCTTGTCCGGGCGGAAGCCGCTCCAGTGATCGTTATCCGCCATCACGACCGGTACCTGGCGGTAGCCCAGTGTTTTCAGGTTATCGATCGCATCCGGCTGGCTGTCGAGATTGATGAGCTGATAGGCGAGACCCTGGCGGTCCATGGCATTTTTGGTCGCCGTGCACTGGACACAGTTATCTTTAGTGTAAATAATAATGCGCATGATTCGTATTTCCCTCTGTATACGGTTCTGATGCCCGGAAATAAAGCTGATGCAGCCTGTTGCGGCCTTCATTCGGGCGGGCATGTGGTTTCGTGCTGATGAGGTAAATACTAGATGTAGTGGTTTGAGGGGTCAAGCCCACCAGATATAGGGTTTTATGATTTGCATTTGCGCAACTCAGGCAAAGCCAGCAGGGATGCGCCCTGCCGCCTGGAAAATTATTTTGTAAATGTCGCAGGCCGGAAAAAGGGCAAAAAAAAGCCCCGCACGGGGCAGGGCTCGGGGATTTTTTGTACTTAGCGGCGTGAAGCCAGCAGTATACCCACTACGATACCAAACGCGGCGCCGACACCGACACCGTGCCATGGTTTGTCATGCACGTAGGAATCAACCTGTGCACCAGCATCACGTGCAACCTGAGATACGCGGTTGCTGCCACCGTTCAGTTTAGAGCGGGTCTGCTTCAGCAGTTTTTCTGCCTGACTGCGGGCAGAATCCACTTCGTCTTTGGCGTCACTGCCATAAGATTTCAACAGCGCTTCGAGTGAATCGGCCAGCTCATTCACATCCTGATTGATATCAATGTCATCGTTTTTTACAGTGCGATTAAACATTTTTTAGCTCCCTTTGATTTAAAAACGTAATACTAGTGTAGACGACCTTTTTGATAAACGAGACGCGGGAGTGTTCTTTAGGGAAAATTCCGAATGCCCACTCTGTCATGCTGATGTAAGGTTGCGAAGCTTTTGAAAGAGGAGAGGATCGAGCATGTATTTACGACCAGATGAGGTAGCGCGCGTACTGGAAAAAGCGGGTTTCGAAGTCGATGAAATTACCCCACGGGCCTATGGCTATCGCCGTGGTGAAAACTACGTTTATGTGAATCGCGAAGCGCGCATGGGGCGCATGGCTTTAGTGATTCACCCGACGCTGAAAGAGAAAAGCCAGCCGTTCGCTGAACCTGCTTCAGAAATGAAGACCTGCGATCACTACACCCAATTCCCTCTCTACCTGGCGGGTGATTCACAGGAACATTACGGCATCCCGCACGGATTCAGTTCCCGCATGGCGCTGGAACGCTATATTCAAAGCGTTTTCGGCTAACGCATCAGGCCCCGCCGCGACGGGGCACTGAACCACCTGACCATCCTCCCTGTTTACCCTGCCGTTGCAATTACCGGCTGTGACGCGTATAAATTTGTCCCTTATAGATGTTTAGACGTCCATACGGATAAAAGTGATGAGCGAACAGCCAACTCCCTCGCAGGAACAATTTAAACGCACCATGAAAGTGCGCCATCTGGTGATGTTATCGCTGGGCGGCGTGATCGGCACCGGCCTGTTTTTTAACACCGGCTATATCATTTCAACCACCGGCGCGGCGGGAACGCTGCTCGCCTATCTGATTGGCGCGCTGGTGGTCTGGCTGGTGATGGTCTGCCTGGGCGAACTCTCCGTAGCGATGCCGGAAACCGGCGCGTTCCACGTCTACGCCGCGCGTTATCTCAGCCCGGCAACCGGCTACACCGTGGCCTGGCTCTACTGGCTGACCTGGACGGTGGCGCTTGGCTCCAGCCTGACGGCGGCAGGTTTCTGTATGCAGTACTGGTTCCCGCAGATCCCGGTGTGGATCTGGTGCCTGGTCTTCTGCTGCGCCATCTATCTGCTCAACGTCATCTCAACCCGCTTCTTCGCGGAAGGAGAGTTCTGGTTCTCACTGATAAAAGTCGTCACGATTGTCGCCTTTATCGTGCTGGGCGGCGCGGCAATGTTTGGCTTTATCCCGATGAAAGATGGCACGCCCGCGCCGGGCCTGAGCAATCTCACCGCGCACGGCTGGCTGCCCAATGGCGTACTGCCGATTCTGATGACGATGGTAGCGGTGAACTTCGCCTTTTCCGGCACCGAGCTGATCGGGATTGCTGCCGGTGAAACTCAGCAGCCGGAGAAAGTGCTGCCGCTGGCGATCCGCACGACGGTGGCCCGACTGATTATTTTCTTTATCGGCACCGTATTTGTGCTGGCGGCGCTGATCCCGATGGATCAGGCGGGGATTGTGAAAAGCCCGTTTGTGCTGGTGTTTGAAAAGATCGGCATTCCTTATGCGGCTGACATCATTAACTTTGTGATCCTGACCGCTATCCTCTCTGCGGCCAACTCGGGCCTGTATGCCTCCGGGCGCATGCTCTGGTCGCTGGCTAATGAAAATACACTGCCGCGCGCCTTTGCCAGCGTCAACAAGCGCGGCGTGCCTCTGCTGGCCATCACCGTCAGCATGATCGGTGGCTTACTGGCGCTGGTCTCCAGCGTGGTCGCACCGGACACGGTATTTGTGGCGCTGTCGGCCATCTCCGGCTTTGCGGTGGTCGCGGTCTGGCTCAGCATCTGCGCCTCGCATTTTGTTTTCCGTCGCCGTCATCTTCAGCAGGGCAAATCGCTGGCAGAGCTGGGCTACCGTGCGCCGCTCTATCCGCTGACGCCGGTTCTGGGCTTTCTGCTCTGCCTGCTGGCCTGTCTCGGGCTGGCGTTTGATCCGACCCAGCGTATCGCGCTGTGGTGTGGCATCCCGTTTGTGCTGTTCTGCTATGCCGCTTACCATCTGACCCACAAATCATCCCCGAAGCCTGAGGAGGCCAAAGATGTCGCATAACCCTGTCGCGCAGGCTTTAACGGAGTCGCCATTGCTGATTCTGGATGGCGCGCTGGCCACCGAGCTGGAAGCCCGCGGCTGCCATCTGGCCGATGCGCTCTGGTCAGCGAAAGTGCTGATGGAAAATCCTGAGCTGATCTACCAGGTTCACTACGATTATTTTGTTGCCGGGGCGCGCTGTGCCATCACTGCCAGCTACCAGGCGACGCCGCAGGGCTTTGCCACACGCGGTCTCGATGAGGCGCAGTCACTGGCGTTGATCGCCCAGAGCGTCGAACTGGCGCGCCGCGCCCGTCACGATTACCTGGCGGTACGGCCCGATGCGAAAACGCTGCTGGTGGCGGGATCGGTGGGGCCGTATGGTGCCTTCCTGGCGGATGGTTCGGAATATCGCGGCGACTACGCGTTGCCTGAAGCGGAGATGATGGCGTTTCACCGCCCGCGCGTGCAGGCGCTGCTGGCGGCGGGTGCCGATCTGCTGGCCTGTGAAACCCTGCCTTCCTTTGCTGAAGCGCAGGCGCTGGTGAAGCTGCTGGCTGAATTTCCTGAAAGCCGCGCCTGGTTTACGTTTACCCTGCGTGATGCCGGACACATCAGCGACGGCACGCCGCTGTCAGAGGTGGTGAGCTGGCTGAATCAGCAGCCACAGGTGGTGGCCATGGGAATCAACTGCGTGGCACTTGAGAGCGTGACGCCTGCGCTACACCAGTTGCAGAGGCTGACCGACAAACCGCTGGTGGTCTATCCCAACTCCGGCGAACAGTATGATGCCGACAGCAAAACCTGGCATTCAGCGCCCTCGGGCTGCACGCTGCATGACAAGCTGGACGAGTGGCAACAGGCGGGCGCGAAGCTGATTGGCGGCTGCTGCCGTACCTCTCCCAACGACATCGCGGCTATCGCCCGCGCTTGTCAACCGCAATAAGCTGGCTGAATCGGGCGATGATAGCCCGATTGAGTCTGAAAGGGCGGTCTACACTCTGATCATTGATCACTCTGTGGACCCCTTCATGAAACAGCGAATTCTGGCTCTGGCCGCCGCACTGCTGCTTAGCGGCTGTGCCACCATTGTCGGCACTGAAACCCAGATGGTACGCATCGACTCTCTGCCGCAGGGCGCGCGCTTTACCGTGCAGGATGAGCGTGGCTATGCAGTGGCGCAGGGTTTCACGCCGCAGACCGTTGAGCTGGCTAAATCGACCGGTCGCTACTTCGGCAAAAAGCACTACCTGCTGATGCTGGAAAGCCCGGGCTACGTGCCGGTCACGGTGCCGATTGAGGCGCGCGCTAACCTCTGGTATCTGCTGGGCAACATTCCGCTGGGTGGATTCCCCGGCTGGCTGCTGGTCGATCCTTTCTATGGCGGCATGTACGACCTCAAGCCGGAACATCCGCGTCCCTTTATGAACCCGGTTGGCGCGCGCGGCTGATTACTGCGCGGTTGGCTTCACCATTCCGCCTGGCGTTTTATGGCGTTCCAGATACTGATGCTGGAAAATGCACATGCGGATGGTGTTGCGGTACTCCCCGTTAATGAAAAACTCATGCTTAAGCACGCCTTCGATCTCGAAGCCGAGCTTGGTGTAGATGTGGATCGCTTTTTCGTTTTCCTGATCGACAATCAGGTAGAGCTTATAAAGATTCAGCACTGAAAAGCCATAATCCATCGCAAGCTTTGCCGCCTGCGTGGCCAGCCCTTTGCCCTGATGCGCCGGATCGATAATGATCTGAAACTCAGCGCGGCGGTGCACATGGTTAATCTCGACCAGTTCCACTAATCCCGCTTTTTGCCCGCTGTGTTCCACCACAAAGCGGCGCTCGGTCTGATCGTGAATGTGTTTATTATAGAGATCGGACAGCTCCACAAATGCCTCATAAGGCTCCTCGAACCAGTAGCGCATCACGCTGGCGTTGTTATCCAGCTGATGGACAAAGTGCAGATCTTCCCGCTCCAGCGGACGCAGTTTTACCGTCATTACCTGACTCCTTTTTTAAAGAAACTGCGGCGAGTATACCGCATCAGCCTGGTGCTGCGATTTGCGCAGTCGCATACGGTTGCTGGCTTCAGCGAACAGTGCGCCGTTCCGGCAGGGGAGAAGAGAGGTTAACGGCGGGCATAGAGGCGTGTTAAGACAGGCGGGAGAAAACAATAGCGCCGGACGGCAGGTGAACGCCGTCCGGCCTGAGTTCAGGCAGAGATCTGCTCGATGATGCGACCCTGCGCCATACGCACCGCGCGATCGCACATGTGATCGATAACATCGGGATCGTGGCTGACCAGCACCATCGTCAGACCATCCTGTCGTTTCAGATCGTTGAGCAGATTAAGGATCTCGGCCTGCACTGACATATCCAGCGCTGACGTCGGCTCATCCAGCAGCAGGATCTTCGGCTGCAGCAGCAGGGCACGCACGATAGCGACGCGCTGACGCTGACCGCCGGAGAGCTGATGCGGATAGCGATCTGCCAGCGCAGGATCGAGTCCGACGTGACGGAAGCCCTGATCGATACGATCGTTGATATTGTCGCGTTTCAGCAGCTTCAGCGGCTCCGCCAGCGTGCGACGCAGGCGGTGACGTGGATGCAGCGAGGCATAAGGATCCTGAAACACCATCTGCACTTCCTGACGCAGTGCGCCGGTAAAGGCTTTGCCCGGCTGAACCTCGTGACCGGCAAGCTGCATCTGGCCCTGCCAGTGTGGATTGAGACCTGCCAGCACCCACAGCAGCGACGATTTGCCGCAGCCTGAAGGTCCTACCAGACCAAAACACTCGCCAGCGTTAACCTTCAGGTTGACCTCATGCACCACGGTGCGCAGTTCGTAACCCTGTTTATGGGCGACGCTGAGATTGTGTAACTCAATCATAATTCGCCTCCAGCGCAGCGCGATCCAGCACCGGTAAAGCCTGTCCGTGAGTCGCTTTGCCCGGGCGGCAGGCCCACAGCGTGCGGGTATAGGGATGGGTCGCGCGCGGCAGATCGGCGGCGGGCAGCGTATCCAGCAACCGGCCTTTGTACATCACCATCACCCGCTCGCAATGTTCCGAGACCTGCTGCAAATCATGGCTGATCAGCAGCAGACCCATGTTGCGCGCTTCCACCAGACCGCGGATCAGCGCCAGCACCTGATCGCGCATGGCGTGATCCAGTGCGGAGGTCGGTTCATCGGCGATCAGGAAGTCCGGATCGGTGATCAGTGCGATCGCCAGCATCACACGCTGGCCCATACCGCCAGAGAGCTGATGCGGATAGTGCTGCATCAGACGACGCGGATCGGGCAGGCCGACCGCATCCAGCATCTCGCACACCTTCTCTTTGCGCTCGGCACGGCTCAGACGGCGATGCAGGATCAGCGGCTCTTCTACCTGCCAGCCAATCGTACGCGTCGGATTAAGGGCATACTTTGGGTCCTGCATTACCATCGCCACGCGGTTACCGCGCAGCTGGTTCCAGTGGCGCTCACTCAGCGTCAGCACATTCTCACCGGCGACCTGAAGCTGGCTGGCCTGCAGATGCAGCGCGGGCGAGAGCAAGCCCATCAGGCTGCGGGCAGTGAGTGACTTGCCGGAACCGGACTCACCCACCAGCGCCACACGCTCGCGGCCCACGGAAAAACTGATGTTATCGACCAGCAGCGCATCATCGCTGCGAATGGTCAGCCCTTCGGCATGGAGCAGATTATTTTGCATGACGGGTATCCAGTCGGTCGCGCAGGCCATCGCCTGTCAGGTTAAAGGCCAGGCTGGCAAACAGAATGGCCGCGCCCGGTGCGGCAGCAACCCACCACTGATCGAAGATCACTTTACTGCCTTCGGCGACCATTGAACCCCATTCCGCCGTCGGCGGCTGAACGCCCATGCCGAGGAAGCCAAGACCGGCCGCGGCCAGGATAATCCCGCCCAGGCTCAGCGCGGCGCGGACCACCGCAGTCGGCATACAGAGCGGCAGGATATGACCAAACATCAGGCGAAAGCCCGTAATCCCCTGCATCCGCGCAGCGGCAAGGTAGTCGCTGCGGCGCAGTGCCAGCGTTTCAGCGCGCGCCTGACGGGCAAACGGCGGCCAGCTGGTCAGCGCCAGTGCCAGCGCACCGTTCATCAGGCCAGGGCCGAGAATCGCCACCAGCGCCAGCGCGATCACCAGGTTCGGCAGCGACAGGAAGATATCGGTAATGCGCATCAGCAGGCGTTCAGTCCAGCCGCCAACGTAACCGGCGGTGATGCCGATCAGCAGCCCGGCCGGAATGGTCAGCACCAGAATCAGCGACACCAGCAGCAGCGTAGGACGTGCGCCGTAAATCACGCGCGACAACAGATCGCGGCCAAAGCCGTCGGTGCCAAACCAGTGCTGCGCCGACGGTGCCAGCAGGCGGCTCGACATGGTCTGCATATTCGGATCGAATGGCGCAATCAGCGGTGCCAGCAGCGCCATCAGGATAAGAATCGCCACCAGCGTCAGCCCAACGGTTAACGAGGTCACGCGTTGACGGCGACGGCGTGGTCGCAGCGTTTCGAGTTCAGAAAGTTGTTGCGTCATCGGGTTCTCGGATCGGTTAACCAGGTTAAAACATCCGCCAGGGCGTTAATCAGAATAAAGCAGCTGCCGATCAACAGGGTGGAGCCCAGAATCGCCGGTACATCGCCGGAGAACAGCGCATTGGTCATGTAGCGACCCACACCCGGCCAGGCGAAGACGGTTTCAGTCAGCACCGAGCCTTCCAGCAGGGTGGCGTAGGAGAGGGCGATCACCGTGACCAGCGTGCCCAGCACGTTAGGGAAGATATGGCGCAGCAGGATGCGCACCCGACCCGCGCCTTTGGCACGCGCCAGCACCACATACTCTTTGCTGCTCTCTTCCAGCAGCGCAGCACGCAGCAGGCGGGTAATGCCCGCCATCGCCAGCAGGCCGAGGATCACCACCGGCAGCCAGAGGTGCGCAATCGCATTGCGGAACATCTCCGGTTCACCCGACAGCCAGCTGTCGATCAGCACAAAGCCGGTCTTCGGCTCCAGGGTATAAACCCAGATATCATCCAGCCGTCCCGGTCCGGCGGACCAGTGCAGCACCGCATAAAAGAGCAGCAGGCCCAGCAGGCCGAGCCAGAACACCGGCACCGAGTAGCCCAGCAGCGAGATAAAGCGGGCGAGGTTGTCGATCCAGCTGCCCGGTTTCCATGCCGCCAGCAGCGCCAGCGTGACACCGAACACCACCGCGAAGATCATCGCGCAGGTCGCCAGCTCAATGGTAGCGGGGAAGGTGGTCATCAGGTCGCCACTCACCGACTGATTGGTCAGACGGGAGACACCCAGATCGCCCTGCGCCAGATGTTCGATGTAGCGCCAGAACTGCATCAGCACCGGCTGATCGAGCCCCAGGTCGTGACGTACCTGTTGATAGGTTGCTTCACTGGCGTGATCGCCAGCGATCTGCTGCACCGGATCAATCGGCGAGAGATGCGACAGCATAAAGGTGAAGGCGAGCAGGCCAAGCAGCGTGACCAGCAGCGACAACACGCTACCGATCAGCCGTCCGCCACGCTGCCAAAAAAGCCGGGCGAACCCGGCTGAAGAAACAGACTGTGCCATTACTTAGTGACCTGCGAGTAATACACCATGTCAGGGTTAATGCCCTGGACATAGCCTTTCAGGTTGTCGCGCACGGCGATCAGGTTCTTCGCCTGCATGCCAATCACGTAAGGGGAGTTCTTCATGACTTCACGCTGCATCGCTTCATACAGCGCGATGCGCTTCTTCGGATCGCTTTCCGCCGTCGCCGCAATTACCTGCTTGTTCAGCTCAGGAATGTGCCAGTCTGAGCGGTAAGCGATGGTTTTGCTGCCATCTTCCGGGTTGTAAGCAAACGAGGCGGCGTTGGTGTTGGGATCGAAGTAGTCGGAGCCCCAGGCGTTCAGCGTCGCTTCATATTTATGCGCTTTAACGTTGGTTGAGACTTCGGAGCTCAGGCCGGGCACCACTTCCACTTTCACGCCCGCTTTGGCGAAGCTGCCCTGCAGCGCCTGCGCAATATCCAGATAAGGCGGCTGGTTGCTGGTGGAGAGCTTGAAGGTGACGTTGTTCAGGCCCGCTTTCTTCAGAATCGCTTTGGCTTTTTCCGGGTCGTAGCTGTATGGCGTGTCGTTGATTGCGCCCAGGAAGCCCTTCGGCAGGAAGCTCTGATGCACGTCGAACTGACCTTTCAGCAGCTCATTAGCAATACCTTTGTAATCCCACAGGTAGCGTGCCGCTTCCCAGAAGGCCGGGTTCTTCATCGTGTCGTTCGCGCCGATGTTGAACTGGATGTAGTAGAGCGACGCCATTGGAATCGCTTCTGTCTTCACGCCAGGTTTGCCGTTTAGCGCAGCAATCTGATCGGCACCCAGGTTACGGGCGATATCGGCATCACCCTGTTCCAGTAGCAGACGACGCGCCGCCGGTTCCGGTACGTTCTTGATCAGGATGTTCTTCATTTTTGGTGCGCCCGCCGGTGAGGTCGGGTTGGCGCTGAGCAGCACCACCTGATGCATCACCACTTTGCGGATCTGATACGGACCACTGCCCGCTGAGTGGGTTGCCAGCCAGGCGTTACCGAAGTCGCCGTTCTTCGCATTCGCCATCGCCGTTTTTTCATCGACAATGGACGAGACCGGCGCAGAGAGCAGGCTCAGTACGTAAGTCGGGCTGACGTTAGCGGTCCAGCTGATCTGCACATGATTGTCGTCAACCTTCTTCAGGAAGCCATCGACGTTATCTTTGGTCCAGCCGAGCTGCGTCAGGATGAAAGAGGGATCGAGATTCAGTTTCACCACGCGGCCCAGGGAGAAGATCACATCTTCCGGACGCAGCGGGTTACCGGTGGAGAATTTCGCATCTTTGCGCAGTTCAAAGGTCAGGCTGCGGTTATCGCTGCCGGGCTGCCACGAAGTGGCCAGTGTCGGTTTCAGGTCCACCGGATTATGCGGGTCAGACTGTACCAGACGCTGATAGATATTCGTAAAAGCCTGAACGCTGGTCAGTTCAAACCCTTTGGCCGGGTCGAAGCTGTCGGCGTCGTCGGTAGATTGGGCAATCACCAGCGTATCTTTTGGTGTTGCGGCCTGTGCTGTGAAGGCGGCAGCCAGCGTCAGCGCCAGCAGTGATGGAATTATAGTTTTCATGAAATTTCCTTGCCTCTAAAAAGTTACGCGAGTTTACGAAAGCGCCGATGCGAAGAATAGTCTAATATAGGCTAACCATATGCCAAAAGGTTATAAGTATTAGGTTGTGGTTATAAGAAGATCGCCATGTTGTAACCGAAGCGGCAACCTGAGCAGAAACAAATCCTCAACGAAGCGGTTATTTATTTCTGAATCGCTTTACCCCAATATTCCTCTCTCTATAATAGCGGCAAATAACTTCAGGAGAATTCAGTTGGACAGTCACCCTAGATTAATTTTAATTCTGGCAAGCTGAATTTTCTCTGCTGCTTGCCAACCGGCGAGCAGCGATCCCCGCTTTAATTAACGATCGCGCTCCTTGTTTTTAATCCTGTCAGCTACAGGAGTGCACGTTATGCTGCTGTTTATCCTAGCCCTTTTTCCTCCACCCCGACTGGCGTAGCTCAGGCTGCGCCCGAACGCCGATATCAGACCTTTAAAACGCAGCGCTTAACAGGCGTTACGTCATCCTGCGCGCGTCATTATTTTTCACGCAGGCGGAATAACGTCATTATTCCCAAAGGTCACCTTATTAAATAACCCGGCCACGCCAGGTTTTATCCATGCACCTTATTTTGCGTGCAGGACAACTATTGCTTTAAATCAGGGAGATGTCGAAATGAGCGACATGAAACTGGAACAGGTTGCGATCACCTCATCCGGCAACCGTAACGATAAAAAAAGTAAAAAAATATTTGCTGTCGCACAGCAGGCAGGCCAGCACGTTGAGATGACGCTGGCGAACCTGCGCAGTCAGCGTCAGGGTCTGACTCAGGCTGAAGCGGCGAAACGACTGGCTCTGTATGGCCGCAATGAAGTGGCACATGAGAAAGCACCACCGGCGCTGATTCAGCTGCTGATGGCGTTTAATAACCCGTTTATCTACGTCCTGCTGGTCCTGGCGCTGGTGAGCTTCTTTACCGACTATATATTGCCGCTGCGCGCCGGTCAGGAGACCGATCTCTCCGGCGTCATCATCATCTGCACCATGGTGATGCTGAGCGGGCTGCTGCGCTTCTGGCAGGAGTTTCGCACCAACTGTGCGGCGCAGGCGCTGCAGTCACTGGTTCGCAGCCAGGTCACCGTGCTGCGGCGGGAAGCGGGCAGTGAAACCGCGCAGCGTCAGGATGTGGATATGAGTGAGCTGGTGCCGGGCGACATTATTCTGCTCAGCACCGGCGATCAGGTGCCTGCCGATGTGCGTCTGCTGAGTTCCCGCAATCTGTTTATCAGTGAAGCGGTGCTGACTGGCGAGTCGCTGCCGGTCGAGAAACACAGCAGCGATGCGGGTATTGATGCTGAAGAGCAGACTGCCCAGGAGCTGCTGGCGTCACCGAACATCTGCCTGATGGGCACCAGCGTGGCCAGCGGCACAGCCAGCGCCGTCATCGTTGCGACCGGAGGCGAAACCTGGTTTGGTTCACTGGCCTCATCGCTGACCGGAAGTCGTCCACAGACTGCGTTTGACCGTGGGGTGAACAGCGTCAGTAAACTGCTGATCCGCTTTATGCTGGTGATGGTTCCTGTGGTGCTGATAATTAACGGCTTCACCAAAGGGGACTGGATGGATGCCACGCTGTTTGCTCTGGCGGTCGCGGTCGGGCTGACCCCGGAAATGCTGCCGATGATTGTCAGCGCTAATCTGGCCAAAGGCGCCATTGCGATGTCCCGGCGCAAAGTGATCGTCAAAAAGCTCAACGCCATTCAGAATCTTGGCGCGATGGATGTGCTCTGCACCGATAAAACCGGCACGCTCACTCAAGACACTATCCTGCTGGCGCATCATCTGGATGCGCAGGGCAGTGAAGATGAGCAGGTCCTGCTGCTGGCCTGGCTTAACAGTGGCAGCCAGAGTGGCGCAAAAAACCTGATGGATCGCGCCGTGCTCTGCGCAGGCGATAAAGTCATTTCACAGACTCAGCGCAGTCAGTATCAGCTGGTTGATGAGCTGCCGTTTGATTTTACCCGCCGTCGCGTGTCGGTGCTGGTGGAAAATCTGACTCATCATCGCTCGCAACTGATCTGCAAAGGCGCAGTTGAAGAGATGCTGGCAGTCAGCGTTGCCGTGCGGCAGGGTGATGCGGTCGTTGCACTGGATGCGGCACAGCGTGCGGCGTTGCTGGCGCAGACTGAACGCTATCATCAGCAGGGTTATCGCGTGCTGCTGGTGGCAACCCGTGATGGCGAGCTGCACGCGCCGCTCAGCGATAGTGATGAGCGCGATCTGGTTATCCAGGGCATGCTGACCTTCCGCGATCCACCAAAAGCCAGTGCCGGTAAGGCGATTAAAGCCCTGCGCGACAGTGGTGTAACGGTGAAAGTACTGACCGGTGACAATCCGCTGGTGACGCTGCGGGTCTGTGCCGATGTCGGGCTGACCGATCCGGCCATGCTGACCGGCGATCAGATTGAGGCGATGAACGATGATGAGCTGGCACTGGAAGCAGAGCGCTGCACCCTGTTTGCCCAGCTGACGCCGTTGCAGAAATCACGTCTGGTGCGCCTGATGCAGCAGAACGGTCACACTGTCGGATTCCTCGGCGATGGTATCAATGACGCGCCTGCCCTGCGGGCGGCTGACACCGGTATTTCTGTGGACAGCGCGGCGGATGTGGCGAAAGCCTCATCGGACATCATCCTGCTGGAGAAAGATCTTCAGGTGCTGAATGAGGGGGTACTCAAAGGACGCGAGACCTTTGGCAACATCATCAAATATCTCAACATGACCGCCAGCTCCAACTTCGGCAACGTGTTCTCGCTGCTGGTGGCCAGTGCCTTTATTCCGTTTCTGCCGATGCTGTCGATTCATCTGCTGATTCAGAACCTGATGTATGACGTCTCCCAGCTGGCGCTGCCGTGGGACAAGGTTGACCGTGAGTTTCTGAATAAGCCGCGTAAATGGGATGCCGGCAACATTAAACGCTTCATGCTGTGGATGGGTCCGACGTCATCAATTTTTGACGTCACCACCTTTGCGCTGATGTGGTTCGTTTTCGGCGCTAACCATGCAGGCGTGCAGTCGCTGTTCCAGTCTGGCTGGTTTATCGAGGGACTGCTGTCACAGACGCTGGTGGTACATATGCTGCGTACCCGGAAGATTCCGTTTATCCAGAGTCGTGCCACTTTACCGGTGATGCTGACCACGCTGGCGGTGATAGCGCTGGGCATCCTGATCCCGTTCTCACCGCTGGGTGCAATGGTCGGTCTGGTGCCGCTGCCATGGCAATATTTCCCGTGGCTGGTGCTGACGCTGTTCAGCTACTGTCTGGTGGCGCAGGGCATGAAACGTTTCTATATCCGTCGGTTTGGTCAGTGGTTCTAGGGAGGCAAAGATGAAAAAAGGCAGGCTTGATACGGTATTTGTCGGCGTGATGATCATCGGCTTAACTCTGATTGCGCTGACGGTCGTCGTTAGATGAAAGGATTGTGATAGTGCGGTAGCACAGAGGCAGCGAGACAACTCGCTGCCTTTTTTCTAATCTTCGTCGCGCTCACGGCTGGCGCGCTGGCGCTCGTAGTATTCATCTTCTGCGGTGATGATCTCATCCATCAGCGAATCCATATCCACCACGCGCTCCTCTTCAACAAACTGTCCGGTCAGCGGTGTTTCCGGGGTCAGCTTGCCATCTTCATAAAGCTGCCAGATCTCTTTGGCATAGCGCGTCTTCAGCAGCGCCGGAGCGAACTGACCGTAGTAGGAGGTAATGTTGTCTACGTCACGTTCGAACATCGACTCAGCATGGTTATTGGCTGCCGCATCGACCGCCTGTGGCAGGTCGATAATCACCGGTCCCTGCTCGTCCAGCAGCACGTTGAATTCGGATAAGTCACCATGGACGATACCGGCACAGAGCATACGCACGATGTTGCGAATCATGGTGTGGAAGTCGGTGATCGCCTCTTCTTCGGAAAGCGTGACGTCGCTGAGGCGCGGCGCGACAGAGCCATTGGCGTCGATCACCAGCTCCATCAGTAACACGCCGTCAATGCAGAGATAAGGCTGGGGCACGCGAACACCGGCATTAGCCAGGCGGAACAGGGCGTCTACTTCGGCAGTCTGCCAGGACTCCTCCTGCTGCTTACGGCCAAACTTCGTGCCTTTCTGCATGGCGCGGGCGTTACGGCTGTTGCGGGTTTTACGTCCTTCCTGATACTGCACCGCCTGCTTGAAGCTACGCTGGGTCGCTTCTTTATAAACTTTGGCGCACTGCACTTTACCGCCGCAAAGCACGGTATAGACGTCTGCTTCTTTGCCGCTTTTCAGCCGCTGCAGCACATCGTCAATGAGGCCGTCATCGACCAGGGGCTGGATTCTGTTTGGGATTTTCATGCGGCTTTATACCTTATTTCACCCGCTTTTCGTATCACTTTGCGATGATGGAAAACATTGGCAATGACTGAACAAAGTATCTGATTCTACCCTGGAAAGACGTGTTGTGGGGATGAACCTTGATGTGTTGTGCTTTTGACCTTTGTTTTATCATAAACAACGGATTAGGCGGGAGAGCAGGGCGGTTTTATCTGCCAGAGATTCGCTTTTTCACGGCACCGGGCAGCATCATGTCAGAGAGATGTGCCTGAATGGCAGGCGGATGCGGGCATAAAGGCCGAAATCCTGCTCACAGAATCCCGGCCTGCCTGCGGGATTACTTCAGACCTTTAAGCACTTTAACCGTGCTTTCGATGTCGATCTCATCTTCGGAGAAGATCAGCGTCGTTCCCTGGAAAGTGGTCACCGCCAGCTTTTTCAGCGAGCGCATCTCACTGGCGTTCGGGTCAGACTTCGGACGGATATTATTCAGCAACAGGCCCACTGAAAGCACCGCGTTCTCTTTATCGACACCAGCATCAACCGGGACGTCTTCGTTGTAAACCAGGTAAGACTTAATCGAAGTGATCTTCAGCCGCTCACCTGCGATATAGATGTATTTGCTGGTCGGCGCGACCTTCACCGCATAGGCGGATAAGCCTTTGTTGTTGGTGGTGGGTTCAAATGTCACCGCCGCATCTTTCTTAATCAGATCAGGATTGGCGACTTTAATCACATGAAAATAGCGGTTATCACCGTTTTCATCTTTGATAAAGCCAAAACCTTTATCTTCAAACCAGGTTGTGATCGTTCCGTTCATCGCCATTTTTGCCTGCTTAATCTACTCAGTTTTTTACAGCGCGCAGTGTAAAACACAATGCCTGCGCAGACTATATAAGTCTGGATGATAATTTACGGCCGGGCAAGAGGCTGGGGCGGATGCCCGACGCGGAGGTGAATGCGGTAGTCAGAAAGGTTAACCGGCGGACGGCGCAACGCTCGTCTGCCGGTGCATATCTCTTACTCGTTGCCCCAGCGGTTCAGGAACTCGGCGATATCATCAATACGCTGCTCATCGATACCCGCTTCGCGCGCCATATCCTGCTGCGACTCTTCACTGATCTCTTCGTTGTTCATCAGACGGGTAATCAGCAGCTGGAAGTAATGCGCCAGCGGAGTACGCTCTGCTTCGCTGACCGACTTAGCCGCCTCCGTCGCGTACTCGTCTGCGACATCATAATATTTGAGAGAAATTTCGTTGTTCATAAGGGGATCCGCAGAGTTGAAAGTAAGTAGCGACCGGATTCTGACCCGGCTTGTGGAGGTATTATTTCGTGTTTGGGTTGGGGCTGTAAAGGGGAACAGGATGCCTGGTTCTGACTAGAGAACCAGCGGCGGTAGCTGTCTGAAGGTGTTGACTAAGCCTTCTCCCCAGCCTTTACGGATAGTACTGAAGTACGGGTGGTCTTCGGTAATGCGGTATTGCCGGGCATCGCTGTAGCTGTCACACGGGTAGATCATCACGTCGAGCGGCAGACCAACGGACAGATTGCTGCGCAGGGTCGAATCCAGTGAAATCAGCGCGCATTGCATCGCCTGCTCCAGAGACATGTCGTAGTGCAGCACCCGGTCAATAATCGGTTTGCCGTACTTGCTTTCACCAATCTGGAAATAGGGCGTATCGCGGGTGGCTTCGATGAAATTACCCTGAGGATAAATATGGAACAGGCCAATATCATCCCCGTTGATTTGCCCGCCGAGCAGAAGGTTGCAACTGAAGTCTGTCGTGCTGCCATTCTGTTGCGCCTCACTGTCACGCTGGATCACCTCACGAACCGTTTCGCCTATCAGCGACGCGGCCTCGTAGAGGCTGGAGACATTCAGCAGATTGGGACAATCGGCATTCCTGCTGCGGTGTCGCAGCAAGCTGATGATACTTTGCGTGGTCGCCAGATTACCGGCAGTCTGAAGCACCAGCGTACGATCGCCGTCCTGATGAAACACGTGCAGTTTACGGAAGGTGGAAATATGATCCACGCCAGCATTAGTCCGTGAATCGGATGCAAAGACCAGCCCGGATGACAGGCGCATGGCCACACAATAGGTCATACCACACTTCCTTCAAAAAAAGATTTGCACGCCATCAGCGTGCATGAAGTTTTCACCATCAGCAAGTCGCGATTTACATCATTTGTACGGCAGCAATCGCGCACATATCTTCGTATCCACCGCCAATCCGTAAACCGCGCACCGGACAGGCATCCAGGTAATCAATGCCGACGGCAAGCTTAAGATGTTGATCAGGCATGCGAGTATTGTTGGTGACGTCAAAGCAGTGCCAGCGGTCTTCCACCCAGACTTCGGCCCAGGCATGGGTCGCGACATGGGTAGAATCTTTGCTGTGCAGGTAACCGCTGACGTAGCGGGCCGGTATATTCAGGCTACGACAGCAGCTCAGAAAGACATGCGTATGATCCTGGCAGACGCCGGTACGGGCGGCGAAAGCCTCCGCGGCACTGTCGGTCACAAGGGTAGAACCTGGGGTGTAAGGCATCCTGAGCAGCAGGTCTCCCATCAGGTTTTCCAGGGCGGCCAGTATCGCCTGAGGCTGATGATAACGCAGGGCAAACGCCTGAATCGCCGCATCGGGCTGGGTCAGCGGACTGTGGCGCAGGAAAACCAGCGGCGACAGATGTCCCTGAGCCTGATCTTCAATGCCGTGTTCAATCTCTACCACGCCATGTACCTGAATGGTGATGGACTCATGCGGTTCATCGAGTGTCAGAACATGCATGATGTTGCCGAAGGCATCCGTGGTGCAGACCGCCTTCTCCGGCAAGGTCAGTTGCCAGGAAAGTATGCGTTGATGAGGCGATTCTTGAGGCGTCAGACGCAGGTACTGGATACTCCGTTGCACTGCCTGGTCGTAGCGATAGTGCGTGTTGTGCTCAATGCTAAGTTTCATTGCGCCTCCAGATACGTGTGATGAATACTTTCGGCGATCTCGTTGACCTGGGCGAGAAAGGCTTCCAGCCAGTTGTTCAGCCCGATTCTGTTCAGGTCTTTCATGGAACTGAAGCGCAGCTCGGCGTGCAGGATGTGCGCGAGGCGGCGTGGCGGGTTTGCACGGCCACCAATCAGCTCCAGTTGCTGAACCATATCGTTGATACACGCCAGCAACGAACGCGGCAGCTCGTTACGCAGGATCATCAGTTCGGCGATGGTCTCCCGGCTCAGGGGCTGCTTATAAATACTATGGTAGGCTTCGCGCGCACTTACTGCCTGCAGCAGTGTGTCCATGCGGTAATATTCGCGCACCGGATCGTCATCAATGTCCATCAGTCGGTTCTTCACCTCCAGCAGACGGGCGGTGCCATCAGCCCGTTCCAGCAGCGTCCCCAGGCGGATAAAGTGCATCGCATCGCTGCGGAGCAGGGTACCGAACATGGCACCGCGGAACAGATGAGAGCGCTCTTTCACCCAGTCAAAGAAGGCGTCGGCACCGTCTGAGCCGATGCCCTGACGGCGTATCGATTTCATCCCGATCCAGGTGGCATTGATACACTCCCAGACTTCGGATGACAGGCTGCCACGCACCGCATGCGCGTTGTTCCAGCCCATCTGCAGGCAACTGAAAATGCTGCTGTGATTCCGGTTATCCAGGGCGAAAAAACTGACCAGATTGGGCATCGTCAATGTCGGGTAGGTCTCAGCATACAGCCCGCTGGTGCTGGTCAGGTTGAGCGGTACCAGCAGATCATGCGTCCCCCCGTTACGGATTGGCATCATCGACAGCTTGTTGGTGACGTCCAGCACCCGGGCGATATTTTCTGCCCGTTCCAGATAGCGGGCCATCCAATAGAGTTCACTGGCTGTGCGGCTCAGCATAGATCATCCTCCAGTACCCAGGTGTCCTTGGTTCCGCCGCCCTGAGATGAATTGACGACCAGCGATCCTTCCGTCAACGCGACGCGGGTAAGCCCGCCGGGAACCAGTCGGATCTCTGCACCACTGAGCGCAAAGGGCCGGAGATCGATATGACGCGGTGCCAGGCCGTCGTTGACAAACGTGGGACAGGTGGACAACGCCAGCGTGTTTTGCGCGATGTAATTCTGCGGGCGCGCCAGCAACAGGTCACGGAAGTGGGCGAGCTCAGCTTTGCTCGCGGCAGGGCCAATCAACATGCCGTAGCCCCCAGCGCCATGAACTTCTTTCACCACCATTTTTTCGAGGTTGGCCAGCACATACGACAGCTCATTTTTATGTCTGCACTGCCAGGTTGGTACGTTGTTGAGGATCGGTTCTTCCTGCAGATAAAAGCGCACCATATCCGGTACGTAGGGGTAGATAGATTTGTCATCAGCCACGCCCGTGCCGATGGCATTGGCCAGGACAACATTGCCAGCCCGATAAACTGACAGCAGTCCTGGTACGCCGAGCATGGAGTCCGGGCGGAACGCCAGCGGATCGAGGAAAGCATCGTCAACCCGACGATAGATCACATGTATTCTGCATGGCCCGGCCGTCGTGCGCATGAACAGCATGCCATCCTTAACGAACAGATCGGCACTTTCAACCAGCTCAACGCCCATCTGCTGCGCCAGAAAACTGTGTTCGAAGTAAGCGCTGTTAAAGCGGCCTGGGGTCAATACCACCACGGTGGGATCGTTGACGGGTGAGCTTTCGCGCAGCGTTTGCAGCAGATGCGAGGGATAGCGTTCTACGGGGGCAATGCGTTGCTGCGCAAACAGTTCCGGATAGAGCCGCATCATCATCTTACGGTTCTCCAGCATATAGGAGACGCCGGAGGGGGTGCGCAGGTTATCTTCCAGGACGTAATATTCGCCATCACTGTTGCGCACCATATCCACGCCGATAATGTGTGCGTAGATGTTACGGTGGAGATCAACACCCTGCATGCAGGGCTGATACTGTTCGTTAGCCAGAACCTGTTCTGCCGGAATGACGCCCGCTTTCAGAATGTGTTGTTCATGGTAGATATCGTAGAGAAAGGCATTGAGCGCCTGCACACGCTGACGAATACCGGCATCGAGCATGGCCCACTCGGCAGCCGGGATAATACGGGGCACGCTGTCGAACGGGATCAACCGTTCAGCGCCATTGTCGTCATCGTAGACATTGAAGGTAATCCCTACCCGGTGAAACAGCAGGGCGGCTTCTTCTCGCTTGCGCTGTACCGCCTGGTGATCGGCCTGCTGCAGCCATTGCCAGTAGGCGGCGTAGTGGTCACGGTGTTCACCTTCAGCCAGAAGCATCTCATCAAAAAAGGGTGAAGCGGAGAGATTGATATTCAGCATCGTCACCTCGCAGACGTTAAAGGCTGTCACTCTATCCAAGCATAAAGTGTGCCAGCCTCAGAAGAAGCGGAACGGTGCAACGCCGTGATAGTGCAAGGGTTAAAGCACTTTTTTGGTGCAGGCGCAGAGCAGCAATGTCTTAATATGGCGCTTAGTTTTTCGTGGTGAACAACAAAATGGTCATGGCTCAGGCGTCTTCAGCCCATGAATAGTGTCGCTCAGACGGTCACGGTAATATGCGGAATTTTATCGATCTGCCGGGCGCGCTCGGGCAGGTGAATCTGGAAAAAGTTATCGCCGCGCAGCTGGATGCCTTTCTGGTCAGCGGTGGCGTCAGGACGCCGATAGCGGGCGATCCACTACCCGCCGGTTTAGTGCTGGGCACGCAGACTACTGCAGAACAGGCGAGTGCCAGCATGAAGCCGCTGCTGGCGCGTAAAGGTATCAGCATGCTGAAAGCGGTTGAAGCCGATCGCAGTTTTGGCATCTGGTACCATTCCTCCTGTAACGTGCTGGCCGTGCAGTTCTTCGCCAGGGTGTTTTATCCGCAGCAGTTTGCCGATCCCGATGCGTAGCAAACGCAAAAAAACTATAACC
This sequence comes from Pantoea sp. JKS000250, assembly GCF_003201065.1. Taxonomy (NCBI): domain Bacteria; kingdom Pseudomonadati; phylum Pseudomonadota; class Gammaproteobacteria; order Enterobacterales; family Erwiniaceae; genus Pantoea; species Pantoea sp. JKS000250. The sequence continues at coordinate 1,309,095 of NZ_QICZ01000001.1, read as the reverse complement.
CGTTCCTCGCCGTCGAACTGACCGGCACTTACTGGACCGAGTAAAAAGGACTTTGCCCCGGCTGCCGGGGCGTTTTAATTCACGCAGAGAAGAGAATGAAGATCAGCGGATGGTCACTGTCTCCGCTATCGAGCAGAGTCTTAACGATGCGCCTGGAGTTCTGACAGGCGAAGTATTTTCAATGGCAATACACGCAGTCGGGGGACACTGTTTTAAGCGCTTTATTCACTACCGGATAATCAGCGTGAAAGAGTATCTTGCGCCTGCATAAATCGCGCACGCCAGGGCTTGAGAACCCACAACGCCAGACCGGCGGTGATGAAGTCGAAGGTAATCGCGCAGCCAAAGACCAGGTGCCAGTTATGAGTGTGCTGATACATCAGCGCCGCCAGCGGTCCGCCAAAGACCGCGCCGATACCCTGCGAGATATAGAGCCAGCCATAGTTCGCTGAGGCATTTTCACTGCCAAAGGTGTCGGTCAGTGTGGAGGGGAACAGCGAGAAGATTTCGCCCCAGCCAAAGAACACGACGCCTGAAAGCAGTACGAAGAGCAACGGATCTTCACGGCAGGCAAGCCACAGCATCATCGCCACACCTTCCAGCGCGAAGGCAATAAACATCGTATTTTCGCGGCCGTAGTGGTCAGAAATAAAACCAAAGAGGGGACGTGTTAAACCGTTAGTAAAACGATCAATGGTCAGCGCCAGCGGCAGGGCGGCCATGCCGAAAATCACCGCCTTGCTGATGCCGAAGTCTTCGGCAAAAATCGCCATCTGCGAAGTCACCATCAGCCCTGAAGTCGACATCATGGTCATCATCATGAACATCAGCCAGAACAATGGCTGGCGCAGCATTTCCCCGGATTTAAACTGGCGCTGGCCCAGCACGGGAGACGGTGTTTTGCTGGCCGGTATCATCATGCTGGTTTCAGGCAGTCTCAGGTTCTGGCTGGCGAGAAGACCCATAGCGGCGAAGATGAGGCCAAATGTCGTCATCGTCTGCTCCAGCCCGTAGCTATTAAGAGAAATAGAAATCGGGAAGGTGGTGAAAATTGCCCCCATGCCGTAGCCCGCCGCCACGGTTCCGGCGGCAAAGCCGCGCTGCTGTGGAAACCACTTCATCACCAGTCCCACCACGCCGATGTAAACAATACCCGTTCCCAGTCCGCCAAGGCAGCCATAGGCCAGATACAGTGAGGTCAGGCTGTTGACCCGGGCAGCGATCACCCAGCTGAAACCTGCCATCAGTGTACCGATGGAGATCAGCAGACGTGGTCCAAAGCGCTCGACCAGCCGACCCTGAAAAGGTGAGAAAAAGGTCTGCAGAATAATCAGCAGCGAGAATGTGACCTGCAGTTCCGCCAGTCCGACGCCGAGTTTGGCAATCATCGGTTTGGTTAACAGCGTCCAGACATATTGCGGGCTGGAAATGGCTGCCATGCAAAGTAATCCAAGCAGAAGTTGTACCCACTTGCTGTGTTTCGCTATTACTACCGGTTCGCTCATTAAGGCCATTGTCTGTCTCCATAATTACGCTTTGCTCTGCTTAATCACTTTTTTGTCGTCGCACCTATTCAAACCATTACCTTCAAATGCTCCTTCTCCGAAACCATCCCGATACGCGGATATGTACGTAAAGCGATAAAGCAGGATGTGTGCCAGTTTAAAAAAATTACTAAATTCAATTAGTAATAGAATTACGGGCGGAATAAATGTGATGAGGTGTAAAAAATGAGTGCGCTGAGATGGTGCGAAGGAGATGGTTGATTGCCAGTCAGAAAGGCCATCGGGTACATTCTGATATTCGAGGTGATGCAGCGAAAGGCGTTATTGGAAAAAGATGACCAGGCGTTTGAAATGTTCGAATTGAGGACACAAAAAAGCCCGCAAAGCTTTCACCTTGCGGGCTCTCAGGACTTCGATGATGGTTCTGGTAACCATCAATCAGGAAAATATCCTCCCGGAAACCTCATTTCTCTGACGAGACCTGACGTACTGTCATCAGGAATTCATGAGCAGTGGTTTCCCAAAGTTCAGGCGAAAAATCAAACCCGTATCGTTTCCTGAACTCCTCTTCGACACCGTCACCATAGGCGGAGATAAAATCATCAACTTCTTCGGCGAGATCTTTGAGCATCCAGTCTGGTACTGACTTTTTGAATAGCCGTACTATGCCTTCGACCGTATCCTCGCCATCATTGATGATGTCCGCGTCCTGGTTGAAATAACCTAAAATAAGTTGGTCAAGGAAGTGGAATTTTTGCATTTTGTACCTATAGATCCGGGAATGCTGTGAGAATGTAATAGGGTTTGCCGTTATATTGCTGAAACTCGATAACAATTCTCACATTTGTCATGACTATTCGCTGGTTACTCCCGCGCCGGAAACCGTAGCCAATTGCTTTGCCAGATGCATTTCGAATAGTTAACCTGGCTCCCTGTCTGCCTCCGCCAGGGACCGATTTTATAACGTCCCGATTAGCAAAAATCGCTTTCGATATGGCTTCTTCGGCTATCTGCACGTTGGTAAAGGTAGTGGAATACTGCAAACGCTTATTGGCTTCAAAGCGGGATAATAGTTCTGCATCGCTTTTGCCAACATGTGTGGAAAGCGTATGCCCGCCGGGTTTCAAACCTGTTACTGACTCATGCTCAGTAAGTTTAATACGGCCAGCTCTTACTGCTGCTACACGACTTGCGCCGATGCCAAGTGCAAATCCTAGTGGAACAGCGATATCGACAGTCAGGCCGATTTTCATCGCCGTATCTTCATCTGCTCCAAAGGATTTAGCAATTGCTGTTGCTGCCTCGTATGTTGCTGTGCGAGTGTCTCTACCCACAATGAGCTGATTTGCAGCTGCGTGAATGCTATCGAGACTATGTGCGCCGACAACTACACATCCTGCTTTTGTTAATCCGGTAGGTTCAGGTGCGATACATAGAGCGGTGGCGCCTGCAAGCTCAAGTGAACCCATGACAAGCCCTAGCCCTCCGAGAAGGCGGTTACTCATCGTTTCCGCCTCTGTCACTGTCTTATCAGAGAGTGCGGCAGCAAGCTGAACAGGGGACATCGCGATCTTTATGCCATCATCCATAATGTGACCTTATGTGTTTAAAAGGCAAACAGCATAATTGTATGCTTTTTTCAGGTGCAGCCAACCATTTCAGTGCCATAAATTAAGTTAGTGAAAGCTATTCATTTCTCACAGGTGGTTGAAAGGAGCTGGCGCTGGATAAACAGGAGAAAATGCTGAAATGATGTGGCAGCGGCAAAAAGTAAATTGGATCACACGGTGCGGCGTTTACCGAACTTGCAGATCCTAATTGGCAGTCAGCCCTGCGAAAAGTGAGCCCGTAGCTGCTATGTTTCATTAACTTGCGTATATGTCGTGAAAAGCTTTCTCCGACGTTTGACAGTGTTGTCCTTAACCGGGTTAAGTACGTAGCGAGATTAACTGGCTAAGCAATAATGCGGGCAGCATTCGCACATTTAACTAATATTCCTAAGCTTACATCTATGCCGTTTTGTTCGCTGCCTTATCGCCTGATCAACTAATAGGGAAAAGGGTCTTCAGGTTGCCCTATCGACTACCATCTGCTTTGGCTGGTGCAGGGTTAGCATTGATATCAATGTATTTTCTCAATCCCATTGTGCGGCTTACTCCGGGAGGATCGGAAAAGGGGAGTTTAAACGTTGGAGATGCTGATACTTTTACTGTCCACGTGGTATCACCGATGAAGCGGAAGCTCGCAGAATGAGGTGAAACTTTCAAAGCCTCGAAATGACCTGAAGTATAGATACCCCCAATAGTCAGTTTCTCTAAAATTCCCTGAGAGAGATCTAACAGCAGGAGCGTCAGCATTTCTTCAAAAAGAACGTCATCTGTTATGAATAAAAGATAGCGGCGCTCATCAATTATTATCGCACCCTCAAGCACTTTTCCAGGGATGATAATTCTCGTTGAGATGCCGTCAATCAAAACTTCGGAACGAGCCTGGGCGGTATCGGTTGCCTCATTAACTTCCGACAAGGATAGTGTAGTGACTTCTTCCATTTCTATTTCCACCAGTTGCCCATTTCCCACGCCGCTAAAACACCGCCGACAAATCCGTCTAATAGCACGCATACGGGTGCGCAGGCCTACACATTAAACCAGCAACGGCACCGCCAGCCCAACCGCCCGCAATACCAGCTCCGTTAATAGCAACCTGTCTGCCGATTTGTGAGGCTTTGTTGTCTGACGTGTATATTTCATACACAGATACCCCGATAGAAAGAGCTATCAAGCCTTTAGCTGCACGGGATAATTTCATCATTCTCAGGTTGACCTGAGGATTTGATTTACCCGCTGACTCTACAATCGCGGCATAAACCTGATTTTTTTGCGTTTCAGATAAGCTGTAAAAATTAGCCTTTGGCCCGAATGTAGCGGCAGTTTTTTTGGCGACTAATTCATTAAGCGTTACGCCTGAAGTCTTGATCCTTTCTGCCATTGCCCTGCCAAGTGGCGTACTCCGGGTGCGCACCATATCCATTATCAGATTTCTGGTTTCCTGTGCCTCCATTGCAGCTTTATCCCAGCTAATAATGCCACTACTCGCTTTTGCTCTGAGATCCTCGGTCATTTCTTTAATGCGTTTAGAGTACTCAAGACGCAGTCGGGGATCGACCGAGAGCCTTGCTGCTGCCGCAGATACATCGCCTTGTAATGCGTTCACCGCACTTTCAAATTTCGTTTTGCCGTCTGAGTCCAGCGCACTAAGTAAGGCCGTATCCATTTTCAGTCCCTGTTAGATGAGCAACTCCACGAATATAACAAATGTGCTAATGAAATTGAAAATAGCCTCGTTATGCTATGCGGCGACTTTTTATGATGAGCGGATTCTTGAGGCTGCTGGCTTCCATTCAGTCAATCTGTCGTAGTAGAGGTAATGCCTGGCCTGACGCGTACTGATACTGACATTCCCCATATAGAGTTCATTGGCTCCGACATGTGCAGGATCACCCTGCGGCTCAATATGCTGCCGATGATGGCATTGATGCGGGCACCGTCACCGCTCCACAATTACCAAGTTTGTTTGGAGCTATTCAGCCGATTACAGACACAAAAAAGCCCGCAAGATTTTCACCTTGCGGGCTTTCAGGACTTCGATGATGGTTCTGGCAACCATCAACCAAGAATTTTGGTGGGCTGGCGGAATCTGAACAAAGCTCGCAAGGTTATGTATTTAATTGTTTTTATCTAATTCAACTTTGTTCTGTGTACCTAAGCGTGTACCAATTATTGGATCTCATACCCCGGAACGGCTTTACTGGGGCAACCTACGGTCAGCGTATAATCTGAATAAAATGATTTTAGGAAAAAGTGTTCACACTGTTCACTATTGTTTTTTGTTTATTAAATTCAATTGATTAGGCAGTGAAGGGTTTAAGGCTGGATGTACACTGGTGTGCACTAGGGGTGATTACTCTGTACAAATTTATAAAAAACCGGCATAAGCCGGTTGATGTAGAGTGAGTGCTCGCTTCTGATGACAACTTGGGCATGTTTAAGGCTGACTGTCCGTCAACATGATGGAGTAATGAATATGCTGCGGTAGTTCAATTGATACTGGCTTGTTGAGTGTCAACGGAACTGTCTGCTGTGCAAAATATATTGTTTTGACACTATCTCCTACCAAGCGGGCATTTTCATATCGCTCATGATCATAGTAATTTACCTCACCACTAATCTCGGCAGTTCTGTTTATTGTGCCAGGGGACAAATTGATATACATCGTCACTGCTGTAAATTTTCTTTCCAGCTCGGAGCTGAATTTTTTCCCAGGCAATGGACGGAGCGCATACAGTACAAAGTTGCGAGTATTTTCTTGTTTGAGAAAGTTATCTGCAGCTACGGTTGCACCATTTTGTCCTGACACTGATGATTGCATTTCCGTTTTCAGGTAAAGCGTTCTGTTTTCTGAAGGTACAGAGCTGCATCCCAGCAGCGACAGACATAAAACAGCGATTCCTGTGATTTTTTTCAACTCAAATTTCCTTTTTCAAAACCAAAATTTATTTCCTCTCGATCAGTATCGGCATGCATACGAAATAGTTTAATTACTAATCACCGAAGTACATTAAAAATAAAGTTATGTATGCTCCTTGCTCTAAGCTGAGCTTAGTCGTCATACGTAATTGCATCTTTAATTTAGAATCTAATGTAAAAAACCGGCCTAAGCCGGTTGGGGTTTGAATAATCTACTGACTGCAAGCAGGCAGCCAATCTGCCTCGCTGTCCTCATGCAACGTTAGGTTAGTTTGTATGCCGTTATTCGTACGGCGCTTAAGCAGCACGCGCTCATATTCTTTTAGGGTCTGCGGCACCGCCTGCCCGAAAGCCGTCAGGCTGAGCGGGTGCTGATGCCCCCGCGATTCCATAAATGACAGATACGCATGATAGAGATAGCGCTTAGGGTTAATCGGGCGAATGTTGGCGTTACCGATAAACAGTCCGTTCGGCGTGCTCAGCGGCATCAGGTAGCCGCAGAAATCGACCAGCGGATCCGCCTGTCTCTTTATTTCCAGCGCTTCGCCGGATGATTGCTGCGCCTGCAACAGCTCGCGCGCTTCATCGGGTGACGCGAAGCGCTGCATCAGATGACGAACAATCACGGCCAGCTCGGTGCTGATTTTGTCCAGCAACTGCGGGTCACGCTCTTTTGCCGGTATGACTTCCGGGAAAGTCAGAATTACCCGACGGCGCGACACGCCGCCGCTGCGATCGCTGAAGCGCATCGGGTTGTTGTTCACTGCCAGAATCACCGCCGGGATGTGCGTTGAATAGGCGTCACGGTATTTCGGATCGATTGCCACTGCATCGCCGCCGGTAATTGCCTTGATGCCCGCGCCGTCGCCGCTCCATTTCTCCTGGTCAGGCAGGATAATCAGCGAGAAACCTACCACGCTGGCGCGCTCGCGGGAGGATTCCAGTGTATCGATAGTGGCTGACGTGGTGTTGTCTTTTCCGGCCAGCAAAGTGGCAATCGAGGCCATGACGCTTTTACCGCTGCCGCCGGGGCCGGTCACCTCAAGAAACATCTGCCAGTCATAGCGGTTTGCCAGCACCATAAATAACGCCGCGAGAATGCGCTCTTGCTTGTCGTGATTATGCCCGGCGGCCCGCGTTAACCAGCGCCAGAAAGCCGGGGCGTGGTCTGCGATATTTTCACCAGGACGTGGCGCGGTGTAGTCCACACTGTTGACGGTGCGCAGCCAGTGCTCGCGGCGGTGCGGGCTGAAGGTGCCTGTTGTGGTGTCATACACGCCGTTATGGAAACCAATCAGCCGACGAGACGGTTCACCCATCTGCGGCACCATCAGCTTGAGCGTGTCCAGCACGCTGCCGATACCGGCGGCCGAGAACGGTGCGCGCACTTTCTGAAATAGCGCAGCGATTTCCCGGCGCAGTGTCTTCGCCTCCATCACCTGCCATGCGCCGTTCTCATAGCGGCAGATTTCCTCCCCGACCGGCGGCACGGCCAGCGCCTCCCCGTAATGTGCGACCAGCAGCTCGGCTTTCTGGCTGGCGCTCATGGCCTTCAGGTCGGCCTCGCTGACGGATTCAAACGGGCTGAGCGGCTGCGGCTGCGTGAAGTCGGTGAGCTGCGCCAGCGTGGCGATATCGCCCTGCGCCTGCCACACGTCGTTCCAGTCACCCGTAACAGGCGGCAGTGCGGTTTTCCCGCCGCAGACTTTCGCCGCTTCCTCTGCCTTTAACTGGCCGGTGCCGTTGTCGTCGCGGTCGGCGGCAATCAGCATCAGCGCGGCGGGGTGTGACTCACGTAGCCGCTTTGCAAGTGAAGGCAGGTTGTTGGCGCTCAGCGCCACGTAAACCGCCTGGCCGGTCAGCCGGTGCACGGTCAGGCCGGTGGCATATCCCTCGGTGAGCCACAGCATTTTGCCATCCGGCTCGCCTGCCAGCCAGTACGTGCCTTTTACCCGCCCGCCGGGCAGGGTGCGCTTGTCGCCTGCGGCGCTGATGAGCTGCACGTTAACGGCCGTGCCGTCTTCGCCGGTCAGCGGGATGAGCACATCCCCGGCGGCAAAGCTGATGCCACCACAGCGCAGCGCATCAGTAAGCGTGAGCGCCTGCGTACCGTGCAGCCCTTTCGATGAAAGGTAGACGTTGTCCGTGCGGCTGATGGCGGCGGCGATAAGTGCCTGCGCCCGTGCGGCGGCGTCTTCCTGCGCGCGGCTTTTGTCTGCGGCTTCATAATGCATAAACGGGGCTGACTCCGGCAGTGTGCCGAGCATTCCGGCCACCTTCATCGCGGCCTCTTTAGCGCTGATACTGAGCGCCTTTTCCACCAGGTTAAGGCCGTCACCGGCCCCGCACTGGTTACACAGCCAGGTTCCACGCCCGTCCTGATTGTCAAAACGGAAGCGGTCTTTACCGCCGCACGCCGGGCAGGCACCGTGTCGCCCCCCGGCGTGCACGCTGATGCCGAGGGCGGGCAGAAGCTGCGGCCAGAATCCGGTGGCCGCCTTTACGGTGTCAGAGACGATATGTTTCATGTGTGCGTTCTCCCTCAGTGCAGCGTGATGCGGCTGGCGGCCGCAAGCTGGCTGCGGAACAGCTCATCCATCATGGTGACACCGAGCTGCGTCAGGCGCGGCGGTGCGGTCAGCAGGTCCGGCTCGACCATATCGCCCAGCATGGTGCAGGCCATCTCCATACCCGCATCCGGTCCGTGACGGTGCACATAAAAGCCTTCCAGCTCAAGGGCAATGGTCATCTGAAGCTCATCGAGCGTGGCGGAGACGGCGATGCCGAGGCTTTTACAGGCGTTCAGGTAGCCCTGCGCCAGCGCGCGGCGGTAAACGGCGGTGCGTACCTCAACGGGCAGGCAGGAGTGATTAACGGTCATCATGGCGGGCCTCCGTGGCTAACATGCGGGATTCACAGGTTTCAACGACTTTACCGAGCTGGTCGGTGAGCAGGGCGACGACGGATGCCAGCGCCGCACCATCCGGCACGCAGCCATGTGCACTCAGGCAGTTCACCGAGTCGAACATATCAAGCACGGTCACGCCTACCGTGTGCGCGTGCAGCAGGCGCAGGTAGTCAGCGTGGGGAATGGGGTAGGTGTCATGGTTATTCAGGTGTTGAGAAAGCGTATTCATACCGCTACCGCCTTGACCGGCAGACGACCGGCAAAGGACAGGACATAATCGCGGGCGAGGCTGGCGCGGGCGCTTCGCTCATCACCTGCCACGGTACGCAGCATACAGGGACGGGCGGCGGCATCAGTGCGTCGGACGGCGGCAAAAATAAAGGTAAATTGAGAGTGAGCGGCAGTAAGGACCGTTGTCATTAGGACAATCTCCATCGAGTAGCGGTTAACGCCACCACCGGAGCTGCAAATCTCATGGGTGGTGGCCCGAACGGGGTTTGCAGTACCGGCCTCAATGGATACCGGCCAGCCCGAAGGCTGCCCCGCCCGGGCCACCATTATTTGACAGCGACTGCGGTCTAAGAACCACAGCCTGAAAAATGGGTAAGCCAGAGCAATGACACAAAAAAACACGCCTGGCGCGTGTTGTGTCGCCATTGAGTTACACGGGCTGCAAATCCCGGCTGCCGATTTTGCGGCAGCACGAAAACTGTATAACGGCCGCTCGCCAGAGAAAAGCCTTTTTTCACACATCAGGGCGTTTTCCTCAGCAACTGGTCAGGACGTGATCGGATTGCGGCGGATTTGATCGGTATTTAACGTCCTCTTTTTTTACCTTCTGCTTTGCAGACTTCGCTTTTTGACTCAGCATGAAGATATGGCAGCGCATCCCGCTGGTAAAAGCTGATACCGTGGCGGGTTTGCCGCTGACCGATGCCGTCAGACTTTCCGCGACAAAGGCGGCTTCTTCGCGGGGGGGCGGAAAGGTTTTCGTGCCAAAATTCAGCGTAATCATGCTGCACCCCCGGCGCGCTGTGCGATGCGGGCCTGCATCCAGCCGTCAATCTCTGACGCCAGCCAGGCGACGTTTTTACCACCAAGCGAAATCTGCGAGGGGAACTGCTCCCGGCTGATTAAATCGTAAATGGTCGAACGTGACAGACCGCAGGTGCTGATGACTTCCGGCAGGCGCATAAAGCGGTCGCGCGGATAAATGGCATCGCGGATTACGGGAATGGCAGGGGCTGGTACGGATGAAGCTGCGTGCATGGTGTTACCTCATTATGAGTCCGGCCGGTGCTGTCCGGTTCCGGTAGTGTCTTCAGGTAACCCCCTATTCTGGTTATATTTCTGGCGAAGTAAACAACCCCCTGATTGCTGAAAAATGAGCAAAAAGCACTTCTCTTACCTCCTGTTTGCCTTTGTTTGCCAACGTTTGCCAGTGTTTGCCTTTTAAGAGCTTTCAGTGATTAAAAAGCGATTATTAATAGAATTAAAATCTGAAAAAGGCTCGCCAGAAAAAAGCTGTTATCTGAGGCTATGTGAACACAGGTGAATACTCAGTGAAGACTTAATTTTAAAGTGTTCACTACTTTAAATGTTGTATTTATTACCTTTTTTATCTTAGTGAATACCAGTGAACAGTTATATGAGAAATATCACCAGTTAAGGGGGCATCCCGTACCGGTTATGCCCTTGTTTGTTCATCGACAGGCGGAAAGCAATGAAATGCGCTGTCCTGTGGTACACGACAGAATGGCCTCATCCTTTACAAACGATGAGAGACAATCATGACCACCCCGGAACAGAAACCTGCATCACTGGAACGCTTCGAGAAAGCCCGCGCTGGACATACCGAAAGGATGAAAGCCTATAACGGCATCTGCGCCGATATCGCCCGCTGTGAAAAAGAACAGCAGGAAGCCATCGAGGCAGGGAAAGAAGCCGAGAGCAGCTGGCGCACGAGCTTTCGCAACCTGCGAGGCAATCTCACCGACGAGCTGCGCGCCCAACATTCTCAGCGCATCGCCAGCCGTGAACTGGCCGATGAGTTCGGCGGGCTGCTCAAAGAGCTGGCGTTGGATAAGCAGGAGGCGATGCTGAAATGCTGCAGCAGTGGTAAAGAGTATGTTGAATCGCACCGGGAGGCTTTTACCGGGTTTGCGGATGTGCACTGGCAGTCAGCCCTGCGTAACGTAAGTCCGTCGCTGCTATGGGCCATTAAGCTGCGTCTCCGTCGTGAAGAGCTTTCCCCGACGTTTGCCGGAGACGACCGGGATAGTATTAAGGACGTGGCATATCTGGTCGGTGAAGCACTGACGCGGGCTGCTGCTGCTCTGCCAGACAGCATACTAAATGAGGCTCCGCTGCTGGAGAATATTGGTCTGTATCGCCCGCCGCTTACGGGTATTGATATGGAGCTATACCGCCATCCTATGCGCCGCCAGAAGCTGGCTGAATCAATCCGGGCGCAGCGTGCAAAACTTCAGGAGGGCAGCCAGAAATGATGCACTGTCCCTACTGCAAAAGTGCGGCACATACCAAATCGAGCCGCTATATGTCAGAGCAGGTAAAAGAGCGTTATCACCAGTGCACTAACCTCGACTGCTCCTGTACTTTCAAGACGAATGAGAGCATCACAAAGGTGATCACCGCACCGCCACAGCCGGAAAAAATACCGGTACCATCACCGGAACGAGCAAGAGAACGCCAGACGCTGGGCCGTTATGGTTCTGCATTCCGCCAGATTCATTGATCCCGCACAGCCGCTGCCTGACCAGTGGCTTTTTTGTGTCTTCGCTTTGGCTTTCTGAAGCCCTTTTTCTGGCCAGCCGCTTTGTAAAGAGCCGTGCATGAATAGCGTGCATGAATCTGCATGTAAAACTATGCATCGCTTTCCCCTGTTCAGGCCATGCCGGCCGTAGTCCGGCCCGCATCATGCACCTGCATGAAAAGCGATGCTTAAAGCGGGCAGGCGTGGCGGGGATAGCATTGCGCGCTGGAAGTAAATGTCAAGTTGACAAATGTTCGCACACGATTCCGATAATTAATTTTCCTTCTGTAATTTCTGAGACTGATGCGGGCAAGTTATTTCCGATGTGAAAATGAATTCTACCCTTGTTCCATGTTATTTTAGTATGCATTTCAAACCCAAGATTAATATCTTCTATTATTCGAATTCTTTCTCTGATTGCACTAGGATTACTTCTTGTGTTACTACTTTCGCCAGAAAGATCAATACCGTGCGAACTTGCTGTGCGATTGAAAGAGTCTCTATCTTCTAGATAATGATTGCGAGCGTGGTCATTTAAATAAGACAAATGTTCAATGATGGTTTTAAAATGTTCTCTGTGAGAAACGCCTAGCTTGGAGAAATCTTTTGCGTCAGGAAGGAAATATAACAATGGGAATAAATCATCGAGATGGATAGAAAGATCGGGATAAGGAATCATTTCATGGAGCGATTGAAGTCTATAGTATTTTTCTATATTGTTTTTTTCATTAACTACCATCATTGATTCTGGCTTCCACCAGTCGGTAACGATATCTTCATTAAAAATTAACCCACCGAAATCATATTCTTTTAATATCTTTAATGCATCTGATTCGATGTTTTTATTGTCACTTGTAATATCTATCTTTTCCATCGAATTTAACATGACAGATAAGCGTAATAATGCATCCCTAGATATAGGGTGCCTGGCTAAATCGCCAAAAATTACATCACAAAGCTGTTGGTCGGAGCATTGTTTTTCATAAATTTCAGAGCAGCAAAGAATAAGTGAATTTGATTTTTCATTTATATTGTCTACCAAATCAGTAATGTTTTCTAAATGCCCAATAGATTTTGGGATTACATTGAGTGCATTAATCAACCAACGTTCATCAAGTATAAATGTGGCATTCATTTTTTATCTCGTTTGGCTAATTTTGATAAGTTTATTGATGTTTGGTCAAAAAATCCTATTGGCCAAGAACTTAGCTTTCCATCCTCACTAATTTTAATTACCTCACTAACAGATTGCATTCCTTTTTCTCTTGTAAGGTAATGAATTGAACAGTCTTGCGCAGAAAGTGCGTTATACTGTTTAACTGCTAATCGGACACCATCAACAAAATGATCGCTATGAGTTTCGATGATAACTTGAACACCACATGCTGAGGCTAAGGCAATCAATTTCCCAAGAGCTGTTTGCCCTTTAGGATGTAAATGTGCTTCTGGATTTTCAATGATAAGTAGTTTATTAGGACAGCTGTGCCATTTTTTTAATTTGGGATTTTTAAATTCATCAAGCGGTGGCATAGAAGTCATTGTTAAAGCTGACAAAACAATAGGTAATGAATAACTAATGCCAAAACCTGTATTGGTTGCACGGAAAGTATTTACTTCAAGATGAGAGATATCATGGTTTTGTTAACTTCAAAGTTTAAGTCAACGCCCGGTGATATTTCACTCATCCAATATGATACTTGGTGTTTCAGCGTATTACCAATTGAACTCTCATGTCTGATTAATTCAGGGATGATTACATTTTCAAATTTTAAGAAATAATCAACGAAATACTCACCCTTTGAACCGATAGTAATGTTACTAATGTCATTATTCATTGTTGGTAGAATTACACTAGGGCCATGCCTATCAGCGCTTATATAATCATAAGAAATAGGTTCTATATTACAGTCGCAAAAGGTAGTATCTTCTTCTAATTTGACATTCAAAACCCCACCTGAATCATTATTTGATTCTTTCAGGGTGATATCAATTTTGGAATGCAGTGAAGATAGCTTTGATTTTAACTCTGAAAAATCACCATGCCCTAGAATATATGGAGATAAATTGTCTTTGCATAACAAGCACATTCTAATTGCTTGGATGATAGAGCTTTTTCCAGAGTTATTAAGTCCAGTTAAAATTGTTAATTTATTCAACGAAATAGTCGAGTCTATGAAAGACTTGAATGATTTAATATTAATGGAATCAAGCACTTTTAATCTCCCTAATCAATTTTAATATCTGTTCTCTGCGGTGTTTAGCACCTTGCATACTTGAGCCATGTCTGCTAATCGAATTGATGAAATCATCATCCTGCATTATTTCAGAATATCTTTTAATAAGTAAATCTTTTTTCGTATTCAACGTTTTATATGTATTTTCTTTCATTTTTGATAATACACAAAGCCATAGTTCAAATAGTGATTTATTTATTGGTGTTTTTCTTGCGTCATTAGGTAATGATTTCCTAAAGGCATGCTCACCAAACAAACTATAAGCTCGTGATAATCCAGTTCTAAATAATTTAACAATCTCTGTATCATCTGGGATTGCTATATCCTTAAATGGTATATCAATTTCACCATTTATAGCTCTCATAGTGTTTGAAAGAAAATCATCCATATCGCCTTTGTAAGTGGCATAGTTTAGTAAATAAAATGATAAAAACCTTAGAATTAACTCTCTGCCAGCCATTCGGTTATCTTTAACGGTGTTATTAATTACATTGCTATATACATTATCTTCAACTAATATTTTTAATAAATCACTAGCTCTCCCTTGATAAAGAGCATGCCTTATTTCTTGGTTTGATAATCTCATTCCACCAGTATTTATCCTCTTGAAAATATTCCTTTTTACTTTTTCTGGTGTCTCGGGATTTATTACTATAAATGAAAGCTCAGTTTCTAAAATATTATTGACGACCTTAACATTAGACGCTTGCTTTTCTAGATTAAAAAAATCAAAACCATCATAAATCTCTGACCAAAACTCAAGCCCTTTGAGCTTAAAGCCTTTACCATCATTATCGTCACCTAGAACATAATTTTTAATAGTAGTTAGCCTCTGGAGACCATCTACAACCTCCCATATTCCATTTTTATCTTCAGAAACATAGAACATTGGTAAAGGTATTTTAAGCATCATGGACTCAATGAGCTGACTTTTCCTTTTTATATCCCACACATACTCTCGTTGAAAGTCGGGAGCTAATTTAATGGTCTTATTTTTTATTCTTCTAAGAACAGTATCTAAAGCGACAATTTTAGATGTTATTGAAATGGAATCAGTATCAAAAGGTTCTTTTTCATAAGATTCATTCGAGATATCTTCATCTTCAATTTCAACTCCAGATAAAATCCCTTCTTCCGCTAATTCTTCATTCTGATCTAATAGTAGGGTTGCCATCATTTACCTCTAACGGTTTTATAATAAATTGATTATAAACTAAATTTGACCACCAAGTCATTAACTCCTGACGGAGTACAAGATAAGTGGAACGGTTATAGGCGCGACGCACTTCATTTTTATCTGAATGCGCCAGAGCTGCTTCAATTAAATCGGCGTTAAATCCAGCTTCATTCATTGCTGTACTCGCAATTGAACGCAATCCATGTGCAACTAACTTACCACCATATCCAATGCGTTTTAAAGCAGCATTAGCCGTCTGGCTATTCATTGGTTGCTGTGGATCATTTCTGCTTGGAAAAACATACTCTCGATGAGGGCTGATAGCCTTCATTACTTCCAAAATATCTAAAGCCTGAGGTGATAAAGGAACAATGTGCTCCCGCTTAGCCTTCATCCGCATTGCTGGAATAGTCCAGAGCTTCGTATCTAGATCGATTTCTTCCCACCGAGTACCGGAAGCCTCAGAAGGGCGAACAAGTGTCAAGAGCTGCCATTCAATCAGGCAGCGAGTCGAAACAGAAAGATTTGACATCATTAGAGAACGCATTAGCTTTGGCAGTTCTTCCGGTCGCAAGGTTGGCATATTTTGCTTTTTGGGTTTCTCAAAAGCCATCCCAACGCCAGAAGCAGGATTCGCATCAATCAACCCTGTGTTGACTGCATAAATCATGATCTCATTAATACGCTGGACTAAGCGGCGAACTGTTTCAAGCGCCCCGCGAGCTTTAATCGGCTCCAATGCTTCAACGATCGTTCTGGCTTTGAGCGTTTGAACAGGAATCTCACCAATAGTCGGGAAGATGTCCTTCTCCAACGATCGCCAGATATCCTTCGCATAATCCTCGGTGACGCTTTTGCTTTTGAGCTGGAACCATCTCCCAGCAACAACTGAAAAAAGACTATCCAGTTCAATTTGCCGTTGCTCTGATACTTCCTCTTGCTGCTTCTGCGGGTCTATACCTTGCGCAAGCATCGAGAGATATTGGTCACGCATTTGTCGTGCGACAGCGAGCGTTAGGGCAGGGTAAGCGCCTAGACTGAGATTTGTACGGCTGCTACTTGCTGGCCGCTGGTAGCGAAAACGCCATAGCTTCTTACCAGACGTTTTGATGAGCAGAAAAAGCCCATCGCCATCATGCAGCGTGAAGTCTTTCTCTTGAGGCTTAGCTTTGAGAATTTCATTATTGGTGAGAGGGCGTGTCATCCGCGCCATGACTGGTTTCCGTCCATAATTGGTACACGTTTTTGGCCCACATTATAACGTGTACCTAAACGTGTACCAATTATCTCTGGATTCAGGCGGATCGTCTCGGATAACTACAGACACAAAAAAGCCCGCAAGGCTTGTGCCATGCGGGCTTTCAGGACTTCTGCGGATGGCACTGGAACCATCTTTGAAGAATTTTGGTGGAGCTGGCGGGAGTTGAACCCGCGTCCGAAATTACTACACCGTCGGCACTACATGCTTAGTCAGTTTTTACATTCGCCGGTTAGCTGCGAACAGACACGCCACTAACAGACTATCCTGATTGGATTTAACGCTTCAACCCCAGGCAAGGCATCCACGCGATCTCTTTTGGGTTTGACTTCTCTTGATCCCCGTCTTAAGAGCGGAAGCTAGGGAGAGAAGGCTAAGAGCAGGTTATTAAGCTGCTAAAGCGTAGTTTTCGTCGTTTGCGACTATTTTTTTGCGGCTTTTTACGAGGCAAACCGCCCCTCGGCATGCTCCTAAGGCTTCACAATCCCGTCGAGTCCAGAATCAGCCCCAGAACTTCAAATACTAGCAACAATACAAATAAAAATCCAGTGCTTAACGCTTTGAATTCTTCATGATACGTGCTTTGTCTAACTGCCATTCGCGGTCTTTGATATCGTCGCGCTTGTCGTGCTCTTTCTTACCGCGTGCAACACCAATCTTCAGTTTGCACCAGGCATTCTTCCAGTACAGCGACAGTGCCACGATGGTGTAGCCTTCGCGGTTAACGCGGCCATAAAGGGAGTCGAGTTCACGTTGCTTCAGCAGCAGCTTACGGCTGCGCGTCGGGTCACAGACTACGTGGCTGGAGGCAACGGCTAAGGGTTGAAAGGTTGAACCGAACAGAAAGGCTTCGCCATCGCGCAGCAGAATATAGCTGTCGCTGATGTTGGCTTTACCGGCACGAAGTGACTTAACTTCCCATCCTTGTAACGACAATCCCGCTTCATACTCCTCTTCAATGAAGTACTCGTGGCGGGCGCGTTTGTTCATGGCAACAGTGGCAGAACCGGGTTTGTGTGCTTTTTTCTTTGTCATAGTGCGGCGTATTTTACATCACTTAGTCGGTTATCGCATCCCCAGTCCAGCGGGGCAGCAGGAAACGGGATATTCTAGCACACCCTCACTCGGGGACATTTTTGTTTAATCGCTGAAAATGCTATTATTCAGCGGTTTTGTGATGAACAGGAACCATTATGGCTCAGATTAGTCGTTCGGCACTGGTCCCGTTTAGTGCCGGGCAGATGTACCAACTTGTAAATGACGTGGATGCCTATCCGCAATTCCTGCCGGGTTGTACCGGAAGCCGCGTGCTGGATGCGTCTGATAATCAGATGACGGCATCCGTGGATGTGTCGAAGGCGGGCATCAGCAAAACGTTTACCACCCGCAATACCCTGACGGATAACCAGAGCATCCATATGCAACTGGTTGATGGGCCGTTCCGCAAGCTGACCGGTGGCTGGACATTCGTCTCGCTGGGCGATGATGCCTGCAAGGTGGAGTTAAGCCTGGAGTTTGAATTCACCAACATGCTGGTAGAGATGGCCTTTGGTCGTATCTTTAAAGAGTTAGCCAACAGTATGGTGCAGGCCTTTACCCAGCGCGCCAAAGAGGTCTACCGTGCCT
This sequence comes from Pantoea sp. JKS000250, assembly GCF_003201065.1. NCBI lineage: Bacteria > Pseudomonadati > Pseudomonadota > Gammaproteobacteria > Enterobacterales > Erwiniaceae > Pantoea > Pantoea sp. JKS000250. The sequence goes on along the minus strand of NZ_QICZ01000001.1, from coordinate 1,291,088 downwards.
GATATTTCCGTCGAGGTGGTCTATGCCTTGCCTGAAAAGCAGTATCAGCTTTACGTGAAAGTGGAGCAGGGCAGCACGGTAGAGCAGGCCATCCTGAAGTCAGGCCTGCTGGAACTGCGTCGGGAGATTGACCTCGCCAGCAACAAAGTCGGCGTCTATAGTCGACCAGTGAAGCTGGATGATGTGGTTCAGGACGGCGATCGTATCGAGATCTATCGTCCGCTGATTGCCGATCCGAAAGAATTGCGTCGTCAGCGCGCAGAGCGAGCAGCAGAAAGCAAAAAATAAGTCGTGATATCGCCAGAATCAGCGGATAACAGGCATAAAAAAGGCGCTCAATGCGCCTTTTTTGCTGTCTTTAAAACGGTCTGTCGTGAAATCAGTCGTTGTTCTTAGACAGATTCTGCTTGTTATCGATGTTAGTCAGAACACCGTTGCCATCAAAGGTCAGCGTCAGCGTCTGCTGCTTCACGCTCTCATGGCCTGGCTCCTGACGGAAGACGTAATACCAGACATTGCTGCCAAACGGATCTTTCATCATCGGCGTACCGAGCGTGTAAGCCACCTGCTGCTGTGTCATACCGGTATGGATCTTGGCCACATCGTTGGCAACCAGATAGTTACCCTGGTTGATATCAGGACGATAGACCACGCGCTCTAAGGTGGAACATCCGGCGGTCATCATCAACATTACCACTGCCGCGGCAGTCAGGGTTTTACAGCGCATCTATACATTCCTTTTCCGGGGCCAAACGCCTTTAACAGGCGGCTTTCTTGCCATCAAAATCTGAACTCTGCCTGCGGCAGGCTTTATTACTCTGGCGACATAAGTGCCGATGATAATAAACCTTTTTGCCGTTGGAAACCTCTACAGAGCAAGCATATGACCACGGTACGTTAAAAAAGTGCGCTGCTATGCGGCTAAAAGTTCTTTTGCGTTGGCCAGGGTATTGCGTGTCACCTCGCTGCCGCCCAGCAGTCGCGCCAGTTCCTGCAGACGCGCCCGCTTGTCCAGCGGCTGCATATGGGTTTCGGTCATCGCGCCATCGGTCTCTTTGCTGACATAGAAGTGCTGATGTCCGCAACCGGCAACCTGCGGCAGGTGGGTGACGCACATGACCTGGGTCGATTCACCCAACTGACGTAGCAGTTTACCGACGACGGCAGCGGTCGGGCCGCTGATCCCGACATCCACTTCATCGAAAATCATCGCCGGTGTTTCCATTTTCTTCGCGGTGATCACCTGAATCGCTAGCGCGATACGTGACAGTTCACCGCCCGAAGCAACTTTGCCCAGCGGCTGCAGTGGCTGGCCTGGGTTGGTCGTCACCTGGAAATCGACGCGGCTCGCGCCATCTGCCGTCAGCTGATCCGGATTAAAGGTCAGCGCGATTTTAAACTGGCCGTGTGGCATTGAGAGCAGATGCATACTCTGGGTAATCAGCTGCTGCAACTCATCGGCATAGTGGCTGCGTTGCTGATGCAGCTGCTCTGCACTTTGCAGTGCCGCCTGGTAATGTTCACCCACCAGCGATTGCAGGCTTTCCTGATCGCTTTCGTGCTGTGACAGCAACTCCGCTTCCGCCAGCAGTTGCTGATGCAGTTCAGGCAGCGCTTCTGGCGTGACATGATGCTTACGCGCCAGCGCAATCTGGCGGGAAATACGCTTTTCCAGTTCGTACAGGCGATTGGGATCCAGATCAAGGCTGTCGCAGTAGTGACGCAGTTCGTCGCTGGCTTCGCTCAGCTGAATCGCCGCCTCTTCCAGCAGGTTATGAACGCCGTTCAGTTTCTCATCCAGCGAGGTCAGTTCTGAAATCATCTCACGCGCGGTGTAGAGCAGGCTGTTGAGATTATTGTCATCGCTGTCTGCTAACAGCTGCAGCGCCTGCTGGCTGGTCGACAGCAGCTGTCCGCTGTTGGCCAGGCGCTTGTACTCTTCGTCAATCTGCTCATATTCGCCCTGCTGCGGCGCGAACTCGTTCAGCTCTTTAAGCTGATACTGCAACAGCTCGCGACGTGATTCGCGCTCCTGCGCCTGCTGCTGATGCAGCGCGAGAGTGCGACAGCTCTGGTGCCAGGTCTGATAACTGGCGCGCATTTTCTGCAGGAGATCGTCGTGACCGGCATAGGCATCCAGCAGATGCTTCTGATGATCAGGTTTGAGCAAAAGCTGATGGGCATGCTGACCGTGGATCTGGATAAGCAGCTGGCCCAGATCGCGCAGCTGAGAAAGTGGCACCGCCGTGCCATTGATAAAGCCACGGGAACGACCATCAGCACTGATCACCCGGCGCAGCAGGCACTCATTGCCGTCGTCGAGTTGATTATCCATCAGCCAGCGCTGAGCAGAAGGGGAGGACTTAAGCTGGAAGCGGGCGCAAAGGTCGGCCCGGCTGGCACCCTGACGCACCATGTCAGCATCGGCACGGCCGCCCAGACATAATCCCAGCGCATCAATCGCGATAGACTTACCGGCACCGGTTTCACCAGTGATTGCCGTCATGCCGCGTTGGAAATCAATGTCGAGCTCACGAACGATAGCGAAATTACTGATGGTCAGTTGGGCCAGCATAGGTTCACCTGTACGAATAAACACATATGGTTTTTCATACAGTATAAACTGGTTTTTTATCCAGTAAAGAGGTGAGGCCGGTTTTCAGAACAATTTTTTTGACCAGCCCAGTTTTGAACTCAGCGTATTGAAATAGCTGTAGTTTTTAGGATGAATTAAATCAAGATGACCGGCACTGCGCCGAATCAGTACATCCTCACCTTCCTGAATTGGCAGCGCAATCTGGCTATCACAGCTGATTTCCAGGTCGCTACGGCGTGAAGAAAAGCGCAGACGGATGGTACTGCTGCTGTTAATGACCAGTGGCCGCGCTGACAGCGTATGCGGGAACATTGGCACCAGCACAATCGCTTCGAGTGATGGCGTCAGAATCGGGCCACCCGCAGAGAGGGAATAGGCGGTAGAGCCGGTGGGGGTCGAAATAATCAGCCCATCAGAGCGCTGGGAAAAGGCGAACACTTCATCAATGTAGACTTCAAATTCGATCATGTGCGCGACTTTACCGGGATGCAGCACCACTTCGTTGATGGCGGAGCCAATGCGTGGTGAGCAGTCAGATTTGCACACCTGCGCTTCCAGCAGAAAGCGGCTCTCGACGAAATAGTTACCCTGAAGCACCTCATCCAGCTGTTGCTGCGCATTGTCCGGGTCAAGGTCGGTGAGAAAACCGAGGTTACCGCGGTTAATGCCAATCACTTTGATATCATAGCGCGCCAGCACTCGCGCTGCGCCCAGCATGTTACCGTCACCGCCCACGACGACCGCTAAATCAGCCTGCTGACCAATCTCCGCCAGCGTGCCGGTCTGCACGTCGTGAAGCGACAGCTCCTGCGCAATCTGCTTCTCAACGATCACTTGATAACCTTTGGCTGTCAGCCAGCGCCAGAGCATCTCATGCGTGGTTAACGCGGTGGGATGGCGCGGATGACCCACGATACCAATGCAGTTAAAGTGTTTGTTCATCTGGTCGGTGTTCCTTATAAGCCAAAACGGCAAGGCAATGTGATAGGTTCCCTTGAATCCGTCATACCAATCCCCATAATAAGCCAACCAGCGAAATGAATGTGCAAAACGCGGAGAAATTCATGAGTAGTAAAGAACAGAACACCCCAAACGAGCAAGTCTCAGACGAAATTCAGCAGGATCAGCAGCAACCTCAGGAAGCGGAGACAGCAGCAGAGGTGGATCCGCGTGATGAGCGTATTGCTCAGCTCGAAGCCGAATTAGCGCAGTCGCAGACCGGTGTACGCGATGCCCAATTGCGTGCGCAGGCTGAGGTTGAGAACATTCGTCGTCGTGCCGAGATGGACGTTGAGAAGGCGCACAAGTTTGCGCTGGAGAAGTTTGCCAACGAACTGCTCCCGGTCATCGACAGCCTGGAACGTGCGCTGGAAGTGGCCAATAAAGAGGACCCACAGCTGGCATCCATGATCGAAGGGATTGAACTGACGCTGAAGGGCCTGCTCGGTGCCGTGCGTAAGTTCGGTGTTGAAGTGGTCGGCGAAACCGGCGTGCCATTCAACCCTGAAGTCCATCAGGCGATGTCGATGATGGAGTCTGAAGAATTTGAACCTAACCATGTCATGCTGGTGATGCAGCGTGGCTATACGCTGAATGGTCGCCTGCTGCGCCCGGCGATGGTTGCGGTTTCTAAAGCTAAAAGCTGATTCAACCTGAATCCTGTTACACGGCCGCGCACTGACGCGGCCGTGTGCGTTTGGGCGCTATTCAGGTAAGACCGGCGTCCAGTCCACCGGCTTTTTACCGGCAGCGCTCAGCAGTTCATTGGTCGTTGAGAAGTGTTTGCTGCCGAAAAATCCACGGTGCGCGGAGAGCGGCGAGGGGTGCGGCGCCTGCAGCACATGATGGCGCTTGCGATCGATAATGCTGCCTTTCTTCTGCGCATGTGAGCCCCACAGCAGGAAAATCACCCCTTCACAGTGCTGGTTAATCGCCGCAATCACGTTGTCCGTAAAGGTCTCCCAGCCAAAACGAGCATGGGAATGGGCTTTACCCGCCTCAACCGTTAACACCGTGTTCAGCAACATCACCCCCTGTTTTGCCCAGCTCTCAAGAAAGCCGTGATCGGGTTTTTGGAAGCCGGGAATATCCTGCATCAGCTCTTTATAGATATTCTGCAGTGAGGGCGGTACCTGAACGCCCGGCAGCACCGAGAAAGCCAGCCCGTGCGCCTGATTTGGACCGTGATAGGGATCCTGCCCCAGAATCACGACGTTGACGTCACCCAGTTCCGTCAGGCGAAACGCATTGAACACATCTTTCTGCGGTGGATAGACGGTTATGCCCGCGGCGCGTTCATCGGCGACCTGCTTCAGCGTCTCAATAAAATAGGGTTTCTCTTTCTCTTCAGCCAGCACGTCGTGCCAGGTCAGCTTTTCAGCCATGTTTAACTCCCTTAACGTTAGTGGAGTAAGCTTAGCCGTTCCTGCCGCTGACCTGAAGGCAAAAATAATTTGAAAAATAAAAATTATTTTTAGCTGGCAGGCATTTTGAGATCAATGGGTTAGCTAAAAAGCGCGCTGAATGGCTGATTAATATTGATACAGGTCAAGGCTGTGTCGAATGAACGATGGTATACCGGGGCCTCAAATTTGATTTATTCACGTTTTATCCGGGAGACGCAATCATGATCACTGGTATCCAGATCACTCAAACTAACAATTCACAACTTCTGAACTCCTTCTGGCTGCTGGATGAAGAGAAAGCTGAAGCGCGTTGCCTGTGCGCAAAAGCGGGCTATGAAGAAGATCAGGTTGTCGCCATCAGCGAACTGGGCGAATTCGCTTACCGTGAAGTGCCGGTTGAAATCAAACCGCAGGTGCGCGTTGAAGGCGGACAGCATCTGAACGTCAATGTTCTGCGTCGCGAAACACTGGAAGATGCGGTAAAACATCCTGAAAACTACCCGCAGCTGACCATTCGTGTTTCAGGCTATGCCGTGCGTTTTAACTCACTGACGCCTGAGCAACAACGCGACGTGATCACCCGTACCTTTACCGAAAGTCTGTAAACCGCCTGAATTATCGGGCGCTGAAAATTAGCGCAAAGCGCACACAGCAATTTTTATTCGTATTATGAAAGAGATAAGCAGTTAATTACCCGGCATGCGGATGCCAGTGTTGTGAAGAAAGGGCACTGGCAGAAAAAACATTCTGAAAAGGCCGTAACTGATTATCAGATAAAAAAAATCGCCTCCTGTGAGGCGATTTTTTTATGCGTGTGATGTTTTATTCCGCATTCTCGTTAGCTGGCGTAGTGCCGCTTGCCTTGCGGCGTTTACCGACGTTTTTGGCATCACGATGGCGTTTTTTCACGCGCGGCTTTTCTGTTTCGCTCGCTTTCTTCTCGGCACGCTTTGCCAGCACCTTTTTCGACGGTTTACCCGTGGTTTTAGCACCAGGCGCACGCGTCTCAGGACGCAGCTCATCAATCACACGCGCTTTAATTGGCTCGTTAACATAGCGGGTGATTTTGCCCAGCAGCACGAAGTCATGCGCTTCAACCAGTGAAATGGCGATGCCTTTGCGGCCCGCACGACCGGTACGACCGATGCGGTGGAGATAGGTATCGGCAGTACGCGGCATGTCATAGTTGAAGACGTGGCTGACATCTTCAACATCGATGCCGCGCGCGGCGATATCCGTCGCAACCAGCACATTAACCCGTCCTTCACTCAGACGCTTAATCGCTTCGTTACGCTTGGCCTGCACCATTTCACCTTCAAGATAGCTGCTACGAATCCCCGCTTCGTGCAGCCAGCTCACCAGTTCATGCAGGCGTTCACGCTTTCGCACAAACACAATGCTGCGCGTCACATCCGGCTGCTTCAGCAGATGAATCAGTAATTTGGTTTTATGCTGCAGATCATCAGCGCGGTAGTACCACTGCTGGATCTTTTTGCGCTCGCGACGGCTCGGATCCGCTTCCAGTTCAACCGGTTCGTTCAGCAGACGTTCGGCGAAGTCACGGATATTGTCGCCTTCCAGCGTGGCGGAAAACAGCATGGTTTGCTTGCGCCAGCGCGTTTCAGCCGCGATGGTTTCGATATCCTGAGCAAAGCCCATATCAAGCATGCGGTCCGCTTCATCCAGCACCAGCGTTTCTACGGCGCGGCAGTCAAAGTTCTCTTCTTTGATGTATTGCAGCAGACGGCCGGTAGTCGCGACCACGATATCCTGGTTTTCGCTGAAGACTTCGGCATGGTTCATGTAAGCCACGCCGCCGGTGATCGTGGCGATGTCCAGATGCGTATGTTTCGCCAGTTCACGCGCATGATCGGCAACCTGCATCGCCAGTTCACGGGTCGGGGTCACAATCAGGATGCGTGGTGGTCCGGATTTCTTGCGCGGAAAATCAAGCAGGTGCTGCAGCGCCGGTAACAGATACGCGGCGGTTTTCCCGGTTCCTGTAGGTGCCGAACCCAGAACGTCACGGCCCTCCAGCGCGGGCGGAATTGCAGCGGCCTGGATCACTGTTGGGCGCGTAAAGCCTTTTTCCTGCAACGCTTGTAGCAGGCTTTCGTCGAGTTCGAGTTCGGAAAATGTGGTTACTGTCATGGTCTACCTCAGTTTGGGGCGCTGATTATAGACAGATCAGACTGAATCTTCATCTGTTAATCCGTTTCCGCTGCGCCTGGGGTTGTCTGCTGCGTGAATTCCCACTGTCGTCACGTTACACTCATGCGCTGCCGTGCGGCAGGAAAAAACGATGGTAGTGACGAATGATGCAGGATAAGCCGCGTGAACGGCCTCAGTTAAACAAGAACGGATTTACCTTTAAACAATTTTTTGTTGCCCACGATCGCTGTGCGATGAAAGTGGGCACCGATGCCATTCTGCTTGGTGCCTGGGCGCCGGTCGCCGGAGTCAGACGCATTCTGGATATTGGCAGTGGCAGCGGGTTAATCGCACTGATGCTGGCGCAGCGCACGCCGTCACAGGTCCAAATCGATGCGGTGGAGTTAGAACCTGAAGCCGCACAGCAGGCGCAGGAGAATATGCAGCAGTCGCCGTGGCCTGAACGTATTCAGGTTCATCAGCAGGATATCGCCAGCTGGGCTGAGCAGTGCGATAAACGTTACTCGCTGATTGTCAGCAATCCCCCTTATTTTACGCCGGGCGTAGCCTGTTCTACCGTGGCACGGGACAATGCACGCGCGACAGCCTCGCTCGATCATCAGACGCTGTTACGCAGTGCAGCCTTATTAATTGAAGAAGAGGGGATGTTCTGCGTGGTGCTGCCCGTCGATATTGGGCAGACGTTTATCACCCTGGCGCAGGCCGATGGCTGGCATCTGCGTTTCCGGCTGGACGTGGCGGAATATGCCCATCGTCCGCCACACCGCGTCGTACTGGGTCTGTCGCCGCAGGCTGGGGAAACGCTGCTGGAGCGTCTCTCAATCCGCGCACCAGACACCCACTATTCCGATAAGTGGTGTAGCCTGACGCAGGACTTTTACCTCTTCATGTAACCCGGCGGGGTCAGAATAGTTGGCAGCGCTTCTGGCAGTAAGTCCGGATAGTCATGGATATAGTGCAGGCCGCGACTCTCTTTTCGCTCCAGCGCGCAGCGTACCATCAGGTCAGCGACCTGCACCAGATTCCGCAGCTCCAGCAGATTATTGGAGAGGCGGAAGTGGTGATAATACTCATCGATCTCCTGCTGAAGCAGATTGATGCGGCGCAGCGCCCGCTCCAGCCGCCGGGTGGTGCGGACGATGCCCATATAATCCCACATGAATAACCGCAACTCGTGCCAGTTATGCTGGATCACTACGCGTTCATCGGCGTCATCAACCTGACTCTCATCCCATGCAGGAAGGGCAGTGACGGCTTCAATGCCGGGCAGGGTACGCATCAGCTCCTCTGACGCGGACCAGCCATACACCAGACACTCCAGCAGCGAATTGGAGGCCATGCGGTTAGCGCCATGCAGGCCGGTATAACTCACTTCACCAATGGCATACAGGCCACTGACATCGGTCTGACCGTGCTGATCGACGACGACGCCACCGCAGGTGTAGTGCGCAGCGGGCACGATCGGAATCGGCTCTTTGGTCAGGTCAAAGCCAAAGGTCAGCAACTTCTCATAGATCATCGGGAAGTGTGCGCGCACAAATTCTTCAGGCTGGTGGCTGATATCCAGATACATACAGTCCACACCCAGCCGTTTCATCTCGTGGTCGATAGCGCGGGCAACAATATCGCGCGGGGCCAGTTCGGCGCGTTCGTCGAAGTCGGGCATAAAACGACTGCCATCGGGACGTAACAGCCAGGCACCTTCTCCGCGTAACGCTTCGGTTAACAGGAAATTCTGCGCCTGAGGATGAAACAGGCAAGTCGGATGAAACTGGTTAAATTCCAGATTGGCTACCCGGCAACCCGCGCGCCACGCCATCGCGATGCCATCACCGGAGGCGATGTCAGGATTAGTAGTATATTGATAGACTTTGGCGGCCCCGCCCGTTGCAACGACGACGGCCCGCGCCCGACAGGTTTCGACCTGCTCGCGATTGCGATTCCAGATCCACGCACCCACCACTCGCCGAGCGCCAGGCAGGCCGATTTTATCTGAAAGAATCAGATCGACCGCGTTGGTGCGCTCCAGAATCCGGATGTTAGGGTGGCTTAATGCCTGGCTCACCAGCGTGGTTTCTACCGCATGGCCGGTGGCGTCAGCACTGTGCAGAATGCGGCGATGACTGTGGCCGCCTTCGCGCGTCAGGTGATAGCGCATGTCACCCGCCGCCTGTGGATCGAGATCAAACGCAACGCCGTTGTCGATCAGCCACTGCACACAATGCCGGGCATTACTGGCAATAAACGACACGGCCTCACGGTCGCATAATCCCGCGCCGGCAATCAGCGTGTCTTCGATATGTGACTCGATGCTGTCCGTCTCATCAAATACCGCAGCAATACCGCCCTGCGCATAAAGGGTTGACCCTTCATTGACCTGCGCTTTACTGAGAACGGTCACCTGATACTGTTTTGCCAGCCGTAACGCCAGCGACAGTCCAGCCGCACCGCTGCCTACAATCAACACATCACACTGATAATCCGGTTTCGCATTCATCATAATGTTTAATTTACTAAACAAGACCAGGCCTGAGCATAAGCGTAACAGGGGGTTCTGTGAAGTATTTTAAACATCAGATGCGCGCGTTAATCTGGCAATTATCTAAAGTCACCTATAATCAGTAAGTTAAAAACATGCCGCTTCAGCCGTGGTTTTTTATAGCAAACTTATTAAACCTAAAGGATTTAATGATGAAAAAGCTGTTGTCATAGGTTACTCTGCCTGCGATTTACGCTCCTGACACTGAACGAAAACGAACAACCTGTGTTATCTCCATCGGAGCGGTAAATATCACGGCGGGAAGTGAACTTCGCACCACATCACAACTCTAAGCGCATGCTTGCTCAGAAACATGAGATGTGCTGGCAGTTACTTTTGCATATGAAAAATTTGGGGAGACATTACCTCGGATGAGCGAGCAGTTAACGGATCAGGTCCTTGTCGAGCGGGTACAGAAGGGAGATCAAAAAGCGTTCAACTTACTGGTGATTCGTTACCAGCATAAAGTGGCGAGTTTGGTTTCACGCTATGTTCCCTCGGGCGACGTGCCTGATGTAGTACAGGAATCGTTTATTAAAGCGTATCGCGCACTGGACTCTTTCCGGGGCGATAGCGCGTTTTATACCTGGCTGTACCGCATTGCGGTAAACACAGCGAAAAATTACCTGGTTGCTCAGGGGCGTCGTCCGCCATCCAGCGATGTGGATGCGATTGACGCAGAAAATTTCGAAAGTGCGGGTGCATTAAAAGAAATTTCGAACCCTGAGAACTTAATGTTGTCTGACGAATTGAAACAAATTGTCTTTCGTACCATCGAGGCGCTACCCGAGGACTTGCGTATGGCAATCACCCTCAGGGAACTGGACGGTCTGAGTTATGAAGAGATCGCCGTCATTATGGATTGCCCGGTAGGCACTGTTCGATCACGTATCTTTCGTGCGCGAGAGGCCATTGATAACAAAGTTCAACCGCTTATCCAACGTTAGTGATAACGGCTACTGGAAGGGTACATAGGCATGCAGAAAGAAAAACTTTCCGCTTTAATGGATGGTGAGACCTTAGATAACGAGCTGTTTTCCGCCTTGTCTAAGGACGCAGAACTACAGAAAAGCTGGGCGAGCTATCATCTTATTCGCGATACCATGCGCGGTGATGTGGGCGATGTCCTGCATTTTGATATCTCTGCGCGCGTCGCTGCTGCTATCGAAAAAGAACCGTTGCGTACGGTTACCACGCTGATCCCTGAAGCTCAGCCAGAACCTTCCCGCTGGGAAAAAATGCCGTTCTGGAAAAAAGCGCGCCCGTGGGCTGCGCAACTGACTCAGGTGGGCGTAGCTGCCTGTGTGTCACTGGCCGTGATCGTGGGTGTTCAGCACTACAACCAGCCGCAGGGTAGCGCCACGCAGACCTCTGACTCTCCGGTGTTTAATACGCTGCCGATGATGGGTAAAGCTTCACCGGTGAGCCTGGGTGTGCCGTCTGATGCCTTTGACACCAACAGCTCAAATCAGCAGGTTCAGGATCAGCGTCGTCGCGTAAACGCCATGCTGCAGGACTATGAACTGCAACGTCGTCTGCATGCTGATCAGCTGCAGTTTGAAACCGATGCGCCAAAACAGGCGCAGGTTGATGTTCCCGGAAACCAGTCATTAGGACAGCAGCAGCAGTAATGAAGCCGCTTTGGTATGCTGTTAGCCTGCTGACAGGCAGCCTGTTGTGGTCATCTGCCGCCCCGGCGCAAACTACTGCGTCCGGGGCGCTATTGCAGCAGATGGAGCAGGCAAGTCAGAACCTTAACTACGAATTTGCCTATATCAACGTCTCGCGCATCGGCATTGAATCGCTGCGTTATCGTCATGCTGTGATCGATAACCGGATATTCGCGCAGCTGTTGCAGATGGATGGGCCACGTCGGGAAGTGATCCAGCGTGGCAACGATATCAGCTACTTCGAACCCGGCCTTGATCCTTTCTCGCTCCCTGGCAATCACATTATTGACGCTTTGCCGTCGGTGATTTTTGCTGACTTCACCAAGCTCGCCACTGCCTACGATTTTATTACCGTGGGACGCTCGCGCATTGCCGATCAGATGTGTGATGTGTTGCGCATCGTGTCACGCGATGGCACGCGTTACAGCTATGTGGTCTGGCTGGATGTGGACACCAAGCTGCCGCTGCGCATCGACCTGCTCGATCGTGATGGTGAAACGCTGGAGCAGTTCCGCGTCATCAGCTTTGCGGTGGATGAAGGGGTGCGCAATCTGATGCAGGGGCTGGAGAAAGCGAATCTGCCACCGTCGCTGTCCGTGCCGAAAGGGGACGCGGTTACCGTTACCTGGCAGCCAGGCTGGATACCCGCAGGCATGTCGCTGGTGTCGCAGAATCGTCGCACGCTGCCGGGGCTGAACAAAAATATTGAGTCGAAGCTCTACAGCGATGGTCTGTTTAGTTTCGCGATCAACGTGACGCCAGCTGATAAAAGCAGCACAACCCAGACATTGCGCACTGGGCGTCGTACGGTCCAGACCGTTGTGCGCAATAATAACGAAATTGCGGTGATCGGCGAATTACCGCCCTCAACCGCAAAACGTATTGCGGACAGCATCGACCTGGGGTCACAAAAATGATGAGAGAATGGGCCACCGTGGTGGCATGGCAGGATGGTATTGCCACACTGCACACCGAAGCAAAAACGTCCTGCAACAGCTGCCAGGCACGCAAAGGCTGTGGCAGCCATATGCTGAACAAACTCGGTCCGAAGAATGCTCACGTGATGCAGATTGCCAGCAGCAAGCCGCTGCAGCCGGGACAGCGCATTGAGTTAGGCATCAAAGAGAGCAGCCTGCTGGGTTCAGCGCTGCTGGTCTATATGACGCCGCTGTTTGGCCTGTTTGTGGTTGCCGGATTGTTTCAGTCGCTGTTCAGCAGCGATCTGGCGGCCGCCTGTGGCGCACTGCTGGGCGGCATCGGCGGTTTTATTGTCGCGAAAGGCGTTTCAATGAAATTTGGCGATCGCGAAGCCTTTCAGCCGGTCATTCTGAACATTGCCCTCCCTCCCGATGCGCTGCGTGTTGAAAGCGAAGCGTAATGTACGTCCAGGCCGCGCATCCCGCGGCCTTTGTCCGTTCTGCCTTGCGCAGATATCTGTTTCGCTTCCACCACGTTCCATTCTTTTATGCGCGGCGTTAACAGTGTAATATGCGTCGTCATTAATGAGGCTGACAGGATTGTGGGTAAAGAGCGATCTTCCTGAATGTGTCTGTGCTCAGATTTTCAACTGAATTTTAAGCGAAGATATCCCTATAAATGAAGCACATAAGAAATTTCTCCATCATCGCTCATATCGACCATGGTAAATCTACGCTCTCTGACCGCCTTATTCAGATCTGTGGTGGCCTCTCTGACCGTGAAATGGCTGCGCAGGTTCTTGACTCCATGGATCTGGAGCGGGAGCGTGGCATTACTATCAAAGCACAGAGCGTCACACTCGATTACCACGCGAAAGACGGCGAAACTTACCAGCTCAATTTCATCGATACTCCGGGCCACGTAGACTTCTCTTATGAAGTTTCCCGCTCACTGGCTGCCTGCGAAGGTGCATTGCTGGTGGTGGATGCGGGTCAGGGTGTTGAAGCGCAGACACTGGCGAACTGCTACACCGCGATGGAGATGGATCTGGAAGTAGTGCCGGTTCTTAACAAAATTGACCTGCCGGCCGCCGACCCCGATCGCGCTGCGCAGGAGATTGAAGATATCGTCGGCATCGATGCGGCTGATGCGGTGCGCTGCTCCGCTAAAACCGGCGTCGGCGTTCCGGACGTGCTGGAACGCTTAGTGCGCGATATTCCGCCGCCGGAAGGCGATCCGGAAGGCCCGCTGCAGGCGCTGATTATCGATTCCTGGTTTGATAACTACCTGGGCGTTGTCTCGCTGGTGCGTGTGAAAAACGGCACCATGCGTAAAGGTGACAAGATCAAAGTCCTCAGCACCGGCCAGGTCTATAACGCTGATCGCCTGGGTATCTTTACCCCGAAACGTGTCGATCGTAATGAACTGAACTGCGGTGAAGTCGGCTGGCTGGTCTGCGCCATTAAAGATATCCTCGGCGCACCGGTGGGGGATACCCTGACCACCGCCCGCAACCCGGCAGACAAAGCGCTGCCAGGCTTTAAAAAAGTGAAGCCGCAGGTTTATGCCGGTCTGTTCCCGATCAGCTCTGACGACTATGAAGCGTTCCGTGATGCGCTTGGCAAGCTGAGTCTGAACGATGCCTCGCTGTTCTATGAGCCAGAAAGCTCAACGGCGCTGGGCTTTGGTTTCCGCTGTGGCTTCCTCGGTCTGCTGCACATGGAAATCATCCAGGAGCGTCTGGAGCGCGAATACGACCTCGATCTGATTACCACTGCACCGACGGTAGTGTATGAAGTCGTGACCACCGGCGGCGAAATTGTTCATGTCGACAGCCCATCCAAGCTGCCGCCACTAAATAACATCGAAGAACTGCGTGAGCCGATCGCGGAATGTCACATGCTGCTGCCGCAGGAGTATCTGGGCAACGTTATCACGCTCTGTATTGAGAAGCGTGGCGTGCAGACCAACATGGTTTACCACGGCAATCAGGTTGCACTGACGTATGAAATTCCGATGGCAGAAGTGGTCCTCGACTTCTTTGACCGTCTGAAATCCACCTCGCGCGGCTATGCCTCACTGGATTACAACTTCAAACGTTTCCAGCCTTCAGACATGGTGCGTGTCGACGTACTGATTAACTCTGAACGTGTGGATGCGCTGGCGCTGATTACCCACCGCGACAATGCGCCTTATCGCGGCCGCGATCTGGTTGAGAAAATGAAAGAGCTCATCCCGCGTCAGCAGTTTGATATTGCGATTCAGGCTGCGATTGGTAACCACATTATCGCGCGTTCAACCGTTAAACAGCTGCGTAAAAACGTTCTCGCCAAGTGTTATGGCGGTGACGTCAGTCGTAAGAAGAAACTGTTGCAGAAACAGAAAGATGGTAAGAAGCGCATGAAGCAGGTTGGTAACGTTGAGCTGCCACAGGAAGCGTTCCTCGCCATTCTGCATGTCGGTAAGGACAGCAAATAAGGATTTCCAATGGCTAATATGTTCGCCCTGATTCTGGCGATAGCGACGCTGATTACTGGCATCGTCTGGGTAATTGATCGTTTCAAATGGGCACCCGAGCGTCGCGCGAAACAGGCGGCGGCGCAGGCTCAGACCGGTAACGCACTTGACAGCAAAACGCTGGCGAAAGTCTCTTCACAGCCAGGCTGGGTTGAGACCACCGCGTCCGTGTTCCCGGTGCTGGCTGTGGTTTTCATCGTGCGTTCGTTTATTTACGAACCGTTCCAGATTCCCTCTGGCTCGATGATGCCAACACTGCTGATTGGCGACTTTATCCTGGTGGAGAAATTTGCTTACGGCATTAAAGATCCGATCACCCAGACGACGCTGATTCCAACCGGTCAGCCGAAGCGTGGCGACATTGCGGTATTTAAATACCCGAAAGATCCGAGCCTGGACTACATTAAGCGCGTTATTGGCCTGCCAGGCGATAAAGTCATCTATGATCCTTACAGCAAAACGCTGACGGTGAAACCGACCTGTGGTGATGATAAAGCCTGCGACACAGCGTTAGCAGTGACTTACACCGACGTTGAGCCAAGCAACTTTATCCAGACCTTTAGCGGCTTTGATGGCAACGAAACCGGCAACGGTTTTTATCAGGTGCCACAGGGCGATACCCTGCGCGGTGGTCTGCGCCTGGGAACACGCAAAGAGACAATCGGTAACGTGACGCATGACATTCTGCTGGTTAACGAAGCGCAGAGTCAGGCGGGCATGTATTATCAGCAGCCGGGTCAGCCGCAGGCGAGCTGGGTCGTGCCGAAAGGGCAATATTTCATGATGGGCGACAACCGTGATAACAGCGCCGACAGCCGCTACTGGGGCTTTGTCCCGGAGCGTAATCTGGTCGGCAAAGCGGTCGCTATCTGGATGAGCTTTGAGAAACAAGAAGGTCAGTGGCCAACCGGCGTGCGATTCAGTCGCATCGGCGGTATCCACTAATAATTTTGTCTGATTAACAGGCAAATCGGGTGGCCTCCTCAGGGAGGCCACTGCACACCAAACGGAACGTGTTGGACTGCCAGCCCCGTTTGGTATGCAGAGTCACAGACGCAACAAAGAACTGGAATCGCATGAACCCCATCCTGATTAACAAGCTTCAGCGCAAACTGGGCTACACTTTTACTCATTCGGAACTGTTACAGCAGGCCCTGACTCATCGCAGCGCCAGCAGTAAGCACAACGAGCGCCTGGAATTTCTGGGCGATTCTATTCTTAGCTATGTGATTGCGAATGCCCTTTATCACCGCTTCCCGCGTGTTGATGAAGGTGACATGAGCCGCATGCGTGCCACGCTGGTGCGCGGCAATACGCTGGCTGAAATGGCTCGCGAATTTGATCTTGGCGAGTGCCTGCGCTTAGGGCCGGGTGAGCTGAAAAGCGGCGGTTTCCGTCGCGAATCGATCCTGGCGGATACGGTGGAAGCGCTTATTGGCGGCATCTTCCTCGACAGCAGCATTGAGCGGGTAGAGCAACTGATCCTCGACTGGTATCAGACGCGCCTGGATGAAATCAGTCCTGGCGACAAACAAAAAGATCCCAAAACGCGCCTGCAGGAGTATCTGCAGGGACGTCATCTGCCGCTGCCAAGTTATCTGGTGGTGCAGGTGCGTGGCGAAGCCCACGATCAGGAATTTACCATTCACTGTCAGGTGAGTGGCATGGCCGAGCCGGTCGTCGGCGTCGGCTCCAGCCGTCGTAAAGCCGAGCAGGCAGCGGCTGAACAGGCACTGATAAAATTAGGTCTCGAATAGGTCTGTCGGGGTGACAGTGCCGGACCGGCGCTGAATCAATCACCCTCTGACAGCTCTATCCCGGCGTCAGAAGACGCTGAATGACACATGACTCAAATAGCACTCTTCGGCGCCGCATCAGGCGCTGAACAATTCAGGACTCGAATGAGCGAAAACGTTACTTATTGCGGCTTTGTCGCGATTGTTGGCCGACCGAACGTCGGTAAATCCACCTTACTGAACCAGTTGCTGGGGCAGAAGGTGTCGATCACCTCGCGTAAGCCGCAAACCACGCGCCACCGCATCATGGGCATTCATACTGAGGGCAACTATCAGGCGATTTACGTCGATACCCCCGGACTGCACATGGAAGAGAAGCGCGCCATTAACCGTCTGATGAACCGTGCAGCCAGCAGTTCAATTGGCGACGTAGAGCTGGTGATCTTCGTCGTTGAAGGTACCCGCTGGACGCCAGATGATGAGATGGTGTTAAACAAACTGCGCGACAACAAAGTGCCGGTTGTGCTGGCTGTGAATAAAGTCGACAACATCCAGGATAAAACCATTCTGCTGCCGCATCTGCAGTTCCTCAGCCAGCAGATGAACTTCCTTGATATCGTGCCAATCTCTGCGGAGAGCGGCAAAAACGTCGATACCATTGCGGCCATTACCCGCAAGCATCTGCCGCAGGCCGATCATCACTTCCCGGAAGATTACATCACCGATCGCTCTCAGCGTTTCATGGCGTCAGAGATGATCCGTGAAAAACTGATGCGCTTCCTGGGCGCTGAACTGCCTTACTCGGTCACCGTGGAGATTGAGCGCTTCGTGACTAACGAACGCGGCGGTTATGACATCCATGGTCTGATTCTGGTCGAGCGCGAAGGGCAGAAGAAGATGGTGATTGGCAACAAAGGTGCCAAAATCAAAGTCATCGGAACAGAAGCGCGCAGGGAAATGGAAGAGATGTTCGAAGCGAAAGTGCATCTCGAACTGTGGGTGAAAGTGAAATCCGGCTGGGCAGATGACGAACGAGCGCTGCGCAGCCTGGGTTATACAGACGATCTCTGATTCAATGGAAGGCTGGCAACGCGCCTTTGTGCTGCATAGTCGTCCCTTCAGCGAAACCAGCCTGCTGCTCGACCTGTTCAGCGAAAACGAAGGGCGGGTTCGGGTGCTGGCCAAGGGCGCACGCTCGCGGCGCTCCCAGCTGAAAGGTGCGTTACAGCCTTTTACCCCGCTGCTGGTTCGCTGGAGCGGGCGCGGGGACGTCAAAACCCTGCGCAACGCCGAAGCGGTGTCGCTGGCTTTACCGCTCAGCGGCATTACGCTCTACTGCGGTCTCTACGTCAATGAGCTGGTCTCTCGCGTACTGCAGCCGGAATCGCCCTTCCAGGAACTTTTCTTCGACTACCTCAACTGCCTTCAGGCATTAGCCTCAACGCACGGCAAGCCCGAACCGGCACTGCGCCGTTTTGAACTGGCGCTGCTCGGTCACCTGGGCTACGGCGTCGACTTCCTGCATTGCGCCGGCAGCGGCGAGCCGGTCAGTGACGACATGACGTACAGCTACCGTGAAGAGCGTGGCTTTATCGCCAGTCTGGTGGTCAATCAGCGCAGCTTTACCGGCCGCGAGTTGCACGCCCTGTGCGAGCGTGAGTTTCCCGATGCCGACACGCTGCGCGCTGCGAAGCGGTTTACCCGTATTGCCCTGAAGCCCTACCTGGGTGGCAAGCCGCTGAAAAGTCAGGAGCTGTTCCGTCAGTTTATCCCGAAGAAAAAGCCCGAACAGGCAGATGAATAGCGCAGGGTGTACTGACGGTTTATAGTTGCGCGGTACACTCAACATCACGATGGAAAAGAAGTGAGGATGGTTATGGCTGAGTTGCTGTTAGGCGTCAATATCGATCACATTGCCACGGTGCGTAACGCCCGTGGGACAAACTATCCCGATCCGGTGCAGGCGGCGTTCATCGCCGAGCAGGCAGGCGCAGACGGCATTACAGTGCACCTGCGCGAAGATCGCCGTCACATTACCGACCGCGACGTGCGAATTCTGCGGGACACCATCCAGACGCGCATGAATCTGGAGATGGCGGTCACTGATGAGATGATCGGCATCGCCTGTGATATCCAGCCCCATTTCTGCTGCCTGGTGCCGGAAAAGCGCCAGGAAGTGACCACGGAAGGCGGACTGGATGTGGCAGGGCAGCAGGAGAAGATGAACGCGGCCGTACGACTGCTGCGTGACGCGGGCATTCTGGTTTCACTGTTTATTGATGCCGACCACCGCCAGATCGAAGCGGCCGTTGCTACCGGTGCGCCTTACATCGAAATTCATACCGGCGCTTATGCTGAGGCTCCCGAGGGACGGGCGCGTGACGCAGAGCTGGCACGCATTCGCCATGCCGCGACCTTTGCCGCCAGCCTGGGGCTGAAGGTGAATGCCGGTCACGGTCTGACATACCATAACGTGCTGCCGATTGCGGCGCTGCCGGAAATGCATGAGCTGAATATCGGCCATGCGATTATCGGCCGTGCGGTGATGAGTGGCCTGCCGGATGCGGTCAAAGAGATGAAGCAACTGCTACGTGAAGCCCGCCGCTGATGGCTATTCTGGGACTGGGCAGCGACATCGTTGAGATTGAACGCATCGCCGACGTGATAGCGCGCTCCGGCGACAGGCTGGCGCGTCGGGTGCTGAGTGAAGCCGAATGGCAGCAGTATCAGGCGCACAAACAGCCGGTGCGCTTTCTCGCCAAACGCTTTGCGGTTAAAGAGGCGGCAGCCAAAGCCTTCGGCACCGGCATTCGCGGTGGTCTGGCATTTAATCAGTTCGAAGTTTACAACGATGCGCTGGGTAAACCGGGGTTACGCTTCTTTCAGCAGGCCGCTGACGTGGCAGAGAAGCTGGGCGTTAACCACGTTCACGTAACGCTGGCCGACGAGCGTCACTACGCCTGCGCCACGGTAATCATTGAAAGCTAGCCGTGCAGCAGCACGAACTTATCCCACAGCGCATCGCGTGATTCGGTGTGCTGTGGGTCAGTGATAATGGTGTTGTCGATGGGGCAGACCCGCTGACAGGTTGGCGCTTCATAATGCCCGACGCATTCCGTGCAGCGGCTGACATCAATCTCATAGATCGTATCGCCCAGTGAAATCGCCTGGTTCGGGCACTCCGGTTCGCACATATCACAGTTAATGCATCTGGACGTAATCAACAGCGCCATTTTACCCACCTGATAACAACAGAAAAAGCGCGGGTATTATACGCGCTGCCGCTGATCAGACCAGCTTTTTCACCAGCGCTTCGCTGTGACGAATATGGCTCGATGCGCGCTCCGGATCGTTTTGCACCAGCGCCATAAACAGCAGATCGGTCAGGGCCAGCTGCGCTGTGGTCGAGGAGATCGCCGCGCTGCGGGTGCTCTGCTCTTCCGCCACCGTGTAGAGACAGTAGCTGGCACTCTGTTGCAGGGTGTTCGGCGTAAAGCCGGTAAACGCTACCACATCGGCCCCAACCTGAACCGCTTCCTGCGCCGCCAGATTAATCTCGCGCCGTTCCCCGGTGTAGGAGATGGCGAGCAGCACATCACCTGGCCCCATCGCCTGCACGCTGGCCAGCAGGGCGTGCATGTCCTGTTCCGCCACCGCATTGATACCAATCTTCATCAGCTTCCAGGAGAAGTCCTTTGCCACCAGGCCCGATGCGCCGATGCCGACCAGTAAAATGCGCCGGGCATTTTTCAGAAGCTGTAACACATCGTTGAGCTTCTCTTCGCTATTAATATCCAGCGTGGCGCGGATCGCCGAGAGCTTTTCGGTCAGCAGCTTTTCGCCCACCATTTTAAGCGGATCGTCGCTGAGAATATGGTTATGCACGGTAATGGCATCCTTGTCCGCCAGTGACTCACTCAGAGCCAGCTTAAGCGCCGGAAAGCCTTTATATCCCAGCTTCTGAGCAAATTTCACCACGCTCGACTGGCTGACGCCCGACTCTTCCGCCAGCTTTTGCGAACTCAGGTGACGTGCCCGATCGGGTTGCGACAGTAAAAAATCCGCCAGCCGACGCTCGTTCAATGCCAGACGTGGATAAAGCTGGCGAATGCGCAGCAATGAACTCATGCCCAATCCTCATAATTCAGGGATAATCAGTGAAGAATAAACTATTCATCGGGCATTGTAGTCATCGGAATTAAAAATGACCGTCATCGCCGTACCGCCTGATGATGGCTACACTACTCTTTATCATCCCGGAATCAGCCGTTAAGGAGAGTTGTTTGACCAGGGGAACACAACGTCGCATCGTATTTTTCGACCTCGATGGCACTTTGCATCAGCAGGACATGTTCGGCACCTTTATGCGCTATCTGCTGCGTCGCCGCCCGCTTAATCTGCTGCTGGTGGTGCCGTTACTGCCGGTGGTGGGCATCGGTCTGCTGTTTAAAGGCCGCGCGGCACGCTGGCCCATGAGCCTGCTGCTCTGGTCAATTACCTTTGGCCGATCCGAGCAGACATTGCTGCGCCTCGAAGCCGAGTTTGCCCAGTGGTTTCGCCTGCGCGTAAAAGCCTTTCCGGTGGTACAGCAGCGCCTGACGGATTACCTCGGCAGTGATGACGCTGACGTCTGGCTGATCACCGGATCGCCACAGTCGCTGGTGGAGCAGGTCTATTACGACTCCGCGTTTCTGCCACGCGTGAAGCTGATTGCCAGTCAGATGCGTCGCGGCTGGGGCGGGCGTGTGCTGGCGATGCGCTGCCTCGGCCATGAGAAAGTGGCCCAGCTTGAAGAGAAAATCGGCACGCCGTTACAGCTCTACAGCGGCTACAGCGACAGCAAACAGGACAACCCGCTGCTGTTCTTCTGTCAGCATCGCTGGCGTGTGACGCCGGCGGGTGAACTGCAACAGCTGGAATAAGTTTCGACACGCTCGCAGAGATCGCTATAATGCGCCGCTTTTCAGTCGCCCGGAGTGGTCAGCGTGAAACAACAAGATGAATACTGGATGCGCCACGCGCTTAGCCTGGCGCGCCGCGCCTGGGAGCAGGGCGAAGTGCCGGTGGGAGCCGTGCTGGTTCAGAACGACCGGGTGATTGGTGAAGGCTGGAACCGGCCCATCGGCCAGCACGATCCGACCGCGCATGCAGAGATCATGGCGCTGCGGCAGGGCGGTAAAATACTGGAAAATTACCGCCTGCTGGATACTACGCTCTACGTCACGCTGGAGCCGTGTGTGATGTGTGCCGGTGCCATGGTTCACAGCCGTATTAGCCGACTGGTCTACGGTGCGCACGATATTAAAAGTGGGGCGGCGGGATCGCTGCTGGATGTAATGGGCCATCCTGGCATGAATCATCAGGTTGAACTGCATAGCGGCGTGCTGGCTGAAGAGTGTGCAGCCATGCTGAGCGACTTCTTCCGTATGCGTCGCGAGCAGAAAAAAGCGCTGCGTCAGGCGCAACGCCAGGGTTAGTTCATGGCGATCTTCGGTTCGACCGCCGGGTAGCCCTTCGCCAGTTCGGCCTGGGCTTCAGCCTGCCGCGCCAGACGCTTCTCCTGCTCCTGCAGATAACCCACCAGGCTTATCTGATACTTGCGGATATTCTCCACGTAGTTATAGGCTTCATGCCCACGGGCATAGCCATACGCTGTCTGCGTGTAGTAGCGCTTCTGGCTTAACATGGGCAGACGCAGCTTCACATCCGCCCAGCTGTCCGGATTACCGCCCTGGCGGGCCGTCAGTTTGCGGACGTCAAGCATATGGGCATAACCCATGTTATAAGCCGCCAGCGCAAACCAGATGCGCTCATCTTCCGGGATGGTCTGCGGCACCTTCGCCATCATATCCTGCAGATACTGACTGCCGCCGCGAATGCTCTGTTCGGGATCGGTTCGATCGCCCACATCCAGGCTATCAGCGGTGTTACGCGTCAGCATCATCATGCCGCGCACGCCGGTCGGCGAGGTAGCCTGCGGGTTCCAGTGCGACTCCTGATAGGAGATCGCCGCCAGCAGCCGCCAGTCGATGCTGGTGGCGTACTTCTCAAACAGCGGCTTGATGTCGGGCAGCGTATTATCGATGGCGCGCAGGAATGTGCGGGTATCAACATAGTCAAAGGTACCGACGTGACCGAGATATTTCTCCTCCAGCCGCGCCATCGCGCCTTCTTCGCCCATACCATTAAAAAAGTCGAGCATTGCTGCATTCAGACTGTCGTCATCGCTGTGCCGCACATACCAGGTCACCGGCTCTTCATCGGTAACGTCGAACGCCACCGCCAGTTGCGGATAGATGCGCTGCAGCAGGGCGATGGTAACCGAGTCACCAATGGTGTAGTCGAGCTTGCCGTCGGCGACCGCTTCCAGCAGGGCCTTAGGACTCTGATCGGTGGAGATCGCCCAGTCCAGATCGGGGAACTGATTGGAACGGGCGCTCTTGAGCGTGGACAGATAGGCCGATCCGGACGCAACTGTCAGCCGCCCCTTTAAGTCACCGAGGTTTTTAGGGCGTGGCTTATCCACGCGATAGACCAGCTGTTGTGAAACGTTGTAGTAACCTGGCCCGGTCTGATAGCGCGTCAGGCGTTCATTGTTGTAGTTCAGGCC
This sequence comes from Pantoea sp. JKS000250, assembly GCF_003201065.1. Taxonomy (NCBI): domain Bacteria; kingdom Pseudomonadati; phylum Pseudomonadota; class Gammaproteobacteria; order Enterobacterales; family Erwiniaceae; genus Pantoea; species Pantoea sp. JKS000250. Next base: position 1,267,925 of record NZ_QICZ01000001.1, on the reverse strand, counting down.
AGCGGCCAGCAAATCGGCTTTACCCTCGTCAAGATCATCAAACAGATCGCTCAGGTTAGGACGAACCGTCACCTTCAGTTTGACGCCAAGATAATCGGCGAAGCGTTTTGCCAGCTCATAATCCATACCGGCCGGTAACTGGTTAACTGTGTAGTACGTTAATGGGGAGTTGATGGTACTGACCCGCAGGACTCCCCGTGATTTAATCTGTGAAATCCTGTCCTGCCCACCCCCATACCAGGGAATGGATGGCCACAGCGCTAACGCTAACAGCACGGCAACCAGACCGATAAACAGATAATTAAATTTTAGGCGTTTCAAATAGTTATCTCTCGCTGGCTCTAAGGCCTCTGTCTTTTAAAGGCAGTATTTATCTTCTTTGAACTCCCAGAGCGAGGGGCATTTTGCGCAACAAAATCACACTGAGCAACTTTTATAGCAGCTTTTGCGCAAAATTCAGGCAAATCCGGGTTGCCAAAAATTGTGCGCAAACGGTTTCGTCGCGAGGTCGCTTTCTCTATAATACGCCCCGTTTTCCCTGTTGCGCCCAATCAAGCGTCGCCCGGCGCCCTGACGAGAGACTTATTAATGGAAATTCTGCGTGGTTCGCCCGCCCTGTCGGCATTTCGTGTAAACAAACTGCTGACCCGCTTTCAGGACGCTCATCTGCCGGTGAGTGATATTTACGCTGAGTACATCCATTTTGCTGATGTCAGTACGCCTTTAACCGCTGACGAACAGAGCCGCCTGCAACGCCTGCTGAAGTATGGTCCCTCTCTCGCTGAACATGCCCCACAGGGACGTCTGCTGCTGGTGACACCACGTCCCGGCACCATTTCGCCCTGGTCATCCAAAGCCACCGACATTGCTCATAACTGCGGCCTGCCGCAGGTACGTCGTCTGGAACGCGGTCTGGCTTTTTATGTGCAGGCTCCGCAACTGACAGAAGCGCAGTGGCAGACGCTGGGTACACTGCTGCACGATAGGATGATGGAGACAGTCTATAGCGATCTGGCCCAGGCTGAGCAGCTGTTTGCGCACCATACGCCGCAGCCGGTGAAGAGCGTCGATCTGCTGGGTGAAGGCCGTCAGGCGCTGGTTCAGGCAAATATCTCGCTGGGTCTGGCGCTGGCAGACGATGAAATTGACTACCTGGTGGCGGCATTTACCGCGCTGGGCCGCAATCCCAACGACATTGAACTCTATATGTTTGCGCAGGCGAACTCTGAGCACTGTCGTCACAAGATCTTCAACGCCGACTGGATTATCGACGGCGAGAAACAGCCGAAGTCGCTGTTTAAGATGATTAAAAACACCATGGAGCAGACGCCGGACTTCGTGCTCTCTGCTTATAAAGATAACGCCGCCGTGATGGAAGGGTCAGAGGTTGGCCGCTTCTTTGCTGACGCCGGCGAGAGCGAATACCGCTGGCATCAGGAAGCCGCGCACATCCTGATGAAGGTGGAAACGCATAACCATCCAACGGCCATCTCGCCGTGGCCAGGCGCCGCGACCGGTTCCGGTGGTGAGATCCGTGATGAAGGCGCAACCGGACGCGGCTCCAAGCCCAAAGCGGGCCTGGTTGGATTCTCGGTTTCTAACCTGCGCATCCCTGGCTTTGAACAGCCGTGGGAAGAGGATTTCGGCAAACCGGCGCGCATCGTCAGCGCGCTGGAAATCATGACCGACGGTCCCCTGGGCGGCGCTGCGTTTAACAATGAATTTGGTCGTCCGGCGCTGAACGGCTACTTCCGTACCTATGAAGAGCAGGTCACCAGCCACAACGGCACCGAGCTGCGCGGCTATCACAAGCCGATTATGCTGGCGGGCGGCATCGGTAACATCCGTGCCGATCACGTGCAGAAAGGCGAAATCACCGTCGGCGCGAAGCTGGTGGTGCTGGGCGGACCGGCTATGAACATCGGCCTGGGTGGCGGCGCAGCATCCTCCATGGCCTCGGGCCAGTCGGATGCCGATCTCGACTTCGCCTCGGTTCAGCGTGATAACCCGGAGATGGAGCGTCGTTGCCAGGAAGTGATCGACCGCTGCTGGCAGCTGGGCGATGAGAACCCGATTCTGTTTATTCACGACGTAGGCGCGGGCGGCCTTTCCAACGCCATGCCGGAGCTGGTCAGCGATGGTGGCCGCGGTGGCCGGTTTAACCTGCGTGACATCCTGAGTGACGAGCCAGGCATGAGCCCGCTGGAAGTCTGGTGTAACGAATCACAGGAACGTTATGTGATGGCCGTCGCGCCCGATCAGCTGGCGCAGTTTGAGGCGATCTGCCAGCGCGAACGCGCTCCGTTCGCGGTGATTGGTGAAGCGACCGAAGAACTGCACCTGAGCCTGGAAGATAGCCATTTCGATAATAAGCCAATCGACATGCCGCTTGACGTGCTGCTGGGCAAAACGCCGAAGATGACGCGTGATGTGGTGACACAGCAGGCACAGGGGACCGAACTGCAGCGCGACGGCATTACGCTGGTCGATGCGGTGAATCGCGTGCTGCATCTGCCTGCCGTAGCGGAGAAAACCTTCCTGATCACCATCGGTGACCGCAGCGTGACCGGCATGGTAGCGCGCGATCAGATGGTCGGCCCGTGGCAGATCCCGGTTGCCAACTGTGCGGTGACCACTGCCAGTCTCGACAGCTATCACGGCGAAGCCTTTGCCCTGGGCGAACGTTCACCGGTTGCGCTGCTGGACTTCGCGGCGTCGGGTCGTCTGGCGGTGGGTGAAGCACTGACTAACCTGGCGGCAACGCAGATTGGTTCGCTGAAGCGCGTGAAACTTTCCGCTAACTGGATGTCTGCAGCCGGTCATCCGGGTGAAGATGCTGGTTTATACGCGGCGGTGAAAGCGGTCGGCGAAGAGCTGTGTCCGGCGCTGGGGATCACTATCCCGGTCGGTAAAGATTCGATGTCGATGAAAACCCGCTGGCAGGAAGGCACCGAACAGCGAGAGATGACCTCACCGCTGTCGCTGGTGATTACCGCGTTTGCCCGCGTCGAAGATGTTCGTCGTACCGTCACGCCACAGCTGCAGGCCGATCAGGATAACCTGCTGCTGCTGATTGACCTGGGCAACGGCGCGAATACGCTGGGCGCAACCGCGCTGTCGCAGGTCTATCGGCAGCTCGGCGACAAACCTGCCGACGTGCGTGATGCCACACAGCTGGCGGGCTTCTTCAATGCGATTCAGGCGCTGGTGGCTGAGCAGAAACTGCTGGCCTACCACGACCGCTCTGACGGTGGCCTGCTGGTGACGCTGGCCGAGATGGCGTTTACCGGTCACTGCGGTATCGACGTTGATATCGCCTCGCTGGGCAACGATGCGCTGGCTGCTCTGTTTACCGAAGAGCTGGGCGCGGTGATCCAGATCAATGCCACCGATCGCGCGGCGGTTGAGCAGATCCTGGCGAATCACGGCCTTGCCGCCTCGACGCATCTGTTGGGCAGCGCACAGCCGGGCGATCGCTTTGTGATCCGTTCCGGTGATAGCGCGGTTTACAGCGAAAGCCGTACCACGCTGCGCACCTGGTGGGCGGAAACCACCTGGCAGATGCAGCGCCTGCGTGACAACCCGGCGTGTGCCGATCAGGAACATGAAGCGAAGAAGAACGACAGCGACCCTGGCCTGAACGTGAATCTGACCTTCAATCCGCAGGAAGATGTGGCGGCGCCGATGATCGCTACGGGCGCACGTCCACGCGTCGCGGTGCTGCGTGAGCAGGGCGTGAACTCACACGTCGAGATGGCCGCCGCCTTTGACCGGGCTGGCTTTACCGCCATTGACGTTCACATGAGCGATCTGCTGGCCGGACGTCGCGGTCTGGAAGAGTTCCAGGCGCTGGTGGCCTGTGGCGGCTTCTCTTACGGTGATGTGCTCGGTGCCGGTGAGGGCTGGGCGAAATCGATTCTGTTCAACCCGCGCGTGCGTGACGAGTTCGAAACCTTCTTCCACCGTCCGCAAACCCTGGCGCTGGGCGTCTGCAACGGTTGCCAGATGATGTCCAACCTGCGCGAACTGATCCCGGGCAGCGATCTCTGGCCGCGATTCGTGCGTAACCAGTCTGAGCGCTTTGAAGCACGCTTCAGCCTGGTCGAAGTGGCCGCCAGTCCGTCACTGCTGCTGGACGGCATGGCCGGTTCGCATATGCCTATCGCGGTTTCGCACGGTGAAGGCTTTGTCGAAGTCCGTGATGCGACGCATCTGGCAGCGCTGGAGTCGAAAGGACTGGTGGCACTGCGCTTCGTCGATAACTTCGGCAAGGTGACAGAAACCTATCCGGCTAACCCGAACGGTTCTCCGAACGGCATTACCGCCGTGACCAATGAAAGTGGCCGCGTCACCATTATGATGCCGCATCCGGAGCGCGTGTTCCGTACCGTCAGTAACTCCTGGCATCCGGCCGAGTGGGGCGAAGACAGTCCGTGGATGCGCATTTTCCGCAATGCGCGCAGACAGCTGGGTTAATTTATTCCACTGAAATGAACAGGAGGCCAGCGTGCCTCCTGTTCTTTTTTGCGCCACTGTTGGCAAATAGCGACAACAGGGGCGTTGCACTGTCGCTTTGTGGCGACATTTATCTCGTTGATTTTTAAAGTGTGCTTATCATACTGATTTTAGTGTCGCCTTACGGAGACAGGTAGCCTGTGCTGATATAAGATTTTTCGCAATAGCCAGCGGGAGGGCCTGCTCAATTTGCTGAAAAATATAATGATTTATTTTCTGGCATGGAACTTGCTATACTCATGCAGCTGCTCATTCACCTGTTTATGATTGCCCCGCTTAGCGGATAAGAGCTCATAAAGCCCGAATGACGCACCAAACGGAGCCTGCCGTCCACCTGACCGATAATCGCTTGCGTTATCAAACACCGGACGTAACGTTGAGTAAGGCTCCACCCATTCTTACGCGATGCACTACGCGTCGTGCCAGCGGCAGGCCATTGAGCCTGCCGTTTTCTTTTGTTCCCCTTTCTTCCGCAGACAGAGTCCGCTAGCATCCAGCCAGCGAATCTTAAGGAAGCGGCTGCGTGAAAAAATGGCGTTTATTTCCCCGTTCTCTGCGTCAGCTGGTGCTGATGGCGTTTGTCCTGGTGCTGCTGCCCCTGCTGGTGCTGGCCTGGCAGGCGTGGGAAAGTCTCTCTGCATTAAGCGAACAGGCTGCGGACACCAACCGCAATACCTTTACCGATGTACGCAGAAGTGAGGCGATGGCGCGAACGGCAGTTGAGCTGGAGCGTAGCTATCGCCAGTACTGCGTGCTGGATGATGCCTCGCTGGCGCGCCTCTATCAGACTCAGCATACCCGCTACAGTCAGATGCTGAGCTCACACAGCGCGAGCCTGCCCGAACTGCCCGCCTTCCAGACCTTACAGGCGACGCTGCCGCTGCTGACGCCACTGAAATGTGACAATGGCAATCCGGTGCCGGTTGCCGCAGAGGCGCTGGATCGCTTTTCTGCGACCAATGCGCAGATGGTGCAGGACACGCGCGAGGTGGTCTTTTCGCGTGGCTTACAGTTGCAGCGCGAAATTGCCGATCGCGGCCAGTTTTTTGGCTGGCAGGCGCTGATTCTGTTTATCATCAGTCTGGCACTGATGACGCTGTTTACCGGCATGATTATCGGTCCGGTTAAGCGCATTGAACGGATGATCAACCGGCTTGGCGAAGGGCGGGCACTGGGTAACCGCGGGACATTTCGCGGTCCGCGCGAATTACGATCGCTGGGACAACGCATCGTCTGGCTCAGCGAGCGGCTTCAGTGGCTGGAATCGCAGCGTCATGAATTTCTTCGCCATCTCTCTCACGAGCTGAAAACGCCGCTGGCCAGCCTGCGTGAAGGCACGGAACTGCTGGCGGACGAAGTCGCCGGCTCGCTGAATGCCGATCAAAAAGAAGTGGTCACTATCCTCGACAGCAGCAGCCGTCATCTGCAGCAGCTGATTGAACAGCTGCTCGATTACAACCGCAAACTGGCGGATGGCCCGATCGCGCTGGAGCCGGTCAGCGTGGCGGAGATTGTGGAAGATGTCGTTAACGCACATGCGCTTTCGGCCCGCGCCAAACTGATGCAGACGGTCGTCGATCTTAAGGTCAGTCACTGCCTGGCAGAACCGATGTTACTGATGCGGGTCATCGATAACCTCTATTCGAACGCCGTGAACTACGGCAGCGAATCCGGTACCATCTGGCTTCGCAGTCAGCAGCAGGGCGATCGGGTCTGGATTGAGGTCGCGAATAGCGGCTCGCCGATTCCGCCTGAAGAGCAGGCGATGATTTTTGAACCGTTCTACCAGGGCAGCCAGCAGCGTAAAGGGCCGGTGAAAGGCAGCGGGCTGGGATTGAGTATCGCCAAAGATTGCCTGCGCCGGATGCAGGGCGACCTGACGCTGGTCTCCTGCGAGCAGGCTGACGTCTGTTTTCGAATTGAACTGAACACCACAGCCGGGAAAGTCTGACTGATGAAATATTTACCCGCTTTGCTGTTGAGCACGCTGACTACGCTGCTCCTCAGCGGATGTACGACCTCCCCGGCCACCTCTTCTTTGCCGTCAGGCCATCAGGTGGCGGAACCCGAGGTCAGAATCGCTGATTACCTGGCGACCCGCTGCAGTGACCTGTGGCCGATAGAAAATAGTACGGCGCTGGGTAACACCCTCTACTGGATGCGGGCGATCGACTGTGCCGAACGTCTTTCTCCCGCGGAGGCCCGTGCCGAAGCCCATCGCTGGCCGGCTGAAAACTGGTCGCGCGCCTTCAAGCAGGGCGTACTGATGTCCAACGGCAACGTGACGCCTGTTGAACGTCGTCGCTATGTTGAAACCCTGGATCGCTACAGCAGCGATTTCCCGCAGTCCGTGCGCCCGCTGATTCAGCTGTGGCGCAGTAATCAGACCGCGCAGCTTGACCTCAGTGAAGCGCGCACCCGGTATGCCCATCTGCAGCAGAGCAGTGATACGCAGCTTGAGGCGATACGCCAGCAGATGGTGAAACAGCAGCAGCAGCTCAGCGACACGCAGCATAAGCTCGAGCGGCTGACTGACATCGAGCGTCAGCTTTCATCACGCAAAGCCCCGGATGTGTCTGACAGCGGTCACGGCACGGCACTGCCGCAGGATGAGGAGCAATGATGGTAAGACAAGCGGCAAAATTGCTGCTGGTGGATGACGATCCCAGCCTGCTGAAGCTGCTGGGCATGCGTCTTCGCAGCGAAGGATATCAGGTCACTACCGCGGCCAGCGGACCTGAAGCGTTGCGTCTGCTGCAGAAAGAGAAAATCGAGCTGGTGATCAGCGATCTGCGGATGGACGAGATGGACGGTCTGGCGCTGTTTGGCGAAATCCAGAAGCGTCACACCGGTCTGCCGGTGATTATCCTGACGGCGCACGGCTCCATTCCGGACGCGGTCTCTGCCACGCAGCAGGGCGTCTTCAGCTTCCTGACCAAGCCGGTGGACAAAGATGCGCTCTATAAAGCCATTGATGAGGCGCTGGCACAGCAGGCACCAGTCAGCGATGACCGCTGGCGCGAAGCGATTGTCACCCGCAGCCCGCTGATGTTGAAGCTGCTGGAGCAGGCGCACATGGTGGCGCAGTCCGACGTCAGCGTGCTGATTAACGGTCAGAGCGGCACCGGTAAAGAGATGCTGGCGCAGGCAATTCACGCCGCCAGCCCGCGTAACGGCAAGCCGTTTGTCGCCATTAACTGTGGCGCACTGCCTGAGCAACTGCTGGAATCAGAGCTGTTCGGTCACGCTAAAGGGGCGTTTACCGGCGCGGTCAGTGCCCGTGACGGTTTGTTTAAAACCGCTGGCGGCGGCACGCTGTTCCTGGATGAGATTGGCGATATGCCGCAACCGCTGCAGGTGAAATTGCTGCGGGTGCTGCAGGAGCGTAAGGTCAGGCCGCTGGGTAGCGATCACGATATTGAGATCGACGTGCGCATCATTTCAGCTACCCATCGCGATCTGCCAAAGGCGATGGAGAAGAAGGAATTCCGTGAGGATCTCTTCTATCGTCTGAATGTGGTGAATCTGAAGATTCCGGCGCTGCATCAGCGCACCGAAGATATCCCGCTGCTGGCTAATCATCTGTTACGTCAGGCGGCAGAAAGGCATAAACCGCAGATTCGCAGTTTTTCCGTCGATGCGATGAAGCGTCTGATGGCGGCCAGCTGGCCGGGCAACGTGCGTCAGCTGGTGAACGTAATTGAGCAATGCGTGGCACTGAGTTCATCGCCGGTGATTAGCGATGCGCTGGTGGAGCAGGCCTTAAGCGGCGAGAACAGCGCGTTGCCGACCTTTGCTGAGGCGCGCAATCAGTTTGAGCTGAACTATCTGCGTAAGCTGTTGCAGATGACCAAAGGCAATGTGACCAACGCCGCACGTCTGGCCGGGCGTAATCGCACGGAGTTCTATAAGCTGCTGTCCCGGCATGAACTGGACGCCAGTGATTTCAAAGAGTAGCGGGGGCGGCGAAGTGATACCGGGAGGTTGACTGATCAGGCCCGACGCAGAATGGCTGCAGTCAGCGCAATCTGACAGCGCTTGCGGCAACCTGAAGAAACCCGGATATTACCGCCCGACAGCGCCAGTAACATTTATACTTGATAAACCCTCTGACCATGGAGGGAGTGAAAAAGGGTCTGACATGAAAAAGATTGATGCGATTATCAAACCATTCAAACTCGATGATGTTCGTGAAGCCTTAGCGGAAGTGGGCATCACCGGGATGACCGTGAGTGAAGTGAAGGGCTTTGGCCGCCAGAAAGGGCACACCGAGCTGTACCGCGGCGCAGAGTATATGGTCGATTTTTTACCTAAAGTGAAAATCGAGATGGTGGTGGGCGACGATATCGTTGATACCTGCGTCGAGACCATTATGCGCACGGCGCAGACCGGCAAAATCGGTGATGGTAAGATCTTCGTCTTCGACGTGGCGCGCGTAGTGCGTATCCGTACGGGTGAAGAGGATGAAGAGGCGATCTGATAACCTCTTTATCAGCATAAAGAAGCCCGCGCTGCGGGCTTTTTTTATGCTGGGACTTGGTGAGGTTGGCTTTGAAACCGAGCCCGCTCCGGGAACACGGTCAGATCGGAAAGACGCAAAACCCGCCATCCATGGCACGCTCGGCCCGCGCGATTACGCACCTCATCCCTGAGGTGCGCCCGTAAACGGGCCAACGCGCTGCGTTGTTCAAAAACGCTCCCGGCGTTTTTGTCCATGACGCGGGACGCTTTCCTCCTCTGCCCGTGTTCCCCTCGCTTTAGACTTATGTGCGGCTGCCTGGTTTACATTGGATTTGTTGGCAATTTAAACACGCGCTGCGAGCTTTTTTTATGGCTCAATCACATACCTTTGTGCGGACCAAAGAGTTCGTAATGGATGTGTGAATCTGCCACACCGGCATCACGCAGTTGCGCCACCACATGTTGCATAAAAGGCAGCGGGCCGCAGAGGTAGAAATGGGTGTCAGGTGAGGTGAGACGTGCTGAAAGCGCGGTGATATCCATCAGACCCTGCGCGTCATAGCGACCGGCATCTTCAGCCGCGGGATCGCGGTACCAGACATGACTGACGAAATCGGCGAGCTGTGCGCCTGTGTCACGAACTTCCGCGCTAAACGCATGCTGTTTACTGTTATCTGCGGCATGCAGCCAGCTGACCAGCGCGCGGTGCTGGCTTGCTGCCAGCGCATGGAGCATCGCCAGCATCGGCGTCTGACCCACGCCTGCGGAAATCAGCGCTACTGGCGTGACAGGATCGACCTCAAGGAAGAAGTCGCCGTGCGGTGCGGCGAGCATCAGTTCATCACCCACCTTGCCATTCTGATGCAGCCAGCCGGAGACGGTGCCCTGCGCTTCACGTTTCACCGCGATGCGATACGCTTTGCCATTGCTGAGATGCGTCAGCGAGTACTGACGAATCTGGTGATGTTCGAAGCTGGCAGGCTGCAGGTGGACTGTCAGATACTGACCGGGCTTAAAGGCGGCGACCGGGCCGCCATCTACCGGCGTAAAGGTAAAGCTTTTAATCACATCGCTCTGCTGCGCAATCGCGCTGATGCGAAACGCCCGGGTGCCGCGCCAGCCGCCGGTTTGCTGCTCCGTGGCCTGATAAATTTCCTCTTCGCGATTGATGAATACGCTCGCCAGTACGCCGTAGGCCTGGCCCCATGCCGCCAGCGCCTCTTCGCCTGGATCCAGCAGCTCTTTGATGGTGGCCAGCAGATTTTCACCGACGATGGCGTACTGCGCAGGCTGGATATTCAGGCTGGTATGTTTCTGCGCAATCTTTTCCACTGCAGGCAGCAGCGCCGCCAGATTCTCCAGATTCGCGCCATAGGCACAGATGGCGTTGAACAGCGCTTCACGCTGATCGCCGTTGCGCTGGTTGTTCATGTTGAAGACGTTTTTGAGTTCCGGATGGTGCGACAGCATGCGGTCATAGAAGTGGGCCGTAAGCTTTGGGCCGCAGGCAGCGATGGCAGGCAGGGTCGATTTAACGGTAGCGATGGTGTGGGCATCAAGCATAGAAGTAGCCTCTCAGATAAACATGTATTTTAAATGCATCTTATAGCCGCTTCGTCTGCGGTGTAAATAACCCAATGAACTTTCTGGTTGTCTGAGTGGCAACTTTTTAGTGCATCATGAAAAACCTTCGTCACAACCTGAAGAAAAATCGTGGCGTCTGAACGGGGTAAAAAGGTGTAAAAATGCCGTGCCAGCAGCCAGCCAATCGTTTGCGTAAAAAGAGGCGGTTCACCCTACCTTCACCTGTTAAAACGGTTTACACTGTGGGCCTTCGCCCCTGAAGGGGGGTAAATACCGTCAGAAAGTTAGCTGAGTCAGGAGATCCGGATGTTAAAGCGTGATATGAACATTGCCGATTACGATGCCGAGTTGTGGCAGGCAATGGAGCAGGAGACAGTGCGTCAGGAAGAGCACATTGAACTGATTGCTTCTGAAAACTACACCAGCCCGCGTGTTATGCAGGCGCAGGGTTCTCAGCTCACCAATAAATACGCTGAAGGCTATCCGGGCAAACGCTACTACGGCGGCTGTGAGTACGTTGATATCGTTGAGCAACTGGCGATCGACCGTGCAAAAGAACTGTTTGGCGCTGATTACGCTAACGTGCAGCCACACTCTGGTTCCCAGGCTAACTTCGCGGTTTACACCGCGCTGCTGCAGCCGGGCGATACCATCCTCGGGATGAACCTGGCGCACGGTGGACACCTGACTCACGGATCACCGGTTAACCTGTCCGGCAAACTCTATAACGTAGTGGCTTACGGTATCGATGAGACCGGTAAAATCGACTATGACGAACTGGCTGAACTGGCGAAAACCCACAAGCCAAAAATGATCGTTGGCGGATTCTCGGCGTACTCCGGCGTCTGCGACTGGGCGAAAATGCGCGAAATCGCGGATAGCGTAGGTGCATGGCTGTTTGTCGATATGGCACACGTTGCTGGCCTGATTGCCGCAGAAGTCTATCCAAGCCCGATTCCACATGCGCACATCGTGACCTCCACCACCCACAAAACGCTGGCGGGTCCGCGCGGCGGCATCATTCTGGCGAAAAACGGCGACGAAGATTTCTATAAGAAACTGAACTCTGCTGTCTTCCCTGGCGGGCAGGGTGGTCCACTGATGCACGTTATCGCCGGTAAAGCAGTTGCCTTTAAAGAGGCGATGGAGCCAGAGTTCAAAACCTACCAGCAGCAGGTGGCAAAAAACGCCAAAGCGATGGTAGAAGTGCTGATCGAGCGTGGCTATGACATCGTGTCTGGCGGCACCCATAACCATCTGTTCCTGATCGATCTGGTGAGCAAGAACCTGACCGGTAAAGAAGCCGATGCGGCGCTGGGCCGTGCCAATATCACGGTTAACAAGAACAGCGTGCCAAACGATCCGAAAAGCCCGTTTGTGACGTCCGGTATCCGTATCGGTACACCAGCAGTTACCCGTCGTGGCTTCAAAGAAGCAGACGTGCGTGAGCTGGCTGGCTGGATTGCCGATGTGCTGGATAACATCAATGACGAAGCAACCATTGAGCGCACCAAGAAGAAAGTGCTGGATATCTGCAGCCGTCTGCCGGTCTACGCTTAATCGCTAACCTGTTGTGAGACAGCATAAAAAGGATGGCATCTGCCATCCTTTTTTATTGCCTGTCCCGCGGCGCTCTGCCAGAGTAGCGCCCACTCATGCTGCGAGGCAGCACACTTGCTGGAGGGAATATGGCAATCGGCTCCGCCAGATGGCTCGGATTGGGCTACTTCACTTACTTCTTCTGTTACGGCATCTATCTGCCATTCTGGGGCGTGTGGCTGAAAGGCACCGGCCTGGATGCTGAGAAGATTGGCCTGCTGCTTGGCTGTGGTATGGTCGCGCGCTTCGTCGGTAGTCTGCTTATCGCTTCTCAGGTTAAGAATCCCAGCCGGTTGATTACGGCGCTGCGTCTGCTGGCGTTGATGACCTGCCTGTTCGCCGCCGGTTTTTGGGTAGGTGAGCAGTGGATGTGGCTGCTGACTGTGATGATCGGCTTTAACCTCTTCTTCTCGCCGCTGGTGCCGCTCAGTGATGCGCTGGCCGCGACCTGGACACAGCAGATTGGGCTGGCGTACGGGCCGGTGCGGCTGTGGGGATCGCTGGCCTTTGTAATCAGCTCGGCGTTAACCGGCGTGCTGGTCAGTGCTTACTCCTCTCAGGCTATTCTGCTGCTGCTTTCCGTTGGTATCATCGCCATGCTCGCGGGCATGATGCTGAGACCGGCCACCCAGCCACAGGGTCATGAGCGTCAGAGTGCTGCGGGCGGCGGCTGGCAGGAATGGCGTGATTTGCTGCGTGAAAATGCAGTATGGCGATTTATGCTCTGCGTAACGCTGCTGCAAGGCGCGCACGCTGCCTATTACGGCTTCAGCGCTATCTGGTGGCAGGAGAGCGGCTACTCCGCCTCGACGGTGGGTTATCTCTGGTCGCTGGGCGTAGTGGCGGAAATTATCGTGTTCGCTCTGAGCAGCCGCCTGTTCCGCCGCTGGAGCGCGCGTGACCTGCTGCTGCTTTCAGGCATCTGCGCGCTGATCCGCTGGGGCCTGCTGGGAGCCAGCACCGCGTTGCCGCTGCTGATTGTGGCGCAAATCCTTCACTGTGGCAGTTTCACCGTCTGTCATCTGGCGGCGATGCGCTTTATCGCGGCGCGGCAGGGGGCGGAAGTGATCCGGCTACAGTCGCTCTATTCCGCGCTGGCGATGGGCGGGGGTATTGCAGTAATGACCATGATCTGCGGCGTGCTGTTCGCGCATCTGCAGGGGCATCTTTTCTGGGTGATGGCACTGGTGGCCCTGCCCGCACTGTTCCTGCGTCCCGGCTACGACTCCAGTAAATAACGAATGCGCTGCTGATGGTGCAGCGTCAGCGGCAGTTCCGCATGCACCAGCGGCGGAGAGAATAAGGGCAGCGAAGTAGGGTAGGGCGAAATGATGATGTCGACATCCCGCGGCGCGCCGTCCCGCTGAAACTGCTTGACGTCCAGGTAGGAAATATTGACAGGCAGCAGCGTGATCTCCCGGATCTGCTGCTCCACGTCCTGCTCCAGATCGGCATCGTCGCCGGTCAGGATCAGGACCTGTTTCTCCTGCAGCGCACTCTCCTGCATCAGCCAGGCACCAAATATAATGGTGACTAAACTCACCTCTTCCGGCGTAAAAGTAATGTTGTAATGCTGCTCAAAAGCCTGCAGGGCCTGCTGAGTGGTGCGCAGCAGGCGAGGATAGAGGCGGCTGACATCCAGTGCGACGCTATTGTCGATACCGATAGTAAAGTGAGTGCGATCCAGCGCCTGCGCCAGATGCGGGTAGAGCTGGTGCAGCAGTTCGTCGCGGTCAGCAAAAGTGATTTCGGCGCAGGCTTCAAAGTCATTGATCAGTTGCTGCGTCGCGTTCATCAACTGCTGTTCAGCAGGATGGGTAATTGCGTCCACGACCGGCGTATGAATCTGGCTGAACAGCAGCGTCCAGAAGTCGATTTCACTGACGTGCGGGGCAAGATGGCAGCGTTTTCGCCAGTGATGTATCACATCTTCGGCGGCCTGCCGCTCAGGCTTCTGCTGCAGCCAGAGAGACTGCGCCTCACTGAACAGCACCGGCTGACGCTGGCACAAGCCATACTTCATAAATATCTGCAGAAAAAGCCGGTCGCGTTCGCTGAAATCACGCTTCAGACGCAGGCTGCAGTGCTGAATCAGCGCCTGTAAATTGGTCTCATCCCACAACGCTTTTTCAATCTTCATGACCTTCAGGCGCTGACGCAGCGGCGTGGCAAAATGCTGGCAGACAAAGTCCTGCGATAAACGCAGACTGCGTCGCAGGTTGTGCAACAGACAAAGGCGCCGGTCCAGCTCTGTACCATGAAGACGAAAGCTGCCATCCACCATCTGATGCAATTCCAGCTGGTGATATCGCTGTATCTCAAGGCCTACATCCGCGATATCCTGTCGGGCAACGGCAGGATCGATGCCATTCAGCTGGCAGATTTTTTCAAGCGTAAGCACGGGTGCGGGCAGAAACAGCAACAATAAAAGATGGCACTGACGCTGTGAACGGGTGAAGAGTGGTGCCAAAGGGGTAGCAGAACTCATCAATTAGATTTCCAGCAGGCTAATTTGAGCTAAGCGTAGTCAACCCGGTCAGCGCCCGCGCGGTTTACGCGGTTTATTTGCCGGAGGTTTAAGGCGGGTCACAAAATTTTGTTACTTATAGATTCTTTTCATCAGGAACGTTACTTTATAACATTATGAAACGCGCACTCTTTGCCTTACTGATGGTATTAAGTCCGGCTCTGCTGGCCCATCCTCACAGCTTCATCGACATGAAAACCGAGCTGGTGGTGCAGGGTGACACCTTTACCGGATTAAAGATGACCTGGACCATGGATGAGATCACCTCCGCCGACCTGCTGTATGACGCGGGTGAGGCGAAGCCAGGCAGCGTGGTGTGGAAAAAGCTGGCGGCGGGCGTGATGGCGAACGTACTGGGCCAGCACTACTTTTCTGAAATCTGGCACAACCAACAGCGGGTAAAGTTTTTGAATCTGCCAACGGAATATAATCTGTCGCGTAGCGGTCACAAAGCGGTGCTGGAATTTGTTCTGCCGCTGGCGGAGCCCCCGACGCTGGCCGGGCAGCGCTTTGAGATCCTGACCTTCGATCCCACTTACTTCGTCGATATGTTCTATGACAATCCCGGCGCGTTAACGCTGCCGCCGGCGTTGCAGACCCGCTGTAAATTTGCGCTCAATACGCCAAAACCCAATGACTCTCTGAAGCAGTATGCGCTGTCGCTGGATAAAGCCGATGCGCCTGCGGAGGAGATGGATTTAGGTCGCCAGTTCGCACAAACGGTGGTACTGACATGTCAGTAATCTCCGCCCCCCTGCGGGCTTCCCGGCTCTGGCCGCTGTGGTTACTGGCGGGACTTTTCATCGGCGGCGCATTGCTGGTCTGGCTTTACTGGTCGCAGATTCTGCTGCAGAGCGTGTTGTGGCAGAAAGATCTGCACCGCCAGATGACCCAGCTGTTACAACAGGTGGCGGAGCAGCCCAACAAGGCGGGCCTCTCGCTGGTGATATTCAGCCTGCTCTATGGCGTGCTGCACGCGCTGGGTCCGGGCCACGGCAAAGTGGTGATCGCGACCTTTCTGGCAACTCATCCTGCAAAAGTGAAAACCAGTATCAGGCTGACGCTACTCGCCTCGCTGTTGCAGGGTTCGGTGGCGATTGGGCTGGTGACGGTGATGCTGGTGGTGCTGAAAACCTCGTCGCGCCAGCTGCATCTCAGCAGTTTCTGGCTGGAGAAGGGCAGTTATCTGCTGGTGATTGGGCTGGGCGTGATGATCGGGTATCGGGCGCTGCGTTCACTGTGGCGGGCATTGCGTCCAGCTCCGGTATTTCGTGCCTTCCGGCCCCACCATCAGCATGATGAGCATTGCGGCTGCGGGCATGCGCATCTGCCAACCCCGCAGCAGATGAGCGGCAACGTTAGCTGGAAAACCCAGCTGCTGGTGGTGGTGTCGATGGGATTACGTCCCTGCTCCGGCGCGATTATGATGCTGCTGTTTGCCAAAGTGATTGGTGTTTATGGCTGGGGCATTCTCTCTGCTGCCGTGATGGCGGTCGGCACGGCGCTGACCATTTCGGCGATTGGCCTGCTGGTGCAGCAGGCGCGCTCGGTGGCGCAACGGCTGGCACAGCCTGGTGCAGTCTCAGGCATCTCGCGACTATTGTTGCCAACGCTGGCCTTAACCGGTAGCCTGATTTTAATTGTGGCGGGCATCGCATTATGGCAGTCAGCACAGCTGACGGCAGGCGGCGGAATTCGACCTTTCTGATTATAAACGCAGCGGGAATAAAATTCCCGCGGTTATCCTTACCTCGCTAATTATCTCTTAATTCATCTCTTTATTTTTTTCTCAGGGCAGTTTAGTGGAGAAATGACTATTCCCTGTCTACGCTGTTAATACCAAAACGGCATTCCGCCGTCGGGATGATAAAAGATCAGAGCAGTTTTCTGTTTATTGCGAGGAGTATATTTCATGGCTGATACCCGTATTAATAATGGCTACACCGAAACGCTGGCGACCGGGCCGGCAGGATTACCGTTAAAACGTATTTCCTGGAGCGCGGTGTTTGCCGGTGTTATTTGTGCATTAATCGTTCATATCATTCTGACGCTGCTGGGAACCGCCATTGGTGCTACCACCATTGATCCGATGAAAGAACAGAATCCGCTGGACGGCCTTGGCACTGGCGCGCTGGTCTGGACGGCCATTGAAATGCTGGTCGCGATGGCGGCGGGTAGTTATGTTGCCGGTCGACTGGCACAGCGTGAAGGCGCACTGCACGGTTTACTGATGTTTGGCCTTAGCACAATTTTCACTATTTATCTGGCAATTGCGCTGGCAACCAGCGTATTAGGTGGCGCGATGAATATTGTGGGTTCAGGCTTCCAGGCGCTGGGCAGTGGTATTTCCGCCGCTGCGCCTTCGGTCACGCAAATGGCAAAAGAAAAGCTGCAGGAAAATAATATTAATTTAGACAGCCTGCAGAACGAACTTGAAACCACATTACGCCAGACCGGTAAGCCGGAATTACAGCCAGAGAATCTGAAGCAGGACGCAAATAAAGAAGCGCAGAATGCGGAAAACCAGGCTAACAACACCGCGAACCATCCGCAGACAGCCGATACCGATCTGACTAACTGGGTCAAAGGTGTACTGGATCGTCATTCAGATACCCTGCAGGCAGCCGACCGTGACGCACTGAAAAATATCATCAAAGCGCGTACCGGTAAAAGCGATGAGGAAGTGGATCAGATCGTTGCGAAAACCGAGCAGAGCTATCAGCAGGCCGTTCAGAAGTATAATGAACTGAAACAGCAGGCTGAGCAGAAAGCACGTGAAGCGGGCGAAAAAGCCGCTGCTGCGACCGCTAAAGCGAGCTGGTATGCCCTGATTCTTTTGATCATCGAAGCCGTACTGGCTGGTGTGATGGGTATGGTGGGTCGTCGTACTCAGCCCCGTCAGGTGCTGGCACACGAACGTCGTTAATCATCACTGATTCGCAGGCAATAAAAAAGGCGGCTGATAAGCCGCCTTTTTCTATACTGAAACTTAGCGTTTTAACGCTTCGCTCAGCTCATCACGCATGTTCGACAGCATGGCTTTTACTACGCGCGGGTTACCCGCGACCAGGTTACCTGACAGCAGATAGCCGTGGTTACCGGTGAAGTCAGTGACCAGACCGCCCGCTTCACGAACCAGCAGTTCACCCGCCGCAAAATCCCACGGCTTCAGGCCAATCTCAAAGTAGCCATCTACGCGACCCGCAGCCACATAGGCCAGATCCAGCGCAGCAGAACCGGTGCGACGGAAGTCAGCGCACTGAGTGAAGAGTTTGGTCAGGATGTTCATGTAAGCAGGCGCGTGCTGCTTCATTTTGAACGGGAAGCCCGTTGCCAGAACGGTGCCATCCAGATCGCGCGCAATGCTGCCACGCAGGCGATAGCCATTCAACTGAGCGCCCTGGCCACGTGAAGAGGTGAACAGTTCATTGCGCATTGGATCGTAAACGACGGCGACTTCAGTGCGGCCTTTGATGCGCACCGCGATTGAAACAGCAAAGTGGGGCAGACGTTTGATGAAGTTGGAGGTGCCATCCAGCGGATCGATAACCCATTGAACATCCTGATCTTCGCCCGCCAGTTCACCGCTTTCTTCAGTGATGATGGTATGTTTCGGGTAAGATTTACGAATAATTTCGATAATCAGGCGTTCTGCTTCGCGGTCAACATTGGTTACGAAGTCGTTGCTGCCTTTCTGGCTGGCTTCGACGGCGTCCGGGGTTTCATAATATTTGGCAATTAAATTTCCGGCCTTGCGCGCTGCGCGCACGGCAATGTTGAGCATTGGATGCATCGGTATCTCTCGCTGGATGTTAAAGAACGGGGAAAACGGCGCGGAGTATAGCAGCGTGTTCGGTAAATGTCCTGCTTTATGTTACGATTCTCTCCACTGATTTTACTGACCCGTTTCTGAGTATCCCTAATCATGTTGCAAAATATTCGTATCGTGCTGGTCGAAACTTCTCACACCGGTAACATGGGCTCCGTTGCGCGCGCCATGAAAACCATGGGTTTAACCAACCTCTATCTGGTTAATCCGCTGGTCAAACCCGACTCACAGGCGATCTCCCTGGCTGCCGGTGCCAGTGACGTTATCGGCGACGCAAAAATCGTCGATTCACTGGATGAGGCAATTGCCGGATGCAGTCTGGTGGTCGGTACCAGCGCACGTTCGCGTTCGCTGCCCTGGCCGATGCTGGATGCACGTGAATGCGGCGTAAAAAGTGTGGAAGAGGGCCAGCAGGCACCGGTCGCACTGGTGTTTGGTCGTGAACGCGTTGGCCTGACCAACGAAGAGTTGCAGAAGTGCCACTATCACGTCGCGATTCAGGCTAACCCGGAGTACAGCTCGCTGAACCTGGCGATGGCAGTACAGATTATCGCCTATGAAGTGCGCATGGCATGGTTACAGTCGCAGGAGCAGGCCAGCCCGCCGCCAAAGTTTGAAGAATCGCCTTATCCGCTGGTGGATGACCTTGAGCGCTTCTATCAGCATATGGAACAGATGATGCTGAACAGCGGCTTTATCCGTGAAGCCAATCCAGGCCAGGTGATGAGCAAACTGCGTCGTCTTTATACCCGCGCCCGTCCGGAACGTGATGAACTGAACATCCTGCGCGGTATGCTTTCGTCGTTTGAAAAGCGAAAAAACGAGAAAAAAGAACCAGATAATAGTTGAGTAAATTACCTGGTTAAATACCTGACTAATTTACCAGGTTAAATAGTTGACCAATTTACTCGGGAATGTCAGACTTCATGGCATCTGTTGCTAATCCTCCGATAACCGGACGCTATTGAGGTCGTACGCTATGAGACTGACATCCAAAGGACGTTATGCCGTTACTGCAATGCTGGACGTTGCCCTTCACTCCCATGAAGGTCCGGTCCCGCTGGCTGATATTTCAGAACGTCAGGGCATCTCGCTCTCCTATCTGGAGCAGTTATTCTCCCGACTGCGTAAAAACGACCTGGTTTCCAGCGTTCGTGGCCCGGGTGGCGGTTATCTGCTGGGTAAAGCGTCAGACACCATCTCTGTCGGCGAAGTGATCACTGCGGTTGATGAGTCAGTTGATGCCACTAAATGCCAGGGCAAAGAAGGCTGCCAGGGCGGTGAGCGTTGTCTGACTCACGTGCTGTGGCGCGATCTGAGCGTGCGTATCAGTGACTTCCTGAACAATATTACGCTGGCTGAGCTGGTGAATAATCAGGAGATTCTGGATGTGGCCGATCGTCAGAATGCGATCGATAATCGTCGCTTCCAGAGCCCGCGTTCGCAGGAAATTAACGTCAACCAGCGCGCCTCGTAATCCCCGCTGTTGCGGCCCTTACTGCTAACGCGGTCAGGGCCGAATCTGCTATAAAGACGTATGATTTTCTATACGGAGCTGTAGCGCAATGAAATTACCGATTTACCTGGATTATGCCGCCACCACGCCGGCCGATCCGCGTGTAGCCAGCAAAATGATGCAGTTTCTGACGCTGGATGGCACGTTCGGTAATCCGGCTTCGCGATCGCACCGTTTTGGCTGGCAGTCTGAAGAAGCGGTCGATGTTGCCCGCAATCAGATTGCCGAACTGGTCAACGCCGATCCGCGCGAAATCGTCTTTACCTCTGGCGCCACCGAATCCGATAACCTCGCGATTAAAGGCGCAGCCCACGCCCATCAGGCGCGCGGCAAACATATCATCACCAGCCAGACGGAACACAAAGCGGTGCTCGACAGCTGTCAGCAGCTGGAGCGCGAAGGTTTTGATGTCACGTATCTGACGCCGGCAGCTAACGGCATTGTCTCGCCTGAACAGCTGCGTGCGGCGCTGCGCGATGACACCATTCTGGTTACTCTGATGCACGTTAATAATGAAACCGGCGTGGTTCAGGATATCGCCGCCTTTGGTGAACTCTGCCGCGAGCGTGAGATTCTGTTTCATGTGGATGCGACCCAGAGCGTCGGTAAGTTGCCCATCGACCTCAGCCAGTTACCGGCCGATTTGATGTCATTTTCGGCCCACAAACTCTATGGTCCGAAAGGCATCGGTGCGCTCTATGTGCGGCGTAAACCGCGCGTACAGATTGCTGCGCAAATCCACGGCGGCGGGCATGAACGCGGGATGCGCTCCGGCACCCTGCCGGTGCATCAGATTGTCGGTATGGGCGAGGCCTATCGTATCGCGGCTGAAGAGCGCGAAACGGAGATGGCGCGTCTGCAGGCGCTGCGCGATCGTCTGTGGCAGGGCATCAGCACGCTGCCGGACGTTACTCTCAATGGCGATCCGCATCAGTGTGTGCCGAACATTCTTAACATCAGTTTCGCTGACGTTGAGGGTGAATCCCTGATTATGGCGCTGAAAGATCTGGCCCTCTCTTCCGGCTCGGCCTGTACCTCTGCCAGCCTGGAGCCTTCCTATGTTTTACGCGCGCTGGGCGTAAGTGAGGAGCTGGCGCACAGTTCGCTGCGCTTCTCGTTGGGACGCTTCACGACCCAAGAAGAGATCGACTACGCCATCGCCCTGGTGCAGAAGTCGGTGACCCGGCTGCGGGCCTTAATGAAATCCTGATACCCGGTCATAGTCCGGAAACTGCGTCAATATGGGCGCTTCGCTGGCATCGTCCGGCGGAATCTGTTATCAGGTCTCTGCGAAATACATTTAACATCTTATTAAAGCCGTCATAACAATCAGGCTGGATGAAACAGATAACGATTACGGAGCTTTTCGATGACCACACAACCCATGAACATTACGCTTAGCAGCCAGCCCGCCGATGCGCGCTGGGGCGAAAAAGCGATTCTGAGCAGCAACGACAGCGGTATGACGCTGCATCTGACCGGCGCGGATGCGCTGAATACCATTCAGCGTGCGGCGCACAAAATCGACAGCCAGGGCATCCGCCACGTGGCGCTGACCGGCGAAGGCTGGCACCTGGAGCAGTGCTGGGCATTCTGGCAGGGCTTCCGTGGCCCGAAAGGCCAGCGTCAGGTTGAGTGGCCAGCGCTGGGCGAACATGAGCAGGCGGAGTTTGATCGCCGTCTGAAAATCATCGACTGGGTCCGCAACGTGATTAACCTGCCTGCAGAAGATCTGGGGCCGGAACAACTGGCGCATACGGCCATCGATCTGATCAGTGAAGTGGGCGGCAGCGCCGTCAGCTATCGCATTACCAAAGGCGACGATCTGCGCGTTCAGGGCTATATGGGCCTGCACACGGTGGGACGGGGTTCAAATCGCCCGCCGGTTTACCTGGCGCTCGACTACAACCCAACCGGCGATGAGAATGCACCGGTCTATGCCTGTCTGGTCGGTAAAGGCATCACCTTTGATACCGGCGGCTACAGCCTGAAGCAGAGCAGCTTCATGGACTCAATGAAGTCTGACATGGGCGGCGCGGCGACCGTTACCGGCGCACTGGCAATGGCGATTTCGCGTGGTCTGAACAAGCGCGTCAAACTCTACCTCTGCTGTGCCGATAACATGGTCAGCAGCAACGCCTTCAAGCTCGGCGACATCATTCGCTATCGCAACGGCAAATCGGTGGAAGTGATGAACACCGATGCGGAGGGTCGCCTTGTCCTGGCCGACGGTTTAATCGACGCCAGCGAGCAGAACCCGACGCTGATCATCGATGCTGCCACGCTGACCGGCGCGGCTAAAACCGCGCTGGGCAACGATTATCATGCGCTGTTTACCTTTGATGATGTGATGGCGCAGTCGCTGATGGGCAGCGCGGTGAGTGAGAACGAGCCTTTCTGGCGTCTGCCGCTGGCTGAATTCCACCGCAGCCATCTGCCGTCTAACTTCGCCGATCTCAATAACATCGCCAGCCCGTCTCATGCGGCAGGCGCCAGCAGTGCGGCAGCGTTCCTGTCCCACTTCGTGAGCAACTATCAGCAGGGCTGGCTGCACATCGACTGTTCCGCCACCTATCGTAAAGGGGCAGTTGATCAATGGGCGGCGGGTGCAACAGGTCTTGGCGTGCGAACCATCGCTAATCTGTTACTGAAATAAGAAGGGCTCAGCGGTGGCAGATGCCGCCGCTGTTCAGAGGGAAACTATGAACCGTCTTGAAGAGGTGCTGAAGCTGGCAACCACCGAGCCTGCCCATCGGCCCGAATTTTTTCAACTGCTGCTGGAGTCTGATGTCTTTGTTCCAGGCGAAAGCACTACGCAACAGCTTGATGCCAGCACGCCCGTTGATCTGCAGCACTGGGAAAAAGAGGATGGCAGCAGCATCATTCCTTTTTTCACGTCTGAAGAGGCGATGAGTGAAGCGGTGAGCGGTGAGCAGTCCTGGCTGCGTCTGCCGGTCCGGACGCTGTTTGAGATTACACGTGGCGAGACGCTGTTTCTCAATCCCAAACTGCCTTCCGGTAAAGAGTTTACTGCAGCCGAGATCACCCATCTGCTGGCTGAAGAGGGCAGTGCGCTAAGCCAGCAAACCCTGCTGGAAGGCGGACAGTCCCTGCTGTTGTCTGAAGTGGCCGAGCCGCCTGCGCAGATGATCGATTCGCTGACGCAGCTGTTCGCTAAGCATAAGCAGGTGCGCCGGGCATTTATCGCCAGCATTCGTGAGCGGTCTGATGAAGCGCCTAATCTGCTGATTGGTATTGAAGCGGACAGCAACATTGAGGCGATTATTCAGGCGGCGGGCAGTGTGGCAACGGACACGCTGCCAGACGATGCACCGATTGATATTTGTGAAGTCACGCTGCAGGACCGTGGCATCAGCCACTTCTTTACCGCCCACATCACGCCATTTTATGAACGTCGCTGGGGCAGTTTCCTGCGTGACTTCAAGGGCAGTGAGCGGATTATCTGATTCACTTAAAAAAACAGGCGGCTTATCAGCCGCCTGTTTTTTACTTCGCTATCGGTAAGTCGTCGCGACTGCCCCATTCGCCCCAGGACCCGTCATACAGCGTGGCATCCCGAGCGCCCAGCGCCGTCAGCGCCAGAATCAATACCACCGCCGTTACGCCAGAGCCACAGCTGGCGACCACCGGTTGTGTGATATCCACGCCCGCGTCAGCAAACAGCCTGCGCAGTTCCGCTTCCGGCTTGAGTTTTCCCTGCTCAACCAGCGTATTCCACGGCACGTTCAGGCTGTTGGGAATATGTCCGCGATGCAGGCCGGGACGCGGCTCGTCCACTTCGGCGTTAAAACGATTAGCGGCACGCGCATCAACAATCTGTGCACCGCCTTCATGACTGATCAGCAGCACGTCCGTCAGACGTTTCACCCGGCTTTCATCCGCGTGGGCTTCAAACTCACCTTCCGGCAGATTCACGTCGCCGGTTGCCAGCGCAAAACCGGCTTCTTTCCAGCCCTGCAAACCACCGGCCAGAATCGACACCTGCGCCACGCCAAAGGTCTTCAGCATCCACCAGGCGCGTGGCGCGGAAAAGAGGTTGCCCTCGTCATAGACCACCAGATGCTTATCACTGCTCACGCCCAGCTCGCGCATCGCGACGGCAAAGGTCTCGGCACGCGGCAGCATATGCGGATAAGGGCTGGTGTGATCGGAGAGCGCTTCAATATCAAAGTAAGGGGCGTCGGGTAGATGACCTGCCAGATATTCAGCCTGGACATCGCGAACCGCTTCCATTCCGGGTGGCAACAGACGTGCATCCAGCACCTGAAGCCGCTCATCGTTGTAGTGCTCTTGTAACCAGTCGGCGGACACAAACAGTGGCGTCGTCATAACAACCTCATCTCAGCAATCTGTCATACCAGTGTCAGGGAATGTGCGCACCATCTCAAGAGAAGCGTTGATTAAATGCGAGCATTGATATGAAATTGCGCAGCGTAATCAAACGACACTCCCTGCGTCCCGGTGAAGGAACTACCATGAAGAAACGCACTACCCGGCTGCTGCTCAGCATGCTGATCGGTGGCTCGCTGCTGTCAGCGACCCTGTTACCTGCTTTGCCTCTTCAGGCGGCAGAGGCACCCGCAACCAAATATGTCAGCAAACCGCTGACGATTATCGATCTCTCGGAACTGCAGATCGACGGTGCTGCTGCGCTGGTTTTAACCTTCAGTCAGCCGCTGGATGACAAACAGGATATCGCGCAGAAAGTCAGGCTGACCGACGACAAACAGGGCCGGGTGGATGGCGGCTGGGAGCTTTCCGCTAACCGTAAAACGTTGCGCTTTCGCCATCCCGAACCGTCGCGCCACTTCACCGTCACGGTGGATGCGGGACTGCGTGCGGCCAGCGGTGAGACGCTCGCCGCCGATTACAGTAAAAAAATCGCGTCCAGCGATATCCAGCCGATGGTGGGCTTTGCCAGCCGCGGTTCACTGCTGCCGCTGCGTATCACGCAGGGCCTGCCGGTACTGGCGCTGAATGTTAACCAGGTCGATGTCGATTTCTTCCGCATTAAGAATGCTGGCCTGGCGGAATTTCTCTCGCAGTGGAATTACAGCAATAACCTTTCAAGCTGGCAGTCACAGGATCTGCTGAAAAGCAGCCAGTTGGTCTATACCGGACGCTTTGAGCTTAATCCGGCGCGAAACACCCGTGAAAAACTGCAGCTGCCGATGAGTGACATCAAGGCGCTTCAGCAGCCCGGCGTCTATCTGGCCGTCATGAAGCAGGCCGGGACTTATCACTACAGCCAGCCCGCCACACTCTTCACTCTGAGCGATATTGGCCTGTCACTGCACCGCTTCCCGACTCAGTTCGAACTCTTCGCCCAGAGTCTGGCAAATGGCCAGCCGCTCTCCGGCGTCAGCGTCAGGTTGCTGGATGAGAAAGGGCAGGTGCTGCAGAGCGACACCAGTGACAGCACCGGTCATCTGCGCCTGAAAGCGGATGAAAAAGGCAAGCTCCTGCTGGCCGTGCAGGGGGAACAGACCTCGCTGATCGACCTGGCGCGTCCGGCGCTGGATCTGGCTGAGTTTCCGGTAGCCGGGCCGCAGGGCTATGACAAACAGCTGTTTGTCTTTGGGCCGCGCGATATCTACCGGCCCGGCGAAATCGTCATTGTTAATGCGCTGCTGCGCGATGCCGACGGACGCCCGCTTCCCACACAGCCGATTAAAGCGGAGCTGGTGCAGCCTGACGGCCAGGTGATGCGAACCTTTGTCTGGCAGCCGGAAGCGGGACTCTACCAGCAGCGACTGGCACTGCCCGCGTCCGCCATGACCGGCGACTGGATGCTGCGGCTCAATACCGGCGATAACCTTAAGCGTGAGTGGAAGTTTCACGTCGAGGATTTCCTGCCGGAGCGCATGGCTTTAACCCTGAAAAATGATCCTCAGCCGCAGCCTCCTGATGCCAGCGTTGAGTTCGGTATTGAAGGACGCTACCTCTATGGCGCGCCAGCTGCCGGGAACATCTTACAGGGGCAACTCTATCTGCGACCGGCGCGTGAAGCCGTGGCTGCACTGCCGGGCTACCAGTTTGGTGACATCACCGAAGAGGGATTAAAGCGCACGCTGGATGAGGTAGATCTTAAGCTCGATGCCAGCGGTAAAGCGCAGCTTAAGGTAGAGAATCAGTGGGATCAGCTGCACTCCCCGCTTAACCTGATCCTGCAGACCAGCCTGCTGGAGACCGGCGGACGTCCGGTCATCCGTCGGGCCACCCAGGCTATCTGGCCTGCTGACGCCCTGCCAGGCATCCGGCCGCTGTTTGGTAATAAGGCAGTTTATGACTACCGCAGCGACAGCTATCACGATGAGCCTACCGTGCCGGAAGAGAGCCTGGCCGAATTCGACATTGTCTATGCCAACAGTCAGGGCAGGAAACTGGCGGCAGACAAGCTGGACGTGCGACTGATCCGTGAGCGCCGTGATTACTACTGGAGCTTCTCTGACAGCGAAGGCTGGCAGTCGCAGTACGGCGACAAAGATCTGCAGGAAGATGAACGCGCCATCTCAATCCCGGCTGACGGCAGCACCAAAGTCAGCTTCCCGGTCGAGTGGGGCCACTACCGGCTGGAAGTGCAGGCGGGCGAGAAGATCGTCAGCAGCGTGCGGTTCCAGGCCGGTTATGACTGGCAGGACAACACCAACGGCACAGGCGCATTGCGTCCCGATCAGGTCAGACTGAAGCTGGATAAAGCGGCTTACCAGCCGGGCGACACCGTGCATCTGCAGGTTGAATCACCGGCTGCCGGTAAAGGCTATCTGATGGTGGAGTCGAGCAGCGGCACGCTCTGGTGGCAGCCGCTGACCGTACCAAAGGGCGGCACCACGGTGGATGTGCCGGTGGCTGAGAGCTGGCGGCGTCACGATCTCTACTTCAGCGCTATTGTGGTGCGTGATGGCGATAAAGTCAGTGGTGCCACACCCAAACGCGCGGTAGGGCTGTTGCACCTGCCGATGGCGACCGAAGCACGTCGCTTAAACCTGACGCTTGCGGCACCCGATAAAATCCGTCCTGAGCAACTCCTGACGGTTAACGTTCATGCCAGTCGTGACGGCGGTCCGCTGCCAGAAAAAGTGAATGTGCTGCTGTCAGCCGTGGACAGTGGCGTACTCAGTGTGACGGATTTTAAAACGCCCGATCCGTGGCAGGCTTTCTTTGGCCGTAAACGCTACAACGTCGATCAGTACGACGTCTTTGGTCAGCTGATCGAAGGCGGCGGCCGTCTGGCGGCGCTGCGTTTTGGTGGTGATGGCGAGGATGAATCGATGACGCGCGGCGGTAAAAAGCCGGTAACGCACGTCAATATCGTCGCACAGCAGTTACAGGCGGTGACGCTGGATAAAGCGGGCAACGGAACGATTACGCTGCCGATCCCGGCCTTTAATGGTGAACTCCGGCTGATGACGCAGGCCTGGAGCAATGACAGCTTCGGTGCCGCAGAGCGCAAACTGGTGGTCGCGGCGCCGCTGATCAGCGAGCTGGCTACCCCACGTTTTCTTGCCAGCGGCGATACCGCATCAATGGCGCTGGATCTCACTAACCTGACCGATCTGCCGCAAAACCTTAAGGTTGATCTCTCCAGCAGTGGCCTGGTGGATCTGGCCGGTGCTGCCAGCCAGAGTGTGACGCTGGCTAAAGGTGCACGCACCACGTTACAGATTCCGGTCACGGCGAAAACCGGCTTTGGTGACGGCGAGGTTACCGTACAGATTTCCGGTCTGAATCTGCCGGGTGAGCAGGTGAAGCCCGGCAGACAGCAGTGGAAAATTGGTGTCAGACCGCCTTATCCGGCGCAGACGCTGAACTTTGATGCCGTAATCAATCCCGATCAGCCCTGGGAGATCGCGGCAGCGGCGCTGACGGGGCTGGATGCACAAACCCTGAGCGGCCAGCTGACGCTGAGCAATCGTCCGCCGCTGAATATCGCCAGCTATATCAGTGCGCTTTACGCCTATCCCTACGGCTGCCTGGAACAGACCAGCAGCGGACTCTGGCCTTCGCTTTACACCAGCCATGCTGAGCTGACCGCGATGGGCATTAAAACCAGCAGCGATGAAGCACGACGGGCCGCGGTCGACACCGGCATTGCCCGTCTGGCTGGGATGCAGCGCGCCAACGGCAGCTTCGGGCTGTGGGATAAACAGAGTGAAGAGGAGTTCTGGCTGACGCCTTACGTGACGGACTTCCTGCTGCGCGCCAGCGAGGCGGGCTATGCGTTGCCGGATAATGTGGTGGAGCGCGCTAATGCCCGGCTGCTGCGCTATCTGCAGGATCCCTCGCAGATCAGCGGCGGCGGTGATAACAATGCCGCGCTACAGTTCAGCGTACAGGCTTACGCCGGGCTGGTGCTGGCGCGTCAGCAACGTGCCCCGCTGGGTGCGCTGCGCGCCTTGTATCAGCAACGTGAGAAGTCCCGCTCCGGCCTGGCGCTGATGCAGCTTGGCGTCGCGCTGAAGCTGATGGGTGACGGACAGCGTGCACAGCAGGCGATCATGCAGGGTGCCACGCTGACGCGTTCGGATAAAGAGTGGTATGGCGACTATGGCAGCACGGTGCGCGATCAGGGGATGATGATTGCGTTGCTGGCGGAAAATAAGCTGCAGCCGGATGTGCAAAACAGTCTGCTGCTGTCACTGTCCAGAGAGGTCAATGGCAAACGCTGGTTCTCGACTCAGGAAAATAACGCACTTTATCTGGCAGCTCACACTCTGCAACGTGCGCAGGGCGGAAGCTGGCAGGCGCTATTGTCGGGCAATCCTGAACCGCTGCAGGGCGATGCGCCACTCAATAAAGGGCTGGCGGCTGACCGCCTGTTACAGGGCTTAGCCATCCGTAATCCGGGCAGTGCACCGCTGTATGGTCGTCTGGACGTCACCGGTTATCCGCTGGCCGCGCCTCAGCCTGAGAGCAATGTGCTCGGGATAAAGCGTGAATACTTTACCCTGGATGGCAAAGCCGCCGATCTCAGTAATCTGCGTAGCGGGGAGTTGCTGGTGGTGCGTCTGACCGTTTCGTCAAAGCGCAGCATCAGCGATGCGCTGGTGGTGGATCTGCTGCCTGCCGGTCTGGAGCTGGAAAACCAGAATCTGGCCGACAGCAGCGCCAGCCTCGGTGACAGTGCGGATGCGCTGAAAGAGAGCATGGGCGATATGCAGCAGGCTGACATTAAGCACATTGAGTTCCGCGACGATCGCTTTGTCGCGGCACTGGCGGTAGATACTTATCGTCCCGCAACGCTGGTCTATCTGGCGCGGGCGGTCACACCGGGTCGCTTCCTGATGCCGCCGCCGCAGGTCGAGTCGATGTATGTGCCGGAGTGGCGCGCCATCGGAATTACGCCGCCGCAGCTGCATATCCAGTAAGTGACGCGACGCGTGTTAAAACCTCGCACCCTTAAAAAGTGGTGGCTCGCGCTGCCGCTTTTTTTTCTGGCGTTATGGCTGGCGACGTGGGGACTGGATCGGCTGTTCCCGCTGCCGCTTAAACAGGTGCAGCCTGCGCGGGTCATTGTGGCCAGCGACGGTACGCCGCTGTGGCGCTTCGCTGACAGCAAGGGCATCTGGCGCTATCCGGTTACACCAGAAGAGGTGGCACCGGCCTATCTGCAGGCGCTGCTCACCTACGAAGATCGCTGGTTCTGGTATCACCCCGGCATCAATCCCCTGGCGCTGGTGCGCGCGGCCTGGCAGGATTTGCGTCATCAGAGTGTGATTTCCGGCGGCAGCACCCTGACCATGCAGGTGGCACGCCTTGTCGACCCGCAACCCCGCACGTTGCGGGGCAAGCTGATTCAGGCGTGGCGTGCGCTACAGCTGGAGTGGCATCTTTCCAAACGAGACATCCTGACGCTCTATCTTAATCGTGCGCCTTTTGGCGGTACGCTGGAAGGGGTGGGCGCGGCAAGCTGGAGCTGGCTGGGCAAAGCCCCGTCACAGCTGACGCCGGGTGAAGCGGCGTTGCTTGCCGTGTTGCCGCAGGCACCCAGCCGTCTGCGGCCCGATCGCTGGCCGGAGCGGGCGGAAGCCGCTCGCAATAAAGTGCTGGATCGGCTGGCGGAATACCACATCTGGTCCGTGGAACAGGTGGCGGAAATTCGTCAGGAGCCGGTGTGGCTGCCGCCGCGACAGATGCCGCAGATGGCCCCGCTGCTGGCCCGGCGGCTGCTGTCGATCAGCCGCAGCGATAAGATTGTTTCCACGCTCGATCCTTCACTGCAGCGCGAACTGGAAAGCCTGGCGCTCAACGTTAAAAACCAGCTGCCGCCGCGCACCTCGCTGGCGATGCTGGTGGTGGATCACACCACCATGGCCGTTCGGGGTTATGCCGGCTCGGCCGACTTTACCGATGACAGCCGTTTTGGTCATGTGGATATGATCGCCAGCGTGCGCTCGCCAGGTTCGGTGTTAAAACCCTTTATCTACGGCATGGCGCTGGACGAGGGACTGATTCATGCCGAATCGCTGCTGCAGGATGTGCCGCGTCGCTTTGGTGATTACCGGCCCGGCAACTTTGACACCGGCTTTCACGGACCGGTCAGCGCCAGCGACGCGCTGGTGCGCTCCCTGAATCTGCCCGCCGTTCAGCTGCTGGAGGCGCTGGGGCCGAAAAATGTCGCGGCGCGTCTGCGCAATGTGGGTCTGAATTTACGTTTTCCGCCTGGCGCTGAACCCAATCTTTCATTGATTCTCGGCGGCACCGGGGCGCGCATGGATGAAATTGTCGCGGCCTACAGCGCTTTTGCCCGCCACGGCAATGCCGCTCAGCTGCGCTGGATGCCCGATCAACCGTTGCAGCAGCGACCGCTGCTATCAAAGGCGTCGGCGTGGATCATCCGGCGTATCCTGGCCGGCGAAGCGCAGCCTGCCGGTAATGGCAACGTGCCCGACGTAGTGCCGCTGGCCTGGAAGACCGGCACCAGTTACGGCTATCGCGACGCCTGGTCGGTGGGCATTAATCCCCGTTACCTGATTGGCGTGTGGGTCGGACGACCTGATGCGACGCCGGTTGCCGGCCAGTTTGGTTTTGCCTCAGCCGTGCCGATCATGAATCAGATTAACAGCGTGCTGATGAGCCGCCTCGGCAGGCGTGACGTGCCAGGCGATCCGCGTCCGGCCTCGGTCACGGTCGCGACCATCTGCTGGCCTGGTGGTCAGCCGCTGCCCGCCGGAGACGAAAACTGTCGTCAGCGGCGGCAAAGCTGGGTTGCTTCGGATACGCTGCCGCCAACGCTGCTGGCACCCGGCCAGGAGAGCCTCAGCGGATTACGCCTGAGTTACTGGCAGAATGCGCAGGGACTGCGCGTTGCTGCCGACTGTCCCGGCGCCACCCGTCACGAACGGCTGGTCTGGCCGCTGCCGCTGGAAGCCTGGCTGCCGCCTCAGGAGCGGCGAGCGCAGCGTCTGCCACCTGTTGATACGCACTGTCCACCGTTACAGCAGGGCAGCAGTGCACCGCTGATCATTACCGGCATCATTGAGGGGCAAATTGTTAAGCCGCTGCCGGGCAACAGTGCGCTGACGATCCCGGTCGCGGTGCAGGGCGGGCAGGGTACGCAGCGCTGGTGGTTCCTGAATGGTGAACCTCTCATAACGCAAAATGCCGCAGAGATGTCGCTGCATCTCGATCATCCGGGCGAGTATCAACTGGTGGTGATGGATGAAGAGGGTCAGCTTGTCTCGGTCACTTTTAGCCGGGACTGACGCTTTTCTGCGCTAAATCACAACCGTTGCGCTTCTGCTTCGACTCAGATCAAGAATTTTCAACAAATCAGGGATCTCTGGTAGGCAATGCCGGACTCAGCCCCTATAATCGGCGCCGTTTCTTAACCGGGGCGGACGCCACCGGTTTCTTCAGAACGTCAAGACAGAGGTCATCATGGCAATCGAACGTACTTTTTCTATCATCAAGCCAAACGCCGTCGCTAAAAATGTGATTGGTGCTATCTACAACCGTTTTGAAAGCGCAGGCTTCAAAATCGTTGGCGCAAAAATGCTGCAGCTGAGCAAAGAGCAGGCTGAAGGCTTTTACGCTGAGCACCAGGGCAAGCCATTCTTCGATGGTCTGGTTGAATTCATGACCTCTGGCCCGGTTGTTGTTTCCGTGCTGGAAGGTGAAAATGCCGTTCAGCGTCACCGAGACCTGATGGGTGCCACTAACCCGGCAAACGCACTGGCTGGCACACTGCGTGCTGACTACGCTGACAGCTTCACCGAAAACGCGACCCACGGTTCAGATTCTGCTGAATCCGCTGCCCGCGAAATCGCTTATTTCTTCGGCGAAAACGAAATCTGCCCACGTACCCGTTAATCGCCTGGCGATAAACGTTACAGCGGCTTTACAAAAATCTGCGTAGGGGAGGTCACTCCCGCCTGTTATCAGGCCGCAGATGTTGTACAATATTGCGCCTTCATTGACATCGCTTAATGAAGGCGCAATTTTTTCACCTATCCCTGAACAGCGCCATAACGTGTAACAACGAGGCCAGAGAATATTATGTCCGAACAGATTGTGACGTCCGCGTCCGCATCCCCTATTGTCGTCTCCCCCAAAAGCCAGAAAATCAACCTGCTGGATCTCAACCGTCAGCAGATGCGCGAATTCTTCCTGTCGCTGGGTGAAAAGCCGTTCCGTGCCGATCAGGTCATGAAGTGGATTTATCACTACTGCTGCGATGACTTCGAGCAGATGACCGACATCAACAAAAAGCTGCGTAACCGGCTGATGGAGCTGACGGAGATCCGCGCGCCAGAAGTGGCGGAAGAGATGCGCTCTACCGACGGCACCATCAAATGGGCCATTCGTGTCGGTGACCAGCTCGTGGAAACGGTCTATATCCCGGAAGGCGACCGCGCTACGCTCTGTGTTTCGTCACAGGTGGGGTGTGCGCTGGAGTGTAAATTCTGTTCGACCGCACAGCAGGGCTTTAACCGTAACCTGCGGGTGTCAGAAATTATTGGTCAGGTGTGGCGTGCGGCGAAAATTGTCGGCGCAGCCAAAATCACCGGCCAGCGTCCCATCACCAACGTGGTAATGATGGGCATGGGCGAGCCGCTGCTCAACCTCAATAACGTGGTGCCGGCGATGGAAATCATGCTGGATGACTTCGGTTTTGGTCTGTCGAAGCGTCGCGTGACCCTTTCTACTTCGGGTGTCGTTCCTGCGCTGGATAAACTGGGCGATATGATTGACGTCGCGCTGGCCATTTCCCTGCATGCGCCGAACGATAAGCTGCGCGATGACATCGTGCCGATCAACAAAAAGTACAATATCGAAACCTTCCTGGCGGCGGTGAAACGCTACATTGGTAAATCCAACGCCAATCAGGGACGTGTGACCATTGAATACGTGTTGCTGGATCACGTCAACGACAGCACCGACGATGCGCATGAGCTTGCCGCACTACTGAAAGAAACACCGTGTAAAATCAACCTGATTCCGTGGAACCCCTTCCCGGGCGCGCCGTATGGCCGTAGCTCAAACAGCCGCATCGATCGTTTCTCCAAGGTGCTGATGGACTATGGTTTTACCACCATCGTGCGTAAAACCCGTGGCGACGATATTGATGCCGCCTGTGGTCAGTTAGCCGGAGAAGTGATCGACCGTACCAAGCGAACGCTGCGTAAAAAAATGGCGGGTGAAGCCATATCTGTGAAGGCTCTCTAGAAGAGTGACACAGTGCGTTTCCTGAAGTGATGACGCGTGGCAGGCTGCAGCCTGTCAACGTCAACCGGATGGAAACGATTATGCGTAACGGATTACCTGCAGTTTTACTGGCGCTGTTTGTTGTAAGCGGGTGTGTCAGCCAGCCATATGAACCCGGCGCTGAAGAGGTGCGTCTGCAGTTAGGGATGCACTATCTGGCCGGTGGAGACTATGCCGCAGCTGAGCGAAACTTTCTGCGTGCACAGGCCGCCGCGCCCGAGGACTACCGGGTCTCGCTTGCACTGGCACGGCTGGCGCAGCAGCAGGGTAATCAGACAGCGGCGCAGGCACGGTTTATACTGGCACAGCAGCAGGCCCCGGATAATGGTTTTGTTGCTAACAATTACGGTGCGTTTCTCTGCGCTTTAAGGCAGTATGACGAAGCGCATCAACAGTTTAGTCGGGCAGGCGCTGCACCTCAGTTTGATGCACGCAATGACGCGCGTGAGCTGGCAGGGTTTTGTTATCTGCGGGCGGGCGATGTTGCCGCTGCCCGCAGGACGTTACGCCAGGCCCTTGAGGCCGACAGACGCAAAGCGGATTCGCTGCTGTCGGAAGCTGAAAAGCTGATGGCAGATAACCAGCTGGCAAAGGTGCAGGTTTTGCTCGACGTTTACCAGCAACAGTTGCCCGAAACGGCACGAAGTCTGGCGTTACACTTACGTTTCGCCGCGCTACAGGGAAATGCCGCTGACGTTTCACGTTATGGCGACCAGTTAGCGCGACGTTTTCCGCAATCGATACAGTACCAGCGTTATTTAGCTAATGAATACTGAAGCCACTCAAGAAAACTCTGCATTACATTCAACAGGTGAACGCCTGCGTCTGGCCCGTGAGCAGATGGGGCTGACGCAGCAGAACGTCGCTGAGCGCCTGTGCCTGAAACTCTCTACCGTGCGTGACATTGAGGAAGACAAATCGCCTGCCGATTTAGCCTCTACGTTCCTGCGCGGCTATATTCGTTCTTACGCGCGTCTGGTGCACATTCCTGAAGAGGAACTGCTGCCAATGATGGCGAAACAGACACCGGTTCGGGCTGCAAAAATCGAACCGATGCAAAGTTTCTCACTGGGTAAGCGCCGCAAAAAACGCGACGGCTGGCTGATGATTTTCACCTGGCTGGTGGTGTTTGTGGTGGTGGGGCTGACCGGCGCCTGGTGGTGGCAGAACCATAAGGCGTCGCAGGATGACCTGGTGCCGATGACCGATCAGAACAGCAGTAGCGGCGACAATGGCCAGTCGATCCCGTTGGGTGAATCCAGCGGTGACAGCGCGGCCCCAGCAGCACCTGACGAAAGTAATACCACTACCAGTAACAACGTGGCCAGCACGCCAGCGAGCGCGGCTCCGGCCGCCAGCGCCAGCAATAGCGCGACTGCCGCACAGCAAGACACCAACAGCAATGCGGTGGTGTCGCCGAGTCAGGCACCTGTGGACAATTCAGCGGCTGCCCCTGCAGCTGCCAGCAACAGCACAGCACCTCAGATGCCAGTGGGCGCCGCCGCCGTCAGTGAGCCGGCGGCTGACCCTAACGCAGTGGTCATGACCTTTAACGCCGACTGCTGGCTGGAAGTGAGCGATGCGACCGGCAAAAAACTGTTCAGCGGTATTCAGCGCAGTGGTGGTAAACTCAGCCTCGCAGGAACGCCTCCGTATCGTCTGAAAATTGGCGCGCCTTCCGCGGTTCAGGTGCAATATCAGAATCAGCCCGTTGATTTAAGCCGTTTTATCCGTAATAACCAGGTTGCTCGCCTGACGTTGGGTGCGCAATAACAGCGTATCGCGTACCGGGCAATTGTGGAGAAGAAATATGCATAACGAAGCACCCATTATCCGCCGTAAATCCAAACGCATTTACGTCGGCAAGGTGCCGGTCGGTGACGGCGCGCCAATCGCCGTACAGTCGATGACCAACACCCGCACCACTGATGTGGAAGCGACGGTAAATCAGATTAAAGCCCTTGAGCGCGTCGGTGTCGACATCGTGCGTATCTCGGTGCCTACCATGGATGCCGCAGAAGCATTCAGACTGATCAAACAGCAGGTTAACGTCCCGCTGGTTGCAGATATTCATTTTGACTACCGCATCGCCCTGAAAGTCGCCGAATATGGCGTCGACTGCCTGCGCATCAATCCCGGTAATATCGGGAACAATGAGCGCATCCGTATGGTGGTCGACTGCGCACGCGACAACAATATTCCGATTCGAATTGGCGTGAACGCCGGTTCGCTGGAAAAAGATCTGCAGGAAAAGTATGGCGAGCCGACGCCACAGGCGCTGCTGGAATCCGCTATGCGCCATGTCGATCATCTCGACCGTCTTAACTTTGATCAATTCAAAGTCAGCGTAAAAGCGTCTGACGTCTTCCTCGCGGTTGAATCTTATCGTCTGCTGGCGAAACAGATCGAACAGCCTCTGCATCTCGGCATTACCGAAGCGGGTGGTGCCCGTGCGGGCGCGGTGAAATCGGCGATTGGCCTGGGGCTGCTGCTGTCAGAAGGGATCGGCGATACGCTGCGCATCTCGCTGGCGGCCGATCCGGTTGAAGAAGTGAAAGTCGGTTTCGATATCCTGAAGTCACTGCGTATTCGCTCTCGCGGTATCAACTTCATCGCCTGCCCGACCTGCTCACGCCAGGAGTTTGACGTCATTGGTACGGTCAACGCGCTGGAGCAGCGTCTGGAAGATCTGATCACGCCGATGGATGTGTCGATTATCGGCTGTGTAGTCAACGGACCCGGCGAAGCGACCCTCTCTACGCTGGGCGTAACCGGCGGCAGCAAGAAGAGTGGTTTCTACGAAGATGGTGTGCGTCAGCGCGATCGTCTCGACAACAATGACATGATCGATCAGCTGGAAGCGCGCATTCGTGCCAAAGCATCAATGCTGGATGCCAGCCGCCGTATTGATGTGCAGCATCTGGAAAAATAATGGCGTGCGCGGCCTGCGTACGTGACTTTTTTGACTGAACCTGTGCGGTTTCATCCTCATAAGGTATGATGCCGGACAGGTTTTTTGCATTAAGAGATTTTAACGTGGCGAAGAATATTCAGGCAATTCGCGGGATGAACGACTACCTGCCTGCGGATACTGCCCTCTGGCAACGGATTGAAGGCGTTCTCAAGCAGACGCTGGCGAGCTACGGTTACAGCGAAATTCGCTTACCGCTGGTAGAGCAAACCCCACTGTTTAAACGCGCTATCGGCGAAGTCACCGATGTGGTTGAAAAAGAGATGTATACCTTCGATGACCGCAACGGTGAAAGCCTGACGCTGCGTCCGGAAGGCACGGCTGGCTGCGTGCGCGCCGGTATCGAACACGGTTTACTCTACAACCAGGAACAGCGCCTGTGGTACATGGGACCGATGTTCCGCTATGAGCGTCCGCAAAAAGGCCGCTATCGTCAGTTCTATCAGATTGGTGTGGAAGTGTTTGGTCTGCAGGGACCGGACATCGATGCTGAACTGATCATGCTGAATGCCCGCTGGTGGAAAGCCCTGGGTATCTCTGAGCACGTTCGCCTCGAACTCAACTCTATCGGTTCGCTGGAAGCTCGTGCTCACTACCGCGACGCGCTGGTTGCCTTCCTTGAGCAGCACAAAGACGTGCTGGACGAGGATTGCAAACGCCGCATGTACAGCAACCCGATGCGCGTTCTCGACAGCAAAAATCCCGATGTTCAGCAACTGCTGAATGATGCGCCACAGCTTGGCGACTATCTGGATGACGAATCCCGCGAGCATTTCAGCGGCCTGTGTACCCTGCTGGATGACGCAGGCATCAGCTACACCGTCAATCAGCGTCTGGTACGCGGCCTGGATTACTACAACCGCACCGTGATTGAGTGGGTGACCGATAGCCTGGGTTCACAGGGCACGGTGTGTGGCGGCGGTCGCTATGATGGCCTGGTTGAGCAGCTCGGTGGTCGTGCAACGCCTGCCGTGGGTTTCGCCATGGGCATGGAGCGTCTGGTGCTGCTGGTTCAGGCGGTTAATCCTGAATTTGAACCGACGAGCAATGTGGATGTCTATGTTATCGCTTCAGGTCAGGGCGTGCAGTCTGCTGCGATGCAGCTGGCTGAGAAATTGCGTGATGAAGCGCCGGAACTGAGGCTGATGACTAACTTTGGCGGCGGCAACTTCAAGAAGCAATTTGCCCGTGCTGACAAGTGGGGCGCACGCGTTGCCCTGGTGTTAGGCGAAGACGAAGTTAAAGCCGGTCAGGTCGTGATTAAAGATCTGCGCCGTGGCGAGCAGCAAACGCTGGATCAGGCAGAGGCTGCTGCTGTATTGCGCACGCTGTTACAGTCAGCGTGACACAGCACCAACCATAGAAAGGAGAGGGATTGCGTGGAAGTGTATAGCAATGAGAACGAGCAGACCGACGCGCTGCGCAACTTTTTTGCCAGTAATGGCAAAGCGTTAGCCATTGGCGTAGTCATCGGCATTGCTGCGCTGGGTGGCTGGCGTTACTGGAGCAGTCATCAGGATGATACGGCGAAATCCGTGTCCGCGCAGTATCAGCAGCTCACCAGCGCCATGCAGGCGGGTAAACCGGAAACGCTGGAAGCGGTCAGCCGTTTTGCCAGTGAAAACAGCAATACCTACAGTGCGCTGGCTGCGATGGATCTGGCGAAGCAGTATGTTGACGCTGGTCAGCTTGATAAGGCCGCAACGCTGCTGCAAAACGGACTGAAAGACACCAAAGATGCCAATCTGCAGGCGGTGATTAACCTGCGCCTGGCACGCATTCAACTGCAACAGAATCAAGCGGATGCGGCGCTTAAAACCCTTGACGGTGTGAAGGGTGATGGCTGGACAGCCATTGTGGCCGATATTCGTGGCGAAGCGCTGCTGACCAAAGGTGACAAGCAGGGCGCGCGCGATGCCTGGAGTAAAGGAGTCGAATCTGACGCCTCTCCGGCATTGAAGCAAATGATGCAGATGAAGATGAATAACTTAAGCTAAGCCAGTCAAGAGAGCGCACATGGAATTACGTAAATACCTGCTGCCAGGACTGATTTCAGTCACTTTGCTCAGCGGTTGTTCGCTGTTTAGCGGCGAAGAAGATGTAGTAAAAATGGCCCCGTTGCCGAAGGTAGAAAATCAGTTCACGCCACAGAAAGTGTGGAACACCTCGGTAGGCGATGGCGTTGGTGATTTCTACTCAAATCTGCATCCGGCCTGGCAGGACAACACTGTTTTTGCAGCCGATCGTTTTGGTATTGTCAAAGCGCTGGATGCCGCAGACGGTAAAGAAAAATGGAAAGTCGATCTCTCTGAGAAAACCGGCTTCTTCTCGAAAAACCGCTCAGCGCTGTTATCAGGCGGCCTGACCGCTGATGGCGATCGGGTTTATGTCGGCAGCGAGCGCGGCAAAGTTTATGCCCTGAACAGCAGCGATGGCAGCCTGGCCTGGCAGACCAGCGTCGCAGGTGAAGCGCTGTCTCGTCCTGTTGTCAGCGATGGTCTGGTACTGGTGCATACCAGTAACGGCATGCTGCAGGGACTGGATCAGAGCAGCGGTGCGGTGAAGTGGAGCGTCAACCTGGATATGCCAGCGTTGTCTCTGCGCGGTGAATCCGCACCTGCTGTCGCATTTGGCGGCGCCATTGTCGGTGGCGACAACGGTCGTGTCAGTGCCGTGGTGATGAACCAGGGACAGCTAATCTGGCAGCAGCGTATTTCTCAGGTCAGCGGTGCCACTGAGATAGACCGTCTTAATGACGTCGATACCACGCCGGTTATCGTCAACGGCGTAGTGTATGCACTCGCTTACAACGGTAACCTGTCGGCGCTGGATCTGCGTTCCGGCCAGATTTTGTGGAAACGCGAAATTGGCGGTGTGAAAGATCTGATTGTCGATGCCGGTCGTATCTATCTGGTCGATCAGGATGACCGCGTGATTGCGCTGAACGCTGACGGTGGTGTTGCCATCTGGCGTCAGAGCGATCTGCTGCATCGCAACCTGACTTCTCCGGTGCTCTACAACGGCTACCTCGTGGTCGGCGACAGTGAAGGTTACCTGCACTGGCTGAACACCACTGATGGTCGTTTTGTCGCACAGCAGAAACTGGATAGCTCAGGCTTCCAGACTGAGCCGGTGGTTGCCAGCGATAAGCTGCTGATCCAGTCGAAAGACGGCGAGGTTTATGCGATTACCCGTTAACGGGTAAACGTCTGGCAGGTGAAATCCTCCGTTCCGACGGCTCCTGATTTAATCAGGGGCCGTTTCGTTTTTAGTCAGGCATGGTATTCTTTGCGCCTTAAGCCTGAACTTAGCGGCCAGAGCCGTTATAATCACGCCATTCGGGCGATTCATTATTTATTGAGGCATTTTGTTATGGTACCTGTGGTCGCGCTGGTTGGGCGTCCCAATGTGGGAAAATCTACGCTATTTAACCGCTTAACCCGCACACGTGATGCGCTGGTAGCGGATTTTCCTGGACTGACTCGCGATCGCAAATATGGTCGCGCCGAAGTGGAAGGGCGCGAATTTATTGTTATTGATACCGGTGGTATCGACGGCACCGAAGAGGGTGTTGAAACGCGTATGGCCGAGCAGTCACTGCTGGCGATTGAAGAAGCCGATGTTGTTCTGTTTATGGTCGATGCACGTGCGGGCATGATGGCCGCCGATCAGCAGATCGCTAAGCATCTCCGTTCCCGTCAGAAAGCGACTTTCCTGGTGGCGAACAAAACTGACGGTCTCGATCCGGATCAGGCGATTGTCGACTTCTATTCACTGGGCCTGGGCGAGATTCATGCCATTGCAGCCTCGCATGGTCGTGGTGTGAGCAGCCTGATAGAAGAGGCACTGCTGCCGTGGATGGAAGAAGCTGAGACGGTCGAGCTCACTGAAGAAGAAGAGAACCAGGCTTACTGGGCTGCGCTTGAAGCTGACGAGATTGCTGAGCAGGAAGCCGCAGAGGAAGAGGAAAACTTCGACCCGACTGGCTTGCCAATCAAACTGGCGATCGTTGGCCGTCCTAACGTAGGTAAGTCAACGCTTACTAACCGCATCCTGGGCGAAGATCGTGTGGTGGTCTACGACATGCCGGGTACCACGCGCGACAGTATCTATATTCCGATGGAGCGTGATGGACGTGAATACGTTCTGATCGACACCGCAGGCGTGCGTAAGCGTGCCAAAATCTCGGATACCGTAGAGAAATTCTCGGTAATCAAGACGCTGCAGGCGATTGAAGATGCCAACGTCGTGATGCTGGTGATTGATGCCCATGCCGGTATTTCCGATCAGGATCTCTCGCTGCTGGGCTTCATTCTTAACAGTGGTCGCTCGCTGGTGATTGTGGTCAACAAATGGGATGGCCTGTCGCAGGAAGTGCGTGATGAAGTGAAAGAGACGCTGGATTTCCGTCTGGGCTTTATCGATTTCGCCCGCATCCACTTTATCTCTGCGCTGCACGGCAGCGGCGTGGGTAATCTGTTTGAGTCGATCACAGAAGCCTATGACTGTTCGACCCGACGCGTTAACACCTCGCTGCTGACCCGCATCATGAACATGGCGGCAGACGATCACCAGCCGCCGCTGGTACGCGGTCGTCGCGTTAAGCTTAAATATGCGCATGCTGGTGGCTATAACCCGCCTATCGTGGTGATCCACGGTAACCAGGTTAAGGATCTGCCAGATTCTTATAAACGCTACCTGATGAACTATTTCCGTAAATCACTTAACGTGATGGGAACGCCAATTCGCATTCAGTTCAAAGAGGGTGATAACCCTTATGAAGGCAAACGTAACCTGCTGACGCCAACGCAGCAGCGTAAACGTAAGCGTCTGATGGCGCATATGAAAAAGAATAAGCGTTAATAAAATGAGGGCCATCTGGCCCTCTTTTTTTTGTGCTGAATAACGCAGGAGGGTGAACATAATGCGTGTACTTTGTGAAAAATGTCAGCAACTGCTGTCGCTCAGCGACGGTGAATTTATCTGCACAGCCTGCGGAGCGCATTACCCGGCGCATCCCTGCTGTCCTGAGTGTCATCAGCCACTTGAGGTGCTGAAATCCTGCGGCGCAGTGGACTATTTTTGCCGCAACGGACATGGTCTGATCTCCCGCAAGCGCGTACTTTTCCAGCCACCCGGTCACTGACCTCGCTTTCAGCTACGCTTAAAATGTCAGATAACGCAGCGTGACCCTGGCCCTTTTTTGTAGCAAAAATGCTATTACGCCGTAACAAACGCGTTGTATATGTTCACTCTGTAATGTACCAGGTGGTACAATCCTGCCGCGTCGTGGGAGGGGTCAGCCACATCCGTGCTCTTCCGGCCCACAGATTCTCACGGACGCGGGTCTGTTTATATTCGATTTGAAACAGTGCAATGCTCTGCGCGGATGTGCATAACGCGCCAGAGTCCGGACGGCATCTGTCCGGATGCTCTGTTTATTCAGGAGAGTAAGTGTTATGGCTGAAACATCCTCCCGCTCCGGAAAGGGGCTGGGAATCGCATCCATGCTGCTCGGACTGGTGCTGCTTGCCACCGGTCTGTTTTTTGCCATTGGCGGCGGTAAACTGGTAGCCCTTGGCGGCAGCTGGTACTTTTTAATTGCGGGTATCGTCACTGTACTCTGCGCAATTCAATTCTTCCGTCGCAAATCATCGGCAGTGGTTCTGTTCCTGCTGGTCTTTGTCGGCACCCTGATCTGGTCACTTTTCGATGCGGGTCTGGAGTTCTGGCCACTGGTTTCGCGCCTGATGGTGCCAGCCGGACTGATGCTGCTGGCCTTCCTGATCTGGCCTTCACTGCGTAAGCACGAAGGTAAGCACTCACTGGCAAAACCTTCATACGCCTTCTCTGCGCTGCTGGCGGCAGGCATGGTGGTAACGCTGGTGCAGATGTTCCAGCCACATCCTACCGTTGCAGCGACCGGCGAAGAGCTGCCACTGATCCCGGTTGATAAAGCGAAACAGCAGAAAGACTGGGATAACTACGGTAACACTCCGCAGGGCAGCCGCTTTGTGGCGCTGGACCAAATCACCCGCGACAACGTGAAAGATCTGCAGGTCGCCTGGAC
This sequence comes from Pantoea sp. JKS000250, assembly GCF_003201065.1. Classification (NCBI taxonomy): domain Bacteria; kingdom Pseudomonadati; phylum Pseudomonadota; class Gammaproteobacteria; order Enterobacterales; family Erwiniaceae; genus Pantoea; species Pantoea sp. JKS000250. The sequence goes on along the minus strand of NZ_QICZ01000001.1, from coordinate 1,225,125 downwards.
CTTCCACACCGGTGATACGCCTGTCAGCCCGACCGGTAACGGTGCGGAAGATCAGCAGACACCGTTGCAGATTGGCAATACCCTTTACCTCTGTACGCCGCACAACAACGTCATCGCGGTTGAAGCCAACAGCGGTAAGCAGATCTGGAAACGTGAAATCAATGCCAAAGCAGAAGTCTGGCCACGCTGCCGTGGTCTGGCTTATTTTGACGCAACCAAACCGCTGCAACAGCCGGATAAGCCGGGCTCTTCACCTGTACCTGCCGCTGTGCTGCCAGCCGGTGACAGCTGCCAGCGTCGCATTCTGATGAACACCATCGACGCGCGTCTGATTGCGATCAACGCCGATAACGGTGAGTTCTGTGAAAACTTCGGCGATCACGGCATCGTTGATCTTAAAGCGGGACTGGGCCAGGCACCGGATCCACAGTATCAGCTGACGTCAGCGCCAACGCTGGCGGGCACTACCGTCGTGGTGGGGGGTCGTGTCGCAGATAACGTGCAGACCGATATGCCAGGTGGTGTGCTGCGTGGCTTTGACGTTATCACCGGTAAAATGCGCTGGGCGTTTGACCCAGGCAATGTGGACCCGAATGCGATTCTGATGCCGGGTAAAGATTATACCCGCAGTACGCCAAACTCCTGGGCGCCGATGTCGTACGACCCGGCAATGAACACGGTGTTCATCCCGATGGGCAGTTCCTCGGTTGACCTCTGGGGTGCGAACCGTACCGAACTGGATCACAAATACGGTGCTTCAGTGCTGGCACTGGATGCGACTACCGGTAAAGAGAAGTGGGTCTATCAGACCGTACATAACGATCTGTGGGACTTCGACCTGCCGATGCAGCCAAGCCTGATCGACTTCCCGCAGAAAGATGGCAGCACCACGCCAGCGGTGGTGATTGGTGGTAAAACCGGCATGATCTTCGTGCTTGACCGTATGACCGGCAAGCCGCTGACCAAAGTCGAAGAACTGCCGATGCCGCAGGGTCATATCCCGAACGAGCAGTACACGAAAACACAGCCACACTCGACCGGTATGCCGCAGATTGGCAACCAGACGCTGAAAGAGTCTGACATGTGGGGTGCAACGCCGTTCGATCAGCTGGCCTGCCGTGTTGCCTTCAAATCGATGCGCTACGACGGCCTGTTCACCGTGCCGGACACCGACAAGTCGCTGAGCTTCCCGGGTTCGCTGGGCGGGATGAACTGGGGCAGCATGTCGATCGATCCGAACAACCATCTGCTGTTCGTCAATGACATGCGTCTGGGCCTGTGGGTTCAGATGATCCCGGCGGATACCAGCAACATTGCCCGTGGCAGCAACGGCGGCGAAGCGATCAACACCGGTATGGGTGCCGTTCCGCTGAAAGGCACGCCATATGCTGTGAACAAAAACCGCTTTATGTCGCCGCTGGGCATTCCTTGTCAGAAGCCGCCATTTGGTACGCTGTCGGCGATTGATCTGAAAACCCAGAAAATCGTCTGGCAGGTGCCGGTCGGCACTGTGCAGGATACCGGTCCGTTTGGCATCAAAATGCGTGTGAAAATGCCGGTTGGCATGCCAACGCTGGGCGGTACGCTGGCAACACAGGGTGGCCTGGTGTTCATCGCCGGTACGCAGGATTACTATCTGCGCGCCTTTGACTCTTCAACCGGTAAAGAGGTGTGGAAAGCACGCCTGCCGGTCGGCAGTCAGGGTGGCCCGATGAGCTACGTTTCACCAAAAGATGGTAAGCAGTACATCCTGATCTCAGCAGGTGGCGCACGTCAGTCACCGGACCGCGGTGATTACGTGATTGCTTACGCGCTGCCAGACAGCAAGTAACAACGCATAAGGAAAAGGGCCGACATTGTCGGCCCTTTTTTTGAAAAAGACCTGGCCGGTTCGCTGCAAGAGCGAGCATGCTCAGGAAACACGGTCAGATCGGAAAGTCGCAAAATCGTCATCCATGACTGCTCGGCCCGCGCGATTACGCACCTCATCCCTGAGGTGCGCCCGTTGCCGGGCCAACGCGTTGCGTTGTTCAAAAACGCTCCCGGCGTTTTTGTCCCAGGCGCGGGACGCTTTCCTCCTCTGACCGTGTTACCTTCGCTTTAAGCTTATTCGTTGCTGCAAGATTCACATCGGATTATCCGCTGTCTCCGGGCCGACATTGTCGGCCCTTTTTATTTGCTTATTTTCCGTCGTGCCACAGCGCCTTTAGCTCAGGCGGGGCTACCTGTTCCGGGATCAGCAGCACAATGGTGCCCGCCTCACGGCGGGTGGCATACTGAATCTGGATGCGAAAATAACGCTGGTCGCCACTGCCCACCTGTGCGGCTTTCTCCTCGGGTTCGCCCAGCGGCATCGCCTGCTCAAGCGCGTGGCAGACGCGCTGTTTTTCAGGGGGTGGCAGTTCGCCCAGCATAAAACGACGTTCGGCACGCAGCCCCGGAATAAAGGCCATGCCGCCTTCACGTGCGACGACGATGGTCGCATCATCGGTGAGTTCGGGCAGGTCACTCATAGCACGCCAACCTCCTTCCACGCCTGTTCAATGGCACTGCTCACTGACGGGTTAAACCGCTTTTCGCCATGCTTAATGGTGAAGCGAGCAAAGGTTTTAAAATCTGCATCCTGTGGCAGTTCGTCGTCACACACCGTGTCATACCAGGCATATCCCGCCTGTTCCCACGCATGACCACCCAGCGCTTTGGCCGCCAGATAAAAAGCCCGGTTAGGAATGCCGGAGTTGATATGCACGCCGCCATTGTCTTCGCGGGTTTTCACATAGTGATCCATGTGGGCCGGTTGCGGGTCTTTGCCCAGCAGCGGGTCATCGTAGGCGGTGCCGGGTTCGGACATCGACCGCAGGCCACGCCCGTTAATCCCCTTCGCCAGCAGCCCTTCACCAATAATCCAGTCTGCTTCATCCGCACGCTGCTTTTTGCTGAACTGTTTTACCAGCGAGCCAAAGACATCCGACAGCGACTCATTCAGTGCGCCAGCCTGCTCAAAATAGATTAATCCTGCTTCGTTTTCCGTGACGCCATGCGCCAGTTCGTGGGCCACAACGTCAATCGCAATGGTGAAGCGATTAAAGATTTCGCCGTCACCATCGCCAAATACCATCTGCTGACCGTTCCAGAAGGCGTTCTGGTATTTCTCACCGTAGTGCACGGTACCCAGCAACTTCAGGCCCTGACCATCCAGCGAGTTACGCTGATACGCCTGCCAGAAGAAGTCATAGGTGACGCCAAGGTAGTCCCAGGCTTCTTCAGCCGCGACATCATCATTACCCGGCTGGCCTTCCTGACGAATCAGCTTACCCGGCAGGGTTTCCTGGTTTTGCGCATCATAAATTTCACGATCAACATGACCGCCCGCCGCCGTTTTCACGCCGGTCGGTTTTTGCCAGTGTTCCGCCATCAGGTGCTGAACGTGCGTCAGAGTGCGGCGCGCCTGCTCCTGCTGGTGGCCGGAACTGTGAGCGATGATCTTGCGAAGGATATAGGGAGGAATAACGCAGTAAGCCATGTGAGACTCCTTGGCAAAAAGGAATGAGTCAAAAGTATAGACCCGTCTGGCTGGTTAGACCTCATTAGCGAGGCCAGCGGTAAATGGAAAAATGTGAGGTGGCGCGCAAAGTCAGTGTCAGGGGCGGACTGGAGATGGCGCTTATTTTTCAGACAACCATTCTGACGGATTCTATGAGAATTTGTGGTAGCAAAAGTCAGTCATAAACACAATCGGTCAGGCTGTACAGGCCTCATGAATGAGACCAGCGGTAAGCGGAGAAGTGTGAGCTGGCGGAGAGCGTCAGGAAGCGGTTTTACGGCGGAGCTTCTTTTCAGGCAACAGCTGTGTCACCTGGCTTTCAACCCAGCCATCATCCAGACGGGTGCGCAGCAGGTCGCCGCTCTGTAGCTGTGCGGTTTTCTTCACCACCTGACCGGCGGTGTCGGTGGTCACGCTAAAACCACGTGCCAGCGTCGCCAGCGGGCTGACACCTTCGAGCTGTGCGACCAGCTGACCAAACTGCTGTTTATTATTGCTCAGCTGTGATGCCATGCTCTGCTGCAGGCGATAGTGCCAGCTTTGCAGCTGTTTTTGCGCCTGGAACAGACGCTGCTGCGGCTGTTGAGCGTTGAGCCGATGCGCCAGGCGATCCTGCTGACGTGTGGCCTGACGCAGGCGGGTTTCCATCGCTTCACCCAGACGCTGCTGCAGGCGGAACAGGGCGGTCTGCTGACGGGCCAGACGCAGCTGTGGATGCTGCTGCTGCAGGCGATGTTCAAGACGCGTGTAAAGCCGCTGCTGGCGCGCCAGATAGTAATCCATCGCCATCTCCAGCCGCTGCTGCTGCGACTGCAACTGGCGCAGCAGTTCCAGCTGGTTCCGGCTGACGATTTCTGCGGCTGCTGAAGGGGTAGGGGCGCGTAAATCGGCGACGAAGTCAGCAATGGTGACATCCGTTTCGTGACCGACGGCGCTGACGACAGGAATGCGGCTGGCAAAAATGGCGCGCGCCACGCGTTCGTCGTTAAAGCTCCATAAATCTTCCAGCGAACCGCCGCCGCGCCCGACGATTAACACATCGCATTCGTTACGCAGGTTGGCAATTTCAATCGCCCGGACGATAGCCGCTGGCGCATCGACGCCCTGTACCACAGTCGGGTAGATGACCACAGGCAGGGAGGGGTCACGGCGATGCATGACGCGTAATACATCATGCAGCGCCGCGCCGGTGGAGGAGGTAATAACCCCGACCTGACGCGCCGGTTCCGGCAGCGGTTGCTTATGCTGCGGCTCAAACAAGCCTTCGCTCGCCAGCTTTGCTTTCAGCAGTTCAAACTGCTGTTGCAGCAGGCCTTCACCCGCCGGATGCATGCTTTCAGCAATCAGCTGATAGTCACCGCGAGGTTCATAGAGCGTGATGTTGGCGCGAACCAGCACCTGCTGACCATGCTGCGGCCGAAAGGTGACGCGACGGTTGCTGTTGCGGAACATGGCACAGCGAACCTGAGCGCCATCATCTTTCAGCGTGAAGTACCAGTGACCGGAAGCCGGTTGCGTGAAGTTGGAGATCTCGGCGCTGATCCAGACCAGGCCCATCTCTTTCTCCAGCAGCTGACGCACTGTCGTATTGAGACGGCTGACGGTAAAAATATTGGCGGTAGATGGCAGCGACATGTGACGAAGATCAAATTCCAAATCAGCAGGTTAATTCATCGATACTACAGGGCTGTCAGTGCGGATCAAGAGTTTTTCGTAAATAATGCTGGAGGCAATCGATTACGGCCTGTATAATGCCGCGGCAATATTTTATCTAATCTCAATCACCCGAGGTGGAGTATTGCCATGTTAAGAATCGCTAAAGAAGCACTCACTTTTGACGACGTTCTGCTCGTTCCTGCTCACTCCACCGTCCTGCCTAATACGGCCGATCTCAGCACTCAGCTGACCAAAAATATCCGTTTGAATATTCCTATGCTCTCCGCTGCCATGGATACCGTGACCGAAGCGGGTCTGGCGATTGCGCTGGCACAGGAAGGCGGCCTTGGCTTCATCCACAAAAACATGTCGATTGAACGCCAGGCGGATGAAGTACGCAAGGTGAAGAAACATGAGAGCGGCGTCGTTACCGATCCGCAGACCGTGCTGCCAACCACGCCGCTGGCTGACGTTAAAGCCCTGACCGAGCGCAACGGCTTTGCGGGCTATCCGGTCGTCAACCGCGACAACGAACTGGTCGGTATCATCACCGGTCGTGACGTCCGCTTTGTGACAGACCTTTCTCAGCCGGTCTCTGCGGTTATGACCCCGAAAGATCGCCTGGTGACGGTGAAAGAGGGCGAAGCCCGTGATGTCGTGCTGCAAAAAATGCACGAAAAGCGTGTTGAGAAAGCGCTGGTGGTGGATGACAGCTTCCATCTGCTGGGCATGATCACCGTTAAAGACTTCCAGAAAGCCGAACGTAAACCTAACGCCTGTAAAGATGCGCAGGGTCGTCTGCGTGTCGGTGCGGCAGTAGGCGCGGGTGCCGGTAACGAAGAGCGTATCGATGCGCTGGTTGCTGCGGGCGTTGACGTGCTGCTGATCGACTCTTCACACGGCCACTCTGAAGGCGTGCTGTCACGTATCCGTGAAACCCGTGCCAAATATCCTGACCTTGAAATCGTCGGCGGCAACGTTGCGACTGGCGCGGGCGCACTGGCGCTGGTCGCGGCAGGCGTCAGCGCTGTTAAAGTGGGTATCGGTCCTGGCTCTATCTGTACGACCCGTATCGTAACCGGCGTGGGCGTTCCGCAGATCACTGCCGTCTCTGACGCTGTGACCGCGCTGGAAGGCACCGGTATTCCGGTTATCGCCGATGGCGGCATCCGTTTCTCTGGTGACATTGCGAAAGCGATCGCCGCCGGTGCTTCCTGTGTGATGGTCGGTTCGATGCTGGCGGGGACCGAAGAGTCACCGGGCGAGATCGAACTCTATCAGGGGCGTTCATTCAAATCCTATCGCGGTATGGGTTCACTGGGCGCGATGTCCAAAGGCTCTTCTGACCGTTACTTCCAGACCGATAATGCCGCTGACAAACTGGTGCCGGAAGGCATCGAAGGCCGCGTTGCCTATAAAGGCCGTCTGAAAGAGATCGTACATCAGCAGATGGGTGGCCTGCGTTCGTGCATGGGCCTGACCGGTTGCCCGACCATTGACGACCTGCGCACCAAAGCGGAATTTGTCCGCATCAGCGGCGCAGGCATCAATGAGAGCCACGTGCATGATGTGACCATCACCAAAGAGTCACCGAACTACCGCATGGGTTCATAATCCCGATTTCCCGCCCGGCTTCAGCCGGGCGCTTTTATTGATCAAGTCACCGTTCTGGAAACCCCTCAATGACGACGGAAAATATCCATAAGCACCGCATTCTGATTCTCGATTTCGGCTCACAATATACTCAGCTGGTTGCCCGCCGCGTGCGCGAACTCGGCGTTTACTGTGAACTCTGGGCATGGGATGTCACCGAAGAGCAGATCCGCCAGTTCAACCCAAGCGGCATCATCCTTTCCGGCGGCCCGGAAAGCACCACCGAGCTGAACAGCCCGCGTGCACCTGAATATGTCTTCAGCGCTGGCGTGCCGGTGCTGGGTGTCTGCTACGGTATGCAGACCATGGCGATGCAGCTGGGCGGCACCGTTTCAGGATCAAATGAGCGCGAATTTGGTTATGCGCAGGTCGAAGTCACCACGCCAAGCGCGCTGGTTCGCGACATCGAAGATGCGATTAGCGCTGCGGGTAAACCGCTGCTGGATGTCTGGATGAGCCACGGCGACAAAGTCACGGCGATCCCGGCTGACTTCGTGACCGTTGCCAGCACAGAAAGCTGTCCGTTCGCTATCATGGCCAACGAAGAGAAGCGTTTCTACGGCGTGCAGTTCCACCCGGAAGTGACCCACACCCGCCAGGGTCTGCGGATGCTCGAGCGCTTCATCATCGACATCTGTGAATGTGAAGCCCTGTGGACCCCTGCCAAAATCATTGAAGATGCCGTTGAGCGCCTGCGTGAGCAGGTGGGTAACGACAAAGTGATCCTCGGTCTGTCAGGTGGCGTGGACTCCTCTGTGACCGCAATGCTGCTGCATCGCGCCATTGGTGACCGCCTGACCTGCGTGTTTGTGGATAACGGCCTGCTGCGTCTGAACGAAGCACAGCAGGTGATGGATATGTTTGGCGACCACTTTGGTCTGAACATCATCCATATACCGGCTGAAATGCGCTTCCTGGATGCGCTGGCGGGTATTGATGAACCTGAAGCCAAGCGTAAAACCATTGGTCGCGTCTTTGTGGAAGTGTTCGACGAAGAAGCGCTGAAACTGCAGGACGTGAAGTGGCTGGCGCAGGGCACCATCTATCCGGACGTGATTGAATCGGCGGCGTCTGCCACCGGTAAAGCGCACGTGATCAAATCGCACCACAACGTCGGTGGCCTGCCGAAAGAGATGAAGATGGGCCTGGTTGAGCCGCTGAAAGAGCTGTTCAAAGACGAAGTGCGCAAGATTGGTCTGGAGCTGGGCCTGCCATACGACATGCTGTTCCGCCATCCGTTCCCGGGTCCGGGTCTGGGCGTGCGCGTACTGGGCGAAGTGAAGAAAGAGTATTGCGACCTGCTGCGTCGTGCCGATGCTATCTTCATCGAAGAGCTGCACAAAGCGGATCTCTACAACAAAGTCAGCCAGGCATTCACCGTCTTCCTGCCGGTTCGCTCGGTTGGCGTGATGGGTGATGGCCGTAAATATGACTGGGTTGTCTCGCTCCGCGCGGTAGAAACCATCGACTTTATGACCGCACACTGGGCGCACCTGCCGTATGATTTCCTGGGCCGCGTCTCTAACCGCATCATCAATGAAGTCGACGGTATTTCCCGTGTAGTGTATGACATCAGCGGTAAGCCACCGGCGACGATTGAGTGGGAATAAACCGGTTCGCGCCGATTAAACCCTGATGCCTAAAAAGCCCGCTTCCAGCGGGTTTTTTATTGCCTGAAACACACGCAGACTCCCCGCTTTAACCTTTCGGCACATCCGGATAGCCATCTGACGGTTTTCTGTTCACATTGCCGGGAATTACGCTATCCTCCATGCAGTAAAAGCTGCACTTCACTTCAGCTGTGTCCCGCTTTCACCGATCTATCCCAACGCCACCACTTACTGAAACCGCCTGCTGATCAGGCATTTCGTGATTCTTACGTCACCAGGAATGTTGTCATGCTCTCACTGAAAGTGTTCAGCCTGTTTTTTGTTGCCGTACTGCTGTTATCGCTCGGAGCCAGCATTGCGCAGGCAACGCGTCACGGCGAAAGTTCAGAGTCAGGTGGCTGGGCGACTGCCCGGCGTGATTCGGCTGGCATAGCGCCCGATCCGCGCGCTTTATATAGCCTGGCTATCGTGCAGGTCTATGCCGCGCCGACCTATGGCTGGAAAGGGCGGGTGGCGGTGCATCCGTGGATCATCTTCAAGCGTGCGGGTGAAACACACTACACGCGCTATGAAGTGATTAGCTGGGGCAGTGGTGATAAGGTCCGCCGCAACACCAACCTGCCGGATGGTTACTGGTATGGCGCAAAACCGCGGCTGCTGGTGGAACATCGCGGACCGGAAGCTGAAGCAATGATCCCGCAGATAGAAGCCGCCATTAAATCGTATCCGTGGCCGACAACCTACCGTGCCTGGCCAGGTCCGAACAGCAACACCTTCCTGGCACACATTGGCCGTGAAGTGCCCGCCCTGAGGCTGGATCTCCCCGCCAATGCGCTGGGCAAAGATTACCGGCCACTGTGGCGTCCTGTCGGGCTGCCGCCATCCGGGCGCGGTGTGCAGGTGTCGATTCTGGGCGTGGCGGGCGTGACACTGGGTGCAGAAGAGGGATTTGAAATGAACCTGCTGGGTCTGAACATGGGACTCGATTTTTCGCCATTCCGGCTGCGGCTGCCGTTTATTGGCGGTCTGGGCAACGACAATCTTCAGCAGGACAAGCCCTGACAATATGGCCCCGTCAGGGGCCGTTTTGCCTCAGCACACGCCAAAGTCACCTTCTTCATGATAGAGGTTGACGCTCTCTGCCTTCACTTCGATCTCTTTCTTCGCCGCATCATCAATGCGCGCGCACCACAGGGTGTCGCCTTCTACGCGGAGCACCTGCATTTTAGGGCCGCCGGTTTTCGACTGAACAAAATCCTCTGCTTTAAACATATTGCCTCCATTAATTATCGTTACTGCTGCCGATCGTTTTTTGCGTGACGTTTTCCAGTTTATACCCTGACTGTTTTACTGCGAGAAAAAGTCTCCGCATGCTGAGCCATATTAAGAAATATTCATTGAGTTGTCAGTTGACAACTCTTTCATTCGGCGTCAGCATAGGGGCACATATGGCAAGGAAGCGGCATCCCAGTAAAGAGATAGAGATGGCGTTACGTTACGCCGAATCCCACGGCTGGCTGGTGGTTACCGGAGGCCATCATGCCTGGGGCAAAATGTACTGCCCGAAAAATCTGTTGATGTGCCGATGCGGGGAGTTCTGTCTGACCTGTATCTGGAGCACACCAAAAAACGTACATCATCATGCCCGTGCGCTGCGGCGCGTGGTCGATAACTGTCACTATCTGAAGTCCTGAGACAGCACAAGGAGAGGCATATGGAATATTGTTTTACGCTACGGTTCAGCCTGCCGGAAGGGCATGCGCCGGTGGATGAGATGCTGGAAACGCTGGCAGCAGCAGGCTGTGACGATGCGCTGATCGGTCTGGGGATGCCTGGACGAATTGCACTGGAGTTCACCAGGGAGTCTGACTCTGCAACGGACGTATTAAAGCAGGCGGAAGAGGATGTACTGCGAGCGATACCGGGCGCCACGCTGGTGGAAGCAGCCCCCGATTTTGTGGGCCTGACAGATGTGGCGGAGATCATCGGCATGACGCGACAGAATATGCGTAAGCTGATGCTCAGCCACCGCCCGCCGTTTCCGCTGCCGGTGCATGACGGTAAAACCGCTATCTGGCACTTAGCGGATGTACTGGAGTGGCTGAGCCAGCGCGGTAATTATACGCTGCCCGCAGCGACACGTGAGCTGGCACAGGTGACGCGACAGCGCAATCTTAACGGGTCGCTGCAACGTTACGGTCTTCACATCTGATCAGTGCGGCAGCAGGAAGATTGTCGCCAGCCCCAGGAAGATAAAGAAGCCACCGGTATCGGTCAGTGCGGTGATCAACACACTGGAACCCACAGCCGGATCGCGCTTCATTTTGGTCATCACCAGTGGGACCAGCACGCCCATCAGCGCGGCCAGCAGGAGGTTCAGCGCCATGGCCAGCATCATGACCCCGCCCAGTGCCATATTGTCATACATGATCCAGGTAATGCCGCCCATGATGCCGCCCCAGAACAGGCCGTTGATCAGCGCCACGCCAAGTTCACGGACAATCAAAAACGAGAAGTTACCCGGTTCAACCTGATGTAAGGCCAGCGCCCGCACAATCATGGTGATGGTCTGGTTACCGGTGTTGCCACCGATACCCGCGACAATGGGCATCAGGGTTGCCAGCGCGACGATCTGCGAAATCGTCCCTTCAAACAGCCCGATAACGCGCGAGGCGACAAAAGCGGTACAGAGATTAATCGCCAGCCAGGCCCACCGTTTACGCACCGATTTACGCACCGGCGCGAAAACATCCTCTTCCTGACTGATACCGCCCATTTTACGGATGTTGCTTTCGTTTTCGGCGTTGACCAGGTCGATGATGTCTTCAATGGTGACACGGCCAATCAGTTTTCCTTTTGCGTCAGTGACGGCGGCAGATATCAGGTTATAACGCTCAAAGGCGCTGGCGGCGTCTTCGGCCTTATCGTTGAGCTGGAAGGTGGTCGGGCGCGCATTCATGACGTCGCTCACCAGGGTTTTAGGTTTGTTAAGCAGGATATCTGTCAGCATCAGCTCGCCCAGCAGCTGATTCTCTTTATTGGTGATAAACAGCTTATCCGTGCCGCCTGGCATGTCTTTACGCTTACGCAGAAAACGCTGCACCGTTGCCAGCGTGACATCGTCGCGCACCGTCAGGATATTGAAATCCATCACCCGGCCCACGCGATCGCGGTCGAGCTGCACCATATCGAGCATGCGGGCGCGTAGAGCAGGCTCCACGGTTGCCAGCAGGCGTCCGGTCAGGTCACGCGGCAGATAACGCGCCAGCCAGACCTGGTCGTCGATATCCAGCGGCTGGATAGCTCGCAGAATATCGCGATCGCTCATCTCCTCGGTGAGGCTGGCCCAGACCGTTTCAGAGGCTTCAACCAGCACGTGGCCGCGCCGCTCATTTGGCACCAGCCGCCACAGCGCCTGACGCTCCTCTTCGGGCAGGGCTTCGAGAATATCCGCGAGGTCAGCGGCATGCAGTTGCAGAATGTCCTGTTCCAGCGCATCACGCTGGGCCGCATTTTCACGTTGCTGTTCAGGATTGAGATCGCCGGATTTCTCCAGCAGAGCATCAACCAGATCGTGCTCGTTGAGCAGCAGCGTCAGAATGCGATGACGTATTTCACTTAAACGTTGAGAGTGAGAGGCAGACACAATGAGATCCCTTTAGTCTGAAAGCACCAGCACGAAGTGTAGCGTTTCGCCTGAAAAAGGGATGCAAAAAAGAGTCCAGTTGTCTGGATAACATTTACTTTTAAGAAGTCTTTCAGGCGAAAAGTCAGTATTCGTTAGCGCGTATCACCTGATGTAACGGTAACCGGTTCAGGAATCGCTTTCTGTTGCTGGTGATGCTCGAAGGCAGCGGGCAGGATAAATATCAGGCGACTAAAGAGAATGATAAAACTGATCAGCAGCACAATACGGGTCATGGTGCCGGTTTTTTGACGTCTTCGGGGAGAAATAGCGCTGTTCACGCGGGGTGGTTCCTGTAATGACCCCATCAGGGGCGACTGCAATATTTAGTCACAGTCGCCTGATGAAATCAATCGCTGTTGAAAAAAACAGCAGATAAAGATCAGTAACTCGCTTTTTGTGCCAGCAGCGTAGCAAAGCGGCAGGTAATGCGGTTGCCATTTTCATCTTTGCGATGCAGCTGGCCGGGATGTTCGTTGTACTTCACGATGTGCCAGTTACGGTAGTAGTGGCTCAATTCGCCCGACTTGAAAGCAAAGGAGAAATCAGCCGGGCAGGGCATATCTTCCGTATTCATCGCCGCCACAATCAGGTTGAAACCATCCCTGACCGTACAGGCCTGCATGTCAGCAATCAGCTGTGGAATGGTCTGCGGTTGCAAAAACATCATCACCACGGTCGACAGCACAAAGTTAAAGCCGCCATTAAACCGCGTGTTGTTCAGGTCGCGCTGCTCGGTGTGAATTCCGCTGAGGTTTTCCCGGGCAATAATATCCTGCAGGCGGGCCAGGCTTTGCGGATTATGGTCCCATGCCGTGACGTCAAAGCCGTGCTGGTTCAGAAACAGCGTATTGCGTCCCACGCCACAGCCCAGATCCAGCGCCTTGCCGACGTTGAGCTGAGGCAGAGCCGCAACCACTTCGGAGTGGGGCGATGTTAAACCATAGATTTCGGCAAAATAGTTTTCGCCTGAAAGTGGTGCAGTTGGTTGTGTCATATTCATCAATTCAGTTAAACGGGCGCCAGGCGCCCGGGTTGTCAGGCTTCTTCTTCGAGGATCAGCTTCCATCCTGTGACGTCGTTCCAGTAAACCTGCTCACGTTCCAGATCGAGCTGAACCAGGTTGTTCTGGTTGAAGTAGCCCGCTGGGAAAATCAGCGTCCAGTGGCCGTCATCGCATTTCAGAGTTAACGCATCCGGACGCGTAGTGGCCTGGCGCTGATTGTTCAGCAGGGTACCCAGGCGCAGCAGGAAAATCAGCGGCACAAACTGCTTTTTCTTGAACAGCGTGACGCGCGGCAACTCGTCGAGCTTCACCGCTTTGCGGTGGAATCTGACCAGCGCCGCCAGCAGCATCTGCTGATCCTGATTGAAGCCCGGCAGGTTGGTATTTTGCAGGATATAGGCGGAATGACGTTGCAGGGCGCTGTGATTAATCGTCAGACCCACTTCGTGCAGCATCGCCGCCCACTTCAGCAGGGCGGCCAGCTGCGGATTGGCCAGTTTCGGGTTCTGCTCGCTCCACTGAAGGTAAAGCTGCTCGGTGGTGTCCAGCACGCGGCGCGCCTGATCGCTGTCGATGGCGTAATGATTTGCCAGACTTTGCGCCGTACGGCTGCGAATATCCTGATGGCGGAAACGGCCCTCCATTTCATAGAGCACGCCTTCACGCAGCGCACCGTCAGAAAGACGCAGCTCGCGAATCGCCAGCGCATCAAACACGCCACACAGAATCGCCAGTCCGGGTACAAACACCCCTTTGCGTTCTTCCGACAGGCCCGGCAGGCTGAGGGCCGCAAAGGATTTGTGCTTCATCACCTCGTCGTAGAGCTTGTCGAGGCGCTCAGGCGTAATCAGCTTCTCTTTCTCATCCATCGCCTGCAGCACTTCGCAGGCGGCCTTGATGGTGCCGGACGCACCCAGCGCATATTGCCAGCCATGCAGACGGTATTGCCACGCCAGCGTTTCCAGCTTCTGCGCAGCCGCTAAGCGGGCGCGACGGAAGTTTTCACGACTGATTTCGCCTTTCGGGAAATAGAGCTGGGCGAAACTGACGCAACCCATGCGTCGGCTCTCAACCAGTTGCGGTTCAAAATCCTCGCCAATCACCAGCTCGGTGGAGCCGCCGCCGATGTCGATCACCAGCTTGCGACCTTTCTCCGGCTGCGTGTGTTCAACACCCATAAAGATCAGACGCGCCTCTTCATGGCCTGAAATCACTTCGATCGGATAGGGGATCACCTCAGCAGCCCGCTGCAGGAAGGTTTCGGCGTTGACCGCCTCGCGCAGCGTATGGGTGCCGACAATCGTCACGTTGCTGGGACTGAACCCCTGCAGGCGCTCGGCGAACAGAGCCAGACAGGCTAATCCCCGCTCCATTGCCTCTTCGCTGAGGTTGTGTTGAGCATCCAGCCCGTCAGCCAGATGGACGCGCTGTTTAAGGCGGCCCAGTACCTGCATCGCACCATCGACGACCCGCGCAATCACCATATGGAAACTGTTCGAGCCCAGGTCAATCGCCGCAAACTCCTGGGGTTTTGGCGTACTTTTATGAGAAATTGGCATAGGATTTATTCAGGTTGTTCCAGTTTCTTGATGTAATCATAGATGGCCAGCTGCGAGCGCACTTTACGACGGTTGCCGCGCTGGACGTAATGGTTACTCAACTCTTTATCGACGATGCGGGCTTTCACCGTATCACTCAACTGAATAGCAATAATGTCGAGTATGCGCTGCCGGATGTGGGGATCGAGGATCGCCACGGCCACTTCGATGCGGTAATCAATGTTACGTGTCATCCAGTCAGCGGAGGAGAGGAACACCTTCTTATCGCCGCCATTCTCAAAAATATAGACGCGATCGTGTTCCAGATAACGGTCAACAATACTGATGACACGAATATTTTCACTGATCCCCGGCAGGTCAGGGATTAATGAGCACATTCCGCGCACCAGAAGATTAACCTTCACCCCTACGCTGGAGGCTGTATAAAGCCGATCTACCAGACCTTTGTCCACCAGATTATTGATTTTCAGAGTAATGCCGCAGGGCTTATTCTGCTGTGCATTGGCAATTTCGGTGTCGATCAGTTCATACAGCATCCGGCGTGAGTTCTGTGGCGACACCATCAGGTGATCGAACGTTACGGGCCGGTAAGGATTCTCAATAAAGTTGAACACCCGGCGTACTTCATTGGTGATGCGTGCATCCGCGGTCAGCAATGAGTAGTCGGTATAAAGCCGCGCGGTTTTCTCGTTAAAGTTGCCGGTGCCGATATGCGCGTAGCGCACAATCTCTTCGCCTTCGTGGCGTGAGATCAGGAACAGCTTGGCGTGAATTTTCAGGCCGGGTGCGGAGAAAATGACATGCACGCCTGCTTCGGTCAGGCGTTTCGCCCAGTAAATATTGGCTTCTTCATCAAAGCGTGCCTGCAGCTCAACGACCACCGTGACTTTTTTACCGTTATAGGCGGCATGGATCATCGCATCCATGATGCGGGAGTGTTTAGCGACGCGGTAGATGTTGATTTTGATCGCCAGCACGCTGGGGTCAAACGACGCCTGACGCAGCAGTTCCAGCACGTGCTCAAAGGTGTGGTACGGATAGTAGAGCAGTACGTCGCGGTCGCGGATCGCATCAAACCCGTTGCGGAAGCCATCAAAACCGATGTGGCGAATCTGCGGCAGCGGGCGGTTAACCAGGTTGTTTTTACCTACGTTCGGGAAGCCGATAAAGTCTTTGAAGTTGTGATAGCGGCCGCCCGGCAGTATTGAGTCAAAGTTGGAAATCGAGAGCTTGTGGCACAGCAGCTCAACCATCGCCTCTGGCATGTCACGCTGATAGACAAACCGCACCGGCTCCGCCGTCAGTCGCTGCTTCAGGCTGGAGGACATCAGCTCCAGCAGGCTCGACTCCATCTCCGTCACCAGATCGTACTCGGCGTCACGCGTCATTTTCATTGAATAGGCGTTAAGCGCGTCGTAGTCATAGAAGCCTTTGAAAATATCATCCAGGCAGTAACGTAAGATGTTGTCCAGCAGGATCATTGGCTTGCGACGGCGCGGTGGCTCTGCCGGTAAATTGATGAAGCGCGGCACTTTATCGGACGGGATCTCCAGCAGTGCATAACGAATATCGTCACCACGGATAATCTCTACCGCCAGGTAGGTGTAATCATCTTTAAGGAATTCGGTCAGGTCAGTTTCATGGGTGATCAGAATCGGGGAGATATGCTGACGCAGTTCATGTTTGAAGTAGTGGCGCAGCCACGCCTGCTGGTTGGGCGACAGCTGGCGTTCATTGATCAGGAAGATCTGGTTACGTGCCATCTCAAGCAGCAGGTCGTTATAAAGTGCGTCGAACTCCTGATCGGACTTCATCACCCGCTGCTGAATTTTCTTAAACAGATGGCGTGGCGTACTGGCGGAACCCTGCTCTTCACCAATCAGAATGCGGCGTTTGAGGTCGGCGAAACGCACTTTATAGAATTCGTCGAGATTGTTGGAGTAGATGCCCAGAAAGCGCATCCGCTCAATCAGTGGATTGCTTTTGTCTGCTGCTTCCTGCAAAACCCGTTCATTAAAGGATAACCAGCTTAATTCTTTTTCTATATAAAGCTTTACCTGACCCATTCTCACTCCATTTAGCGGTTGCAGGACTGAAGATCCAGTATCCACCAACATTATGGCGAGAGTATGGCAGCGTTGTCCAACGCCAGGAGTTGTCTTATCAATCGGCTACGGGCAACATAGCGGCTTATTTTGGCCTGCTACCGGAACCGCATGAGCGCAAACCACATTCCTGTCCAATTCAGCGATCGCAAGCGTCGTGCCGTTGATCGTCTGACGCGGCGGCTGATCACCTGCTGTGGCGTCGCGATCCTGCTACTGATGCTGCTGCTGTTCTGCTGGCTGATTGGCGTGGTATTACCGCTGTTTAATGCGCCGGGCCTGCAAATCGCGGCCAGCCAGCAACTCTGGGATCGTACGCCCGCTTTAGCAATAGGCAATCAGGGCAACATTGGCTGGCGTATCAGCGCGCACGGTGCAGCACGTTTTATTCCGCTGGATGGTCAGCCTGCGGAACCGGCGCTGGCGCTGACCCCGGCGCCTGATGAGGTGGTGCAGAGTGCCGATGGGCAGACGCTGCTACTGAATATGCAGGGCGCGCTGACGCTGATGCAGCCTGCGACCGACCAGCAGTGGCGCTTCCCGCTGGGCGACAAACCCTTTCATCTGCCTGATGGCGCAGTGACAAAGATGGCGCTGGCGACGCGTCATGCGGGTCAGTGGCGCATCGCTGCTCTCACTGAGGCCGGACTGCGGGTGCTGACGCTGGGCACCGATCGTCAGGCGTCGGTTATCCCGCTGCCGCAACGCCAGCTTGATCTGCTGGCGATCTCGCCCTCCGGCGATCTGCTCTACACCACCGACGGCACGCTGCTGCGGGTCTGGCAGCTGGACGATGACCGTGCCCTGCTGCGCGAAACGCATACTCTGTCGCAGCCCCCACAAAGTCTGCATCTGCTGGTGGGCGGCAAAAGCCTGCTGATTCAGGATCGCAGCGGTGTCACCCAGTGGTTTGCTATCGCCAGCGATCAGGGGCCGCGCCTGCAGCGTATCCGGACCTTTGCGCACAGCGATGGCGAAACGATTCTGGTGACAGAATCACAGCGTCGCGTGTTTGCGACGCTCAGTAAACAGGGGATGCTGCAACTGTTCGCCAGCAAGCAGACTGGCCCGATACTGCAGCGTCAGCTTGAACCCGGCATCGTGCAGGCGCAGTTTTCACCCCATGGCGACAGCCTGCTGATTGAGCGGGCGGGAAGCTGGCAAACCCTGCGGCTCGATAATCCGTGGCCGGATGTGACCTGGCGTAATTTCTGGCAGAAAATCTGGTATGAAAACTACCCCGGACCCGACTGGGTCTGGCAATCCACCGCCGCCGGTGACAGCTATCAGGCCAAGTTCAGCCTGATGCCGATGGTCACGGGAACGCTGAAAGCGGCCAGTTTAGCGTTGCTGTTTGCCACGCCGCTGGCGCTGGCCGCGGCGATGTACACCGCATGGTTCATGGCACCGGGGCTGAGGCGCTGGGTTAAACCAGCCATTGAAATGATGGGCGCGCTGCCAAGCGTAGTGGTGGGGCTGATTGCCGGGATCTGGCTTGCGCCACATATTGGTCAGGCGCTGGTGGGGGTACTGCTGCTGCCCCTGACGCTGGCAGGCGCGCTGCTGCTGTGTGGTGTATTCAGCGCGCGTTTACCGCCGCGCTGGCGTCAGCCGGGCCGGGAAGTAGTGATTCTGCTGCCGCTGTTGCTGCTGGTTACACTGCTGACACTGTGGCTGCCGACGCTGTTTATACCGGATGCGGGCGACTGGCTGCCCCATTACGAGCAGCGCAATCTGCTGGTGGCCGCGCTGGCGATGGGCTTTGCGCTGGTGCCGCTGATCTTCACCCTTTCTGAAGATGCACTTTTCAGCGTACCTGCGGCGCTGGGCCAGGGTTCGCTGGCACTGGGCGCGACGCCATGGCAAACCCTGACCCGCGTCGTCCTGCCGGGCGCCTCCGCCGGGATTTTTGCCGCGCTGATGATCGGTCTGGGACGCGCCGTGGGAGAAACCATGATTTTGCTGATGGCGACCGGGAACACGCCGCAAAGCGAAGGTGGCCTGTTCAGCGGTCTTCGCGCATTGTCCGCCAACATCGCCATTGAGATGCCGGAAGCGGCAGCGGGCAGTGCGCACTATCGCGTGCTGTTTCTCAGCGCCCTGATGCTGCTGCTGTTTACGCTGGTGATTAACACGGTTGCCGAACTGATCCGCCAGCGGCTGCGTCAGCGTTACAGCCAGCAGGAGGAGCAGGCATGAAGGCGATGCGACAAAACGATCGCTGGCGCTGGTTAACCGCGGGTGCCGTCGCCGTCTGCCTGCTGGCCTTCACGCTGCTGATTGGGCTACTGGCGTGGCAGGGCGTCCGTGCTTTCTGGCCGCAGCGCGTGGATCTCTATACCTTCAGCCAGCCTGAAGGCGGTGAAACGCGCCTGCTGGGTGAAACCCTGGAACATCAGCGGCAC
The DNA here is from genome assembly GCF_003201065.1 of Pantoea sp. JKS000250. Classification (NCBI taxonomy): domain Bacteria; kingdom Pseudomonadati; phylum Pseudomonadota; class Gammaproteobacteria; order Enterobacterales; family Erwiniaceae; genus Pantoea; species Pantoea sp. JKS000250. Next base: position 1,205,902 of record NZ_QICZ01000001.1, on the reverse strand, counting down.
TTTCCAGCGCCGGCCGATGAGCAGGGCAATAGTGGTGGTCAGGTGAATCGCTATCTGATTAAAACCGGTAACCGCGACTGGGACGCTCCCGATTTCCGCGTGGTCTACAGCCGTACAGCGGCAAAAATCAGTCAGCCGCCGGACGTCATGGTGCTGCAGCGGCGCAGCCACGGTCAGGCCTATGGCTGGTTTGTCGGCCTGCGTGAAGATAACGAAGAGTTAACTGCACAGAATCCCGATGCGCTGCTGCATCAGCGGCTCGGTCAGGTACAGATGCTGGTGCGGCAGGCTAACCAGATTCGCCGGGTGGATATGGCGCGCCTCAACAGCCAGCGTGAAGAGCTTGATGAGCAGGCGGGCACAAACCGGGCTGCCGGACGCTTTGATCTGCAGGCAGAGTCAGAATATCAGGCGAATCAGGCCGCACTGCAGCGCCGCTTTAATCAGCTGAGTGAGACACTGGCTTCTCTGCAACAGCAGAGTCAGCGCGATCTGTTAATCCTGCGGGATGGGCAGGGCAATGAACATGCGATTCCGCTGACCGAAATCGTCGACAGCTGGAAGCCGAACGCGATGACGCTGACCGGAAAAACCGGACATTTTCTGCATCAGCTGTGGCGTTTCGTCAGTGATTCACCTGCCGGGGGCGAAAGTGAATCCGGCGCGTTTCCGGCGATTTTCGGCACCGTGCTGATGGTGCTGCTGATGTCGGTGGTGGTGATGCCGCTGGGCGTCGTCGCCGCTATCTGGCTGCATGAATATGCCGGACGGAATGCGCTGACCAGGCTGGTGCGCATCGCGGTAGTCAATCTGGCCGGCGTTCCTTCCATTGTTTATGGGGTGTTTGGTCTGGGCTTCTTTGTCTGGCTGGTGGGCGGCACGATTGATCAGCTCTTTTTTGCCAGCGCACTGCCTAATCCCACCTTCGGCACGCCAGGTTTACTCTGGGCGTCGCTGACCCTGGCGTTACTGACGCTGCCGGTAGTAATTGTGGCGACCGAAGAGGGCTTATCGCGGATTCCCAACAGCCTGCGGCAGGGTTCGCTGGCGCTGGGCGCGACCCAGGCGGAAACGCTGTGGAATGTGGTGCTGCCAATGGCAGTGCCGGCCATGCTGACCGGCCTGATTCTGGCGGTGGCGCGTGCAGCAGGTGAAACCGCGCCGCTGATGCTGGTGGGCGTGGTGAAAATGGTGCCGGAACTGCCGGTCGACGCGGTGTTCCCTTATCTGCATCTGGATCGCAAGTTTATGCATCTGGGCTTCCAGATTTACGATCTGGCGTTTCAGAGTCCGAATATTGAAGCTGACCGGCCGCTGGTGTTCGCCACCGCGTTGCTGCTGGTGCTGATTATTCTGTCGCTTAATCTGCTGGCGATGGGCCTGCGTCACCGTCTGCGTGAACGCTATCGCCTTATGACTCAATAACAGGCTATGACTATGACGTCCGACACGGATATCGCGCTGACCGTTAACCATCTGTCGCTGTGGTATGGCGAGCGCCAGGCGCTGCAGGATATTTCGCTGCAGGTGCCGAAAAACAGGATTACTGCGCTGATTGGCCCCTCGGGCTGCGGCAAGTCGACGCTGCTGCGCTGCTTTAATCGCATGAACGACGTGATTGATCACTGCCGGGTAGAGGGTGAAGTGTTGCTGGGATCGCAGCCGATCCTGCGCCCCGAACAGGATCTCTCCGCGCTGCGCCGTCGGGTCGGCATGGTGTTTCAGCGGCCTAATCCTTTTCCAAAATCGATTTATGAAAATGTGGTTTACGGGCTGCGTTTACAGGGTGTGCGCGATCGGCGGGTACTGAACGAGGCGTGTGAGCGTGCGCTGCGTGCGGCGGCGCTGTGGGGTGAGGTGAAAGATCAGCTGTCACAGAATGCGCTGACGCTCTCGACCGGACAGCAGCAGCGGCTGGTGATTGCCCGCGCCATTGCCATTGAGCCGGAAGTGCTGCTGCTGGATGAGCCGACCTCCGCGCTGGATCCGATCTCCACACTGGTGATTGAAGAGCTGATGACCACCCTGAAGCAGCACTTCACGCTGGTGCTGGTGACGCACAACATGCAGCAGGCGTCGCGCGTGTCCGATTTCACCGCGTTTATGCATCAGGGCGCGTTAGTGGAGTTTGATGAGACCGACCGGATCTTTACCGCGCCGAAACAGCGACGGACCGAAGATTACATTACGGGACGCTACGGCTGAGCCAGCATCGGGAGCAGAACAGGTTTTTGTGTCAGACGGCTCATATGCTTAAAGCGATGGGAGCCTATGCCCGTAGTAAAGCATCGCGGGCCATGGATGGCATTTTTTGCGTCTTTACGGAGGGCATAGGCTCCCTGAGCCTTTACTCTGCCAGTACTTCATAAGAAGCCCTGGCTTCCGGTGCATCAGTCGTTAGCATAGCCCTGCGGTGGCAGCGGTTCGCCATCCAGCCAGGCCTTGCCATCACGCATTTGCAGCCGGCCTTCAACAAACCAGCCAATCACCAGCGGATAGATCGCGTGTTCCTGGTGCTGCACCCGCTCGGTAATCTCCGCTTCGCTATCGTCAGGAAAGACCGGGACTTTAGCCTGCAGGATCACCGGACCGCCATCCAGTTCATCCGTCACGAAATGCACGGACGTGCCATGTTCGCTGTCGCCATTTTCCAGCGCCTGACGATGCGTATGCAGTCCTGGATATTTCGGCAGCAGGGAAGGATGGATGTTCAGCAGGCGATCGTGAAAATGCGCCACGAACGCGCTGCTGAGAATGCGCATATAACCCGCCAGCACAATCAAATCCGGACGGTAGGCTTCTATTTCAGCGATGAGCTGACGATCAAAAGCGTCCCGGTCAGCGAAGTCGCTGGCGGCAAGCGCGTGGGCGGGGATCCCCGCCTCCTGCGCCCGCGTCAGCCCATAAGCAGTAGCACGGTTACTGAACACGGCAGCGACGCTGCCGTGAATCCGCCCGCTTTCGCAGGCGTCAAGGATGGACTGAAGGTTACTTCCGTTGCCGGAAATCAGTACAACCAGCTTTTTCATCCGTTGATGACCACACGCTCTTCAGCATCCGACGCTTTGATCACGCCGAGCTTCCAGGCTTTCTCGCCTGCGGCCTGCATCAGCGCAATCGCTTTGTCCGCGTCTGCCGGGCTCAGTGCAATGATCATGCCGACGCCGCAGTTAAAGGTGCGGTACATCTCGAAACGGCTGACGTTGCCCGCCTGCTGTAACCAGCTGAAGACCGCCGGCCACTGCCAGCTCTTCTCGTCGATGACAGCCTGGGTATTGTCGGGCAGGACGCGCGGGATATTTTCCCAGAAGCCGCCGCCGGTCAGGTGTGCGATAGCGTGCACATCGACCTGCTCAATCAGGCTCAGGATATTTTTCACGTAGATGCGGGTCGGTTCCAGCAGATGATCGGCCAGCGGTTTGCCTTCCAGCTGTTCAGCCAGCGGATCGGTGTTGCTGACTTCCAGAATCTTGCGCACCAGCGAATAGCCGTTAGAGTGCGGGCCGCTGGAGCCGAGGGCGATCAGTACGTCGCCATCCTGCACCTTACTGCCGTCGATAATTTCTGACTTTTCCACCACGCCGACACAGAAACCGGCCACGTCGTAATCTTCGCCGTGATACATGCCTGGCATCTCAGCGGTTTCACCGCCCACCAGCGCACAACCTGACTGCAGACACCCTTCGGCGATGCCGGTGATCACCGCAGAGGCGGTATCCACATCCAGTTTGCCGGTGGCGTAGTAGTCGAGGAAGAAGAGCGGCTCGGCGCCCTGAACCACCAGGTCATTGACGCACATCGCGACCAGGTCAACACCAATGGCATCGTGACGTTTGAGATCCATCGCCAGACGCAGCTTGGTGCCTACGCCATCGGTGCCGGAGACCAGCACGGGTTCACGGTATTTTTGCGGCAGCGCGCAAAGCGCACCAAAACCGCCCAGTCCACCCATCACTTCCGGGCGACGCGTCTTTTTCACTACGCCTTTAATACGGTCAACCAGAGCGTTACCAGCATCAATATCAACACCGGCGTCTTTGTAACTGAGAGAGGTTTTGTCGGTCACTGCGAGGTCCCCACGCGAGTTGCGGTTGGTGGTTTAAAATAAAGCGCGGCAATTCTATCAGTGCAGGCAAACGTTTGCGAGTCCGGCATTGCGCATCGGGCGATTTTCATTAATCCTCTGTTTGTCCCGGTAAAACCCACGGCTTTGCGCAAGAGCAGGTGGCGCAGCGTGCAAAAGGCGGTATAATCCCGCGATTTTTTTTAGCTCAACTCATTCCGGGAGAACACCAATGAAGATCGTGGAAGTCAGACACCCGCTGGTCAAACATAAACTGGGCCTGATGCGTGAGCATGATATCAGTACAAAGCGTTTTCGCGAGCTGGCCTCTGAAGTGGGCAGCCTGCTGACCTACGAAGCGACCGCCGATCTGGAAACAGAGCGCGTGACCATTGAGGGCTGGAACGGCCCGGTAGAGATCGATCAGATCAAAGGCAAAAAAATCACGGTGGTCCCGATCCTGCGTGCCGGCCTGGGCATGATGGAAGGGGTGCTGGAACACGTTCCCAGCGCCCGTATCAGCGTGGTGGGTGTTTACCGTGATGAAGAGACGCTGGAGCCGGTTCCCTATTTCCAGAAGCTGGTCTCTAACATCGAAGAGCGCCTGGCGCTGGTGGTCGACCCGATGCTGGCGACCGGTGGTTCCATGATTGCTACAATCGACCTGCTGAAGAAAGCGGGCTGCACCAGCATCAAAGTGCTGGTTCTGGTTGCCGCGCCAGAAGGGATTGCCGCACTGGAGAAAGCGCATCCTGACGTCGAGCTTTACACCGCGTCAGTGGATCAGGGACTGAACGAAAAGGGTTACATCATTCCCGGGCTCGGCGATGCCGGGGACAAGATTTTCGGAACCAAATAAATCGCACAGCCGACCAGAGAGTCGGCTTTTTTTTGACAAAAATAATGCCCCGAACGGATTCGGTCTGCCGCAATGCGCACCGGCGTGCCTGCTGCTGTGCCAGAGGCGCGAACCCACGGGGATACAAAACATAAGGGGATAAATGATGACTCGTCGCGCCATTGGCATCAGTGAACGGCCGCCGTTACTGCAAACCATTCCACTCAGCCTGCAACACCTGTTTGCCATGTTTGGTGCCACGGTACTGGTGCCGATTCTGTTCCACATCAACCCGGCGACGGTGCTGTTGTTTAACGGTGTCGGCACACTGATTTATCTTTTTATCTGTAAAGGCAAAATTCCTGCCTACCTCGGTTCCAGTTTTGCCTTTATCTCGCCGGTGCTGCTGTTACTGCCACTGGGTTACGAGGTCGCGCTGGGCGGATTTATCCTGTGCGGCGTGCTGTTCTGTATCGTGGCGCTGATTGTGAAACGTGCCGGAACCGGCTGGCTCGACGTGATGTTCCCTCCGGCGGCGATGGGCGCGATTGTCGCCGTCATCGGTCTGGAGCTGGCGGGTGTCGCCGCCAATATGGCTGGCCTGCTGCCCGTTGAAGGCAGTGCGCCCGACAGCAAAACCGTGCTGATTTCGCTGGTCACGCTGGCGGTAACGGTCTTCGGTTCGGTACTGTTCCGTGGCTTCCTGGCGATTATCCCGATTCTGGTCGGTGTGGTGGCAGGCTATCTGCTCTCTGCCTTTATGGGCATCGTTGACTGGAGTGGCGTGGTGAAAGCCCCGTGGTTTGCCCTGCCAACCTTCTATACACCGCGTTTCGAGTGGGTGGCAATGCTGACGATTCTGCCTGCGGCGCTGGTGGTCATTGCCGAGCATATCGGTCATCTGGTGGTTACGGCCAACATCGTGAAGAAAGATCTGATTCGCGACCCCGGCCTGCATCGTTCGATGTTCGCCAACGGCTTATCCACCGTTATTTCTGGCTTCTTCGGTTCCACACCGAATACGACTTACGGTGAAAACATCGGCGTGATGGCGATTACCCGCGTCTATAGCACCTGGGTGATTGGCGGTGCGGCGATTCTGGCGATTCTGCTCTCCTGCGTTGGCAAACTGGCGGCGGTGATCCAGGCGATCCCGGTGCCGGTGATGGGCGGCGTGTCGCTGCTGCTGTATGGCGTGATTGGCGCATCCGGTATCCGCGTGTTGATCGAATCCAAAGTCGATTACAACAAAGCGCAGAATCTGATTCTGACCTCGGTGATCCTGATCATCGGCGTCAGCGGAGCGAAGGTACATATCGGTGCGGCAGAGCTGAAAGGCATGGCGCTGGCGACGATCGTGGGTGTTGGCCTGGCGCTGATCTTCCGCGTGATCTCGCTGTTGCGTCCGGAAGAAGTGGTGCTGGAGGCTGAAGAACCGCGCGAACATTGATCGCAGCGCGCCTGACAGGATCGGGGCAGGGACGCCCCATTCATCTCTTTCTGAAAACTGTGTTAGACTTCCCCCGATTTTTTGCTTGTTCTCTTGCTGAGGTGCTTCTGAACACGCCGGCACAATTGTCATTGCCACTCTATTTACCCGACGATGAAACCTTCTCCAGCTTCTGGCCGGGGGAAAACACGTCGCTGATTGCCGCACTCAAAGGCGCTCTCAACCAACAACATGGCAGCTATCTCTACTTCTGGTCACGCGAAGGCGGTGGGCGGAGCCATCTGCTGCACGCCGCGTGCGCTGAAATGTCCGCGCGCAGCGAAGCGGTCGGTTACGTTCCGCTGGATAAACGCACCTGGTTTGTGCCGGAAGTGCTGGAAGGAATGGAGCAGCTGTCACTGGTCTGCATCGATAACATCGAGTGCATTGCAGGCGAACCGGAGTGGGAGATGGCGATCTTCGATCTCTATAACCGCATTCTGGAAACCGGCAATACGCGCCTGTTTATTACCGGCGATCGTCCGCCACGTCAGCTGAATCTGCAGCTGCCCGATCTCGCCTCGCGGCTGGACTGGGGGCAGATCTATCGACTGCAGCCGCTCTCCGACGAAGACAAACTGCAGGCGCTGCAACTACGTGCCGGGTTACGTGGTTTTGAGCTGCCGGAAGATGTGGGTCGCTTCCTGCTGAAGCGACTGGATCGTGAAATGCGCACGCTGTTTGATACGCTGGATCGGCTTGATCGCGCCTCGATCAGCGCGCAGCGTAAACTCACTATTCCCTTCGTTAAAGAGACGCTCGGCCTTTAAATAATGTCGAGCACCGCTTCTGGCGGACGTCCGATCCGCGCTTTATCGCCATTGATCACAATCGGCCTTTCAATCAGCACCGGGTTTTCTACCAGCGCATCCAGCAGCGCACTTTCGTTTTTGTCGCCGAGTGCCAGCTCGCTGTAGATCGCCTCTTTGGTACGCATCAACTCTCGTGCACTCTGCATCCCCAGTTTCTGTAGCAGAATCTGCAGCGTCTCGCGATCGGGCGGCGTCTGCAGATAGAGCACCACTTCCGGCTCAATGCCGCGGACGTTCAGCAGCGCCAGCGTTTCGCGGCTCTTGCTGCAGCGCGGGTTGTGGTAAATCGTCACCATTTAAGACTCTCCTTTTATTTTTGGCATGTCAGCTACGTCGTTTCTCAGCCTTTCTGATATTGCTTAAAGCGCTGCTGCAACTGGCGCAGCTGATCGATACGGGCATCGTAGCGCGCCTGCTTCAGGCTGCCGAGTGGCACCTGTGCGCTGGCGCTGCCTAACGCGGTGATGGCCTGATCAAGCTGGCCATTCAGCGCCAGGCTCTCAGCCCGTGCAGATAACTCTTCATCATTCAGTCCCTGCTGTGCAGAAGCCTGTGCCAGTAAATCCCAGCCGTTGGGATCGTCTTTATTGGCCCAGGTATAGCGGTTCAGAATACGGCTGGCACTGGCATACTGCTTCGCTTCCACGTAGGCGTTCGCCAGGTTGAGCTGCACCACCGGGCTGTTTTTGGCACCGGTTGCGGCGGTGAGCAGGGCGATAGCCTGTTGTGGCTGGTTCAGGCCGATATCGATGTCCGACATGATATCCAGGAACCAGACATTATTAGGCTGTTTCGCCAGCAGTGGCGTCATAATCCGCTTCGCATCGGCATAGCTCTTCGCCTGTAAAAACTGTATGGCCTTGCCATATTGTGACGCCAACTGCTCACGCGCATTGCCGCTGGCATACTGACTCAGCAGTTCGTCAGTGAGCTGATTACGCCCGGTGGCGTACATCCCCAGCGCACGCACCTTCGCCAGGTAAAAATCTTCAGTGGACTGCACGACGACCGGGCGCATCTGGTTAGCACGGTTGCGGGCATCCGCCAGTCGGCTGTCGGGCAGGGGGTGCGTCAGCAGAATTTCAGGTGGCTTCGAGGAGAAGCGACTCTGATCGGCCAGCTTCTGCAGAAAGTTCGGCATCGCCTGGGGATCGAACCCGGCGCGCTGCAGCACCTGAATGCCGATGCGGTCAGCCTCCTGCTCATTGCCCTGCGTAAAGCTGATAATCCCCTGCTGCGTACCCGCCAGGGTGCCGGTCAGTGCGGCCATACCCGCCTGCGGACTCGCCATCGCCAGCAGTATCGAGCCCAGCGCACCGACCCAGGTGAGTGGGGCATTACGCTTCTGATCTTCCATGGCGCGCGCCAGATGGCGCTGGGTGACGTGTGAAATTTCATGCGCCATCACGGATGCCAGCTGACTTTCGTTTTCGGTAAAGCGGAACAGCGCGGAGTGCAGCACCACGTTGCCACCGAAGAAGGCAAAGGCGTTGAGCTCATCGTTCTGAATCAGAAAGAAGTGGAACGGGGTTTTGACGGAGTCAGCATGCGAGACCAGCCGCTGCCCCAGCTGATTAATATACTGATTAAGCAGCGGATCGTTGATCAGCGGCGCACTGGCACGCAGCTGGCGCACATAGAAGTCGCCCATCTGCAGTTCCTGATTAATCGACAGCGTCGAACCGGCCGTGGTGCCAATATCGGGAAGCGAGTCACTGACATCGGCCCTGACAGGTGTCAGAGTGGTGAAAATCAGCGTCGGGAGGAGCGCGGCGATCAGCGTTTTCTTTAACCGGTTCAACATGCCTTAATCCTGTAGAGAGGCCCTGAAAATGGACAGGTGCGCAGCGGGAATGTTCCATTTTTCGCAGATAACGGCGGTTCGGGACTATCTTAACCAGAGCATCAAAAGAAAGAAATGTCGTTTTCTGGCCAGTGCCTGGCGTAATTTGTGCAAGATCGCAGATTTTGACGAAAAAAACTGAACATCCCGCCAACTTAAACCGCAGTTAAACGAAAAAAATCCGGCGAGGTTTTCCCGGGGTCCTGAGCCGCTAATTTGCCACTTATCTGTTTATTCCCGTCGTGCTTCGACCGAATAAAGCAGAATCTGCTGGCAGACATCCGGAACCGTAATCGTTCTTTTTTTAAAGTTATGTAAATTCAATCAGAAAAACTGAATATGGCACGCGTTTTTCCAGGTCTACTCTGAAAAAACAGCCCGCGCTGAGCTGCAAAATGTTTCTGCACCATTGATTAATTAAATCGTATTGCCTGCAACACTTTTCCTGATTCCAGCTAAGCCTGGCTGTTATTTTCTCGTCTCAACTTAACTGCAAGAGATTAAATTCGTGATAGTCAGATCCACTGCGACTAAGACTCTTTTTTCTGCATGATGAAAACCTTTGATTAATTCTCTGAGTGAATAATTTCATCGGTTATCAATAGCGCGTTGACCTGAATTTACAGAAGCGAGAATTAAACCTTCGCTGTGGTATAGATAGCCGACCTGATTCAGCCCTGAATCTGACAGACATTATTTGCCGGAGAGAAGTGTTATGCGTTCAGTTGTTTCATACGCGTTAATCGCCATTATTGGCGGCGTCGTTGGCGCGGCTGTCACACAGAGTGGCGATATTTACGACAAAGTGACACGTCATTTTGCAACCGAGCCACAGGAAGCGCCTGGATTCTGGAGTACCCCGGCGATTGAAGGCTACGGCAAAATTCATTACGAGCCTGACGCTGCGTTTAAACCGGTGGCGGGCCTGAGCAACAAAATTGTTTTCCAGATTACCCGCAGCGACGGCGCGATGACCGCACCGAATCTGGGACTGGAGCGTGTGGCGCGCGTGGTGAATTTGTATATCGCCTCTGGCGTACCGGCCGACCAGCTGAAGTTTGTGGTTTCGGTCACCGGTGACGCAACGCCTGCCATGCTGGATAACGCCCATTTCAAACAGTTTTATGGCATCGAAAATCCAAACCTGAAGCTGATTAATGAGCTGAATCAGGCGGGAGTGAAAGTCTCGGTCTGCGATCAGTCCGTGGCATTCCATCACTATCCGAATAACTGGATTGATAAATCAGTCATCCATGCGCTTTCCAGTCCAACCACGGTATCAACCCTGCAAAACCAGGGGTACGCGTGGCTGGCAATGTAATTGATGTTTTAAACGACCGGGAGAAGAGTGAATGCGTCCAGCAGCGTTAGTAGTGATGGCAGCCGTAGCAGGATTTATTGGCGGCAATGTTTTACAGTTGCCGGAATTATTCGATAAGGTCAGCGGAAAAATGGCAGATAATAAATCTGAGCCCGCTGATTTCTGGAGTACGCCTGCGATTGAAGGCTACGGCAAAATACATTATGTCGATACGCCGGCATTTAAACCCGGCACCACTGCGGGTCTGAGTAATAAAATTGTTTTCCAGATTAACCACAATGACGGCGATATTCGTAAGCCGAATCTGGGCCTGGAGCGTGTGGCACGTGTCACCAACCTCTATTATGCGGCGGGTGTGCCGCTCGACCAGCTGAAATTTGTGGTGTCGATCAACGGCGACGCGGTGTCGTCAGCGCTGAATAACGACCAGTTCAGCAAAGCCTACGGCGTGGATAACCCGAACCTGAAGCTGATCAGCGAACTGAAAAAAGCGGGCGTTCAGGTCACTATCTGTGATCAATCTGTGGCGTTTCATCAGCTCGATCGCAACTGGATCGATCCGATGGTCACCCACACTATCTCCAGCGGCACCACCGTTGCCACGCTGGAAAACAGCGGTTACGCCTTCCTGATGCTTTAATTCCCCGCAGCGGCGTCACTGCCGCTGTCACCTGCCGGTCATGTTACCGTGATGCGCCTGTCATATAACGCCGCTAGTTTACGTCGCAATGAGATCGATCTCATCGACGATAAACGAGGCAGTGATGACAGATTTAATCAGCGTAGCCCGACTGGCAGGGGTCTCCCGCGCAACCGCCGCGCGCGCCTTCTCTGATCCTCATCTGCTGAAACCAGGCACGCTGCAAAAGGTGCTTGCCGCCTCGGAACAGATCGGTTTTCGCCCGAATCATATTGCCCGTCAGCTCCGCACTCAACACTCCACCACGCTTGGCGTACTGCTGCCTTCACTGCTTAATCCGGTTTTTGCCCTGCAACTGCAGGCGATGGAGCAGCAGGCCCGTCAGGCTGGGTATGCGCTGCTGGTGGCAACCAGTGATTATCAGGCTGAGCGGGAAGCGGCCATTGTCGAACATATGCTGCACCAGCGTGTCGCCGGTCTGGTTCTGACGGTGGCAGACGCCGACCGCAGTGCGCTGCTGCCGACGCTGGCGGCAGCAAAGATGCCCTTCGTGCTGACCCACAACGTGCCGCAACAGCACGACTGGCCCGCGCTGTGCGTCGACAACCGTAAAGCGATGGCGGAAGCGACTGCCCATCTTATCACTCTCGGCCACCGCCACATCGTGATGGCTGCTGGACCTATGCAGCAATCTGACCGTGCGCGTCTGCGCTACCTTGGCTACTGCGAGGCGATGCAGCAGGCCGGTCTGACGCAGCGGGCGATGATTGAGATGCCCAGCCATATTCAGTCCGACTTCCGGCTGCTGCTGCCCCTGATGAATGCCCCTTCGCCGCTGACCGCCGTGATTTGCAGTAATGATCTGCTGGCTATCAGCCTGCTGGGGGCGGCTGCGCGTGCCGGTATCAGCGTACCCAATCAATTGTCAGTCATCGGCTTCGACGGCATTGAGCTGGGTGAACAGCTTTCACCGTCACTGGCCAGCGTGGTGCAGCCGATTGCGCTGATGGGCACGCGCGCCATCGATCTGCTTCTGAATCCGGGCGGCAAAACCCACTTGCTGGCCCATCATTTACGGCTCGGGGAGAGTATCGCCCCGGCATTTCATGGTTCTATTTCAGGGAAACATCATGTCACTCAACCTTAATATCAGACAGGTCGCCAGCGCTGCGCTGCTGGCCGGATGCTCGCTTACCAGTTCGTGGGCGCAGGCGGCGGAAAATGCCATCTGCTATAACTGCCCGCCAGAGTGGGCCGACTGGGCCACGCAGCTTCAGGCGATTGAAAAAGCGACCGGCATCCATGTGCCGCAGGATAATAAAAACTCAGGTCAGGCACTGGCGCAGCTGGTGGCGGAGAAAAACAATCCGGTCGCCGACGTGGTCTATTACGGCGTCAGCTTTGGTATTCAGGCCGTCAGTGCCGACGTGGTCAGCGCTTATAAACCGGCTAACTGGGATGAGATTCCGGCAGGCATGAAAGATCCCAATGGCAAGTGGGTGGCGTTGCACTCCGGGACCATGGGCTTTATGGTTAATGTCGATGCGCTGGGTGACGCGCCGGTGCCGCGCGCCTGGGATGATCTGCTGAAGCCGGAATATAAAGGCATGGTGGGCTATCTGGATCCGGCCAGCGCCTTTGTAGGCTATGTCGCAGCGGTCGCGGTGAATCAGGCCAAAGGCGGCAGCCTGCATGACTTCACCCCGGCGATAAACTGGTTTAAGACGCTGCAGCGCAATCAGCCAATTGTGCCTAAGCAGACCGCCTATGCGCGGCTGATTTCGGGCGAAATCCCGATTCTGATCGACTATGACTTCAACGCCTATCGCGCCCGCTACAAAGATCACGCCAACGTTGAGTTTGTGATCCCGAGAGAGGGAACAGTCACGGTGCCGTACGTCATCAGCCTGGTGAAGAATGCGCCGCATCCGGCCAACGGTAAGAAAGTGATTGATTTCGTGCTGTCAGATGCCGGTCAGGCTATCTGGGCCAATGCCTGGCTGCGTCCGGTGCGGGCGGGAGCGATGTCACCCGAGGCGAAAAAATATTTCCTGCCTGACAGCGATTATGCGCGCGCCCACACGGTCGATTATCAGCAGATGGCCGATGCGCAAAAGGGCTTCTCCGCGCGTTATCTGAGTGAGATTCGCTGATGTCACTGTCAGAAATCAACCTGTCTGCCGCTGGCGGGCCGGTTCGCCAGCGGCTCCGGCCGCTGGGGGCGAACTGGCCGTGGATGCTGCTGCCTGCGCTGCTCTTCTTCGCGGCCTTCTGGCTACTGCCGTTTGCCCGCCTGTTGCAGATCGGCATGACGGAGGATCGTACCACGCACCACAGCGGCTACTGGACAGTTATCAGTCAGCCGCAGTATCTGCAAAGCCTGCTGAACACCGTGCTGCTCTCGGCGGCGGTCACGCTGGTGACGCTGCTGCTTGCGGCGGTAGTCGGCTGCTTTCTGGCGCGGCAGCGCTTTACCGGGCGCGGCACGCTGCTGGCACTGCTGACCTTCCCGCTGGCTTTTCCGGGCGTGGTGGTGGGATTTCTGATGGTGATGCTGGCGGGGCGTCAGGGTGTGCTGGCGCAACTCAGCCTCAGCCTGTTTCATGAGCGCTGGGTTTTCGCCTATTCGCTCAGCGGCTTATTCATTGGCTATCTCTATTTTTCGCTGCCGCGCGCCATCGTGACATTGGTGGCGGCGAGTGAGAAGCTGGATCGATCGCTGGAGGAGGCGGCCCGTTCGCTGGGAGCCAGCCAGTGGCGCATCATCATCGACGTGATCATTCCGGGGCTGAAACCAGCGCTGCTCTCCTGTGGCGCGCTCTGTTTTGCCACCAGCATGGGCGCGTTTGGCACCGCCTTTACCCTTGGCACAGAGCTGGCCGTGCTGCCGCTGACTATTTACGGCGAGTTCACCAATTACGCCAACTTTGCCACCGCGGCGGCACTCTCGGTGGTGATGGGCGCGGTGGCCTGGCTGGCGCTAATGCTGGCTAATGGGCTTGCATGCCGGAAGGCGCGTTCATCATGAAGCGCCGGGGTCTGTTCTGGCTGCAGGTGGCGATCACCAGCCTCACCGCGCTATTTATGATCGTACCGGTGGTGCTCTCAATGCTGGCGGGCGTCACGCAGAACTACTTCGCGGGCCTGCGCAGCGGCCTGACGCTGAAGTGGGTGGAACAGGTGTGGCAGATGTATGCCGACACCTTCTGGCTGTCGCTGCTGATCGCCCTGAGCTGTCTGGCGGTGACGGTCATCGTGGGTGTGCCCGCCGCCTGGGGCTTACTGAAGTCACCGTCACGCTGGGCCTCACGCATTGAGGAGTGCCTGATGCTGCCGGTTGCGTTGCCGGGCCTCGCAACCGCGCTGGGTATCATTCTGCTTTATGGTCAGTTCAGCGCACTGCGCGACAGCTGGCTCTTCATCCTGATCGGCCATGTGCTTTTTACGCTGCCCTTTATGATCCGACCGGTGCTGTCGGTAATGCAGGCGATTGATCTGCCGCGGCTGGAAGAGGCCGCCGCGAGCCTGGGGGCGAGCTTCTGGCGTCGCTTCTTTACCGTGGTCGTCCCGAACTGTCGCAATGGCATTCTGGCGGGTGCGTTTATGGTGATTACGCTGTCGGTAGGGGAGTTCAACATCACCTGGATGCTGCACACGCCCCTGACCAAAACCCTGCCTGTCGGGCTGGCCGACAGCTACACCTCGATGCGGCTGGAAGTCGGATCCGCCTACACCCTGATTTTTATCATGATGATTTTACCGCTGCTGCTATTGCTCAACGCCTGTAATCACTGGCTGGAACGGCAATCAGGGCGGCAGCAGAGAGAGGAAACTCTATGAAAGAGGCCGTCAACGTGACGCTGCGCCACTGCTCGCGTCGCTTCAATCAGCAGGTCGCGCTGCATCCGCTCGATCTGCGGGTCCACGCCGGAGAAACGCTGGTGCTGCTGGGGCCATCCGGCTGCGGAAAAACCACACTGTTGCGTATCATCAGCGGTCTGGAAAGCAGCGATGCGCCAGGGGAAGTCTGGTTTGATCAGCGGAACGTTACCGCGCTGCCGATTGAGAAACGCAGCGTTGGCATGGTGTTCCAGAGCTACGCGCTGTTCCCGACGCTCAACGTGGCGCAGAACGTCGCCTATGGCCTGAAGGTGCAGGGCGTGCCGCGAGCCGAACGTGAGGCGCGGGTGGCAGAAATGCTGGCGCTGGTGGATCTGACGCAACTGTCACATCGCGCGATAGATAAATTGTCCGGCGGGCAGAAGCAGCGGGTGGCACTGGCTCGCGCGCTGGCCGCCCGGCCTAAAGTGCTGCTGTTTGATGAGCCGCTGGCGGCGCTTGATGCCAGGCTGCGCGATCGACTGCGGCTGGAGATCGGCGCACTGCTCAAGCGGCTGGCGATCACTGCCGTTTACGTCACGCACGATCAGCAGGAGGCGATGGCGCTGGGCGATCGCATCGCGGTGATGGAGCAGGGCCGTCTGGTGCAGCTCGATACGCCGCAGGGCATCTATCAGCGCCCGGCCTCCCGTTTTGTGGCCGACTTTGTGGGTGCCATTAACTGCATTGCGCACGATCTCCTTGGTCAGCCCCTGCGTTTTTGCCGCCCGGAAGATGTGCTGCTGGCCGACGATATGCGCTATCCCCAGCGCGGCGTGGTGGTGGGCAGCACCTTCCTCGGCGCTTCGCAGCGCTTACTGATCGATATTGGACTGGATAGCCCCATTCAGGTAGAGCGTCATGCACGCGAAATCTGGCAGGCCGGGCAGCGCATCAGCTGGTCGCTGACCAGTCAGGCCGCGCTGGAATTCAGTTGCTAAGGAGTGTGTTGTGTCTGTTCAACCTACGATGATTGCGCAAATCAGCGATCTGCATATCAAGGCCCATGGCCGCCTCTCTTACAAACAGGTCGATACCTATGCGGCATTACTGCAGGTTATCGATACCCTTAATGCACTGCAGCCGCGGCCCGATGTGGTGGTGATTACCGGCGACCTGGTCGATTTTGGCCGGCCTGAAGAGTACCAGACGCTGCGGGAAGCCCTGCAGCGCCTGCAGCTGCCGTTTTACCTGATGGCGGGCAATCACGACGACCGCGAGGCGCTGCGTGCCGCTTTCCCGGATCACGCCTATCTGCAGGCGGGGTCCACCCTGAACTGGCAGCTTCGCGTCGGCGACGTCAGGCTGCTGGCGCTGGATTCCAGCGTACCGCAACAGCCGTGGGGAGAGCTGGACGAACACCAGCTGCAATGGCTGGATCAGGCACTGAGCGCGGCTGCCGATCAGCCCACGCTGGTGATGCTGCATCATCCTCCTTTTGCCTGTGGCATTGCCCATATGGACCGGCAACGATTACGTCATCCGGAGGCCCTTGAGGCGATCATCGCCCGCCATCCGCAGGTTGAGCGGGTGCTCTGCGGTCATCTGCATCGCAGTCTGCAGACCCGCTTTGCCGGCACGCTGGCCTGTGTTGCGCCAGGCGTGTCGCATCAGGTCGCGCTGGATCTGCATCCCGACGGGCCGGCTCACTTTATTCTGGAGCCGCCCGGCTTTTTGCTGCATTGCTGGCAACCCGGGCAGGGAATGGTCTCGCATCAGTGTGCGATTGGCCGCTTTTCGGGACCCTGGCCTTTTTACGATAGTCAGGGATTAATCGATTAGTGCCGGTCTAATCTGGATTCTCAGGCGTGAAATTTGTCTTAATGCTGCTCAAAAATGCCGACACCGTGTAGACTTAAGCCCGGATATCAGGGCTTCTGGCACACATTAAAAAAATAATCAGGCATTGACGACATGACATTTATCTCCGCGGCGGCGACGCCATGTTAAAGCTCTTTCGGCCCAAGGCCGATTTGCGCAATCTGATCGCCCTGCTGGTGATTGTCAGCATTGTTATCACGCTCGCGAATACGCTTTACGCCACCTGGCGGGTTCAGCGCCAGGTGCTGATTGACACCACGCTTGAGGCCAATCGCGCCTACGCCGCCAAACTGGCCTCAACCAGTGAGATTTTCTTTCAGCTGGCGCAGTCACAGCTGCACTACAGCGCTAATCAGCTCAGCCGCGACTTTAATAATGAGGCGCTGCTGGAAAGCGAAGTCAGCCGCCTGCGCGAGCAGACCAGCAGTTTCAACTCAGTGGCGATAGTGGATGCGCAGGGCGTGATCAAGGCGATTTCGCCTGAGTCGCTGACCCTGAAAGGCATGCACCTGACCAGCGACGCCTCACGGGAAGCGCTGACCCTGCGGCAGCCGAGCATCAGTAAACCCACGCTCTCTGCCGCCAACAATCTGCTGGTGTTTATCTCCTGGCCCGTCTGGAGTGCCGATGGCGACTACCTGGGCTACATCGGCGGCACCATCTATCTGAAGAAAAAAAGCATTCTGAATGCGCTGCTGGGTGAGCAGTTCTACCGGGATGGCACCACGGTCTATGTGCTCGACAGCAATAATGAGGTGCTGTATCACCAGAACCGGCAGCTGGTGGGTAAAACGCTGCCAGCCATCGTCAGTCCGCGTGACGAGCAGACCAATGGCTCGCTGATGCTTGCCGGTCCGGGTGAGTCAGCTCAACTGGCGGGCTTTGCGATCGTGCCGACTACCGGCTGGACGGTGGTGGCTCTGAAGCCGATTAACGTCACGCTGGATCCGCTGTCGGGCCTGTTAATGAAAGTCCTGAAAAATTCGGTGCCGTTCGCGCTGCTGACTCTGCTGGTGGCCGTGGTGCTGGCGCGGCTGATCGCCCGGCCACTCTTCCAGCTGGCCCGCAAAGCCAGCCGGATGGATGCGCAGGGGGTATCAAAAGAGATTGGTGGTATCACCGCCTGGTATTTTGAGGCGGCTCAGGTCAAACGTGCACTACTCACCGGTATTGGTCTGGTGCAGGACAAAATTGGCCGTCTTAGCTCGGAAGCGCAGACCGATCCACTGACCCAGTTGCTGAATCGCCGTGGTCTGAATGCGGTGCTGGAGTATTACCGCACCCTGCGCCAGCCTTTCTCGGTGCTGGCTCTGGATATCGACTACTTTAAAAACGTCAACGACAGCTGGGGTCACGATGTCGGTGACCGGGTGATTCAGCAGGTGGCGAGCACGCTGCGTGCCAGCGCCCGTCAGTCTGATGTGGTATGTCGCAACGGCGGAGAGGAATTTCTGATGCTGCTGCCGGGCACGGCCCTGGATGAGGCACAGATCATCGCGGAGCGCGTACGGCTGGGTATTGCCGAAGCCTGGCTCACGGATGTAGGACGAATTACCTTGTCTATTGGCGTTGCAGCATGGAACGGCACCCAGGATGCCGGGCTGGAAACGAGTCTGAAACAGGCGGATGCCGCGCTCTACGCGGCGAAAAATGCCGGGCGAAACTGCGTGATCGTCGCCACAGCTTAATCGCACGACTTAATCGCACAAAGAGCAGATGTTTTTTTACGGCAGGCAAGCGTGAAGGGAAAGAAGATAAGCAGGGCGCGGCGGTCGGGCTACCGCGCCCCTCAACATCAGGCTGACTTAACGTAATCCAGCACCATGTCGTGGTGATTCGAGGTCTTAAAGTTATCAAACACTTTCTCGATCCTGCCCTCAGCATCGATCAGGAAGCTGATGCGATGAATACCGTCATAGGTTTTCCCCATAAAGGTTTTTTCACCCCAGACGCCAAACGCCTGGCAGACTTCATGATTTTCATCTGACAGCAGCGTGAAGTTCAGCAGCTCTTTTTCGACAAACTTTGACAGTTTTTCCGGTTTGTCGGTGCTGATGCCCAGGACTTCCACGCCCGCTTTTTTCAACTCATCCATGTTGTCACGCAGACCGCACGCCTGCACGGTGCAGCCTGGCGTCATCGCTTTCGGGTAGAAGTAGACCAGAACGCGCTGTCCCTGGAAGTCGGTCAGATTCACGTGTTCGCCGTCCTGGTCGGGCAGGCTAAATGCAGGTGCAGTATCTCCGGCTTTCAGTGGATTCATCACATCTCTCCATTTTCTTATTCAGGCTGTGGGTAATACACCATCTGGCCCGAAACGACCAGAGGGAATATGACCATCAGGGGGTATTTCACCACATAGCCGATCACGCGTCAGGCATGTGGAGAAATAACTCCGGTTTATTAACTAAAGCTTAGCGTACCGCGCTGACTGATTCGCTATTGGCAGCGTCAGACACACTGTAGAGACGCAGTGTTCCCTGGGCATTCAGCTCCTGACACAGGTTATTAAAAGCCTGCTCAAAAGTGGTGCCACTGGTTCGTGTCGGACTGTGGGCGGTCATTTGAATATAGAGCGTTGGTGGCAAATCGTGGTGCGCGGGTGTAATGCGCGACACCAGTTCGGCCACGTTCATCTGATGCTTATCAATAAGATCGGTAAAGCGTTCAATAATATGCGGCGAGTCGGCCACTTCAACCTGAATGAACGCGGTATCGGGCATCGGCGGACGAACCCCGGCGTTGGTGCGCTTCATGACGATCAGCAGCTCAAGCTCTGCGCCTTTCAGCGGCAGCGTCGATTCAATCAGCGTAATCGCGTTCCAGCTGCCCGACAGCAGCATGATAAAGGTGAATTCATCCCCAAGCATGGCAAGACGGCTATCTTCAATATTGCAACCGCAGCTGCTGACGTGTCGGGTAATCGTATTGACGATACCCGGACGGTCAACACCGAGCGCGGTGATCACCAGATGATGGGGCTGAGATTGCGGCAAAATGGCTTTTCCTCTGCTTTCGCTAATAACCATAAGGTAAACATAAAAAAAACTGCTGACAAGCGCGGGAATGGCGTGGCTTGCTTGCTTTTCCCTAAGTGTAAAACGTACCATGAAGCACTTGTTTGTCGAGGGGATCGCCAATGTTTACGGGAAGTATTGTTGCACTCGTTACGCCAATGGATGACAGCGGTAATGTCTGCCGGTCGAGTCTGAAAAAACTGATTGATTATCACGTCGCCAGCGGCACCGCGGCGATCGTTTCCGTCGGCACCACAGGCGAATCTGCAACCCTGAGCCATGAAGAACATGGTGATGTGGTGATGCTGACCCTGGAACTGGCCGATGGCCGGATTCCGGTGATTGCCGGAACCGGTGCCAATGCCACCGCTGAAGGCATCTCTCTGACGAAGCGTTTTGAAAATTCCGGCGTGGTGGGCTGTCTGACTGTGACGCCATACTATAACCGCCCCACGCAGGAAGGGCTGTTCCAGCACTTTAAAGCGATTGCGAATAGCACCAGCCTGCCGCAGATGCTGTATAACGTTCCCTCGCGTACCGGCTGTGACATGCTGCCGGAAACCGTTGCCCGTCTGGCCGAAATTAAAAATATTATCGGAATCAAAGAGGCAACCGGGAACTTATCGCGGGTTAGTCAGATCCAAGAGCTGGTTAATGAAGACTTTATTCTGGTGAGTGGCGATGACGCGACTGCGCTGGACTTTATGCAACTGGGCGGCAAAGGCGTCATTTCGGTGACCGCCAATGTGGCTGCACGTGAAATGGTCGAGCTGTGTCAACTTGCACAGCAAGGCAATTTCGTTGAGGCACGCCGCCTGAATCAGCGTCTGATGCACCTGCACCAGACGCTTTTCTGTGAACCCAATCCTATCCCGGTGAAATGGGCTGCGAAACAGCTAGGATTAATCGCTAACGACACGCTGCGTCTGCCAATGACGCCACTGACTGCAGCCGGCCAGCCGAAAGTGGAGCAGGCGCTGGTGAAAGCGGGTTTGCGATAATTTAGGGAGTTTGAATGAATTACTCAGTAAAGCGGTCAACAGTAGCCACAGTAGTCGGGCTTTCTACTCTGATGCTGTTGTCGGCCTGTTCAAGCGATCAGCGTTATAAGCGCCAGGTCAGCGGTGACGAATCTTATCTTGAAGCCAGCCAGTTAAGTGAACTGAAAGCGCCAGCCGGAATGATCCTGCCGGTTCAGCGTGGTGACTATGATGTGCCGCGCACCAGCAGCCAGGCACCCACCGGTAAGCAGCTCGACATTCGTCCGCCAGCCCAGCCGCTGGCGCTGATGAACGGGACGCGCGCGCAGTTCAGCAATAATACCGGTGCGCTGATGATTGATAACAGCCGCGGTTCAGTCTGGTCACGGGTCGTTAACGTCGTTGAGTCAAACAAATTCCCGATTGCTTCACGTAACGATGCCGGTCAGCAGTTGACGACCGACTGGGTGCAGTGGAACCGTGCTGATGAAGATCAGCAGTATCGTGGCCGCTATCAGATCAGCGTGCAGTCGCAGAGCTATCAGCAGCAGCTTACCGTGCGTCTGCTGGAGCTGCAGCAGGATGGTAAAACCATTACGTTACCTGTGCAGATCCAGCGTTACACCGCGCAGATGCTGAATGAAATCAGCACCGGTCTGGACAAAATTGATACCGCCAGTGAAAACGCGGCATCAGGCCGGGTAAGTGGCGCTATTGATGTGCAGAGCGGCGCAGATGACACCGGTCTGCCAATGCTGATCCTGCGTACGCCATACAACGTGGCATGGCAGCGTCTGCCAGATGCGATGAAACGCGTCGGGATGGAAGTGACCGATACCACCCGCTCAACCGGCAGCATGAAGGTGACCTACAAGTCACCGGGCAGCAGCGACTGGGATGCAGTCGGTGCAAAAGATCCGGAATTACCAAACGGTGATTACAAAGTGCAGGTCGGCGATCTCGACAACCGTACCAGTCTGCAATTCATTGACCCGAAAGGGCATGTGCTGACTCAGTCGCAGAACGATGCGCTGGTGGCCGTGTTCCAGGCGGCGCTGAACAAATAAAGTTGCCTCAGGCCGGAGATTCTCCGGCCTTTTTATTTTGTTTTTGGCATAATAGCGCGCGGCGAAGTAAACGATTGCGTCAAGGCAATCGCCGCAGCGGCACTGGTCGCTGAACACCCGTTATTTCAAGTCTGGAGTGAACAAGATGCAAAAGCGAGCTGAGTTGTATCGCGGTAAAGCGAAAACCGTATACAGCACCGATAACCCGGATCTGCTGATACTCGAATTCCGCAACGATACGTCAGCAGGTGATGGCGCCCGAATCGAGCAGTTTGATCGCAAGGGGATGGTTAACAACAAGTTTAACCACTTCATCATGACCAAATTGCAGGAAGCAGGTATCCCGACCCAGATGGAAGCGCTGCTGTCCGATACCGAAGCGCTGGTGAAGAAGCTGGAGATGGTGCCGGTCGAGTGCGTGGTGCGTAACCGTGCCGCAGGCTCGCTGGTAAAGCGTCTGGGCGTGGAAGAGGGCATTGTGCTCAATCCGCCGCTGTTTGATCTTTTCCTGAAAGATGATGCAAAGCACGACCCGATGGTCAACGAATCCTACTGCGAAACCTTTGGCTGGGTCAGCAAACAGAACCTGGCGCGGATGCAGGAGCTGACCTTTAAAGCCAACGACGTGCTGAGCAAACTGTTCGACGATGCGGGCCTGATTCTGGTCGACTTCAAACTGGAATTTGGTCTGTTTAACGGCGAAGTGACGCTGGGCGATGAGTTTTCACCAGACGGTGCGCGCCTGTGGGATAAAGAGACGCTGGATAAAATGGACAAAGACCGTTTCCGTCAGAGCCTGGGCGGCGTGGTTGAAGCCTATGAAGCGGTGGCACAGCGATTGGGCGTGAAACTCGACTGAGTTTGTCTTTAGCGCACGAAGAAAGCACAAAGAAAGAGGAGAGCCCCGGCTCTCCTTTTTTCATTTCAGGGTAAAGCTGGTGATTGCTCCGTCACGCAACTAAAATCATGCCATCTGAAAAAATGACTGAGGGAATACAGCATGCGCTGGCAAGGGCGTCGCGAAAGCGACAATGTAGAGGACCGTCGCGATCAATCGTCCGGTTTAGGTGGCGGAGGCCGCCAGATTCGTCTGCCGCGTGGCAAAGGCGGTATCGTGTTGCTGATCGTGGTGGCAGTCGCCGGTTATTACGGATATGACCTGACCGGACTGCTGACGGGGGGTGACGTCGCACCGACCAGCCAGCAGCAACAGCGCAGCGTCAGTGCCAATGATGACGAGGCCGCGAAATTCACGAAAGTCATTCTGGCCACCACGGAAGACACCTGGGGCAAGCTGTTCCAGCAGATGAACAAACAGTATGTGGCGCCGAAGCTGGTGATGTATCGCGGTGCAACCCGCACCGGCTGCGGAACCGGACAGTCGGTGATGGGACCGTTCTACTGTCCTGCTGACCAGACTGTCTACATCGACCTCTCTTTCTATGACGAGATGAAAACTAAACTGGGCGCAGGCGGTGACTTCGCTCAGGGCTACGTCGTCGCGCATGAAGTGGGCCACCATGTCCAGAAACTGCTGGGCATTGAGCCGAAAGTGCGTGAAATGCAGCAGGGTGCCAGCGAAAAGCAGGTGAATCAGCTCTCCGTCAAAATGGAACTGCAGGCGGACTGTTTTGCCGGTGTCTGGGGACACTACATGCAGAAGGAAAACATCCTTGAAGCAGGCGATCTGCAGGAAGCGCTGAATGCCGCTGAGGCGATTGGCGATGACCGTCTGCAGCAGAAAGGCCAGGGCCGCGTCGTGCCGGACAGCTTCACCCACGGCACCTCTGAGCAGCGCTACACCTGGTTTAAGCGCGGGTTTGATGGTGGCGATCCAGGACAGTGCAACACCTTCGCCAGCAACTGATGATCCCAACGCAGCTTATGCAACAGGCCGGTGTGCGTCGTCTGGCAGTCATCAGCGGCGACCCGGCCTGGTGCTTAGATCGGGCTGCGGCATGGCGTGAAGCGTTGCCAGGCGACTGGCTGGCGCTGAGTCCGGCGCCGCTATTCTCTGACGAGTCAGCTTTGCACAGGCAGCCTGGCGCGGTTCGCACGCTGCTGGGACGCGAATTCCATCATGCGATATTCGACGCCCGCCAGGGCTTTCATGCCGAGGCTTTCGCGGCGCTGGCCGGTACGCTCACCGCCGGAAGCTGGCTGCTGCTGCTGGTCCCATCCTGGCAAGCGTGGTCGCAACAGCCTGACAGCGACAGCCTGCGCTGGGCAGATGTCGCTGAACCCATCGCAACACCTCATTTCGTTCACCACCTGCAACAGCTGATCCTGTCGGATGACCAGGTGCTGCTGGAGCGGCAGCATCAGCCCTGCTGTTTTCCGGCACAGCGTGACTGGCCGCAGTGGCACTGTCAGGCTCCGCAACAGCAGCAGGCGATACTCGATCAGCTGATGACGCTGTCTTCGGGTGTCGCTGTGCTGACCGCTGCCCGTGGACGGGGTAAATCGGCCCTGGCGGGTATGCTGGCCCGGCAGAACAGCCATTGTCTGGTAACGGCACCGGCCAAAGCCTCAACAGAGGTGCTGGCCACCTTTGCCGGGGAGCACTTTCACTTTATGGCACCCGATGCGCTGCTGGCGCTGGAGACGCCGCCACCGGCGGACTGGCTGATTGTAGATGAAGCCGCGGCGATTCCGGCACCGCTGCTGCAGGCGCTGGTCAGCCGCTATCCCCGCGTATTGCTCACCACTACCGTACAGGGCTACGAAGGGAGTGGACGCGGCTTTATCCTTAAATTCTGCGCCGGGCTTGCAGATGCACACTATTTCACGCTGGATGAGCCGCTGCGCTGGTCGCGTTTCGATCCGCTGGAGCAGTGGCTGAACCAGGCGCTGCTATTTGACGATGCCAGTGCCACTGCGCCCGATACTCCGGCAATACCGCATCGTATTGAACGTCACGATTTCAGCGCGCTGGAAGCCGCTTATCGTCTGCTCACCAGCGCGCACTACCGCACGTCGCCGCTTGATCTGCGCCGCCTGCTGGATGCACCCGGTATGCAGCTGTGGCGGGCGGGAGATACAACCACTTTACAGGGTGCGCTCTGGCTGGTTGAGGAGGGCGGTCTTGAACCTGAGCTGGCGCAGGCGGTCTGGGCGGGCACCCGGCGACCGCGTGGCAATCTGGTTGCACAGTCGCTGGCAGCGCATGCCGGTCTGGCTGAAGCGGCAATCCTGCGCTCACAGCGCATCAGCCGGATTGCCGTGGCGGCGGAGAGCCGTCGTCGGGGAACCGGACAGCAGCTTGTTGCGGCGGCGGCTGATGCGGCTGCCGATAACGACTACCTCTCTGTCAGCTTCGGCTACACTGAATCACTCTGGGCGTTCTGGCGCGCCTGCGGTTTTACCCTGGTAAGAATTGGCAGTCAGCGCGAAGCCAGCAGCGGCTGCTATGCAGCGATGGCGATATTGCCCTGTTCTGCTGCGGGTGAGGCACTGACGCGCCGGGCGGCAGAGCAGCTGGCGCGTGACTGGCCGCGATTGCGGCAGCATATCGCGCTGGACCTGCAGTTTGATCAGACCACAGATGACGGATTGAACGCTCAGGATAGCCATCTGGCCGTCGGTTTTGCCTGGGCGCAGCGGCCACTGGAGGCGAGTCTGCCAGTGTTGCAGCGTCTGGCAGAGGCCAGTGCCGTCTCCATACCGCTGCTGGCCGCCGCGGTTGCTGCACCTGATGCGCTAAGCGACCTGGCCTGGCAGACGGGCTTAAGCGGCCGCAAGGCGTTGATAGCTAAGCTGCGTCAGCAGGCGGCTTCAGCCCTCGAAAGTTTGGGCGTTACTGCGGACGCGCTGCACCGTCCGTTGAAATAATTCGACCATCTGCCTCAAATTATCCTCATATCATTTTGTGCCGGGCGGCGTAGAGTGAACACAGGAGGTCAACATGACACTGAAATATGTAATCGTTCAACAACCTGCCACCACCGCACAGCTGTTTCTGCTCTACCATGGCGTTGGCGATAATCCGGATTCAATGGGCGAGATTGGCAACTGGTTTGCGAAAACCTTTCCCGACGCGCTGGTGGTCTCCGTTGGCTCACCCGGCGCGGGTCGTCAGTGGTTCGGCGAAACCGACCTGCACGATCAGACTATCCAGCAGCGGGTAAATGCGGCAATGCCGCAGTTTTTTGAGTCGGTGCGTCACTGGCAGAAAAAGAGCGGCGTGCGGCCCGAAGCGACAGCCTTAGTCGGCTTTTCGCAGGGCGG
Source organism: Pantoea sp. JKS000250 (assembly GCF_003201065.1). Lineage (NCBI taxonomy): Bacteria > Pseudomonadati > Pseudomonadota > Gammaproteobacteria > Enterobacterales > Erwiniaceae > Pantoea > Pantoea sp. JKS000250. Next base: position 1,179,905 of record NZ_QICZ01000001.1, on the reverse strand, counting down.
CAGTATGGTGCTGGAAGGCGTCAAAGCGCATCCGGATCTGGCGGGGCGCGCAGTGGTCTTTAATGGCCGGTTTGTTACCCTGCCAGAGAAAGCGAGCACCCGTACTACGATTCACCTGATCCACGGTGATTATGATGAGCAGATCCCGCTGTACCATGCGCAGCAGGCGGAGCAGCGGCTGACCGCCTGCGGTGGCGACGTCACGCTGGATATCGTTGACGATTTGGCGCACGCCATCGATCACCGCAGCATGGAACTGGCGCTGAATCATCTGCGTTATACGGTGCCAAAACGCTACTTTGATGAGGCGTTAAGCGGCGCAAAACCGGGTGATGATGACGTTATCGCAATGATGTAAAAAAGCCCCTGCATAGCAGGGGCTTCTGACTAATGACATAACCAAATCAGGTTGAATCTGACAGCGACGAATAAACCCGAAGCGCAGGGAACACGGTCAGAAGAGGAAAGCGTCCCGCGGCATGGAAGGCGCGGGCCGAGCGTGTCATGGATGACAGCTTTTGCGTCTTTCCGATCTGACCGTGTTCCTTGTGCCAACTCGGTTTGATCGCCACCGAGCCGGACTTTAACAACATATTCAAGCCCCTGCATTGCAGGGGCTTTTTCATTTACTTCTTCTTCGGCCAGTTGTCGTCGTCATCCCACTTATCGTTGAAATCACGATGCGGCGGCAGGTCAGGTTTGTTATCCATAAATTTTTTGTGATCGATGCGTTTCAGATCTTTATAAACGTTCATCAGCACGCCAACCATCAGCAGGATCACCAGGATCCACCAGTAATCTTTAATAAATTCCATTTGATGCTCCTTAACATCGCCGTCAGGCGATCAGTTGTTCCATGATGCGCTGGTACATCCGGCTCAGCATCTGCAGGTCGGAGGCTTTCACACACTCATTGATTTTGTGAATGGTGGCATTCACCGGCCCCAGCTCCACCACCTGCGCCCCCATCCGGGCGATAAACCGGCCATCGGAGGTGCCGCCTGTGGTCAGCAGCTGCGGCTTAATTTCATTATAGTGCGCCACAGCTTTCACGACGGCATCCACCAGCTTACCGCGCGAGGTCAGGAAGGGCTGACCCGAGAGTTTCCACTCGATGGTGTAACGCAGCTGGTGACGATCCAGCAACTCTGCGACCCGCTGGCGGATCATCTCATCGGTGAGTTCGGTGCTGAAGCGGAAGTTAAACTGCACAAACAGCTCGCCGGGGATCACATTGTTGCTGCCGGTGCCTGCCTGGACATTCGCAATCTGCATGCTGGTGGCCGGGAAGAACTCATTCCCCTGATCCCACTCCGTCGCGACCAGCTCAGTCAGCGCAGGCATCGCCCGGTGAACCGGATTATCCGCCAGATGCGGATAGGCGACGTGGCCCTGCACACCGTGCACCGTCAGATTGGCGGTAATCGAGCCGCGTCGGCCATTCTTCACCACGTCACCGACGACTTCCGTGCTGGACGGTTCGCCGACCAGGCAATAGTCGAGCCGTTCACGGCGCGCCATCAGCCGTTCAACCACTTTAACCGTGCCGTTGGTCCCGCTGGCCTCTTCATCCGAGGTAATCATGAAGGCGAGGCGGCCCCGGTGATTGGGACGCACCGCCACAAAACGTTCGGCGGCCACCACCATGGCTGCCAGTGACCCTTTCATGTCAGCCGCACCACGGCCAAACAGCATGCCATCGCGGATCGTCGGTTCAAAGGGCGGGTTAATCCAGCGGCTGGCATCGCCAGGCGGCACCACATCGGTATGACCGGCAAACGCCAGCGTTTCACCTTCGCCACGGGTGGCCCAGAAATTCAGTGTGTCGTCGATGTTCATCGTTTCAATCTTAAAGCCGATGGCTTCAAGACGGGCGATCAGCAGAGCCTGACATCCGGCATCATCGGGGCTGAGAGAGGGGCGACGAATAAGCTGCTGCGTCAGCTCAATGACCGGGCAAAACATATTATGACTTCTCCTGAATAGCATTCTGATAGGTGGCTTCGCTGAAACCGGCGAGCAGGGAGCCATCCGGAGCACGCAACAGCGGACGCTTAATCATGGCGGGATGCGCCAGCATCAGCGCTTTGGCGCTGCTGGTATCGTTAACCGCTTCACGATCAGCTTCGGGCAGTTTACGCCAGGTCGTGCCGCGTGTGTTAAGCAGGGCTTCATAGCCCAGCGCATCGATAAATTCCTGCAGCAGGGCATCGCTCAGGCCATCGGCACGGTAGTCGTGAAAGTGATAATCAACGTCTGCATCTGTCAAAAAGCGCCGGGCTTTTTTTATGGTGTCGCAATTTTTAATCCCGAACATCACCCACTGCGTGCTCATTACCCGATCCTTATTATCCTGTGAAAAGAGAAAGCTGAAAAAAGCAGCCAAAGCGCGAGTTTAGCATAGTGTGATCGGTTGCGGCATCCGCGCTGGCGCGGGAATCAGTCCGGATATCATGCGCGCCGTGTCGTTATTTCGTTTCGGGTAACCGCTATCAATTTCGCAGGCAATTATTACCCTGCTTATCGCTGCGTGCTTAAGAATTTCGCCATGTTGATAAAATAGTCTACCGCTGGGCTTAAAATAAATTATCTTCAATCAGGTTAAGGGGTTGCTGAAATGTGCGTCAGCTTCCAGAATCAGCAACATTCATGTTTTTATAGTCTCTGCCGATAGAGTTAACAGGTGTAAACGTATTCACCTGCTTAAAAAAAGCGCGTAATATTGCCAGCACAATAAGAGAGGGCATTATGATTGACACTGAAATGGGAACCTGGAAAGAATTTATCGAAGCGATGTTACGCAATAAGTAACACGTGGAGATTAAAGCAAATCAGTCCCACTTGCTGGAATTCTTACCACACACAGAAATAAAGCGGCCACTGAACTCAGTGGCCGCTTTTTATTTAGCTTTAGTCGTGCGGTTTCTCTTTAAGCGGGAAGCGACGGCGGACCAGCACAAAGAACAGCGGCACAAAAAAGATTGCCAGCAGCGTGGCGGAGATCATCCCGCCCATCACGCCGGTTCCCACGGCGTGCTGGCTGCCGGAACCTGCACCGCTACTGATTGCCATCGGCAGCACCCCAAAAATAAAGGCCAGCGAGGTCATCAGAATTGGTCGCAGACGCTGACGCGATGCCTCCAGCGTCGACTCCACCAGTTCACGTCCCCGGCTGTTAATCTCATTAGCAAACTCAACAATCAGGATGGCGTTTTTGGCGGATAGCCCCACCACCGTCAGCAGGCCAACCTGGAAGTAGACATCATTCTCCAGCCCGCGCATCCAGGTGGCGATAAGCGCGCCCACCACGCCCAACGGCACCACCAGCATTACCGAGAACGGGATCGACCAGCTCTCATACAGCGCGGCCAGGCAGAGGAACACCACCAGCAGCGAAATTGCATAAAGCGCCGGAGCCTGCGAGCCGGAAAGGCGCTCCTGATAAGAGGCTCCGGTCCACTGGAACCCGACGCCCAGCGGCAGGACATTGACCAGCTTTTCCATTTCATCCATCGCCGTACCGCTGCTGACGCCATTCGCCGCTTCGCCGACAATCTCCAGCGATGAATAGCCGTTATAACGTTCAAGGCGTGGTGAACCGGTCTCCCAGCGGCTGCTGGCAAACGCGGAGAAGGGCACCATTTTGCCGCTGCTGTTGCGCACGTACCATTTGTTGATGTCGTCCGGCAGCATGCGGAATTCGGCGGCGGCCTGCACATAGACCTTTTTCACCCGGCCCCGATCCAGGAAGTCGTTCACATAGCTGGAGCCCCATGCGGTGGTCAGGGTGTCGTTAATGGTGTCCAGCGACACGCCCAGCGCCTGCGCTTTACGGGCATCCACATCGATCTGCAGCTGCGGGCTGTCATCCAGCCCATTGTGCCTCACCCGCGATAGCGACTTATCGTTGCCCGCCATCTCCAGCAGTTTGTCGCGCATCGCCATCAGTTGCGTATGACCGATACCCGCGTGATCCTGTAGTTGCATGTCAAAGCCCGAGCTGCTGCCCATGCCGGTAATGGCGGGCGGACTGCTGGCAATCACACGTCCCTCTTTAATTTTCTGAAACGCCTGAGTCGCGCGATCAATAATAGCGAATGAGGTGCGATCGGCACCGGGCCGATCTTCCCAGTCTTTCAGCCGCACAAACAGACGCGCCACGTTCTGCCCATTGCCGCCCGGGCCGGCACCGATGGTGGAGAAGACCGACAGCACGTTGGCCTTTTCCTCGGTGAGATAATAGTGTTCGACTTTCGCGACCACGCTGGCGGTTTGCGCAAGCGTTGCGCCTGCCGGAAGCTGAACCTGAGTCAGGAAGACGCCGCGATCTTCCAGCGGCAGAAACGAGGTAGGCAGACGCAGAAACAGAAATGCCATCAGGCCGATAATGCCGAGATATAGCAGCAGCCAGCGACCACCCCGGCGCAGAATGCCTGCAACGCCGCGCTCATAGCGGTCAGCATTGCGATTGAAGTGACGATTGAACCAGCCGAAGAAGCCGCGACGTTCAGGCTGCTCGCCTTTCGCCACGGGTTTCAGCAATGTGGCACACAGCGCCGGTGTCAGGATCATCGCGACCAGCACCGACAGCACCATCGCCGAAACAATGGTGATGGAGAACTGACGGTAAATCGCGCCGACGGTACCGCCGAAAAACGCCATCGGCACAAACACCGCAGAGAGCACCAGCGCGATCCCGACCAGCGCCCCCTGAATCTGGCCCATCGATTTTCGCGTGGCGGCACGCGGCGAGAGTCCCTCTTCGTGCATGATGCGCTCAACGTTTTCCACCACCACGATGGCATCGTCCACCAGCAGTCCTATCGCCAGCACCATGGCAAACATGGTCAGGGTATTGATACTGAACCCGCAGGCATAGAGCACGCTGAAGGTACCGAACAGCACCACCGGCACCGCAATAGTCGGGATTAACGTGGCGCGGAAATTCTGCATAAACAGGTACATTACGCCGAACACCAGTACGATCGCCTCCAGCAGCGTCTTCACCACATCGGTGATCGATGCTTTAACGAAAGGGGAGGTTTCGTAGGCAATTTTTGCTTCCAGCCCGTGCGGGAAGTAGTGCGACAGCTCCTCAATGCGCGCCCGCACCAGCTTATCGGTGTTCATCTCGTTAGCACCGGATGCAAGCTTCACCCCCAGACCGGACGCGGGCTGGCCATTGTAGCGGCTCAGATAATCATACTTTTCTGCGCCCAGCGCCACGCTGGCGACATCACCCAGCGTCACCACGGAACCGTCGGGATTGTTCTTCAGGGTAATGGCCCGGAACTGCCCGGGGGTCTGCAGCATCGACTGCGCATTCACCGTGGCGTTCAGCGCCTGCTTCTCTACGGATGGCAGACCACCAACCTGACCCACGGCAACCTGGGTATTCTGCGACTGGATTGCACTGACCACATCGTCGGTGGTCAGCGAGTAGGCGATCAGTTTGTTGGGATCGAGCCAGATGCGCATCGCATATTGTGAGCCGTAAGCGTCTACCTGGCCGACGCCATCGATACGGCTTAACGGGTCCTGAATATTACTGGCGACATAGTCTGAAATATCCTGCTTATCCATACTGCCGTCGGTTGAGACAAAGGCGACCATCAGAATATTACTGTCACCGGTTTTATTGACCGTCACGCCCTGCGACTGTACTGCCTGCGGCAGTTTGCGCAGCGCTGACTGCAACTGGTTCTGAACCTGCTGACGGGCTTCATCAGGATTAGTCCCGGCGGTAAAGGTGAGGGTGATCTGTGCCTGACCGGTATTGCTGCTGTTCGAGGACATGTACATCAGATTATCGATGCCGGTCATGTTCTGCTCGATGACCTGGGTAACGGTGTTCTCCAGCGTCTGGGCGGATGCGCCCGGATAGTTGGCGGTAATGCGCACGTTGGGTGGCGCCAGATCGGGATACTGTTCAACAGGCAGCGAAATTATCGAAAGCGTGCCGCACAGGCACAACAGAATCGCCAGAACCCAGGCAAAGATGGGACGGTCGATAAAGAAATTCGACATTAAATCGACACTCCTCAGGGACTTTTATAAGCGTTCAGGCCCAGCGGCAACGGGCGCACTGGCGGGCAAACCGGATGGTCTATGCCACGATTTTCCGCCGCCATTTACTCTACGTGCGGCAGCGGGGGAAATCGTGGAGAAATTGAGGAGAAAATGTAAATTCGTTGGCTATTTGCGGCTTTCAAGCCACATCACCGTGGCGGCGACGCGTGAGCGGACATCCAGCTTACGCAGCAGGTTGCGGATATGCACTTTTACGGTCTCTTCGGAGATATGCAGATTCGCCGCGATCTCTTTATTCGACAGGCCGCGCGCCACCTCCTGCAGCACGTCGCACTCACGCCCGGTGAGCTGACGCAGGGGATCGGCACTGTGCTGGCGATTAGCCAGATAACGGGCCACGCCTTCACTGAAGACCTTTTCACCCTGCGAGGCCTGCAGAATATGCCCCAGCAGGATCTCCGGCTCGCTGTCTTTAAGCAGATAGCCATCGGCACCCGCATCCACCATGGCGAAAATATCACTGCGGGCGTCGGAGACGGTCAGGACCAGAATGCGTGAACTGATCCCTTCATGGCGCAACGCCTTCAGCGTATCCAGCCCGGACATACCTTTCATATTCAGGTCGAGCAGAATGATATCGGGTTCCTGACGGCGGGCCTCGGCCAGCGCTTCCGTGCCGTTGTTGGCTTCTGCGATGACCTCAAGCCGGGGATCCAGCGCCAGCAGTTGACGGATACCGCGGCGCATCAGCGGATGGTCATCCACAATCATCAATGTTAATGCGGGCTGTTGCATAGGTTCTCCATTTCATCGGCTTCAGATGGCGGCAGAAGAGCAGGGCTGGTACCAGATGGCGCCGTATCCGCTGGGCTGCATGCTGAGACCGATTGATTATCTGAATAAGTTAACATCATGCCGGGCGCTTTATGTCAGTGAGCGCGCCGGCTGCGGTGGAAAGCGCAGTTCGACCCGGGTGCCGCGTTGCTGAGTATGGATAGTCAGATTGCCACTCAGGCGCTGGGCACGCTCTGTCATAATCGTCAGGCCGTAATGGCCCGCGGGTTCGTCAGTGCTGTTCATTCCCACCCCGTCATCCGTAATTGTCAGTAAGTGCTCACCTTGTTCGCTATGCTGATAATCCACCCGAATCACCTGCGCGCTGGCGTGACGAATGGCATTCAGCAGCGCCTCACGGGCGATCTGTAACACATGCACCTGCTGTTGTGCCTCCAGACTCTGCAGGCCGGTCTGGTAGTTAAAGTGTATCTCTGCGCCGCTTTTCTCCTGCAACGAGGCGATCATCGCCTGCATTGCCGCCACCAGATCCGCCTGCTCAATGGTCAGGCGGAAGGTGGTCAGCAGTTCACGCAGCTGACGGTAGGCATCGGCCAGCGCCTGATCGAAGTCAGCGATAATCGCGTGGGCGGCGCTGTCATCCTTATCCACAGTGCGGCGCAGCAGGGTTAGCTGAATGCGTAAAAACGAGAGCGACTGGGCCAGCGAGTCATGTAATTCCCGGGCAATGGTGGCGCGCTCTTCAATCAGCAGCATCTGCTGATACTGCTGCTGTGCCTGCCAGATCCAGATTGCCCGTCCCAGCATCGCCGCCAGGCTGCGCATCAGCTCATTGGGATGGGTGACGCCAGGCGACTGCCAGCGCAGTTCGCCAATCTGCTGATCGTCCTGCTGTAACGGCAGGCGTTGCCACTCACCGTCAGCCTGAGCATCCCCGGCGCAGAACTGAAACTGGTCGCTGTCCAGCCGGATCGCTGTCAGTTTTTCGCGCGTCAGTACAGTGGTTAACACTGACTCAAACAGTGCCGGGTGCAACGGGCTCGCCGTCAGCATCTGCGAGCTGTCGTAAAGCAATGACAGCGTGCGATTCGCCTGGGTTAAGTCTTCCGTTTTCGCGCGTACCGTGCTCTCCAGCAGCTGGTAGTGCGAATGCAGACGTGCCGCCATGCCGCTGAAGGCGTGCGACAGTACCCGCAGTTCATTCTGCTGCTCAACGTGCAGCGGTGGAAAAGCAAAGTTACCGCTTTCAACGTAGCGACTGGCCGTGACCAGCGCATTGAGGGGCCGCACCACGTGTAGCCGGGTAAAGCGAATCGTCATCAGTGCCAGCACGACAATCGCGATGACACCTGCCAGGCTGCTGGCCGCCACCAGACGCATTTTCAGCTCGGTATAGCGCTGCAGACCCAGCACAAAGCGATCGATTTCACCGACATAGATCGGCACCTGCTGCTGGTATGCCACGGTATCACCCTGCTGCAACTGCTGTTGCAGGGAAGGCCAGGCAGCACGCAGTCGCTGATAGCGAGCGCTGACTTCGCGTGGTACCCAGGGCCGATCCAGCTTTTGCAGCACCGGGGCATCCAGCGTTTGCTGATAGAGCGTCAGGTGATGCACCAGATTTTGTGGCTGACGGCTGGCATCCCACGCCATGCGATAGCTCTGCATGCGCAGGGATCCCGCCAGATTGATCGCCTCCGCATCGCGCTGACTGCTGAGCAGCGTGACTAAGGCCAGACCGGTGGTGAGTAGCGACAGCAGAACAATCGCGCTGAGCGCCTTAGCGATGCTTTGAGTAACGGAACGTTTAACAATCACATGGATGGCCCTGTTGAAAGTGCGGGAATTATAAGAGCGCAATAACGTAACGCAAATGATCCATCCCCTGTTTATCGCACAGGCGGTTACACATCGCACATAAAATGACCACAACTGACAGTTCCCAGGATGGGCTACCGTTTTGTGGTTAAAAAAGGAACAGGTTTACATCGTCCCGATGTTGCTTTTCATTGCAAGGCTAATAATTCATCCAGTCATCAGCTCAACCCCGATCGCAGATTAAGGAGCATCCAATGAAAAAACTGAATGCTGTACTGGCGGGCGCATTACTGGCTACCGCTTCCTTTGCCACTTTCGCCGCTGCGCCGGTCGACCCGTCACAGGCGCAGAATATGCAGAGCATCGGCAGCGTGTCCGTCTCCGGCGTTCGCGGCTCACTGGACGATGCTAATCGCCAGCTGTCGCAAAAAGCGGAAGAGATGGGCGCCAGCCATTACCGCGTTATTGGTATCGATAACCCAGGTGACTCCAGCCTGTGGAGCGGCACCGCAGAGATTTATCGCTAACCCAACCCTCCTGTTTCCATCCCTGTAGCTTTTACCGGCCTGAAAATGGCCGGTTTTTTTGTTTTTGTGCATCAGGATGGATTCTTACAAATCAGCCTGTGCATCTGCCCGGTATATTTTGCTTCGTTCTTGCAGAACGGGTAGGATTCATCGCCGTAAATTCCCGCGTTGCCCGGCACTCACTCACGGGCAAAGGCACAGAGGAAAATCCCCCATTTTGCAGGACGTTACGTCCGCATTGGGGAGACGACGACTGATGGTCAGGACAAACAGGAATGCTATGAAATCTAAAAAGAAAACCCCAAGTGAGATGCGCGCTGCCAAGCGCCGCTGGCTGAATTCTCACGATGCTGGTTACCAGAAGGCGATGGGTAACCGTCACGTACAGATGATTGCGATCGGCGGTGCCATCGGTACCGGTTTGTTCCTGGGCGCAGGTGGCCGTTTGCAGGCTGCTGGCCCCGCGTTAGCCATCATCTATCTGGTGTGTGGCATCTTCTCCTTCTTTATTCTGCGTGCGCTGGGCGAACTGGTATTACACCGCCCCAGCAGCGGCAGCTTCGTCTCCTACGCCCGTGAATTCCTGGGCGAGAAAGCCTCCTTTGTGGCGGGCTGGATGTACTTCGTCAACTGGGCGATGACCGGCATCGTCGATATCACCGCCGTCGCGCTCTACATGCACTACTGGGGCGCGTTTGGTGATGTGCCGCAGTGGGTGTTCGCCCTGGGCGCGCTGGCGATTGTCGGCACCATGAACATGATCGGCGTTAAGTGGTTTGCCGAGATGGAGTTCTGGTTCGCGCTGGTAAAAGTGCTGGCGATTGTCATCTTCCTGGTGGTGGGCGTGGTGTTCCTTGGCACCGGCAAACCGCTGGATGGCAACAGCACCGGTTTCCATCTGATCACCGATAACGGTGGCCTGTTCCCGCACGGTTTACTGCCTGCGCTGGTGCTGATTCAGGGCGTGGTGTTCGCCTTTGCCTCTATCGAACTGGTGGGTACGGCGGCCGGCGAATGTAAAGACCCGAAAACCATGCTGCCGAAAGCGATCAACAGCGTGATCTGGCGTATCGGCCTGTTCTATGTCGGCTCTGTGCTGCTGCTGGTGCTGCTGCTGCCATGGAACGCTTATCAGGCGGGTCAGAGTCCGTTCGTGACCTTCTTCTCGAAGCTGGGCGTGCCTTACGTTGGCAGCATCATGAATATCGTCGTATTGAGTGCGGCGCTCTCCAGCCTGAACTCCGGCCTTTACTCGACCGGGCGTATCCTGCGCTCCATGTCGATGGGTGGCTCTGCACCGAAATTCATGTCGAAAATGAACAGTCAGCAGGTTCCTTATGCCGGTATTCTGGTGACCGTCGCCGTCTATGTGATTGGTGTGGTGCTTAACTACTATGTGCCTTCTCAGGTGTTTGAGATCGTCCTGAACGTGGCTTCCCTGGGCATTATCTCCTCCTGGGCCTTTATCGTGGTTTGCCAGCTGCGTCTGCGCAAGGCGATCAAAGAGGGCAAGGCGGATGATGTCAGCTTCAAGCTGCCAGGCGCACCGTTTACCTCGTGGCTGACGCTGCTGTTCCTGTTCAGCGTGCTGGTGCTGATGGCGTTTGACTACCCGAACGGGACGTACACCATCGCCTCCATTCCGCTGATTGCGGTATTGCTGGTGCTGGGATGGTTTGGCGTGCGTAAGCGCGTTCACGCCGTCGCTCAGACCGAACAGGATCATCACGAAGAAGAGCCTCAGCCGGCCCGACTGGCTGACGACACTTCACGCTGATAAATTCTGCAGCAATCAGGCCAGCCTCCGGGCTGGCTTTTTTTTGCCGTGAACCGCCCCCGCCACGCCGCGAATTAGGATAGTTTTCCCGCAAGCTTGCCCCTATGATGAAAGGCTCCCTTTATGCGGTAGCGGAGTCATCATGTCGTTTAAGATCAACATCATCAAAGATAAGCTCCTGTCTGAAAACTGGTTTGTGCTGCGTAACTACACCTATGACATCACCGATCGCCGTGGCGAGGTTATTCGCCATAAACGCGAAGTCTACGATCGCGGAAATGGGGCAACCATCCTGCTCTACAACCGTGAAAAGAACAGCGTGGTCCTGACGCGCCAGTTTCGTATCGCCACGTACGTTAACGGTAACGACGACGGCATGTTAATCGAAGCCTGTGCCGGCTTGCTGGACGACGACTCCCCGGAAGATTGCATCCGCAAAGAGGCGATTGAAGAGACCGGTTATGCGGTGGGCGAGGTGGAAAAACTTTATGCCTGCTATATGTCGCCGGGTGGCGTGACGGAGCTTATCCACTTTTTCGCGGCAGAATATAATGAGTCGTTGCGCGACAATGCCGGCGGTGGCGTCGAAGATGAGTCAATCGACGTGCTGGAATTACGCTTTCCGGATGCGCTGGCAATGGTCGCTGAGGGTCGCATTCGAGACGGCAAAACCATTATGCTGCTTCAGCATGCACAGATTGCGGGCTGGCTGACGCCATAAAACCGTGCTACTAAGCCTGTTGCCGCGTGACAGCGTTGAGGGAGAGTGGTGAGCGTTAATCCACTTTATGCACGCTTTTTAAGCAGTTAACTGCGCTTTTTGCACAGGTTCACAGAATGCGAACCCTGTCAGGCCCGTTGATGCGCTATTCTCTCCACTCTGGGTATTCGGGGATCGATCTTCTTAATGTCGTATTGGATGAAATCGCTTTGGCTGTTGCCGTCTCTGTGGGTTGCCTCTGTTCAGGCGGAACCGTTGCAAAAGTCATTCAACGACTGGCAAATCACCTGCAACAATGAAGCCTTTTGTGTGGCGCGCAATATTCCGGGAGACAAAGGGCTGGTGATGACGATTTCGCGCCATGCGGGTGTCAACGATCGCCCTTTGCTGCGCATCGACTACGGCAGCGCCTACAGTGGTGCGCTGCCGGGTGGCCCGCTACAGGATAACCTGCTGCTCGATCAGCGCCGGCTTAAACCCGACCTCAAGCACTGGACGGTAGAGCCGCATCATCTCGCTACCAGCAATGCTATCGCCATTGATGAATTTTTTGATCTGGTGATGGAGGCCAAAAACCTGCAGCTCACCTATGACCCCAATGCGCTGATCTCCCTGCGCGGCATGAAGGCCGCGCTGTTGCTGATGGATGACACGCAGGGACGGGTCAACAGCATGAGCGCGTGGATCAAACGTGGCGACAGAGCCAGCTGGGATGTTCCGCCACCGCCTGCACTGCCACCGCTGCCGCCTGCGGTCAGGTCACCCGCTGCCCTGACGCGCGATGAGACCAGCGGATTGATTGATTACGGCACCTGGCGGGTTAACACCGACTCCTGCTCACTCGATCCGCTGCGCCGCGAAGTCAGCGTGGCGCCGCTTACCGACCAGCGCGCGCTGCTGCTGGTGAGTTGTGAAATGGGGGCGTATAACGTGATCGATCTGGCGTTTGAAGTGACGCGCAGCCCGCCCTATGTGGCGCGTGGCATCACCCTGACTCTGCCTTTTACCCCGCCCGGAGCCAGCGATCGACAACTTGAGCTGATTAACGCCGAATACGACGCGGCCAGCGGCCAGCTCTACACGTTTGGTAAGGGCCGTGGATTAGGCGACTGCGGCAGGGCGACACGCTGGCAGTTTGATGGTACACGTTTTGTGTTAGCGGAATATGCGGAAGAGTCGACCTGTGACGCCTGGCACAGCAGTGATGACTGGCCAACCCTGTGGGTCAGCCAGTCTGACGGTGGTGTACAGCAGCGTTAACGAATGACCTGCACCATCATCGGTGAGCCAAGCTGGTTGCCGACCAGTTCGGCCAGCATATTATTCACACCGTCGCTCATCGGCGTAAAGCGGGTCAGCGGCGAGCGCGTCACCACCACAAAAACCCCCACGTTATGCTGCGGTACCATCGCCATATAGGTGATGAATCCGCCGCCGCCGCCGGTTTTCTGAATGATCCCAGGCCGACCACTTTTCGGTCCCATGTAGACCCAGCCCATGCCCAGCGCATCCGCTTTACCCGGCACATCCATGCCTTCTACTTTGTTCAATTGGTCGCGGCGATAGATCAGCGTCTGCAGGCGATCGATCTGCGACGTGCGATGGTTAACCGACGAGTTCAGGAACTGCTGCATCCAGCGACCCATATCATCCGGCGTTGAGTAAACCCCGCCGCTACCAATCGCGGCCAGCGTGTTATTACATGGGCTGGCCCCTTTTTCGGCCACCATCAGGCGTCCGCACTGCTCAGGCGACGGCGTAAACGTGGTGTCCTTCATGCCGAGCGGGCGGGTAATCAGCTGCTGAAACAGCGCCGGATAGGGAGTTCCGCTGGCACGTGACAGCGCATCGCCCAGCAGATCGTAGCCCAGGTTAGAGTAGGCGGCACTGCTGCCCGGTGCCGCTTTGAGGTTCGCGCGCGCCAGCCATGCCCAGCGTTCGCTCTTCGTTGGCCAGACAAACACCGGACGCTGTGCTTTGCCGCCGGGCTGCTCGCGCGGCAGTCCGCTGGTGTGGGTCGAGAGATTAATCAGGCGAATCGGCTGGCCATTGTAAGTGGGCACCCGTGCACCCGGAGGCGCATATTTACTCAGGGGATCGTCAAGGCGAATCTGTCCGCGCTCAGCCATTTTCACCATCACTTCACTGGTCATCAGCTTACTCAGCGAGGCGATACGAATCAGCGAATCTTTCTGCGGACGGACATTGTTGCCGGGACGGGTTTCACCGAAGCTGGCGAACACCCGCTGATTGCCATCAATCGCCACCAGCGCCATACCGGTTGCGCCGCTGCCGTAAAAAATATGTTCCGCATAGCGATCAACAATCTGTGAGGCCAGCAGTGGATCGGGCGCAACCTGCGCCATGCTTTTTAATGGAAGCAGTGAAACCATCAGGGCCAGTAAATAGGGTGTACGCATGTTCAACGGAAGTGGCTTCGCTATAAAAATCGGAGGAAATCTGCCTTCACTCATCAGGATGCATCAGGTCGCAGCCGCGTTATCCCGGCAGAATGACAGCAGGAAAAGACGGTCAGCCCGTACACAGGCAGCATTAAGTATGACGGCTCTATAGTAATCAGTTTGCGCGGAGCGGGAAGAGGGGAATGGATATTTTTTTATCTGGGAGGCTGCAAAATAAAATGGCCCTTCCCGATGAGGCCGGGAAGGGCAAAAGCATTAAACCGGCTTGAGTAACGCTTCGGCGTGGCTGACGATGTTCTCAACCGTGAAGCCAAACTCCGGGAACAGCTGACTGGCTGGTGCGGATTCACCAAAGGTGGTCATGCCCACAATCGCGCCGTCCAGACCGACATACTTAAACCAGTAGTCAGCAATACCCGCTTCTACCGCCACACGCGCTTTCACGCCGCTCGGCAGTACCGATTCACGGTAAGCGGCATCCTGCGCATCAAACAGATCAGTAGAAGGCAGTGAAACCACCCGCACCTTGTGACCGCCTGACGTGAGCTTCTCAGCTGCACCCAGGGTGATCTCAATCTCTGAACCGGTCGCAATCAGAATGACTTCTGGCGTGCCGTCGCAATCCTTCAGCACGTAGCCACCGCGTTTGATGTTTTCGATCTGCTCCGGGGTGCGTTCCGGCTGCAGCAGGTTCTGGCGTGACAGGATCAGGGCAGTCGGCCCATGATGGCGTTCGACAGCGGCTTTCCACGCCACCGCAGTTTCAACCTGATCGCATGGACGCCATACGCTCATGTTTGGCGTCAGACGCAGGCTGGCGATCTGCTCAACTGGCTGGTGCGTCGGGCCATCTTCGCCCAGACCGATCGAGTCATGGGTGTAAACAAGAATCTGGCGTGCCTTCATCAGCGCTGCCATACGCGCGGCGTTACGCGCATATTCGACAAACATCAGGAAGGTTGCGGTATAAGGCACGAAACCGCCGTGATGCGCGATGCCGTTACCAATTGCCGTCATACCAAATTCGCGCACACCGTAGTGGATGTAGTTACCCGCCGGATCCTCTTTGATCGATTTGGAACCCGACCAGATGGTGAGGTTACTCGGAGCCAGGTCAGCGGAACCGCCAAGGAATTCCGGCAGCATTTTGCCATAGGCTTCCAGCGAGTTCTGAGACGCTTTACGGCTGGCAATTTTCTGCGGATTAGCCTGCAGATCCTGGATGAAGCGGGTCGCTTCCGTTTCCCATGTGGCGGGCATTTCGCCATTCATACGGCGCTCATACTCCTTCGCCAGCTCGGGATGGGCCTCTTTATAAGCCGCAAACTTCGCATCCCAGGCTTTTTCGCGTTCCGCGCCCGCTGCTTTGGCATCCCACTGCTGGTAGATTTCAGCCGGGATCTCAAATGCCGGATAGTTCCAGCCAAGCTGTTTACGGGTCAGCGCTACTTCGGCCTCGCCCAGCGCTGCGCCGTGCGATTCTTCTTTACCGGCTTTGTTCGGCGAACCGAAACCGATAATGGTACGGCAGATAATCAGTGAAGGCTTATCGGTGACGCTCTGCGCTTCTTTGATCGCCTCGCGGATAGCATCAGCGTCATGGCCGTCGATGTCGCCGATGACATGCCAGTTATAGGACTCAAAGCGTTTATGCGTATCGTCGGTAAACCAGCCCTCGGTTTCGCCATCGATGGAGATGCCGTTATGGTCATAGAAGCCGATCAGTTTGCCCAGACCCAGCGTACCCGCCAGAGAACAGACTTCGTGTGAGATCCCTTCCATCAGACAGCCGTCGCCCATGAACACATAGGTATGGTGGTCGACGATTTCATGGTCCGGACGGTTAAACTGTGCAGCCAGCGTGCGCTCAGCAATCGCCAGGCCCACGGCATTAGCCAGGCCCTGACCCAGTGGGCCGGTGGTGGTTTCAACGCCTGGGGTATAGCCGATTTCCGGGTGACCCGGCGTTTTAGAGTGCAGCTGACGGAAATTTTTCAGCTCTTCAATCGGCAGGTCATAACCGCTCAGGTGCAGCAGGCTGTAAAGCAGCATCGAGCCGTGGCCGTTGGAGAGGATGAAGCGGTCGCGATCAAGCCAGGCGGGATTGGTCGGATTGTGCTGGAGGAAGTCGCGCCACAACACTTCGGCGATATCGGCCATACCCATCGGCGCACCGGGGTGGCCTGAGTTTGCCTTCTGGACTGCATCCATGCTCAGTGCACGAATCGCGTTTGCCAACTCTCTGCGTGAGGACATAAAGTTCTCCCTTGTTATGCATCAGGGCGGGAAAGTCCCGCCCGATTAAAATAAAGACTACAGGCGTGCGGCGAGCACATCTTCCAGCTTCTGCTGGTCAACCGCGAACTGGCGGATGCCGTCAGAGAGTTTTTCGACTGCCATTGGATCCTGGTTATGTTCCCAGCGGAACTCCGCCTCGGAGAGCGGCGACGGCTGATGGAAGCCCTCGGTAGAGGGTTCCAGTTTGCGCTCCAGCGGCGCATCGCTGTTCTGCAGCTCTTCCAGCAGGTTCGGCGACAGCGTCAGGCGATCGCAGCCGGCCAGCGCGATAATCTGCTCCACTTTACGGAAGCTGGCGCCCATGATGATGGTGCTGTAACGGTGCTTTTTGTAGTAGTCATAGATACGACGCACAGATTTTACGCCTGGATCTTCATCCGCCACGTACGGTTCCAGTGGCTTGCGTGAGTTGTACCAGTCGTAGATACGGCCCACGAACGGGGAGATCAGGAACACGCCCGCTTCGGCACAGGCACGCGCCTGCGCGAAGGAGAACAGCAGCGTCAGGTTACAGTGGATGCCGTTCTTCTCCAGCTCTTCCGCTGCACGGATGCCTTCCCAGGTGGAGGCCAGCTTAATCAGCACGCGTGAACGGTCGATGCCGTGCTCTTCATACATCCGAATCAGTTTTTCTGCTTTGGTGACACACATGCCACGATCGAAGGAGAGGCGCGCATCCACTTCGGTCGAAACACGGCCTGGTATGCTTTTCAGGATTTCCATACCGAGGTTGATCGCCACTTTGTCGCTGGCGTTGATAATCTGCGTCTCTTTGCTGCCGCCCTGTTTTTTCGCGTACTCAATCGCGTCATCTATCAGGTGCTTATATCCTTCCAGACCGGACGCTTTCAGAATGAGTGAAGGGTTGGTGGTGGCGTCTTCCGGGTGGTAATTACGAATCGATTCGATATCACCACTGTCCGCCACCACGGTGGTGAACTGTTTTAGGGCTTCTAGCTGGTTCATCTCTAAACTCCTTGAAAAGAAAAATGAAAGCGAACAGGGTGCACCTCAGGCCTCGCAGCCGGTCTGTGGCATGTTCTGCTACCGGTAACGCGAACCCATAACATTGCAACAGAGACTTTCTGATGAAAATGCGGTTTCTCTGATTGTTGCGCTGCGAGGCGGTGCGAAGGAGCCGTCATGCGGTTTTTACCGTGGGGTGCGCCATATTCCATCCTTAAGCATAGCAGTCAGGACGAATGACGCAGGTAACACTGTAGCAATCTGTGCCCTGTGAAACGGAACGGGTCGGTCGGAAAAAAGGTAAGCGCAGCGCGGATTACGGGCCGCGCTGCAGCAGGAGAAGCGATCAGACGGGGAGGTTCAGCCAGTTTTTTACCGGCAGGAAATCGCGATAGAGCGCAGCTTCAGGCGAGTCGGCATCGGGCTGATAATCATATTCCCAGCGCACCAGTGGTGGCATCGACATCAGAATCGATTCCGTACGGCCGCCGGTCTGCAAACCAAACAGCGTGCCACGGTCCCACACCAGATTAAACTCCACATAGCGACCACGGCGGTAGAGCTGGAACTGGCGCTCACGATCGCCCCACGGATGATCTTTACGGCGCGACACAATCGGCCGGTAGGCATCCATAAAGCCGCGACCTACTGCCTGCATAAAGCTGAAGCTCTGCTCAAAGTCGGGCGTATTGAGATCGTCAAAAAAGAGGCCGCCAATGCCGCGCTGCTCATCACGATGCTTCAGATAGAAGTAATCATCACACCACTTTTTATAGCGCGGATAGACATCCTCGCCAAAAGGCTGACAGAGACTGGCGGCGGTCTGATGCCAGTGCAGCGCGTCTTCTTCAAAGCCATAAAACGGCGTCAGGTCAAAGCCGCCACCAAACCACCAGACCGGATCGGCCCCCGGTTTCTCTGCGATAAAAAAGCGCACGTTGGCGTGGCTGGTCGGCACATAGGGGTTATTCGGGTGGATCACCAACGACACGCCCATCGCTTCAAAGCTACGACCGGCCAGCTCAGGCCGGTGCGCGGTCGCTGATGCCGGCATCTGATCGCCATGCACATGCGAAAAGTTAACGCCCGCCTGCTCAAACACCGTGCCGTTGCGCAGGACGCGGCTCTGACCGCCGCCGCCGCCAGGGCGCTGCCAGCTATCTTCAGCAAACTGTGCGCCGCCATCTTCAGCCGCCAGCTGGTTACAAATCTCATCCTGCAATGCGAGCAGGAACGCTTTTACGCGGGAAATATCAGCCATCTTTTCGCTTATCGTTTGTCAAAGTCTGACGCGATTATACGCAAAACCGCGCCGCTTGCATGAGCGCGGCGCGTCGCACGATGCAAACCAGCCAGACGAATCAGGCGTTGCGGCGGTCAAACTCATCGAAGTAGTTGACGATGCCGCTGGCAATCGCTGAAGCAATTTTCTGGCGAAACGCGGTAGTGCCGAGCAGCTGCTCTTCACGGGGATTGGTAATAAAGGAGGTTTCGACCAGCACCGAGGGAATCGACGGTGACTTGAGCACCGCGAAGGCCGCCTGCTCGGTATGCTGGCTGTGCAGATGGTGCACCGGGCGGATCTGATCCAGCACGTGCTTGCCCAGCGTCAGGCTGTTTTTGATGGTATCGGTCTGTACCAGGTCGAACAGAATCTGCTGCAGATAGTGATCCTGCTGCTGTGCCTTTACGCCGCCCAGTTTGTCCGCATCGTTCTCACGCTGTGAGAGATAACGTGCCATCGAGCTGCTGGCACCGCGGTTAGAGAGCGCAAACACCGAGGCACCGCTGGCATCGGGGCTGGTAAAGCCGTCGGCATGAATCGACATAAAGAGATCGGCACCGTGCTGGTGGGCGATTTCTACCCGCTGATAAAGCGGAATAAAGTGGTCACTGTCGCGGGTCAGGCGCACTTCAATGCGCGGATGGCTCTGAAGCTGCCGCTGCACGTTACCGGCAATCTCCAGCACGATATGCTTCTCTTCAGAACCCTCTTCACCCACCGCACCAGAGTCGATGCCACCGTGCCCCGGATCGATCATCACGATGCGTTTACCGTTTTTCGCTGGCGGGGCAGGGCGCGTATGGCGATTTGCCCCGGTAAGGCCCGACTGCTCTTTAGCCTGAATCGCACGCGGCGATAAAATGGCCAGAGCCAGACCGGAAAGAAGTAACTGACGACGATGAATCAAACGTTTAAGCAGCTGCATGTACGGGTCCGGTAACAGGAATCTTGCCGGTGTTATAGCCTAAGGCTCTGTTGCCTGCGATCACAGAACCATTTCAGGGCATTACTTTGTATTGCAGGTCGCGAACAGAAAATTTGCGCTTTTTTATTTTCCGCCGGTCATCGAGGGTTGCGTGCGGCAGAGAATGCGTGATAATCAGCAAATTGTGCTTATCTGCAGGTAAATAAGATGGAAATCCGCGCCTTCCGCCAGGAAGATTTTGAAGAAGTGATCACCTTATGGGAACGTTGCGATTTGTTACGGCCTTGGAACGATCCCGAGCTGGATATCGAACGCAAAATGAATCACGACCCCGATCTCTTTCTGGTCGCTGAAGTGGGCGGCGTGGTCGTTGGCACGCTGATGGGCGGTTACGATGGTCATCGCGGCGCGGCGTATTATCTGGCGGTGCATCCTGACTATCAGGGACGCGGCTTTGCCAATGCCCTGATGAACCGTCTGGAGAAGAAACTCATCGCGCGCGGCTGTCCGAAACTGCATCTGATGATCCGCGAAGAGAACGATCAGGTGGTGGCGTTCTATGAAAAGCTCGATTATGAGCCGGTCGACGCGCTGCTGTTTGGTAAACGTTTGATCGAAGATCGTGAATACTAATCCGTTGCCTGGCTATTCGCCGGACGAGTATGACGCCAGAGGGCAGCTGCGGCTGCCGTTTCTTTTTTGGCCGATCCTGTTACTTCAGGCGCGGACCTGGCTGCTGCTGGTGATGGCCGGAGCGTCACGGCAGCAGGGCAACGACCTGCTGGCACTATTCTATCCGGATCGTCAGGCGTTCTGGGTCGGTCTGGCGCTGGGGTTACCGGCGCTGGCGGGCCTGCTGCTGACAGGCTATCGCACGCGGCTGCCGCGCCTCTGGCAGCACTGGCGCAGCGTGTTAGCGCTGTCGCTGCTGGTGAATCTGCTCTGGCAGGGCTGGCAGTTTGTGCAGGGCGATCTGCTAAGTTCGCCGCTGCCGTTGCTGCTGACGCTGTTCGACCTGCTGGCGCTGATCTGGCTGCAATCGAATCGTCGCTGTCGCGACTGCTTTCTGCCTGAACATCATCTCAACTAAACTTTTTGTCGCTTTGCGACTCCAATCAGTTCCGCCTTTCCGGCATCGCATTTACAGGAGTTCTCATGAAAGCTGTTCGTTCCACGCTACTGATCGCCGCCGTTGCACTGAGCGGCTGTGCCAGTTCGGGTTCCGGCGCTGACAGCAGCCAGCAGGCAAGCTGGTGGAATCCGCTGACGTATCACTGGTCTTCGGCGCTGCCGTGGAACTGGTTCGGTTCCTCGCTGACCGCGACTGAACAGGGTGTAGGGGTATTAACCGCCTCCACCGCCATGAAAGAGGACGCGATTAAGGACGGACTGAACGGTGACTATACCCTGCGTCAGGGCATGCGCAGTCAGAACGGTCAGGTGGTCTCTTTCTGGCAGGCGCTGGATGACGGCAAGGTTAAGCTGGTGATTTACGGACAGTCGCAGATCGAACGTATTGAGGTGATGGACAGCGCGATTGCCAGCAGTGACGGCAGTAAAGTGGGCGACGCCTTCAGTAATAAGTTCAGCAAAGCCTTCGACAACTGCACACTCGCCAGCGGCACTGATGCGCGTGACGTGGCGTGCCGTGCGCCTGGCAGCGAGCATCTGACCTATGTCTATCACGGCGACTGGCACGGACCGGAGGGATTGATGCCCTCTGACGATACCCTGAAAAACTGGAAAATCAGCAAGATTGTCTGGCAGCGTTAATCTTTTTCTTCAGCGTGCCGCCCCTCCGGCGGTCGCTGAACCCTCGTAAAACCCCTGCCCGCATGGGCTGCACGCGGTTCCTCTCCTCCATCGGCTTTTGCTGATTTCTGCATAAACTCTGTCGTCGTCTTATGCTTTTTTCGACTTTGAAATCATCAAACGATATATAAAACCGTTATTGGTTTTCACTGAGTTATAAATAAACTGATGCCTCAGCGGGTGAGATCCGCATCAAACTTTTTCAGGGTGCCAAATGACATTACAAGCGACGAAAAAAATCGTGAGCGGTATCGCGTTGTCGCTGAGCCTGGCCGGCGCAGCCAATGCCACTGAACTTCTTAATAGCTCATACGATGTATCGCGGGAGCTGTTTGTCGCCCTGAATGCTCCGTTTGTTAAACAGTGGGATGCCAGTCACCCCACTGATCCCCTGACCATTAAGATGTCGCACGCCGGTTCATCGAAGCAGGCGCTGGCTATCCTGCAGGGACTGCGCGCAGATGTGGTCACGTACAACCAGGTAACAGATGTGCAGGTGTTGCACGATAAAGGCAATCTCATTGCCGCAGACTGGAAAAGCCGTCTGCCGAACAACAGCTCGCCTTTCTACTCCACCATGGCGTTTCTGGTGCGCAAAGGGAATCCAAAGCAGATTCATGACTGGTCAGATTTGACCCGCAGCGATGTGAAGCTGATTTTCCCGAACCCGAAAACCTCGGGTAATGGCCGCTATACCTACCTGGCCGCCTGGGGCGCAGCAGATAAAGCGGACGGCGGCGATCAGGCCAAAACCCGTGCCTTTATGACGCAATTCCTGAAAAACGTGGAAGTGTTCGACACCGGCGGTCGCGGCGCAACCACCACCTTTGCTGAGCGCGGCCTGGGCGACGTACTGATCAGCTTTGAGTCGGAGGTGAATAACATCCGCAACCAGTACGGTAAAGATGAATACGAAGTGGTGGTGCCGAAAACCAACATTCTGGCGGAATTTCCGGTGGCATGGGTGGATAAGAATGTCGCCACTAATAAAACCGCTGATGCGGCCAGCGCCTACCTGAACTATCTCTACACGCCAGAAGCGCAGAATATTATTACTCACTACTATTATCGTGTGAACAATCCACAGCTGATGGCGGAGCAGAAAGATCGCTTCCCGCAGACCCGCCTGTTCCGGGTCGAAGATGCCTTTGGCGGCTGGGATAAAGTGATGCAAACGCATTTCGTCAGCGGCGGTGAGCTCGATAAATTGTTAGCGGCGGGGCGCGGATAATGTTTGCAGCCAGCCATAAACGCGTGTTGCCCGGCTTCGGTCTCAGCCTGGGTACCAGCCTGCTCTTTACCTGTCTGATCCTGCTGTTGCCGATTAGCGCCGTGATCATGCAGCTGTCGCAGATGACGCTGCAACAGTACTGGGATGTCGTGACCAACCCTCAGCTGGTGGCCGCCTATAAGGTGACACTGCTCTCTGCCGGTGTCGCGTCCCTGTTTAATGCGGTGTTCGGCATGCTGATGGCATGGATCCTGACCCGTTATCGTTTTCCTGGCCGGACACTGCTGGATGGCCTGATGGATCTGCCGTTTGCACTGCCGACTGCGGTAGCAGGTCTGACCCTGGCCGGACTCTTTTCGGTCAACGGCTGGTACGGACAGTGGTTCGCCCAGTTCGACATTAAAATTTCATACACCTGGATTGGTATCGCCATTGCCATGGCCTTTACCAGCATTCCGTTTGTTGTGCGTACCGTGCAGCCGGTGCTGGAAGAGTTAGGGCCGGAGTATGAAGAAGCGGCCGAAACGCTGGGTGCCACGCCGTGGCAGAGCTTCCGCCGCGTCGTGCTGCCGGAAGTCGCGCCTGCGCTGCTGGCCGGTACGGCGCTCTCCTTTACCCGCAGTCTGGGTGAGTTTGGTGCGGTGATCTTTATTGCCGGTAACATCGCCTGGAAGACGGAAGTCACCTCGCTGATGATCTTTGTCCGGCTGCAGGAGTTCGACTATCCGGCAGCCAGCGCTATCGCCTCGGTGATCCTGGCGGCATCGCTGATTCTGTTATTCGCGATTAATACATTGCAGAGCCGCTTTGGCCGTCGTCTGGGAGGTCACTAATGGCCGAGGTTTCACAGCTCAATCACGCGGCGCGTCAGCCTGTGAACTGGGGCAAATGGCTGCTGATTGGTATCGGCGCGCTGATCTCAATTCTGCTGCTGGTGGTGCCGATGGCCTCCATCTTCTGGGAAGCGCTGAATCAGGGGCTGATTGTCGCGCTCAGCAATCTGGCCGATCCGGACATGTTGCACGCCATCTGGCTGACTGTGCTGGTGGCGCTGATTACCGTTCCGGTGAACCTGGTGTTCGGCACGCTGCTCGCCTGGCTGGTGACGCGCTTTACCTTTCCGGGCCGTCAGCTGCTGCTGACCCTGTTTGATATTCCTTTTGCCGTGTCGCCCGTCGTAGCCGGTCTGATGTATCTGCTGTTCTGGGGCGTGAATGGCCCGGCAGGCGGCTGGCTGGATGCACATAACATCCAGATTATGTTTGCCTGGCCTGGCATGGTGCTGGCGACGGTGTTTGTGACCTGTCCGTTTGTCGTGCGCGAACTGGTGCCGGTGATGCTGAGCCAGGGCAGTCATGAAGATGAAGCGGCGGTGCTGTTAGGCGCGTCCGGCTGGCAGATGTTCCGTCGTGTGACGCTGCCGAACATTCGCTGGGCGCTGCTGTATGGCATCGTCCTGACCAACGCCCGTGCGATTGGTGAATTTGGTGCGGTCTCGGTGGTATCGGGATCGATTCGCGGTGAGACCTACACCTTACCGCTTCAGGTTGAATTATTGCATCAGGACTACAATACCGTTGGCGCGTTTACTGCCGCCGCCCTGTTAACCCTGATGGCAATTGTGACGCTGTTTCTGAAAAGTATTGTGCAGTGGCGTTTAGAGCAACAGCACAAACGCCTGCAACAGGAGGGAAATCATGAGCATTGAGATTAACAAGATCAACAAGTCCTTTGGTCGCACCTCGGTGCTGAACGATATCTCTCTGGATATTGCCTCAGGTGAAATGGTGGCGCTGCTTGGCCCGTCAGGCTCGGGTAAAACCACGCTGCTGCGCATTATTGCCGGGCTGGAGCATCAGAACAGCGGTCAGATCCGTTTTCACGGCAACGATGTCAGCCGCCTGCATGCGCGCGATCGTCAGGTCGGCTTTGTCTTCCAGCACTATGCGCTGTTCCGCCATATGACGGTATTCGACAACATCGCCTTTGGCCTGACCGTGCTGCCGCGTCGTGAACGCCCTTCAGCGGCGGAGATCAAACAGCGTGTAACCCGTCTGCTGGAGATGGTGCAGCTGGCGCATCTGGCTAACCGCTTCCCGGCACAGCTGTCAGGCGGCCAGAAGCAGCGTGTGGCGCTGGCGCGTGCGTTGGCAGTTGAGCCGCAGATTTTGCTGCTGGATGAACCTTTTGGTGCGCTGGATGCTCAGGTGCGTAAAGAGCTGCGCCGCTGGCTGCGTCAGCTTCATGAAGAGATTAAATTCACCAGCGTGTTTGTGACCCACGACCAGGAAGAGGCGATGGAAGTCGCGGATCGCGTGGTGGTGATGAGTCAGGGCAACATTGAGCAGGTCGGCACGCCAGATGATGTATGGCGCGATCCGGCGACCCGCTTTGTGCTGGAGTTCCTGGGTGAAGTGAATCGCTTTGATGGTGAAATTCAGGGATCGCAGTTCCATGTCGGCGCGCACCACTGGCCGCTGGGTTATACCTCAGCTCATCAGGGCGCGGTTGAGCTGTTCCTGCGTCCGTGGGAAGTCGACGTGTCACGCCGCAGCAGTTTAGAAACGCCGCTGCCGGTGCAGGTGCTGGAAGTCAGCCCGCGTGGCCACTTCTGGCAGCTGGTGGTTCAGCCTGCTGGCTGGCAGAGCGAGCCGTTCTCACTGGTGTTTGAAGGTGAGCAGACAGCCCCGATTCGCGGCGAACGCTTGTTTGTTGGCTTGCAGCAGGCGCGGCTCTATAAGGGCGACACGCCGCTGCGCGCAGTTGCCTTTGCGCAAAGCGCCTGATATTTTCTCATCAACACCGGGCGGGAGTGTCACTCCCGCCTTTTTTTCGCCTCTCGTTTGTAAGATGCCAGGAACTGCACCGTGACGACTCTTGAACATACCATCGGCAATACCCCGCTGATTAAGCTGCAGCGCCTGACGCCAGCTAACGGCAGTGAGGTCTGGCTCAAGCTGGAAGGCAATAATCCGGCAGGCTCGGTAAAAGATCGCGCGGCCTGGTCAATGATCAATCAGGCGGAGCTGCGCGGTGAAATTTCACCCGGCGATCAGCTGATTGAAGCCACCAGCGGCAACACCGGTATTGCGCTGGCGATGATCGCGGCGATGAAAGGCTACCGACTTCGCCTGCTGATGCCGGACAACATGAGTCAGGAGCGGCAGGATGCGATGCGTGCGTATGGCGCAGAGCTGATTCTGGTGCCGCGGGAGCAGGGCATGGAGGGCGCACGCGATCTGGCACTGGCGATGGCGGCGCGTGGTGAAGGCCGGGTGCTGGATCAGTTTAATAATCCCGATAACCCGCTGGGTCACTATCAGACCACCGGGCCGGAGTTGTGGCAGCAGTCGAACCAGCGCATGACCCATTTTATCTCCAGCATGGGCACCACCGGCACGATCACCGGCGTGGGACGTTTCCTGAAAGAGCACAACACGGGCGTGCAGGTGATCGGTTTACAGCCGAGTGAAGGCAGCAGTATTCCGGGCATTCGCCGCTGGCCGCTGGCCTATCTGCCGGGGATCTACCGCCCCGATTTAGTGGATGATGTGATGGATATGACGCAGAAAGAAGCGGAAGAGACCATGCGGGCGCTGGCTCGCCGTGAAGGTATTTTCTGTGGCGTCAGTTCGGGCGGCGCGGTGGCGGGTGCGCTGCGTATTGCGCAGGCGAATCCGGGCAGCGTCGTGGTGGCGATCGCCTGTGATCGTGGCGATCGTTATCTCTCGACCGGACTCTATCATCAGTAATCTCCGCTGATACGGAACGAGACCTGTGCGCGCCTTTAACGCCCACAGGTCTTTTTTTTAGCCAGCACTCCCATAACGGATAAACTGAATCTGTAAGGATCGCGTAAATCAGGCTGCGCGAATGCCCGGCACAGGAGAAAATAGCGCCAATTCTGTCGAGAGATAACCATGAAAATTTTGCTTGTTGATGATGATGTCGAATTAGGCACGATGTTAAGCCAGTACCTTATTGCCGAAGGATTTGATGCCCAGCTGGTGCTGACCGGCAGCGCCGGGATTCAGGGCGCGCTCTCCGGCGAGTTCACTGCCATGATTCTGGATATTATGCTGCCCGACATGAGTGGCATCGATGTGTTACGTCAGGTGCGCCAGAACAGCCGGATACCGGTGATCATGCTGACTGCCAAAGGCGATAATATTGATCGCGTGATCGGCCTGGAGATGGGGGCGGATGACTATATGCCTAAACCCTGTTATCCCCGTGAACTGGTCGCCCGCCTGCGCGCGGTATTGCGCCGTTTCGAGGAGCAGGTACCGCAGCCGGATGCTAAAGAGCCGCTGCGCTGGGGAGACCTGACGCTTAATCCCGCCACCCGAATGAGTGAATGGCAGGGCAAAACCTTCGATCTGACTGCTTCAGAATTTAATCTGCTGGATCTGCTGCTGCGCGCGCCGGACAGGGTCGTGTCAAAAGATGAACTCTCTGAAAAGGGGCTGGGTCGTCCGCGTGAAGCCTACGATCGCAGTGTTGATGTGCACATCAGCAACATTCGCCAGAAGCTTAGCGCGTTAACCGCTGATAGCATCAATATCGAAACCGTACGCAGCATCGGTTATCGCATTCGATGAAACAGAGTTACCGCGGTCGTATGTTCTGGAAGATCTTTATCGGCTTCTGGGTCGTTTTTGTCATCATGAGCCAGCTTATCTGGCTCGGTTTTTCGCTTTCCGGTAAACGGCATGAACCGCCTGAAATAATGGCTATCCGTCGCATCATTGATCTGCAGATGACCTCTGCTGCATCGGTGCTGAAGCGGGGCGGGCCTGATGAGCTGAATGCGATGCTGTCTGACTGGGATGAAACTGACCGTCAGTTCTTTCACGTTACGCAGCAGGCTAAATCGCCACAATCCCAGGACAGCGGCAACCTGGATTTCAGGGGCCGTCTTCCTGAAGAGGTGGTGCGCTGGGTACAGGGTGTGGACGGCAAAGAATATCAGCTGCGCTACGACCTGGATGGTATGCGCATGAACAGCAAACAGAACATGATGCCGCGAAAATTTCTGAATATTCCCGAGCCGATGTTTGTCTTCGCTGGTTCGGTGGGGTTGCTGTTCAGTCTGCTGCTGGCCTGGAATCTGACGCGGCCCATGCGCCAGTTGCGCGAGGGATTTTCCCGCGTCGCCGAGGGCGATTTAAGCGTGCGTCTGTTCCCGATTATGCGGAAGCGCCACGACGAGATTTCAAATGTCGCAGAAGCGTTTGATGCCATGGTTGAGCGGCTTGATACCCTGGTGCGCGCCCGGGAAGAGCTGCTGCACGATATCTCACATGAGCTTCGTTCACCGCTGGCGCGACTGCAGCTGGCGACCGGACTCGCCAGACAGACGCCAGAAAGCGTAAACAGTTCGCTTGATCGCATTGATGAAGAGGCGCGTCGCCTGGACAAAATGATCGGTGAACTGCTAACGCTGTCGCGGGCTGAACATGAAAGCATCCCGGATGAGCAATATTTTGACCTGACCGGATTGCTGGAGGCGGTCATCACCGATGTCCGCTATGAAGCACAGATCCCTGGTGTGCAGGTGGAGTTACAGGTTGACGAGCGGGGCGATTACACCGTGCGCGGCAATGCGGAGTTGATACGGCGCGGTGTCGAGAACGTCTTACGCAATGCGCTGCGCTTCTCTTTGCCTGGGCAGCGGATTGAGGTCGACTTACGCGCAGAGCAGCAGTGGCTGGCCATTCAGGTGCGCGATCAGGGGCCGGGTGTCGATGAGGAGAAACTCTCCAGTATTTTTGACCCGTTTGTGCGGGTAAATTCGCCGCTGATGGGCAAAGGTTATGGTCTGGGACTGGCTATCGTGCGTAAAGTGATACTGGCGCATCATGGTGAAGTTGAGGCGCGGAACCGGCCAGAGGGCGGACTTGAACTGACACTGCGCCTGCCACACTGGCAGGGTTAAAACTTCATCCAGCAGAAACGATAACGGCACCCGCAGGTGCCGTTATGTTATATACGAATGCTTACTTTCTGATGCGAATCACCGGCGTTTCGCCGACGGTGACCTGGCCAGACAGCTTAATCAATTCCTTGATTTCATCCATGTTGGAGATGACAACCGGTGTCAGGGTTGATTTTGCTTTCTCTTCCAGCAACGGCAGATCGAACTCAATAACCACGTCGCCTTT
Organism: Pantoea sp. JKS000250; assembly: GCF_003201065.1. Classification (NCBI taxonomy): domain Bacteria; kingdom Pseudomonadati; phylum Pseudomonadota; class Gammaproteobacteria; order Enterobacterales; family Erwiniaceae; genus Pantoea; species Pantoea sp. JKS000250. The sequence goes on along the minus strand of NZ_QICZ01000001.1, from coordinate 1,151,133 downwards.
TTTGACCTTCTGGCCTTCTTCAGCGATGCGTTTGAAGCCTTCACCTTTCAGTTCAACCGTATCGATACCGAAGTGGACGAACAGCTCGATGCCGTTGTCTGATTCGATCGAAAAAGCGTGATTGGTTTCAAAAATCTTGCCGATAGTGCCATCAACAGGCGCAACCATTTTGTTGCCGCTGGGTTTGATCGCAATACCGTCGCCCACGATTTTTTCTGCAAACACCACATCTGGTACGTCTTCAATGTTCACGATTTCGCCTGACAGAGGCGCTACGATGTCGATTGTCCCAGCGCTATCCGTTTTTTCGCCAAAAAGTTTAGAAAACAAACCCATGATCTTCTCCTAAGCAGTAATTTGGGGCCAGCATCATGCAGGTTAGCAGAGCGTTTTTTCCTTAATGAACTTGTTAACCAGGTTCATTAAGTCTTCCGCTGTCGGTTGAGCCAGTGCCTGCTCTGCCAATGCCTTCGCATCTTCAAAATTAGTATTACGAATGATTTTCTTGATGCCAGGGATAGAAATGGCACTCATGCTGAACTCGTCCAGCCCCATTCCCAGTAACAGTAGTGTAGCACGTTCATCACCTGCCAGCTCACCACACATGCCGGTCCATTTACCTTCAGCGTGAGATGCATCAATGACTTGCTTGATTAAGTTAAGCACAGACGGCGTCATTGGGTTGTACAGGTGCGAGATCAAATCATTACCACGATCGACCGCCAGAGTATACTGCGTCAGATCGTTTGTCCCAATACTGAAGAAGTCGACTTCCTTCGCCAGGTGATGGGCAATGACGGCTGAAGCCGGGGTCTCTACCATGATGCCGACTTCGATGCTTTCATCAAAGGCTTTACCTTCTTCACGCAACTGCGCTTTCAGCAGTTCCAGTTCCGCTTTCAGGCTGCGTACTTCTTCAACCGAAATGATCATCGGGAACATGATGCGCAATTTACCGAAGGAGGAGGCGCGCAGGATGGCACGCAGCTGTGCATGCAGAATCTCTTTACGGTCCATCGCGATACGGATAGCACGCCAGCCGAGGAACGGGTTCTCTTCTTTCGGCAGGTTCATGTAAGGCAGATCTTTGTCACCGCCAATATCCATGGTACGCACGATAACGGCCTGTGAACCCATCGCTTCAGCAACGGCTTTATACGCCTGGAACTGCTCTTCTTCACTTGGCAGAGAGTCGCGATCCATGAACAGGAATTCGGTACGGTAGAGGCCAACGCCTTCCGCGCCGTTACGCTCAGCACCGGCGATATCACGCACAGTACCGATGTTGGCACAAACTTCAACCTGATGGCCATCCAGCGTCACGGCTGGCAGATCTTTAAGCTTGGCTAATTCGTGTTTTTCCGACAGATACTGGTTCTGTACGGCTTTCAGCTCTTCCTGAATCGCTTCCGAAGGGTTGACGTGAATCGCATTGTTAACGCCATCCAGGATCAGGAAATCGCCGTTTTTAACCGTGACGGTTACATTGCCGGTGCCGACAATAGCCGGGATTTCCAGCGAGCGCGCCATGATTGAGGTATGTGAGGTACGGCCACCCAGATCGGTGATAAAGCCCAGCACCTTTTTCAGGTTCAGCTGTGCGGTTTCTGACGGCGTTAAATCTTTGGCCACCAGAATGGATTCGTCCGGAATCGCGCTCAGGTCAACGATGTGCAGACCGAGGATGTTTTGCAGCAGACGCTTACCGATGTCACGCACGTCAGCCGCACGCTCTTTCAGGTATTCGTCATCTAACTCTTCCAGTGCTTTCGCCTGGCCATCAATGACCGAATAAGCAGCAGCATCGGCAGTCGCGTGATCTTTTTTGATCAGGTCGATGATTTCCTGCTCCAGCTCTTCATCTTCCAGCAACATGATGTGGCCTTCGAAGATGGCTGCTTTCTCTTCACCGAGGGTTTCACCCGCTTTGACGCGAATCGCTTCCAGTTGTAATGCCGCTTTGCTGCGGCCATCGAGGAAGCGCTGAACTTCCTGCTCAACCTGGTCATCAGAAATTTTCTTGCGGTTGATGACGATCTCGTCTTCTTTCAGCAGCAGTGCTTTGCCGAAAGCGATACCTGGTGATGCTAAAATGCCTGAAATCATAACGCTACCTTTTAATCACGATGGCTGATGGGACTCTTTGCGGTGCCATTGTCGCGGGACACGTACTCTACGAAAGCAATAACGCGGACAGGTTGTCCGCGATCAAGATGTTTGCACTCAATGGCGCAGAGGAGTCGATTGGCTGGAGAGCTGAGCGGAGATTACTCCAGTTCAGCCATCAGTTTGACCAGATGCTCAACTGCTTTCTGCTCGTCTTCACCTTCCGCGGAAAGGGTCACAACCGTTCCCTGGGTTAAACCCAGCGTCTGCAGTTTGAACAGGCTTTTCGCGCTCGCTGATTTACCGTTAGAGGTCACGGTGATTTCTGACTGGAAAGCTTTGGCTTCTTTAACGAATTGCGCAGCTGGGCGAGTATGCAGACCGTTTGGTGCAGTAATGGTAACTTCTTGCTGGAACATTCTATTTCCCCAACGTTATCAGGATGAGTGTTATGGATCTAAAGTCTAGCCTGGAGCCTTCACTTTAGCCTGTGTAGGTGCGCGGGTATAGCTTCATGCTGACCAAAGACGCGCATGCGTCAAATCTACAATCCGTTGCGTCTCAAAACCGATTCTACACGTCACCGGTTAATTATGCCGTGATTCGCCGTTTCACTGAATCCGTAAATCGATTCAGCTTGATCCACTTCAAACGCGGATTAATTTCAGGCATCGAAATAATTGGCAGTCTGAATACCAGATCGGCATCACTGAAATCAATCTGCCGGGTGGCGAAAGTGAGATCTGCACCACAAAAAAGCACCCGAATGGGTGCTTTTTTCGACATTTTCGGACTATCGGTCCCGGCTACTGCAGCTCTTTCTCAGTAAAGAGATCGGCGAACAGCGCGGTACTCAGATAGCGTTCGCCAGAGGAGGGCAGAATCACCACGATGTTTTTATTTGCGAAGGTTTCGTCTTCCTGCAGCTTCAGCGCGGCGGCGACGGCAGCACCGGAAGAGATACCGGCGAGGATACCTTCTTCTTCCATCAGCCTGCGCGCCGTACTGATCGCTTCTTCATTGGTAATGGCCACTACGCGGTCAACCAGGTTCAGCTCAAGGTTACCCGGAATAAAGCCGGCACCAATACCCTGAATTTTGTGCGGGCCGGGTTTAATCTCTTCACCTGCCAGCGCCTGCGCAATCACCGGTGAATCGGTCGGCTCAACCGCGACAGTAATCAGTTCTTTTTTGCCTTTGGTGTTTTTGATGTAGCGACTCACGCCGGTCAGCGTACCGCCGGTGCCGACACCGGCAATAAAGACATCCACTTCGCCATCGGTGTCTTCCCAGATTTCCGGGCCGGTGGTCTTTTCGTGGATTTCCGGGTTAGCCGGGTTGCTGAACTGCTGCAGCAGCACATATTTGTCCGGGTCGCTGGCGACAATCTCTTCCGCTTTGCCAATGGCACCCTTCATGCCTTTAGCACCTTCGGTCAGAACCAGCTTCGCGCCCAGCGCCTTCAGCAGCTTACGACGTTCCACCGACATGGTTTCCGGCATGGTCAGCGTGAGTTTGTAACCACGCGCAGCAGCCACGTAGGCCAGCGCAATACCGGTGTTACCGCTGGTCGGTTCCACCAGCTCAATGCCGGGTTTCAGAATACCGCGTTTCTCTGCGTCCCAAATCATATTGGCACCGATACGGCATTTAATGCTGAAGCTCGGGTTACGGGATTCAACTTTCGCAAGAATGCGGCCGTTACCGATGCGGTTCAGTCGAACCAGCGGCGTATGACCAATTGTCAAAGAGTTGTCTTCATAGATCTTACTCATAGCCTGCCCTTAACTGTATGAATTATTGGGAACCCTATGAGCATACCTGTTCTGCCTGGGGGCGGAAGGAAAGAAATCGTATATCTATATGTCCCCCGGCAATAAGCCCTGCGAAAAAGAGCATAAGGCGCGCTGATGAGTCTAGCGCACCTCATTGCGTGCCAGCTGCGGCCGGTAGCGATCGACCCACATGGCGGTGGCACCGCAAACGGCAACCGGCATAATCACGAGGTTCAGGATCGGAATCATAGTGAACAGGCTGGTGAGTGCGCCGAACTGCATATTCGCGGTTTTGTGGCGACGCAGGGCGTTCCGCATCTGCTGAAACGGCACTTTATGGTTGTCGAACGGATAGTCGCAATACTGAATGGATAACATCCAGGCACTGAACAGGAACCACAGAACGGGCGCAACCGTCTGACCAAAGCCAGGAATAAAGTAGAGCAGCAGCAGTCCCAGCGCACGTGGCAGATAATAGCCCAGCTTCTGCAACTCGCGCTTCATGATGCGCGGCACATCTTTGATCATTCCTGCCCAGCCGCTGTCGGGCAGGGGCTTGCCGGTCAGACGGCCTTCCAGCTGTTCGGCCAGCAGGCCGCAGAAAGGAGCGGCAATAAGGTTTGCCAGCGTCGAGAAGAAGTAGCTGAACACCAGCACAATCGCTATCACCGACAGCGGCCATAACAGATAGCTCAGCCACTGCAGCCAGTCCGGAATATGGGCCATCAGGCGCGGGATCCAGTCACCGAGACGATAGAACAGCCAGATGAATGCGCCACCGAGCATAATAATGTTAATCAGCAGCGGCATCACCACAAAGCGGCGAATACCAGGCAGACGGACCAGTTTCCAGCCCTGGCTAAAGTAGTGCGTGCCGTTAAAATCTGAGACCGAATTCTCACGGGCCATAAAGCCATTTCTCCTGAAAGTGTTGAGGCGCGCCCACTATAACCTGGCTTTTTCTCCAGGCCAGGTGCCGTTTGGGTAAAAAAACAGCGAAAAAGCGTGGGTTGCCTATCTTATTTGTCAGAAAATAGTGCACAGACTTGCACTTGTGTAGCAGGGCAAATACAGTTAGAGGATAAAGTTTGCCGCGGTGGCAAGGTATTGGAACAACAGAGAATACAATGATGCAGGATTTGCGTCTGATATTAATCGTTGTTGGCGCGATCGCCATTATAGCGCTCCTTCTTCACGGGCTGTGGACCAGCCGTAAAGAGCGTTCGTCAGTGTTCCGCGATCGCCCGCACAAACGTCTGAAACAACGTGAAGAACATGATGAGCAGGACCTGATTGACGACGAAGATGACGGCGTCGGCGAGGTTCGCGTTCGTTCCGATCGCAGCACACACCAGGAACCGCGTTTCGATGAGATTCGTGAGCCACAGCCAGAAGCGCCGCGTAAGCAAGCGCCTGCTGAGCCTGTGCGTCAGCCTGCGCCACGACCCGCACCGCAACCTGAACCAGAAAGCGATCCGCTTTTCAACACGGCGCCGAAGCCTGCTCCGCAGCCGCGCCCTGAACCGGTTCGTCAGCAGCCTGCACCGACTTTTGTCGCGCCGCCCGTTCAGGCTGACCCGCTGCTGGATCTCGATCCGCTGGAATCTGTCCAGCCCGCTCCGCAGTACCAGGCAGAACCTGAGCCACAGCCTGAAGTAACGCCGGCTCCCGCGCCTTCACAGCCTGCAGCGAAAGCGCCAGCGGAAAAACCGAAAGAAGCGGTACTGGTGCTGCATGTTGCCGCCCATTCGGGCGGTGAGCTGAACGGTGAGGCCTTACTACAGGGTATTCTGCAGGCGGGCTTCCAGTTTGGTGAGATGAACATTTTCCATCGTCATCTTAGTCCTGCAGGCAGCGGTCCGGTCCTGTTCAGTCTGGCTAACATGGTTAAGCCAGGATCGTTCAACCCGGACCTGATGACCGATTTCAGCACGCCAGGCATCTCTATCTTTATGATGGTGCCTTCTTATGGTGACGCGAATCAGAACTTCAAGCTGATGCTGCAGTCGGCACAGCGTATCGCTGATGACGTTGGCGGTGTCGTGCTGGATGATGAGCGTCGCATGATGACGCCGCAGAAGCTGGAAACCTACAAAGCGCGTATCCGCGATGTGGTTGGCGTCTGAGACCTGCGCTGATCGCTATCTGAATTGTTAAAATAAACCCCCGCCTGTCGGGGGTTTTTTATCTGATGGGGCTATATGAAATCCGTCCAGGATCACATCACCGAACTGCGCACCACGTTGCGCCATCACGAATATCTCTATCACGTCATGGATGCGCCGGAAGTGCCGGATGCCGAATATGATCGTCTGATGCGTGAACTGCGTCAGCTGGAAGAGGAACACCCCGATCTCATTACCCCGGACTCGCCGACGCAACGCGTAGGCGCTGCGCCGCTGACGGTATTTGAGCAGGTCCGCCACGAAGTCCCGATGTTGTCGCTGGATAACGCCTTTGATGAAGCTACGTTCATGGCCTTCAACAAACGGGTGCAGGATCGGCTGAAAAGCAGTGACGACATTACCTACTGCTGTGAACTCAAGCTCGATGGTGCTGCAGTCAGCCTGATGTATGAAAATGGCCTGCTGGTCCGGGCCGCGACGCGCGGTGACGGTACTACCGGCGAGAACATTACCGCCAACGTTCGTACCATTCGCGCGATTCCGCTGCGGCTAAAAGGCGACAATATCCCGGCCCGGCTGGAAGTACGTGGCGAAATATTTATGACGCAGCGAGGCTTCGAAAAGCTGAATGAGGAAGCGCGACGCACTGACGGCAAAGTCTTTGCTAACCCGCGCAACGCAGCGGCAGGTTCTTTGCGTCAGCTTGATCCGCGCATTACCGCTAAACGTCCATTAACTTTCTTCTGCTACGGTTTTGGCCTGCTGGAAGGCGGGGAGATGCCGCATAGTCACATGGGGCGCCTGCAACAGTTCAAAGCCTGGGGCCTGCCGGTCAGCGACCGCATTAAGCTGGTGCACAACGCCGAAGAAGCCCTGGCTTTCTATCGGGATATTGAGCAACAGCGTCCGAACCTGGGTTTCGATATTGATGGCGTGGTGATCAAGGTCGATTCACAGGCATTACAGGAGCAACTGGGCTTTGTGGCGCGCGCACCGCGCTGGGCAATTGCCTTCAAATTCCCGGCACAGGAACAGCTGACCTGGGTACGTGACGTCGAATTCCAGGTTGGCCGCACGGGCGCTATCACGCCGGTGGCTCGTCTTGAACCGGTACAGGTGGCGGGCGTCATCGTCAGCAATGCCACGCTGCATAATGCGGATGAAATCGAGCGGCTGGGATTACGCATTGGCGACCGTGTGGTGATTCGCCGCGCCGGTGATGTGATCCCACAGGTGGTCAACGTGGTGATCGCGGAGCGCCCTGAAGAGACGCGTGAAGTGGTCTTTCCTGCCCATTGCCCGGTCTGTGGTTCCGAGGTGGAGCGGGTCGAAGGCGAGTCGGTCACGCGCTGCACCGGCGGTCTGATCTGCGGTGCGCAACGCAAAGAGGCACTGAAGCACTTTGTCTCGCGTCGGGCGCTGGATGTTGACGGTATGGGCGACAAGATTATCGACCAGCTGGTGGAGAAAGAGTACGTCAATACGCCCGCCGATCTGTTCCGTCTCACGGCGGGCAAGCTGACCGGACTGGATCGCATGGGGCCTAAATCGGCGCAAAATGTCGTCGAGGCGCTGGAGAAAGCGAAGTCGACCACGCTGGCACGTTTCCTCTATGCGCTGGGCATCCGCGAAGTGGGTGAAGCCACCGCCGCCAATCTGGCTAACCACTTTGGTGAATTGCAAAAGGTGATGGATGCCGATCTTGAGGCGCTGATTGCCGTGCCGGATGTCGGCAAAGTCGTTGCCGCACACGTGCGCAACTTCATGGAAGAGGAAAGTAACCGTGAGGTTATCCGTCAGCTGACAGACGACATCGGCATTCACTGGCCGCAGGTGGTCGTGGTGAAAGCCGAAGAGATCGACAGTCCGTTCGCCGGTAAAACGGTGGTGCTGACCGGCTCGCTGTCGCAGATGAATCGCGATGATGCCAAAGCGCAGCTGATCGCGCTGGGGGCAAAAGTCAGCGGCAGCGTATCGAAGAAAACCGATCTGCTGATTGCCGGTGAAGCGGCCGGTTCAAAGCTGGCAAAAGCGCAGGAGCTGGGTATAGAGGTAATTGATGAAGCGGAAATGATCCGCCTGCTGGGTGCCTGAAATGGATGAGCATCAACTGGTGGCGATAGCCAATACGCCTATGCCGTTTGGCAAATATAAAGGGTGGATGCTGATCGATCTGCCTGAGCCTTATCTGCTCTGGTTTGCCCGCAGTGGCGACTTCCCATCCGGGTTGCTGGGGGATTTGATGCAGCTGACTCTGACGATAAAAATAGAAGGTCTGGAGGGATTAGTTAAGCCGCTCCAGACCCGCACATAATCGTGCCCGCACAGGCGGGCAACGGTTTTACTTCTGAGACTCCATCACTGAATCTTTCACCTGCAGAGCCTGCTGTTTCTCATTGGTCTTCTTGTAGCGTCCGGCGATAAACGAGCAGACCATCAGCTGTACCTGATGGAAAATCATCAGCGGCAGCACAATAATCCCCACCGTACTGGCCGGGAACAGAATATTCGCCATCGGCACGCCATTCGCCAGACTCTTCTTCGAGCCACAAAACAGCACCACGATTTCATCGGCGCGCTTAAAGCGGAACAGACGCGAAGCCAGCAGATTGATGAGCAGCACGGCGGTCAGCAGAATAATGGAACCTGCCACAATCCACAGCAGCGTAATCAGGCCAACGCGATGCCAGATGCCGTTCACCACGGCTTCACTGAAGGCGGAATAGACTACCAGCAGAATCGAGGTCTGGTCAGTTTTGCCAATCAGGCTGCGATGTTTCTCAATCCAGCCACCGATCCAGCGACGTGAGAGGTGACCCAGAATGAAGGGCACCATCAGTTGCAGCATAATCTTACCGATTTGCTCCAGACCATCACTCGGCGCGCTGCTGTGGATATCCATGACCAGATTCACCAGCAACGGTGAAATAAACACACCCAGTAGGCTCGATGCCGAGGCGCTGCACACCGCTGCCGCGACATTCCCGCCCGCCATTGAGGTAAAGGCGATGGCAGACTGGACGGTAGCCGGCAGGATACAGAGGTAGATAAAACCAGTGTAAATTTCCGGACCGACATCAACCGGATGCCACCAGACCAGCAGCAGACCCAGTGCCGGAAACAGCACAAAGGTGCTGAACATGATCCACAGATGCAACTGCCAGTGACTGCTGCCTGCGATGATCTTTTCACGCGAAAGTTTGGCACCGTGCATAAAGAACAGCAGCGCTATCGCTGCCGTCGCGAGGTAACTGAAGATATCAACGTAGATCCCTTTTGCTGGCAGGAAAGAGGCCAGCAGCACGGTGATGATCAGTTTAACCATCATCGGATCGAGTTTTAGAAAGCCCATTGCTAAATTCCGGTAAATTATTCAATAGCGCGATTGTGCGGCAAGTAGTTTTAGAAATAAAATTGATTTATTGAATTAATCTATGAGCGCAATCGATGAATTATACCCTGCGTCAGCTGCGAACGTTTATTGCCGTGGCCCACTATGGTGGCTTCAGTCAGGCAGGGCAGGCGATAGGCCTGAGCCAGTCGGCAGTCAGCCACAGTATTAAAGAGCTGGAAGCCGAAACCGGCGTGCGGTTGCTGGACAGAACCACCCGGGAGGTGATGCTGACAGAGGCGGGAAAACAGCTGGCGTCACGCATGGAGCGCCTGCTGGAGGAGATTCATACCACGCTACTGGACATCCGCAGTTTTGGCGAGCAGCGCAGTGGTACGGTCAGAGTAGCAGCCAGCCAGACCATTTCCGCGCATCTGATGCCGCAATGTCTGGCCGCCAGCCAGCACCATTTTCCCGATATCAAAGTGATTCTTCACGATCGCGCCCAGCAATGGGTGCTGCAAAGTGTGCGTAACGCCGAAGTCGATTTCGGCATCGTGATTGGGCCGCTCAGCGACAGCGATTTCGATAGCATCGCGATTCTGGATGAGCCTTTCCTGCTGTTATGTCGCGAAGATGATCCGCTGGCGAAAGTGGAAAGGGCTGAATGGGCAATGCTCGATGGTCGCACGATGGTATTGCAGGATTACGCTTCAGGCAGTCGGGTTCTGATTGATGCGGCAATGCAGCAGCAGAATATCAGGGCTGAAGTGGTGCAGGAGATTGGTCATCCCGCCACGTTGTTCCCGATGGTACAGGTGGGAATCGGCATCAGTATTCTGCCTGCGCTGGCGTTACCCTTACCAGCGGATCGCGCCCTCACGGTGCGGCGTCTCTATCCGGAAATCAATCGTAGCCTGACGCTAATTAAACGTAAAAACCGCTCGCTGACGCCGGCTGCCGAAGCGATCTGGCAGGAGGTGCGCCAGCAGGCGATGCTGCTGGCGCAACAACGCGCGGTTAAACCGGCATTTTAGATATAAACGTCAACTTTGTTAGTATCGGTTGGGCGGTTAATCCCGTCCGCTTTGATCTCACTGACGGGCGAACTGTCACTTTTTGGCTGATCCTGCTCAGCCTGCTTCTGTTCCAGCTGTGCAATCTGTGCCTGCAGCATGGTGATTTGTGACTGGTACATCTGCTGCATCTCAGCCTTCTGTTCGTCAGTCAGTTCTTTATTGTCAGCCAGCTCCTTAACCTGCGTTAACACACCCTGAATCTGTTTATTCAGTGCCGCAACCTGCGAGGCCACACTGCCGCCGCCGCTGTCACCGCTACTGACCGCACTGCTTAAAATTCCGGAAATTGAAGACATCATTTTCTCCCTATAAGTGGTCACGTACGTTATCGGCACGCAGTGAAACGACTTGAGAGCCCAGAGTGTTAATGTTTTGCAAAGACGCAATAAGGTATTAAATCCGCGTAGCAGAAACAAAACAGGCACCAGAAAGGCTAACAGACAGCTAATACGTTCAAAGCGATGGGAGCACAGGCCTGTAGCAAAGCATCGCGGGACAGGGATGTGCCACGCTGAGCCTGCCATGGATGGCGATTTTGCGTCTTTGCGAAAGGCCTGCGCTCCCTGAGCCAGCGCGTTTTTAAAAACCTAACGTTGCTGGAAAAAATGGGAACCAACCTGGGGTTAAGGCAGAAACGAATAAAGCGCTCAAAAGGCGTTTTATTCTGAATGGGTGGGACGTGCAGGATAGCCTAGGTCCATCCTGGGCCTCGCCCTCCGGGTGATGCTGTCGCAGGTTCTCATCCTGCAGGGTAGAGTCCGTGCCCCGGAAACGAAAAAAGCGCCCCAAAGGCGTTTTATTCTGAATGGGTGGGACGTGCAGGATAGCCTAGGCCCATCCTGGGCCTCGCCCTCCGGGTGATGCTGTCGCAGGTTCTCATCCTGCACAGTGAAGTCCGTGCCCCGGAAACGAAAAAAACGCCCAAAAGGCGCTTTATTCTGAATGGGTGGGTCGTGCAGGATAGCCTCGGCCCATCCTGGGCCTCGCCCTCCGGGTGATGCTGTCGCATCAGCCTGAATCGCCCGGCGATTCAGTCGAACCTGCAGCAGGTTCTCATCCTGCACGGTAGAGTCCGTGCCCCGGAAACGAAAAAAGCGCCCCAAAGGCGCTTTATTCTGAATTGGTGGGTCGTGCAGGATTCGAACCTGCGACCAATTGATTAAAAGTCAACTGCTCTACCAACTGAGCTAACGACCCGAAGTGGTGGGTGATGACGGGTTCGAACCGCCGACCCCCTCCTTGTAAGGGAGATGCTCTACCAACTGAGCTAATCACCCACTTCGTACTTCGATACTGCTAACAGGCAAGATATGGTGGGTGATGACGGGTTCGAACCGCCGACCCCCTCCTTGTAAGGGAGATGCTCTACCAACTGAGCTAATCACCCATATCTTCATACCTGTTCACTGCGGGCACCCTGTTAAGAGTGGTGGGTGATGACGGGTTCGAACCGCCGACCCCCTCCTTGTAAGGGAGATGCTCTACCAACTGAGCTAATCACCCCCGCTGTGTGGAGTCGCATTATAGGGATAGTTGATTTTGAGTCAACGCTTTTTAAAACATAAATGTGCGTTCGGTTTATTTTTAAACATCCTGTCGCGCTTTTAGTCAATGTGCTGGTTTTACTGGCAGAAAAGCCCCTTTTCCCGGAGGGCAACCGGCGGGCATGCATTGAGGATTCACCGTCAGATGCTAGAATGTGCCCACTGTTTTTTCGCGTCTAACCTGTTTTTTGTCATCCAGACAGAGAACCCGCGCATCTAAGGCAATACTCAATGAAAATCAAAACACGCTTCGCGCCCAGCCCGACCGGCTATCTGCATGTCGGTGGCGCCCGTACCGCACTTTACTCCTGGCTCTTTGCCCGTCATAACCAGGGCGAGTTTGTGCTGCGTATTGAAGATACCGATCTGGAACGCTCCACGCCGGAAGCTATCGAAGCCATCATGGATGGCATGAACTGGCTCAGTCTGGACTGGAACGAAGGCCCTTACTACCAGACTAAACGTTTTGATCGCTACAACGCGGTCATTGATGAAATGCTGGAAGCGGGCACGGCTTACAAATGCTACTGCTCTAAAGAGCGTCTGGAAGCCCTGCGTGAAGAGCAGATGGCCAACAACGAAAAGCCGCGTTACGACGGCCGCTGCCGTGACAGCCATGAACATCATGCCGATGACGAGCCGTGTGTGGTGCGCTTCCGCAACCCGCAGGAAGGATCGGTCATCTTCGACGACCAGATCCGTGGTCCGATTGAGTTCAGCAACCAGGAACTGGATGATCTGATTATCCGCCGTACCGATGGTTCGCCAACCTATAACTTCTGCGTCGTGGTGGATGACTGGGATATGGGCATCACGCACGTTATTCGCGGTGAAGACCACATCAACAACACACCACGTCAGATCAACATTCTCAAAGCCATTGGCGCGCAGGTTCCGGTCTATGCCCACGTCTCAATGATCCTGGGCGATGATGGCAAAAAGCTCTCCAAGCGTCATGGTGCGGTAGGGGTGATGCAGTATCGTGATGATGGCTATTTGCCAGAAGCGTTGCTCAACTACCTGGTTCGTCTGGGCTGGTCACATGGCGATCAGGAAATTTTCAGCGTGCCTGAAATGACTGAGCTGTTTACTCTGGACGCTGTCAGCAAGTCTGCCAGTGCGTTCAACACCGAGAAGCTGCAGTGGCTGAATCATCACTACATCAATACGCTGCCGCCAGAATATGTGGCGACGCATCTGCAGTGGCATATTGAAGAGCAGAAAATTGACACCCGCACCGGGCCTGAACTGGCGAAACTGGTTAGCCTGCTGGGCGAGCGCTGCAAAACGCTGAAAGAGATGGCGGCGTCCTGTCGCTACTTCTATGAAGATTTTGCAGAGTTTGATGCTGATGCCGCGAAGAAACATCTTCGTCCGGTGGCGCGTCAGCCGCTGGAAGTGGTGCGCGATAAGCTGGCCGCAATCACTGAGTGGAACGCTGAAAACGTCCATCAGGCGATTCAGAGCACCGCCGATGAGCTGGAAGTGGGGATGGGTAAAGTCGGCATGCCGCTGCGTGTGGCGGTGACCGGTGCCGGTCAGTCACCGGGTCTGGATGTCACTGTTGAAGCGATTGGCCGCAGCCGCAGTGTGGCACGTATTGAGCAGGCTCTGGCCTTTATCAGTGAGCGGGAAGCACAGGCTTAATAAACTTAGCCGGAAGCGTCACGCTTCCGGTTTCTTTACTCTTCACCAATTCCCAGACGCTGCATGACGCCCTTAATCCCTTCACGTAAGATTAACGCGGTGAACTGATCCTGTTCATCCTGACTCATTTGCTGGATGGAACTTATCAATAACGCAGGTAAAGAATTCGCCACTGCACCATAGGTCGCTGCGGGCTCGTTGAGATTGCGTGTCGACTGAATAAAACTTTTTACGCGTTCATCAATATGAATCAGACGCGCCTTACCGCCTTGTACACCGGGCTTTGGCGTGGTTGTCCAGTTCTCTCGCTTAATCCATTTATTCACCGTTTGCCGACTGTAACCCGTTTCTGCAGCCAGCTCTTCGGGAGTAAGCCATTCCTTTTTCACGATGCTATCCCTGTTAAATACATTAGCGGTACATATTACAGCAAAACGTAACGGGGGAAAGTAACTGAGGCTGAAATTGCCTTTTGTCTTTTGACAAAAGGCAAAACAGGATTACTGCGGGTTGCTGGCAGGTTCTGCGGCTGGGCGGAAGGCAAGGAAGTAAGCCAGGCCAACGAAGACGGCACCGCCTACGGCATTGCCCAGGAAGACGGCAACAAAGTTAGGCAGATACTCTGCCCAGCTCATCTGACCGGCAAAAATGGCGGCCGGGATGATAAACATGTTGGCGACAACGTGCTGGAAGCCAATGGCAACAAACGCCATCACCGGGAACCACATGCCGAAGATCTTGCCGACCACATCTTTACTGGCAAACGCAAGCCACACTGCCAGGCACACCAGCCAGTTACAGCCAATGCCTGAAATAAAGGCGTGCAGGAAATCGGCATGGACTTTTGCAGAGGCAATCGCAACGGTCTTTTTCAGGTAATCGCCTTCGGTCATGCCCAGCATATGGCCAAAGAACCAGGCGACAGCCACGCTGCCGAGGAAGTTCGCCAGAGTCACCCAGAACCAGTTCCGCGCCACGCTCATAAAGCTGATGCGGCGGGCGAACCAGGCTACCGGCAGGGTCATCATATTACCGGTCAGCAGCTCACCCCCTGCCAGCACGGTCATGATGATACCTACCGGGAAGACAGCGGCACCTAACAGGCCACCAAATGAGCCCCATTCAGCCGGCAGGGTGTTGATGACGTGAAGATCCAGCAGGAAGCCGGTCGCAATAAATGCGCCCGCCATGAAGCCGAGAATCAGAAGGATGCTGACAGGCGCACGGCTTTTTGCCACGCCTGACTGGATCGCCAGTTGTGCGATTTCTTTAGGTGTATGCAGCGACATAGTATCTCAATAGTTTTTTTATGATTAATGGGACGATAACGCCTGGTGGACGCGTGGTGTGCGGGAGAGGGTCCCGGTGACCACTAAATTAGCGGGCTAAGTTTTGCACGCGAAAAAGACGAAGACAAGAAAATTCCTATAACATATTTAACCGGGAATTAACCTGACGGCAGACTGAATAACAGTTAAAAAACGGCCCTGCCGGAACAGACATGATTTTCAGCTGCGGCATGCTGCTGAAACTTCGCAGGTTGCCGCCTTTTTCAGCGATCAAACAGAGAATGTCATTTTGCCGTTGACACCCTGGAGGCGGTTTCATATTATGCCGTCCGTCGCTTAACGCGACAGTTTTTCGGTTCGGGGCTATAGCTCAGCTGGGAGAGCGCCTGCATGGCATGCAGGAGGTCAGCGGTTCGATCCCGCTTAGCTCCACCAAACTTCTTACCAGAAGTTTGGCACTGAAAAACGATTCCAGATGTGGGGGTATAGCTCAGCTGGGAGAGCGCTTGCATGGCATGCAAGAGGTCAGCGGTTCGATCCCGCTTATCTCCACCATTTTCTGACACGTTGCTGTCAAATTCCTTTCCGATTTATCTTTCATTCGCCTTTTCCTGCGAATCTATATTCATTGCGATTTACATTACGCTGCTGCGTAAGCTATTTAATGTCAATACTTTCTGTGACGCCTCCAGCGCCCCTGGCGGGACATTGTGCTGTCCGTTGCGCACGGTTTAACTCCACACGTGACCGGGGTATGCAATGGAAGCAGAGAGGAAAGAAACGCTAAAACGGAAAGGGCGAATCAGCGGAAGCTGAGCAGGGATGGCGCAAAATGAAAAGGGCGAGCCAGGCTCGCCCTTTATTGCTCAGAACCGTATCAGAACGCCAGAACCAGACCGGCGATAGCGGCGGAGAGCACGCTGACCAGCGTAGAGCCGTACAGCAGCTTCAGGCCAAAGCGGGAAACCACGTTACCCTGTTCTTCGTTCAGACCTTTAATCGCACCGGCCACGATGCCGATTGAAGAGAAGTTGGCGAATGACACCAGGAACACGGACAGAATACCTTCTGAATTTGGCGACAACTGACCCGCGATTTTCTGCAGATCCATCATGGCTACAAACTCATTCGACACCAGCTTGGTCGCCATAATGCTGCCGACCTGCAGCGCTTCGCCAGAAGGCACACCCATCATCCAGGCAAACGGATAGAAGACAAAGCCGAGAACGCCCTGGAAGCTGATGCCGAAGATCAGATCAAACAGCGCATTCAGGCCTGAAATCAGCGCGATAAAGCCAATCAGCATGGCGGCGACAATAATCGCGACGCGGAAACCGGCCAGGATATATTCGCCCAGCATCTCGAAGAAGCTCTGACCTTTATGCAGATCCTGCAGCTGCAGATCTTCTTCGTTCTCAACGCGGTACGGGTTGATCAGCGACAGCACGATAAAGGTACTGAACATGTTGAGCACCAGTGCAGCGACCACATATTTTGGCTGCAGCATCGTCATGTAGGCGCCGACGATAGACATCGAAACGGTGGACATTGCGGTAGCGGCCATGGTGTACATGCGGCGCTGTGACATCTTGCCCAGGATATCTTTATAGGCGATGAAGTTTTCTGACTGTCCCAGTATCAGAGAACTCACGGCGTTGAAAGATTCCAGTTTTCCCATGCCATTCACTTTCGACAGCACGGTACCGATACCGCGGATCACCCACGGCAGGATACGGAAGTGCTGCAGAATACCGATCAGGGCAGAGATAAAGACGATTGGGCACAGTACGTTGAGGAAGAAGAAGGCCAGACCTTTGTCGCTCATGTTGCCGAAGACAAAGTTGGTTCCCTGAGCCGCATACTTCAACAGATGATCGAAGAAGCCCGCGAAGCCTTTGACGAAACCCAGTCCCGCTTCTGAGTTCAGGAAGAACCAGGCGAGCACAATTTCAATCACCAGTAGCTGTATAATGTAGCGAATGCGAATGCTTTTACGATCGTGACTGACCAGCAAGGAGAGTATCCCGACCACCACCAGTGCTAAAAGAAATTGCAAAATATGGGACATGGTTGCTCCAAATTTGAGGAGGGTTGTATTTTGTTGCGTATTCTATGTAACGCGTTACTTAAAAACGAGATCTGAACCACAATATAAGTATTCGCTATCGCTATATTTTCCAGAAAAGTTCCAGAGATCACGTCCTGTTTACAAATTATTCACGCCAGATAACCACATAATTATTGTCTATATTTTACACGGGGCGTAGAGTGACACTATTGCTCACATTTTTAGCAATCACCTCCTTTACTGTAAGATATAGCAATGGCTATACTTTATAGCAGCATCTATTACACCGATAACAAGAAACGAATTTCACTTGCACATGCTAACCCCTAAGCTGGCGGGGCAGGCAAATGTTCAGACAGGGTACCGGATATGTTTGAAAGTCGTACCGCCGAGCGCGCCGCTCGCGGAGTCAGAAAAGTCAAACTCGCACTGCTGGGCCCCGCCTTTATTGCCGCTATCGGCTATATCGATCCGGGCAACTTTGCGACCAACATTCAGGCGGGCGCTGCTTACGGCTACAAATTGCTGTGGGTAGTGGTGTGGGCCAACATCATGGCCATGCTGATCCAGCTGATGTCCGCTAAGCTGGGTATCGCCACCGGCAAAAATCTCGCCGAGCATATCCGCGATCGCTTTCCTCGTCCCGCCGTCTGGTTTTACTGGGTGCAGGCAGAAATTATTGCGATGGCCACCGACCTTGCGGAGTTTATCGGCGCGGCGCTGGGCTTCAAGCTGTTGCTCGGTATCTCACTGATGCAGGGCGCGGTACTGACCGGCATCGCCACGTTCCTGATATTGATGTTACAGAGCCGCGGTCAGAAACCGCTGGAGTTGGTGATTGGCGGACTGCTGCTGTTTGTGGCGGCGGCCTATATCGTCGAACTCTTCTTTTCTCAGCCCAACGTCAAAGAGCTGGTGGTTGGCATGGCGCTGCCCGCGCTACCGACGTCGGATGCCGTCTTCCTGGCAGCCGGTGTGCTGGGCGCGACCATTATGCCGCACGTAATCTATCTGCACTCCGCACTGACGCAGGGCAAAAGCGAGGACAGCAAAGGCCAGCGTTACTCTTCAACCAAACTGGATGTGGCGATTGCCATGACCATCGCCGGATTCGTGAACCTGGCGATGATGGCAACCGCGGCGGCGGCCTTCCACTTCAGCGGCCACAGCAAAATCGCTGAGCTTGACCAGGCCTATCTGACGCTGCAACCGTTGTTAGGTCAGGCAGCGGCGACGGTATTTGGTCTGAGCCTGGTGGCTGCCGGCCTCTCCTCAACGGTGGTCGGCACGCTGGCGGGACAGGTGGTGATGCAGGGCTTTATCCGTTTCCATATTCCGCTCTGGGTGCGTCGTACCGTGACCATGCTGCCTTCCTTTATTGTTATCTGGGCAGGCTGGGATCCGACAAAGGTGCTGGTCATGAGTCAGGTGCTGCTGAGCTTCGGTATTGCGCTGGCGCTGATTCCGCTGCTCTCCTTTACCGGCAACCGTGAGCTGATGGGTGATGATATGGTTAACTCGCGCCTGATGCAGAACACCGGACGACTGATCGTGTTGCTGGTGATTGCGCTGAATCTTTATCTGCTGGTGGGCGAAGCGCTGGGGCTGTAAGGGTAATTGGAAACAAAAAACGCCCGGCTTTTGCCGGGCGTTTTTTGTTAGTGGCGATCGTGTCCGTGATGATCGGGACCACCAGGCCCAAAACCACGCGGGCCTGGCCCGCGACGGTCATGACGATCCCAGTCACGATCGCGGCGATGCTGATGTTCCCAGCGGCGCTCACGGTCGCGCTCATGCCAGCGACGTTCACGCTCCCACTGCTGCTGACGACGCCACTCTTCGTGTCGCCACCAGCGGCGTTCGTTATAGGAATAACGATCATTCCACCAGCGCGGTTCACGCCAGCGACCGCCATCCCAGTAATAACCACGATTGTCGCGATCACCCAGATTCAGCGTAACGCCGGGGGCCAGAGTAATAGAGGCACTGGAGGCCTCAGCTGTGTGGTTTGCCAGCGGCGACAACACCGCCAGCAGGGCAGCAAAAATAAGAGCTCTTTTCATTATATTCTCCTCATCAACAGTCTGATGCTGTTGCGGCGCAGTGATTATGCCTGCGTAATGCTGTCGTTACCGCATCATTGTGTCGGAAGATTGTGAGGAAATTGGGGAGAGAAAGGGGATTGAGACTATTCTGGCGAGAAAACACCCGGCCTGCGCCGGGCGGGGAAAAATTACAGCAGGGCCGCGTCAATCGCCGCTAACTCCGTGTCGCTGAACTGACGTCGGGCGAGCATGGCCACCGCGTCATCGATCTGGGCCGTTTTACTGGCCCCTATCAGCACGGAGGTGACGCGATCATCGCGCAGCACCCACGCCAGCGCCATCTGCGCCAGCTTCTGCTCACGCTGCTGCGAAATCACATTCAGCTTTCGGACCTTCTCCATCTTCTCATCCGTCAACTGATTCTCCGTCAGGAATTTGCTGCCGCTGGCCGCACGCGAATCTTCCGGAATGCCCTGCAGATAGCGATCGGTGAGCACGCCGCCCGCCAGCGGCGAGAAGGCAATACAGCCGACGCCCTCATCACCCAGCGTCTGAATCAATCCCTGTTCAGGCGTTCGCTCAAACATCGAATACCGCGGCTGGTGGATCAGACAAGGCGTGCCGAGATCGCGCAGGATAGCAATTGCCCTGGCAGCAAGATCGGCCGGATAATTTGAAAGGGCAGCGTAAAGCGCTTTGCCCTGGCGCACCACATGATCCAGCGCGCGCATGGTTTCTTCCAGCGGCGTTTCCGGATCGGGGCGGTGATGATAGAAAATATCCACATACTCCAGCCCCATGCGCTTCAGGCTCTGATCCAGGCTGGCAACCAGATACTTGCGCGAACCCCAGTCGCCATACGGCCCCTGCCACATGGTATAGCCCGCTTTAGTGGAGATAATCAGCTCATCACGATGGGCACGAAAATCTTCCCGCAGAATACGCCCGAAATTCTCCTCCGCTGAGCCTGGTGGCGGGCCGTAGTTATTCGCTAAGTCGAAGTGGGTGATGCCAAGGTCAAACGCATGACGCAGCAGCTCACGACTGTTATCGACCCGGGTGCTGTCACCAAAGTTGTGCCACAGTCCCAGCGAAATGGCGGGCAGTTTAATGCCGCTGCGGCCGCTGCGACGGTATTCCATCTGTTGATAGCGATCGGGATGGGGGAAAGAGGACATTCAGCGCTCCTGAGTAAAAATGGGGATATGTGCCAAAAGTCTATCAGTGTATACGGTTACACTCAGTGACAGCGCGCAGCAGATCGCGTTTTTACAGAATATTCCGCCAGCGTAACGCCGGCTTTCCAGCCATTGTGGCTGGCGGAAAGCGTGGCACTCCTCGCTAATTTCATCGGCTGTCAGATACTTAACCCAACTCTTCCCTGAAAGGATTGCGCAATGTCCACATTCACTGTTGGAGACTACCTGCTGACCCGTCTGCAGGAGATGGGTATAAAGCATCTGTTTGGCGTGCCGGGCGACTATAACCTGCAGTTTCTTGACTGCGTTATCGACCATCCGGAAATCAGCTGGGTGGGCTGTGCCAATGAGCTTAATGCCGCTTATGCGGCGGACGGTTACGCACGCTGCAACGGTGCTGGCGCGCTGTTAACGACTTTTGGTGTTGGCGAACTCAGTGCGATTAATGGCATTGCAGGCAGTTTTGCCGAGTATCTGCCGGTGATCCATATCGTTGGCGCGCCAGCGACTTCAGCGCAATTACAGGGTGACTGTGTCCACCATTCGCTGGGCGATGGCGATTTCCGGCATTTCATACGCATGGCTGCCGAAGTCAGTGCCGCAACGGCGCAACTTACTGCCGACAATGCAACTGCTGAAATTGACAGGGTAATAGAGCACGCGTTACAGGCCCGTCGTCCCGGCTATCTGTCGCTGGCCGTTGACGTGGCAGCCATTGAGGTGCAGCCACCTGTTCAGCCCCTGAACCGTCATCAATCCTCTTCGCCCGCTGCGCGCCGCGCTTTCCGCGACGCGGCGGAGCAATTGCTGGCACCGGCAGAGCGCGTTTCACTGCTGGCCGATTTTCTGGCGCTGCGCTGGCAGCAGCAATCTGCCCTGGCCGCGCTGCGTGAAAAGAGTGCGATTCCCTGCGCCAGCCTGCTGATGGGCAAAGGCGTACTGGACGAGCAGCAGCCGGGTTATGTGGGGACTTATGCCGGTGAAGCCAGTGCGAGTCAGGTGTGCGGACAGATTGAGCTGGTGGATGTGGCGATCTGCGTCGGGGTGCGTTTCACTGACACGATTACAGCAGGATTTACGCAGCAGTTTGCGCCTGAGCGACTGATCGATCTGCAACCCTTCAGCGCCAGCGTGGGCGGTGAGCATTTTGCACCGCTGTCGATGGCGGATGCGCTGAGCGAGCTGCAACCGCTGTTTGAACACTACGGCCAGCAGTGGCAGCCCGCCATAGCACCGTCTGCCGTGCAACCGGCTGAACCGGCCGCCGTGATCAGTCAGCAGGCTTTCTGGCAGGCGATGCAGGCTTTTCTGCAACCCGGTGACCTGATTCTGGCGGAACAGGGGACAGCCGCTTTTGGTGCCGCTGCGTTGCGACTGCCCTCGCAGGCGCAGCTGGTGGTTCAGCCATTATGGGGATCAATCGGCTATACTCTTCCGGCAGCGTTTGGCGCACAGACCGCTGACCCCGATCGCCGGGTTATCCTGATTATCGGCGACGGTTCGGCACAGCTGACGATTCAGGAACTGGGTTCAATGCTGCGGGATGAGCAGCGACTGACACTCTTTTTGCTGAATAATGAAGGCTATACCGTCGAACGGGCCATTCATGGCGCAACACAGCGTTATAATGATATTGCTCAGTGGAACTGGACGGCCTTACCGCACGCACTGAGTCTGCAGGGCCAGGCGCAGAGCTGGCGCATCAGTGAAACGGTGCAGTTAGACGAGGTGATGGCGCGACTTTCCGCACCTCAATGGCTGTCGCTGGTTGAGGTGGTCATGCAGAAAGAGGATTTGCCGCCACTGTTACGAAAAGTCACCGCCTGCCTGAATCAACGCAACGGCGGCTAAGATTCAGATAGTTGCCGCTGTGCAGGGTGGACTATCGCGGTTAGGCTGTAGCACACCTGAGTAAGACGCTCACCAATCGCACCGGTGAGCGTTGTTGTTTTATGGGCAGAAATTTATAGTGTCCTCCAACTCTTAAGACCCCAAGCGGAGCAACAGAAGAATGACAACCTATGCCTTGGTCGGCGATGTCGGCGGTACTAACGCACGCCTCGCCCTGTGTGAGGTGGAAAGCGGCAGCATCACCCAGGCCAAAACATTCTCAACATCAGAATACGACAGCCTCGAAGCCGTCATCCGCCACTATCTTGATGAACAACAGCAGGATGTTAAAGATGGCTGTATCGCTATCGCCTGCCCGATTACCGATGACTGGGTTGAAATGACCAACCATGACTGGGCGTTTTCTACGCGCAAGCTCAAAGAGAACATCGGTTTTGAACACCTGGAAATCATTAACGACTTCACTGCGGTATCCATGGCGATTCCGATGCTGACCGCCGACAACGTGATTCAGTTTGGCGGCACAGCCCCGGTGAAAGACAAGCCTATCGCGATTTATGGTGCCGGTACCGGATTAGGCGTCAGCCATCTGGTGCACGTGGACAAACGCTGGGTCAGCCTGCCAGGTGAGGGCGGTCATGTCGATTTCGCCGCTAACAGCGAAGAAGAAGATCAGATTCTGGAAGTGCTGCGTGAGGAGCTGGGCCATGTTTCAGCAGAACGTATCCTGTCCGGTGCCGGTCTGGTTAACCTCTATCGTGCGATTGTTAAAGTCGATAATCGTGTGCCGGAAAACCTGAAGCCAAAAGATGTCAGCCAGCGTGCGCTGGATGATAGCTGCATCGACTGCCGTCGTGCGCTGTCGATGTTCTGCGTCATCATGGGCCGTTTCGGTGGCAATCTGGCATTGAACCTCGGCACTTTTGGTGGCGTCTACATTGCGGGTGGCATCGTGCCACGTTTCCTGGAGTTCTTTAAGGCGTCAGGTTTCCGTGCCGCTTTCGAAGACAAAGGCCGCTTTCGTGACTATGTTGCCAGCATACCGGTCTATATGATCACGCACGATCAGCCTGGCCTGCTGGGCGCGGGCGCGCATCTGCGTCAGACGCTGGGTCGCATTATCTGATTCAGTTACACCTCGCGCGCACGTCCACTTTGCGCGCGTTTGATTTTCCTGGCCTGCCTGCTTCAGCTGGGCGGGTTCGGGAATCATCCTCGGCTTCACCACACGTTCTCCTGAAACATTCACCACTCCAGCGCTACAGGCGCATCAGTTGCCGAAACTGCTTCACCTTGCTGCGGCTCACCGGCACCTGAAACTCCAGATCGCGCAGCTTCAGCAGATAGGTGTTGTTAAACCACGGCTCAATTTCGCGAATCTTGCTGAGGCTGACGCAGTAAGAGCGGTGGCAGCGGAAGAACTGCTGCTCCGGCAGACGTGAACAGAATTCGGTAATATTCATCGACATCACGTAAGACTCGCGCCGTGTATACACAAACGTCAGCTTTTCATGGGCTTCTACGTAGTAAATGTCATTCACGTCCGTGACGATAATGCGCTCATCTTTAATCAGGTTGACCGTCTGCGGGGCTGGCGTGGCGCTGAGATGGCTGACCGCCTGCTGCGCCTGCGCCGTGGCTTCCAGCTTGTTCAGCATGGTGACAATCCGCGACTCCTGATAAGGCTTGAGAATGTAGTCAAACGCCTCCAGCTCAAACGCCTCCACCGCATGCTCTTTCCACGCGGTGATAAAGACAATCAGCGGCTTGTGCGCAAACTGATGGATATTCTGTGCCAGCAGCATGCCATCCAGCGAAGGAATGTTGATGTCGAGAAAAATCACATCAACCCGATGCTGTTGCAGATACTTCAGCACGTCGAGGCCATCGTCAAAGCAGGCTTCAATCTCGATTTTGCTGTGATGCTGAATCATCCAGCTCAGCTCCTGCTGCGCCAGGAATTCATCTTCCACAATAATGGCTTTCATAACAGATTCTCCGCCAGGCGCTGGCCATTCTTACTCAGCGTAAAGGAAATCTCGGTGCCCGGCTGGTGCCGCACGATGTTCAGTCCCTGACCCGACAGAAGTTTTACCCGATGATGCACATTGAGCAGCCCAATTTTATTACCGGGCATCTCATTGCGTGCTACTCGCTCCATTACCTGGTCACTGATGCCCTGGCCGGTATCCCGAACTGAAACCCGCACCCGATCGCCCAGATCCCGCACGCTCAGCGTCACTACGCCTTTACCTTTACAGGACTGGATGCCATGCACAATCGCATTCTCCACCAGCGGCTGGATCAGCAGACTTGGCAGCAGAAAATGCAGATCTTCGTCGACGTCATAGATCATCGTCAGCTTATCGCCAAACCGCGCCTGCTCAATGGCGATGTAATCTTTGACCTGCCATAGCTCCTTACGGATATCGATTAGCTCATCATCGTTCAGCTCCAGGTTGTAGCGCAGGTAGCGTGACAGGTTAATCACCAGCTGGCGGGCGGTATCGGGATTAAGCCGGATAGAAGAGGAAATGGCATTCAGGGCGTTGAACAGAAAATGGGGATTTATTTTACTTTGCAGCGCGCGCAGTTCCGCTTTATTGGCCATCTCACGTAGCTGCTCGGCGCGCGACACTTCAAGCTGTGTAGAGATGATTTGTGACAGGCCGATGGCCATCTCCTTCAGCGAGCCGGTGATACGGTGCGCACGGCGATAGTAGATTTTCAGCGTGCCGGTGACTTTGCCTTTTTCCCACAGCGGGATAACGATCATCGAATGGATATCTTTGGTGCGGTGCGCTTCGTCATTGTTCTTAATGATAATTTTACCGCTGGCGATCGACTGTGCCGTGGTGGGGCTGATGC
The DNA here is from genome assembly GCF_003201065.1 of Pantoea sp. JKS000250. Lineage (NCBI taxonomy): Bacteria > Pseudomonadati > Pseudomonadota > Gammaproteobacteria > Enterobacterales > Erwiniaceae > Pantoea > Pantoea sp. JKS000250. The sequence goes on along the minus strand of NZ_QICZ01000001.1, from coordinate 1,126,205 downwards.
CATCATCCCCATGTTGATAGTTATGTTCGCCATAGCCGACGTAGGCCAGAATCTGTTTTTTGTCGGTCATCGCCACCGCATCGGCTTTGATCTCCCGCCGGATAATGTCACAGATGTTGCGAAGGGAGTCGCTGTTCACCTGACGAAACAGCGGCAGGGTTTTGTTGGCGATCTCCAGCGCCAGCTTGGCCTGACGGGCGGCAATCGCCTCTTTCTCTCCCTCGACGCTCTGCACCAGCAACACAATGATACCGATGCTGGAGGCACCGAGGATCATGGGCAGCGCAATCTCCGACACAATCGCCAGCCCGAGTGAAGTTGGGCGCGCCCACAGGACGATCAGCACCATCGTCAGGGCTTCACACAGCATGCCGCCGACGATACCGGCACGCCAGCGATGCTCTTTCAGCACCCGGCGATTAATGCCGCCCGCGACGATACCGGCGATGATGCTGGTAATCAGACAGGGCACCGAGGTCACGCCGTGAATATCGATCAGAAAACGGTGCAGCCCCGCAATCACACCGGTGGCGATGCCAACCCAGGGACCAAACAGAATGCCGCCCGCCATCACGGCAATCACCCGCACATTCAGCAGCGAACCGTCGACATTAACGCCAGACCAGGTACTGAACAGCGCAAACAGAGAAAAGATGGCCGTTACCGCCACTTTCTCCGCGCGGGTATGTTCATCTTTTTGCAGCAGCTGACGAAACGGGCGGGTGCGCGTCAGGAAGAACAGGCAGATCAACATCAGGGCGGCGCGGTCAAATACTGCCAGTAACATCGTGAAGTGGGAGGACACAGGCGGCTCGTCGGCAATGGAAAGTGTCCCTATGATAAAAAATGTGATCGCGAACCGCTAGCGCCCCACACAATCACGCCGGGACTTCGTGTTTAAGATCAATTTTTATGGCCTGGGCATAAAAAGAGGAAAGGTTGAGTGCAATAAAGGGGAACACTTTTCATCCTGCCAGTGCTGGTCGCTGTGATGCCGTTTTGCTATGTTGCGCGATGACGCGCGCCAGCGACCGCTGGAAAACCGCGCCCATCGGGAGCAGCAGATGCAACTTGTCACCGCCAGATTAACCCTGAATAAATTACAGCCAGAAGACTGGCAACTGTTTCGTGCCGTCCATGAAGATCGTGACACCATGACCTGGGTGAGCGAGATCCCCGATGAAGCGGATATTCGCCAGCGCTTCACCGAGCGTCTGGCTCCATGGCAGCCAGGCAATTTTCATATGCTCTGCCTGGTGGCACGACGACGCGACAGCGGTGAGCCGATTGGCCTGTTTGGCTGCAGCCCGGAATGGGAGCCACACCGTCAGGCCGAGGTGGGTTATATGCTGCTGCATCGCCACTGCGGACAGGGCTATGGCAGCGAGGCGCTGGCGGCGCTGTGTCAGTTTCTGCTCGAAGCCGACTTCCATAAACTCAAGGCGATGGTGGTTGAAGGTAACTGGGCGTCACGCCGGATTCTGGAGAAAAACGGCTTCCAGCTGGAGGGCACGCTACGGGATAATTATCTGCTGAACGGCTGCTGGGTGAACGATTGGCTGCTGGGACGACTGAATCCGCAAAAATAAAAATATTTTCTGCCCCCTCGACAAAATGATCCTCACCGCGTTATGTTCGTAACGGGTCACCGCAGTGACCCGCGTCGCTCGGACGGTCCGGGCGCTTACGTAATCCAGAGGACATCATGGCTGATAACAGCACCCCCCGTCGTTTCTCACGTATTGAACGTTTACCCCCTTACGTTTTCAACATCACTGCTGAACTGAAGATGGCTGCGCGCCGGCGCGGCGAAGATATCATCGACTTTTCAATGGGGAATCCTGATGGCCCGACCCCGCCGCACATCGTCGAAAAGTTATGCCAGGTAGCGCAGCGCGACGACACCCACGGTTATTCCACCTCACGCGGTATTCCGCGTCTGCGCCGGGCGATCTCGCGCTGGTACGCCGATCGTTACCAGGTGGAGATCGATCCCGAATCCGAGGCGATTGTCACCATCGGCTCCAAAGAGGGACTGGCGCACCTGATGCTGGCGACGCTGGATCATGGTGATACCGTGCTGGTACCGAACCCTAGCTATCCGATTCATATCTACGGTGCGGTGATTGCCGGAGCGCAGGTACGCTCGGTGCCGCTGGTGGCAGGTGTCGACTTCTTCAATGAGCTGGAACGCGCCATTCGTGAGAGCTACCCCAAGCCAAAAATGATGATCCTTGGCTTCCCGTCCAATCCCACCGCACAGTGTGTGGAACTCGACTTTTTCGAGCGGGTGATTGCGCTGGCAAAACAATACAACGTGCTGGTGATCCACGATCTGGCCTATGCCGACATCGTTTACGATGGCTGGAAAGCGCCGTCGATTATGCAGGTGCCAGGTGCGCGTGATGTCGCCGTCGAGTTCTTTACCCTGTCAAAAAGCTACAACATGGCGGGCTGGCGCATCGGTTTTATGGTGGGCAACAAAGAGCTGGTCGCCGCGCTGGCACGGATCAAAAGTTACCATGACTACGGCACCTTTACGCCGTTGCAGGTGGCGGCAATTGCCGCGCTGGAAGGGGATCAACAGTGTGTTCGCGACATTGCAGAGCAGTACAAACGCCGTCGTGATGTGCTGGTCAAGGGCTTGCATGAAGCGGGCTGGATGGTAGATAACCCGAAAGCCTCGATGTACGTCTGGGCAAAAATTCCGGACCACTATGCGCATCTGGGGTCGCTGGAGTTTGCCAAACATATGCTGCAGGAGGCAAAAGTCTGTGTCTCGCCCGGCATCGGATTCGGTGACTATGGTGACACGCACGTACGATTTGCGCTGATTGAAAACAGCGATCGCATTCGTCAGGCAGTACGAGGAATTAAAGCGATGTTTCGCGCCGATGGCGTATTGCCAGGCGGCATGAAAACAGAAGAAGAGCACTGACAGCCAGCAGGGGCGACGCAATGGTCGCCCCGTGGCGGCACTGTCACGCCATTACTTCAGCAGCAGAACAAAGGTTCCGAACCAAAGTAACGCGAAAAAAGATATTCCCATCAAGGCATATTTCACAAAGCAACTCCTCTGAGCGGTTACGATGATGGCGATCCCAAACCAGTGCAACGCGAACAGCTGTGGAAAAGAGATCGCCATTTCAGTAATGGTCTGCTCATTTCCGGGTCGATCTGAATAACTCAGAACAGGATCAGGCGCTAATTTACGCGTAATCCTGCCTAAATGAAATAGGTCCGTTCTGAGATATTGCTCACAATTTTACGGCACCTGGATTTCCGGGATCGCCGACATGCCGACACGTAACTGAGCCAGATGCTGTTGGTCACTATCCAGCACAATTTTAACCGGCAGACGTTGAACGACTTTAGTGTAGTTGCCGGTGGCGTTATCGGGAGCAATTGCGGAAAAAGTTGCGCCGGTGGCCGGTGCGATACTGTCCACATGGCCGGTAAAGGTCTTGCCTGGCAGGGCATCGATGCGGATTTGCACCCGCTGACCCGGACGCACATCGCTTAACTGCGTCTCAAGGTAGTTAGCCGTAATGTAGGTCTGCTGCAGGGGCACTACCGCCAGCAGACGGGTTCCGGCTGACACATAAGCGCCGATCCGCACTGAGCGCTGACCGACCATGCCGTCAACGGGCGCCGTGATTCGCGTGTAGGAGAGGTTCAGCCTGGCCTGATCGACGCTGGCTTTAGCCGCTGCGACATCCGCTTCCGCTGAACGTACCGCAGCCTGTAATACGCCGACCTGTTTCACTGCCGACGCCAGCGCAGCCTGACTCTGATGCACCGCTGCCAGCGCCGAGCGCTGGTTAGCGCTGGATTTCTGCTGATCGTCAGCGGCTACGGTACCGCTCTTATAGAGTCGGTTGTAGCGATCGGCGCTCTGTCCGGCATACTGCGCGGACGCCTGGCTGGCCGCTACGCTGGCTTTCTGCTGATCAATCACTGACTGCTGCTGTTCCAGCTGGGCCTGGCTGCTCAGCAGTTTCGCCTGACTCACCTGCAGGTCAGCCTCGGCACTCTCCAGTGCCACACGATAGTCACGGTCGTCCAGCGTTGCCAGCAGCTGACCGGCTTTGACCTGCTGATTATCCTGCACCTGCACATTGCTGATGTAGCCGGAGACTTTTGGCGCGACCAGAGTGTAATCCGCATTGACGTAAGCGTCGTTGGTGCGGTGATCGTTGCCGCTCATCAGTGACCAGACTGCAAAAGCGATGGCCAGTAACACCAGCAGCAGCAGTGTGAGCACCAGAGTTCTTTTCATTTCGAAAGCACGCATATTCAGTTATTCCGGGAGGGGTTTTGAAGCAAAGTTTGAGGCGGCCAGACCCGTTTTGGCAGGATGGCGGTAAGCAGTAACAGGCAGGCGGCAAAACCGGTCAGCATCAGCCAGCTGTCGCTCAGACTCAGTACTGTGGCCTGATGACGAACCAGCATGGCAAATCCGCTGAGATTATCGCTGACGCTGATGCTGCCATCCGGCAACAGCGGCAGGCTGCGGCTGGCCTGATCGGCCGCTGGCGCGGTCATCAGCCAGCTGCGGCTGGCGGCCTGATCAATCAGAACACTGGAGTGAAACTGCTCACGATGGGAGAGGAAAACCTCAACCAGCGTGGAGGCGGTAATGCTGGAGAAGCCGCGCACCGTATTGAACATCGCTGAGGCAAACGGGCCTTCTGGCGGGGCCACCACGCTGGTGGCGCTCATCAGTATCGGCAGAATAATCATCGGTTGCCCGAACGCCTGCAGAATCTGCAGCAGCCAGAAATTCTGGCGCGCCCACTCACTGGTGATTTGCGAGCCCAGCAGACAGGACGTTACCAGCATGCCGACGCCCGCCGTCAGCATCCAGCGGCAGTCAATCCAGCGGATATTCAGCAGGGCCGCAATCAGCGGTGCGATCAGCAGTTGTGGCAGGCCGACCGTCAATGCCAGCGGGGCAAACTCCAGGGTGCGAAAACCGCTGACCTGAGCAAAATAGGCCGACGGCAGGGCGGAGCCTGACAGACCAAGGATGAGCACGCAGGCCAGTCCCAGCAAGCCGTGCGCCAGATTGGGCCGCCGCAGCATCTGCAATTTAAACAGGGGCAGCGGGTGAAACCACTCATTAATCAGGAAAACCAGCAGCAGCGGCAGCGCGGTCAGCAGCATACCAGCGATCAGGGGCGAGTTCAGCCAGTCGAGACGCTCACCCTGAGTCAGCACCAGAACCAGCAGCGCAACCGCGCTGCAGCCGGTCACCATGCCAAACAGATCGATCTGCTGAAAGCGTTCCGGACGCAGCGGGTCCTGCGGCATCCCCCAGCTAATCAGCACCATGGCAATGAGCATTAATGGCACGACCTGCCAGAATACCATCATCCAACTGACATGATCGGTCCATAACGACGCCAGTGAGGCCGCCATATTGGGGCCAAACGTCGCGGTCAGGGCATAGCCCGCCAGGCCAAACAGCTTAAAAGGCGGCGGCAGGAAGCGCAGGGCGACGGTCATCAGCATTGGCGGCAGTGCACCACCGAACAGACCCTGCAGTACGCGCAGGCTGATAAAAAGCGTCGGATCCGGCACCAGCGGCAGCAGAATGCCGGTCAGCATAAATCCTGCCGATACGCCAAGGGTGAAACGCCGCAGCGACAGAGTGACGGCAAACCAGGGCGCGATCATCATGGCAGCGACTTCTGCCGCCTGATAACCGGAAATAATCCAGCTACCCTGATCGTAACCGATGCCGATAGCAGCCCGGATATCTGCCAGCGCGATATCACTGACGCGATCGTTCAGCCCGGAGGTCAGGGCAGCAATGAGCACGCCGACCAGGCCAAGCGCCAGCCGTAGTGTAAAAGGATGAGGGGCCGGCGCGGCGGCAGGCTTAGCGTTCATTGCAGGCGATCTCGTTATTATGATGCAGTGTACTGCGATGTGATACAGGGCGTAATATTACATCCCGGTATGCTGTATTGCAATGTGGTACAGGCTGTAAAAAGTGCGGCTTTCGCGCTACAGTAAGGCAGCTCAAACAGGACGACGCTATGGCACATCAACCCTCCAGCCGTGAGGATGAAAAAACGGGCGGCATTCAGGTCATCGCCCGTGCGGCAAAAATTCTTAATGCGCTGGGCGAACAGCCGGGCGGCATGAGCCTCGGCGAGATAGCTCAGGCAGTAGAACTGCCCCGTTCAACGGTGCAGCGCATCGTTGCCGCGCTCGACAGCGCCGAGCTGGTGCGCAGCAGCGGGGCAGGCGGACTGCGCCTGGGGCCGGCACTGTTAAAACTGATTTCCAGCGTGCATACCGATGTGGTCGATCTGGTCAGTCCGCTGCTGGAAAAACTCTCTTCCGACACCAATGAGACGGTTTCACTGGCGCGCGCCAGCGGCAGCCAACTGGCGATTATTCACCACGTGGTGGCGTCGCGGGAGCTGCGGGTCGTTCCGCATATGGGACTCAATCTGCCGCTCTACAGCACCTCAGGTGGACGGGCACTGCTGGCGCTGGAGTGTGAAAAAGATGTGCGGACGATCGTCGGTGACGCCTGGCAGGAGTTGACCGATATGACGGTGAAAACCCTGCCGCAGTTGCTGCAACTTATCAGGGAAGTGCGCGAAACCGGTATCGCCGTGGATCGCGGTGAAACGCTGGAAGGTATCTCGACGATGGCGTTTGCGCTGGATACGCTGTTTGGTCGCTTTTCTGTCTCTTTGCTGGTGCCCTCTGCACGTTTTCTGCGTCACGAAGCCCGTTTTCGTGACGAGATGCTGAAGTGCAAAGAGGCGCTGGTGCGTGAAATCGGCAAAGTCGCCGCGATAGAAGGATAAGCATCTGATGAAAACCCTGCTGATGGCCATTGATCACTCTCCGGTGGCGGAGAAAGTGGTCGCCTTAACCATTGAAGAAGCGCTGGCGCATCGCGCTGATGTAGTGGTGCTGTGCTGCGTGGATCCTGCCTACTCCTCCTGTAATCAGCCGATGGAAATCGATGCGGGTGAAGACCCTGCCGATTTTGTGGCGGCGCAGGATGAGCAGAATACGGCGGAAATGGTGGTGCGCCATGCGCTGGCACCGTTATTGCGCGCGGGCATTAATGCGCGTGGCATGATCCTGGCGGGGGATGCAGCAGACACCATCGTTGCCCAGTCGCAACAGCTTAAGGCCAGTATGATTATCATGGGACGTCGCCATCTCTCCTCTTTTAATCGGCTATTAAAAGGCTCGGTTAGCGCTTCAGTTATTGAGCGTGCTCACTGCCCTGTGCTGATCGATGTGCGTAAGGATTGATCCCGCAGCATGAATTCTCTGCTTTTTATTACGCTGGCCGCGTTTGCGCTGCTGGCGCTGATCGTCATTGTGCTGATCAAAACCACCCGGCTGCGTTTGTGGCAGGGGCTGATCCTCTTTCTGCTGCCACTGATACTGGCAAATCTGCTCTGGTTCAGCTGGGTCGCGCCGCATCAGCAGCAGACTGCTCAGCATGAGCAGGCGGTGAATCAGCTGGCAAAGATGCCTGGCTATCGGGTATTGCAGACGCAGGAACCGGCATTATGGCTGTTGCTGACTCAGGAGCTGACCCGGCGGATCCGTGCGGGCGAGCAGCCTGACAGGGCGACAGGTGAACTGCGTGGCTGGCTGATTGAGGTGATCAATCAGCGACTGATGCGCGGAACCGATGCGGCGGTCGTTAACTATATCAGCATCTCGGTGGAAGAGATGCGGGCGCTGAACCACATCGATCCGGGCCTCTGCTTCCGTTATCTCTATCCGCAGGTGAGTGGTGGCATCAATTTGCAGACCACACTCCCAGCGTCGCTGAATCGCAAAGAGGCCGATGCCATGGAGCTGCTGCTGCTCAATAGCCCGCCGCCCGAACAGCCCCTTGATAAGACGCAGGCGCAGGATGATCTGCAAAAGATTGTCGGCCGGCTTTATCTGAAGTGGGGCGACAAACTGCAGCAGCTGAATATGCCTGCCGATACGGTGGTGGATCGCTCCTCGCTCTGTGCCATGTCAATTGACCTCTACAGTGCCATTCTGGCATTACCTGACAAGCGCGCCGCTAACCTGTTACGTAGAATGGTGGCACTGACCGTTCAGTAAACCCGCGCTTAGCAGGCGAAAAAAAGCCCGCTAAGCGCGGGCAGGGAAGAGAGAGGAACAGATTTTTATTTTTGGCATTTCCTGGTGTGGTGCAGTCTTCGTTTGGTCTGATTACATCCTGTCACTTCCGGCATGATAGTGATAGCCGTTTAATCGTATTGCATTAATTGGTAAAATCTTATCAAGTTTTGATTTTCGCGCATTAATCCTATGGATGCGTGGCATGCTGCGTCATACACTGCGCGGCAACGTGAGGATAACTAAATGAAAAAATTAATTACCGGCGCACTGGCGCTGATTCTGCTGAGTGGATGTACTGCCAGCAAACCCGGGGCATTTGAACGCGTTGATGAAGATCCCAGCTCGAATACCGTGCAGTACCGTTTTGACCCGGTAAAGGTCAATCGTGATGCAATGGATATCGATCTGGCGAATTACTGCAGTAATAAAGGATTTGATAAAGTTGAGGCGCTGCCTGCCCAGGAAAGTCATATTCCGGGGCTGAAGAAAGTCTGGTTCCAGTGTAATTATGCGCTGAAAAGCTAAATGAAACGGGCGGGATAATTATCCCGCCCTTAAAGTTTACTGCTTTTATTTTATGCTGTGTGACATCTTTGCCCATTAGTGGCGATGGTGACCGCCATGATACCCACCGTGATAACCTCCGTAGTAGCCTCCATGATATCCGCCGCCACCCCCGCGGTGCCAGCCATTGTCGTGTCTGGGGCTGATGATACAACCGCTTAGTAATGTCATCAGCGCAACCACCGAAGCGACTTTAATTAATCTCTTCATCGGAAGCCTCTCCTCTTTTTCAATGACTACGACATTACGCTGGAAAAGTGGAGTGAAGATGCAGGCTTTGTAGAGTTATTTAAGAAGATATGACGGAATATTTCAGCGCGCTGTATTTTTCCGCGGCAGGAAATAAGAAAATCGGAATGAGCTGAATAATAAATACTATCAAAGAGAATAGTCTTAAAATCAGGCGAAAATAATTCTCATTTGAAAGTTTTTACCACTACATTATTAGCATGTCATTTCAATGGGAGAGAAACATGGCGCATAACGTAAAAAATATTCTGGCGTTACAGGCTGAACTGGGGGAATGCCCGCTCTGGTCATCAGAAGAACAGGTGCTCTATTGCGTCGATATTCTGGCTCCGGCCATTCACCGTTTTGATCCGGTCAGCGGTGAATTGCAGACCTTCCCGCAGGCGGAAGAGGTAGGGTGCATCGGTCTGCGTGAGCAGGGCGGGCTGATAGCCGCATTGCGCAATGGTGTCTGGCTGCTGGATGCGCAGGGTAAACCAGAGAAAAAGGTCGCAGAGAATCCAGGTGTAGCCGCGCAAAGTCGCTTTAATGATGGCCGTGTGGATCCGTGGGGTAATTTCTGGTGCGGTAGCCTGTGGGAACCGCAAGATAAAAATGGCGGTCTGTTATGCCGCGTGACGCCCGACCTGAAGCTGGAAGTGAAGGCGCAGGACATTAAAATTTCCAACGGACTGGCATTCTCTCCGGACCGGCAATGGATGTATCACAGCGATACGCCGAATGAGGCGCTCTATCGTTATCCGTTAAGCGAGCAGGGCGAACCGGGTGAGCGCATGCTGTTCCGTCGTTTTGACGCGAAAGGGGGTTTACCGGATGGTGCCGCGGTGGATAGCGAAGGTTTTTACTGGTCAGCACAGTTTGATGGCGGACGCGTGGTACGTATCGATCCGCAGAGCAGCGAAATCGTTGATGAGATCCTGCTGCCGGTGAAGTGGCCAACCATGGTGGCCTTTGGCGGTGCCGATCTTAAAACGTTGTTTATCACCAGTTCACGGGAAGATCGCACGGAAGAGGAACTGGCACGCTATCCGCAGTCAGGCGATATCTTTGCCGTGGACGTCGCGGTGGCGGGAATAGCAGAGCCGCTATTCCGCGGCTGAATGTTAACGGGCCGCGCAATGGCGGCCCGTGGTCGTTGTCCGTGAAGTTAGTGGCGCTGCAACACCGGCTCTGCTGTGACGGAACTCTGTGGCAGTCGGATGGTGAGCGACAGGAACAGGGAGATGACCAGCAATGTCATAATCAGGCTGAAGGTGACAGTGAAACCACCAAACAGTGAGGCGACCAGCGAACCCAGCACGCTGCCGATACCAAAGCCCAGGTAGAGCAGGCCATAATTTTTTGTCAGGTTGTTGAGGCCGAAAAAGTCACTGACCAGTGATGGGAACACCGTGATGGTCCCGCCAAAGCTAAAGGCCACACAGGCGAGTGACAGGAAGAAGGTGACCTCATTCATCCGGGTAAACAGCAGCACACTCATACCGATCAGCGACACAATTTGCGCCAGCGAAATGACCCGGATACGTAGCATTTTGTCGGAGAGCACACCCAGCACCAGACGACCACTCAGATTGGCAATCGCAATCACCGTTACCGCGCTGGCAGCAGTCTGCGTGGAGAGATGCACCAGACCTTCGCCGATATCTTTGGCAACCCCTATCACATAGAGGCCGCTCATACAGGCGGTCAGGAACATCAGCGCCAGCATCCAGTACTGCGGCAGACGCACTGACTGTGCCAGCGTGTAATCCCGCGCATGTTGCTGACCTTGGGCGGTGGTCCCGGTCTGCTGCAGTGGCGCTTCACGCATCAGCAGCGCACCGAGAATAATCATCGACATGGCCAGCACGCCCCAGATCATAAAGGTCTGCTCCAGACCGACCGTTGCCAGCAGTGCTCCGCAGATAAACTTGAATCCCAGACTGCCAAGGCCGTAAGCGCCAATTGCACAGGCCGAGATCATCCCCTTACGTTCAGGGAACCATTTCACGCAGTTTGACAGCGTCATCAGGTAACCGGCACCATCGGCCAGACCGACCAGCAGCCCGGCACTGAAGTAGAGCATCACCAGGTTATTTGCGTGCGCGGTGAGCCAGAAGCCCAAAGCCATCAGTACACCCGCACCAATTGTGACGCGGCGTACGCCAAAACGTTCCTGTAATTTTCCGGCCAGTGAAGAGGCGATAGCCAGACCTAAACTCAGCAGGCCAAAGGAAAATGCGACCTGACTGATCGGCGCATCAAGCTTCTGTGACAACTGGCCGTTGAACAAACTCCATGTATAAACTGACCCCAGCGCAAACTGAGTGATTACCGTTCCGAACAATGTAAGCCAGCGGGAACGCTGGTAAGACGCCTGTTGAGTCTGGTTCATAATTTATCTCTCCCGTTCGGGAATCTGGAAACTGCGGTCAGAATAAAGCAGTGGTTCGCGCGCGTGAGCAACAAAGGTATGAACGGAACGTCTCAGGGAATGAAATGCCATTCAGGCGGTATGAATGACACAACGCAGGTCTGCAGCGATAACGCAGCGTTGCGTTAAAAGTAACCAAAGCGGCAGCTTAATAAATAAGCGTAACCACCCGTAATAGAATGTTTCAGCGAGCCGGTTATGTGAGCAGCCTTCCGGATCTTTTGCCAGGCTGATAATTCACTTATCAGGAGGAAATATGAAAGACCGGACATATGAATCCACCACCAGTGAGGACGAAGTTTGCTGCATCATCGGTCAGGCGGTGATTGAACTCAGTACAGAACAACAGCCTGTGACCAAATCGACGCTGGCATTAAAACTGCTGTCGATGGCCGATCGTGATAGTGACGATGAGCGTGTTCTGCTCTACTGGATTGCGCGTAAAGCGATCAATCAACCACAAAAACTTCTTCAGCAGCAGTGGGCATAATGCCTGTTCGGACGCGGGCCGGAGCCCGCCTCCGCGTCAGATGATTATCCGGCGACGGCTTGCCGGCCAGCGGGCAAACATGACGATATTGCCCAGCAGAATCATGACAAGGCCAGGGATGGCGCTGACATGCCACTCATACCCCTCAAAGCGGGTCGAGAGTGCCAGCGCAACCAGTGGAAACAGAACCGTTGTATAGGCAGCCCGACTGGCGCCGATACGTCCCACTAGTGTAAAGTAGGCACCGAAACCCATCACCGATCCCACGATAGCCAGATAGGTTAATGCGCCAATCCACTGGACATTCCATATTGGCTGTAGTGAAACACCCTGTAGCAGTGAGACCAGTGCCATCATCAGCGCGCCATACAACATGCCGTAGCTGTTAGTTGTCAGTACGTCGCGTTGCAGACGCTGATGCCGCTGACTGATCATATTGCCAAATGAAAATCCCAGCGTGCCCAGCGCACTTAAACCAATGCCCCACATCAGCCCGGCAGAGGCCTGCGTGCTGCGCAGATCGTGCCAGAACAGCGCAACGATGCCTGCCATGCCCAGCACGATCGCCGGAATCAGACGCGGAGAAGGGCGCTGATGGAAAAAGATCCAGCTGTTTATTGCATTGTACATCACCGCCATAGAGAAAATGACCGACTCCAGTCCGCTGCTGATATAGCCTGAAGCGTAATAGAAACAGACAAAATTGAAGCCAAAGACGCAGCAGCCTTGCAGCATGCAGAAAAGATGATCGCGCAGCGTCAGCCTGTGCAGTCGTTTTATCAGCTTAAGCAGCAATAACATGACCAGTGAAGCCAGTAAAAATCGCCAGAACACGGCAACAGTCACGGCCCCCATGCCAGCAGTCTGTTGTGCATAGATCGCAATCCAGGTTGTACCCCAGATGAACACGACAGAGAGATACAAAAACAGGTTCATTGCCAGGTTCTCCACCACAAAACGCCGAGTCTGCACTGGTAACGCGCATGGGTCTTGCTGCGGATTGCGCCGGGTTTGCAAAATCTTGCGCATTTTTATACATCTGTCCCGATGTGACCTGTTTTCTGTCCCCCACAATCCGTAAACTGGCCCTCTGTTTACCTGAACTGATACCCCGATGCGTACCTATCAGACCTTTGAAATGTTGCAACGCCACAAAGCACAACTGCGCGATCAGGTACAACTCAATAATGGCATTCAGCTGGCCGCCTGGTTTAATAGTGGCGATCGCGTTACCAACCTGAGCGATCATCACACGCTGAGTCTTTATGTGGCGGGCGGCTACGATACCTGGCATAAAACAGTGCACGGCTGGCGTAACGGTGGCGCACCGGATCGCTTCTGTCTGATGCCCGCAGGCACGGAATCAACCTGGGATTTGCGTGCCGACCTCGCTTTTGTTCATCTCTATTGCAGCGAGAATCAGCTGCGGCATCTGGCCGAACAGGTGTGGGATCGCAGCCCGGCGCAGTTAAATCTGCATGAGAAAGTCTTTTCCGCTGATGACCGCATTACCCAGCTTTATCGACACTTTCTGCTGAGCAGCGACTGGCAACAGCCCGCCAGTCAGCTGACATTGAGCAGCGCATCAACACTGCTTCTGACCCATCTTTTGCAGCATTACAGCGAAGTAAAGTGGCAATTACCCCAAGTGCGAGGTGGACTGGCTCCGGCGGTATTACGGCGTGTTCTGGGATTTATTGAAACCCATCTCGATCAGCCTCTAACCCTGGCTGTGCTGGCGCAGGAAGCGGCATTGAGTGAGTTTCATTTTGCCCGCATGTTCCGTCACACCACGGGCGAAGCACCGCATCAGTTTGTAATGCGTCGTCGTATGGATCGTGCGCGAACATTGCTTGCTCGGCCCGATCTGACGCTGACTGAGATAGCGCTTCAGTGTGGTTTTCACTCTTCTGCGCACTTCAGCCATCGTTTTCGGCAGGTTTATGGCATGACGGCTTCGGCATGTCGGCAGGGGAGTCGATGAAATTTCTGAACTTGCCGTTATAAATACTGATATTAAGCCGAATAAACTATCTGATTTTTGAATTAACATTGAACCAATGTTTAATGATTTTTTCAGAGCATAAAAATTTATTCTAACTTTGTCTTAATATGTGAATTTTAACTTTTATAATGATTAATAACTTTCTTTAAGACTGCCTTATCGGATTAATAATTATAATTTTAGAGACGTAATTACTGCCTGATAAAATACGAAGTTGCCATTTTTAATGACACCTTAAATAAATAACAAGATTTAGCATGTGCTAAAATACCCAACGTTCCTGAGATATTACAGTTCTTTGTTACCTTTAATATCCCACCCTGACTGAGTTTCAGCGCCTTTGCCGCCATTCGCTGATTGTTCCCAGTACTGTGTCCTGACTTTTGATGCCTGGAACTGATATGAGACTCCGATCAGATCACGATTTGTAGTGCCATTGAAAATCACATTAGTGATAAGAACGTCTTCAAGCGTAATGCGACAGTACTCAATTTGGCTTCCTCCGGCTTTACATACCGAAAGCTCAACCTTGCCTACATGCTTGCCGTTGGATACATAGCGCATAATTGCTGGAGTAGCTTTGTCAATGAGTGCCTGAACTGATAGGTCGCGATACTGAACCTTTCCTGCACCGCCACCACCCCCAACCGACATGTTCCCTGGCTGGTTTGCACCCCACGTGAAAGATTCAATAGCAATCCAGCCTTTATGGTTGCTGTCCTGTGATTCGCCTGTAATGCCATCGATTTTTAAGAAGAGATCTGTACTCATAGCTGGTCCTTTTGCTTTCCCTGAGAAGGGGAATCTGATTAAATAAACTTAACGATGCGTATAATGACATAAAGGCACAGTCATGGACTACTGGAAACCAGACCGATTCAAGGATTACTTTCTGACTATGGCTCATGCTGAGGCAAATCAGCTGCTAAGCAATGCTAATCACCTTTCTCACATCTACCTTAAAGACGGATTTAATAGATTACAGTTCCAGGATAACGTTAAAGCTTTTGTTAACGCTCAGCTTAACGTCATCCGTTCTGGCTCCACTGATGATCAATGCCAGGAGTGCATCCAAAATCTCAAAAAGGAAAATGAGTACCTTACGATTCAGGACAGAATGCTCAGAGCTGGAACAGCTGCCGTTCATGCTTCGGTGCAGTTGGTCAGGAATGGAGATTTTTGGGGCTATGTGATCAATGGCATTGGGGTAGTGCTGAGCGGTATGCAGGTAATAGCCGGTGTATCAGTGATCGGTGCTTCCCTTGCGTCAGGGACAATCATAGGTTCTGCCTTTGGAGGAATGTTGGTTCTGCATGGACTCAACGGTTTTCAGGAGTCTGTTGAGAACCTGGTGTATGGCAAAACTGATAGTGTGGGATTACTCAAACAGGGTTATGTAGTAACAGCTGAGTTTTTGGGGTTCGATCAGAGGGTTGGGCAGTTAGCATACAGTTCAATGGACCTGGCACTGTCTCTCTATGGCATCGTGCGTCTGGTACAAAAACCTGAGGCCTGGCGGCTCTACTATTTTCTTAATACCGACTACGTTCGCGGTATTAAGGAAATGAGCAGAAAAGAGCTATTCATAGAAGTCTATAATGACGCTTCAGCCATTAAATCAATCTCTGATACTTACAAAGAGTGACCATGTTTTTTCATGAATCTGTAAGCTTTAAATGCAGGTTTCAAAGGTACAAATATATATAAAATAACGAAACCTGCTACAAGCGTGATTGAATAAGAAACAAGGTTTTCTTGTGTGCCACTGCGAATGGTATAGATGAGTCCTGCGAGAAGGATTGCTATTAATATCATTGCAACTATGAATCTTTTCTTTAACTGTGAAAGGAGCCAGGGATAAGGATAACCGTCTATCTCAGCATGCTGACGTATCACAGAGACTTCTTTTGGTGTAAATCCCTCTTTTAAAAGCATTTCTTCGATTTGCATTTTGTTCATAATAAGCGTCATTCATTTGTCTTAAGATAGCCTGATTGTAACTCATTACCTAAGCCCTATACAAACCGGACAGGCCTATGAAAGGCGCCTTGTTTTTTTATTTTTTAGAAATGCTTCCCTTACGCTAATACTTGAGCTTAAAGTATGAAATTTGAAATTTCGATGAAAACTTAGTGTGTTAATTATTGGCCTTAATTAAGGTGACACTTTCCAGTTACCATGATTTTTAGTGAATTTGAATTTAGCTATAGTGTGCTTTTCTCCATGTTATGGCATGGTAACGTCTGTATCAATTTTACAGAAGTATATATGTAAATATCCCTGCATTATCGAACCAAACATACCAACAATTGTACCAGCATGACGCTATGGATTTTGTGAGCCTGCTGGAGACTCAGGTGAGTTATGAAACTAAGTTAAATGACTGGATGTAATAGATAAAGCAGACTTTGAGAGACTAATATTTGGTGTCCCCTGCAGGAATCGAACCTGCAACTAGCCCTTAGGAGGGGCTCGTTATATCCATTTAACTAAGAGGACTGCGGCGCGCAGTATAGCGCAAACAGGCTATGAGATTCACTACATCGCCGTCTGTTTGCTCATTCCGTCAGCAATCCGGCTTTCTGAACTCGCGAACATTACGTACAGAAAGCGGAAAGCAGTTGTTCTGAAGTCCAGGATGCCACCCAGACTGAAGCGGCACCCCGGCTCTGAATCTTCACTTCCGGTTACAGCAGACACTCCGGTAAACGTTTTTCAGCTGCCCGCATAGCATATTGCCTTTAGCCAACAGACCTGAAAAACAGACAGAGTTAATTGTCTGCCTTGCCATTTACTCCGTGCCTTCCTGCTCTTCACGCTGGCGGCGCTTCTCCTGCTTCCGTTTTTCCGCTTTCGCTTTGGCCACGGCCGCCTCACTCATGTCATTGCGAATCTGCGCATGGCTGATCAGGGCAAAAATCAGGGTGCCGCCGGTAATGTTGCCGAGCAGCGTCGGCAGGGCAAACGGCCACAAAAACTCATGCCAGCTAATGCTGCCATTAAATACCAGATAAAGCACTTCGACCGAGCCCACCACGATATGCGCCAGATCGCCCAGCGCAACCAGCCAGGTCATCATCACAATGACCAGCAGTTTAGCGCCGCCCGCAGACGGGAACATCCAGACCATGGTGGCGATAATCCAGCCGGAAATCACCGCATTGGCAAACATCTCGCCAGGGGTATGTTCCATCACCTTCATACTGATATGGGTAAAGGCCTGACGGGTGGCATCGTCAAATATCGGCATCTCATTAAACGCCAGCGCACCCAGCGCGGTACCGATCAGGTTACCCAGCAACACAATGCCCCACAAACGTAACAGCAGACCCGCATTGCTCCAGGTCGGTTTGTGCATCACCGGTAAGACGGCGGTAACGGTGTTTTCGGTAAAGAGCTGCTGGCGCGCCATAATGACGATAACAAAACCAAAGGTGTAACCGAGGTTTTCCAGCAGAAACGCACCCGGTACGCCATCAAGATGCACCTGAAATATTCCCTTAGCCATCAGCGAGGCGCCCATAGACAGGCCTGCCGCGATAGCTGACCAGAGCAGCGCCATCCCGTCGCGCTCCAGCTCCTTTTCACCATCCTGACGAATCTCTTCATGGATCGCCGCAGCGCGGGAGGGTAATGCCTCCTCATCGACTTCGATGTCAGTGCCCTTGTCCTTCTCTTCGCTCTCTACGTCGTTAGGACCCTGTTCATTACCTGATGAAGGCTTCATATTTTCTCCTGGTGATAGTGCTGTAGCGTAATAAGCGTAGCCGTTTTTTATTTGCTGATAATGTAACGACCAGTGCGAATAAGCGTAACAACGTTTTTCGGAACTGCATTTTTATTCAGACTTCCGTCGATACCGCACGAATAAGCTACTGGCAGCGAAACTGAGCGTTGGCTCACACTTCGGCCCACAGCAACATTGTGGTAATATCCCGGCCACTTTTAGCTGGTGCGATTCCCCCCTCGATGCTGGAAATCATTACGCTTACTTGTGCATACGACGAACGATCGCTATTTCGGCGGCTCTCTTTTCGCGTCTCTGCTGGTGACATTGTGCAGATTGAAGGCCCCAACGGTGCCGGAAAGACCTCGTTATTGCGCCTGCTGGCGGGTCTGAGCCGTCCGGAAGAGGGTGAAATACGCTGGCAGCAGCAGCCGATCCTGCGACAGCGTGAAACCTGGCATCAGGCGATGCTCTATCTGGGCCACTGTCCCGGTATCAAAGGCGTGCTCACGCCGCTGGAAAATCTGCGCTTCTACCATCCCGATTGCACTGATGCGCAGATCTTTGCAGCACTCGAAAGTGTCGACCTTACGGGCGATGAAGAGGTGCCGGTCAGCCGCTTGTCGGCAGGTCAGCAGCGTCGGGTGGCGCTGGCGCGGCTGTGGCTCAGTCAGGCCCGCATCTGGATTCTCGACGAGCCGCTGACCGCCATCGACAAAGCGGGAATTGAAAAATTAATGGCGCAATTCGCCCGGCATGCCGATAACGGCGGTGCCGTGATCCTGACAACTCACCAGGATTTACCTGCGGATGCGGCGCGGGTGCGTAAAATTCGCCTTGGCGACGTGGAGACAGAGTGATGCTGTTTCGCCTCATCCAGCGTGAATTGCGCATTGCCTTTCGCGGCGGTGCGGATGTGGTTAATCCGCTCTGGTTTTTTCTGATTGTCATCACTCTGTTTCCATTGGGCATCGGACCGGACCCGCAACAGTTGGCGCGCATTGCGCCGGGCGTGGCCTGGGTTGCTGCGCTGCTGGCGTCACTGCTGGCGCTCGAGCGGCTGTTTCGCGATGACTTCAGTGATGGCTCGCTGGAGCAGCTGGTTCTGTTGCCGACGCCACTGCCGGTAACGGTTATTGGCAAAGTGGTGGCGCACTGGCTGGTCACCGGCGTGCCATTGATCATTCTGTCGCCACTGGCCGCGCTACTGCTGTCGCTGGATTTTAATGGCTGGCGGGCGATGGCCCTGACGCTGCTGCTCGGCACGCCAACGCTGAGTTTCCTTGGTGCGATTGGCGTGGGTCTGACGGTGGGGTTGCGACGCGGTGGTGTGCTGCTGAGCCTGCTGGTACTGCCGCTGGCGATTCCGGTATTGATCTTCGCCAGTGCGGCGATGGAGGCGGCCAGTCAGGGATTGCCGATTGGTGGCTATCTGGCGATTCTCGGCGCGATGCTGCTGGGCAGCGCCACGCTCGCGCCCTTTGCCACGGCAGCGGCGCTACGCATTACTTTGCAGTAACCGGCTTGTATCCACCGCGCGTAAAAGACGCGGCAACACTTTTTATCGTTAATGTGAGCATCTGATATGTGGAAAGCGTTACATCAGCTGGCCAGGCCCGAACGGCTTTATCAATTTTCGGGGCGACTGGTGCCCTGGTTTGCCGTTGCAGGGCTGGCATCGTTGCTGCTGGGCTGGGTCTGGGGATTCGGATTTGCCCCTGCTGACTATCAGCAGGGCGACAGTTTTCGCATCATGTATATCCATGTACCCGCCGCGATGTGGTCGATGGGCATCTATGCCTCCATGGCTATCGCCGCTTTTACTGGTCTGGTGTGGCAGATGAAGATGGCCGATCTGGTTTCCGCTGCGATGGCTCCGGTGGGCGCGGTTTTTACCTTTATTGCGCTGGTCACCGGTTCCGCATGGGGCAAGCCGATGTGGGGCACCTGGTGGATCTGGGATGCGCGTCTGACATCGGAACTGGTGCTGCTGTTCCTCTATATGGGCGTGATCGCGCTTTATCACGCTTTTGATGACCGCCGCACCGCAGGCCGGGCCGCCGGTATTCTGATTCTGGTTGGCGTGGTCAATCTGCCCATCATTCACTTCTCGGTGCAGTGGTGGAATACCCTCCATCAGGGTTCGTCAGGCATTCTTCAGCAGGCGATTGCGCCGGTCATGCGCACGCCGCTACGCTGGTCGATCCTCGGTTATCTGCTGCTGTTTATCACGCTGACCCTGATGCGGCTGCGCAACCTGATCCTGTTAACTGAACGTCATCGTCCCTGGGCGATAGATGTGGCGAAGCAGGGAGAGCAGGCATGACCCCGGCATTTACCTCCTGGCACGCCTTCTTTGCGATGGGCGGTTACGCCTTTTACGTCTGGCTGGCGGTTGCCTGCACGTTGCTTCCGCTTATCGGTCTGACGCTGCATACCCTGTTGCTGCGCCGCCGCCTGATGGCTGAGATCCGCCAGCGTGATGCGCGGGAACGCCGCATCCGGGCGGCGAAAACGAAAAAAGCCGCGGCTGACGCGGCAGGAGAGACACTGTGAATATCCGTCGACGCAACCGCCTCTATGCGGCAGTGGCGATCCTGCTCGGCCTTGGCCTGGCGACTGCGCTGGTGATGTATGCGCTGCGCTCAAACATCGATCTGTTCTATACCCCGGGTGAAATCCTCTACGGCAAAGGCGAGGCGCACGAGAAGCCTGAGGCGGGCCAGCGACTGCGCGTCGGTGGCATGGTGATGCCCGGCAGCGTCCGGCGCGATCCCAATACGCTGGCGGTATCGTTCAAACTTTATGATGCACGCGGCGTGGTCAGCGTCAGTTTTGAAGGCATCCTGCCGGATCTGTTCCGGGAAGGGCAGGGCGTTGTCGCGCAGGGCGTGCTGACGACGGGCAACCAGGTTATCGCCAAAGAAGTGCTGGCGAAACATGATGAGAAATACACGCCGCCGGAGATTGAAGACGCGATGAAGAGTAATCACACCGGCCCGCAGTCGCTCTATCAGGCGGGAAATAAATCATCATGATGCCCGAAATCGGTACCTTTCTGCTCTGCCTGGCGCTAGGGCTTTCCCTGTTGCTGAGCAGTTATCCGCTGTGGGGCGCAGTACGTCAGGATGCCCGTCTGATGGCGATGGCGCGTCCGCTGGCCTGCGGCTTATTTGTCTGCATCGCGGCGGCGTTTGCGCTGCTGGTCTGGGCTTTTATCAGCAACGACTTTACCGTTGCTTATGTCGTCACGAACTCCAACAGTCTGCTGCCGGTCTACTATCGCATCGCTGCCACCTGGGGCGCACACGAAGGTTCACTGCTGCTGTGGGTGCTGCTGCTCAGCACCTGGACACTGGCGGTAGCGATCTTCAGCCGCGGGATGCCGCAGGATGCGCTGGCCCGCGTGCTTGCCGTCATGGGAATGATCAACCTCGGCTTCCTGCTGTTTATCCTGCTGACCTCCAATCCGTTTGGCCGCACATTGCCGGACTTCCCGATAGACGGGCATGACCTGAATCCGATGCTGCAGGATATCGGCCTGATCTTCCATCCGCCGCTGCTCTATATGGGCTACGTCGGCTTTTCAGTGGCGTTTGCCTTTGCAATCGCCTCACTGATGGCCGGACGGCTCGATACCGCCTGGGCGCGCTGGTCGCGTCCCTGGACGACGGCGGCCTGGGTCTTTCTGACCATCGGGATTGTCCTTGGATCTGCCTGGGCCTATTACGAACTGGGCTGGGGCGGCTGGTGGTTCTGGGACCCCGTTGAGAATGCTTCGTTTATGCCATGGCTGGCGGGCACCGCCCTGATGCACTCGCTGGCGGTCACCGAAAAGCGCGGCACCTTTAAGGCCTGGACCGTGCTGCTGGCGATTACGGCGTTTTCGCTGAGCCTGCTCGGGACGTTCCTGGTGCGATCCGGCGTGCTGGTGTCGGTGCACTCCTTTGCCTCCGATCCGGCGCGCGGCATGTTTATCCTCGCATTTCTGGTGATTGTCATCGGCAGTTCACTGCTGCTCTACGCCATTAAAGGCGGGCAGGTGCGTGGCCGGGTTCAGAATGAAACCTGGTCGCGGGAATCGTTCCTGCTGGGTAATAACGTGCTGCTGATTGCCGCGATGCTGGTGGTGCTGCTCGGCACGCTATTGCCGCTGGTACACAAGCAACTGGGGCTGGGCAGCATTTCGGTCGGTGAACCCTTCTTCAACACGATGTTCAGCTGGCTGATGGCACCGTTTGCGTTGCTGATGGGGATCGGGCCGCTGGTGCGCTGGCGTCGCGATGAACCGCAGAAGCTGGCAAAACGGCTGGCGCTGGCGCTGATGGTGACACTGGCCTGTTCCATGATCATTCCGTGGTGGCTGCAGGATCGTATTGAAGCGATGACGGTGGTTGGTCTGCTGATGTCACTCTGGATTATCGTGCTGACGCTGCTGGAATTGCATGAGCGCGCCACCCATCGTCATCCGTTCTTTGCGGGTTTACGTCATCTGTCGCGCAGTCACTGGGGCATGGTGCTGGGCCATCTGGGTGTCGGTGTCACGGTGATTGGCATTGCGTTCAGCACGCAGTACAGCGTCGAACGCGATGTGCGGATGAAGGCGGGCGATAGCGTCGATATTCATCATTATCACTTTGTCTTCCGTGGCGTGCAGAATCTGCAGGGGCCAAACTACAGCGGCGGCATGGGTATCATTGATGTTACGCGCAATGGTAAACATGAAGCGACGCTGCAGGCGGAAAAACGTTTTTATACCGCCGCACGCACCATGATGACCGAAGCGGCGATCGATGGCGGTTTCAGCCGCGATCTCTACGCGGCGCTGGGCGAAGAGCTGGAGGATGGCGGCTGGGCTGTGCGCATCTACTACAAACCCTTTGTCCGCTGGATTTGGTTCGGTGGCGCGCTAATGGCGGTGGGCGGGCTGTTCTGCCTGTTTGATCCCCGTTACCGTTCGCGCAAAAAAGCAGAAACGGAGGTGCGGACATGAACAAGAAAATCCTGTTTATTCCCCTGATGCTGTTTCTGCTGCTGGCGGCGGCGCTGCTGTGGCAGCTGACGCGCAATGCCGATGGCGACGATCCGACCCGCCTCGAATCGGCCCTGATTGGCAAACCGGTGCCGCTGTTCCGGCTGGAAGCACTGGATCAGCCGGGCAAAACTTATGATCAGCGCGTGCTGACGGATGGCAAACCGATATTGCTCAACGTCTGGGCGACCTGGTGTCCGACCTGCCGCGCTGAGCATCACTATCTGAATACGCTGGCAGAGCAGGGCATTCGTGTCGTCGGGCTGAACTACAAAGACGATCGTCAAAAGGCGGTTAACTGGCTGAATACGCTGGGTAACCCTTACGCGCTGAGCCTCTACGATGGCAACGGCATGCTGGGACTGGATCTCGGCGTTTATGGCGCGCCGGAAACTTTCCTGATCGACGGTAAAGGGATCATCCGTTATCGCCATGCGGGCGATCTGAATGCGCGCGTCTGGGAGCAGGAAGTGAAACCCTTGTGGATGAAATACAGTGCGGAGGCGGGATCATGAGAATGCTGTTACTGCTCTGCGGCCTGCTGTTCAGCATTAACCTGTGGGCAAGCATCGACACGCTGCAATTTGACTCGGAGGCCCAGGAAGAGCAATACCGCGACCTGACCGCGTCACTGCGCTGTCCGAAATGCCAGAACAATAGCATTGCCGATTCGAATGCGATGATTGCCGCCGATATGCGGCTGAAAGTCTATCAACTGATGAAGCAGGGCCAGAGTCGCCAGCAGATTATCGACTACATGGTGGCGCGCTACGGCAACTTCGTCAGCTATTCGCCACCGGTTACGCCGTCGACCCTTATTCTGTGGGCGGGTCCGGCGCTGTTTGCGCTGCTGGGTGGCGTGGTGATCATCCTGCGTAGCCGTCAGCGCAAAACCCGCAGTGAGCTGGATGAAGATGAGCAACAGCGTCTTAATGCGCTACTGAAGTCAGACAGGAAGCCGTAATGAGTGCATTCTGGATTACCCTTTTTCTGTTACTGCTGGCGGCCTGCACGCTGTTTCTGGCCGCAGGCTGGCGGCAGCTTCAGGCCAGCGCAGGCGATCGCGATCGCCTTAATCAGCGTTTCTACCACCAGCGGATAGAGGAGCTGGCGCAGGATGAAGCGCAGGGCGTCGTTGCTGAGCGTCCGCTGATGGAACGGGAGCTACAGCAGACGCTGCTGGCAGATATCCCGCCGGCACAGACGCTGCAATCACACAGCAGCAACCGCTGGATTCTGCTGCCAGGCCTGATTGTGCTGGTTGCGGTTTCGCTGGGCACTTATCTGAAAACCGGCGGCCTGGCACAATTCACCGGCTGGATGCAGGTGCAGCAGGCGTATCCTGAGCTACGTGCCCGCCTGATGGATCCCGGCGCGAAACCGCTGAGTATGGAGGAGCTGGCGCGTTTACAGCTCGGATTGCGTACCGCGTTGCAAACCGAACCGGATAATCTGGCCGACTGGACGATGCTGGGACGGCTCGGCATGGTGTTGAATAATGCGGAGATGGCCAGCCAGGCCTTTGAGCGTGCACTTCAGCTTTCGCCCAACGATCTGGCTCTGAAGCAGGATTATGCAGAGGTGCTGACAAGATCCTCCGATCCGCAGGATAACCGTCAGGCATCACTGCTGCTGCAATCATTGCTTAAAGTGGATCCGCAAAACCTGCGGACGCTGAGCCTGCTGGCGTATAACGCTTACGGTCAGCAGCACTACGATCAGGCTATCGATGCATGGCAGACCCTGCTGGGTCTGTTGCCTGCCGGTGATTCGCGACACGCGATGATCGCCCGCAGCATTGAAAAGGCCCGAAGTGATGCGGGGCAGCAGAGTCGTCAGCTGGCGCTGACAGTGACGCTGACGCCAGAGGCAGAAAAAATGTTACCTCAGGACGGAGTGTTGTATATTTCGGTTTCTGACGGGGATTCACCGGTACCGGTGGCGGTTAAGCGTATACCGCTCAGCCACTTCCCGCTGTCGCTGACGCTGGATGACAGCAATGCCATGATGCCGGATCGCCTGCTTTCGGCGCAGCATCAGGTTGAGGTTCGGGTGCGGATTTCCCGCGATGGCAGCGCCAATCCGCAGCCGGGTGACTGGCTGGGTCTGAGCGCGGTGACGCCCTGGGATGGCCATCAGCCGATCGCGGTGGAGATCAATAAGCAGCTACCCTGAACGTCAAAATTGATAACGTTAAAATGATGCATGCCATTGCCTGCTGCCTCTGGCACAAAGTCAGCTATGCTCATCGGATAAGCCGATACGACAGGGCTGTGACCTGAACGATGGGCTGACCTTTTTCATCCGCACAGGGAGATTGGAATGAATTATCGCCTGACCAGCCTGGCTATGGCCAGCGTCCTTCTGGTGGGTTGTGCCAGTTCAAAGCCGGCGAATAGCGATCCTGCGCAGCGCAGCGATCCATTCGAAGGCTTTAACCGCACGATGTTTAACTTTAACTACAACGTGCTGGATCCGTACGTGCTTCGTCCGGTCGCTGTCGCATGGCGTGATTATGTGCCGGTCCCGGCACGTACCGGCCTGAGCAATTTCCTCGGCAACCTGGAAGAGCCAGCCAGTATGGTCAACGCCATTCTGGTCGGTAACGGACGTGATGCGGGCATTCACTTTACCCGTTTCTTCCTGAACAGCGTGCTGGGACTGGGCGGTTTCATCGACGTTGCCGGTAAAGCCAACCCGGAACTGGCGCGTGAAGAGCCGCATCGTTTCGGTACCACGCTGGGTCACTATGGCGTCGGCTACGGGCCTTATGTTGAACTGCCTGCTTACGGCAGCTTCACGGTTCGTCAGGATGGCGGCGACTATGTTGATACGCTCTATCCGATCCTCGGCTGGCTGACCTGGCCAATGTCGATTGGTAAATGGACGCTGGAAGGTATCGAGACCCGCGCTCAGTTGCTGGATTCTGATGCCATCCTGAAACAGCAGAGCGATCCATACGCCTTTATCCGTAACGCCTACTTCCAGCGTCACGACTTCCTGGCGCGTGGCGGTAAGCTCAAGCCGGAAGACAATCCTAACGCAGCCGCGATTCAGGATGACCTGAAGGATATCGATTCGCAGTAAGCGATCCGCAGTGACAAAAAGGGCAACTTATCATAGTCGCCCTTTTTGATCCCGCCGGACAATCAGAACTTGTAGTTAAAGTTCGCGCCGTAAAGCCAGGCCTTACCTTCAGAGGTAAAGGTATAAGGACCTTCTTTCACCGTCACTTTCTGGCCATGCATATAAGAGATGCCCAAATCGACCGAGGCATCATCGTTAAAGGCATAGGATGTACCGGCACTCAGCCATAAACGATCCTGGTCCGGAATAGAGATAGAACGCTTGTCAGCCGGTACCGGGCTATCATCAAACGCGATACCGGTGCGGAATGTCCAGTTCTTGTCGTAGGAATAGGTGGTGCCCAGGGCAATGCGATAAGCATCGCGGAAGCTTTCATCTTTATAGAATAGCGTCTGGCCATTTGAACCCGTGGCTTTCAGCTCCTGGAACTGGCTCCAGCTGGTATACGCCATGCTGTAGTGAACCGCCCACTGCGGAGCCACTTTATGCCAGCCCGATACTTCCCACATCTCTGGCAGATTCAGGGTTAATGCACCTGGAACGGTGGTGCCGTTGGTGCCAAACGGCACGCCTGATACTTCCGGGTTATTCACCGCATTCAGCCGGGATGAAAGGCTGCTCTTGTAATCGCCATCAAAGTCGACTTTCACTTCGGAACGATAGGTAAAGCCGAAGCGGTTATTCTCATCTACTTCATACAGAATACCGGCGTTCCAGCCATATCCCCACTCATCGCCTTTCAGATGGGCAACCTGCGTATCAGCCGGAACGCCCAGTCTTGCGCCTGACTCACCGGCATAGCGTTCAATTTTAGCTTTCGCATAAACCGCATCAAAACCGACGCCAAAACTAAAATGTTCATTTAAGCGGTACGCGGTGCTGAGATTAAAATTGCCGGTTACCAGATCGGTTTTACCGCCGTAACCCCCCGCGGTGTAACCATTATTAAACTCTGTTGCTAAGCCATAGTTAGAGGTTGCAGACGCGCCGATCCACCACTGATCGTTGATGGGCTGAACATAATGAATATTGGGGACCCACTGATTCGGTGCAATATTATTAGCATCCAGGCTGCGTCCGCTGGGACTGCGACCACTGATATTGACGTCTGGCGCAATATAAACCGCACCGATAGAAAATTCCGGACGATCCATCAACGCCATCGTCGCCGGGTTACGGCTGGCTGATGCCGCCGTATCACCCATTGCCCCTTCGCCTGAATATGCGCGACCTAAACCAATCGTAGAAAACTCATTTAACTGAAATCCAGCTGCGTAAACGTGTGAAGAGACAAGCGCCACTGCAGCCGCCACGGCTGACTTTGCAAACAGGTTTTTATGGTTCATGACCACAACCTCATGTGAATTATTATTTAACGCTATAACGTCGCGTAACAAAGGACGGCGGATTGTAGGGACTGATGTAAAACGCACATATCAGACCAGTGCGGAGAGTATAGGTCCGACCTGTGTGCATGTTGCAATATTGTTTTTAAAATATTTCAGGGTTGATCGCTTAAAATTCGATCTGCATAACAAAACTGCCCTGATTCTGCACAGCATACCGATTCCAGTTTGTTCTGGATCAATTTTTATTGTGATATTCGTCACTTAGCGCCGTGTACATGGCGCATCTTTACGCGAGCAGGTAAAATTTCGGTCATAAAATCGCTCAACCCACCAGATCGCTGGTCAGGAGAATGAAATGACTGATGCCATTAAAAAATGCAGTGCGACCGAAACAGCAGCCTGCTGTTGTGTTGATGTGGGCACGGTAATGGATAATACCGATTGCACCGCCAGCTGGTCGGAGTGGTTTGCTCAGCGTGCCGATGCGGAAGCCAAATTAGCGCTCCTCACCGAACGTGCACGTGAAGTTGAATCGGAACCCTGTGTGATTGAGTCGCGCTTCAGTGAAGTGGATCAGGGTGTGCAGCTGGACATCGATTTTACTTTCAGCTGCCAGGCTGAAACGATGATTTTTCAGCTCGGTTTGCGTTAAGTCTCATAACGCCGCGTTAATGCGGCGTTTTTCATTTTCGTGTTTCCCTTCGCACTTTTTCCTTTCCGGTATTGGCGGCTCACCCGCTTGTGGTTAACACTGATCAGGTCAGACCTCTTCAGGCAATGATGCCCCAGTCCCAGCCACAGGTGAGAACAATGAGCAAAGCGCAGCCGCTGCTGACGCGTGATGGTGAACGCATCGCAATAACCCACGGGTTACGCACCCCTTTTTTGCGCCAGGCGACCGGCTTTCATGGCATTCCCGCCATTGAGCTGGGGCGGATGGTAATCAGCGAATTAATGGCGCGCAGTGAACTGCCGGCTGAGGTGATCGAGCAACTGGTCTTTGGTCAGGTGGTGCAGATGCCGGAAGCGCCGAACATTGCGCGTGAAATTGTACTGAGCAGCGGACTTGATGTGCACACCGATGCCTATAGCGTCAGCCGTGCCTGCGCCACCAGTTTCCAGGCGGTAGCGAATGTGGCAGAAAGCCTGCTGGCTGGCACGATATCTGCGGGCATTGCCGGAGGCGCAGACTCCTCTTCAGTGCTGCCAATCGGCGTCAGTAAAACACTGGCTCGCGCGCTGGTGGATCTCAATAAAGCCCGCAGCCTTGGGCAAAAACTGCACATCCTTAAACGTCTGCGTCCGCGCGATCTGCTGCCGGTGCCGCCCGCGGTGGCCGAGTATTCAACCGGCCTGCGCATGGGTGACACCGCCGAGCAGATGGCAAAGAGTCATGGCATCACCCGTGAGGCACAGGATGCGCTGGCGCTGCGATCTCATCAGCATGCCGCCCGCGCCTGGCAATCCGGGGTACTCAATCAGGAAGTGATGGCAGCCTTTGTGCCGCCGTGGAAAACCGCTATCGACCAGGACAATAACGTCCGCATGAACGCCAGAGCAGAGGATTATGCCCGCTTACGCCCGGCGTTTGATCGTCAGCACGGCAGCGTCACGGCGGCCAACAGCACGCCACTCACCGACGGTGCGGCCGCCGTGATTCTGATGCGCGAAGGCCGCGCCCGTGAACTCGGTGTCACGCCGCTGGGCTATCTGCGCAGCTACGCGTTTACCGCGATTGGTGTACAGCAGGATATGCTGCTGGGCCCGGCGTACTCCTCCCCGCTGGCGCTGGATCGCGCCGGGATTACGCTGTCCGATCTGACGCTAATCGATATGCACGAAGCGTTTGCGGCCCAGACGCTGAGCAATCTGCAACTGTTTCGCGACGAGCGCTTTGCCCGTGAGGTGCTCAATCGTCCGCATGCGCTGGGCGAAGTGAATGAAGAGCGCTTTAACGTGCTGGGTGGTTCAATCGCCTATGGTCATCCTTTTGCTGCCACGGGCGCGCGTATGATCACCCAGACGCTGAATGAATTACGCCGTCGCGGTGGCGGGTTAGGACTGGTCACAGCGTGTGCGGCGGGCGGTCTGGGTGCGGCAATGGTTCTGGAGGCCGAATAATGGAGCAGAATGCGTTTCACCTGAAGATGCGACTGGATCACGTTGGCATCATCACAATCGATGTCCCTGGCGAGAAGATGAACACCCTGAAAGCAGAATTTGCCGGGCAGATTACCGCCATCATTGCGGAGGCGCGACGCGATCCTCAGCTGGCAGGACTGGTGCTGATTTCTGGCAAAGCGGACAACTTTATCGCGGGCGCCGACATCAGCATGATTGATCGTTGTCAGAGCGCGCAGGAAGCCGAAGCGCTGGCAAAACAGGGGCAGGAAGTGATGGCTGCGCTTGATGCGCTGCCATTCCCGGTAGTGGCCGCAATCCATGGTGCCTGTCTGGGCGGCGGGCTGGAACTGGCGCTGGCCTGCGATGCGCGCATCTGCTCGCTTGATGATAAAACCCGTCTCGGATTACCGGAAGTGCAACTCGGCTTACTGCCCGGCTCCGGTGGCACTCAGCGACTGCCGCGGTTAATTGGCGTGCAGCAGGCGCTGCCGCTGATTCTGACCGGCAAAACGCTGCGGGCGAAACAGGCACGTAAGCTGGGAGTGGTCGATGACGCGGTACCTCAGGCGATTTTGCTGGAGACGGCTATCGCACGGGTGAAAAAGGGCAAAGTCAGCGGTCGAACGCTGCCGCTGCGCGACCGTCTGCTGCACGGTCCGGTGGGCCGTCAGGCGCTGTTTGCGCTTGCGACCCGGCAGACTGCAGCCAAAACTCAGGGTAACTATCCGGCAGCAAACCGCGTTATTGAGGTGGTGCGCATCGGGCTGGAGCAGGGCAGCCGGGCCGGACATGATGCTGAAGCGCGTGCCTTCGGTGAACTGGCGATGACGCCGGAATCTGTTGCTTTGCGCGGGATCTTTTTCGCGACCACCGCCATGAAGAAGGAGCGGGGTGGTGAGGCGGAACCCGCTGCGGTGAAGCGTGTCGCAATTCTCGGCGGCGGTCTGATGGGCGGTGGCATCGCCAGCGTCACCGCAATCAATGCCGGGTTGCCGGTGCGCATCAAAGATATCAGCCTGGAAGGCGTTAACCATGCGCTGAAAACCAGCTGGGAACTGCTGAGCAAAAAGGTCAAACGACGCCAGCTCACTCCGGCACAGCGTCAGCAGCAGATGGCCCGGATCACGGGCGGCATCGATTATCAGGGTTTCTCACAGCGCGATGTGGTGATCGAAGCCGTGTTCGAAGATTTAGCACTCAAGCAGCAGATGGTCAGCGAAGTGGAAGCCCACTGTCAGCCGCATACGCTGTTTGCTTCTAACACCTCTTCGCTGCCGATTGAAGAGATTGCCGCCAAAGCACAGCGTCCGCAGAACGTCATCGGGCTGCACTACTTCAGCCCGGTCGATAAAATGCCGCTGGTGGAAGTGATTCCCCATCTGAACACCTCCACCGCAACGGTGGTGACGATTGTGGCGCTGGCGCGCAGCCAGGGCAAAACGCCGATAGTGGTGGCGGACAAGCCTGGCTTCTATGTTAACCGCATCCTGACGCCCTATATAAATGAAGCGATGCGTTGCCTGCTAGAGGGCGAGCCGATTGACCATATCGATCGGGCGCTGGTAAAGGCTGGTTTTCCGGTGGGTCCGATTCAGTTGCTGGATGAGGTAGGCATCGACGTCGGCAGCAAAATCAGTCCCATCCTGCATCAGGCTTATGGTGAACGCTTTGCCGCGCCCGCTGCTTTTGATGCGGTGCTGAAAGATGGCCGCAAGGGTCGTAAAAACAGTAAAGGCTTCTATCGCTATGACCAGCCGCGCTGGCAGCGAAAAAAAACTGACACTTCATTGTATACGTTGCTGAAAGTCACGCCGCAGGCCAGACAGAGCGAAGCGCAGATTGCGGAACGCTGCATGATGATGATGCTGAATGAGGCGGCCCGCTGCCTTGATGAGCAGGTCATTCGCTGTGCCCGCGATGGCGATATCGGTGCGGTGTTTGGTATCGGCTTTCCGCCTTTTCTGGGGGGGCCGTTCCACTATATGGACAAACTGGGTGCGGCGGAGGTGGTCAACCGATTAACCCGCCTTACGCAGCAGCATGGCGAGCGATTTACGCCCTGCGAAGCACTGATTGAAGCGACCAGGAAGTAGACGAAATTTTACATTTCTGCTGTAAATGGAATAACCAATCCGATTCAGCGGGTTAGAAAAGCGCCGCCAGAGTGTGCGGCGCAGCATGATTCTGAGAAGCGCTTATTTAATAAACAACCGGTTGACTATACTGAAGCCATTAGGGTAAAACACAGCGTTCATTCGCAGAGTGAAGAGTCAGGCGCCAGGCGTCGGGCGATGTCGACAAACAACAGCGGTGCTTTATGCAAGTTTTTATCATGCGTCACGGCGATGCGGCTCTGGAAGCAGCCAGTGATTCAGTCAGGCCTTTAACCTTATGTGGCTGCAATGAATCACGCCAGATGGCCAACTGGCTCAACAGCCAGACGCCGGACATAGAGCGTGTCCTGGTGAGTCCCTATTTACGCGCGCAGCAAACCCTCGCGACCGTGCGTGAAGCTTTTCCACTGCCGGAAAACCAGGATGTTCTGCCGGAGTTAACGCCGGGCGGCGATCCGGAAATGGTCGGGTGCTATCTGCAGACCCTGGCAAATGAAGGCGTGAAATCGGCACTGGTGATCTCTCACCTACCGCTGGTGGGGTATTTAGTCTCTGAACTGTGCCCGCAGGAAGCCCCCCCTATGTTTGCCACTTCCGCTATTGCCTGCGTGGAATTCGATCCGGCACAGCATGCCGGTAAACTCCTGTGGCAGGTTAGTCCCAAAAAGCTGGCGAAAGCGATCTGACGTCTGTGGGCCGATCCTCCGGCCCCTTTCAGGGCAACTCAGGCGGTTGCCACTCCTCAATCTCAATCAAAACCAGCAGCGCGGCATCACCGCCAAACAGCTTCGGGGCCTGGTGAAAAGCCATCACCCACGGGTGCTGGGCCAGCCACAGCGGCGTCTGCTGCTTCAGGATATGCTTTCCATGACCGGTCATGACGCTGGCGCAGAACAGATGTTCACGGCGGCAGGCGGCGATCAGTGCGCCCAGTTCCTGCTTGGCCTGCTGCTGCGTTAAGCCATGCAGATCGAGGAAAATCTCCGGCGTATAGTCGCCACGACGCAGTTTTTTCAGCTCAAAGTGGCTGACATCGGCGCGCACATAACGGGTGGCCCCTTCGGTGGAGAGCAGCGGCTGAAACTCATCCGAAAAGTAATGGCTGTTGTCCGCCTGCTCTGAAAGCAGACGTTTTACCGGCAGTTCGCGGGTTTTAACCGGTAATTTGTGCACGAAAGTATCTTGTTTCAACTGACGTGTGCCAGTCATTAACTGTCGGAACAGCGCCTGGTCATCCGGGCTTAAGGGTGTTTTTTTACTCATGACGGGTCAGTTATCTAAAAAAAGTTTGCTACACAGCATAGGCGATACCTTACCGATTAATGTCATTAAATGTCAGCTTTTTCACCTTGCTGCGCTGAATTCTCCCCGGCTTCATGGCACACTACTGGCCGATTTAGCAAAAGGCCTGCGGAGGGCTACGTGGACAAAATTTTCGTCGATGAGGCAGTGAACGAACTGCACACCATTCAGGACATGCTGCGCTGGGCGGTAAGCCGCTTTTCCGCTGCCGGAATCTGGTACGGACATGGCACAGACAATCCCTGGGACGAAGCCGTTCAACTGGTCCTGCCGTCACTCTGGCTGCCGCTGGATATTCCTGAAGATATGCGCAGTGCGCGTCTCACCGCCAGCGAACGTCTGCTGATTGTTGAGCGTGTCATCCGTCGCGTTAACGAGCGTATTCCTGTCGCCTATCTGACCAATAAAGCCTGGTTCTGCGGGCACGAATTCTTTGTCGATGAGCGCGTGCTGGTACCGCGTTCACCGATTGGCGAGCTGATTGAGAACCGCTTTGCCGGTCTGGTCAGCACACCACCGCGTCATATTCTGGATATGTGTACCGGTAGCGGCTGTATCGCGATTGCCTGCGCTTATGCCTTCCCGGAAGCCGAAGTGGACGCCGTGGATATCTCCACCGGTGCGCTGGCGGTAGCCGAACAGAACATTGAAGAGCATGGACTCATCCACCAGGTGACGCCGATTCGTGCTGACCTGTTCCGCGAACTGCCACAGCTGAAATATGATCTGATCGTCACCAATCCGCCGTACGTTGATGCGGAAGATATGGACGATCTGCCGAACGAATATCGCCACGAACCGGAGCTGGGTCTGGCGGCGGGCAGCGACGGCCTGAAGCTGGTGCGCCGCATTCTGGCCTGCGCGCCCGACTATCTTAGCGAGCAGGGCGTACTGGTCTGCGAAGTGGGCAACAGCATGGTGCACATGATCGAGCAGTATCCCGATGTGCCCTTTACCTGGCTGGAATTCGACAACGGCGGCGACGGCGTCTTCACGCTGACGCGCCAGCAGATTGTCGACGCACAACACCATTTCTCTTTTTACAAAGACTAAAAGTGGGGCGAAGCCTCGCCCGCCGAACTCTGACAAGGAAACAGCATGGCCGGAAACAGCATCGGGCAATTTTTTCGAGTAACGACCTTTGGCGAGTCCCACGGTCTGGCACTGGGCTGTATCGTTGACGGTGTGCCGCCAGGCATCCCGCTGACTGAAGCAGATATTCAGCATGACCTTGATCGCCGCCGTCCTGGCACGTCGCGCTATACCACGCAGCGCCGCGAGCCGGATCAGGTGAAAATTTTGTCCGGTGTCTTTGAGGGTGTGACCACCGGCACCTCGATCGGCCTGCTGATTGAGAACACCGATCAGCGCTCGCAGGATTACGGTGCCATCAAAGATCTCTTCCGTCCGGGCCATGCTGATTACACCTACGAGCAGAAATATGGTCAGCGCGACTATCGTGGCGGTGGCCGCTCATCGGCGCGTGAAACCGCGATGCGTGTAGCGGCTGGTGCGATTGCCAAGAAATATCTGCAGATGAAACACGGTGTAGTGGTACGTGGCTATCTGTCACAGATTGGTGATGTCGCCTGTGAGCTGAAAGACTGGAGCATCGTGGAAGAGAACCCGTTCTTCTGCCCGGATGCCGACAAGCTCGAGGCGCTGGATGAACTGATGCGTGGCCTGAAAAAAGAGGGCGACTCCATCGGTGCCAAAGTCA
Source organism: Pantoea sp. JKS000250 (assembly GCF_003201065.1). Taxonomy (NCBI): domain Bacteria; kingdom Pseudomonadati; phylum Pseudomonadota; class Gammaproteobacteria; order Enterobacterales; family Erwiniaceae; genus Pantoea; species Pantoea sp. JKS000250. The sequence continues at coordinate 1,091,902 of NZ_QICZ01000001.1, read as the reverse complement.
CGGTTATGGCAGACAACGTGCCGCCAGGCCTGGGCGAGCCGGTCTTTGACCGACTGGACGCCGATCTGGCGCACGCGCTGATGAGCATCAATGCGGTGAAAGGCGTCGAAATTGGCGACGGCTTTGCGGTGGTTAACCAGCGCGGCAGTCAGCATCGTGACGAGATCCGCCACGATGGTTTCCAGAGCAACCACGCGGGCGGCATTCTGGGCGGCATCAGCAGCGGGCAGACCATCAGTGCCAATCTGGCGATGAAACCGACCTCCAGCATCACCGTGCCAGGTAAAACCATTACCCGCGACGGCGAAGAGGTGGAGATGATCACTAAAGGTCGCCACGATCCCTGCGTCGGGATCCGCGCTGTGCCGATCGCCGAGGCGATGATGGCGATCGTCCTAATGGATCATCTGCTGCGCCAGCGGGCGCAGAACGGTGACGTCAACAGCTCTGTACCGCGCTGGTGATGGCATGAAGGCTATTTTGCTTACGCTGAGTGCGCTGCTGATCAGCGCCTCCAGCCTGGCCGCAACGCCGTGGCAACAGATTCAGCAGCCGATCAGCGGCGCACCGCAGTCAATTGGTGGCTTTGCCAACGGCTGTATTGTCGGCGCACAGGCACTGCCGCTGAATTCACCGCACTATCAGGTGATGCGTCAGGATCAGCGGCGCTTCTTTGGCCATCCCGATCTGATTCAGTTTATTCAGCGGCTCAGCACCCAGGTGCATAATCTTCAACTGGGTAACGTGCTGATTGGCGATATGGGCATGGCCGCAGGTGGGCGCTTCAGCAGCGGTCACGCCAGTCATCAGACCGGGCTGGATGTCGATATCTGGCTGCAACTGCCAAAAACACGCTGGAGCGCGCAGCAGCTGCTGAAGCCGCAGCCGCTGGATCTGGTCGGGCCGGGCGATAAAAATGTGATTGCGCGTCACTGGCAGCCGGAAATCGACAGCCTGATTAAACTGGCCGCAAAAGACGACGATGTTACGCGTATCTTCGTCAATCCGGCGATTAAAAAGCAGCTTTGTGCAGACGCGGGTAACGATCGCGACTGGCTGCGGAAAGTGCGCCCGTGGTTCGCGCATCGTGCCCACATGCATGTTCGGTTGCGCTGCCCGGCGGGCAGTATCGGCTGTGAAGATCAGCCCGCACCGCCGGCTGGCGATGGTTGTGGCGCCGAGTTGCAGAGCTGGTTCCTGCCGAAACAGCCTGGGTCAGGCGCACCGGTGAAACGTGAGCCGCCGCCATTACCGCCTGCCTGTCAGGCTCTGCTGGATAAACATCTACTGTAAGGGATTCCATGGAGTGGTTTGTTGTCAGCCCGCTACTGGTCGGGCTGCTGTTTTTAATCGCCATGCTGGCTGGTTTTATTGACTCCATCGCCGGTGGCGGGGGGTTACTGACGGTACCTTCACTGCTGGCAGCGGGCCTCTCTCCGGCGCAGGCGCTGGCGACCAATAAACTGCAATCGGTCGGCGGCTCGTTTTCCGCAAGCCTCTACTTTGTGCGGCGCGGTGCGGTCAATCTGAATGAGCAGTGGCTGAACATCGCCATGACGCTGCTGGGGTCCATTCTGGGCGCGATACTGATTCAGCGCCTGCAGGCTGACTTCCTGCGCCAGATGCTGCCGCTGTTTTTAATCGCGATTGGCCTGTGGTTCCTGCTGATGCCAAAACTGGGCGAAGTCGATCAGGCGCGCCGCCTTCATGGCCTGCCTTATGCGCTGGTGGGCGGCGGGGCAGTGGGATTTTATGACGGATTTTTCGGGCCGGGCGCAGGCTCGTTTTATGCGCTGGCTTTCGTTACCCTCTGCGGCTACAACCTGGCCAAAGCGACCGCGCATGCCAAGGTACTCAACTTCACCTCAAACATGGGCAGCCTGCTGTTCTTTATGTTCGGCGGCAAAGTGGTGTGGGGAACCGGTCTGATCATGATGCTCGGTGCCTTCTGTGGTGCGCGTCTGGGCGCACGGCTGGTGCTGAGCCGCGGACAGAAACTGATCCGCCCGATGGTGGTGATTGTTTCTGCCGTCATGAGCATTAAATTATTGTGGGATAGCCACGGCAGCGAAGTTATGGCCTGGCTTGCCACGCTGCATTCGTAACCTGAAACGCGATACCGTCATGAACCCGACCCATCATTATGAACAGCTGATCACGCTGTTTGATCGCTGCTTCAGCGATGAATTTCAGACCCGCCTGATTAAAGGCGACGATGAACCGATCTATCTTCCTGCTGATGCGGAGTCGCCGTGGAACCGTGTGGTCTTTGCCCACGGCTTTTACGCCAGCGCCCTGCATGAGATCTCTCACTGGTGCATTGCCGGTGAAGCACGCCGCAAACTGGTCGATTTTGGCTACTGGTACTGCCCGGATGGCCGCGATGCGCTGACCCAGAGTCAGTTTGAAGCGGTTGAAGTGAAGCCGCAGGCACTGGAGTGGATGTTTTGTATGGCGGCAGGCTTTCCCTTCAACGTGAGTTGTGACAATCTCGACGGAGATTGTGAGCCGGATCGCATTGCGTTCCAGCGTAAAGTGCATGCTCAGGTCATGAGCTATCTAACGTCGGGCATTCCCGACCGTCCCGCGCGTTTTATTACCGCTCTGGCGGAATTTTATGGCAGGCCTTCACTCACCGCGTCGCAGTTTCCCTGGCCGGACGATCTGTGATGCAGGAAGGCATTATTAATAGAGGAATTGAGATGATCGCAGAATTTGAAGCGCGTATTCTGGCCCTGATTGACGACATGGTCGAGCATGCCAGTGACGATGAGCTGTTCGCCAGCGGTTATCTGCGCGGGCATCTGACACTGGCTGTGGCCGAAGTGGAGCAACTGGGCGAACATACGCCAGAAGCGCTGCAGATTCAGGTCTCCCGCAGCCTGCAAAATGCTATCGCTGCCGGAGAACTCTCACCGCGCGACCAGGCATTAGTGGTCGGAATGTGGGACAACCTGTTTGTTCAGGCACGCCAGCTCTCCGCATAACGTTGCAGGGCGGCGTGCCGCCCTCAGCATCGGCTAAACTGCTTTTCCCTTCAGTAATTTCCTCACCCAGTAACGATTCGGATTAAGCGCTGCCAGCGTACTCGCGTCCAGCGGCTGCGGCTCGCCCGTCAGCTGGGCTGCCAGCACTTCGGCTGCCAGCGGCGCACTGCACAGGCCGCGCGATCCCAGCGCACCAAACAGATACAGGCCCGCCAGATCGGGTGCATCAGCGATATCGTGACTTGCGGCCAGCTGAGCCGGTAAATCAGCGTACTGCAGAAGCGTAGCGTCATAATCCGGCACGCCGCCCACCATCGGCAGGTGATCCCGCGTGGCGCAGCGCACACCCATTCTCGCCTCGCCGATACTGACATCCACGCTCTCTGCCCAGCGACGGTCAGGCAGGCAATCCAGCAGTCGGCTGCGGTTCTCCTGCTGATCCTCTTCCCGGTAATCGGTTGTGGTGTCGCCACGATGATAGCTGGCACCAATACAGTGGGTGCCGAACTGCGGGCTGACGGGCGTCAGATAGCCGTCGTAACAGAGCACGGTCTGCAGCGCGTCGAGGCCCGGGGTTGACGGAACATGGCTCACCTGACCGGCCACCGGATAGGTCGGCAGCGGGGCGCTCTGCGCAACGTCGGCCATCGCATGTCCGTTAGCCAGCACCACCGTCGGATGACGGACCGCCGGGCTATCGCTGAACGTCAGCGTCCAGTGATCATCATCCCGTGAAAGGCTGCTCACCCGGTGCAGCCAGTGAATGCGTAAGCCCTGGGTTTCGCCATAAGCCAGCATCGCGGTGGTCAGTTCGGCCGGTGCGAGCCAGCCACCTTCCGGGTAGAAAATGCCGCTACAGCCATGGTCAACATTTGCCAGTTTCTCCGCCTCTGCGACATCCACGCCACGAGCGATGGATTCGGGCAGGCCCATCGCCAGCATCTGATCAATCTTCTTACGGCTTTTCTCATCCCAGCTCAGTTGAAGCACGCCGCTCCAGTGATGCTCATAGGTGACGGTTAACTGATCGTAGAGCCGACGGGCGAAGCTGAAGGCCGCCGGGAAAAAGGTGGCGAGCGCCGGGTCGTGCTGGTTGAGCAGCGGATAGAGCGCGCCCTGACGATTACCGGACGCGCCCAGCGCGGGGGCTTCGTCGGCACAGTAAAGGGTGACCCGCCAGCCGCGACGTAGCAGCGCCAGCGCTAAAGTGGCACTGGCGACGCCGCCGCCAATCAGGGCAACATCACGCTGCTCCGCAGATTGACGATGATACCAGGGCTGCGGGCTGGGTAACGGAGGCGCATCCTGCAATGGTCCGCACAGCATTTCGCGCTTCGGGCCAAATCCCTTGCGGCGGATGACGGTAAAGCCTGCCTCCTGCAGGCCGCGCCGGACGATGCCTGCGGCGGTAAAGGTTGCGAAGGTCCCTTGTGGACGCGCCAGCTTTGCCATCATGCCGAACAGTTCCGGCGTCCACATATCCGGGTTCTTCGACGGCGCGAAGCCATCCAGGAACCAGGCATCCACCTGACGATGCAGGCTCTCATCCAGCTCTCCCATCAGCTGGTTAATATCGCCGAGCCACAGGTCGAGCGTGATGCGTCCGCCGTCAAACAGCAGGCGCTGACAGCCGGGCAGGGCCGCAGGCCACTGCGCCTGCAGCGCTTCGGCCCAGGGAGCCAGTTCCGGCCAGTGCTGCTGCGCAGCAGCCAGGTCTTCACGGGTTAACGGAAATTTCTCAAAGCTGATGAAGTGCAGACGTTTTAACGTGGCATCGGGCTGTTCGCGCTGAAACGCATCAAACGCCTGCCACAGCGTCAGAAAGTTGAGGCCGGTGCCAAAACCGCTTTCCGCCACGATCAGCAGATCGCGCGGATGCGCTGCAAAACGCCCGGGAAAACCGTTGCCGCCTAAGAAGACATAGCGTGTCTCTTCCAGACCATTGTCATTAGAGAAATAGACGTCGCCAAACGCTCGGGAAACAGGTGTACCCTGTTCATTCCAGTTTAGCTGTGCATGTTCAACCGGGGTTAATTTCACGGTAAAGGCTCGTTTTTCAGGCAGTGGCGCGATTCTAACGACCCACGTGACATGACGCAAATTTACAAAAGGAAATAGCTGATCGGACTTGTTCGGCGTACAAGTGTACGCTAGAGTGCATGCCAATTAAGAAGAAGTGGATGAGGAAGATTGAATGAAACGTGCTGTGATTACTGGCTTAGGGATCGTTTCCAGTATTGGTAATAACCAGCAAGAGGTGCTGTCATCTCTGCGTGAAGGACGCTCTGGCATCACCTTTTCTGAAGAGATGAAAGATTCCGGCATGCGTAGTCACGTCTGGGGTAACGTTAAATTAGATACCACCGGCCTCATCGATCGCAAAGTTGTGCGTTTTATGAGTGATGCGTCCATCTATGCTTATCTTTCCATGGAAGAAGCGATTAAAGATTCCGGCCTCACCACTGAAATGTATCAGAGCAACCCACGTGTGGGCCTGATTGCAGGTTCAGGCGGCGGTTCTCCACGCTTCCAGGTGTTTGGTGCGGATGCTATGCGCAGCCCACGCGGCCTGAAAGCGGTTGGCCCCTATGTGGTCACCAAAGCGATGGCCTCTGGCGTTTCTGCCTGCCTCGCCACGCCATTCAAAATTCATGGCGTAAACTACTCGATTAGCTCCGCCTGTGCCACCTCTGCGCACTGTATCGGTAATGCCGTTGAGCAGATTCAGCTCGGCAAACAGGATATCGTTTTTGCAGGCGGCGGCGAAGAGCTGTGCTGGGAAATGGCCTGTGAGTTCGACGCCATGGGCGCGCTCTCTACCCGTTACAACGACACGCCAGAGAAAGCGTCACGTACTTATGACAATGAGCGCGACGGCTTTGTTATCGCCGGTGGCGGCGGCATGGTGGTGGTTGAAGAGCTGGAGCATGCGCTGGCACGTGGTGCGCACATCTATGCCGAAATCGTTGGTTACGGTGCGACGTCAGACGGTGCAGACATGGTCGCCCCATCAGGTGAAGGCGCAGTGCGCTGCATGAAGATGGCGATGCACGGTGTCGATACGCCAATCGACTATCTGAACAGCCACGGAACCTCTACTCCGGTAGGTGATGTGAAAGAGCTGGGTGCGATTCGTGAAGTGTTTGGCGATAACACGCCTTACATCTCAGCGACCAAAGCGATGACCGGCCACTCACTGGGTGCCGCTGGCGTGCAGGAAGCGATCTACTCGCTGCTGATGCTGGAGCATGGTTTTATTGCGCCAAGCATCAACATTACCTCGCTGGATGCGGCTGCAACCGGTATGAACATCGTCACTGCGCCGATGGAAAAAGAGCTGACCACCGTGATGTCTAACAGCTTTGGTTTCGGCGGCACCAACGCCACCCTGACCATGCGTAAATATCAGGCATAATCATTACGTCAGTACGCTGAAGGGCCGGCTTGCCGGCCCTTTTTGTTTTTCAGCTCCTCTGCGTGACCTCGTTTACCCCTCGGTATTAAGCCTCCCGCAGCAGCAGCCGCAGCAAGGTATCGCATCCTGCCACAATCTCGTCAGGCGTCAGCGCGGCAAAGCCCAGTATCCAGCCTTGCTGCGACACTGATCCGGCATAGAGCGGACTGAGACGCGGCAGCAGCAAACCCTCTTGTGCCGCCAGCGCGGTTAAGCGCGCTTCATCCTTCTGCAATTTCACCGTCAGCTGTAATCCACCGCCGCTGGCTATCGGCGTGAGCCATGGCGAGAGCCGCTGCTCAATCTGCTCAAGTAACCGATCGCGACGGCTGCGATAGAGCTGACGCATCAGCCGCAGATGGCTGGCGAAATGTCCCTGCTGCAGGAAGGCGGCAGTGACGGCCTGTGGCAGCAGGGCGCTATGCCCATCGAGCACGCTGCGTGCCTGACCGATGGGCGTAATCAGCGCGGGCGGCACCACCATCCACGCCAGACGTAGAGAGGGAAACAGCGATTTCGAGAAGGTGCCCAGCGTGATCACCCGCTGTTGACGATCCAGTCCCTGCAGCGCAGGAACAGGCCGTTCGTCGTAATGAAACTCACTGTCGTAGTCATCTTCGATTAACCAGCACTGGTTGCGCTGCGCCCAGTCGAGCCACGCCAGACGCCGGGGCAGGCTGAGCGTGACGCCGGTTGGATAATGATGCGAGGGCGTCAGATACATCAGCTTCGGACTGCCGCTGGCAGGGATAGCACCTTCGGCATTGACCGCAATCCCGCGCACTTGTGCACCTGCGGCCATAAAGGCATTACGTGCTCCGGGATAGCCTGGTTCCTCCATCCATACCTCATCACCAGGATCGACGAACATCATCGCCAGCAACTGCAGCGCCTGTTGTGAACTGGTCAGAATGATGACCTGCTCCGGCTGGCACGTTACGCCTCGTGAGAGCGCCAGATAATCAGCGAGTGCGCTGCGTAACGGCAGATAGCCGCAGGGATCGCCGTATCCCATTGCCACGCTGCCCAGTGAACGCTGCACGCTGTTGCTCAGGCGTCGCCAGGTGTCGTGAGGAAAAGCGCGTAACTCCGGTGAACCGGCGGCAAATGCATGCGGAAAAGGGGGATCCTGACAGCCGCCGGTTGCCAGCACCTGCTGGCCCCGCGCCGAAAAGCGGGCGGGCTGAGGCCGGGCCGGTAAGGTTGAAGGACTGGCGGGCATGATGATAGCGACAAAGGTGCCGCGACCGGTTTCGCGTCGAAGGTAGCCCTCACTTTCCAGCTGGCCATAGGCGGCTTCCACCGTCACACGAGACACCTGCAGATCCTGCGCCAGCTGCCGGCTGGAGGGTAACTGCTGACCGGCGTGCAAATGGTGACGGTTGATCGCCAGCCGCAGGGTAGAGCAGAGCCGCTCTCGCACGCCGCCACTGGCCTGGTGCTGGAAAAGTTGTAACAGTGGTGAAGGCATATGGGTCTTAACCCTGCTGGATAATGGGTATCAGTAAGCAGTCCACTTTGCCGTAAACTGCGACTTCACCACAACAGGAGAATCGCTATGTCATCGGTTTTACAGATTCCGGCCGCCACGCCGCAGCAAAGCCTCGACTATCTGCAGGCAAAACTCGCTTATTACACCGACGCCTGGGATCTGGCGGAAGATCTGGCCCGGCAGGCACCAGAAATTGTGGTGATCGATGCCCGTGCGCCGGAGGCTTATCGCGCCGGGCATATCTGCGGTGCGATAAGCTTTCCGCATCGAGGGATGGACGCCACCACGACGGCGCGGCTCGATCGCAATAAAGTGTATGTCACCTATTGTGACGGCATTGGCTGTAACGGATCGACGAAAGCGGCCTGGAAACTGGCATCGCTGGGATTTCAGGTGAAGGAGTTAATTGGCGGGCTGGATTTCTGGAAACGTGACGGTCATCCGCTGACCTGGGGTGATGCAGTGGGCGAATGGCCTGCCGCCGCGCCCATAGCATCCTGCGGCTGCTGACTCAGAGTACCAGCCAGAGTAAAAGGGTGATGACTACCAGTGCGACAAAGAATCCCAGCAGGGGACGCTGCGCCAGCGGCTGTATCGCGGGCGGCAGCGATGCAACAAAGGGTGACCAGATCGGCTGAGGTTTAATCTCGCTGGGTGCCAACGGCTGCTCGAGAAGTTTTTCTGCCCGGTCAGCGCGACGACTGAACAGGAAGTTCAGCAGATCCTGCGTCTGTGCCGTGGTCAGAACCATCTGCGGCGTCGCCTGAAAACGCTGCTGGCTGTAATCCTCCAGCTGCTGCCGTTCCTGCTGATCGAGCGGCTGCTTCAGAGATGCTTCCAGCAGTTGCAGCGTCGGTGCACTGTGCTGACTCAGCGTCTGGCGCACCTGCAGGTATTGTGTCAGCAGCGGGAAGTGGCGTGAGGGGATCGGGTCGCCGCTGGTCAGATTCACCAGTTTCAGCGCCGCCGACCACAGCTTACCGGTGGATTCGCCGGTGGCGGCGGCCAGGCGCACCACCTGCTGATTCAGGGTATGGTGCTCAGCAGGCAGCAGCGTGCGATCGCTGACGCGGATCTGCTGCGGCTGGGGAATTGTCATCTGCCCGTTCTGCAGCATCGTCAGCACCTGGCGCAGCTGATCCTGGCTCAGCGCGCTCAGAACGGTCTGACCAAACTGCTGACGGATAAAATCGCTGACGGCCTGGCGGTTATTACCTTTCGGCAGCAGCTCGGTGAGCTGAGTCATCAGCTGGCGGGTGCCATGCCCGTTCTGCGCCTGTGTCAGGCGACTATTCAGATACTGTTCTGCCGCCGGAAAATGACGCGACTGTAACTCGGCTTCACTCTTTACACCCACTTCATGACGGACGCCCGCCCAGAGTTCAGGCGCTTTAAGATTGCTGAGCGATAAGATACGCACGATCAGGCGCTCTAACGTCGTGCGCTGGGCAGGGGAGAGAGGTTGTTCGCCCGCCACAAAACCGTGACGGGGCACGCCGGTTTGCGGATTGACTGATGAACGATCGACCGGCGCACCGGGGCCGCTGAGAGGTTGCATGGCGGATTCCTTGGGAAAACAGAACAGCGTGGGGTGCGCCGGAAAACGAATAGGCCATGATAGCAAAACCCCCCGGGAAATCCCACGGGGGACTCGCGTTTCGGCGCGAGATTTACGCTTCAGTTGTGAACCTCAGCCGCCTTTATTTACTACTACCTTCAGCTGCATCTTTACTCACCGCAGCCATCTTCCGTCATCCGCAGAGGGTGCGATTCAGGATGGTGGCTGAGTTACCGGTTTATGCCGGGTTAAAGGTGTACGCAGCCGCTGCGCCAGTATCACACCGCCCAGCGTCAGACCCCCGCCAATCCAGTGATAACTGTGCAGTTGTTCATGCAGAAACAGCACGGCGATCAACGCGGTGAACAGTGGCGTCAGATTCATAAAGATGCTGGTGGTACTGGCCCCCAGGCGCTGCACGCCATGGATCCATAAAAAGGGCGCGATGATGGAGGCGAACAGTCCGGCAAATGCCACCAGTGGCAGGTTATGCCAGTTTAGCGACACGTCTGGTGCCAGTAAAAAGCCGGGCAGCAACAGCAGTACGCCAAATACGATCTGCACATAGAGACTCTGCCAGATTGGCAGTGGCAGCGCCCAGCGTTTGGTCAGGACGCCATACAGCGCATAAGAGGTGGAAGCGGCCAGCATCATCAGTTCACCTTTTCCCATCCCGTGATTCAGCAGTTGCATCACGTCACCCTCACTGACCAGCCACACCAGCCCGCAAAAAGAGATGACACTGCCGAGCAGGATACCGAGCGTTGGCGCAATCCGCAGGATAACCACGCTCAGCAGCACGGTGAGCAGCGGGATCAGCGCGCCGATAATGCCCATAAAGAGCGCACTGACGCTGTGCGCGGCGTAATAGGCGAGGCTCTGATAGAGCACCATGCCGAGCAGCCCAAGGATCGCCAGCCGCCAGAGGTGCGGTCTGATGATCTTACGCATGCGCCACACCCCAGGCAGCACAAAGGGGGTCAGCACCAGCAGCGCCAGCAGCCAGCGATAGAAGGAGATCGCTGCCGGATCGATCGCACTGGCCGACAGTTTGCTGACAATTGAGTTGATCGACCAGATCATCACCGCAAAGAGTGGGTACAGGAAAAACATGCTGACTCTCCATACATCATCACACACCATTAATGAGGCGCAGTGTACGCTTGTCCGGATTTATCCAGATAGTTAATATCGGACAAAATGAGCAAATGAGCGGACAGAATGAGCCTGAAAGTGACCTACCAGCCGCCAGTGAATGCACCGCAGCTACGCTACTTTATGCGCTATGAACAGGCCAATGCCCGCACCGAATATCTGCCACATTCACATGCCTGGGGCCAGCTGATCATGGTGAAAAGTCACGTGCTGGAGATGCAGGTCGAGGGCGAGCGCTTGCTGACGCCCGCCGACATTCCGGTCTGGATCCCGCCAGGTCAGCTGCACAGTAGCTATAACCATCGTCAGGCGCAGTTCCGCACCTTTAATCTGGCGGCCTCGCTCTGCGCCGATTTACCCCGGCGCGCCTGTCTGATGCTGGTGGATCCCATTGCACACGCCATCATGGACGATTTCGCTGAGCAGCAAATCGAGCAACCCGCAACGGATGCGCAGTGGCGGCTGTGCGAGGTGTTGCGCGATCGCCTGCAGGTGGCGCAGGTGCAGGAGAGCTATCTGCCCACCTCGCAGGATAAATTTCTCGCACCGGTGTTACATGCACTGGAAGCGCATCCTGGCGATAACACCACGCTGGCGGGCTGGGCGGCGCGGGTCTTTACCACCGAACGGACGCTGGCGCGACGCTGCCAGCAGCATCTGCATATGACGTTTGGTGAGTGGCGGCAGCGCCTGCGGTTTCTGCGCGCCATCGTGCTGCTGGAGCAGGGAGAAAGCGTACAGAGTATCGCCCATGAGCTGGGATACAGTTCCGCCTCGGCGCTGATTGTGATGTTCCAGCAACAGGCAGGCACCACGCCCGATCGCTACCGTGCGCGGTTAGGTTAACGCGTCGCTTTGTGCCAGAATAATTGCCTCACATGTAACAGACAGGAAAGCCGTGGTGAAAATTCTGGTCGATGAAAATATGCCTTATGCCCGTGAGTTATTCAGCCGCACCGGCGACGTGATCGCGGTGCCAGGGCGTCCGCTGCCGGTGGCTGAACTGGCCGATGCCGATGGCCTGATGGTGCGCTCTGTCACCCAGGTGAATGAATCGCTGCTGGCTGGAAAGCCGGTGAAATTTGTCGGCACCGCGACGGCGGGCACCGATCATATCGACGAGAACTGGCTGCAGCAGGCGGGCATTGCGTTCTCTGCCGCTCCCGGCTGTAACGCCATCGCGGTGGTGGAATATGTTTTCTCTGCGCTGCTGCTGCTGGCGGAGCGCGATGGTTTTGAGCTGCGTGACCGCACAGTCGGCATTGTCGGCGTCGGTAACGTTGGCGGGCGGCTGCAGAAGCGGCTGGAAGCCTGGGGCATCAAAACCCTGCTGTGCGATCCGCCACGCGCCGATCGCGGTGATGAAGGCGATTTCCTGTCACTGGAGGCGGTGACAGAGCAGGCAGATATTCTGACCTTCCACACGCCGCTGTTTAAAGACGGCCCCTACAAAAGCTGGCATCTGGCAGATGCCGCGCTGCTGATGGTGCTGAAGCCCAACACCATCCTGATCAACGCCTGTCGCGGCCCGGTCGTGGACAACGGCGCGCTGCTGGAGGTGCTGAAAATGCGCCACGACCTCAGCGTGGTGCTGGACGTCTGGGAGCCGGAGCCGGATCTCTCGCTGGCGCTGCTGGATAAGGTCGACATCGCCACGCCGCACATTGCGGGCTACACGCTGGAAGGCAAAGCACGCGGCACCACCCAGGTCTTTGAAGCCTGGTGTGACTTTATCGGTCAGCAGCAGGAGGTGCCGCTCAGCACCTTACTGCCGGAGCCGGAATTCAGTGAAATTACCCTGAATGGCCCGCTGGATCAGCCAACACTGAAACGCCTGGCGCATCTGGTGTATGATGTGCGCCGCGATGATGCCCCGCTACGTAAAGTGGCGGCGAAACCCGGCGAGTTTGATCGCCTGCGCAAGCAGTATCTGGAGCGCCGCGAATGGTCTTCGCTGCAGGTCAACTGTGATGACGCCTCAACGGCTGAGATGCTGAACCAGCTGGGCTTTAACGCAATCTACTCTCCGAAGTAACGGGCGCTGCAGGCATGGCACCGTTTTCTGCACTGAATCAGTCGGTGACCAGAAAACGCGCCTAATCCATGCCTGCCAGTGTGGCGGCAGGTTTCGGGGGGGGATAAATCTGAATCCCTGGGCGGTGAATATCACCGCCTTCTGTTTTTATGTCATTGTCTGGAGTAAACCAACATGTCTGACGGCTGGAATATTGCGCTACTTGGCGCGACAGGCGCAGTAGGGAACGCTGTACTGGAACTGCTGGCGGAACGCCAGTTCCCGGTTGGTGAATTATATTTGCTGGCCAGCGAAAACAGCGCGGGCGAAATCAAGCGTTACGAGGGCCGCTCGGTGCGGGTCGACAATGCAGAGACGTTCGACTGGTCACAGGCGCAGCTGGCCTTCTTTGTGGCAGGCCGTGACGCCTCAGCACGTTTTGCCGATGAAGCGGCCAATGCGGGTTGTCTGGTGATCGACAGCAGTGAGCTGTTTGCGCTGGAACCTGATGTGCCGCTGGTGGTGCCGGATGTGAACCCGCAGGTGCTGGCCGATTATCGTAATCGCAACATCATCAGCGTGGCGGACAACCTGGTGAGCCAGCTGCTGACCGCAATTAAACCGCTGGTAGATGCTGCCGGGCTGAGCCGTTTACAGGTGACGAATCTGATCTCGGTTTCCAGCTACGGCAAAGTGGCGGTCGATGCGCTGGCGGGGGAAAGTGCCCGCCTGCTGAATGGTATTCCGGCTGATGAACATCACTTTGGTCGTCAGCTCGCGTTTAACCTGATGCCACAACAGGCCGACGCAGAAGGCAGCGTGGAAAGTGAACGCCGACTGATTGATCAGGTGCGCAAAGTCCTGCAGGACGAAGGCTTACCGATTGCGGTCAGCAGCGTTCAGGCCCCGGTGTTCTACGGTAATGCGCAGATTGTGCATATCGAAAATCTGCGCCCGCTCTCTGCGGAAGAAGCACGTGCCGAGCTGGCGCTGGCGTCAGATATTCGTCTGAGCGAAGAAGATGACGTGCCGACGCCGGTGACGGATGCTTCTGGCAACGGCGAACTGAGCATCGGCGCAGTGCGCAACGACTACGGTATTCCGGAGCTGCTGCAGTTCTGGTCAGTGGCGGACAACATTCGTTTTGGCGGCGCGCTAATGGCGGTGAAAACCGCTGAGAAACTGGTTCAGGAGTATCTGTAAGCATGTCCGATGGTCAGACGCAAAAACTGGCGCTCGGCATTGAGTATGACGGCAGTCGTTACTACGGCTGGCAGCGCCAGAATGAAGTCCGCAGCGTGCAGGAGAAGGTAGAGCGCGCGCTGTCGAAAGTCGCCGATCATCCGGTCAGCATTTTTTGTGCTGGCCGCACCGATGCGGGCGTGCACGGCACGGGGCAGGTGGTCCATTTCGAAACCACCTCGCAGCGCCCTGATGGCGCATGGACGCTGGGCGTCAACGCCAATCTGCCGGCAGATATTGCCGTGCGCTGGGTGAAAGCGGTGCCGGATGAGTTCCATGCCCGCTTCAGCGCCACGGCCCGACGCTATCGCTACCTGATCTACAATCAGCGTCTGCGTCCGGCGGTGCTGGCGCAGGGCGTGACGCACTTCTACCATCCACTGGATGCAGAGAAGATGCAGCGCGCCGGGCAATGTCTGTTAGGCGAGAATGATTTCACCTCATTCCGCGCGGTGCAGTGCCAGTCACGCACACCCTGGCGCAACGTGATTCACCTCAACGTGACGCGTCAGGGTCCCTACGTGATTGTGGATATTAAAGCCAACGCGTTTGTGCATCACATGGTGCGCAATATCGTGGGCAGCCTGATGGAGATAGGCTGCGGCAATAAGCCGGAGTCATGGATGGCAACGCTGCTGGCGGCGAAGGATCGGACATTAGCCGCAGCCACAGCCCGGGCAGAGGGGTTGTATCTGGTGGCGGTGGATTACCCATCCCACTTTGCGTTACCACAGCCGTTGATGGGACCGTTGTTCCTCGCGGATTAATTCACTTTCAGGACTTAAAAGGGCGCGCTATGGAGTTTCTCCATTTTCTGGTCGATTTTATTCTGCACATCGATGTGCATCTGGCCGAGCTGGTTGCACAGTACGGTATCTGGATTTACGCTATTTTGTTCCTGATTCTGTTCTGCGAAACCGGGCTGGTTGTGACGCCATTCTTGCCAGGCGATTCGCTGCTGTTTGTGGCGGGTGCACTGGCTGCACTGCCGGGTAACGATCTCAATGTGCATGTGATGGCGGCACTGTTAGTAGTGGCCGCGGTACTGGGCGATGCAGTGAACTACACCATTGGCCGCCTGTTTGGCGAGCGGTTGTTCAGTAACCCGAACTCGAAGATTTTCCGTCGCAGCCATCTGGATAAAACCCATGCGTTTTATGCCCGTCACGGCGGAAAAACCATTATCCTGGCGCGCTTTGTGCCGATTGTCCGCACGTTCGCGCCGTTTGTTGCCGGTATGGGCCATATGTCCTATCGCCACTTCGCGCTGTTCAACGTGACCGGTGCGCTGTTATGGGTGCTGCTGTTCTCCTATGCCGGCTACCTGTTTGGCGATCTGCCGGTGGTGCAGGAAAACCTGAAGCTGCTGATTGTGGGCATTATCCTGGTCTCGATTCTGCCGGGTGTAATTGAAGTCTGGCGTCATCGCCGTCAGGCGAAGCAGCAGAAGCTGCCGTAAGGTTTCGCTCAGGGGTAAGACCAGATTTTTATCCACAGTCTGAACAGGTTGTGGTTTAATGAGCGACATTTACCGTCTGCTGAAGCGGTTTTCAGCAGTATCAAGACGACTGGACCAGGTCAGTTTTAAACAGAAAGGTCATCAATGAGCTGGATTGAACGCATTCTTAATAAAAGCACCACGACGCCAACGCGCAAAGCCAGCATCCCGGAAGGGGTCTGGACCAAGTGCGACAGCTGTGGCCAGGTTCTCTACCGCGCCGAGCTGGAGCGTAATCTTGAGGTTTGCCCGAAGTGTGACCACCACATGCGTATGCACGCGCGTGAGCGCCTCGGCAGTTTCCTCGATCAGGGAACGATGGTTGAGCTTGGCAGTGAACTTGAACCCAAAGATCTGCTGAAGTTTCGCGACTCCAAGAAGTACAAAGATCGTCTGGTCGCCGCACAGAAAGATACCGGCGAGAAAGATGCGCTGATCGTGATGAAAGGTCAGCTGCACAGTATGCCGGTGGTTGCGGCAGCTTTTGAATTTGCCTTTATGGGCGGTTCAATGGGCTCTGTCGTCGGTGCACGTTTTGTACGTGCAGTTGAGCAGGCGCTGGAAGATAACTGTCCGCTGATCTGCTTCTCCGCCAGCGGCGGTGCCCGTATGCAGGAAGCGCTGCAGTCGCTGATGCAGATGGCGAAAACCAGTGCGGCTCTGGCCAAAATGCGCGAGCGCGGTCTGCCCTACATTTCCGTGCTGACTGACCCGACCATGGGCGGTGTTTCGGCCAGTTTCGCCATGCTGGGTGACCTCAACATCGCGGAGCCTAAAGCGCTCATCGGCTTTGCCGGCCCACGCGTTATCGAGCAGACCGTGCGTGAAAAACTGCCGCCGGGCTTCCAGCGCAGTGAGTTCCTGATTGAGAAGGGCGCGATTGATATGATCATCCGCCGTCCGGAAATGCGCTACAAACTGGCAAGCCTGCTGGCTAAAATGATGAACCTGCCGGCACCGCTGCATGACGGTGAACCGTCCGCTCCCGCGACGACTGAATCGGAAAGCAACGAGGCCTGACAGGAGATAGAGAGGCGCGCCTGTCGCGCCTCTTACCAATGCACCGTATACCGCAGCACCAGTCTGCCAGGTATAAATAAGCAAAACGGGACATATGGACAATCTTCACCTTCCTCAAGCCACGTCGCCTTTGGCCACGTGGCTTTATTATCTTGAGCACCTGCATACTCAGGCCATCGAACTGGGTCTGGACCGTATTCGTCAGGTAGCACTTCGTCTCGACCTGCTGAAACCCGCTCCGTTTGTCTTTACCGTGGCCGGTACTAATGGCAAAGGCACCACCTGTCGCACCCTGGAAACGCTGCTGATCGCTGCGGGTTACCGCGTTGGCGTCTACAGCTCGCCGCATCTGGTGCGTTATACCGAACGCGTCCGGGTCCAGGGCGAGGAGCTGAGTGAAGCGCAGCACTGCGCCAGCTTTGCGGAGATTGAAGCCGGACGGGCTGATATTTCGCTGACCTACTTCGAATTCGGCACGCTCTCCGCGCTGAATCTGTTCCGCCAGGCGCAACTGGATGTCGTGATCCTCGAAGTCGGCCTCGGCGGACGACTGGATGCCACCAACATCGTGGATGCCGATGTCGCCGTGGTCACCAGCATCGCGCTGGATCACACCGACTGGCTGGGCCCGGATCGCGAAAGCATCGGGCGCGAGAAAGCGGGTGTGTTCCGGGCAGGGAAACCGGCAGTCGTGGGTGAACCTGATATGCCACACAGCATCGCTGTGGTCGCACAGGAAAAAGGCGCTCAGCTATTACAGCGCAACCGCGACTGGTCCTGGCATGCGCAGGCCGAAAGCTGGTCGCTGCGTGATGCGCAGGGCGAGCTGAACGATCTTCCGCTGCTTCAGGTGCCGCTGCCTAACGCGGCGACCGCGCTGGTGGCGCTGCGGGTCTCAGGGCTTGAGGTCAGTGAGATGCAGATTCGTGCCAGCCTGCCGCTGGCGATGCTGCCAGGGCGGTTCCAGACGATAAGTGAATCACCGCGCGTGATTCTGGATGTCGCTCATAACCCGCACGCGGCAGGTTATCTGGCGTCGCGTCTGGCGACGCTGCCGAAACGCGGCAAAGTACATGCCGTGGTAGGCATGTTGCATGATAAAGATATCGCCGGAACGCTCGCCGCATTGGCTCCAATGGTTGATGCCTGGTACTGTGCACCGCTTGACGGTCCGCGCGGTGCCAGTGCAGAGCAGCTGCTTGATGTGCTGCCGCAGGGCGAGGCCTTTAATTCGGTTGAACTCGCCTGGCAGCAGGCGCGCGAGCGGGCTGCGCCGCAGGACACTGTGCTGGTCTGTGGTTCATTCCACACGGTGGCACAGGTCATGGAATCGATTGAAACGGAGAAAGGACGTGGCAAGTAAGTTTCAGAACCGTTTAGTCGGCACCGTTATTCTGGTCGCCGTTGGCGTAATTGTGCTGCCAGGGCTGCTGGATGGTCAGAAAAAGCATTACAAAGAGGAGTTCGCCGCCATTCCGCTGGTGCCGAAACCTGACGATCAGCAGGACAGCGAAATGGTGCCGCCGGTAACCCAGTCGCTGCCCGCTCAGCCGCCGGAAGGCGCAGGCAGTGCCGTCAATAGCAGCAATGGCAATGGTAAAACCAGCGCCACGGCGGAGCAGGGACGGACGCAGCCGGATGAAGAGAGCGATCCGGTCGTGGTCTCGCCGCCGCCGGTTCATCAGTCTGTGCCTGCGCAGACGGTGACGAAGCCGAAAGCGGCAGAGCAGCAGAAACCGAAGGCCACCGAGCAGCCTAAGCAGAAGCCGGTTGAACAGCAGAAGCCAAAAGTCGTGGAGCAGCCTAAACCGAAGCCAGTTGAGCAACCTAAAGCGGTTGAGCAGCCGAAGCAGGAAGAAGCGCCAAAAGCGGCAGAGACCACGGCTCCGGCGGGGCAGGCTTATGTGGTGCAGTTAGGTGCGCTGAAGAACGCCAGCAAAGTAAATGAGATTGTCGCGCAGTTGCGGCTGTCGGGCTATCGCGCCTTTACCGTGCCGTCAACGCCGGTTCAGGGGCAGATTACCCGTATCTACGTTGGCCCTGATGCTTCGAAAGCTAAAATGCAAGGCGCGGTGGGTGAACTGAAAAGCATCTCAGGACTGGGCGGTGTCGTTAAGCCGTACAGCGCCCGCTAAACCGGCGATTGGCGCTGCCGATAGCAGTAACAGGCAGCGTCTTTTGCCGGGCAGGCAGTACGCTTAACGCGCACTGCCGCATAAAATAGTGACGATTTTCAACGGCCTGTCCGGCTGAGAATCACCGGGGCGATTGCGGTTTTTTTCATCGCCTTTTTTATGGATGCAGAAAAAGAAAACCGCTACGCAAACGTTTTCTTTTTCTGTTAGAATGCGCCCCGAACTGGATGCAGGGGTGCAATTGCGCTGGCGCTGGAAGAGTTCATGATCTGGATTGATTACGTCATTATTGCGGTAGTTGGTTTTTCGGCTCTGGTCAGCCTGGTTCGTGGGTTTGTCCGGGAAGCCTTATCTCTCGTTACCTGGGGATGCGCGTTTTTTGTCGCCAGTCATTACTACGCCTACCTTGCAGTCTGGTTTACAGGTTTTGACGACGAACTGGTTCGTAACGGTATCGCCATCGGTGTGCTGTTTGTGGCGACCCTGATTGTGGGCGCCATTGTGAACTACGTTATCGGCACGCTGGTGGAAAAAACCGGCCTGTCGGGAACCGACCGGGTGTTGGGCGTCTGTTTCGGGGCGTTGCGTGGTGTGCTGATCGTAGCCGCTTTGCTGTTCTTCCTTGATACATTCACTGGCTTTTCCAAAAGTCCGGACTGGCAACAGTCTCAACTCATTCCCGAGTTCAGTTATATCATCAGGTGGTTCTTTGATTACCTGAAAAGCACGTCGAGTTTTTTACCCCGGTGATGTGACCGGGTGTGCGGCTAAATGAGGAAATGACAACATGTGCGGTATTGTCGGTATCACCGGTTTCATGCCGGTCAACCAGTCGATCTATGACGCGTTAACGGTGCTCCAGCACCGCGGGCAGGATGCCGCAGGCATTTGTACTATCGATGCGCTGAAATGTTTTCGCCTGCGAAAGGCAAACGGCCTGGTCAGCGACGTTTTCGAAGCACGCCACATGCAGCGACTGCAGGGCAATATGGGGATCGGTCACGCGCGTTATCCCACCGCGGGCAGCTCCAGTGCCTCTGAAGCGCAGCCATTCTATGTAAACTCCCCGTATGGCATCACCCTGGCGCACAACGGTAACCTGACCAACGCCCATGTGCTGCGTAAGCACCTGTTCGAAAAGGGTCGCCGTCACGTTAATACCACCTCAGATTCTGAAATTCTGCTGAATATCTTTGCGCAGGAGTTAGATCGTTTTCAAAACGATCCGCTGGAAGCTGACAACATTTTTGCTGCGGTGGCTGCGGTACATCAGCAGGTTCGCGGTGCCTACGCCGTCGTAGCGATGATTATCGGCCACGGCATGGTGGCCTTCCGCGACCCTAACGGCATCCGTCCGCTGGTGCTGGGCAAGCGCGTTATCTCTGATGGCCGCACCGAATATATGGTCGCCTCCGAGAGTGTCGCGCTGGATACGCTGGGCTTTGAGTTCATCCGTGACGTTGCACCGGGTGAAGCGGTTTATGTCACTGAAGCCGGCCAGCTTTCGACCCGCCAGTGTGCTGAAAACCCGAAAAGCAATCCGTGCCTGTTCGAGTATGTCTACTTTGCGCGTCCGGATTCCTTCCTGGACAAAATCTCCGTCTACAGCGCCCGTGTCCGCATGGGCACCAAGCTGGGCGAGAAAATTGCCCGCGAATGGGAAGATCTGGATATTGATGTCGTGATTCCGATTCCGGAAACCTCCACCGATATCGCGCTGGAAATCGCCCGTATTCTCGACAAGCCTTATCGTCAGGGCTTCGTGAAAAACCGCTACGTTGGCCGTACCTTTATCATGCCGGGACAGCAGTTACGTCGCAGCGCGGTACGCCGTAAGCTCAACGCGAACCGCGCTGAATTCCGCGATAAAAACGTGCTGCTGGTGGATGACTCTATCGTGCGCGGTACGACTTCAGAGCAGATCATTGAGATGGCGCGTGAAGCGGGTGCAAAACGCGTTTACCTGGCCTCAGCGGCACCGGAAATTCGTTTCCCGAACGTCTACGGCATCGATATGCCGAGCGCCACGGAACTGATTGCGCACGGCCGCGAAGTGGAAGAGATTCGCCAGCTGATTAAAGCCGATGCACTGATTTTCCAGGATCTCGACGATCTGATCGAAGCGGTGCGTGAAGAGAATCCGGACATTGCACAATTTGAGTGCTCGGTATTCAACGGTATTTACGTGACGAAAGATGTCGACCAGCAGTATCTGGAGTATCTGGAGTCGCTGCGTAATGATGATGCCAAAGCGCTTCAGCGCCAGAATGAAGTCGAAAATCTTGAGCTGCACAACGAAGGCTGATACCCATCCATAGTCGGGCAGCATAGAACAGGGCGGGAGCAATCCCGCCCTGTTTGTTTTCAGAAACCCGCTGGCCGCGTATGATGGCGCATTAGCTGACATAAGGTTGGAATATGAAACGACTCATCATTGGCATCTCTGGCGCAAGCGGGGTGATCTATGGCGTGCGCATGCTGCAGGTGTTGCAGCAGGTAGAAGAGGTAGAAACGCATCTGGTCATGAGCCAGGCGGCACGTCAGACGCTGGGGCTGGAGAGCGACTATTCGCTGCGTGATGTGCAGGCGCTGGCCGATGTGGTGCATGACGTGCGCGATATTGCAGCAAATATCTCGTCGGGATCGTTCAAAACGCTGGGCATGGCGATTTTACCCTGCTCGATGAAAACGCTTTCAGGCATTGTGCACAGCTACAGTGACTCATTGCTGACCCGTGCGGCTGATGTGGTATTAAAAGAGCAGCGTAAGCTGGTGTTGTGCGTACGCGAAACCCCGCTGCACGTCGGCCACCTGCGGATGATGACCACCGCGGCTGAACTGGGTGCCATTATCATGCCGCCCGTGCCAGCGTTTTATCATCGGCCTGAAACCATCGATCAGCTCATCGACCAGACTGTGAATCGGGTAATCGATCAGTTCGATATCGAATTACCGGAAGATCTCTTTATGCGCTGGCAGGGTGCATAAAGTTCCGCTGGCGCACTTATTTAGTGCATAAGCGCGCCTGGGATCACTCTTCGTGCATTTGACGCACCAAAAGTTAACAACGTCGCTTTTTCTCTTTTACTTCACTGCTATATTCCCCTCACAAACACAGCGTTTTCGCCTGTCTGTCATCACGTTAACGGCGTGGATAACTTGCAGAACTGGCATGAAACATGCAAATTACTTTGCGCAAACACATCACGAACCACATAACAAAAAGCACTTCACTTGAGGGTAATCTATGAAAAAGCGTGTTCTGGCTCTTTCCCTGATGCTGGGCTTAACCAGTGCTGCCAGCGTCTTCGCGGCAGTTCCGGGTTCAATCCGTATCGGCACAGATCCAACTTACCCGCCGTTTGAGTCGAAAGACGCGCAAGGCAAGTTAGTGGGCTTCGATATCGACCTCGCTAACGAAATCTGTAAACGCATTCATACCCAATGTACCTACGTTGAAAGCGACTTTGATGCGCTGATCCCTTCACTGAAAGCGAAGAAAATTGATGCCATCATCTCCTCACTTTCCATCACGGCAAAACGTCAGGAAGAGATCGCCTTCTCGGAAAAACTTTACGCCGCTAACGCGCGTTTAGTCGCACCGAAGGGATCGAAAATTCAGCCGACTATCGAGTCATTGAAAGGCAAAAACATCGGTCTGCTGCAGGGCACCACGCAGGAAACCTATGCCAATCAGAACTGGCGGCCAAAAGGAGTTAACGTCACCCCTTATGCTAACCAGGATCTGGTTTATCAGGATCTGAACGCCGGTCGTATTGATGCGGCCTTCCAGGATGAAGTGCAGGCCAGCGAAGGTTTCCTGAAGCAGCCGGTGGGTAAAAACTACGCCTTCGCCGGTCCTTCGGTGAAGGATGACAAGATCTTTGGCGTCGGAACCGGGATGGGACTGCGTAAAGATGACAGCGAACTGAAAGCCGCCATCGACAAAGCCTTTACTGACATGCGTAAAGATGGCACCTACGACAAGATTGCGAAGAAATACTTCGATTTCAATGTGTACGGCGACTAACCATCCTGTCGCTTTACCCTCTGTGTCCGTTTTACCGGGACTGAGCCGGTTCTGCCTGGTGCAGAAACCGGAGCCGACCCGCTAATGGCGGATGGCATCTGCAACGGAGAGGTAAAGCTAAACTGCCCGTCTCGCTGGCGGGCAGCGTTTCGTTTTCACCCCACGACAGGACCCTCTCAATGCTGTATGGCTATTCTGATGTAATTCTTCGGGGCACGCTGGTGACGCTGGAGCTGGCGCTCACTTCCGTCGTGCTGGCAGTGCTGCTGGGCCTGATTGGCGCAGGCGCGAAACTGTCGCGCAGCCGGCCACTGGCGATGATTTTTGAAGGCTACACCACGCTGATTCGTGGCGTGCCAGATCTCGTACTGATGCTGCTGATCTTCTACGGTCTGCAGATTGTCCTCAACCAGGTTACCGACGCACTGGGCCTGGCGCAGTTTGATATCGACCCGATGGTCGCCGGTATCATTACGCTCGGCTTTATTTATGGTGCCTATTTCACCGAAACATTCCGCGGCGCCTTTATGGCGGTGCCAAAAGGGCAGATTGAAGCGGCCACTGCGTTTGGCTTTACCGGCGCGCAGGTGTTCCGCCGCATTCTGTTTCCGGCCATGATGCGCTATGCGCTGCCGGGCATCGGAAATAACTGGCAGGTGATCCTGAAAGCCACCGCGCTGGTTTCGCTGCTGGGACTGGAAGATGTGGTGAAGGCGACGCAGCTGGCGGGGAAAAGTACCTGGCAGCCGTTCTACTTCGCCATCGTCGCCGGTGTGATCTATCTGGTGTTTACCACGCTGTCGAACGGCGTGTTGTGGTGGCTGAACCGTCGCTATACGGTCGGAGTGAAGAGGGCGAGTTATGATTGAGATTATTCAGGAATACTGGAAATCGCTGCTCTGGACGGACGGTTACCGTTTTACCGGTGTGGCGATCACCCTGTGGCTGTTAATTCTCTCAGTCACTATTGGTGGCTGTCTGGCCATTCTGCTGGCGATAGCCCGGGTCTCGCCAAACCGGTTTATCAGCTTTCCGGTCTGGCTCTTTACCTACGTATTTCGCGGCACGCCGCTCTATGTGCAGCTGCTGGTCTTCTACTCCGGCATGTATACGCTGGAAATTGTCAAAGGCACAGAACTGCTGAATGCCTTTTTCCGCAGCGGCCTGAACTGTACGCTGCTCGCCTTTACGCTCAATACCTGCGCTTACACCACGGAAATCTTTGCGGGTGCGATTCGCTCGGTACCCCACGGTGAGATTGAGGCAGCGCGGGCTTACGGCTTCTCCACCTTCAAACTCTATCGCTGCATTATCCTGCCTTCCGCGCTGCGTACGGCTCTGCCGGTCTACAGCAACGAGGTGATTCTGATGCTGCACTCCACGGCATTAGCCTTCACCGCCACGGTGCCGGATCTGCTGAAAGTGGCACGAGATATTAACTCAGCAACTTATCAGCCGTTTACCGCCTTTGGTCTGGCAGCAGTGTTGTACCTGATTATCTCTTACGTGTTAATCAGCCTGTTCCGCCTGGCGGAACGTCGCTGGCTGGCCCACGTGAAACCCTCTTCATCGCATTGAGTAGAACTATGGCTGACAATAAATTAAGCGTCACCGAATTGCATAAACGTTACGGTGAACATGAAGTGCTGAAAGGGGTCTCGTTAACTGCGAAAGCGGGCGATGTGATCAGTATCATTGGATCGTCCGGTTCAGGGAAAAGTACCTTTTTACGCTGCATCAACTTCCTCGAAAAACCGAGTGAAGGCACCATCGTGGTCAATAACCAACACATTACGCTGGTCCGTGACAAAGATGGTCAGCTGAAAGTCGCTGACAAAGAGCAGTTGCGCGCATTGCGCACCAGTCTGACCATGGTGTTCCAGCATTTCAATCTCTGGAGCCACATGACGGTGCTGGAAAACGTCATGGAAGCGCCGATTCAGGTGCTGGGGCTGAGCAAAGCGGAGGCGCGTGAGCGGGCCATCCGCTACCTCGATAAAGTGGGCATTGATGCGCGGGCGCAGGCGAAGTATCCGGTGCACCTCTCCGGGGGTCAGCAGCAGCGTGTGTCGATTGCGCGCGCACTGGCGATGGAGCCGGAGGTGTTGCTGTTTGATGAGCCGACCTCGGCGCTGGATCCGGAACTGGTCGGTGAAGTGCTGCGCATCATGCAAAAGCTGGCGGAAGAAGGCAAAACGATGGTGGTGGTAACGCATGAGATGGAGTTTGCCCGCCATGTCTCAAACCACGTAATTTTCCTGCATCAGGGTAAAATCGAAGAGCAGGGGCCACCTTCGGAGGTGTTCGGCAGCCCGAAAAGCCCGCGTTTACAGCAGTTCCTCAAGGGATCGCTGAAATAATCCAGCGCCCGCGTCTGACAGGCGCGGGCGTCAGGTTAATGCTTCACCACATCCTGCAACGCCTGTTGCAGATCGTACCAGCGGAAGCTAAAACCTGAGGCTTCCAGCCGCTTTGGCAGCACATGCTGTCCTCCCAGCACCAGCACCGACGATTCGCCCATCATCAGTTTAATGGCGCTGGCTGGCGTGCGCATAAAGGCCGGGCGGTGCATAACCTGGCCCAGCGTGGCGGCAAACTGCTCATTGCGCACGGCGTAAGGCGCGACCATATTGAATGGACCACGCAGATCATCATGCTCCAGCAGCCAGATAATGGCGTTAAGCATGTCATCAAGGTGGATCCACGGCATATATTGCTTGCCACTGCCGATAGGTCCGCCGATGCCGAGCTTAAAGGGCAACTTCATTTTGCTGAGTGCGCCACCTTCGGGGGCCAGCACCACGCCGGTCCGCAGCAGGCAGACGCGGGTGCGCTCACTTTCTGCTGCAAGCGCCAGCTGCTCCCAGCGGGCGCAGAGCTGATGCGTAAACTCATCCTGCCCCTGATCCTCTTCAGTCAGCACCAGATCGCCGGTATTGCCATAAAAGCCGGTTGCCGAACCTGAGATCAATACAGAGGGCGGCGTAGCGCTGGCATTGATCAGTGAGGTGATCTGCTCAGTGATCTGCCAGCGGCTTTCGCACAGCTGCTGTTTATGCGGCTCCGTCCAGCGCTTGTCGGCGATGGGTTCTCCCGCCAGGTTAATCACCGCATCGATGTTATCCAGATTCGACTGTTGCGCCAGGCCTGACCAGAGTGCGACGTTCTCGCCCAGTTTTTCACGCGCGCTGACCACGTCACGTGTCACCACGCTAATCTGATGCCCCAGCTGCTGCAGGCGCGGGATCAGGTGACGGCCAATCAGTCCCGTGCCACCGGTAATTAGAATGTGCATGTTGCGGCTCCCTTGATGTTTTTGTTATTTGCACCTTTCAGCATAGAAGAGTCGAGCCATTCCAGAGTGAGTCGCGTCGCGCTTTCTCGTTCCGGTGGCAGAGATCGGAGCAGCTCAGCGTTGCCTTCGCAAAAAAAAATCGGTAAACATGATGCAACCCTGACAGCCAATTGAGGTAACCGATGAATTATCCGTCCATCACTCTTTGGTCAGATTCATCATTTTTCAGTCCTTACGCTATGTCTGCCTATGTTGCTCTTACCGAAAAAGGGATCCCATTCCAGCTAAAACGTGTCGATCTGTCGCAGAATCAGCAATACGCCGCAGCATACCGCGAGCTGTCGCTGACCTGCCGCGTGCCAACTCTCCAGATTGATGACTTCCTGTTAAGCGAATCCTCGGCGATTACCGAATATCTCGAAGAGCGTTTTCCGGCACCCGAATTTGAGCGCCTCTATCCGCGCGA
The DNA here is from genome assembly GCF_003201065.1 of Pantoea sp. JKS000250. Classification (NCBI taxonomy): domain Bacteria; kingdom Pseudomonadati; phylum Pseudomonadota; class Gammaproteobacteria; order Enterobacterales; family Erwiniaceae; genus Pantoea; species Pantoea sp. JKS000250. The sequence goes on along the minus strand of NZ_QICZ01000001.1, from coordinate 1,065,556 downwards.
CCGGGAAAAGCGCGCCCGTGCCCGTGAGATTCAGGCCTGGCTGCGCAGTGACTTCCTGTGGATCCGTCAGGAGCGTCCCACAGAAGTGCTGTTTGCCGGTGAACGTTTTGCGCCACTGACTGCGTCAGCGCAGCAGGCGGTGGATAAACTGGTTACCGCTGTCGATCGTCTGCTGCCTGAGGGGCAACAGAACCTGTTTGGTGAGTGGTCCATTGCAGATACCGATCTGGCAGTAATGCTTAACCGACTGGTATTACATGGCGATCCTTTGCCCGTCCGCCTGCGGCATTATGCTGAGTTTCAGTGGCAGCGAGCCTCGGTACAACTGTGGTTAGCAGAAAGTGGTAAAAATCGGTAACAGCCAGGGCTTGCTCAGGCTGTCGGAAGTGATTACCTTACGCCACATAAAAATAACGACGTGGCAAACTGCGTACATAACTGTACGCCAAACAGGAAAGGGTTACTGATGGTGGATCAAACTGCGGGTGACGGCATCGAGTGGGTCGATATCGTAAACGAAGAGAATGAAGTCGTTGCTCAGGCGACACGTGCGCAGATGCGTGCTCAGTGCCTGCGTCACCGCGCTACCTATATTGTGGTTCATGACGGTATGGGTAAGATTCTGGTACAGCGTCGCACCGAGATAAAAGATTTTATGCCGGGCAAACTGGACGCAACCGCGGGCGGCGTGGTGCAGAGCGGTGAAGATATGCTGGAATCTGCGCGACGTGAAGCAGAAGAGGAGTTAGGGATTGCCGCGGTGCCGTTTGCTGAACATGGCAAATTCTACTTCGAAGATCAGCACTGTCGTGTCTGGGGCGGTCTGTTCAGTTGTGTATCACACGGGCCATTCGCCATGCAGGAATCGGAAGTCGATGAGATTATCTGGATGACGCCCGATGAGATCACCGCACGTTGTGATGAGTTCACCGACGATTCGCTGAAAGCGCTCTCTCTGTGGATGAGCCGCAACGGCGATAACCGGGCCTGAAAACAGGCATTTTACTTCAGGTTATTCATCCGCATCAGACAGAGCCGCTTTGTTACCGGCGAAAAAAAGGCATGCTCTGGGGCATGCCTTTTTCGTTATGACCCGCCGCTTAGCCTTCAGCCTGCTGGGACTGAATCGCCGTCAGGGCGATGGTATAAACGATGTCATCCACCAGCGCACCGCGAGACAGGTCGTTGACCGGCTTACGCATACCCTGCAGCATCGGTCCGATGGAGATCAGATCGGCTGAACGCTGTACCGCTTTGTAGGTGGTGTTACCGGTGTTGAGATCCGGGAAGATAAACACAGTAGCGCGGCCGGCAACCTGAGAATTCGGCGCTTTGGATTTCGCCACATCTTCCATGATCGCGGCGTCATACTGCAGCGGACCATCGATCACCAGATCAGGCCGTTTCTCCTGCGCAATGCGCGTTGCTTCACGCACTTTCTCAACGTCGCTGCCCGCACCTGACGTGCCGGTAGAGTAGGAGATCATCGCAACACGCGGATCGATACCAAAGGCGCTGGCAGAATCGGCTGACTGGATAGCGATCTCAGCCAGCTGCTCCGCGGTCGGATCCGGGTTAATTGCGCAGTCACCGTAAACCAGCACCTGCTCCGGCAGCAGCATAAAGAACACCGAGGAAACCAGTGAGCTGTTAGGCGCGGTTTTGATCAGCTGCAGCGGCGGACGAATGGTATTGGCCGTGGTGTGAACGGCACCTGACACGAGGCCATCCACTTCGCCGCTCTCCAGCATCATGGTGCCAAGTACCACATTATCTTCCAGCTGCTCCTGAGCAACCACTTCGGTCATGCCTTTGCTCTTACGCAACTCAACCAGACGCGGCACGTAGTTTTCGCGAACCTGTTCCGGGTCTACAATCTCAACGCCTTTGCCCAGTTCAACACCCTGAGCCGCAGCGACACGCTGAATCTCCTCCGGGTTGCCTAACAGTACGCAGGTCGCAATACCGCGCTCGGCACAGATAGCGGCCGCTTTAACCGTACGCGGCTCATCGCCCTCTGGCAGTACCACGCGTTTGCCCGCTTTACGTGCCAGCTCGGTAAGCTGATAGCGGAAGGCAGGTGGTGACAGGCGACGGCTGCGCTCAGATGTGGCGGTCAGTGACTCAATCCACTCTGCATTAATGTAGCTGGCGACATATTCCTGCACTTTCTCGATGCGCTGTGTGTCATCAGCAGGCACTTCAAGATTAAAGCTCTGCAGGCTCAGTGAGGTCTGCCAGGTATTGGTTTTCACCATAAACACCGGCAGGCCGGTCTGGAAGGCACGGTCGCAGAGACGGGCAATGCGATCGTCAATCTCGTAGTTACCGGTCAGCAGGATTGCGCCAATCTCAATGCCGTTCATCGCAGCCAGACAGGCGGCGACCAGCACATCCGGACGGTCAGCCGAAGTCACCAGCAGTGAGCCAGGACGGAAATGCTCCAGCATGTGCGGGATACTGCGGGCGCAGAAGGTAACGGATTTAACCCGGCGGGTCTGAATCTCGCCTTCGTTAATGATGCGTGCATCCAGGTGGCGGCACATATCGATCGCGCGGGTGGCTATCAGATCAAAGCTCCACGGCACGCAGCCCAGCACGGGCAACGGGCTGTCTGAGAACAGCTGCTTAGGATCAATGTTGGCGATGCTGGCTTTTGAGGAATCATCAAAGATTTCTGACAGGTCAGGGCGGGTACGTCCCTGATCGTCGACCGGCGCGTTGAGTTTGTTGATGATCACGCCAGTGATGTTTTTGTTCTTCTGACCGCCGAAGCTGCTTTGCGTCAGCTCAATGCGCTCTTTCAGCTGCGCCGGAGAGTCATTGCCCAGCGCCATCACGAAGACGATTTCCGCGTTCAGGGTTTTGGCGATTTCATAGTTCAGCGCGTTGGCGAACTGATGCTTACGGGTCGGCACCAGACCTTCAACCAGCACCACTTCCGCATCCTGGGTGTTGGCGTGGTATCGGGAGATGATCTCTTCCATCAGTACATCCTGCTGGTTGGAACCCAGCAGTGACTCAACGCGCGACATCTGCAGCGGTTCAGCGGCAGGAATCGAGGAGTTCTTACGGATGATGGTGGTGGTTTGATCCGGAGTGTCGCCGCCAGCACGTGGCTGAGCAATCGGCTTAAAGACGCTAAGGCGAACACCTTTGCGCTCCATGGCGCGAATAACGCCAAGGCTGACGCTGGTCAGGCCGACGCTGGTGCCGGTCGGAATGAGCATAATTGTACGTGACACGTTTGAACCTCTCAGTAATGGCAGGGTGTCAGAAACAACTCCGTCAGCCTGAGCTGACGGAGAGAAGTGTTTTACGCAGTCAGACGCGCGGCGTCCTGGGCGATGACCAGCTCTTCGTTGGTCGGAATCACCAGCGCCGGGCGGGTGCCTTCTTTATTGATGTAGCCTGATTTGCCGAAACGGGCTGCCAGGTTGCGCTCGTGGTCGACGTCAAAGCCCAGCAGTGCCAGTTTTTTCAGTGAAAGTTCACGGACCATCGCGGCGTTTTCACCGATGCCGCCAGTGAACACGACGGCGTCAAGACGGCCATCCATCAGCGCGGTGTAGCTGCCGATATATTTCGCCAGGCGATGACAGAAGACATCCATTGCGCGCTTCGCATCTTCTTTGGTGGTGTAGTTGTCTTCTACGTAGCGGCAGTCGCTGGTGACTTCGGTCAGCCCTAACAGGCCAGACTCTTTGGTCAGCAGTTTATTGATGGCGTCAACGCTCATACCCAGCGTATCGTGCAGGAAGAAGATGATGGCCGGATCGATGTCGCCACTGCGGGTTCCCATCACCAGACCTTCCAGCGGAGTCAGACCCATAGAGGTGTCTACGCACTCGCCGTTACGAATAGCAGAAACTGAACCACCATTACCGAGGTGACAGGTGATAATGTTCAGTGACTCAAGCGGCTTGTTAAGCATTTTAGCGGCTTCGTGAGTCACATAGAAATGGCTGGTGCCATGCGCGCCATAGCGACGAACGCCATGCTCTTTATATAATTTGTACGGCAGCGCATAGAGGTAAGACTCTTCCGGCATTGTCTGATGGAAAGCCGTGTCGAATACCGCGACATTCTTATCTGACAGGTGTGGGAAGTTTTTCATCGCTTCATCAATACCGATCAGATGAGCCGGGTTGTGCAGCGGTGCAAAAGAAGAGGCGTCCTTGATGCCCTGTACCACGTCTTCAGTAATGATGACTGACTGAGTCAGCTTCTCGCCGCCATGAACGATACGATGGCCGATTGCAGCAATTTGTGCCGAAAGCTCAGGTTTTTGTGCCAGAATGGTTTTAACAATAAAGTTCAGCGCTTCGCTGTGCGCTGCGCCAGCACCCAGAGGCGCTTCCTGTTTTTCGCCTTCCAGCTTCCATTTGATGCGGGCCTCAGGAAGGTGGAAACATTCCGCCAGGCCTGACAGGAACTCTTCACCGCTGGCAGGGTTGAGAATGGCAAACTTCAGGGAAGAGCTGCCACAGTTCAGAACCAGAACTAACTTACTCGACATGGAAGTACCTATTTTTTGAGAGTGGCTAAATAAAACGCAATCAGACTAACAGCGTAGCCCATGAAAGCTGGTAGATTAATGACAAACATCATGCGGTAGACAGAAACCTGCATTTCCGCAAAAAATTTCAGCAATCTTACGCGAAAATTTGAAGATTGCCTTGTCGAAATATGGCTCAGGCCTCTTCCCAACGGCGCATCCCGCGTGCGGAAAGGTGTTAAAACGGCGTCAGAATAGCTGGAGTCATCTTTAAAGACAAAAATAATTGAAGGATGTTACGTAAAGTTGTGTGGTTATAACTATTTTTTAATTTTTGCAGTATTAGTTGAGGTGAGCCATGGCGAATGAATCTGGCAGTACCAGTTGGTTTCGGATGTTTCAGCGCGGCCAGCACTATATGAAGACCTGGCCTGCTGATAAGCGCCTGGCCCCGGTGTTCCCAGAAAACCGCGTTTCATCAGCAACGCGTTTCGCCATTCGCTTTATGCCACCGCTGGCGATTTTTACGCTGACCTGGCAGATCGCGATGGGCGGTCAGTTAGGTCCTGCCGTGGCGACGGCGATGTTTGCCTGCAGCCTGCCGATGCAGGGATTGTGGTGGCTGGGCAAGCGTTCAGTCACGCCGCTGCCGCCGACGCTGCTTAACTGGTTTCATGAAGTGCGTGCCCGGCTGGAAGAAGCGGGGCAGGCGATAGCGCCGGTTGAAGGCAAGCCGACCTATCAGGCGCTGGCCGATCTGCTTAAGCGGGCGTTTAAACAACTCGACCGCACTTTCCTGGACGATCTCTGACTCCTCCCGGGCTGGCGGTAAAATAATTACCGCTAACCTGCGGCCAAATCAAAGAAAGGCGATACGGCGATTTCCGTGTCGCTAACGCTGTGCAATCATTTCTCCATTGTCGATTAACTGAGCGGTCTCTGACCGGGAGTGAATGATGGAAATGACCCATGCGCAGCGTCTGATTCTTACCAACCAGTACAAAATCATGGCCATGCTTGAGCCGGAAAATGCAGAACGTTTTCGCCGTTACCAGACCATTATCGAACGCGGTTATGCGTTGCAGATGCGCGAGCTGGATAAAGAGTTTGGCGAACTGAGTGAAGCGATCTGCCGGACCGTGATCGATATAATGGAAATGCATCATGCGCTCCACGTCTCCTGGTCAAACCTGAAGGATAAAGGTCAGCTGGAAGAGCGCCGTCTCGCCTTTCTGGGCTTTGATGCAGCAACGGAAGCACGCCTGCTGGGTTACGTCCGTTTTATGGTCAATACCGAAGGGCGTTATACCCACTTTGATTCCGGTACCCACGGTTTTAACGCGCAGACTCCGATGTGGGAAAAGTATCAACGCATGTTAGCTTTGTGGCAGACTTGTCCGCGCCAGTACCATTTAAGTGCAAACGAAATTGCGCAAGTGATTAATGCCTGATGAGGAGGAGCGCGTGACCTACAGAGGTTTTCTATTTGATTTAGACGGCACGCTGGTGGACTCACTGCCAGCGGTTGAACGAGCCTGGAGCCAGTGGGGTGCCCGTCATGGTATCGACGCTGATGAGATCCTGGATTTCATCCATGGCAAACAGGCGATTACCTCTCTGCGTCATTTCATGGCAGGCCAGTCGGAAGAGGCTATTCAGGCGGAGTTTGTCGCGCTGGAGCAGGCTGAAGCGGCAGACACCGACGGTGTGCAGGCGCTGCCAGGTGCCCATGCGCTGCTGAACCGGCTGAACGAACTGCAGATTCCCTGGGCGATCGTCACTTCAGGTTCTGTGCCGGTCGCTCATGCTCGTCACAAAGCCGCAGGATTACCGAAGCCCGCCGTCTTCATTACCGCTGAGCAGGTCGCTAAAGGCAAACCTGAGCCCGATCCTTATCTGCTTGGTGCAGAGAGGCTGGGGTTAGCGGCGACGTCATGCGTGGTAGCAGAAGATGCACCCGCCGGTATTCTGTCCGGCCTGAACGCCGGCTGTGCGGTGATTGCCATCAACGCCCCGGCAGAGACACCACGGCTGGATGAGGTGGCGCTTCGGCTCGACTCACTGGCGTCTCTGGTTGTCACCCGTGAGTCTGACGGCAGCTTTACCTTCAGCCAGCAGGCTTAAAGATCCGCCCGGCGGCCATGCCGTCGGGTTTACAGTGGTGTATCCTGCGAAATTTCATCCAGCGACAGGCTGAAGCTTGGAATAAACACCTCAACGAAGTAATCCATCTCTGGCGAACGCCGCTGTGCCAGGGTCTTTTCCAGCCGCGCTTTGGCCAGCAGAAATTCGTTATTGCCGGCAGACAGCTCCTCAAGACATTTTACATAGGCACAGAGTGCATCTGCCTGTTTCACCACGGCCTGCTCCTCTTCGCTATGCAGATGCTCGTCGATCAGCGGACGATAGATCGCCTGAAACTCTTCAGGCAGCATCTCAATCAGTTTCTGCTGGGCAATCTTCTCGATTTTCTTATATTCGTGGGCAATCTGTGCGTTGTAATACTTAACCGGGGTGGGTAAATCGCCGGTGAGCACTTCGCTGGCGTCATGATAAAGCGCCAGCATGGCGATGCGGTCGGCGTTAAGCGAGCCACTGAATTTAAGGTTTTTGATGACGGCCAGCGCGTGCGCCACCATGGCGACCTGCAGACTGTGTTCAGAAACATTCTCGGTACGCACATTGCGCATCAGTGGCCAGCGGTTGATCAGCTTAAGACGGGAGAGGTGAGCAAAGAAGTGGCTTTGTGTCATGAGCGTTCCTGTTAGCAGGCAGGGGAGAGACAGGCTCTCCCCAAATAGCGTCAGTATACGCGGGCGTGATTACTGGCGATAGCCTTGCAGGAAGCGACCAAATTTATTAATCGCCATCTCCAGATCATCCACACGAGGCAGCGTAACAATGCGCAGGTGATCGGGCCATGGCCAGTTGAACGCGCTACCCTGTACCAGCAGCACCTTCTCCTGAAGCAGAAAATCCAGCACCATTTTTTGATCGTCAAAAATATTGAATTTTTTGGCGTCAATTTTCGGGAACATGTAGAGCGCGCCCTGCGGCTTCACACAGCTGACGCCGGGAATATCGTTGATCAATTCCCAGGCACGCTGGCGCTGCTCATAAAGACGACCACCAGGCATGATAAATTCGCTGATGCTCTGGTAGCCGCCCAGCGCCGTCTGGATGGCATGCTGGGCCGGTACGTTGGCACACAGGCGCATAGACGCGAGCATCTCCAGCCCTTCAATGTAGCCTTTCGCATGTTTCTTTGGCCCGTTCAGTACCATCCAGCCCTGACGGAAACCGGCTACACGATAGGTTTTAGAAAGGCCATTGAAGGTCACGGTCAGCAGATCGGGGGCCAGGGCTGCGATGCAGTGGTGCTGTGCCTCGTCGTAAAGGATCTTATCGTAGATCTCATCGGCAAAAATAATCAGGTTATGCTGACGCGCAATCTCAACCACCTCTAACAGCAGCTCTTTGCTGTAGACCGCACCGGTCGGGTTATTCGGGTTGATAATCACGATACCGCGGGTACGCGGGGTGATCTTGCTGCGGATATCATCCAGATCAGGGAACCAGCCTGCTGACTCATCACACAGATAGTGCACCGCTTTTCCGCTGGAAAGGGAAACCGCAGCCGTCCACAACGGATAGTCAGGCGCTGGCACCAGCATTTCGTCGCCGCTGTTCAGTAACGCCTGCATCGCCTGCACGATGAGCTCTGAAACGCCGTTGCCAATGTAGATATCTTCTACCGTGACATCACGCATGTCGCGCGCCTGATAGTGCTGCATGATCGCTTTACGGGCGGAATAGAGACCCTTGGAGTCGCAATAGCCCTGAGCGCTGGGAAGATTACGAATCACATCGACCAGAATCTCATCCGGTGCTTCGAAACCAAACGGCGCCGGATTGCCGATGTTCAGCTTAAGAACTTTATTGCCTTCTTCTTCGAGGCGCTTCGCCTCTTTCAGGACCGGGCCACGGATGTCATAACAGACGTTATCGAGTTTTCCGGATTTATCTATTTGAAAAGTCATTGTTACCGCCTTAACGGGCAGAATCCTTTTTGGCTGCCACTGAAATCGAACCAGCACAATGTACTCTCCTGCCGCTCACAAATGAAGGGTGCCGCCCCGTTTTGGCGGGTTCGACAACTTTTTAGACGGTGAGTAGCGTAAAAAATATTTACCAGTACATGATGCGGTTGATAAAACCAGAAATGATGCATATAGGAATATTTTAAACTATCTAAAGCGGGGCTGAGACAACATATGGCTTGGGTATTGTGAAATGAAATATGAACGTTATGGAAAGGACGCTTTTCTTTGCACCTGAAATATACACTCAGGTAAATAGTTAAAGGATATTTTATAAACGTTCACTTTGTGGACAATTTTATGACGCGTGCAACGACTACGCCTTAACACTGCTTAAGAGTGGCCTGTTTAAGGCCTTGTGATCGCCGGAAAAGTACCAAATGAAGAGGTGTTTCTGGCACGCTTTTATCAGGATTGTGAGCAGTACTTAACACTTCTTCACTAAATTTCGGAACGCTGAAGGCTTAAAAAGTGATCAATAATGTGGCATAAGGGTCCGGAAATGCCTTTAGCACAAAATTTACAGCGCTTTTCACAAAATCATTTCCATTTTGAAGTCAAAAATGATTAAGTATAATTTATTATTTAATGCACATAGCCGCTTCGTCTTGCTGGCCTGAAAAGTGCGATTTTTATCCCGCCCGATAATTTCTGGTGGGAATAAGACAACTACGCAGCTTCCTGCATTTGCGCACCCCAGCGCCATCGGTTCAGAAGTTGTATCTGTCTTGAGAGCACCGTGACCCTTTCAGTTGAGTCAGCAGTGCCGGTTCCAGATGAATTTTTTTTGTGTCAGTCTTCACACAGGACTGTCATTAAGCACCATTACTGCTTATCACTTTGATAAGCTTGTAATAACACCAGGGTAGTAGTTCGTAAAAATCTTATAAGTGAAGAAAAAACATGACTAATGCAAATCGTCCGATACTCAATCTCGACCTCGATCTGCTGAGAACTTTCGTTGCCGTTGCGGATTTGAATACCTTTGCAGCGGCCGCTGCAGCGGTCTGCAGAACCCAGTCAGCAGTCAGTCAGCAGATGCAGCGTCTGGAACAATTGGTAGGTAAAGAGCTGTTTGCCAGACATGGACGTAATAAGCTGTTAACAGAGCACGGGATCCAGCTTTTAGGCTATGCCAGAAAAATCCTTCGTTTCAACGACGAAGCCTGCACTTCGCTGATGTACAGTAATATTCAGGGCGTGCTGACCATTGGTGCCTCTGATGACACCTCTGACACTATTCTGCCTTTCCTGTTAAACCGGGTAACCTCGGTTTATCCGAAACTGGCAATCGATGTTCGGGTTAAACGTAATCCGTTTATGATGGAAATGCTCAATCAGGGTGAAGTGGACCTGGTTGTGACGACCTCAAGCCCGGGTAACTTTACCTATCAGGTACTGCGTACTTCACCTACCTTGTGGTACTGCGCAGCGGATTATATCTTCCAGCGCGGCGAAGCTATTCCATTGGTGCTGCTGGATGAGCCAAGTCCTTACCGCGATATGGCGATTGATCATCTCAATGAAGCTGGCATACCGTGGCGTATCTCATACGTCGCTTCCACACTGGCTGCAGTACGCGCCGCGGTGAAAGCGGGACTGGGCGTGACAGCGCGTCCGGTAGAGATGATGAGCCCGGAACTGCGTGTTATGGGTGCGGCGGAAGGGCTGCCGGTATTGCCGGATACGCAATATCTGCTGTGCCGCAATCCTGACAGCGATAATGAGCTGGCACTGGCTATCTTTAACGCCATGCAGTCCACCAACGACCCGTATAACCTGAGCAATAATCCAGATGGTACGCTGTTGCTGGATGACGAAGAGTAATTTCGCTAACGTGTTGTACTCAACACAGGCATAGTTGCCTTAACAAACGCTTATAAATAGGCCTCTCATTCCCTGAACAGAACGAGAGGCTTTTTTGTGTCTGCGCCTCGCCCGACTCTCCTCACCAGCTCTTCTCCCTGACGTTACCCTCCTGAATAATTTCATCCTGCAATGAACTGAAACGTAAAGACCGAAAAAACGAATCATTTGTTCTGGATCGCTGTTTGAAGTGGAGAAAATTAGCGCACAAAGGACAGAAGTGTGTTCTGGATCAAGAAAATACCCCTGAGAAGGGGAAGGAAAACAGGATGATACCTGTCAAAATATGTTTGTTAAATGCACGATCCATGCATGTGAATACCCGCTACACTAAAATTAACCCTACAGACTGAAGCGATTTAGCTGGAAAGCGGGGCATCATTTGTTAATAATATGATGCAGGTGTGAAATAATGTTTGGATACTTTTGTCAAAGTTGACAAAAGGTTATAGAAAGGAGTAAAAAACCCCATAAAATGGCTGCTTATTACCTGATAACAGCAACATTTAAAAGGTTTTTACCCTTCCCTTGAATCGATGTGGTCAGTTTGCTGCGGGAAACGCGTGCAGGATGCCAGCGCCACTTTTGATGAGTAAGCAATGAGTATGTCAACTACCACCGAAATCATCGCTCAGCACTGGGCGTTTATCGTATTTATCGTTATTGCCTTTGGCCTGTGTGCTTTCATGCTGACCGGAGGATGGCTGCTTGGCGGCAGAGCGCGCGCCCGCTACAAAGACACGCCATTCGAATCGGGCATCGAATCCGTTGGTGATACCCATATCCGCCTGTCGGCGAAATTTTATCTGGTTGCGATGTTTTTCGTCATTTTCGACGTCGAAGCCCTCTTTTTATACGCATGGGCGACTTCAATCCGTGAAAGCGGTTGGATCGGCTTTGTGGAAGCCGCAATTTTCATTTTGGTGCTCCTGGCGGGTCTGGTCTATCTGGTACGCATTGGCGCACTGGACTGGGCGCCAGCTCGTCGTCGCGTGGTGGTGAAAACCACTACGGTCAGCCACACCAATCCTCATAAGCAGTAAAAGAGAGGCAATAAGATGGACTATACGCTCACCCGCATAGACCCGAACGGTGGTGAGAACGACCGTTATCCTCTGCAAAAGCAGGAAATCGTCAGCGATCCGCTGGAGCAGCACGTTCATCGCAGCGTTTATATGGGCAAACTCGAAAATGCCCTGCATGACATGGTGAACTGGGGACGTAAAAACTCCCTCTGGCCCTACAACTTCGGCTTGTCCTGTTGTTACGTAGAGATGACAACGTCGTTCACCGCGGTTCACGACGTGGCGCGTTTTGGTGCGGAAGTTATGCGCGCCTCGCCACGTCAGGCGGATTTCATGGTTATTGCCGGTACGCCGTTTACTAAAATGGCCCCGGTTATTCAGCGTTTGTACGATCAAATGCTGGAACCAAAATGGGTGATTTCCATGGGTGCCTGCGCCAACTCGGGCGGCATGTATGACATCTATTCGGTGGTGCAGGGCGTCGATAAATTCCTGCCGGTCGATGTTTACATTCCTGGCTGCCCGCCACGTCCTGAAGCCTACATGCAGGCACTGCTGCTGTTGCAGGAGTCGATCGGCAAAGAGCGCCGTCCGCTTTCGTGGGTTGTTGGCGACCAGGGCGTTTACCGCGCCAACATGCCTTCAGAGCGTGAAAGAAAACGCTCAGAGCGCATCGCAGTCACAAACCTGCGCAGCCCGGACGAAGTTTAAAACCGTATGGATGGAAAACCGCGCCTGCAGCAGAACATCACAATTTAATGCATGGCCCCATCCTGACGCCTTCATTTGAGTGCCTGAGACCAGGCCGGAATGGTGAGTAACGTATGACAGATTTGACCACGCAAGATCTCGCTCAGCCTCTATGGCAAACCCGTGATCACCTTGATGACCCGGTGATCGGCGAGTTGCGTAACCGTTTTGGGCCGGATGCCTTCACTGTACAGCCAACCCGCACCGGCATTCCGGTGGTCTGGGTTAAGCGTGAACAGATACTGGAAATTACCGAGTTCCTGCGTAAATTACCCAAGCCTTACGTCATGCTGTATGACCTGCATGGCGTGGATGAGCGTTTACGTACCCACCGTGCAGGCCTGCCTGCGGCGGATTTTTCCGTTTTCTACCACCTGCTGTCGATCGAGCGCAACCGCGACATCATGCTCAAGGTGGCACTCTCTGAAAACGACATGCATCTGCCGACCATCACCCGTCTTTTCCCGAATGCCAACTGGTATGAGCGTGAAACCTGGGAGATGTTTGGTATTACCTTTGATGGCCACCCGCACCTGACCCGCATCATGATGCCGTCGACCTGGGAAGGCCATCCGCTGCGTAAGGATTACCCGGCGCGCGCCACCGAATTCGATCCTTTCACGCTGACTAAGCAGAAAGAAGATTTAGAGATGGAGGCGCTGACCTTTAAGCCCGAAGACTGGGGCATGAAGCGCAGTACTACCAACGAAGACTTCATGTTCCTCAACCTCGGGCCTAACCACCCGTCGGCGCACGGTGCATTCCGCATCATTCTGCAGCTGGATGGTGAAGAGATTGTCGACTGCGTGCCTGACATCGGTTATCACCATCGTGGTGCCGAAAAGATGGGTGAACGTCAGTCGTGGCACAGCTATATTCCTTACACAGACCGTATCGAATACCTCGGCGGTTGCGTAAACGAAATGCCGTACGTGCTGGCAGTGGAAAAACTGGCCGGTATCGTGGTGCCCGATCGCGTTAACGTGATCCGTGTCATGCTCTCTGAGCTGTTCCGCATCAACAGCCATCTGCTCTATATCTCCACCTTTATTCAGGACGTCGGTGCCATGACACCGGTGTTCTTTGCCTTTACCGATCGCCAGAAAATCTATGACGTAGTTGAAGCCATTACCGGTTTCCGTATGCATCCGGCCTGGTTCCGCATCGGTGGCGTCGCACACGACCTGCCGCGTGGCTGGGAGCGTCTGCTGCGTGACTTCCTGGACTGGATGCCGAAGCGTCTGAAGGAATATGACAAAGCTGCACTGCGTAACACCGTGCTGATTGGTCGTTCTAAAGGCGTGGCTGCGTACAACATGGAAGAGGCGCTGGCATGGGGCACGACCGGTGCCGGTCTGCGTGCAACGGGTCTCGACTTTGACGTGCGTAAATGGCGTCCCTATTCAGGCTACGAAAACTTCGATTTCGAAATCCCGGTCGGCGACGGCGTCAGCGATGCGTATAGCCGCGTTCAGCTGAAGATGGAAGAGATGTGGCAGTCGCTGCGTATTCTTGAGCAGTGTCTCAATAATATGCCAGAGGGGCCGTTTAAAGCGGATCACCCGCTGACCACGCCGCCACCGAAAGAGCGCACGCTGCAGCACATTGAAACGCTGATTACCCACTTCCTGCAGGTGTCCTGGGGACCGGTGATGCCAGCCAATGAATCGTTCCAGATGATTGAAGCGACGAAAGGGATCAACAGCTACTACCTGACCAGCGATGGCAGCACCATGAGCTACCGCACCCGCGTGCGTACGCCGAGCTTCCCGCATCTGCAGCAGATTCCTTCCGTAATCCGTGGCAGCCTGGTATCCGACCTGATCGTATATCTGGGTAGTATCGATTTTGTTATGTCAGACGTGGACCGCTAATTATGCACGATCAACACATTGCCATTAAAACGATCGACCCTAACGAGGTCTTCGTGCTGAGCGCGGAAGAGCATCACGCTATTGAGCACGAAAAACACCACTACGAAGATGCGCGTGCAGCCTCGATTGAAGCGCTGAAGATCGTGCAGAAACAGCGCGGCTGGGTGCCAGACGGCGCGATCAACGCGATTGCCGAAGTCCTGGGTATCCCGGCAAGTGATGTTGAAGGTGTGGCGACGTTTTACAGCCAGATCTTTCGTCAGCCGGTGGGTCGTCATGTGATCCGTTACTGTGACAGCGTGGTCTGTCACATCACCGGTTATCAGGGCATCCAGTCCGCACTGGAACAGCAGCTCAATATCAAACCGGGTCAGACCACGGCTGATGGCCGCTTTACGCTGCTGCCAACCTGCTGTCTGGGCAACTGCGACAAGGGCCCAACGATGATGGTGGATGAAGACACGCATGTGCATCTGACGCCGGAAGGCATCCCTTCTTTGCTGGAGCAGTATCAATGACAATTAAACAGATCATTCGTACTGCTGAAACCCATCCGCTGACCTGGCGGATGCGTGACGACAAGCAACCTGTCTGGCTTGATGAATACCGCAGCAAAAACGGCTATGCCGGTGCGGAAAAAGCGCTGAAAAGCATGTCACAGGATGAAATCGTCGCAGCAGTGAAAGATTCCGGCCTGAAAGGGCGTGGCGGTGCTGGCTTCTCTACCGGTCTGAAGTGGAGCCTGATGCCGAAAGATGAGTCGATGAACATCCGTTACCTGCTGTGTAACGCCGATGAGATGGAACCCGGCACCTATAAAGACCGCCTGCTGATGGAGCAGATGCCTCATCAGCTGGTGGAAGGGATGCTGATCAGTGCCTTTGCACTGAAGGCTTACCGTGGCTATATCTTTTTACGTGGCGAATACATTGAAGCCGCGGTGCATCTGCGCCGTGCGATTGCTGAAGCGACGGAAGCGGGTTATCTCGGTAAAAATATTCTTGGCACCGGTTTCGACTTTGAGCTGATCGTCCACACCGGCGCAGGGCGTTATATCTGCGGCGAAGAGACGGCGCTGATTAACTCACTGGAAGGCCGTCGTGCTAACCCGCGTTCCAAGCCGCCATTCCCGGCAAGTGCGGGCGCGTGGGGCAAACCGACCTGCGTGAACAACGTGGAAACCCTCTCCAACGTCCCGGCGATTCTGGCCAATGGCGTGGAGTGGTACAAAAACATCTCTAAAAGCGAAGATGCCGGTACCAAAATGATGGGCTTCTCAGGACGGGTGAAAAATCCTGGCGTCTGGGAGCTGCCATTCGGTATCACCGCGCGTGAAATCCTGGAAGATTATGCGGGCGGCATGCGTGATGGGCTGAAGTTTAAAGCCTGGCAGCCGGGCGGCGCAGGCACCGATTTCCTCACCGACCAGCATCTGGATCTGCCGATGGAGTTTGCCAGCATCGGCAAAGCAGGCAGCCGTCTCGGCACCGCGCTGGCGATGGCGGTCGATCACGAAATCAATATGGTCTCGCTGGTGCGCAACCTGGAAGAGTTCTTTGCCCGAGAGTCGTGCGGCTGGTGTACACCGTGTCGCGATGGCCTGCCGTGGAGCGTGAAAATTCTGCGTGCGCTGGAGCAGAAGCAGGGTCAGCCAGGGGACATCGAAACCTTACTGCAACTTTGCCGTCAGCTTGGCCCGGGTAAAACCTTCTGCGCGCATGCGCCGGGTGCGGTTGAGCCGCTGCAGAGTGCGATTAAATATTTCCGTGAAGAGTTTGAAGCTGGCATGGCTCCGCAGGTGTTTGGCAATACCCGCGCCATTGGCGGGATCCAGCCAAACCTGCTGAAAGCGCGCTGGTAATTCGCCGCAGCACACGGAACAGGCCTGGTGCCGCCGCCCCGACAATGTCGTGCGTCGGGGCAAGAATATGATTAACGCTCGTCTCTGACGAGCCTTACGGAAGCATGTCACTATGGCTACAATTCATGTAGACGGTAAAGAGTATGATGTGAACGGAGCGGACAACCTGCTACAGGCATGTCTCTCTCTGGGCCTTGATATTCCTTACTTTTGCTGGCATCCGGCGCTGGGAAGCGTTGGGGCCTGCCGCCAGTGTGCGGTAAAGCAATTCCAGAATGCCGAAGATACCCGCGGCCGTCTTGTCATGTCCTGCATGACGCCGGCCTCTGACGGCACATTCATCTCCATCGATGATGGCGAAGCGAAAGAGTTCCGCGAAAGCGTGGTGGAGTGGCTGATGACCAACCACCCGCACGACTGCCCGGTGTGTGAAGAGGGCGGTAACTGTCACCTGCAGGATATGACAGTCATGACCGGCCATAGCTTCCGCCGCTATCGCTTCACTAAGCGTACCCACCGTAATCAGGATCTCGGCCCGTTCATCTCCCATGAGATGAACCGCTGTATCGCCTGTTACCGCTGCGTGCGTTACTACAAAGATTATGCCGATGGCAAAGATCTGGGTGTCTACGGCGCGCACGACAACGTCTACTTTGGTCGCCCGGAAGATGGCACGCTGGAGAGCGAATTCTCCGGCAACCTGGTTGAAATCTGCCCGACCGGCGTCTTCACCGACAAAACCCACTCCGAACGCTATAACCGTAAATGGGATATGCAGTTTGCGCCGAGCATCTGCCAGCAGTGCAGCGTTGGCTGTAACACCAGCCCGGGTGAACGTTATGGTGAGTTACGCCGTATCGAAAACCGTTATAACGGCACTGTAAATCACTATTTCCTGTGTGACCGTGGCCGCTTTGGCTATGGCTACGTGAACCGTAAAGATCGCCCACGTCAGCCGATGCTGCTGCGCGGCAACGACTGGGTCACACTGAACGCAGAGCAGGCGGTTAACGCTGGTGCAGATTTGCTGCGTCAGGCGAAGAAAGTGATCGGTATCGGCTCGCCGCGCGCCAGTATTGAAAGTAACTTCGCCCTGCGTGAACTGGTGGGTGCAGAGAACTTCTCAACCGGCATGGCAGCGGGCGAACAGGCTCGTCTTGAACTGATGCTCAACGTCCTGCGCGAGGGCGGTATCTATACGCCATCGCTACGTGAAATTGAAAGCTACGATGCGGTGCTGGTGCTGGGTGAAGACCTGACACAGGTGGGCGCACGCGTGGCGCTCTCTGTGCGTCAGGCAGTGAAAGGCAAAGCGCGTGATATGGCCGCTGCGCAGAAAGTCGCAGACTGGCAGATCGCCGCCATCATGAACATCGGTCAGAACGCCAAACATCCGCTGTTTGTTACCCACGTTGATGAAACCCGTCTGGATGATATCGCGGCATGGAGCTATCGTGCGCCGGTTGAAGATCAGGCGCGCCTCGGCTTCGCTATCGCCAGTGCACTGGATGAGTCTGCACCTGCGGTCACCGATTTCGACAGCAAACTCAGCGGGAAAATGGATGTTGTCGTGCAGGCGCTGGCCGGCGCGAAAAAGCCCTTAATTATCTCCGGTACCCACTCAGGCAGCAGCGCAGTGATTGAAGCCGCGGCTAACGTGGCGAAAGCCCTGAAGGCACGCGGTGCAGATGTCGGCATTACTCTGCTGGCAGGTCACGCGAACAGCTTCGGCCTGGGCATGATTGGCGGCAATCCGCTGGAGCAGGCGCTGGAGCAGCTGAGCAACGGTGAAGCCGATGCGCTGGTGGTGCTGGAAAATGACCTTTATCGCCATGCGCCGAAAGCACTGGTAGATGCGGCACTGGCTCAGACCACTAACGTGATTGTGGTTGATCATCAGCGTACTGCAACGCTCGAGAAAGCGGGTCTGGTGTTATCTACCGCCAGCTTTGCTGAAAGTGATGGCACCTCGATTAACCATGAAGGCCGCGCTCAGCGCTTCTTCCAGGTTTACGACCCTGCCTATTACGACAACAACATTGTGATGCTGGAAAGCTGGCGCTGGCTGCACTCGCTGCACAGCACGCTGGAAAGTCGTCATGTGGACTGGACGCAGCTCGATCATGTGATCGATGCGGTAGTCACCCGTCTGCCACAGCTCGCGGGTATTAAAGAAGCCGCACCTGACGCCAGCTTCCGCATCCGTGGTCAGAAACTGTCACGCTCTCCGATCCGTGCCAGTGGACGTACTGCCGCGCGCGCGAATATCAGCGTTCATGAACCGCGTCAGCCGCAGGACCAGGACACGATGTTCGCCTTCTCAATGGAAGGTAACAATCAGCCCTCTGCACCGCGCTCACAGATTCCGTTTGCCTGGGCACCAGGCTGGAACTCACCGCAGGCGTGGAACAAGTTCCAGGCGGAAGTGGGCGGCAAATTGCGTCATGGCGATCCGGGCGTGCGCCTGTTTGAAGCCAGCGCAGGTGAGTTACCGTGGTTCACTACTGTACCAAAAGCCTTTGTCAGTGATGCGCAGTGGCGCGTGGCACCTTTATATCGGCTGTTCGGCAGCGAAGAGATGTCACAGCGTTCACCGGTCTTCCAGCAGCGCATGGCTGAGCCTGCGCTGGTGATTAACCCGGAGGATGCGGCAAAACTGGGCGTCAACAATGGCGCGGCGGTGGAGTTCAGCTGTGCCGGTGAGACAGTGCGTCTGCCGGTCCGTTTCTCGGCGTCACTGCAGGCGGGACAGATTGGTCTGCCGCTGGGTATGCCGGGCGTTCCACCATTCCTGGCGAACGGTAAAATCGACACTCTGCAGGAGGCGGCGCAATGAGCTGGTTAACACCGGACGTTATCGACATTCTGCTGGCCATTGTTAAAGCCATCGTGATTCTGCTGGTGGTGGTGGCCTGCGGCGCGTTCATGAGCTTCGCCGAGCGTCGTCTGCTCGGCCTGTTCCAGAACCGTTACGGGCCAAACCGCGTAGGCTGGGGCGGCTCGCTGCAGCTGGTGGCGGACATGATTAAAATGTTCTTCAAAGAGGACTGGGTCCCGCCGTTTACTGACCGCTTTATCTTTACCCTTGCGCCGGTTATCGCCTTTGTTTCACTGCTGCTGGCCTTTGCTATCGTGCCGGTTTCGCCCACCTGGATGGTAACAGACCTGAATATCGGTCTGCTGTTCTTCCTGATGATGGCGGGCCTTGCGGTCTACGCGGTGCTGTTTGCTGGCTGGTCGAGTAACAACAAATACTCGCTGCTGGGTGCGATGCGCGCCTCGGCGCAGACCCTGAGCTACGAAGTGTTCCTGGGTCTGTCGCTGATGGGTGTGGTAGCGCAGGCGGGCTCGTTCAATATGAACGATATCGTCAACAGCCAGACACATCTGTGGAACATCATTCCGCAGTTCTTCGGTTTTGTGACCTTCTGTATTGCGGGTGTGGCGGTGTGTCACCGTCATCCGTTTGACCAGCCAGAAGCGGAGCAGGAACTGGCGGACGGCTACCACATTGAATATGCCGGTATGAAGTTCGGCCTGTTCTTTGTCGGCGAATATGTAGCGATCACCACCGTTTCAGCGCTGATCGTAACGCTGTTCTTTGGTGGCTGGCATGGACCTTTCCTGCCGCCGTTCATCTGGTTCGCCCTGAAAACGGCGTTCTTTATGATGATGTTCATCCTGATCCGTGCTGCGCTTCCGCGTCCACGCTACGACCAGGTGCTGTCATTCGGCTGGAAAGTGTGTCTGCCGTTGACGCTGTTGAACCTGCTGGCGACTGCCGCAGTGATTCTCTACACAGCGCCGTAAGGGGTTAACAAATGACTTTGAAAGATATTGTCGTAGGTTTCGGCACGACAGTTCGCAGTATCTGGCTGATCGGGCTGCACGCCTTCGCCAAACGTGAAACGCAGATGTACCCGGAAGAGCCGGTTTATCTGCCACCGCGCTATCGTGGCCGTATCGTGTTAACCCGCGATCCGGACGGCCAGGAGCGTTGCGTTGCCTGCAACCTGTGTGCGGTTGCCTGTCCGGTTGGCTGTATTTCACTGCAGAAAGCCGAAACCAAAGATGGCCGCTGGTATCCGGAGTTCTTCCGCATCAACTTCTCACGCTGCATCTTCTGCGGCATGTGTGAGGAAGCCTGTCCGACCACGGCGATTCAGCTGACCCCGGATTTCGAACTGGGTGAGTTTAAGCGTCAGGATTTGGTGTATGAGAAGGACGATCTGCTGATTTCGGGGCCGGGTAAATATCCGGAGTACAACTTCTACCGCATGGCAGGTATGGCGATTGACGGTAAAGATAAGGGCGAAGCGGAAAACGAAGCCAAGCCTATCGACGTCAAAGGCTTATTACCTTAAGGAGCAAGGCATGGAATTTGCGTTTTACCTTTGCGGACTGGTGGCGGTGCTGACGACGTTGCGCGTCATTACCCACACTAATCCGGTACATGCGTTGCTGTACCTGATCGTTTCGCTGTTGTCGATTGCGGGCGTCTTCTTCTCGATGGGGGCCTATTTTGCCGGTGCCCTGGAGATCATCGTCTACGCCGGGGCCATCATGGTGCTGTTCGTCTTCGTGGTCATGATGCTGAACCTGGGCAAACAGACCGAGAAGCAGGAGCGTGAGTGGCTCAGTCCGTCGCTATGGATTGGACCGGGCATCGTTTCATTACTGCTGCTGGTGGTAATGATCTACGCCATCCTGACAGCCAATGACCAGGGCATTGATGGCACCATCATCGACGCCAAAGCGGTCGGCATCAGTCTGTTTGGTCCTTACGTGCTGGCGGTTGAACTGGCTTCGATGCTGCTGCTGGCGGGTCTGGTCGTGGCGTTCCATATCGGTCGTGAAGAGCGTCAGGGCGAAGTCCTGAGTAACCGTAATGCTGACGCCGCTCAGGTGAAAAAGGAGAACGCATGATCCCGTTACAACATGGATTGATTCTTGCTGCCGTGCTGTTTGTCCTTGGACTGACGTCGCTGGTGATACGCCGCAATCTGCTGTTTATGCTGATCGGCCTTGAAATCATGATCAACGCCGCCGCTTTAGCTCTGGTGGTTGCCGGGAGCTACTGGGGTCAGGCCGATGGACAGGTGATGTATATCCTGGCTATCAGCCTGGCGGCAGCGGAAGCCAGTATTGGTCTGGCACTGCTGCTTCAGCTCTATCGTCGTCGTCAGACGCTGAACATTGATACTGTGAGCGAGATGCGCGGATGAATCTTCTCTATTTAACTGTCTTGTTTCCGCTGATCGGCTTTCTGCTGTTAGCGTTTTCCCGCGGTCGCTGGTCAGAGAACCTGTCGGCCACGGTGGGTATGGGATCGGTGGGTCTGGCAGCACTGACGACGGCGTTGATCGGTTTCGAGTTCTTCGCCAGTGGTCAGCAAGCTTATACTCAGTCACTCTGGACCTGGATGCATGTCGGCAACTTCGATATGAAGGTGAACCTGACGCTGGATGGCCTGTCGCTGACCATGCTGTCGGTGGTCACCGGCGTCGGCTTCTTCATTCACATGTTCGCCTCCTGGTACATGCGTGGAGAAGAGGGCTACTCCCGTTTCTTCGCCTATACCAACCTGTTTATCGCCAGCATGGTGGTTCTGGTGCTGGCCGATAACCTGATGCTGATGTATCTGGGCTGGGAAGGGGTAGGGCTCTGTTCTTATCTGCTGATCGGTTTCTACTACAGCAATCCGGAAAACGGCAAAGCGGCGATGAAAGCCTTCATCATCACCCGTGTCGGCGACGTCTTCCTGGCATTCGGTCTGTTCATTCTCTACAACGAGCTGGGCACGCTGAATTTCCGCGAGATGATGGAACTGGCTCCGGCGCACTTTGCCGCAGACAACCATATGCTGCAGTGGGCAACGCTGATGCTGCTGGGTGGCGCGGTCGGTAAATCGGCACAGCTGCCGTTACAGACCTGGCTGGCCGATGCGATGGCCGGTCCGACACCGGTTTCGGCGCTGATCCACGCCGCGACCATGGTGACGGCGGGTGTTTACCTGATTGCCCGCAGCCACGGTCTCTTCCTGCTGACGCCAGAAGTGCTGCATCTGGTCGGCATCATTGGGGCAATTACCCTGGTGCTGGCAGGCTTTGCTGCGCTGGTGCAGACCGACATCAAACGTGTTCTCGCATACTCCACCATGAGCCAGATTGGCTATATGTTCCTGGCGCTGGGCGTTCAGGCGTGGGATGCGGCGATTTTCCATCTGATGACGCACGCCTTCTTTAAAGCATTACTGTTCCTCTCCTCGGGTTCAGTGATTCTGGCCTGCCATCACGAACAGAACATCTTCAAAATGGGTGGCCTGCGTAAGAGCATTCCGCTGGTCTATACCTGCTTCCTGGTCGGTGGCGCGGCGCTGGCGGCACTGCCGCTGATTACGGCGGGCTTCTACAGTAAAGATGAAATTCTGTTTGGTGCGCTGGCTAACGGTCACATCAATCTGATGGTAGCGGGTCTGGTCGGGGCGTTCCTGACCTCTATCTATACCTTCCGCATGATCTTCATCGTGTTCCATGGCGAAGAGAAAATTCATGCACACGCCGGTAAAGGCATTACCCATCATCTGCCGCTGATTGTGCTGCTGCTGCTCTCCACCTTTATTGGTGCGCTGATTACGCCACCGCTGGCGGGTGTACTGCCAGCCAATGAGTTCGGTGAAGCGGGCAAAGTGGGACTGGAAATCACCTCGGGCGTGGTCGCGATTGTCGGCATTCTGATCGCTGCCGCACTGTGGCTGGGCAAACGTGAGCTGGTTACCCGTATCGCAAACAGTGCACCAGGCCGCTTCTTCGGCACCTGGTGGTTTGCGGCCTGGGGCTTCGACTGGCTCTACGATAAAGTGTTCGTCAAACCTTATCTGGGTATTGCGTGGCTGCTGAAGCGCGACCCACTGAATGGTCTGATGAACCTGCCTGCGCTGCTGTCACGCATTGCCAACAAAGGTCTGGTGGTCAGTGAAAATGGCTACCTGCGCTGGTACGTGGCGTCAATGAGCGTGGGTGCCGTGCTGGTGCTGGCTCTGCTGCTGGTGATTTAAAGATTGATGAGCGGGGCAGGTTAGTTAATCTGCCCATTGAGAATGTCAAAAATTGTCCTGAGCAAGGGCGTTATCGTCGCAGCCAGTTTGGTTACCGCCAGCGCGCAGCAACCGGAGCATACCGAGGTATGTGAGGATTGCGAGCACTGCCGGGAATCAAAATGGCAAGTAAGATAGCCCGAACTAAGACAAAGAAAAGGGAAGTGTGCCGTGTTATTACCTTGGCTAATTATCATACCCTTCGTCGGCGGTCTGATCTGCTGGCTCACTGAGCGCCTTGGCGCGAAGGTGCCACGCTGGATCGCGCTGATCACCATGGGGCTGACGTTGGCGCTTTCACTGCAACTCTGGTTGCAGGGAGGCTATTCACTGACGCAGGCAGCGGGCATTCCGCAGTGGCAGTCAAGTTTCTCCGTTCCGTGGATCCCACGCTTCGGCATTAGCTTCCATTTAGCCATCGATGGCCTTTCGCTGCTGATGGTGGTGCTGACCGGTCTGCTCGGTCTGATGGCGGTGCTCTGTTCCTGGAATGAGATTTCAAAGTATCAGGGCTTCTTCCATCTGAATCTGATGTGGATCCTGGGCGGCGTAATCGGTGTGTTCCTCTCCATCGACCTGTTCCTGTTCTTCTTCTTCTGGGAAATGATGCTGGTGCCGATGTACTTCCTCATCGCGCTCTGGGGTCATAAAGCATCGGACGGTAAAACCCGTATCTCCGCCGCGACCAAATTCTTCATCTATACCCAGGCTTCGGGTCTGGTGATGCTGATTGCGATTCTGGGCCTGGTGTTTGTTCACTACAACGCGACCGGCGTCTGGACATTCAACTACGAACAGCTGCTGCAGACGCCAATGTCGAGCGGGGTTGAATATCTTCTGATGCTGGGCTTCTTTATCGCCTTTGCGGTCAAGATGCCGGTAGTACCGTTGCACGGCTGGCTGCCGGATGCGCACAGTCAGGCTCCAACGGCCGGTTCTGTTGACCTGGCGGGTATCCTGCTGAAAACCGCGGCTTACGGCTTACTCCGTTTCAGCCTGCCGCTGTTCCCGAACGCGTCAGCCGAGTTTGCGCCGATTGCCATGTGGTTAGGCATCATCGGTATCTTCTACGGTGCCTGGATGGCCTTCTCGCAGACCGACATCAAACGTCTGATTGCCTATACCTCGATTTCGCACATGGGCTTTGTGCTGATTGCCATCTACACCGGCAGCCAGCTGGCGCTGCAGGGTGCAGTGATCCAGATGATTGCACACGGTCTGTCCGCTGCGGCACTCTTCATTCTGTGTGGTCAGCTGTATGAGCGTCTGCATACCCGTGATATGCGTCAGATGGGTGGCCTGTGGTCGCGCATCAAATGGATTCCGGGCCTGTCGCTGTTCTTTGCGGTTGCCAACCTCGGTATGCCGGGCACCGGTAACTTCGTCGGCGAATTTATGATTCTGACCGGCAGCTTCCAGGTGGTGCCGATGATTATTGTCATCGCAACCTTTGGTCTGGTGTTCGCCTCCGTCTACTCGCTGGTGATGATGCAGCGCGCTTACTACGGCGAAGCGAAATCTAAAGATCCGCTGCCAGGCATGTCACCGCGTGAGTTTATGACCATCGGTGTTCTGGTGGTGCTGCTGGTGCTGCTGGGCGTCTATCCACAGCCGATTCTGGATACTTCGCACGCTGCCATGAGCAATATTCAGCAGTGGTTTACCGCTTCAATTTCAACTACAAGGCCGTAATTCGCCATGACAATAACTCCTCACCAATTGATTGCGTTGCTACCGCTGTTAATCGTCGGATTGACGGTGGTGGTTGTGATGCTGTCCATTGCCTGGCGACGCAACCACTTCGTTAACGCCACGCTAACGGTAGTTGGCCTGAACCTGGCGCTGCTCTCGCTCTACTTTGTCGGTCAGGTCGGGGCAATGGATGTCACGCCGCTGCTGCGCGTCGATGGCTATTCGATGTTCTATACCGCGCTGGTAATGCTGGCGAGTCTGGCGACCTGTACCTTTGCCTATCCATGGCTGGCGGGTTACCCGGACAACAAAGATGAGTTCTACCTGCTGGTGCTGATTGCGGCGCTGGGTGGCATCGTGCTGGCCAGTGCTAACCATCTGGCTTCGCTGTTCATCGGCATTGAGCTGTTGTCGCTGCCGCTGTTTGGTCTGATTGGTTACGCTTTCCGCCAGAAACGCTCGCTGGAAGCGGCGCTGAAATACACCATTCTTTCTGCGGCGGCCTCATCGTTCCTGCTGTTTGGCATTGCGCTGATCTACGCTGATTCCGGTAACCTGAGCTTCGTTGCGCTGGGTCAGAGCCTGACAGACAGCATGATCCACGAGCCACTGCTGCTGGTGGGTCTGGGCATGATGATCATCGGTCTGGGCTTCAAGCTGTCGTTGGTTCCGTTCCACCTCTGGACGCCCGATGTTTATCAGGGGGCGCCTGCACCGGTTTCAACCTTCCTGGCCACCGCCAGCAAGATTGCCATCTTCGGTGTCATCATGCGTCTGTTTATGTACGCACCAGTGACCGACAGCGAAGCGGTGCGAACGGTACTGGCCATGATCGCGTTTGTGTCGATTCTGTTCGGTAACCTGATGGCGATTTCGCAGAGCAACATCAAGCGTCTGCTGGGTTACTCCTCTATCGCCCATCTCGGTTATCTGCTGGTCGCGCTGATTGCGGTGAAAGATCATCAGCTGTCGCTGGAAACCTCGGGTGTTTACCTGGCGGGTTATCTGTTCAGCAGCCTGGGTGCCTTTGGTGTGGTGAGCCTGATGTCCAGCCCGTATCGTGGCCCGGATGCCGACTCGCTCTACTCCTATCGTGGCCTGTTCTGGCATCGTCCTATCCTGTCTGCGGTCATGACGGTGATGATGTTGTCGCTGGCAGGTATCCCGATGACGCTGGGCTTTATCGGTAAATTCTACGTTATCGCGTCAGGTGTCAGTGCTCACCTGTGGTGGCTGACCGGTGCCGTGGTCGCGGGCAGCGCGATTGGCCTCTATTACTATCTGCGCGTGACGGTCAGTCTCTACCTCAGCCCGCCGGAACTGCATACCCGTGACACCCCGGCTAACTGGGCATTTACGGCCGGTGGTGTGGTCGTGCTGATCTCCGCCATTCTGGTGCTGCTGTTAGGGGTTTACCCGCAGCCGCTGATCAAACTGGTGCAGATGGCTCAGCCGCTGATGTAAGCAGGTATCTGCAACTGATGAATCAGGCCTCCGGGCCTGATTTTTTTTACCTTTAAGACGAGGTAACCCTGCCGATGCTGGATGGCGACACCGTTCTGATGTAGCGTGTTGTGATTAGCAAGGAGAGACCATGAACATTGACTGGCAGGATAAACACCATAGCGAACTCACCGCCCGGGAACTTTATGACTTACTGGCATTGCGCAGTGCCGTGTTCGTCGTGGAACAGCAGTGCGCGTATCAGGATGTGGATGGCAAAGATTTGCAGGCAGGAAACCGGCATCTGCTGGGGATAGCGGATGGCCAGTTGGTGGCCTATGCGCGACTTCTCTCGCCGGAAGATAAGACCAGCCCGGTAAAAATCGGACGGGTGATTGTGTCCGATCGGGTGCGTGGTGCGCGGCTGGGCAGCCGTCTGATGGAGAAGGCGATCAGCCGTTGTCAGCTGCACTGGCCGGGTCACGATCTGTTTCTCTCCGCTCAGGCACATCTGGAAAATTTTTACGGGCAGTATGGCTTTGTGGCGTCAGGGGAGAGCTACCTGGAAGATGGCATTCCGCATATTGATATGGTGAAAACTGCGCTATAAAAAAGGCGAGGCCTGAGCCTCGCCTGTTTCCATCAACCCACCGTCATCTGACGGTCATCGACATATTTGCGCTGATCCGGCGCAGGCGGGAAATACTGATAAAGCCACGTTTCACTCAGCGTCTCATCCTTGCTACGCAGGAACAGACGCATTTCCACCGGCTGAGTGGAATCACTGTTCGGATACCAGTCAAACAGAATGCGGTATCCCTTCAGCGGATCGACATACAGAATTTCAACCTGCTTCACGCTGCCGGATGAGACAGTAATCACCGGCTCAATGCCTTTCGGCGCGGCAGCCTGCAGATCACCACCAATAAAATCGATGGCGAAGCGACGGCACCAGGTTTCAGGGAAGTGCTCGCCAGGCGCCCAGCCTTCCGGGAAGCCACCGATACCGGTACGGGTGGCATCCACACGCGCCAGACCGCTTCGCACTGGCGGCAGACCACTCCAGTAGAGTTTGTAGGAGAAGTTCAGCTCACTACCCGCTTTGACCGGTTCCGCCGGTTGCCAGAAGCAGACGATGTTATCCAGCGTTTCACCCGTGGTTGGGATCTCCATCAGGTTGATCGCGCCTTTGCCCCACTTGCCGACCGGCTCAACCCACAGGCTCGGACGTTTGTCATACCAGCCAATCACATCCTGGTAATCTTTGAAGTCGTGATTCAGCTGCAGCAGGCCAAAGCCACGTGGATTCTCATCTTCATAGGCGTTGAACTGCAGACGCTGCGGATTATTCAGCGGGCGGGCAATCCATTCGCCTTTACCGGTCCACATTGCCAGACGATCGGAGTCGTGGATCTGTGGATGGTAAGTGTTGCACATGCGACGTTCGTTGGTGCCACAGCTAAACATGCTGGTCATTGGCGAGATGCCGATCTGACGGATCTCTTTACGGGCAAACAGGTGGTTTTCTACTTCCATCACCACGCGTTTCTCTTCGCAATGAATGATGAACTTATAAGCACCGGTAAGGCTGGCACCATCCAGCAGGGCGTAACAGGTGAAAGTGGTATCTTCCGCTTTTGGCGTTTCAAACCAGAAGGCGGTGAAGTCCGGGAACTCTTCCTGACCGTTGCTGAAAGTGTTAATCGCCACGCCACGCGCCGAGAGACCGTACTGGAAGGTATCGTCAACGGCACGGAAGTAGCTTGCGCCGAGGAAAGAGACGATGTCGCGACGGGCCAGCTCCGGCTTTTTAAAGGCGCGGAAACCGGCGAAGCCGAGGTCAGTTTTGCCCTCCAGCTGCTTTGTATCCACGTGGGCGTTGTTGTAGTTGAACAGCTCGGGGCGGAAATGAATTTCGCGCGCCTCGCGGCTTGCGCCGTCAACAGAGAACATACGGATGCGACGCTTAAAGCCCATACCAACATGGAAGAACTGCACATCCAGTTGACGGTCAGGCAGGTTATTCCACAGCGAGTGGTTAGCGTCATACTGAATTTCGTTGTACGCCTGCGGGGTCAGTGTAGCCAGCGTCTCGGGCAGCGCGCCTGGTGCACCGCCCCAGGGTTTTTTAGCCAGCGCGGCCGCGTTTTTCTTCAGTACGTCAAAATCGAAGCGTACGGCGGTTCCGTCAGCAATGCCATCTTCTGCCCATGCGGATTGCGCAAACAGCGTTGACAGGCCGGTCATGCCGCTGACGGCGGAGAAGGCCATTGACGCTTTCATAAACATTCTTCGATTCATGCCAGAGATCATTCCTTAGCTGTTCGAGGGTGTCGTGACTGTTGTGCCAAATGCACTTTTATGGCCCGATAATCACAGGCAACAGAGGGGTACGACAGTAGGGTTACTGGAAAATTCAGTCCCGACAAAATTTATCAGATTAATCAAAGAAGCGAAGCGAAATTCGGCGGTTGCCGTGGCGTCTTACACTTCTTTGCTCAGTGAAACGGTGCACCGCCTGAGCTGAGCAACTTTAGCAGATGAAAAATCAGGTGATTCCTGGATCAGGAAAACAGCAGAGCGCCAGATTATGACTATAGTTAATGAACTGCTTTGCAATTCACACGGAGGAAACGATGGTAAACCAGACAAATCAATTCGAAACGAACCTCGATGACGATATTGCGTTACTGACCGAAACGCTGGAAGAAGTGCTTAAGGCATCAGGCGATCCGGCCGATCAGAAATACATTGAGCTCAAAAGCAAAGCCGAACAGGCGCTGAACGATGTGAAATCCCGTGTCAGCCAGGCGTCAGATAGCTATTACTATCGCGCTAAGCAGGCGGCTTACCGCGCTGACGATTACGTGCATGAAAAACCGTGGCAGGGCGTCGGTATTGGCGCAACTGCCGGTCTGGTGCTCGGTCTGCTGCTGGCCCGTCGCTAATCGCGACCTGCTCATTCAGATGTAGCAGACAACTGCAGTAAAAAAACGGCGGGGAAATCCCGCCGTTTTTGTTGACTTCTTACTGCCCTGAATTCACTCATCTGCGCCATTGAATCCCGCTCAACCCTTTGACATTTAAGCGCAACGTGCTGCCTTAGCCGCAACAATCACAATCGCTGGTCATGCCGATTGTGTTTCCCGGGTGGACTTCATACAGTGAAGCAAACGTGAAAAGGAGAATCCGACGTGATTAGAGTAGAGATGCTGTCAACCGGGGATGAGGTGCTGCATGGCCAAATCGTCGACACCAATGCAGCCTGGCTGGCGGATATGCTGTTCCAGCAGGGTTTGCCCATGACCAGTCGCACCACGGTAGGGGATTCACTCGAGTCGCTGATCGCTACGCTGCAGGCGCGCAGTCATGAAGCCGATGTGCTGATCGTCAACGGCGGTCTGGGGCCAACCAGTGACGATCTGAGTGCGCTGGCTGCAGCCCGCGCCTGTGGGGTTGAACTGGCGATGCAGCAGGAGTGGCTGGAGCAGATGGAAGCCTGGTTCGCCAGCCGTGGACGGGTGATGGCGGCCAGCAATCGCAAGCAGGCTGAAATCCCGGCCAATGCGGAGCTGATTGATAATCCGGTCGGAACCGCCTGTGGCTTTGCCCTGCAACTTAATCGCTGCTGGATGTTCTTCACGCCTGGCGTGCCGTCTGAATTTAAAGTGATGGTGGAGCAACAGATCATTCCGCGTCTGAAAACAAAATTCTCGCCGCCCGAACCGCCGGTTTGTCTGCGGCTGACCACCTTTGGTCGCGGTGAAAGTGATATAGCCGCCGAACTGGAGCCACTCGCCCTGCCGGAAGGGGTGGTGATGGGGTATCGCTCATCGATGCCAATCATCGAGATCAAGCTTACCGGTCCGGCCAGCCAGCGGGTGGCGATGGAGCAGGTGTGGCAGCAGGTGCGTCTGCTTCTGGCGGAGTGCACCATTTTTGAAGGCACCGAAGGTCTGCCGGCACTGCTGGCCCGCGAGCTGGAGCAGCGCGGTGAACAACTGGCGGTCAGCGAGCAATACACCGCCGGTCTGCTTTACTGGCAACTGGCGGCCGCCAGCGTGCCGTTGCGTGGCGCGGACATCCTGCCTGCCCGGCAGGAGACGCTGGAGCAGCAGGTGAGCCGCACCCGCGATCTTGCCGCGCAGCAGCAGGCAGCGCTGGCACTCTCTGTTGGCAGCCTGGAACAGGAAGAGATTTCGGTGGCGTTGCATACGCCAGAGGGCAGTTTTGGTCAGCGCGTGAAGTTCAGCACCGGTCGCTATAACCTTGAAACGCGGCAGAAGGTGGTGGCGATGATGGCGATGAACATGCTGCGTCGCTGGTTGCACGGCAGTGAAGTCAGCACCGGTCACGGCTGGATTGATGTGGTTGAAACTGTCAGACAGTAATGTCAGTGAAAATAAAACGGGCGCCTGAGGCGCCCGTTTTACTTCAGAATGCTGACCAGTTTAGCCTTGGTGGCTTTCAGACCGAGCCTGCGAAGGGAACACGGTCAGATCGGAAAGACGCAAAACCCGTCATCCCTGACCTGCTCTACCCACGCCATCCATGGCGTGGGACGCTTTCCTCTTCTGACCGTGTTCCCTGCGCTTCTGGCTGATCAATTGCTGTCAGGTTCACCCGCATTTGACCTGGGCAGCAATCTGACGAACGCCGCCTCAGTTATAACTCAAGCTCAATCTCGCCTTTAGCTTTGCAGCAGCAGGGCAGGATCTCATCCTGCTGCACAAAGGCCAGCGGCCGCTGTGGGTAATGCACTTCGCCTTTCAGCAGCCGCATCCGGCAGGAGCCGCAGTAACCTTCGCGGCACTGAAACTCCACGCAGAGATTGTTGGCTTCCAGCAGCGTCAGCAGGTTAGTGTGCTCGTCTGTGCATTCCAGCCGGGTGCCGGAAGTGCGCAGAATAACAACGTCACGGCTCATGATTAAAGCTGGAAGTCGTCGAAGTCGTTAGCGCCCACTTCAGAGTCGATCTGACCGACCAGATAAGAGCTCACTTCCACTTCCTGCGGCGCAACCTGCACGTTGTCAGACACCAGCCAGGAGTTGATCCATGGAATCGGGTTAGAGCGCGTCTGGAAGGGCAGATCAAGACCCACCGCCTGCATACGGATATTGGTGATGTACTCAATGTACTGGCAGAGAATGTCTTTGTTCAGGCCGATCATCGAGCCGCCGCTGAACAAATATTCTGCCCACTCTTTCTCCTGCAGCGCCGCCTTCTTAAATAGCTCAAAGCACTCTTCACGGCACTCTGCCGCAATCTCTTTCATTTCCGGATCGTCTTCACCGCTGCGCAGCAGGTTCAGCATGTGCTGGGTGCCGGTCAGGTGCAGCGCTTCATCGCGGGCGATCAGCTTGATGATTTTGGCGTTGCCTTCCATCAGCTCGCGCTCAGCGAAAGCGAAGGAACAGGCGAAGCTGACATAGAAACGGATCGCTTCCAGCGCGTTGACGCTCATCAGACAGATATAAAGCTGCTTCTTCAGGGCGCGCAGGCTGACCACAACCTCTTTATCGTTGACCTGATGGGTGCCTTCGCCCAGCTGATGCCAGTAGTTAGTCATCTCGATCAGATCGTCGTAATAGCGTGAGATATCCTGGGCACGCGCCAGAATCTGCTCATTGGTGACGATGTCGTCAAACACCACCGCCGGATCGTTCACGATGTTACGGATGATATGGGTGTAAGAACGGGAGTGAATCGTCTCAGAGAACGCCCAGGTTTCAATCCAGGTTTCCAGTTCAGGAATGGAAATCAGCGGCAGCAGGGCAACGTTCGGGCTGCGACCCTGAATCGAATCCAGCAGCGTCTGATACTTCAGGTTACTGATGAAGATATGCTTTTCGTGGTCCGGCAGCGCCTGGTAGTCGATACGGTCGCGCGAGACGTCCACCTCTTCCGGACGCCAGAAGAAGGAGAGCTGCTTTTCGATCAGCTTTTCAAAGATGTCATATTTCTGCTGGTCAAAGCGCGCCACGTTGACTGACTGACCGAAAAACATCGGCTCTTTCAGCTGATCATTTTTGTTCTGTGAGAAAGTGGAGTAAGCCATAAAAGTTGTCCAAAAGTAGACGAAGCCAGGCCTCGTGAAATGAATGAGGCGGGAGAATCTCCCGCCTGACCATTAGATCTTACAGGCGCCGCTTTCGCAGCCATCATCCTGGATAGAAGGGGCCAGGTCATCCTGCGCATCTTCCGCACCGTCACGGGTGTTCTGATAGTAGAGCGTTTTCACGCCGAACTTGTACGCCGTCAGCAGATCTTTCAGCAGCTGTTTCATCGGCACTTTGCCGTTGGCAAAGCGTGACGGATCGTAGTTGGTGTTGGACGAAATCGCCTGGTCGATGAATTTCTGCATCAGACCCACCAGTTGCAGGTAGCCGTCGTTGTTCGGCATTTCCCACAGCAGCT
The DNA here is from genome assembly GCF_003201065.1 of Pantoea sp. JKS000250. Taxonomy (NCBI): domain Bacteria; kingdom Pseudomonadati; phylum Pseudomonadota; class Gammaproteobacteria; order Enterobacterales; family Erwiniaceae; genus Pantoea; species Pantoea sp. JKS000250. The sequence goes on along the minus strand of NZ_QICZ01000001.1, from coordinate 1,032,933 downwards.
CGTACTGATCTTTCAGACGCTCATACTCCGGCACTACCTGACGCAGGATGCCATCTTTCGATGCTTTGATGCTGATGTGGCCACGTGGCGGCTCAATGCCATTAGTGGCATTGGAGATCTGCGACGAGGTCTCAGACGGCATCAGCGCAGACAGGGTCGAGTTGCGCAGGCCGTGCGTTTTAATCTCTTCACGCAGACTCTCCCAGTCGAGATGCAGCGGTTCGTTGCTGATCGCGTCCAGGTCTTTCTTGTAGGTGTCGATTGGCAGAATGCCCTGCGCATAGGTGGTTTCATTGAACCACGGGCAGGCACCTTGCTCTTTTGCCAGCTCGTTTGACGCTTTCAACAGGTAGTACTGAATCGCTTCAAAGGTTTTGTGGGTCAGGCCATTAGCACTGCCATCGGAGTAGCGCACACCGTGCTTCGCCAGATAGTAGGCGTAGTTGATGACGCCGATACCCAGGGTACGACGACCCATGGCACCACGCTGGGCAGCCGGAATCGGGTAATCCTGATAGTCGAGCAGGGCATCCAGTGCACGCACCGCCAGGGTAGCCAGCTCTTCCAGATCGTCCAGGCTTTCGATGGCACCGAGGTTAAACGCAGAAAGCGTACAAAGCGCGATCTCACCGTTTTCGTCGTTAACATCTTCCAGCGGTTTGGTCGGCAGGGCGATTTCCAGGCAGAGGTTAGACTGGCGAACCGGCGCGATGCGCGGATCAAACGGGCTGTGGGTGTTGCAGTGATCGACGTTCTGAATGTAGATACGGCCAGTTGAAGCACGTTCCTGCATCATCAGCGAGAAGAGATCGACCGCTTTAACACGCTGCTGGCGGATGCTCTTATCCTGCTCATATTTGGTGTAGAGACGCTCAAACTCATCCTGATCGGCGAAGAACGCATCATAGAGGCCAGGCACGTCAGACGGACTGAACAGAGTAATGTCTTCGCCTTTCAGCAGGCGCTGATACATCAGCTTGTTGAGCTGAACGCCGTAGTCCATGTGACGCACGCGGTTGCCTTCAACGCCACGGTTGTTTTTCAGCACCAGCAGGCTTTCGATTTCCAGATGCCACATCGGGTAGAACAGCGTCGCTGCGCCGCCACGTACGCCACCCTGAGAACAGGACTTCACTGCGGTCTGGAAATGCTTATAGAACGGGATACAGCCGGTGTGGAACGCTTCACCACCGCGAATCGGGCTGCCCAGCGCACGGATACGACCGGCGTTGATGCCGATACCGGCACGCTGAGAGACATATTTCACAATCGCACTGGAGGTGGCGTTGATGGAGTCCAGGCTATCGCCGCACTCGATCAGCACACAGGAGCTGAACTGACGTGTCGGGGTACGCACGCCCGACATGATTGGCGTCGGCAGCGAGATTTTAAACGTGGAGATCGCATCATAGAAACGCTTGATGTAATCCATACGCGTGTCGCGCGGGTAGCCAGAGAACAGGCAGGCAGCAACCAGAATGTAGAGGAACTGCGCGCTCTCGTAGATTTCACCCGAGACGCGGTTCTGGACCAGATATTTGCCTTCCAGCTGCTTCACCGCGGCGTAGGAGAAGTTCATGTCACGCCAGTGGTCGAGGAATTCGTCCATCTGTGCGAACTCTTCCTGGCTGTAATCTTCCAGCAGGTGGCGATCGTATTTGCCCATGTCGACCATCTTAACGACCTGGTCATAAAGCTTCGGCGGCTCAAACTGACCATACGCTTTTTTGCGCAGGTGGAAGATCGCCAGGCGGGCAGCCAGGTACTGATAGTCAGGGGCATCGCGAGAGATGAGGTCTGCTGCGGCCTTGATGATGGTCTCATGAATGTCAGAGGTTCTGATGCCATCATAGAACTGAATGTGGGAGCGCAGCTCCACCTGTGAAACTGAGACGTTGTTCAGCCCTTCAGCTGCCCAGTCCAGCACACGGTGAATTTTGTCGAGGTCAATGCGCTCCTGGCGGCCATCGCGTTTAGTAACGAGCAGACTCTGGTTCATGTCGCGTTTTTACCTTTGCGTGAGTATCCAAAAATTAAAAGAAATCCCGGCTTATGCACAGCATATTCATTGTGAATAATGTGTGGATAAACACTACATCTTGGGGGTGATGGGAAGTACCATAACTACATGGGGGCTTATTTTAGTATTTTACGGCCGCTTAACAAGAGCAAAAAATGATGGATAGAGGGGTTGTATTTTTGGCGAAAATTCTTAGGCCATGCCTTGTAAGGCCTGGCAACATGTCAACCAGATCACACTTTTTTTTCTAACTTTGATCGGACGCGTATTTCTTATTCAATCCTTCCTTTTCGGCCCTGCAGGGGAGGAAAAAAGGCGAAAAGAGACTACCTGCCCGGGGCGTTGCCAGATGGCGCGGACTGAAATCTGAGGCAGAAGAGAGTGGGTGTGACGTAACCCACTGGCAGATAACACTATGCCTCTGTTGCGGATGATTTCGGGGTCAGCAGGCGATGAAAAGCGGAAAGGGAAGAGCAAGCCCGCCCTGATTCAGGCGGGCCAATCACTTATACCGCGCGATGCGTGTGCACCATATAATTGACATCCGTACCCGGGGCCAGTTTGAAGCGGTTGGTCACAGGATTGTAGTGCAGGCCGATGATATTACGTTCACGTAGCGTCGTTTCATCGACCCAGCCCAGCAGTTCGGAAGGGCGGATGAATTTCTTCACGTCATGCGTACCGCGTGGCAGCATGCGGAGCACATATTCTGCGCCAAAGATCGCCAGCAGCCAGGCTTTAGGGTTGCGGTTCAGCGTTGAGAAAAAGACTTCGCCGCCGGGTTTGACCAGTTTCGCACAGGCGTGAATCACCGAGCGCGGATCCGGCACATGCTCCAGCATCTCCATGCAGGTCACCACATCATATTTTCCGGCGTGCTGTTCGGCATGCTCTTCAACGGTCTGCTGTACGTAGTCCAGCGTCACGCCGCTCTCAAGGGCATGCAGGCGTGCCACGGCCAGCGGTTCAGCGCCCATATCCAGGCCCGTCACCACTGCGCCTTCACGCGCCATGCTTTCCGCTAAAATGCCGCCGCCGCATCCCACGTCGAGCACGGTTTTACCAAATAAACCGTTGCTGTGCTGCGCGATATAGCCCAGGCGCAGCGGGTTGATGCGGTGCAGAGGTTTAAATTCACCCTCCAGATCCCACCAGCGCGAGGCCACCGCCTCAAACTTGGCAATTTCCTGCGCATCGACGTTCTGCTGATGATTCTGCGGTTGTGCATTCATTGAATCGTAACTCCTGACAAAATGTGCCCACAGTATAAACGCTTAACCGCGGATGGCACACCTTTCAGGCGTAAGGAAAAGCGGGCGATATCGGTGGTTAACGTTCACCCGGGCATTGCAGTGTGATATACTTTCGCACCTTTAAAATCCGGGATTAAGTAGAGGGATAGCGGCTCCATGAGCGACCTTGCGAGAGAAATTACACCGGTCAATATCGAAGAAGAATTAAAAAATTCTTACCTCGGTTACGCCATGTCGGTCATCGTTGGCCGAGCTTTACCCGATGTGCGTGATGGCCTGAAGCCGGTTCATCGTCGCGTACTCTATGCGATGAGCGTACTGGGTAACGACTGGAACAAACCCTATAAAAAATCTGCCCGCGTTGTCGGTGACGTTATCGGTAAATATCACCCGCATGGTGATTCTGCCGTTTACGATACCATTGTACGTATGGCCCAGCCTTTCTCCCTGCGTTACATGCTGGTGGACGGACAAGGCAACTTCGGTTCCATCGACGGCGACTCCGCTGCAGCGATGCGTTATACCGAAATTCGCATGTCGAAAATCGCCCACGACCTGTTAGCTGACCTGGAAAAAGAGACCGTCGATTTCGTACCGAACTATGACGGCACTGAGCAGATCCCTGAAGTTCTGCCAACCAAAATCCCTAACCTGCTGGTGAACGGTTCGTCCGGTATCGCCGTGGGTATGGCAACCAACATTCCACCGCACAACCTGCGTGAAGTGATCAACGGCTGCCTGGCGTACATTGAAGATGAGAACATCAGCATTGAAGCGCTGATGGAGCACATTCCGGGGCCTGATTTCCCGACCGCCGCCATTATCAATGGTCGCCGTGGCATCGAAGAAGCGTACCGCACCGGACGCGGCAAGATTTACATTCGCGCGCGTGGCGAAGTGGAAGCCGATGCGAAAACGGGCCGCGAGACCATCATCATTCATGAGCTGCCGTATCAGGTGAACAAAGCCCGCCTGATTGAGAAGATTGCGGAGCTGGTGAAAGAGAAGCGTGTCGAAGGCATCAGCGCACTGCGCGATGAGTCTGATAAAGACGGCATGCGCATCGTGATTGAGATCAAGCGTGATGCGGTCGGTGAAGTGGTCCTGAATAATCTCTATTCACTGACACAGCTGCAGACCTCGTTTGGTATCAATATGGTGGCGCTGCATCAGGGCCAGCCGAAGATTATGGCGCTGAAGGAGATTCTGGACGCCTTCGTTCGCCATCGTCGTGAAGTCGTAACGCGTCGTACCATCTTTGAACTGCGCAAGGCCCGTGACCGCGCGCATATCCTGGAAGGTCTGGCGATTGCGCTGGCGAATATCGATCCGATCATCGAACTAATTCGTCGTGCGCCAAACCCGGCAGAAGCGAAAGCGGGTCTGATTGCCCAGGCGTGGGATCTCGGTAACGTGTCAGCGATGCTGGAGCGTGCCGGTGATGACGCCGCGCGTCCTGAGTGGCTGGATCCGCAGTACGGTATCCGTGATGGGCAGTACTATCTGACAGAGCAGCAGGCTCAGGCGATTCTGGATCTGCGTCTGCAGAAACTGACCGGCCTTGAGCACGAGAAGCTGCTGGATGAGTATAAGGCGCTGCTGGAGCAGATCGCTGAGTTGCTGCACATTCTGTCGAGCGCTGAGCGTCTGATGGAAGTGATCCGCGAAGAGCTGGAGCTGATGCGCGATCAGTTTGGTGACGATCGTCGTACCGAGATCACCGCAAACACCGCCGATATTAATATCGAAGACCTGATCAATCAGGAAGATGTTGTCGTGACCTTGTCGCATCAGGGCTATGTGAAGTATCAGCCGCTGAGCGACTATGAAGCGCAGCGTCGTGGTGGTAAAGGCAAGTCAGCCGCGCGTATCAAAGAAGAGGACTTCATTGATCGTCTGCTGGTGGCCAATACCCATGACACGATTCTTTGCTTCTCAAGCCGTGGCCGTCTGTACTGGATGAAGGTTTATCAGCTGCCGGAAGCAAGTCGTGGCGCGCGTGGACGTCCAATCGTCAACCTGCTGCCGCTGGAAGCTAACGAGCGTATTACGGCGATTCTGCCGGTACGTGAGTATACCGAAGGCTTCAATATCTTTATGGCGACCGCGCTGGGTACCGTGAAGAAGACGGCGCTTAAAGAGTTCAGCCGTCCACGCAGCGCCGGTATTATTGCCGTGAATCTGCGTGATGACGATGAGCTGATCGGCGTGGCGCTGACTAATGGCAACGATGAAGCGATGTTGTTCTCCGCAGCCGGTAAAGTGGTTCGCTTTGCAGAGTCCGCAGTTCGTGCCATGGGTCGTACCGCTTCTGGCGTGCGCGGCATCAGGCTGGCTGAAGGCGATCGTGTGGTGTCGCTGATTGTGCCGCGTGAAGAAGGTGCCATTATGACCGTGACGCAGAATGGTTACGGTAAGCGTACGGCCAACAGCGAATACCCGACGAAGTCGCGTGCGACGCAGGGTGTTATCTCAATCAAAGTGACCGAGCGTAATGGTCCGGTGATTGGCGCGGTTCAGGTTGTCGATGGCGATCAGATTATGATGATCACCGATGCCGGTACGCTGGTGCGTACCCGCGTGTCAGAAGTGAGCGTCGTGGGTCGTAATACCCAGGGTGTGATTCTGATTCGTACCGCTGAGGATGAGAACGTCGTCGGACTGCAGCGTGTTGCCGAGCCGGTTGAAGAGGAAGAGCTGGATTCAATCGACGGCAGCGTGGCGGAAGGTGAAGATGATATTGCGCCGGAAGCTGAGATCGACGATGAAGAGATTGCACCGGAAGCGGATGCTGAAGACGAAGACGACGCAGCAGAAGACGAAGAGTAATTTGTCTGAAGTGAGCTGAGGTTCGTTGCAGAAACGGCAGGTCAGGGGAAACCCGGCCTGCCGTTTTTTTTGAGGTCGGGTGTGGGTGGCTGTGAGTCGGGAGCCGACGAAAGACCCGCTATGCCCGATCGCAAAGGATTCCCGCATCCCTGCGGATCGGCCACGCCATCCGTGGCGTGGACGCTTTGCTCTTCGGGCATAGCCAGCCTTTCTCGCTGGGATTACGGTGTCGCTTTGAGTTCTTACGGGCAGGCCTGTACGCAAGCCTTCCTGTTCACTGATAGCTGGCTGCTTTCGCTATCTTAAAAGATTCCCAAACCTTCCGCTAAGCCTGCGGCTGGCTGGCTTTTTTCGCCTGATAAAGCTAGTGTATGGGCATTAAAAATCGATGATGCGACTAACCTTGCCAACTGCGAGTTACCTTTGAAATATCCTGTCTCTTTCCGCACTACGCTTCGCATCTCGCGCTATCTTTTCCGCGCGCTGGCGCTGCTAATCTGGACGCTGGGCGCTGTTCTGACGGCGTTTTACATCATCAGCGTGCTGCACAATAAAGAGACGCAGGTCCGGCAGGAGTTCGCCAGCAACTACGGCACGATTCAGTGGTATGTGCGCCATTCGGCGGACATGATGCGTGAGCTGAAATATATCACCGAGAACCGCCTGACCAACGCCAGCAGTGGTCTGGATGTGCTGACCGGCATGATGCCGGGCAAAACTACGCAGCCGCAGTTTACGCCACTCTTTTCGGATGGCGACTGTACTTCAATGAGCAATACCTGGCGCAACTCGCTCGATTCCCTCAGCTACTACATCAATTACTGGAAGAGCAACTTCGCCTCGTCATATGAGCTTAATCGGGTGTTCTTTATCGGTGGCGAGAGTCAGTGTCTGGCGGACTTTACCATTGGCAGCAGTAATGCCGATCGGGAACGCAGCCTGAAATCGCTGCGTGAGAATGTACTGCGCTATCGCAATAGCAGCGAAGAAGATCGCCGCAATCCAATGTACTGGATCAATAGCAGTGCGCAGCCCGGCGTCGGCACCTTCTATATGGTAGTGCCGGTTTATGTCGCCAATAAGTTACAGGCGCTGCTGGGTGTTGAGCAGAACATCCGGCTGGATGAGTTTATTCAGCCGGGCAGCCTGCCGATTATTGCGTCTATTACCGACGAAAATTACCGTCCACTGCTTAACTCGCGGCGCGGCGGGCTGGGCTTCTCGCTGGATAATCTGCCGGATGATAAAACCTGGTTTGGTTATCTGAATGGGTATCGTCAGCTGGTGCTGAAGAAACCGCTGCCGCCGTCCGATCTTAACGTGGTGTGGTCGATACCCACCGACGTCATGGTGGATCAGCTTAAGCTGATGATTATCAATGCGCTGCTGCTTAATATTTTCAGCGCCGTGATCCTGTTTACTCTCGCATGGGTGTTTGAGCGACGGATGTTCCTGCCGGCGGAGGAGAATGCGCACCGGCTGGAAGAGCATGAGCAGTTTAACCGTAAGATTGTTGCCTCTGCGCCGGTCGGGATCTGTATCTTACGTACCAGCGACGGCACCAATATTCTGAGTAACGAGCTGGCGCACAACTATCTGACGTTGCTGACGCAGGAAGATCGTCTGAGACTGAATGAGATTATTGGCGGGCAGCAGGTCAACTTTGTCGATGTGCTGACCGGCAGTAATACTAACCTGCAGATCAGCTTTGTGCATTCGCGCTATCGTAATGAGAACGTGGCGATTTGCGTGCTGGTCGATGTTTCGGCGCGCGTACGAATGGAGCAGTCTCTGCAGGAGATGGCCCACGCGGCAGAGCAGGCCAGCCAGTCTAAATCGATGTTCCTGGCTACCGTCAGTCACGAGCTGCGCACGCCGCTGTATGGCATTATCGGTAATCTCGACCTGTTACAGACCAAAGAGCTGCCCAGCGGCATCGACTCGCTGGTGACGGCGATGAACAACTCCTCCAGCCTGCTGCTGAAGATTATCAGCGATATTCTCGACTTCTCGAAAATTGAGTCCGAGCAGCTGAAAATCGAGCCACGTCCGTTTGCACCGCGCGAAATCGTCACCCACATCGTCGGCAACTATCTGTCGCTGGTGGTGAAGAAGCGGCTGACGCTCTACTGCTTTATCGAACATGATGTGCCGCAGGTGCTGGACGGCGATCCGCTGCGTCTGCAGCAGGTGATCTCGAACCTGCTGAATAACGCGATTAAGTTCACGCACACCGGCTGTATTATCCTCCACGCCTGGGTTGCCGAAGGCTATCTGGCCTTCCGCGTCCGTGATACCGGCGTCGGCATCCCGGCGAAAGAGCTGCCACGTCTGTTTGATCCTTTCTTCCAGGTAGGCAGTGGCGTGCAGCGTAATTTCCAGGGCACCGGGCTGGGACTGGCGATCTGTGAAAAGCTGATCAATATGATGGACGGTGACATTGAAGTTGACTCAGAGCCAGGCATGGGTAGCCAGTTCATCGTCCGTATTCCGATCTACAAAGGGCAGAAGCCGTCACTGATGCTGCTCGAGGATTTGAAAGAGAACAAAGTCTGGCTGGCGATGCGTAACGACTATCTTGCGGAGTTTATTACCCGCCAGATTCAGCAGCAGGGCATTGAGGTCGCGGAATATAATGGTAAGCCGGGTCACGACGATGTGGTGATGACCGATTACGACCTGGAAATCGACTTACCGCTGCGGGCGCTGATCACCTTCGATGGCTCGCATGTGGATATGCCGCGTGAACGTCAGCCGGGACGCTGGATCCACTCAACAGCCACGCTGCACGAGGTGCCGGCGCTGCTGGCGCGCATCTACCGTATTTCGCTGGGCCACGATGCGGCGGATGCGTTGCTGCTAGCCGCGCCGGTCGAAGAGAAAGTGCATAACGATGACATCATGGTGCTGATTGTCGATGACCATCCGATTAACCGCATGCTGCTGTCGGAACAGCTTGGCACGCTGGGCTATCAGGTGAAAACCGCGCAGGATGGCGTTGATGCGCTTAACGTGCTGAGTCGTAATGAAATCGACATCGTGCTGACTGATGTGAACATGCCAAACATGGATGGTTATCGCCTGACGCAGCGGTTGCGTCAGCTGGGCCATCTCTTCCCGGTCGTCGGCGTGACGGCGAATGCGCTGGCGGAAGAGAAACAGCGTTGTATGGATGCGGGCATGGATAACTGCCTGTCAAAACCGGTGACGCTGGATGTGTTGAAAGTGACGCTGGCCATCTATGCTGATCGGGTGCGCAAAACGCGGATAGGATAGGGCAGGATAAAGCAGGATAGGGCAGAGGTAAGGCGGTGCAGGCTGCACCGCCTCAGAAGTAACTTAGTCTCTTTCGACCTGAGTCTGGCTGACAGACGACAGGTAGTTCAGCAGCGCGATATCATTATCCACGCCCAGTTTCATCATCGCTGATTTCTTCTGGCTACTGATCGTTTTGATACTGCGGTTCAGTTTCTTGGCGATTTCCGTTACCAGGAAACCTTCAGCGAACAGACGCAGTACTTCGCTCTCTTTTGGTGACAGACGCTTGTCGCCATAACCACCTGCGCTGATCTTCTCCAGCAGTTTCGCAACGCTTTCCGGCGTATATTTCTTGCCTTTCTGCAGTGCAGCCAGTGCTTTCGGCAGATCGGTAGGCGCGCCCTGTTTCAGGACAATCCCTTCGATATCGAGATCAAGCACAGAACTCAGAATCGCCGGGTTGTTGTTCATGGTCAGAACAATAATCGACAGATCCGGATAGTGGCGTTTAATGTATTTAATCAGCGTAATGCCATCGCCATATTTCTCACCTGGCATTGAGAGGTCGGTGATCAGGACGTTAGCATCAAGCTTGGACAGATTATTGATCAGTGCTGTTGAGTCTTCGAACTCACCTACAACGTTGACCCATTCAATTTGTTCCAGAGACTTTCGGATACCGAAAAGGACAATTGGATGGTCATCGGCAATAATTACGTTTAAGTTATTCATCTTATTGGTTACCTTGCTGCAGCAGTTGATTGACGTAAGCGTCAATATCACTGGTGGTATTTGTAATGTTTGAATCGTCACACGCTTTAATGTGGTGTTCTAACTCTTCACAAAGCTGTTTGCCGGGAGTCAGATTGAGCATGGCAAACACGCCCTTTAGGCGATGCGCTGTCTGAGCAAGCGAGGCGTAGTCCTTTTCCGCCGACTCAGTATACAGTCTCTTCACATCAACCGGTACTGTCTCCGTAAACAGCTGGAAATAGCCGCCGCTCATCAATGGCGTGGCCGTGTCGTCTTCCATGTCATTATCCATCACATCATGCGACAGTTGCTTCTCAATCAGGGCCAGTAAGGCATCCAGCATCGCATTACTGAGATTGAAATTGACCCGATACTGCTGGTCGTTCAGTGCATGATGACCCAGTTCATCTTCCGCCAGCAGCAGTGCCCAGCCGCTAAGCTTTGAGGGATCGTCGGTCACCAGCACATCGTGATCCTGACCGGAAATGCGCTCATCGGGTGTCAGACACCGTGCGCCCCAGTTCTCAAGATGGCGGCAGACGATTTTATGCACGTCCTCCACGGTGATCTCCACCAGCGCGGTCACACCATCCAGAATCTTTTCCTCTTCTTCTTCGTGCTTCTGCTCCAGCACCAGCGGCAGCTGCATGTTATAGCGCGTGCCGATATCCGCTTTTGCCACGATATCGAGGCTGCCACCCATCTGCTTACAGAGCTGCTTACACAGGAAGAACGCCATGCCGGAAGCCTGTCCGTAGCGATCCTGACTGGTATCGCCCAGGAACGGGAAGTCGACATTCGCCAGCTCATCCACCGTCAGGCCCGCACCGGTGTCCACCAGTTCGATGATCACTCTATCGGCCTGTTTGTCCGCAGCCTTAACTTCCAGGGTGATTTTTCCCCAGCGGGTGGTGGTCAGAGCATAGTGCATCAGCGTGGTCAGCACTTTGCGCAGGGCGCGACGGTCGCCAAAGCGCGTCTCGTCATTCGCCAGATGATTATTCACCACCAGCGACAGCCCTTTGCGACGCATCAGCGGCAGGCTTTCCAGTGCGATTTCGTCCAGCAGCTCCTGCAGGTTAAAGACGGTGGCATCCGGTGACCAGTCATGCGCCTCAAGCCGGTTCAGCAGCACGATATCATCCACCAGTCGCGCCAGCCCCTGGCTCTCATCGAGCAGGTCCAGCACAGTCTCATCGGCGTCACGCTGGCTGAGCTGCACCAGCTGCGTCACCATCTTCTCCAGTGGCTGATTCAGCGCATGTCCCAGATTGTGCAGCAGCTGCTGACGCATCTGATGGTTGCGGTCCAGCACCTGCTGTGCTTTCTGTAGTTTCTTGTTCACCAGCAGCTCACGATCCTGGTCACGCATCATAAACAGCTGGGTATGTGGCGACAGCACGCTGCGGGCGTGGCGAATTTCATACACTTCGTTATTGATAGTGGCCTGCAGCACGCCCTGATGTTGGTCGGACATATTAATAATCTTCTGCAGATTGAGGTGAGGCAAAAGATGTTCAGCAATCTTATTGCTCAGCAGGGTGCGGTTGCTGGCAAAGTCATACACCAGCAGGCCGACCGGCAGGCTGGCGACAATCTCCTCATTCAGTACCCGGAGCGAGTCGAGTTCAGCGCTCTGATTCTCGCTGGGACGCAGCGATTGCTGGCGCAGCAGCACGATACCCGCCAGCGACAGCAGGAACAGCAGCAGGTTGATCAGCAGCGGCCAGAGCAGGTTGTGCAGGCTGTCGATAATCAGGCGGGTAATCGGCACCTGATAGACCAGCTGCAGCGACGTACTGGGCAGGGTGGCCGTAATCTCAATGTTGGGATTAACCAGCGTGATGCGGGTGTTTTCCACCTCCTGCTGATCGGCTGTGGTGGCAGGCATTGAGCTGTCCTGACGCAGCTGGAAGTTTTCCAGCGGCATGTTCTGCGGAACAATATCGTTAACCGGCAGATCAAAGGCGACCACCGTGGCCAGATGGCCCGGCTGATTAAAAGTGGTGCGCAGCGTGAAATAGTGGTCGTTCTGGAAGGCGAGGTGGCGCAGCGGCGAGAAGCTCTCGCGTTCATCCAGCGCATTAGCCTGTTGCAGCATCTCCGCGCGGCGGCTATCCACCATTGCGCTGATAGCGCTCTCTTTATAGCGCGTCGCCATATCTTTCAGCGGCAGGGTCGAGATCATAATCAGGCTGTTGTCCTGACCATTTAAAAAATACATCGACCAGGTGGGATTTTCTGCGCCCCACAGCGTGTCGAGATAGTTCGACATCCGCATGGTCATATCCAGCGTGCTGCTGTCGTGTGAGCCGAAAATCAGCGCTTCGGTTTTACGGCGGGTTTTTTCCAGGTAATAGACGTCAGGACGCAGCCGCGTCTCCTGCAGATTGCTGCCGGGTGTGGCGCCTGCTGCACTGGTGGAGAGATTTTCATAGATCTGCCAGGTGGCAAAGCGGTAGGCGTCGATGCGCTTCTGCACGTCACGCGCCAGATCGTCCATGGCATAGCGTTTGCCGGTCAGCCAGGCATTGACCGAGTTATGCACCATAAAGCCCAGCGCCAGCAGCAGCACCAGATTGAAAACCACAAAAAAGCGGGTGACATTGCCGGAGGTCAGTGGAAACTTATACAACATAGCGTGTCAGGTACCTGAATTATCGCGCAACTTTTCGCGCACTGGCGGCTACCGCTAACAGCAACAGCGCGATCATTAAAAATGCGCCGCTGAGGCTGATCCATTGCGAAATGAATCCGATTAAAGCCGGACCTGAGAGAATACCCGCATATCCCAGCGTTGTCATGGCAGAAATCGCCAGGTTCGCAGGCATATCCTGTTGATTCCCGGCAGCATTGAACAACATCGGCACCGTATTGGACAAACCAAAGCCCACCAGCAGAAATGCCAGCAGGGCGATCTCCGGCCACGGCAGCCAGACGGCCAGCGTCATACCCGCTGCGGCAGTCAGTGCGCCCGTCAGCATCACCGGATAGCGGCCAAAACGCTGGATGATCTTATCGCCGCTAAAACGGCCCAGCGTCATCGCAACCGAAAAGACCGCATAGCCCAGACCCGCATAAGCGGGTGACATCGCCGGATTCTGCAGCAACAGCAGTGCGCCCCAGTCCAGCACCGCCCCTTCCGCCAGGAACAGGATAAAGCAGAGCAGGCCAAGAAATGCGACCCAGCCGCGTGGGATCACCAGCCAGGGCTGATCGGGCTGATGCAGGCGCTGATTCATTAACACCGGTAGTCGCCACAGCAGCAGTAACAGCATCACGGCCATCACCACCAGGGTCGCGTGCAGCGGCGTAAACGCGCGGCTCAGCAACAGGCTCACCGTACCCGCTCCCAGAATCCCGCCCAGGCTGAAGAAGCCATGAAAGCCGGACATCATCGGTTTATCGGCAGCCTGCTCAACCTGCACCGCCTGATAATTCATCGCCACATCCAGCATGCCGAGCCCGGCACCAAACAGCATCAGCGCCGCTGCCATCACCAGATGAGAGTCAGCGGTGGCCAGCAGCGGCATCATAAGCAGCACTAACAGCGTGGAGAAGCCCATGACCCGACGGCAGCCAAACCGTGCCACCAGCGTGCCGGTCACCGGCATCGCGGCCAGCGAGCCAATTCCCAGGCAAAGCAGTAATGCGCCCAATGAGGCGCCGCTGAGCTGCAGACGATCGCGGGCAAACGGCACCAGCGGTGCCCAGGCTGACATCCCTAAACCATTAATCAGAAAGATGGTGCGTGTGCCCCAGTTCAGGCGGCTCTGATACTTATGTTGTTGTGCAGCGTCCAGTGCAGTCATAGGTCAGATTCATCAAGGGTAAAGCGGAAAAGTGTAGCACTGGCCGTGAGTTCAGTGGCCGTTGCGCCTCTTATTAAAGTGGTGTAGCAACATCGTTTAAATGGCAAAACCGGGAGTTTACCGACTTTTGCTGCGCCGCGAATTTTTTCCAGAACTTTCCTGGTATGACCACCACCCACACGGCATGACTTAACTCAAATTTCAATGCTGCTTTTCAACAATTTGCCACCCAAAAGGCGGAACAGGACCAGCCATAAATGATGGCTGAATCGCATAATTAACAAATTTATTTTTCCGGCCTCAGGTTTTTGAAAGGGTGGTTTTTTACCAATTTGCATCATTTATGGAAACAGTCAGCAATAAATTGACATGAAAAAACAAGGGCAAAGCGAATTTACCGAAAATTGAATTTCAGCTATGGCTAATGTAATAAAGATTAAATCATAATGAAATCTGTACATTGAAATTGATTTTTACCAGGGTTACGCTAAAAATTACTTTGTCAGAACCGTTACGTTTTGCGTCAGTCTGTATAACTAAATCTAACAATAATACCGCCACCCTCTGCTTCCTCAGGGATATGTGACGCAGCTTTGCTTTGCCATTTCTACATACACCAGGTTGAGACGCCTTCTGTGGTTCAGAAGGTGAAACTATGTGTGAAGGCCTTAATCATAAAATAACTTTATGTTTATGGATTCAGTGTATTAGCTAATCTGGTGGAATAGAGGTTACAAATGGCAGAACTCACGCAAGGCCGTGTAGACATCATCTCGCGCGAAAACGGCACACTCCTCTCACAGACCGCTGGCGGTTCGTCACAATCCATAAACCTCACCGAACCCAGCGTTGTGCGCATCAGCGGCACGCGCGACATGGTGACGCAGTTCGAGCGTCAGGGTAACGATCTGGTGCTGAAAATGCGTGACGGTAGCACGGTACGCTATCAGAAATTCTTCCTCGACGACGCCGAAGGCCAGCACAGCGAACTGGTGTTCGATGATGGTGTTAATCCACCGGAACATGCGCTCTTTCCCCAGACTGCCGAGGGCACTGAACTCGCCTCAAATTCGGTTACGCCCACCTATGAGTCACTCGACAGCGTAGAGCCGCTACTGCTGGCGGATAACACCAACACCTCAATGGGCGTGATCACCGCGGGCGGTCTGGGTGTGCTCGGCTTAGCCGGACTGGCCGTGGGTGTAGGTCGTGGTGGAGGCGGCGGTGGAGGGAATGGCGGCGGCAACGATGGCGGCACCGATCCCGGTACACCGGTTACGCCAGGGACGCCTGCCATCACCCTGAATGCGTTTGCTGGCGATGATGTACTGGATAACGCGGAAAAAACTACCGATCAGGTGCTGAGCGGCACTACCAGCAATGTTGAAGCAGGTCAGATTGTTACCGTCACGCTGGGCGGCCAGACCTATAACGCCACCGTGGGTGCGGACGGCAGCTGGAGCGTTACGATCCCGGCTGCGGCGCTGGCAGGACTTGCTGCAGGCACCACCACCATTGACGTCAGCGTCACTAACGCAGCAGGCACGGCGGCCACCGGCAGCCTGCCGATTACCGTCGCCGCCGCCGATCCCGGCACGCCTGCGACGCCAGCTATCAGCCTGAACCCGTTTGCGAGCGATAACCTGCTGGATAACAGCGAAAAAACGACGCCACAAACGGTATCCGGATCTACCAGCAATGTTGAGGCGGGTCAGACCGTTACCGTCACGCTGGGCGGCCAGACCTATAACGGCACTGTGGGTGCGGATGGCAGCTGGAGCGTTACGATTCCGGCTGCGGCGCTGGCGGGACTCGCCGCAGGCACTGCCACCATCGGCGTCAGCGTCACTAACGCAGCAGGCACGGCGGCCACCGGCAGCCTGCCGATTACCGTCGCCGCCGCCGATCCCGGCACGCCTGCGACGCCAGTCATTAGCCTGAATCCGTTTGCGGGCGATAACCTGCTGGATAACAGCGAAAAAACCACGCCACAAACGCTGTCCGGCTCCACCGGCAATGTCGAAGCAGGGCAGATCGTTACCGTGACCCTGGGCGGCCAGAGCTACAGCGGCAGCGTAGCGGGCGACGGCAGCTGGAACATCACCGTGCCTGCCGATGCGCTGAGCGCGCTGGCCTCCGGCACCACCACCGTCACGGCAACGGTCACTAACCAGGCGGGAACCGCTGCCAGCGGCAGTCTGACTCTTACCGTAGAGGCACCGCTGACCCAGCCGGGGACGCCGGTCATCACCATCGACCAGTTTGCCGGGGATGATATCCTCAGCAATGCTGAGAAAAGCAGTGACCAGCTGCTGAGCGGCTCCACCACCAACGTTGAAGCCGGGCAGATTGTCACCATCACGCTGGGCGACCAGACCTATAGCGCGCTGGTGGATGCACAGGGCAACTGGAGCATCACGCTGTCGCCTGCACAGCTGAATGCGCTGGCCGCCGGGACGGTTGCCATTTCGGCGGTCGTCACCAGTCAGGCTGGCATTGAGGCCAGCGAAAACCGCGCCATCAGCGTCGATACGCCGGTGGTTACGGGCCCGCCAGCGGTCACCGTGGATGACTTTACCGGTGACAATCAGCTGAGTAACACGGAGAAAGCCACGGACCAGACGGTGACCGGCAGCACCAGTAACATTGAAACCGGGCAACTGGTGACGGTGACGCTGGGCGGTCAGACTTACAGCGGCAGCGTGGACGCGCAGGGCAACTGGAGCGTCATATTGCCATCAGCAGCCCTGAGCGCACTGGCGGCAGGTGAAACCACCCTGACGGTTTCGGTCAGCAATGCTGCCGGTAACACCGTGACCAGCAGCCTGCCGATCAGCGTGGAAGCCCCAGTGACGCAGCCGGGCGAACCGACTGTGACCATCGGTCAGTTTGCCGGGGATGACATTCTCAGCAACGATGAAAAAGGGACGGCCCAGACGCTATCCGGCACGACCACCAATATCGAAGCGGGCCAGACGGTAACCGTCACCCTGGGGGGGCAGACTTACCTGGGCACCGTCGATGGCAGTGGAAACTGGAGTGTGATTATTCCGGCAGCCGCGCTGGGCAATCTGCCTGCGGGCTCGAATGCCATTGGCGTCACCGTCAGTAACGCCGCGGGCCTAACCACCAGCGAAACCCGCGATATTTCGGTGGATGCGCCGACAACAGAGCCAGGCGTACCGGCCCTGACCCTGAATGATTTCGCGGGTGATAACGATCTGAGCAACGATGAAAAGGCGGTTGATCAGCTCGTCAGCGGCACCACCAGTAATGTTGAAGCCGGACAGCTGGTGACGGTTACCCTGGGCGGCCAGACCTACAGCGCCAGCGTGCAGGCTGATGGCAGCTGGAGCGTCACCGTTCCGTCAGCTGCGCTCAACGCGCTGGCAGCCGGCACGACCACACTCACCGTTTCGGTCAGTAATGCGGCGGGCGATGTCGCAACTGCCGCGCAGCCAATCACCGTCGAAGCCTCGGCAACGCAGCCGGGTCAGGCCACCGTGACCATCGACGCCTTTGCCGGAGATGACATCCTCAGCAACAGCGAGAAAGCCAGCGACCAGTTGCTGAGCGGTACCACCACCAATATCCCCGAGGGGCAGCAGGTTACTGTTACGCTGAACGGAGAGACCTTCACCGCCACGGTCGGCGCAGATGGCAGCTGGAGCGTCACGATTCCGGCCAGCTCGCTGGCCGCGCTGACCGCCGGAAGTGCAACCCTGAACGCCACCGTTAACGATTCGCTCGGCACGCCAGTCAGCGAAACCCGCGACTTCCTCGTAGAGTCATCAGGCACCGCGCCAGGCACCCCGACATTAACCATCAATGCCTTTGCTGGCGATAACGTCCTGAGCAACGATGAGAAGCTGGACGCTCAGGCGGTCTCGGGCAGCACCACCAATGTCGAAGCCGGACAGATTGTCACGGTGACGCTGGGCGGCCAGAACTACAGCGGCACGGTCGGCGCCGATGGCAGCTGGAATATCGCGATTCCGGCCAACGATCTCCTTGCTCTGGCTTCGGGCGCTGCCTCGCTGGTCGTGACGGTCAGCAATGCGGCTGGCACGCCCGTCAGCGATACGCTGGCGATTACGGTAGAACCTCTGGTTACCGAGCCGGGCCAGCCGGTGATCACAATCAATCAGTTCGCGGGTGATGACGTCCTGAGTAACGACGAGAAAACCAGCGACCAGCTATTGAGCGGTACCACCACCAACGTTGAGGCGGGCCAGATTGTCACGGTCACGCTGGGTGATCAGACCTACAGCGCTACGGTTGGTGTGGATGGCAGCTGGAGCCTGAGCGTCCCTGCCAGCGCGCTGGCGGCACTGGCGGCGGGCAGTGCCACTATCGCGGCCACGGTCACCAGTCAGGCGGGGGGAACGGTAAGTGAAGATCGGGTGATCGCGGTGGAAGCGCCTGCGGAGCCGGGCACGCCGACAGTCACGATCGCCCTGTTTGCCGGTGATGATCTGGTGGATAATAGCGAGAAGGCCGTCGATCAGACGCTGTCCGGCAGCACCAGCAATGTGGAGGCGGGTCAGACGGTCACCATTACCCTGGGCGGTCAGAATTACAGTGCGCTGGTCAACCCGGACGGCAGCTGGAGCACGCAGATCCCATCTGCGGCGCTCAGTGCCCTGGCGGCAGGCACCACGGCCATCACGGTCAGCGTCACGTCGGTAGCCGGTGCCTTAGCCACCGACAGCCGTGACATCAACGTCGCGCCGGCAGCCGGTGAACCAGGTGTGATCACGATCAGCGAGCCTGTCAGCGTTGATGGTTTCCTCAACCTGCAGGAGCTGAGCAGCGATCTGATCATCGGCGGCTCGGCGGTGGGCGTCAATCCGGGCCAGGCGGTGCAGCTTAACTTTAACGGCAACAATTACAGTGCGGTGGTGGGCAGTAACGGCTTCTGGAGCGTCACCATTCCGTCTGGCGATCTCAGTGGCATCACCGACGGCGTGAAACTGATCTCGGTTACCGCAACCGACGCCAGTGGTGCGCTGCTGACCGACTCTGCTCAGCTGAATGTGGTCACTACTACGCTGCCGCAGATCACGCTGGATGAGAGCGCGCTTACCGATGGCATTCTTAATCAGACCGAAGCGGGCAGCGATCTGCTGATCGGTGGCAGCACCGGTAAAGCGGTGGCGGGCCAGTTGGTCGAAGTACAACTCAACGGCAAAACTTACAGCACCACGGTCAATGACGACGGCAGCTGGAACCTGACGCTGCCTGCCGCCGATCTCGCCTTACTGCCGCAGGGCACTAACGGCCTGACCATTACCGCGATTGATGAGGCGGGCAACCGCGTGGACGAGACGCTGAACTTCAGCGTTGACACGCTGCCACCGAACCTGATTGTGGCGGAAGTGGCAGGCGGCGATGGCATCCTTAACAGCGCGGAAGTGGCAGCAGGTGTGCCGGTCAGCGGTTCAGGTGCGCTGCCGGGCGAGCTGGTAACAGTCTCGCTGAACAACGTCATTTACAGTGCAACCGTGGATGGGCAGGGCAACTGGACGGTGGATCTGCCGCCAGCGGCGCTGCAGGCGCTGTCAGATGGCAGCAGCTATACGCTGGTGGTTACCCTGACCGACGCCAGCGGCAACATCGCGAGCCAGGCGCAGACGCTGGCCGTCAGCACGCAGCCGCCGGTTGCCACCGTCACCGCACCGGGCGGGGATGGCGTTCTGACCAGCAATGAACTCACGGAGCCGCTGTTGATCAGCGGAACCGGCACCGCGGGCGACAGTGTAGCGGTCGGTTTAAACGGTAAAACTTACGTTGTTATCGTGGACGAAAACGGTAACTGGAGTGCATCAGTTCCGGTTGCCGATCTTGCCACGCTGAGCAACCAGACTTATCCGGTCACCGTGACCGTGACCGATCAGGCCGGTAACAGCAGCACGCAGGATATCGATCTGCGGGTTGCTACCGAAGTGCCTGTTCTGACTCTGAACCCGCTGGACGCTGACGGCGTAATCAACATCAGCGATGCGCAGCAGCCGCTGATTGTCAGCGGAACCGGCGACGAAGGTGACATCATTCGCGTCACGCTCAATAACCTGACCTACAGCGCCGTGGTGGCACAGGGTGGCAACTGGAGTGTAACCGTTCCGGCTGCCGACGTGGCGGGTGTGCCCAACGGTACTCAGCTGGTATCTGTCGTCGCGACGGACGCGGATGGCAATACCACCCCAGCCAGCAGTTCACTGGTTTTCGCGACCACGCCGCCACTGCTGGAGGTCTCGACGCCGGGCAGTGATGGTTATATCAACATCGCTGAACACACGCAGGATCTCACCATTGACGGGCGCGGGGGGACGCAGGGCGACACGGTGGCAGTGAGTTTCAATGGCGAAACCTACTCCGCTACGGTTGACACCAATGGCACATGGAGCGTGACGGTGCCCGCCGCCATCATCAGTCAACTGGGCGATGCACTCTACCCGGTTGACGTGGTAATCAGCGATGCTTACGGCAACAGCACGACCGTCGCCTCCAGTGTCACGGTGCTGGCGGCAACGTCACCGGCGCTGACCATTGATCCTGTGACCGGCGATAATCTGGTCGACAGTGCGGAACAGCTCACTGACATTCTGGTCACCGGTAACGTCACCGGCGTACCGGCAGGCCAGCCGGTATTACTGACCATTAACGGTCAGTCTTACGACGGCGTAGTGCAGGCGAACGGTAGCTGGAGTGTGACCCTGCCCGCCGGATCGCTGGGTGCCGCGGGCGATAAAACCTTTACCGTGGCGATTACCGACGTGGCCGGAAATCCGGCGCTGCCTGCCCAGGGGCAGTTCACTGTGATCACGACCAACGTACCGTCGCTGTCGATTGCCCCGATCAGTGACGACAACGCACTCAACGTGCTGGATGCGCAGAGCGATCTGATCCTCAGCGGCGGTTCCGCAAACCTGCCAGCGAACAGCCCGATCAGCGTGACGCTGGTGCCCGGCGGCACCCTTTACAGCACTACAACCGATGAAAACGGTAGCTGGACTCTGACCGTGCCAGCCGCCGACCTGGCGAACCTGGCGCAGGGTAACACCACCGTTACCGTCACCTCAGGGGATGTACAGACCAGCCAGACGCTGCTGGTGGCAACGACGCCGCTGGCAGAACCCCAAATCAACACGCCTTTCACTGACGGCATTCTCAACACTGAGGAAGCCAGCACAGCGCAGACGCTGACCGGCTCCGTCCAGCCAGGCCAGGCCGTCAGCGTGACCCTGGGGGGCATCAGCTATCCGGCAACGGTAGCGGCAAATGGTGACTGGAGCGTCACGCTGCCGCCAGATGCGCTACAGGCCCTGGCGCAGGGCAGCAATCCCGTTACCGTGACGGTGAGCGATGTCGCGGGTAACAGCACCAGCATCAGTGAACCGATAACGGTGGATACCGGGGTACCGGCGCTGACCGTTAATCCGATTGCCACCGATGGCATTATCAATGCGGCTGAAACAGCCAGCGATCTGACCGTCAGCGGCACCGTCGCCCCGGGCAGCAGCGTCAGCCTTGTGCTGAATGGTGAGACCTACAGCGCCACGGTCGCCGCGAATGGTAGCTGGACCGCCACCGTACCCGCTGCCGATCTGCAACAGCTGACTGATGGCCGTTACGATCTCAACGTGAGCGTTACCAGCGTCAGTGGCAACGTTGCCACCACGCCATTGCCGGTCACCGTGGATACCACCGCACCCGACTTCAGCATTAATGCGCCCGCTGGCGATGGCGTGCTGAACATTGCGGAGCAGGCTGCTGGTTTCAGCTTCAGCGGCGCAGGCAGTGAAGGTGACCGCGTCAGCGTGACGCTGAATGGCGTCACCTACACCGGCACGGTTGATGCGGACGGAAACTGGGGGCTGGCCGTACCGCCTGCTGCGCTTGCCGGTTTGACCAACGGCACCAGCTATCCGGTGGTGGTCACCGTCACCGACGCGGCTGGCAACAGCAGCAGCCAGAACAGTGCGCTGACGGTTGCCACCACGCCGCCTCCGCTAGTGGTTGCGCCGGTCAGCGGGGACAACGCGCTGAACACCGCTGAACTGGCGGAGCCGCTGGTCGTCAGCGGCAGCGGTCAGAACGGCGACATTGTCACGGTCCAGCTCAATGACCAGCTCTATAGCACCACCGTCGGCGTGAATGGGCAGTGGACGCTGCAAATCGATGCTAATGATCTGGCGGCGCTGCCTCCGGGCACGAATCCGCTGACAGTTACCGAAATCAATGCTAACGGCAACCAGAGCAGCCAGGTGGTTGATCTGAATGTGGCAACCTCGCCGGACGTGCAGCCTGTGCTGACCGTCGATAGCAGCACCTTTGCCGGTGACGGTATCGTCATGGCCGCCGAACAGTTACAGCCGGTTACGGTGCGCGGCAGCAGCAGTAACGTCGAGGCGGGCCAGCAGGTCGTCATCACCCTGAACGGCACGGACTACAGCGGTGTGGTCGGGGCCAGCGGCAACTGGAGCATTACGCTGCCTGCGGGCGCACTGGCGGAACTGGGCGAGGGCAGCCAGACGCTGAACGTCAGCGTGATCAACGCCGTTGGCAATACCGCCACCAGCCCGCTTAACTTCACTGTGGACAACACGCTGCCATCGATCGCGCTGGCACCGATCGGCGACGACAACTACCTCAATGCCCAGGAGCTGGGCGGTGCCGTCGTGGTCAGCGGCAGCACCAGCGGCCTGCCTGAGGGCAGCATTATTACCGTGCTTGCCAACGGCACCACAGCCAGCACCAGCGTGGCGGCCGATGGAAGCTGGAGCCTGACCTTACCGGCTGGCACCTTTAACGGCGCAGCCGATGGCCCGCAGACGATTACCGCTACGGCCACCGACGGCAGCGGACAACAGCTTGCCACCAGCGACGCTACCCTGACGGTGGTGGCCAGTGCACTGCCGGTGGCCACCCCTGGCGTGGCCTTTGATGATGGTATTCTCAACGGCGACGAAGCCGTCAGTGGCGGCGTGATCACCGGTAACACCGGCGTACCTGGCGACGGCCAGACGGTTATCGTCACGCTGGGCGGCACTAACTACAGCGGCACGGTCGACGCAGCGGGTAACTGGCAGGTCGCGGTTCCGCCAGCGGCGCTCTCTGCGCTGCCACAGGGCACCACGCCTTACACCGTGGTGGTCAGTGATGTGGCAGGCAACAGCAGCCAGGCTGACGGCAGCCTGGTGGTGGATACGTTGCCACCGGTGCTGAACTTCATCACCCCCTCCGATGGCATTATCAATGCCGCTGAGAGTCAGCAGCCGCTGACGCTGACCGGCAGCAGTGAAGCCAATGCGCTGATTGTGGCCAGCTTCAACGGCATCAGCCTGAGCACCACCGCAGACGTCAACGGTAACTGGTCGCTGGATCTGCCCGCCACGGTTTATACCGGGCTGGGCAACGGCACCTATCCTCTGACCGTGACCGCCAGCGACGCAGCAGGCAATGCCACCACCACCAGCCGCGATCTGGCGCTGAAAGTGGAGGCGGGCACGCTGCCGACCCTGACGCTGGATGCCTTTGCCGGTAACAATGTGGTCGATGGTGCGGAACGCCTCACCGATCAACGTCTGACCGGCACCACCACCAATGTCGAAGCGGGCCAGCTGGTCACCGTCACCCTTGATGGCACGGTCTACAGCGCCGCCGTGCAGGCGAGCGGAGCATGGAGCCTGATCGTGCCAGCCGGTGCGCTGGCGGCAATTGCGGATGGCAGCGCCAGTTTCACCGTGGCGGTCAGCGACGTGGCGGGCAACACCACCACCACTAATCTCACCTTTGACGTTAATAGCAACGCGTCTGGCCTGGCGATGGATGCCATCAGTCAGGACAACTACCTGAATGCGCAGGAACTGGGTCAGCCGCTGATTGTTACCGGCACCTCGGCGAATGTGCCTGAAGGCAGTCTGGTCACGCTGCTGTTTAACAACATCAGCTACACCGCGCAGGTCTCGGCCAGTGGTCGCTGGAGTGTGATCGTTCCGGCTGAGTCACTGACGGCACTCGCCGACGGGCCTTACACCGTCACGGTCACCGCGACGGACAGCGGCGGGGCGACCCTGAGCAGCGAAGCCGCGCTCAGCGTGCTGGCGACGCTGCCAGCACCGCAGATCGTCTCTGCTTTTGGCGATGGTCTGCTTAACAGCAGCGAAATCACCACGCCACAAACCCTGAGTGGCACCACAGGTGTGACAGGTGACGGCCAGACGGTGAGCGTGGTTCTCAACGGCGTGACCTACAACGGCACGGTCGACAGCAATGGCAACTGGCAGGTCAGCGTGCCTGCCTCTGCGCTGGCCGATCTGCCGGAGGAGACGCTTAACTACACCGTTAACGTGCAGGATGCAGCGGGTAACACTGGCAGCAGCCAGGGCAGCGTCACGGTCGATCTGACGCCACCAACCCTGTCGCTTGATCCGGTTGCGGGCGATAACAGCGTCAATATCGCCGAAAGCACCGCGCCGATTGTACTCAGCGGCAGCAGTAATGCCGAAGCCGGTCAGCAGGTCACCCTTACCCTTAACAACCAGATCTGGACAACCACCGTGACCCAGGATGGCGACTGGAGCCTGACGCTGCCTGCGGGTGCCCTGGCAGGGATTTCGGCCGGTGCATATACCCTGACCGTGACGGTCAGTGATGCGGCGGGCAATCCGGTTACTGAAACGCGTGAAATCACCGTTGCAACCGGTGCCCTGTCGGTCAGCATTAATACGCCGTTTGGCGATGGCTACCTTAGCCAGGCTGAAACGGCGGTCAGTCAGACGCTGAGCGGCAGCACCGGCGTCGCGGGCGAGGGCCAGACCGTCAGCGTGACGCTGGGCGATAATGACTACACTGCCGCAGTCGATGCGCAGGGCAACTGGACGCTGACCTTAACGCCAGCACAGGTGCAGGCACTGGCTGAGGGCGTGACGACCCTGGTGGTCAATGCCAGCGATGCCGCCGGTAACAGCGGTTCGCTGACCAGCGCCGTCACGGTCGATCTCACCCCGCCTGCGTTGAATATCAACCCCATCAGCGGCGACAACGTTATCAATTCTGTAGAGGTACTACAGGCGGTTGCTATCAGCGGAACAGCCTCAGTTGCGGATGCCGGACAGACGGTCACGGTCAGTTTCCAGAATACCGATTACACCACCCGGGTACTCTCTGATGGCACGTGGCAGGTGACCCTGCCTGCCGCTGTCGTGCAGGGGCTGGCGGATGGCAGCTATACGGTTGATGTGACGATCAGAGATGCGGCGGGTAACCTGACCACGGCGACCCAGACGCTGACGCGTGATGCGGACAGCCTGAATCTGCCGACCCTGACTATCGGGGCAATCAGTGATGATAACTTCCTTAACCAGGCAGAGTCGCTGCAGGATCTGAGCATCGGAGGCACCAGCACCAATCTGGTGGAAGGCCAGCTGGTAACGGTAACGCTGAACGCCATTCAGTACAGCGGCACGGTGGCCGCAGATGGCAGCTGGACCGTGACCGTGCCGGCCGCCGATCTGGGCAATCTGCCGGATGGCGATCAGCTGCTGGTCGTCGTCTCAGCGGATACCTCTGGCAACCCGGCCAGTGCCAGCGCCAGTCTGGTCGTGCTGGCCAGCGCGCTGGTTCAGCCAACGCTGACCCTGAACGTGGTGGCAGGCGATGATGTGATCAATGCTACTGAGGCCGCTGCGGATGTCGCGGTCAGCGGTGGCAGCACCCTGCTGGCGGCAGGAACGCCGGTAACCGTGTCGTTTAACGGTACTGATTACAGCACCACGATTGATGCTGACGGCAACTGGACGGTGACGGTACCGTCTGCAGCCTTCATCAACGTTGCGCCGGGCAGCACGCAGACCTTTACCGTCACCGCCAGTGATGTCGCCGGTAACCCGGCGGTCGCCACGCAGGAGGTCAGCTTCAGCACCACACCGCCTGTGCTGACGGATATTACGGTCAATGCGGGTGACACGCTAAACCTGGCTGAGTCGCTGCAGGATCTCACTATCAACGGCACCACCACGGGCGCACTGCCGGTGACGGTGACGCTGAATAACGTCAGCTATACCACCACGGCGGATGCGGACGGGAACTGGACCCTCACCATTCCCACAGCCGATGTGCAGCAGCTGGCAGATGGCCCTAACGCCATCACCGTGTCGGTCACTGACGCGGCGGGCAATGTCACTACCGACACCACCACCATACTGGATGTGGCGTTTAATACCCTGCCAGCGCTGACTCTGAACACGCCGTTTGGCGACGCGCTGGTCAGTGCAGCAGATGCCGCCGCGCCATTAACGCTGAGTGGTGACAGCACTAATCTGCCGGAAGGCAGCGTAGTGAATATTACCGTCGGCACACAGACTTTCAGCACCACGACCGATGCCAGCGGCAACTGGACGCTGAACCTGGCAGCGGGCGCACTGACGGGCCTGGACGATGGACTGACACAGGTGGTGGTCACCGCCACGGATGCGGCAGGAAATCCGGCGCAGGTTACCGCAGGCATTGAAATCCTGCAGGCCCCGCCGGTTTCCGCCAACTTTGCTGCAACACAGTTCGGCGATAACGTGATTAACATCAGTGAAGCGGGTTCCGTTCAGCTGGTCACAGGCACGTCTAATCCTGTTGCGGGCCAGACCCTCAGCGTCACAGTCGGCGATGACAACATCCCGCTGTCGGTGACGGTCGATGCCAGTGGCAACTGGACAGCGAGCCTGACGCCGGAGGTGATCGCCAGCCTGGGTGCCGGTGAACACACGCTGACCCTCACCACCACGGATCGGGCCGGTAACAGCATCACAGAGACGCAGAACTTTGTCTCAGCGATTACCCCGATTGCCGCGCCAACGCTGGATACGCCATTTACGGATGGCCGTCTTAACGCGGCGGAAGCGGCAACGGACGGTATCCTGACCGGTACGGTCAACAGTGCTGATCCGGCCTCAGTGGCGGTGACTATCAATGGCACCGTCTATGCCGCGACGCTCACTGCTGGCGGTGCAGGCTGGTCACTGACTCTGCCGCCTGCCGTATTGCAGTCACTGCCGGATGGCAACCTGCCGGTCAGCGTGACCGTCACCGACGTGAACGGCAACATCGGCACCACCAGTGGTTCGCTGCTGGTCGCTGTCAATACGCTGCCGGATGTCACGCTGATCCTGCCGTTTAGTGACGGTGCGCTGAACGCCACCGAAGCGGGAACAGAGCAAATCCTCAGTGGCACCACCGGCATTACCGGTGCAGGACAGACGGTATCGGTGCTGATCGCCGGCTTTAACGGCGACCAGCCGCTGGCCGCCACGGTGCAGAACGATGGCAGCTGGTCGCTGGCCCTGTCGCCAGCGCAGTTAGCCACCTTCACCAGCGGCACGCATACCATTACCGTGACCGCTACCGACATTGCGGGTAACAGTGACGTGACGGCCCTGAGTGTGGTAACCGAAGTGGCTGTGCCGGTGCCGACCTTCACGCCTGGCGCGTTTGGCGGCGATAACGTCCTGAACATCAGTGAAGCCGCGGCAGGGGTCACCCTGACCGGCACCACCGGCAGCGTGGGGGATAATCAGGCGGTCAGCATTACTGTTGATCTCAATGGCAGCCTCTATTCCGGCACGGTGGATGGCAACGGTAACTGGACCGTTGACCTTCCTGGTAACGCGCTGAGTTCTCTGGGTAACGGGACGCAAATCCTGACGGTTAACGTCGTGGATGCGGCGGGTAACAGCGCATCGGCGCAGCTGCCGTTCACCACCGATCTCAGCGCGCCGCAGCCTGGGGTCAATCCGCAATTCCTCGGTGATTATGTGAATAGCAGCGATGTTGCCGCAGGGATTACGCTGAGCGGTACCACCGGTGAGGCGGGCGCAAATCAGACGGTTCAGCTGACGCTGGGCGGCAACACTTACAGCGCCACAGTGGATGCGAATGGTAACTGGACGGTGCCGCTGACCCAGGCGCAGCTTTCAGCGCTGCCGGATGCTACCTATCCGGTTACTGTGACGGCCACCGATGCGGCAGGCAACAGCACGACGATTAACAGCTCACTGGTACTCGACACCACGCCACCGGTACTGACCACTAACGCCTTTGCCGGCGACAATGCACTGAACTACGCCGAGAGCATTCAGCCGCAGATCCTTAGCGGCACGGTAACGGGCGCAGAGACGGGTGCCGTGGTCACGGTCTCGCTGAATGCCACGACCCTCGGCACCGCCGTGGTTGACGGTAACGGCAACTGGAGCGTGACGCTGACGCCAGAGCAGATGGCCACCTTTGGCGCATCCACAACCCTGGCGCTGGCAGTGACTGACCTGGCAGGTAACACAGCCAATGATGAGGTTGTGCTTGCGGTTAACCTGACGCCACCGCCAGGCCCGCTGGTGACGCTGGGCACGGTTTCGGGCGACAACATCATCAGCACCCAGGATGTCGCGGGTGGCGTCGTCCTGAGCGGCACCTCGGCAAACCTTGGTGCAGGCGGGGTGGTGACGGTGTTGATCAACGGTCAGACCTACGCCACCACGCTGGATGGGTCAGGCAACTGGTCAACGGCTGCGTTGCCGGTCAGCGCCTTTGGCAATGCGGACGGCAGCGTCGCCATCACGGTGAATGCCACCGACGGCACGACCCCTGTCACCGTCAGCGGTAACGTGCTGATTGATCTGACGCCACCGGCCCTGACGATCAATGCCTTTGCGGGTGACAACCAGGTCAATGGTAATGAAAGCGCTACCAGCCAGACCATCAGCGGCACCGCCGATGTCGGTGAAGCAGGCCGTACGGTGGTTGTGACCTTCAATAACCAGACGTACAGCGCAGTAGTGCAGAGTAACGGCAACTGGTCCACCCCCGTTCCTGCCAGCGCGATGCAGGCCCTGACCGATGGCAGTACGCCGGTGATCACCGCGCAGTTGTCAGATGTCGCCGGTAACGTGACGACCGTGACACAGCAGGTGACGGTGGATACCGCCGTGCCGCTGGTCCAGGTTGACGCGCTGGCGGGCGATAACGTGCTTAACGCCGCTGATCTGGCCGTCAGTCAGGTGCTGACCGGCAGCGCACAGGGCGCAGAAGGCCAGACCATCGGCCTCTACCTGGGCGATGCCGCGCCGATCGCTACCGCAACGGTGGGTGCCGACGGACGCTGGAGCATCAGTCTCGCGCCAGATGTGCTGTCGGGCCTCACTGACGGCGCACTGGTGTTTGGCGTGCGGGTCAATGACAGTGCAGGAAATCAGACCGACGCGACGCTGACGGTCAACAAAGTCGTTAACAGTGCGCTGACGCTGGTGGTTGATTCGGTATTCGGCGACGGTACGCTCAGTGCGCTGGATACCACGGTGGCGCAGACCATCTCGGGAACTGCGACGTCGGCAGGTGTCGGGGCCACGGTATCGGTGGTGCTGGGCGGCACCACGCTCTCTGCTTCAGTGGGTCAGGATGGTAAATGGGCCATCGTGGTGCCACCTGCGGTGCTGGATCTGGTCACCGACGGCAATCTGGCCGTTAACGTCACCCTGACCGATGCGGCGGGCAACACCCGCACCGTGGGTGAAACCGTGACGGCGATTGTCGATGCGGTGCCGGTAGTGGGCGCCCTCACCGGGTTGTTTGGCGGCGATAACCTGCTGAACATTGCGGAAGCGGCAGCCGGACAGCTGGTGGGTGGCGTAATCAGTAATGCGGCGGCAGGTTCACAGGTGACGGTGACCTTCGGCAGTAAAACTTACAACACCACCGTACAGGCGGGCGGAGCATGGAGCGTTAGCCTGCCGGGCAGCGATCTCACCTCGCTGCTGGATGGCAATCTGACGCTGGGCGTCAGCGTGCGGGATGCGGCGGGTAACGTCGCCTCGAATAGCGCGTCTATTGGCATCTTTACCCAGACACCATCCATTTCCCTGACCTCTCTGTTTGGCGATGGCGTACTGAATCTGGCCGATATCGCCACCGGCCAGGTGATCAGCGGGGTGGTGAACAACGTTGCGCAGGGCAGTGTGGTGACGCTTTCGGTGGGCAATAGCCAGCTGACCGCGACCGTGGGTGCGGGCGGTGCCTTCAGCGCCACGGTGACGCCGGATATCCTGGGCACCCTGGCGCAGGGCAACCTGACGGTAGGGGCGTCGGTAACGGATGCAGCGGGCAACACCGCCAGCACCAGCGCCGGTATCCGCGTCGATACGCTGCTGCCAACCATCACGGTAAATCCACTGTTTGGTGACGGTCTGCTGAACGTGGCGGATGCGCTGGTCACGCAGGTGATTGGCGGCGTCGTCGGCGGTGCAGAAGCGGGATCGCGTGTTGTCGTATCAGTGGGTTCTCAGCAGTTTGTGACGGCAACCGATGCCAGTGGCAACTTTAACGTCTCACTGACGCCTGCGCTGTTGCAGGGGATTGCCGATGGCAATCTGACCGTCGACGTCAGCGTCACCGACAGCGCCGGTAACACCAGCACCACCACCGCCGGCGCGCTGGTGGGTATTCACAATCTGCCGAAGGTTACGCTTAATCCGTTGTTTGGTGATGGCGTGCTGAACCTGGCGGAATCGCTGGTGAGCCAGACCATCAGCGGTACGGTTTCCGGCGTGGCAGCGGGCAGCAGCGTCAGGCTGGCCATTGGCAACACAACGGCCACTGCGCTGGTCAACGCCGATGGCACGTTCTCCACCACCGTTTCGCCAGCTGTGCTCTCGACGCTGCTGAACGGTAACTTCACTGTCAGCGCGGCGGTCACTGACCCGGTCGGCAACGTCAGCAGCACCAGCGCAGGCGTGTCACTGGGACTGGTGCAGCCAACCCTGACGGTGAATACGGTATTCGGCGACGGGGTGCTGAGCGCAGCCGATCTGGCCTCGAACCAGACCCTGAGCGGGACCTCCAGCCTGTCAGCCGGCTCTACTGTCAGTGCCACGCTGAACGGCCTGACCTACACCACCAAAGTGGTAAGTGGCGGCAACTGGAGCATCAGCGTTCCGAAAGCGGATCTTGCCGCAATCACCGACGGCAGTAAAACCGTGACGGTGACCGGCACCGATGCCTACGGTAACGTGGCGAACAGCAGTGGAACACTGAGCGTTATCAGTCAGTCGACGCCTGTGGTCGCCATTACCTCACTGTTTGGTGACAATGCGCTGAGTGCTGCGGATGTCAAAACCGCGCAGACTATTTCAGGCACCGCCAGCAACGCCGAAGGATCGGTGGTACGCATTACGCTGGGTGGCCAGACTTACAGCACCACGGTGAGCAGTAACGGCAACTGGAGTCTCTCTGTGCCGGCGGCTAACCTCGCCGCAATTGCGGATGGTCTGCAGACCGTGACGGCCAGCGTCATCAACGGCGCAGGCACCAACGGTTCCACCTCGGCGTCGCTGGGTGTGGTGAGTCACACCACGCCGACCGTCACTGTGAACAGTTTCTTTGGTGGCGATGGTTATCTCAACATCGCGGAAGCCAATACGGCTGAAACCATCAGAGGAACCAGCACCAACGCGGCGGGCGGCACGGTAACGGTTAACGTGGCAGGTAATGTCCTCACCACGACCATTGGCACGAATGGGGCATGGAGCATCAGCGTGCCGTCAGCGACGCTGAAAGGGATCGCAGATGGCAGCCATCCGCTGACCGTCACGGTGACGGATATCGGTGGCAATACCGCGACCAGCACCAGCAGCTTTACTGCGCTCTCCCATAATCAGCCGCTGGTCGGGGTTGATCCGGTGCTCAGCATCGTTGGTTCTCTGCTTACCGGCCTGGAGGTGCAGGGCGGCTCGCTGAATGCGGCGCAGGGATCCAAAGTCAGCGTGACGTTGCTACTGGCTAACGGCAACAACGGACCTACGCTGAATACCACCACCGATGCGCTGGGGCGTTACGTTGTTAACTTCTCACCGTCACTGCTGTCGGTAGGGGGGCTGCTGCTGTCGCTCAATACGCTGGCAAAAGTCTCGATCACCGACGTGGCGGGTAACAGCTACACCACCACTAACACCCTGTTGCTGGGCTCGCTGTTGCCGGCGACGCTGGCAGCCACCGAGTCGGTGGCACTCTTCTCGGTGGTGGATGACAGCGCCACCGTCGCCAGTGCCAGCACGGAGACGCAGCACAACAGCAGCACCAGCAGCAGCGACGACAGCAGCGCCCATGTGGCGGTGGCCTCCACACTGGTTACCGAAGCGGATATTGTGACGCCAGTCAGCAGCAGTGAAAATGCAGTAATAAGTGACACTGCGGTGGCGGCGGTGACACCAGCAGAAGAGGTGGGTTACACCATTGGCGGCGTCGTGATTACGCTGGCCGATGGCAGTACGGCAGAAGGCGCTTCGGTGACCGGCAGCAGCGGGGCGGATACCGTGACGGTCAGCGACCTTAACTTTACCCATATTGATGGCGGCGCAGGCACCGATACACTGGTGCTGAATGGTGAGTATCTCAATCTGGATCTCATCGCGCTGGGCCTGAAAGTTGAACACATTGAAGTGCTCGATTTGGGTAAAACCGGCACCAACTCTGTGAAACTCGATCTCAATGAGGCACTTAATATTACGGATAAACAGAGTGATGATTTGTTGATCAAAGGCGCTGATGGCAGTCAGGTCACCCTGGCGAACAGTAACGGCGGTATCTGGGAAGTGACCGGCGAGCGCACGGTGGAGGGCAGAGTCTTTGAGATCTACCACAACTCGGCGCTGAGCAGTGAAAACACCCTGGGTGATGTGCTGGTGCAGCAGAACCTGCAGGTCCACGTGGCGTAGTCACAGCAACGTCTGTCAGATCGTTCTGAGAAGCGGGTGCGCAAGCACCCGCCCATACGGTTAACAAGCTCAAAGCACAGGAAACAGGGTCAGAATAGGGAAGCGTCCCGCGCCACGGACGGCGCGGGCCGAGCATGTCATGGATGACGGATTTTGCGACTTTCCGATCTGACCCTGTTTCCTGTGCCAGCACAATCTCATCGCCAACCGGCACAGATATCGTGATTGAACTCAGCGGGTGCGTAAGCACCCGCTTTTTAGTTTTAGTCACGTAATAATTTCACTTTCCAGATTATCGCCACTATTCATTAGCAGAATGAAAGATTAGGGTAAGCGCAGTAAACGGCGTGACGCCGTAAATCAGCATTCTGGCTCCATTTGTCGCTTTTATCAGCGTCTTCTTTCATCATCCCTGTTACCTGCGGGTAATCAGTTCCGACCAGCGGAAACGGGCAGCGTCAGCTGACCCACTACCCATCGTCAGTCTTAACGTCCGGTTTATCCGGGCGTTTTAGTCTGCGTTTCTGTTCTGAACTGAGGTTACCTATGTCAACACGCGATACGCTTCGTTCCGTCCGGTTCGAATCTATTTTCCAGACGGCGGTGAGCGACTTTGCTGTCGCCGACAGCGCGCTGCCCGCCATTATTCCCGTGGCCACGCAGAGTCTCAATCTGCCCGTCACCCCTCTCTCTGCGGAGTTACCGCATAGCAGTCCGCTCAACTACAGTGCCCTGGCGCTTAGCGCGGTTGAGAGTACGTCACTCGCTGCTCTGCGCCCCTATGAACCGATTGCCAGAGATGGCGTCATTGCCGCCTGGGAGGCGCAAAAGCCGGTGCATCTGCGTGGCCGGGCTGAAGGCGAAGCGGGCTCAACGGTCACGCTGACGTTTAACGACCAGAGCTGGCACAGCACCGTTAACAAGTGGGGCTACTGGAACGCCTCCATGCCGGCTGATGCCCTGAAAGGCGTGCCGGATGGCAATCACAGTCTGGCGCTGACCATCACCGATAAAGCGGGCCACAGCACCACTACCGATGTCGATTTTGGTCTCTATGTTGATCGCACTATCAAACCGACCCTGACAGTAGACACGGTCAGTGGCGACAACGCGGTAAATATTGCTGAGAGCATTTACGGCGTTGAAATCAGCGGCAGCGCAACACACCTGCCGGCGGGGTCATTGCTGAAATTAACCCTGGGCACGCAGACCACCACTGCCCACATGGAAAGCGACGGCAAGTGGTATGGCACTTTCCAGGAAAGCGATATGCAGGCGCTGCAGGATGGCGTCTACAGCCTCAAAGTGACGGCGACCGATCCGAATGGAAAAACCGTAACCGACTATCACGACCTGACGCTGATTACCCACCTGAGTAGCCTGCCAAAAATTACCTTTGATAAGATCACGTCGGACGACGTGATTAATCTGGCGGAAACCCAGCAGGATCTGCTGCTGAGCGGCACGCTCTCTACCGTGATGCCGGGTCACCGGCTGGTGATCACCGGTGCCAACCAGAAAGATTATGCTGCCACAATAGGCGAGGATGGCCACTGGCAGGTGGTGATCCCGGCGGCGGATGTGCACGACTTTATTAATATTGGCGAGATCCGCGCCTGGTCGATCGACGGGGCCAATAACTACACGGATGCCACGCATGAGCTGAATATCCACACCGGCTTTATTCCGATCTACACCGAAATGGATCTGGGCGATGACATGACGCTTAACTATCAGGAGGCGCAGCACGATCTGAGCTTCTACGTTGAGGGCTGCAACACGCTGGAGATCAACGGCAAAACCTACCAGCCCGATGCGCAGGGCATGGTGACGCTTACCTCCGGCGAGCTGATGGCGCTGCCGGATGGCCCGGTCGCTGCCACCTTCTATCGCCACGATGAGTATGGCAACAGCGACACGCAGAACCGGGACGCCCTCTTTACCGTGGCCGTGCATCAGCGGCCAACTCTGACGCTGGACACCGCCTTTGATGACAACAAAATTGATGCCGCCGATGTGAACAGCTGGCATCTGATCCAGGGCAGCTCCAGCCATCTGCAACCGGGCAGCCTGGTAGAATTAACGCTGGGCGATCAACACTACAGCGCCAGCGTAAAAGCGGATGGTGGCTGGGCACTGACCATTCTGGCCGGGGAGCTGGCGCCGCTGGATGATGGTGAGTACCAGATGACGGTCAGCGGTATAGACAGTGCCGGTAATCTGGCCACGGCCAGCCAGACGGTGCAGGTGGTATCGCATACCGAAACGGCCAGCCTGATGGCGGATCAGACGGTGGATAACCTGCTGGAAACCGTCACGCTGACCCAGCAGGCGGAGACCGCGCACGTGGCGCACGCCTCCACGGCTTCTGCCGTTCCGCAGGAGAGTCATCTCTTCTCCAATGTTTCTTACACCCTTGCCGATCATCTGTTGCAGCATCCTGCGGCACAGCCGATAGTCTGACGCCAACACATTAGTAAAATCACTGCCTTCCGGACAGGTCTGTTAAGCCTGTCTGGATTGGCATGGATTGCTTTGCTGGTTGCTTTTCGTCCATAAAGGAGAAATATTAAAGAATTCATCTGTTTTTAGCAGGAATAAGCGCGGAATATGATCTAATAATGTTAAAGTTCGTTTAGCGTCGCCGCTTGCGAAACATAAATAAAATAACGCAATAAAACGGTCTGGCTCTGAGATACACCCCTTTTTGCTCGCTTTGTTCACCAGGAAAAACACCATGATGATAAGAACCCTTGCTGGTATGGATAATGAACAAAGCGCGATTAACTTTTTTGTTGTGCGCCCTGAGTGGCGTGGCAGTGCCCGCGGCCTTTGCCGCACCGTTACCGAAAGCCGAATTTAACTGGCGCGCCGCGCCAACCGAAGAACAGATTGCCAGCTTAACGCTGCGCGACGCCATTCTCCGGGCCTTTGCCCGCAATCCGAAAATCTCGGAAGCGGCGGCACAGATCCACGTCGGTGAGGGGGATCTGGATGCCGCCCGCAGCGCCTGGTATCCGCAGATCTCACTGCAGGGGGCCGCGGGACGCTCTCACCAGACCGACTCAGCCGGCAGTCTGAACAATAATGGCTCCGGCGGTATCACGCTCAGCCAGCTGCTTTACGACTTTGGCCGCACTGGCAGCGCCATTGATGAACAGCATGCCCTGTCAGAGGCCTATCGTTTCGGCCTGTTCGATTCGATGACGACCGTGGCGGAAGATACGCTGCAGGCCTACCTCGAAGTCAAACGCTACCAGGCGCTGTCTGAAACGGCGCACACCAATATCGCCTCGCTGCAGCGGGTACGGGATATCGCAAAACTGCGTGCCGATGCCGGACTCAATTCCCAGTCAGATGTTTTGCAGGCGGAAACCCGCATCGCCGCGATGCAGGCCACGCTGGAGCAATATCGCGCCCAGCTGCGTTCTGCCACCGCGCAGCTGACCGTGCTGACCGGTGTCGTGCCCGCCACGCTGCCCGAACTGCCCCAGGCGTTGCTGAAACAGCAGATCACCCTCGACAAAATTGCCTATGAAAGCAGCGCCGCAGTACGCAGCGCGCAGTCTAAACAGGAAGCTGCCCGTGAGCGGGTGCGCCAGGCTCAGTCCGGTCACTGGCCGACCATCAAAGTGCAGGCGGGCCGGACCCGCTATGAAAACGATCGTTCGTCTTACTGGGATGATGAAGTGCAGCTGCAGGTGGAAGCGCCGCTTTATCAGGGCGGCATGGTAAATGCCAAAACTGAGTCAGCGGAGGGCGATCGCGAAGCGGCACAGGCTGCGGTGCAGCAGGCCAAACTTGCCATCAATCAGAACGCCTCGACTGCCTATGCCGACATGATCGGGGCACAGCAGCGGCAGGCCGCCGGAGAAGTGCAGCTGGCCAGCGCCGACCATACCCGTAATGTCTACGCCGATGAATATCGTCTGAGTAAGCGCAGCCTGAACGACCTGCTGAGCGTGGAACAGGATGTGTTTCAGGCCGACAGCTCACGTATCACCGCGCTTTACGATGGCTGGGACGCCACCGTGCGCTATGCCGCCGCGGTAGACAATCTGCTCGATATCATGGGTATCGATCGCCAGCAAAGCAGCGGCGATCTCCTTCCTTCGCTGCAATAGCGATAAGGCATAAATAATGAGTACTTCAACCCTGAATACCGATAACTGGATTGCCGCCATGCTGCGCGTCGCCGCGCGATTCGGTAAACCTGCCGATGGTAAAACCCTGCGTCAGCAGATGCGCTGGTTTGAACATCTGCCAGTGTCGCAGCAGCTGGAGCGGCTTTCCGGGCTGCTCGGACTGCATCTGACCATGGTGCCGCAGAACAAACTGCGCTGGCGTCAGGAGATCACCCCGGTGGTGCTGGTGCTGGAAAATGCCAGCGTGGCGGTGCTGGAGAATATCGATTCTGACGGCAGCGCACGCTACTGGCTCAGTGAAGGCGGCGATGTGGTGCGTGAAAGCGCCTTATCGGAACTGCTGACGCGCGCTCAGGGCGATGTCGGCGTGATTGGCGTGGCGGCGCGTGGCCGGGATGCGCGTATCGACGAATTTGTTCAGCCCTATGAGCCGCACTGGTTCTGGAAAAACTTTCGTGGCATGGGTCGCCGTATTACCGAGATCTCGCTGGCCTCGGTGATCAGTAATGTGCTGGCGCTGGCCGGTATTCTCTTTTCGATGCAGGTCTACGATAGGGTGATTCCGGCGCAGTCGCAGTCCACGCTGTGGGTACTGTTTGTCGGGGTGCTGATCGCCGCAGCCATTGAGTATGTGATCCGGCTGATGCGAACTCAGGTGTCAGACTTAATGGGCAAACGCATCGACCTCAAAGTCTCCGCCATGCTGTTTGCCCGGGCGATGAGCATCCGTAATGAGGCGCGGCCAAAATCGACCGGCTCCTTTATTTCGCAGTTGCGTGAGATCGACCAGGTGCGTGAGTTGCTGACTTCAACCACGGTGGGTGCAGCAGCCGATCTGCCGTTTGTCATCCTGTTCCTGTTTATCATGTCGTTTGTGGGCGGCTGGCTGGTGCTGATCCCGCTGGCGGCAATCCCGCTGATCGTTATTCCCGGCCTGCTGGTGCAGATCCCGATGGCGCGGCTGGCCAAAGAGGGGCTGCGCGAGGGCGCGCTGCGCAATGCGGTGCTGGTGGAAACCATCGAAGGGATTGAGGATATCAAGGCGCTGCAGGCAGAACCCTATTTCCAGCGTCAGTGGGAACAGACCCACGAAGTCAGCGCTTCAATCAGCAATCAGCAGCGGTTATGGGGCGCACGCCTTACCGGCTGGGCATCGACCGTGCAGCAGCTCACCTATGCGGGGATGCTGGTGTTTGGTGTCTATCTGGTGCTCGATTCGCAAATCACCACCGGTACGCTGGTTGCCTGTAGCCTGCTCTCATCCCGCACCATCGCCCCATTAATGCAGCTGACCATGGTTTTCTCACGCTGGCAGCACGCCAAAATGGCGATGAAAGGACTGGATGAGCTGCTGAAAAAGCCGCTCGATCAGCCTGAAGCCGCCACGCTGGCGCACTGTCCGACGCTTACCGGCCAGTACGATTTGCGCAATGTCCATTACAGCTATGACGAAGAGAATGAAAAAAATGTGCTCCACGTGCAGCAGCTGCAGATCAAGCCCGGCGAGAAGATTGCCATTCTGGGCAAAGTCGGGGCAGGGAAGTCGACGCTCCTGAAGATCCTGGCCGGTCAGGCGCAGGCCACTCAGGGCAAAGTCATTGTCGATGGCGTCGACATTGAGTGTATCGATCCTGTCGATTTACGCCGTCAGCTCGGCTGGCTGTCGCATGATTCCCGTCTCTTCTTTGGCACGCTGCGGCAGAACCTGATGCTGGGTAATCCCCACGCCAGCGAACAGGAGATGCTGCAGGCGCTGCGCATCAGCGGCGCGCTGTCGCTGGTCCAGCAGGATGCCGCCAGTCTGGATCGTATTATCAATGAAGGCGGACGCGGGCTGTCAGGCGGGCAGCGTCAGATGGTGATGCTGAGCCGGATGATCCTGCGGCAGCCGCAGGTGGTGCTGCTGGATGAGCCGACTGCGGCCATGGATGAACAGCTGGAGGAACATGTGATCCGTCAGCTACAGGGCTGGATCAGTGGCCGGACGCTGGTGCTGGTGACGCATCGCCCGGCGCTGCTGAAGATGGTTGATAGGATTGTGGTGATGGATAACGGCCGGATTGTGGCCGATGGTCCGCGTGACGAGATCCTGCGCCGTGCGACGACGCCAGCGACGCCAGGGAAAGGAGATGCTGCATGAGTCTGGTTATTGTTGATAAAGATCTTGCCCGTCATGAGCGCCGGACATCGGCAATTATCTGGCTCTGCACCGCCGCGCTGGCGATTTTTCTTATCTGGGCGCACTTCGCCATTCTGGATGAGGTGACCGTCGGCACAGGTAAGGTAACACCTTCCAGCCGCGCGCAGGTGATTGACAGCCTGGACGGCGGCATCGTCAAACAGCTGAATGTGCATGAGGGCGATATTGTTGAGAAAGAGCAGGTGCTGGCGACGCTCGATCCGACGCGCTTCCAGTCCAACTTCGGCGAAGCGCAGGCCAAAGTGCGCACGCTGCGTGCCTCATCCGAAAGGCTTGAGGCGGAGTTGTCGGGCACGCCGCTGACGTTCAGCGCCGAAACCCTGAAGGAGCCGAACCTGGTCACGCGCGAACGGCAGCTCTACGAATCGCGTCGTCGTAATCTCACCGAAACCATCAGTAACCTGCAGCAGTCGCTGAAACTGGTACAGGATGAACTGCGGCTGACGGAACCGCTGGTGGCTAAGGGCGCGGCAGGACAGGTCGAGGTGATTCGTCTGCGCCGTCAGGTCAGCGATCTGCGCGGTAAAATTGATGAGGCGCGTAACGACTATCTGGTGCGTGCCCATGAAGAGCAGGTGAAAAACAATGCCGAACTGGATGCACAACTGCAGGTTGCTGCGGGCAAAGAGGATCAGCTGACGCGTGCTACGCTCTACTCGCCGGTACGCGGCATCGTCAAAGATATTCAGGTCACCACGGTCGGTGGCGTACTGGAGCCAGGCGGTAAGCTGATGGAAATCGTGCCGCTGGAGGATCAGCTGCTGATTGAGACGCGCATCAATCCACGTGATATCGCCTATATCCGCCCCGGTCTGGCCGCCACCGTAAAAGTGACCGCCTATGACTCTTCTATCTATGGCGACCTGCCCGGCGAAGTTGAAACGGTGTCGCCCGATACCCTGCAGGATGAGGTAAAACGCGATCAATATTACTATCGTGTTTACGTTCGTACCCAGAAAGCGGAGCTGACCAACCGTGCCGGACGAAAATTCCCGATTGTGCCGGGTATGGTGGCCAACGTGGAGATTAAAACCGGTCAGAAATCGGTCATGGACTATCTGATTAAGCCGCTGAATAAAGTCAAAGAATCGCTACGCGAGCGCTGAAAATCAGCACCATTCCCACTCTCCGCCTGCTTAATTACGGTGATAAATTAACATGGCGGATATTTCATCATTCCGTGTGCAAAGCGTGCGCGATTTAACACTCTGTGCGGAAGTAAGGCAGAGTTAATTTAACCCGCTTAAGAAAGTTTACGCAGATATAACGGAACGGCAAATTTCAGACAAAAAAATGCCGGACGATTTGTCCGGCGGGAAATAATAAGTTGTACATCTCATTCGGGGAGAATGAAGGTAATAATGGAATAAATGATGATAGCGGAGTCTATTCTATTACCAGATCCCGCAAAAGTTTTATCATTCAGTGCTTCATAAAGGTCTGATGCAACCTGTTGATAACAAAGAATACCAATTGAGATTGACGATTCGTGCGCTGATTTTTATCGATCCGTGCTGGTTATTAGTTCCCCGGTATTTACATTAAGAAATAACTGTTTCGACTTATGAAACACTTTTGGAAATTTAGTAGCATTTTCCTGGTGGATTATTGCCCGTTATATAACAACAATGGCCTGCCGGCTGAATTTTTAATCATTCAGTTCGCAGTGGCAAATAATAAAGGCACATAACAGAGGGTAATAAAATGAAACGTCGCGTTCTCTCCCTGGTGATCCCTGCATTGCTGGTTGCAGCAGGATCAGCAAACGCAGCTGAAATCTATAACAAAGACGGCAACAAATTAGACCTCTTCGGTAAAGTTGACGGTCTGCACTACTTCTCTGATAACGACAGCTCTGACGGCGACCAATCCTACGTTCGCTTCGGCTTCAAAGGTGAAACCGAAATCAGCAATGAGCTGACCGGTTACGGCCAGTGGGAATATCAGGCCGCGCTGAACAACGCCGAGTCTCAGGGCACTGCTGACAGCTTCACCCGTGTCGGCTTTGCCGGCGTGAAATTTGGGGATGCAGGCTCGTTCGACTACGGTCGTAACTACGGCGTAGCCTACGACATCGGCGCATGGACCGACGTGCTGCCCGAGTTTGGTGGCGATACCTATGGCGCGGATAACTTCATGTATCAGCGCGGTAACGGCATGGCGACCTACCGCAACAATAACTTCTTTGGTCTGGTGGATGGCTGGAACTTTGCAGTCCAGTATCAGGGCAAGAATGGCAACAGCAGCGAATCACCTAATGGCCGCGACGTACTGGGCCAGAACGGCGACGGCTGGGGTCTGAGCACCACCTATGATCTGGGTCAGGGCTTCGGCATTGGCGCAGCAGCTTTCCAGTCTGACCGTACCAACGATCAGAACAGCGCAACGTCAGGTATTCTTGGCCGCGGCGATAAAGCGGAAGTGTACACAGGCGGTCTGAAATATGACGCGAACAATGTCTATCTGGCAGCGATGTACTCACGTGCTTACAATGCGACCCGCTTTGGTGACAGCAGTGACACCTCTTCAGCTTACGGGTATGCGGATAAAGCGGATAACTGGGAACTGGTTGCACAGTATCAGTTTGACTTCGGCCTGCGTCCATCCCTGGCCTATGTCACCTCACGCGGCACCGATGTTCAGAACTGGGGCAAACAGAATCTGAAAAAATATATCGATGTTGGCGCGACGTACTACTTCAACAAAAACATGTCTACCTATGTTGATTACCAGATCAACCTGCTGGACGACAACGCCTTCACCGACGCAGCCGGTATCAATACCGACGACGTGGTGGCACTGGGTCTGGTTTACCAGTTCTAAATGTTCTGAGTTGTCAGGGAGCGCAGTTACCGCTGCGCTCCTGCATCACCTTCCGGGCTGAGCGCTTCAGCCTTTTGCCACTTTGTGGGTTCTGGTGCTGTTGTTACCGACGACACAACACTGCCGAATCGTGCACCTTCAAATGCGACACCTGCCAGCGTAAAGGCTGAAAAGCTCAGCCAGTGATGCCATGCTGTTGGCCACTTCTGTGAATTTTTCATTCTGCACCTCTCAGAGATAAACACTGTTTCAACAGTGCAGAATTCATGCCAGCTTTACCGCTCTCACAGCCACAGACGGCGCGCCCGTTTTGGTACACTTGCCGCGCGCGTCAGAGAGGCATTGCCCCAATCAGGTGCAGCCAGGCCTGTTAATGGCGCGGCCGGGAAGGCGTCATATGACGATGACGACGCTGTTCGACCACTTTATAACTTCCATAAACAAACAGACCCAGGGCAATAACGAGAATCGCATAAATCATCTGTAGCTCCTTACTTTGAATTAATGTTTATCGCCTGTCGGGAGGCGGGGTCAGGATAGATGACCGGTGAATGTTCTCGTGATTCAGAAAAATATTCAACGCTATTTAAGCTAATTTACCCGAAGTTTATGCTTTGTAGCAGAGCTGAATAAAGTGTTACAAGTGAGGGAAGATGCGTTCTCAGATTAATCTGCTGTTTATAGCGATACTGGTACTGATGTTAGCAGCCTGTGATAAGCCAGCGGCAACAACCGCACTGGTACTGGAAGGAAAAACGATGGGGACCGTCTGGCGTGTGAGCCTGGCGGGAGTAGAGAGCGAACGTAAAGCGGAGCTGCAGCAGCGCATTCAGCAGCGGCTGGACGCGGATGATGCTGAACTCTCAACCTGGAAAGCCGATTCCGTGCTATCGCGCTTCAACCAGAGCCGGGAGCTGTCACCGCAGCCGGTGAGTGAAAATATGGCGGATATTGTCATCACCTCTTTGCGAATTGGCCGCCAAACCGGCGGGGCGATGGATATCACCGTCGGGCCACTGGTTAACCTGTGGGGTTTTGGGCCGACGAAACAGCCTGGTCATACGCCGGATGCGGCACAGATCGCTGCCGCCCGGGCGCAGACCGGGTTACAGCATCTGCGGGTGGTGCAGGGTGCAGACGGGCAGTGGCTGCAGAAAGATCTGCCTGACCTTTATGTGGATCTCTCAACGGTGGGCGAGGGCTTCGCTACCGATCATCTGGCGCGGCTGATGGAGCAGCTCGGCATCAACAACTATCTGGTGTCGGTCGGGGGTGCGGTGCTGAGTCGTGGTCTGAATGCGCAGCAGCAGCCGTGGCGTGTGGCGATTCAGAAACCGACCGATCGCGAAAATGCGGTTCAGGCGCGCGTTGATTTGCAGGGACACGGTATCAGCACCTCCGGCAGTTATCGCAACTATTATGAACTGGACGGCAAGCGCATTTCTCATGTGATCGATCCCGTTACCGGACGGCCCATTGAGCATAAACTGGTCTCCGCCACGGTGATCGCCACTACGGCACTGGAAGCCGACGGTTGGGATACCGGATTGATGGTACTCGGCACTGAAAAAGCCAAAGCACTGGCGATAAAAGAGCATCTGGCGGTCTATCTGATTAGTAAGCAGGGCGATAAATTTGCCAGCTGGATGTCGCCACAGTTTGCTGCCTTCCTGATCCCCGACAAATCCGGAGAACCCTGATGTTAGATCTTTTTAGTGAAGAGCAACCCTGGCAGGAGCCGCTGGCTGAAGGAGCTGTGATCCTGCGGCGTCGCGCGCGCGAAGAGGCAGAAGCGCTTTATCAGCAGATCATGACGATTGCGGAACAGAACCCGTTTGCCCATCGCATTACGCCCGGCGGCCATCGCATGTCGGTGGCGATGACCAACTGCGGCGATTTTGGCTGGTCGGTGGATTCACGTGGCTACAATTATCAGCAGCAGGACAACCTCAACGGACGTCAATGGCCACCCATGCCACCGCTGTTTCGTACTCTGGCAAAGCAGGCGGCATCAGAGGCAGGATTTCCTGACTTTAATCCGGATGCCTGCCTGCTTAATCGCTATGAACCGGGCGCGAAGCTGACGCTGCATCAGGATAAAGATGAGAAAGATCTGCGCCAGCCTATCGTTTCGGTGTCGCTGGGCTTGCCGGCGGTTTTCCAGTTTGGCGGCTTCGAGCGCGGCGACACGACTCAGCGTGTGCTGCTGGAACATGGCGATATTGTGGTGTGGGGCGGGCCGTCGCGCCTGCGTTATCACGGCATCCTGCCGCTAAAGCCAGGCGTTCATCCGCTGGCCGGTCCCTGGCGTTATAACCTGACGTTTCGCCGCGCCTTTTGACCCGCCACGCCGGTTATGGCGTGGTGAGAATAACTATTGCTATCATTTGGCATCCCATTACACTGCAGGCTGTTTTTAGCTGATGGATTGCCTGCATGACGTTGTTAAGCGTTGTTTTTCGCCAGTTCCGCTGGCCTTTTCTCGGGGTGATTGCGCTGACGTTGTTAAGCGCCGTGCTGGGTATCGGCATGATCGCCTTCATTAATCGCGAAATGATTGTCGCCATTAACACCTCCTTTGCGGTATTGCCGCAGTTTCTGTTGCAGTTAGTGGTGCTGATGGCGGTGACGCTGGCCTCGCAGCTGGCGCTGACGATGCTTGGCCATCAGTTTGTCTGGCGACTGCGCGGCGAGTTTATTAAGCGTATCCTCGATTCCCGGGTTGAGCGCATCGAGCAACTCGGCAGTGCGCAGCTGCTGGCGGGGCTGACGAGCGATGTGCGGGCGATTACGCTGGCCTTTGTACGCCTGCCGGAGCTGTTTCAGGGCGTCATCATTACGCTTGGCTCGGCAATTTATCTCGCCTGGCTGTCGCCCAAAATGCTGCTGGTGACCAGTCTCTGGCTGGGTGTCACGCTGGTGGGCGGCTGGATGCTGGTTTCACGCGTGTATCAGCACATGGCAAAGCTGCGGGAAATCGAAGATAACCTCTATCGCGATTACCAGACGGTGATTGAAGGGCGCAAAGAGCTGCAGCTTAACCGCTCCCGTGCACAGCAGGTCTATGACACCGTGTATCAGGAAGAT
The DNA here is from genome assembly GCF_003201065.1 of Pantoea sp. JKS000250. Classification (NCBI taxonomy): domain Bacteria; kingdom Pseudomonadati; phylum Pseudomonadota; class Gammaproteobacteria; order Enterobacterales; family Erwiniaceae; genus Pantoea; species Pantoea sp. JKS000250. The sequence goes on along the minus strand of NZ_QICZ01000001.1, from coordinate 987,998 downwards.
GCCCGCGCCTGGCGTCATCATATTGTACGCGCGGATACTTACCATCTCAGTGCGGTTAACTGGTCAAATATCATGACGCTAGGCGCTATCGGCATGGTCTTTTTTATGGCTAACAGCCTGGGCTGGGCTAATACCGCCGTCGCCGCCACCTTTTCCCTGACGCTGCTTTTCTTACGCACGCCGCTGCTCTCGGCGGTGGGTGCGTTACCGACGTTGCTCAGTGCCCAGGTCGCTTTCCGTAAGCTCAACGCCTTTGACCTCGCGCCTTATCAGCCCGGGTTTCATGCCCCATCTGCCGTCTCTGACTGGCAGACACTGGAGCTGCGCGACGTCTCTTTTCACTATGGTGATAATGGCTTCCAGGTGGGACCAATTAACCTGACGCTGCGCCGGGGAGAACTGGTGTTCCTGATTGGCGGCAACGGTAGCGGGAAATCGACGCTGGCGATGCTGATGACCGGACTTTATCAGCCGCAGTCCGGCACGCTGCTGCTTGATGGTAAAGCGATCACGGCTGACGAGCTGGATGTGTGGCGCAGCCAGTTCTCGGCAGTCTTTACCGACCTGCATCTGTTTGACCGGTTAATCGGACGGGAAGGGGTTGCGGCTAATCCGGCGCTGGTTCAGCAGTGGCTGGAGCGGCTGAAGATGCAGGACAAACTGAAGATTGAAGGCAACAAAGTGCTGAACCTGCGGCTATCTAAAGGGCAGAGTAAGCGACTGGCGCTGCTGCTGGCGGTGGCGGAAGAGCGCGATGTGCTGTTACTGGATGAGTGGGCGGCCGATCAGGATCCCCATTTTCGCCGCATCTTTTATCGCGAGCTGCTGCCGTGGTTGCAGCAGGCGGGTAAAACGGTGTTTGCCATCAGCCATGACGATCACTACTTCATTCATGCCGACCGGCTGCTGGAGATGCGCGAAGGCCAGTTAACGGAGCTGACCGGTAATGAGCGCGATCTCGCCACGCTCGACTCGGTCAAGCGCACCGACACCGGGCTTTGACGGCAGCTGGCAAAACTTAGCAGAAAAGCGCACTGGCGTGCTGCGCGTCAGAAAGGCTACTTTAGCAATCAGCAGAAACGTCGGTTTCTGCCATCCTGAAACGTCTTCTTTCGTCTGTGTTTACCCCGGCTAAATACCCTTGTTTAGCCGGTTTTTTAAAGCTGATGCGTGATCAGGGTGATGACCTGATTCTCCTGCCACATAAAGTCCGCTTGCAGTAACGTCCCCCTCGCAAAGCGCTCGCCGACGTGCTGAGTCAGGCTCAGCGTGGCAGTTTTCTGCGCGAAATCTACGGACACCAGTGCCGCATCCAGAAAGTCCATCGGCTGATGCAGTTGTGGCCATAGCGCTTTATATACGCTTTCTTTGAGCGAGAAGAGCAGGGTGGCGGCCGCACTGAAGGAGACGGGCAGCGTCCGCAACAGCTGCTGTTCCTGCTCGTTCATCAGCAGCGTTGCCGTTTCCTGTGCCGTGGTCTCTGACATCAACTGCTCGACATCAATGCCAACTGCGCAGGGCTGACGGGTAGCCGCCACGACGACGACACCACTACTGTGTGACAGTGACGCCTGAATGCCGGCAGGCCAGAGGGGAGATCGGTCGGGAGCGTTAGTCAGAATGAAATCATTAATGCCCAGTTCTGCCATTACTGACCGGGCAAGTAACCGGCTGGCAAGATATTCCGCACGTCTTTTATTGACCGCCTGCTGCAGTCGGGCGGGCAGTGGAATACCCCATTCGACAGCCAGCGCGTCATGATATTTTTGTGGGTCAAAGTGACTCACCGCCAGCAAAGGATCGCTGTGGTTAAGATGACAGGAAAGGATAAAGCCGCCTGCAACAGGCGGCAGCGGCAGGTCGGGATAGCGCATGCGAAACCATCATCAGAACCCAAAAAGGCATTTAATCAGGCGCGATGGTTCAGGGCAAGCAGCCCGCCGCAATCAGTCGTTGGGAGGAATGGCAAAACTTTTAAGAGAAACAACGAAATGGTGGTGACCCCTGCTGATGCGTGCACCCCGGTCGCACCAGTGGCTCGCCAGACGAAAGAAATCGTCGCTGCCAATGTCATACGCCAGTTCCACTTTGCTAATGCCTGAATGAAGTAACGCTTCTGCATCTTTCAGGCTTTTCGCTTTGATCGCCATAAAAATTATCCGTCAATTTCTGGGGAGTTCAGGGTAGTTATTTTCTGTGACATTTTTGTTTCAGTTTGATGAAAAAGCGCAGCGGGTGGCTACTTTTATGAGGCGGATCAGGCTTTTTTGCAAGCTTTAACCTGATGATTACATGAGGAATGTTAACCCCGTTCGGGATTAATCTGAATATTAAGCAATGGGAAGCAGCGACAGAGAAAGGCCGCGTCAGACGCGGCCCTGTGGGTTACTTTTCGTCTGGCGGGGAAGGTTGCTTATCGCCGGACTCAGGTGCTTCGGTTGGATCGTCTTTTTCGATGAATGTCATGAACTCTCCTCTTGTTACCCACACGTTTTGAAGTATAGATCGGATTGCTGGACGTGCTAGGGAAGTTAAAGTCTGACGACAGAAACGAAAAAAGCAGCCTTTTGGGCTGCTTTTCAGGGAATTTGGTCGGCACGAGAGGATTTGAACCTCCGACCCCGGACACCCCATGACCGTGCGCTACCAGGCTGCGCTACGTGCCGAACACTGGAAGATAAGTCTACTGGTTATCGTCATGAATGCAAGATACCCGCAAACTATTTGCCTGATAATTAATCAGTTAGCGATAAACCGCTTCTCCTCGGTGAGTACCTGCAACAGCAATGCCAGCTCTGGCTTGTGATCTTTAAGCGCGTTGCCCTGCGCATCATAAGCGCGATAGCTGCCGTTGTTGTTGAGCACCAGCGTCACCTGCGGCGTGGTAATGATCAGTTTATTCTCTTCGCTGCTGGCGACCCAGTCATGGCGACGACGCGCTGCAAACAGATCTTCACCCTGCGAGTAATTCACCGGATTGGTCCGCACATGCAGCAGGCGCTGCATCAGCGTCGCCATCACATCCTGATGATCCGAAAGGCGATCAACCGTCTGCGCGGGGGTGTCAGGCCAGTGAATCACTAACGGCACCTGCAACGTCTGGCGGTTTCCGGCACTGTCAGGATTGCCATCCAGCGCCAGACCACGCTGCGCGGTGATCACCACCACGGTGTTCTTCAGCAAATCACGTGCCTGCAGGCTGCTGAGCACCGCGTGAATCTGTTCATCAACAGCCGGAGCCTGACGCAGATAGCTGCGCTGACGCGCTTTGGCACTGTCGCCGGTCACATCAGGGCCGTTCAGGGCGATCCATGAGAACCAGGGCGCCTGTGAATCTTTCTGTTTCTCCAGCCAGTTCTGCCATTGCGCCACGGTGCTGGCGTTGGGCTGACTGCTGGTGGCAGGCAGTGAATAATCGGTCAGCAATGCCTGGCGGTAGAGCGGCGGATTAAAGCCTTCTGAGGAGAACAGGCCAAACTGATAACCCTGGGTACTCAATGCACCCAGCAGGGCAGACGGCGTCCGGGAGGCCAGAATGCCGTTCATGTAGCTGGAGGAGATACCGTAGAACAGGCCGAATAAGCCTTTCTCCGGCGTATCACCCGCGCTGTAGTGCTGCGTGAAACGCACGTTCTCGCTGGCAAACTGATTGAGTTGCGGCAGCGCTTTGGCCAGCGTGGCGTTGTTCAGACTATCGACGGTCAGCACCAGCAGGTTATTGCGTGTCCCGGCGTCACGGAAAGTAATGTCGCTCAGCGGATACTCTACCGCCAGCGCTTCCGGATCCCCCTGCTGAACCAGACGGCGCTGATACTCCTGCGCATCCAGCAAGCCGTGACGTTCCAGGAAGCGGCGGGCGGTCATCGGATAGGAGAGCGGCAGATTGGCTCGCTGCATGGTAATCGGGCGATAGAAGTTGGCATCGGCCCAGATATACATCAGGTGGCTGGCAAAGAAGGCGCTGATAAACAGAGCTGCGACAGGTTTACCAAATGAACGGCGATTGAGGCTGCGCAGCTTCTGCCAGCTCCAGGTCGCAAACAGCATCTCGACCAGGAAAATCAGCGGCACGCTGATAAACATCAGCTGCCAGTCACGCGCCATCTCGCTCTGATCGGGGTTAATGACCAGTTCCCACACCACCGGATTCAGGTGCAGGTGGAAACGGCTGAAGACCGCACTGTCGACCATCACCAGCGTCAGCCCGGACGTCGCAATCACCGCAGATAACACCCGCATCAGCCGTTGCGACATCACCACAAAGGTCAGCGGGAAAATAATCAGCAGATAAGCGGCAAACACGACAAAACTGAAGTGGCCAACCCAGCTGGTATAGGCGTAGATACGCCCCGCCAGCGAAGAAGGCCAGTCGGCGACCAACAGGTAGCGACTGCCTAAAATCAGCGCGAATAAGATATTAAACAGAGCAAACCAGTGCCCCCAACTGATCATCTGGGAGACTTTTTCGCGGTAGCGCTGCCGGTTGGTTACCATATTATGAAGTCAAATCAGCCAATTAATGAGCGTTGTCGTCGCGCACAGATGCCTGAAGGGCATCGGCGAAAGAGCGTGCCAGTGAACGACGTTGCGCCGGAGCGACATCGCTGTTAATTAAGTTGGTCACCATATTTCCCAGTACCATCAGGGAGAGGTCGGTGGGGGCTTTATCCTTGTGCAGGATTTGGGCCATTTCCGCGAGGAGTTGTTCCACGCGTTCGTCACTGTAGCGTGATGATTGTGCCATATCGTCGTCTAAGCTCATTTCAAAAGGCGATATATTACCGGAACAGCGCACTTTTTACCGCAATTTTATCGAAAGTACCGCGTTCGCTTTCAGCATGGAGTTGAAAGCCGATGCTGGCGGTGTTTGAATACGCGCCTGTGCTAAAAGGAGAGTCTACCATGAGTCTGGATATCGACCAGATTGCCCTGCATCAGTTAATCAAACGCGATGAAAACCAGCTTGAACTGGCGCTGCGCGATTCGCTGCTGCCTGCCACCAACACGGTCAACGCGATGGTGGAAGAGTTACACCGGGTTTACAGCGCAAAAAGCAAAGCCTATGGCCTGTTCAACGCTGAGAGTGAACTGGCAGAAGCGCTGCGTAATTGTCGTAAGGGCAACGATGATTTTCTCGCTTTTAGCCGTGCCGCGACCGGTCGTCTGCGCGACGAGCTGGCAAAATACCCGTTTGCGGAAGGCGGCGTGGTGCTGTTTATTCACTATCGCTATCTGGCGGTGGAGTACCTGCTGATTGCGGTGCTGAACAGCCAGTCCAGCATGCGCGTCAATGAGCAGCTGGATATCAGCAGCACGCATTATCTCGATATCAATCATGCGGACATCGTAGCGCGTATCGACTTGACCGAATGGGAAACCAACCCGGAATCGACCCGTTACCTGACCTTCCTGCGCGGCCGCATTGGTCGTAAGGTCGCTGACTTCTTTATGGACTTCCTCGGAGCCGAAGTGGGATTAGACACTAAGGCGCAGAACCGCGGTCTGTTGCAGGCGGTCGATGACTACTGCAACGAATCGGAACTGGACAAGCAGGAGCGGCAGAACTATCGCCAGCAGGTTTACAGCTACTGCAACGAGCAGCTGCAGGCGGGCGAAGAGATTGCGCTGGAAGATCTGTCGAGCGAACTGCCACCGCTGGGCGAAAGAACCTTCCAGGCCTTTACCCAGGAGCAGGGCTACGAGTTGGAAGAGAGCTTCCCTGCGGATCGCAGCACGTTGCGTCAGCTGACAAAGTTTGCCGGAAGCGGCGGGGGACTGACCCTGAACTTTGATGCGATGTTGCTGGGTGAACGCATTTTCTGGGATCCGGCCACGGACACTCTGACGATTAAAGGCACACCGCCTAATCTGCGCGATCAGCTCCAGCGCCGCACCAGCAGCAAATAAAAAAAGCCGGGCTTAGCCCGGCTCTGTTGCCTGATACGTCGATTGTCCTGTTGTATCAGCGACAAAATAAAAGGGCCGGTTTCTCAACCGGCCCTTTTATTTTTCAACGTAATTCGCGATTAAGCGCGAACGAAGTCGATGTGGAACAGTTTTGGCTTGAACGGGTGACGCTGAACAGCCTGAACTTTCACTTTAGTTTCTTTGCCGTCAACTGACAGGGTCAGAACTTCGTCGTAGAAACCTGGCTTAGCCTGCAGGTTCATTACTGAGTCGTGATCCAGATCGATGGCAACAGCCGCTTCAGAACCACCGTAGATGATGGCCGGGAAACGGTTTGCTGTACGCAGGCGGCGGCTCGCACCCTTACCCTGCTCTTTACGTTCTACTGCATTGATAGTGAGCATTAATATATCTCTTTATTTAATCCTGCTACAGGCGACCCAGTAACAGGCAGGTTATTCAATCCCGCTGATGCACATGCAAAAGCGGGCGGCAGTATAGCCGTTATGCCAGGTGGTAGCAAACGATATACCCGCCAGCAGGGATTACCGCAGCTCATTGGCGCGGCGATAACGACCCTGATAATCAAACATTTTCTCGCGGATTTGCCAGAACTGGCCTTTGGCGCGCGCCACGACAAAGTCGGGATGTCGCAGCAGGGGCTGCAACGCCAGCACGTCAGCGGCGGTCTGCCAGCCCAGCGGTACGCCGGGCGCGCGCTGATGCGGGCGCATAAAGAGCTGTTCAAACGCCTTACGCTGGGCGGGTGTCTGCAGGCGAAACCGTTCGCTGACGCTGGTGCCTTCCTCATCATGATAAGTTGCCTTCAGCCATTCACCTTTGGCGTCGCGGCCCTGTTCCAGCGTCATACCGCCACAGCGCAGCACCAGCGCATCCTTCAGTTTCAGGGCAGCTTTAAGCATATCGTCCGGGTCGACCAGAATTTTGTCGCACTGATGGCAGCGCCGGGCGGCAATATCATTCTCTGCGCCACAGTCAGGGCAGCTTTTAAAGCGGAAGCGGAAATCACACTGTTCGCGCTCACCCTCATCATCTTCCAGCACGCCCTGACAGCGTCGGCCAAAATGCTCAATCACCATGCCATCGGCGGTCGCCTTGCCCCAGAAGGTGTTGGCGAAACCGCAGGCGGGACAGAAAACCTGCACCGGCTGGTTGTCGCTCTTACCTTTAGGCGTGCCGACTTCGGGCGTAAAAAGGTCATGCGGATTACCGGCATAATCCAGGATAAGACAGTCGGTTTTACCGGGCGAGAGCCGCAGCCCGCGGCCGACGATTTGCTGGTAGAGGCTCACTGACTCGGTCGGGCGCAGGATCGCAATCAGATCCACGTGCGGAGCATCAAACCCGGTGGTCAGCACCGCCACGTTCACCAGGAATTTCAGCTGCTGCGCTTTAAACGCCAGAATCAGGGCATCACGCTCGCGGGCGGGGGTGTCGGCAGAGACCAGCGCGCTGTTTTCAGGCAGCAGCTGCAGAATTTCCCGCGCATGCTCTACCGTTGAGGCGAAAATCATCACCCCCAGCCGATCTTCAGCGAACTCCACAATCTGCCGGATGATATGGGGCGTTACGCGCTGCTGCTGTTTCAGCTCGCGATTCAGATCGGCTTCGCTGAACAGGCCGTTAGACTGTGCCGTCAGGCGGCTGAAATCATACTGCACCACCGGCATATCCAGCCGCTCAGGCGGCACCAGGAACTGATGCTTGATCATATAGCGTAGCGGCAGCTCATAAATGCAGTCGCGGAACAGCGACTTTTCGTCGCCACGTACCATGCCGTGATAGTGGAACTGATAAATCCAGCCTTTACCCAGCCGGAACGGCGTGGCGGTCAGGCCGAGTAAACGGAGCTGAGGATTGTGCTGACGCAGATGGTTGAAGATCTGCTGATACTGGCTCTCTTTGTCATCGCCGATGCGGTGGCACTCATCGACGATCACCAGCGAGAAGGCGCTGTCGAACAGGTCGAGGTTACGCGCCACCGACTGTACGCTGCCAAACACCACTTTGCGCTGGCTCTCTTTGCGCTGCAGGCCGGCGGCAAAAATATCGGCCTCCAGTCCGTAAGCCTGATATTTGCTGTGGTTCTGTGCCACCAGCTCTTTGACGTGCGCCAGCACCAGCACCCGGCCACGCGCCAGCCGTGCCAGCTCGGCAATCACCAGACTTTTTCCGGCACCGGTTGGCAGCACAATAACGGCGGGCTCCTGATGGCGACGGAAATGCGCCACGGTAGCATTCACCGCATCCTGTTGATAGGGGCGTAAGGTAAAAGACATGTTGCTCACTTTTATAAAACTGGTGGTAATTATGCCATGAAAGGGCGGTAAACGCGCTGTCAGGCTGGCGCGGATCACGTTATACTTCCCGCACATTTTCAACGGTTAACCAGGCCGTTTCAGATTCCCTCCGCAGTAACAGGCAAAACGAATTCATGCGACTCGACAAATTCATCTCTCAGCAACTGGAAATCAGCCGCGCTATCGCTCATCGCGAGATCCGTGGTCAGCGTGTCACCGTCAACGGTGAAGTGGTACGCGACACCGCGTTTAAACTGCTGCCCGACCACGAAGTCGCCTACGACGGCAACGTGCTGCAGATGCTCACCGGCCCACGCTACTTTATGCTGAACAAACCGCAGGGCTACGTCTGCTCAACCGACGATCCCGATCATCCGACTATCCTCTATTTCATCGAAGAGCCAATGTCATTCAAACTGCACGCGGCAGGGCGTCTTGATATTGACACCACCGGGCTGGTGCTGCTGACAGATGATGGCCAGTGGTCACACCGCATTACCTCGCCACGTCATCACTGCGAGAAAACCTATCGTGTTACCCTGGAATCGCCGATCGGTGACGATACGGCCGCGCAGTTTACCGCGGGCGTGCAGCTCCACAATGAGAAGGACCTGACGAAACCGGCACAGCTGGAGGTGATTACCCCCACAGACGTGCGGCTGACCCTGAGAGAAGGCCGCTATCACCAGGTGAAACGGATGTTTGCCGCCGTCGGCAACCGGGTCATTGAGCTGCATCGCGAACGTATCGGTGACATTGCGCTGGACGACGATCTGGAACCGGGCGAATACCGGGCGCTGACAGAAGACGAGATCGCCAGTATCGGTCTGCCAAAAGAGCTGCAGGCAAAATAACCGGGCGGGCCAGGCGGCCCGTACCTGATTCATTTGTGCAGGAGAGGGTGTGCGTAAGGAAAAGAATTCGCCAACAGGACTGGTTGTCATCCTTGGTCTGTTAGCCATGCTGATGCCATTGTCGATCGACATGTATCTGCCTGCGATGCCGCAGATTGCGCGTGAGTTCGGTGTGTCAGCCGGTAGCGTGCAGATGTCGCTTAACCTCTACATCCTTGGCTTCGCGATTGGCCAGCTTATCTATGGGCCACTGGCAGACAGTTATGGGCGTAAGCCGGTGATTGCACTCGGCACCCTGATCTTCGCCTGTGCCGCCGCGGCCTGTGCGCTGTCGCAGAGCATCGACCAGCTAATTCTGATGCGCTTCCTGCACGGGCTGTCGGCTGCCGCAGCCAGTGTGGTGATTAATGCCCTGATGCGTGACAGTTACTCGAAAGAGGACTTCTCGCGCATGATGTCCTTTGTGATGCTGATTACCACCATTGCGCCGCTGCTGGCCCCGATTATCGGGGGCTGGCTGCTGGTGCTCTGGAGCTGGCATGCCATCTTCTGGGCGCTTGCGGGCGCGGCACTGGTGACGACGGTGCTGGTCACCACGCAGATCCGCGAAACCCTGAAGCCGGAGCAGCGACAGCGGTTTCACCTGCGCACCACGCTGGGCAATTTCGTGACCCTGTTCCGCCACAAGCGGGCGTTCAGCTATATGCTGGCAAGCGGCTTCTCCTTTGCCGGGCTGTTTACCTTTCTCAATGCTGGCCCCTTTGTTTACATCGAGCTGAATCACGTCTCACCGCAAAACTTTGGCTACTACTTTGGCCTTAACGTGGTGTTTCTGTTTCTGCTGACGCTGATTAACAGCCGCGCCGTGCGCCGCTTTGGCCCGGTGGCAATGTTCCGGCTGGGCCTGCTGATTCAGTTCTGCATGGGGATCTGGCTGCTGATTGTCAGCGCTTTCAGCCTCGGTTTCCTGCCGCTGGTGATGGGGATCGCGCTGTTTATCGGCTGTGTGTCGATGGTCTCATCGAATGCGATGGCGGTGATCCTGGATGAGTTCCCGCACATGGCGGGCACGGCCTCGTCCCTGGCGGGCACGCTGCGTTTTGGCGTCGGCGCGTTTGTCGGTGCGTTGCTGTCGCTGGTGAGTTTTAACAGCGCCTGGCCGATGGTCGGCACTATCGCACTCTGCGCAACAATCTCTCTGTTGCTCTTTTTCTACGCTTCACGTTCCCGCACTGCGCCCCGTTAATCGGGCGCAGTGGTTTTCCCGCCGTTGTCCGCAGTGATGCACATCTCGCCGGTTTTGTTTCTTACTTGTGAAAACTTTTAGTTAAAAAAGTAACCACAATGCGTCTAAAATGATTGTTAACGGCGTGTGAACGCGGTACATATAGGCTGAAGTGCGATGTAAGTCGCAAAAAACGCGCTTCTGCAATCCGCATGGACGGGCCAGTCATCCCTGTCCTGACTCTGCGGGGATCAACCCGTTTTCAGCCGGGCAGGTCGGTGTTGCGACATAAACTCATCGGGGAGAGTAACCTATGCTGCAACTTTCAATTGTGCATCGTCTGCCACAGCGTTTTCGCTGGGCCAGCGATCACCACAGTGCCATTGAATCCGATGACACAATGCTGGATGAGCAGGAGTTCGTGGCGTTGCGTCTGATCAGCCATGACGGCATTCCGGCGTGGGAGATCCTGCAGCAGCTGAAAGAGGTGCTGGCGGATATTCAGGTCGATTGCAAAGTGGCCGAGTGCGAAGGGCAGCCCTGCCTGTTTATTCAGCGTCGCGACGAAAGCGCCACTAACTGCTGCCTGAAAAATCAGGGCGTGGCGATTGCGGAAACTTTTATCGCAGGTTGAGTTGCGCCGACTGCAGCAGCTCGCGGGTATACACAGCCGTCGGTGACGCAAACAACGTTTCACACTCTCCCTGTTCCACTACCTCCCCCTGACGCAGCACAATAAGCTGGTGACACAGGGCGCGAACCACATCCAGGTCGTGACTGATAAACAGATAGCTGAGCTGACGCTGCTGCTGTAAGCGGCGTAACAGCGTCAGAATCTGCTTCTGCACCGTGCGATCCAGCGATGAGGTGGGTTCATCCAGTATCAACAGCTCCGGCTCCAGAATCAGTGCCCGTGCGATAGCAATACGCTGTCGCTGACCGCCAGAGAATTCGGCCGGATAACGATGCCGGCTTTCCGCTTCCAGTCCCACTTCTTCCATCACCGCAATTACCCGCTGCGCCTGCTGGGCACTGTTCAGTTCGGGCTGATGCACCGCCAGACCTTCAGCAATAATCTGCTGCACCGTCATACGCGGATTGAGCGAGGAATTGGGATCCTGAAATACCACCTGAATGCGCTGACGCAGCGGCAGAAGTTGCCGGCGCGACAGCTGATGCAGCGGCTGGCCGTCAAACCAGACGTCGCCACGTGAGGAAATCAGCCGCAACAGCGCCAGGCCGGTGGTGCTTTTACCCGACCCGGACTCGCCCACCAGACCCAGACTTTCGCCCCGCCGCAGGCTGAAACTCAGCCCGGAAAGCACCTGCTTTTCGCCGGTCTGCCGCCGGAACAGTCCGCGCCGCTGCGCAAAACTGACCTGAAGCTGTTCGACCCGAAGAATGACCGGCGCGTCTGCGGGTAGCGGCAGCGCTTTTCCTTCCGGCTCCGCAGCCAGCAGCTGCTGGCTGTAAGGATGTTGCGGCTGGTTCAGCAGAATCTGGCTGCGATTCTGTTCCACGATATGACCCTGACGCATCACGCTGACGTTATCCGCCAGCTGACGCACGATATTCAGGTTATGGGTGATAAACAGCATGCCCATATTCAGCTCCCGCTGCAGTTCACGCAGCAGCGCCAGAATCTGCGCCTGTACCGTCACATCCAGTGCAGTGGTCGGCTCATCGGCAATCAGCAACTGCGGCTCGGTCAGCAGCGCCATGGCGATCATCACCCGCTGGCGTTCGCCGCCGGAAAGCTGGTGGGGGAAATCGTTGAGCCGGGTAGCAGGCTGACGGATACCGACCCGATCAAGCACGCTGAGAATCTCACCACGTGCAGCCGGACGACGCAGCCCGCGATGCAGCGACAGCACTTCATACAGCTGCTTCTCCACGGTGTGCAGCGGATTCAGCGATACCATCGGCTCCTGAAAAATCATTGCGATCTGGTTGCCGCGAATCGCGCGCAGTCGTTGCTCGCGGGCGCGCAGCAGATCTTCACCGTTAAACAGAATCTCTCCACGGGGATAAACCACCGCCGCCTCATGCAGCAGTCGCATTACCGACAGCGCCGTGACGCTTTTGCCGGAACCCGACTCACCCACCAGCGCCAGCGTTTCGCCCGCGTCAATGCGCAGTGAAACGTCATTCACGACCTGGCGAAGCTGCTCGCCCTGACGAAAGGCGACCGAGAGATGATTGATGGCAAGCAGTGGCGTTGTCATTCAGGCTCCTTTGCCCGGATCAAAGGCGTCGCGCACCGCTTCGCCGATAAAAATCAGCAGCGAGAGCAGGATCGCCAGGGTGAAAAAGCCCGCCAGGCCCAGCCAGGGCGCCTGCAGGTTATTTTTGCCCTGCAGCAGTAGCTCGCCCAGCGAGGGCGAGCCCAGCGGCAGACCGAAACCGAGAAAGTCGAGGGAGGTGAGCGTGGTGATCGATCCGCACAAAATAAAGGGCAGAAAAGTCAGGGTAGCCACCATCGCGTTAGGCAGCATGTGACGCAGCATAATTCGGCCATCGCTGACGCCCAGCGCCTGTGCTGCGCGGTTGTAATCAAAGTTTCGGGTTCGCAGAAACTCGGCCCGGACCACGCTCACCAGGCTCATCCAGCCAAACGCGACGGTGACCAGCAGCAGCCACCAGAAACCGGGCTGAATGACGCTGGAGAGGAGGATCAGCAGAAACAGCGCAGGCATGCCGGACCAGACCTCAATCATCCGCTGCCCAATCAGATCAATTCTGCCGCCGAAATAACCCTGCACCGCGCCAATCACAATTCCTATGATGCTGGAGATAAGTGTCAGCAGCACGCCGAACAGCAGGGAGATGCGCGTGCCATAGAGCAGCCGTGCCAGTACGTCGCCACCGTTGGCGTCCGTGCCGAGCCAGTTCTGCGCAGAGGGCGGAGAGGGGAACGGCACCTGAGTAGCAAAGTTGATGGTGCTGTCGCTGAAGCGAATCGGAGCCCATAAAGCCCAGCCGTTCTGCGCAATGCGCTGCCGCAGCCAGGGATCCTGATAATCCGCCGCTGTCGCCAGTACGCCGCCATAGTCGGTTTCGCTGTAGTCAAACAGCAGCGGCACCGTCCAGCGCTGTTGATAATGCACCAGCAGCGGCTTGTCATTGGCGATCAGTTCGGCACACAGCGACAGCAGGAAAATGACCAGAAAGATCCACAGTGACCAGTAGCCGCGCCGGTTATGGCGAAAGCGCTGCCAGCGCTGTTGATTCAGCGGAGAGAGCGTCATGAGCGGCTCCCGAAATCGATGCGCGGATCGACCAGCGTATAGGTCAGATCGCTAAGGATATTCATCAGCAAACCGATCAGCGTGAAAATATAGAGTGTGCCAAACATCACCGGATAATCACGTTGCAGCGTCGCATCATAGCCGAGCAGGCCGAGTCCGTTGAGCGAGAACATCACTTCGATCAGCACCGAACTGGTAAAAAACATGCTGATAAACGTGGCGGGAAAGCTGGCGATGACCAGCAGCATCGCATTGCGAAATATATGGTGATAGAGAATACGGCGTTCCGGCACGCCTTTGGCGCGCGCGGTCACCACATAGAGCTTACGGATCTCATCCAGAAAGGCGTTTTTCGTCAGCATCGTCAGTGTGGCAAAGCCGCCAATCACCGTTGCCAGTACCGGCAGGGCGATATGCCAGAAGTAATCCAGCACTTTGTCATACCAGGGCAGGGTGTCGTGCTGCGCAGACGTAAGCCCGCGCAGCGGGAACCAGTCGAGATAGCTGCCACCGGCGAACAGTACGATCAGCATGATGCCGAACAGAAACGCCGGAATGGAGTAGCCAATGATAATAAACGCGCTGCTCCAGACATCAAAGGCGCTGCCGTTGCGCACCGCTTTGCGGATCCCCAGCGGGATCGAAACCAGATAGATGATCAGCGTGCTCCATAATCCCAGACTGATGGAGACCGGCAGGCTCTCCTTAATCAGCCCGATCACCGAGGCGCTGCGAAACAGGCTGTCGCCAAAATCAAAACGCAGGTAGTTCCACAGCATCTCGCCGTAGCGCTGCCACAGCGGTTTATCGAAGCCGTAACGCTTTTTAATTTCCGCAATTACTTCGGGATCCAGCCCGCGCGCCCCACGGTACTGATTATCTGCGGGATTAAGATGACTGACGCTGGCGCGTGAACTGGCGTTCTCCGCGCCGCTGCCGGGCAGGCCAGTGGTCTGACCAAACTCAATATTCGCCAGCGCCTGATCGACCGGTCCGCCGGGCGCGATTTGCACGATAAAGAAGTTAAGCGTGATGATCGCCCATAAGGTCGGGATAATCAGCAGCAATCTGCGCAGAAAGTATGCGGCCAACGGTCATCTCCTTAGCGTTTGCTGGCCGGCAGGCGTCCGGCTTTATTTGTGTCGTACCACCAGTTTTCCAGCCCGGTGCTGTAGGCAGGTTTGCGGGCAGGGTGTGAAAACTTATCCCAGTACGCCAGCCGTTGTTCAGCGTTGTACCACATCGGGATCATATACGCATTCCACAGCAGTACCCGATCCAGCGCCTGTGCCAGCGGCCGCAGCGCGGCAGGGTCGCCCTGATGCGCGATAATCTGTTTCACAAAGTGATCAACGATTGGGTCTTTGACCCGCGCGGTATTCCACGACGAGGTGATGTAGTCGGACTGCCAGAGGATCTGCAGACTGGAGGTCGGAATCGGCATCGCCCCATAAACGGTGGCAATCATGTCATAGTCGCCTTCACGCCAGCGCCGCAGGTACTGCGAGCTGTCGATCTGCCGCAGGTTCAACGTAATGCCGAGCCGCGCAAGGTTGTGCTGCAACGGTAACGCCCATTCAGTACTGGTGCCACCGCGCAGCAGCAGTTCGACCGTAAATGGCTGACCGGTTTTATCGTTAATCAGTCGGCGATTTTTAATCTGCCAGCCCGCCTGTTTCAGCAGGCCAAACGCGCTTAACAGACTGGCGCGGTCATAGCCGCTGCCATCGGTTTTGTGCGGCACGTAAGGCTGGCTGAACAGCGCAGGTGGCAGCTGCGCGCGCCAGGGTTCAAGCAGCGCCAGCTGCTGTGCATCCGGCACGCCGTGGGCAGCATACTCTGTGTTCTGGAAGTAGCTGCTGGCACGCTGCCAGGCGCTGTAATAGAGCGCTTTGTTCATCCACTCGAAATCGAACATCAGTGACAACGCCTGACGCACGCGGCGATCGTGGAATAGCGGTTTTTCATTGTTGAATGCCAGCCAGCGGGTATCGATAGCGGCGTCATTGGGCGCGGTTTCTTTTACAATGCTGCCATTGTCGAAATTGCGGCCGCGATACTGGGTCGACCATTTCTTCGCCGATGTCTCTTCACGCCAGTCGTACGCACCCGCTTTAAAGGCTTCGAACGCTACATTGTCATCCAGATAGTAGTCGTAGCGCATGCGATCAAAATTAAAGCGTCCACGATTCACCGGCAGATCGGCGGCCCAGTAATCTTTTACCCGGCTGAACTCAATAAACTGGCCCAGCTTCCAGCGCGTGATGCGATAAGGTCCACTGGAAAGCGGTGGTGCGCTTAACGGCTCGTTAAACTTCTTATCGCGCCAGAACGACTCGGGGATAACCGGTAGCGTCAGTAACCCAAGCA
Source organism: Pantoea sp. JKS000250 (assembly GCF_003201065.1). Lineage (NCBI taxonomy): Bacteria > Pseudomonadati > Pseudomonadota > Gammaproteobacteria > Enterobacterales > Erwiniaceae > Pantoea > Pantoea sp. JKS000250. The sequence continues at coordinate 972,073 of NZ_QICZ01000001.1, read as the reverse complement.
GCAGATCTTTATCCGGTTTCTGTGCCCCGATGCGGACAGTGTGATCGTCCAGCGCTCTGACGGTCACGCCACGGTAGGCGACGCGGAACTGAGGCACGCCCTCGGTCATGAACTTCTGAAAGGTGAACGCTACGTCGCGGGCGGTGACTGGTGTGCCGTCATGGAACCGGGCGCGGGGATTCAGGCGTATTTCAATCCAGGTAAAATCGCTGGCGTAGCGGGCTGATTCAGCAATCAGCGGATAATAGCTGCCCGGTTCATCGTCTGAGCTGGTGTACAGGCCGTCATAAAGCGTGCCGGTATTGATGCCCGGATTGCCGCGTGAGGCGTAGCGGTTGAAATTGTCGTAAGTGCCCACCACCGCCAGGGTAATACTGCCGCCTTTTGGCGCGCGGGGGTCAGCGTAATCGTAATGGCTGAAGCCGGGCGGATATTTCGCTTCGCCGGCCTGTGTGAAGGCGAACGTTTGCAGGACTGATGCAGCCAGCAGCGGGGCGCTGAAGAGGCCGCACAGCAGCAGAAATCCCAGGCGAAATAGCATGTTCTCTCCCGTTAGATGTCCGGCGCGATTCGGGCCAGAGAGTCTCAGGCGTTATGACGCCGGAAATAGTCTATCAGCGTTTCCGGTCGCAGCGGACGGCTGAAGATGTAACCCTGCAGATGAGTCACGCCACGATGGATCAGCCAGGCGGCCTGTTCGCCGGTTTCTACCCCTTCCGCCACACTTTTCAGATTCAGTTTCTTCGCCAGCTGCAGCACGGTGTCCAGCACTGGCGAGGTCAGGGTTTCTGTACCGATGCTCTGGACAAAACCGCGATCGATTTTCAGGTAATCAAACGCATAACGTTCCAGATAGATCAGCGCACTGTGGCCGGTGCCAAAATCATCAATGGCAATGTTGATATGCTGCTGATGCAGCCAGTCAAACAGTTCCCCGACGTTTTCATCGCGCACCATGGCGCGCTCGGTAATCTCAAACACGTAATTAAAGTGAGCCGCAGGCATGGTATCAAGCCAGCGCAGCACATCCTGCCGGAAACAGCTGTCAGCCAGATGCAGCGGAGAGATGTTGAGGCTGAGGCAGGCATGACGGGGAATGGTATGACACAGCTGGTGCGCATCACGTGAAACCAGCTGAAACAGATGCCGCGTCAGCGGAATAATCAGGTTCTGCGACTCGGCATACTGAATAAACACATCCGGCGGGATCGGGCCTTCAGTCGGATGGGTCCAGCGCAGTAACGCTTCCATACCATAAGGTTGACCATCGTGGGAGGTGACCAGCGGCTGATATTCAACGTGAAACTCACCGCGCTTCATGCCCCGAATCAGCTCTTTCCCCGGACGCTGATAAACAGATAACAGCAGCCAGCAGCTGCCGGAAACCAGCAGTGACAGCAGCAGGCTGCACAGCAGGATATTCTGATAATCACTGAACGCCAGAACCGAACCGAACAACACAAACTTCAGCGGATAGCCTGTCAGCGCCTGCTGATACAGCGGCGGCGGCAGACTTTTATTTTTCATCACGCCAGGCTGCCAGCTGGTTAAGGCACTCTTTTGCGCCATCAGCGCCATACCGGTAATTTCCGGATGCCCGGAGACCTGCAGCTGGTAGGGAGCCAGACTGATATTCAGCGTCGCGAAGACACCTGACTGCTGACTGCCAGGATTTTTAATCCACAATCCCAGCGCCGGTTTATTTGGCTGAAGCGGCGTGCCTGACATCAGCTGCAGATCGATGTCACGTGAGACATCACTATCAGGTGCGATCACATTAAGCGGCAGGCTAAAACTGCCGGTGGCCGAGGAGCAAAAGGCATTGCCGTCGTTAACCAGTAGGATGGCGCGGAGATTACCGGCAAACGCGGCGCGCGAGGTCAGTTCACGATTAATGGTATGACAGGCAGTGTGGGTGAACGGAAGCAGGGGACTGAGGGTGCTGTTGAGCAGGCTGGAAAGCGTTTGCTGTAATGCTGTGCGGCTGTTCTCCAGCAGTTGCTGATGCTGTCGTTCGCGCTTCTGCCAGGTCTGGTGAAATGACAGGGCGGCAAACAGCAGAAAGAATACGCCACCGGCCATCGCACTACTCCATGCGATTCGGCGAGGATAGGTGGCATGGCGCCTTAGCGCCCCCGACAGTGGCATGAGGAACTTCCCCTGATCAAATTATTATTATGTATTGCACACGACTGCTTCGGTTTAAGCGACCGAGAATATAACGAGAGTGTCCGAAATGTCTCGTTATTAATCTGAAATACAATGCTTTTATCTGATAAAACGACTGTCGCTAAGGATAAGGCACGAAAAAAAACGCTGCGTAAGCAGCGTTTCATGTTCTCTGGCTGAGAGAAGATCGAAGGTGATAATCAGGTCGGGTTACGACTTAATACACGGCGTCCTTCACGGTAACGCTTTTTCCAATAGTCATCATTGAGACTGGAGATCATGACGCCACTGCTGGTGGAGGCATGAACGAAATTGTCGTTACCCAGATAAATACCCACATGACGACCAGTCGAACCGGCACGGAACATCACCAGATCGCCAGGACGCAGTTTACTGCGGGTAATCTCTTTACCGGTGTCCTGCTGCTCAGAGGTCGAGCGCGGTAATTCTAAGCCAAACTGATCGCGGAAAGTGCGTTGTACAAAGGCGGAACAATCGATCCCGCGTTTGGTATCGCCACCGAGGCGATAGCGCACACCTTTCCAGACGGCGTATTGTTCCATGATGCGCGACTTAACGTCGACGTTACGCACCATTTCTTCAAACTCATCCTGAGACGCCTGAAGTAAAAAACCATTGTGGTTGTTAACTTCATGATTCTCGTTATTCGCGTTTTGACTGCTATGGGTACTGCTACAAGCTGAGAGGAGTGTGGCCAGCGCCAGTGCGGGCACGATCCGCAAGATATATCTCAGTATTGGTTGAGACTTGACCATTATTCGGGTTTTCCTTCGATTTCCTTACGACAAAATTGTCGCCAGCCAGATGACAAAACAGGGAGATTAATAAGCGAAACAGCCTAAGACAAATCCTTAATTACTAAAATGTGTTAATGGACACATTTTAACGGTAAAAAATCCGAATTTTCTGCCGCTGTAGCCTCACTGCGACTGAGGTTAACTGATTACAGACGCCGTGGCGAGTGCTTTTAATCAATTTCATATAGGTTTTTTTGATGTGAAATCAAACCGTAACACACTGACTACTTTAGCAACAATTGTGGTGAAATGATGATGAGAACAGGCAGTGAAAGGGGCGTCAATTCAGGGCATAGCCTCTGTTTTTGGAGTTTTCTTAATTGACAGAGGGTGTTGGTGGCTATTTAACCTGTCAGCAGGGTCATAACCTTTTCTTTTCGTGAATTTAATTAGCAGGCTAATAGTGGTGGGCTGTTTTTTATAAGCGCGGACGGTTAAGACCAGGGCGATTAAATCGTCCGCGCTTAACATTTACGTCACGGGCTTATATTTACCCGGTAATTTGCGATAAAACCAGTTAACCAGCACGTCACTGGCCGGCGTTAATAGCCACCAGCTCAGCCCCACTAATATCACTGACATTGAACCGACGGCAATATCGGTAAACCAGTGTGCACCCGCCATGACGCGCGGCAGTGAAAATATCACCACAATAGCGGTGGCAATTAAAAAACGGCTGAAACCAAAATAACGCCAGATAAAGCAGGCGAAAATAATCAGCATCATACCGTGGTCGCCAGGGAAGCTGTCTTTCGAGGCATCTTTAGCGGGGATACCGGTCAGTTCGCTGACGCGATGCACATTCTCGAAGAACAGCGTCGGACTGGAGTGTTTCACCGGCAACAGGTGGCCCAGCTGGTTAAGCACCACGGCGGTGAGCAGCATAGTGATGCCGATAGCCAGCATCCGCCGCCGCGCCTGTGGCGTTTCACGTCGCCAGATCGACAGATATAGCAGGCCCATGGCCAGCAATGACACCGCATCAAAACCACGAAAATTGGTGATGGCGACGATCAGTGCGAACAGCGGATGGCTCACCATCTGATTGTTGAAGCCATAGAATATAGTTTTATCAATGCCGAACCAGAAACCATGTTCTGGCGGCAGATACCACGAAAGAAAGAGCACTACGCCCAGTGCATTAAGCAGCAGGATAGTAATAAGGCGGGTTGCGCGCATAATCAGAACTCATTTAAAAAAATAACCGCCGACAATACCTGTCTTAGCGTAAACGGCACTTCAACAACGCCGATTGTAGCCGATTCCAGTTAGCCTGCTGAGAATGGATGATCTCAATGCGGCTATCGGGTGGCGGTGTGGCGAGGGTTTCACTCTGCAACTCTTTTGCCTGGCAGTTAATACGCATTGTGCCTTCTGGCGTGCGCATCACACCTTTAATACGATCGACCGCTGCCTGCCGTACCCACTCCAGCAGTGCGCCGCTGTCGAACAACGTATCAGCATCAAACAGCCAGCCGCAGGCGCTGTAACCCTGGCCGTGATTCAGCGCCCGACGCCAGCGTGCTTCGCCATCCAGACGTAACGCCGTCAGACCGCTAGTGGGATTTGCCGGATGATGATGATGCGGCAGAGGGATATCGCGGGGCTGATACGGCATATCCAGCAGGGAAAGGGGGACCTGACCAAATTCTGTCTGTATTAATGGACGCGGAGGCTGCATCTGCTGGTGCCAGTCCGCCAGGCGCTGACGGTCCGCTTCATCCCAGCAATCACGCTTGTTGGCGATGACAATATCGGCAGCCGCGAGCTGATCGCGGAAATTTTCATTCGCAACGATGCGAGGATCGGCCAGCTGACGCGTATCCAGCAGTGTCAGGGTGGCATTCAGTTGCAACCACGCCTGATAAACCGGCGCGCTTAACATCTGCAACACCTGACGGGGATGGCCCAGGCCGGTGGGCTCAATCAGCAGCCGATCGGGCTTACTCTTTAGCAGCATATTCAGCCCGACCTGCATCGGCAGGCCATTCACGCAACACAGGCAGCCGCCGGGGATCTCTTTCAGCGTGGCGCCGCGATCGGCCAGCAGGGTGCCGTCGATCCCGATCTCACCAAATTCGTTGACCAGCACTGCCCACTTTTCCCCGGCGGGCCTGGCGGCCAGCAGATGGCAGAGCAGCGTGGTTTTGCCGCTACCCAGAAAGCCGGTGATCAGGTTAACGCGTGTCATAAGCCAACTCCTGCCAGAGAATAGCGTGATAATGTAATACTATAACATTATCACGCTAGGCAGAAGGCTACCGGTCAGTCTGCTCGACCCATGTAGCGGCGTTCAGCGATATGGATACGGATGCGATCACCATTGCTGAGGTATTCCGGCACCTGGATAGAGAGACCCGTGCTCATGCCGGCTGGTTTGGTGCGGGCACTGGCTGAAGCACCTTTAATGCCGGGAGAGGTATCCACGATTTCCATGTCTACAGTTTGTGGCAGTTCCAGTGCCAGCACCTGACCTTCCATCGTCAGTACGTGAATGCCAGGGATGCCGCCTTCAGGGATAAACAGCAGCTCTTCTTCAATCTGCTCCTGTTTAAAGGAGTAGGGGGTGTAATCCTCATCATCCATAAAAATGTATTCGTCACCATCTATATAAGAGAAGGTCACGCTGCGGCGGCTGAGCGAAATTGCATCAATAATCTCGTCGCCCTTGAAGCGTTCTTCGACTTTTAAACCGGTGCGGACATCGGTAAAGCGCATTTTATACAGGGTGGCGGCACCGCGTGCGCTGGGGCTCTGGACATCAATGTCCTTAACCAGCAGCAGTTTACCGTTGTGCGTGACGGCCATCCCTTTTTTGATTTCGTTGGCTTTTGGCATTGCTGTTCTCGCTATCTTGAGAGTGAAGTGCGCGCAACGTTACTCGCGCCGGTGAAAACTGGCAATATCGTGGATGCGAAATTTTGTGTCAGGCCGCGGCTTTCATGGTAATTAGCGCGGTGGACTGCTATTGTCGCCGCGACTTTCTCTGCCGGAGCACAGCATGCAATGCGGTGCCGGTTGCACAGTGCCCTCTGTTTCTTCACCGATTCCTGGCATGCCTGATGGTAAGCGATTAAAGCGGGAAGTTAAGTGTTGAAGGGTACAGTGTCGATCCCTCTGAGGTTCTGTTACTGTCGGTTGTATTCTGAAGGTCGCGTGAGAGGTATTAATGCAGTGTCGTATTGATTGTGGTGCATGCTGCATCGCGCCCTCAATCTCAAGTCCCATCCCCGGAATGCCGCAGGGTAAACCGGCTAATGTCCGATGTATTCAGTTATCGGATGAAAATTTGTGCATGATTTTCGGTTCAGATTTAAGGCCGAAAGTATGCGGAAGTCTGCAACCTTCTATTGATATGTGTCTTACAGATCGTACCTCAGCTATGACCTACCTGATTGAGCTTGAAGCCAGCACAAGCGCCTGAGAACCGATCCACACGGCTTACACTGAATCCAGACGCTTATTTGACCCAGTCTTCCAGCTGCAATCCGGGTACCCGTTGAAACTCGCGTGTGTTATTGGTCACCAGAATAGCCCTGGCCGCAATAGCATGCCCGGCAATCGCAGTGTCGTTAGGACCAATGGGCGTTCCGACAGCAGCCAGCGCTGCTTTGATTTCAGTGGTTGTATCTACCGCTGCACGGTCCCATGACAGTACAGCATCAAGCCGTGCGCAGAATGCATCGACCAAATGCATATGCCGCGGTGAAGCTTTATTTCCGATCGCACCGAAACGCATTTCAGCATAAGTAATTGCAGAAACCACAATCCGGTGGTTACGCAGCACCGCCTGTTCCAGTCGCCGGATGACTTCTTCAGGCTGCTCACGCATAATAAATGAGCAGATATTTGTGTCGAGCATGTAAGTGTTGTTCACAGGTCAAAACGTCCCTCATCGCTGATAACGTCTTCACGCTCTGTCATGAAGTCAGAGTCAGCTTTCTCAAGCTGGGTAAATGAACGCCATGTGGGTCTGACAGGACGCAGAATAATAGCATCTCCTTCCCTGATAATTTCCAGCTCGCACACTCCCTCAAAATCCATGTCGCGAGGCAGGCGAATGGCGCGATTATTGCCATTTTTGAATACAGAGACGGTTCTCATGTTGGACGTTCCTCTTTAAAAATTTGGCCCGAACACAGGCGTCAGTAATAGCCTGGATAAACGTAGTGACTCAGTTTATGCCAGCCCTCAGTAAATGTATAGGTCAGGCATATGCTGTTGCTGCGAGAGTAATCTTACAGGCCGCTACAAAAATATTCAGGCACCAAGCCTGAGCAACGGTTCCCGCCATCAGGCGATGACCTGGCTGTTGCAACTCGAAGCGGATACCGCGCCCTGAGGCGCTGACGCTGCTGAAATTTCTGGTCCGGCAATCTCTGGTTTACAGCAACCGCGTCAGCCTGTTCACTTTTTATTCCCCAAAACCGCCCTGAAATGTGCGTAACGTCAAAAATCTGTTACGCCATTTTCGCATTTTCTTGCCTACGGAAAATTGCTGTACCACAATCCCTGAAACGTTTCAGCGGTGACTGCGCCACCTGTTTTCAACAGCATGGCGTAAAAAAATCCCCACTGGCTGAAACGATTCAATCTCAGCAAGCGAGGAGAATTATGTTCCAGCTCGAATTGCAGGCCATCCATACCGGAGCCAGCGCCCAGAACAAAGAAGAGGCCATTCGTCAGGTCGCTGCCGCGTTAACCGCTGCAGGCAATGTGACGGAAGGCTACGTCAACGGCATGCTGGCGCGCGAACAGCAGACCTCAACCTTCCTCGGCAACGGCATCGCCATCCCTCATGGCACCACCGATACCCGCGATCTGGTGCTGAAAACCGGTGTTCAGGTGTTCCAGTTCCCGCAGGGCATTGCCTGGGGAGAGGATCAGACTGCCTATGTCGCTATCGGGATTGCTGCTAAGTCAGATGAACATCTGGCGCTGCTGCGTCAGCTGACGCATGTTCTGAGCGATGACTCTATCGCCGAACAGCTTAAAACCGCCTCTGCTGAAGATCTTCGTGCGTTGCTGATGGGCGAGAAACAAGCCGCTGAATTCAGCTTCGACACTTCATTAATTACGCTGAACGTCGCCGCCAGCGATCTGATTACCCTGCAGGCAATGAACGCCGGTCGGCTGCAGTCCGCGGGCGTGGTGGATGCCAGCTACGTCGCAGACGTGGTTTCAACGACGCCGCTGAATCTGGGGCAGGGCATCTGGCTCAGCGACAGCAGCCTCGGCAACCTGCGCAGCGGCGTGGCTATCAGTCGCGCTGAACATGCCTTCGACCATAAGGGCGAACAGGCTGCACTGTTAATCAGCGTGTCGGCGACCGATGAGCGTCCGCTGGAAGTGCTGGGCTACCTCAGCGCATTACTGCAGCAGGGCAAAGCCGATCGTCTGCTGAAAGCCGATGCGGCAGGCGTCTACGCGCTGCTGACCAGCGAAGTCGATGAGCAGGCTGAGGTGCTGACCGCAGAATACACCATCCGTAACGAACATGGCCTGCATGCCCGTCCGGGCACCGCGCTGGTCAGCGTGATCAAGCAGTTCAACAGCGACATCACCGTGACCAACCTCGACGGCAGTGGTAAACCTGCCAATGGCCGCAGCCTGATGAAAGTGGTTGCGCTGGGCGTGAAGAAAGGCCATCGCCTGCGCTTTACTGCCAGCGGTGACGATGCACAGCAGGCGCTGAACGCGATTGAAGAAGCGATCACCAGTGGTCTGGGTGAGGGGGCATCATGAGCAGACGCGTCGCCACCATTACGCTGAATCCGGCGTATGACCTGGTGGGATATACCCCTGAAATTGAACGCGGCGAAGTGAACCTGGTGAAAACCACCGGGCTGCATGCTGCGGGCAAGGGCATCAACGTCGCCAAAGTTCTGAAAGACCTGGGTATCGATGTCACCGTAGGTGGCTTTCTGGGTAAAGAGAATCAGGACGGGTTCCAGCAGCTGTTCAGCGAGCTGGGCATTGCTAACCGTTTCCAGGTGGTGCCAGGCCGTACCCGTATCAACGTTAAACTCACTGAACAGACCGGCGACGTTACCGATCTGAATTTCTCCGGTTTTCAGGTGACGGGTCAGGACTGGGATCGTTTTACCTCCGACTCGCTGACCTGGCTGGGCCAGTTCGATATGGTCTGCGTCAGCGGCAGCCTGCCGGAAGGTGTCGATCACGATGCCTTTACCCGCTGGATGACCGAACTGCGTACCCACTGCCCTTGCATCATCTTTGACAGCAGCCGCGAAGCACTGGTGGCAGGCCTGAAAGCCGCACCGTGGCTGGTTAAACCTAACCGCCGTGAGCTGGAAATCTGGGCCGGTCGCAAACTGCCAACCCTGAAGGATGTGATTGGTGCTGCGCACGAACTGCGCGAGCAGGGCATCGCCCATGTGGTGATTTCACTGGGCGCAGAAGGCGCGCTATGGGTCAACGCCTCAGGTGAATGGATTGCTAAACCGCCGGTGTGTGAAGTCGTCAGCACCGTGGGTGCAGGTGATTCCATGGTTGGCGGCCTGATTTATGGCCTGCTGATGCGCGAATCCAGCGAACACACGCTGCGTCTTGCGACTGCTGTGGCGGCAATGGCCGTCAGCCAGAGCAATGTCGGCGTTTCCGATCGTACTCAGTTGGCCGCAATGATGGCGCGCGTCGACTTACAACCCGTTAACTGACAGCAGGAGAGCGATAATGAAAACGCTGCTGATTAAAGACCCTGTACTGGGACTGGCTTCCGCTTATATGGCGCAACAACGTCTGGCTGCGGCCGCACCTGCTGCGGGCCTGACTCTGACTGATAACCCTGCCGACGCTGAACTGGCGATCGTGCTGGGCAAAAACGTGCCGGACGATGCGGCGCTGAACGGTAAAGCGGTCTGGCTGGGCGATATCCAGCTGGCAGTCCGCGAGCCGGAAACTTTCCTGAACCGGGCGAAAGCCGAAGCCAAAACCTGGCAGTCAACCGCTGCGGTGGCCACACCGGCTGGCGCAGCTGCTGCGGCACCGGCTCAGACTGGCGCGCCGAAACGCGTGGTTGCCGTTACCGCCTGTCCGACCGGCGTGGCGCACACCTTTATGGCTGCCGAGGCGATTCAGGCCGAAGCGACCCGCCGCGGCTGGTGGGTGAAAGTTGAAACCCGCGGTTCCGTGGGAGCCGGTAATGCGATTACTCCGGAAGAGGTGGCTGCTGCCGATCTGGTGATCGTCGCTGCTGATATCGAAGTCGATCTGGCGAAATTTGCCGGTAAGCCGATGTACCGCACCTCAACCGGTCTGGCGCTGAAGAAAACCGCGCAGGAACTGGATAAAGCGGTAGCAGAAGCGAAGCCGTATAAAGCGGCGGCTGCCGGACAGAGCAATACCAGCGAAGAAGAGAAGAAAGGCGGCGCGGGGGCTTATCGTCACCTGCTGACCGGTGTTTCTTACATGCTGCCGATGGTGGTCGCGGGTGGTCTGAGCATCGCCCTGTCGTTCGCTTTTGGTATCACAGCCTTTAAAGAGCAGGGCACACTGGCTGCGGCACTGATGCAAATCGGTGGAGGCAGCGCCTTTGCCCTGATGGTACCGGTGCTGGCGGGCTTTATCGCCTTCTCTATTGCTGACCGCCCGGGTCTGACGCCAGGTCTGATTGGCGGTATGATCGCCACCAGCATCAATGCAGGCTTCTTAGGCGGTATCATCGCAGGCTTTATTGCCGGTTATGCAGCGAAGCTGATCAGCGGCAAGGTGAAACTGCCGCAGAGTATGGAAGCGCTGAAACCGATACTGATTATTCCGCTGTTTGCCAGCCTGATCACCGGTCTGCTGATGATCTACGTGGTGGGTAAACCGGTTGCAGGCATCATGAATGGCCTGACGCACTGGCTGGCCAACATGGGTACGGCGAATGCGGTCCTGCTGGGTGCGATTCTGGGCGGCATGATGTGTACCGATATGGGTGGTCCGGTGAACAAGGTGGCTTACGCATTTGGCGTTGGCTTACTGAGCTCGCAGACGTATGCACCGATGGCAGCCATTATGGCCGCCGGTATGGTGCCACCGCTGGCGATGGGTCTGGCTACGCTGGTTGCCCGTCGTAAATTCAACAAAGGGCAGCAGGAAGGTGGTAAAGCGGCACTGGTTCTGGGTCTCTGCTTTATCTCTGAAGGTGCGATTCCGTTCGCTGCCCGTGACCCGATGCGCGTTCTGCCTTGCTGCATCGTCGGCGGCGCGGTTACCGGCGCGATCTCCATGGCGATTGGCGCGAAACTGATGGCACCGCACGGTGGACTGTTTGTCCTGCTGATCCCTGGCGCAATCACCCCGGTTGTCGGCTATCTGATGGCGATTATCATCGGCACCGCGATTGCCGGTCTGAGCTATGCAGTTCTGAAACGTCCGGAAGAGCAGCTGGCGAAAGCCTGATGTGCAGAAGTGCCTAATCTGCTGAAGTAAAAATAACAGGGAGCCGGATGGCTCCCTGTTATTCCAGTTGACAAAGTCGGGCCCGGTGGCGGTGAGACCGGGCTGGCACTGGGAACACGGTCAGATCGGAAAGACGCAAAAGCCGCCATCCATGGCACGCTCGGCCCGCGCGATTACGCACCTCATCCCTGAGGTGCGCCCGTAAACGGGCCAACGCGTTGCGTTGTTCAAAAACGCTCCCGGCGTTTTTATCCGGGCGGCGGGACGCTCTCCTCCTCTGACCCTGTTCCCTGCGCATTGAGCTAATACGTTGCTGCCAGGTTCAACCGGCTTTCGGTTTGTCAGCGGTCTGAGGGAGCCATCTGGCTCCCTTTTTCTATCCCTGCTGCTCGGCTTTCAGCCAGGCAATCTCATCTTTCCAGATATCGGGATTGATGGTCTCCAGAATCAGCGGGATACCATCAAACCGGGGATCTTTCATCAGCCAGCTAAACGCCGTTTTGCCGATATTCCCTTCACCCAGACTGTGATGGCGGTCAACGCGACTGTCAAAGGCGCTTTTGGCATCGTTCAGGTGCATGCCGCGCAGATAGTTAAAGCCGACAATGCGCTCAAACTCAGCAAAGGTCGTTTCGCAGTCCGCTTCGGTGCGCAGGTCATAACCGCCAGCAAATGCATGGCAGGTATCAATGCAGACGCCGACGCGCGACTTATCTTCGACATGCTCAATAATGGTGGCGAGATGATCGAAGCGGAAACCCAGGTTACTGCCCTGACCGGCGGTATTTTCAATTACGGCCGTCACGTTCTGCGTCTGATCGAGCGCGATGTTAATCGACTCTGCAATCCGCTTCAGGCACGCTTCTTCGTCAATCTGATGCAGATGGCTGCCGGGATGGAAGTTGAGCAGCGTCAGGCCGAGCTGATCACAACGTTTCAGTTCATCAATAAAAGCCGCGCGGGATTTCTCCAGCGCCTCTTCAACCGGATGACCAAGGTTAATCAGAAAACTGTCGTGCGGCAGGATTTGCTGCGGACTGAATTGGTACGTCTCGCAGGCGGCGCGAAAAGCATCAATCACCTCGGTGGAGAGCGGGGCGGCCTTCCACTGACGCTGATTTTTAGTAAAGAGGGCGAAGGCGGTGGCTTCTATTTCATGGGCGCGGATCACGGCCTGATCCACGCCACCTGCCGCACTCACGTGTGCGCCAATATATTTCATGCCTTACTCCTGGGGGCTATGCACGGGTGAAGCGGCATGATACCCGATGCCGCTAGCCCATAAAATGTTGCACCAGCAGATTGATGGTGCCGCCGCCCGCGATTAACCAGCCAAATACCAGTGCGCCCAGCAGCAACGGTTTAACGCCAGCCTCACGCAGCGCGCCAAAACGGGTGGTTAAGCCCAGCGCGGCCATCGCCATTGCCAGCAGCAGACCCGCCAGCGCATTCAGCGTGGCCACCAACGCCGCAGGCAACAGTTGCAGCGAGTTAAACAGCGCGACCGCGATAAACAGCAGGGCGAACCAGGGAAAGGTCACCGGCTGACGCGCCTGGCTCGCGTTGCGTTTGCCGCGGATTACCGCACTCAGGCAGAGCAGGAACGGCGCCAGCATCATTACCCGCAGCATTTTGGCAATCACGGCGCTGTTCTCAGCCTCCGGGCTAATACTGTGCCCGGCGGCCACGACCTGCGCCACTTCATGAATGGTTGAGCCAGTGAATACCCCAAACTGTGCGGCACTCAGCCCCGGAAACAGGTGATGCGCCAGCGGCCACAGCAGCGGATAGATAAAGATGGCCAGCGTGCCGAACAGCACCACGGTCGCGATAGCCACCGCAACTTTCGATGGCGCGGCTTTCACCACCGGCTCGGTCGCCAGTACGGCCGCCGCACCGCAGATACTGCTGCCTGCACCAATCAGCCAGACGGTATCGCGATCCAGCTTCAGCAGCCGGATGCCCAGCAGGCAGGTCACTAAGAAGGTGCTGCTCAGCGTCAGCGCATCAATCAGGATGCCGCTGAAACCGACGTCAGCGATCTGCTGTAAAGTAATGCGAAAGCCAAACAGGATGATCCCCAGCCGCAGCAGCTTCTGCTTAGCCAGCACCACGCCGCTGTCGCAGCGCGACGCCAGCGGCATATAAATGCTATTACCGACCAGGATGCCCAGCATAATCGCCAGGGTCAGTGAACCCAGCCCTGCTGCTGCAATTGCCGGTTGCTGCGCCAGCCAGCTGGCAGCCCCGGCAATCGCGGCAGTCAGCAGCAGACCAGGGAACCAGAGCGCAACGGGATGATGCGTTTTAGGGATGCTCAGTTCGGTCATGGTGTCACTCCTCGTGGTTGAGTCATGATCATGAGGGCGACTGGCTTAAAAGTGAAATTGATAATATATTTATAATTGACCAGAATAAACGATAAGGCAGCAATCATGATAGTTTCGCGTCTGCGCCGCTGGGCGACGCTGATCAAAAAAGATATGTTCGTGCTGTGGTTCGCCTTTCGCGATCCGCGCACGCCCTGGTGGAACAAGCTGGGCATGCTGGGGTTGGTTGCTTATGGGGTCAGCCCGATCGATCTCATCCCGGATGTGATCCCGTTTGTCGGTCTGCTGGATGACGCGGTGATTATTCCCACAGGCGTCATGATCCTGTTGCGTCTGCTGCCGCGAGAGGTGCGCATCACCAGCAGCGAGCGGGCGCAGTCCCAGCGTTCGCGCGGCAAAAAGATGGCAGGCTGGCTGGTAGTCATCGGGCTGATCTGGCTGGCGTTAATCATTTACCTTGTCAGGCACTCACTGAGTTAAGAGGCGACGATGCACATTACGCTGCGGCAAATCGAAGTGTTCACCGAAGTGCTGAAGAGCGGCTCTACCACTCAGGCGTCGCAACTGCTGGCGCTGTCGCAGTCGGCGGTCAGCGCGGCGCTGGCCGATCTGGAGAGTCAGCTCGGGGTACAGCTGTTTGATCGGGTCGGCAAACGACTGGTACTGAATGAGCATGGGCGACTGCTCTATCCGCGTGCGGTCGGGCTGCTGGAGCAGGCGGGCGAAATTGAGCAGCTGTTTAAAGAGGATAACGGCGCGATCCGCATCTTCGCCAGCAGCACCATTGGTAACTATCTGCTGCCGGGCATGATGGCGGCCTATCGTCGCGATTTTCCCGGTCTGCCGCTGGAGCTGAGCGTCGGCAACAGTCAGGATGTGATTCAGGCGGTTTCCGATTTTCGCGTGGATGTCGGCCTGATTGAAGGGCCGTGCCATATGACCGAACTGGTCAGCGAACCCTGGCTGGAAGATGAGCTGGTGGTGTTTGCCGCGCCCGATGCCGCGATTCTGCAACAGCCGGTGACGCTGAAAACCCTGGCAGAAGCGCCGTGGATCCTGCGCGAACGCGGATCCGGCACCCGGGAAATCGTCGACTATCTGCTGCTGTCTCACCTGCCAAGTTTTCAACTGGGTATGGAGCTGGGCAACTCCGAAGCGATCAAGCATGCCGTGCGGCACGGCATGGGCATCAGCTGTCTTTCGCGCCGGGTGATTGCCGATTTGCTGGAGGCGGGGACGCTGACAGAACTGACGATTCCGTTGCCGCGTCTGACCCGGACGCTCTATCGCATCCATCATCGGCAGAAGCATATTTCAAAGGCACTGACGCGCTTTTTGTCCTATTGTCGTGAGTGATTGCTAATAATTCGGGCGCGATCATGAACTTAACTTATAACAGTATGGCATCAGCTATACAGAGGCGGTCTGGCTGCTACAATCGCGCCTCATTTTTACCCAGCGTAGCGTTAACACATGCATAATGACTCAAAAACAACACAACAACCTGCATTACGACGTGCGTTAAAAGCCCGTCATCTGACGATGATCGCCATCGGCGGCTCCATCGGTACCGGCCTGTTTGTCGCCTCCGGCGCTACTATTGCTCAGGCTGGCCCCGGCGGGGCACTGCTCTCCTACATGCTGATCGGCCTGATGGTCTACTTCCTGATGACCAGTCTCGGTGAGCTGGCTGCCTTCATGCCCGTATCCGGTTCTTTCGCCACCTACGGCGCAAAATATGTCGAAGAGGGCTTTGGTTTCGCACTCGGCTGGAACTACTGGTACAACTGGGCGGTGACCATCGCGGTTGACCTGGTGGCGTCCCAGCTGGTGATGACCTACTGGTTCCCCGACACGCCGGGCTGGATCTGGAGCGCGCTGTTCCTGGGACTGATATTCCTGCTTAACTACATCTCAGTAAAAGGCTTTGGCGAGGCGGAGTACTGGTTCTCGCTGATTAAAGTGGCCACCGTCATTATCTTTATCATCGTGGGCGTGCTGATGATCACCGGCATCATGCGCGGTGCGGAGCATGCGGGCTGGCAGAACTGGCAGGTGGGCGATGCGCCATTTGCGGGCGGCTTTGCGGCGATGATTGGCGTGGCGATGATTGTGGGATTCTCCTTCCAGGGCACCGAGCTGATCGGTATCGCGGCGGGCGAATCTGAAGACCCGGCAAAAAATATTCCGCGTGCCGTGCGGCAGATTTTCTGGCGTATCCTGCTGTTCTATGTGTTCGCCATCCTGATTATCAGCCTGATTCTGCCGTATACCGATCCGCAATTACTGCACAACGACATTGACGATATCAGCGTCAGCCCATTCACTCTGGTGTTCCGCAACGCGGGTCTGCTCTCTGCGGCAGCGGTGATGAATGCGGTGATCCTGACGGCGGTGCTGTCTGCCGGCAACTCCGGTATGTATGCCTCAACGCGCATGCTGTACAACCTGGCCTCTGAAGGTAAAGCGCCGCGTATTTTCGCGAAGCTCTCCAGCGGCGGCGTGCCGCGCAATGCCTTATGGGCGACCACCGTCGTGGCCGGGCTGTGCTTCCTGACCTCAAAATTTGGCAATCAGGAAGTTTATCTGTGGCTGCTGAACACCTCAGGCATGACCGGTTTTATCGCCTGGCTGGGTATTGCCATCAGCCACTATCGCTTCCGTCGCGGTTATGTCGCCCAGGGACGTGACCTGAACGATCTGCCATACCGTTCCGGCTTCTTCCCGCTGGGACCGATTTTTGCCTTCGTGCTCTGCCTGATCATCACGCTGGGTCAGAACTATCAGGCCTTCCTCAACGACAGCATCGACTGGTACGGCGTAGCAGCAACCTACATCGGTATTCCGCTGTTTCTGATTATCTGGTTTGGTTACAAGCTGACGCGCGGTAGCCGTTTCGTGAAGTACAGCGAGATGGAGTTCCCGGTTCATAAAGATTAGTTCTGTGCGCTGACTCCTGCGCACGGTGCCTGCCGCATTTCTGGCAGGCCGCAGGAATCGTGAAGCGATGGGAGCCTGTGCCTGTAGCAAAGCATAGCGGGCCAGGGATGGTCCGCGCTGAGCCCGCCAGGGATGGCGGGTTTTGCGTCTTTGCGAAAGGCGCAGGCTCACTGAGCCATTCTCCCGCCTGCAACACCGTTTTTTACCCTTTTTTCACGTCTCGCTTACCTTCACGAATTGATAATTATTATCACCTGCACTATTGTGGCTGCGTTTTCTGACGTGATAGCCACACAGGGTTCAAACATGACTACCGAAACTTCGCTGCTGGCGGGGGAAGAGACGCTTCACCACACCATGCAAAATTACCATCAGGTGCTGCGCCGCCGCCTGATCTGGATTGGCGTATTACTGGTGGCCATTGTCGCCTCGCTGATCCTCGACTTCACGCTGGGTCCGGCCGGACTCTCACTTGATACGCTGTGGAATACGCTGCTCAGCCCTGACAGCGTGGATGCCGGCACCCGCGTTATCGTCTGGGACATTCGTTTACCCTATGCGCTGATGGCGCTGGTGGTAGGGCTGTCACTGGGCCTGGCTGGTGCAGAAATGCAGACCATCCTGAACAACCCGCTGGCCAGCCCGTTTACACTCGGTGTCTCCTCGGCGGCGGCGTTTGGTGCTGCACTGGCGATCATCCTCGGTGTGGGTATCCCCGGCATTCCTGATCAGTGGTTAATCTCTGCCAACGCCTTTGTCTTTGCGCTGTTTGCCGCGCTGATGCTGGATGCCGTGACCCGCTGGACGCAGGTTTCATCGGCGGGCGTAGTCCTGTTCGGTATTGCGCTGGTCTTTACCTTTAATGCGCTGGTCTCAATGATGCAGTTCATCGCCAGCGAAGACACCCTGCAGGGTCTGGTGTTCTGGACCATGGGCAGCCTGGCGCGTGCTTCCTGGGAGAAGCTGGGCGTATTGACCGTCGCGCTGGCCATTCTGGTGCCGTTCTCGATGATGAGCAGCTGGAAGCTGACGGCGCTGCGTCTGGGTGAAGATCGTGCGGTGAGCTTTGGTATTGATGTACGTCGTCTGCGCCTTACCACCCTGCTGCGTATCAGCATTCTCTCGGCGCTGGCCGTGGCGTTTGTTGGCCCAATCGGCTTCATCGGTCTGGTGGCACCGCATATTGCCCGCATGATGTTTGGTGAAGATCACCGCTTCTATCTGCCCGCCAGTGCGCTGGTTGGTGCGCTGGTGCTATCGCTGGCGTCGGTCGCCTCGAAAAACCTGCTCCCCGGTGTGATCATCCCGGTCGGCATTGTCACCTCACTGATTGGCGTGCCGTTCTTCCTGAGTATTATTCTGCGTCATCGGGGGACAGTGTGATGGAACAGGGTCTGACGTTACGCGGCTTCAGTGCCGGTTATCCCAAACATAAAGTCATTGAAAATCTCAACGTGGCACCGCTGCCGCGCGGGGAAATTACCGTATTGCTCGGACCGAATGGCTGCGGTAAATCGACACTGCTGCGTGCGCTGGCCGGACTGAATAAAGGTCAGGGTGAGATGTGGCTCAACGGTGAAGATCTGATGACCCAGCCGTTTGCCCGCCGCGCGAAGAACGTGGTCTATCTGCCGCAGTCATTGCCTGCGGGCGTGCATCTGCATGTGCTGGAGTCGATCATTGTGGCGCAGCGTGCCTCCGGTGGACTGCACAGCGCCAGCAGCGAAGCGGAAATCATGCATCTGCTGGAACAGCTGGGGATTGCGCATCTCGCGATGCGTTACCTCGATCAGCTCTCCGGCGGTCAGAAGCAACTGGTCGGACTGGCACAGTCACTGATCCGTCGCCCTAAGCTGCTGCTGCTGGATGAACCGCTGAGCGCGCTGGACCTCAATTACCAGTTCCACGTGATGGATCTGGTCCGCCGCGAAACGGCCCAGCGCAACATCGTGACGGTGGTGGTGGTGCATGACATCAACATCGCGCTGCGTCATGCGCAACACGCGCTGATGCTGAAGCAGGGCGCGCTGGTAGCGGAAGGGCAGCCGGATAAGGTGATCACGCCTGCTACGCTGGCGAAGGTGTATGGCGTGAATGGCCGTATCGAACACTGCTCGCGCGGCATTCCGCAGGTGATGATCGACGGGCTGACCGGACCGGCACTGGTCTGAGAATCGGGCTGGCCTTGAGCCAGCGTTTGCGGCAGTACAGGATGCACAAAAGTTCAGGGCCGCAATTGCGGCCCTGATGATTTACGCCAGCAGATGCTGTGCATGGAAGCGCAGATGATCTTCCACGAAGCTGGCGATAAAGAAGTAGCTATGGTCATAACCCGGCTGAATACGCAGCGTCAGCGGGAAACCGACTTCTCTGGCGATCTCCTCTAACCGCTCCGGTTGCAGCTGATCGGCCAGGAACTGATCGCTGTCGCCCTGATCGATCAGGACTGGCAGACGATGCGACACCTCCGCCATCAGCTGGCAGCTGTCATATTCCCGCCACGCTGCCTGGTCATCGCCCAGATAGGCCTGAAACGCTTTCTGGCCCCACGGCACCTGCATCGGGTTCACAATCGGCGCAAACGCAGACGCCGAGGCAAAGCGGTTACCCAGACGCAGCGCCAGCATCAGCGCGCCGTGTCCGCCCATGGAGTGACCCATGATCGACTGACGTTCACTGACCTTGAAGTTGTCGGCAATCAGGGCGGGCAGTTCGCTGCTCAGATAGTCGAACATGCGGAAATGCGTGGCCCAGGGTTGCTGAGTGGCATTGAGATAAAATCCCGCGCCCTGACCCAGATCGTAGCCCTCATCGTTGGCAACGCCTTCGCCGCGCGGGCTGGTATCCGGCATAATCAGCACCAGACCCAGTTCCGCCGCCACGCGCTGCGCGCCCGCTTTGGTGGTGAAGTTCTCATCGTTGCAGGTCAGCCCGGCCAGAAACCAGACCACCGGCGGCGGCGCATCACCGTGCGGCTCAGGCAGATAGATGCTGAAGGTCATCGGGCAGTTCAGCACGGCCGACTGATGACGCCAGCGCTGCTGCCAGCCGCCAAAAATACGGTGTTCTTCCAGTAGCTCCAGAGTGGATGCCATAACGCCTCCTGATTATTTGTTAAAGTGCACGACCGAGCGAATCGATTTTCCTTCGTGCATCAAATCAAAGGCGTCGTTGATCTCTTCGAGCGGCATGGTGTGGGTGATGAAGTCGTTCAGGGCAAACTTACCATCAAGGTAATCCTGCACAATGCCAGGCAGCTGTGAACGGCCTTTCACGCCACCAAAGGCGGAACCGCGCCAGACGCGACCGGTTACCAGCTGGAACGGACGGGTAGAGATCTCTTCACCGGCACCGGCGACGCCGATAATCACAGACTCGCCCCAGCCTTTGTGGCAGCACTCCAGCGCGGAACGCATTACGTTGACGTTACCGATACATTCAAATGAGAAGTCCACGCCGCCGTCGGTCAGCTCGACAATCACATCCTGAATCGGCTTATCGTAATCTTTCGGGTTAATCAGATCGGTGGCACCCAGTTTGCGCGCCAGATCGAATTTGCTGGTGTTGAGGTCGATTGCAATGATGCGTCCGGCTTTCGCCATTTTGGCGCCGATGACCGCAGAAAGACCAATGCCGCCGAGACCGAAGATTGCCACGGTGTCGCCTTCTTTCACTTTGGCGGTGTTCATTACCGCGCCCATGCCGGTGGTGACGCCACAGCCCAGCAGGCAAACTTCTTCCAGCGGCGCTTCTTTACTGATTTTCGCCAGTGAGATCTCCGGGATGACGGTGTATTCAGAGAAGGTCGAGGTGCCCATATAGTGGAAAATCGGTTTACCATCTTTGAAGAAGCGGGTGGTGCCGTCCGGCATCAGACCTTTACCCTGGGTGGTTCGGATCGCCTGACAGAGGTTAGTTTTGCCCGACAGACAATATTTACATTTGCCACACTCTGGCGTGTAAAGCGGAATGACATGGTCACCCACTTCTACGCTGGTCACGCCTTCGCCCACGGCTTCCACGATGCCGCCGCCTTCATGGCCGAGAATCGCCGGGAAAACGCCTTCCGGGTCAGTGCCGGAGAGGGTATAGGCGTCGGTATGACAGACACCGGTCGCGACAATGCGCACCAGCACTTCGCCTTTTTGCGGTGGCATCAAATCCACTTCTTCGATTTTCAGCGGTTCGCCAGCGGCCCAGGCAACAGCGGCACGGGTTTTGATCATGTTCATGCAATCCCTCTTCCAGTCAGATTGTGACGCGCGATGGCGTCGTGTGGTTATGGTTTAAACATAGCGTGAAACGATTATTCCGCCGCCTGTAATGGTTGGATCAACTCATCGTTGAGCGGACGATCGTCAAACTGTTCAATAATCAGGTATTTCAGCGCTTCAACGTTCGGGGTAAAGGCGTCGCGTCGCCACATCAGCCAGGTGGCGGTGTCGCGATAAGCCGCAGGTAAGGTATGCGCCTGTACCCGCGATCGGTCTGCCATCTGCTTCAGCACCGAAGCCGGGATCATCGCAACGCCTGCGCCGCCCGCCACGCAGGCCAGCATGGCGTGATAGGACTGAATTTCCATCACGTCGTCGGGCGCGGTCTGGCTGTCGCGATACCAGCTCTCCAGCTTCACCCGGTAAGAGCAGCTGTTGCGGAAGGCAAACAGGGTGTCGTCCTGCACATCGCGCGCCGTGGTAATAGGCGCGTGATCCAGTCCGGTGATCAGCACCATCTCCTCGCGAAACGCGATGCAGCCATTCAGATCGTCATGGGAAACCGGCCCATCCACCAGCGCGGCAGCCAGGGTGCCTTCGCGGACCCGGTCAATAATTTCGCCCGAGGTGCCGGTAATCAGCGACAGCGCCACTTTAGGGAAGCGCTGGTGATAGGCGGCGAGCAGACCAGGCAGGCGGGTCGCTGCGGTACTCTCCATAGAGCCCAGCGCAAAGTTGCCTGCCGGTTCGCCGGTGCGCGTCATACTCATCGCTTCTTCGCTTAATGCCAGAATACGCTGCGCATAATTCAGGAAATTATGGCCCATCGGTGACAGGCGAATGCGCTGCTTCTCACGAATAAAGAGATCCACACCTAATTCTTCTTCCAGCTGGCGCAGCCGCGTGGTGAGATTAGAGGGAACGCGATGCAGCTGTTCGGCTGCGCGCGCCAGGGAACCCGTTTCGGCGACGGAACAGAACATACGCAGCTGAACTAAATCCATATCTTCTCTTCCCGTAAACAAGTTGGTTAATATTATTCACTTTCCGTGAGTTTAATCATCCTGCATGCTGTTAGCAAGTCAGAAGAGATCTCAGGGCAGAACAACAGGAGTTCAGCAATGGCGTTACGCGTCGCGCTCAGCGCGTTTTTAACCTTATTTGTAGCGATGGGCATTGGGCGATTCGCTTTTACGCCGCAGGTGCCGCTGATGATTCAGGCGCACCAGCTGACGCTCACGAGTGCCAGCCTGGTCGCTGCGCTCAACTATCTTGGCTATCTGTGTGGTTCTTTTGATGCCATGCGCGCGCACCGGCGGGTAGAGCTGCGTTTGCAGGCGGGCGTGTGGGGCGCAGTGATCCTGACGCTGCTCTCTGCACTGGCAACCGGTCCATGGCTGCACGGTGCGATACGCTTTCTGATTGGCTGGGCCAGTGGCTGGGCGATGGTGCTGGTGGCGGCCTGGAGTAACGAACAGTTGCATCGGCATGGCCGGGCAGGGCTGTCGGCGGCCGTCTTTGCCGGGCCGGGCTGCGGCATTTTTGTCAGCGGTCTGCTGGGGGTGGCGCTGCACACATGGCAGGTCTCCGCCGGTCTGGCCTGGGCCGCTTACGGTGCGCTGGCACTGCTGCTGATTGCGCTGATTACGCGTAACCTGCCGCGTCGGGGCGAACTGCATCGCCCGTATCAGGCACCGGAGCCGCTGGTGCTGGATCGCAACCTGAAACGTCTGGTGCTGAGTTACAGTCTGGCGGGCTTTGGTTATATCCTGCCCGCCACCTTTTTGTCGCAGATGGCCGCTACGCGTTTTCCTGACGGTATCTTCGCGCAGTTTGTCTGGCCGATATTTGGCGGCGCGGCGATGATCGGCATCGTGCTGGGGATCCTGACGCGGCGCTGGGGGCACAGTCACGTCCGTCTGGCGATAGTACTCTGGGCGCAGGCACTGGGCGTTTTTGCTGCGGCACTGCTGCCAGGCTTTAGTGGTCTGCTGGCCGGTGCGCTGCTGGTAGGCGGCGGCTTCCTCAGCGTGGTGCAGCTCTCGCTGCTCTGCGCCCGTGAACTGGCGCCCAACCATCTGCGATACATGGCTGGCCTGCTGACCACCGGCTACGCGGTGGGTCAGCTGGTCGGTCCGCTGCTCTCTTTTCTCTCTACTGCCCTGTTACACCGGCTGGAGCCTGCCCTATGGGTGGCCGGGGCCAGCCTTGTCTGGGCGGGCCTGCTGGTCTGGCGAAGAAGTGAGTGAAAAGCTTTCATCACCAATCTGATTGATTGCTGGATTCCCCGCAAAGAAAGTTTCACAATACGCGCCTGATTACAGGGCCCGCAGGCAAAAGCTTGCGGGCGCAACACCAGCCGGAGAAGAGTAAATGAGCACCCTAAGTCAGGAAGCTGCCCTGGTTCACGAAGCGCTGCTGGCGCGTGGATTGGAAACGCCGTTACGTGCACCGACGCGCGACATAGATAAAGAGACGCGTAAAAGCCTGATTGCCGGGCACATGACGGAAATCATGCAGCTGCTGAATCTGGATCTTGAAGATGACAGCCTGATGGAAACGCCGCATCGCATCGCCAAAATGTATGTGGATGAGGTTTTTTCCGGTCTCGATTACGCCAACTTCCCGAAAATCACCGTCATTGAGAATAAAATGAAGGTTGATGAGATGGTGACCGTGCGTGATATCACCCTGACCAGCACCTGTGAACACCACTTTGTGATCATCGATGGCAAAGCTACGGTCGCCTATATTCCCAAGGAAAAGGTGATTGGCCTGTCGAAAATCAACCGCATCGTGCAGTTCTTCGCCCAGCGCCCGCAGGTGCAGGAGCGTCTGACTCAGCAGGTGCTGGTTGCACTGCAGACGCTGCTGGGCACCAACAACGTTGCGGTCTCGATTGATGCGGTGCACTACTGTGTGAAAGCGCGTGGCGTAAAAGATGCCACCAGCGCCACTACCACGACCTCTCTGGGCGGCCTGTTCAAGTCCAGTCAGAATACCCGCCAGGAATTTTTGCGCGCGGTACGCCATAGTTGAGTTAACGGTGGGCACATGATGTTGCCCGCGTCGTCAATGCAGGGTGCCGCATGCAACAACGCTATCACGCGCTGGATTTCATTCGTGGATGTGCCATTCTCGGCATCCTGCTGCTCAATATTGTCGGCTTCGGCCTGCCTTCTGCTGCTTACCTGAATCCGGCCTGGCAGGGCAGCGTCAGCCTCTCCGATGTCTGGACCTGGGCACTCTCTGACGTCTTTGCTCAGCTCAAATTCCTCACCCTGTTTGCACTGCTGTTTGGCGCAGGTCTGCAAATGCAGCTGCCGCGCGGCAGTCGCTGGCTGACAGCCCGGCTTTCCATTCTGGTACTCATCGGTTTTCTGCATGGTGTCTTTCTCTGGGAGGGCGACATCCTGCTGGACTACGGCATTATCGGGCTGGTGGTCTGGCGGGTGCTGCGTGATGTGCCTTCAACCCGCAGCCTGATGAATACCGGCATTCTGCTCTATCTGGTGGGCTGCGGCGTGCTGCTGGTGTTTGGGTCGATCTCCGATCCCGAACCGACGCGATCCTGGCTGCCGGGCGCAGCCGATCTGCAATATGAGCAGTACTGGAAACTCGCCGGCGGCTGGGAAGCGATACAGAACCGGCTGGACCATCTCTCGTCAGGGCTGATGGCGCTGGCGGCGCAGTATGGCTGGCAGCTGGCGGGCTTAATGATGATTGGTGGCGCACTGCTGCGCAGCGGCTGGCTGACAGGGGAGTTTCCTCTCCGCCACTATCGTCAGGCGGCGGCCCTGCTGCTGACAATGGGCTTCTCCATTGCGGTGGCCGGTGTGGCAGCGCAATGGCTGTTACATTGGGAATTCCGCTGGACGGCTTTTTACCTGCAGGCTCCGCGCGATCTCGCCAGCCCGCTGATTAGCCTGGGCTATGCCGCGCTCTGCCTGGCGTACTGGCCGCTGATCTCGCGCTGGCGCATCAGCCACGCCATCCAGTGCGTGGGCCGTATGGCGCTGACCAACTATCTGCTGCAAACGCTTATCTGTACCACGCTGTTCTATCGCTTTGGCTTCTATATGCATTTCACCCGGCTGGAACTGGTGATGATTGTGCCTGCGGTGTGGCTCATCAATATCCTGTTTTCACTCATCTGGTTACATTTCTTCGCCCAGGGTCCGCTGGAATGGCTGTGGCGGCGACTTACGCTGCTCTCAGCCGGCAAATCACGCATTACCGACAACGCCAGATAATGACCGCCATCACAAAGGTTACAGAATTGTATGTAACCGTTTTCATTGATGTGACGCAATTCACGCTGTACGCCTCCTGCCCCTGACAGAATAGCGCCGGTGTTCAACCCGGCGTGATGCCCTATTTTTCCTTTCTGGAACTGCTGCATGATAACTATTCGTGATGTTGCCCGTCAGGCTGGCGTGTCAGTGGCGACCGTGTCGCGCGTTCTCAATCAGAGCAACGCCGTGACCTCTGACACCCGCGACGCCGTGTTGCAGGCGGTTGAGGCGCTGGGCTATCGCCCCAACGCCAACGCCCAGGCGCTGGCGACGCAGGTCAGCGATACGATCGGGGTCGTGGTGATGGATGTCTCAGATCCCTTCTTCGGGGCGCTGGTTAAAGCAGTGGATACCGTGGCGCAGCGCGTGCACAAGCATGTGTTAATCAGCAACTCCTGGCATCAGGAAGAGAAAGAGCGTCATGCTATCGAGGTGCTGATCCGGCAGCGCTGCAGCGCCCTGGTGGTTCACGCGAAAACGCTGCCGGACGCGGAGCTGGCGGACTTTATGCAGCACGTGCCTGGCATGGTGGTGATTAACCGCATCGTCCCAGGATTCGAACACCGCAGCGTCAGTCTGGATAACGTCACCGGGGCGCTGATGGCCTCAAGAACCCTGCTGCAACAGGGGCATAGCCGCATTGGCTATCTCTGCTCCAGCCATCCCATCGAGGATGTCGCGCAGCGCCGTGAAGGGTGGATGCAGGCGATGGCAGAGCAGGGCATCCGGCCGCAGGAGAGCTGGATTGCCAGCGCAGAGCCAGACATGCAGGGGGGCGAAGCGGCGATGGTGGAATTGCTGGGGCGTAACCTCAATCTGACTGCGGTGTTTGCCTATAACGACGGCATGGCGGCTGGCGCCCTCACTGCGCTGAAAGACAACGGCATCCAGGTGCCACAGCATTTTTCTGTCATTGGCTTTGATGACATCCCCATCTCCCGTTACACCGATCCGCAGTTAACCACTGTGCGCTATCCCATTGTATCTATGGCAAAAATTGCCACTGAGCTGGCACTGCAGGGCGCAGCCGGACTGCTTGATGACACCGCAACCCACATCTTTATGCCAACTCTGGTGCGGCGTCATTCGGTGGCGCAGCGGCAAAATGTGGAGTCCGTCACTAATTCAGGCGATTCAGGCATGTAACCGTTTTCAATCTGTGATTGTATTCACAGTTAATTAACATTGCCCTCACTATGATGGCAGCGTCTTACCGGACTGAAACATTATGTAACGCCAGTGTAACGGCATCAGTTGTGGTCTCAGTAGCCGGTTAAAGGGTTTATACCCTCTTCATGGAAGCGTTCTGGCACAGGGAAGTCAGGTTTTAGACGGCGTTTAACGGCTTAACATCTTCATTATGTTAGCCAGCGCGCCGATCTGTTTTACCAATTGCGCTCACGCACATTTGGCGTCAGCGCTAAAAAGACCCTGCATAATAAAACCGGAGATACCATGAATAAGAAGGTTTTCACGCTTACAGCACTGGTTGCCAGCATGATGTTTGGTGCAACCGCTCACGCAGCTGACACCCGTATCGGCGTGACCATTTACAAATATGATGACAACTTCATGTCAATGGTGCGCAAAGACATCGAGAAAGAAGCGAAAGCGATCGGTGGCGTACAACTGCTGATGAATGACTCGCAGAACGACCAGTCCAAACAGAACGATCAGGTTGACGTGCTGATGGCAAAAGGCGTGAAAGCGCTGGCGATTAACCTGGTTGACCCGGCTGCCGCTGCCGTCATCGTAGACAAAGCGCGTGCCAACGACGTGCCGGTTGTCTTCTTCAACAAAGAACCGAACGCTAAAGTACTGGCCGGTTATGACAAAGCTTACTATGTCGGTACCGATTCCAAAGAGTCTGGCATCATCCAGGGTCAGCTGATCGAGAAGCACTGGAAAGCGACCCCAGCCTGGGATCTGAACAAAGATGGCACCATTCAGTTCGTCCTGCTGAAAGGCGAGCCAGGCCATCCGGATGCTGAAGCCCGTACTAAATATGTCATCGACACGCTGAACAAAGATGGTCTGAAGACACAGCAGTTAGCGATGGATACGGCGATGTGGGACACTGCACAGGCCAAAGATAAGATGGATGCGTGGCTGTCAGGCCCGAACGCCAAGAAAATTGAAGTCGTGATTGCCAACAACGATGCGATGGCGATGGGTGCCGTTGAAGCGCTGAAAGCGCACAACATGACCTCCATTCCGGTCTTCGGTGTCGATGCCCTGCCAGAAGCGCTGGCGCTGGTGAAATCCGGTGCGCTGGCCGGTACCGTGCTGAACGATGCGGAAAACCAGGCGAAAGCGACGCTGGATATTGCCAACAACCTGGCGAACGGCAAAGCGGCAACCGACGGAACGAACTTCAAGATGGTCGATAAGATCGTCCGCGTTCCTTACGTGCCGGTTGATAAAGAAAATCTGTCTCAGTTCTCGAAATAAGATCGATTACGGGCGCGACCGCTGTCGCGCCTTTTTTATGTCACCACCGTTTTTTAGCCAGGTAAAATATGGCCAGTGATAACACGACCGCGCAGCGAGAATATTTGCTGGAAATGACGAATGTTTCGAAATCATTTCCCGGCGTTAAAGCGTTAGATAATGTGAATTTAAAAGTGCGGCCTCACTCTGTTCATGCATTAATGGGCGAGAACGGTGCCGGGAAATCCACCTTATTAAAATGCCTGTTTGGTATTTATAAAAAAGATACCGGCAGTATCCTGTTTCAGGGTAAAGAGATTGACTATAAAAG
Organism: Pantoea sp. JKS000250; assembly: GCF_003201065.1. Classification (NCBI taxonomy): domain Bacteria; kingdom Pseudomonadati; phylum Pseudomonadota; class Gammaproteobacteria; order Enterobacterales; family Erwiniaceae; genus Pantoea; species Pantoea sp. JKS000250. Next base: position 944,137 of record NZ_QICZ01000001.1, on the reverse strand, counting down.
CTCTAAAGAGGCGCTGGAAAATGGCGTATCGATGGTGCATCAGGAATTAAACCTGGTTCTGCAGCGTACCGTGATGGACAACATGTGGCTGGGGCGTTATCCGCGCAAAGGCTTCTTTGTCGATCAGGATAAAATGTACCAGGACACCAAAGCGATTTTTGACGAGCTGGATATCGATATCGATCCGCGTGACAAAGTGGCTAATCTTTCTGTGTCGCAGATGCAGATGATTGAAATTGCCAAAGCGTTCTCCTACGACGCGAAAATTGTGATTATGGATGAGCCAACTTCCTCGTTAACCGAGAAAGAGGTGAATCACCTGTTCACGATTATTCGTAAGCTGAAAGATCGCGGCTGCGGTATTGTTTATATTTCGCACAAGATGGAAGAGATTTTCCAGCTGTGTGATGAGATCACAATTCTGCGTGATGGGCAGTGGATCACCTCTCAGCCGCTGGAAGGGCTGGATATGGATAAGATCATCGCCATGATGGTCGGCCGTTCACTGAACCAGCGTTTCCCTGACCGTACCAACGTGCCAGGCGAGACGATTCTTGAGGTGCGTAATCTGACGTCACTGCGTCAGCCATCGATTCGCGACATCTCATTTGATTTACGTAAAGGGGAGATACTCGGCATTGCCGGGCTGGTGGGCGCTAAACGTACCGATATCGTCGAAACGCTGTTTGGCATTCGCGAGAAATCGGGCGGCACCATTAAACTGCATGGCAAACCGATTAATAATCACAGCGCCAATGAAGCGATTAACCACGGTTTTGCGCTGGTGACTGAAGAGCGGCGTTCAACGGGTATTTATGCTTACCTGGATATTGGTTTTAACTCGCTTATTTCCAATATTAAAAAATATAAAAACAGTATGGGACTGCTGGATAATAAACGCATGAAGAGTGATACCCAATGGGTTATCGATTCAATGCGCGTAAAAACGCCAGGTCATCATACACAAATTGGTTCGCTTTCGGGCGGTAACCAGCAAAAAGTGATTATTGGCCGCTGGTTATTGACCCAGCCTGAAATCCTGATGCTTGATGAACCAACTCGCGGTATTGATGTTGGTGCGAAATTCGAAATTTACCAGCTGATTGCTGAGCTGGCGAAAAGAGAAAAAGGCATCATTATTATCTCATCCGAAATGCCGGAGCTGTTAGGCATTACCGATCGTATTCTGGTAATGAGTAATGGTCTGGTAGCAGGCATAGTTGATACCAAAACGACCACGCAGAACGAAATATTGCGTTTAGCGTCATTACACCTTTAATGAAGCAAGGGCTGTTAACATGAAAGCGACTACAAAAAAGAATGCGCTAACCTGGTTAAAAGAGGGCGGCATTTATGTCGTTCTGCTGGTATTGCTGGCTATTATTATTTTCCAGGACCCGACTTTTTTAAGTTTAATGAACCTGAGTAATATTCTGACCCAATCTTCGGTGCGCATTATTATTGCACTGGGTGTGGCGGGTCTGATTGTGACCCAGGGTACTGACCTGTCAGCCGGACGTCAGGTCGGCTTAGCGGCGGTCGTTGCCGCAACGCTGTTGCAGGCGATGGATAACGCGAACAAAGTCTTCCCGACGCTGGATACGGTGCCGATTCCACTGGTTATCCTGACCGTGTGCATCATCGGCGGTGTGATTGGTCTGGTCAACGGTGTGATTATTGCTTACCTGAAAGTAACGCCATTTATCACCACGCTGGGCACCATGATTATCGTTTACGGTATCAACTCACTCTATTACGACTTTGTGGGTGCCTCGCCGATTGCCGGTTTTGATGCAGGGTTCTCGAAATTTACTCAGGGCTTCTTACGCTTTGGTGATTTTAAACTCTCATTCATCACGTTCTATGCCGTGATTGCCATTATTTTCGTCTGGATTCTGTGGAACAAAACCCGCTTCGGTAAAAACATTTTTGCTATCGGCGGTAACCCTGAAGCGGCGAAAGTGTCAGGCGTGAACGTGCCTTTGAACCTGATCATGATTTATGCCCTGTCAGGTGTGTTCTACGCCTTTGGCGGGATGCTTGAAGCCGGTCGTATCGGTTCTGCCACCAATAACCTCGGCTTTATGTATGAGCTGGATGCAATTGCGGCCTGTGTGGTCGGCGGCGTCTCCTTCGCCGGTGGTGTGGGTAGCGTGGCAGGCGTAGTGACCGGTGTACTGATCTTCACCGTTATCAACTACGGTCTGACCTATATCGGCGTCAACCCATACTGGCAGTACATCATTAAGGGCGGCATCATCATCTTCGCCGTGGCGCTGGATTCACTGAAATATTCACGTAAGAAGTAAGACTGATTCAACGCTAAAAAAGCGACCTTCGGGTCGCTTTTTTTATGGGGGTGAGTGCTGGGAGCGTTGATTTGAGACGGAGTATGCGAAGGGAACACGGTCAGATCGGAAAGACGCAAAAGCCGCCATCCATGGCACGCTCGGCCCGCGCCGTCCCTGGCGCGGGACGCTTTCCTCTTCTGACCGTGTTCCCTGCGCTTCAGGCTTTTTTATTGCTGTTAGATTCGCCTAAGCCTCAGGGAATTCAAACAGACGACTCACCCACTTAAAACGATGGGAGCGTACGCCTGCAGCAAAGCATCGCGGGCCATGGACAAAAACGCCGGGAGCGTTTTTGAACAACGCAAAGCGTTGGCACGTTTACGGGCGCACCTCAGGGATGAGGTGCGTAATCGCCCGCGCTGAGCCTGCCAGGGATGGCGACCTTTGTGTCTTTGCGGAAGGCGTATGCTCCCTGAGCTAGCGCATGCCTGGCTGGCACTGCACTAGCCCCCCTCTTAATCGAAGATTTATTTCCGCAGCTTCTGTTCCAGCTCCAGCAGCTGCTCCGGCGTCACCGCCGGGTAACTCTGTGCATCCTCAGGGACATCGTGTACGGCGGGAATCGGCACCAGCGGGCCTAAGAAACGGGGTTCACGCTTGAGCACAAAGAGATCCGCCAGTGCGCCCAGCCGGGCACCCACTTCACGGAAGCGCACGCTCAGCATGTTTTTCGGTGAAGGCACCGCATAACACTGCGCCTGAATACCCAGCTGCAGGGCGATAAACAGCGCGCGCTCACAGTGGAAGCGTTGCGTGATAATAATGAAGTCGTTGGTATCAAACACTTTGCGGGTGCGCACAATCGAATCCAGCGTCCGGAACCCGGCATAATCGAGCACGATATCAGCTGGATCAACACCAGCTTTGATAAGATCGCGGCGCATCGTCATCGGCTCGTTATAGCTTTGCAGCGCGTTATCACCGCTGAGCAGCAGATAATTCACTTTGCCACTGTTATAGGCATTCAGCGCACCCTGCATACGATAGAGGTAATACTGATTAATGACGCCGGTACGATAATATTTAGCTGTACCCAGTACCACGCCCACCTGACGATGCGGCAATGAGGCAACATTTTCGTAGATAAAAGGCGCAGTTTTCCAGCTGATCCAGCGATCAAGGCCGAGCGCCGTTGCCACCATCAGTAAGATGATGAAAAGCAGACCAATGAGAACGCGTTTCAGCATGCGCCTGGAGACTCGATGTCAGAATGTTGAGATGGGACAAGGCTACTTGAGCAGCCGCAGCGAAGCAAGTTACTGCCGGCTGGCTGTACTCTTTTTGAACACTGCCGGATCAAGGGCGATCCGGCAGCGGGAAGATTAAATCGAGGTACGACGATAGTGACGATACTGCGGCAGCCAGAAGTTGTTGGCGATAGCCTGTGACAACACATCTTCTGAGGTCACCACGGCGACACCGGCCAGCTGAGCGGCTTTACCCACTTCCATCGCAATGATTTTCGACACGCCCTGAATATCTTTAATCTCAGGCAGCACCGGGCCTTCGCCTTCGTTCACCAGCGGAGAGCAGTCGGCGAGCGCGCGGCTGGCGGTCATTAGCATCGTATCGGTAACACGGCTGGCACCTGCGGCAATCACACCCAGACCAATGCCCGGGAAGATGTACGAGTTATTGCACTGCGCAATCGGGTAAGTTTTACCATTCCAGCTCACCGGCGAGAACGGGCTGCCGGTTGCGACCAGCGCAGCACCGTCAGTCCAGGCGATAATATCGGCTGGCGTCGCTTCCACGCGTGATGTCGGGTTCGACAGCGGCATCACGATAGGGCGCTTACAGTGCTTGTGCATCTCACGGATGATCTCTTCGGTGAACAGACCCGGCTGGCCGGAAACACCAATCAGAATATCGGGCTGAGCATTACGCACCACATCCAGCAGCGAGATTGCATCATTGGTCACATCCCAGTGCTGCAGGCTTTCGCTCTTCTGCACCAGCTTGCTCTGGAAATCGAGCAGGTTAGGCAGCTTGTCCGTCAGCAGACCAAAGCGATCTACCATCATCACCCGGCCACGGGCTTCCGCGTCGCTCAGACCTTCTGATTTCATCTGCGCGATGATCTGTTCAGCGATACCACAACCCGCAGAACCGGCACCCAGGAACACCACTTTCTGTTCGCACAGGCGGCTACCGGCTGCGCGGCTGGCGGCAATCAGCGTGCCGACAGTAACGGCGGCGGTGCCCTGAATATCATCGTTAAAGCAGCAGACTTCATCCCGATAGCGGTTCAGCAGCGGCATGGCATTCTTCTGGGCGAAATCTTCAAACTGCAACAGCACTTTCGGCCAGCGGCGCTTAACGGCCTGAATAAATTCGTTCACGAACTCGTCGTACTCTTCGCCGGTAATGCGCGGATGACGCCAGCCCATATAGAGCGGATCGTTCAGCAGTTGCTGGTTATTGGTGCCGACATCCAGCACCACCGGCAGGGTGTAAGCCGGGCTGATGCCGCCACAGGCGGTATAGAGTGACAGCTTACCAATCGGAATACCCATCCCACCGATGCCCTGATCGCCCAGGCCCAGGATGCGCTCGCCATCGGTCACCACAATCACCTTCACATTCTGCTTGGTGGCGTTTTGCAGCATATCTTCGATGCGGTCGCGGTTAGGGTAGGAGATGAATACGCCACGCGCACGACGGTAGATTTCAGAGAAGTGTTCGCAGGCTGCGCCGACGGTGGGGGTATAGATGATGGGCATCATCTCTTCAAGATGGTTATCCAGCAGGCGGTAGAACAGCGTTTCGTTAGTGTCCTGGATGTTACGCAGGTAGACATGCTTATCGTTATTGTTTTTGAAGTCCTGGAACTGACGCCAGGCACGCTGCGCCTGCTCTTCAATCGATTCCACCGCTTCTGGCAGCAGACCGTTAAGGTTGAATTCGTTACGTTCTTCGATGCTAAAGGCGCTGCCTTTGTTCAGCAGGGGAAATTCCAGCAAAATCGGGCCAGCATAAGGAATGTACAGCGGGCGTTTACTTTCGTAGTCGAGTTCCATGCGGTAATGCTCCGGTTGCAGTGTTGTCTGGCGTCACGCCGGAAAGGTAGCGCCAGTTTTCTCACCCGTTATAGCTCAGACTGCAGGTCCGGCAGCGGCAAGGTAACCACTGCAGAAACAGTCACGACCGTGCTGCTATCCTGCAACCTGAATTATTCAGAGTAATTTGTAATGACGTGAATTCTGGCGCCAGATCCTATGAAATTTCCCACAGAAGTACAGCGTTTGTTAATAAAAGCTCACAAAACTGTGGCCTCTCTGACAGCGGGTTATGCTTTGTTCAGCGTCACCTGCAGCAGCTCACCGCAACCAAATGTCTCAAGCGTCGCCTGCGTGGCGGCGAACTGGCTTAACGTGGCATTTTCTACTTCGGCTAAAACCGCTTTTTTTATCTGACGAACATCGCCGCCCTGCATGTTCAGCAGGACCAGTGCAGCCTGAAGCGGTGGGAAGCTCGGGTTAAACGCGGCATTTTCCGCATAACGACCAGCCACAATCTTGTCATCCGCGGTCAGCAGCGCAACACCGGCGTGTGACTGGCTGTAGGGCGCGTGGCTGGCATTGGCGGCGGCAACCGCAGCCTGCACCAGCTCATCGCCTTCGGCCACATAGCCGTGATCTACTTCGTCCATCAGGAAGGTGGTGATGTTGAGATCGCGCGGGCCAAAGGCATCCGGCAGATAATCGGCCAGGGTGCTGGTGGCACGCTGCGGCAGGCTGAGGCGAATGCTGGTGCCGCTGTTCAGTTCATTCATAAACTGACGGCAGTGACCGCACGGCGTGTAATTAACGGTGATGGTCTCAAGCTGGCGCTCGCCGCGCAGCCATGCATGGGTAATGGCGCTCTGCTCAGCGTGAACCGTCTGCTGCATCGGCGTGCCGACAAATTCCATGTTAGCGCCGAAGTACCAGTTGCCGCTGACGCCACGGGCAATCGCCCCGACGTTGAAATGGGAGACGGTGGCAACGGCGCAGGACGCCGCCAGCGGCAGCAGCGTCAGCGCCAGCGTATCGGCATCCATCTGCGTCTGTTGCTGCAGTGCGGCGACCTGGTCGGCGCTGAGTACCGCGTGGAAGTCAGGATCGTCCAGCAGGGGAGCGAGTGCAGTTTGCAGCGTTGACGGCAGTGCCTCAAAAGCAGAGAGGAAACGGGAGTGCATGTGAGCCTCATTAAATTCAGCAGGGCGATGTGCCAGTCACCGGTTTATATGTGATCCACATCGCTCTGACAATGTAACCTGTGTTGCATGTTTCAACTTTGCGAGATCTCTCGCAAACTTTCAGCCAAACCAGTGCATCAGCAGCGGAAAAATAAAGGGTGCCAGCAGGGAGGTGATGATGCCGCAGACCACCAGCGCCAGAGAGCTGAATGCCCCTTCCTGATAGTCAAGTTCCGCGGCACGCGCGGTGCCCAGCGCATGCGACGCATTGCCAATTGCCAGTCCACGCGCTGCTTTCGATTTCACGCCCAGCAGATTCAGCACCGTGTGTCCGAATACCGCCCCCAGTACACCCGCAATCAGCACGCAGATAGCGCTGATGGCGGGGATGCCGTGCAGCGAGCCGGAGACGGCCATCGCGATGGGCGTGGTCACGGATTTAGGCACGATGGTGGCGGCAATTTCGGGTGTGGCACCCATCCACAGGGCAATGGCGGTGCCTGAGATCATGGCGGTCAGGCTGCCGATAAAGCAGACGCCAATAATCGATTTCCAGCGGGCACGAATCTGATGCATCTGCTCATACAGCGGCAGTGCCAGCGCCACCACCGCCGGTTGCAGCAGCTGATTAAGAATCTGGCTACCGGCGAAATAGCGCGAGTAAGGAAGCTGCAACAGCAGCAGTATCGGGATAATGATCGCCATCGCGACCAGCAGCGGATTAAGCAGCGAGATTTTCAGTCGTATCGCCAGCTTGCGCGCCAGAAAAAAAACCGCCAGGGTCAGTGGCAGTGACCACCACATGTCACTCATCGGCTGACTCTCCGGCTGGACGGCGGCTGTGAAGCTGGTGGGCGCTGACGCCGACAATAGAAAGCACCAGGAAAGTACTGACCACACAGGAGACAACAATCGGGCCAAACTGTGCGGAGAGGATATCGGTGTAGCTCATCACCCCGACGCTGATTGGCACAAACAGCAGCGCCATATAGCGAATCAGCAGATGACAGCCCGGTTTTACCCAGCTCACCGGCAGGATCTGCGATGCCAGCAGGGCGAACAGAATGAGCATTCCCAGGATGCTGCCAGGCAGCTTAATAGGCAGCAGCGAAGCGATGCCGATGCCAGCGTATAAGCAGAGATAAATGATGATAAAGGCGCGAAGATATTGTCCGCAGACAGACAGCACGGTGAGCATGGCAGGCTCCTGTTTTCACTGAGCTTCATCATACGCATTAACCGCTTAGCGTGCTAGCGATCACATTTATGCCGCGGAGTAGCAGCAACGGGCAAAGCGTTTCAGCAGAAGGAAGCGGGGCAGTAGCGGTGAGAATGCGAAGGGGAAAAATAACCCTTCGCGCCAGTGATACGGCGCGAAGGGTTCAGAACGGCACTGCGCTTAACCTGTTGAGCGTCGGCAGGCGATTACTTAACCGGCATACCCGGTACAGCACCGCTGTCGACGGAGAGTACGAACAGATCTTTGCCGCCCGGACCCGCTGACAGCACCATGCCTTCAGAGATACCAAAGCGCATTTTACGCGGCGCCAGGTTAGCCACGATAATGGTCATTTTACCGACCAGCACGGCGGGATCAGGATAGGCGGCACGAATACCTGAGAAGATCTGACGCTTCTCGCCGCCCAGGTCAAGTTGCAGACGCAGCAGCTTGTCCGAACCTTCCACCAGTTCCGCCTGCTCAATTAGCGCGACGCGCATATCGACTTTGGCGAAATCATCAATGGTGATGGTTTCACCGATCGGCGCATCGGCTAACGGGCCCGTGGCGGCCGGTGCACTGGCGGCAGCGGCATCCTCTTTCGAAGCCTCAATCAGTCCTTCGACTTTCGCCATTTCAATGCGGCTGTAGAGCGCTTTGAACGGCGCAACCTGATGATCCAGCAGCGGCTGCGCAATTGCATCCCAGCTCAGTTCACAGTTGAGGAAGCCTTCTGCACGGGCGCTCAGTGATGGCAGTACCGGCTTCAGCCAGGTCATCAGAATGCGGAACAGGTTAATACCCATTGAGCAGATAGCCTGCAGATCGGCATCGCGGCCTTCCTGCTTCGCCACCACCCACGGAGCCTGTTCATCGACATAACGGTTCGCCAGGTCAGCCAGCGCCATGATTTCACGGATAGCACGGCTGTATTCGCGTGCTGCCCACGCGTCACCAATCTTTTCTGACGCATCAACGAAGGTCTGGTAGAGCGCCGGATCGGCCAGCTCTGCTGCCAGTTTGCCGTCAAAGCGTTTGGTGATAAAGCCCGCGTTACGTGACGCCAGGTTAACCACTTTGTTAACGATGTCAGCATTCACGCGCTGGACGAAATCTTCCAGATTCAGGTCGATATCGTCGATACGTGAAGAGAGTTTTGCCGCGTAGTAGTAACGCAGGCTGTCGGCATCCAGATGCTGCAGCCAGGTGCTGGCCTTAATAAAGGTGCCGCGCGACTTCGACATCTTGGCACCGTTGACGGTGACATAGCCGTGTACAAACAGGTTGTTTGGCTTGCGGAAGTTGCTGCCTTCCAGCATCGCTGGCCAGAACAGGCTGTGGAAGTAGACGATATCTTTACCAATGAAGTGATACAGCTCGGTCGTCGAGTCTTTACGCCAGAATTCGTCGAAGTCGATGTCGCCACGCTTGTCACACAGGTTTTTGAACGAGCCCATGTAACCGATAGGCGCATCCAGCCAGACGTAGAAATATTTGCCTGGCGCGTCCGGAATTTCAAAGCCGAAATAGGGCGCATCGCGGGAGATATCCCACTGCTGCAGGCCCGATTCAAACCACTCCTGCATCTTGTTCGCCACCTGATCCTGCAGCGCACCGGAGCGGGTCCAGGCCTGCAGCATGGCGCTGAAAGACGGCAGATCAAAGAAGAAGTGCTCGGAGTCGCGCAGGACTGGCGTCGCACCGGATACCACGGATTTCGGATCGATCAGCTCGGTCGGGCTGTAGGTCGCGCTGCAGACTTCACAGTTGTCGCCATACTGGTCAGGCGATTTACATTTCGGGCAGGTGCCTTTCACAAAACGGTCCGGCAGGAACATCCCTTTTTCCGGATCGTAAAGCTGCGAGATGGTGCGGTTCTTAATAAAACCGTTCTCTTTCAGACGGCCGTAAATCAGTGCAGACAGCTCACGGTTTTCGTCGCCGTGAGTCGAATGATAGTTGTCATAGCTGACGTTGAAACCGGCAAAGTCGGCTTCATGCTCGCTTTTCATCTCTGCAATCATCTGCTCCGGTGCAATGCCTAGCTGCTGAGCTTTGAGCATGATCGGCGTGCCATGCGCATCATCGGCGCAGATGAAGTAAACCTGATTGCCACGCATTCGCTGATAACGCACCCAAATGTCTGCCTGGATATGCTCGAGCATGTGGCCGAGATGGATTGATCCGTTCGCGTAAGGCAGTGCGCACGTTACCAGAATTTTTTTAGCGACTTGAGTCATAGTTTGCGTAGCTTTCTGTTGATTGAAAAAACGGGCTTAGATGGTAACTGAAGGCTTCTCCTGCGTAAACACAAGGGATTCACCCCTGCCAGTCGCCGCAGATCCACGAGCATCTGATATCATTGACAATACATCGCTGAAACACAGCGTAAGCACAGCAGAAATAAGGAGCAGGGGATGACAGTACAATCCCGGGAACCGCATACGCCAGAGGGCCTGCGCGCCATCGTGGCCGGCGTATTGAGAAGCTTTGAGCATCCGACCCTTAAGCAGAATCTCACCGCCCTGAAGGCGTTGCATCATGTGGCGCAGCTGGATGGAACGCTGCATGTGGAACTGCTGATGCCGTTTGCCTGGGCCAGCGGGTTCGACGACCTCAAAGAGCAGGTCAGCGCCGACCTGCTGCGTCAGACCGGCGCCAGTGCCATCGACTGGCGGCTCAGCCACGATATTGCCACCCTGAAGCGGGTGAAAAACCAGCCGGGTGTGAACGGCGTCAAAAACATTATTGCGGTCAGCTCCGGCAAAGGCGGCGTCGGTAAATCCAGCACCGCCGTGAACATGGCACTGGCGCTGGCAGCAGAAGGCGCTCGGGTCGGGATTCTGGACGCCGATATCTATGGTCCGTCAGTGCCGAACATGCTCGGCACCCAGGACCAACGCCCGACCTCGCCGGATGGCACTCATATGGCACCGATCATGGCTCACGGGCTAGCCACAAACTCCATCGGCTATCTGGTGACAGACGACAATGCGATGGTGTGGCGCGGGCCGATGGCCAGCAAAGCACTGATGCAGCTGCTCAACGAAACGCTCTGGCCGGAGCTGGATTATCTGGTGCTGGATATGCCGCCCGGCACCGGCGACATTCAGCTGACGCTGGCGCAGAACGTGCCGGTCACCGGCGCGCTGGTAGTGACCACGCCGCAGGACATCGCCCTGATTGATGCCCGCAAAGGGCTGGTGATGTTTGAAAAGGTCAATGTGCCGGTGCTGGGCGTGGTGGAAAATATGAGCCTGCATATCTGCAGTCAGTGTGGCTTCCACGAGCCCATCTTTGGCACCGGTGGCGCGCAGAAACTGGTGGAGGATTACCACACGCAACTGCTGGCCCAGCTGCCGCTGCACATCGATTTGCGTGAAGATCTTGATGAAGGTGAACCGACGGTAATTCGCCGTCCCGACAGCGAGTTTACCGCGCTCTATCGCCAGCTGGCCGGACGCGTTGCGGCTCAGCTTTACTGGCAGGGCGACGTGATCCCCGGCGACATCGCCTTCCGCGCGCTTTAAGCCCGACCCGACCCGCTGGCATAGTGTGAGGCCAGCGGGTAGTGCATCAACACGTAGCCGCCGTGCTCGCCTTCGCCCTGTGAAATCATCCTCCAGCCATGTTGCAGATAAAAGGCCTGCGCCGCTTTGTTCTTCTGCAGGCACTTCAGCGCGCCGGTTGAGGTAAAGCGAGCTTCAACGGCTTCAAGTAAAGCGCTGCCCACGCCCCGTCCCTGCCAGTCGGGATCGACATAAAGGCTATGCAGGAAGTTGTCGTTTTCCAGCAGCCCCGCAAATCCGACGCGCTGTCCCTCAGCTTCCGCGACCAGCACGGTTTCCCCCAGAATGACCCCATCAAAATCTTCCAGCTGCCACTCGCTGCCGTCGAGCCAGCGCCAGTTGTGTCGCCGCGCCGCCAGAAACAGCGTACGCAGGAAAGGACGATCGGCTTCCGTAAACGGACGAATCTCCACAGGTCAGCTCCCTTATCATCTTGTCTTACAAAACTAGCAGTGATTCGCGAAGACGGGCGAAAAGATAAAGCGGGTTAAATGTCACGAAAATCGCTGTACACTGCCAGCCGGGCCAGAGAGCATCAGGCTCTCAGCGTTTGATAGCTTTCGTTTATCAGATTGATAACGACCGCGTATTAGATGTTGGCCCGAAAATTATGTAACCTGCATCACATATTTTAACGGAGGCCACAGATGTCTATTATCAATACCAAAATCAAGCCGTTCAAAAACGCAGCATTCAAAAACGGCGAATTCATCGACGTAACCGAGAAAGACGTTGAAGGTAAATGGAGTGTGTTCTTCTTCTATCCAGCTGACTTCACCTTCGTCTGCCCGACCGAACTGGGCGACGTGGCTGACCACTACGAAGAATTCCAGAAACTGGGCGTAGATATCTACTCTGTTTCTACCGACACCCACTTTACCCACAAAGCCTGGCACGGTTCTTCAGACACCATCGCGAAAATTCAGTACGCGATGATCGGTGACCCGACTGGCGCGCTGACCCGTAACTTCGAAATCATGCGTGAAGACGAAGGTCTGGCTGACCGTGGTACGTTCATCGTTGACCCGCAAGGCGTTATCCAGGCTATCGAAATCACTGCTGAAGGCATTGGCCGTGACGCCTCTGACCTGCTGCGCAAAGTGAAAGCGGCTCAGTACGTGGCTTCTCACCCAGGTGAAGTGTGCCCGGCTAAATGGAAAGAAGGTGATGCAACACTGGCTCCGTCCCTGGACCTGGTTGGCAAAATCTAATTCCGCTTCGCCCTTTCGATCATTCTCCAATCGGGTGCTGCGGCACCCGATTTTTTGACCAGGATATCACTATGCTCGACACAAATTTGAAGACGCAGCTCAAGGCCTACCTTGAGAAATTAACCAAACCTGTTGAGTTGATCGCCACCCTGGATGAGGGTGCAAAATCAACCGAGATCCGTGAACTGTTGGTTGATATCGCCGGCCTGTCTGACAAAGTCAGCTTCCGCGAAGAGAACGATCGTCAGGTGCGTAAGCCTTCGTTTCTGATCACTAACCCAGGTTCGAATAGCGGCCCGCGTTTTGCCGGTTCTCCACTGGGTCACGAATTTACCTCACTGGTGCTGGCACTGTTACAGACCGGTGGGCATCCGTCGAAAGAAGCACAGAGCCTGCTGGATCAGATCGCGGCGCTGGACAGTGACTTCCATTTCGAAACTTATTATTCACTCTCATGCCATAACTGCCCTGACGTGGTTCAGGCGCTGAACCTGATGGCGGTGATTAACCCGCGCATCAGCCACACCGCTATCGACGGCGGCCTGTTCCAGAATGAGATTCAGGAACGCAACGTGATGGGCGTGCCAGCGGTTTACCTCAACGGTAAAGAGTTTGGTCAGGGCCGCATGAGCCTGGCCGAAATCGTCAGCAAAGTAGACACCAACGCCGATAAACGCGCAGCGGAAGAGCTGAACAAGCGTGACGCCTACGAAGTCCTGATTATCGGCAGCGGCCCGGCGGGCGCAGCGGCAGCGGTCTACTCAGCACGTAAAGGTATCCGTACCGGTCTGCTGGGCGAGCGTTTTGGCGGCCAGGTGCTGGACACGGTGGATATCGAAAACTACATCTCCGTGCCGAAAACCGAAGGGGCAAAGCTGGCAGGTGCACTGCGCGCACACGTTGATGATTACAACGTGGACGTCATCGAAAGCCAGAGCGCCATCAAACTGATTCCGGCGGCGAAAGAGGGCGGACTGCACGCCATCGAGACCGCCTCCGGCGCAGTACTGAAATCACGCAGCATCATCCTGGCGACCGGCGCACGCTGGCGCAACATGGGTGTGCCGGGTGAAGAAGAGTACCGCACCAAAGGCGTGACCTACTGCCCGCACTGCGATGGCCCGCTGTTCAAAGGCAAGCGCACGGCGGTGATCGGCGGCGGTAACTCCGGTGTTGAAGCGGCTATTGACCTGGCGGGTATCGTTGAACACGTTACGCTGCTGGAGTTTGCTGGTGAGATGCGTGCTGACCAGGTGCTGCAGGATAAACTGCGCAGCCTGAAGAATGTTGATGTGATCCTGAACGCGCAGACCACCGAAGTGAAAGGCGACGGCACCAAAGTGACCGGCCTGCACTATATTGACCGTACGACGCAGACCACGCACGAGCTGCCGCTCTCCGGTATCTTCGTTCAGATCGGTCTGCTGCCGAACACCCCATGGCTGGAAGGCGCGGTTGAGCGCAACAAAATGGGTGAGATCATCATCGACGGTAAATGCGAAACCAGCCTGAAAGGCGTGTTCGCAGCGGGTGACTGCACCACCGTGCCGTACAAGCAGATCATCATCGCCAGCGGCGAAGGTGCCAAAGCCTCACTGAGCGCGTTTGACTATCTGATCCGCACTAAGTCTGCTGAATAACGTTTCGTCAGCCAGACAACAGCCCTTCAGCATCCATGCTGAAGGGCTTTTTTATTAATAGCCCGCCAGCGTCATCAGCATCATCCATACTGGCGTCGTCACCGCCGCAAATACCGTAGAAAAGAGCATACTCGCCGCCGCCGGGCCAGGAATGACATTGAACTTCTGCGACATCAGATAGACGTTAACTCCGACCGCCATCGAGCCCAGCAATACCACCACTTTACTCTCCAGCGGCGGCAAGCCGGTCAGCCAGGCAATCGCCCATACCGTCATCGGCTGCAGTATCAGCTTCAGCAGGCAGATGGTATAGCTCTCTTTAAGTCCGTCCCGCACCCGATAGTGCGCCAGGCTCATGCCCAGCGTGACCAGCGACAGGGGCGCGGCCAGTGAAGCCAGCATCTTTAACGGTTCCGCGGCGAGCATTGGCAAAGGACGCTGCAGAAAACTCCAGGCGGTCCCGCTGAGAATGCCGATGATCAGCGGATTCTTCAGCACGCCAGTCAGGGTGTGCCACACGCCTTGCAGCGAGAAGCTGCCCTGTTTCGCCCATTCGACCGAAACGGTGAGTAAGGTCCAGAGGATCAGGCTGTTAAACACCAGTACCAGCACCACCGGGGGCAGGGCTTCTGGCCCGAGCAGCACCGTAGCTACCGGGATCCCCAGCATCACGTTATTAGAAAAGATGCCACCCAGCGCAAAGACCGAAGCCGCCACGCCATCCAGATTAAACAGCCTTGTTGCCAGCACTCTTCCCACGATAAATACCAGCAGGCAACTGCCGAAGAAGGCCAGGAGCAGGCGCGCATCCACCGGCGGACTTTGCGAGAAGGTGCTCATCACCCGAAACAGCATGCAGGGCAGCGCGACGTTAAACACAAAACGGTTCATCCCTTCACTGATGCTGGCGGGCCATTTTCCGAGGCGCGTCAGGCAGTATCCCAGCAAAATCAGGATAAACAGCGGAGCTGACAGATAAATTTGATGGCTAAGGCTTTCAAACAGCAGTGGCATAGGGAAAGTCTGGTCAGACGATGATTAGTTACCAGACTAACAAATTGCTAACTAACTGTTAACTATAACGGTGTCCGGATTGAGCGCAGCAGGGACGCTAGCCTAACCAGCGGCGTGCCTGCTGGTCACTGATATCGCGATAATAGACGCGATGAATGATTTCGCCGCAGCCCCCACAGTGCGCGGAAATATAGGTGGAAAGATAAGATCTGCCATTTGGCGCGATAGCACCCCGGCGTTCAATAATAATATCCTGCCATCGATGGCGGTGAGGAATAAGCGCTGATAATCGCATCATACATCCTGAATAGTATGAAGTTCCGCTCCAGAAGTTTATTAACTCACTGAAATAAAATGTTTTTTACGATGATGCTGCCGGCAGGTTAATTATTATAGGGTCACCAGAATCCCTGCGGGAAATATTACCCGTCAGGGTAATAAACAGGGCTACCTATAAAGAGGTATCCCGATAACCCGCAGCATTAAGCCTTTTTTTGTACTGCTGAGAGTTGATCGGGATCATGTGAATTGTTCCAGTTCCGATTATTTTCCAGGCTTGCTTTAACGGTACGCCTTGCCTATGCTGCAAGCCGTAACACGACTCGGGGTGCCCTTCTTTGTGAAGGCTGAGAAATACCCGTATTACCTGATCTGGATAATGCCAGCGTAGGGAAGTCTGATGCCTGACCGCATTCGCCTTCTTGTTCGCCGGTTGGGAGCAACGATGACACATCAATCTCAACACCTTTCTGCCGCGCACTTCGCGCCCGTTCTGCACACTTTCCGCCGTCAGTCACCGCTGGTGCACTGCATGACCAATGACGTGGTCCAGAATTTCACTGCCAATGTCCTGCTGGCACTCAATGCCTCACCGGCAATGGTGATCGATGCTGACGAAGCGGCACAGTTCAGCCGCTTTGCCGATGCGTTACTGATTAACGTCGGCACCTTAACCTGTGAGCGTCAGCAGGCGATGCAGGCTGCTGTGAGCGCCGCCTGTGAGGCGGGTACTCCCTGGACACTCGATCCGGTCGCCGTCGGCGCGCTGACACTGCGCAGTGACTTCTGTCAGCAGCTGCTCAGCCAGCAACCGGCGGTGATCCGCGGTAATGCGTCAGAGATTCTGGCGCTGGCGCAGCAGGCCAGTGGCGGGCGCGGTGTTGATACGCTGCATCAGGCGGATGCAGCACTCGATGCGGCACAGCAACTCGCTGAGACCTGGCACACGCTGGTCATTGTCACCGGCGAAGTGGACTATGCCACCGACGGTCAGCGAATCCTCGCCATAACCGGAGGAAGTCCGTTAATGACGCGGGTGGTCGGAACCGGCTGCGCGCTCTCTGCCGTAGTGGCGGGATTCAGTGCTCTGCCGGGCGATCGGCTGATGAACGTGGCGGCAGCCTGTCAGGTCATGGCCCTGGCGGGGGAAAAGGCAGCGGCGCAGGCAGCCGGGCCGGGCAGCTTTGCCACAGCATTTATTGATGCACTCTGGACGCTGGAGGTGGAGCATGAAGCGCATTAATGCTCTGACGATTGCCGGTACCGATCCCAGCGGTGGCGCAGGCATTCAGGCCGATCTGAAAACTTTCTCTGCCCTGGGCGCCTACGGCACCAGCGTGATTACCGCACTGGTGGCGCAGAACACGCAGGGCGTGCAGTCGGTTTATCGCATTGAACCGAACTTTGTTGCCGCCCAGCTCGATTCGGTACTGGATGACGTGCGCATCGACAGCGCAAAAATCGGCATGCTGTCTGAAACGGCCATCGTGGAGCAGGTTGCGGCCCGGCTGAGGCGTGCTGAGATCCCGTTCGTGGTGCTGGATACGGTGATGGTCGCGAAAAGTGGCGATGCGCTGCTCTCGCCAGACGCCGTGGCCAGCGTACGCAAGCAGTTATTACCACAGGCGTCGCTGATCACGCCAAATCTGCCGGAAGCGGCGGCATTGCTGGATTGCGCTATTGCCACCGATGAGGCGGAGATGCGCGAGCAGGGACGGGCCTTGCTGGCACTCGGCTGTCAGGCGGTGCTGATGAAGGGCGGTCATCTGGCGGCGGCGGAAAGTCCGGACTGGCTGATTACTCACTCAGCGGAACAGCGATTCAGCACGCCACGTGTGCATACCCGTCATACGCACGGCACCGGCTGCACGCTGTCGGCCGCCTTAGCCGCGTTACGTCCGCGCCATAATGACTGGGCAGAGACGATTGAGGAAGCGAAAAACTGGTTGCAGCAGGCGCTGTTACAGGCGGATTCGCTGGAGGTCGGGAAGGGGATTGGACCGGTGCACCATTTTCACCAATGGTGGTAAAGGCGAAGGCCCGCATCGACCTGGTATTCAGGCGGTGCGGGCAGTTTCAGGGGGCTTCAAACCAGGCGCTGTTACGTTCGGCAATCGGGGTAATTGAGAAGATCATCTCCTGCAGGTGACGGCGCATCGCTGCTTCGGCGGCATCGGCATCATGGCGCTTCAGCGCGGCAAAAATCTCTTCATGTTGCTCAATCAGCCTCTCCGGTGGTGAGACTTCACTCAGCGTCAGAAACCGCACCCGGTCCATTGCCGCTTTTATGTTTTCCACCGTCTCCCAGGCAAGCTTGCAGTCAATGCTTTCAGCGATCAGGCGATGAAATTCATCATCCAGAGTGAGGAAAGCCTGGCTGTCATGCCGTCCGGCGGCCATGCGCTGCAACTGCAGATTGTGTTCCAGCGCCATCAGAGCAGGATCGTCAATCTCCAACGCTGCCCGCCGCACTACCGACACTTCCACCGCCTCACGGATAAAACGGCCATCCGCGACACGCTTAGCGGAGATTTTGCGCACGAAGGTGCCGCGCTGCGGCAATACCTGTACCAGTCCGGCTTCAGCCAGCTTAATGAACGCTTCACGCACCGGCTGGCGCGAAACGTTGAAGCGTGCGGAGACCTCTTTTTCAGAGAGCAGCGAACCTGGCTGAATTGCGCAGGTGACAATATCTTTGCGCAGATAACGGTAAATCTGCTGATTTACCGGTTCGCTGGTAGTAATGGTATAGGCGATCGACATGCAGCAATATCCATATTACGGCTGGCACAGGCCAGCACGATGGGAAAGTGTCAGTCTAATCAGGGTACTGCGCCTGCGCCAGTGCTTTGTGACCGCAGCATTAGCTGCGGTTCAGGTACTGATGCACTGTAGCTCGTGCGCCCTGGGTGGTGAGTTGCTGATACCAGGCCGTCAGCCGGGCGACCACGTCGCCATTCTGCGCCAGATCCTCGCCGAATACTTCGCGGATGGCGAGTAATGCCCGTACGCGAGGCTCACCCTCTTCGCTGGCGGCAACGCACTCTGCGAGCTGCGCTTTCATCGGGTCGCGGATTTCAATCGGCTGGCCCTGTTCATCAACGCCACCGACATAGCGCATCCAGCCCGCTACGCCCAGCAGCAGCAAATCGCAGTCACTGCCGCGCTGCAGGTGCCAGCGCAGGCTGTCGAGCATACGCTGTGGCAGTTTCTGTGTGCCGTCAGTGGCAATCTGTCCGGTGCGATGTTTAATCGCTCGGTTTTCATAACGAGCGATCAGCGAGTCGGCATAGGCATTGAGATCCACGCCCTGGGTCCGCAGTGTGGGTGCCTGCTCATCGATCATCAGGGAACGGGCGGCGGCACGGAAATGGGGATCGGCCATGCAGTCGCTGATGTACTCATAACCTGCCAGGAAGCCGAGGTAAGCCAGGAAAGAGTGGCTGCCATTCAACATGCGCAGTTTCATCTCTTCGTAGGGCAGGACATCACTGACCAGTTCTGCGCCCGCCTTTTCCCACGCCGGACGACCATTGACGAAGTTATCTTCAATCACCCACTGGAAGAAGGGTTCCGCTTCAACCGCAACCGGGTCGCTGGAACCCAGGCGCGCGCTCAGGGCCGCAAACGCCGCATCGGTCATCGCCGGAACGATGCGATCCACCATGGTTGAGGGGAAGGTCATGTGCTGCTGAATGTACTCTGCCAGTTCCGGATCCTGCTGCCGGGCCAGTTGCACAATCACATTACGGGTGACGTGACCATTTTCCGGCATGTTGTCACAGGACATCACGCTGAAGGCAGGTAACCCCTGGTCACGGCGGCGGCGGATCGCGGCCAGAATAAGACCCGGTAGCGAGCGCGGCGCATCCGGATGCTGCAGATCATGGACGATATCGGGATTATCGGGATTTAAATTGCCACTGGCGGGCTGATGGCAGTAGCCTTTTTCAGTGACGGTCATGGAGACAATCGCCACTTCAGGCTGACTCATGGCGTTAATCACCGCCTCAATACCGTCACTTTTACCGTGCAGCGCCTGTGTGATGACACCAATCATCCGGGTATGCAGGGAATCATCGGCCACCTCTGTCAGGGTATAGAGCAGATGCTGCTCACGCAGGGCGTGAATCAGCGCGCCGCTGTTGAGGTTCACTTCGCAGTATCCCCAGTCGCTGCCCTGTTCAGCCAGCTTATCGCTGCAGAGTGCCTGATGGGCGCGATGAAACGCACCAAAACCGATATGCACCATGCGGGTTTTTAACTGGCTGCGGTCGTAAGCGGGGCGCCGGACCTCAGCGGGCAGGCGATCAATCTGTAACATAGTCCGTCCTTATGGCAAACGGGGCGCAAAGCGCCCCAAAATCATCATTCTGTTAGCGGAACAACACTCAGACCGAAACCGGTTTATCCTCAGGTTTTGGACTGCGAATCACAAACAGCACCAGGAAAGCCCCCAGCGCGGCGACACAACCCGCCAGGATAAAGGCGCTATCGAACTTACCGGTGTGCTGAACAATAAAGCCGGTGACGATCGGCCCGATGATGCCGGAGAGGCTCCCCACCAGATGGATAAAACCGCTGATGCTGCCAATACGGCTCTTGTGCACCACATCCTGAATAATCGCCCAGTAGATCGCGCCGGTGATGTAGAGAAAGAAAATGGACACCGACATCATCATCACGGCGGGAACCACCTCTTTTATCGTACCCGCCAGTGCCACACAAATTGCGGCTGCCAGCAGTGAGACCACCAGCACAATTTTGCGGGACAACAACAGTTTGCCGGTGATATTAAAGATTCTGTCAGAGATCCAGCCACCCAGCGCCAGGCCAACGAAACCGACGATCCACGGGATCATGGTGGTGATGCTCATCGATTTGATATCCAGGCCGTGCGCCTGCACCAGATAGGCCGGGAACCAGCTCAGGAAGAAGAACAGGATGTAGTTGTAGCAGAAGAAGGCAAACGCCGTGACCAGGATAATCGGCTGGCGCAGGTAGTAACCAAACGGATGCGGCGTTTCAGACAGGTCGACCTCGTCATTCGGGCTGGTGGCTTTCAGGCGATCGATCAGCAGACGCTCTTTTTCGGTGACCAGTTTGCTTTTCGCCGGATTATCAGCGGCAAAGAAGAGCCAGAACGCCATCCATACCAGGCCGATACAGCAGACGATCACAAAGGCCGGACGCCAGCCGTAGGCCAGCGCCAGATAGCCGATGATCGGACCGGCTACCGCGCCGCCCAGCGGTGATCCGGCACTGAGCAGGCCCATCGCCGTGGCGGCCTGCTTTTTCGGGAACCAGCCATTAATCGCTTTGTTAGCCGAAGAGCAGATCGGGCCTTCAGCCATGCCGAACAGCACTCGCAGGATCAGCAGCGACCAGAAGCCGGTAGCCAGCGCAGTCATACCGCAGAAAATGGACCATGCACCCACGGCCACGGCCAGCACGATTTTGGGGCCATAGCGGTCAGTGGCGAGGCCACCGACAAAGTTAAACAGGGCGTAGCCGAAGAAGAAGCTGCCGAAGATCATGCCGAACTGCTCAGCATTAATCGCCAGATCTTTCTCAACCAGCGGCACGGTCAGCGACAGGGCAACACGATCGAGATAATTGATCATGTAAACCAGGAACAGCAGCAAAACGAGGGTCCAGCGCAGATTCTTGAACATACAAACTCCGTGATCTGTTTTATCTTTTTAATTATGCCGGCGGGTACACACCGGCAGAGGACACCTGGTGTTCAGCGGGCATTAACCCATCTGAAGGATCACTTTGCAGCAGGTGCGCGGATCTTTTTCGAACAGGGTCATCGCGCGTTCAATCTCCTGCAGCGGGAAGTAGTGGGTGACCAGCTTCTCTGGCTGGATTAACCCCTTTTCCATCCATTCAATTACCTGCGGGAAGCGGTTGCTGTTAAGACGTGAGGTAAACAGCGACAGCTCTTTGCTGGTCAGGCTTTGCTGGGTAATGCTGCACGGTTCGCCGGAGAAGCCCAGCAGACCGATGCGCGCGGCCGGTGAGGCGAGGGCGGCGGCTTCTGCCAAAATGGAGGGATGGCAGGCCGCGTCGATAATCAGCGTGGGCTGCACGCCTTCAAGCTGAGCCGCTAACGGGATTTCGCTATTATCAAACAGCTGATCGGCACCGCTCTGCTCAGCCAGCGCCAGACGTTCCGGCAGGCGATCTACCACCATCACCTTTTTCACCTGACAGACGCCCTTCAGCACCTGAATGGCGGTGAGCCCCATCGGGCCGGCGCCATAAATCAGCGCCACATCATCCGGCTGCGGCTTGAGAAACGCCGTGATGTTGGCTGCGATAGTGAAAGGCTCGATCAGGCTGGCGAGCTTATCGGGAATCGCGTCCGGCAGGTGCCAGGCATTTTTTGCCGGGGCCAGCGCATACTCGCTGAAGCCGCCGTCGCGGTGCACACCAATCACCTGCAGGGTGGTACAGACATTCGGACGGCCTACCGAGCAGGGGTAGCAGTGACCGCAGCTTACCACCGGATCGACCGCGACGCGCTGGCACAGTCGTGCCGCGTCGACACCATCACCCACTGCATCGATCACGCCAAAAAATTCATGGCCAATCACTCGCGGATATTTCGCGAACGGGTTATGACCGTGCCAGATATGCACGTCAGAGCCACAGATGCTGGCATAGGCCACTTTAACCCGGACTTCGCCCGCCGCGGGTTGTGGCAGTGGACGTTCAGCTAACACCAGTTCACCTGGCTGTTCAATCACTACGCTTTTCATGGGGTTCTCCTTACCAGTTCCACAGGGTGCCATCTTCAAGACGGGCGACCGGCAGATAGGCAGGTTCATAGGGATATTTCGCCGCCAGTTTCTCGTTGAATTCAATGCCGAGGCCCGGCTTGTCGCCTGGATGCATGTAGCCCTGGTCAAAGGTCCAGTTAGCATCAAACAGCTCCATCATCTGTTCCGAGAAGCCCATGTACTCCTGCACGCCGAAGTTCGGTACCCAGAGGTCAAAGTGCAGCGCAGCCGCCATGCAGACAGGGGAGAGATCCGATGGGCCGTGCGAGCCGGTACGCACCTGATAGAGTGACGCAAAATCAGCAATACGACGCATCCCGGTAATGCCGCCCGCGTGGGTAATGGTGGTGCGGATATAGTCGATCAGCTGCTCTTCAATCAGCTGCTTACAATCCCAGATGCTGTTGAACACTTCGCCTACCGCAATCGGCGTGACGGTGTGCTGGCGAATCAGACGGAAGCATTCCTGATTCTCAGCAGGCGTCGGATCTTCCATCCAGAACAGACGATAATCTTCCACGCTCTTGCCGAAACGTGCCGCTTCAATCGGCGTCAGGCGATGGTGCATGTCATGCAGCAGATGCTCATCGAAACCAAACTTGTCGCGGATCGCCTCAAACAACGTTGGCGTGAAATCGAGGTATTTCTCGGTTGACCAGAGCTGCTCTTCCGGCCAGTTACCTTTGGTCGCAGGTTCATAGGCCAGGCCTTTACCTTTTGCCATGCCGTAGGTGGTTTTCATGCCTGGCACGCCGCACTGCGCACGGATCGCTTTGAACCCCAGCTCTTTGTGCTTCGCATAGTCATCCATCACTTCATCGATGGAGTGGCCGGTGGTGTGGCAATAAACCATCACGCCGGTGCGTGAAGCGCCGCCCAGCAGCTGGTAGAGCGGCATGTTGGCGGCTTTACCTTTGATATCCCACAGCGCCATATCGACAGCCGAGATCGCAGACATGGTAACCGGGCCACGACGCCAGTAAGCGCCTTTATAGAAGTATTGCCAGATGTCTTCGATCTGATGCGCATCGCGGCCAATCAGCTGCGGGCAGACGTGATCTTTCAGGTAGGAGGCGACCGGCAGTTCTCGGCCATTCAGCGTGGCATCACCCACGCCGGTCAGCCCCTGATCGGTGGTGATCTTCACGGTGACAAAGTTTCTGCCTGCGCAGGTTACGAATACTTCCGCCTTAACAATTTTCATCCTGTTTGCCTTTCAGTCAGCGTTCAATGATGAAAAAGTACGCGATTTAATACTACCATACAAGTTAGTCTGGCAGAGTTGTGAAGCCAGTCACAGAGAGTTTTCTGGGGCGAAAGGGGGTAATGAACTGGCGTATTATTTGGCGACAAAAAGTGCGGCGTGGTAGTAAAACGACGGGCGGCCAGCGTGAAAAAGGGGCTTTCGCCCTCTTAAGATTATTGGCAGCGTCTGCCCCAGCTGGCTGTAAGACACAGCCGACGGAGGGAACACAGTCAGATCGGAAAGTCGCAAAAGCTGCCATCCCTGGCATGCTCGGCCCGCGTCGTCCCTGACACGGGACGCTTTCCTCCTCTGCCCGTGTTCCCTACGCTTTAAGCTAATGCGTTGCTGCTAAATTCGTTCAGCTGTGAGTTTGTCAGAAATCTGAAGGGGCTTTCGCCCCCTGACCCATACTCAGGATAGGAGTTCACACTGCGGCGGCAGGCGACAGCTCAGCGCGCCCGCCATCACCTCAATCACGAATTCACGCCCGGAGAGCGGTTCACCATCCAGGTTAAAGGTCATCTCGTGTGGAGAGCGAATCGTCAGCGACTCCAGCTGCGTGGTGACGATGCCGGGGTTGTCATCGTCGCCGGTCAGCGAGTGCAGCAGCGTCGGCAGCAGCTCCTGCGCGGTGACAATACTGACGTCAAGCCGGCCATCGTTGATCAGCGCACCAGGGCATAAGCGCTGACCGCCGCCCGCCTGACGCCCGTTACCGATACCGATAACCAGTGCATCACCCTGCCAGGCGAAATCGGGACCGCTGATCTCGCAGGTATCAGGTTTCAGCGTATCCATGCGCATCAGGCCGTGAATAAAGTAGGAGACACCGCCCAGCGCCGATTTCAGCTTTTCCGGTGTTTCTGTGGTGATGCGGGTGCCAAATCCGCCCGTCGCCATATTGATGAAGTAGTGGCTCTGGTTCACTCTGGCCAGATCGATGGCATGCGCTTTGCCCTGAATCGCCAGTCGCAATGCCGGTTCCATCTCTTCCGGAATACCGACGCTGGTGGCAAAGTCGTTGGCAGTGCCCAGCGGCAGGATGCCCAGCACCGGGCGATGATCGGCATCTGATGCCGCCAGCGCAGTGGCAACCTCATTGATGGTGCCATCGCCGCCACCGGCTACGACGGTCTCCGCCTGCAGCGCAATCGCCTCTCTGACGTACCTGTCGCCATCGCCTTTTTCAAACGTGACACGCACCGCAATGTCGAAGCCTTCTTCACGCAGGGTGGTAATGGCTTCGCGCAGATCATCATTACCCGCGCCTTTCCCATTCAGGATGAGCAGCGTAAGCGGTTTATTGTCCATTTTGCGTTCCTTGAAGATCTACAGAGTAAGAAGGGAATGTATAGCACAGCTGCCAGCAGTAAATTATTGGCGAAAGAGAGAAAAAAGAAAACCCGCACGGGGGAGCCGGGCGGGTAAATGAGGTGGTTCCTGGTAAATCTGCCGTTTGTTGTTACTCGTTAGCAGCAGGCGGGACTATAAAGCAGCGCTGCGCAGGGGTCTGTGATCCTGTTCTGATTTCCTCAAATTGTTTCCGTTAGTAAACGATTATGAGGATCACGGGTATCTTCGCCGTGATCAAAATTGCGCAACAGCAGCGCAAAACGCAGATCGACCTCTTCCGGCACACGCAGCCAGACGCGATGGCCATCGCCGGGTGCAACCTCAGTGGGTTCGCCACGCGCATTCTGCAGGGCATCCAACTGGCCATTCAGGTTGCCTTCGGGCGTCATGATCTCCACGCTATCGTGCAGCATAAACTTGTTCTTCACAGCCACTTCCGCCCATTCGCCCCGACGCTCGCCGGTAAATTCACCGACAAACTGCTGGCGATCCGAGACCGAAAAACCCTGCTGATAATTCTGGTAGCTGTCGTGAGTATGACGGCGCAGGAAGCCTTCGGTATAACCACGATGCGCCAGGCCTTCCAGCGTTAATAGCAGTGAGGGGTCAAACGGCTTACCGGCCGCGGCATCGTCAATCGCCCGGCGATAAACCTGAGCGGTGCGGGCGCAGTAGTAGTAGGACTTGGTGCGTCCTTCAATCTTCAGTGAATGTACGCCCATCTCGCTGAGCCGCTCCACGTGTGCCACTGCGCGCAGATCCCGCGAGTTCATGATGTAGGTGCCGTGTTCATCTTCGAACGCACTCATCACCTCACCCGGCTTCATCTTCTCTTCCAGCAGAAACACCTTGTCGGTGGGCTGACCGATGCCCAGCGTGGGCGTCACATCCTGTACCGGGATGGGCTCATAAATACCGACGATATTCCCCACTTCATCCTGCTGGCCTTCCGCCACTTTATACTCCCAGCGGCAGGCGTTGGTGCAGGTGCCCTGATTCGGATCGCGTTTGTTCATATAGCCCGACAGCAGACAGCGACCGGAATAAGCCATACAGAGCGCACCATGAACAAACACTTCCAGCTCCATCTCCGGCACCTGCTGGCGGATCTCAGCGATCTCCTCCAGTGACAGCTCGCGTGACAGAATCACCCGGCTCAGCCCCATCTGCTGCCAGAATTTTACCGTGGCCCAGTTGACCGCATTGGCCTGCACTGACAGGTGAATCGGCATTGACGGGAAAGCCTCACGCACCAGCATAATCAGGCCGGGATCGGACATGATCAGTGCGTCAGGCTGCATCGCCACCACCGGCGTTAAGTCACGAATAAAGGTTTTCAGCTTGGCGTTGTGCGGCGCAATGTTTACCACCACGTAGAATTTTTTGCCCAGCGCATGCGCTTCGTTGATGCCCAGTGCGAGGTTTTCGTGGGTAAATTCGTTGTTGCGTACCCGCAGGCTGTAGCGTGGCTGGCCGGCATAGACAGCATCGGCGCCATAAGCAAAGGCATAACGCATGTTTTTCAGCGTGCCGGCGGGAGAAAGCAGTTCGGGTTTCATGATGTTCTCACTGATGTCAGGTCAGTATGCCGCCTTAAGCGGCAGGTGCAGGGCCGTTAAGAGCCTATCCCATTCGGCTATTTTATTTGTCAGTCTGAACCTGGGCAGTGCTCACAATCCTCACGTACTACGTGTACGCTCCGGTTGTTCCGCGCTGTCCGTGTCCAGACTGCCTGCAACAATTACGCCTACTAGGATAAGCTCTAAGCCCTGCAAAAGGTGCGGAATTGTAGGCAGTGAGAAAAGGGAAGTAAATTGATCGGGATCAAACTAGATCAAATGACAGGCGTCGGCTTCCCAGCGATAGCCCATGCCGTAGACCGCACGGATAAAGGGTTGCTCGCTGTCGAGATTCTCCAGCTTGCGCCGCAGATTCTTGATATGGCTGTCGATGGTGCGATCCGTGACCACGCGATAGTCATCATAGAGATGGTTGAGCAGCTGTTCGCGTGAAAAAACCTTGCCCGGTTCCAGCGACAGGGTTTTCAGCAGCCTGAACTCCGCCGGAGTAAGATCCAGCGGCTTTTCGCGCCAGCTGGCGAAGAAGCGGCTCTCATCAACCCGCAGTAACGAGGCGCTCTGCGGCTCTTCCGCTGAACGTTTTACCCGGCGCAGAATCGTTTTAACCCGCGCTACCACTTCACGCGGGCTGAAGGGTTTGCAGATGTAGTCATCCGCGCCCAGCTCCAGCCCCAGCAGCCGATCAATCTCTTCGGTGCGGGCGGTGACCATAATAATCGGCAGTTCGGAATGACGACGGATTTCGCGGCACAACGTTAAGCCGTCGGTGCCCGGCAGCATCAAATCCAGCAGCATCAGGTCGGGTGGCGTCTGGCGCACATACTCGAGTACAGCATTGCCGTCGGCGATGTGATGGGTACGGTAGTTCGAGGCGTGCAGATAATCGATCATCAGCTGCGCCAGTTTCGGCTCATCTTCGACCACCAGAATCAGCGGGTCGTGGTTTTCCTGGCTCATAAGCGTCTACACAGGGGGAACATAGCGCAAGTGTAGCGCGATTTTCAGTCCACCTAAATCAGAGTGCGCCGCATGAATGTCGCCACCGTGCGCATCTGCGATATTTTTACAGATGGCCAGGCCCAGGCCCGAACCGCCGCTGGCGCGATTGCGCGAGCCTTCGGTGCGGAAAAAGCGCTCAAAAATCTGCACCTGATGTTCTCTGTCTACGCCCGGTGCGCTGTCATCAAACTCAATGTGCCAGTGGGGGGCTTCATACTTCAGCGTCACTTCAACCCGTCCACCGCTGTCGGTGTAGCGCAGGCTGTTCTCAAGGAGGTTGGTGAACAGCTGCATCAGGCGGTCGGGATCGCCGAAGAAAGGCGCGTTGTCGGGCAGATTCAGCTTCAGCGTCAGGCCGTGCGCGCGATAACGTTCGGCAAAGCTGCCGGCGGTCACTTCCAGCAGCTGCACCAGATCGGTCGCCTGCTTGCGGTAGGCGAGGGCACCCACGTCCGACAGCGACAGCTGATGCAGGTCTTCTACCAGCTTGGTCAGCACCACGACTTCACTCTGCAGTGAGGCGATTGCGTCTGGCGTCAGTTTGCGTACGCCATCCTGCATCGCTTCCAGTTCACCGCGCAGGATCGCCAGCGGCGTGCGCAGCTCATGGGAGATATCAGCCATAAAGGCGCGGCGCATGCTTTCGTTTTTCTCCAGCGAGCTGGCCAGCAGGTTAAAGTCACCGGCCAGCTGGCCCAGCTCATCCCGGCTGCTGACCTCAACGCGGGTGGCAAAATTACCGGCCGCCAGATGATGCGTGCCATCGACCAGCCGCTTAACCGGCGCCAGCAGGCCCCGTGCCATCAGCCAGGTCGCCAGCGCCGCCAGCAGCGTTGACAGCCCCACGATAATCCAGCTGGTGCGCCGCTGCTGTTGATCAAAGTTAATATCGGTACTGCGCGTCAGCCGTTCTGGCGGCGAGCCGATCACCCAGCCAACCACCTTACCGGTACTGGTCGTGATATTGCGTCTTGTGCCTTCCGGGGGCACCGGCCCCGGCGGTCCGACCATCACTTTATATTGCTGATCGAGGACCCAGAACTGGGTGCGCCAGCCGTGTGGCGGCAACTGACTGCTGCTGTCAGGATTCTGCTCCAGCGAACGCAGCATGGTGAAGATCAGCCGATCGTTGTGGCGCAGAAAATCCCAGTTCCCATGCTGCTCATACTGATCGGCCAGCGCATCGCTGAGCAGATTCAGGCGCTGCTCGTTGCCGCGTTTGATGTAGTCGACAAAGCCGTGTTCGAAACTGAGGCGAACACCCCAGTGCATGGTGATCAGCACCAGCATGCAGGTGGCGAAAATCGCCATAAACAGTTTGGCCCCGATGCCCAGGCGCAGGTTAACTCTCATTTTTTTCTCCGGCGTCGCAGATCAACGTTGCTACTCACCTGTGGCGGGACGCGCCAGAATACCAGCGCGGGCAGGATGATAATCAGCGACATGCAAAGGTAGGTATAAATAAACATCTGGTGCTCCGCTGCGCTGTTTGCTGCGCTCTCCTGGGCAAACGCGCCCAGCAGCAGACCGGCCACGGTGACGCCAATACTCATCGACAGCTGCATAATCATCGACAGCAGACTGTTGCCGCTGGAGGCCAGCTCATCCGGCAACTCCTTCAGCGTCAGGGTATTCATCGAAGAGAAGCGAATGGCGTTGACCATGCCCTGCAGAAACAGCACCAGCGGCAGCAGCCAGACCCAGCCCATGAGCGCCACCACTGGGAACAGCAGGACCACCAGCGCCAGCGCTATGGTCGATATCACCAGCACATTACGGTAGCCACAGAGATTGACGATGCGCACCACAATGCGCTTCATTCCCATATTGCCCAGCACCATCGGAATCATCATCAGACCGGCGTGAAACGGGCTGTAGCCCATGCCGAGCTGCAGAAAGATTGGCGTCATAAAGGGCAGCATGCCGCTGCCGATGCGGCCGGTAAAACTGCCGAGCAGGCCAATAGAGTAAACGCGATTATCAAACAGCTTCAGGCTGAACAGCGCGTTATCATTGCCGCGCGCATGCATCAGGTAAAACAGCAGAGAAAACATGCCAGTGAGGATCATGGCACCCAGCAGCAATGGCGAACCGCCGCTGCTGCGCTGACCATCCAGCGCCAGTGTCAGAGTAGCCATCCCGGCGGCCAGCAGGATAAAACCACCGAAATCAAAGCGGCGTGTCTGCATGCGGTAGTTGGGCATCAGCATCAGGGTGGCGATAGCGCCAGCAATGCCGACCGGGATATTAATCAGAAAGATCCAGTGCCAGCTGGCGTACTCCACCAGCACACCGCCCAGCGCCGGACCCAGCAACGGACCAATCTGGCCGGGCAGGGTGACAAAGGTCATGGCCGACATGTACTGTTCGCGCGGCACGATTTTCATCACCGTCAGGCGACCCACCGGCACCATCATGGCTCCGCCAATCCCCTGAACCACGCGCGACAGCACCAGCTGATCCAGCGTGCCGGAGATGGCGCACAGCAGCGAACCCAGGCTGAACAGCACAATCGCGCAGAAGAAGATGTTGCGCACGCCAAAGCGATCCGCCAGCCAGCCGCTGACCGGCAGCATCACGGCCACCGTCAGCACGTAATAGACGATCACCGAGTGCATGTGCAGCGGGCTGACGCCCAGGTCGTGTGCCATCGACGGGATCGCGGTATTGACGATGGTGGTATCCAGCGTCTGCATAAAGAAACCGATGGCAACAATCCACAGTTGCCAGCGGACGTTAGTGCTTTGCGTAGTCATCAATCCCCCCGATCAAGGCGTCACATCCGCCGTCCGTCGCAGCCAGACCCATTACGGCTGCTGTGCGGCGGCCAGCGGGCGTTTTCTGCGCCGCAGCTTATCCATCATTAAATAGACAACCGGCGTGGTGTAGAGCGTCAGCAACTGACTCATCACCAGGCCGCCCGCGATGGTAATCCCCAGCGGCTGGCGCAGTTCAGCACCGTCGCCGCTGCTCAGCACCAGCGGCAGCGCGCCAAACAGCGCTGCCAGCGTGGTCATCATAATCGGCCGGAAGCGCAACAGGCAGGCCTGGAATATCGCCTCCCGCGCGCTGAGCTGGCCGTTGCGTTCGGCCTCCAGCGCAAAGTCGACCATCATGATGGCGTTCTTTTTCACGATACCGATCAGCAGCAGAATCCCGATTAGCGCGATCAGGCTGAAGGGCGTATCAAACAGTTCCAGCGCCAGCAGCGCCCCCACACCCGCCGAGGGCAGGGTTGAGAGAATGGTCAGCGGATGCACATAGCTCTCATAGAGGATGCCCAGCACGATATAGACCGCCGCTATCGCCGCCAGCATCAGCCAGAGCTGG
Organism: Pantoea sp. JKS000250; assembly: GCF_003201065.1. Classification (NCBI taxonomy): domain Bacteria; kingdom Pseudomonadati; phylum Pseudomonadota; class Gammaproteobacteria; order Enterobacterales; family Erwiniaceae; genus Pantoea; species Pantoea sp. JKS000250. The sequence goes on along the minus strand of NZ_QICZ01000001.1, from coordinate 913,378 downwards.
CTGCTCTGCGACTGCTGAAACACCTGCGCGGTTCCGGCAAAGCTGCCACGCACGCTGGATGGTACGCCGATCGCCGTCATGGTGCGTTCAATCGCCTCCGACGCCTGTGACAGCGACACACCCTCTGGCAGGTTGAATGAGATGGTCGATGCCGCCGACAGCCCTTCGTGGTTCACCGACAGCGGCGCATTCGCTGGCTGCCAGTGGGCGAACCACGACAGCGGTATCGCTTTGCCTTCGCTGTTAATTACGAACATCTGCGACAGGGCGCTGATATCCTGGGTGTAGCGTGGATCGACCTCCATCACCACTTTGTACTGGTTAAGCGGCTGATAGATGGTAGAGATCTGACGCTGACCAAAGGCGTTATTCAGCAGGGCATTAGCCTGAGAGACGTCGATACCGAGCCGCGCCATGCTTTCGCGGTCATAGGTCAGCGCCATCTCGCTGCCTTTATCCTGCTGATCGGAGTTCACGTCCGCCAGCTGCGGCAGGGCAGAAAATGCCTCACGGATTTTCGGCTCCCACGTTCGCAGGGCGGCGAGATCGTCTGACAGCAGTGAATACTGATAACCAGCATTCGACTCCCGGCCACCGACCCGCAGATCCTGCACCGCATTCAGATAGAGGCTGGCACCCGGCTCTTTTGCCAGCTTTGTGCGCAACCGCGCGATGATCTCCACGGCACTCTCTTTGCGCTCTGACAGCGGTTTCAGGGAGATAAACATTGAGCCGCTGTTGGTACGCATGCCACCGGTAAAGCCCACTACGCTGTCAACAGCGGGATCGGCGCCGACAATCTCCATAAAATCCTGCAGCTTACTGCGCATTGCCTGAAACGAAATGCTCTGGTCAGCAGAGATAAAGCCGGAGAGCCGCCCGGTATCCTGTTCCGGCATAAAAGTTTTCGGAATATGAACAAACAGCCAGCCGGTCAGGAAGATGGTGGCGAAAAACAGCAGCATGACCCAGCGAGCTTGGTTCAGCACCACGTTAAGCGAACGACCATACCCCTGCTGGATCGCCATCAGCAGCCGACCCGCGCCGCGCCGGCGTGGCTGGCTGCGCGGCCCGTGCGGCTTCAGCAGATACGCGCACATCATCGGTGTCAGGGTGATGGAGATAAACAGCGAGATAACAATCGACACCGACAGCGTAATGGCAAACTCAGAGAAGAAACGGCCAATCAGCCCGCCGATCATCAGCAGCGGCAGGAACACGGCAACCAGCGACAGGCTCATCGACAGCACGGTAAAGCCGACTTCCCGTACCCCTTTCAGCGCGGCGGCCAGCGGCTTCATGCCTGCTTCGACGTGGCGGGCAATGTTCTCCAGCACCACGATCGCGTCATCCACCACAAAGCCGGTGGCGATGGTCAGCGCCATCAGCGAGAGGTTATTCAGGCTGAAGCCGCACAGGTACATCGCGGCAAAGGTGCCGATCAGCGAAACCGGCACGGCGACGGCGGGGATCAGCGTGGCACGACCGGAGCGCAGGAAAACAAACACCACCAGAATCACCAGCGCCACGGCGATTAACAGAGACTGTTCCACTTCATGCAGCGAGGCGCGAATGGTAGGCGAGCGATCCTGAGCAATCTGCAGATCGATGGCGGCGGGGATCACCTCATGCAGCAATGGCATTTCGGCGCGGATGCGGTCAACCGTATCGATGACGTTGGCTTCAGGCGTTTTGCGGATCAGCAGCAGCACCGCCGGTTTACCGCGCGACATCCCGGCGTTACGCACGTCCTGCACTGAATCCTCGACGGTCGCCACATCTGACAGCTTCACCGCTGCGCCATTATTGTAGTGCACCACCAGCGGCTGATACTCACGGGCAGTCTGCAGCGCGTCATTGGTACGTAACTGCCAGCGCTGCTGCGCGTCGTCCAGTGCGCCCTGCGGCCGACGCTGGTTGGCGTTTGAGATCGCGGTGCGCACCGCATCCAGCGACACGCCCTGATTAAACAGCGCCTGCGGATTGAGTGCCACACGCACCGCAGGCAACGAACTGCCGCCCACGGTGACGTCGCCCACGCCCTCGATCTGTGACAGTTTTTGTGCCAGCTGGGTCGAGGCGTAATCATAGAGCTGACCGGGATTGTAGGTATCCGAGGTCAGCGTCATGATCATAATCGGCGCATCGGAAGGGTTCACTTTGCGATAAGTGGGACGCGACGGCATGCCGGTGGGCAGCAGGCTTTGCGCCGCGTTGATCGCGGCCTGCACATCGCGCGCCGCACCGTTAATGTCGCGATCAAAATCGAACACCAGAATGATGCGGGTGCTGCCCAGCGAACTGGTTGAGGTCATTTCACTGACGCCCGCGATGCGTCCCAGCGAGCGCTCCAGCGGCGTGGCCACCGACGACGCCATAATCTCCGGTGAGGCACCTGGCAGCGACGCCGAGATAACGATCACCGGGAAATCGACCTGCGGCAGCGGCGCCACTGGCAGCAGCCGGAAACCCAGCATGCCCGCCAGGGCGATGGCCAGCGTCAGCAGGGTCGTCGCGACGGGCCGGTTGATGAACAGGGCAAAGAACTTCACTCTGCGGCCTCCGTGCGGCCAAAGCGGCGACGGGTGGCGTGCGCCAGCCGATCAAACAGCAGGTAGATCACCGGCGTGGTGAACAGGGTCAGCACCTGGCTCAGAATCAGCCCGCCGACCATGGCAATGCCCAGCGGATGACGCAGTTCGGCCCCGACGCCGGTGCTGAGCATCAGCGGCAGCGCGCCGAGCAGGGCCGCCAGGGTGGTCATCAGAATCGGGCGGAAGCGCAGCAGGCAGGCCTGATAGATGGCATCAACAGGCTTCATACCCTGTTCACGCTCCGCCGCCAGCGCAAAGTCGATCATCATGATGGCGTTCTTTTTCACGATGCCGATGAGCAGGATGATGCCGATAATCGCCACGATATCCAGCTCATTGCCGCTGAGCATCAGCGCCAGCAGCGCGCCGACGCCCGCGGTGGGCAGCGTCGAGAGAATGGTGATCGGGTGAATAAAGCTCTCATAGAGCACGCCCAGCACGATGTACATCGCCACAATGGCCGCCACAATCAGCCAGACCGTGCTGCTGAGCGCCGCCTCAAAGGCCAGCGTGCTGCCCTGGAACTGGGTCATCAGCTCGGCAGGCATGCCAAGCTGCGCTTCCGCCTGGGAAACGGCTTTTACCGCATCTTCAAGCGAATAGCCGTCAGCCACGTTGAACGAGAAGGTCGCCGACGGGAACTGGTCGAGATGGTTAATGCTCAGTGGCGTGTGGCGCTGCTCGATGCGGGCAATGGCGCTCAGCGGCACGCTGCCGCCGTCGCTGCTGTTCAGGCGAATCGCATCCAGACTCGCCAGCCCCGGCGTGGCGTTATTATCCTGCTCCAGCACCACACGATACTGATTCGCCTGGGTATAGATGGTGGAGATCAGCCGCTGACCAAAGGCGTTATACAGCGCGTTATCGACGTCCGCCATGCTGATGCCGAGGCGGCTGGCACTGTCGCGGTCCACGTTGACATAAGCTTCCAGTCCCTGATCCTGCCAGTCACTGCTGACATCGCGCAGCTGTGGCAGGGTGCTGAGCCGGGTCAGCAGGGCCGGAACCCAGGTGCTGAGCGACGACAGTGAACCCGATTGCAGTGTGAACTGATACGGTGTGCGGCTCGCCTGGGTATCAATGGTGAGATCCTGCACCGCCTGCAGCCACAGCTGCACGCCCGGCACCGCACTGACCTGCTGTTGCAGACGCTGCTGTATAGCTGGAATACGGTCGTCGCGCTGATCCAGCGGCTTGAGGTTGATCTGTAGCCGCGCGCTGTTCAGCGAAGCATTGGTGCCATCCACGCCGACAAACGAGGTCATGCTCTCAACCGCCGGATCTTTCATAATGATGGAGGCAACATCGCGGGTGCGTTGCGCCATACTGGCGTAAGAGACTGACTGCGGGGCCTGCAGCGTACCCTGAATAATGCTGTTGTCCTGCTGCGGGAAGAAGCCTTTCGGGATCACCATCCACAGCAGCAGCGTCAGGACCAGCGTGCCCAGCGCCACCGACAGCGTCAGCCAGGGGTGATTCAGCACCCGGCTCAGGCCTCGACCGTAGGTGGCGACGATACGATCAAACATCGCTTCACTGGCGCGCGAAAAGCGGTTCTGTTTGCGCAGCGACTCTGCGCTCAGCATCCTGGCGCACATCATCGGCGTCAGGGTCAGTGACACCACTGCTGAAATCAGAATCGCCACCGCCAGCGTGACGGCAAATTCACGGAACAGGCGGCCAATCACGTCGCCCATAAACAGCAGCGGAATCAGCACCGCAATCAGCGAGAAGGTGAGGGAGATGATGGTAAAGCCAATTTCTCCGGCCCCTTTCAGCGCGGCGGTCAGCGGTTTTTCCCCTTTCTCGATATAGCGTGAGATGTTCTCAATCACCACGATGGCATCATCGACCACAAAGCCGGTGGCGATGGTCAGCGCCATCAGCGTCAGGTTATTAATGGAAAAGCCGAGGAAGTACATCGCCGCAAAGGTGCCGATCAGCGAAAGCGGAACCGCCACCGCCGGGATCAGCGTGGCGGGCACGTTGCGCAGAAACAGATAGATGATCATCACGACCAGCGCCATCGCCAGTATCAGCTCAAACTGCGTGTCGTTCACTGAAGCGCGAATATTGGTGGTGCGGTCGGTGAGCAGTTTAACGTCAACCGACTTTGGCAGGGCGGCAGTCAGGGCGGGCAACATGGCACGGATATTATCCGCCGTGGCGATGATATTGGCGCCAGGCTGACGCTGAACGTTGAGCACAATCGCCGCATCGCGGTTAGCCCAGGCACCGAGCCAGCTGTTTTCAGCTCCCTGTTCGATAGTCGCCACATCACCCAGACGTACCGGCGCACCATTTTTATAGCTGATGATCAGCTGGCGATAATCTTCCGCCGATTTCATCTGGTCATTGGCTGACAGGGTGACGGAGCGGGTCGGGCCATCCAGGCTGCCTTTGGCAGAATTGACGTTGGCATTGCTGATGGCAGTCCGCACCGTTTCGCTGGTCAGACCCAGCGCCGCCAGCGCCTGCGCATTCATCTTCACTCGCACCGCCGGACGCTGGCCACCCGAAAGCGTCACCAGCCCGACGCCGCTGACCTGAGAGATTTTCTGTGCGACACGCGTTTCCACCATGTCCTGCACCTGCGTCAGCGGCATGCTGCGCGTGGTAACGGCCAGCGTCATGATCGGTGGATCGGCAGGATTCACTTTGCTGTAGACCGGCGGATTAGGCAGGTCGTTGGGCAGCAGGTTGGTCGCTGAGTTGATGGCCGCCTGCACCTCCTGCTCGGCCACATCCAGCGGCAGCGTCAGCTGGAACTGCAGCGTCACGACCGAGGCACCGCCGGAGCTTTGCGACGCCATCTGTTTCAGCCCAGACATCTGACCAAACTGGCGCTCAAGCGGGGCGGTGATAGAGGAGGTGACCACATCCGGGCTGGCACCCGGATAGAGCGTAACGACCTGGATGGTCGGATAGTCGACTTCGGGCAGCGCCGAGACCGGCAGGAAGCGGTAGCCCAGTATACCGGCCAGCAGAATCGCAATCATCAACAGCGTGGTGGCGACCGGGCGCAGAATAAACTGGCGTGACGGCCCGCCACTGTGATCGGGAGGCATGACCTGCATTACTCACGCTCTCCTTTTGACGGCAGGGTCGCGCGGGTAGCGCGCGGAGCATTGCTCTGCGGCGCGACCACCTCAACTTTCGCGCCTTCGGTCAGGCGATCCAGCCCGTCGGTCACCACGCGTTCACCCGCCTCCAGACCGGCGCTGATCACGACTTTTTCACTATCCTGCAGGCCGGCCATCACACTTTTCTTGCTGACCTTGTTGTCACTGTTGACCACCCAGACAAAGTGGCCCTCATTGCCCATCTGTAATGCGGCAGGCGGAATGACCACTGCATCCTGCAGGGTGTTGACCTTCAGTCGCACATTGACGAACTGGTTAGGGAACAGCGTGTCGTCCTGATTATCAAAACGCGCTTTGATTTTGATGGTGCCGGTAGTGACATCAATCTGGTTGTCGAGGCTCAGCAGTTTGCCGCTGGCGATCAGATTCTGATTACTGCGATCCCAGGCCTCCACCAGCAACGGCTGGCCGCTTTTCTGCGCCTGCAGAATCGAACTGATGCTGTTTTCTGCCAGGGTAAAAACCACATCAATCGGGTGCGTCTGGGTGATCACCACGATACCGGTGGTGTCGCCGCTAGTGACATAGTTGCCAACATCCACCTGTTTCAGCCCGACCCGGCCAGCAATCGGCGCGGTGATCCGGCTGTAGGTCAGATTAAGCTGTGCACTGGCAACGCCGCCCTCATCTGCTTTCAGGGTGCCGAGCGTTTCACTCACTAGTGAGCGCTGAGTATCCAGCTCCTGTTGCGACACCAGCGAGGTTTTTGCCAGCTTCTCGAAGCGTGCCAGGTCGCGACGGGCATTCGCCAGCGTCGCCTGATCTTTCGCCAGCTGGCCCTGAGCCTGGGTTAACGCCACCTGATAAGGCCGCGGGTCGACTTCTGCCAGCATATCGCCTGCGTTAACCTGCTGGCCTTCGGTGAAGTGGATCGCCAGCAGGTCGCCATTGACCCGACTGCGCACCGTGGCCGTGTTAGCAGCGGTCACCGTTCCCAGTCCGCTGAGGAATTGCGGCACGCTCTGGCGGGTGGCGGTTGCCGCCTGAACCGGTGCGAGGGGACGACGCGCGCCATCACCCCCACCTTTGCCGCCACGTGGCGCTGGCGAATCCGTCTGGCTGCTGCTCTGCGGCTGGGCATTGCGCTGCCAGGCATAGTAGCCGCCAGCGGCCACGGCTATCAGGGCCAGCACGATCAGGGTTTTCTTCATAACAGGATGTCGGGTGCTCATGATTGTTGATGCTCTCCAGCAGTGACGTAGTCCCAGGCGCAGGCATGAAAGGGGTAGCCTGCAAACGAAAGATTGTAGTCGCCTCTGACGGGCAGAAGTTGAAGGAAATAAGGATATCTGTCAGGGCGGGGTAATTATGCCTGTTCCTGCATTAATCGCAGCACAATCGTCATAAAGGCGTGAAATGACTTTGCTATGCTAAAAAACAGACCGTTTGTCAGGCAAATCAGGAGCAGATAATGAGTCAGAATCAAACCCGGCAGTTGGGTGACAGTGGTATTACGGTGCCGTTACTGACGTTTGGCGGCAACGTGTTTGGCTGGACAGTGAATCAAACCACCTCCTTTTCTCTGCTGGATGCGCTGGTGGATCGAGGGCTGTGGTTTATTGATACTGCCGACGTCTATTCCCGCTGGGCACCGGGTAACAAGGGCGGTGAATCGGAAACGATTATTGGTGAGTGGCTGAAAAAAAGCGGCAAGCGCGATCGGATCGTGCTGGCAACTAAAGTCGGTATGGAACTGTCGCCGGAAAAAACCGGGCTGAAGCCGCAATATATCCGTCAGGCGGTCGAAGATTCACTGCGCCGGTTACAGACCGACTACATCGACCTCTATCAGGCGCACCGTGACGATCAGGACACGCCGCTGGCGGACACGCTGAGCACCTTTGACAGTCTGATTCGCGAGGGGAAAGTCCGGGCTATTGGCGCCTCGAACTACAGCGCGGCGCGGCTTGAGGAGGCATTGCAGATCAGTGAAACGGAGGGGCTGGCGCGTTATGAAACCCTGCAACCGGAATACAACCTTTATGACCGACAGCCCTATGAGTCGGAACTGGAGCCGGTGGTCAGGGCGCACGGTTTAGGCGTAATCAACTACTACTCCCTCGCCAGCGGTTTTCTCAGTGGCAAATATCGTGATGCAGCGGATGCCAGTAAAAGCGCACGGGGTCAGGGCGTGGTAGACAAATACCTCAACCCGCGCGGTTTGCGAATCCTTGACGCGCTGGATGCGATCAGCGATGCGCATCAGGTGACACCGACGCAGGTGGCGCTGGCCTGGCAGATTGCCCGGCCCGGTATCACCGCACCGATTGTCAGTGCTACCTCACTTAAACAGCTCGACGATCTGACTGGCGCAACGCAGCTCACGCTGACCCCGGAACAGATTGATCAACTGGACCAGGCCAGCCGCTAATTACAGGGGCGCTAGCGCCCCTTTTTACTTTATGCCTGTTAAAAAGTGCGCACCCTGCCCGAAGAATAACCAATCAGCGATCCCGATCACAAATGCGTTAATAAACTGATGTTTCAGGAAATTATGCGCACGTATTTACAATAAATGAAGATTAGTCAGCATTATCCTCTGCCCGTCACTTTCCGTAACTTACATAAGAATAAGCAAGATGAAAAACAGACTCGCAGAACAGCGTTTTTCGCTGCGCCGTGTGGCAACCGGCACCCTGATCATGGCCATGTTTTCCGCACAGGCCATCGCCGCTGATGCTTTCAGCCCAGACTCTGAATGGATGTTTGGGGACTGGGGTGGTTACCGAACGCAGTTGCAGGACGACGGCATCAAGTTTGACGTCAACTACACCATGGAAAGCGCCGCTAACTTAGGCGGCGGAGCCGATACCAATACCACCATGCGCTACAGCGATCAGTGGACGTTCGGCACCAATTTCGATTTGCAGAAGCTGCTGGACTGGCAGGATGCTGAATTCCAGATGACCGTGACTAACCGTGACGGCCAGAATCTTTCCGATCAGGTGGCGGATAAACGCACCGGAATGCTCTCCTCCGTGCAGGAGGTTTATGGTCGCGGTCAGACCTGGCGTCTGACGCAGTTCTGGTTGCGCAAAGGCCTGTTTAACGATGTGGTCGATATCAAAGCCGGACGGGTAACGGTGGGTGAAGATTTCGACAACTTCGATGGCAATCTGTTCCAGAACCTGGCGCTGGGCAGCGGACAGGCGGGTAACTGGCGCGGCGATCGCTGGTTCAACTGGCCGGTGTCGCAGTGGGGCGGCCGGGTAAAGTTTAATATCACGCCGGATGTCTTCTTCCAGGTCGGTTTCTATAATCAGAACCGCGCTAACTACGATCGCGGCGATGGCTTCCGTCTGGATACCAGCAACTCTGAGGGGAATCTGGTGCCGGTGGAACTGGGCTGGAAACCGACGTTCGGGCCGGAGAAATTACCGGGTAACTATCGCATCGGTTATTACTATTCGTCAGTGGATGGCGATGTCTATGGCAGCTGGCGCAACGGCGGCTATCAGGATCAGGCCCATTCCTACGGCGGCTATCTGTTATTGCAGCAACAGCTGACCGCGCAGGATGGCGATGTGAACCGCGGTCTGGGCGTGCGTGTTCAGGCGGTGATGAACGATCATAAGACCTCGAAGACCGATAACTATCAGTCTATCGCCTTTACCTGGACAGGGCCGTTCGATGCCCGTCCGCAGGATGAGATTGGTGTGGGCGCGTCGCGTATTCATGTGAACAGTGACTATACCCGCTCACTGCGTCAGCAGAATCAGGCCAATGGCGAGAGCCGCTTTGACAGCCCGACTTATCTGCCGATTCAGGAAGGGTCAGAGTACAACTATGAGGTTTACTACAACGCCAAAGTAACGAACTGGATGTCACTGCGACCTAACCTGCAGTATGTGGTGGCGCCGGGCGCGGTGAGCGAAGTGAAGGATGCGTTTATCGGCGGTATCAGCGCCAATATTGCCTTCTGATAGTGGGCTAAAACGGCATCCTTAAAACCATTGCGGGGAGATCGTGCACAGGCTCAGGGAGCATACGCCTTCCGCAAAGACGCAAAAGACGCCATTCCTGGCAGGCTCAGCGCGGGCCATCCGTGGCCCGCGATGCTTTGCTACAGGGGTATGCTCCCATCGCTTTAAGATTCTGAGCTGTCTTTACGGAAAAGCGAGGAGCCTTTTTTACATCAATGCGCCGCATTAGCGGAACATCACTTCCGCCCAGCGGGCCAGGCCTGCGGTGACGGAGGCGAAATCATCGCCGCCCGCAATCGGCGTATCCGGCAGCGTCTGCTGCAGCGCTGCGCGCAGCAGTGGCGAACGCGCACTGCCGCCGGTCAGGTAAATTACATCAGGCTTGATCTGGCTGGTGGCGAGCGCGAGCTGCACCTGTTCCAGGATTTTCTCCAGCGGCTGACTGATGGCGTCCTGCAGCTGACCCACCCCAATCTCTGTCTCTAATGCCGCGGCAATAAAGTCGAGTGAAGCGGTATGCGCCGGGCTGGCTGACAGCGCAATCTTGCTCTCTTCTGCCGCGCGCACCAGCCGGTAACTGAGCTTCTGCTGCCACACTTTCAGCAGGCGAGCCACGACGTCACCCTGTTCAGCATCCCGCACCAGATCCCGCAGCCACTTACCGCAGGCCGGACTGTAAAAGTCACTCTGCGCCGGAACATCATTGATGGCGATGGCGTTCCACCACGGCAGGGCAGGCAACGCGGTGCCTTTCAGGGTATTACCGCCCAGGCCCAGCAATGGCATCAGGGTTTTAAACGTCAGCATAATATCCAGGTCGTTCCCGCCAACGCGGCAACCGCTGTGGCCCAGCAGGCTTTCACGGCGGTCCGCCTTATCACGCCATTTTGGCCCCATCAGCAGCATCGAGCAGTCGGTCGTACCGCCGCCGATATCCACCACCAGAACCGTCGTTTCCTGCTTCAGCGTCGCTTCGAAATCGAGTCCGGCCGCGACCGGTTCAAACTGAAATTCCACGTCACGGAAACCGGCGCGGTGAGCGGCGCGCAGCAGAATGCCTTCTGCCTGCTGGTTAGACTCTTCGCTGCCTAAGCCCTGAAAGTTGACCGGCCGCCCGATCACCGCCTGATCGATGGCCTGATCAAGCTGGCTTTCACCCTGCTGGCGGATGTGCAGCATCATGGCGCAGACCAGATCTTCAAACAGGGCGATCTGCTGTGGCTTCAGGCCACTGGCACCGAGGAACGATTTGGGGGATTTAACGAACCAGACATCTTCGGGGTCGACCATGTAATGCTGCAGCGCGGTGAGTCCGAACTGCACGCTGTTGGGCTGGACTTCGATATCCTCTTCGCGGTTATAACGCATGGCACGCTGCAGCAGCGCCGTCGTTTCGCTGTCCGGCGTCGCCACCTGATGATGACGATAAAGCCATTCGCTGATCGACTCGCGGGTCGGCGCACAGATCATTGACGGCAGCAGGCGCTGATCATTTTCCAGCGTTAACAGACGTGGCGTGCCATTTTCGCTGACTGCAATAGAGCAGTTAGCCGTGCCGTAATCGAATCCTATGAACATTTTCGCCCCCATGCCGGAAAAAAGGGGGCGACTTTAGCGCAGCTTCAGCAGGGTGGCAAGCAGGCAGCGCGGGAATTAACGGATAGCGAAGATGCGATCTTCAGCCAGAGAACGCAACGGCTGACGCTCGGCCACGGCACTGCCCCAGACGCCATCCACATCAAGGGTCGCCAGCGTGCTGAGTACGGCGGGTACTGAAATCGGACCGGCCAGCACCGAGATATTGCGCTGCGTTGCCTGGCCCTGAATGATGGTCAGCAGCATCTCATCCATCAGATTATTATGAACGTTAGCAACCAGTTCAGGGGCCAGCACCAGATAATCAACCACTTCGTCACTCAGCTGATTGAAGGCATCCAGGTTACGGCCAAAATGCTGCAACACGACACGACAGCCACACTGCCGCAGTTGCATCAGCGCGGCATAGAGCTGATCGCCTTTGCTCAGCACGCTGGCGGCAGGGAAAGCGAAACCACAGCGGCTGTCAGAGAGACCCTCGGCAACAAAGCGCTGACAGAGTTGCTGCACGAAAACGGCATCGTTCAGTACCTGTGCATTGAGTGGCAGGATCACCGGAATGCCTTTGTTATTCAGCCTCTGCACATCGTGACGGAAAAAAGCATCCAGAATATTGTTATCCAGTCGACGACGCAGCGAATCGTCAGGCAGGTTATTGCGCAGCAGGGTTTCATCCACCAGCAGCCCGTCAGCCGTTAACAGCTGCACCTCAAGCAGCCAGATAAAGGCCGCCTGCGGTGTTTTAGGCGGCGCAACGGCCCAGGCCGGCAGTTCGATCTGCAGCGCATCAATCATTGCTGCATCCATGCCCTGATGATTACCCGGCAGCGGCAACCGATGCTGTTCGTAGATGACCAGTCGTCCGCGCCCGCTGCGTTTGGCGTTGTAACAGGCGATATCCGCCTGCGAAAGCACGTCGCCGCTCTGGCAGTTATCCGCTGAAATCTGCGTGACGCCCGCGCTGGCACCCACATGATAAAGGCGGCCCAGCCACTGGAACCGGTAATCATTGACCGCGGCGACGATGCGCTGCACCACGTCATGCGCCTGAGCGACTTCGCAATCGGGCATCAGCAGCGCAAACTCGTCGCCGCCCAGCCGGGCCAGGAAATCGCTGCTGCGCAGGTGGTGCTGCATTAAATCGGAGAGCTCACGCAGTAACGCATCGCCTGCGGCATGTCCGGCGCTGTCATTCACCGCTTTAAACTTATCCAGGTCGATAAACACCAGCACATGCTGATGCTGATGTTCAGCCGCATCAAACAGCAGACGTTTAAGCTGAAGCTCGAAACTGGCACGGTTCGGCAGGCGGGTCAGGGTGTCATGCAGCGCGCTATAGCTCAGCCGCTTCATCAGTTTGCGCGACTCACTCACATCCTGAATAACCATTACGGCACCCTGTTCCAGGCCCGCCTCGGAGCGCAGCGGTGTGATGCTGTAGTGAATATCGATATGGCCGCCATCGGGCGTATGCAGCACCAGATCGTCCGCCAGACCGGGGGTGATTTTTTCCGCCGGTAGCTGGCATAACAGCAGATTCTCGACTTCGGGGCCGTTACGCCCCTGAGTGATATGCAGTAGTTCACTCAGCGGCTGACCGGCTGCCTGCTCCTGCGACAGGCCACTCATTTTCTCTGCTACCGGGTTCATAAAGGTGACGCGCATCTCTTTATCGGTGCTGATCACCGCTTCGCCGATGGAATCCAGGGTGATCGCCATGCGCTCTTTCTCCTGAAACAGCGCCTCATTAAGATTGCGCAGCGGCGTGATGTCCTGGCAGATGCCCAGCATGCGCTCAATGCGCCCCTCTTTGCTCAGTTGCCGGTTAGCCTGCGTGCGCACCCAGCGCTGTCCCTGAGCATCGACCACGCGGTACTCCATATGAAAAGCGCTGCGCAGCTCAATCGCCTGCTGCACCGTCAGCGCGGCGTACTCGCGATCGGCGGGATGGAGCAGATGGACCCAGAGGTCATAGCTGGGCGACTCATGCGGCGCAAGGCCAAACAGGGCGTACATGCGCTTGTCCCATAACATCTCGCCGGTCAGCAGGTTCCACTCCCATACGCCGATGCCGCCCGCCTCGTTGGCCAGCGTAATACGCTCCATCAGCCGGCGGTTCACCTGCTCACTCTGCTTCAGCTCTGAGATATCGATAATCTGCGCAATAAAGTAGAGCGGGGCATAGCTACTGTCGCGCACCAGCGAGACCGTCAGCCGCGCCCAGACAATTTCGCCATCTTTACGGAAATAGCGCTTCTCAAAAGTGTAGGTATCGATCTCACCCTCCAGCAACCGGGTCGCATGTTCCAGGTCGAGGCTGAGATCGTCGGGATGGGTAATCTGCTGAAAGGTCAGACGCTTCAGCTCTTCTGCCGGATAGCCCAGAATCTGACAGAGAGATCGATTCACCTGCAGCCAGTTGCCCTGTGGCGCGACGAGTGCCATACCGATGGCGGAATACTCCATGGCGTGACGAAAGCGGGTTTCGCTGTCGGTAATGTGAAGTTTTTCGCGCCGGAACGCGTCCATCACCAGCGACATAATGTGACTGGGGATTAACACCAGCAGAAACGGCAGCCAGCTGGAGACCGGGCCGAGGGCGCTGTTGTTATTGACCACGTTGACCAGATCAAAAGCCAGCAGCATCGAGATAAAACTGGCGTTCAGGAAGAACAGGACAAACGCCTGCAGCTTGGGCAGGCGAACCGCGCACCAGAACAGGATCACCACAATAAAGGTAAAGGGCCACGGCAGGAAACGCAGTGCCAGATAACTGGCACCGAGGGTAAGCACCAGCGTCAGCAGGGATTCGGCCAGCCGCAGATCGCTGAACTGCGCGCGCCGCAGCGGCCAGGGCAGCAGCAGCAGCATCGGGCCTAAAACCAGCATCCCGATGATCTCGGAGATGACCCAGGTATAGAAGAAGGGAAACGAGGCATGGCCGCTGACCTGCAGCGTCCAGATCGCCAGCACGCCGCCGAGCAGCGGGGTCATGATGCCGACTGACACCACCATCCTTGCCCAGTCATTCAGCGAATTCAGCGGCGCGCGCCGATCCAGCAGGGCGCGCAGCAGCATACCACCCACGCCGGCCTGAATAAGATTAAGCAGCGCAAATTTAATATTTGAGAGGGCAGGTCCGATGATGATGGCATTCGCCCCCGCGGTGCCCAGCACACAGGCAATCAGCAGCAGCGGCAGCTGTCTTGACGGGCAGCGGAAAACCACGACGGTCATTAAGGTGGTCGGGAACCAGAGCGGGGAAATCTTCCCACTGACAACGATCAGTTCAAGACAGAACATCGTCAGGACAAACACCACGCAGCCAAGCACCAGGGCCGAGAGCCAGCGGTTTGGCGGGTTATTTTGCGGGGACAGGATCTCTATCGTCATGCGGACTTCCGGCAGGGTGCAGGGCTCCGCAACGGCGAATCAGGCACCAGTCATTCTCTGACTGCATGCTAGCACATTCGGCAAAGAAAAAAGGGGTGGAATCAATATTGCCCGTTATTCGGCGAATTGACGGGCAGGGTAAAATTGATTGCCAGCGTGTTGATTACTGGCGGAAAAGATCGGCGCGGGTATAAGGTTTCTCCAGGCCCGCGAGGCTGGCAGAGAAGCGCTCCAGAAACTGCTGCGTTGTTGCGACGCGACCGTGACTCATCAATACAAACGGCACTAACAGCGCGGCACCTACCTGCGGCCAGCTGAAGCCTTTTAATGAGGTGCGGCGCTGCGAAATGAGAAACGCGGTGCTCAGCGTAAAGCCCAGCAGCAGACCGGTAGCGACCTCACTTTTAGAGTGAGCGTGGATCATCAGGCGTGAGAAACCGACCATCAGTGGGATCAGATAACCGACGCCAATCGCCGCGATACGCCATACGGCTTCCCAGCGCCCGGAAATCAGCCATAACATGACCGGCCATAGCGTCGCGGACATGGCGCTGTGACCGCTGAAACCGGTGAAATTAAACCGGGCGCTGCCAATACCAAATCCCAGAAACAGAATTTTCGAGAGGCTGACGGTCAGGCCAGCCAGGCCAAAAGCCACAATCCAGTAAAAGACCGTAAGACGATTGTCACTCTTCCACGGCAAAATCAGCGCAATAATCACCGCTGTCGGAATCAACAGCATGCTGTCGCCAAAATAGGTCAAAGTCTTCCAGTGCATACCACTCCTGATGCATCATTCGGTCGAAACGTTTGCAGCGCGCATCGTCAGAACAGCGCGCCGCGCAGGCCATTTTATTTATAGTATGGTGTGACGTTAGTTTATCGGTGAAATGAGTGGCGTCCAAAGGAGAAAGTCTGAAAAGTCGCCGACGCCATTTTTGTGGCATCAAAAGGCCGAAATCCCTATACTTAGCGCGAACACACCCTCTCCATTTCGGCCCGTCCGCTGCCCGCGTAATGTGTGACCAGTGGCAGGCTCCAGTTATCAGGTCCTAAAATAGTATGACTGACAAGTCTCATCAGTGCGTGATTGTAGGCATTGCCGGCGCTTCCGCATCCGGTAAAAGTTTAATTGCCAGCACGCTCTATCGTGAAATCCGTGATCAGGTAGGTGACGAGCACATCGGGGTGATCCCGGAAGATGCTTATTACAAAGATCAAAGTCACCTCACCATGGAAGAGAGGGTTAAAACCAATTATGACCATCCGAGTGCGATGGATCATGATTTGCTGTTGCAGCATCTGCAGGCGGTGAAAGCCGGCCAGGATATTGAGCTGCCGGTTTACAGCTATGTTGAACACACCCGCACCCAGCAAACGCATCACCTGAAGGCCAAAAAGGTCATTATTCTTGAAGGCATTCTGCTGTTGACTGACGCCCGTCTGCGCCAGGAACTCAACTTCTCTATCTTCGTGGACACGCCGCTCGACATCTGTCTGATGCGCCGCATGAAACGTGACGTCAACGAGCGTGGCCGTTCAATGGATTCGGTAATGAGTCAGTATCAGAAGACCGTGCGTCCGATGTTCCTGCAGTTTATCGAGCCATCAAAACAGTACGCCGATATTATTGTGCCGCGCGGCGGAAAAAACCGTATCGCCATCGATATCCTCAAGGCGAAAATCAACCAGTTTTTTGAATAACGCACGTCCGTCCGGACGTGGTGCAGACCGGCGGCAGGCACGCATGCCGGTTTGCTACACTTATGTTATGGAGTTACCGCAATGAGATTATGCGATCGCGATATCGAAGCCTGGCTGGACACTGGCAAACTGGCTATTGAGCCACGCCCGCCGGTCGAGCGCATTAATGGTGCCACGGTCGATGTGCGTCTGGGTAATCAGTTCCGTACTTTCAGCGGTCATACCGCGGCTTTTATCGACCTGAGCGGCCCGAAACAGGAAGTGAGTGCGGCACTGGACCGTGTGATGAGCGATGAGATCGTGCTGCCTGATGGCGAAGCCTTTTTCCTCCATCCGGGTGAACTGGCGCTGGCGGTGACTCTGGAGTCTGTAACACTGCCTGACGATCTGGTGGGCTGGCTGGATGGCCGCTCATCGCTGGCGCGCCTCGGGCTGATGGTTCACGTGACGGCTCACCGCATTGATCCAGGCTGGCAGGGTCGTATCGTGCTGGAATTCTACAATTCAGGTAAACTGCCGCTGGCGCTGCGTCCCGGCATGTTAATCGGCGCGCTGAGTTTTGAACCACTTTCAGGTCCGGCTGCACGTCCCTACAACCGGCGTGAAGATGCAAAATATCGCGGTCAGCAGGGCGCTGATGCCAGCCGTATCGATAAAGACTGATTTGAGGATGTAATGAAAAGAGTGATAACCACGCTGGCCATCCTGTTAGTGGTGGTCGTAACGGGAATGAGCGCACTGGTGCTGCTGGTCAATCCCAACGACTTTCGTGCCTATATGGTGCAACAGGTCGAACAACGCAGTGGTTATCGCCTTGAAGTCAGCAGCGATCTGCGCTGGCACGTCTGGCCTCAGCTCAGTATCCTGGCAGGGCGGATGAGTCTCACCGCGCCGGGTGCCAGCCAGCCGCTGGTCTCGGCAGAAAACATGCGGCTTGATGTCGATCTCTGGCCACTCTTATCCCACCAGCTCAGCGTCAGTCAGGTGCTGCTGAAAAATGCGATCGTGCGGGTCACGCCGGAGAGCAGCGCGCAGCGTGCTAAAAATGCGCCGCAGGGTCCGCGTGATGCGGAGCCAGCCCCGGCGTCCAGCGGCTGGTCATTTGATATTGCAAAGCTACGGGTAGCCGACAGTCTGCTTATCTGGCAGCAGCCGGGCGGTGACGAATATAATTTCCGCGACCTCAACATCAATATGGAACAGGACGCGAATAAGCTGGCGACCCTGTCGCTGAGCACCAGCCTGATGCGCAATCAGCGTAACGCGACCCTGAATCTCAAAGGCCAGCTCGATGCCGCGCAATATCCCCACCGTCTCAGCGGCCAGCTGCAGCAGCTTGATTACACGCTTTCCGGTGCCGATATCCCGGTTCAGGGAATTAAAGGCTCACTGAGCCTGCAGGGCGAATGGGATGGCGACCGCCAGCAGTTCTCGTTCAGCAATCTGCAGCTCACCGCCAACGACAGTACGCTGACCGGGCAGGGCAGCGGACAGGTTACTCCGCCACAGCAGCTGGCGCTGGATCTGAAAGCCAGCACGCTGAATCTGGATAATTTACTCACCAGCACGCCGGTCTCTGAAACGCCTGGCGTGCAGCATGCCACTGTGGCCCGTTTACCGGTGATTGCGGCCCCACGGGAGCGCAGCAACGCCGACTCTCCGCTCAATGAACTGAGCCTGGCGCTGAAATTACAGGCCGATAGTGTGGTATGGCGCGGTCTCTCCCTGACCAGCCTTGCGGTAAACGCCAGCAATCAGCAGGGACTGATGACGCTGAATACGCTCAGCGGCAAGCTGGGCAATGGCAGCTTTTCGGTTCCCGGCAGCATCGATATTCGTCAGCCGGAAACGCAGGTCAGCCTGAAACCTCAACTCCGGTTGATTGCCATTCAGCCACTGCTTAAAGCATTTGAACTGCCGGAAAGCCTGCAGGGAAATCTGAGTCTCGACGGCGAGCTGTCGGGCAATACGCTGACGGTTGAGGCGGCAAAACGAAGCTGGCAGGGCAGGGCGACCATCAGCGCCAGTAACCTGAAGCTGGCACAGCTTAATCTGCAGCAGATGGTGCAGCGTGCCGTAGCTCGGGTCAGTGATAAAGTCAGCAGCCAGGATGCCGTCGATGAAGGCATTGAGTCGATCAGTGGTCAGGTCGCGCTGAATAAAGGCGTGCTCAGCTTCAGCGATATTAATGGCAATGGTCAGAATCTGGGCCTGCAGGGCGCGGGTAAAGTCGACATGGTGCAGCAACAGCTGGACGTCACGCTGGGATTGAAAATCAGCGGCTGGCATGGCGACGATGCGCTGGTGAAGACGCTTTCCAGTCAGCCGGTTCCGCTGCGTATGTATGGTGACTGGAACAGCCTGCAATATTCCCTGCCGGTGGATGCCGTGCTGCGTGACCGTCTTCAGAGTGAAGCGAAGTCACGGCTGAATCAGTGGATCGATCGTCAGAAAGAGGGCGAGAATAAAGAGAACCTGAAGAAAATCATGCGCCCGTAGCGGGCGCATGCTGTCAAACCGGATGACTGATTAAACCTCGTAATCGCTATCAGGCTGCAGCAGAATTTCGACTTTCTGAACCCGATGATTTTCCACCTGCAGGGTTCTCAGCCGGTAATCACCCAGCTGCAACACTTCCCCTTCCTGCGGGATATGCTGCAGCTTATCCATCAGTAAACCTGCCAGCGTATGATAGTCACGCTGCTCGTCCAGCGGCAGTTTCACATAGAGCGCCAGATCTTCCAGCGGCATATGGCCGTTAGCAATCCAGTGCCCCTCTCCCTGAATCTGAATATCGTAGCGGGCATCAATCTCTCCCGCCTCATTCGGCAGATTGCCCGCAATGGTTTCCATCACATCGCTCAGGGTCACCACGCCCTCCACTGAACCAAACTCATCCACCACAAAAGCAAAGTGAGTATGGGCCTGCCGGAACTGTTCCAGCGCCTGCAGCAGCGTCAGACGTTCAGGAAAGACCAGCGGCTGCCGAACCAGGGCGCGCAGATCGAGTGAATTGTGGTGCAGCGACTGGTGCAGCAGATCGATAACGTGCACTACGCCCAGTGGTTCGCTGGAGTTGTCCGTTATCAGGATGCGCGTGTGCTGATTGCGGTCGAGGCGTGACATGATCTCTGCCGGATCGTCACTGAGGTCGATATGGTCGACGTCATGGCGCGAGGTCATGATGCTGTTGACGTGGCGCTGGCCCATGCCCAGCACCCGGGCAATCATCACCCGTTCCTGGCGGTTGAACAGCATGCTGGCATCGCTGTCAGCAATCAGGGACGAGGTTTTCGCATCCAGTTCCGCCGGTTCTGCTGCACCCCGCAGCATGCGTAACACCGCTTCCGCCGTGCGCTGGCGCAGCGGGCGACCCGCTGACAGCACACGCCGACGATTGAAGTGAGCCAGCTGGTTCAGTGCCTCAATGATGACCGAGAAACCGATAGCCGCATAGAGATAGCCTTTAGGAATGACAAAGCCAAAGCCTTCCGCCACCAGGCTGAAGCCAATCATCAGCAGGAAGCTTAAACAGAGGATGACAATCGTAGGGTGGTTATTCACAAAGCGGGTCAGTGGCTTGCTGGCAAGCAGCATCAGCAGAATGGCGATGGTGACCGCAATCATCATGACCGGCAATTCATTCACCATGCCGACGGCGGTAATCACTGCATCCAGCGAGAAGATGGCATCCAGCACCACGATTTGCGCCACCACCGGCCAGAATTTAGCGCCGCCTTTTTGTTGACCGGCATCTTCATCATGGCCTTCAAGGCGCGCATTCAACTCTGTTGTGGCTTTAAATAGCAGGAAAATCCCGCCTGACAGCAGCAGTAAGTCGCGCGCACTGAAGGGGTGGCCCCCCAGCGTAACCCAGGGTTCTTTGAGCGTAACCAGCCAGGAAAGCGAAGCCAGCAGCAATAAGCGGCACACTAACGCCAGCAGTAGTCCGATGACGCGCGCGCGGTCGCGAAGGGGGCCAGGAAGCTTCTCAACCAGGATGGCAATGAAGATCAGATTGTCGATGCCTAAAACCAGTTCCAGAACGATTAGCGTTACTAATCCCGCCCATAGCGAGGGATCTGCAATTACCTCCAGCATGCCTTGTTCACCTGAATGTCTTAAATTGGGTTTTCTCTGATGATAGTGGAGTGCGAAGCCGCGTACAAATGGCAGGGCAGGGGGGTGATAACCGGAATAGCCCGATATATTGTGCAAAATCTGAACATAACAGTGTGACGCTTTGATTAAATTCGCAGGGTTCAGGGGAGACTATTCTGAGTCATTTTGTCACGGCAAAGCGATATTCACCTGCCGGGCTTATGCGATTTATCTCACCGCGAGTATGGCATTAATCCGAATTGTACAGAAAGGATTGCACTGCCTGTCAGGCATCAATACTAATTGCTGGTAGTCTTTTTCCTAAAATAGTCCAGGGATGGCGGGACCTGCTTGTAAACAAGCCAGTAATAACTAGTATAGCAACAAGTTAGCAAACTCTGCCCCAGAGTCGTAATTTGCGTACCGATTCTACATTAATCGCAATGTAAGGAATCAGTAATTCATCTATGAACACTTGTATGATGCGTTACGGTTACCTGTTACGGGGAGCAATATGAATGATGACAGCGATATTGGCAGCGACAGCCAAGGGCGGTAGCGTGCCTGAATCGCGTTTTTCGTTGATAAAATGAGCAATGCTGGCGGTGATTAAAGTCAGAGTAATCTGTTGGTATTCATCACAATATTATTGGTGTCATGGTTAAGATCACTGGCGTAAACGCCGCAGGAGCTCCCCTTAGAAACGGCTCAGTCTGGAAAGGTTTTATCGCTTAACGATTAAACGGGCGATAGCCGTTGCGGGTTTAAGGAAATAAAATAAAGAGTTAAATATGCGCGATACAGAATTTACGTTTAAAAGTCTTATTACCAAATTAATGCTGGCATGTTCAGATTTAATTTGTTTCAACGCAGCGTTATTTGTGGCGATGATGCTAATTAATGTTCAGTCAGGTTCGCCGCTGGCAGATATTTCTGAAAAAGAAATGAATTTAAAAATTGCCACACACATTTGTCTGTCGGTAATTTGTATTGGCTGGTTCTGGGTAAGGCTGCGTCACTACACATACCGCAAACCTTTCTGGTTCGAATTAAAAGAAGTTTTTCGTACCATTCTTATATTTTCTGTTATCGACCTGTCGATTACCGCACTGTCGCAGTGGCAGATGTCGCGTTTCGTCTGGTTACTGACCTGGGTACTGGCGCTGATTTTAATTCCGACCTGTCGCGCGCTGGCTAAACGTCTGCTGAATAAAAATGGCTTGTGGAAAAAACAAACCATTATTATCGGCAGCAGCAAAAATGCGCACGAAGCCTGGCAGGCGCTGCAAAGCGAAGAGGTTATGGGTTTTGACGTCATCGCCTTCTATGACGTTGACGGAACCTGTCCGCAGGAGATCATGAACGGTGTTCCGGTTCTGCGCGACGAGCAGGCGCTCTGGAGCCTGACTAACAGCGAAACCCAGTTTATCGTGGCAGTAGAATATGAGCAGAGTCAGTATCGTGATGTGTGGCTGAAATCGCTGGCGATGCACAACTGCCGTTCAGTCTCTGTCATCCCGACGCTGCGTGGTGTACCGCTTTACGGTACTGATATGGCCTATATCTTCAGCCACGAAGTGATGATCCTGCGGGTTCAGAATAACCTGGCAAAACGCACCTCGCGTTTCCTGAAGCGAGCCTTTGATATCGTCGGTGCGCTGTCGATTATTCTGATGCTGATGCCGGCGCTGCTGGTGCTGGGCTTTCTGGTTGGCCGTGATGGCGGACCACCGATTTATGGTCACGAACGTGTCGGCATGAATGGCCGTAAATTCAAATGTCTGAAATTCCGTTCGATGGTGATTAATTCAAAAGAAGTGCTGGAAGAAGTGCTTCGTACCGATCCGATTGCGCGTGCGGAATGGGATAAAGATTTCAAACTCAAAAATGATCCACGTATTACTAAAGTGGGCCACTTCATCCGTAAAACAAGTCTCGATGAGTTACCTCAGCTCTGGAACGTGGTGCGCGGTGATATGAGTCTGGTCGGGCCTCGTCCGGTCATTGAAGATGAACTCTGTCGTTATGCTGGTGATGTTGATTATTACCTGATGGCTAAACCAGGCATGACGGGATTGTGGCAGGTCAGCGGTCGTAATGATGTTGACTATGAAACCCGCGTCTATTTCGACTCGTGGTACGTGAAAAACTGGTCACTGTGGAATGACATCGCGATTCTGTTTAAAACAGTGGGCGTGGTGTTGAAACGCGACGGTGCCTATTAATCGTGAGTCGGAATGAGCGTGCTCACGCGCGCTCCGAGGTGTTGTGCCGTTGTCAGGCGTGTCGTTAATAGCGGCCATCATCAGGGATATCGCCGTGCATCTATAGTCCGCTATGATGCAAGGCGTTTCGGGTACACCCTGGTTGATGGCCACTACTTATAACAAGTGGAGCAAGGATAATGAACGACAGGTTCAGAGCTTAAGGCTTAAGTCAGCCAGGATTTACTTTTTGTTGGACGCTTACACAGCGGCGGTTTCGCCTCTATCAATAAATAACTGATAGCGAAGATCTAAATGATTACAATCAAAATGAAATTGATACCTTTGCTGGTATCCGCCACATTCCTTGTCGGGTGTACAGTCGAACCCGGTTCTCGTCTTTCTACATCAGGAAAAGATGTTATTGAGCAACAGGATAGCAACTTTGACATCGATAAATATGTCAACGTCTTCCCGTTAACGCCTTCACTGGTTGAGAAAATGCGTCCTAAGCCTCTGGTGGCTCAGGCGAACCCTTCACTGCAGAACGAAATTCAGAACTACGAATACCGTATCGGTGTGGGCGATGTCCTGACCGTGACGGTCTGGGATCACCCGGAACTGACGACCCCTGCGGGTCAGTACCGTAGCGCCAGCGACACCGGTAACTGGGTGCATTCTGACGGCACCATCTTCTATCCCTACATTGGCCGTGTGCGTGTAGCGGGCCGTACTGTTGGCGAAGTGCGTAACGAAGTGGCACGCCGCCTGGCACAGTACATTGAAAGCCCACAGGTTGATGTGAGCATCGCCTCGTTCAAATCACAGAAAACCTATGTCACCGGTTCGGTAACGACCTCAGGTCAGCAGCCAATCACTAACGTGCCATTGACGATTCTGGACGCAATTAACGCCGCTGGCGGCCTGGCCGCTGATGCTGACTGGCGTAACGTCGTGCTGACGCACAACGGTCGTGAACAGCGTGTCTCGCTGCAGGCACTGATGCAGAATGGCGACCTGAGCCAGAACCACCTCCTCTATCCGGGCGATATCCTTTACGTTCCGCGTAACGATGATCTGAAAATCTTCGTGATGGGTGAAGTGAAGCAGCAGGCGACCCTGAAAATGGACCGTAGCGGCATGACGCTGGCGGAAGCGCTGGGCAACGCGGCCGGGATGGATCAAACCACCTCTGACGCCACCGGCGTCTTCGTTATCCGTCCACTGCGCGGTACCGATCGCAATAAGATTGCCAACATCTATCAGTTGAACACCAAAGATGCGGCATCCATGGTGATGGGAACCGAATTCCAGCTTCAGCCATATGACATTGTCTATGTCACCTCAACGCCGCTGACGCGCTGGAACCGTGTGATCTCGCAATTACTGCCAACCATTGCGGGTATCAACGATGTGAGCGAGAGCGCACTGCGTATCCGCAACTGGTCGAACTAAGGTCTGACCATGATTACGTCCGTGTTAGTCGTTTGCGTTGGCAACATCTGCCGCTCTCCGACCGGAGAGCGCCTGTTTAAACGTGCGCTGCCCGATTTAGATGTTCGCTCTGCCGGCCTGGGGGCCCTTGTTGGCCACCCGGCCGACAAAATGGCATCTTCCGTTGCCGAAGCGCAGGGTCTGTCGCTGGAAGGCCATCAGGCACAGCAGTTGACGGCCGAAATGTGCCGCAACACTGACCTGATTCTGGTCATGGAGAAGCGACATATTGAACAGGTGAATCGCATCGACCCCGCCGCACGTGGCAAAACCATGTTGCTTGGGCACTGGCTCAATCAGAAAGAAATTGCGGATCCGTACCGAAAAAGCCGTGAGGCCTTTGAAGAGATTTACGGATTACTGGAAAACGCTACCCAGAAATGGGTCAACGTATTAAGCCGATAGTTGGGATTATCCATGAATATAAAAAATAAGGTCAGAACCGCGCCGGGAGAGGAGTCGAATGGATGGGATCTGGCGCATCTTGTGGGACAGCTAATTGACCATCGCTGGATCATTGTTGCCGTTACTGCTTTTTTCATGCTGGCGGGAACACTCTACACACTGTTTGCGACACCGATTTATAGCGCCGATGCGTTAGTTCAGGTTGAGCAGAAGAATGCCAGCACCGTTCTTAACGAAATCGACAGCATTCTGCCACCGACGCCTGCCTCTGATACGGAAATCGAGATTCTGGAATCCCGTATGGTCATCGGCAAAACCGTTGACGATCTGGGTCTGGATACCGTGGTTGAGCAGAACTACTTCCCGGTCATTGGTAAAGGTCTGTCGCGCCTGATGGGCAACAAACCGGCCAGTATCGCGATTTCGCGTCTGGAAATCCCACGCACTATCGACAAACGTAACGTTGAACTGGAAGTGACCGGTCCGGATAGCTATACCGTCTCGAAAGATGGCGATGAGCTGTTCAAAGGTAAAGTCGGCCAGCTGGAGTCGCACGGCGATATCAGCATGCTGGTGAGCGAGATTCACGCCGATGAAGGCACCAGCTTCACCGTGACCAAGCTGAATGACCTGCAGGCGATCCGTTCTGTGCTCTCTAACCTGACCGTGGCAGACAAAGGTAAAGATACCGGCGTGCTGGGTCTGGAATATCTTGGTGAAGATCCGGAGCAGATCAGCAAAGTGCTGAACCAGATCGTGAACAACTATCTGTTACAGAACGTTGAACGCAAGTCAGAGCAGGCCGAGAAAAGCCTGGAGTTCTTACGCACTCAGCTGCCTGCCGTTCGCAGCAAGCTGGATGAAGCGGAAAACAAGCTGAACACCTTCCGTCGTCAGAACGAATCTGTTGACCTGTCACTGGAAGCGAAATCTGCCCTGGACTCCTCTGTCAGCGTGCAGAGTCAGCTGAACGAACTGACCTTCCGTGAAGCAGAAGTCTCTCAGCTGTTTACCAAAGATCACCCGACTTACCGCGCGCTGCTGGAAAAACGCAAAACGCTGGAAGGTGAGCAGGCTCAGCTGAACAAGAAAATTTCTGGTATGCCACAGACTCAGCAGGAAATCCTGCGTCTGACCCGTGACGTTCAGTCTGGTCAGGAGATCTACATGCAGCTGCTGAATCGTCAGCAGGAGCTGGGCATCAGTAAAGCCAGCACCGTAGGTGATGTCCGCATCATCGACAACGCGCAGACGGCTAACGCGCCGGTTGCACCGAAGAAGATGCTGATCATTGCGGCAAGCCTGATTCTGGGTCTGTTCGTGTCAGTGGGTCTGGTTCTGCT
Source organism: Pantoea sp. JKS000250 (assembly GCF_003201065.1). NCBI lineage: Bacteria > Pseudomonadati > Pseudomonadota > Gammaproteobacteria > Enterobacterales > Erwiniaceae > Pantoea > Pantoea sp. JKS000250. The sequence continues at coordinate 887,478 of NZ_QICZ01000001.1, read as the reverse complement.
GAAAGCGCTGCTGCATCACGGCATCGAGAACCCGGATCAGCTGGAAGAGCTGGGTATGAATGTCTATGCCAGCGTTCCCCTGTCTGACTGGCAGCGTAAGAAAGATACCGAAGCACTGGCGCGTCGTGGCAGCAAGGTGAAAACCGATCCGCACGAAACGCTGCTGGCGCTGGGTAATCCGACTGACCTCTCCATCGAAGCGATTCGTAGCCTGCGTACCAGCCTGCACTTCGCCATGATGGAAGCTAAAAACAACATCCTGATGATCACCGGTGCCAGCCCGGGTATTGGTAAAACCTTTATCTGTGCCAACCTGGCCACCCTGATTGCCAAAGCAGGCCAGCGTGTCCTGTTCATCGATGGTGACATGCGTCGTGGCTATACCCACGAACTGCTGGGCGCGGATAACAAATCTGGCCTGTCCAACGTGCTGTCCGGTAAAACCGAATTCAGCCCGGCGCTGATTCAGCAGGGCGTGTACGGTTTCGATTTCCTGCCACGTGGTCAGGTTCCGCCGAATCCGTCTGAGCTGCTGATGCATCGTCGCATGGGTGAGCTGCTGGATTGGGCGAGCAAGAACTACGACCTGGTGTTAATCGATACGCCGCCAATCCTGGCCGTCACCGATGCGTCAATTATCGGTAAGCTGGCCGGCACCTCACTGATGGTGGCGCGTTTCGAAGCCAACACCACCAAAGAAGTGGACGTCAGCTTCAAACGCTTTGCCCAGAACGGTATTGAGATTAAAGGTGTGATCCTCAACGCCGTGGTGCGCAAAGCCGCGAATGCCTACGGTTACGGCTATGACTACTACGCCTATGACTACGGTAAGACCAACAAAAGCTGATCATTGAGTAACAACGAGGGGGCGGTCTGACCGCCCCTTTTTATCGTCCCTTTGAATGACGACACGCATCAATTTACACAGGTTATTCTGTCCAAACCCACAAAAGCGATACCTCTATAAATCGCATGGCGAGCGTCACTCAACAGAATTCATGACCAGCAGGGTATCGCCCGCACGCATAGCCGCTATCAGGCTCGCTGAAAAGCCAGCCGGGAAGCGAAGCGTCATTGTTGCTGGCATGAGAACTTGTGGAATTAAGGAATCACACCATGGCTCCCTATTGGTATGTATCAGGCTTTTTGCTGCTGCTTTCGCTGTTTGAAATAGCGCTGAAAAAAGACGAACGCACAAATCATATTTTGACCTGGCTGCTCTGTTTTGCTGCCGTTTTGCTGATTATCTTCGGGGGAATACGCGGTCTCGGCACCGGCATGGATGATTTTCAGTACCGGAGCTTCTTTGAGGATTTTGTAAGACGCATTGAAATTAACGGCTTCTTTAAAACCGTTGCGTTTTTCCGTTACGAACCGCTGATTTTTGCGATGGCCTGGCTCACCAGTCTGGTTTCGCACAATGCCAGCATCTTCCTGTTTGTTTTCTGTGCCACGGCTGTTTCCATCAATACCTGGTTTTTCAGGAAGATGTCACCCTATCCGGTGCTGGCACTGGTGCTCTATTCGGCCCACATCTTTATCAACAAAGACATTAACCAGATTCGCTTTGGCCTCAGTTCGGCGCTGTTCCTGGGCGTCCTGTGGTCGATCTATCTCAAGCGCTACTGGTGGGCGTTTACCTTCTTCATTCTGTCGTTCACGAGTCATAACACCGGTGTCATGGTCGTCACGCTGATACCGTTCCTGTTTATTCGTGACTGGCGCTGGTGGCCGGTCATTATCATCGTTGCCAGTCTGCCGCTGTCTGTAGTGGGCGGTTCCAGCTTCATTGCTCTGATTGCCGGTCATCTGGGGTCGCTGGGGGAGAGGGCATCGGGCTACAACAATGACCCGTCCTATGCCATGGGTGGCAGCATCCTGGCCGTGTCGAACCTGAAGAACATTATGCTGGTGTTCGTCTTCTTCTACTTCATGCTGACCGACGAGCTGAAGCGCGAAAACTACGCCCAGTATCGCCTTAACTACCTGCTGATTCTGAGCTTTGCTATCGGCGGTGCGATCAGGATCTTCCTGTACAACTTCCCGTCAGGTTCGCGTCTGTCCAACTATCTGCAACAGGTCGAGCCGATCATCCTGACCTCGCTGATTTACCAGGCCAGACGATCGTGGAAGCCCGCGCTTTACGCCATGCTGGTCTTCTTCCTGCTCTATTACCTTTACTACAACACCATTTCGACCAAGCAGGCGGTTACCGGCTATGAAGTGGCGCGTGAGTTTTGGCTGGTCCACTAATTAACCCATCGATCGCCCCTGCGTGAAGAGATTCATACAGGGGCGATCGACGGTAAGCACACCGGTTTTTTGTCGACCCTTGTCGATTGAACGGATTATTTTTGAACTATTTTAATGAGGTGCTGGCAATGAAGGACATTCGTTTCTCCATCGTAATTCCGGCTTATAACGCGTCAGAATCGATTGTCACGACGCTGGATTGCGTTAAAGCACAAACGTATCGTAATTTCGAAGTCATCATCGTGGATGATAAATCTGCGGATGCCGCCGCGCTGGCGGAGGTGGTTCGCAGCGACCGCTACCAGGATCTCGACATCAATCTGGTGCTCTCTGAGGTTAAGCTCAACGGGGCCGGTGCGCGTAACAAAGGCATTGAGCTGGCGACCGGTGACTATGTCAGCTTCCTTGACGCCGATGATGAGTGGGCGGCAGATAAACTGCAGCAGGTGAGTGAAAAAATTGCTCAGCTGGAAGCCCAGGGCAAACAGAACTTCGTCATTTTCAGCCAGGTGAACATTTATCAGGACGGCACGTTCCTGAAAGTGATGCCAATGCAGCCGCCGGGTAAAAATGAAACCGTCGCCGAGTATCTGTTCGGCTGCTACGGCTTTATCCAGACCAGCACCATCGTGCTGAAGCGTGAAGACGCGGCGAAGATTCAGTTCGATACCCGTTACATCCGTCATCAGGATTATGATTTCTGCATTCGTGCCGACCGCATGGGCTATGACTTTGTGATGATCGCCGCACCGCTGGCGAACTACCACCTGGTCACTAAGTTTGGCTCAAAACATAAAGGCGAATCGGTGAACTACTCGATGTTCTGGCTTGATAGCATGAAGCCGCATCTTACCCCGCGTGATATCCACACCTACAAAGCCTTTAAGCTGCCGCTGCGCTACAAAATGGATGGCAAGTCGCTGATGGCGAGCCTGAGCTTTGCGCGCTACTTCTTCCTCACCAACAAAGACAACCGTGCTTATTTTATGAACCGGGTTAAAGACAAGGTCAAAGCACGTTTCGGCGGTGAGAAAGCACTCTCCTGACGCGCGCCGCGCCTCGTTCTGCTCCTGACGCCAGGAGCACCTCTCTTTTCGTTTAATTCAGGGTTGAAGATGAATACTTCTGTTGGAACCGTTGGCATTGTCATGCCTATGTATAATGCACGTCAGACGGTATTACGCGCTGTGCAATCGGTTATCAATCAGCACTATACCGACTGGCACCTCTATCTGGTCAACGATAAGTCCACGGATGACTCGCTGGAATTTGTGCGTGAGCATTGTCAGGATCCGCGCATTACCATTCTGGATAACGCGGTCAACATGGGCGCAGCAGAGACCCGCAACGTCGGACTGCGCGCGGCGACTGAAGAGATTATCGCTTTTCTCGACAGCGACGATGAGTGGCATGCCGATAAGCTGAGCCAGCAGGTTGCGGCCATCGCGGCAGGTGATGATTTTGTGATTACCGAGTATCACTATAAAACCCGCAAAGCCGAGCACGACATTACCTACAGCAAACCGTACCTGCAGCAGGAAAACTTTGTGAAGAAGCAGTATCGCGTCTGCTTTTCTTCCGTCTGTTTCCGCCGTCCATCGCAGGGGCTTTTCTTCCAGCGCAAAGGCCACGAAGATTTCCTGTTTTTGTATGAATTATTCACCCGCTATAAGCAGGCGCGCGTAATTCAGACGATTCTGGTCAACTATTACGAATTAGGCGATTCCCTTTCACGTAATAAGAACAAAGCCGCCCAGTGGCACCTTGAATTATTAAGAATTATCTATAAAAACAATCCTTTAAAAATCTATTACTATTACGCCTGGTATATGGTGAATGGTGTGCTGTTTACCCTTAAGCATCGTTAAGTCTGTGGGCAGGATTGTCTTTAAAATTTGAGGTGGATAGCGTTTCATGAAAAAAATTGTCCTGGTGATCAAAGATGCTTATTCGTATGCGGGCACCGAGAACATCTGTAACTTTATGTCAGAGTGTCTTGGCGAAACGCATGACGTCACCATCTACTCGCTGGAAGGCAGCGGTAAAACCTTTTATCCGTTTGAGCATGTCAGAGAGATCGTCAGCTTCGAAGGGCAGAGCAACCCGATTAAAAGCGCGGTAGCCCGCATCAACGAAGAGGGTTTCGACACCGTTTTCCTGATCAGCATGGGTCGCCTGAGCGTGATGTTCGCCTTCTGGAATCTGCTGGCCATGAAGAAGAAGCGGGGCAAAGCCTACGCCTGCGAACATATCGCCATTAACTCCTTCAGCAAACCAATCAAGTTCCTCAAGTTTCTGCTGCTGCGCTACTACGACCGCGTGATTGTTCTGACCGAAAAAGATCATCAGGTGTTCAGCCGCTGGCGCATTCCCAGCAAGTCAATCCCCAACCCGGTGGTATACAAAGGCTATCAGCGTCAGACCCGTCATCGTCAGGCGCTGGCGGTGGGCCGTCTGGATAACCAGAAGGGTTTTGATTTGCTGCTGGATATCTGGCGCGACTTCGCCCGCACTCATGCTGACTGGACGCTGGTGATTGCCGGTGACGGCGAACTGCGTCAGCAGTTGCATGATCAGGCGGCCGTGCTGGGCATTACCGACAGCGTGAAGTTTGTCGGCAAGGTCAGCAATATCAATGACTACTATCGCGACAGCGACATGGCGCTGATGACGTCGCGCTACGAGGGCTTGCCACTGGTACTGCTGGAAGCAAAATCCTGGTCACTGCCGGTGGTGGCGTATGACTGCCCGACCGGGCCACAGGAGATCATTAACCACGGTGAAGATGGGTTCCTGGTGCCGATGAATGACAAAGCCACGTTTCTGGCCCGAATGGAGCAGCTTGCCAGCAATGACGCGCTGTTCTATGCCATGAGCGAAAAAACGAAACAAACCGCGCTGAAATTCGACGGTAACCAGATTAAGCAAAGCTGGCTGTCATTGGTTTAACCGGAGCTGGAAAAGCTCACTTGCGACGTGCCTCAGGGACACCGCCATGGCCAATGGCCTTATTGACTACGGGAATTGATGCATGAAAAGAAGAGAAGTTTTACAGACCGCCGCCTCCGCTCTGGTGGGGGCTCTCTCCGTGAGCACCTTTTCCAGCTACGCTGCAAAAAGTAACGGCATTGCCCTGAAGCCGGTTGATGCAGCGGCTATCCCTAAGGGCGACGTGCCTATCCTGACGCCTGAGAATGTCTACGCCATGCCGCCGCAGTTCTGGCAGGGCTTCGAGGGCAAACTCTGGATTGGTAAAGCGGGTGTGGATGCCAGCAAACCGGGTAACCAGATACCGGTCTTCCTGCGTGATGCCAGCGGTAAAGTGTCTGAGATTGCTCAGCCTATCACGCTGAACAAGGGCAACTTTGCCCAGTTTATTCAGGACAACGCTGCACTGATTGCCGATCCTTCGCATTCGATGACGGTCGAGGACAACAACGGTCAGACGCTGTTTAACATCGCCGATGTCAGCCGTCCGGGCGCCGCCGATTTCAGTCAGCGTCTGGCGCAGCCGGCGGGTTATCAGCTGATTGGTGAGATCCCGTCCGTGGCGGAGTTACGCAAAACCCGCCCGCTGTTTGAAGGGGCCAAGGTTAAGCTGAAAAGCTGGCATGAAGGACGGGAAGTGGGCGGCGGCGAGTTTGTCGGCAGCTTCCAGACCGTTCCGAATGATGGCGGCGTAAATTTTGCCGGTGAGGGTTTCTCCTGGCGTCGCGTTGTCGATGATTTTAACCGCCTGACGCTGTTTGATTTCGGTGCGATTGCCGATGGTCAGACCGATACGGCACCCGCCATTATGGCGATGTTCAACTGGTCGCAGCAGGCTAACCAGCAGATCTGCGTCCAGTTCCCGGCCGGTACCTTCATGGTTTCCGCCTGTAACCTGGGCGACAAGTATCTCAACTTCTTCCGCATGTCCGGTGCGATGGTGAACTTCGGCTACTTCCCGGCGACCACGATCGTCTCGGATGGTAAGTCAGCGTTCGTCTTCCAGATGAACGCCCGTCGTGTCGAGCTTTCCAACCTGAATTTCAACGGCAACAGTGATAAGAGTCCGAACCAGCAGGGCTTTTTCCATAACAACTGTCCTGGCGGACAATATTTCCGGGGTGCCTGCCTGCGCTTTAACGCCGTTGGCGGCACGGCCATCAGCCTGCAGGATACCCTCGATTGTAAAATCGACCAGTGGTACGCCTCACGCTGCAGCGGCGATGTGATTAAATCGGGCTGGTCAGGTCAGAAGCAGGGCAAATGGGACCACAGTACCGCGATTGAGCTGTCAAACTTCAATGCGCAGTACTGCCGTGGCGGCAAAGTGCTTAACCTGCCGCGCTGCGGCCAGTCGATTATCCATAATGGCTGGATTGAACACTGTGATAATCCGGGCGACCTCTCTAACGGTCAGTGGATCGTTGATGCGCTGAGCCTGGAGGATTGTAAGAATCCACTGATCGCGCACAACACCCGTCTGAATATGCGTCAGACCAGCCTGCAGTCGGGCAGCTGGATCGACAACTCCATGCAGGGCGACCGTCTGCTCAGCATCTGGGAGATGGGATCAACCCGCGTCGAGTCCTATGGTGTCGCGCTGGATGGCAGCCTGAAGTACAACTACATCACCTCGCGCTGGCGCTTAGAGAACAACACAAATCAGGAGACCTGGTTTGATCTCGGCAGCCTTTACTCACCGACGGTGGGTGATTCGTGGGAGATCGAAATCTTTGGTCAGTCGCAGTTCAGTAACGGCAGTGGTGATAAGCCGCTGATGAACCTGATTGGTGACAAGACCACCGGCGGTCGCGCAGTGATCCACGTACAGCGTAAGAAAGACCTGTCGGAAGCGAGCTGGTCGGCCGAAGGCAGCAGCCCGATTGTGGATGTGCGCTATGTGGCCGAGCATGACACCGATGTCCATCTCTACGTCAAACTGGCAGGCTGGACGCCGTCGGCGGCCGTGCTGATAAAAACCACCGGTAAAGATCGCTTTGTGACCGGTCGCTGTGCGCGGGTCAATGCGGTCATGGAGAAGGGCAATCCACCGTCAGGCGACGCGGCCAAACGCGCGCCGCAGCGTTTCAGCCTGCATAACGGCAAAGCGGGCGTGGGGGCCAACGAGCAGGGCGATCTGTTGATGGCTTCCCGTCCGCTCTCCGCCGATCAGGTCGATACCAGTAAGCCGGAAGGCTTTGTTTCCGTGGTGATCAACGGCAAACAGGTTGCGCTGCCTTACTTCGCGATTAAGTCTTAACCCCTTGTTTCAGGGCCGCCATGATGGAGGCGGCCGGTTTAACAGGAGCAGTACCTTTGGGTGCGTTATCCCGTAAAGCATTACTTTAAACAGAGTTCATTTTGCCCATTTCGGATCTGGGCGGCTTACAGAATTAAAAAAAATTCATTCGGAGTTGTTATGAAAATTTTATTGGTGGGTAACCATACGTGTGGGAATCGCGGGGATGGCGCGATTCTTCGTGGACTGATCGATTCAATGAAGTCTGCACGCAGTGATTTAGACATTGATGTTATTAGCCGTTATCCAACCAGCTCCGGTTATCTGCTCCAGCAGGATATTCAGCAGGATGCGCTGTATCTGCACAACAGCAAATCAGGTAAAGGTCTGGTCGGTTCGTTTAAGCGTAAAGTGGCGAACCGTCTGATGCCCGATATCATGATGGCACATCTGGGCAAGGGCGGGATCTTTAAGTCATTCTCTGTGCCGCCGCACCTGCAGGCCTTTACCGAAAGCCTGGCAAAGTATGATGCGATTATTCAGGTTGGCGGATCCTTCTTCGTCGATCTCTATGGCGTGACTCAGTTTGACCATGCGCTCTGTGCGCTGATGGCGAAAAAGCCGATCTACCTGATCGGCCACTCAGTGGGACCTTTCCAGAACCCGCGTGTCAATGCGCTGGCGAACTTTGTCTTTGATCGGGTCGACAGCCTGGTACTGCGTGAATCAGTCAGCCTTGATCTGATGAAGCGCGACGGCGTGACCAGCTCTAAAGTGGCGTCCGGTGTGGATACTGCATTCCTGGTACGTGCGCGTGAAGTCGAAAATCCGAGCCACAACCTGCGCTACTGGCAGGGCATTATCGCTGGCCGTAAAACCATCGCGATCACCGTGCGTGAACTGGCACCGTTTGATAAACGTCTGGGCGTGACGCAGAAAGAGTATGAAGCCGCCTTTGGCCGGGTAATTAATGCGATGATTGCTGAAGGCTATCAGGTTGTGGCGTTCTCCACCTGTACCGGCATCGACAGCTATGCCAAAGATGACCGCATGGTGGCGCTGACGCTGCGTGACCACGTGGCACAGCCAGAACATTACCATGTCATCATGGACGAGTTTAATGACCTGGAACTGGGCATCCTGTTAAGTCACTGCCATCTGACTATCGGTACCCGCCTGCACTCGGCGATTATCTCCATGAACTTTGGCACCCCGGCTGTGGCGATCAACTATGAGCACAAGTCGATGGGTGTAATGAACCAGCTTGGTCTGCCGCAGATGGCAACCGATGTGAAAAGCCTGATGGACGGCTCGCTGATCGACAAGGTGAAAACCGTTCTTGCCGACTACGACAACATCAAGCTTAAGGTCGACACGGCCGTTGCGAATGAAAGGGAAATTGGCAACCGGATCACTGAAGAGATTCTCAAAGTATTAGGGTAATGTGATGAAACTGACTTTTTTCACCATGCGTTTCCCGGTTGCCTCTGAGACATTCGTACTAAATCAGGTGACCCATTTTATTGATGCCGGTTACGAGGTGGAGATTATTTCAGTCTTTCCCGGCGATTTAGTGAACCGGCATGCGGCGTTTGATGAGTATGGTCTGGCCGCGAAGACCCACTATCTGCTGCCGGAAGAGAAGATCTCAATTGTCGATAAGCTCAACCAGCGTATCAAACTGGTGCTGCCAAAAGTGACGAAGCCGTCGCTGCTGCGTTCGCTGAATGTGCGCCGTTATGGCGCGCAGTCCAGCAAACTGCTGCTGCCGTCGATTGTGGCGAATGCTAAGCAGACCTTTACCGCAGATGTGTTTCTGGTGCATTTCGGCTATGCCGGTGCACTGGCGAACAAGCTACGAGAACTGGGTGTGCTTAAGGGTAAACAGGCGACCGTCTTTCACGGCGCTGATATCTCCCGTCGTCACATTCTGGAAGAGCACAAACTCGACTACGTGAATCTGTTCCGCCAGAGTGAGCTGATGCTGCCTATCAGCCATCTGTGGGAGAACAAGCTGATTGAGATGGGCTGCCCGCCGGAGAAAATTCACGTGACGCGTATGGGCATTGAGCCGGAGAAGTTTAACTTCCAGCCGCGCCAGGCGTTCCATACGCCGCTGCGTATCGTATCGGTGGCGCGTCTGACTGAGAAAAAAGGGCTGGATGTGGCGGTGAAAGCCAGCGCCATCCTGAAGCAGCGTGGCGGTCAGTTTCAGTACACCATTATCGGCAACGGCGATCAGGATGAGATGATGCGTGATTTCATCGCCCGCGAGGGGATGGAAGATTGTGTCAGCATGCCGGGCTTTAAGCCGCAGGAGGAGATCCGTCGTGCGCTGAGCGAGGCTGACATCTTCCTGCTGCCGTCCAAAACTGCCGCAGATGGCGATATGGAAGGGATCCCGGTCGCCCTGATGGAGGCGATGGCGGTCGGCCTGCCGGTGGTCTCTACCTTCCACAGCGGCATTCCGGAGCTGATTGAGAATAATGTTTCTGGCTGGCTGGTGGAAGAGGACGATCCTGAAGCACTGGCGGAGACGCTGCTGAAACTGTCTCAGGGTGAAGTGGATGTGGCGCCGGTCGTCGCAGCCGCACGTCACAAAGTTGAGACTGAATTTAATCAGCATATCGCCTATGGCGAACTGGCACAGATTCTGGAGCGACTGGTGTGAGTGGATTTAAGTCACAGGCGATTTGGCTGTTTGGCAGCACCTGCTTTTCCGCGGTGCTGCAGGTTGCACAGCTGAGCTTTCTCGCCCGCAAACTGGAAACCCACGAACTGGGATTGTTAGCCATCATCAACGCCATCCTGGCGGTGGCGGGTGTGCTGCAGGATATGGGGATGAGCAGTTATCTGGTGCATCGCCAGAACATTACCCGTCGTGAGCAGAGCACCATCTACTGGGTGAACGTCTCTCTCAGCCTGTGTACCGGGTTGATCATGTTGCTGATCGCCTTCCCGGTCTCCTGGTTCTATCACCTGCCCGAGCTGACCGGGCTGATCATGCTGACCAGCCTGAACTTCCTGGTGCTGGGTCATCTGTCGCAGTATCAGGCGCACTATATCAAAACCAAGCGGATGGTCTCGCTGGCGAAGATTGAGATGGGCACCAAGCTGTTTGCCTTCCTCTGTGTGGTCGCGATGCTCGAGTTCACCTCGCTGACGGTGGCGGCAGCGATTCTGGGTCTGTTCATCAATGCCTTTACCCGCATCCTCTGCATGATTGCGCTGGGTGAGAAGTCATGGCGTCCGACCTGGGAGTTCGACAAAGCGACCTTCTTCGGCGCAATTCGCTACGGCAGCTATCAGCTCGGTTCGCAGACCATTAACCAGCTGCGTACCCAGGCCGATGCGCTGGTGGTCGGTAAAGTCATGGGCGCAGAGATGCTGGGCGTTTACTCACTGGCGAAAGAGCTGGTGCTGCAACCGCTGAAGCTGGTGACGCCGGTGATTAACCGTCTGGCACTGCCGCGCTTTGCTGAGAAACAGCACGATGCCGAGCAGCTGAAAAAGCTGTTCCTGAAAGGTACGCTGGGGATCATGCTGTTCAGCAGCGCCATGTATCTGGCTATTGGTATCTTCTCGCCGGTTATCGTGCGTGTGCTGTATGGCGCGTCACATGAGCAGGTCTATCACCTGATCCCGCTGATGCTGCTGTTTGGCATGCTGCGACCAATGGGCGGTCTGACCGGGGCGATTTCGCAGGCCAACGGACGCACTAACGTGGAGTTCTACTGGAACATCGTGGCGAGTATTGTGGTTCTGGCGGTGCTGGCGACCACCTTTATCTGGCCAAACGTGCTCTACGTCGCACTGACGCTCTCTATCTCGCAGATCCTGATCTCGGCACTGGCGCATCCGTTCTTCATCAGGCCGGTGATTGGCATTCGGTTTATCCCATATGCCCGGCAGTGGGTGGCAGTGTCGGTGGTATTTGTTGGCGTGATGATGCTGGTAAATCACTTTAATCTGTTCGTGATGCCAGAGTGGTTTGAAGGCTGGCTGTAATCACCACACAGATATATCAACGGGCGGCCTCAGGGTCGCCCGTTTTCATTTATGGCTGGTCTCAGCCCTGCAACGAAGAGTGCTCCGGATCACAGTGGCAATATTCGATTACTGATTGTCTTTGTTCAGTTTATGGTGTCGCTGGCAATGGGCAAAGTGCCGAATTTCCAAGTTATGACAGAGAGTTACTGTCCGCTTTTCAGATAAAGATTATACTTGCTCTTCCGGCCGATCCTGCATAATCGACCCACATCTTCATTTTATTAAACGGAATAAATATGACCAAGCTTAAAGCAGTAATCCCGGTTGCGGGCCTCGGTATGCATATGCTCCCTGCGACTAAAGCCATTCCGAAAGAGATGCTGCCTGTCGTCGACAAACCGATGATCCAGTACATCATTGACGAGTGTGTTGCCGCAGGTATTAAAGAGATTGTGCTGGTCACGCATGCATCGAAAAATGCCGTTGAAAACCACTTCGACACCACCTATGAGCTGGAAGCGCTGCTTGAAGCGCGCGTGAAGCGTCAGCTGCTGAGCGAAGTGCAGTCTATCTGCCCGCCAGGCGTCACCATCATGAACGTGCGCCAGGCGCAGCCGCTGGGCCTGGGTCACTCCATTCTCTGTGCCCGCCCGATGATCGGTGATAACCCGTTCGTGGTGGTGCTGCCGGACGTCCTGCTGGATGACTCTACCGCTGACCACATGCGTTATAACCTCGCGGCGATGGTTGCCCGTTTTGAAGAGACCGGCCACAGTCAGGTTCTGGCGCAGCATATGCCGGCGTCCGATCTCTCAGAGTACTCTGTGATCACCACGGAAGAGCCGATCGATCACCCAGGCGACATCAGCACCATCACCGATTTCGTTGAGAAGCCTGAAGATACAGCCGGACTGAGCTCTGACCTGGCTGCGGTAGGCCGCTATGTGCTTTCTGCTGATATCTGGGCAGAACTGGAGCGCACTGAGCCAGGCGCGTGGGGCCGTATCCAGCTGACCGATGCGATCGCCAGCCTGAGCAAGCACAAAACGGTTGATGTCTCTCTACTGACTGGTCACAGTTTCGACTGCGGTCGTAAACTGGGTTACATGCAGGCGTTCGTCTCTTACGGACTGCGCAACAACGCGCAGGGTCGCGATTTCCGCGAAGCTATCCAGACGATTCTCGCAAAACAAAAGTAATTAAATCGCCGCGTCCTGCGCGGCAGATTGAAAGGAGCTCACATGGCAATTTTAGTAACGGGTGGAGCAGGCTATATCGGCTCCCATACGGTACTGGCGCTGTTGCAGCGCGGTGATGATGTTGTGGTTCTGGATAACCTCTGCAATGCCTCACGCGAAGCGATTAACCGCGTTGAGAAACTGGCGGGTAAAAAAGCGACCTTCGTTGAAGGCGATATCCGTGACCGTGCCTGTCTGCGTGACCTGTTTGCTGCTAACAGTATTTCAGCGGTGATCCATTTTGCAGCGCTTAAAGCCGTAGGTGAGTCGACCCGCATGCCGCTGGAGTACTACGAGAACAACGTCGCGGGCACCGTGGTGCTGCTGGAAGAGATGCGTAATGCCGGCGTCTGGAACTTTATCTTCAGCTCATCAGCGACCGTCTATGGCGCAGATGCACCGGTTCCTTACGTTGAGACTACGCCAATTGGCGGCACCACCAGTCCGTACGGCACCTCAAAGCTGATGACCGAATTCGTCATGCGCGACTTCGCCAAAGCAGAACCGAAGTTTAAGGCGATTGCCCTGCGTTACTTCAACCCGGTTGGCGCACACGAGTCTGGCGAAATCGGTGAAGACCCGACCGGCATCCCGAATAACCTGCTGCCCTACATCGCGCAGGTCGCGATTGGTCGTCTGGAGAAGCTCGGTGTGTTTGGCGGCGATTACGATACGCCAGACGGTACCTGTCTGCGTGATTACATCCATGTGGTAGACCTGGCGGAAGGCCACCTGAAAGCGCTGGACCACCTGAATAAAGTTGAAGGCTACACCGCCTTTAACCTGGGCGGCGGCAAAGGTTTCTCTGTGCTGGAGATGATTAAGGCGTTTGAGAAGGCCTCTGGCAAAGCGATCCCCTTTGAGATCAAGCCGCGCCGTGACGGCGATCTGCCAGCGTTCTGGGCCGATGCCTCTCTGGCGAACCGTGAGCTGGACTGGCGCGTAACGCGCGGCATCGATGAGATGATGCGCGACACGTGGAACTGGCAGAGCAAGAACCCGAATGGGTTCAGGTAGTTGAAAAAAGGCGAACTTTGGTTCGCCTTTCTTATATTTGATTTGAAATATCTTATCAGACCTTTCTCATAATTCTGATTGCATCACCCTGAGGCATCAGCAACCATCCCCTACGCCAGAAAAGTGCTCATTAGTTGAACTAACACCTGCGACATAAACGCATTTTATTCGTAATAGCTATACCTCAGTGATAGAATTTACGATTGTTGAATGATAAACCCACTTAAACAATTTCATTAATAAAGTGATATCAATCAACTGAATGCTGAACATCTGGCGAATTCTTGTTGTCAGCATACTCATTCGGTCAAAGATAATCAGCATCGTGGGAGCTGTAACCCAGGGGCGGTAGCGTGCTCTGAAAACACCTATGATTGTCTGCTTTTATTCGGGCGCCCATGCCTCAGATAGCTTGTCAGGAATAAACACGTTATGAAGATACTTATCACTGGTGGTGCAGGTTTTATCGGTTCAGCGGTTGTGCGTCATGTTATCAACAATACAAATGATGAAGTCATAAACGTTGATAAACTTACCTATGCAGGCAATCTTGAATCGTTGAAAGAAGTGAGCGGCAATCCTCGCTACACCTTTAAGCAGATCGATATCTGCGATGGTCAGGCTATCACTGAAGCGTTAAATGAATTTCAGCCTGATGCTATCATGCATCTGGCCGCTGAAAGTCATGTAGACCGCTCGATCACCGGTCCGGCTGAGTTTGTTCAGACTAACGTGGTAGGCACCTATGCTCTGTTAGAGGCGAGCCGCCAGTACTGGAGCGCATTGCCTGAAGAACGTAAAGCGGCATTTCGTTTCCACCATATTTCTACTGACGAAGTGTATGGTGATCTACCGCATCCGGATGAGATGGACGGCGATTTACCGCTGTTTACCGAAGAAACCCCTTATGCCCCAAGTAGCCCTTACTCCTCGACTAAAGCAGCCAGCGATCATCTGGTTCGCGCCTGGGGCCGCACTTATAAATTGCCAGTCATCGTAACCAACTGTTCTAACAACTACGGTCCTTATCATTTTCCGGAGAAACTCATTCCACTGATCATCAGCAATGCGCTGGAAGGTAAACCACTGCCAATCTATGGCAAGGGCGACCAGATCCGTGACTGGCTCTATGTTGAAGATCATGCGCGCGCTCTTTACACCGTGGTTAAAAATGCAGAGACGGGCACCACGTATAACATCGGTGGACATAACGAAAAGAAAAATATCGATGTTGTGCTGAAAGTCTGCGAACTGCTGGACCAGCTGCGTCCAAAAGCCACACAGTATAGTGAACAGATCACCTATGTTCAGGACCGTCCGGGACACGATCGTCGTTACGCCATTGATGCCGCTAAGATTGAGAAAGATCTTGGCTGGAAACCGGAAGAGACCTTTGAAACGGGTCTGAAGAAAACCGTTGAATGGTACCTCAATAATTCACAGTGGGTTGAGCATGTGAAGAGCGGTGCCTATCAGAACTGGATCGAACAGAACTACGAGAAGCGTAGCTAATGGATATTCTGCTTTTTGGTAAAAACGGACAGGTCGGCTGGGAATTGCAGCGTGCGCTTGCGCCGTTAGGCAATCTTATCGTGGTCGATCGTCAGTCAACCGACTATTGTGGCGATTTTGAAAATCCAGCGGGTCTGGCCGAAACGGTTCGCAGAATTAAGCCAGCGGTTATCGTCAATGCCACCGCTTACACTGCGGTAGATAAAGCGGAATCAGAGCAGGATAAGGCCCGGCTGGTTAACGCTACTTCTATTGAAGCTTTGGCTGCAGTCGCCGAAGAGACAGGGGCATGGTTAATTCATTACTCTACCGACTATGTTTTTGACGGCTCTGGTAATCAACCATGGCGCGAAGACGATGCTACTGCGCCGCTTAACACCTACGGTCAGACCAAGCTGGAAGGAGAGCAGGCTATTGTCAGCAATATGACGAAATACCTGATTTTCCGCACCAGTTGGGTCTATGCCGCGAAGGGTAACAACTTTGCCAAAACAATGCTGAAACTGGCAAAAGACCGGGAATCCCTGTCAGTCATCAACGATCAGTCTGGCGCACCGACGGGCGCTGAGTTGATTGCAGATAGCACCGCACACGCGATCAGAGTGGCGCTGGAAGATCAGGCCGTGGCTGGCATTTATCATCTTGTCGCGTCGGGTGAGACCACCTGGTATGCCTATGCCACTAAAGTCATAGAGTTTGCCAGAGCGCAGGGCGTCGAACTTCAGGTACAGACGATCAATGCTGTGCCAACCAGTGCATTCCCGACACCGGCTCAACGCCCGGCAAACTCGAGACTCAACACAGAGAAGTTTCAACAGGCCTTTGGTCTGAACCTGCCCGACTGGACGGTCGGCGTTGAACGTATGTTGCTTGAAACTCTTATTTAATAGAAGCGGGACGCAATAGCGGCTTGGCCAATTAAGGTGAAATAGTGAAAAAGAATAAAGGTATCATTCTCGCAGGTGGTTCTGGAACGCGTCTTTACCCTGTAACCATGGCAGTGAGCAAACAATTGCTGCCAGTTTACGACAAGCCGATGATTTACTATCCCCTCAGTACGCTGATGCTGGCAGGGATCAACGATATTCTGATCATCAGTACACCACAGGATACACCGCGCTTTGAGAGCTTGCTGGGCGATGGTTCTCAGTGGGGCATTTCTATTCAGTACAAAGTACAACCAAGTCCGGATGGCCTGGCGCAGGCGTTCATCATTGGTGAAGAGTTTATTGGTGACGATTCAGTCGCACTGATTCTTGGCGACAATATTTTCTATGGTCACGATCTCTACAAGCAACTTGAAGCTGCATCAATGAAAGATGATGGGGCAACCGTTTTTGCCTATCACGTCACTGACCCTGAGCGTTATGGCGTTGTTGAATTTGATAAAGATGGTAAAGCTATTTCTCTTGTAGAAAAACCTGAACATCCACGCAGCAACTATGCCGTGACCGGTCTTTATTTCTATGACAACAGTGTTGTGGAAATGGCAAAAAACCTTGCACCATCACCCCGCGGTGAACTGGAGATTACGGATATCAACCGTATCTACATGGAGCAGGGCAAACTTTCCGTTTCAATCATGGGACGTGGACATGCATGGCTGGATACCGGTACGCATCAGAGCTTGATGGAAGCGAATAACTTTATTCAGACTATAGAATCACGTCAGGGCCTGAAAGTGGCTTGTCCGGAAGAAATTGCATTCAGAATGGGTTTCATTAATAAAGAGCAATTACAGGAACTGGCTAAGCCGTACCTTAAAAACGAATATGGCAAATACCTGATGGCTCTGGTGGAAGGACGTTTATAATGAAAATTATTGATACGAAAATTGCTGATGTAAAAATTATTGAACCTAAAGTTTTCGGTGATGAACGCGGTTTTTTCCTGGAAACGTTCCAGAGTGAAAAATATAAGCGTGCGCTCAATATCGAAGGTGAATTTGTACAGGACAATCATTCACGATCGGCTAGAAATGTGCTAAGAGGTTTGCATTTTCAGCGTAATAATCCTCAGGGCAAGCTGGTCCGTGTGGTAAGAGGTGAAGTATATGATGTCGCGGTCGACATCCGACCTGAATCACCAACTTATAAACAGTGGGTTGGCGTTTATCTCTCGGAAGAAAACAAGACACAATTCTGGGTTCCGCCGGGATTAGCACATGGCTTCGTTGTTATTTCAGAGTATGCAGATTTCGAATATAAATGCACTAACTACTATGACCCTTCAAGCGAAGGTTGTCTGGCATGGAATGATCCTGAACTAGGCATTGACTGGCCTGTTTCAGAGCCTATTCTGTCTGAGAAAGACAAAGCAGGGCAACTGCTGTCCGAGCTGAAGTAATTATATTTAGTCATTGAAATTGAGGATGAGCCAGGTAAAAAGGTCATCCTTAACTTGTTTTAAGGCGTGGTGCCTGAAGTCTCACCACAGTCTGTATTAATAAATGTTGAGAAGAAAATTCAGTTTACGCAAGACTTTTAACGGACAGGAACCATTGCCATTCAATTGTGTCAAAATAGTCATCATTGGATTTGACAATCATCATTGTCGGGACTGTATCAATTGAGAGTCAAAATTAGTTCGTGATAGCAGTAAACACTCCAGCTCAAGCTTTTAAGAGATTACTAATGAATCCTCATAGTTCGAGATCTACCTCACTCTTTTCTCTGATTCGTCAGACATGGGCAAATCGAAATCTCATTTTCCAGATGACTAAACGAGAGGTTGTTGGTCGTTATCGCGGTTCGACAATGGGAATTTTGTGGTCTTTTATTAACCCCATTTTTATGCTCATGGTTTACACTTTCGTTTTTTCAGTCGTTTTCAAAGCCAGGTGGGGAACTGCTGGAGCACTGAATGAATCAAAGACTGACTTTGCCGTGATTCTGTTTGTCGGTCTGATTATTCATGGTCTTTTTGCCGAAACGCTTAGTCGTGCCCCCTCCCTAATACTTGGAAATGTAAACTATGTTAAAAAAGTGGTGTTTCCTTTAGAAATATTACCGGTTGTAAGTTTTTTGAGTGTGCTATTTCATAGCTTTATTAGCATGCTCGTTTTAATTATCGCTTTTTTCATATTCAATGGTTACATCCATTGGACACTCGTTTTTATACCCGTTGTCATTTTGCCGTTGGCCTTACTGACCCTAGGGCTGACCTGGTTTTTATCATCGTTAGGCGTCTATCTGCGAGATGTGGGGCAGACAATTACCATAATCATGACCGTAATGATGTTTTTATCACCGGTATTCTATCCAATATCTTCTCTCCCCGAAAACTTGCGCCCGCTCATAATGCTTAATCCTTTAACGTTCATCATTGAGCAGGCCAGAGCGGTACTTATATGGGGCAAGTTACCTGATTTTTCTGGTATTGGAATCTACACACTTATCTCACTATTGGTAATGTGGCTGTGTTACGCCTGGTTCCAAAAAACACGAAAAGGTTTTGCTGATGTCCTTTAATGAAAATGCGATTGTAATAGATGGCGTAAGTAAATGTTTTCAGGTGTATGAAAATCCAGTACGAAGATTAAAACAGTTTATTGTGCCAAAAGTAGACCGGGTTGTGGGTCGTGAAAGCCGGGCTTACCATGAAGATTTTTGGGCTTTAAAGGATGTTTCTTTTGTTTTACCAAAGGGTGAAACAATGGGGATAGTCGGACGAAATGGCTCAGGCAAATCTACATTACTTCAGATTATCGCCGGAACATTAACGCCTACATCCGGGAATGTCACCGTTAACGGGCGTGTAGCCGCGCTGCTGGAGCTGGGTGCAGGTTTTAATAGTGACTTCAGCGGACTTGAGAACGTTTACCTCAATGCGTCCCTGATGGGATTGACCCGTGAGGAAACGGAGGCAAGACTTGATGACATTCTTTCATTTGCTGATATTGGTCACTTCATCCATTCTCCCGTCCGCTCATATTCAAGCGGCATGCTGGTCCGACTGGCATTTGCGGTTCAGGCTCAGATTGAACCGGAAGTATTAATCGTTGACGAAGCCCTTGCCGTGGGCGATGCAAAGTTTCAGGCTAAATGTTTTGCCCGGTTGAAAAAGCTCAAACAAAATGGCACCTCAATTCTCTTTGTTTCACATGCCACAGAACAGATCGTGACACATTGCGACCGGGCACTACTCCTGGACGGTGGTGTAACACAGGAGTGTGGTGCACCCCGTGAAGTCATAAACCGCTATCTGGATATTCTCTTCGGGAAAAAACGCGAAAACAACAGCACGCGTGCCGATGTGGATAAGCAAATCGCGCTGGCGGCTAAAGGTGAAGAGGAACGGCTGGAGCGTGAAACCGATCTGGAAAAAACGGAAGAGGTTAAAACAGGAAGTCAGCTCAGGCTGAACAGCGTGTTTGATGAACGGCCTCATTACAACCCCTCCGAGTACCGGTGGGGAGATAAGTCGGCAGAAATCTATGACTATCATTTTGATCAGGATGGTCAGGCGTTTCCAGGAATCTTCGAACCCCAAAAGCCCATTAATTTTCTGTTTAAAGTCATTTGTCATGACTATATTTTCAGACCCATTTTCGGTTTTGCGATCAAAACTAAAGAAGGCGTCACCATTTACAATACCAACAGTGAGTGGCAGGCAGTATCGATCGTTGAAGAGGCGAAGCCCGATCAATCATTTATCGTATCGGTAACGTTGCCAAATCTTCTTTTTGAAGGCGACTATTTTGTTTCTGTGGGTATCGCAAGTAGTAACACCCAAGGCGAAATAATTCCTCACGACCGTCGCTATGACTCAATTCATTTGCCTGTAGGACCTGTGGGTACTTTTACCGGTTTGGCCGATCTAAACGCGAGAATAAAACTTGAAAATGGCTAATTTAGAAAAAATTTTATCAGATGCTGGTTTTCAGAAAAATGAAGAGACGGCGCTGTGGTCGCCCTCAGATATGAAGGATTTTGCGTATAGCGACGGCGAAGAGACTGAAAACTACATCTACAAAACACTTAGTGAAGTCTCAGACGTGAGCGTTGACTCAGAAGAATTAGAACCCTTCATCGTAGACTGGCCTTCAACATATCATCTTAGTCCCGTACGTTCGAACCTGCTACGTCCATTCCAGGAGTGGATGAAGGGCAAAAGAATATTAGAAATCGGCTGTGGATGTGGCGCAATCAGCCGGTTCCTGGGTGAGAGTGCTGCAGAAGTTGTCTCTGTGGAAGGGAGTTTCCGTCGCGCAACGATTGCCCGATCACGCTGCCGCGATCTTCCTAATGTCACTATCATCTGCGCTCCTTCCGATACACTCCCGGATTTCGGCAATTTTGATGCGGTTTTACTGATTGGTGTCCTTGAATACGCACGTGTTTTCGTGGGTGAAAATGGTGAGCAGGAACTTTTACAGGCGTGCAAAAAGCGTTTGAAAAAGGATGGGAAATTATTTGTTGCCATTGAAAATAAATTGGGTATCAAATATTTTTCAGGCGCTCGTGAAGATCATGTAAACCTGCCGATGTATGGCATTAACAATAGTTATGACGAAAAAAGTGTTGTCACGTTTGGCCGCAAAGAGCTGTTGAATGAACTCAATAAAGCCGGTTTCCAGGATACTCTGGAATATATTCCGTTACCTGATTATAAATTGCCATGCACAGTGGTCACCCCACTGGGCTGGCAGAAGCACTCCAAAGCGCTGAGTCAGTTAGCAATGGAAAGCGCGCATAAAGAAAAGCAAATCGTTCCGCAGCATCTGTTCTCAATTGAGCAGGGCATCAAAAACATCTGGAACAATGAAATTGCTGCTGATCTCTCAAGTTCGTTTTTGATGGTCTCAAGCGCGATTAAACAGGATGTTATTCATGAAAACGTGGCGGCTATTTACTATTCAGATGAACGGAATGCCGACAAGAAGAAAAACGTAGAATTTATACAGACGGATGAAGGCTTGTCTGTATTCTCTGGATCCAGCCAGGACGGCAATGTCAGGTCGGCGGATATGGAAAGATTCATTTATGGTCAATCTCTCTGGACCGATCTTTTACGCATTATTAATCGTCCCCACTGGCGTATTGAAGAATTAGCGGCCTGGGCAAAAGGGTGGCTTGACCAGCTTCAGCTTAAAGCGCAGGTGCCGCTGGAAACAGATAAAGATATTGTTCTGCCCGATTCTTACCTGGATGCCCTGCCCTTTAATGTGATCAGAAAAAACAATGGTGAATTTGTTTTCTTTGATCAGGAATGGCAGGCTGGTAAAACCATCACGCTGGGTTATGTAGCCTATCGCGGTATCTATCATTCCCTCTTACGCGTTACGTCTGCTGGCAATAGCCGAAACTGTAATAGCAACAACATTGCTGAGCTGACGACAGCGGTTTTAAATGCTATGGGCTTTTCATGCTCAAGTGCTGAATCACGAAAATACCTGAAGCAGGAGTCAGCGTTTCTGGCGAAAATTCAGCACAAAAATGCTGAAGATATTTATACAACGCTCAAAGGTTTTTCCCTTTCTGTTCGTGCTGAATACTGGACTGACCTGAATGATCTCAATTCATTGAGAAGTCACGAAAAAAACATTAACGATCAAAATCAGCTACGTATTACAAATCTGGAAGAATCGCTGAAAAATGAGAGCGAACGTGCCAGTCGGCTGCAGGAAGAATTAAATCAGATTCATGCCCTTTATGAACATCAGGGCCATGTTCTGAACAAGTATCGGCATGATGTCGAAACCATTCTGAACTCTGCCAGCTGGAAAATTTCCGCTCCGCTACGTGTTGCAGGCCGCCGGGTTCCATTAAAGATAAGGCAACCAGTAAAGAGAGTCTTTTTCAGACTGTTTTATCTGGGGCAGAGAGTAAAAGTAAAATCAGGTAAGGTTATTGCGCAGGCCACATCTAATAACAGTGGTTTAAAAAAACGCGTGAGAGAAGTCTCGCGAAACGTCTATATGCAGTTGCCAGAGCGATATAAAGAAAAAGCGTTAAAAGTCGCTATGAAAGTGCGGCCTGCATGGTTCAGGCATCACCCCGCCTTTAACCAAGCTCTATATGAACAGACTATTATCAATAATAGTAAGGGGACTCAGCCAGTCTTCCTTTCGCATAGTAATAATGGAACCTATTCATTCTCTGATCGTCCAGATGAGTACGTTTACATTCCGGCCAAAAAGCCGAATTATTTTAAAGATATTCTTAATGAGTTTGAGGTCAAGCCGCTTTTCTCCATAATTGTGCCTATCTACAACACGCCACCGGACCTGCTGGCGTTGATGGTTAAGTCAGTAGAAGATCAATGGTATGACAACTGGGAATTAGTGCTGGCTAACGACTGCAGTCCTGATGAGGAGACTGCACCCGCTCTCGACGCTTTAAAAGATCCCCGAATCAAAGTCATTCACATGGAAAAAAACCAGGGGATTGCTGGCGCAACTAACGTTGCGATAGAGAATGCAAGCGGTGATTACATTGTCTTCCTGGATCATGACGATGAGTTAACGCAGGATTGCCTGTTCGAATTTGTAAAATGCATCAACGAAGAAGATCCTGATTTTATTTATAGTGATGAGGATAAATTTACGCCGGAAGGGAATTATTCTCAGCCTCACTTCAAACCTGACTGGTCGCCAGATACCATGATGGGCACCATGTATACCTGCCATGCTGCCTGTGTTCGCCTGAGCACTGCCCGCCAACTGGGAGGATTACGGACAGAATTTAATGGTTGTCAGGATTGGGACTTCATTCTCAGATTAAGTGAGATAACGCAGAAAATTTCGCACATTCCGAAAATTCTGTATCACTGGCGCATCATCCCGGCCTCTGTCGCGTCTGATATCACCGCTAAGCCCTATGTCTTAGCCGCTTCTAAAGCGGTACGTGAAGATGCGCTGAAGCGACGTGGTATTGAGGGGACTGTTGAAGAGCTGCCTGGCTATCATGGATATTTCCGCGTTAATTATGATCTCCGTCCGGAGACCCTGATTTCAATCATCATCCCTACGCGGGATAATCATGACGTGCTCGCGCGCTGCATTAATTCAATTCGCAGTAAAACCCGCTGGAGCCATTACGAGATTATTGTTGTTGATAATGGATCTCAGAAGCCCGATACGCTTGCGTATCTTGATGAACTTAAGTCCCAACGCTTTGCCACTGTCATAAGACACGACCAGCCTTTCAATTTTTCTGAGTTGAATAACATCGGCGTTGCCCATTCTGAAGGTAGCCTGTTGCTTTTCCTCAACGATGACACTGAAGTCCTACAGGACGACTGGCTGAACAGACTGGGTGGTTACGCTCAGCAGAAACATGTGGGGGCTGTTGGCGCTAAACTGGTCTATGCTGACGGGCAGACTATGCAGCATACCGGAGTTCTTAATCTCCAGACCGGCCCTGTTCATGCCTATATCGGTCAGGATAAAAATCACCCCGGCTATTTTTTACGCAATCAGATTGAATATAACTGGCTCGCCGTAACAGGAGCATGTCTGATGGTTGCGCGTGAAAAATATGAATCAATAAACGGTTTTGATGAATCATTCCCTATCGCTTATAACGATGTTGATATCTGTATGCGTCTGGTCGAAAACGGTTACTATAACGTTATGTGTCAGGCGGTTACACTTATCCATCATGAATCTGTTTCTCGTGGGCTTGATCACATGGATGCTGAAAAAGTAAGACGTTTGCAAAATGAACTGAGTCGTCTGAACAGTAAACATCCGCAGTACTATCAGTACGACCCTTTCTACAACGTCAACTTTGCTTTTAACGGACATAATTTCGAGATCATGAAATGATTAATTGTGATAACACTGTTAACCCTGCTTATACGAAAGAAGAGATGGATCTGATTTCACTTCGTCATTTAGCTAAAGACGCCAGAGTTATCTCTTTTGATTTTTTTGATACTCTTTTTATTCGCCCGCTGGACAATCCTGAAGATGCATTTGACCTGTTAGCGAATAAGTTTTCTATTGCTGACTTCAGGCAGTTGCGCCGCAATGCACAGAAAAATGCTTTTGCACAAATGGTTAAAGAGGGCAGGAAAGAAATAACCCTAAGAAATATTTATAACAACTTTCAGGGCACACGTGGCGATACTGAAAGTCTGATGGAAGCTGAATATCAGCTTGAGCTGGCGCTGGTCGAGCCAAATCCTTTCTTTATTGGCTTTTTCAACGATTTAATTTTATCGGGTAAAACCGTCGTTATTACCTCAGATATGTACCTTGAAGAGGATTTCTTCCGTGCGGCATTGAAAAAGTATGATATGCCGGACGTCCCGTTGTACATCTCTGCAAGTCGCAATGCGACAAAGCGGGATACGGGTGCGATATTTGATTATCTGCTTGCAGAATGCGAGGTGGAACCGCATCAGGTGTTGCACATCGGTGATAATGAAATGGCCGATTTCATTAAGCCACGCGAAAAAAGTATCAACGCATGGCATTACCAGTCGCCTCATTTGGTGAATAAAGGAAAAAAACAGCCTCTTGCCTCGTCGCTGATCAACGGCATGATTCGGACCCTGCGGCCAGATAACGTCGCTGCCGGTTCATTTCAGCAGCTGGGATACGAATACCAGGCACCCGCTACCTGGGGCTTTCTTGAGTGGATTCGTAAACAATGCCTGATAGACAATGTTGATAAACTCTTGTTTGTTTCCCGTGATGGTTATGCGCTGGAAAGACTGGCGTCGCGCTATTTTACGGAAAAGCTGCCTTCGTTCTCCTATTTCATGGGTTCACGTATTGCTTTCAATCTCTCTCTGATGGATGAAGAGAACTTCAGCCAGAACCTTGCTTTCCTGATGTCAGGTTCAGATGGATTATCCCCAGGGGAATTACTTGAGCGCATTGGTGTAGAGCCACCGGCAGATCACGTAATGATGTCGGCAGGAGTTGCACCTGACCTGGTTATTGCGCCGGAAAATTACGAGCTAGTCGAAAAGTTTCTCATCGCACTCCGCGCTGAGATTCTTAAGGTATGTCAGCGCAACCGTCGGGGGTTGTTCATCTATCTTCACTCCCTGGGCATCAAAGAGGGCGATACTGTCGCTATGGTAGATGTAGGCTGGAGCGGAACGACGCAGGAAGCGTTTATCCATACCGTTAAGAAATTCATGAACATAAATGTGATTGGCTATTATTTTTGCATTGCCAACACCTTTGAAAGAAAGCGCCGTACGCCACATCAAAAAATGAAAGCATTTATTGATAACGATACGACCAGCCCGACTTTAGTGGACAAGATTTATGAGAATCGCGTGGCCATAGAGCTGTTTTTCTCTGCGCCGCACAATACGGTCATTGGCTATAAACCTGTCAAAAACGGCGTGTGTTCAGTCACCGATCCCGGCCGGACGAAATCAAAAGATCATAATCTGATCAATGCACAACTGACCGAGGGTGTGGACAGATTCTGTAATGATTTTCTGGCGATGTTAGCAAGACTACAGGTTAATCTTACGCCAATGCAGCTGGCTGAACCGCTCATCTCGTTGACAACAAAAGATGACTGGCGCAGAAATCATCTTTTCATGCAGATTGAAAATTTTGACTCCTGGGGCAGCACACGTAATAAAGTTGTTAAGTTTCAGGATTACTTCAAGAACAGTTCCTCATGTTAATAACCGGCCAAAAGGAACATGTTGCTGTTCTTATGGGTACCTATAATGGTGCCGCTTTCATAGAGAAGCAGCTGCAGTCTGTAAAAGATCAGGACTGGAAAAACTGGTCTTTATGGGTTTCTGATGATGGATCTGAAGATGATACCCGCTCGATTACCGAGCGGGCTTTTTCGGGTGCAGAAAATAGCTGCACCCTTCTGGCCGGTCCGCAAAAAGGCTTTTGCGAAAACTTTAAGTCTCTGATTGGCAATCCGGGAATAGAAGCAGATTTTTATGCTTTTGCTGATCAGGATGACATGTGGCATCCCGCAAAACTTTTGCGTGCCGTTGAGTATCTGCAATCTCTGCCCGAAGAGGTTCCTGCGCTCTATTGCTCCCGAACCAGGTTAATTGACGAGCATGATCAGGTCCTCGGTTTATCGCCGCTTAATGCTAAAAGACCCGGTTTCCCTAACGCATTACTGCAAAATATTGCCAGCGGGAACACGATGGTCTTTAACGCAGCGGCGCGGCAGCTTTTTCTGAAGATACTCGACTTACCTGTGATCGCGCACGACTGGGCACTTTATCTCATCGTAAGCGCCTGTGGCGGCAACATCTTTTTTGACCCTGAGCCCTCAGTGTTATACAGACAGCATAACGCGAATGTTATTGGCAACGGAATGAACCTGACACAGCGGGTCAGCAATTTCATCGATGCTCATCAGGGACGCAACCGACACTGGAATGATGTGAATTTCCGCTTTCTGACGCAGCTAAAAGCGGAAATGACGCCGGAAAACCGGGTTATTTTTGAGGCTTTTCGCCATATCCGGGACAACACGTTACCTGCGCGTTTAAAATTATTCAAAGCTTCAGGCGTCTACCATCAAAATCGCCTGGGTCAGATGACGAATTTCTCTTACGCTCTATTTAACAAGTTCTAATTTTGGTAATCTTGTGAAAATAATCGCATCGCTTGTTCTGTATCGTCATGCTTATGAGGATATTTCACGCACGCTGGATTCATTGCTGGCTGAGAAAAGTATTGATAAAGTTTGCATCGTTGACAATGGTTGTCACTGTAATTGGTTAAGTGATTATTCTCATCCGAAAGTTTCAATTTTATCTGTAGCAAATAATAACGGATTTGGCGCGGGCCATAATAAAGCCTTTCAGGAATATAAAAATCAGTGCGAATATATTTTGATTTGCAATCCTGACATCAGCTTTGACTGTGGAGAAGTTGATTCTCTTTATCACTTTACCAAAGAAAATAATCTTTCACTGACTATTCCTAAAGTGATTTACCCGGATGGAAGTCTTCAGCACAGTTGTAAGCTGTTGCCAACGCCTAATCAGCTTTTTATGAGACGCTTTTTCTCGCGCTATATGAAAATTTCGAATGGTGAATACGAGCTTCATCATGCTGATTATAGCCGACCCTTCTATGCTCCGTCACTTTCTGGCTGCTTCATGCTCATTAGCCAGCAGGCACTAAATCACACAAATGGTTTTGACGAACGTTTTTTCCTCTATATGGAAGATGTGGACTTATCCAGGCGTGTCTCTGCTTCGGGGTTGGGCATCCAGTATTGCCCTGCATCAACAGTTGTGCATGAATCACAACGACGCTCATATCAGGATTTTAAATTCCTTTTTTATCACATTGTTTCCGCTGTCCGATATTTCAACAAATGGGGATGGTTAATTGATCGTGAGAGAGAGCTGTTTAACACTAAATGCCTTTCTCAGTTTAACTGTAAGAATTCGTAATAAGACAGGTTTGAGATTTTACTTATTGTGCCTGTTTTATTGTTCAGCCGTGCTGTCTACTAACATGTCTTTGGTGTTACGGATAACATTTTTTAAAAAAATGTTGTATTGTAATCACTAAGTTAAAATTATCTGAATTCATAAGTGGGATAGAGCTGAACGGCTCTGTATATATTGATCAGGAGTAAAATATGTCCAAGCAACAGATCGGCGTTGTAGGTATGGCAGTGATGGGCCGCAATCTGGCTCTTAACATTGAGAGCCGCGGTTACACTGTTTCAATCTTCAACCGTTCACGCGAAAAGACTGACGAAGTCATCGCCGAGAACCAGGGCAAGAAGCTTGCTCCTTTTTACACCGTTGAAGAGTTTGTTGAATCGCTGGAAAAACCTCGTCGTATCCTGCTGATGGTTCAGGCGGGTGAAGCGACTGATAAGACTATCGCCTCACTGACACCACACCTGGATAAAGGCGACATCCTGATCGATGGCGGTAACACCTTCTATAAAGATACCATCCGTCGTAACAAAGAACTGTCTGACCAGGGCTTCAACTTCATCGGTACTGGCGTTTCTGGTGGTGAAGAGGGCGCACTGAAAGGCCCATCCATCATGCCTGGCGGTCAGAAAGAAGCTTACGAGCTGGTTGCACCGATTCTGGATAAGATTGCTGCTCGTGCTGAAGATGGCGAAGCCTGTGTGGCCTATATCGGTCCGGACGGCGCGGGCCACTATGTGAAGATGGTTCACAACGGCATCGAATATGGCGACATGCAGCTGATCGCAGAAGCCTATGCTCTGCTGAAAGGCGCGCTGGGCCTGAACAACGAAGAGCTGGCTGAAACCTTCACCGACTGGAACAACGGCGAGCTGAGCAGCTACCTGATCGACATCACCAAAGATATCTTCACCAAGAAAGACGAAGACGGTAAATACCTGGTTGATGTGATTCTGGATGAAGCGGCTAACAAAGGCACCGGTAAATGGACAAGCCAGAGCTCGCTGGATCTGGGTGAACCGCTGTCACTGATCACTGAGTCTGTCTTCGCTCGTTACCTGTCCTCACTGAAAACGCAGCGTGTGGCGGCCTCTAAAGTACTGAGCGGTCCACAGGCTAAAGCTTTCACTGGTGACAAAGCAGAGTTCATCGAGAAAGTCCGTCGCGCGCTGTACCTGGGTAAAATCGTCTCTTATGCGCAGGGCTTCTCACAGCTGCGTGCAGCGTCAGAAGAGAACAACTGGGATCTGCACTATGGGGAAATCGCTAAGATCTTCCGCGCTGGCTGCATCATCCGAGCCCAGTTCCTGCAGAAGATCACCGATGCTTATGAAGCTGATGCAGGCATCGCTAACCTGTTGCTGGCTCCGTACTTCAAAGATATCGCGGATCAGTATCAGCAGGCGCTGCGTGATGTCGTTTCTTACGCGATTCAGAACGGCATCCCGACGCCAACCTTCTCTGCGGCGATCGCTTACTACGACAGCTACCGTTCAGAAGTCCTGCCTGCTAACCTGATTCAGGCGCAGCGTGACTACTTCGGTGCGCATACGTATAAGCGCATTGATAAAGACGGTGTGTTCCACACCGAGTGGTTAGATTAATCACTGAAAAGGGCTTCCCTCGGGAAGCCCTTTTTTTACCCCACCAGCAAATCCCCGCTCCGAATCTCCTTCTCTCCCGCCAGTCGCACAACCAGCATGCCTGCCGTCGCAAACCTTACCCAGTGTCTCGCATAGAGAATACCGCCATACTCCGCCACCAGTGGGGTGATGTGGTCCGTAATCGGATCGATAATCTCAGCGACCACTTCTCCCGGGCGAATCTGCGCACCGAGCGGTTTACGGTGCAGAATCAGCCCTGACACCGGTGAGTGAATGTATTCACAGCCTGATAGCGGCGTAGCAGGATTTTTCAGGGCAGGGGAGGCCGTCGCCATTCCCTCGCTGTGACGTTCTTTAATGACACCTGCTTCTCCTGGTGCTTCAGCCACGTCAGGCACGGTTAAGCCAATCGGCCCGTCATTGATCGCCACAACATCATCACCGCCCGCGTTGGCAGGAACCAGTTCATCACCACCGATAACGGGCGCGGCCACTTCCACAGAAATTGACGGTTCGCTGTAGCCGATATAACCGCCTTCCTGCAGTGCTGAAATAATTGCATCTGCATCTTTCTCCGCCTGTTCAGGCGACACATCACGGACGCCACTCAACTCCAGCGTCACCGGCAGTAAGCCACGTGGCATCGGGTAATCTTTGCCAAACCGCTCTGCGAGCGTCAGCCAGGGTTCGCAGCAGGCTTCATCAAACGGCTCACCGCCAGAGATCTGCGCCAGCAACTGAACTTCACTGCCCAGCCAGCGCGCCAGCGGCTCAATGTCCGGCCAGGCATGGGGCGTGGTATAGAGATGTGGCACAGCTTCCCAGTCACAGTGCAGGTCAATCATCAGATCGGCCTGACTGGCCATCCGCATCAGCGTATAGCGCTGCGCATCCAGCTCGGTCTTTGGTACGGTATCGCGATAATGACGATCAATCGCATCGCGAATAAGGTTCCTGTTCTGTGATTCACTCTGGGTCAGACTCTCAGCCAGCCCGGCCGCCAGAGTATTGCCCAGTGACGGAAAGCGGCGATTAAAGTCCTGACCGGAGAGGGTATGAAAGCGGCCGAGATGGGTGCCGTGCCAGTGCTGTCCCAGTGCCAGCGGATTAGCCACCGGCACCAGGGTAAAGGCAGCTTTAAGCTGTCCGGCGGACTCCAGCGCCTGCAGCCGCTGCTTTAAATACCAGGCAACCGCCATACCGGGCAGTTCGTCGCCATGCAGCGCAGCCTGGATATAAACCTGACGTTCATTGTCCTCAGCAAAATGGAAACTGATGATTTCACGCTGGGTGCCTAAAGAGGCGCTTAACAGTGGATGATGTTGTTGATGCATACCGTGTTAATGTCCTTTAATCGGCAAAGGACGACAGCGCGCCGTCCCGAAAAAGTTAGAGTATAGTGCCGGATCGCGGTGAGGACGAAAAAGGGCGACCGCGAGGTTACTGCTGGATAGAGATATCCGTGGCAAAGTAGCGCTTCTGAATCTGATCGAAGGTGCCATTCTTTTTAATTTCGGCAAAGGCGTTATCCAGCGCCGTTTTCAGTTCAGTATCGCCTTTGCGCAGGCCAATGGCCGTGCCGGGGCCGATAATCGGATCCTGAATAATCGGGCCAGCCAGTTCAAAATCTTTGCCCTGCGGATGCTTCAGGAAGCCAATCGCTGCCTGTGCCGCGTCGGTAAAGACGGCATCCAGTCGACCTGAAACCAGATCGCTTTCAACCTGGGCCTGATCGCCATAGGGCACCACGGTCACACCATAGGGCTGCCATTTCGCCAGCGCATAACGTTCCTGAACCGTTCCCTGTTCCACGCCAACCGTTTTACCTTTCAGAGACTCGACGGTGGGCAGGATGCCGGCGCCTTTACGCGCAATCAGCTGGGTGTGGGTGTCATACAGCGGCACGGTAAAGTCGATCTGCTTCAGGCGCTCTTCGGTAATGCCCATGTCAGACAGAATGGCATCAAACTTACGTGCTTTCAGCGCCGGGATCATGCCGTCAAACTGGCTTTCAACCCAGACACATTTCGCCTGCATCTGCGTGCAGAGCGCATTACCCAGATCGATATCAAAGCCGACCAGCTTACCCTGCGAGGTTTTCGATTCAAACGGCGGATAGGTCGGATCGACTGCAAAACGCACCTGTTCGATTTTCGCCTGAGCTGCAAACGCGCAGCCTGCCATAACCGCCACAGCCAGCGTCTGACGCAGGCATTGAGTGAAAATGTTCATGATTTTGCTCTTATTCTGTCGTGATGAGTGATTATGCAGAGTATCGCCGGGCTGCCGGGATGGCAATTACTGCGTTATCTCTATCACGTCAGCCTTGCACAGCGCCCGGTAGTCTTCGGTGTTCAGGATCACCGAGCGCTCCAGCAGACCGGCGTTAAATGCGATCTCCGGATAACGTTCAAACAGCGCGGGGTCCACAATCAGTCGGAGGTCGGGATGAAAGCTGAACGGCGGGATCGCTCCGAATACGCAGCCGGTCAGCAGATCGGTCTCCGCCGGGCTGGCGAGTGAGGCGCGTCGTCCACCGACCGCCGCGGCGACTTTGCCCAGATCGGCTTGCCGATCGGCCGGTAATACCGCCAGCACATGCTGTTTAACGCCGTTGCCCTTTACATGGCAGACCAGCGCTTTCGCGCCCTGACCGATTTCGGTGCGGCGTATTGCCGCGACGGCTTCACATTTACCGGTCGCCTCATGCTCCATCAGGCGATAGCGCGCCTGGTGCTGGTCGAGCAGGGCGATTAATTTTTCATGGGTTGTCACGGTTCTCTCCCTGAGGTTTGAGTCGCCGTTACTGTGCGGGATTGAGATGAAGATTGAGAAGGATTCTGCTCAGAATCTGCATAAAAACGAAATTCTGAGCAGGTTATTGCACAATTACTTATGGCGGGCGCGCAGGTTATTAATCACGGCGCTGAAGTCGAGATTCTGATCCTGCAACAGCACCATCAGGTGATAGACCAGGTCTGACGCTTCATTGGTCAGCTCATCCCGATCGTTGACGGTAGCCGCAAGCGCAGTCTCCACGCCTTCTTCGCCCACTTTCTGTGCGATGCGCTTGGTGCCGCTGGCGTAGAGTCGTGCCGTATAAGAGCTATCAGGGTCGGCCGTTTTACGCGACGCCAGCAGCTCTTCCAGCTGATAAAGGAAGGTCCACTCAGGCACGGCCGGCGAGAAGCAGCTGGTGGTGCCCAGATGGCAGGTCGGGCCAATCGGATTCGCCAGCACCAGCAGCGTGTCATTGTCGCAATCAGGCGTAATGCTCACTACCTGCAGAAAGTTGCCGGACGTTTCGCCTTTGGTCCACAGACGGTTTTTAGTGCGCGAGAAAAAGGTGACATTGCCCTCTGCCAGCGTTTTTTCCAGCGCTTCCGGGTTCATGTAGCCATGCATCAGCACTTCGCCTGAGACGTTGTGCTGAACGATGACCGGCATCATGCCCTCTGTTTTGTCCCAGTCGAGAAGAGCCTGTTGTTGTTGAGTTAGCACGCGCGAATCTCCACTCCGTTGTCGATCAGAAAGCTCTTCAGCTCACCAATATTAATAATCTGCTTATGGAATACCGAGGCGGCTAAAGCCCCATCCACGTTAGCTTCGGTAAAGGCATCGAGGAAGTGCTGCATGGTGCCTGCGCCGCCCGAGGCGATCAGGGGCACGTTGCAGACTTCACGCATTTTCTTCAGCTGCACCAGGTCATAGCCGTTACGCACGCCATCCTGATTCATCATGTTCAGCACGATCTCGCCTGCGCCCAGCTTCTGTACTTCCTGCACCCACTCCAGCGTTTCCCACTGTGTTACGCGGGTACGCGCTTCGTCACCGGTATACTGATTCACCTGATATTTGCCGCTGGCTTCGTCAAACCAGGTATCGATGCCGACGACAATACACTGCACGCCAAACCGGTCCGCGAGGCGGGTAATGAGCGTAGGATCGGCCAGCGCTGGCGAGTTAATTGAAATCTTGTCCGCACCAAACTCCAGAATACGCGCCGCGTCCTCCGGGGTTTTAATGCCGCCCGCGACGCAGAACGGGATATCGATCACTTCCGCAACGCGTGACACCCAGCTTTTGTCAACGACCCGGCCATCGGATGAGGCGGTGATATCATAGAACACCAGTTCGTCGGCACCTTCGGCGGCGTAGCGCTGCGCCAGCGGCACGATGTCGCCGATGATCTCGTGATTACGAAACTGTACGCCTTTGACCACCTGGCCGTCACGTACGTCCAGGCAGGGAATTATCCGTTTTGCCAGCATGAGATCGCCTCCGAAACTGTGAATTTATCTTCCAGCAGCGCACGTCCGACAATCACGCCCTGAACACCGCTGCCACGCAGTGCGGCGATATCATTGAGGTCGCCGATGCCACCCGATGACTGGAAAGCAATCGTCGGGAAGCGCGCCGTCACTTCCTGATAGAGCGCGACGTTAGAACCGCTCAGGGTGCCGTCACGGGAAATGTCGGTACAGAGCACGTGTTTCAGGCCCACCTGCTGAAAATCGGTAATCACCTCTTCAAGCGTGACGCCCGCCGCTTCCTGCCAGCCACTGATTGCCACTTCTTTGCGGTTACTGGCATCAATGCGCACATCTAACGCGAGCACAATCGCCTCTGCGCCAAACTCCGCGAGCCACCGTTTGACCTCTTCAGGCTCTTTCACAGCAGTGGAACCGACCACCACACGACTCGCACCCGCTTCAAGCAGTGCGTACACATCGTTACGGCTGCGAATGCCGCCACCGACCTGCACCGTGACCTCAACGCCGTCGAGCAGGGTTTTCAGCAGCGCAATCTGGCGTTTCGCCGGATCTTTCGCACCGGTTAAATCCACCAGATGCAGGACGGTCGCGCCCTGGCTGACGTAATCCTGCAGACGTGGCAGCGGATCGCTGCCGTAATCGCGCTGCTGGCCATAATCGCCCTGATGCAGGCGAACCACTTTGCCGTCAATTAAATCTAACGCGGGGATAATCATTACATCTCCAGGAAGTTTTTCAGCAGCTGCGCGCCCGCTTTGCCCGAGCGTTCCGGATGGAACTGGACGCCGAAGAAGTTATCTTTCTGCACCGCGGCGGTGAAGGCTTCACCGTAGTGACACTGAGCGATGGTGCTGGCGTTGACCGGCATGGCATAGCTGTGGACGAAGTAGAAATACGATCCTTCATCAATGCCACGGAACAGATGATTGCCCGCCTGCGCGGTAATCTGGTTCCAGCCCATGTGTGGCAGCGGCAGGCCATGGGTGTCCATCAATGACACTGGCTCATCAATAATGCCCAGCGTTGGCACGCCGCCGTTTTCATCGCTGCCGCGTCCCAGCAGCTGCATACCCAGACAGATCCCCAGTACCGGCTGAGTACAGGCTTTCACCAGATCGATCAGGTCACGCTCTTCCAGCTGATTCATTGCCGCCTGCGCAGTACCGACACCTGGCAGAAACAGTTTGTCGGCGCGCAGCACCACATCGGAATCGCGGCTCACCTCCGGGGTATAGCCCAGACGTTCAATCGCCCATTTCACCGAGGAAAGGTTGGCGCAACCGGTATCCATGATCACCACGTTCATCACAGCACTCCCTTCGAGCTCGGCAGGGTATTACCCTCAACGCGGATCGCCTGGCGCAGCGTACGGCCAAAGGCTTTGAACAAGCTTTCGACACGATGATGGTCATTCTTGCCTTTGGTTTTCAGATGCAGGGTGCTCATCATGGCGTAAGAGAGTGAGCTGAAGAAGTGCTCGACCATCTCGGTGCTCAGGTCGCCCACGCGCTGATAGTTGAATTCGGCTTTGAACTCGATGTGCGGACGGCCGGAGATATCCAGCGCGCAGCGCGCCAGGCATTCATCCATTGGCAGCACAAAGCCAAAGCGTCCAATACCGCGTTTGTCGCCCAGCGCTTTCAGCAATGCTTCGCCCAGCGCCAGACCGGTATCTTCCACCGTGTGGTGATCGTCAATATAGAGATCGCCTTTCACTTCAATGTTCATGCGGAAGCCGCCGTGCACCGCAATCTGGTCCAGCATATGGTCGAAGAAACCCACGCCGGTATTAATCTTGCTGCCGCCTTCGCGGTCCAGCCACAGTTCGACCCGAACCTGCGTCTCTTTGGTGTTACGCTGCACCAGCGCATGGCGGTCACGCTGAGTGAGACGCTGCTGGATGGTCTGCCAGTTCTCGCCGTCAGCGCCGTAGCGGATAGGCTGAATGCCCATGTTCTCCGCCAGCTGCACGTCGGTCAGACGATCGCCAATCACATAACTGTTGGCGGGATCCAGCGCGCCTTCGGCCAGCCAGGCTTCTACCATTCTGGTTTTCGGCTTGCGGCAGTCGCAGTGATCGTCCGGCATGTGCGGGCAAATCAGCACATCGTCAAACGCAATGCCCTGTGAGGTCAGGACCTGCATCATCAGATTGTGTGGACCATCGAAATCCGCCTGCGGGAAACTGGCGGTGCCAAGCCCATCCTGGTTGGTGATCATCACCAGGCGATAACCGGCGGCCTGCAGCGCCAGCAGCGCCGGGATAACGTCTGGCTCAAACGCCAGCTTATCCATACGGTCGACCTGATAATCCTCAGGCGGCTCAGAGATTAACGTCCCGTCGCGGTCAATAAAAAGGGTCTTCTGACTCATGCTTGCTCCAGAGAAAAGGCTTGCAGCGCGGCGATCACTCGTTCGCACTCTTCACGCGTGCCGATGGAGATGCGCAGGCATCCCGACAGGCCCGGATTTTTGTTCTGATCACGCAGGATAATGCCCTGATCCCATAAGGTTTTGAAGACTTTAGGGGAATCGGTAAAGCGCGCCAGCACATAGTTGGTTTCGCTGGGGAAAACCTGCTCAACGCAGGCCAGCTGCGCCAGTTCAGCCAGCAGCCAGCCGCGATTGTCATTCAGCTGGGCCACATGTTCGCGCATCAATGCAATTCCCTGCTCGCTGAGCGCCTGTCCGGCGACGTCGGCAACCGGTGTCGCCAGCGGGTAGGGCGCAATCACCTTCATCAGCAGGTCGATCACTTGCGGGTTCGCCAGCGCAAAGCCACAACGCAGGCCCGCGAGCGCAAAAGCTTTTGAAAGGGTACGCAGGATCACCAGATGCGGATAATCCTTCAGCCAGCCGGTCAGCGTCGCCTGCGGGCAAAACTCAATGTAGGCCTCATCCGCCACGACCAGCGCTTTACCGGCGGTCATCGCCAGCAGCTGGCGAATGTCATCCTGATCGATCAGGTTACCGGTCGGGTTGTTCGGGCTGCAAAGATAAACGACTTTGACGCCATCCAGCTGTTCCGCGATAGCAGGCAGGTTCAGCTGCCAGTCGGTCAGCGCCGACGCGGTACGGTATTCAATGCCGATAGTTTCGGCGCTGACGCTGTACATACCATAGGTCGGCGGGCAGAACAGAATGGCATCCTGCCCCGGCTCACAAAAGGCGCGCATGATCAGTTCGATGGCTTCATCCGCGCCACGGCTGACCAGCACCTGCTCCGGCGTTAAACCCGCGTAAGCCGCGTAGCGCTCAATCACCACTTTAGGCTGACACTCCGGATAGCGGTTCAGCGTCTGCTGCGACAGCTCAAACGGCACCGGCAGCGGAAACTCGTTGGCATTGAGCCAGACATCCCCGTTGCCACCCAGACGACGCGCCGACATATAAGGCGTCAGAGCGCGCACATTGGCGCGCGCCAGCTGCTCAATATTCTGACTCATGCTTGCTCCTTCAGTGCGGCAACGCGCAGGGTGACGGCATTTTTGTGGGCATCCAGCTGCTCGGCGGCGGCCAGGGTTTCAATCGTGGCGGCCAGATTCAGGAAGCCCTGCGGCGTTAGCTCCTGCACCGTCATACGTTTCTGGAAATCGGCCAGGCCCAGGCTGGAACAGGTCGAGGTATAACCGTAGGTCGGTAACACGTGATTGGTGCCCGACGCGTAATCGCCCGCAGACTCCGGTGACCAGTCGCCTAAGAAGACTGAACCGGCGCTGGTGATCGACTCCACCAGATCGCGTGGCTGACGGGTCTGCAGAATCAGGTGCTCCGGGCCGTAGAGGTTAGAGATGGCGACACACTGCGCCAGATCGCGCGCCACGATCAGGCGGCTGCTCTCCAGCGCCTGACGCGCCGTGGCCGCACGCGGCAGCTGCGCCAGTTGCTGTTCAACCGCGTCCGCAACCGCCTCTGCCAGCGTCAGTGAAGGCGTCAGCAGAATCACCTGCGAGTCGGGACCGTGCTCGGCCTGTGAAAGCAGATCGGAGGCGACAAACGCGGGCGTGGCACCTTCATCGGCAATCACCAGCACTTCAGAAGGTCCGGCAGGCATATCAATCGCCGCGCCATCGAGTCGCTGACTCACCTGACGTTTCGCTTCGGTCACCCAGGCGTTGCCCGGGCCAAAAATCTTGTCCACACGCGGCACGGTTTCGGTGCCGAAGGCCAGTGCGGCAATGGCCTGCGCGCCACCGACCTGGAACACCTCTTCTACGCCGCACAGCTGCGCAGCATAAAGGATCTCATCGGCAATCGGCGGAGGCGAACAGAGCACCACGCGACCACAACCGGCGATGCGGGCAGGCGTCGCCAGCATCAGTACGGTAGAGAAGAGCGGGGCGGAACCGCCAGGAATGTAGAGCCCGACCGATTTCACCGGGCGGGTGATCTGCTGGCAGCGCACGCCAGGCTGGGTTTCCACATCTACCGGCGGCAGAATCTGCGCGTTGTGGAAGGTTTCGATATTACCCACTGCGACGGCCATCGCCTGCTTCAGCTCGTCACTCAGACGGGCGCTGGCGTCTGCGATTTGCTGCGGTGTCACGCGCAGGTTTTCCACCTGCGCCTTGTCGAAGCGAGCGCTGAACTCGCGCAGCGCTTCATCTCCCTTCAGTTTCACCTGCTCCAGCACATTGCGTACCGTCAGCGTGACGTTTTCAGAGGCAGCGATGGCAGGACGCAGCAGCAGCGCCTGCTGTTGTTCGGGGGTGCACTGCTGCCACTCAATCGGGGTAGAAAAGGCCATGGCTTACTCCATCATCTTCTCAATAGGCAGCACCAGAATTGAACTGGCACCCAACGCTTTCAGTTTTTCCATGGTTTCCCAAAACAGGGTTTCGCTGCTGACCATGTGCATCGCCACACGGCTGACATCGCCTGCCAGTGGCAGAACGGTCGGGCGCTCCGCGCCAGGCAGCAGGCTGATGACCTCTTCCAGCCGCTCACTCGGCGCATGCAGCATGATGTACTTCGATTCACGCGCTTTAATCACGCCCTGAATACGGGTCATCATCTTGTCGATCAGCTCCTGCTTGGCGGCGGGCATCTCGCCGTCGCGCTGGATCAGGACGGCTTTTGAACGATAGATGACTTCCACTTCACGCAGGCCGTTGGCTTCCAGGGTGGCACCGGTAGAGACCAGATCGCAGATGGCGTCTGCCAGACCGGCGCGGGTCGCGACTTCGACGGAACCGTTCAGTAGGCAGGTTTTAAAGCTGACGCCTTTTTTGTCGAGATACTGTTTGAGCAGGTGCGGATAAGAGGTGGCGATGCGGGATTTATCAAGGCATTCCGGGCCGGTGTACTCGGCGTCGGTCGCCATCGCCAGTGAGAGACGGCAACCGCCGAAATCCAGGCGACGCAGCGTAAAGTAGCGCGGGTCTTCGCCCTGAGCGCGGCGTGAGAGTAACTCCTCTTCCAGCACGTTTTCACCGATGATGCCGAGATCGACCACACCGTCCATCACCAGGCCAGGGATATCGTCATCGCGCACACGCAGGATGTCGATCGGCATGTTCTCCGCAAACGCAATCAGGCGCTGTTGCTGAAGGTTGATTTTAACGCCGCAGCGCGCCAGCAGTTCGCGTGAATCATCACTTAAACGGCCAGACTTCTGCATAGCTATGCGTAAACGGGTGTTATCTAACATGGTTCCTGTCCTCTTAATCCTGTCCTGAAAGTGTGGTTGCGTCAGCCCATAAAAAAACCCCCGGAAGACGATCTTCCGGGGGTTCTCTTGCGTTCACACCACTGGAAGATCTTGAAAGTCTTCCAGCACCAATCGCCTGAAAGACTAGTCAGGATGATGGTGGTGATGATGGTTGAACTGAACGCGTGTCATATTAATCTCGTCGATGAATGAGTATTCATTTGTGGGGTTTAACCTAGCGAAGATGGCAGCACTTGGCAACACTTTTTTAAACAGGCGGTTCGGAAAGCGCTGAAACAGGTTGTTCTGGTTTGCAATCCGGGGGCAAACTACGGTGAAGTCAGGGTTGATGTTTCACGTCAGGAGTCAAAATGAAGAAGGTCGCGATTGTGGGACTGGGCTGGCTGGGTATGCCGCTGGCCACGGCGTTAACGGCACGAGGCTGGCAGGTTACCGGCAGCAAAACCACGCCAGACGGAGTTGAAGCCGCACGCCGCTGCGGCATTGAGGCGTTTCAGCTGGAGCTGACACCGGAACTGCTGTGTGATGCTGCCGATATCGAGCCGCTCTTTAACGTCGATGCATTAATTGTCACGTTACCTGCCAGCCGTACTGCGGAAGGCGGCGAAGCTTATCTGCAGGCGGTGCAGAATGTGGTCGATACCGCGCTGGTGTATAAAGTGCCGCGCATCATCTTTACCAGCTCAACGTCAGTCTATGGCGGCAGCTCTGGCATTAAACGGGAAAACAGCCCGCTGACCGCCGAAACGGTAGCCGGTAAAACGCTGGTTAAGCTGGAGAGCTGGCTGCATGATTTGCCGGGAACCAGCGTGGATATTGTGCGTCTGTCCGGTCTGGTCGGGCCAAAACGCCATCCGGGACGCTTCCTCGCCGGTAAGCAGGATGTGGCAAATGGCTCGCAGGGCGTAAATCTGGTGCATCTGGATGACGTGGTTGAGGCGATTACGCTGCTGCTGCAGTCGCCAAAAGGGGGCCGGGTGTACAACCTCAGTGCGCCGAAACATCCGACGCGTGACACCTTCTATCCCGCAGTTACGCGCCAGCTTGGTCTGCAGCCGCCGCAGTTTGCGCCAGAGGCCGTCAAAGACAGCGGCAAGCTGATAGATGGATCCCGTATCTGTAGCGAGCTTGGTTTTGAGTATCGCTATGACGATCCGGTGAAAATGCCGCTGGAGTAACACGCGGCTGACGTTGATGTGGGGGCAGGGCGCCCCCGCTGAAACGCCTCTGTTTTGCTATCTGTATAGTTACAACATGCCAATTTGGTTTATTCTGCAGGGCAGAATGTGCCCCGCAGAAAGACCGTTATACGGCTCACCTGACGCAATGCCTGGCCCTTAATCTTACACCCCCAGCCGATCCCGCAACGCATACCACACCGCGCCCATGGCCGTCAGCGGCACCTTAAAACGTCGGCCACCCGGGAACGGCAGGTGAGGCAGGCGGGCGAAAGCATCAAACCGCTCGGCATCGCCGCGTAATACTTCGCTAATCAGCTTGCCGGAAAGATGGGTACTGGTGACGCCATGGCCGCTGTCGCCCTGCATAAAATAGACATTCTTCTCCATCCGGCCAAACTGCGGCATACGCGACAGCGTCAGCAGGAAATTGCCGCTCCAGCTGAAGTCCAGCTTCACGTTCTGCAACTGCGGGAAAGTGCGGCGCAGTTTGGGCCGGATTAGCGCTTCAATGTCAGCCGGTTCCCGCGCGCCGTAGACCACACCGCCGCCATAGAGCAGCCGGTTATCGGCGGTCAGACGGAAGTAATCCAGCAGATAGTTACAATCTTCCACACAATAATTGTTCGGCATCAGCGACAGTGCCTGATCGGGTGTCAGCGGCTCGGTCGCCACAATCTGCGATCCGCACGGCATGCTTTTCCTGCTCAGGCGCGGCTCCAGTTGCGGTGACAGATAGGCATTACCGGCGAAGATCACAAACGTCGCACTGACCTCGCCATGAGCGGTTTTCACCCGGTTAGGTGTGCCATAAACCACATCTGTCGCTGCGGACTGCTCATAAATGCGTCCACCATGTCGACGAATTGCTTCTGCTTCTCCCAGCGCCAGGTTCAGCGGATGCAGATGGCCGCCACGTCGATCCAGCAGCCCGCCGACATAACGTTCGGTGGCAACTTCGCGGCGAATAGCGCGTTCGTCCAGCAATTCCAGATCGTGATTGCCATACTGCTGCCATAGCTTTTTTTGCTTTTGCAGATGCGCCATCTGTCTCGGATTCAGCGCTGCAAAAATGCCGCCAGGCCGATAGTCGCACTCAATCGCATACCGCTTAATGCGATCGCGGATAATCTCAGCACCTTCAAACATCATGCTGCCCAGCATGCGGGCGCTCTCTTTGCCGTAGCGTTGTTCAATCACATCCACGTCGCGGCTGTAGGAGTTCACCACCTGACCGCCGTTCCGGCCGCTGGCACCAAAGCCGACGCGCGCCGCTTCCAGCACGACCACGTCGTAGCCGACCTCGGTCAGATGCAGCGCCGCTGAAAGACCGGTGAAACCGCCGCCAATGATGCAGACATCGCACTGAATGCTCTCCCGCAGGGTCGGCCAGGGCGCATGCGGATTGGCGGTCGCTGCGTAATAACTCACCACATAATTCATAAGAACCTCCGGGAAGCGCCTAAAAGTTGGCTGGCGTGTGGGCACTCACAATGCGGCAGGGGATTTCAGCCCTGTTGGTGAAGCTGTGCGGTAAGCCGGTATCAATCACATAGCTCTCTCCGGCGGAGAGATGAAACTGCTGACCGTTAATCACCAGCGTAATTTCGCCTTCCAGCAGCGTGCCGGTCTCTTCGCCTGGATGACGCAGCTTCTCGCCGGTGCTGGCGCCGGGTTGATAGGTTTCAAGCAGCATGCCCAGCGTGCGCTGCGCACGGCCATTGTCGATGAGCTTCAGCGACACACCCTGGCTGCCAATTTCCAGCAGATCGCTGGCGCGGACAATCACCTTTGGCTCTGCGTGGGGTTTGGGTTCTGAAAAGAATTCCGACAGTGAAAGCCCATAGACTTTCAGCAGCTTCTGCAGGGTGCTGACCGCCGGGCTGACCTTATCCTGCTCAATAGTGCTGATGGCGCTGTGGGTCAGTCCGGCCAGTTCGGCAACGCGACGTTGCGACAATCCCATCGTCTGCCGGATCTGCGCCAGCCGTCGTCCCGGTGCCAGCGTGACATCACTCATCTGCTTTTCCCCTGTGATAGCGAATGGCGGCCTGAATAAAGCCGCTGAACAATGCCTGCGATCCCGCCGTACTTTCCGGCTGCCATTCGGGATGCCACTGCACCGCGAGGGCGAAGGGATGCTGACGCAGACTCACCGCCTCAATCAGGCCATCCGGCGCGCGTGCCTCAACGCGCAACTGCGGCCCCGGTTCGCGTACGCCCTGATGATGCAGAGAATTGACCGCAAGCGGTTTGCTGCTGTCCAGCAGCGTTGCCAGCAGGCCATCCGGTTCGATAGCGATCGGATGCGCTGTTGCATACTGCTGATCCAGTGGCAGCGTCTCATCTTCATGATGACGCTGAAATTCTGACTGCTCACTGAGATCCCGCCACAGCGCGCCACCATTGGCCACCACCAGCTCCTGCAGCCCACGGCAGATACCAAACATCGGCATTTTGTGGCTGGTGGCCCAGGTGATGAGCTGAAAGGCGAGACGGTCGCGGCCCGGATCGGCGTGCGGCTCTTCACCGGCTTCACCATAATGCCAGGGTTCGATGTTGCTGGGACTGCCGGTGAACAGCAGACCATCCAGCACAGCCATAGCGTTTTCTGATAAATGAGGCGCATTAATAAGACTATGGGGCAGGGCGAGGGGCACGCCGCCCGCCAGGACAATCGCATCAATATATTTGTCATGCACCGTCTGAGTCGCATGGCCGCCCAGATCTTTCTGGCACATCACTACGCCAATCAACGGCTTGTCAAAAATAATGCCCATCTCACGTCCTCGCATCACTGGTCGAAATATCTACCGAAAGGGCACGTCTGGCGGTTAAGTGTGCAATATTTTTTCAATCTAGCAATCTGCTGTTTGTTCTTCAAACAGATTTGTTACATTTGCACACTTTTTGTGTTGGCGCTATGTTAGTGGTGTGGCTGTTATTTTGAGCATTACGCAAACCTAATAGGGGCGGGTGAGATCATGACTAACCTGGTAGAAGTGGAAGACTTCACGCTTCACAGTGAAGAGAAACGAACCAGCGCGTTCCAGCTTGAGGTGAAAGCCTGGCTGGAGCGCCATCCTGAAACGCAGTATGTCGACATCCTGTTAAATGATTTAAATGGTGTGTTCCGCGGCAAGCGCATTCCGGTCTCTGCGCTGCCTAAGCTGGAAAAAGGATGTTATTTCCCCGCATCGGTGTTTGCCATGGATATTCTCGGCAACACGGTGGAAGAAGCGGGACTCGGCCAGTCTCTTGGTGAACCCGATAATCTCTGCCTGCCCGTTAGCGGTACGTTAGTTCCCTCCGCCTCTGACCCTAAACACATCGCGCAGCTGCTGTTAACCATGTGCAACCAAGATGGCACTCCCTTTGACGTTGAACCCCGAAATGTCCTTAACCGGCTGTGGCAACAGTTGCGCAACCGAGGTCTGTTTCCGGTGGTAGCGGTAGAGCTGGAGTTCTATCTGGTAGACAAAAAGCGCGATGCTGAAGGCTTTATCCAGCCGCCCTGTTCGCCTGGCAGCGATGAACGCAATATGCAGAGCCAGGTCTACTCGGTCGATAATCTCGATCATTTCGCTGATGTCCTGCGCGATATTGACGATCTGGCCCGTCGGCAGGGCATACCGGCTGATGGTGCGCTGGCGGAAGCCTCGCCCGGACAGTTTGAGATCAACCTGCATCATACCCGCGACGTGCTGCGTGCCTGCGACCATGCGGTGCAGCTGAAGCGCCTGATTCGTCAGGTCGCGGAAAATCACGGCATGACCGCCACCTTTA
This sequence comes from Pantoea sp. JKS000250, assembly GCF_003201065.1. NCBI lineage: Bacteria > Pseudomonadati > Pseudomonadota > Gammaproteobacteria > Enterobacterales > Erwiniaceae > Pantoea > Pantoea sp. JKS000250. The sequence continues at coordinate 843,374 of NZ_QICZ01000001.1, read as the reverse complement.
TGGCGAAGCCTTACGAGGAGTATGCGGGCAGCGGGATGCATGTGCATATCAGCATGCTGGATGCCGCCGATCACAACGCCTTTGCCTGCGATGACGGCAGTGATTCACCGCTGATGAAGCGTGCGCTGGCGGGCATGATCGACCTGATGCCCGCGTCAATGGCGCTGCTGGCACCCAACGTGAATGCCTATCGCCGCTTTGTCCCTGAAGCCTATGTGCCGTTGCAGGCTTCGTGGGGGCATAACAACCGGACCGTCGCGCTGCGCGTGCCGTGCGGAGATATCGACAATCATCGTATTGAGTATCGGGTGGCGGGCGCTGATGCCAATCCCTATCTGGTTGTCTCGGCTATCCTGGCCGGGATGCTGCATGGGCTGGATACGCAGCTGCCATTGCCGAATCCGGTCACCGGCAACGGACACCATGCCGAAGGGCTGGCCCTGCCGATCCGGCAGAGCGATGCGCTGTATGAGTTTGACAGCAGCTATCCGCTGCAGAAGTTACTGGGCGAACGCTTTGCCAGCGTCTGGCACAGCTGCAAAAACTATGAACTGATGCAGTTTGAACGACTGATTACGTCTACGGAAATAGACTGGATGCTGAAAAACGCCTGATGAGCTTCTCAGCTTTACTTTGTCGCGCTTTTTTTTGCATAAGGTGCCCCAACGGCTTGTATTACTGCCACGGGTTAGGGCAGAATACGCGGCCTGCAAAATCAGATGATAACCGACGCTTAACGCGCCGGTTATTTTTTTGCATCCAGTTTTAACAGAGCGTTTTTGCTGACTTAACCGAGGCCGGGCACGCACCCGGATAGATAAACACTGAAAACACGCGTAAGCGTGAGATTGAGGATTACAAAGATGGGGATGTTTTTCACTCTGCCAGCCAACGCTGGTACGCGTTTTCGTGATGACTACGGCGCCGCGTCAACCGCTAACCTTACTCCCTGTCGCTTAATGCGCAGTTGCCCTGTGACCCAGCCCAGCCAGGCTGTCGCACATGGGGGACTGAAGCATGTCGCTTAATACCTCCGCCGCACCGCAGCGTGCGCAACTCAAAAAGACGCTTACGTTACTTCCGGTCGTCATGATGGGCTTAGCCTACATGCAGCCTATGACCCTGTTCGATACCTTTGGCATCGTTTCCGGGCTGACCGATGGTCACGTCGCCACCGCTTATGCTTTCGCGCTGATTGCGATTCTGTTCACTGCCGTGAGTTACGGTAAGCTGGTACGCCGCTTCCCCTCTGCGGGCTCCGCTTATACCTACGCTCAGAAGGCGATCAGTCCGCACGTCGGCTTTATGGTCGGCTGGTCATCACTGCTGGACTACCTGTTCATGCCGATGATCAACATCCTGCTGGCTAAAAACTATTTCGAATCGCTGGTGCCGGGCATCCCGTCGTGGATCTTCGTGGTGTTGCTGGTCGGCTTTATGACGCTCTCTAACCTCAAGGGCATCAAAACCGTCGCCAACTTCAACAGTGTGATTGTGGTGCTGCAGGTCATTGTCATGGTCGGGATTACCGGCATGGTGATCTACGGTGTGGCAAGCGGCGTCGGTTCCGGCACGCTGGTGAGCAGCCGTCCGTTCTGGTCTGAGAATGCGCATGTGGTGCCGATGATTACCGGTGCAACCATACTCTGCTTCTCGTTCCTCGGCTTCGATGGCATCAGTTCGCTGTCGGAAGAGACCAAAGATGCAGAACGCACCATCCCGCGCGCGATTTTCCTGACGGCGCTGATTGGCGGTGTGATCTTTATTGCGGCATCTTACTTCCTGCAGCTCTACTTCCCGGACATCACCCGTTTCCAGGACCCGGACTCCTCACAGCCAGAAATCATGCTGTTCGTAGCCGGTAAAGCGCTGCAGGTCGGTATCCTGATCTTCTCGGTGGTCACGGTACTGGCATCCGGTATGGCGGCGCACGCAGGCGTATCGCGTCTGATGTATGTGATGGGCCGTGATGGTGTGTTCCCGGAGCGTTTCTTCGGTTACATCCATCCAAAATGGCGTACCCCGTCGCTCAACGTACTGCTGGTGGGTGCGATTGCGCTGATGGCGATTAACTTTGACCTGGTCACCGCGACCGCGCTGATTAACTTCGGTGCGCTGGTAGCGTTTACCTTCGTGAACCTGTCGGTGATTGCACAGTTCTGGATCCGTGAGAAGCGAAACCGTACGCTGAAAGATCACGTTCAGTATCTGCTGCTGCCGCTGCTCGGCGCGATGACGGTCGGTGCGCTGTGGGTGAATCTGGAAGCGAGTTCTATGGAGCTGGGCCTGATCTGGGCCGCCATCGGGATTATCTACCTGGCATTCGTGACCCGCAGCTTCCGTAATCCGGTGCCGCAGTTCAGCGAAGAAGTTTAATATCGCTAACGTTGCCGCCTTCCGGCTTTATCAGGAAGGCGGCAACAGCTTAACCGGCCAGCACCAGTTCCCAGCTGCCCGCACTCAATAGTTCCCGCCCCGCATCACTCAGTTTGTTGTCTGTCACCACCTGATCAAACCTCTCCAGCGGTAACGCCAGGAACGTTGCTATTCTGTTGTACTTCGAACTGTCACTCAGTAAAACCCGTTTGCTGCTCACGTCGCACACTGCCTGCTTCACCATCACTTTATCTTCATCCGGTGTAAACAAGCCGCGTGGCCCCCAGCAGGAGGCGGAGATAAAGGCGATATCAATGGCCAGATTGCGCAGGCTGCGTGCTGCCGACTCGCCGACGCAGGAGCGGTTCTCCCGGCATACGGTGCCACCCGTGTGGATCACCCGGCACTGACTCGCCTCCATCAGCAGATTCGCCACCATGAAATCATTGGTCACCACCAGTAAATCATCACGATCCACCACTTCCTGTGCCAGCGCTAAGGTCGTGGTCCCGGCATCCAGATAGATGCAGCTATTACGGGGGATGTGACGGGCAGCGGTGCGGCCAATGGCGCGCTTTTCATCGTTATAGAGGGTGCTTTTCGTCAGATGGGACGGTTCGGCCGCCAGTCGATCGGCGGAACGCACGCCGCCGGAAACCGACAGCACGGCGCCTTGTTCTTCCAGTTTCTGCACATCCCGGCGTATGGTCATGTGCGATACGCCCAGCCGCTCAGTTAACTCTGCAATGCTCACCACGCCCCGATCGGCCACCAGTGCCAGGATCTGTTGATGACGTTCAACCGGAATCATATCTGCTCCCTGATAATTACCATTTTTTCACATTATAAAGTATCTGCCGGTCAACCAGAACAAAAAATAACAGCTGATACAGGGCGGGCAGCTGCACTCACCGGGCTAACGCAAGGTGAAGCCGGTAAAACAGGCCGTGTTAAAAATTGTTCCCGTTCACACTGGTGATGTTTTTTTGTGAGGAGTGACACATTTTTATCGACAGGAAGCTGGCAGGATTAACAGTAACAAACAAATAATCACTTAATTTAACAGTGGAGGCGTAACGTGCCAGCTGAAAACATCTGCGTTATCGGGTTAGGTTCCATGGGTATGGGTGCGGCGAAATCCTGTCTGCGCGCCGGTCTCAACACCTGGGGGGTCGATTTGAATCCTGCGGCCCTGGAGAGCTTACGTCAGGCCGGCGCACGTGATGCGCAGTCATCCGCCTCAGCCTTTGCAGAACAGCTCGATGCCGTTTTGCTGCTGGTGGTCAATGCAAAGCAGGTTAACGCCATTCTGTTCGGTGAAGATGGTCTGGCCGCAAAACTGCGTCCGGGCACGGTGGTAATGGTCTCATCCACACTCTCAGCGCAGGATGCGCAGCAGATTGAACAGCGGCTGGCTGAACATCAGTTGCTGATGCTGGATGCCCCGGTGTCGGGCGGCGCGGCCAAAGCGGCCAGCGGTGAAATGACGGTGATGGCATCCGGCAGTGATACGGCCTTTGCACAGCTGCAGCCGGTGCTGGATGCGGTGGCTGCCAAAGTCTATCGCGTGGGCAATGAAATTGGCCTCGGGTCAACCGTCAAAATTATTCATCAGCTGCTGGCGGGCGTTCACATCGCGGTCGGCGCAGAAGCCATGGCGCTGGCGGCGCGAGCCGGTATTCCGCTGGAAACCATGTATGAAGTGGTCACCAATGCCGCGGGCAACTCGTGGATGTTCGGGGACCGTATGAAGCATGTGGTAGACGGCGACTACAGTCCTAAATCGGCCGTCGATATCTTCGTGAAAGATCTCAACCTTGTGGCCGATACCGCAAAATCGCTGCACTTCCCGCTGCCGCTGGCTTCAACCGCCCTCAACATGTTTACCGAAGCCAGCAACGCCGGTTATGGCCGGGAAGATGACAGTGCGGTAATCAAAATCTTCAGCGGCATCACGCTGCCACAGGCAGGGGAGAACAGCTGATGCGTCTTGGCGTAATAGCGGACGATTTTACCGGCGCAACGGATATCGCCAGTTTTCTGGTGCAGAACGGCCTGACCACCATTCAGTTCAACGGCATCCCCGCCAGCGAAGAGAGGACAGAGGCGCAGGCGATTGTGGTCAGCCTGAAGAGCCGTTCCTGTCCGGCAGATCAGGCGGTTGCGCAGTCGCTGGCCGCGCTGGCGTGGCTGCAGACGCAGGGCTGTGAACGCTTCTACTTCAAATATTGCTCTACCTTCGACAGCACTGCGCAGGGCAATATCGGTCCGGTGACCGATGCGCTGCTGAATGCACTGGGTGAGACGCAGACGGTCATCTGTCCGGCGCTGCCGGTGAACGGTCGCACCGTCTATCAGGGCTATCTGTTTGTCGGCGATCAATTGTTGTCCGATTCCGGTATGCGGCACCATCCGGTCACCCCGATGCAGGACAGCAACCTGATGCGTCTGATGATGTCGCAGGCAACCGGCAAAGCCGGGCTGATCGCGGCGGCACAGGTCGATCAGGGCGCAGCGTCAGTGCGTCAGGCGCTGGACCAGCTGGCGGAGCAGGGCATTAATTACGTCGTCACTGACACCCTGCATCAGGCGCATCTGTTGACGCTGGGTGAAGCACTCAGTGACAGGCGGCTGGTGACCGGCGGTTCCGGGCTGGCCATCGGTCTGGCGCGGCAGTGGGCGACGGCTGAGACGGATGCAGAGGCAGAGCAGGCAGGCCGTCCGCGCGGCGATCGCGCCGTGGTGCTGTCCGGATCCTGTTCGCAGATGACCAATCGTCAGGTTGCCGCGTACCGCCAGCTGGCACCGGCCTGCGAAGTAGAGATTGAGCATTGTCTGGAAGATGCAGAAGGGTATGCCCGGAAGCTGTGCGACTGGGTGGAAGCTAACAGCCATCAGACGCTGGCCCCGCTGCTGTTTGCCACCGCTGACGCGCAGCAACTGCAGGTGATTCAGCAGCGCTATGGCGCGCAGCGCAGCAGCGAAGCCGTTGAGCAGCTGTTCGCCGCTGTCACCCGCGAGCTGAAAGGGCGCGGCTGGCAGCGCTTTATTGTGGCGGGAGGGGAAACCTCCGGCGTAGTCGCGCAGAGCCTGGGTGTAACCGCCTTTCACATCGGCCCGACCATTTCGCCCGGCGTGCCCTGGGTGCGCGACATCCATCAGCCTCTCTCGCTGGCACTGAAATCGGGCAATTTTGGCGACGAAGATTTCTTCCGCCGCGCGCAAACGGAGTTTACCTATGTCTGAATCTTCCCTGTTAGCGGAACAGCAGGCGCGTGACGAAATGGTCCGTCTCGGCGCCTCGTTCTTTCAGCGTGGCTATGCCACCGGCTCAGCGGGCAACCTCTCCATGTTGCTGGAGGATGGCAATCTGCTGGCGACTCCTACAGGCTCCTGCCTCGGGGAATTACAGGCTGACCGGCTGTCGAAAGTGACGCCTGAGGGGGAATGGCTCTCCGGTGATAAACCCTCAAAAGAGATTGCGTTTCACCGCGCGCTCTACCTGAATAACCCCGACTGCCGCGCAGTGGTGCATCTGCATAGCCACTACCTGACGGCGCTCTCCTGTTTACAGGGGCTGGATACGGACAACTGCATCCGTCCGTTTACCCCCTATGTGGTCATGCGCGTCGGTGATGTGCCGGTCGTGCCTTACTACAAGCCGGGCGATGGGCGTCTGGCCGATGATCTGGCGGCGCTGGCGCCGCGTTACCGCGCCTTTTTACTGGCGAATCACGGCCCGGTGGTGGTGGGGAAATCCTTACAGGAAGCGGCGGATAACACGGAAGAGCTGGAAGAGACCGCCCGTCTGATCTTTACCCTGGGTGACCGCCCGATCCGTTATCTCAGCGATGCCGAAGTGGCGGAATTAAGGAGCCGATAATGCCGAAGTTTGCTGCTAACCTTTCGACGCAGTTTAATGAATATCCCTTTGCCGAACGCTTCGCTGCAGCGGCGAAAGCCGGTTTTACAGCGGTCGAATTTCTGTTTCCTTATGACTATCCCGCCGCGCAGATAAAACAGTGGCTCGATGAGAACCAGCTGCAACTGGTGCTGTTCAATACCGCGCCGGGCAATGTCGCAGCGGGTGAGTGGGGCGTCTCCGCCATCCCCGGACGGGAAGCGGAAGCAAAGGCGGATATCGACCGCGCCCTGAGCTATGCGCTGGCGCTGAACTGCCCGCAGGTTCACATTATGGCGGCGACAGTGCCGCCCGGTGCTGATCGTCAGCGCTATGTTGAGACCTTTATCAGCAACATGCGCTATGCGGCAGAGCGCTTTGCGCCGCACGGCATCAATCTGCTGATCGAAGCGCTTAACCCGGTAACCAAACCCAACTATCTCTACGCCAGCCAGTATCAGACGCTGGAGATGGTAGAACAGATCGATCGGCCGAACGTGTTCACTCAGCTCGACCTGTTTCACGCACAGCGGGTGGACGGCAACCTCAGCCATCTGATTCGACACTATGCGGGACGATATCGTCACGTGCAGATTGCGTCGGCACCGGATCGTCATGAGCCGGATGAGGGGGAAGTTAATTATCCGTACCTCTTCTCGCTGCTGGATGAGGTTGGCTATTCCGGCTGGGTCGGCTGCGAATATATCCCGCGAGGCAGCACGACCGAGGGCCTTGGCTGGTTTGCTCCCTGGGCGCAAAAAACCTGATTTAACGGGCTGAAAAACCGGTGTTTCAGCACCGGTCGGGAGCGGCTTGCCCTTTTTCTGACTCTGCACCTGCTATTTCTGTACGCCTGAAACCCAAAAAATATAACAATTTCTGAGGTTTACTATGTCCACCGCACTGCTGTTAGCCATAGCGACCGCCAGCATCGTGATCCTGCTGCTGCTGGTCATCAAAGCCAAAGTTCATCCGTTTGTCGCCCTGCTGATTGTCAGCCTGCTGGTGGCGATTGCGACCGGCATTCCGGCTGAAAAAATCATGGAGACGATTATCACCGGGATGGGTGGGCTGCTCGGTCACATCACTATCATCATCGTGCTGGGTGCCATGCTTGGAGCGATTATTGAAGCCTCGGGTGGGGCTGAATCGCTGGCGCAACGCTTCAGTAAAACGCTGGGGCTGAAGCGAACCGTTGCGGCATTGACCATGGCAGCCTTTATTCTGGGCATTCCGGTCTTTTTCGAAGTGGGCTTTATCATCGTCATCCCGTTGATTTATGGCTTCACTAAGGTGGCGCGGGTCTCACCCCTGAAGTTTGGCCTGCCGATGGCGGGCGTGATGCTGACGGTGCACGTGGCGCTGCCAACCCATCCGGGTGCGGCGGCGGCGGCCGGAATCCTGCACACCGATATGGGCTGGCTGATGATGCTGGGTATCGCGATTTCCGTGCCGGTCGGGATCATTGGCTACTACGTGGCGAAAGTGATGAACCGTCGCCATTACCATCTGTCGGTCGAGGTGCTGGAGCAGTTGCAGATGGCGAAGCCAGAGGGGCAGGAAAAGAAGCATGAACCGGCCCCGCCTGGCGCGCTGACTATCAGCGGTCTGATTGTGGTCCCGATTGTATTGATCGTGCTGGGAACGCTGTCCCACACCCTGCTGGCGGAAGGCAGCCTGCTGCGTAACGTTATGACCGTAATTGGCACACCGCCGATTGCCCTGCTGATTGCCTTGGGGCTGGCGGCCTGGCTGCTGGGCGTGCGGCGTGGCTGGAGTAAAGATAAGCTGGAAGATCTCACCGGGCGAGCCATTCCCACCTCTGCCAGCGTAATTCTGGTGGCCGGTGCGGGTGGGGCATTCGGCAAAGTGCTGGTGGAGTCGGGCGTAGGTAAAGCGCTGGCGGTCACGCTGGAAACGCTGCATCTGCCGCTGGTGCCGGCTGCCTTTATCCTGTCGCTGGCGCTGCGCGCGTCACAGGGGTCCGCCACGGTAGCCATCCTGACCACCAGCGGTCTGCTGACGCAGGCGGTGACCGGTGTAACGGATATGCAACGGGTACTGGTGACGCTGGCGGCCTGTTTCGGCGGCCTGGGTCTGTCTCACGTTAATGATGCAGGATTCTGGGTGGTCACCCGTTATCTCGGGCTTTCCGTGGCCGACGGTTTACGCACCTGGACGGTGCTGACGACGATAATGGGGTTAAGCGGTTTTGTGCTGACCTGGCTGGCGTGGACGGTGCTCTGATTCAGCAAAACAGGAAAGCCTGACCCGGCAGGGTCAGGCTTTCATATTGGTTCAGGAGACCAGTTCCTGCGCATAAAGATAGAGCGCTTTGAGCTGCCCAACCTTTTCTGCATCCGCTTCATGCAGATTAGCCAGTCCCTCCAGCTCCTGCATAAATGCCTGCACCCGATCACTATTCAATACTTCACGGCGATGCTGCAACCAGCGCTGCTGCTCGGCATCATCCAGCGTGCCGGGGAAGTTACGCGCCCGGTAGCGGAACAGCAGTTTCGCCACCCGCGCACTCTCAAAGCTCAGGTCCAGCGCAGGCAGATTGGCGGGCGCGGTCTGGCGGATAATATTCATTCCGGCACGGTCGGCATCACTGAAGAATCCATCGTAGAGCTGTGTGTCCACGTCGTCTGACGGCGTAAACGGCTCGGCTTCGGCAAACAGCGTGACTAGTTTTTCCCGCACGTCAGGCTGCTGACGCAGCAGCGCCAGATTCGCCAGGCAGTGCTGACGATCGATGCCCAGCCGGGCCGCATCTTCCGGACGCAGCGTACTGGCAGGTGCCAGTACCGGACACTTGTTGATATGTACCAGTTTAACCGGCACCGCAGGCAGATCGCCCAGGTCGTTTTTCGGCGTGTAAAGACGCTCACGCAGGGTATCGGCATCCAGTTGCAGCAGCGGCGACATATCGCCCGCCAGATCGACCACGATCAGCGCATTGCGGTTATCGGGATGCCAGGCCAGCGGTACGATCCAGCTGGTGTTGCCGCGCGCCGCGCCGAACATGCCGGAGACATGAACCAGTGGCTTCATCTGCGGGATGTCGATCAGGTTCATCAGCTTGTTTTTGTTGCGATGGGTAAACAAAAACTCAAACAGTTTCGGTTGCTTCTCTTTTACCAGCTTTGCCATCGCCAGCGTAGCGTAAACATCGGACATCGCATCGTGCGCATTTTCATGGGCCACGCCGTTGGCTTTGGTCAGATGCTCCAGCCGGAAGCTCGGAAAGCCTTCTTCATTTTCTGGCCAGTTGATCCCGTCAGGCCGCAGCGCATAGCAGGCACGCATCACGTCAAGCAGGTCCCAGCGTGAGTTGCCGTTTTGCCAGGCCCAGCCGTAAGGGTCGTAAAAGTTGCGATAGAAGATATTGCGCGTTACTTCATCATCGAAACGCACGTTGTTGTAGCCGACCACGCAGGTTTGTTCGGTGGTGAACAGCTTATGAATGCATTCGGCAAACTCAGCTTCGATTACGCCGCGGCTCATCGCTATCTGCGGGGTAATGCCGGTAATCATCACCGCTTCGGGCTGTGGCAGATAGTCATCAGGCGGACGGCAGTAGAACACTTCTGGCTCGCCAACAGGATTGAACTCACCGTCGGTGCGCAGGCCGGCAAACTGGGCGGGCCGGTCACGAGAGGGGCTGGTGCCGAAGGTCTCGTAATCGTGGAACAGAAAAGTGGGCTGTACGCGGTCGTTATTCAAATTTCATATCCGTTCATTGCGTTCACTGACTTTATGAACAGAGCGTGCTAAATCGGCTCTGCTCGCTCTGTAACTTTCTGCGCGCAGCAGGATGAGATGTGATCGTTATATCTGATGCGCGGGCGCAGGGTTCAGCCGTACAGTGCCATTATAGCGGCTCATGGCTGCGGCTGGCGCTCGTCACGTATGGTAAACCATATTCCTGCGCGTCTGAAGTTAAGGGTAAAGCCTGCCTGATGCCTCTTTTTGACAACCAGCCATTGGCGACCGCCGCAACAGACTCAGCCGCCCGTTTTGGCGGATGTCCAGAACCGGGAGCCGTTGCACATTTTCTCACTACGTCTGTATGCCACTTTCAAGCCTTTTCGTGGCCTCAAACCTGCACCGCATCTTTTCTGGCGCGGTCAGCCGACGGACGGATTCACTTACCCGGTTCATCCGGTCATTGCCAGTTCATACTTTTTTTCAATTTATTCAAACCTTCACGACGCTTTTGCCGTAAAACGTGCGGCTGTTTCCGTTTCGTTTTAGAAATTTTCTCTCCCGTGCAATTAAGGATGAAGTGTTGAAAAGGCGTCTGTTGTTCACCGTTACCGCTACTGTTTTTTGGGCCTCGCTGGCGCAGGCTGATGCGATTCCCTTTCCTGTGACGCCTCCGGCGATTGATGCGGCTTCCTGGGTTTTGATGGATGCCACCACCGGGCAGGTGCTGACCGCGGGCAATCCCGATGAACGCCGCAATCCTGCCAGCCTGACCAAACTGATGACCGGCTACGTAGTCGACCGCGCTATCGACCAGAAGAAAATCAGCCGTGACGACATGGTCACGGTCGGCAAAGATGCCTGGGCGGCGGGAAATCCGGTGTTTAAAGGCTCCTCACTGATGTTCCTGAAGCCAGGCGATAAGCTGAGCGTCCGGGATCTAAGCCGCGGCGTGATTATCGATTCCGGCAATGACGCCTGTGTTGCACTGGCGGATTACGTGGCCGGCAGCGAAGCGAACTTCGTTGGCATGATGAATCATTATGTTGAGAAGCTCGGCCTGCAGAATACCCACTTTGAGACCGTTCATGGTCTGGATGCGCCGGGTCAGTACTCCAGCGCGCTGGATATGGCGAAGCTGTCACGCGCGATTATCGATGGTGAGCCTGACTTTTATGCCATGTACAGTGAGAAAACCCTGAGCTGGAACGGCATTACTCAGAACAACCGTAATGGCCTGCTGTGGGATAACAACCTGCACGTTGATGGGCTGAAAACCGGTCACACGGAAACCGCTGGCTTTAACATCATCGCGTCAAATGTAGTGGGTAAACATCGGCTGATCGCCGTCGTGATGGGCGGTAAAAGCCCGAAAGGCCGCGAAGAGCAGGCGCGTAAGCTGCTGGTCTGGGGTCAGAACACCTTTGATACCGTTCAGCTGTTCCATGCCGGTAAGAAGATTGGCAGCGAAAACGTCTGGTACGGCAATCCGCATCAGGTAGAAGTGGGAACGGCAGAAGATGTCTATCTGTCACTTCCGCGCAGTGAAGTGCAGAACGTGAAGGCGAAGTACGTCATCGATCGCAAAGATCTGGAAGCGCCGCTGAAAGCCAATGAAGTGATTGGAGAAATTCAGGTGATGGATAAAGATCAGCAGATTGCTCACTATCCGCTGGTGGCGCTGAGTGCGGTAGAGCCAGCAGGTGTGATTACCCGCCTGACGGACTATCTTAAACAGAAATTCTGATTAACCGCCGGGCAGTACAAAAACGGGTAGCCTGCAGGCTGCCCGTTTTCACATTTACATCCTGAGCCTGTTACTGATTCCTGAGAAAGGTTAAAAAGCCGTATTCAGTTGTTCATGACTTCCGGTCAGGTATGTGAGTCGGATGTTGATAATTGTAAGCGAACGTCAAAACTGTTTTGAAATATCCGGCCCGCGCTAAGCCCGAGCCGCGTTCAGGGTTAAGATAGCCCCATCATGTTCCCGTAACCGGAAAGTCACTTTGCGTCCTGACAAGCCCATCTCGAAACTGGAGTTCTGGTTTTATCGCCATTACCGATCCGTCCACGGCGTGCGCATTGCCATCGCCTTTTTACTCTGCTTTATCTTTGTCCGGGCGACCGGTATCCCTGAAGGCACCTGGCCGCTGATTACGCTGGTGGTGGTGATGGGGCCGATTTCCACCTGGGGAAATGTCTTTCCGCGCGCCCTGCAGCGCATCTGCGGCACGGTGGCAGGGTCGATTTCCGGTCTGATTGCTCTGAAGCTGGAGCTGATCTCCATGCCGGTGATGCTGGCTTGGTGCGGCATCATCATGGTGATTAGCGGCTACCTGACGCTGGGCAAACATCCCTACATGGCGCTGCTGATTGGGATTACGCTGAGCGTGGTGGTGGGCGCGCCAACCGGCGATTTCACCGTGGCGCTGTGGCGCGGCGGAGATGTGATTCTGGGATCGCTGATGGCGCTGCTGTTTACCGCGATCTGGGCGCAGCGCGCCTACACACACTGGCGCATTCAGCTCTCCGACACGCTGGCGGGCATGGCAAAAATCTATCACGCCGGTTTCTCGCCCAACCTGGTTGAAAAGCCGCGTCTCAACAAGCCGCTGGGCAAATTGCTGACCAGCGTGATCAAAATGCGGGCGCTGCTGGAGCCGTCGAGCAAAGAGACGCGCATCCCGAAGTCGGTGCTTGAAGCGATTCAGACCATAAACCGTAATATGGTTTACACCATTGAGATGCAGATTAATGCCTGGTGGGCCTCGCGTGAGAGTCACCTGATTATGCTTAACGCGCCTGCACTCCGCCGCACGCAGCAGATGACAGAGAACACGCTACGGGCGCTCTCGGTGATGGCGATTGAGGGTGAAACAGAAGAGGTGATAGCCAACAGCCATGAGCTGACCGAAATCAGTGGCGAACTGCGCAGACTGATCGCCGAAGCGGGCAGCGACGGGCTGGAAGAGACGCCAATCTACGGCTATGTCTGGCTGACGCTGGAACTGGCGAAACAGCTGGAGCGCATGACCGATCTGATGCGGATGGCGTTGCGCAAATAATCACCTCAGACAATGACTTAATGTGAAACCGGGTTTCTTTGCGCTAAGATAAGAGCCAGTCTGAATTTAGCTGTGAAAATTGCTTACCTGGCGGGCTAGCCGCTAAGCTGATCGTTTTGACTCTCTCCCTGCGTCAGCAGGCTTAAAGAAAGGTGCCATCATGGAAAATGCCAAGCAGTCATTTCAGGACGTACTGGAGTTCGTGCGTATGTTCCGCCGCAAAAACAAACTGCAGCGTGAAATTGTCGATAACGAGAAGAAAATCCGCGATAACCAGAAGCGCGTTCTGCTGCTCGACAACCTGAGCGAATATATCAAACCCGGCATGAGCGTTGAGGCTATTCAGGAAATCATCGCCAGCATGCGTGTGGATTATGAAGACCGCGTGGATGAGTACATCATCAAAAACGCCGACCTGTCGAAAGAGCGTCGCGAGCTGTCGAAAAAAATCAAAGCGATGGGCGTGGGCGAACACCCGAAAGCATAAGAACAGGGCGCTTATGCGTTTTGCGTTCCATGCGAACCCGCATTCACGTCGGTGATGCGGGTTTTTTATTGCCTGTCTCCGCGCAGAATTATTTACCCGCCAGCCTGCGGGCAATCTCCTGTAGCTGACGGGAGAGCGCCACTACATCGACCCGCTCATCCGCGGGCGGGGCGGTGGTCTCACGGATCACCAGCATGGTTTCCAGCGCGTTGTCTGGTGCCTCTTCATCCTGAAGCCGCGCCAGCATCCGCTCAACACTCTGTGCGCCAAGATAGTGTAAATCCTGCCGCACCGTGGTCAGCGGCGGCTGATACCACGCGCTCTCGGCGGTATCGTCATAACCAACCACGGAGATCTCGCCAGGAATGGCGACACCATACTGATGCAGCGCCCGCATCGCACCCAGCGCCATCTGATCGTTGGCAACCAGCAGCGCCTGCGGCAGGTCATCGGGCAACTGCGTCAGCAGCGCCTGATAACCCGATTGTGCGCTCCAGTCACCGCGCAGCGCGCAATGCGGCGTTAGCTGATGATCGGCCAGCGCCTGACGCCATGCGTTTTCGCGCTGACGGGCTGATACCGAGCGCAGCGGCCCGCTTAACAGGCCAATCTGACGATGCCCCAGCGCCACCAGATGTTCAACGGCGGCACGTGCGCCGGACTCATTGGGATACTGACACTGCGCCACCGCCGCCTGCGGTTCGACATCCAGAAACAGCACCGGCTTGCCGCCGCACAGCAGCTGGATCTGCTGCGCTTCATCGGCATCCAGCGGCAGGTTAATCAGCAGCCCATCAACCCGCTGAGCCAGCAGTTCATTCACGGTGGCGGCCGCATCGTGGCCGCTGTCCATCGCAATCACCAGATGATAACCCGCCCTTGCAGCACGCTGCTGAATCGCCGAGGCGATCTGCGCCGGTGCCATCAGGGCCAGGTCGCTGGTCGCGAGACCCAGCGTGCGCGTCGCCTTGCCCGCCAGCTGCTGCGCCACCCGATTGGGCACATAATTGAGCTGCTGCATCGCCGCCTCAACCCTTTCCCGCGTGCGGGCTGACACCTGTTCAGAACGATTTAAAACACGTGAAACGGTTTGATATGAGACGCCGGCCAGTTGAGCGACATCATCAAGGGTCACGGAGCGGGAAGTCATTGAACTCTCCAATAGATGAAGCGACGAGTGTAACAAATTTTCATGCTGTACTGCTGCTGCCAGCCACACGTTTACCGCCACGCCAGCGGGAAACGTGGCGGCAGCCGACCCGCGAACGCTGCCGGTTGTTAACGCTGCTGCAGATAGACCTGCAGGTTTACATCCACCGCATTCAGCAGCGGCGTGGCAAGCCCGTTTCGTTTCGCCCGCAGCAGCAGGTCGCCGATGATCTGATCGGCTTCAATATCATAACCTTGGGTGAGATCGCGGTACATTGAGGAGGTCATCGGGGTCGCGGGATTGTTTAACAGTTCAAAAATGCGGGCCGTCACCGCCGGGCGCGGCTGATAGCCTTCGGCAGTTATGACAGACAGGATCTCCGTAAAGATCCCCTGAAGCAGCGCTTCGCCGCCGCGCGCGGTGAGGATCTGCCGGGTATCGCCGCGTGCCAGGCAGCAGACTGCGCCGAGGGTGCTGAGCAGCAGCCACTTTTCCCACAGCTCATCCATAATGTTATCGCTGAACAGGGTATCAACCTGACAGTCGCGCAGCGCAGCATCAACCCGCTGCAGCCGTTCATCATTGTTGCCGTCCAGCGCGCCGTATAAGAGCTGGTGCAGTGGCGTCATCTGGATGACTTCGCCCTGATCACCCAGCGTGGCGTTGATTTTGCACAGGCCACCAATCAGCTTATCTTCGCCGAAACGCTGTTGCAGCGTTGCGATATGCCGCATTCCGTTGAGAATTGGCATGATCAGCGTGTCCGGGCCGACGGCCGGCGCAATGTCCTCCATCACCTGATCAAGGGCAAAGCTTTTTACCGTCACAATAATCAGATCAAAGTGACCTGTCAGGGTGCTGGCCTGCGTCAGCTGCGGCTGTAACTTTTCGGTGCCCTGCGGCGTCTGCAACACCAGCCCATTGTTTTGCAGCTGCTGATAACGGCGTTCACGCACCAGAAAAGTCACGTCCTGACCCGCCTGAGCCAGTCGTGCACCAAAGTATCCACCGGTCGCGCCGGCGCCTGCCATCAGAATCCGCATTCCACTCTTCCTTTGCTGAAAACCTTTACCTTAGAACGCCGTGAGCGCGCTTACCAGCGTTAGCCTCCGGCGCAGCGTATCGGGGTGCGTGAAAAAACAGGCAGGGAAAGCGTGAGCAGTGAGGCGAGGATGCAGAAAAATCAGATTTTCCCGGTCAGAAGGGCGAATCAGCGTGCGGCGTTAAAGCCGGGTGACGCCCAGCGCGGCGGCCTGCTGTTCCCACGCCAGCACGTCCTGATAATCGTCTCGCTGCACAGAGCTGAATCCACTGATGAGATTGTCGTTGCAGACGCCGCGCCAGGCGGGATCGCTTACCAGCTGATGTAGCGCCGTGCGTAATGTCGCCAGCCGGGCCGCTGACGTTGAGGCGGCCGTAATCAGCGGCAATCCGGGTGCGGCGGGTGTCTCATCGATGATATGCAGGCCGCGCAGTTCATCCGGCGCATAGCGCGCCAGCAGCGCCCAGCTCACACAGTCGATAGCGGCGATATCTGCCTGCGAATCGCGCAGCGCTGCCAGCGACTGACGGTGTCCGCCGCTCAGCAGCAGCTGTGAAAAGGTCACGCCCTGACGCGCCGCCACAAACCGCAGCGCGTTATAGCCGGATTGTGAGTCCGGGCTGTTAGCCACGGCCCGCTGACCGTTGAAATCGGCAAGCGTCGCCTGTTTATCCCGCGCCACCAGCCAGCTGCGATAATCGCGCCCGCTGCAGCCCAAAGCCTGATAGTGAAAGGTGCCGACCAGCTGAACCGCCGGTAACTGGCTGACCAGCGGATAGCCGCAGGTCTGGCTCAGCAGCAACCGCTCATCCCGCCAGTGAGCCAGCAGATCATCAGGCCAGACCGGCTGCGCGTCGGTGTCATGCTGCGCCAGCAGCGTAACCACAGCCTGCATCAATGCCCGCGTGGCAGGCGGATGGAGGGCATACATGGGCAAAGCGAGTAGATTATTCATGGGTTTTCTCCCCTGAGCGGCCCGGATGGGCATTGACGCTAACCGGTCTGGCCCAGAACTGACGCAGCCAGACCCGATAGCCCGCCACCCGAAAACCGTGGTTGCGCTGATAGTAATGCTCGCGGTCGCGCAGATAGAGCGGGCGCAGGCCATACCAGGGAACGCCAGGCAGATCGTGATGCACTGAATGGTAGTTCAGATTCAGGAACAGTATGCGCCAGGGCCAGGCCGTTTCATTATTCACCGAACGTGCCAGCGGGTCGTCCGCTGCACGATGCTCGTAAAAGGATCGTATCTTGGTCAGCGCCAGCGCCGGATAACTTACCGCCAGCAGATACCACAGCGGCGAAAACCCGAGCTCCGCCATCCAGTAAAACAGCAGAGCCAGCAGCGCGCCATGCAGCAGCCACATGCCCGTCGCATAGCGATCACCACGTCGCAACGCCTGCCACATCCCGCCAACGGTCGACGCGATATCCAGTAGCGGGCCAAGCAGCAACCGTCCCGGAAACGTGTTGCGCAGATGAATCAGCCGCTGCTGCCAGCGCGGCAACTGCGCCCAGCGGGCAGCGGAAAAATAGTAGGTTTCCGGGTCTTCGTCCGGCTCGGTCAGGGTGTGATTGCGATGATGGGCAAGATGAGAGTCACGATAGAGCCAATAGGGATACCAGACCGCCAGCGGCAGGGTGCCGAACAGCTGATTCACCCGCGGCCAGCGTGTGGGATGACCGTGGATCAGCTCATGCTGCAGCGACATATACCAGGTGGTGAAAACGATCAGCAGCAGGGTAGCGGGCATTTGTCCCAGCGTCTGCCAGTTCAGCATTACCGAGAACCAGCCACCGTAAATCATGCCCATCAGCAGCCAGGTCGGCAGTTCGCTGCGCCAGAGCCAGCTGCGCGCGCGCTGTTTCAGCCAGGCGCGCTGCTGTAAAGAGAGATAACCGTTGTGCATCGTTCACCTGACAGCAGAAGCGGGAGTCTGGAGAGTGAAAGAAAGCGCGGACAAAGACAAAGTGGATAATCTGCTTAGCTATGTCGAAATTCCTGAATATGGCGCTTAAAGATATTGACTATCAGTGGCGGCGCGGAGGGCGTAACCTTTCCCTATCAAAAATCGACTCATGCCCACAGGCGTTTATCGCCTGTCAGGAGAAATACAGATGAAAAATATCGGCTTCTTATCCTTTGGTCACTGGACGCCTTCGTCGCAGTCCGCCACCCGCACCGCGCAGGATGTGTTACTGCAATCGATCGACTTAGCGGTCGCCGCCGAAGAGCTGGGCGCAGATGGCGCTTATTTCCGTGTCCACCATTTTGCCCGCCAGCTCAGCTCGCCGTTTCCGCTGCTGGCTGCCGTGGCAGCACGCACCAAAACGATTGAGATCGGCACCGGTGTCATCGACATGCGCTACGAAAACCCGCTCTACATGGTGGAAGACGCCAGCGCGGCAGACCTCATTTCCAACGGTCGTCTGCAGCTGGGTCTGAGCCGCGGTTCCCCTGAGCAGGTGATCGATGGCTGGCGCTACTTTGGCTTTGAACCGAAAGCGGGTGAAAGCGATGCGGATATGGGCCGTCGCCATACCGAAGAGTTTCTGGAGGTGCTGCGCGGCGAAGGCTTTGCTAAGCCGAATCCACAGCCGATGTTTCCGAATCCGCCAGGTCTGCTGCGCCCTGAGCCGCTTTCGGAAGGGCTGCGTGACCGTATCTGGTGGGGATCCGGCTCCAACGCCACCGCAGAATGGGCGGCGAAAATGGGCATGAACCTGCAAAGCTCAACCCTGAAAGATGATGAGACCGGCGAGCCGTTCCACATTCAGCAGGCGAAACAGATCCGTGCCTACCGCGAGGCCTGGAAAGCGGCGGGGCATCAGCATGCGCCACGCGTTTCCGTCAGTCGCAGCATCTTTGCGCTGGTAAATGATATGGACCGCGCCTACTTTGGCCGCAGCGGTAACGATCAGGATTCCGTTGGTTTCCTGGATGAGAAAACCCGCGCCATCTTTGGCCGCAGCTATGCCGCAGAGCCAGAAGTACTGATTAAGCAGCTGGCACAGGATGAGGCGATTGCCGAAGCGGACACGCTGCTGCTGACCGTGCCTAATCAGCTTGGTGTCGCCTACAACGCCCATGTGATTGAGGCGATTCTGAAGTACGTCGCCCCGGAACTCGGCTGGCGTTAAGTCTGAAGTCGAGCGCCCGCGCAAGCCGGGCGCTCTGTTGTTTCTTCATAAAGCGGTGTTACCTGCCATTCATCTCTGCGATCGTTAACGCTTTTTAATCATTTTCTCTTCTCGTATTTCTGCCGTTTCTGCTTCGCATCTGTTCCATCCATCCCTGCAACTACACCGGTTTAGCCAGCGAACGCGGCCATATCAGGTCTGGCCGCTGCTCAGCCAGCCATGAATAAGACGGTTGTGTAACCGGTTGTGCCGGAATAGTCTGATAAGCATCGATGCCGCTTCGTTGATGATTCCGGGTAGTAACATCCGTCGCGCCATTGCTGGAAGCTGTTGAAACAAACCTTATTCAAAGGGATAAGCTATCAATCTTATAGGATGAGACAGGTGTGAGTTCCTGAAAATCCTCTATAGAGTAGCGATGAAAATACAAAAAGAGGTGTGACCATGAGCAATTCCATTGATGAAGATGCAAAAGATGCAAAGCCTATCGTCGAAGCCGATCGCGAAGCGCCTGAAAGCAAATGCCCCTTTCATGCGGGCAAGCCAGCGCAGCCCAATCAGGCGCCGGGTGGCGGAACAACCAACCGTGACTGGTGGCCTAACCAGCTCCGCGTTGACCTGCTGAACCAGCACTCATCCCGTTCGAACCCGCTTGATGAATCCTTCGACTACCGTAAAGAATTTTCCAAATTAGATTACTCTGCGCTGAAAGCTGACATTAAAGGGTTGCTCACCGAGTCACAGGCCTGGTGGCCCGCTGACTGGGGCAGCTATATTGGCTTGTTCATCCGCATGGCCTGGCACAGCGCCGGAACCTATCGCTCCGTAGACGGACGCGGTGGTTCAGGCCGTGGTCAGCAACGCTTCGCCCCGTTAAACTCCTGGCCGGACAACGTCAGTCTCGATAAAGCGCGCCGCCTGCTGTGGCCGATTAAACAGAAATACGGTCAGAAGATCTCCTGGGCTGACCTCTATATTTTGGCGGGTAACGTTGCGCTGGAAAACTCCGGCTTCCGTACTTTCGGCTTTGGTGCCGGACGTGAAGATGTCTGGGAACCGGATATGGATGTGAACTGGGGCGAAGAAGCCGCCTGGCTGGAACACCGTCACCCGGAATCTCTGGCACAGTCGCCACTGGGTGCCACTGAAATGGGGCTGATCTACGTCAACCCGGAAGGCCCGGAACACAGCGGCGATCCTGCCTCTGCGGCCCCGGCGATTCGCGCCACCTTTGGCAACATGGGCATGAACGACGAAGAGATCGTGGCACTGATCGCGGGTGGCCATACGCTGGGTAAAACCCACGGTGCCGCACCGGCCAGCCACGTGGGTGTCGATCCTGAAACTGCACCGATTGAAGCGCAGGGCCTGGGCTGGGTTAACAGTCACGGCACGGGCGTCGGCGCAGATGCGATTACCTCTGGCCTGGAAGTAATCTGGTCGCAGACACCGACCCAGTGGAGCAACTACTTCTTCGAGAACCTGTTCAAATATGAGTGGGTCCAGACGCGCAGCCCGGCGGGTGCGATTCAGTTCGTGGCAGCTGATGCGCCGGATATCATCCCGGATGCGTTTGATTCCACTAAGAAACACAAGCCGACCATGCTGGTCACCGACCTGACGCTGCGTTTTGACCCGGAGTTTGAAAAAATTTCGCGTCGTTTCCACAACGATCCGCAGGCGTTCAACGAAGCGTTTGCGCGTGCGTGGTTTAAGCTGACGCACCGTGATATGGGACCGAAAGCGCGCTACATAGGACCTGAAGTGCCACAGGAAGATCTGATCTGGCAGGATCCGCTGCCTGCACCGGTTTATCACCCAACCGTGGCAGACATCGCCCAGCTGAAAGAGAAGATTGCCGCATCCGGCCTCAGCGTCAGCGAACTGGTCTCTGTTGCCTGGGCTTCGGCATCAACGTTCCGTGGTGGCGACAAGCGTGGTGGTGCCAACGGTGCCCGACTGGCACTGCTGCCGCAGCGTGAGTGGGACATCAATGCCGTCGCAGCACGCGTCCTGCCAGCGCTGGAAGCCATTCAGCGCGAAGCCCACAAGGCTTCACTGGCGGATGTGATCGTGCTGGCGGGTGTTGTCGGTGTTGAGCAGGCGGCGAAAGCGGCTGGCGTCTCGATCGACGTACCCTTTACCCCGGGCCGTGTCGATGCGCGTCAGGATCAGACCGACATTGAGTCGTTCGATCTGCTTAAACCGCGTGCGGATGGTTTCCGTAACTACGGCACCGGCTTCGGCAAAACCACTACCGAAAGCCTGCTGATCGATAAAGCGCAGCAGCTGACCCTGACCGTGCCGGAGTTAACGGTGCTGGTGGGCGGGATGCGTGCCCTGGGCGCTAATTTCGATGGCAGCCAGCACGGTATCTTCACCCACCATGTGGGATCGCTGAACACAGACTTCTTCGTGAATCTGCTGGATATGCGTACCGAGTGGAAAGCGACTGATGGCAGCAATGAGAAATTCATCGGACGCGATCGCGTGAGTGGTGAAACCCGTTTCACCGCCACACGCGCCGACCTGGTGTTTGGTTCCAATGCGGTGTTACGCGCCTCGGCGGAAGTCTATGCCAGCAGCGACGCCCGCGAAAAATTCGTCAAAGACTTTGTCGCCGCCTGGACCAAAGTGATGAATCTGGACCGGTTCGATATCTGATTGCTGTTGACGTTTTAAAAAACCAGAAACCCGCTGATGTCAGCGGGTTTTTTTGCGTGTCTGAAAGCCTCAAGGGTGTAAAGGCATGTTCAGAAAATCTGTTCCTGTCGGGTATTAAAGCTCAATTACCTCTTCAGCGATGACGCTTAAAACATAAATGTTATTGCTTAATTGGCATTTCGGATGCGCTCTGTCGCCAGATAAAGTCATTTTATTATTCTGACTGACGGACTGGCTATGATGATCAGATTCTCTTTTTTATGGCCCCTTTTTACGCTCGATTTCATATTACATTTCAGCAGAGCACTCACTTTCACGTTCTTTCCCATCTACCTTTCACAGACGCTGGCGTTTAATCCGCTGATGACAGGCTATGCGCTGGGAGGCAGCCTGGTGATAGCAACGGTGGCGGGTGTCTGGTGTGGCGTGTTAATTGATCGCTTCACTCCTCAGCGGTCCCTTTTTCTGGCGATTCTCCTCTCGGTTGTTGTCTATGGCTTATTAACACACGTCCAACACTTCATTCAGGTTTTGGTTTTACTTATCATGATTGAGGTCGCTTTCACCACCATGCACCTCGCAGTAAAATCGCTTCTGTCAGGCTTGTTGCCTGCTGACCAACGAGGGGCCGCCTTTTCGGTTACCTATACCCTGATTAATATCGCTTTTTGTAGTGCGCCGATTCTCGGTATTCTCGCCAGTCACTATGCCGTTCATGCGCCGATGTGGCTGTCTGCAGGATTAAGTTTTATTTCACTCTGCATACTTAGCCTGTACTACCGTCGTTACGATGCTCATCTGCAGGTAAACTCTCCCGTTAACGGGCCGAAAACCAGCCTGAAGCAGACGTTCAGCGTATTAATCACCGATTATCGGTTGCAGCTTTTTACCCTTGGGGGGCTGTTCAGCGCGCTGGTCTATGCCCGTTTTGCGACGTATTTATCGCAGTATCTGGGATATGTGGTCAGCGAGTCAGAAGCACTGAGGTTGATTACGTTGATTGTCAGTATCAACGCAGCAACGGTCATTCTGTTGCAGTATGTTATTGGCAAAAGGATTACACAGAAAAATATGGTGTTCAGCGTGATGGCCGGAACCGGATTACTGGTGATGGGATTATATTTCTTTCATGTCTCTGAACTGACCCTGTTCTGGATTATCGCCACCATATTCTTCTCGTTAGGCGAGGTCATTCTTGTTCCGTCGGAGTTTCTTTTTATCGATTCTATTGCCCGTGATGATATGAAAGGGGCCTACTTCGGTGTGCAGAATATTGCGATGTCAGGCGGTGGAGCCAACGCTATTCTCTTCGGCTACCTGCTTAACAGCCATCTTATCCCGCCATCATCCATCTTCTATTTACTGATTTTTTTTGCCCTGCTGGGATGTGCTTTATACCTTATTGGCATTCGCCAGAAAAACAGGGTGGTGCCGGCCAGAGAGTCCTGAGCGCTGCCCGGACGGAATAAGAGAAGTGAAATAATACCCAACAAAAAACCCGCTCCGGTTTCCCTGAGCGGGTTTACGAATCTGGCTCATCTGACCGGGCACGTCTTTGCCAGTAACTGACTACTCATCACGCTAAGCCTGAATGATATTTCTGTCAGGACCGCCCTGATGACCACCAATAGTTGCGGGTTTCACCAATCTGGTTGCACTGTCTGGTGTAACTCCCTCTCTGTTTTGCTGGATCAAATGACACGCCACATGGTGCCCGGGCGACGCTTCACGTAATTCCGGTACTGCCTCGCGGCACTGCGTTTCCGCCTGCGGGCAGCGTGACGAGAAGCGGCAGCCGGATGGCGGGTGTGACGGATCCGGAATCTCCCCCTTGATCACCTCGGTGGGTTCATGTTGTGGGTCGAGCGTCGGTACGACGGCCAGTAGCGCCTGCGTGTAAGGATGCAGCGGCTGACTGAACAGGGCGTCGCGGCTGGCGGTCTCCACCAGTTGCCCGAGATACATCACCGCCACGTCATCGCAAAGATGTTCCACCACGCCGAGGTCATGCGAAATAAACAGGAAGGTGACGCCGAGGTCATCGCGCAGATCGGAAAACAGGTTGATGATCTGCGCCTGAATGGAGACATCCAGCGCGGAAATGGGCTCATCGGCGACAATAAAGTCCGGATTGAGAATCAGTGCCCGGGCAATGCCAATGCGCTGGCGTTGTCCCCCCGAGAATTCGTGCGGGAAACGCGGGTAATGTTGCGGAGCCAGCCCGCAAATCTTCATTACCGCGATTACCCTGTCGTACAACTCCGCTCGGGTGCAGAGTTTATGCGCCAGTAGCGCCTCACCAATGGCATCGCCGATACGCATACGTGGATTCAGAGAGCTGTAGGGATCCTGAAACACCAACTGGATTCTGGGGCGCAGCGCCTGCATTTCCCGCGCCGTTAGCGTCGACAGGTCCTGTCCCCGATACTTAATCGTGCCAGCGGTTTTATCATATAACCCCAGCACTGTGCGGCCTACGGTGGTTTTGCCGCTGCCGGATTCGCCCACCAGACCGAAGATGGTGCCCGGGCGGATGCGAAAGCTGACACCGTCAACGGCACGAAGCTGACTGGTTTCCTGACCAAACAGGCCATCGCGTATCGGGAAGTGCTTCTTCAGCCCGTCCACTTCAATGATGTATTCAGAACTCATGCGAAACATTCCACTTTTTCACGGTGAAAACAGGCGGCCTGCCGCGTTGTACCCACCAGCGGCGGTATGCCTGACCGGCAGATTTCGCTGGCGCGTTCGCAGCGGTCAAAAAAAGCGCAGAATGCGGGCAGCGCGGCAAGATCCGGCACCTGACCGGGGATGGAGTAGAGCCGACGTCGCCGCTCGCCGGGAACCGGTCGGGACGCGATGAGGCCCTGGGTATAGGGATGCAGCGGATTACGCAGTACCTCTGCGGTGGGGCCGTATTCAACAACCCGCCCGGCATACATCACGACTACCTGCTCCGCCATCCGGGCAATGACGCCCAGATCGTGGGTGATCAGCATCAGCGCCATCTGGCTGGCACGGGCCTGATCGCGCAGCAGACGCAGAATCTGGGCCTGAACGGTGACGTCCAGCGCCGTGGTTGGCTCGTCGGCAATCAGCAGTTTCGGCTGGCAGCTGAGTGCCATCGCAATCATGATGCGTTGCAGCATGCCGCCGGAAAGCTGGTGCGGGTAGCTGATCATCAGACTCTCCGCGCGCGCCAGTCCGACCTGGCTAATCAGCGCGATCGCCTGCTGCCAGGCAGCTTTAGGTGATTCTCCCCGATGGCGAATCAATGGCTCACATAGCTGCTCGCCAATGGTCAGAACCGGATTCAGGGCGCTCATCGGTTCCTGAAAAATCATCGCCAGCTGGTTGCCTCGCAGGTCGGCCATCCTGGCGGGATTGAGTGTCAGCAGATCCTGCCCCTGGAAGCGGATGGCGCCGCCGTCAATACGCGCGGCCTGCGGCGGCAACAGTCCCATCAACGACATGGCGGTAACGCTTTTGCCACAGCCGGATTCGCCGACAATACCCAGGGTCTGTCCGGCATGAATAGTAAAGGAGACCTCCTGCACGGCCTGCACACGCCCCTGTTCGGCGGCAAAGGAGACGGATAACTGTTCAAAGGTGATCAGTGGCTGGCTCATTTCTGGCTCCGTTTCATGCGGGGATCGAGCGCATCACGCAAGCCGTCGCCCAGTACGTTAATGGCAACCACGGTGATAAAGATGGCGATGCCCGGTGGCATCCACAGCCACGGGCGACGCTGGAAGTCGATCAGGCTATTGGCGGCATCCATCATGTTGCCCCAGGAGGGTGTCGGCGGGACGACGCCAAGACCGAGATAGCTCAGCGCCGACTCGCTCAGAATGGCGTTCGCCACTGCCATCGTCGCCATCACCACCAGAATCGGGATGGTATTGGGCAGCAGATGACCAAACAGGCGGCGACGTGATGACAGGCCCAGTACCTGCGTTGCCAGCATAAAATCACGCTCGCGCAGCGAAAGGATTTGCCCGCGCACCAGCCGCGCCAGTTTAGGCCACTCCAGCAGGCTCAGCATGATGACCACCATATAGATGCGCGCATCCGCTGAGAAATCGAGTTCCGACAGCATGGCGCCAGCGACAATCAGCAGCGGCAGGCTGGGAATGGTCATGACCAGATCGGCCAGACGCATAATCAGCTTGTCGGTCAGGCCACCCGCGTAGCCCGACACGGCACCGAGCAGATAACCCAGCGCCACCGACAGCAACATCGTCAGCAGGCCAATGGTCAGCGAAATGCGCCCGGCAAGGAGCAAACGGGTGTAGACATCCCGCCCCAGGAAATCGGTTCCCAGCCAGTGCTGCGCCCCTGGCGGTTTGTTGATCATCAGGGCATCCGTGGCGTCATCCTGCCACGGCGACCAGATCGGCCCCAGCACGCACCAGATCGCCATGACAATCAGTAAAACCAGGCACAGCATCGCCAGCGGATTGCGCCGTAATGCCTGCCATGCCTGGCGCCACGGTGAGGGCGTGGCCTGGGCCAGCGCAGGGATTACCGCTTTGCGCAGGCGGCGTTGCGTGGAAAAAAGTGAACTGATCATCATGAACTCACCCGAATACGCGGGTCAGCCCACGCGTAAAGCACGTCGGCCAGCAGATTGCCGAGGATAGTTAATACCGCCAGAAACAGCGTGAAACCCATCAGCACCGGATAGTCACGGGCAGCGAGCGAATCGATGTGGATATGTCCTGCACCCGGCCAGTTGAAGACTTTTTCGGTGATGAGGGCACCCGAGAACAGGCCCGGTAGCTCAAAGCCGAGCAGGGTAATGATCGGCAGCAGCGCATTGCGTAACGCATGTTTCATGATCACCGTGCGTTCGCGTAAACCTTTTGCCCGAGCAGTGCGGATGAAATCCATTTTGATGACGTCGAGCATGCTGGCGCGAAAATAGCGCGTCAGGCTGCCCGCCTGCAACATCACCAGTGCCAGCACCGGCAGCATCAGGTGGGCCGCCACTTGGACAATATAGGCCCAGCCGCTGTCATCACTGCCGGTGTTGGTCATGCCGCCGACCGGCAACCAGTGCAGATCTACCGCGAACCATTTGATTAACAGCAGGCAGAGAAAAAAGGTTGGAAAAGACATTGCGGCAAACACCAGCACGCTGACCAGATGATCGAACCACGAGTTGGGTTTGATTGCCGACGCGATACCGGCGGCAAGGCCAATTCCCCAGTAAAATACCAGCGCGACACTGGCGAGCAGGAAGGAATTCCAGACGTACTGGTTAAGCAACTGAGTGACAGGAATCTGGTATTGCAGTGAGAAACCCAAATCACCCCGCAACAGCTGGCCGAGCCAGTGCAGATAGCGGGTGAGCAGCGGCTGATCAAGGCCGTAAATCGCCTTCAGTTCAGCTGCGCGCGCGGCGGTCAGCGTCACGTTGCCGTCGATAAAGTCACCGGGTGTCTTTGCAAACAACATAAAAATGATAAAAGAGGCAAACAGCAGCATGGGCAGGGTGTTCAGCAGCCGCCGCAGGATAAAATTTCTCATGGTCTTCTCATATCAGCCGTCAGGAAGTCCCGACGGCTGAACAGTGGGCAAGGTTACTTAACGATTTTGACGTCCGGCAGACTGCCGGTCAGGCCGTTATAGATATCCGGTTTAAAGCCGGTCACGCGGCCGCTGCTGGCGGAGAGGATCTGGCGATAACCGAGCAGGATCACCGGTGGGTCATCTGCCAGCACTTTATACAGCTGGTGGTAAATCGGTTTGCGCTGTGCCACATCCAGCACGGCATTGCCTTCGTTAATCAGCTTATCCACCTGAGGATTGTTATAACCGGACTCCCTGGCCTCGGTGCTGTAGTAATCCCATACCCCGTCATGCGGATCGTTTAACGTGCTGGTACTAAAGGACGCCAGGTCGTAATTGCCCGCTTTGCGCTGCGCCATCAGCGCATTGAAGTCCACCACCTGGGGTTTCAGCAGCACACCAATTTTCTGCCAGTCCTCTTTGGCGATCGGGATAAGCGCGTCGTTCAGCACTTTTTTGCTTGCCAGTAAGGTCAGTTCAAGACGTTTGCCGTCCTTTACGCGAATACCATCGGCTCCGGGTTTCCAGCCCGCCTCATCAAGCAATTTTTTCGCCTGTGCCGGATCGTATTTGTAGGGATTCACGCCATCCGGGTTATACGCCCAGGAGATAGGCGCGATAGGTTCGACAGCAACCCTGCCATACCCCTGGTACACCACATCGATTAGCTTCTGACGATCCAGCCCGTAAATCAGCGCCTGACGTACCTTCGCGTCCTGCAACGCCGGGCGGCGAACGTTGAACTCGACTTTGCTGTAATCACTGGACCCGTAGAGATTGATATTGGCAAAGCCGAGCAGTTTCAGCTGCTCAATATCATCCGGTCGTGAAGTGAAGGCGTCGTAATCCGTTTCACCGGTCTGGAACAACTGGAAATTGGTTGAGGGGTTAGTGACGCGATAAATAAAACGAGGCGTTGGCGGTGTGCCACGATAAAAGTGGCTATTGGCATGAAAACGAATTTCCTGCCCCGGGATGTATTTGTCATAGACATAGGGGCCATTGCCCAGCGGTTTGCCATGCAGGGTGCGCAGATAGTCAAGATTGCCACGCTTATAGCCTTTGCCGTAATAAGCTTCCGATAGCACCGGCCCGCCAATTTTTGCCAGTGTGGTTGCGCCAGGTTGTGTGGTGGTGATCTGGAGCGTGAGTGGATCGATCACTTTCAGGCCACTGACGCTGTCGGCTTTACCTGCTTTATATTCCGCACCCCCGGCAATATTCGCGAGCGTGATGTCGGTGTCGCCATCATATTTCGGGTCGTACAGGACGGTAAGGGTAAAGGCGACGTCTTTAGCGGTGAGTGGGGAGCCGTCGCTGAACGTCAGATTGGGGCGCAGCTTAATGGTATAGACTTTGTAATCCGGGCTTACCGTCCAGCTTTCCGCCAGACCCGGCACCAGATTGCCGTGGCTGTCCCAGTCAATCAGGCGTGAAAAAATGACGTTGGTGACATTTTCATCCCAGCCGTTGACAAAAAAGTAAGGGTTAAAAATTCCCTGAGGTTCAGAAATGCCCGCCACCACCGTATCTTTGCGCAATTTCGCCGCTGCCGGAATCTGGCTGGAATCGGTGGCCGGGGTGATACCTTCTTTAAGGGCATCGTCGGCAAACGTCATAGAGCTGAAGGCTGCAAGGCTGCTGAAGAGTGCTATTTTAAGTCTGAACTGCATGCTTTGTTTGTTTATTAAACTGACCAAAAGAGATCCCTCAAAAATATAATGACAATGTTCATTTACAAAAAATGAAAATTATTCTTCCCCTGATCCGGTGTCTAACAATCAAACGCTATAACAAATAACGAAATGTCCTTATGTTATTTATGGATAAGCTTGGGAATAATTGTCTTTATTATAAGAATGCGACTCAGATCAACGTTACGGCACATTAAAAAGATCGGTTACGAATCCGGACGTCTGCGCTATTTTTAACGCGTTAAAACGGAATGCCGCGGTAAGGACATTTGCCGCTGACTGTCATTGTGGATTTCATTCGGGCCCAACGTGTGAGACATGCGGCAGTGCTGTCCAGCCCAACTCCGGCGCAATCAGCGTCGCAAAATCGCTGATAATCTGGCTGTACTCCGCATAATGCAATTCATAAGGCAGCTCAATTCTCAGCTCATTCACCAGACGTAAGACGGGATCGTGAAACAGCCGTTCGAGAATCTGCTCCGCACTGCCCACGATATCCTGAGAGAACAGGGTGCGTCGGGAGCCCTGGGGTGCCAGAGTGCGTGGGTAGCGGCTGGCGGCAAACTGCTGATAATGTCTGCGGGTGGTGGCATCCGCACTGTCGGTGGGAATGATGACGCGTCCCAGGGCGATGCGCGCCGCACGCCGACCGGCAGCCGTGAGATTTTCACGATACAGCTGGATTTGTGTCCGCTGTGCCTGGTAAAAATCATCCGTTTCTTCACCGGAGGTGAGATTGCCCGCGAGCAGATTAAACCCGTGGCTGCCTGCCCAGCGCGCCGAGCGAAGTGATCCTCCGCCGTACCAAAATCTGTCGACCAGACCGGCTGCAAAGGGCTGAACACGCGGGCGTTGCGTATTGCCGGGTGAGAGAATGACCGTATTGTCATCACCGAAGAAGCGGCCACTCAGGTTATCGCGCAGAGTCAGGACGCGCTGGTAAGAAAAATCCTGCTGCTGCCAGGCATCACCCCAGACAGAATGACCGATTAACTCAAGATGATTGGGTGCGCCTGCGCTCAGGCCGACATTCAACCGTCCCCTGGCGAGAATATCTACTGTCGCCAGGTCTTCGGCCAGACGAAATGGACTCTCATAACCCATCTGAATTACGGCGCTGCCCAGTTCTATCTGGCGGGTACGTTGCGTGGCGGCGGCGAGAAAGGTGCTGGCTGACGATACGCCATGTTCCAGATGTCGCTGGCGTACCCAGGCACCATTAAAACCCAGCTGTTCACCGCGTTCGAACAGCAGTAACGTCTGTTCAAGACCCTGAAGCGGAGCGTCATCAGGATAATTCCCCGGTGTCAGAAACGAGATATGCGAGATAGCCGGTTGCGTCATTCTGTTTTACTCATCCCGGGGCTTAAGGCGTCAGCGTGACGACATGCTGGCGAATATCCGGATGGCTGGCGATCAGACCCTGTTGCTGATACCAGTCGGCTATATGCCCGATATGGGTTATCGCGGCGTCATCGACCGGCGTGATGGGAACGGTGTTGACCTTGCCCAGCAGTGCCGCCAGTGTGCTTCCCTGCTGCCCCATCTGTGAAGCCCAGATTTTACCTGCCTCAAGCGGATGGGCTTTAGCCCAGTGGTTCTCTTGCTTCAATACGTCATAAACCCAGTTAAGCACTTCAGGGTGCGCCTGATAAAACGCTTCGCTGACGAAATAACCTGCTGCATTTTCCGAACCAATCTGCTGGCCCGTACTCAGCTGGCGGGCGTCATAACTATGTATGGCCAGAGAGAGGAAGGGATCCCAGGTCGCCCAGGCATCGACATGTCCTCCCACAAATGCTGTACCGGTGTCGGAAGGACTGAGATAAACTTTGGTCACCTCCTGCTCCGGAATCCCGGCACGATCCAGCGCGCGTGAGAGCAGATACTCGCCTGTCCCGCCTTTATTCACCGCCACCTTTTTGCCGCGCAGATCCTGCAACGAATGGATATCACTGCTATTGCGTACCACAATCCCTTCACCTTCAGCGGGCATGGCCTGATAAGCAAAGAAACGCAACGGCAAACCCGCAGCGATGGCGGTAACAAACGCTGTGGAGCTGCCGGTGGTCATGTCAATTGAACCGGCATTTAACGCTTCATAAGCCGGGGCGGCAGCCGCAAACGGGCCCGACCAGACGACGTTCACCTGATGCGCGGCCAGCGCTTTTTCCAGCGTTCCTTTCTCTTTAGCCAGCGCTAAGTCCGTGGGGCCTCGCAGAAAACCAATGCGCAGCGTGAGCGGTTCAGTCGCCATGGCCATCCCGGCACACAGTATCAGTGCAGCAACAGCGGTACGGGGTATCCAGTGGGTCATATCTGTCTCCTGGCGTTCAGCGATAAAGCCATCGGGATGAAACCCACGGCAAAAAGATCGTCAGCCTGCTGCTGCTGTTCGGCTAACAGAGCGTCACTGGCTGGGGTGATACCCCAGGGACGCCCGCGTATTGTTTTCAGCCACTCATCAGGCAGGATGGCCGGGTTGAGTTTGTCGGCAAGAATCTGCGCGGCGGCTACCGGATGCTGCTCAATCCAGGCATCATTTACGCGCAACTGTTTCACGACCCAGGCTGCGACTTCGGGGTAACGTTGTTGCCAGGCGGCACGCGTCCAGAACAGTGAACGGTTAATGATTTCATCGCCGACGGTGGAGCGCGCAACGACATCCTTTATCTGTAACGCGCGAGTCAGCCAGGGATCGATCGCCAGCCAGCCATCAATGTCGCCATTGCGTAACGCAGTCATGGCATCCTGCCCCTGCAGGTCCAGCAGGGTGACATCGGTGCGGCGCAGGTTCTGTTTTTGCAGCAGACGCGCCAGAAAATGATCGGTGAAAGAACCGGGCATGCCCGTCAGTCGCTTACCACGCAGCGAGGAGATAGCGTTGCTTTGCAATGTCAGCAACGCGCAGTTGTTATTACGTGGCGGCGAGCTGGCGAGATAAGCGACGTCCAGCCCGGTGGCCTGCGCACTTATCGGCGGGGTTGACCCGGTGCCAACCACATCGACCTGTTCATCAGCCAGCCACTCGCCGCTGCGTGCGCCCTGGGTATAGTCGAACCATTCCAGCTGCCAGCCCCGGTCTCTGGCGGCAGGTTCGATGACATCGCGATGGCGCAGAATAAACAGCGAGAGATTACTGGGATGGCTTCCCAGACGGATTTTCATTGTGCTGGATCTCCACTTCCGACCGGACGATCCCACAGATTTCCCCAGGTAAAGGTATTCTTTGCCGCGTCATCCGGCGGGGTGAGCGACAGTCGTGGCATCACCAGTTCGCTAAAGCGATAGGCTTCCTCAAGCAAGGGGAAACCGGACAGGATAAACACCTCAACCCCCGCCTGCTGATAGGCTCGCAGGGTCCGTTCGACCGTTTCCGGACTGCCGACGATAGCGGTGCCAGGTCCGGGACGCACCAGGCCTATGCCCGCCCACAGTCCAGGGTAGATCTCCAGCTCGCGCGGATCGGCGGGCTTCTGATCATTGTGCAGGGCACTCATACGGGACTGGCCTATTGAGTCTGAACCGCGGGCCAGGTGCTGCCGGGCGGCAATGGCGCTGTCGTCCATCGAGGCATAAAGCGCGTCTACCGCCTGCCACGCAAGCTCATCGGTTTCGCGCACGATAACATAAAGACGAATGCCGTAGCGTAACTGGCGATGATGTTTATCGGCTCTGGCTTTCACCTGGGCGATTTTCTCTGCGGCCTGTGGGGGCGTCTCTCCCCACGAAAGATAGGTGTCGATGTGCTTTGCCGCGACTTCCTGTGCCGCTTCAGAGGAGCCACCAAACCACAGCGGTGGCGGGGGATATCCGCCATTGCTCAATGCCAGCCTGGCGTTCTCAATATCCAGGTGTTCCCCTTTGAAGCTGACATTTTCCTGATTGAGCAGGGGACGTAATACCTGCAAAAATTCGTCACTAAGGTCATATCGGGCATCGTGATCCAAGTGCATGCCGTAAGCGCCCAGCGTGTTTTTATCACCGCTGACCACGTTGAGCAGCACCCGGCCTTTCGAAAACTGGTTAAACGTCACGGCCATTTTGGCAAGCAGGGTGGGTGAGATCAGACCCGGCTGGATAGCAATCAGGAACTTCATGCGTTCGGTATAGGGAATGAGTGACGCCCCCAGAATCCAGGGGTCATGGGCACCGGTCGCCAGCAGCGCGCCGGTAAAACCCAGATGATCAACCGCACGGGCGACCTGCTGGAAATAGGCGTAGTTGACCTGCCGGCTGCCGGAGGCGGCCCAGGGTTGATGACCGTCTGGCGCGGTCAGATACCAGTAAATTTCCACGGTGGTTCTCAAAGTAATACAAACAGGAACCAAAGGAATAACAAAGGGTTATTGCGAGGGGAAATACTAATTATGGCAAAGTTTATCTATATCCAGGCTTAAGGTTATTTATCAAGCCGGGTTAGGAAGGTTGTTAAAATAAACGCGACCCTGCTGGGCCGTTATTTATCCGTTATTAACAGTGATTCGCTTTCATTTCATATTTTGACGCTTTACGGCGTTAAATACGCATCAGCAGGTGGATATCATTGGCAGGAGATAGTGATGGCGCTTTTTTGTCAGGCTATGTGGTCCGGGGTTGGTATCAGTTACCCGCTTGCCCATTTCAGGCTGGCATCATCACAATCAGAGTTTATTAAAGAGAAACAGGCTTGGCCTGATAAGGGAACGATGACGTGTCGCTGATTGCTTTCCCTGTGAGTTATTCTCTGTGGCGTTGTCTGTCATTGAATATTTGTTGTGGAACATTTGAACAGACGTCAGAAAAGCAAAAAGCCCGCTCAGTTTCCTGAGCAGGCTTCTCGAATTTGGCTCCTCTGACTGGACTCGAACCAGTGACATACGGATTAACAGTCCGCCGTTCTACCGACTGAACTACAGAGGAATCGTTTGAACGGGGCGCATAGTAACGGCCACGCCGGATCATGTCAAAGCTCTTTTTCACAAATCTGTGCGACTGCTGAAATAGTCACCACAATAGCGATTCGGGCCATGAATGAATGG
The DNA here is from genome assembly GCF_003201065.1 of Pantoea sp. JKS000250. Taxonomy (NCBI): domain Bacteria; kingdom Pseudomonadati; phylum Pseudomonadota; class Gammaproteobacteria; order Enterobacterales; family Erwiniaceae; genus Pantoea; species Pantoea sp. JKS000250. Next base: position 809,551 of record NZ_QICZ01000001.1, on the reverse strand, counting down.
TCATCTCAGCGGCTTCCTGCGCTAAAAAGAGGCACGTCAGACTGAGGTTTTTATGAGGTGTTATGATGCGGCAAAGCCCTTGTCAGACCGCACTACGCATGATTTGACCGGATAGTTTTTTACAGGCGTCACAAAGTCTCAATTCTGACTTTGTCAGCAACAAATATGAAACGTAGATTCCATTTCAACCCTGAACTGAATATCCGGAGTTGAAATGAACAAAGTCAGAATCGGCATGATTGGCAGCGGCTATATCGGGCGCTGCCACGCAATAGCCTATGCCCAGGCCCCCACTGTATTCGCGCTGAAAGGCGAAATCGTGCGGGAGATGCTGGCCGAAGTGAATCCTGAGCTGGCGGCGCGTCAGGCGGCAACCTTTGGTTTTGCGCGCTCCACCGGCGACTGGCGCGCGCTGGTCAGCGATCCGGCGATTGATGTGGTAGATATCTGCGCACCCAACTTCCTGCATAAAGAGATGGCGCTGGAGGCGATACGCCACGGCAAGCACGTCTATTCAGAAAAGCCGTTGTCGTTAAGCGTGGCGGATGCGCAGGAGATGGTGGCAGCTGCTGAGGCGGCAGGGGTGAAAACCCTTGTTGGCTTCAACTACATGAAAAACCCGACCAGCCAGCTGGCAAAAGAGATTATTGCCAGAGGCGAGATTGGCGACGTAGTGCATTTCTACGGCACCCATAACGAGGATTACCTCGCCAGACCGGAGACGCCGCTCGACTGGCACTGCCAGAAAGCGTTGGCAGGTCTTGGCGCGCTGGGCGATCTGGCGGCGCACATCGTCAATATGGCGCACTACCTGGTCGGCGATATTGCTGAGGTGAGTGGCGATATGATGACGGTGATCACCTCACGGCCTGACCCGAAGGAACCTGCGCGGCAGTTACCGGTTGAAAACGAAGATCAGGCCAGCGCGCTGCTGCGCTTCCGTAATGGTGCACACGGCGTGATTGAAACCTCACGCATTGCCTGTGGCGCAAAAATGGGCCTGACCTATGTTGTCACCGGCACCAAAGGCACGCTGCGTTACACCCAGGAGCGCATGGCGGAACTGGAGCTTTATCTGCATGACGAACCTGCCGGGCGACAGGGATTTAAAACGATCCTGACCGGACCGGCCCATCCTGACTACGCGAACTTCTGTGTCTCTGCCGGGCACGGCATCGGGTTTAACGATCAGAAGACGGTGGAGATCCGCGACCTGGTTAACGGCATCGCAGCCGGCGATCGCATGTGGCCCGATTTTGCCGAGGGATTGCAGGTGCAGAAGGTGCTGGAAGCGATTGCACACTCCGCTGAGCAGCGCCGCTGGGTCGAGGTGTAAGACAGAATCTGAGTAAGAGAGGATTTGGCGAAGTGGCAGGCTACAGGGTTGAATGAACAGGCGGGAAGGGCGGGAGTATCCCGCCCGTATACAGTCAGATCAGACCGCTTTTTTCCCACCACAGCTTATCCAGCGCATAGAAGCGATCGCGATCACTTTCGGGTTGGTTGAGATCGCGCTTCCACGGCTTCGCCAGAATATAGTGCAGATTCTTCACCTCATCACCCTGCCACAGGCCGCTGTGCTGGAACGGCAGCGTTTTTAACGCATTGTAGATATAAGAGAGCGGCTTCCAGCGTTCGGCAAACACTTCATTCAGCAGATCCTGCTCGGAGAAGGGATAGGCGCTGAGATCATCAATCGCGGCAATGCGCTTCTCAAGCATATCGAACACCGCATTGTCAGGCTTCAGTACCAGAAAACCGCCGTTCAGGTAGTAGTCAACGCTCTCCGGAGCCTGCTCACCGCGTGCCTGCCAGGTATAGTGACACTGCTCTGGCTGCCACTCCGGCGGATAAGAGGCGATCTGGTTGGGATTACAGCGGCAGGCGTGACAGGCCGCCAGCGGATTATCGCCCAGATCCAGGGTGAATAGCTCATCCATGTTCTTCAGCACCAGCATATCGGCATCCAGAAACACTACGCGCTCATAATCGGTAAGCTGCCAGGCACGCAGCTTGGTCCAGACCTCGCCAAACTGCGCCGAGGCGTAATGCTGAGCCAGATCGGCGCGCGGATAGAGTGGGTCGACCGGTTTAATCACACAGCCTTCATCCTGCAAAATCTGACAGTCAGCATCAGAAATGGCTGGCGTGGTCATCACCACCAGCGGCCACTGGCTGTGGCTCTCCTGCAGCGAACGGTGCAGCGCTTTGACGCCCACCAGATAGTCGGGTTGTGTTAACAGTGTTACCCAGGCAAACATAGCGTTCCTCAATCAGTCAAAAAGTGGCGTGATGTAGTCGTTCCCCAACCGGCCCTGCGGGTCGAGCTGGTGGCGCAGGGCGCGGAAGGCGTCCCATTGCGGATAGATCTCACGCCAGTTGTAGTGTTCTTCATCGTAATACTTGCCCCAGTGCGGGCGTCCACCCTCTTCAGCCAGCAGTTTCTCCACTTCGGTCAGGAAGTGCAGGCCTTCCTGTGACAGCGAGCCATCGTCGGCGTAATAGACCACAAAGCCGAAGAAGCAGGTTGGCTGGTCAGCGGCCGGACTGAGCCAGGCTGAGGACGCGCCGGTGCAGCGCAGGATAATCGGGTAGTGCATATGCGGACGGTTCTCTGCATACCACGCCTTAATCCGGCGGATGATGGCCGGGGTTTTTGCCAGCGGCACGCCGATTTCCACATTAATCTGTGGCACCGCAATGCCGCGACAGAAGAGCTGGTAGATGTCACCGGTAACATCGGTGAAGTCGCGAAAGCGGGTGACGGTACGAAACTGCTTGCCGCCTTTGCCCTGAATCTGCGTGTCGCGTTGCATATGCGCCAGCGTCTGGTCGATGGTGTCATTGAGACTGTCGTCAGCTTCACCCTCATGTTCCACCACCTGACGACCCTGCGCTTCGTAACGCTGACGCTCTTCGTCACTCGCCTCATGGGCGTTCCAGACGTGCATCAGGTTGTCATCAACAAACCACCAGGCTTTGCTCAGCGGATAGTCGTTGTTCCAGCGCAGCAGATCTTCTTCCAGCGTATCGGCAGAAACAGCATTTTTGTGGCAGGTGAAGATCTTAAACGGCTGGGTACGCAGGGTGACGGCGGTGACAATGCCCAGCGCACCCAAAGAGACCTGCGCCGCCGGAAAGTCAGCGTCGCCGCGGACAAACTCACGCACGCTGCCGTCGGCCAGCACCATGCGTATCGCCAGCGCTTCATCGGCAATCGAACTCTGCTGCAAACCCTGACCGTGCGTGCCGGTCGCCATTGCGCCCGCCAGCGTCTGAATCGCAATCACGCCTGGCGATGAGGCCAGCATGCGATTCATGTCGGTCAGACTGCGATAAACCTGCTCAAGCGGGGTCGCGCCACCAAAGGTTACGCTCTGCTCATCACTGGCTATCAGACCGCGCAGAGCGCTGAGATCCAGCAACAGATCGTCTTCAGCGACATGCAGCATCCGGCCAGGTGACAGCTTGCTGCCGATCACCCGGATCCTGCCGCGTGATTCGCGGATCAGTTTCTGCAATTCCGCTTCACTGGCGGGACTCTGAACCTGCTGACGGCTGCCGATTTGCGCGTTCTGCGCCCAGTTCCACAGCGCATCATCATCGGGTTCAATTTGGGTCTGGCGAAGCGGATAGAGGCGTGCGTCTCTGCTCACAACAGCATTCCTTTTATAGCGGTTTTATGACAAATGTTTACTAAGCGTAGACCATGAGTAAGCGGAGCCCGGATTGCGGGCATTTATTTGCGGATGTAGCGTAACGTTGCAGTAACAGCGAGCTGACGATTGCGGCGGATACTCTCGGCTTCACTGTTGTCAGGACTGAACAGGGCGTTGAAGGTGTAGCGGTTTGAGACATGATGAACGCAGATACTGCTGATCAGGCGATGAACATCGATGGTCTGTACATCGCCAGTAAACACACCCTGCTGCTGACCGCGCGCCAGGATGTCATCCAGCAGATCCAGCGCGCTGCGGTTCAGCGCTTTAATCTGCGGCGACTGGGTGATGTAGCGACCGCGCAGCAGGTTCTCACTGCAGACCAGCCGGATAAAATCGGGATGCTCGACATGGTAATCAAAGCTGGCTTCCACCAGCCGGGTCATGGCCAGTTCCGGCGCCATCGACGCCAGGTTCAGGCCGGTTTCATGCTGACGTATCTGCTGATAAACCCGCTCAAGCACGGCGATATAAAGCTGCTCTTTACTGCCAAAGTGATAGACCACCATGCGTTTCGTGGTTTGCGCATGCTCAGCAATCTGCTCCAGCCTGGCACCCTGCATACCAAATTCAGCGAAGGTTTTCAGTGCGCCTGCGATGATGCGTTTTTTCAGCCCTTCAGGGTCATTTTTACGTTTTGTTAGCTCTGACATGGTGCTCAATAAGGTGATTTTGACCGGGGAATGTTAGCACAGTGTTGAGGCGTAACCCGCAATCGCGGCGTCAGCCTGGCACAGCCCGAAAGATTACAGGTATAATCCCGGACAAAATTTCACAGGTTCAGAGATGACAATGACAAAACTCACCTTGCAAGAGCAGATGCTGAAAGCGGGCTTAGTATCCAGCAAAAAAATGGATAAGGTTCAGCGTACCGCGAAAAAATCCCGGGTTCAGGCGCGCGAAGCCAGGGCGGCGGTAGAGGACAATAAAAAAGCGCAGCTTGAGCGGGATAAACAGCTGAATGAGCAGCAGAAGCTGGCTGTGCTGTCGAAAGAGTACAAAGCGCAGGTTAAACAGCTGATTGAAATGAACAAAATCGACGTGGCGCGAGGCGACATCAGCTTCAACTTCACCGACAACAACCTGATTAAAAAAATCATGGTGGATAAGCCGACGCAGGCTCAGCTGATCAATGGTCGTCTTGCCATTGCCCGCCTGACTGCTGACAAAAGTGGCGAGAGCCAGTACGCCATCATCCCGGCCAGCGTGGCGGATAAAATTGCCCAGCGTGATGCCAGCGCCATTGTCTTAAACAGCGCGCTGAGCGAAGAAGCGCAGGACGAAGATGATCCTTATGCAGACTTCAAAGTGCCGGATGATCTGATGTGGTAACCGCGTGCTGATGCAGTCAGAAGGGACTGGCGGCAGAGAGGTGCAGTGTCTCGCCGCTGACAGGATGAACAAACGTTAATCCGCTGGCGTGCAGCATCAGCCTCTCTGCCTGCTCAGCGCCCGGCAGCACCAGCCCGCCGTAAAGATCACAGCCCAGAATCGGGTGACCCAGTTGCTGACAGTGAATGCGTAGCTGATGGGTGCGTCCGGTTTCTGGTGTCAGCTCAACCCGCGTAACCGGCAATTCCTTTCCCTCTTTTCTCCGGTAAAAACTGCGCTCAGTGACCCGATAGCGTGAGCGTGCGGGCTTGCCCTGAGCGGCGCATATCACCATCCGGGGAAACAGCGCCGGATCTTTGGCTATTGAAGCGTCAATCACGCCTTCATCATCGGCAAGGTGTCCGCACAGCAGTGCCTGATAGGTTTTGCTCACCGTGCGCTGGCTGAACTGCTGACAAAGTGCGGCGTTTATGGCTTTGTTACGAGCCACCACCATCAGCCCGGAGGTGCCAAAATCGAGCCGATGAACCAGCGTGCAGCCTGGAAAACGTTTTACCAGCCGATGATGCACTGAATCGAGGTTTTGCGGATTTTTACCTGACAGGCTCAGCAGCCCGCCGGGTTTGTTGATCACCAGCAGATGATCGTCCTGAAACAGGAGAGTGATCTCATCAAAACAGGGCGGGGCGATAAACGTATCGATAATGGCAGACATCGGGCAACCGGCAGCAGAATGGCAGGGGATCATAACCGATTGCCGGTGCACTGACGACGCCGGACTTCCCCCTTATTCTTCCGTGACCGTTTCACCGCTTTGAGTGGAAAGCGACAAGCTGGCCTGATGCGTGCCGAATCCACCATGGGCAGCAAACACCAGGTATACCGTTGCGGCTAACAACGTGAGAAGAACAGAGAGTTTCATAGGTGCATCCGTTGCTGATAAGGCCAGCCAGTCTGGCAGGATGGACGGCAGAGACAAACAGAACAATCCGGAAAAAAACATTAAGTGTATTCGATCAGCAGGTTGCGAGATTTTTAGTGATTTATTCGGGCAGGTCTTGTTTTTACGACTACAGTCTCTGGTGAGGTTGTCATCAATTCGTACCTAATGGAGGATTTTCTGTGTTATTTCAAAACGACGAGAAAGGCCACGTCATTATTGGCGAAGCGGCGCTAAGCCTTGCCCTGGGTGAGAAAGAAATCAGTATCGCATCACTCTTTACTCAGCTGGGTTACATGGCGAAATCTGAAAGCAACACCGATAGGCTGACGCAAATCTCCGAAGCCAGGCACTGGCTGAGTAGTTTTAAGTCACCGTCGGTTGCCCAACAGCAGGTGCCGTACCTGCAGACCCTTGCAAGCCTGAACGAAGAACTGAACTAGCAGTAACTGAACTGACGCCAGTGGACGTAGTCCGGCTCCGGCCGGAAAACGACGAAGCGGACGACCTCATCGGTTGCGCGAAAGCGTACACCGGCCGGAGAAACTGTCATGGACGACCCTTCTCCTGCCACCGCGATTTGATACCCATCTTAAAAGCCTTCTAAGCCACAACCCTGCCGGACCCGAAACAATAACAGACCCGAGCGAATATGCTCCCGCACCTGCTTTTTTTGTGGTTACTCTGATGCCTTGTCTGTGGTGAATCTGTACTTCAGCCAGCCTCATTAAATCAGGCTGGCTGTATCAGCATGACGCTTATATCGAAGCAGCGCGGTGTATCAGAAGCTTTCCCAGCTGGATTCTGCTGATGCTTTAACCGGCATCGCAGGCACTAAACGCGGTGTCAGGGCAGGTGCAGCCCGGCTGATGCTGTTTTGCCCGGCTGATAAGCGGAACACCGCCACCGTTTTTTCCAGATCGTCCGCCTGCGCTTCCAGGGAACTGGCTGCGGCAGAAGACTCTTCAACCAGCGCGGCGTTCTGCTGCGTGGTGGTATCCATTTCGGCCATTGCTGTCGCAATCTGGGAAATACCGCGATTCTGCTCGTCGGATGCGGCAGCAATCTCACCCATGATGTCTTTGACCTGACTGACCGAGCGGACAATATCATCCATGGTGCTTCCGGCGCGTTCCACAAACTCAGAACCATCATGAACCCGATCAAGTGACTCGCGAATCAGCGTTTCAATCTCTTTGGCAGCCAGCGAACTGCGCTGGGCCAGATTTCTGACTTCCCCGGCCACCACCGCAAAGCCGCGACCCTGTTCACCGGCGCGTGCCGCTTCAACTGCGGCATTTAATGCCAGAATATTGGTCTGGAAGGAGATGCTGTTGATGACGTGAATGATTTCGCCGATTTTGCCTGAACTCTGGCTGATGTTATTCATGGTAACGATAACGTCACGGATAATCTCACCACCGCGTCCGGCATTTACCGACGCATCGGTTGCCAGCTGGCTGGCATGGTGAGCATTTTCCGCATTCTGTTTCACCGTAGATGAGAGCTCTTCCATGCTGGCAGCCGTCTGAACCACGGCGGCAGACTGCTGTTCGGTGCGGGAGGAAAGGTCGGTATTACCTGCTGCAATCTCCGCCGAGGCACGCGCCACGCTGCTGACGCCATCGCGCACATTGGTAATGATATTCTGCAGGCTGAGATTCATTGCATCGACGGCCTGCATCAGCTGGCCCAGCTCATCACCCCGGGTGGTATTCAGTGAGGTGGTTAAATCACCGCTGGCAATACGCTGCGCTGCATTCAGCGTCTCTTTCAATGGCAGCGTAATGTTGCGGGTAATCCGCCAGGCGATCAGCAGGCTCAGGACGACACAAATCAGCGCAGCAAAGGCGATGCGCCACTCTGCCTGTTTGATAAATTCAGCAGACAACCGGGACTGGAAGGCAAAAGTATCAGAAACGGCCGCATTGAGCCGCTCTGCGGCTGTAGTCAGACCCGCAGATTCGTTCTTTTCTTTCTCGGAAGCATCAACATACCGCGTCAAAGCCTGACGCTGCTGCGCAAGAGTCGTGATGACATTTTGCGTAACGGCATTGATTGCTGGCTGATTAAAACTGTCCAGTTGCTCACTCAGCGTGTTGATGGCGGTGTACTCCTCAATAACCGCATCTCTGCTGGCTGCTGTGGGCTTATCAAGAAACGCTTTTTCAATATTTGCGGCATCAAACAGCGCGGCGGCCAGTTTCATAACCGGCAGCGCGGCGTCGGGCGCCATAGCCATATCGAGTAATTCAGACTGATGAGCCAGACCGATCAGCGCGCCCGGTTTAATGGCAGCAAAGGCGGCAGATGTTACCTCCGCAGATGCCACAAACTTCTGGCGCTGACGCTGATAATCATTAAGTAACTGGCCCATCAGCGTGATTTTCTGCTGACCTTCATCATCCCACTTAAATCTACTCAGTCGTTGATAAAGGGTATCCAGCTCCTTAAGTGCCTGAACGTTCTTCGCGGCAAATTCAGGATTTTTGGTGTACTGGTAAAGCGTGCGATTAAGACGTGCCTTGCTTAACGTATTTACCATTTCCACGGTTGTCGTGCGGCGTGCAGAGTTGTCTTTAATACTGCGGAAACAGTCAAAAGCGATAAAGGTTATGGCGAGAGACGCCGCGATGACGACGATAAAACCGACGCCAAGTTTTTTCCCGATTTTAATACTGGAAATGCGTTGAGCAAGGCCCATGAGGTTCACCTTTATTGAGATTCAAAAGCAGACAAAAGAAATTCAAATAATTCAATCCTGATCTTTTTATCGTCAGCTTCTGATAATACTTTAAGGCTATTTATTATTTATTCAGTATCCTTATTAATTAGAACTCCATTGTTTTACGATGTAATTATCTGTCTGCTAAGTGAGGTGTTTTTAATTTAAATTATTGATTAATATATATAATTAAAAGAATTAAGTTGTGGTAAAGAGTCTTTACACTACCTGGATAAATATTTATTGATTTTGATCAATTAAATGACTGATGAAAATTAGCCTAAAACATTCCAGCAATTTTAAAGATAAACTTATCAATAAAATGACACTTTCAGAGGTTGTTCGGCCGTTAACGAACCGCTCCGGAAATTACTATTATTTCGCCAGCGCCTGCAGACCTGCCCCATGTTCTTGCTCTGCAACATCTCACTCCCCGATTAAAAAGCGGAGAAAGCTCTCCATTGCCATATTCCGGCTAAATAATCCCGGTTTTAGCATTTGTGATCGCCGTCGGTCTTCACTGAGAATGACAACAGAACGTTACGAGGATGATAAAAGCACTGAAGCCCGCTGCTTCTCTGGCTTCCGGTGCTGACAACAGATCGCGATAACTTTTCCCTCTGGGGGGAACATTTTAACTATCAGGAGAAAGGTTCCAGTGAAATATATAAAAGGAATGACCCTTTTTGCCCTCGCGCTTAGTGCGCACGCCAGTTTTGCAGCCGAACCTTCAGTGCCTGCTGAAAGCAGCTTACATGTCAAAGCCGATCCGGCGCTGAAAAGCCTGATACCCGCGGATATCCTCAAGCGTGGCTATATTGTGGCGGGTACTAACCCGAACACGCCGCCCACAACCTTCTATAAAGAAGACAACAAAACGCTGGCTGGTCGGGAAATCGACATCATGAATGCGGTTGGTGAGCGTCTGGGCATCACCGTTCAGTGGCGCGACACCGGCGGCTTCGACAATATTATTCCTGGCCTGAAGACCGGACGTTACGACGTGGCGCTGTCAAACATCAATGCTACACCGACCCGCCTGAAACAGATCGACTTTGTCGGTTACTACAACGCCAGCCTGCTGGGCATTATTTCCCGCAAAGACGCTGATATCGCCCCCTTCAAATCCCTCAGCGATGTGTGTGGCAAAGAGGTGGGCGCCGGCTCTGGTACGACTCAGGTGACGCGGCTGGAAGAGGCCAGCAAAGCCTGTGAAGCCGCCGGTAAACAACCGATCAAGGTAGCGATATTCCCGGATCGTCCGGCGGGCGTGCAGGCCGTGGTCAGCGGTCGTGTTCCCTTGTTCCTCGGTCCTTATGAAGGGCTGTTGTGGCAGACCAAAGTGATCAAACCGCTGGCCATGAGCGGTGAAATCACCGTGAATGATGCACCGGTCTCTGTCGCGTTCCCGAAAGACTCGCCGCTGGAGCCAGCCGTACAGGCGGCACTGAATTCGTTAATCAAAGATGGCAGCTACCGGAAAATCCTCGATAACTGGGGAATCGGTTTTGGTGCCGTGACCGAAGCCCGACGCAACGAAGAGATCTTTAAATGAGAGAAACTCCGGACCACACCGACGACCTGAAAATCGTCGGTAAACGCTACTACGGACGCTGGCTGAGTGCGCTGGTGGTGCTGTTATGCGTGGTGGCGATGGCGCATTCGATGATTAACAATCCGCGCTTTGAATGGCAGGTGATTGCAGAGAACTTCACTGCGCCCTCCATTCTGCAGGGTGTGTTAATGACGCTGCAGCTCACGGCCATCTCGGTGGTGCTGGGATTCGCTTTTGGCACGGTGCTGGCGCTGATGCGCCTCTCTTCTAACCCGGTGCTGGTAGCGGTGAGCTGGGCGTACACCTGGTTTTTCCGCGGTGTGCCGATGCTGGTGCAGCTGTTTCTCTGGTACAACATCGCCGCGCTCTATCCCCGCATCGCGCTGTCGATCCCCGGATTGGGCGAACTCTGGAGCGCGCAGTCCAATGCGCTGGTGAGTCCGTTTAGCGCGGCGGTGATCGCGCTGGTGATGCATCAGTCTGCCTATGCCGCAGAAATCGTACGCGCTGGTATCCAGAGCGTGGGCAATGGACAGATTGAAGCGGCTCGCGCCCTGGGATATCGCCCGGCGCAGATTTTCCGTCACACCGTTTTACCGCAGGCGATGCGCGCCATTATGCCGCCAGCGGGCAATGAGATTATCGGCCAGCTGAAAACCACCGCAGTGGTGTCGGTGATCTCTCTGCAGGATGTGCTGTTTTCGGCGCAGATTATTTATCAGCGCACCTATGAAGTGATCCCGCTGCTGCTGGTCGCAACCTTGTGGTATTTGCTGATGACCTCCGTGCTCTCTGTCGGCCAGTACTATGTCGAACGCTATTTTGGTCGCGGTGTGACGCGGCGAGAAAAGCGCAGCCTGCTGTCATCACTACCGCGCTTTTCGCTGCCGAAAACGCAAAGGAGCGTGAGCAATGGCTGAAGCAATCGCACTGCGCAAAGTCACCAAGCGCTTCTCCGGTGTCACCATTCTCGACGAGGTTAATCTCGATATTCCTGCCGGATCGGTGACCGTAATCCTGGGGCCATCGGGTTCCGGTAAATCCACGCTGCTGCGCTGTATTAATCATCTTGAAAAGCTGGATGGCGGTACGATCCGCATCGGCGGCCAGATGGTGGGATACCGGCAAAAAGGCCAGGCGCTGCACGAACTCAGCAGCAGTGCCATTGCCCGCCAGCGGGCGGAAATAGGCATGGTGTTTCAGCAGTTCAACCTGTTTCCGCACCGCACCGTGCTGCAGAACATTACGGATGCACCGATGCGGGTAAAAAAGCAGAGCCGTCATCAGGCCACGACCAAAGCGCTGGCGCTGCTGAAGCAGGTGGGGCTGTCTGGCCGCGAAGATGAGTGGCCGCAGAACCTCTCCGGTGGTCAGCAGCAGCGGGTGGCCATTGCCCGCGCGCTGGCGATGGATCCCGGCGTCATGCTGTTTGATGAACCGACCTCGGCACTTGATCCGGAGCTGGTGGGGGAAGTGCTGCAGGTGATTAAGCAGCTGGCGCACTCCGGTATCACCATGGTGGTGGTCACGCATGAGATCGGCTTTGCCCGCGAAGTTGCCGACAACATCGTATTTATGGAGAGCGGCAGAATTGTGGCAGCGGGCCCGACGCAGCAGGTCCTTGACGATCCGGACAACGGACGTGTCAGAAACTTTATTGCAACGGTGCTTTAGGCACCGTTTCTTTTTTGATAATCAGGAACCAGCATGACCCAGAAACCGGTAATGCACAGCGCCCACTGGGGCGCTTTTCACGCCCAGCACAGGGACGATCAACTGCTGATTGAGCCGTTCCACCGCGATCCCGATCCCAGCCCGCTGTTGCAAAACTTCCGTCATGCACTCAATCATCCGGCGCGTGTCGCGCAGCCGATGATACGGCGTGGCTGGCTGGAAAACGGGCCAGGCCCGGATCAGCGTCGTGGTGCCGATGAGTATGTCGCGGTCAGCTGGGAAGAGGCCAGTCAGCGGGTGGCGCAGGAACTTAAGCGGGTTGGTGAAGCATACGGCCCGGAAGGCATCTTTGGCGGATCGTACGGCTGGTCAAGCGCAGGCCGTTTTCATCATGCGCAAAGCCAGGTGCACCGATTTCTGAACACCACGCTGGGCGGTTATGTCCGTTCGGTCAACAGCTACAGTTCCGGCGCGGCATCTGTCCTGCTGCCACACATTGTTGGTGACATGAACGAGATCGCCCGACGTGGCGTGAGCTGGGAGGAGATTGCCGCGCACAGCGAGGTGGTGCTGGCGTTTGGCGGCCTGGCGCTGAAAAATGCGCAGGTGGCCAGCGGCGGCCTGAGCGAACACACCGAGCGCGGTTTTATGCAGCGAGCGGCACAGCGCGGTACCCGGTTTATCTCAGTGAGCCCGCTGAAAAGCGATCTGCCTGAAGAGGCGCAGGGCGAGTGGCTGGCGCTGCGGCCCGGCACGGATGCGGCGTTTATGCTGGGTCTGCTGGCGGTGCTGATTGAGGAAGCGTTAACCGACGAGGCGTTTCTGGCGCGCTACTGTGTCGGCTGGCCGCAGATGGTCGCTTACATTCGCGGTGAAGAGGATGGCGTAGTCCGTGACGCGCACTGGGCCGCTGGGATCTGCGGCGTCACCAGCGATCTGATCGGTCAGTTTGCACGGCAGTTGCACGGTAAGCGGGTGCTGGTGACCGTGGCTCATGCTTTGCAGCGTGCCGAGCATGGCGAACAGCCGGTGTGGCTCGGCCTGGTGCTGGCGGCGGCGCTCGGACAGCCAGGGCTGCCCGGCGGTGGATATACTTATGCACTGGGTGCGTTGGGCCATTATGGTAAGCATCATAATCTGGTCAGCTTTCCGGCCCTGCCGCAGGGTAAAAATGGCATTGACCGCTTTATTCCGGTGGCGCGTATCGCCGACATGCTGCTCAATCCCGGCACAAAGTTTGACTACAATGGCCGCCAGCTGACCTATCCCCATATCCGTCTGGCTTACTGGGCGGGAGGCAATCCGTTCCACCATCATCAGGATCTGGCGCGGCTGCGTCAGGCTTTCTGCCAGCTGGATACGCTGATCGTGCATGAAAGCGCCTGGACCGCCACGGCGCGTCATGCGGATATTGTCCTGCCTGCCACCATGACGCTGGAACGTGAGGATATCGGCGGTGCGCCGACCGATCGCCATTTAATCGCCATGCAGCCGGTGGCTGCGCCTTACGCCGAAGCCCGGGATGATTATACGATTTTTCGTGACCTGGCCCGGCGGCTGGGCAGGGAAGCGGCATTCAGCGAAGGGCGTGATGCGCGTGGCTGGTTGCAGCATCTTTACGGCCAGCTGCAGGAAAGACTGGCCGCTCATCAGGTGCAGACACCTGATTTCAGTCAGTTCTGGCAGCAGGGCGTGCTGGAGCTGCCGCAGTTAAAGGATGGTGGCCGGATGATCAATGCGTTTCGGGCCGACCCCGACGCCGCGCCACTGCCGACGCCAGGCGGAAAAATTGAGATTTTCTCCGCTACTATCGCCAGCTTTGGCTATGAAAATTGCCCCGGCCATCCGGTATGGCGTGAACCGCAGCAAACACCCAGCGCCGACTATCCGTTCTGGCTGATTGCCAATCAGCCCGCGACGCGTCTGCACAGCCAGCTCGATTTTGGTGATTACAGCCAGCGCAGCAAGCGGGGCGGGCGCGAAGTCTGTAGCCTGAACCGGGACGATGCGGCAGCACAGGCGATCGCGGATGGCGACATCATCGAACTCTTTAACGCGCGCGGCCATGTGCTCGCCAGCGCGCGTCTCACGGATACCATCATGCCTGGCGTAGTTCAGCTGCCAACCGGTGCCTGGTACGATCCGGTCGAGCCCACTGCCGCCCGTCCGTTATGCCGCCACGGTAATCCCAATGTGCTGACCATGGATATCGGCACTTCGTCGCTGTCGCAGGGCTGCAGCGGCCAGATTACGGTAGTGCAGGTGCGGAAATTTGCCGGTGAGGTTACGCCGGTTCAGGCCTTCGTTCCGCCGCGCTAAGCCACTATCGGGTCAGCGCCCCGGTCAGCATCTGCAACTCTGCCGTGGAATGCAGCGCAGTGGCAGCAAGCAGTTCTGGCGACGCGTCACCCAGCGCCTGATGAAGCTTACTGCTGACATTCACGCCCTCCGCCAGCGACTGCTGGCGTGTACGGCGCTGATGCAGCGTTGTGCCATCCGCGAGCGTCAGCGTGACGACGTGAAAGCGCAGCGCGGGATTGAGCGCATCGGGCGGTGCACTCTGATCCGGCGTCCGCCGTACGCGGGCGGCCAGCGGCATAACCTGATGATTGAGATCGCCTTCCGCAAAATCCTGCAGACGCAAATCGCCATAAATCAGCATGGCGGCAATCACATATTCCAGGCTGAAGCGCGCTTCAATACCGTTAACCGGCACCCGTATCGAGGCGGCGATGTCACCGCCTGGCGGGAAGCCGACGGTGATATCAACAATCTGGCTCAGCAGCGCATCCAGCGGTTTACCCGCCGCCAGCCACTGCTGGCGCAGGCTGCGGGCCGCTTCTGCCGCACTATGCGTACCGGCGCAGGTCGGGAAGGGTTTGAATTCCAGTCCCGGCGAGCTAATCCGCCACGGGCTGCCCCAGTTTTCCAGTAATTTCTCCGGCTGTGCCTGGTCCGCGCTGCTGGCGGCAACAAAGGCTTCAATAACCCCCTGCTGGCGGCCATTGATTCCGGCCAGGGTCAGCTGAGCCGCTGTCACGGCCCGTTCTGCGGCAAAGCCCGCGTGCAGCGGTTTTACCGTCGAACCAAACTGGGCGCGTAAACCGCTGGCCTGGGTCGCCGCAATGCCCAGCAGGGTGGCCGTGGCATCACTCTTCATCCCCAGCAGACGCGCCAGCGCCGCCGCCGCCGCAAGGGTCCCCAGCGTCGCCGTGTTGTGATAGCCCAGTGCGTAATGTTGCTGGCTGACCGCCAGCCCCAGACGACCGGCCATCTCTACCCCCGTGACGTAAGCATCCAGAAATTGCTCCAGGCTTCTGGGCTGAACCCGTTGCCAGGCGAAAAGTGCAGGCAGGATCACCACGCTGGGATGACCGCGAAAATCGGCATGAAAGTCGTCGTAGTCCAGCGCATGTCCTGCATAGCCCAGCAGCAGCGCCTGTGAACGCACGCTGCCATCGCTGTAGAGGGTGCGCAGAGCCGGTAAGCCGCTATCTGGTACCGTGCCCTGCAGCACCGGCCAGCTCACCGCCAGGAAATCCCGAATGCCTTCGCGCGCGTGCTCATGTGCTGCGGCATCCGGCTGGCCGCTGAGAATCGCATCCGCCAGGGCGGCAGTCAGGCTCATTATGGCTGCTCCGGAGAAAGAAGTGCCGCCCGTGCAAGGTCGGCCAGATAGTGCGCCGTTGGCAGCAGCACCTCATCATTGATGCGAAAAGCAGGGTGATGCAGTGCATAGGGTTCACCGGTGCCCACCATCATAAAGGCACCGGGCAACTGTTGCTGATAGAAGGCAAAATCTTCACCAATCGGACTCGCCTCGACCACGCGTGCTTCCAGTCCGCTGTTCTCAGCCTGCTGCAAAGCAAAGTCCGCCCAGTGCGCATCATTTACTACCGATGGCGGCCCGGCGTGCCAGGTAAAGCTCACCTGCGCATCAAAGGCTGCCGCGATGCCCGCCACAATTGCCCGAAAGCGCTGCTCAAGACGCTGGCGGGTGGATGATGAAAACGAGCGCACCGTGCCCTCCAGCCATGCGCTGTCCGGGATGACGTTCCATGTGCTGCCGCTGTGGATCTGGGTGATAGAGACCACCGCGTTATCGGCAGAAGGAGCATTGCGGCTGATCAGCGTCTGCGCCGCCGAGACAATCTGTGCCGCGATGACAATCGGATCGTTGCCCTGATCGGGTTTTGCGGCATGGCTGCCGATACCGGTAATCGCAATGTCAAAACGGTCGACGGCGGCAGTGAGCGGCCCGGCTCTGGAACCGATGACGCCAGCAGGCAGTGAAGGATCGTTGTGGATACCGAAAATCGCCAGCGCGTCAGTCAATGCGCCGCTGGCAATCACCTCCGGCGCGCCCTGGCCGGTCTCTTCTGCGGCCTGAAACAGAATCCGTACCCGGCCTGGCAGGTTCGCTTCCTGCTGCCTGAGCAGGATCGCCGCGCCCAGTGCCGCTGCGCTGTGAAAATCATGACCGCAGGCGTGCATCACACCCGGACGCTGCGAGCGATAGCTGACGCCAGACTGCTCTTCAATCGGCAGCGCGTCGATATCGGCCCGCAGTACAATCAGCGGCCCCGCTGACGCCCCGATTTCCGCCACCAGGCCGGTTTTCAGCGGCAGATCGAGAATGCGTATCTGATGCTGTTCCAGCTGATCGCGCAGTCGGCGCGTGGTCTCAAACTCCTGATTCGACAGCTCCGGGAACTGGTGCAGTTCTTGACGGAAGGCGATCAGCGGTTCGCCTAATGTCGGGGGGATAGTGATGCTCATTGTGGGTTTCCTTGTGCTGCTGTCTGGCGGCTCAGCCAGGCATCGTGTGCCACCGGGTCCAGTACTTTCATCATATAGAGGGTGATATGACCCTTGCCGAGGTCGCGGGTATGCATTGGCTGAAAGCCGCGCTTCAGATACATCGCCTGCAGCCAGGGGTGACTGGTGGCGGTTCCCAGCGAGACCGCAGGAGCACGCAGCTGACCGATCAGAATCGCCTGTTTGACCCGTTCCAGCACCTGACGACCAAACTGCTGGCCGGGATAGTCAGGGTGCGCGCCGAACCAGCCAATATGCGGCAGACCAAACGGGCCGGGCAGCGGCCCCCAGGGATAGCGGACGGTCACTGACGAGACCATCTTCTCATCAGCATAGAGCGCATACACCCCATGGCTCTGCAGGTGGCGCAGAGCCATAGCACGGTCTGCGGTGGCGGCATCAAACTTAATGCCCAGCGCTTTCACCGGCGCATAGGCCGCATGCATCAGCGCCAGATAAACATCTGTTTCATCTTCTCTGACCTGACGAAAATCGAGTTGCATATTCTTTCCCGGAACACTGCCTGATAAGCAGTTAATTAATTCAGCCAGAGGGGCAGATTAACAGTAAAAAGCCGGGTCGCTATATGTGAAAAATAACTAACCTCATGCAGATTTGTGAATAAAAAATGGCCGGTTTTCAATTGCTTAAATTGCTGGTTGTCGTAGTATTTAAAAAAGAAATAACACTACCCACTCGTTAATAACTAAATGTAATTAAAGCCTTTTTGGCCTAATTCTTATAATCAGGATGCCGCTGTGTTAGCGATTACTTCTCCGCGAGCCTATGCACATGAGGCGGGCCTGCGTGCACGCGTCGGTGAGTTTATTAAACCCTACGCCAGCCATATCCGGATATTGACCTCGCCGCACGCGTGGCAGGCGGTTAATCCGGAATTAAGCCAGAGTCTTGAGGCATCGGGCATTCACTGGCAGCTGGACTATTTAGCGGGTGAATGTACTGAAGAGGCAATTGCCCGCGTAAAACAGCAAACCGAACAGCAGGGCGCAGAGTTGCTGCTGGCGATTGGCGGTGGACGGGTGCTGGATGCCGCTAAAGCCGCCGCCAGCCAGTTACCGGCACTTACGCTGGTTAACTTTGCTACTCAGGCAGCGACCTGTGCCGCCTGGTCACCGATTGCCATCATCTATAACGAAGCGGGCGGGCATCTGCGCAGCCAGCCGCTGGGCAAAATGCCGGAACTGTTGCTGGTGGACAGTGAGGTCATTGCCCGGAGCGACGTGCGCTTTCTGAAAGCGGGCATTGTGGATGCGCTGGCAAAATATTACGAATTCCGCCCTTACCAGCGGCATAACCCCGACGATCTGGCGCTGGATTTAAAGGTGATGACTGCGCGGCAGGCGGCAGATGTGTTTCAGCAATATGGCGAGGCCGCGATAGCCGCCTGCCAGCAGCAGCGGGTCACACCCGAACTGGTCAAAGTCATCGATGCCAGTATCGTGCTGGCCGGGCTGGCGAACAGCGTGCGCGACGTGCTGCCGACGGCAGGGCTGGCGCATGCCATCCATAATCGTCTGACCCACCAGCCGGAACTCCATCACTGGCTGCACGGCGAAAAAGTGGGCTTCAGCCTGCTGGTGCAGTCGCTGATTGAGCATGGCGGGGAGCCGGATGCAGAACTGCTGGCGCTGCTGCGCTATTACGGCATGCCACTAAAGCTTCCTGCATTGCCGGGCGATCGTGATACGGCGCTGCGTCACATCGCACAGCAAATTAAATTTCCCAAAGCCTGCGCAGAACGCCTGCCGTTTACCGTCTCTGCCAACACGCTGGAACAGGCCCTGCTGGCGACCGACACCCTTCTTTAAGCGTGCTGCGGCGCGCTTTTTCATCTTTCAGACCAGGAATCTTTTATGAACTCTGCAACTTCACCACGTCGCCTGCGGCTCGGCCTGTTTGTTCAACCTGTGGGTCAGCACGTCAGTGGCTGGCGTCTGACCGAACAACTGGGCGATCCCACCGATATTGACTGGCTGATCGCTCTGGCGAAAAAAGCCGAAGCGGGTAAGTTCGACCTCTTCTTTGTGGGTGATGCCCTGGCAACCAGCATGTATCGTCTGCCGTCCACCATGGCCCGTCTTGAACCTCTGACGATGCTGGCGGCGCTGGCAGTTAATACCCGGCGCATTGGCCTGGCCGCGACCGCCTCCACCACCTTCAGCGATCCCTTTACGCTGGCGCGCAGCTTCTCTTCGCTGGATCACATCAGCCGGGGCCGTGCCGCGTGGAACGTCGTGACCTCGTTTTCCACAGACGTTGCGCGTAACTTCAGCCGCAGCGACATGCCCGATCATGCTTCACGCTACGCCCGTGCGCGTGAATTCCTTGAGGTAGCCTGTAAACTGTGGGCGGGCTGGGAAGAGGGCGCCGTGCAGCCGGATAAAGCGACCGGAAACTATTTTGTTGATGAGAAGATCCAGCCGATTAATCATCAGGGTGAACATTTTCAGGTGCAGGGTCCACTGAATATCACCCGTTCGCCGCAGGGCCGTCCGGTGATTATCGAAGCGGGTTCATCGGCAGATGGTCAGAAGCTGGCGGCGGAGACGGCGGAAGTGATCTTTACCGCCTCTGCCAGTCTGGAGGAAGCGCAATCCTTCTATCGTGCGCAGAAGGCGCAGGTGGTGGCTGCCGGACGTAACCCGGATCAGGTGGTGATCATGCCTGGCGTCATGCCGATTATTGGCCGCACGCGCGAAGACGCTAAGGCGCTGTGGAAAGCGCTGAATACGCTGGTGGATATTGAGAATGGGCTGCGTCAGCTCTCACTGCGGTTCAGCATGGATCTCAGTCAGTATCCGCTGGATGGCCCGGTGCCGGAGGTGCCGCTGGGCGAAGGGAACCAGAGCCGCGTTAAGCTGATGACCGATATGGCAAAACGCGAAAACCTGACGCTGCGCGAACTGGCCGCCGTCGCCGCCGGTTCCCGCGGACACCGCGTGATTGTCGGTACGGCTGAAGATATCGCCGATGATTTCCAGCTGTGGCTGGAGCAGGGCGGTGCGGATGGCTTCAACATCATGCCCGCCATCATGCCGGAACAGCTCGATCTGTTTGTGGAACGGGTGATCCCGGAATTGCGCCGTCGCGGGCTGTTTCGTGAGGAGTATGAGTTTGCCACGCTGCGTCAGAATCTGGGGCTGGACGTGATTTAACAGCCGGGCTCACTCTCATCGCGTGGAATGTTGTCGCCTGTACCGCACGGAGTCTGCCAGAAGATGACGTGCGGTTAGTTTAACCAGCACGAAATCTGTATCGTGCCTCACGCTTTACCAAAACCGTTTTGCAAATCACTGCCTGCCCGATATAACAGACATTCACTCTTCTGACCGCGAGCGTACTGAATGTCAGACTACAGGTTCTATTCCAGAGGCAAACACACCGTTGCATTGAAAAGATCAGATGTAAACCGGGCTTCAGATCTGACAGAGCAGGGGTATAAAAAAGAGTTTGAGGAAGTGCGTGCATCAGATGAAACAGAGGCGCTGGCACGCTTCGCGGATATCCGCAGGAACCAGCGTATTGACCAGCACAACTTCCTGGCGGGCGCAGCGACCATGCCGCTGATTGGCGTGCTGACAGCCGTAGCTACTTTTCTCTTCTGGCGTAAAAGAGCAGGAAAGTAGGGCTATTCTGACACAGAGAATCAGGATTTAGCTATTCTGATTTCCCGCTTCACCAGGGCACAGATTCCGTCGCCTCTTCACTTAAAAGGATTTATCCATGAAAACGGTCATCGTTATTTTCTGCTGCATTCTGTCAGCTGGTTGTGCGCCTCTTACACCACATGAATGTATTAAAAAAAGCGCACTTGATAGTTGTAGTTATAAACGCTCAGGAAAAGTCAGCGACAAAGATATCTATGGCCAGCAGGCATCGGGTATTAAAAAATCACTGGATGACGCGCTGTCAGCGCCGCACGCCTGGAATGGGAAACGCTGTAATGTGCATCTGGATTTTAAAAAGGATGGCACTCTGGAGAACTTTATTATTAAAAGGGGCGATAAAGATTACTGCCAGGCATTAGCCGAGGCAGCAAAACGCGCCAGATTCCCGGCGTTTACCGATCAGCATGTTTTTGACGTAATGGGATCGGCGCGCTGGAATATGGAAGGGCAACCCTGACTCTCTTCTGTCCGGTTAAATCAGTCTACCAGACAGCCCGCAATTGCGGGCTGTCTGCTTTCTCAGCGACAGAATGTATCAGAACTGATACGAAACGCTGACGTTCACGTTGCGCGGCTCACCGTATACGTAACTGTTCATATAACTGTAGTACTCGCGGTCAAAAAGGTTATCGACGTTGGCCTGCACCGCGACCTGCTTATTCACCTGATAGCGGGCAAACAGTGAGGCCAGGGGATAACTGCCCTGATAAACTCTTACGCTGTCGCCGCTGGCATTGGTGACATCTTTAAACACCCGGTTCTGCCAGTTGACGCCGCCACCGACAGTCAGGTCGGGGATTGCGGCCAGCTGATAACGGGTAAAAAGCTTAAATGAGGTTTGTGGCTGATAGCTGTTAAAGCGGCCACTTTGGTCACGTGCCACATAGCGGGTTGCACCAAAGGTCAGTTGCAGATTATCAGTCAGCGCACCATTCAGTTCGAACTCGGCACCTTTACTCACGGCACCTTTCGCTGCGGCATAGGCCTGCTCACTGCCGCTCAGGTAGACGCCATCCAGTGCCTGACCGACGTTGTCCTGCTCGAGGCGGAAAATCGCCACGCTGGCCGTCAGCAGCCCATCGTTCCAGGCCGATTTAAGACCGGTTTCATAGCTTTTGCCGGTGACAGGCGAGAGGTAACTGCCATGGGTATCACGATATGTCTGCGGAAGGAAAATAGCGGTATAACTGCCATAAGCGGACCAGGTATCATTGATGTCATAGACCAGACCGGCATAAGGCGTGGTGTTGTTATTGGTCATCTCTCCGCTGCTGCCGTTCGTACTCCACTGGGTATAGCGTGCGCCAACGATGAGTGACAGCGGATCGGCCAGCGACAGACGTGCAGCGCTATACACCGATTTCTGACGAACCGTATCATCATCATTGAGATACCAGCCCTGCCATTCAGGTTCTGCTACGTTACCGTTCCAGTGATTATTGAAAATACCCATATCGGCAGTGGAGATTTCACGCGCCGCCACATCACTGAATCCATCCTGACTGTAGGCGGCATTGTGCTGGCGACTGTAGCTCGCACCCGCCATTAACAGGTGCTGACGGCCCAGCAGTTCAAAGGGTCCGCTGGCAAAACCATCTATGGAATCCATTTTACGCTTGCCGCGATCCATGCTGCCGTAACCGGTGGTCCCTTCACCGCTCTCCTGGTCGGGATTGCCCATCACATAGAGCAGCTTATCGCTGAAGGTGTTTTCGGCGTGCGTGCCGTTGATATGAATATTCCAGCCGTTATCAAAATTATGCTCAATGTCCGCAAAGACTTTACGCGAGTTGGTGTTGTAACGTGCCCAGTTGGCTGACGAATTCAGGCTCCGGTCGTAATGCGTGGTGGCATTATTGCTGTAAAACATTGGCAGGCCACCCCAGGTGGGATTTCCGGTATTGTCATCTTCATAGTCGTAACCCAATGATACTGTTGTCCTTTCAGTGAGATCGGCATCAATCACACCGTAAATGAATTTTTTGGTCTTCTGATAGCGGTCAAGCCAGCTCTGCTGGTCGGTATAGCCGGTCACCACACGACCGCGCAGACTGCCGTCGCCGTTCAGCGGAGAGGAGAGATCTGCTACATACCGCTGTTTATTCCAGCTGCCGTAGCTGGCACTCAGCGTGCCGGTGGCGGTTTTGCTGTCGGCATGTTTACGCACCATGTTGATTGAGGCCGAAGGGCTGCCCGCGCCGGTCATCAGCCCGGTTGCACCGCGCACGATCTCAATGCGGTCATAGATAGCCGTGTCGGACGCCGCATCGCCATAGTTCCACGTATCGTTGACCGACGTCGGAATGCCATCGAAGGTGAAGTTGCTGACCTTAAAGCCACGTGAATAGTATTCGGAGCGTTCACTGTCGATTAGATTGGTGGAGATACCGGTGGCATTGGTCAGCACATCATTAACGGATTGCAGATCCTGATCCTGCATCCGCTGCTGTGTCACCACGCTAAGGGATTGCGGTACATCTCGTGGTGTCAGCATCAATTTAGTGCCCGCGCGGGTGGTCTGGACTGCGTAATTCTCTTTATCGCTTTCACCGCTATCGGCGGGGCTCGCGCTGACGACCATATCCTGCGATGTTTCCGCTGCCGCCAGAGCGGGGTTGAGAAGAGCGTGTACCGCCAGTGCCAGCAACGAGAGGCTGAAAACGTTTTTACTTTCTGATTCCCTGCCACTACAAGCCATAAATTTCCCATTAAATGTTGGTAATGCGTTAAGCCATTACGTTTGATTGTTATTTTTCTCAGCCCATCACAGGAAGACAGATGTCGAATTCATTGTGAGAATGCCAATGATAATCATTTGCTTTATAAATTCTCTTCAAGATTCAAATCAAGATGTAACATTATATTAATTTGATATAAATCAATTAAATAAGCGCGATAAAAGCCCTGTAATTGCTGACGTTTTCCTGTTTTTAGCACTGAAAAAGGGCGAATAGAACTCAAAAAAAAGCGGAAATTGAACGTTTATGCCGTGATAACGCACTGAAGGGCTAAAGGAATTTGAGCTGTTACTTGCTTAGTGATTGTTAATGAGTATGATTCTCATTCTTTATTCAGGCCGATCAGAATGGCCCGGCACCCTTTATTCCCTGATGGAGTTCTGCATGAAATCGTTAAGCCCGCGCAAAGCCGCTGTTGCCATGGCTGCCGCCGCTGCCATTAGCCTGACAGCGTGTCAGGCACCTGCTAAAAAAGTTGATGCGCCTGCTACAGAAGCCTCTAAACCAGTCGACAGCGCGGTAACGCAGCGCGCCCTGGGGGAGGGTCTGTATGAAATGGCTTATTCTCCTGCAGTAAAAGCGTTATTTGTTGCCAGTGCGCAGGCGTTTAAGGATGTAAATGGCGGCATCATCTATCGCCTCGATCCCGCTACGCTGACCACTCAGGGTGAAACGCATACCGACATGAAAAATTTCGGTACCGCTATCGATGAAGCGGGTGAGGTGTTCTACACCACCAACTCGCTGGATGGCGCAATCTCCAAAGTGGATGCGCAGAGTGGCAAAGTGCTGCAGCGTCTGGTCTTCCGGGGCAAAATCAGTAAAGAGGGCTATCCGGCAGGTGCACGTGAAGTTCTGTGGTACGGCAATGAACTGTATGTAGGCCGCGTAGCCGATCCGGGCTATATCTCCGTGGTGGATACCCGCACCTTTAAGCTTAAAACGGAAATTAAAAACGCCGGTAAATGGGTGACGGGTCTTATTTACTCACCGCTGACTGAGCGTATTTATGCGGCAAACGGCTCCGGTGAAATTCTGGTAATCAATCCACGCAGCCATAAAATCGAGAAACGCTGGACGGCAGGCGATGGCAAAGCGTATCTGTTCCTGAACATGGCGGAAGATCCGGCAACCGGTCGCTTATTTGTTACTGACGATTCTAAAGGCAAAGCCACGCTGATCTTTGATGAACGCACGGGTAAAGTGATCAAGCGCATTGAAGGTGATGCTTTAAGTATCAAGTTTAGCGCGAAGCGCAATGAGCTTTACATCACGCAGCGTGAGTCGAAGAAAGTGCTGCAACTGGATGCCACGTCTTACGCGGTGAAAAACAGTTGGTCCTTTGACAAAAATCCAAACAGCCTGTTAATTGGACCAGATAGCAATACGCTCTATGTCACCCTTAAAGCGGAATTTAACAAAGACTCCTCCACTAAAGGCACTGATGAGATTGCCCGTATCGTGTTGCCATAAACGTACGCCAGGCGTTTTCTCTTAGCGTTCAGCCGCTGACCTTCCTGAAGCCCGCTCTGGAAAGCCTGAGTGGGCTTTCGTCCTGACAGCAATGAGACCACCACACCCGCAGAAGATCAGATAGAGCTCGCCACTCTGTGCAAATCTTGTGCAGTCTTCACTCTCGTAGCTGAATACCTCTCTGGCATTTCATTAAAGATCGCTGCTGATCCTATTCCGCTACATCACACTCGGTTATCGCTTTACACCTATATAGCATCTGACCTATATTGATAAGGAGATCCCTTGTGGATGATTAAAACGACAGAGCGGTTTGATCGCTGGTTTACGTTGCTTAATGACAGCGATCGCGGCTGTATGCTGGCTGCATTACTGGTGTTGCGGAAAAAGGGGCCGGGATTAAGCCGACCCTATGCGGATACGATTAAAGGTTCCGCTTATAGCAACATGAAGGAGTTACGTATCCATAGCCGCGGCGACCCAGTAAGGGCTTTCTTTGCTTTTGACCCGAACCGCACGGCAATTGTGCTGTGTGCCGGTAATAAGGCGGGCAATGAAAAGCGATTTTATCGGGAGATGCTTCCGGTTGCCGATCGGTAATTCACACACTGGCTAAAAAGCTTTAACCATAAGGAGTAACGTGATGGGCAGAACGCTGGAACAGCTTATTGCGGATGAAAAACCGGACGTCGTTGCCGATGCTCAGGCCATGGCGACCGAAATCCTGCTCAACATTCACCTTGCCGAACTGCGTGAGAAAGTGCAGAAAACGCAGGTGGAAATGGCGCAGGCGCTGGGCATCACACAGCCGACCGTGGCGGGCATGGAAAAGCCGGGGCGTGACCTGAAGCTTTCCACGCTCAAACGCTACGTCGATGCGGCGGGGGGGAAACTGCGGCTGGTGGTGGAGCTGCCGGATGGTTCCCACTTCGGGTTCGTGGTGTAAGCCTCTGGCGTGAAAACCATGCCGCCGTGATTAAAAACATCAATGCAAAAAGCCCGCTCAGGTTTCCCTGAGCGGGCTTTTCTAATTCTGGCTCCTCTGACTGGACTCGAACCAGTGACATACGGATTAACAGTCCGCCGTTCTACCGACTGAACTACAGAGGAATCGCTTGAACGGGGCGAATATTAACGGCGCTGATCCCGCTTGTCAAAGCCCTGTTTACTGAATTGCGTTCAGATGCTCGTAAAAGCAGCGGATTGGCGGTTTTTACGCAAATCCGCTGGCTTTTCAAACTGCCAACAGGATCTCACTTTGCGGGCATTTCTCGGCAGATGTTAGAGGCATGTCAAAGTTTTGTTGTTTGCCGATGTTAAAACAACCGTTTCAGTGCTTTTATGATAAAAATTTCAAAAAGACATTATATGGAACAAATAAACTGCTTATCATCACGGTCGTGATTATCATCCGGAAATGAAACGGCATTTTTAAACTAACTGTTTGCAGATCAAGTGATTGTGAAAAGGAGTGGTCGATCACAAAAATAGCCATAACCTGAAGTCTTACCTCAAATTTCCTGAAACAGACGCCAGACAGGCTGGGTGAATGTAAAAGATATTTTTCATTCGCGGGTACAGCCGCTGAGCAAGTTAACAAATAAGAAGGGTCCCTATGAACATTAAAAAAACGATTGTCGCCTCACTGTTAGCCTGCATGTTACCTGCCGCGGTTATGGCAAAAGATATCTCAGTGGGCGTCTCGATGGCTCTGTTTGATGACAACTTCCTGACGATTCTGCGTACTTCAATGCAGAAGGAGATGCAGAAGGATGGTGTTAAAGGCCAGGTTGAGGATGCAAAGGGTGACGTTTCACAACAGCTTCAGCAGGTTCAGAACTTCATCGGCCAGGGTGTTGATGCCCTGATCGTTAACCCGGTCGACACCAACGCGGTGAAACCGATTATGGATCAGGCGAGCAAAGCGGGCATTCCGCTTGTCTTTGTTAACCGCCGTCCAGGGGCGGAACTCACCGGCAAAATGGCCTATGTGGGTTCCGATTCAGAACTGGCCGGGCGGTTACAGATGGAAGCGCTGGCTAAAGCAATGAACGGCAAAGGCAACGTCGCCATTCTGATGGGTGACCTGGCGAATGAATCAACCCGCGACCGTACCAAAGGTGTGGAAGAAGTGGCCGCTAAATATCCTGGCATCAAAATTGTTCAGAAGCAGACCGCCAAATTTACCCGTAACGACGCGGTGGATGTGGTCAGTAACTGGATGACGGCCGGTGATGAAATCAATGCTATCGCGTCGAACAACGATGAAATGGCAATCGGTGCGCTGCAGGCACTGGGTAAAAACCCGAACAAAATCCTGATTGCTGGCGTTGATGGTACTCCTGATGCGCTGCAGATGCTGAAGCAGGGCAAGATGGTCGCCACCGTATTCCAGGATGCGCAGGGCCAGGGTGAAGGCGCAGTTCAGACGGCGATAAAACTGGTGAAAGGCGAACAAGTCCAGAAAATTATCAACATCCCTTACCAGCTGATTACCAAAGAAAATATGGAACAGTTTACCCAGCGTAACCTGAAATAATCGTTCCCGACCCAGCTGTACGGAGGTGATGTATGAACGCGTTTGCGCTTGAAGCCGAAGGCATCAGCAAGTTCTTCCCCGGCGTCAAAGCCCTCGACAACGTATCGTTGCGGGTGCGTCCGGGAACGGTACATGCCTTGATGGGCGAAAATGGCGCGGGCAAATCCACTTTAATGAAGTGCCTTATCGGGATGTATCGTCCCGATAAGGGCACCATCAAAATTAAAGGGGAGCCGGTGCAGTTTCAGGACACCATGGACGCGTTGCGTTCCGGCATTTCAATGATCCACCAGGAACTCAACCTGGTGCCTTACATGACCGTCGCTGAGAATATCTGGCTGGGTCGTGAGCCGATAAAGTTTGGCTTTGTCGATCACGCCCGACTTAATCAGAAGACGCAGGAACTGCTCAACCGCCTGAATATCCGTCTGAAAGCCGATCGGATGGTGGGTGAACTGAGCATTGCGTCGCAGCAGATGGTTGAGATTGCCAAAGCGGTCTCCTGGGATTCAGACATCGTCATTATGGATGAGCCAACCTCCGCGCTGACGGAAACTGAAGTCGCGCATCTGTTTACCATCATTCGCGATCTGCGGGAGCAGGGTAAAGCCATCATCTACATCAGCCACAAGATGGATGAGATTTTCAACATCACCGATGAAGTCAGTATTTTCCGCGACGGCAGCTGGATCGCCAGCGATCAGACGGCGAAATATACCCGCCAGTCGCTGATTACACAGATGGTAGGACGCGAGCTGACGCAGTTGTTCCCGAAATTCAACAGTGCCATCGGGGAAGAGGTGCTGACGGTGCGTAATCTCACCTGCAAAGATCGTTTCACCGATGTCAGTTTCAGCGTGCGCCGGGGTGAAATCCTCGGCGTCGCCGGACTGGTGGGGGCCGGTCGCAGCGAGGTGATGGAGAGCCTGTTCGGCATGGAGAGTTTCGATAGCGGTGAGATCCTGATTGATGGCGTACCGGTGACGATCGACTCACCCTCAACCGCGATTGAAAAGGGCATGGCATTCCTGACCGAGGACCGTAAAAAGTCCGGCCTGTTTCTGGTGCTGTCGGTGATGGAGAACATGAGCATCGTCAACATGCCGGAGTACAGCGGCAAAAGCGGTTTTGTCAGTCATGTGAAGATGGCGCAGGACTGCATGGAGCAAATCCGTCGGCTCAACATCAAAACGCCGACCATGGATCAGATCATCAATAACCTCAGCGGCGGTAATCAGCAGAAGGTTCTGATTGCCCGCTGGCTGCTGGCACAACCGAAGATTCTGATTCTGGACGAACCGACGCGCGGTATAGACGTCGGTGCAAAAGCGGAGATTTACCGCTTAATCAGTGAACTCGCCAACCGTGGCGTGGCTATCATCATGGTCTCCTCTGAACTGCCGGAAATCCTTGGCATGAGCGACCGGGTGATGGTGATGCACGGCGGGCGTATAACCGGCATCCTCGATAAAGAAGAAGCCGATCAGGAAACCATTCTGTCGTTGGCATCCGAGTGAGGCGCGAGACCACTATGAGCAATATGAAAGCTACTGCTACCCCGGCAGCCCCGCAGCAACCCTCTTTTTTTGCCAGCCTGCGCCATAAACTGCCGAAAGATACCGGCATTTTTGTGGTGATGGTGGGGATTGCATTGATTTTTGAAATGTTTGGCTGGTACGTGCGTGACCAGTCTTTCCTGCTCAACACCAACCGTCTGATCCTGATTGTCCTGCAGGTGGCGATTATCGGGATTATCGCCGTTGGCGTGACCCAGGTCATTATCACCACCGGTATCGATCTCTCGTCCGGTTCCGTCATCGCCCTGGCGGCGGTGGTCGCCGCCAGTCTGGCGCAGACCTCTGACAGCCTGTCGCCGATGTATCCGTCGCTGGTTAATATGCCCGCGGTAATCCCTATCGCGGCCGGTATCGGTGTTGGTCTGCTGGCGGGTGCGGTCAATGGTGTACTGATTACCCGCACCGGCATTCCGCCCTTCATTGCCACGCTGGGCATGATGGTGTCGGCACGCGGTCTGGCGCAGTATTACACTCAGGGTAATCCCATCAGCTTCCTTTCCGATGGCTTTACCTCAATCGGTCAGGGTGCCATGCCGGTCGTGATTTTCCTGGTGGTGGCACTGCTGTTTCACATCGCCCTGAAACATACCCGCTACGGTAAATATGTTTACGCCATCGGCGGCAACATGACCTCGGCAAAAGTCTCCGGTATCAACGTTAATAAGTATCTGATCATCGTCTACACCATTGCCGGCGCGCTCTCTGGCCTGGCGGGTGTGGTACTGGCGGCGCGCGTCAGCAGCGGCCAGTCGAGTATGGGGATGTCCTACGAGCTGGATGCGATTGCCGCAGCCGTTATCGGCGGCAGCAGCCTGATGGGCGGTGTCGGCCGTATCACCGGCACATTAATCGGTGCCGTTATTCTTGGCCTGATTAAAAGCGGATTCACCTTCGT
Organism: Pantoea sp. JKS000250; assembly: GCF_003201065.1. Lineage (NCBI taxonomy): Bacteria > Pseudomonadati > Pseudomonadota > Gammaproteobacteria > Enterobacterales > Erwiniaceae > Pantoea > Pantoea sp. JKS000250. The sequence goes on along the minus strand of NZ_QICZ01000001.1, from coordinate 779,877 downwards.
GGGTGTCGATGCCTATATTCAGGACATCATCAAAGGGGTGATCATCGTCGCTGCGGTCTCTATCGACATGCATCGTAACCGTAAAAAACGTTAATCAGCAGGCGTTGCCTTCTTCCGCAACGGGAGAGGGCAACGGTTGTTTTTTTGTCTTCAGGAAGCGTCAGCGATAAGAAATCCCGCTGATAGCGGTTACATTCTCAGTCTGTTGGTTAATGCTTTCCTGTAAGCCCGGCAAGCCTTCATCCGGTGCAATACGTTTCCACTGCACTAAAACTGTACAGCCCGTCATCACTTTTCTGCACGTCTGACTCGCAGCATCTGCACTGCCACAGTGCGCCCGCTCGACTCCTCTGTTGCTATTACGCATTCCTGATCCTTATTAACCCTTAAGAGGTAATCAGAAACGCTTATTTTCCGGGCCGTTAGGAAAAATCTGGCTGACGGGCGAGGCGCAGGATTTAAACCTGGCCTGCATCTTGCAAAATCTCTGTCATCAGAGCGATGGGCCAGACACCTTTCGCTATTCAGGGTAAGTGACGGAGGCAAGATGAATTTAAGACGACTGAAATACTTTGTGAAAATCGTCGATATCGGCAGTCTGACGCAGGCAGCGGAAGTGCTGCATATCGCGCAGCCTGCACTCAGTCAGCAGGTGGCAACGCTGGAGAATGAACTGGATCAGCAGCTCCTGATCCGCACCAAGCGCGGCGTCACGCCAACGGAAGCCGGAAAGATTCTCTATGGTCATGCGCGTACTATTCTGCGCCAGTGCGAGCAGGCCCAGACGGCGGTCATTAATGCCGGTCAGGTGCTGAGCGGCCAGGTATCAATTGGTCTGGCACCCGGCACAGCAGCCTCCTCGCTGACCATGCCGCTGCTGCAAACCGTTCGCGATCAGTTTCCTGAAGTACTGGTCTACCTGCATGAAAATAGCGGCAGCGTGCTGAATGAGAAAGTGATGAACGGTCAGCTGGATATGGCGGTACTGTACGATCGCGCTCCGACTGCCGGCATCAACAGCATGCCGCTGATGAAAGAAGATCTCTTCCTGGTCGGCGCTACCGACTACCCAGGTGCCAGCGTCGATCTGGCCGATGTGGCGCAGATGAGCCTGTTTTTACCACGCGACTACAGCGCAGTGCGCAAACGGGTTGATGAGGCATTTTCACTGCGTCGCCTGAGTGCGCGCATCATTGGTGAGATCGAATCGATTTCAACCCTGACCGCAGCCATTTCCAGCGGCATGGGTGTCACCGTATTACCTGAATCGGCCGCCCGTGCGCTGGTAGGTTCAACTGATGCCTGGATGTCCCGTATCAACAGCCCGTCACTGAGTTTGCCGCTGTCGCTGAACATCTCAGCCCGGTTGCCGCTGTCGCCTTCTGCACAGGCCGTGAAAAATATCCTGCTGTCGCTGCTGAATAAGCCGCTGAGTGAGGAGCGGGAGTTGATGTTAGTGGGGTAGAGAGCGCGCTTTGCAGCGGGCTAAGGTCAGGCTTTGCAGCGGTCTGAGTCTGAGCAGGTTACGCCCGCCAGGCGGTGGAGAGTTTCAGGTCCTCCGTGCAGGCGGACGCGTCAAGGGGCGTACGCCCGCCCCTTAACAATCCCGGCGTCCGGCTGCCTGCGCGCCCCACTTCGCGGGGTCCCTTCGTCACGCCCTGCGGCCCGCGGACCGTCCGGACGCGCCATCCCTGGCGCGAACCGTCCTTTCGCCGACGTCCTGTCGGCTCATCCTCGCCTCCGGTTGTTCCTCAGCGCTCCGGATGCCTCTCTCAAACCTCGCCTGCAAAATTTTTATGTTGTTTTGGTGCAGTGTTGTCTTCTGGCCAGAGACCCTTCCAAAAACAAAAAGCGATAAAGTACTCAACTTTGAAGAGAGGAGATAAAAGCGGGGGAGGGAGGCCGTCAGAGCCGCTGAGCGGATGAGGGATTTCAGGACGAGCGACAGGGATGTCGCGAAGAGGCGGGTTCGCGCCAGGGATGGCGCGTCCCGGCGGTCCCTGAGAAATCCGGAAGAGGCGAAGGGACCGCGAAGCGGCGGTGAAGCAGGCCGGAGCCCGGGGTCAAGGGGGCGCGGCGACTGGCGCCCCCTTGTTGGTCGCCTGCAGAGGCGTAACTGAAACTGCCCGGCTCACCAGGCGAACGAAACCTTCTCAGCGTCAGCCCGCTGCAAAGCGAACGAAACCTTCCCAGCCCCGTTCGCGCAGCGAACACCTCAGCGCATCCGCGTAACCTCCCCCTTTATTCCCTAAAGTCATAAAGCCAAATTTTTTAGTATTTCCTGTTATCAATAATAGTTCTTAACATCAGGGAATCAGATTATGTAAAGGGAGGTAAATGTCGTGAATTTCCAGCAGCTTAAAATCATCCGCGAGGCGGCCCGCTGTGAGTTTAACTTAACGGAAGTCGCTAACACGCTGTTTACCTCCCAGTCAGGTGTCAGTCGGCACATTCGTGACCTGGAAGATGAACTGGGTGTTGAGATCTTTATTCGTCGCGGTAAGCGCCTGCTGGGAATGACCGAACCGGGTAAAGCGCTGCTGACCATCGCCGAACGCATCCTCGATGAAGCAGGGAAGGTACGACGTCTGGCCGATGTCTTTACTAATGAAACCAGCGGCATTCTGACCATTGCAACGACCCATACTCAGGCGCGCTACAGTCTGCCGAAAATCATTAAAGCGTTTCGTCAGCTCTATCCCAACGTTCGTCTGGAACTCAACCAGGGATCGCCGCAGGAAATTGTCACCATGCTGCTGGCGGGTGAAGCGGACATCGGCATCGCCAGTGAAATGCTGGTCAATAACAGCAGCCTGGCGGCATTCCCCTGGTTCAGCTGGCATCATGCGTTGCTGGTGCCGAAAGATCATGAGCTGGTACAGAATCAACCGGTTTCACTGAGCACCCTCAGCCGTTATCCCCTCATTACTTACCGCCAGGGTATCACCGGTCGTTCGCGGGTTGACCGTGCCTTCCAGTCGGCGGGTTTAAAACCGGACATCGTGCTCAGCGCCCAGGACTCCGACGTGGTGAAAACCTACGTTAAACTTGGTCTGGGCGTCGGGATACTGGCCGATCAGGCGTGTGAAACGGAAGAGAGTGAAGAGCTGGTACGCATCGACGCCACGCATCTGTTTGATGCCAGCACCGTCTGGCTCGGCCTCAAGCGGGGACAGCTGCAGCGCAATTATGTCTGGCAGTTCCTGGAACTCTGTAACGCTAATCTGTCGCTGGAGGAGATCAAACGCCAGGCACTCTCCTACAGTAATGACGACGAACCGGTCATCGACTTCCAGATTTAAAGCGCGTGCGCATCCCGCCGGATGCGCACCCATTTCCGCACAGCATAAAATTTCAAATCCCTGCGAAAAACTCGTTTAGCGACCTTTCTGACCCCGCACAACAACATCCTGCGCTGACCCGGCGCGATAAAGTGGAATCAGCTGACCACAAGGGGATGTTATGTCGCGATTACAACTTAAAGACAGCGATCTGCTGCGCCAGCAGGCGTTATTTGCCGGACGCTGGCAGGATGCACATCAGGGTGCCACGCTGCCGGTTACCGATCCCGCCACGGGCGAAACGCTGGCGACCATACCGGCGCTGGGCCGTGCGGAAACAGAGCAGGCGATAGCCTGTGCGGAAACGGTTCGCATCAGCTGGGGAAAAACCACTAACGCCAGCCGTGCCGCGCTGCTGGAAAAATGGCATCAACTGATTATTGAACATGCTGACGACCTGGCGATCATCATGACCGCAGAGCAGGGCAAACCGCTGGCGGAAGCCAGAGGCGAAGTGCTCTACGGGGCCAGCTTTGTGAAATGGTTCGCGGAAGAGGCGCGCCGTGTCTATGGCGACACCATTCCCGCGCCCAGTGACGACCGGCGCATTCTGGTGCTGAAACAGCCGGTAGGCGTTGCCGCCGCCATCACTCCCTGGAACTTCCCGATTGCGATGATCACTCGTAAGGTGGCCCCCGCGCTGGCCGCCGGATGTCCGATTATCGTTAAACCTTCGGAGTTAACGCCGCTCTCCGCGCTGGCCCTCGCGGTGCTGGCAGAGCGCGCCGGTTTCCCGTCAGGCGTATTACAGGTGCTGACCGGCCTGCCCACGGAGATCGGTGCGGCACTGACTGGTAGCCGTACGGTGCGTAAAATTTCCTTCACCGGCTCGACCCGCATTGGGCAGTTATTAATGCAGCAAAGCGCTGACAGCATCAAACGTCTGAGCCTGGAGCTGGGCGGCAACGCGCCGCTGATCGTGTTTGATGATGCCGACATTGAGATTGCGGTCGCGGGCGTCATGCTCAGCAAGTTCCGCAACGCCGGGCAGACCTGCGTCTGCGCCAACAGAATTCTGGTGCAGCGTAACATCTATACGCGCTTCACCGCGCGACTGCTGGAGGCGGTCGCCACCCTGAAAGTGGGTGATGGCTTTGCGCCCGACAGCACCATGGGTCCGCTGATTACCCCCCGCGCGGTAGAAAAGGTGAATGGTCACATCGATGATGCGCTCAGCCAGGGTGCCACGCTACTGACCGGCGGCATCAGCCAGGGCAACGGTACTTTTGTTGAGCCCACGGTGCTCGGCGAGGTCACGTCCAGCATGCGCATTGCTCATGAGGAGACATTCGGTCCGGTCGCGCCGCTGTTTATCTTTGATGATGAGGATGAGGCCATCGCAATGGCGAATGACACGCCCTACGGACTGGGCGCCTACTTCTTTACCGAAAATATCCGGCGTGCCTGGCGGGTGGCGGAAGCATTGGAGTTTGGCATGGTCGGCTTTAATACCGGCGCGATTTCTCTTGAAGTTGCCCCCTTTGGAGGCGTGAAACTTTCCGGTATTGGCCGGGAAGGATCCCGCTACGGAATTGATGAATATCTGGAACAGAAAACTTTTCACATTGGCAGTCTGTAATTAAATATGACCAAAACGCCAGCCGGACGATCCGGCTGGCGTTTTTTTATGCCTGACGCACAGAATTATTTCCACGGCGTCAAATAATTCTCTTTAAAAAGTAAAGAATTTATCAGGGATGTGAGGCCGGTCGGTAAATCGGTGTGTCATGAGTGCAGAAGTGAGCAGCCTGAACCGGAATATCCGCTTTGGTGCAATTTCCGTGCAGGTTGCACCAGCAGGGCGCATAAATTTTGTGAAGTAAATCATCTGTTTAATTGTTCGGCAAATCCGCAAAAATTACCCCGGCAATACGGCAGAAAATTTTTTTGCGCTGTTTTAAACGCATTTTTATTTTTTGCCCGGCTGGCATACTTTCTGCATTAGCTTATTAACAGCGCAGAAATCGCCAGTTAAAAACGCTATTAAGCCAGCAACTGATGGGTGTTACAAATAAGGAATTCTTCCATGTTAAGTTTCGACCCTGAAAAAGTTTCTCTTCCGGCTGGCCATTATATTGGCGGCCAGCACTGCCAGAGTCAGGGCGCAGCCTTTGAGGTTAAACGTCCCTCTGATGGCAGGGGCTATGCCACGCTGCAGGACGCCACGCCGCAGGATGTTGATCGTGCCGTCACCGTGGCGCATCAGGCGCTGAAAACCAGCGGCTGGTCTGGCTGTCCGCCGCGTGAACGCGGTCGCGTGTTACGCCGCTGGGCTGACCTGATAGAGCAGGACGCGCTGCTGGCTCAGCTGGAAGCGCTGGGCTCAACCCGGCCCATCAGCGACGTGGTGCTGCACGAAATTCCGTTTACCGCCGAGGCGATTCGCTTTTACGCCGAATGCGCAGACAAATACAGCGGCGATCTCTTTCCCACCCGCGACAGCAGCCTCGGCATGCTGATTGCGGAACCCTATGGCGTCATCGCCGCGATTACCCCGTGGAATTTCCCGCTGTCGATGGCGTCGTGGAAATGCGGACCCGCGCTGGCAGCAGGCAATGCGGTGGTGCTGAAACCCTCTGAACTGACCCCGTTTTCGACGGTGCGCATGGCTGAACTGGCGATTCAGGCGGGCCTGCCAGCGGGCGTGCTGAACATTGTGCAGGGCAGTGGCGCGGTGACCGGCAGTGCGCTGGTGAAACATCCACTGGTGCGCAAAGTCTCGTTTACCGGCTCGACCCTGACCGGCGCGCGCATCATGAGCGATGCCGCGCAGCACGGCATGAAACCGGTGACGCTGGAGCTGGGCGGCAAAAGCCCGCAGCTGGTATTTGATGATGCGGGTGACCTTGAGGTGCTGGCTCAGCGCATTCTGCGCGGCTTCACTGCCAACGGCGGTCAGGCGTGCGTGGCGGGCACCCGTCTTATTGTGCAGCGCAACATTGCCGATCCGCTGGTTGAGCGGCTGGCCCAGCTTTGCCGGGAAGTGAAACCGGGCGTCACCTGGCAGGAGGGCAGCCGCTACGCGCCGCTGATCGATGAACGCCAGGGCAACAAAGTCTGCTCGGTCATTGAAGCCGCAAAAGCGCAGGGCGCAGAGGTGCTGGTGGGCGGAGAGCGCTTTGCCGACACGGACAACGGCTGGTTCTGGCAGCCGACGCTGCTGAGCCATGTGGCGCAGGATAACCCGGCGGTTCAGCAGGAGATTTTTGGTCCGGTGCTGACGGTACAGACGTTTGATGATGAAGAGCAGGGACTGGCGATGGCCGCCCACGACACCTACGGCCTCTGCGCCGGTGTCCACACCCTGAGCCTGCCGCGCGCGCTGCGGGCGATGCGGGCGATTGACGCAGGCACCGTCTGGATTAACCGCTATGGCCGCTCCGGCGACTTCATCATTCCTACCGGCGGTTTTCTCGGCTCCGGCATTGGCAAAGATTTAGGGCGTCAGGCGTTTCAGGCCTGCCAGCGCCAGAAGAGCGTACTCATCGATTTCTAAGCGCAACTGACAAGACGAGGGTGTTACATGGCACTGTTTAAACCGAAATTCATCACGTTTGACTGTTACGGCACGCTGATTCGCTTCGATATGGCCGGTGCGGCAGAACGCTGTTTCAGCGACCGCGTCGACCCTGAGGCCATGCACGCCTTCACCGCTGATTTTGCCAGTTACCGGCTGGATGAGGTGCTCGGCGCATGGAAACCTTATTACGACGTGGTTAGCAATGCCATCCAGCGCACCTGCAAAAAGTGGGGCGTTGAATGGGATAAAGCCGACAGCGACTTCATTTACACCGATTGCGCCAGCTGGGGTCCGCATCCCGACGTGCCGGCCGGGCTGGCGAAAGTCGCAAAAGAGTTTCCGCTGGTGCTGCTGACTAACTCCATGAAAGACCTGATCCCGCACCATATACCGCGTCTGGGCGCACCGATCCACATGACCATCACGGCGGAAGAAGCGGGTGCCTACAAACCGCAGATGAAGGGCTTCGAGTACATGCTGGATAAGCTTGACTGCGGCCCGGAAGAGATCCTGCACGTCTCCTCCAGCTTCCGCTATGACCTGATGACCGCCTACGATCTCGGCATCAAAAACAAAGTCTGGGTCAATCGCGGTCATGAACCGGCGAACCCGTACTACCAGTACACCGAAATCAAAGATATCGGCGGCCTGCCTGGCGTCGTCGGACTCTGAGGAACCCCCCATGAAACTGGAATCGTTCTGGCAGGCTACGGCTCCGGCCTTTGCCGGTGCTGCCCGCGAACCGTTGCCCGCCCAGGCGGAGGTGGTGGTAATTGGCGGCGGCTTCACCGGTGTCTCGGCAGCCCTTAACCTGGCGCGCAGCGGCATCAGCGTGGTGCTGCTGGAGAGTGGCGACGTCATGAGCCAGGCATCGGCGCGCAACGGCGGTCACTGCAATACCGGTGTGGCGCAGAACTTCGCCTCGCTGGTAGCGAGTCAGGGTCTGGAACAGGCCAGCCGCTTCTACCGGGCATTTGATGACGCCGTGAGCTACGTCCAGCAACTGATTCAGGATGAAGCGATCGACTGCGACTTCCGGCTGTGCGGCAAACTCAAGCTCGCCAGCAAAGCCTCGCATGTCGCCGGGCTGCGGGAGGCGTATGAACTGATGCGCCGCACCGTGGACCCGGATATCGAACTGCTCGACAAAACGGCAGTGCGCGACGAGATCGCCAGCGACAAGTTCCACGGCGGCCTGCTGCAGAAGCGTGGCGGTCAGATGCACATGGGCAAATTTGGCATCGGGCTGGCTGAAGCCGCCGCGCGCAGCGGGGCGAAGATTTATCCGCATCATGCCGTGACGAAGTTAGAGCGACTGAAGGGCTATCAGCACCGGATTCACACTGCAAACGGCACCCTTCTGGCGGATAAGGTGCTGATGGCGACCGGCTGCTCCAACGTCGGCCCTTTTCCCTGGTTTCAGCGCCGCATCGTGCCGGTCGGCAGCTTTATCGTGGTGACCGAAGCACTCGACCCGGCGCTGCTGCGCCAGGTGCTGCCCAATAATCGGACCTACGTGACGTCGCTGAATATCGGCAACTACTTCCGCACCACTGCCGACAGCCGGCTGGTGTTTGGCGGCCGGGCGCGGTTTGCGGTCAGCAATCCGACCTCTGATTCGCGCAGCGGCGAGATCCTGCGCCACGCGATGACGCAGATGCTGCCGCAACTCGGCCAGGCAGCGCTGGATTACTGCTGGGGCGGCATGGTCGATATGACCGCCGACCGTCTGCCGCATGCGGGTGAACAGGATGGCCTCTTCTATTCGCTGGGCTACAGCGGCCACGGCACGCAGATGTCGGTGTGGATGGGACGGGTAATGGCCGATCTGCTGGCCGAAAAGCGCACTGAAAATCCCTGGCAGCGCGACGCATGGCCCGCGCTGCCCGGTTATCACGGCAAGCCATGGTTTTTACCGCTCGCAGGACTCTATTACAAAGCAAAGGATCGCCTTTCTTAACGTCCCGTCGGGTGCTGGCCGCCAGGTTGCCAGCACCGCCAGAACATGATCCCGGTTCGCCTGACTATTGAGGGTAGAGAGATGAGTAAATTTGATAATAACGACGCTGATGCGGTAAATCCGGCACTGACGCGCATGATCACCGAAGGCTCGCTGTCACGCCGCAGCCTGATGAAGATTCTTTCCGCCGGTGCGGTGATGAGCAGCGGGCTGGTGGGCTTCTCCGGGGCGGCACTGGCGGACGACAAGCCGGTCAAAGGCGGTAAACTGCGGGCGGCAATGTCGAATGCCTCCGCCACCGATACGCTCGATCCGGCGAAAAGTAATAACAGCGCGGACTACACCCGTCAGTTCATGTTCTACAGCGGCCTGACCGAACTGGACAAAAACCTGATGGCGCAACCGGCGCTGGCCGAATCAGTGGAATCCAGCGACGGCATCACCTGGCATATTAAACTGCGGAAGGGCGTCACCTTCCATGATGGCAAACCGCTGACCGCTAAAGATGTGATCTTCTCGCTCAGCCGACACAAAGATCCGGCCATCGCCTCAATCGCCTTTAAGCTGGCCGATCAGTTTAAAACCTTCAGCGCGGTCAATGATAATGAGGTGCAGCTGGAGCTGAACAACGCCAACTTTGACGTTCCTTACATGCTGGCGACGCCGCCGTTTTTGATTGTCAAAGACGGCACCACCGACTTCAGTAAAGGCATCGGCACCGGTCCGTTTGTCTGCAAAACCTTTATGCCAGGCACGCGCACCATTGGTACCAAAAATCCCAACTACTACAAGCCCGGTCTGCCGCATCTGGATGAGGTGGAGCTGATTGGCGTCACTGACAACGCGGCGCGTGTCAATGCCCTGATGTCGGGCGATCTGCAGATGGTCTCCACTCTGAGCGCCGCGGACTGCAAACGCATCAAAGCCAGCAGCGAGTTTGGCATACTGGAAAGCAAATCAGGCATGTACACCAACCTGATTATCCGCACCGATGTGAAGCCGGGTAACAACGAAGATTTCGTGCTGGCGATGAAATATCTGCAGCCGCGCGAAATGCTGGTGAAAACGGTACTGCAGGGTTACGGCGACGTCAGTAATGACACCCCGGTACCGCCGTGGCATCCGCTTTACAACGCCGATCTCAAACCGCGTCCGCTCGACATCGAAAAAGCGAAGTTCCACATTAAAAAAGCGGGCATGGCGGGCGCTACGGTAGAGATCATCACGACGCCCAACATTGAAGGGGCGAATGAAGGCGGGCAGATGATCCAGCAGCTGGCGCGCGGGGCGGGGCTGAACATAAAAGTGCGACGCGTGCCGTATGACGGTTACTGGTCTTCGCACTGGATGAAAGATCCGGTGGGATATGGCTCGATAAATCCGCGTCCGACGCTCGACATGCTCTTCTCACAGTTTTATCTCTCTACCGCACCGAATAACGAGTCGGGCTGGAAAAATCCGCAGTTTGATCAACTGGTGGTCGCCGCGCGCGGAGAACGCGATCAGGCAAAGCGCAAGCAGATGTATGGCGACATGCAGACGCTGATTTATGACCACTGCGGCACGATCATCCCGACCTTTATCAGCTCCACCGATGGCTACAACAAAAAGGTCAAAGGGGTCGAAGCCTGGCCGTCAGGCATGATGATGGGCTACCGCTTCCATGAGTTTGCCTGGCTGACCGCCTGATCTCAGCCTGTCCCATCAGGCTATTCATAAGGAGTTCGCCGATGAACCGATACATGCTGTTCCTGATTGCCCGGCGCATTGGCGCCGGCATCCTGACGTTGCTTATCGTCTCGGCGGTGGTGTTTTTCATCACCAGCCTGTTGCCGGGTGACGCGGCGCAGATGATCCTCGGCCAGAACGCCACGCCGGAAACGGTGGCGGCGTTACGGCAGCAGCTGGGTCTCGATCAGCCTCTACTGGTCCGCTATCTCCACTGGCTGACGGGTATGGTGCAGGGTGACTTTGGCATCTCGTTTGCCAGCCATCTGCCGGTCTCGCAGCTGGTGGCGCAGCGCATACCCGCCACCTTCGAACTGGCGGGCATCACCACGCTGATCTGCGTGCCGCTGGCGCTGATTATCGGCATTATCGCGGCGATGAACCGCGGTTCAAGGCTCGATCGGGCGCTGGTTATCGGCACCATGGCGACGGTGGCCGTGCCGGAGTTCCTGGTCGCGACCGTGGCGGTGCTGATTTTCGCCGTCAAACTGCACTGGGTGTCGGCGATGTCGTTCGGCAGTCCGGACAGCGACCTGCTGAGCTACCTCAAAGCCTATGCGCTGCCGGTGCTGACGCTCTGCTGCGTGCTGGTGGCGCAGATGGCCCGCATGACGCGGGCCGCCATTATCAACCAGCTCGACAGCCCCTACCTGGAGATGGCGCTGCTTAAAGGGGTGTCGCCGCTCCGCGCCGTGCTGCGTCACGCGCTGCCCAACGCGGTCGGACCCATCGCCAATGCGATCTCTCTCAGTCTCTCCTACCTGTTTGGCGGGGTGATCATCATCGAAACCATCTTCAGCTATCCCGGTCTGGCCAGCCAGCTGGTGGATGCGGTCAGCAACCGCGACCTGCCGGTGGTGCAGCTCTGCGTGATGCTGTTCGCCGCCTGCTACCTGGTTCTGCTGCTGGCGGCCGACATTCTGACTATCGCCTTTAACCCGAAATGGAGAAGCGCATGAATACACTCTTGTTGCCCTGGCGTTTCTTACAGTCGCTCTCCTGGTCGGGCCGGCTGGGTCTGATCATGTCGCTGTTCTGGCTGCTGATGGCGGTGTTTGGCACGCCACTGGCCCCGCACAGCATTGATGACATCGGCGGCGGCCCGCTGATGGGCGGCATGACGGCCGATAACCTGCTGGGGACCGACTACCTGGGGCGCGACATGCTGAGCCGTATCCTCTACGGCGCGAAGTTCTCCATCGGCCTGGCGCTGAGTGCGGCGCTGCTGGCCAGCCTGATCGGCACGCTGCTGGCCCTGCTGGCGGCGGTAACGGGACGCTGGCTGGAGGAGCTGCTGGGCCGCGTCAACGATGCCCTGCTGGTGCTGCCGGGCAAGGTACTGTCGCTGATGATTGTCGCGGTGTTTGGCTCCTCGCTGCCCATGCTGATCCTGACGGCGGTGTTCACCTACTGGCCGGGCGCATTCCGCATTGCTTTTGCCATGGCCAGCTCGCTGCGCAGCATGGACTACGTCCGGGCGTCACGGCTGCGGGGCGAAAGCCGCTGGTATATCGCCATTCACGATATCCTGCCTAACATGGTGCACCCGATGCTGACGGACTTTGGCCTGCGCTTTGTCTACATCGTGCTGCTGCTGAGCGGCCTGAGCTTCCTCGGCCTGGGGGTACAGCCGCCGTACGCCGACTGGGGCACGCTGGTACGTGAAAATATGCAGGGGCTGTTTGATGGCTCGCCCGCGGTACTGATGCCCGCACTGGCGATTGCCAGCCTGACCATTGGTGCCAACCTGTTTATTGACAGCCTGCAGGCGATGCGTCCGATGACGCTGGCGAAGGAGGGAGCATGAACGTGACACCACATACCGCTATGCCGGTGATTTCGGTAGATAAACTGCGCGTCACCGCGCAGACCGATCGCGGTGAAGAGCTCGACCTTGTGTCGGACATTCACTTCACGGTGCAGAAGGGCGAGGTGCTGGCGCTGATTGGCGAATCCGGCTCCGGAAAAACCACCATCGCCATGGCACTGATGGGCTATGCCCGCAACGGCTGCCGCATCGCTGAGGGCAATATTCACGTTGCCGGCACCGATGTGAACAGTCTGTCACCGGGCCAGCTGCGCGCGTTTCGCGGCAACAAGGTCGCCTATATCGCCCAGAGCGCCGCGGCGTCATTTAATCCGGGGATGAAGATCCTCGACCAGGTGATTGAGCCGGTGGTTATTCACGGCACGATGACCCGCAAAGACGCGAAAGCCAAAGCGATTGGCCTGTTCCGTGAGCTGGCGCTGCCCAATCCCGAGACCATTGGCGACCGGTTCCCGCACCAGGTATCGGGCGGTCAGTTACAGCGCCTGATGACGGCGATGGCGCTGATTGGCGATCCCGACGTCGTGATCCTGGATGAGCCCACGACCGCGCTGGATGTCACCACGCAGGTGGAAGTGTTGAAGGCGTTTCGCCGCGTGGTGGTGCAGCGCGGCGTCACCGCGATTTACGTCAGTCACGATCTGGCCGTGGTGGCACAGATGGCTGACCGGATTCTGGTGCTGCTGCGCGGTAAAATGGCGGAGTATGGCAGTACTGCGCACCTGATTGGCGCGCCGCAGGCGGAATACACGCGACTGCTGATGGAAGCGGCACGGCAGAAAGAGCGGCCCAGCAACTGGTGTCCGGCCGCCGCCGATATTCAGCCGCTGCTGGAAGTGCGCGATCTCAATGCCGGTTACGGCCCGCGTGACAGCGACGGCCAGCCGAAAATACGCATTCTTGAGGAGATTAACCTTAAGCTGTGGAAAGGGCAGGCGATTGGCATCATCGGCGAGTCAGGCTCCGGCAAAACGACGCTGGCTCATGCGATTGCCGGTCTCAACGCGCCAAGCCACGGGCATATCCTGTTTAACGGCCACTATATTGCCGGCGATATGCAGAAACGTCCTGACAATGAGCTGCGGCGCATTCAGTATGTATTCCAGATGGCAGATACCGCGCTGAATCCGGCCCATAGCGTTGAGCGCATCCTGTCGCGACCGCTGACGCTGTTTTATGGCCTGAGCGGGGCAGCCCGGCAGCAGCGACTTTATCAGCTGCTGGATCTGGTGCAACTGCCGCGCAGCGTGCTGTGGCGGCGTCCCTGGGCGCTCTCCGGCGGTCAGAAGCAGCGCGTCAATCTGGCGCGTGCGCTGGCAGCGGAGCCGGATCTGATTTTGTGCGATGAAGTGACCTCGGCGCTGGATACTGTGGTCGCCGCCGCCGTCCTCGACTTAATCAGCGAACTGCGCCGTGAGCTGGGGCTCTCGGTGATCTTCATCAGCCACGATATGCATGCGGTGCGCGCGGTGTGCGACGAAATTGTGGTGATGAAAAGCGGTCGCATCGTCACCCAGCTGGCACGCAATGACTACGACAAGCCGACCAGCGAGTTGTATTTCGAGCGGCTGAAACGCGCGGTGCCGGAGCTGCGGCAGGGCTGGCTGGATGAACATGAAGAGATTTTAAAAGCGGAGTGAGTGGCCGCTGAGCCTTACGGGCAACTGAATTTATCCGTCTGCGCAGTACTGATGTGCAAGGCAGGCGGCGTGGGTCAGCGTACAGCGGCGATGTCGCCGTGCGCCAGACCCGATACTGACAACAGAGGTCATCTTGTTATGCCCGCACCGATTCGTTATGTACAGGACAGTGCTGACTTTCCCGATTCCGCCGATGTGGTGGTGATTGGCGCCGGTATCGCCGGTGCCGCCGCCACCTGGGAGCTGGCGAAGCAGGGAGTGAAGGTGGTGCTGATTGAAAAAGGGCTGGTTGGCGCTGAGCAGTCGAGCCGCAACTGGGGCTGGTGCCGCCAGCAAAACCGCGATGAGCGTGAATTGCCGCTGATTATCTATGCGCTGCAACGCTGGGGTGAGCTAAGTGAAGAAACCGGTGAAGAGCTGGGTTTCCGCCGCAGCGGGCTGGTCTACGCCACCCAGGAAGAGTCGGATATCGCGGCCTGGGATAAGTGGAACCAGATGGCGAAAGGCTATGGCATGCGCAGTTCGATTCTCACCGCAGAGCAGGCTAAAGCAATGACGCCCGGCAGCACCACAAACTGGCTGGGCGGTCTCTCGTCGCCGACCGATGGTCACGCCGAGCCGCGCCTGGCCGCACCGGGGCTGGTGGCGGGCGCGCAGAAAAAGGGTGCACTGCTGTTTCAGCAGTGCGCAGTCCGCGGGCTGGATATTGCCGCCGGACGGGTCAGCGGCGTCTGGACCGAGCGCGGTTTGATCAAAACCAGCCGGGTTATCTGTGCCGCCGGGGCCTGGACCTCCATGTTCTGCCGTCGTCACGGCATCGACCTGCCGCTGGGCAACGTGATTGGCACTGCCTTCCGCACGCAGCCTATTGAGCAGGCGATCGCCATGCCGCTCTACACACCGGGCTTTGCCTGTCGCCCACAAATGGATGGCAGCTATACCGTCTCAGTCTCAGGCCGCGGACGTCTTGAGCCGGGCGCTCAGGGGCTGCGCTATGCCCGTCAGTTCTATCCGACCTTTAAAAGCCGCCGCAAGAATCTGACCCTGAATCTCGGCCTGTCACCGTTCTTCAATGGCCCTGAAGCGATGGGGGGCTGGTCATTCGACCGCGAGTCGCCGTTTGAGCGGATGCGCATTCTCGATCCGGCAGCGGATGCAAAAATCGTGGAAGAGGGCCTGGCGGCAATGCGGCGTGAATATCCGGCGCTGGCGAATCTCCGGCTGGCGCAGTCGTGGGGCGGCATGATTGACAGCACCCCGGACGCGATTCCGGTGATCTCAACCGTGGCGAAACTGCCGGGGCTGGTGCTCTCAGCGGGTTACAGCGCCCACGGCTTCGGTATCGGACCCGGTGCCGGACGACTGGCTGCCGACCTGGCGACCGACGCCACACCCATCGTTGATCCTCAGCCGTACCGCTACAGCCGTCTGGTTGACGGCAGCGGACTTGAAACGCCAGGCATGATGTAAGGAGAACGCGAATGAGCCTGACAATACGCGCAATGACGCCAGATGATATTGAAACGTGTTTCACCTTAACCCAGGTGCTGAAATGGCCCCATCGCCGTGAAGACTGGCAGCTGGCGCTGCAGCTGGGCGAGGGCACGGTAATAGAAGAGCAGGGCAAACTGATTGGCAGCGCAGTACTCTGGCGCTGGGGTGACCATGCCGCCACGGTGGGACTGGTGATTATCGATAACCAGCAGCAGGGACGCGGCCTGGGCAAGCAGCTGATGCTGGCGCAGCTGGAAAAAGTGCCCGACGTTAACGTGCGTCTGCACGCCACCGAAATGGGCAAAGGGCTGTATGAAAAGCTCGGCTTTGTCAGCTGTGGTGAGATCCGCCAGCACCAGACGCGTGCCGTGACCACGCTGCCAGAGGTGGTGATCCCCGCGGGGCTGAAACTGCGCCCGGCGACGGCTGGCGATCATGACACGCTGGTGACGCGGGATCAGCAGGCACACGGCATGCATCGCCCGGCGCTGATTGAGCATCTGCTGCGCGACTGCCAGACAGTGATTTTAGAGGATGCGCAGCAGCAGATTCAGGGTTTCGCCAGCCTGCGCCGCTTTGGTCACGGCTGGGCGATTGGCCCGGTGATAGCCGCGGATTTCCCGATGGCTCAGGCACTGGTCGCCTCACTGATGCAGTCGCTGCAGGGTGAATTTCTGCGCATCGACACCGACGCCGCGCTGCCGATGGCGGCCTGGCTTGAGAGTCTTGATATTCCTCAGGTCGATGCGCCCACCACCATGGTGCGCGGCACGCCCTGGACGCCGCAGAGTATGCAGGCATTTGGACTGATGACGCAGGCGATGGCCTGATGCATATCGTCTATAAATCGGAGCCGGAACGAGGCCGGATCTGGCAGCGCTGGCTGGCCGAGCATGCGCCTGACATTCAGCTGCATCTCTGGCCGGAGACCGGTGATCCGGAGCAGGTTGAAGCGCTGGTCGCCTGGCAGCCACCCGAAGACATTCCGGCGCTGTTTCCCCGGCTGAAACTGCTGTTCTCGGTGGGGGCGGGTGCCGACCAGTTTGACTTCAGCGCGCTGCCGCCAGACCTGCCTGTGATAAGAATGATCGAGCCGGGCCTGACGCAGGGCATGGTGGAATATGTCACCTTCGCGGTGCTCGGTCTGCATCGCGACATGCCGCGCTATTTCTATCAGCAACGGCAGCAGCAGTGGCAGCCTCATGCAGCCATACCTGCCGGGCAGCGTCGGGTCGGCGTGATGGGGCTGGGCGAACTGGGGCAGGCCGCGTTAGCGCAGCTGGTGGCGCTGGGCTTTGACTGCGCAGGCTGGAGCCGCACACCGCGCGAGTGCCCCGGCGTGCGCTGCTGGTACGGCAATGATCAACTCGCTGACTTCCTGGCACACAGCGAGATTCTGGTCTGCCTGCTTCCGCTGACCGACACCACCCAGGGTTTACTGAATCAGTCGCTGTTCAGCCAGCTACCGCACGGCGCGGCGCTGGTGCAGGCCGGGCGCGGCCCGCAGCTGAATGATGATGATCTGCTGATGGCACTGGAGAGCGGTCAGCTGCGTGCCGCCGTCGTTGACGTCACCGATCCGGAGCCGTTACCGCCGGGCCATCCCTTCTGGCACCATCCCGCCATCTGGCTGACGCCGCACATTGCCAGCCAGACGCAGAATGAGAGCGCCATTGCGGCCCTGCTGGAGAACCTGCGGCGCTACCAGCGTGGCGAGCCGCTGCACGGTGAGATTGACCGTTCGCGAGGATATTAAGATGGAACATTTAGTCGCACTGCGCCGCGACCTGCATGCGCACCCGGAACTGGGTTTTCAGGAGCAGCGCACCAGCGACATCGTGGCGAACTTCCTGCACCAGCTGGGCATTGAGGTGCATCGCGGCATCGGTAAAACCGGCGTGGTCGGGATACTGAAGAAGGGCAGCAGTGAACGCATGATTGGCCTGCGCGCCGACATGGATGCGCTGCCGATGCAGGACCAGAGCGGCACGGAATGGCAAAGTCAGGCAGAGCAGGTGAGTCATGCCTGTGGCCACGACGGCCATATGGTGATGCTGCTGGGTGCCGCTGAAAAACTGGCGCGGGACGTCAGCTTTGACGGCAGCGTCTGCTTTATCTTCCAGCCAGCCGAAGAGGGACTGGCGGGTGCAAAAGCGATGATCGACGACGGTCTGTTCAGCCGCTTTCCCTGTGAGGCGGTCTACGCCATTCACAACTGGCCGGAACTGCCGCTCGGTCAGGTAGAGACCCGCCCTGGCCCGATTATGGCAGCAGCCGACCGCTTTGATATCCGGGTGCTGGGCGGCGGCGGTCACGCCGCGCAGCCTCACCTGACGCGTGACACTTTGCTGGCGACCAGTGAACTGGTGGTACAGCTCAATACGCTGGTTTCACGCGCTTTGGATCCGTGCGAAACCGCGCTGCTTACCGTCACACGGATGCAGGGCGGCTTTTCACACAACATGATCCCGGCCGAGGCGAGTATCACCGGCACGGTGCGTACCTTCAGCCCGGCGGCGCAGGATACGATTGAAGCGCGACTGCGCCAGATGGCGGAGCACGTCACGGCGGCTCATGGGTTGCACACAGAAGTGAGCTATCAGCGTTACTACCCGGCAACGATTAACAGCGCGACGGAAGCGCAGTTTTGCCTTGCGGCGTTGAAGCAGGCAGGCATCCCGGCTGACACCGCGGCCAGACCCGCGCTCACCTCGGAAGATTTCGCTTTTATGCTACAGGCGCGTCCCGGAGCCTATCTGTGGCTGGGATCGGCACCCTGTAAGCCATTGCACCATGCCGCATATGACTTCAACGATGCGCTGATCCCGTATGGCGTTAACGTTTTTGTCGCGCTGGTGCGTCAGGCGCTGGCAGAGAAATTTCCCTGCTGAATGCAGCGGGATTTTGACAGGAAATGCCGCTGCCTGGGGAATTACGGCAGCGTGAGAAACCAGCGGGTTGCGATACTTGAGCCAACCGAACGTTACGTGGATGAGGGTTTAAAATGCAGAATGTCATGGCAGAGCAGCAAGCATACTCCGATAACAGCCTGTTACTGGATGCACGCGAGCAGAACGTGCCGCGCGGTGTAGTGACCGCCCATCCGCTGGTGATTGAACGCGCCAGAGGCAGTGAAGTGTGGGACGTTGAGGGCAATCGCTATCTCGACTTTGTTGGCGGCATCGGCGTGCTGAATGTCGGCCACAATCACCCGGCGGTAGTCAATGCGGTGACCCGCCAGCTTGGTCTGGTGTCACACGCCTGTTTTCAGGTGGTGGCCTATCCGGGCTACATTGAGCTGGCGCAGCGGCTGAACAAACTGGTGGGCGGCGATGAGGCGTACAAAAGTGTCTTCTTCACCAGCGGCGCGGAAGCGGTGGAAAATGCGGTGAAGATTGCCCGCTCTCACACCCAGCGCCCCGGCATTATCGCGTTTGATGGCGCGTTTCATGGCCGCACCCTGCTGGGCGTTACCCTGACCGGCATGTCCGCGCCATACAAACAGAACTTTGGCCCGTTCCCTGGCGACATCTATCGTCTGCCCTTCCCGAATCCACTGCACGGCGTGACGGAAGCGGACTGCCTGAAGGCGCTGGATCAACTGTTCACGGTGCAGATCCTGCCGGAGCGTGTGGCGGCGATTATCATCGAGCCGGTTCAGGGCGATGGCGGCTTCCTGCCCGCCGGACCAGCCTTTATGCAGGCGCTGCGTCGCATTACCAGCCAGCACGGCATTCTGCTGATTTGTGATGAAGTGCAGTCCGGCTTCGGACGTACCGGCACGATGTTCGCTTTCCAGCAGCTGGGTATCAAACCGGATTTAATCACCCTGGCGAAAAGTCTGGGCGGCGGTCTGCCGATTTCCGGCGTGGTGGGACGGGCGGCGATCATGGATGCGCCCACGCCTGGCGGCTTAGGCGGCACCTACGGCGGCAATGCGCTGGGCTGTGCGGCAGCGCTGGCGGTGCTGGATCTGTTTGAACAGGAGAACCTGCTGCAGCGCTCCTGTCAGCTCGGCGAACAGCTCAATGCCCGTCTGCGACAGCTGGCGGATAAATATGCCTGCATCGGTGACGTGCGCGGCGTGGGCTTTATGCAGGCGGTGGAGATTCTCGATTTCGAAACCGGTCGTCCCGATGCGTCACTGACTCAGAAGATCCTCGACAGCGCCTGTCAGGAAGGCCTGCTGCTGATCAAGTGCGGCCTGCATCGCAACACCATCCGTTTCCTGGCACCGCTGGTCACCACCGACTCACAGCTGGAAGAGGCGCTGCATATTTTCGATATTGCGCTGGCCCGTGCCACCGGTCGGCTGGGTTAAGCCGCATTCCTCATTGATTTTGTTAGAGTAATTTGAAAATCTCCCGCTGGTATAACCACTGCGAAGCGCTGGCGCGTTTACGGTAAAGCATGTTATATCTTCGGGAGGTTCTGAACATTTGATTGAGCGCCTGGCCCAACA
Source organism: Pantoea sp. JKS000250 (assembly GCF_003201065.1). NCBI lineage: Bacteria > Pseudomonadati > Pseudomonadota > Gammaproteobacteria > Enterobacterales > Erwiniaceae > Pantoea > Pantoea sp. JKS000250. Next base: position 759,904 of record NZ_QICZ01000001.1, on the reverse strand, counting down.
GGCTCTGACAATGAGGGGGGTGCTATGAACGGCTTAATGAAACTCGACCGCATCGACATCAACATCCTGGTGCAACTCCAGAAAGATGGCCGTATCAGCAACGTTAACCTCGCCGACGCCGTAGGCCTCTCGCCCAGCCCCTGTCTGCAACGGGTCAAACGTCTGGAACAGGCCGGTTTTATCACCGGTTATGAAGCGCACATTAATCTCACCCGCATCACCGATTCAGTGACCGTCTTCACCGAAGTCACCCTGTCCGGCCATCGCCGCGAAGACTTTATGAAATTTGAAAGTGCGATGCGCGACGTCGATGAACTGATGGAGTGCCATCTGATCACCGGCGGCTATGACTATCTGCTGCGCTTTATTACCCGCAGCATTGAACATTACCAGGAAGTGATTGAGAAGATGCTCGACGCGCAGATCGGCATCGATAAGTACTTCAGCTATATCGTCATCAAATCTCCCATCATGAAAAGCAGCGTGCCGTTACGATCGCTCATCGGTAAACATAACTCAGTCGAATTCGGCGTATAACGGCTGGCCGCACCTCGCCACCTCCCCGGTGGAGAGGGCGGCCACACGCATTGTCTCTGTCTGCTGTTCACCACACCCGCCTTTGCTCACAGACCGGCTTCCTGCCCCTTTAACCTTTGCGATTTTTCCCTCAGCATAAAATTTTTTCCCTGTCCAAAATTCAGTCGCTCTGTCCGGTTTTGTCGCGTGCTACGGCCTCAATCGTTGAGCGAACCCTTTTACACTGAATTCAACCGATACAAGGAGTTGTCATGGACTCATTACAGATTGCTGACCAGCAGTGGCAGCGCGATGCGTTCACTGTCTCTACCGATCGCCAGCGGCTCGACCTGCCCTGGATCCATATTCAGCTGGCGGAGAAGTCCTACTGGGCTAAAGGCCAGCCGGAAGCGAAAACCCGGCGGGCGATTGCCGGTTCGCTGCCGTTTGGCCTCTATCACCAGCAGGCACAGATTGGTTTTGCCCGACTGATCACCGACTACACCCGCTTTGGCTGGCTGTGCGACGTGATGATTGATGAAAGCTGGCGTGGTCACGGGCTGGGCAGCTGGCTGGCGACCTGCGTCCGGGAACACCCGGAGCTGCAAACGGTGCATCGCTGGATGCTCTCGACCCAGGACGCGCATCATGTCTACCAGCGGCTCGGCTGGCGTGTGGTGCAACATCCCGAGACGCTGATGGAATTTCCCCCTTCCTGACACTGGAGTTAACCCGATATGCGATACCGCGTTGGCGTGGATATTGGTGGTTCCTTTACCGATTTCGCCGTGCTCGATCAACAAACGAACCAGATCCACACCCTGAAGGTCCTGTCGCGACCGGACAAGCCTGGCAGCGAAATCTTAACCGGACTGGCGCAGTTTCAGCAGCAGCAGGGCATTGATCCCGCTGAAATTGGCTACTTCACTCACGGCACCACGGTAGGCATCAACGCGGTGATCCAGCGGCGCGGGGTGCGGCTGGCGCTGTTTGCCACCGAGGGCTTCTGCGATGTGCTGGAGCTGGCCCGGCTGAAAATCCCGCATATCCACGACCTTTTCTCACGGCGTGCCGCACCGCTGATTACCCGCGACAGGGTATTTGCCATCCGCGAACGCAGCGACGCGCAGGGCAACATACTGCAACCGGTGGATCGCCAGAGCGTGCTCGACGCTATCGGACAGGCACGCGCCGCCGGCTGTCAGGGCATCGTGGTCTCGCTGCTGCACAGCTATCGAAACCGGCACAATGAAGCGGCGGTAAAAGCGATTATCGATGAGGTGGCGCCTGAACTACTGACCTCCTGTTCCGCCGACATCTGGCCGATCATCCGCGAATATGAACGCACCATTACCGCCACCATCAACGCCTACGTGCAGCCGATGGTAATCCACTATCTGGAATCCTTTGAGCAGGCGCTGAAACGGCTCGGCGTGAAGCCGCCGCCGCGCATTACCAAATCCAACGGCGGGGTAATGGGCGTTGACCAGGCGAAGCGCGAATGCGTACAGATGGTGCTCTCCGGCACCGCCTCCGGGGTGATTGGCGCCAGCTATCTCGCTAGCGCCTGCGGTTTTGACAAAATTCTCAGTCTGGATATCGGCGGCACCAGCGCCGACGTGGCGGTGATCATCGACGGCAAGGTGGCGCAGGGCAACGGCGAAGTCATCGGGGATTTTCCAATCTTTATTCCTTCCGTCGCTGTGACCTCGGTGGGTCAGGGCGGCGGCTCGCTGGCGTGGCTTGATGGGCAGGGCGTATTGCAGATGGGGCCGGACAGCGCCGGTTCGCTGCCGGGTCCGGTCTGCTTCCAGCGCGGCGGCACGCAGCCGACCGCCACCGATGCCTTTGCCGCCTGCGGCATGATGGGCCACGGTGCGCTGGGTTATGACGCGGTGACGGTGGATGTCGCCGCCGCCTGTGCTGCCTGGCAGCCGCTGGCGGATGCGCTGGCTATTTCGGTCGAAGAAACCGCCGAAACCGCTATCCAGCTGGCCATCTCCAGCATGTACAGCGACACCAGCGGCCTGCTGTCGCGCTTTGGCCTCGATCCCCGTGAATTCTGGTTCCTTGCCTTTGGCGGCGCGGGGCCGATGATGGGCTGTTTTCTCGCCCGCGAACTGAACATGAAAGGGGTGATCGTGCCGCCGACGCCGGGCGTGCTCTCCGCGCTGGGCGGGCTGGTGGCGGACATCCGCAACGACTTTATCCGTACGCTCTACGGCGATCTGACGCCTGCGCTGGCCGACACCTTAGCCAGTGAAGCCGAAGCCTTGCAGCAGCGCGCCTGCGGCTGGCTGGCGCAGGAGCACGGCAGCGACATGTCATACAGCCTGCAGTTCAGCGCGGATATGCGCTATCGCGGTCAGTCGTTTGAGATCGACGTGCCGCTGGAGGCGAGCTGGCTGACGCAGGCGGACTTCGCTGCGCTGCATGATGCCTTTGATCGCCAGCATCAACAGCTGTTTGGTCATTGTGACCCGCAGGCACCGGTGCAGTTGATCAACCTGCGGCTGGTCATCGCCTCGCCGACGCCGAAACCGGTGATCAACACACTTCCCCCCGCCACAGCACCCGTACCGGTGCTGAAACAGACCCGAGCCTGGATCGACGGCGGCTGGCATCAGGTCGATTTAGTGCTGCGTTCGATGCTGCGCGCCGGACATCAGCTCAGTGGGCCGGTCATCATCGCCCAGGACGATTGCACTACCTGCGTGCCGCCCGGCATGGGCGTCACGGTCGATTCATTCGGTAACCTGCTGATCACGGCGAACGAGGCATAACATGGCGATTGACGGACGTAACTTACAGATCCTGGCGAACTACTGCGCTGCTGCGGCCGATGCGATGGCCTTTACACTGATGCGCACCGCGCACTCCACCTTTGTGAAAGAGACGGAAGATTTCTCCTGTCAGATTGTCAGCCGCAGCGGGCTGGCGTTTGCCTCGCCGCGCAGCTTTGGCGCGCCCTGGTACAGCGGCATCGACTATGCGCCGGTGCTGGCGTTGATAGAAGAGTACGTCGAGGGCGATATCTGCATCACCAACGACGCCTACGCTGGCAACGTGGCGACTCACTCGCCCGATATCCACATCTGGAAGCCGGTGTTCCATCAGGGCGAAATCGTCTGTTTCGTGGTGGGCCACATTCATAACACTGACGTCGGCGGCGCCGTGCCTGCCTCGCTGTCGCGCTCGCTGACCGATATCGTGCAGGAGGGGATCCGCATCCCGCCGCTGAAGATCATGCAACAGGGGCAGCTTAATGAAGAGATCGCCAGCATTATGCGGCTCAACGTGCGGGTGCCGGACCAGAACTGGGGCGATTTCAAGGCGCAGCTGGCCTCGGTGAACGTCGGAGAGCGCAAAATCCACGACATCATTGCCCGCTTTGGCATTGATGATTTTTTGCAGGGCATTGAGGGCATTCTCGATTATGCTGAAGCGCAGGCGCGCACGATTATCAGTACCATTCCCGACGGTGAATACTTTTATGCCGACTACGCCGATGAAGATGGCGAGGGCGGCTATCCCTGTCGCATCGCCATTACGCTGCGGGTGCAGGGCGATCGGCTGGAGCTGGACTACACCGGCAGCGACCCGCAGCTGGCGTCGTCGCTGAACATGCCGACCGGCGGGCGCGAGCGGCATCCGCTGGCGCTGGTGGGCGTTACCTATGTGCTTTCTACATTGGATCGTTCACTGCTGCTCAACGCCGGAACGCTGCGGCCGACCCGGGCGATTCTGCCGCCTGGCACGGTGATGAACTGCGAAGCGCCCGCAGCGGTAGGGATGCGCTCGCTGACCTGTGCGCTGTCGCAGATTGCGACGATTGGCGTCTTCTCGCTGGCGATGCCGGACCGCCTGCCTGCGAATTCACCGGGCGGCAACTCGATCATGAACATCCGTACCCAGACGCACAACCGCAGCGTGGTCGCCTCACTGGGGCCGGTGGGCGGTGGCGCGGGCGGCACGCCGCGTCATGACGGACCCGACGGTTCCGGCGGCCTGTCTGCTTTCCTGAAAAATACCCCGATTGAGATCAACGAAGCGGAAGTGCCGATTCGCTTCCATCGCTACGGACTGGCGCAGGACAGCGCCGGCGCCGGTCGCTATCGCGGCGGCTTAGCCACCGAAATGGCGTTAGAGATTTTCTCGCCCAACACCATCATTACCGCGCGCAACCGTAACCGGTCGGTGTTTGCCTCGGCGGGTGTAGTGGGCGGGCAGAGCGGCGCGCTGTCGATCTTCCGTACCCGGCGCAACGGTGAAGTTATTAATCACGGTAATACCGATGTCATCCACTGTCAGCCGGGTGACGTGGTCGACGTACGCGGCCCCGGCGCGGGCGGTTACGGCCTGCCATCGCAGCGCGATAGTGAGGCAGTCATGCAGGATGTGCGCTGTGGCTATCTCAGCGTGGCGGCGGCCAGAGCGCAGTATGGCGTGGTGGTGACAGATAACCGCGTGGATCGTGAAGCCACAGAACGCCTGCGCGCTGACATGCCACAGCATCCAGTGCATCATTTTGAGCACGGCGAAGCACGCCAGCGCTTCGAAACGCTCTGGACGCCACAGCGTTATCAGTTGCTGACCGCCTTTCTGGCCAGCGCGCCGGTGAGCTGGCGTCACTTCCTGAAAACCCAGGTATTCCGGGTGGTGGAGGAAAGAGGCGAAACGGCGGATATGAATCAAATATTCAGTGATTTGCGTCAGCGATACCCGGCAATGGCGAACAGTTGACGGCGATGGCTCATCGTCTACTACGCTTTAAGTCTGTAAGGACAACGAGGGGAAACGCGACGATGAGCATGAAAACCAGTGATTTTTTTGTCCAGCGACTGAAAGAGTGGGGCGTCACACGCATTTACGGCTACCCGGGAGACGGGATTAACGGCGTGCTGGGGGCGATTCAGCGTGCGAATGCCAAAGGCGACGGCATCGAATTTATTCAGGTGCGCCATGAAGAGATGGCGGCCTTTATGGCGGCCGGACACGCGAAATTTACCGGCGAGCTGGGCGTCTGCCTGTCGACTGGCGGACCGGGTGCAACCCACCTGCTGACCGGACTCTATGACGCCAAAATGGACCATGCCCCGGTGCTGGCAATTGCCGGACAGGCAGAAGCGACCGCGCGGGGTGCCAGCTACCAGCAGGAGATGAACCTGGATCGCATCTTCTCGGACGTCGCCAACTTCGTTCAGGAAGCCTCGACCACGACGCAGGTGCGCCATCTGCTGGATCGCGGCGTGCGCATCGCCAAGGCGCAAAACGGCGTGGCGGTGATCATCATTCCTAAAGATATTCAGGATGAAGAGTGGCAGCCGCCGCAGCATCTGCATGGCTTTACCCATTCCGGCAGCGGCTATCAGCGTCCTAAAGTCATTCCTTACGAAGCGGACCTGCAACGCGCCGCCGAGGTGCTTAACGCCGGTAAAAAAGTGGCGATTCTGATTGGCGCAGGCGCACGCGACGCCGCCGTTGAGGTGGTGCAGGTCGCCAATGTGCTGGGTGCAGGCGTGGCGAAAGCGCTGCTTGGCAAAGATGTGCTGCCGGACGATGCGCCTTTTGTTACCGGCTCGATTGGCCTGCTCGGTACCAAACCTTCATCCGATTTAATGCAGAACTGTGACACGCTGCTGATGATCGGCAGCGGCTTCCCGTGGACGGAATTTCTGCCGGAAGAGGGCAAGGCGCGTGCGGTTCAGATAGACATCGATCCCGCTATGCTTGGCCTGCGCTATCCCAGCGAAGTCAATCTGCATGGCGATGCGGCTGAAACCCTGCGTGCGCTACTGCCGCTGCTCACCCACAAAGAGGATCGCAGCTGGCAGGAGGATATCGCGGTTCAGGTACGTGACTGGTGGACGCTGATGGAAGAGCGCGCCATGGCACCCGCTAATCCGGTCAATCCGCAGCGGGTGGTGTGGGAGATGTCACCTCAGTTGCCGGACAACGCGATTGTCACGTCGGATTCCGGCTCCTGCGCCAACTGGTTCGCCCGCGACTATCGGGTGAAACAGGGTCAGCGTGCCTCGCTCTCCGGCGGCCTGGCCTGTATGGGCGCGGCGGTGCCTTACGCGATTGCAGCGAAATTTGCTCACCCGGAGAAACCGGTGGTGGCGCTGGTGGGTGATGGCGCGATGCAGATGAACAACATGGCTGAGCTGATCACCATCCAGAAATACTGGCAGCAGTGGGCCGATCCGCGCCTGATCGTCTGCGTGTTCAACAACCAGGATCTTAATCAGGTCACCTGGGAGCAGCGCGTGATGGAGGGTAATCCGCGCTTCGACGCCTCGCAGCAGCTGCCGGACGTGAAGTATGCCGAGTTTGCGCAGTCGCTGGGGATGGTCGGCATTTTTGTCGATAACCCGGACGATCTGGCCGGTGCCTGGCAGCGTGCGCTCAGTGCCGATCGCCCGGTCTTGCTGGAGGTGAAAACCGATCCGGAGGTCGCGCCGTTACCGCCGCACATCACCCTTAAGCAGGCAAAAGCCTTTATGGCGTCGATGGTGAAGGGCGATCGCGGGGCCGCGCAGATCATCAGCGACACCGCCAGTCAGCTGTTTCATAAAAAGCATTAAGGGCTAAGTGAGGCGGTCGCGCCTCGCTAACCTTGATCCCCGGATGCACTCGCGTCCGGGTCTTAAACCCCTTCTTCATACTCAACGGGAGTCTTGTTATGACTGCTCATTCCAGCCCTGTCTGGTTAATCTCGGGATGTTCGACCGGTTTTGGTCGTGAACTGGCGCAGCAGACCATCGCGCGTGGTTTTAAGGTCGTCGTGACGGCGCGTGATACGTCGTCGATTGCCGATCTGGTTGAAGGACACGACAACGCACTGGCGGTGGCGCTGGATGTGACCCGTCAGGCGAGCATCGACCAGGCCGTCAGCGCGGCACTGGACGCGTTCGGCACCATTGATGTACTGGTTAACAATGCCGGTTACGGCTATCAGAGCTCGGTGGAAGAGGGTGTGGAAAGTGAAATCCGCGCCCAGTTTGATGCCAACGTTTTTGGCCTGTTCGCCCTGACGCGCGCTGTGCTGCCTGCGATGCGCAAGGCGCGCAGCGGTCATGTCATCAACATTACCTCCGTGGCAGGCCTGATTGGCTTTGCCAGCTCAGGCTACTACTCTGCCAGCAAACATGCGGTGGAAGGCTGGTCCGATTCACTGGCGCTGGAAGCGGGGCCGCTGGGCATTCACGTCACCTGCGTCGAGCCCGGCCCGTTCCGCACCGACTGGGCCGGACGCTCCCTGCACCAGACGCCGAGTAAATTGCCGGAATATGCAGAGACCGCGGCTGCGCGGATGAAAGCGACGTCCGAATACAGCGGTACTCAGAAAGGTGATCCGGCACGGGCCGCCGCGGCGATGATCGCCATCACCGAACATGACAACCCGCCACGCCATCTGGTGATGGGGGCCTGGGGCCATGACGCCGTGACCAGCAAGCTCAAAGAGCGCCTGGCTGAGATCGAAGCGTGGAAACAGACGTCAGTGGAGACGGATTTTCCGGAATAGAGGTGAGTGCTCTGTGGGTGGCGGGAAGCCGTTAAAATACGAAAGGCCCGTTTATCGGGCCTTTAAGCGCTAATCGAGTGCCTTAGCTTCCTGCGTTTCACGCGCATTCAGCTCTTTCAGCTTACGGCGCAACAGGGCAGATGAGGAACGTTTTCTCGCCTGAGCTAACTGGGCTTTAATGGCGGGCAGATCGGGCCGGGCCAGCCACTCAGCAATCAAAAGTGCCCTTAACTCCTTATATCGGGTTTCAACCGGAGCCAAAGGGGTTGTTTCATCGTGTGTATCATAAAACGACATAGCAAGCTCTCCCTGTAGTCACTACTTTATAAGCCTGGAAACAGTCCGGGATTAAAGGTTGCGGCGCTTTCTTTGGCAACCCTGTTCGGCGATTGTAGCGTAGTTCATTTTTTAACCCAAGCATGGCGTCATAAATCTCTTCCAGGGGAGTCGGACGATTGCGTTCAGCGATCTCTCCCGACGCAGGCTGGAAAATAAAACCGCCGATAGAGAAGCTTTCATGGTGTGCCATTAACGCAAGTACTACGCTTTTTAAAACGACTGCACTACCTAATCCGGGAATGCTGATGTGGCGAAAATCGCCCAGGCAATCCAGACCATCGAACACGTCAAAACAAACCTCAGCCAGGCCATTAACCGGAAAGGAGATACCTGTTGGCATCCGATATCCGATGCGGATAAAGGTCTGTTCATCTATCCGGTCGCCAACGATGACAGTGTAAGTTTCGCTACCGACAACAAAAACGTAGCTGTGATAAATCTGGCGATCATAAATGAATCTTTTTCGCCTGATTTCGTAGTTTTGAGATAAATATTTTCTTCAATGTGCACTTCTCATCCCTGCCGTAATGTATAAATCCCTGAAAATCGATTTTTCAGTTACTGCTGAGATCCGTCGAATATCCATATTAAAAGTGTGGTTATGCATTCCAGCATTTCATCTGCTCTTGCTGATTAACAACATCGTTTTGTAAGCCAGACCGCAAACCATTCACCTATCACGCCCCCTTATCGCGCAGCCCTGCGCCATCATCGAGCTTAAAAAATAAACAGCCACCCACCCCCGACATCATAAGAATTCGATCTTGTATCCCAGGCCGTATTCCATCTGGCATCCCTGTCTCAGACCGCTCGCATCACCGCTATCTGGCACGCTTCATGCACTAGCTGACAGGTACAATTCTGGCGAGGTTACTCATGTTTGACTCCTTATTAGACGAAGATGCCACCACGATGGCCGCACTGATCCGCAGCGGGGAAGTCTCGGCCTGCGAGCTGATCGGGGCAGCACTCGCGCGGATGGAACGGCGGGAATTGGTGATACAGGCCTTTTGTACGCCGACCCCCGAACTGGCGCTGGCACAGGCCAGAGAAGTGGATGCCCGACGGGCGCGTGGAGAAACGCTGGGCGCGCTGGCAGGCGTGCCGCTGGCGGTGAAAGATTTAATCTGCACCGCTAATGTCCGAACCACCTCCGGTTCGGCGGCGTACAAAGATTTCGTACCGGAAGATGACGACATCACGGTGGAGCGATTGCTGGCCGCCGACGCCATCCTGCTGGGCAAAACCACCGCGCCTGAGTTTGGTTACAGCGGTGTCGGACACAATCCGCTGTTTCCGTCGCCGCGCAATCCCTGGAATCTGGGGATGACGCCAGGCGGTTCCAGTGCCGGCTCCGGCGCGGCGGTAGCGGCGCGACTCTGCCCGATTGCACTGGGCAGCGACGGCGGCGGCTCGGTACGCATTCCGGCGGCGCACTGCGGCATTTTTGGCTTTAAGGCGTCAATGGGCAGGGTGCCGTTGTGGCCCGGCTGCCGCGATGAGCGCTATCCCGGCGTGTCGAGCTGGGAGTCGCTGGAACACATCGGGCCGATGACGCGCAGCGTGCGCGATGCCGCCCTGATGATGTCACTGATGGCGGGGCCGGATATGCGTGACCGCCACTCGATCCCCTGCAGCGACGTTGACTGGCTGGGTGCACCAGAACAGCTGCCCGGCAAACTGCGTATCGCCTTCAGCGCGGACTTTGGTTATGTGGCGGTTGACCCGGAAGTGCGGGCGGTGGTCAGCGCGGCGGTGCAACGCTTTGCCGCTGAAATCGGTGCGGAGCTGGAACTGGCCGATCCCGGTTTCCCGGATCAGGCTGCCGCCTTTGGCGCGCTGGTGGCGATGGAGAGCGATCTTAACGGCATGCGCCAGATGATGGCGGAGCAGGGCAGCGCGATGTCGCCGCATCTGGTCGCCATGCTGCAGCGCGACTGGCGGGCGGAAAACTTTACCGATGCCATCGCCACCCGCAAAGCGGTCAGCAACAGCCTGTGGCGCTTTATGCAGCGCTTTGATCTGTTGATCACGCCGACGCTGGCAGTGCCGCCATTTCCGCTGGGGATGCAGGGACCGGAGATCATCGATGGCCGTATGGTCCGCAACGATCACTGGCTCTCGTTCTGTTACCCGTTCAACTTCACCGGACAGCCCGCCGCGTCCGTGCCCGCCGGTTTTACCGCCAGCGGCCTGCCCGTCGGGATGCAGATTGTCGGACGTCATCTTGATGATGCGTTAGTGCTGGCTGCCAGTGCCGCTTTCGAGCGCATTCAGCCGTGGAATCACCTTCAACCCGGAATCGCCCAATGAAAACATCTGATACACCTGCGCTGGAGCAGGAGTTTGAACATGAGCCGGTGCCGCTGTCGCATCGTCATTCCACCCGCTCCGTCTCGGCGGTCTGGTTTGGATTCCCGATGATCCTCACCAACGCGCTGTTTGGCGGCATTATCACCTGGCACCTGGGCTTCTGGCCCGCGCTGATTGCTATTCTGCTGGGCAACCTGGTGCTGTTCGCCTATGTCGGTGCGCTGAGCTGGTTCGCCGGTAACACCGGGATGAACTTTGCTTTACAGGCCAGACGCACCTTTGGCAGCAAAGGCTACATTCTGGTCTCGGGTTTTCTCTCGACGGTGGTGATCGGCTGGTATGCTTTCCAGACGGGTCTTACCGGTACGGTCATTAACCAGACCTTTGGCTGGAATGCGCTGGCGGTGACGGCTTTTGCCATGATCCTCTATACCGGTATCACGTTCCTGGGCGTGCGGGCACTGTCGGTGCTGGGGATGATTGCCGCGCCGCTGTTTGTGGTGCTGGGGATAGTAGCGCTATGGCTGATCGGCAAACAGCACGACTTCTCCATCGTGACGCAGTGGAAGGGCAGCGCCAGCGCCGCCGGTGCGATGAGCATGGGCACCGCTGTCACTATGGTGGTGGCCGGCTTTGCCGACTCCGGCACCATGACCGCTGACTTTACCCGCTGGTCGAAGAATGGCCGCTCGGCGGTGATCGCCGCGTTCTCGGCGTTCCCGGTCGCCAATGTGATCTCCTATCTGTTCGGCGTGGTGATTGTGGCGGTGGGCGCGGCGGTTGATCCGCTGACCAATGGCGGGAACTTCCTGCCGATGCTGATGGGGCACAGCGCCTTCCTGTCGATAGTGGCCTGTCTGTTTGTCTTTATCAATCTGGGGTCGGTCTGCACACACTGTCTCTACAACGGCGCGGTGGGTTTCAGTCATCTGTTCAGCAGCAAAATGCGGCTCTGGACGCTGATTCTGGGAGCCATTGGCGGCGTGCTGGCGCTGGCGGGCGTCTGGTCTTACTTCCTGGCGTGGCTCAGCCTGCTGGGGATTGTGGTGCCGCCGTTTGGTGCGGTGATGATTGTGGATTTGATTTTCATGGCGCGCATCAGCGAGCAGCGTCCGGCGCAGCGTTTCCGTGGCACCGCGTTTGCCGCCTGGGCGATTGGCAGCCTGTGTGCGGTCATCGCCCATGTGGCTTTCCCGCAGTTTGGCGAAGCGGTAATCGGTCTGGTGACCGCCGCCATCAGCTACAGCGTGATCACTAAAATGCGCATGCCGCGCCCGGTAATGGAGAACAGCAATGCCCGATTACAGCGTTAATTCGACCCCCTACGCCTGGCCGTTTGACGGCAGCTTTACCCCGGCTGAAACGGCGCTGATCGTGATTGATATGCAGACCGATTTCTGTGGCGTTGGCGGCTATGTCGACAGCATGGGCTATGACGTGAGCCTGACCCGCGCGCCCATCGCCCCACTGCAACAGGTGCTGGCGGCGATGCGCGTCCGGCAGTTTCCGATTATTCATACCCGCGAAGGGCACCGGCCCGACCTCAGCGATCTGCCCGCTAACAAACGCTGGCGCTCGCGACGGATGAACGCCGGGATCGGCGATGTGGGACCCTGTGGCCGTATTCTGGTGCGCGGTGAACCGGGCTGGGAGATTATCCCGGAGCTGGCACCGTTGCCGGATGAAGTGGTCATTGATAAACCAGGGAAGGGTTCGTTTTACGCCACCGATCTGGAGCTGGTTCTGCGCAGTCGCGGTATCCGTAACCTGATCCTCACAGGCATTACCACCGATGTCTGCGTCCACACCACGCTGCGCGAAGCCAACGATCGCGGCTTTGAGTGTCTGGTGCTCGCCGATTGCTGTGCCGCAACCGAGCGGCGTCATCATGAGGCGGCGCTGAGCATGATCCATATGCAGGGCGGCATCTTTGGCGCGGTCGCTACGTCGGCCGCGCTGCTGGATAGCCTGGGCGTGTAGCATTATGCATCACACAGCAAGGGGTGCTGCCCTGATTCTCAGGGCGATTCTGCATAGCCTGATCGCCATTATCCGCTCAGGCTATGCGCAGCACTATTCCCGCTGCGTCTCCTCTGGGGCAGGTAATCTCATCAGTGCCGCAAGCTGATCGGCGGGCACTGCCTGACTGAACAGATAGCCCTGTAACTGATTACAGCCTGCATCTGCCAGTGCAGACATCTGCCCTGCGGTCTCCACACCTTCTGCCGTCACCATCAGGCCCATGGCGTGACCCAGTTTCACCACGGACTCGACAATCGCCACGGAATTTTCCGCCACGCCCAGCGACTGGGTGAACGAGCGGTCGATTTTGATTTTGTCCACCGGGAAGGTGCTGAGGTAGTTGAGGCTGGAGTAGCCGGTACCGAAGTCATCCAGCGCGATGCGGAAGCCCGCCTCACGCAGCGACACAATAATCTCGCGTGCTTCGCGTTCATCCTCGATTAACACGCCTTCGGTGATTTCCAGCTCCAGCCGCTTTGGGTCACCGCCGTGCTGGCTGACAATCGTCATCACATGGTCAACAAAGCCGGTAGAGCGGAACTGTACGGGCGAGACATTGACCGCCACCAGCAAATCGGGAAAGCGCTGCTGAGTGGCACAGGCTTCAGCCAGCACCCATTCGCCCAGCGGGATAATCAGGCCGGTCTCTTCGGCAATCGCGATAAATTCACCGGGTGCGATCAGGCCGCGTGTCGGGTGATGCCAGCGCAGCAGCGCCTCGATGCCGACCATCTGCTGACCGCCAACGTCCATCAGGGGCTGATACCACACTTCCAGTCCCTGTCGGGTTTGCAGTGCCGTACGCAGATCGGCGGCAATGGTCTGCCGCGTCTGCACTGACTCATCCATCGCCCGTTCAAACTGACGAAACCGGCCACGTCCGCCACTTTTGGCTTCATACAGCGCAATATCGGCTTTGCGCATCAGCTCCAGCCGATCGATGCCGTCTTTAGGTGCCAGCGCCAGTCCGATACTGGCCCCGCTCCAGACATCGCTGCCGAACAGGGTAAACGGCTGAGCCAGCTCGTCGATCATGCGCTGCGCCAGGCTGTTCACCTGACCGATGTTATCGACCTCCGGCATCACCACGATAAATTCATCGCCGCCGATGCGTCCCACGGTATCGCTGGCACGCACGATACGGTTCAGGCGCTGCGCCACCGCGATGATCAGCTCATCGCCAGCATGATGACCGTGGGTATCGTTGACAGCCTTAAAGCGGTCGAGATCGATCAGCAGCAGCGCTACCCGCAGATCGTTGCGCGTCGCCAGCGCCAGCGCCTGGGTCAGCCGGTCTTCCACCAGCGCGCGGTTCGGCAGTCCGGTCAGCACATCATGATATGCCAGATGCTGCGCCTGCGCTTCTGACGCGCCAAGCCGGAGCATCGATTGCGAGAGGTTAACCGATGAGTTCCAGAGTCGCCGCACCATATACAGGCAGAGCAGCGATATCGCCAGCACCGCCAGCCCGGTAGACGGCCCGATAGTACGCAGCATCTGCGCGCCCGGACGGGAGGGGATCCAGTTGAGATAGCCGACCGGCTCGCCCGCCTGGGCGATCAGCAGATAGCGCGCGCTGGTGCCGGACTGAGACGAACCGTCGGAGAAGTGCAGTCCCTCCAGCTGATTGCGCTCCGCCAGGCTAGCCAGATAACCGTCATCGAGAAATTTCAGGCTCACCAGCCGGAAGCGCGGCAGGTCATCGCTATCCCGCTGGATGTTACCCACGGCAAGTGCCGCAGCACGCTGGGTGATACGGGCATAATCGGCGTTATCCTGGCGCCTGGGATCCTGGATCAGCGTGTTTTGCAGCACATCACCAATCAGCGGATCACTCTCTGCTGCGGAGACGGTCTGGCCTTCACGCCACACTCTGACGATCTGGTTTTGCGCATCCAGCACCATAATCAGCTGATGACCGAACATCTCATAGAGCCACTGCCCGATGTTCTCATCCAGCCACCTGTCGCTGTTGCTCTCTGCCAGATGCTCCTCAAAGGGACGCCAGCGTGACAGGCTATGCAACTGGCGCAGATGCTCATTCAGACTTTGCGAAAAAGAGGCCTCAATCATCCGCTGTTGCTGATGCCGGGCCTCAGTATTGGTCAGTGATGTGCCAATAAACAGTGCCGTACCTGCACCGGCAAATGTCAGCACAAGGATAGCCACCAGCGGCACCAGCACTTCACGCAAGAAACTGCGCCGAAAATCAGAGGAAAGTTTAAGGGTGTTAATCATATTGTTGTTTTTCTCTGCACCAGGGCAACAGCTTAAAAATTAGCAGATAGCAACTGATCGTCCATGAAAAGCGTGATGGATAGTGAACAGGCGAGCGTTTTTCTGTTAACGGGTGGCCGGGGAACGCTGACAGTCAGGAAAAGAAAGTGAGCGCGTTTTATCAGTTATTTTAATGAGGATGGCAGTCATGCCATTGGCATTCAGGTCAGGATTGTACATCCTGACCTGATGCGGTAAGGCTGAAGGCCTCAGCAATCCCATCACCGCGCATTTCCTGCCAACTTCGCTGCTATGGTTCATACTCATGAGCGCTGATTGTGTTACAGACGGATAACCGTGCAGACAACGGTTACTGAGTGGGTCACTTATCTGACAGCTTTAGCCTGTCAGCTAACAAAAAGGGAAAATAATGCCATTGTTATTCGGTGAGTTATCTGGTTTCCCGTCATGGGTGCCTGTTGTATTACTCGTCTCGCTTTCATTTGTGCTGGGTTTTCTGGCTCGCCTAATCCTGCTCGCGTTTATTCGCTACTGGCAGGGCCGTGACAGAAAACTATTCAAATCCCTGGAAAAGCACCTCAGCGGTTCGATGTTCTTTTTCGTGCCGTTATTAATGATCAATGTCGGGATTAACTACATTGATTTTCATCCTGAATCACTCGATCTCATCACCAATATCATCAACGTCTTTATTATCATGTCATTCTGCTCGGTCTTAATCCGGCTGACCAACGTGGCGCAGGATATGCTTTATATCCGCTATGACATTAATATTTCCAATAACCTGCGCGCGCGAAAAATCCGTACCCAGATCATCTATGTTAAGAAAGTTGTTATTGTCATCCTGGTGCTGTTCTGCGTTTCGCTGATTCTGCTGAGTTTCCCCGGCGTGCGTAAATTCGGCACTACCATTCTGGCCGGTGCCGGTGTCGCCGGTATCATTATCGGTTTTGCCTTACAGAAGTCGCTGGTTAACCTGTTTGCCGGTATTCAGATTGCCTTTACCCAGCCCATCAAGATTGATGATGCGGTGGTAGTGGAAAAGGAGTGGGGCTGGATTGAAGAGATCAACCTGACCTATGTGGTGGTGCGCATCTGGGATCTGCGTCGTCTGGTGCTGCCGATTACCTACTTCACCGAGAATCCGTTTCAGAACTGGACGCGTAACAACGCCCAGATTTTAGGCTCAGTGTTTCTCTACGTGGATTACTCGATGCCGCTGGAGCCACTGCGCAAGCATTTCGAGAAGGTGTTGAGTGAAACCAAACTCTGGGATCAGGAAACCTCAGTGCTTCAGGTAACCGACACCACCGAGAAAACCATGACCATCAGGATGCTGATGACTGCCCAGAACTCGCCGATCGCCTTTGATTTACGCTGTTATGTGCGTGAAAAAATGATCGAGTTTATTCAGCAGAATTACCCGGAAAGCCTGCCACAGATGAGAGCGTCGCTGACGGAGAGTGGGGGGGATAAGGTTGGGATAGCGGGGCTGGAGTAAAAGATCTTTAGTGAAACAGAAACGGCAGTTTACGTGAGCCTGTACGTTAACTCATGGCTGCCGTTTTTCTCTCGAAGTCTGAAAGTGATCCTGCGCGTTTGTGACTTTACCGGGCCGGGCAGACGTTAACGAGCCGGATAGAGGCAACAAATGCCCACGTATTGTAAAATTGGCCGGCAAAACATTCCGCATAACGATCAGGATTGCCTTCTTCAAAACATTATTCTGTCTGTGAAAAGACAGCTGGTTCAGGGCTTCCTCTTTTAAAGACGCTTGGGTATAAAACTTACTGAATTATTATTTTCTTTTGATTATCCACAGACAGTCAGCATTCGGTTTTTATTTGTGCCGTTTAAATGAAATGAACCTCTCACCACGCCATTCTCATAGCGCCTGCCTTAAAATTTACCACTCAAAAATAAAAATTTTGCTCTTTTGTCAATTTATGCAAAGGCGGGGGTTGCTAAATATCACGATGACTGTTGACAGCTAAATCAGTGGGTTAGACGTTAATGTGTTTTTCATATGTCAAAAAACTGGTAGGAAAGCGAAACGCTGAGAAACATAACTTTACATTGCTTTTTTTATCTGACTCTCAGAAAGCTAATAAAAGGCGTGATTTTAAACAAAAAATCTTAAATCAGGAAGTGTGGGTTTTTTGCAATGAGCAGATGACGAATATCGCCATATACTTTCAGCATATTCGTTGAATGAATATAAATGGTTTTTAACGATAATTTATCGCTGCATTGCTGGCGCGAGACCGGCGTCTTAGCACAGGAGAGAGAAAAATGGATCAAACCGCATTCATGATCGGGTTTTCGGTCATGGCCATCGCATCACTGATTATCTACGCGACGGGCGACAAAAAATATCCTTTTGGTCACCATACACTGGTGCACGCATCCGTCCCGTTCATTGCGGCCACGGCCTATCTGGCCATGGCGTTTGGGTTTGGCAACCTCACGCTGGATAGTGGCACAGTTGTTTATCTGGCACGTTATGCTGACTGGTCTGTCACCACGCCTCTCTTACTGGCCGGGCTGGTCATGCTGGCTTTCCATGAACAGGGTAAGCCGGGTGAAATGGGCGGTTTTCTGACGGCCATTATTGTGCTGGATGTGATGATGATCGTCACCGGTCTGGTCTCTTCGCTGGCGGAAAATACTGTCGCTAAATGGGTCTGGTATCTCTGGTCATGCGCGGCATTTCTGGGCGTTGTTTATCTGCTCTGGGGACCGCTGCGTGCTATAGCCGCTACGCGAGGTAGTGCGCTGGCAGGTGCCTATAACAAAAACGTGGCTTTGCTGACCATCGTATGGTTTATCTATCCGATCGTTTTTCTGGTCGGTCCGGAAGGACTCAGAATCATTACTGATGCGACATCAGTCTGGGCATTCCTGATTCTGGATATTATCGCAAAAGTTTTCTATGCCTTTTACGCCGCGGCTAACATGAAGAAAGCCCTTTCTCATGCCGTGCCTGTTGGTGCAGTACGGAGATGACAGGCCAGGGGCGGTTCGGCTGGGCAGGACTCTGGGGGGCAGCGCTGGCTGCCTCTTTCAGCCCTCTTGCCGGGCAGGTACTGTTTGCGATCGTCGCCATTGGCCTTATCGGCATGGCGCACGGTGCCAGCGACCTTGACGTCGTTAAACGCGAACGTCAGTTCCCGTTCCTTGCCGCCTATGGGCTGGTCATTGTGATTTGTCTGTTCTGGTGGCACGGTGCGCCGGCACTGGCGCTGCCCGTTTTTCTCCTGGCCTCTGCTATACACTTTGCACTTGAGGATGCCCCTCATGGATGCAGCATTGAACGCCTGGCGCGGGGAATAAGCATGATAGCGACGCCAGCAACACTCCATTTGCAGGCGTTCAGCACAATTCTGCATGAGGCGGGGCTGGGATTTTCGATGCCACACTCTTTTGCTATGGGTATTGCCCTCACAGGGGGACTCTGTGCAGCAGGCCTTATTTTTGTGGGCTTACTCCGCCGGGACAGGCGTCTTCTGGCCGGTACACTGGCGTTATTACTCCTTCCGCCTTTCGTCGGTTTTTCAATGGGCTTTCTGATTTTGCATGCGCTCCCACAAACCCGGCAGCGGCGCGATCGGCTGGGGTGCAACAGTACCATCCGCTACCTGCAAGCGACATGGCCGATACTGACAGCAGCAATCCTGTTGGCGGCGGGCACCATTGTGCTAATGCATCCCACGGACAAAGCGGGTATTCAGTCACTCTTTACTGCGCTAGCCGCACTGGCAATTCCACATATGCTTATTACGCCCTGGTTTGAATCCCGGCATCAGGTGTGAAGCCATTGTGCTGCACTCTGACTACGTTATCGGGAGAGCAGGGCCGATTGCTTCATGCTGAACACTATTTTCATAAACCTCTGAGCCTTAACGTCCCTCTATCCTGACTCTCACATTCACCTCTCCTTCACCCCCGCGTCACCGTTCTGTCATCTGCTTCCCTCAGGCTAACCCCATCCCGCAGCGTCTTATCACTGCGTTCCCACTCTGTAACCCGTGAGGATTTCATCGTGATGGAGTTATCCAGACATCCGACCACTGTCTATCAGGCTGTCGCCGCACAACTGGAGCAGGCGCTGAAAGAGCGCTACCGCTGCGGCGACTATCTTCCTTCCGAACAACAACTGGCCGATCACTATGAGGTGAACCGCCATACGCTGCGTCGGGCTGTCGATGAGCTGGTGCACAAAGGGCTGCTGCAGCGCCGTCATGGCGTTGGCATTCTGGTGCTGATGCGCCCGTATGACTATCCGCTGCATGCCCAGGCGCGCTTCAGTCAGAACCTGATGGAGCAGGGCAGTCACCCAACCAGCGAACGGCTGCTGGCGGTGCTGCGTCCGGCCAGCAACGACGTTGCCAATGCGTTAGGCGTAAAAGAGGGCGACAACGTCATTCATCTGCGCACCCTGCGCCGCGCCAACGGCGTGCCGCTCTGCCTGATCAACCATTTCCTCGCCGACCTTAGCTGGTGGCCACAGCTGCAGCAATTTAACAGTGGATCGCTACACGACTTCTTAGTCGAGCACACCGGCAAGCAGCTGGTGCGCACCCAGACGCGTATCAGCACCCGCCGGGCGCAGGCCAAAGAGTGCCGTCAGCTGGATATCGCGCTGCATGCGCCACTGCTCTGCGTGCGGACCCTGAACAAAACCAGTGATGGCGCACTGGCGGAATACTCCGTCAGCCTGACGCGCGGCGACATGATCGAACTGACTCTGGAGCACTAATGGAACAGCAAACGGATCGTCAGCGCTGGCTTTCGGTGCTGGCGCACAGCAGCGCCGCCCTGCTTGAACAGCACTGGCAGGCGCTTAACCTCCAGCCCGAATTCACCCTGATTCGTCCGGCAGAGATCGGGCTGACGCGGTTACAGGCGCGGATGGGGGCTACCGGCAAACGCTTTGTGATGGGCGATGCCACGGTGACGCGCGCGGTGGTGCAGCTGGGCGACGGCACCCTGGGTTACAGCTATCTGCTGGGGCGAGACAAAGCCCATGCAGAACGCTGCGCCCTGTTGGATGCATTGCTGCAGCAGCCGGAAACCCGGCCCCTGCTGGAAGAGAAGATTATTACCCCGCTGGCGGCGTGGCGCGATGAGCAGCGACAGCTGCGCGCCCGTGAAATCGCCAGCAGCAAAGTGGATTTCTTTACGCTGGTTCGCGGAGATAACTGATGACATTACTGGCAAGTTTTAACCATCCGGTCGCGGATGCACAGCGCGCGTTTCGCCGCATTCTGAAAGCGATGAGCGAGCCGGGCGTGATGGTCTCGCTGCCGCTGCAGCAGGGCTGGGGCGCACTGTCACCGGCGGCCACAGCGCTGCTGCTGACGCTGGTCGACCAGGAAAGCCCGGTCTGGCTGGATGCGCAAATCGACAACGAACAGCTGCGCAACAATCTGCGCTTCCATACCGGCGCGCCCATCACCACGCAGCAGGATGCCCCGTTCGCGCTGAGCCATGCGGCGGCGCAGCCGGATCCCACGCAGTTCGCGGCGGGTGACAACCTGTCGCCGGAAAAAAGCACCACGCTGATCATCGAAGTGCCGTCGCTGAATGGCGGATTAACGCTGCGTCTCTCCGGTCCCGGCCTGCGGGAAACCCGCGCCATTGCGCCACAGCTACCGGAAAGCGTACTGCACTATTTGCGCACCCGTCCGCATCCCTTCCCGCAGGGCGTGGATCTGATCTTCACCTGTGGCGAAGCGATCATGGCCGTGCCGCGCACCACCGTTGTGGAGGTGTGCTGATGTATGTCGCGGTGAAAGGGGGCAAAAAAGCCATCTCAAATGCCCATCAGTTGCAGGCCGATCTGCGACGCGGCGACAGGGCAGTGGCCGAACTTGGCTGCGATCAGGTGGCGCAGCAGCTGGGACTGGCGGTGGATCGGGTGATGACCGAAGGCGGAATATACGATCCGGAACTGGCGGCGCTGGCGATCAAGCAGGCCAGCGGCGATCTGGTCGAGGCGATCTTTCTGCTGCGCGCCTATCGCACCACATTGCCACGCCTGGCGGAGAGCACGCCGCTGGCGACCGGTGCGATGCGTATCGAACGCCGCATCTCGGCAGTCTACAAAGATCTGCCGGGCGGGCAGGTGCTGGGTCCAACCTATGACTACAGCCACCGGCTGCTCGACTTCACCCTGCTGGCTAACAGTGAAACGCCCGCTGCGCCGCGTGACGATCGATTGGTGCCTGACCAGTGCCCGCACATGTTCAGCATGATGAGCGAGGAAGGGCTGGCCGCTGGCGAGGTGGATGACGGCAGCGAGCCGGTTGATATCACCCGTGAGCCAGTGAGCTTTCCCGCCTCACGCGCCGCGCGGCTGCAACAGCTGGTACGCGGCGACGAAGGTTTTCTGCTGGCGCTGGGCTATTCAACCCAGCGCGGCTATGGCCGTACCCATCCGTTTGCTGGCGAGATCCGCACCGGATATCTCAGCGTCAGCATCTGTCCCGAAGAGCTGGGTTTTGAGCTGGAGATCGGGGAACTGCTGCTGACGGAGTGTGAAATGGTCAACGGCGTCGCCCACAGCGATGACGCTGCGCCGCAGTTTACCCGTGGCTACGGGCTGGTGTTTGGCCGCGCCGAGCGCAAAGCGATGGCGATGGCGCTGGTGGACCGGGCGCTGCAAAGCCGCGAGCAGAATGAGCGCGTGACCAGCCCGGCGCAGGACGAAGAGTTTGTGCTGTCACATGCCGACAACGTCGAAGCCGCAGGCTTTGTCTCGCACCTCAAGCTGCCGCACTACGTCGATTTTCAGGCCGAGCTGGAGTTGCTGAAACAGCTGCAGCACGATTATCAGGAGCGCAACCATGGCTGAACTCACGGGCTATAACAACGGCTATCTCGACGAGCAGACCAAACGCACCATCCGTCGCGCCATCCTCAAAGCGGTGGCGATCCCCGGCTATCAGGTGCCGTTCGCCGGACGCGAGATGCCGATGCCTTACGGCTGGGGCACCGGCGGCATTCAGATCACCGCCAGCGTCATTGGCGATCAGGATGTGCTTAAGGTGATCGATCAGGGCGCAGATGACACCACCAATGCGGTGTCGATCCGCCAGTTCTTTAAGCGGGTCAGCGGTGCGGCGACCACCGAACGCACCGCCGATGCCACGCTGATCCAGACCCGGCACCGCATTCCTGAAACGCCGCTGGAAGAGGATCAGATCCTGATTTTCCAGGTACCGATCCCGGAGCCGCTGCGTTTTATTGAACCGCGCGAAACCGAGACCCGCACCATGCATGCGCTGGAGGAGTACGGCATCATGCAGGTGAAGCTGTATGAAGACATTGCCCGCTACGGTCATATCGCCACCACCTACGCCTATCCGGTGCGGGTCAACGATCGCTACGTGATGGATCCGTCGCCCATCCCCAAATTCGACAACCCGAAGATGCACATGATGCCCGCGCTGCAGCTGTTTGGTGCCGGGCGTGAAAAGCGCATCTACGCCTTGCCGCCTTACACCCGCGTGGAGAGTCTCGACTTCGACGATCACCCCTTCACCGTGCAGCAGTGGGAAGAACCCTGCGCGCTGTGTGGCTCGCGCCACAGCTATCTCGATGAGGTGGTGATGGACGATCAGGGAACGCGGATGTTTGTCTGCTCCGACACCGACTTTTGCCATCAGCAGCAGGAACAGCAACATGCACAGTGAACAGCCGCTGCTTGCGGTGAACCAGCTCACCCATCTTTATGCGCCGGGCAAAGGGTTTGAGCAGGTCAGTTTTGATCTCTGGCCCGGCGAGGTGCTGGGGATTGTCGGCGAGTCCGGCTCCGGTAAAACCACGCTGCTGCAGAGCCTGTCGGCGCGTCTGACACCGCAGCAGGGCAGCATTCATTATCAGAATCGCGACCTTTATCAGATGAGTGAAAGCGACCGCCGTCGTCTGCTGCGCACCGAGTGGGGCGTGGTGCATCAGCATCCGATGGACGGGCTGCGTTCGCAGGTCAGCGCGGGCGGCAACATCGGCGAACGGCTGATGGCAACCGGGCAGCGCCACTATGGCGACATCCGCGCTGAGGCGAGCCGCTGGTTACAGGCGGTAGAGATAGACGCGGGGCGCATCGACGATCTGCCGACCACCTTTTCCGGCGGGATGCAGCAGCGTCTGCAGATTGCCCGCAACCTGGTGACGCAGCCGCAGCTGATGTTTATGGATGAGCCGACCGGCGGGCTGGATGTGTCGGTGCAGGCGCGTCTGCTGGATCTGCTGCGAACGCTGGTGCGCGACCTGAATCTGGCGGTGGTGATTGTCACCCACGATCTCGGCGTGGCACGACTGCTGGCGCATCGCCTGCTGGTGATGAAACAGGGGCGGGTGGTGGAGAGCGGACTGACCGACCGCGTGCTGGACGATCCTCATCATCCTTACACTCAACTGCTGGTCTCTTCGGTGCTTAATTAAATGACGAATCACACTCCGCGCCTGCGGGTAGAGAATCTGTGTAAAACCTTTGTGCTGCACAACCAGAACGGCGCGGCGCTGCCGGTGCTGCACAACGCCAGCCTGACGGTAGGCGAGGGCGAATGCGTGGTGCTGCACGGTCACTCCGGCAGCGGCAAATCCACGCTGCTGCGCGCGCTTTATGGCAACTATCAGCCCGACAGCGGCCACATCCGGGTTGCCCATCAGGGCGAGTGGATCGATATGGCGCAGGCATCAGCGCGCCAGATTATCGCCCTGCGCCGCGACACGCTGGGCTGGGTGAGCCAGTTTCTGCGGGTGATCCCGCGCGTGCCGACGCTGGAAATTGTGATGCAGCCGCTGCTGGAGCGCGGCGTGGATCGCGAAATCTGCGAAGCGCGGGCCGCCGAACTGCTGACCCGGCTGAATGTGCCGCAGCGTCTCTGGTCGCTGGCCCCGTCCACCTTTTCCGGCGGTGAACAGCAGCGGGTGAATATCGCACGCGGCTTTATCGCCGACTATCCGGTGCTGCTGCTGGATGAACCCACCGCCTCGCTCGACAGCGTCAACAGCGCGGCGGTCGTGGACTTGATTGAACAGGCGCGCGCCCGGGGTGCCGCCATCGTCGGTATTTTTCACGATCGGGCGGTACGCGAGCGGGTAGCCGACCGGCTGCACCTGATGCATCCGATCGACACAGGAGTGCAGGCATGATTATCAATAACGTCAGACTGGTGCTGGAAAATGAGGTGGTGACCGGATCGCTGGAGTTTCGCGACGAGCGCATCAGCAGCTTCAGCGAAACCACCAGCCAGCAGCCCGGTGCGCTGGACGGCGAAGGGGCCTGGCTGCTGCCGGGGCTGGTGGAACTGCACACCGATAACCTCGACAAGTTTTTCACCCCACGCCCGAAAGTGGACTGGCCCGCGCACTCGGCGATGAGCAGCCACGATGCACTGATGGTCTCAAGTGGGATTACCACCGTGCTGGACGCGATTGGCGTGGGTGATGTGCGCGACGGTGGGCACCGGCTGGATAACCTCAGCAAGATGATCGACGCCATCCGCGACAGCAACCGCAAAGGACTGAACCGCGCCGAGCATCTGCTGCATCTGCGCTGTGAACTGCCGCATCCCACCACCGCGCCGCTGTTTGAAGCGCTGATGGGCACGCCGGAGCTGGCGCTGGTGTCGCTGATGGACCATTCGCCGGGCCAGCGTCAGTACGCCTCGCTGATCAAATATCGCGAATATTATCAGGGCAAATATCAGCTCAACGACGCCGAGATGGACCAGTTCGAGCATGACCAGCTCACTCTGGCGGCGGAGTGGTCGCAGCCCAATCGTCAGGCGATTGCCGGACTGTGCCGGGAGCATGGCATCGCCATCGCCAGCCACGATGACGCTACCGCGGCGCACGTGGAGGAGTCTCACGCGGCAGGCAGCCGCATTGCGGAGTTTCCAACCACGCTGGAGGCGGCGCGTGCCTCGCGCTATCGCAACATGCAGGTGCTGATGGGCGCGCCCAACATCGTGCGCGGCGGTTCGCACTCCGGCAACGTTGCCGCCTGGGAACTGGCGTCACACGGCCTGCTGAATATTCTCTCCTCCGACTATTACCCGGCCAGCCTGCTGGATGCGGCGTTCCGGCTGGCGGCTGACGAGCGCAACAGCCTCGGCATGGCGCAGGCCATCGCGCTGGTGACCTGTAACCCGGCCCGCGCATTAGGTTTATTCGATCGCGGCGTCATCGCCGAGGGCTGCCGCGCCGACCTGGTGCTGGCGCACACCGCCCACGGCTATCCGCACGTGCGGCACGTCTGGAGTAAAGGCCGGCAGGTGTACTGATGGCACGGCTGATCTGGCTTACCGGTCCCTCCGGCTCCGGCAAGGACAGCCTGCTGGATGCGCTGCGGGCGGCACCGCCGCCCCGGCTGCTGATCGCCCATCGCTACATCACCCGCGCCGCCGATGCGGGCGGTGAAAATCATGTGGCGCTGACTGAAACGGAGTTTGACCGTCGCGCCGCACTCGGTCTGTTCGCGGTGAGCTGGGAGGCGCACGGCTTCCGCTACGGCATTGGCTGCGAGACGGAACAGTGGCTGCTGCGCGGGCAGAATGTGGTGGTGAACGGGTCGCGGCTGCACCTGGCCCAGGCGCAGGCGCGGTTTGGATCGCAGCTGCTGCCGGTCTGTCTGCAGGTGACGCCCGCGGTGCTGGCGGCGCGGCTGCGTCAGCGCGGGCGCGAAGATGAGGCGGAGATCGCCCGGCGGCTGGCGCGCGCTGCCCAGCCACAGCCCGATGGCTGCCTGATTCTTAACAATGACGGTGCGCTGGCGGAAACTGTCTGCCAGCTACGCCAGATACTGGAGGCGTATCAATGACAGCTGGCACCCGCGGAAACCGTCCGGCAGCGACATCCGTAACCGGAGACGCATCCATGAAACTCACTTTTCTCGGCACCGGCGGGGTGACGGCCGCGCCACTGCCGGGCTGCGACTGCCGCGCCTGTCAGCGGGCGCAGCGCAACAGCACCCATGCGCGTGCGCCCTGCAGCGCGCTGATCGCGTTCGGCCACGAGCGCATCCTGCTGGATGCCGGTCTGCCGCTGCTGGCGTCGCGCTTTCCGCCCGGCACGCTGACGCGCATTCTGCTGACCCATTACCACATAGATCATGTGCAGGGCCTGTTTGCGCTGCGCTGGGGAAAGGGCACACCGATTCCGGTCTGGGGGCCGCCCGATCCACGCGGCTGTGACGACCTCTACAAACACCCCGGCCTGCTCGATTTCCGTCCCGCCTTAACGCCGTTTGTGGCGCACGCCTTTGGTGAACTGCAGGTCACGCCGCTGCTGCTGCAGCACTCGAAGCTGACACACGGCTATCTGTTCGACTGGCACGACACCCGGCTCGCCTGGCTGTGCGACACCTGCGGACTGCCGCCCGACACCGCCGATTTCCTGCGCGGCCAGCCGCTGGATCAGCTGGTGATTGACTGCAACGACCCGCCGCGTGCAGAGGCGGGCAACCACAATGATGTGACCCGGGCGCTGGCGATTGCGGCGCTGCTTCAGCCGCGTCAGACCTGGCTGACCCATCTCAGTCATGAGATGGATAACTGGTTAGCAGAAAATCCGTTGCCTGAGGGTGTGCAGCCAGCCCGGGATGGCCAGACGCTGCTGTGCGGTGCGCACTGGCCTGTCACGGTTTGATCATCTCGCTGTCATCCCGCGTTCATCGCGTCACGCCTTAATAACCGGCAGACGCAATCAGCGATGACGGAGAACAGCATGGCACAGGCACTTCTGAAAACGGTGGTCGATAACGATGCACCACCGGCCAGCCTCAGCGGACAAAAAGTGTTGTCGGTGCAGAAACTGAGCAAAGCCTATGGCGACACCCAGGTGCTGGATCAGGTCAGTTTCGACCTGCACGCCGGTGAGCTGGTGGCGGTGATTGGCCGCTCGGGCGCGGGTAAATCAACCCTGCTGCATATGCTCAACGGCACGATTAATGCCACGTCCGGCGCGATTATCAGCCTGCATGAAGGCGAAGCCGATCGTAACGTGGTCACGCTCAGCAGCCGCCAGATGCGCGAATGGCGCAGCCAGTGCGGCATGATCTTTCAGGATTTCTGTCTGGTGCCGCGACTCGACGTGCTGACCAACGTGCTGCTGGGCCGTCTGAGCCAGACCGGGACGCTGAAGTCCTTCTTTAAAATCTTCTCTGACGAGGACCGGGCGCACGCCATCGAACTGCTGCAGTGGATGAACATGCTGCCGCAGGCGCTGCAGCGGGCGGAAAACCTCTCAGGCGGGCAGATGCAGCGCGTGGCGATCTGCCGCGCCCTGATGCAGAACCCGAAAATTCTGCTGGCCGATGAGCCGGTGGCGTCACTCGACCCTAAAAATACCAAGCGCATCATGGATGTGTTGCGTCAGGTCAGCGAGCAGGGGATCAGCGTGATGGTCAACCTGCACTCGATTGAGCTGGTGAAAAGCTACTGCACCCGGGTGATTGGCATTCAGCGCGGCGTGGTGCTGTTTGACGGACATCCTTCCCGACTCACCGACAGCCTGCTTCACCAGCTGTACGGCGATGAACTTAACCAAATCCATTAACGTCCACAGCAAGAGAATAATTCCGAATGAAACTGACTTCTTTAGCACTTCTGACCAGTGTCATGGCGTTGGGTGTAAGCGCAGCGGATGCGCCGAAACAGCTTAATCTGGGGATTCTGGGTGGGCAGAATGCCACCCAGCAGATTGGCGATAATCAGTGTGTGAAGACCTTCTTTGATAAAGAGCTGGGTGTGGATACCCAGATGCGCAACGCCTCAGACTATTCGGGCGTGATCCAGGGCCTGCTGGGCGGCAAGATCGATATGGTGCTGAGCATGTCACCGGCCTCGTTTGCCTCGGTCTACCTTCAGGACCCGAAAGCGGTGGATGTGGTCGGCATCGTAGTCGATGACAAAGATCAGTCACGCGGCTACCACTCTGTCGTCATCGTTAAAGCCGACAGCCCGTACAAAAAACTGGAAGACCTGAAGGGCAAATCGTTCGGGATGGCCGATCCCGACTCGACGTCCGGCTTCCTGATGCCCAACCAGGCGTTTAAGAAGATGTTCGGCGGCTCGGTGGATGACAAATATAACAACACCTTCTCCAGCGTGACCTTCTCCGGCGGCCATGAGCAGGACATTCTGGGCGTGCTGAACAACCAGTTTGATGGCGCGGTCACCTGGACTTCACTGGTCGGTGACTACAACAGCGGCTACACCTCTGGCGCGTTTGGCCGCCTGATCCGCATGGATCACCCGGACCTGATGAAGCAGATCCGCATCATCTGGCAGTCGCCACTGATCCCCAACGGGCCGGTGCTGGTCAGCAACAAGCTGCCCGCTGACTTCAAAGCGAAAGTGGTGTCGGCAATTAAAAAGCTGGATAAGGAAGATCACGCCTGCTTCGTGAAAGCGGTGGGTGGCCAGCAGCATATCGGTGAGGCGACCGTTGCTGACTATAAAAGCATTATCGATATGAAGCGTGACCTGATGAAAGGCAGCCGCGGCTAAGCCGACGACGCCCTGACTTTCCCCGCCCAGACGGGGAAGGCGGGACGCGGCAACCCCGCCTGCGTCCCGCTGCTTTAGCGCCGGAGAACCCCCCTTTGACCGACTTCGAACACTATTACCAACGCATCCGCCGCCAGCAGAAACGTGACACGCTGCTCTGGTCACTGCTGCTGGTGGCGCTCTATCTGGCGGCCGGGAGAGTGGCAGAATTTAATCTGCTCACCGTCTGGCAGTCACTGCCGCACTTCTTCGACTATCTGCACGAAATCCTGCCGGTGCTGCATCTGCCGCTGCTGTTTGCCGACGGTAAGACCGAAGGCTCGCTGGCTTACTGGGGCTACCGTCTGCCGATTCAGCTGCCGCTGATCTGGGAAACGCTGCAGCTGGCGCTGGCTTCGACGCTGGTGGCCGTCGCCCTGGCAGCGGTACTGGCCTTTTTTGCCGCCGACAATACCCAGACGCCGGTCAGCGTGCGGATGACGATTCGCGCCTTTGTTGCCTTTCTGCGCACCATGCCGGAACTGGCGTGGGCGGTGATGTTTGTCATGGCGTTTGGCATTGGCGCGATCCCCGGCTTTCTGGCGCTGGCGCTGCACACCGTGGGCAGCCTGACCAAGCTGTTTTACGAGGCGATTGAGTCGGCGTCGGATAAGCCGGTGCGTGGCCTGGCCGCCTGCGGTGCCAGTAAGCTGCAGCGGATGCGCTTCGCCTTCTGGCCGCAGGTGAAACCGATTTTTCTCTCCTACAGCTTTATGCGGCTGGAGATTAACTTTCGCTCCTCCACCATCCTCGGACTGGTCGGCGCGGGCGGAATCGGCCAGGAGCTGATGACCAACATCAAACTGGACCGCTACGATCAGGTGAGTATTACGCTGCTGCTGATTCTGATCGTGGTGTCGCTGCTGGACACGCTATCCGGCCAGCTTCGCCGCCGTATCACAGGAGATCGGACATGATAAGCCACGTACCGGATGTCGCACTGCTGAAGCAGCAGCATCGTGAACTGTTCGCCGCGCAGCCGCGCTATCTGCGCCGCATCGGGCTGATGGCGCTGGCGGTGCTGCTCTATTACCTCTTTTTCTTCTCGGTCTTTGGCCTGGAGTGGTCGCGCCTGCTGATGGGCTGCCAGCAACTGGGGCGCTATTTCCTGCGGATGTTTGTCTGGCACGACTTCCTGAACTGGCCGTTTGGCTACTATTTTTCACAGGTGGGGATCACTTTAGGGATTGTCTTTGCCGGGACGCTGACGGCCTCGCTGCTGGCGCTGCCGCTGTCGTTTCTGGCGGCGCGCAATGTGATGCACGATCGCGCTGCGAAGCCGCTGGCGTTCCTTGTGCGGCGTCTGTTCGATGTGCTGCGCGGTATCGATATGGCGATCTGGGGACTGATATTCGTGCGTGCGGTGGGGATGGGGCCGCTGGCCGGGGTGCTGGCAATTATCCTGCAGGATGTGGGGCTTCTCGGTAAGCTTTATGCCGAAGGGCACGAAGCGGTGGAGCGCTCACCCAGTCGCGGGCTGGGTGCGGTCGGCGCCAACAGCCTGCAGAAACACCGGTTCGGCATCTTCACCCAGTCATTCCCGCAGTTCCTGGCACTGAGCCTTTACCAGATTGAGTCCAATACCCGCTCTGCGGCGGTGCTGGGCTTTGTCGGTGCGGGTGGCGTCGGCCTGGTCTACGCCGAGAACATGCGGCTGTGGAACTGGGACGTGGTGATGTTCCTGACGCTGATCCTGGTGGTGGTGGTCATGGTGATGGATGTGATCTCCAGCCGCCTGCGTAGGCGCTACATCAGCGGCAAGCCGGTGCCGCTGTGGCAGCCTGCTGCGCGCGATTAAGCCGTTCACTGCGCTGCCAGGCGCGCTGGAGCGCCTGCACCAGCTGAGCCTGCTGCCAGGGTTTTGCCAGTCGCTCACACAGCGGCAGCGTCACCGGCTGGTGGCGCAGATCCTGACCGCTGATCAGCAGCGTCGCCAGCTGCGGCCAGTTCTGCTGCGCCTGGCGGATCACTTCCGCGCCATTTATCTCGCCGGGCAGCATCAGGTCGCTGATCAGCAGGTCGATATCGGGCGTCTGGCGCAGCAGCGCCAGCGCCGCTTCACCGTCGCCACACTCCAGCGTCAGATACCCCAACTGGTGCAGATGCTCACACAGCGTCTGGCGCACCGCCGGTTCATCATCCAGCACCAGTATCAGCCGGTTGTTCGCTGCCTCTGCCTCGGCGGGCTTTGGCGGTGGCGGGGCGATGATGGCAGTAGCAGCGGCTTCCGCTGCGCGCGGCAACAGCAGCCGCACCGTGGTCCCCTGGCCCGGCGCAGTGTCCAGTTCGATCTGCCCACCTGACTGCCGCACAAAGCCGTAAACCATCGACAGCCCCAGTCCGCTGCCGCTGCCGGTGGCTTTGGTGGTGAAGAAGGGCTCGAAAACCTGCTCGCGAACGTCGGCGGACATGCCGCAGCCGCGATCAATCACCTCAATTGTGACCCGGTCACGTTTTTCATTCCCTTGCGGCTGGCGCTGATTCCAGATGCGCAGCCGGATTTCACCGCTTTGCTGATGCATCGCATCGCGCGCGTTCACCACCAGGTTCATCAGCGCATTCTCCAGCTGGCTGGCATCAATCCAGGCCAGCCAGCCGGGACGCTGCGCATCAATAATCAGCTGCTGTCCCGGGAGCAGCGAGTGCTGCAGCAGCCCCTGCAGGTTATCCACCAGCGTGACCACCGACACCGCGCGCGGATAGAGCGCCTGCTTACGTGAGAACGCCAGCAGCCGCTGCGTCAGCTGGGCCGCACGGTCGGCGGCCTGCCTCGCCCGCTCAATGCGGGTCGCCAGCGGACCGGGCATCAGCTGACCTTCGGTCAGCGCCAGACTGCCAATAATCACCGCCAGCAGATTGTTGAAGTCGTGCGCCAGGCCGCCGGTCAGCTGGCCGACTGCCTTCATCTTCTGACTGTGCTGTAGCGCCTCCTCCAGCGTTTTACGCGAGGTACGGTCCAGCACGGTATTGACCATGCCGCGCCGCGGGATTGGGCTGAAGCGCAGCTCCAGCGTCCGGCCATCGGTCAGCCGGATCTCCTGGGGTTCACCGGGATCGTGCAGATCGACCGCCAGCGGGGCCAGCAACTGCTGATAGTGGACGCCGCGATGCAGCTCACGCGGCGCAATGCCGAGCAGCTCGGCATACTGGGCGTTCCACACCACCAGCTGACCGTTATTGTCGAACAGGGCAAAGCCGTCGCGCATCGCCAGGAACGTGGACTCCAGCTGGTTGCTTTTCTCTTTCAGCAGCCGCGAAGTGTGGGCCAGCGAGGCGGTATTGCGGGCAAAGACGTTAAACGCCCGCGCCAGCTCGCCCAGCTCGTCGCGCCGTTGCAGTCCCGGCACGCTGACGTTCTGCTCGCCCTGCGCCAGCCGCGTCATCGCCCCGGCAATCGCCGTCAGGCTCGACCCAAGATTGCGGTAAATATAGATCCCGGCATAGCCAGTGATCGCCAGCGCCAGCAGCACAAACAGGGCGATAAAGCCGATGATAGAGTCGAGTTCGTGGTGGGTGGCCTGGGTGCGCGCCTCGCTCTGCAACGCAACCTGCTGCACCGACGCATTGATATCGTCGTTCAGCATCGCCACCAGCGCTTTAATCCGGTAGGTGGCGTAGGCGATCGCCAGGTCACTCTGCTCCAGCGCCTCCGCCAGCGGCAGCAGGCGCTGCTGAGTGGCCAGCAGCCGCTGTACCTGCTCGCCGGTGACACCCGTCAGCGGCACCGTGTGCCACTGCGTCATGATCTGCTGAAGCTGCTCAATCACGGCGATGGGCGAGGGCGTACGGATGGCGATGGTGATCAGCCGTTCGGTCTGCTCGCGCAGTGCGGCATCCGGCCGCGTCCGCTGTTCCCGCTGCACCCGCTGGTCGATATGACTGAGCAGAATCTGCGTCTGCCACAGATCGCTCAGCATGTTGTTGCGCTGCAGATGCCGCTGATGGCTGTTCAGCAGCAGACTGTTAATTGTCTGCTCCAGCATCAGGCTGCGGGCGCGGATCCGGGCGATGCGTTCCGGCTGACGGGCCGCCAGCGGCGCACTCGCCAGCAGGCTCAGCGACTGCTGTAACGCCTGCTGATTCTGCTGCAGCCGCTGTGATTCGCTCTGATACTCCAGCGCCCCGACCACCTGCGACAGCCGCACGGCCGCCGTCGCCACGTTAGCGGTGTCGCGTGCCAGCGCCAGGCTGCCGTTCATATCTGCCAGCGTCTGCGCCTGTGCCTGCTCCTGAATCGCCCCGGCATGACGAAAGCCGACGATCGCCACCACGCTCACCATCAGCGTGACCAACACCACCAGCAGATTGAACATCAACAGGCGGCCACGCGCCCCGGCCTGCCACGGATAACTGTGCTGCATCCCACGACCTCTTCTTCACGGCAACCGTGGGCCGAGTATAGGAGCGCGGCGTCGGGCATTTATGACAAATATGAATGGCCGCTGACATTTTCCGTTTATCTGGCGTTGCTTAACTGGCGGCTATCCACAGTCCGCAGGAGCAGGGCGATGACAGCCACACCGATACTGGAAATGCGGGGCATTACCCGACGCTTCGGCAATTTTTATGCCCTGAAGGGCGTCGATCTCACGGTTTATCCGGGCGAGGTTCATGCGCTGATGGGAGAGAACGGCGCGGGTAAAAGCACACTGATGAAGATTCTGGCCGGTGCCTATACCGCCAGCAGCGGGGAAATTCTCATTGAAGGCAAGCCGTACGCCCTTAAAGGGCCGAAAGAGGCGCTGGCTGCCGGGATCACCCTGATTTATCAGGAGATCAACCTGGCACCCAACCTGACGGTGGCGGAGAACATTTTTCTGGGTAGTGAAATCGCGCCCGGCGGGCTGGTGAAGCGGCGGCAGATGGCCGAAGAGGCGCAGCGGGTGATTGACCGGCTCGGCGCGCAGTTCAGCGCCTGGGATCTTGTCAGTCGTCTGAGCATCGCCGAGCAACAGCAGGTCGAGATCGCCCGCGCACTGCAGCGCAACAGCCGCATCCTGGTGATGGATGAGCCGACCGCCGCGCTCTCAAACCGTGAAACTGAACAGCTCTTCGCGCTGATTAAACGGCTGCGCAGCGAAGGGATGGCGATCATCTACATCAGTCACCGCATGGCGGAGGTCTATGAGCTGTCCGACCGCGTCAGCGTGCTGCGTGACGGGGAGTATGTCGGCAGCCTGACGCGTGACCAGCTCAACGCCAGCGAACTGGTGCGGATGATGGTCGGGCGGCCGCTCAGCGACCTGTTTAACAAAAACCGCGCTATCCCGCTGGGCGACATCCGGCTGGCGGTGAATCATCTGACCGACGGCGGCAAAGTGCATCCCAGCAGTCTGGCTGTGCGGGCAGGGGAAATTGTCGGCCTGGCCGGGCTGGTGGGTGCGGGGCGCAGCGAACTGGCGCAGCTGATCTTCGGCGTGCATAAGCCGAAAGAGGGTGAGATCTGGATCGACGGCGAGAAGGTCACCATTCATTCCCCGCGCGATGCGATTGCGCGCGGCATCGGTTTCCTCACCGAGAACCGCAAAGAGCAGGGGCTGTTTCTGGAGATGGCGGCGCAGGAGAACATCGTGATGGCGACGCTGGAGCGCGACGCCAGTTACGGGATGCTCAACCGCCGCAAAGGGCAGACCATCGCTACGGAGGCGATCGCCTCCCTCAATATTCGTGTACCGCACGCTCAGGTCCGGGCGGGCGGCCTGTCAGGTGGCAACCAGCAGAAGCTGCTGATCTCGCGCTGGGTGGCGATTGGTCCGCGCATTCTGATCCTTGATGAGCCGACGCGCGGCGTCGATGTCGGCGCGAAAAGCGAGATTTACCGCATGATGCAGGAGATGGCGCGGCAGGGCGTGGCGATTTTAATGATCTCCAGCGAACTGCCGGAAGTGGTCGGCATGAGCGACCGCGTTTACGTGATGCACGAAGGCACCATCGTCGGTGAACTGGAGGGCAGCCACATCAGTCAGGAAAATATTATGACGCTGGCAACCGGTGCGCACAGCACGTCAGCAGGCGAAATCTGAGGAGACCACCATGTCACAACTGGCCCGCACTAACGCGCCGACGCTGAAACGCGCCCTGATGGGTGATCTGCTGCAAACGGTAGGTATCCTGCCGATTCTGATCCTGATCGTGGCGGTGTTTGGTTTCGTTACGCCGAACTTCTTTACCGAAGCGAACCTGCTGAATATCACCCGCCAGGCGTCGATCAATATCGTGCTGGCGGCGGGCATGACCTTTGTCATTCTGACCGGCGGTATCGACCTGTCGGTAGGGTCAATGCTGGGCACCACGGCAGTGGTCGCGCTGGTGGCGTCGCTGGATCCGATGCTTGCCTCGCTGACCATTCCGATGGCGCTGGGCGCGGGTCTGGTGATGGGGCTGTTCAACGGTATCCTGGTCGCCTGGGCCGGATTGCCTCCCTTTATCGTCACGCTCGGCACCTACACCGCGCTGCGCGGGGCGGCTTATCTGCTGGCGAACGGCACCACGGTGATTAACTCCGATATTAACTTTGAGTGGATTGGTAACGGCTATCTCGGGCCAGTGCCGTGGCTGATTGTGATTGCCTTTGCGGTGATCGCCATCTGCTGGTTCATCCTGCGCCGCACCACGCTGGGCGTTCATATCTACGCGGTCGGCGGCAACATCCAGGCGGCGCGTCTTACCGGCATCAAGGTTGGCGTGGTGCTGCTGTTTGTCTACGGCATGAGCGGCCTGCTGTCGGGGCTGGGCGGCTTAATGAGCGCCTCGCGGCTCTACAGCGCCAATGGCAATCTTGGTGTCGGCTATGAGCTGGATGCGATTGCGGCGGTGATCCTCGGCGGCACCAGCTTTGTCGGCGGTATCGGCACCATCACCGGCACCCTGATTGGCGCACTGATTATCGCCACGCTGAATAACGGCATGACGCTGATGGGCGTCTCCTATTTCTGGCAGCTGGTGATCAAGGGCGCGGTGATCATCATCGCGGTCCTGATCGACAAATACCGCACCCGTCATCATGTGAGCTGAGGCTTAAAAGGGCGGAGGCGCCGTGTCGCCGCCGCCACCCAAAAACGCCATTAAGCGGTTGGCACCTTGAAAACAGCAGGAGAAGGTCTATGCGTTTTAATCCGATTGTAACCGGGCTGCTGGCGGCAACGCTGTTCAGCACCGGCCTGGCTCAGGCAAAAGAACTCAAATCTATCGGCGTCACGGTCGGCGACCTGGCTAACCCCTTCTTCGTGCAGATCACTAAAGGCGCAGAGATGAAGGCGCGTCAGCTGGCGGGCGATAAGGTCAATGTCACGCTGGTCTCCAGCGGCTACGACCTCGGTCAGCAGGTCGGCCAGATTGATAACTTTATTGCGGCCAAAGTCGACATGATTATCCTCAACGCCGCGGACTCCAAAGGGATCGCCCCGGCGGTGAAGCGGGCGCGTGACGCCGGTATCGTGGTGGTGGCGGTTGACGTGGCCGCCGATGGCGCCAATGCGACCATCACCTCCGATAACACCGAGGCGGGCGCAATGGCCTGTAAATATATTTCTGACCGCCTGAAGAACAAAGGCAACGTGGTTATCATCAACGGACCGCCGGTTTCAGCCGTACAGAACCGTGTTGAAGGCTGCATGAACGAGCTGAAAACCCATCCGGACATCAAACTGCTCTCCTACAACCAGAACGCCAAAGGCAGTCGTGAAGGCGGACTGGAAGTGATGACCGGTCTGCTCTCGGCTAACCCTAAAATTGACGCCGTGTTTGCCATCAACGACCCGACAGCGATTGGCGCGGACTTAGCCGCGAAACAGGCGCAGCGCAGCGAATTCTTCATCGTGGGCGTCGATGGATCGCCGGACGGGGAAGAGGCGCTGAAGCGTAAAAACTCGCTGTTTGTCGCCACCCCAGCCCAGGATCCGCAGGTCATGGCGGCCAAAGCGGTCGAGATTGGCTATGACATTCTGCAGGGCAAACCCGCGCCGGATAAACCGGTGCTGATCCCGGTGAAACTGATCGATCGTAATAATATCGGCAGCTATCAGGGCTGGACGGTGAAATAGGCTTTAATGCGGCACCTCCGGGTGCCGCTCTCAGGAGACCACCATGCAACGTTCAGAGGTTAATGACTACCTGCAGCATACCCGCGAGTTCTTCCGCCAGCAGGATGTGCATCTGCCGCCGTGGGCCGATTACAGCGTCAGCCAGTGGCGTGCGCAGGATCGCGACGTGATACAGGAGATTCTGGCGCTACGGCTGGGCTGGGATCTCACCAGCTTTGACGCGGCAGATTTTATGCAGACTGGTCTGACGCTGTTTACGCTGCGTAACGGCTCGCCAGGCGGACAGCCGTGGCATAAATCCTACGCCGAGAAGATCATGCACGTGCGCGAAGGGCAGCTGACGCCGATGCACTATCATCCGCGCAAGATGGAAGACATTATCAATCGCGGCGGCGGCAACCTGATTGTCGAACTGCATAACCGCGACGGCGACGGGCTGGCAGACTCGCCAGTGGCGGTGTCGCTGGATGGCCTGCGCCAGATCCATGTTGCCGGAACACAGCTGCGACTCTCTCCGGGTGAAAGCGTGACGCTGGAGGCGGGCGTCTGGCACAGTTTCTGGGGTGAAAATGGCTTCGGCGACGTGCTGGTGGGTGAGGTATCGATGCCCAACGATGACGAAAATGACAATGTATTTCTGACGCCGCTGGCCCGTTTCAACCCGCTGAATGAAGATGAAGCGCCGCGCTGGCTGCTGTGTAATGACTATGCGAACGGCTTTCTGTGAGTTGCCCTCCACTGAGCGCAGAATGGCAGGGCGCATCAAGTTCGCTTACCTATCATGTTTCAGTGCCGGTCAGCCTGAGTTTTCTGATGCTGCGTGCGGGCGGTTCACCGAACAGGCGCGCATATTCCCGGGTAAACTGCGTCAGACTCTCGTAGCCCACATCTGCCGCGACGGCGGCGACATTGCCGGGCCGCAGCACCAGCGCTTTGCGCGCCTCATAGAGCCGGAGATGTTTTTGATACTGCAGCGGCGAAAGCCCGGTGCTGGCCCGAAAGCCACGATGGAAGGCCGACAGACTCATGCCCGCCATTGCTGCCAGCGTCTCAATGCGAAACGCGGTGGCATAGTGTGTGCGCAGCCAGACCAGCGCCTTTCTGATCTTCGCAAAATGCCCGTTTACCTCTGCTGCCTGACGCAGCACGCCGCCCTGCGTACCCTGCAACAGCCGATATAGGATCTCGCGCTCCACCAGCGGCGCCATCACCGCGATCTCCTCCGGTTTTGCCAGCAGGCGCAGCATCCGCAGCCAGGCATCCGCCAGCGCATCATCCACCCTGTTAACCGAAATGCCTTTGTTCGTAGCGGGAAGAGCGGTCACAGGCATCTGATGCAGCAGATCGCTGATGGCGGCGAAATCGAGCGTCAGACGTACGGCGAGATAGGGCGAGGCTTCGCTGGCTTCAGTGATGTCGCCAGTGGCGGGCAGATCGAACGACGCGGTAAACATCTCACCTGCGGAATAGCGGATGGATTGTGCACCTACCTGCAGCCTTTTTTCTCCCTGCAGGATCAGGCTGACGAACGGTAGATAGATTTCTGGCGGCAGAGCCATCGGCTGGCTGACGCGATAGAGATCCACGCGCGGAATCGTCGTCGCAGTGAGGTCGTCTGCCGCGCACGCCAGCACCTCATCTCTTAACGCTTCAAGGCCTTTCATATTGCGTGACTCCGGCGGATTCAGCGCCTGACAGGAGAAAAGCAGGAATGGGCAAATTTTAGGCAGGATTGCAGCCGCCGCGCAACTGGCTGAGGACTATTCTCGCTCTCTGGTCTTTGAGCAGGATGGTATGAAATGAAAATTGAAGAAGCAGTAATCATGATTACCGGCGCATCATCGGGGATTGGTCAAGCCACGGCGCGTGCGGCGCTGCAGGCGGGTGCGCGGGTTATCTTACTGGCACGACGCAAAGACCGACTGGATGCTCTCGCGGATGGATCAGGCAAAGCGCTGGCAGTAGCCTGCGATGTGACTCAGCCTGGCCAGATTGCAAACGCAGTCAGACAGGGGCTGGCACGCTTTGGCCATATTGATGTGCTCATCAATAATGCTGGTCAGGGGCTGTACGCGGCGGTTGAGGAAATAGAGGCGGCGGATTTCAGGGCGCTGCTTGAGCTGAACCTGATTACCCCGCTGATGATGATGCATGCGGTGATCCCACCAATGCGGCGGCAGGGCGCAGGGCGCATTATCAACGTCAGCTCCGGGGCGACGCTGGCAACGTATCCAGGGTCGGCGGCCTATACCAGCTCCAAAGCGGGGCTGAATATGCTCTCCGGCGTGGCGCGGCTGGAACTGGCTGAGGCCGGGATTACGGTTTCCACGGTGTATCCGTTTATGACCCGCTCAGAATTTTATCAGTCGGTGAAGTCGGGACAGGAAGCCGCGATTGCGCAGGCTGAGCAGAGCGCCGCATTCGCGCACGCGCCTGAGCGCGTGGCGGAAAAAAT
The DNA here is from genome assembly GCF_003201065.1 of Pantoea sp. JKS000250. Lineage (NCBI taxonomy): Bacteria > Pseudomonadati > Pseudomonadota > Gammaproteobacteria > Enterobacterales > Erwiniaceae > Pantoea > Pantoea sp. JKS000250. The sequence goes on along the minus strand of NZ_QICZ01000001.1, from coordinate 720,892 downwards.
TCTGGCAATGGTCGAAAGCGGAGAGGCGAAGGGGGATCTGGTGCCGCGTGCCTGGGGCGGAACGTGTGACGACTGAGGTGATTACGCCTGTCACTGGCAGGCCGCTCAGATTGACTCAGGCGATCTGGCTGGCGCGCGGCGCGATTTCCGGTTTCATTACGTCAGCGGAAAAGACGTAACCCAGCCCGCGGATGGTGCGGATCAGGTCAGGCTGATGCGGGTTGGTTTCAATTTTGCGGCGCAGTCGCATGATCAGCACGTCGATGGTGCGGTCAAACACATCGAGACTTTCACTGTGGGTCAGCTCCAGCAGCTGATCGCGGGTCAGCACCTTACGGGCGTGACGCACCAGCGCGCGCAGCAGGCTGTATTCTCCCTGGGTCAGCGGCACCAGTTCGCGCTGCGGATTAAACAGCTGGCAGCGGCCATCGTCCAGTTGCCAGCCGCCGAACCGCCAGCCCGCCTGTTCTGAATCGGCCTGTACAATACGCCCGCTGCGGCGCAAAGCGGCACGGGCGCGGGCCACCACCACGCGGGGATTAAAAGGCTTGGCGATGTAGTCGTCTGCGCCCATCTCCAGACCCACCACCATCTCCGCTTCGGACCCCATACCGGTCAGCATAATCACCAGCACTTCGGGTCGCTGACGCTGGAGCTGCTGCAACACCAGCAGCCCGTTGGTATCGGGCAGCATCATATCCAGCATCACCAGCGATATCTCCGGGTGCTCGCTGAGCATCGATAGCGCCTCGCGTCCCTGATGACAGCGGTAGACCGTTAACAGATGTTCACTTAACGCATCCTGCAGGACGTCGCAGACAGCAGGATCATCATCCACCACCAAAATCGCTGGCTTCATGGCGCGGCCTCAATGTTACGAAAGAGTTAATTCTGGAGTCTACACAGGCCAGAGAAGGTTGCTGAGGCAGCGTACTGAAACGTGACCAGCTTCGCCTGTGAGAGTACGGAAGCGTGCGCTGGCGCAGAGTTTTTGGCGATTGCTGATTTGCCGCAGGAAAACGATTGCGCGGGATCGGTGCATTGCACCATAATCGCGCCCTGTTTTGATTCGGAATCTTCTTAGGCGTGTCTGGCTCTGCCAGGTAATCGATTGCGTCGGCAGATGGCATGGCAATTGCTTTGGGCAGTGGGTAACGCAGGGATTTCAGGCGGTTCTGGCACGCAAGTATGCAGCGGCCAGCATCCATATCCCGGAAACAGAATAATCAGCATACAAACCCCTTTGGCAAGAGAGACGGCTGTCTCCTGTATCGAGAGATGATGATGTTAGAAAAACTATTCAAACTCAAAGCGCATAACACCACGGTTCGTACCGAGATTATCGCCGGGATCACTACCTTCCTGGCGATGGCCTATATTCTGTTTGTGAACCCGAGCATTCTGGGCGCAACCGGCATGGATAAGGGCGCAGTGTTTGTCGCGACCTGTCTGGCGGCGGCGATTGGCTGCGTGCTGATGGGGCTGATCGCTAACTACCCGATCGCGCTGGCACCCGGCATGGGACTGAACGCCTTCTTCACCTATACCGTGGTGCTGCACATGGGCTACACGTGGCAGGTTGCGCTGGGCGCGGTGTTTCTCTCGGCGGTGATTTTCTTCGCGATGTCGCTGTTTAAAATCCGCGAGTGGATTATTGCCAGTATCCCGTTGCCGCTGCGCGCCGGGATTGGTGCAGGTATCGGGCTGTTCCTGGCGATTATTGCGCTGGAAGGGGCGGGCATTGTGGTCGATAACCCGGCGACGCTGGTGGGCATTGGCGATCTGACCAAACCGGGTCCGCTGCTGGCGATGCTTGGCTTTGTGGTGATCGTGGTACTGGAAGCGCGTCGCGTGACCGGTGCGGTGCTGATCGGCATCCTGCTGGTGACCTTTATCTCGATGGGCATCGGTCTGTCGCCGTTCGCGGGCGTCTTCTCTGCGCCGCCATCCATCGCACCGACCTTCCTGCAGCTGGATATCGCCGGGGCATTTAACGTCGGCCTGATCAGCGTGATCTTTGCCTTCCTGTTTGTCGATGTGTTTGATAACACCGGCACGCTGCTGGGCGTGACTAAACGTGCCGGTCTGGCGGATGAGCAGGGCAATGTGCCCAAGATGGGGCGTGCGCTGATTGCCGACAGTGCGGCTGCACTGTTTGGCTCACTGCTCGGCACCTCGACCACCACCAGTTATGTGGAATCGGCGGCGGGCGTGAGTGCCGGTGGCCGTACCGGACTGACAGCGATCGTGGTGGGTGTGCTGTTCCTGCTGGCACTGTTCTTCTCGCCGCTGGCCTCCAGCGTGCCGGTTTACGCCACTGCGCCTGCGCTGCTGTTTGTGGCGGTATTGATGGCATCGGGACTGGCGGATATCGACTGGAAAGATATCACCACGGCCGCGCCGGTTACCGTGACTGCGCTGACCATGCCGTTGACCTATTCTATTGCTAACGGCATCGCGTTTGGTTTCATTACCTGGACGCTGGTGAAGCTGCTGAGCGGTCGCGCGAAAGAGGTGAATGCGGCGCTGGTGATTCTGTCGATTCTGTTTGTGATTAAGCTTGGGTGGTTAAGTGCCTGATGGGTGCCTGGCGGCGGGGCGAGTTTCGCCTTGCGGCGGGCAGGTATGAGCGGGGTACGCGTTGCAGCGGGCTGGCTTTGAGCAGGTTTCGCCCGCCAGGCGAGGGGGAGTTTCAGGTTGCCCATGCAGGCGGACGCGTCAAGGGGCGGACGCCCGCCCCTTAACAATCCCGGCGTCCGGCAGCCTGCGCGCCCCGCTGTGCGGGGTGCCTTAGTCACGCCCTGCGGCCGACGGACCGTCCGGACGCGCCATCCCTGGCGCGAACCGTCCTTTCGCCGACGTCCTGTCGGCTCATCCTGGCCTCCGGTTGTTCCTCAGCGCTTCGGATGCCTTTCCAAAACCCCTGCCGGTGGAACTCTTGCCCGGGTCCGGGGGGAAGCCGCTGAAAGCGGATTGAGACCTGAAAGGTACACTGTTCGGCAGGCTGCCTATGAGTAGGTTACGCTTTGTAGCGGGCTTCGCTTTGCAGCGGGCTGGCTTTGAGCAGGTTTCGCCCGCCAGGCGATGGGGAGTTTCAGGTTGCCCATGCAGGCGGACGCGTCAAGGGGCGGACGCCCGCCCCTTAACAATCCCGGCGTCCGGCAGCCTGCGCGCCCCGCTGTGCGGGGTGCCTTCGTCACGCCCTGCGGCCGACGGACCGTCCGGACGCGCCATCCCTGGCGCGAACCGTCCTCTCGCCGACGTCCTGTCGGCTCATCCTGGCCTCCGGTTGTTCCTCAGCGCTTCGGATGCCTCTGGTGAACACCTGCCGGTGGGTGCGTTTCGCTTTGCAGCGGGCTGGCACTGAGAAGGTTTCGCCCGCCAGGCGAGGGGGAGTTTCAGGTTGCCCGTGCAGGCGGACGCGTCAAGGGGCGGACGCCCGCCCCTTAACAATCCCGGCGTCCGGCAGCCTGCGCGCCCCGCTGTGCGGGGTGCCTTCGTTACGCCCTGCGGCCGACGGACCGTCCGGACGCGCCATCCCTGGCGCGAACCGTCCTCTCGCCGACGTCCTGTCGGCTCATCCTGGCCTCCGGTTGTTCCTCAGCGCTCCGGATGCCTCTCCCAAACCCCGCCTGTGATTTCTTTTTTTTCTCTGGTGCTGCGTTGTCTGCTGACCTGAAAAGCCAAAGCCAAAGCCAAAGCCAAAGCCAAAGCCAAAGCCAAAGCCAAAGCCAAAGCCAAAGCCAATCCCGGAAACGTAAAGCGATAACGTGCCAACACAGAAAGAAGAGATAACAGCGAGGGGGCAGGGGGGCCATCTGAACCGCTGAGCGGATGAGGGATTTCAGGACGAGCGACAGGGATGTCGCGAAGAGGCGGGAGCACGCCAGGGATGGCGCGTCCTGCCGGTCCGGGAGAAATCCGGAAGAAGCGAAGGGACCGCGAAGCGGCGGTAAAGCAGGCCGGAGCCGGGGGGCAAGGGGCGCGGCGACTGGCGCCCCTTGTCGGTCGCCTGCAGAGGCGATACTGAAACTGCCCAACTGCTCAGGCGAACGAAACCCCTCTCAGAGCCCGTTCGCGCAGCGAACATCCCAGCATCAGCTCTTCTGCCAGCCCGTTCGCGCAGCGAACAAACCTCCCCGAGCCAGCGGCGATACACCTACCGGAAAGGCGGCTCATTAAACGTCCGCAACTTACGCGAATGCAGCTTATCGCCTTCGGCGCGCAACAGCTCAACCGCATGGATACCAATCTGCAGATGCTCTGAAATCGCCCCTTCATAGAAGCGATTTGCCTGACCGGGCAACTTTATCTCGCCGTGAAGCGGCTTATCGGAGACGCACAGCAGTGTGCCGTACGGCACACGGAAACGATAACCCTGCGCGGCAATGGTGGCGCTCTCCATATCGACCGCTACCGCGCGGCTCAGGTTAAAGCGCAGGGCCGACGCGGAGTAGCGCAGCTCCCAGTTGCGATCGTCGGTGGTCACCACGGTGCCGGTACGCAGGCGCTGTTTCACCTCTTCGCCTGGCATGCCGCTTACCGATTTGGTGGCGTCATACAGTGCGCGCTGCACTTCGGCAATGCTTGGCACCGGGATGTCTGGCGGAAGCACGCTGTCGAGTACGTGATCGTCACGCAGATAGGCGTGGGCCAGCACATAATCGCCGATGCGCTGGCTCTCGCGCAGACCGCCGCAGTGACCAATCATCAGCCAGGCGTGCGGACGCATCACCGCTAGATGATCGCAGATGGTTTTGGCATTCGATGGGCCGACACCGATATTAATCAGCGTGATGCCGCGACGATTAGGTGAGGTGAGATGCCAGGCAGGCATCTGATGCTTCTTCCACGCCAGATCAGAAAGCATCGACTCGCTGTTGGCGGTGTCGGCCGTCAGCACCACGTCACCCGCACAGGCCAGGCTGTCGTAAGGGGTGTTGGGATCGCGCACCTGCTCAATCGCCCAGCGCACGAACTCATCCACATAACGGGTGTAGTTGGTGAACAGCACAAACGGCTGGAAGTGCTCTACGCTGGTGCCGGTGTAGTGACGCAGGCGGGCCAGCGAAAAGTCGGTGCGCAGCGCGTCGAAGTGCGACAGCGGAAATTTGGCGTCGGCGTGGAACAGACCGTCGGTGGTCTCATCGCCAATCTGTGACAGCTCGGTAGTTGGGAAGTGGCGCGCAATACCGGCGCTCATGGTGCGATCCAGCGACAGATCGGAACCGTCGATCACGTAAGGATAGGGGATCTCCTGGCTGGACGGCACCACGTCGATCTCCAGCTGATACTCCTTCTCCAGCATTGCCAGCTGTTCCGAAATATAGTGGCGCAGTAACGCCGGACGGGTAACGGTGGTGCTGTAACTGCCGGTATGGGTAAAGCGGCCCCAGGCACGCGTGCGGTTCTGCTGCGGACCTTCACCGTGCCAGGTGATGCGCAGCTCCGGGTAAACAAAGAGTCCCTTTTCCCGTTCCGCGGCATCGGGCAGCGTTCCGTTTTCGGTAAACACTTTAATTGCCGCACGCAGCGCATCAACGGCACCATCGTAAAGGCGTTCGAGTTCATCCAGCGCCTGCTGGCTGGTCAGGTTTTTCCGTAGTGTCGGCATGGTTTCTCCTTCCATTTTTTTCCGCAATTTGCCCCAAGCTTAGCGGGTTTGTTGCAGAGATTGGTGAAGAATCTGTGATCGCCTTTTTTTTGCGCTAACGACGCGCGTAATCTGACCAGTGCGGCATTGAGCCGGAACACACATCATTAAAATTCGGTAAGAAAATCTTTATGATCGAAACAGGCGGTGTCGCCGTGTCTGTTGCGCTGCAAATGACAAGGGAGCGACAATGCAGCTAGCGGCATCGTGATGACAGGCGATCGTAACGTCCCGGAAATAATCAGGTTTGCTACAGCGGTCAGCCTGGTGGGGCAGAATCTGCCGAATCTGAACGAAAAAGTTTGTAACCATGATCAATTTGTCCCGGAAAGACTTTGCATATTTCTCTGCCCACTATCATCATTAGATCTCGTCAGTCTCTTCTGATTTGGTAATCCTTTGCAAAATCCCGGCGTAGCAGTGATGCAGGCGATTAAGCGCACGGCGTGGTACCCGAAACGCCGCTCTTATCGCACGCTCTACTGGCGTGAAATATCGCCATTAGCAGTGCCTATCTTCTTCGAGAACGCCTGTGTGCTGTTGATGGGCGTACTGAGCACCTTCCTGGTCAGCTGGCTGGGCAAAGAGGCGATGGCGGGCGTTGGCCTGGCCGACAGCTTCAACATGGTGATCATCTCGTTCTTTGCGGCTATCGATCTAGGTACCACGGTGGTGGTGGCATTCAGTCTGGCAAAACGCAACGGCAAGCGCGCCCGAGCCGCCACGCGTCAGTCACTGGCGATGATGACAATACTTGCCTTTGTGCTGGTGATCGCCATTGAGTTCTGGGGCCATCTCATCGTCGATGCCATCGCCGGTGCCGCCGACCCCAAAGTTAAAGCGCTGGCACTGAGCTATCTGCAGACCTCTGCCTGGAGCTACCCGGCAGCGGCCATCACGCTGATCGGCAGCGGGGCGCTGCGTGGCGCGGGTAACACCAAAATCCCGATGCTGATTAACGGCGGCATGAACATCCTCAACATCATCATCAGTAGCGTGCTGATCTATGGCTGCTTCTCGTGGGACGGTTTAGGGTTTATCGGTGCCGGACTCGGGTTGACCATCACCCGTTATATCGGGGCGATCGCGGTGATTTACGTGCTGATGATCGGCTTTAACGCCTCGCTGAAGATCACGCTGTCGAGCTATTTCCGGCGCTGGAACAGCAGCATTCTGATGGAAGTTTTAGGTATAGGCGTGCCTGCCAGTATCGAGTCGGTGTTGTTCAATGGCGGTAAATTGCTGACGCAGGTGTTTGTGGCAGGCATGGGCACCAGTGAGATTGCGGGTAACTTTATCGCCTTCTCGGTCGCGTCGCTGATCAACCTGCCGGGCAACGCGCTGGGTTCCGCATCAACCATCATTACCGGTACCCGTCTGGGCAAAAATCAGGTCTTCCAGGCGGAGCGTCAGGTGCGGCATGTTTTCTGGCTGGCAACGGCCTGCCTGAGCGCGATAGCGCTGCTGACGGTGCCGCTGGCCGGGTTGCTGGCGCGGTTCTATACCAGCGACCCGGAAGTCATCAACGTAACGAAACATCTGCTCTGGCTGAATGCGCTGTTTATGCCGCTCTGGGCCGCATCATGGGTGCTGCCTGCGGGCCTTAAAGGCGCACGCGATGCGCGTTACACCATGTATGTGTCGATGTTCAGCATGTGGTGCGCGCGCGTGGTGGTCGGTTATCTGCTGGGCATCCAGCTTGGCATGGGCGTCACCGGCGTCTGGCTGGGGATGTTCCTTGACTGGACGGTGCGTGGCATCTTCTTCTGGTGGCGACTTAACAGCGGCAAGTGGCTTAACCGCTACTATAAAATGATCGCGAAAACCGGGTAGCAGCATGTATATGCCTTCTCCTTTCACCGGGGGAAGGTGTCACCTCTCAGACCCCGCCTTTTAAAATAACATCTCCGTCACATCTCCAGGCTTTCAGGTATAATTTCAGTCAGTTGCACAAAGCCAGTCTTATCAGACAGGGTTAGCGTAATTCCTGCTGCGCATTGACGCAGACACTACTTATCAAGGTGACCCTATGATCCGTCTGAAAACGGCGCTGGCACTTCTGCCGCTGCTGTGTAGCCCCCCGCTGTGGGCGACAACCTTTGTTTATGTGTCGAATGCCGAATCCGGCACGGTATCCCGCTATCAGCTCAGCGAGGCGAATGGCAGCCTGCAATGGCGGGGCAATACCCCCGCCGGGAAAAAGATTATGCCGCTGGCGGCCAGCCCGGATGGTAAACATCTCTATGGTGCGCTGCGCTCGCCGCCTTACGCAATCATCAGCTGGCGCGTCACCCGTCCACACGGTGATCTGCAGAAACTGGCGGTGACGCCGGTTACGGCCAGCTTTCCCTGGATCACTACCGATAAGCGCGGGCGCTACCTGCTGGCCGCCTCCTATGACAGCGATATCGTCACCAGTAACCGGATTGATGACAAAGGCATTGTGACGACTCAGATCACGGGCGAAGTGAAAACCGGGCCGCATGCCCATTCGGTGATCACCGACGTCAGTAATCATTCGCTCTACGTTGGCAACCTTGGCGCGGATCGGGTGCTGCAATATGCCTTCGCCAGTGACGGGGCGATCACGCCGCTGGGTACGGGATTTGTGCAGGGTGAGAAGAACAGCGGCGCACGGCATTCCGTGATTTCGCCGGACAATCGCTTCCTCTACAACCTCGCGGAGATGAGCGGCACTATAACGCAGTTCAGGCGTGCGGCCGATGGCACGCTGACGCCATTAAAAACCTGGCCCAACGCGGTGGCGAAGAAATATAACCTGCAGCATGGCGAGCAACGTCCGGCGGGCTACAGCGATCCGACGCCGCGCATCTGGGCGGCAGACATTAAAATCACGCCGGATGGGCAATTTATCTATGTGACCGAGCGCACCTCCAGCACCGTCAGCGGTTACCGGGTGGATAAACAGTCGGGTGAGTTAACACTCGTCGGCAGCTGGCCGGTGGAAAAACAGCCGCGCAGTATCGCGATTGATGCTCAGGGTAAATGGCTGATCGTCAGCGGAGAGAAGAGTGCGGTGATTGGCAGCTACGCCATCGATCCCGCCAGCGGCGAACTTAAACGCGTCGCTGAAGCGCCAGCCGGTAAAGGTGCGAACTGGGTGACACTGATTACGCAGTAACCGGCCAGTGTCTCGCGGCGGCTGATGATGGGCCAGGCAAGGCGTGTTATGCCATTTTCGGCATAAGCAGCGCAGAAATTTTTGGTTCTGATCGGGCGCATAAGCGGTTTTACTCAGGGCATCAACTGATGCGGAGAACCTGAGATGAAACAGAAACTGATAGCCTGGTTTGAACAGCTGCTGAGCGGCCCTGTGGCGAGTGAGCGTGTACATGATATTAACGTCGAACTGCTGCTGCCACTGAGCCAGCTGTATGGACTGGAATATTATCCGGCAGTGCATCGCTACCATGAAAAATAACGGTTGTTGTGTTTTATCCGGTTAAAGGCCCGCTACTTTGCGGGCCTTTTTGCATTCAGGGCAGAGTGTCATTTGAAACCTCATCTCTGATCACGAAGATATCGCCATCACTGCTTTTAAACCTGTTAATACCTGCGTACTGCTATAAGTAACAACAATCCCGCGCGTATAAATATTTATGCATGCAGGACAATACTTTCATTCCCTTAACAATCAAAAAGAGCGGCATCCTGCGAAAGTTGCAAGACAGCTGTGAATTTGATTTAAGGATTAATTATTTACGGATAATTTCACTTTTTCCGAAATTACATCTTTTTTTCAAGTCAATAAGGAACTTCTGATTGTTAAGGTGGTAGTCTGCACGCCTGTCCTTACACAAAACTTACAATAAGTGCCGTTAATACTTCGATGAAAATGCCTCATACAGGGAAGTGGCTGGTTTTCGGAGCCAGTTTGTTTATCAGTAATCTCATGGCTGCGCCGGTTACGCCCGGTGATCTTGACCTTATTCAGAATCAGCAGCAGCAGCGTCTGCAACAGGATCAGCAGCAGCGCGACGCGTTAACCCAGGCGCATCAGGTTGAGCTGCAAAAAACCGTGCCAGCTCCAGCCAGTGGTCCCTGTTTCGATATCCGCCAGATTATCCTGCAACAGGCGACGTTAATTACGCCAGATAAGCAGGCGAAACTCGTCGCGCCTTATATCAATCAGTGTCTGAGTCTGGCGCGCATTAATCAGCTGGTACGCGAAATATCAGAATGGTACGTCCAGCGCGGCTATATCACCAGCCGGGCCTTCCTGACAGAACAGAACCTGTCTCACGGAATTTTAACGATTACGGTGCTGGAAGGCAGGCTGGAAGAAATTCGGTTGCAGGGTGCCCGTTCACGTCAGTTGAAAATGGCATTCCCGACCGGTGCCGGTCGCATTTTAAATTTACGCGACATTGAACAGGGTATGGAGCAGATAAACCGGCTGCGTACCACGCCGGTTCAGATTGAAATCCTTCCATCCACTAAGCCAGGATATTCCATTGTCAATCTGACCAGCACACCTGAATTCCCGTTGACGCTGGGGCTGAATATGGACAACAGCGGCCAGCGAACGACCGGCACTGGTCAGCTTTCCGCCTCGCTGGTGGGTAATGACCTGCTGGGCATTGCCGATCGCTGGTTTGTCAGCGGTGGTCGCAGCAGTGCGTTCAGCGACTGGCGTGACGCGCAAAATTTCCAGGCGGGCGTCAGCGTGCCTTATGGCTATGGGCTGCTGGATTACAGTTATAGCTGGAGCAATTATCACAGCCGCTTTAACGCCAATAATTTCGACTGGTATAGCAACGGCGATAACATCTCTAACCGCCTGAGCGGCTCATGGGTGCTGTTCCGCAACGGGCAAATCAAAACCGGCGTTCAGCTCGGGCTGAACCATTATGTCAGCCATAACTGGCTGAACCAGACGCTGTTGCAAAGCAGCAGCCGCAAACTAACCAGTCTGCAGATCGGCTTTAACCATACACAAAAAGTCGCGGGCGGGGTGGCCACGCTTAACCCGATGCTGAGTCGCGGGATGCCCTGGTTTGATGCCGAAAGCGACAGCGGTAAAAATGACGATCTCCCCAAAGCGCAATTCCGCAAATGGAGTGTCAGCAGCAGCTATCAGCGGCCGGTGACGCAGAAAATGTGGTGGCTGAGTAGTCTGTACGCCCAGTGGTCGCCCGATCGGCTTTATGGCAGCGAACGTCTGACGATAGGTGGTGAGAACTCGGTTCGCGGTTACAAAGAACAATATCTTTCCGGCGATGTTGGCGGCTACCTGCGCAACGAACTCAACTACACGCTGTTTACCCTGCCCGCCATTGGCGAGGTCAGTACCACGCTGGCGCTGGATGGTGGATGGCTTCAGAGCGACAAACAGGATCGCTACGCCGCTGGCACCTTGTGGGGCAGCTCGCTCGGACTGGGTACCCGAAATGCGCACGTCTCCACTCAGCTGTCGCTGGGCATTCCTGTCAGCTATCCCGATTACCTTGCGCCTGATCGCCTCAGTGTTTATGCGCGTATTGGACTCGTTTTTTAAATAAAGGCCCCGATTATGGATGATCAATTAACGCTTTCACTGCCGCGGCGTCTGCTGAGCTATCTCATCTGCTCACTGATCGCTTTTCAGCCCCTGCTGCCTGCTTTTTCGGCCGCGATTACGCCTGCTACACCGGGTACCCAGGTCGATGCTGCCGGTAATGGCGTGCCGGTTATCAACATCGCGACGCCAAATGCGTCAGGTCTGTCGCACAACCAGTATCAGAATTACAACGTCGGCCAGGAAGGGCTGATCCTGAATAACGCGACCGACCGGTTAACGCAGACGCAACTCGGTGGACTCATCCAGAACAACCCGAATCTGAAAGCGGGGCAGGAAGCCCGGGCAATCATCAACGAAGTGGTTGGGGCCAATCGTTCGCAGCTTCAGGGCTACACCGAAGTGGGGGGTAAAGCGGCCAACGTTATGGTCGCTAACCCTTATGGCATCACCTGTAACGGCTGCGGCTTTATTAATACGCCAAATGTGACGCTGACCACGGGTAAACCTCAGCTTGATGCACAGGGCAATCTGCAGTCGCTGGAAGTGACCAAAGGTGCCATCAGCATTGAGGGTAAAGGGCTGGATGGCAGCCAGGCCGATGCGGTTTCGATCATCGCGCGCGCAACGGAAATCAACGCGGGCATTCATGCCAGGGATCTCAATGTGACGCTGGGCGCAAACCGGGTTGGCGCAGATGGCAGCGTGACACCCATTGCCGGCGAGGGTGCTGCGCCATCGGTCGCCATCGATACCGGCGCGCTGGGTGGCATGTACGCCAACCGCATCCATCTGGTCTCCAGCGAAAACGGCGTCGGCGTTAATCTCGGTAATATGAATGCCCGGCAGGGCGATATGGTGCTGGATGCGCAGGGTCGGTTAAGCATTAACAATAGCCTGACCAGCGGCACGCTGACGGCAAAAGGCAGCAGCATCGCCCTGCAGGGAGAACATAAAGCGGGTGGCAATGTTGCGCTGACAGCGCAGCAGGATATTGCTTTAACGGGCGCAAAACTGGGTAGCGACGCGGCGCTCGACCTGAACAGTCAGGGGCAGATAACGCTTAAAGGCAGCAGCCTGACGGCAGGCCAGACTGCCCGTCTCAGCGGCCACGCTCTGGATATTGATAACAGCAGCAGCGGCAATGCGGCAGACGCGATGCAGCTCTCTGCCAACGCGCAGCTACAGAATAGCGGTCAGATGACAGCTGGAAAGAAACTTGATCTTCAGGCCGCACAGATCATCAACAGTGGCAGCCTGATCAGTCAGGGTGACCTGCAGGTTCGCACCAGCACGCTGCAGCAGCAGGGTATGTTACTGGCTCAGGGTAATAACAGTGTCGTTGCCGGACAGCTCAGCAATGACGGTGAGATCAGCGGCAGCAGCCTGAACATTCAAAGTGGGGCAATCAATAACGGGGGCAGGCTGTTAAGCACTGGCGATGCGCTGATCAGCGCGGACAGCGTGCAGCAGCGCGGCACCCTTTCAGCCAGCAACATTAATCAGCTTAACGTTACCGGCACGCTGAACAACAGCGGTGAAGTGAGCGGGAGCAGTCTGAATATCCACAGTGGATCGCTGCTTAACAGCGGGAATCTGCTGGGCAGTCAGCAGACAGATATTACCTCTGGCATCCTGCAGCAGGATGGAACGCTCTCATCCCAGGGCAGATTGCAGCTTAAAGTCGCCGATCGGTTAAGTAACAGCGGTGAACTGAGCGGAAACAGCCTGGATATAACCAGCGGCACGCTCGACAACAGCGGAAAAATGATCAGCAGCGGCGATGCCCTGCTCACCGCTAATCGTCTGAATCAGGACGGCACGCTCTCCGCGCAGGGGAATGCAGCGCTTAATATCGCTGACACCTTCAGCAATAGCGGCAATATGATCAGTCAGCGTCTGCAAATTGATGCCCCGACACTGATTAACAGCGGCGAGATGGTGAGTCATGGCGATGTCGTGATTAACAGCGATACGCTGCAACAAAACGGCTCTCTCACGGCCCGGGGTGACGCACAGCTGACCGCCCGTGGCTGGCTGGAAAATCAGGGCGCCATCAGTAGTCAGAACGCCCTCATCCTGAACAGCGCGCAGCTGCGCAATACAGGTTCATTAACTGCACCCAATCTGACTCTCACCGCCGGGCAAATCACTAATAGCGGCCTGCTGCAGGGCACTAAGCTGCTCTCCTTCCATACCGGGCAGCTGGATAACCTGGCTGCGGGTACGATCAGCTCTGACAACGACTTTGCACTCGCGCTGCCGCAGCTCAATAACAGCGGATTGATCACCAGCGGCAAAACCCTGACTGTCACAGGCGACCAGATGAACAACAGCGGAGAGATCAACGCTGCCAGCCTGAGCACCACACTCAAAAACTTACATAATCAGCAGGGCGGTAAATTGCTGGCAGATGATCAGCTCCGGTTGCAGGGCGATGCGCTGATCAATCAGGGAACGATGGCTGCCGGCACGCTGAACAGTGATTTCAGTCAGATCACTAACAGCGGGACGGTCCAGGGCGACAAGGCATTGTCGTTGCAGGGCAACGCGTTAACCAACAACGGCACGCTGCTGAGCGCAGGCCAGCTCGGTGTGAAACAGCAGACGCTGGACAACAGCGGACTGATGCAGGGCAAGCAGCTGACAGTGAAGGCTGACCACTGGCAGAACAGCGGCAATGCCCTGAGTGAGACTGACGCCGATTTGCAGAGCGATACCCTGGTCAATAGTGGCAAAATTCTGGGGCAGCAGGGCATCGCGCTGAAATCTGACCACACCGATAACAGCGGCTGGCTGATTGCACAGGCGCTGACGCTGCGCGGTGACATGATCAACAGCGGCCTGATCCAGGGAAATCAGCAGATTACGTTGCAGGGCAACCAGCTGGACAATCAGCAGGGCGGCCAGTTGCTCAGTGACGGCACGCTGGACGGTGACTTTGTTGCTTTAAATAACCACGGTGCAATGCAGGCCGGGGAGATGACATTTAACGCGGGGACGTTGCAGAACGACGGTACCGTTCTTAGCGGAAAAGCATTCACCGCTCTGATTAACGGTGCGCTGACCAACAGTGGCAGTCTGCTCAGCCAGCAGCAGATGAATCTGCAGGCAGCAGAGATTGATAATCAGGGCACACTGGCGGCGGATAATTTCAGCCTGCATGCGCCAGTGCTCAGCAATGCCGGTCTGCTGCAGGGCAACAGCACCTTAACGCTGGATCATCAGCAACTGCATAACCTCAATGGCGGGCAGTTGATCGCCGGAGGACCGCTGACGCTGACCTTAGATCAACTGGATAACGATGGGTTGCTGCAGGTTAACGGTAAACTTGCGGTCAACGGCAACCGTCTCAACAACAGCGGACGCCTGTTGAGTGACAACCTTGATCTCAAGATTAGCGATACGCTGACGAACAGCGGGACGGGTCAGATCGTGACCGGTCAGCAGGCCGATCTGCACGCACAAACCCTCAGTAACAGCGGTCAGATTGCGGCACAGCAACTCAGCGCCAGCGGCAATAAGCTGGAAAACGGCGGGCTGCTACAGGGCAACGCACTGCTGGATCTCGGATTTGCTCAGACCCTCAATCACAACAATGGGCAATTACTGAGCGGCGATCGGCTGATCGTCAGGGGTGGCAGTGCGACCAATGATGGCAGCTGGCAGGGTCAGCAACTCGACGTCACGCTGGATTCGCTTACCAATCGCGGCAGCATCAATGGCATCAGCGCCTTGCGCGCTGACATCGCCAGCGATCTGATCAACAGTGGCTCGCTGGTCAGTCAGGGAGAAAGCGACCTGAATGCCAGCACGCTGAGCAACAGCGGCAAAATCATGGCGAACCGGCTGGGGTTACAGACCAACAGCCTGAACAACGACGGTCTGTTACAGGGCAATACGGCGCTGACTGCTCAGGCCGATAACATCACGCAATCAGCCGGCGGCAAAACGCTGAGCGGCGGAACACTGACGCTCAATGCAGGCCAGATTAACACTCAGGGGCTGCTGCAGGGCGAGCAGGCAACGGTTATTGCGGATAACTGGCTGCATCAGGGATCGCTGCTGGGCAGCAAAGATCTGAACGTCAGCATCAGCAATGAGCTGCATAACACCGGCTCTTTGCTGAGTCAGGACAAAGCCCAGGTTGCGGCTGGCACGCTGAACAACAGCGGCTCACTACTCAGTGAAGGGGCAATGACGCTCAACGGTGCCGCGCTGAATAACAGCGGATCGGTGCAGGGTAAAACCCTGACCATTACCCCCGCCAGCGTGATTAATCAGGGCAGCCTGATTGGTCTCCAGGCATTAACGTTTGCGGCGATGCCACAGGTGAGCGGGCGAATGCTGCTCAGGGCGCTGGCCGCGCCAGCACGTCAGCTGATCAATAATCAGGGTGGATCGCTGTTGACGCAGGGCACGCTGAACATCAACGGCGGTGACGTTGTGAATAACGGCAGCTGGCAGGGTCAGCAGATCCTGCTGAATGCCCGGCAACTGACCAATAATGGCGCGATCCAGAGTGCGGATGCGCTGCAACTGATTCTGGCGGACCGCCTTGATGCGGGCGCGGGCAGCAAGATTTCGGCCAATGGTACGGCGGCGCTACAGGCACTGACGCTGACCAATCAGGGCGAATGGATTGCCAGAAACCTGACGCTGCGCGGTGACACGTTAAACAATAACGGCGCCGTGACCGGTGTCGAGGCGCTGACGGTGGGCCTTAACGGTGCTCTGACCCAGCAGCAGGATAAAACGCTGCTCAGCGCAGGCAGGCTGACGCTTCAGTCATCGTCGCTCAGTAATGCCGGACGCGTGCAGGGCGGCGACCTGCAGATCACCACGGGCGCGGTGGATAACAACGGGCGCTTACAGGGTGACAACAGCCTGCTGGTCAATGCGGGTGGACGCATTACCAACGGTGGCAACGGCGCCATGCTCACGCAAAACGCCCTGACGCTGACCGCGCCCGAATTGTTCAACTATGGCCTGATTCAGGGCAGTGGCAACGGTGTCGCGACCATAACCGGTTTAACGCAAAATGATGGCCGGTGGCTCTCGGGTGGCGCGCAGACACTCAACACGCCGCAGCTCAATAACAACGGCTGGTTACAGGCGTCGCAGCTGATTCTCAATGCGACCAATGTCAGCAACAACGGCACACTGCTGGCCGACGGTCAGGGCACGCTGACCGGCAATGGCTTCAGCAACCAGGGCACAGCCCAGGGCGGCAACCTTGAGATTAATTATCAGCAGGTAAATAACAACGGTACGCTGCTGGGTAACAACCGGCTAAGTGTGATGGCCGCTCAGGTCGGTCAGCAAGGTAGTGGTCGTCTGTTTAGCGGCGGTGACCTGCTGGTTCACAGCAACGGCTTTGACCAGAACGGTCAGGTGGTGGCGCTGGATAACGCCACGCTGGAAATCGCGAATGGCTTTACCGGTCGCGATGTGCTGGCGGCGGGCGGGCGACTCACCGTCAGCAGTAATGGTGCGATAGACAACCAGGGCACGATGCAGGGCGGGGCGCTGACGCTGAGTGCAGGCGGCGATCTCACCAATAATGGTCAGCTCACTACCGGTTCGGGTGACAGTGCCTTAAGCGGCAACCGCATCGCCATGAACGGAAATGGCAGCCTGCAGGGCGGCGGTAATATCAGCCTGAACAGCCGCAGTGACATCACTGTTGATGGTTTTACGGGTACGTTGGGCAATCTGACCCTCAGTGCTCCGGGCAGTATCGTTAACACCGCGCTGCTCTATGCGGGCGGTAATCTCTCTCTGTTTGCTAACAGCATTCGTAACCAGCGTGCCGATATGCTGGCAGGCGGCAGTATGTGGCTTCAGGGCGATGCCGCGGGGAATGCCAACGGCGAGGTGATTAATAACTCCGGTACCATCGAAACGCAGAACGGCGATATCACGATTAATACGGGACATTTGCTAAATACACGGGATGGGTTGAGTGTTTCTGAAACGCATAGCACTTCAAACCAGACAGGTTTAGGCACAGACCTGATGAAAGTTTCAATCTCTGAATTTAAACCAGAGGAATATGGAGTATTTGTAACTCAGCACAAAGAATGTGATTCACCGGGAAAAGGTGCAGAGCGCTGTACTACTTCTACATTTTATTCCTATGTGCCAACAAAAGAAGCCGCGATTAAGAATTTTTCATCATCAAGCACGACAATAAATGTTACCAGTAATGGTGGTGCTGCTCGCATAGCCGCAGGACGTAATATTAATGTAAGAGCAGGTACGTTTGAAAATCAGGCCAGTAATATTCTGGCGCAGAGAGACATCTCTCTCTCAGGAAATCAATTAAATAATCAATCCTGGCAGGCAGGGACACAAAGCACTTATTTTAATTACGTTTATAAGGGAATACTGTTTGATTATTCATCCCTATATAAAAGCACCAGTGAAGACGGTGATACAACCATCAAAGCTACAACAGGATATCGTAATAAACCAAGGGTAAAATCAATAACATATACACTTTCAGATCAGGGGACGAGTTTCACACCGGGAGAGCTTTACCGGTCGGTTATCCAAGCCGGTGGCAACGTCTCTGCTAACTTCAGCGGTGATATCAGCAATACCAACACTACAGCGAATGCCGGCTGGAGTGGTAATACACTTTCTGCTCCAGCCCTGCGCGGGCTGACTGCCATAGGCACTGCTGGCGCGCAGTCTCACCAGCAGTTGGCTAATGCCGATAAAGCCGCAATCAATACGCCGCAATGGCGCGATCAGCTGCAGAATGCGTTGCAGCAGGTCAATGGCGCAGGGGCGCTGGAGAGTGCTTCACCGGGTAGTGCACAGCTCACGCAATATTCTCCGGCGGGTAAAAACAACGCCGCACTGGGTAAAGCCGTCAACCTGACAAATGCTCCTCAGGGTCCTGCATCGCTGCATAACTATAAGGCCGCTGAGGTCGATATCAGCGCCTATCCATTACCTTCAGGTGAGAACGGTTACTTTGTCGCGTCGAACAACAATAGCCGCTATCTGATTACCGTTAACCCCAAACTTAACGGCCTTGGCCAGCTGGATCAGAGCCTGTTCGGCGAGCTGAACGCAAAACTCAGCAAACAGCCTGCTACCACGCCATTACAGGAAACACGTCCTCAGTATACCGATGAGAAGGCTTTCCTCGGCTCCTCATACATGCTCGATCGCCTGAACCTGAAGCCAGATTATGATTATCGTTTTCTCGGCGATGCGGCATTTGATACCCGCTACGTCAGCAATGCGGTATTGAACCAGACCGGCAATCGCTACATCAATGGCCTGGGATCCGATCTTGCCCAGATGCGCTATCTGATGGACAACGCAGCGGCGGCGCAGCAGTCGCTGGGACTGGAGTTTGGTGTTTCACTCTCTGCTGAGCAACTCGCCTCTTTAGACAAGAGCATGGTCTGGTGGGAAGCCACCACCATCAACGGTGAAACGGTGATGGTGCCGAAGCTCTATCTGTCGACAAAAGATGTGGAAGTGCGCGATGGCAGCGTGATTGCCGGGAACAACGTGACGCTGAACGGCGGAAACGTTACCAACACCGGCAGTAGCGTGATGGCCAAAAACGATCTGACCATCGACAGCCAGAATACGCTCAGTAACCTCAACGCCGGACTGCTCCATGCGGGTGGTGACCTGCAACTTAGCGCGTTGAACGATATCAACAACGTCAGCGCGACTATCAGCGGTAAAAAGGTGGCACTGGAGAGTGTTAACGGTGACATCAACAACCTGACCACGTCGCAGCTCTGGCATCTGGATGCAGGCAACGGCAAAGGCGTACAAGAATCCTTTACCGAAACCCTGAGCGGGCCAACGGCGAGCATCACGTCACTGGATTCTCTGAGCCTCAAGGCGGGCAACGATATTGCGGTTACCGGCGCGAACCTCAAAGCGGGCGGCGATCTGCTGCTGAACGCCTGGAATGATATTGCTATCACCGGCAATCAGAACGTTACGGGAAGCGCGCAGTCCGGTTTCGGAAGCCGCTGGCAGAAGATTGATGCGACCAGCACCAAGACCGTTAATACGGTCGGCAGCCAGATCGTTGCAGGCGGCAACATGGCGATGCAGGCGGGCCACGATCTGACTGTGACCGCCAGCAGCATCAACGCCGGTAAAAACGCAGCGCTGGCAGCCGGTAACGATCTTAATCTCAACAGTGCGACGACCAGCCAGAATGATGTGCAGGGTAAACGAGAAACTCATTCAACCGGTCTGGATCGCACGACGCTGACCAGCGGCGGCGATTTAGCCCTTCAGGCCGGACGCGATCTTAATAGCCAGGCGGCAGGCCTTGCCGCAGACAAAGACGTCACCTTACAGGCAGGGCGTGACGTCAATCTGCTGGCAGCTGAAGCGGATTCCGGCAATAGCTACAAATCCGGTAAGAAGGTTGAGATTAATGAGACGTTACGCCAGCAGGGCACTGAAATTGCCAGCGGCGGCAGTACTGCGGTTAAAGCGGGCCGGGATATGGTCGCGGAAGCGGCGAGAGTGGATGCGCGAGGCGATCTTGCTGTTCAGGCAGGACGCGACGTGGCTATCACTACGGTAACCGAAAGCGATTATCACTACGACGAAGATACAAAAGTTAAGAAAAAGCTCTTCTCTAAAAAAACCACACACACAGTTCATGAAGACTCAGCCACAACTGAACAGTCTTCGGCGTTAAGTGGAAACAATGTCGCGATCGTCGCCGGACGTGATGTGACTGTGACGGGTTCCAGCGTAGTAGGCGATAACAACGTTGCGATGAAGGCAGGACGTGATCTTGCAATCACCGTGGCCACTGAAGAGGAGCATAGCTATAGCCTCAAAGAGACCAAAAAGAGCGGCATGATGAGCGGCGGGAGTATAGGCGTGACCTTCGGTAGCGCTTCTACTCGTCAGCAGCTTAATCGCGACGGCACTATCCAAAGCCAGAGCGCCAGCGCCGTAGGCAGCACTGGCGGTAGCGTCACGCTGATCGCCGGTAATAATGCCCACATCAGCGGCTCAGATGTCATCGCTAAAAAAGATATCAGCGTGGTTGGCGGCTCCGTTGATGTTGATACAGGCAATGATCTTGTCAGTCGTCGTCAGGTGTATGAACAGAAAAAAAGCGGCTTAACCCTTCAGCTTACCAGCCCAATTACCGATGCCTTATTAAGCCTTGGAGAACAGGCAAAGTCTGCCAGCGAGGCGGGCGACGGTCGGCTTAAAGCCCTGGGTGCGGTAAAAGCACTGGAAAGTGGCTGGGCGATGTCTGGCGGAAAAGCCATGCAGTCTGGCCAGGCTCTGGCCAACGGCAATATAAACCAGGCAGGGATTAAAATTGAGCTCAGCGTCGGCGCGAGTAAGAGTAAATCCTCATCGGAATATAACGCCAATGCCGTAAAAGGGAGTTCACTCAATGGCGGCGGCAACATTGCCGTGGTGGCGACCGGTGCCAACGGCAGCAGCGGTGATATCACGCTCGCTGGCAGCGGCATTACCGGCAAAAATGTCACGCTGGCTGCGGCGCACGATCTCAACCTCACGGCGGCAACCAACAACACCGAGCAGAAGAGCAGCAATAAAGCGTCTGGCTGGAGTGGCGGCGTTCATGTCGCGATAGGTAAAGAAACAGGTATTGGCATACAGGCCAGTGGCTTTATGGCCAGTGGCAAGGAGAACGGCAAAACCACTAACTATGTCAACAGCCGGGTGAATGCCAGTAATGACCTCACCCTGAGCAGCGGCAACGATACCGTGCTGTCTGGCGCGCAGGCACTGGGTAACCGGATTGTTGCTGATGTTGGTCATGATCTGACGATGACCAGCCTGCAGGATACCGATGATTATCAAAGCAAGCAGCAGAGCGCCAGCGGCGGCTTCAGTTTCACGTTCGGCAGCATGACCGGCTCCGCTGGCCTCAGTCTGAGCCAGAGTAAGGTGAACAGTGAGTACGCCAGCGTCGGCGATCAGAGCGGCCTGTTTGCAGGTAACGGTGGCTATGACATCTATGTTGGCAACCACACCCAGCTGAATGGCGCAGTGATCGCCTCAACGGCGCAGTCCGCGAACAATGCGCTCTCCACCGGTACGCTGGGCTGGTCAGACATCGACAACCATGCTTCTTACAAAGCCAGCAGCTCATCGATCAGCATGGGTGGGGGTAACGAAGATAATAAGATGTCAGGCGGCGCGATCCCGACCTCTGCCAATACCCATGGCAGTGCCTCTGGCACCACCCGTTCAGCCGTGGCGGACGGTACCATCACGGTACGTAGCGGTCAGGCTCAGACACAGAACGTCGCAGATTTGAGCAGAGATACTGACAACGCCAACGGTCATATCGACAAGATATTCGATAAAGATAAGGTCGCTAACAAGCTTGAGTTCGCTCAGGGAATGCAGGAGCTGGGTCAGCGTGTGGCAGGCGATGTCAGCAGCTATCAAATGCAGGCAGCTGAAAACGAGACCAGAGAACGGTTGCTGAAGGCGAACCCGCAATATGCTGGTTATTCAAACGAGGCATTGAATACTCTAATCGTAAATGATCCCGGCTATAAGGCCGTTGCAGAGAAATGGGGCACAGGCGGCAGCTATTCCATGGCGGCGGCAGCCGTGACCGGCGTGCTGGGTGGCCTTGGCGCAGGTGACCTGGGCGCAGCCGCAGCAGGTGGGATGGCACCGTATATCGCCAATAAAATCAAGCATGCTACCAGCACATTTGTTAACGGACAGGAACAGACTAACGTCCTGGCTAACACCATGGCGCACGCGGTCGCAGGTGCAGTGCTGGCTCAGCTGGCAGGAAACAGCGCAACAGCGGGTGCTGCGGGGGCAGCAGGTGGCGAGCTGATGGCCAGAGCTATCCTCAGCTCGATGTATCCTGGTAAGCAGGCCAGCGAACTGACGCAGGAAGAGAAGCAGGTTGTCAGCGCGCTCGGCCAGTTAGCCGCACAGTTGTCTGCGGGTTTAGCATCCGGTTCTGTTGAGGGTGGCATTCAGGGGGCGGTTGCAGGGAAAAATGCGGTTGAGAATAATGCGCTGGGAAGTGATGAGGAGGAGGTGCAACGGGAACATGGAAAGCTACCGGTAAAAATCATCCCGATCAACCCGATGAAACTGAATGTGCTTGATGGAGATGGGAATCCACTGAAGGCCGGAGGTGGCGGGTTAGGCAAAATATCCGTTAACAAAGGACAGCAAAATAAGCATATTCCCGGCACAAATGAATATAAGATTGCATCTGAAGCAGGGTTGAATAAGAGTATACTTTCTGTTCCCGCGGAGTCATTGCTTCCGAAGTTAGGAACAGGGCAGCAAGTTGGCAATCTCCCTGTGGGGAGTCCAGGTTCAAAGGAAAGAATTAATTATGGTCAGAATATTGGTAATTATATCGATCCACAGACAGGAGTGTCGGCTCCAACGAGTAATGGAATAGTCCATTACGGAAAGAATGGTGTTCATATTGTTCCAGCAAGACCATCTAAAGAGTGATGAAGGATTCTTATGAATAGTAATGATTATTTTAAGCTGTCTGCTCAGCGGGCTTTACTTGGAAATATAACTAATAATATCAGAGCAATATCGGCACTATTGGAAGGTGATAACATTACTTTAAAATTTTTTTATGATGGAATCATCAGTGAAGATGATGAAGAAAATGCTTCTATAGTAGAAACCGAAATTATTGCTGATCTTGATGATAGTTCAGTTGTTCATACAGTTGTCACAAGGCTGGATTATCCTGAGCCAATAAAATCCAATGGCTTTTTACTTTATCTTAGAAAAGAATAAACACTAAATCCCGGCCCTAGTGCCGGGATTTTATTTTATAAGCCAGCTAGTTATCCTTCAGCCGACAGACGGATGATCAGCTGTCCCAGCCCGGTGATCAACTCGATCTTTTGCCCAGTCGTAAAGCACAGTGCTTCCAGCCAACGGCATTTAAAGGTGAGCTGCGGCAGCGGATTCGACTTACCTTTATTAGGCCGGCATCCCTCTTTGTAAAAATGTGCCTGCCATACGCTGGCGATGCAATAAATCTTGTGGTGCAGAATGTCGCGATACAGATGCACATAGAAAATATGCTGGACCGATGATATGATCCTAAACTTGTTGATGATGCGATAAAATAAATCAAAAAAAAATTCTCAAACAGTAGTGACAAAATAATGTTGATGTGGGATGAATTTATTAAGTTGTTAGGCTGCACAAAATTTGATGGTAATTTTATTAATATCTCAACCTATTTTAATGAGTTGCCTAAGATTGATGAGGGTGTTTTAGGTGACAGGAGCTACTATTCATTTATACAGTCTGGTATTTTATTTTTGTTAGAAGATAAAGTTATAGATCAAATTACATTTTACGCAAAAAGCGATGAGGGGTTTTCTGAGTATGTAGGGGATTTACCATTACCAATTGATAGTTCGGAGTATGAGGCTGTTCAAATGCTAGGCCACCCCTTAGTTTCTGGTGGTGGAAAAATGGATGCACTTATGGGTTATATTGATCGTTGGATAAGGTATGAAAAAGAGGGGGATACGCTACATCTACAATTTAATCAGAATGATAGATTATCCAGGGTTACTCTTATGAGATGAGTATAGATTCCTATTTAATCCGTAACGCCGATCAGTTAAGGCAGAAATGGTCGGTTGAATGAGGCGGTGGCTGTGTGAAAATCCACAATTTCATCATGAATGATTACAAATTTTTTAAGTCCATCGGTCAGGTCCATGACGTTATTCTTAAGTTCTTACCGAAAGAGTTCTCTACTCTTTATGGCCTCCTTAACTGTTTAGGCGGCCTGAAGTGACACAGGCGCTAACTGTCAGACACTAATAGGAAAGCGAAGGCCGCGCAAGATACCTGCTTCAACCTTGAACGCGGCGATGGGCGAGTGTATCGCGCAGCAGATGAACCCGGCGGTTAAGCGCGAGAACCTAAGTTAGGAGCAACGCTAGACGATAAGCACGCTGGCGGCGGGCCTTGCGGGCGGAGTGGTCAGAGAGAGCACGGGCAGTACGGTGTATTAATCAACGGGGAGCAGGTCATATCTGGCAAGCTAAATGCAGGTGATCCTAAAGTTGAATCTTGATATTTGCTATAGGGTCATCTGAATAATTTCTATCAACGTTGAAAAGAGCTTGCCAAAAATTGACTTAATTAATCCTGACTAACCCAAAAGATAAAAGCCCAATACTTAAGTAGCAGGCTTTTATCTTCCAATTGCATCATATTCAGTGCATCAACTGACTGACCAGCCCGGTGAGATCGGCTTTTTTATCAATCACGCCCGCTGAAGATGCCTTATCCACCAGCTGTGGCAGATATTTGACCAGCAGATTCAGTGCATCGCTGGTGTTGATCCCCATCCGTGCAGCCAGTTGCTCAATGGCCTCAGAGTTAATCATCTTCTGCACCAGATCGCTGCTCAGGGCAACGTTCTGCTGATCGCTCAGCCAGGAGTTAACCACTTCACTGTACTCGCCGCTCTGAAGATGACTTACGATAGTGTGTAAACCGCCTTGCTGCTCCACCCACTCCAGCACACCTTTCACTTCCTGACTGGTCTGAGTATTCAGGCCGCACATCGCCAGCACTGTTTCCAGTAAACTCATTATATTTCCCCTGAATAGTAAGCGCTTAAGACTGTTTACATGCTCTGATTTTATGAATGACAAAAAGCACAATAATTGAACCAAGGGTTGCAATCGCAATGCTGTAAATATTGAAACCACTGACCTTGCCAAAGCCCAGAGCCGTACTGGCCACACCGCCAATCAGCGCACCGATAATACCCAGAATTATGGTCATGAAAATGCCCATATGTTCTTTACCTGGCATAATACATCTGGCGATAATACCGGCGAGCAAACCAAATACAACCCATGACAATATACCCATCAATTAACATCCTTCTTTTTATATAAATTACTGCACGTTTAGCAGTGGTTTAATCCACGAAATAAAAGCAGGTGTATCGTACGCCGCGTAGTATTTGTCTGGCAATCCTGTTTTTTTAATTAAACTAAACGTATCGGAAACGATAGGGGAGTAATTATGAGCATTCTGGATAATATTAAAAATATTGGCGATGAGTTGTTACATAGCGTTGATAAAAATGTTGAGAATAAGACCGATGCCTCAGCAGCAGGTGTCCGCACTTATACGGTCAAATCCGGGGACACGCTCAGCGCAATCGCTAAGCAGTTTTATAATGACGCATCAAAATATATGAAAATCTTTGAGGCGAATAAAAACATCCTTAGCAACCCGGATAATATTGCGCCGGGTCAGGTACTGACTATTCCCGAGTAATCGTTAGCCGAGGAGACAAGCCAGCCAGAGCAGGGATTGCCCGGCTGGTTTTTTGCAGTTATGGCCGCCGGACTTATCAGGAATGTGCGGGTAACTGCAGGCGGGTCCAGATGGTAATCAGAAAGGAGGAGAAAATTGGCAATACTGAAAAGCAAAAAGCCCGCTCAGGTTTCCCTGAGCGGGCTTTTCTAAATTCTGGCTCCTCTGACTGGACTCGAACCAGTGACATACGGATTAACAGTCCGCCGTTCTACCGACTGAACTACAGAGGAATCGTTTGAACGAGGCGAATATTAGCGGCGTCGCACTGAGGTGTCAACAGCAAAAAATACATTATCATTCAACTGGCTAGCTTTAGCACAAAGCGATCGGGATTTAAGCAGTTTGAGCCGCGTCAGAAGCCATCCTGCTCAGGGGATCCTGCTGGTAAAACTGGCGCAGATGCTGATACATGGCGGGAAAGCGTTCGGCCAGCAGAACCGGAGCCGTAAAGAAATATTCAGAGAGTACGGCGAAGCACTCAGCCGGATCGCTGGCCGCGTAGGGATCGATAGTCGCAGCCTGTTCACCTGCCAGTTCCACTTCACTTTCAATCTCTGCCATCGCGGCTCGCAAATCCTTTTCCCACTGGGCTACGTCACGCAGCGGCATGACCGGAACGCCGCTGGTATAACCGCTGCCGCGCGCATCCAGTTTGTGTGCCACCTCATGGATCACCAGATTAAAGCCGGAGAGATCGAAAGAGTCCTGAATATCAAGCCAGTTGAGGACGACCGGCCCCTGGGTCCAGCTCTGTCCGGCGTGAACGGCAGGTGCGCTGTGAACCAGTCCATCTTCATCCTGCCACTGATCGTCGACCTCAAACGGCTCGGGATAGATCAGCACCTCATGAAAACCGTCCAGCCACTCCAGACCCAGCTTTAGCACCGGCAGAGAGAAGAGCAGGGCGATCCGCACGCTGCGCAGTTCATCCAGTTGAACGCCCCCGAGAGGCACCAGTTTTTTCTGTTGCAGAAAGCGCTTTGCCAGCTCCACCAGCGCCTGCTGTTCAGACTCATCCAGCGGGCTGAAGACAGGCTGTGAAAGCGCCTGTTGCCACGGCAGTGCCGCCAGCATGGTGTCGTTATGCGTTTTCCAGGGCCATTTAAACATCGCAACTCCTGCACAGAACCGGGCTATGTCATTATCCTGACGCGGCAGACATAAAAATGCCAGCATCGAATGCTGGCATCTTCTGTCTGACTTCAGGGCTGAAGGCTGTCTATTCAACCCGTTAGCGCGGCCGTTGTCTGTGATTCAACCCGCAAAGCGCAGGGTTGAGGCATTACCTGCGTTCAACGCGCTGAAATTCAATGACCCAGACCCAGGGATTCACTTCCCAGCTGGTCGCGCCGTACTGTTTTTCCCAGGCTTTGCGATACGCCTCTTTAGGTGACTCAGAATTAACGTTCATGGTGAAGAAGTTATTAAGGAAGTGCGAGTCGGTCTGTACGCCCTCCGCCATAATGTCATCTTCACTGATATCCTGAATCTTTTCCGCACGTACGCCGGTAATTTCCAGGTTGATACGACTGGCCCAGCGCGGCATGTGGATGGCGGTCTGCCAGCCAAACTCCTCGGCTTCCGGGGTGCTCATCGCATGCTGACCCAGCTCATTACTGTCGGCACGATACTGGCAATATTCCGGCAGGCGAAACGGCGTCGGGTCACGTTCATATTCGGCCAGATCGCTTTCTGGCACCATCGGGCCGCGCCAGGTTTCACGTACCCAGAGGATGTCGCCCGATTTGCCGTAGGGACACTGATAGCTGATGTCGGTCATCGACATCATCTTGTAGCCATGCAGATGGTTAGCACTCACGTCGAAAGCATGAACGCCTTCGTGATGATCCTGTCCCGGCCCGAAAGCCTGAGTTTTCATAATGCGCCGGGTTTGTGTTTGCTGGCCAACCAACAGGGCACGAACACGCTGTTCGGAAAAAAGAATCGGCCGTTCTTTCATGGATTACCTCTTTTTATTAGTAGAACCCGGTTACTGCTGTAAACGTCCATTTGCTTCACATCTGAGAGTTATCATAAAAGCTTTAAATCATTTTGCTTAATAATTTGTCGCCTGACAGTCACTTTAAAATTGTCACGTTGGGTGTTAAAAACCAGCAAAATGCAAAAAGCGCACCAAAGCTTATCACGCAATCAGCAGAACGCGACGAACAGCCCGGATACAGTACGTTATAACAATAAAAATAGGAACCTTTTCAGACTTTTTCACCTGCTGTTGCCAACACTTTTACAATTAATTGCGTGACAAAAAAAGGCTAAGCACGGCCGGTTTAACGGGTTCAGAATGAATCAAACATTACTGCTGTTAAACTAATTTTCTTAGCAGCAATTCACTGAGGAAAGGCTGAAAACCGCCGAAATTGCGGTATTTATGTAACATAGGTGCTATACAGATGATCCAGATCTCATTTTTCTGCCCGAAATCGCTGGCAGCGCCGCTCTTTTCAACAGCACTGTAAAAAAAGTGTCATTAGCCAGTCGCTATGATGGCTTGCCGTTTGCGCACTGATCACGACAGAGAATCGGCTGTCGATCACTACAGGGAGATAGATTATGTCACTTACACTTTGGCAATCCCGCTATGAAAGCTGGTTTCAGGCGAACTGGATCCACGACGACGGCGCGCACGATATCGCCCATCTGCGACGCGTCTGGATGAGCGCGCAGCGAATCATGACCGGCACGAAGGCGGACCCGCTGGTGGTGCTCACCGCCTGCTATTTTCATGATGTAGTGAATCTTCCCAAGAATCATCCCGAACGGCATCTCGCTTCTACTTATGCAGCGACGGAAACGCAGCGCATTCTGCAGCAGGATTTTCTCGATTTCCCGGCAGAAAAGATTGAAGCCGTAATGCATGCCGTTAAAACCCACAGTTTCAGCGCTGGTATTCCGCCAGAGACGCTTGAAGCCAGAATCGTGCAGGATGCAGACCGGCTGGAGTCGCTGGGCGCAATCGGGCTGGCACGGGTCTTTTACACAGCCGGTGCACTGAATCGCCCGTTATTCGACAGTCAGGATCCGCTGGGTAAAGATCGCGAGCTGAATGATGTTAAGTGGACGCTGGACCATTTCCAGAAGAAGCTGCTGCGTCTGCCGGAAACCATGCATACCGAAACCGGCCGCATGCTGGCTGAGCATAACGCCGATTTCCTGGTGCGCTACATGGCGAAGCTTTATGCCGAGCTTCAGGGCAATCTGGTGGGGATGGATGAGGGCGTACTGCGGGATTTCACACCATTGAAAACCGAATATTAAATTTTTATGACAGTATGTTAATCGAAACGGTCATCCGGTAGCGTGTGAGCAATAACAAAAAGGAGCTGCCCGATGACCGAAACTGTTAATTTAACGATTAAAATTGATCCCGAGCTGAAAGAAACGATTAAACAGCTGGCGCTGGAAAACCAGATTTCAATGAGCCAGGAAATTGTGCAGCGTTTGCAGGCCAGTCTGGAAACGCATCCGCATCCGGCCATTGATAATCAGGACATCACTGAAGAGGGCGCCGAAGAAACGGGTGCCGCTGACGTGAAAACCGATGGACTGAGCGCCAGCGAGTTGAAACAGATTCGCCTGCTGCTGAAGAAGCAGAGCAAGAAAAAGAAATAAAACAGAAACCCGTCGTAAGACGGGTTTTTTAATTCCTTCGTGGGTTAAATCCGTTAAATCTGTCCGCAACGCAATAATTCAACGCGCAGGGAACAGGGTCAGAAGAGGAAAGCGTCCCGCGCCATGGACGGCGCGGGCCGAGCAGTCATGGATGACAGTTTTTGCGTCTTTCCGATCTGACCCTGTTCCCTGAGCTGGCGCAATCTCACAGCTAATCTGGACGGGATTACGACTTCAATTGACGAATATGCGGCAGCAGCAGCTGGGCGACCGCTGCGAATACCGGCACGACCACCGAGTTACCAAACTGCTTGTAAGCCTGGGTATCTGAAACCGGAATGCGGAACGGCTCGCGGCCCGGCACATCAAAGCCCATCAGGCGTGCGCATTCGCGCGGAGAAAGACGACGCGGACGCCGTGCCATGTTATCCGCATCCTGAAACTCCGCTTCACCCAGCGCGCTGTCCCAGCCGCGGTCGATCAGAATCTCTGAGCCATCTTTGTAGTAGCGTGCTGACAGCGTCCGCACGCAGCAGTCAGGATTGCGCGGATCGTTAAGGCCAAAACCAAAGCCGTTACCTTTTGCTTTATGCTTTTTCGCATACTGGTAGAGGTAGCGCCACAGCACCGGCGACAGAATATATTTGTCGTCTGGCGCCTTCTCTAACAGGCTCTGCAGGCTGGGCACCTGCGCCGGATAGAAACGACGGATATCGCGTAGCGTGAAATCCTGCTTTTTCAGGTCACGGCGAATCCCCACCAGCACAATGCGTTCGCGATGCTGCGGCAGGAAGTGACGCGCATCGATCACTTTGGCATCCGGGCTGCCGGCTCCGGCATCGGCCACGTCATAGCCCAGCTCATCCAGCGTCTCCATGATAATGGCGAAGGTACGGCCCTTATCGTGGCTCTTGAGGTTTTTCACATTCTCCAGCACAAAAAATGGCGGCTTCTTGGCGGCCAGAATGCGCGCAACATCGAAAAACAGCGTGCCCTGCACCTGACACTCAAACCCGTGGGCGCGGCCCAGCGCATTTTTCTTGCTAACGCCCGCCAGCGAAAAGGGCTGGCAGGGAAAACCGGCCAGCAGCACCTGATGATCGGGGATCGCCGCATCGATCGCGCGGTAAATCGCTTCATCGTCGGTCAGACCTTCCGGCTGGGTCACCTGCCGGATATCGGTATTGAAGTGATGCTCCAGCGGATCGCTATAGTGGTTAGCTTTATAGGTGCGAACCGCCTCTTTATTCCATTCACTGGTGAACACACACTTGCCGCCGATTGCCTCGAATCCTTTACGGATGCCGCCAATACCGGCAAAGAGATCGATAAAACGAAACTCAGGATTATCATAGTGGGCGGGCCGGGTCGGCAGCAGACTCTGCAACAGCGACAGCTCCGCCTCACACAGTGGCGGCAGGGCGCTTTTACCCTGACGGATCCGGTTCAGCAGGGCCGGTGTCCAGCAGGAAAATCCCGCCTGCTGCAGTCGGGCCGTGAGATCACGAACCGAATAGATGTCCAGCACCTGTCCAAAGAGTTCAGACGCATCAGCAGATGAAAGTGCAGCAGAGAGTGGTTCAGCGAGGGCGGCGGGATGCATGCGTTTTTCCTTAACAGTAAGCAGCCTATGCTAACACTCCAGAGGCTGCGAGGAAATTGCCGGGGTGTGCCCTGTGACAGACCGCCGGAAACTTCTGTTTTTGCGGCGTAATCTCCGAAGTCGCCCGGCAGCGGCTTTCGCTTTTCGTGGCGCAGGCTAAAGTTACAGAACCAGCAAAAAAGGAGAAGTTATGGCTGATGTTCACTCCAGCGAAACACGCAGCAAAAATATGCGTGCCATTCGCGCTCAGGATACGGCCATTGAGCAACGTATTGCGCTGTTACTGAAAGATCGGGGATTCAGCTTTCGCGTGCAGGATAAAAACCTGCCGGGACGGCCTGATTTTGTCCTGACCGAACAGCAGGCGATTATTTTTGTTCATGGCTGCTTCTGGCATCGTCATCACTGCTATCTGTTTAAGCTGCCGGCGACGCGCACGGAATTCTGGACCGGAAAAATCAACAGCAATGTTGAACGTGACCGGCGTTATGTGCGCCAGCTGCAGGAAAGCGGCTGGAAAGTGCTGATCATCTGGGAATGTGCGCTGCGTGGCAAACTGCGCCTGGCGGATCAGGATCTGCTGGAACGGCTGGAGGAGTGGTTGCTGGCGATGTCGGAGAGTGCCGAGATCGACCATCAGGGCATTCATCATTACAACGCGGATTGCTAATCAGGACCATAATTGGTTAGATCTGCGCTTTCTCCGTGGCCAGGAGCCTGACATGAGCAGCATAAAACTGACGGTTAAACGCCTTTACCAGATTCGTGACGAGCGGATGGTGAACACTAAAGCCACTGCACGGGTCTATTGCGGCGACAGGCTTATCGCTACGGAGGAGATCACCGGCATGACCGAGAGCCCGGTCAGCAAATACCTGCATGCTGAAGGCGCAGAAGGTGATGCGGTGCGGGTGGAGTGGGATTGTGAGGGCATCGCTGAGATGACCGTAACGGAAATTGAGCGCTGCCCATGTTGTCAACATAACGAACCAGACTAAGGATAAGATTTTGGCGGGCACCAGTTTACTGACTTTACTTGATGATATTGCAACACTTCTGGACGATATTTCCGTCATGGGAAAAGTGGCGGCAAAAAAGACCGCTGGCGTACTGGGCGATGATTTGTCGCTGAATGCACAGCAGGTTACCGGCGTAAAAGCCAACCGTGAGTTGCCCGTGGTGTGGGGCGTGGCGAAAGGATCGTTTCTCAACAAACTTATTCTGGTGCCGCTGGCGCTGATTATTTCTGCGTTTGCGCCCTGGCTGATCACGCCATTGCTGATGCTGGGCGGTGCCTATCTCTGCTATGAAGGCGTGGAAAAGGTGATGCACAGTCTGCAGCACGACAAGCAGAGCAAATCACCGGAAGCACGTCAGCAGCGCCTTGATTCGCTGGCGAATCAGAACGCGGCAGAGTATGAGAAGAAAAAAATCAAAGGTGCGGTGCGCACTGATTTTATCCTCTCGGCAGAAATTGTTGCGATTACCTTAGGGATTGTCTCGGAAGCGCCGCTGCTCAACCAGGTGATCATCCTGGCGGGCATCGCCATTCTGGTCACCATTGGCGTCTACGGCATCGTAGCGGGCATCGTAAAAATTGATGATCTTGGCTTCTGGCTGCGTGAGAAACCGTCGCGCGTTGCGCAGGGTATTGGCAGCGTGCTGCTGGCCGCCGCGCCCTGGCTGATGAAGATTCTCTCGGTGGTCGGCACCCTGGCGATGTTCCTGGTCGGCGGCGGTATCGTGGTGCATGGCATTGCGCCGCTGCATCATCTGATTGAGGAAGTCAGCGGCGGATTCAGCGGCTGGATCGCGATGCTGCTTAGCAACGGCGCAAACCTGGTGCTGGGCTTTATCATTGGGTCGATCGTGCTGTTAGTGGTCAACCTTATTGCCAGAGTGCGCGGAAAATCGGTATAAAGCGCACTGTGATTTACGGTCAGGAGAATGACGATGAACGACGACATGTTTGAATTTGATATCGACGCACAGCTTGAGCAGGCTGAAGCGAAAGCAGAGAAAAAAGCCAGCGAAGTGCCGGATGATCTCGGTGACGAAGCCGATTGCGAAGGCTGTAAAATCTGACGTCAGCGTCAACACTTCATCAAAGCGGATAAGTTTTATCCGCTTTTTTTATTTTCCGCATATCCAGCTGCTTAATTCTGAATTTGCCCGTTTTTTGCGTGCCTTAACAGGCAAGGGTCGGCTTTGCCTGCTATAAAGAAAATAGTCACTCAGGTTAATAACACGCATGAGAGGAGCGCCCCATGGTTTTCGCAATCAGTGAAGAAGTGCAGCACAAGGAAGAAGGTCATACGATGGTGGTGACCGGCTACGCCAGTGGCATGGTGGAATGCCGCTGGTATGACGGCTATGCCGTGCGCAGTGAGGCTTTTCGCAGTGATGAACTTTGCGCGCTGAATCCTGCGCAACAACTGGCAAGCTGAGAGCCTCAGGCCTGAGGGTCAGAGACCCGACAGGCCCGGTTTCTGACTGCCTGAGGCCCGGCACACTCCCTGTGCCGCCCTGTTTCAGACGTTACCGTCATTATCCTCTTCAACCGCCTGATAGATGCGCTGCAATACATCCGGGAACGCCGACTGAACCCGGCTCCAGCTGGGTATAAACGGCTTATCGTTAGGACGTTCAATAAACGCCTGTCCCGCTTCCAGAATCGACTGAGTAAACATCTCCACCGCGGCCTCTTCGACGTGCTGATCAAACTTCAGTCCGTTCATTGCCGCCTCGTGGTTATAGGTCTCCATCATATCCAGCGCATTACGGTAATAGGTTGCCTTCAGCACCCGGAATGAATCGCTGGTCAGCGGCACACCCATGGTCGCGAGCTTACGCAGCAGGGACTGGACGATATCGCTGCTCATGCGCTTCAGGCCGCCGGTGCCATCATCTTCGGCCAGCGGCTGATGCTTGTGATCGTAGTTATCGGCAATCTCAACCTGGCACGACTGGCGGGTAGTGTAGTTACGGTAAATCTCCGACAGCACGCCAATTTCCAGACCCCAGTCACCGGGAATTTTGATGCCGTTCAGCACATGCGTTCGCATAGCGAACTCGCCGGAGAGCGGATAGCGGAAGCTTGTCAGGTAATCCAGGTATTCCGAATGACCATAGACTTTCTGCAATGAGCGCAGCAGCGGCCCGACCAGCAGACGTCCGACGCGGCCGTTAAGCTTGCCATCCGCGACGCGCGCATAGAAGCCCTTACAGAACTCATACTGAAACGCCGGGTTAGCCAGCGGGTAGAGCAGACGCGCCAGCATGCCGCGCTCATAGGTCACGATATCGCAGTCATGCAGCGCCACGCAGCTGGTGCGGTCCGACGCCAGCGTATAGCCGGTGCAGAACCAGACGTTGCGCCCTTTGCCGGGATTAGTGGGCGACAGACCCTCTTTATCCAGTTCTGCATCAATGGCTTTCAGACGCGGGCCGTCGTTCCACAGAATGCGATGCCGTTGCGGCAGGCGGGAGAAGAACTCGCGGGCAAACAGGAACTGGTCGCGGTCGGCCCGATCCAGACCAATCACGATCTCATCCAGATAGGG
Organism: Pantoea sp. JKS000250; assembly: GCF_003201065.1. Classification (NCBI taxonomy): domain Bacteria; kingdom Pseudomonadati; phylum Pseudomonadota; class Gammaproteobacteria; order Enterobacterales; family Erwiniaceae; genus Pantoea; species Pantoea sp. JKS000250. The sequence goes on along the minus strand of NZ_QICZ01000001.1, from coordinate 686,561 downwards.
CACTTTCGCCAGCTCATCGACGATTTTCGTCAGCGCCGGGCCTTCAAGTTCAGAAAACAGCGATGGCAGGATCAGCCCCATTTTGCGTTTGCGGGCAAAGCGAACCATCTCTTTTTCCAGCGACTCCACGCTACGGTGGGTAAGGTTGTGGAAGTTGGTGATTACGCCATTCTGATAAAAGTCACTCATCGCATCATCCTTTTAATGCCCGTGGGCAGCTTATTGAGGTTGAGTCAAAAAATAGTCCAGTCCTTCACGCCAGCCTTCGGGGCCATGGTGAGCGGTGTGATAGACCTGCTGCTGATCGGTCCGGCTGAGTGTTACCGGTGTTTTACTGTAGCCCTTAATCACTACGGCATAATCAACTGCATCCAGCATCGGCGCATCATTCGGCCCGTCACCGAGGCCAATTGTGATGCGCGCTTCACCGGGAGAATGGTCCAGCAGCCAGCGCAGCGCTTCACCTTTGCCGCAGCCTGCTGGCATCACATGCCAGAAACGGCCGCCCTGCGTCAGCGCCAGCCCTTCAGCACCCAGTGCCGCCTGAAAGCTATCGAAAGCCTCGTCACTGTCGCGCCAGACAATCACTTCAGACGCGTCGCGCTGGCGTGAAAGCGCGGCATCTGCCTCACTCAGTCCGGTCATTGAGGCCACTTCCGGATCGGAGAAGTCATGAAAGCCGGTAAAACGGTAGGCTGTTTTCAATGCGGCCAGCCGCTGGCAGAGTGCGTCATAAGTCAGCGTATTATCAGGCAGACGGATACGCTGCTGATCCTGCGTCTGGACCACGGCACCGTTTTCGGCAATAAAGGGTGAACCACTGATCCCCAGTTTTTTTTGCAGCGGAATGACTTCGGCGGCTGTCTTACTGGAACAGATCACCAGCGGAACCTTGTGCTGTTTCAGCGAGGTAAGCCACTCCGTGGCCGCATCCCAGCGATAGGTATGGTGGTCGAGTAGGGAACCATCGAGATCGGTAATAATCATTAACGGCTGTTGAAGATCGGGCATTAACAGGCTCCTTTCATCACGTTCGCGGCTAAAGCAGCGATTTTTCAATATTATAGTTGAATATGGCTCACACTTTTTTTCCTGCCACGCTGAGTGAAAATCCAGGATAAATCTTAAAAAAGAAAGGGGGAAAAGCGAGGGATGCAGGAAGTGTGCGGGCGCTAAGTCACTGGCAGGCGCGGTGTTTTCGGTAACTATTGCCCCATAACGACCCGGTTCGTTGCAGAAACGTGCATATCTGATACTTGTTTTGGTGACGCGTTCGCGTAATCTGCAGAGGTGTTAAGAATTCCCTGGTGTAACGAATTGAATTTTTACCCGGCCTTCCCGCCGGGTATTTTTTTGAAATCGATTTCAACGGTTAGCTTCATAGGCGCGATAGTCACAGATGTCGATTTCAAACGCTTCTGCCAGTTCGGTATACGAGTGAAAAATCTGGCCTTCAACTTCAAGCCGTGGCAACTGGCCCTGCTCCATATATTCCCGTATCTCTCCTGACGTTTTCGCCTGAATCGCCGCCAGTAAACCCTCAACATCAACCTTCAGATCGGACGCCGGCATATCGGTGTGCTGCTTTTCGTCTGTCATTTTCTGACTCCTGAGAGCAAACAGAATAATCAGTATAGAACGCCGGGCAGAAAGAGGGGATCGGGCAGATCGCAGGCAAAAAAAAGCCCGCGCTGCGCGGGCAAAATCCTTGTTACTTTAGGTTGTGGCTGCACCTATGGGGGTGGTGCAGTAGAGGGAGTGTAAAGGCCAGGCGCGTAAGAAGTCTTGCGGTGAAATGTTAAGAAATTGCAAAAATGGTCCTTACTCAGATTTACCTGACTTTGCCCCTGAACAGAGCAGATTCAGCTATAGTTGATGATAAAGCTGATTTTTTTCAATACCTAAAGGAATGGTTATGGACATCTTGAGAATTATTATCGCAATTCTGCTGCCACCGCTGGGCGTATTCATGCAGGTCGGTTTTGGTGGTGCTTTCTGGCTGAATATTCTGCTGACGATCTGTGGTTATATCCCTGGCATCGTTCATGCCGTCTGGGTCATTGCCCGTCGCTAACGCGCTGCATCGCGCCGGTTCTTCGTTTAGACTGTACGCAGTTAATAATCAGGAGAACCGAAATGAAGGTAAATGACCGCGTCAGCGTCAAAACCGATGGCGGCCCGCGTCGCGTTGGCACCATTCTGGCTATGGAGCCCTTTAACGAAGGCACTATGTTTCTGGTCGCGCTGGAAGACTATCCACTCGGCATCTGGTTTTTTAATGAAACGCAGCAGCCGGATGGCATTTTCGTCGAGCCTTACCACGACGCCTGAGCCTGACGTGCATAAAAAAGCCCCGTTACGTATAGCGTAACGGGGCTTTTTGCATTCAGCGCCGCTGCCGTTGATGACAGTCGCTGATGCTTACCAGCATGGCGTCAGAAGGTTTCCCAGTTATCACTACCGGTGGCCAGCGCCGGACGCGGTGTCAGAGCGGGTGTTCTGGCTGGTGAAGTGACGCGCGCGGCCACACTTTTCGTGGCAGGCGAATCCTGCAGACGGAATGCCGCCACCGCCTGTGTCAGTTTGCCCGCCTGATCTTCCAGCGAGGCCGCTGCCGCAGAGGCTTCTTCCACCAGTGAGGCGTTCTGCTGAGTGACGTTGTCCATCTCAGTGACCGCCTGGCTCACCTGCTGAATACCCCGGCTCTGTTCGTCCGATGCCGCTGCGATCTCCGACATGATATCGGTGACGCGACGTACCGCCTCGACAATCTCACCCATAGTGCTGCCCGCTGCGCCAACCTGATGCGACCCGTCATTAATCAGCGTAACCGACTCAGCAATCAGGGATTCAATCTCTTTAGCCGCCTGCGCACTGCGCTGGGCCAGATTGCGCACTTCGCTTGCTACCACCGCAAAGCCGCGACCCTGTTCTCCGGCACGCGCAGCTTCAACCGCTGCGTTCAGCGCCAGGATGTTGGTCTGGAACGCGATACTGTTAATGACGTTGGTAATCTCAGCGATTTTCTTCGAGCTGCCGGAAATGTTGGTCATGGTTTTCACCACGCTATTGACCAGATCACCCCCGCTGCGCGCTTTGCCAGAGGCATCCGCGGCCAGCTGGCTGGCGTGATGGGCATTCTCGGCGTTTTGTTTAACCGTGGCGGTGAGCTGTTCCATGCTGGCAGCGGTTTGTTCCAGTGCTGCCGCCTGCTGCTCGGTGCGTGAAGAGAGATCGGTGTTACCGGCGGAGATTTCGCTGGAGCCCTGATAAATCGCGACGGCACCCTCACGAACTGTTCCGACGGTGGTCACCAGCGCCTGCTGCATCAGTTGAAGATTGTGGATCAATGTACCAATCTCACTGCGGCCAAAGGGCAGGGGAGCAGAGGTCAGATCACCCTGTGCAATGCGTTCAATGCGCAGCACAGACTGACGCAGCGGGTTAATCACTACACGGCGCAGGAAGACGAAGGTCATCAGGACCAGCACCAGTGCGGCACTAAACGCCACAGCCATCGAGATAAAACCGATGCGCGACTGACGATCGGCTTCTGCGGTAATCGCACTGGCGCGGTCAGTACGGATTTTGATTGCCTTCAGTAACACCGCGTTATAGTCATCATCCAGCTTGCGGGTAACGTCCGTCTCCTGGGCGATAATGCCCTCAAAGCTGCCCTGTTTACCGGCGTTGATCATCGGTATCAGGCCTTTATTGATGTAATCGTTGAAGCGTGCCTGCAGCGTGGTATCCAGTTCCATGTCAGCGGGGGTCTTCACTTCACGTGCCTGATAGACAGCAAAGCCGTCTTTAGCCTGCTGAATACGTTTTTCAGCCGCCGCCACGTTGGCGCGAAATTCGTCCATGTCACCAATACGCGCGGCGGCACCGGCCTGAATAATGGTCAGGCGTGCCGTACGCAGATGGTTAGAACTGTTAGCGAGGCCCATACGAACCTGAATTTCGTTCGTGGCATCATCGAGGGAGTGGTTACTTGAAATCAGAAAGTAACTGGCGACACCAATACAGAGTGCGAACAGCAGCAAAATGCCGCCAAAGATCAGGCTAAACAGCGGTACCAGGCGGAGATTCTGCCAGATACCAGCGCTTTTCTGTCCATCATTATCTAATGCAGTGTTCATATCCTTGCTCTCTTGAGGCTGTTGTTATAAGGCTTAACATCGGCAAAAGAGCGTAAAGGCTTAGCGGCAAGAGTGAGACCTGGCTCCCAATTCAGCGCAAAAAAAAACCGGCCATTAAGGCCGGTTCTTCAGGTCTGACGATCAGCGAATATTAACGTAAATACCCGAGGTCACATTATCGGTTAAACGCACCACATGATAAATAACCTGTTTATTATGGGTTTTGATTTTGCGTTTAATATTACCTTTGTGTGACGATACCGTTTTGGCCTTAATTTGCATTTTATCTGAGATCTGAATGGTGTCATGACCTGACATCCACATCTTCAGCATGTTTGACTCAGTCTGGCTCAGCGTCAGCGGGTGAACATCCATGCCCGAAGAGATGCGCGCAGACTGATTAAGCTTCTTCTGCAAATAGGTGCTGAGTAAGGAATCCAGGGTCGATGTCTTCATCGATTTTGATGTAATAATCAGGTTCTTACGAACGTAGAGATATTCCTCAAAATGGATATTGCTAATCGCCATGAATATAAAGAACAGCGTATCAGGATGCTGCGTAATAATACTGCGGATACGTTCGCTGGAATCGGACTCATGAATGAAACAATCTTCATTAATAAAGACGACACCAGGATTTAATTGCTCACATTTTTGCTGTAGTTGCTCAATATCGGAGACAGAAGAGATATTTTTCTTCTTAACTCCTTTTGAAGACATGTAGTCTGATAATCCCAGGCGTGTGTAGTTGCAGGAATCCATAATAATAGTTGGCATAATAGCGACCCTCACCAATTTGTTATCCGTTTAAATCAACGATGAATACGCGTTGCGGTACGAGAGAGATTTCTTAGGTACTTTTTTATTCTGCTCGTGCAGTGTGGCAACAGGCAAACGCCCGTAAAAGTCTTCATCCCTGACCCGTTCTGCAAAAAATTTGTGCTGCCATGACGTCACACATTCTCCGGCAATGGCGGGGAATGCCAGTGAAGTGCCGGAGATTCAGTAAAGCGCATTTTTTGAGACCTGTGTCACTATCCCTGAAAACAGGAAGTTTTCTGATAGGACAATTCTCAAAAACATTTGTTTTACGAAAGTGTGATGTCTCAGCGTGCGATGACAATGCCGGAAAAAACATTTTTTAACAAGAAAAATCACTTAAAGTTTTTTTTCTTGTAAATTCAGTGCATTGCCGGTTTTGCCTGCACATTCACAGTCTGACAGCTTCTGTGAACCACCCAACTAAAATACGCGAAGCCCGGTTTAATAAGAATTATTTTCAGACTCTCAGCACATTTATCAGAATTTCCTTAGTTGCATTCTGGAAAACATGGTTCGGAAAATGCACGGATGGTTTTGTGATACTTAAGTGTCGCTGAGCGAAGGTAGTTAGAAACTTAATGTTCAGGGGCGGGATAGTTCTGTCAGAAACAGGGCGAGTAAATCAAATATTTCACTGAACAAATGCTCACAGAACGGGGCCAGCAGGGGCATCAGCAGGCTGATGGTTAAAATTCCGACTGATAAGGTAATCGGGAAGCCAATTGCGAAGATTGATAACTGTGGTGAAACACGGTTTAACAAACCCAGTACCAGATTTACCATGAGTAACAAAACGATTAAGGGCAGCGCTAACATCATGCCATTAAGGAAAATTAATCCGCCGGATTTCACCAGCGCCATAAATGCGTTCGCATTTAGCGGGTGACCGCCAATCGGCAGCGTATGAAAACTGTCCGCCAGCAGTGAGATCAGCCAAAGATGTCCGTTAAAGGTCAGGAACAGCAGCATGGCCAGCATGTCGAGAAAACGGGCCAGCACCGGCATGTTAAGACGGCTGCCAGGGTCAAAAAAGGTGGCGAACGAAATGCCCATCTGCAAACCAATGACTTCCCCGGCAAGGCGCACAGCCGCAAACGCAAACTGCATGGTAAAGCCCAGTGCGATACCAATCAGCATCTGCTGGATCAGCAGCCAGAATCCGGCAGGAGAAAACAGTGTCACATTGACAGCAGGTAACAGCGGCATCAGCAGCCAGGTGATCATCACGGCCAGTCCGATTTTGACACGTTTGCTGACGGATCGTTCATTGAGGATGGGTGCGGTGGCGAACAACGCCATGATACGCACCAGTGGCCAGAAGAACTGGCTGACCCACTGAACCAGCTGGCTGCTATCGAGAGTAATCATCAGCCGATGATATAAGGCAGGTTGGTAAAGACGGTGCGGATATAGTCCAGCAGCAGATTCAGCATCCACGGGCCGGCAATGATACCGGTGGTCGCAACCGCCAGGATCTTAGGAATAAAGGATAAGGTCTGTTCGTTGACCTGGGTCGCGGCCTGGATCAGGCTAATCAGCAGACCGCTGACCAGGGCTGCCAGCAGCAGCGGGGCGGCCAGCATCAGGGCGACGCGCATCGCTTCCTGTCCCATTACCATTACTGATTCGGGTGTCATGTCGTGCTCCGGTAAGAAAAGGGGGATCAGGAGTAGAAGCTTTGCGCCAGTGAACCGACCAGCAGTTGCCAGCCATCGACCAGAACAAACAGCATCAGTTTAAACGGCAGCGCAATGGACGCTGGCGGAACCATCATCATCCCCAGCGCCATCAGCACGCTGGCGACCACCAGGTCGATGATCAGGAACGGGATAAACACGGTAAAGCCAATCTGGAACGCGGTCTTCAGCTCGCTGGTCACATAGGCGGGCAGCAGAATACGCATGGGCACCGCTTCAGGACCGGCAATTGGCGCGGTATTTGCCAGACGGGCAAACAGGGCTAAATCCGCTTCACGGGTCTGACGCAGCATAAACTCGCGCAGCGGCTGGGCACCTTTATCAATCGCCACATCCATGCTGATCTTGTCCTGGCTGAACGGCAGATAGGCATCCTGATAAATTTTGTCGAAGGTCGGCGCCATAATAAAGAAAGTCAGAAACAGCGACAGACCGAGCAGCACCTGGTTAGGCGGTGCCGACGGCGTGCCCAGGGCATTTCGCAGCAGGCCAAACACAATGATGATACGGGTGAAGCTGGTCATCATCAGCAGCACGGCCGGAATAAAGGTCAGCGCAGTGATAAAGACCAGTGTCTGAACCGGCAGTGACCAGCTCTGACCGCCGTTAGGCAGCGAGTGACTCACCAGGCCCGGCAGCTGGGCATGGGCAACCGGTGCCAGTAGCAGCAGTGGCAATAAAGGAAGCAGTCGACGCATCATTGTGGTTTTCCGGGACGTTTAACCAGATTCTGTAACAGCTGACGAAAATCCTGTGGCGCACGGTCAGATGGCGTCACAGCGACCGGCTCACCCGGCGGCAGCGTATGCAGATGAGTAATCTGCTGGGCAGTGACGCCCAGCACCAGACGCGCGTCAGCAGTATCGATAATTACCACCCGCTCACGCTGGCCCACTGAGACGCTGGCCGTGAGTTTCAGCTCCTGACCGCTGACCTTTTTCGGCGCAAAGCCGGCACGGCGTGCCAGCCAGGCGCAGGCCAGAATCAATAAAATAATCACTGCTAACACGCTGCTGACCTGGGCCAGCATTGAACCGGTCGAAATCGCCTGTGCGTGCGGTGCAGCCGGTTGCAGCGTTTGATTCTGGCTATTCATAATGTGACTCTTAGCGACTCAGGCGACGCATACGTTCAGACGGGGTGATGATGTCAGTGATACGAACGCCATATTTGTCGTTCACAACCACCACTTCACCCTGTGCAATCAGGTAACCGTTGATGAGGATATCCAGCGGCTCACCTGCCAGGCCATCCAGTGCGACTACAGAACCCTGCGTCAGGCGCAGCAGCTCTTTGATGGTCATCTTGGTGCGGCCCAGTTCGACGGTAAGTTTTACCGGGATATCCATAATCAGATCGATATCCTGCAGCGATCCCGCAACGTTGCCGCTGTCGAATGACTTAAAGACGTCATCGGTCTGCGGCGCACTGCTGCTGCTGCCGACCTGCTCGTTCATCGCTTCAGCCCACAGATCGTCCGCAGAGATATCGTCAGACGGTTTATTACTGTCAGTCATGGGGCTGTTCCTCGTTAAGCGAATTCAGAATCGGGTTAATCAGGTGTTCGACACGGAGCGCATATTGCCCATTCATCGTGCCATATTGGCTGGTTAATACCGGGACGCTATCGACATGGGCGATAATGCGTTCCGGCTTCTCAATCGGCAGCACATCACCGGGTTTCAGCTGCAGAATCCGTGACAGACGCAGTGACGTTTCGGCAAAGTGAGCAATCAGTTCCAGCTCAGAGTGCTGCACCTGTTTGACCAGGTTATCGCGCCAGTGGTTATCTTCCTGACGGGAGTTTTCGAGCGGTGGGTTCACCAGCAGCTCGCGCAGCGGTTCAATCATTGAAAACGGGATGCAGATATTAAACTCACCCACCAGGTTACCAATCTCCACCTGGAACGGCGTGTTAACCACGATGTCGTTCGGTGAAGTGGTGATGTTGGTGAACTTCACCTGCATCTCTGAACGTACATACTCGACGTCCAGTGGATAAATAGCCTTCCATGCGTCGCTGTAACCATCCAGCGCCAGCTTCAGCATGCGGCGGATAACGCGCTGCTCGGTATGGGTAAACTCACGGCCTTCGACTTTCGTCGGAAAACGTCCGTCACCACCAAACAGGTTGTCGACGGCGATAAACACCAGGCTGGGTGAGAACACCACCAGCGCCGTGCCGCGCAGCGGTTTCAGGTGGATCAGATTCAGGTTGGTTGGCACCGGCAGATTGCGGGCAAACTCGTGATACGGCTGAATCTTGATCGCCCCGACGCTGATGTCCGGGCTACGGCGCAGCAGGTTAAACAGCGTCATACGGAAACTACGGGCAAAACGCTCGTTAATAATCTCCAGCGCCTGCAAACGCTCGCGCACCACGCGGCGCTGGGTATTCGGGTCGTAAGGGCGAATATCGCCCTCCGGCCCGTTTTGTTTCTTTTCTTCTTCCGCGCTGCCACTGTCGCCGTTTAAAAGGGCGTCAATTTCAGCCTGGGAGAGAATGCTATCGCCCATTGATTCACCTCAAAATGAAGGCAGTAAACAGCACGTCGTTTACGGCCTGCGGAGGTTGACCTTTTACCAGCGGAGGTGTCAGCGCCTGTTTGATTTGTTCAACAAGCGCCTGTTTTCCTTGCTCTGTCGCCAGCGCCGCAGCACTCTGACGCGAGAGCAGCAGCAGCAGACGGCTGCGCACCTCAGGCAGATAGTCATTCATCCGACTCCGGGACTCCTCATCGGCCAGACGCAGGGTAAAGCCTACGTAAAGCACGCGGTCAGGATCGTTGTCGGGATTGACCAGGTTAACCGTAAATGTATCAAGTGCAAAAAAGACCGGAGCGGGAGGCGGTTCAACTTTCGCCACCTCAGGCTTATCGCCCTCGTGTTTATTCATCATTCGCCAGACTGCATAGCCTGCCACGCTGCAAGCGGCCAGCGTCAGAATGATCAACACTGGTATTAAGATTTTACGTTTGCTGCCTTTTGCTTTCGCGTTATCAGACATGGTGCAGTTACTTCCTGTGAATTATGGGCAAGCCTCTCGGCTCACGGGACAGATTATCCGCGTCTTAAGTCAAACCAATGGGTAGAAAAGACGCGGGTTTTACGCTTACCTTCAGCGTTTGCCGCTGTCAGGCGAAAGTGTCGACGGCGCTGTTGCCGCTAACGCGAGCCTGAAGGGCAGCGGGAACGGCAATCGGCGTAATGTCGGTGTCACTGTCCTGGGTGAGGGAGAAGCGGCCATGCTGTCCGTCGCGGCGCGCCTCCTGTTGTTGCTGGAATTGCTGGCCCTGCGCGGAACTGTCACTGCTCACCTGACTCTCGCCCAGGTTGATTCCGCTCTCTGCCAGCGCGCTGCGCAGCTGCGGTATCGCGGCTTCCAGTGCCGATCTGACGTGGCTATGGCTGGAAACCAGACTAATTTGCGCCTGGTCGTTATCCAGCTTCAGGCTGATCTGGATAGCGCCAAGGTCTTCCGGATGTAAACGCAACTCCGCGTTCTGCTGGCCGTTGCGGCTGAACATCACAATCTGCTGACTCAGCGCCTGCTGCCACTCGTCGCTGCCCAGCTGTGAATTCAGCATCGGGGTGGACGGGGTGCTGCTGGTCGCGGAGGCGGTCACCGGCGCGGGCAGACTGCTGGCGCTGGCGAACGGCGTGGCGCTGATCGCGTTGTCGCTGGTGCTGGCTTTAATCGCACTCTGATCATCCTGCTTCACCATATTGCTCAGCGCCTGCTGGAAACTGCTGTCAAGCGTCAGGCCGCTGCTGGTCGTACTTTGCGCGGCGGGCTGACTCTGACTGGCAGTGCTGTTCACGGCAGGTGAGTTCTGTGTGGCACTTTTAACGTCGTGCTTCTCATCTTTACCCGGCGCAGGGCTCTGCTGTTCGCTGTTCAACAGTTGCGTCAGCGAGGTCTGACTTTTCCGGCCGGTGTCGGTCTGGGCAATCAGCTCACCTGCTTCACTGCTGACCGGCGTCGAAGATGTCGCTGTTGGCGTCACCGCACCCGGTAACATGGCGAACAGGGCCTGCACATTCTGCATGTCACTGGCGCTTAAGAGTGTGGCCTCCGGCTTGTCTTTATCATCGGCTGATTTTGACCCAGCTTTAGTATTTTCCGGTTTAAACAGGGCGGTCAGTTCAGCAGGATTATCCAGCGCCGCCATCAGCGCATTCAGCGGCGCCTTCGGTCGGGCTTCTTCTGCAGTTTCTGCTTTTACATCAGGGGATTGTGCCGCTTTTCCCTGCTGTTTCGCCAGGCCTGCCAGTTGATTTCCCAGCGTGGTCAGAAAGTCCTTTGGCAGGGCATCAGCCCCTGCTGCAAGGTCCGTCGTGCCTGATGGTTCCGCGTCGGTTTTAGCCGCCGCTTTTATGCCAATGTGTGGCAGCGTAATCATTCACCTCTCCTCGATGCGGCCCGTTGGGCAAATTCATCCATCCGTTTCTGATCGAGACGGTTTTCCTGTCGTAATGCATTTTCCGCTGCCCGCGTTATCAGGGTCTGATAGGCGTTCAGCCGCTGCTGTTTGTCGCGCCAGTTGATCAGCGCCTGCTCCAGTCGCTGATTCCAGGTATTCAGCTGGTTGCGGTGCTGCTCAATCGCTTTTTCCAGCGTCTGAATAAACTGGTGATAGTTCGTCCAGCGGGTGCTGGCGATGCCGGACGACATGTCATCGTTAAGTTTGTTGCGATACTCATCCTGATAATCAAGCAGCATCGTCAGCTGCTCGTTAGCAGCGTGCTGGCCGCGGCGCATATCGCCTAAATAGATGGCGGCACGTTCGAGATCCTGCTCCGCTAAGTCGCGCAGCGTATCAATGGCATTTGCAGTTTTCATTGCCGTTACCTCGCGTTAATTACTGTGACGAGCCAAACAGCGCATGCAGATGCAGGCTGGCGTCGTCATAATCGCTGCGCTCAAAGATGCCCTGTTGCAGGAAGGCTTCCATCTGCGGATAGAGCCTGATGGCTTTATCGAGCATCGGATCGCTGCCGGCGGCGTAGGCCCCGACGCTGACCAGATCGCGGTTACGCTGGAAGCTGGAGAGCAACTGCTTAAACTGGCGCACCTGCGCATAGTGGTTCTCATCGATCAGCGAGGTCATCGCACGGCTGATCGAGGCTTCGATATCAATAGCCGGATAGTGACCCGCTTCGCCAAGCCGGCGCGACAGCACGATGTGACCGTCAAGGATGGCGCGCGCGGAGTCCGCGATCGGATCCTGCTGATCGTCGCCTTCGGTCAGGACGGTATAAAAGGCGGTGATCGAACCGCCGCCGTCGATGCCGTTACCGGCACGCTCAACCAGCGCAGGCAGTTTAGCGAACACGGAAGGCGGGTAGCCTTTGGTCGCCGGAGGCTCACCAATCGCCAGCGCGATCTCACGCTGCGCCATGGCGTAGCGGGTCAGTGAATCCATAATCAGCAGCACATGCTTGCCGCGATCGCGAAAATCTTCAGCGATACGGGTGGCGTAAGCGGCACCCTGCATACGCAGCAGCGGCGACACATCCGCCGGGGCAGCAATGACCACCGAACGGGCGCGGCCTTCAGCACCCAGAATGTTTTCGATAAAATCTTTAACTTCGCGGCCACGTTCGCCAATCAGACCGACCACGATAACGTCCGCTTTGGTGTAGCGCGCCATCATGCCGAGCAGCACGCTTTTCCCCACGCCTGAACCGGCAAACAGACCCATACGCTGCCCGCGACCGACCGTCAGCAGGGCATTAATGGCACGCACGCCGGTATCCAGCACGTCGGTAATCGGCGTCCGTTGCAGCGGGTTAAACGGCGGGGTGATCAGCGGTGCGCGATAGCCGGTATCCGGCGACGGCAGGCCGTCCAGCGGTCGGCCGCTACCGTCGAGCACGCGACCCAGCAGTTCCGGCCCCAGCATCAGCTGTTTGCCCGCCTGCGGGTTGTCGCCGTTCTGACGCGCATAGACCCGCGCACCCGGTAAAATGCCGTCCACTTCTTCCAGTGGCATCATCAGCAGTTTCTGACCGTTGAATCCCACCACTTCACTTTCGATTTCGCTGATGGTTTTGCCATCGTTGCGTTCGATGATGCAGGTCGCACCCAGCGGCAGCTGTAAACCGGTCGCTTCCAGCACCAGGCCGGTCGCGCGGGTCAGGCGGCCATAACGGCGCACTGGCTGCACCTGGGTAATGCGTTTTTCAAAGGCGTCGAGCGAGCCCAGCCAGCGGTTCAGACGGGTGGTCATCAGATTTCTCCCGGCGCGGCAAGGCGGCAGAGTTCCTGCCAGCGCGTTGCGACGCTGGCATCCAGATCGCCATCTTCAGCGCTGAGTTTGCAGCCGCCAGGGTGCAGGGTGCTGTCTGCGATCAGCCGCCAGCCGTGCAGGTCCAGCGTCGGACCTAAAGTCTGCTCAATACGCTGTAAGTCGTCCGGGTGAACACGCAGCTGCGGTTTGCCGCTGAACATCGGTTCCTGCTGCAGTAGACCCTGAATCTGGCGCAGCAGGGCGGTGCCATCTACCGTAGTGGCCTGCCCAATCACCGAGCGAGCCGCTTCCAGCGCCAGCTGCATCAGACGGGCAGCAATCACGCTGTCCAGTGACTCCAGCGTGTTCTGGAACTCCGTCACCAGCTGCTGCATCCGCGCCTGAAGCGGCGCCTGCTGCTGGTGGGCATCGGCCAGCCCCTGCTGAAAACCGGCGTCGTAGCCCGCTTTCTGACCTTCGGTCATACCCTGCTGATAGCCTTCGTTGTAACCCTGGCCCTGTGCCTCTTTGCGCATCTGCTGCTGCAGACGTTCGAGCTGCTGTTGCTGCTCATCCACGCCGTCTTCAGCTTCGAAAATTTCTGGCTGCAGCTCCGGTTCAGGCTCGTCAAAACGGCCTAAATCAGTGGGCTGCCACAGCTGCCAGGGGCGGGCAGAAAATGCATCAGACATAGGTTTCCTCGCCACCACCAATCACCATCTCGCCCGATTCGGCCAGGCGACGGACCACCAGCAGGATCGCTTTCTGTTCGTTTTCCACGGCGGACATACGCACCGGACCGCGGTTGGCCAGATCGTCGCGCAGGATATCGGCCGCACGGGCTGACATGTTCTTGAGGAACTTCTCGCGCAGAGGCTGTTCGGAACCTTTCAGTGCAACCAGCAGCTGCTCGGACTCCACTTCCTGCAACAGGCGCTGGATGCTGCGGTCGTCTACTTCCACCAGATTTTCGAACAGGAACATCTCGTCGATAATTTTCTGCGCCAGTTCGCCATCGAAGTCGCGTACCGCTTCGATAACGGCCTCTTCCTGCTGTGTTTTCATCAGGTTGATGATCTCGGCTGCGGTTCTCACGCCGCCCATCTTCGCGCGCTTGAGGTTGGTGCCATCCAGCAGGCCATTCAGCACCTCGGTCAGTTCGGCCAGCGCGGCTGGCTGCACACCACCAAAGGTGGCGATACGCAGCATCACGTCGTGACGCAGGCGTTCGTCGAACAGCGCCACAATATCGGCGGCCTGACCACGCTTGAGGTGGACCAGGATGGTGGCGATGATCTGTGGATGTTCGTCGCGGATAAGGTCGGCGGCCGCCTGCGGCTCCATAAAGTTGAGCGTTTCCATCCCGCTGGTGGTTTCGCGCGTTTCGAGAATGTCCTCCAGCAGGCTGGAGGCACGCTCTTCGCCCAGCGCCCGGGTCAGCACCGAACGCAGGTATTCGTTGGAGTTCAGGCTCAATGCAGCAAACTGCTCAGCATCGGTTTCGAACTCACGCAATATTTCAGTCAGCTGCTTGTGTGACACCTGACGCATGTTGGCCATCGCCGCGCTGAGGTGCTGTACTTCACGCTGGTTCAGGTGTTTGAAAACTTCCGCAGCGCGCTCTTCGCCGATGGTCATCATCAGGATGGCGCTTTTTTCGGTTCCGGTCAGACTCATAGTTCTTTACTCATCCATTCGCGAATCACCAGCGCAACAACGCGCGGATCGTTTTCTGACATGTCGCGGATGCGTTGACTCATCACTTCTGCGCTCATGCGGTTGTTAGACTTACGTTCCTGATCCAGCTCATCTTTGCTGAGCTGAACATTAAAGGCTTCTTCTTCTGGCTGTTGTGCAGCGGCGCGGGCAGCAACGGCTTCTGCAGCGGCTTTCTCGGCGGCCTGCTTACGAACCAGGTGCGGACGAACCAGTTTGCGGTAGAGAATAAAGGCTACCAGGGCAATCAACAGCCACTTACCGGCGTTCATCAGCTGATCAAAGAAGGACTGCTGTTGCCAGAAGGGCAGATCGGCGGTCACTGTTTCAGTGGTGTTGAACTGCGAGTTCACCACGTTGACGCTGTCGCCACGCGTCTGGGAGTAACCCATCGCTTCGCGGGTCAGGTCTTCAATCTGCTTCAGCTGTTGCTCGTTCAGCGCAACCGCTTTGCCTTTATCATCTGCACGGAAGTTCACGACGACCGCAACCGACAGACGCTGTACGTCGCCGACGTTAACTTTGGTATGACGAATGGAGCGATCCAGTTCGTAGTTCACCGTGTCGTCACGACGCGAGTTGGTGGGTGCTGAGCTCGCTGCTGCTGTGCTGGTGGTCTGGCTGGCGTTGTTTGCCGCATTGTTCTGACCATTCGCGGCCTGACCGTTGGCCGCATTGTTCTGACCATTCGCGGCCTGACCGTTGGCCGCATTGTTGTTTGGCGTCGTGACCGGCGCGGTGTTGGCTGGCGCAGGCTGGTTAGAGAGTGCACCTGGCACGCCACCCGGATAAGGGCTGCCTGACTGATCGCTGGTGCTGGTCTGACGCGAACGGATCGCCGTATTCGACGGGTTAGCGTTAGGCTGATATTTCTCGTCGGTCTGCTCGCTGGTGTCGAAGTTAATCTGCGCGGTAACCTGCGCATGCACATTGCCCTGGCCGAGAATCGGATTCAGAATCGCTTCGATACGTTGCTGGTAGCGTGCTTCAACTTCAGAAGAGTACTTCAGCTGCGCGTCATTCAGATCGCGACCGGCGTTATCAGAACGGGTCAGCAGGCGACCGGTCTGATCGACCACGGTGACGTTGCCCGGCGGTAAACCGGCGACGCTGCTTGAAACCATGTGGGCGATGGCCTGAATCTGGCCTTCATCCAGCGCACGGCCAGGCTGCAGGGTTAAGGTGACAGAGGCGGATGGCGCTTTCTGCTCACGCACAAATAAGGTTGGTTTTGGCATCGCCAGATGAACGCGGGCGCTTTTGACCGGACCCAGTGATTCGATGGTGCGGGCCAGTTCGCCTTCCAGCGCGCGCTGGTAGTTAACCTGCTCGCTGAACTGGCTGATACCGAACTTCTCTTTATCCAGCAGCTCAAAGCCCACCGAGCCGCCTTTTGGCAGACCCTGCTGAGCCAGACGCAGACGCAGCTCATGCACGTTCGCTTCCGGCACCATCAGTGCGCCGCCATTTTCGGCAAAGCGGTAGGGAATGTTCATCTGCGTCAACTGGGTGACGATGGCGCCGCCATCTTCATCAGTGAGGTTGTTATAAAGGACGCTATAGCTGGGCTGCTTCGCCCACAGCACCATCGCGATCACGATCGCCACCACGGCAGCCGCCGCGACGATTAAAGGAATACGCGGATTTGCGCGCAGGCGAGCGAGCAGGTCACCGAAGCCTTTCTTTTCTTGTTCTGTTGTGGCGGCTGTGCTCGCATTCATGACCGATTCCTGCCTGACGTAATTGACCGGGTAAGTTGAGATGGCAAAACAGACTCCCTGACCTGCGTAGATAAAATTTCCACTTCAATGCCAGGCATTATTAGGTGATAAGCAAAATTCGATGGCTGGATAAGGTAGGTTTTTTGCTGTCATTTAGCGGCTTTGTCTCATTGACAACGTGCTAACTTTTCCTCACATCAAAAATGTCATCCTCTTTAATAAGGTATCGTTCATGTCCATTCAGGCAATTGACGGCGTACTGCAGCAGCTTCAGGCGACCTCACTGCAGGCCAGTAACCGCAGCAGTGAAGCCACTAATCAGATCGATTTCGGTGCGACCATGAAAGCGGCGCTGGATAAGATCAGCGAAACGCAGACCACCGCACGCACCCAGGCGCAGGATTTTGAAATGGGGAAACCCGGCATCGCGCTGAATGATGTGATGGTCGATCTGCAGAAATCATCCATCTCCATGCAGATGGGGATTCAGGTCAGGAACAAGCTGGTGTCGGCGTATAGCGAAATTATGAATATGCAGGTTTAGGCGGGTAACTGTCTGAAGCTGTTAAGGTTTATAATACTGCCACTTTGATGAAGCACGTATGTAGCACAAGATCGCTCATTTTCGTGTTGATGAGTGAGAGCTGGTCGTATGGCTCTTACATTCAGGTGCAATAAACCCGGTATCTCTTCTGGGCAATGGGATAACCCCTTTGCGAAGGGACGATGCCCGGGTTTGCACCTACAGGGGTTATGCAGCATCAGAATGTGCGGCGGGCTTTTCGATGACGAAGGCTTTCGCGTTTTAATGCGCCGGTTCATATCTGCCCTGATGAATGCTGTTCATTAGTAAAATTCAGACGGCTGTTGGTTAAATTAACGCGGGAGGATATTTTTTCTCATCACGTCGCTCGTCATCCCCACTGGTAAGAAAGCTAAATAAGTTCTGAAGATACTCTTCCTCATTACATTATTACCTTTAAGTTGCATAACTAGCCTGCCACAGGCTCTCCAATTCAACCTGATCACCTTTACATTCTTTGATCCCTATGGGGCAGATATTAACGTTAAGGCAATGCAGACCAACATAAACCAACTGAAAAGCTCAGATAGCTCAACAGAATTAAGTTAAATTTATTAATCTCAATGGGAATTTTCCCATAAGTATTCCAAAATAATTAGAAAGTGTTAATATTCTTGACTTCATTGCTTTGGGGATAACGGAATGTCATATATTGATTCAAATTTGGTTGGAAATGAAGCTGTCCTGTATCGTGGCCAGGTAACATTGTGGGCATGGTTGCCATGGTTAATTTGGGGGGTAATTCTGGGCGTGACAACTATTGTTGGGTTCCTGTTAATCCCTCTGGGTTATCTGATTATCAGATCAAATGAAGCTGGTGTTACAAACAAGCGACTAATAGCCAAGTCTGGCTTGATTCGACGAGACACAGTAGAAATTCCAATAAAAAAAGTGTCCAGTCTGCAAGTAAAGCAGGGCATCATTGGTCGGATGTTAGGTTATGGAACGCTAATCATTAGCGATGTAGGCGCTGCACATGCCCCTATAAGATACATAAGAGAGCCTTTGAAGTTCAGGCAAAGGTTTTTTGAGGTTCAGGAGGAGTTAGAGAACTCCTGAGCAAAATGCAAACCCGCTTCGGCGGGTTTTTTATTCGTTGGAGCAAAAATTTAATTTGTTCAAAGTCACTGACAGATTAAGACCTGATAGTCCTATCAGGCCGCAGCTTCTCTGCGCACCGATATTTTACCTGATCATTCAGTTTTCTTCAGGCCTGATAGTGGCGATATGGCAAGTTTAGTGATCAAAGTGGCGGAACTTTTTTGCTGGCGACATTCATTTATCTTTATTGCATGCTGCCTTGGCTATACTCCTTGTTATAAAAAGTTAAGTAAGGATTTTATTTTCCATCACAGTCAATCCAACATCTCACTACCCATCAGCAGGACGCCTCCTCATGCTAAAAAAACTCATCCTTATCGCATCGTTAATCAGCTTATCGGCTTCAGCCTTTGCCGCCACACAGTGCGGGCCGTTTAACCTTCAAACCGATAAAAGTGGCTGGTTCTCAGTCAACGGGGAACGCGCGAAGACCCAGAAGGTCACGTTTTCAAAAGAGAAGGGCGATTACGACAACGCCACGATAAAGTTGCTGGTTAAAAACAGCAAAGCGCCGGGAATGGTAGACATGGAGCTGACGAATCTTGAGGGCAAAGGAATGTTAAGGGCGCAAATCGTCCGCACCAGTCAGAGTCAGATCCGCATACGGGGACTCTATGATTGCGAACCGGCAAAATAGACTGACCAGCAACCAGCCCGGTGATGCCGCTAACGCATGGTTTTGCAGTTAGTCATCATCGCTGAAACCAGAGCGCTGATAGCTGGCGCTTTGGGATCGTAGTAAAACGTCGCACGGGTCTGATGATGGCTGAACCTGGCAATTTCAATCCAGGCAACGGTTTCATTATTCTTTTCGAGGTTATATCGCTTCGTGCCATCTGGCAGCGGATCATCCTGCTCCAGATAAGCCCGCTGATTCTGTGCCATTTCGTTAAGGCAGGATTCAACCTGATAAGGATGACCGTCGAACCAGGCGGTCTTCGTTTCCGGGTGCAATCCAACCCGACCCATATCCACGCATCCGCTCAGCAGGCTTACGCCCAGAGCAATTATTAATCTATTCATGGCATCCTCTCTCATTATTATTTTTCCGGTTAATCTGCGCCCTTAAGGCATGGTCACGGACCTGTGATAACTCAGCCTGAACCAATAGTACAGTACTCAGCTTCACCAATTCATGAACACAGTATATACCCGCGATATTCTTAGTTAACTGAGGCCGAATGGCATGGTCAACTTACGGAAAATGAACAAAAACTGGCTGCCTGAAAATACCCTCAGGGTTTAGTGAACAGTCTGTCAGGGGATTTTTGCCTTGGTAAAACAGGAAGGTAACGAAGGGATAAGAAACGATATTACACAAAGCTTTCCTGGTCTGGGAATACCGGCGTACCGCTTCCCTGAGGTTTACTTAAGCAACGGTAGCCAGCGCGCCCGCCGGGCGCGCCATCTGCACATCAACCTGCTTTGTAGGGATCTTTCTTATCATCCTGGCTGTCATCGTTTTTACGCGGCACTTCACCATGATCTTTCGGCGCATCAGTGGCAGGATGATCATCTTCTTCATAGGCATTGCCCGCGTTTGGCGCAGCTTCCGGCAGGCTTTTGCTGACATCACCTTCTTTCTTACGTTCTTCATTCGTATTGTGCTTAAACATAACTCACTCCTTTTGTTCCAGTGCCTTAAGTCTAGACCAGCCCTGACATCGCGCATTACATCGGGCTCAGGAGAGCAAAAAAAGCCCGCCAGAGGCGGGCTAATCGGAGTTTCTCTCATACTGAACACGTCATTTTTCGATGTTCGGGTGTGTGCAGCACAATCATGCTAACGGGAAAAGTTTGATGCAGAAATGGACAAATCTGTCATATCACCTGCGGCAGGTCACATTCCCGACGATAAAAATGTCGATAAATAAATTCGATTGAAGAGATTAATAAAAGGCATATAGTGACCTGCGTTACCAGGAGATAGAAATTATGTTACGAGACTATTTAAAGATTGAAGCAGAAGACCAGCTGATTGAACAGCGCACACTGAGCCTGAGAAATCGTGGTCAGGAAGAGGTGACGGAGTGGATCATTGTGAGCCGTCAGGGTGTCAAAAAAGGCGGCGTGACCCTGTTCGACAAACTCAGCACCCGCCGCTCATGGCCAGTCAACTATCGCATTATGCAGACTGATTTGCAGGGCAAGGTAGTGGTGGATCAACTGGTCGACGCCCTGTAGTTGCACGGCTATGACTCTGGCGACTGTTGTTCGCTGAAAAGCTAACCCGCACCCGGCGGGTTTTTTTATGGCTGCCGATAGCGGCGTAATTCAACCAGTGTTCCAATCAGTTGCAGGCTGTCCCGGCTTGAATGCAGCTCGGGAAAGTTGATATTGACCGGAGCCAGTTCAAACTGCGCAACACCCTCTTCACTGCCTCGCTGACGCCAGGTGCGCAGCAGGGCATTCTGTTGCTGCATTGCCAGCACGCAGTCGCCGGGCTGAGGTGCCAGGCTGGGATCAATGATCACCACATCCCCCCGCAGAATCGCGGGCGTCATCGCCTGTTCTTCTACCCGGATGGCGAAACTCTGTTGCGAAAGCGCCATATCGTTGTGCATCAGTAGCTCATGCCGCACAGAGCTGGCGTCGTTCAGCCATTGTGCGACATCGCGCTGAGAAAGCAGCGGGATCTGGTGCAGGCCAGCCCAGCTATTTTCGCTGAAAACAGGACCATCCCCATCTATCAGATAAGCCGGCGTGCAGCCCAGCGCTTCGGCAAGCCGAAGCAGGTTTTCACCGCGCGGCAGCGTCTCCTCTTTTTCCCATTGTGAAATAGCTACATGGGAAACTTTTACCTGTTGCGCCAGTTGCTTCTGCGTTAATTGCAGTGATTTACGTCGGAGTCGGATGCGGTCACCCAGCGTTTCGTTTTTCATCAGCTTGACTTTTTAGTTGAGATTGACTTAAGTATACTTAACTCTGGTATTTAAGCAATCTTAAATTCAGGGTGGAGGACGTGGCTGTTCTGCACGCAGTGTGTTCCAGAGACCTTACCGGACAAAGGGGTGTGGCATGGAAAGTAGTCTGATTACCAGTATGGGTGCATTAGTTCTGGGTGGGGGGGCGGCTGCACTGTTCTGGAAACCGTTATTGGCGGGTATTGCGTCAATCGTAACCAGTAATCGAGCCGGCGGCGAAATTATTACCAGCTACAAAGAGCAGGTGGTATTGCTGAAAGAGAGCAACCTGTTGATACGGGAGGAGAACGATGAGTTACGTGAACGTCATGACAGAAATCTGCGACGTATTGCGACACTCGAAACAGATCTGCGGTTAATCAAGAATGCCGTAGGTATTTTACTGGCAATGACCGAAACCGATCAGAACGATAAATTTCGTAATGAGATTGATCGGCTGATCTCAACTCTGGAGGATCGCAGCGATGTCAACGATTAACAGGCTTAAGGCACCTATGTCATACCAGCGCAAAGTTATCCTCGGCTGCATTCTGCTGAGCTGTTCGATGATTTGCATCCTGATGACGATTATTTTTCTTTACGTCAGTAACACGGCAAATAAGCGGGTTGAGGAGATTCGGGCAGATTATCGGGTTATCGCGGCACGGCGTGATGACCGGGTGGATTTGCTGACCAGTCAGGTTGCAGCATTACAGCATAAGCTTGATGTGATACCGGAGCGCGTCGCCGACAAAACGATCACAAAAGTGAAAGAAGTCGTGATTGAGAAGGAGATGCCATCCGCGAAATCCATGGAGAAACCGTAACTTCCGATTATTCTTAGTGCGGCTTCGCTATTATCGACTAGTTTTAAATCTCCGGACGACATTTTGTATCTGAACTGACGTCCGCTGATTGGCCGGTTGATGAACCGCTAAGCCTAAACACTTTTGATAACTGACCAGAAGGAAATTTAGCATGAGCGATTCAACAGAAACCAAAACCAAAAATGACTATCTGCGCGATGTGACTTCGCAGCTGAAAGAGATGCGCCACTATGCGCAGACCAACACCGAAAACCTGTCCAGCCATTGGTTAGCGTTTGATGCGGGTGAGTATAAAGACAAGACGAACGCCGATCGTATCGATGCGTTATTGAATAAGCAGGGGAAACTGCTGGAAGATCTGGATGCCGCCATTCAGGACATCGAGATTGAAATTAATCACAGTGAGCAGGAGAGCTAATTCATCTCCCGCTGACTGATGCGGTGGCCGCTAAAGGATTAGTCGGCCACCAGCCACATTTCCGCTTCGTCGAACATCTCTTCAACAATACGCGCAACTGTCGCCTTGTCGTTCTTACTCAAATCAGTATCAATCGCGTTACGTTCCATCGGCTTGACCTTAACTTCGATGTCAGGAAACACCCGATGTACCCGCTTTTCCAGCTCCTCACGAATCATCTCGCGAGCACCCGGTAAACCGGCAACGTTGCGCTTGTCATAAATCAATTCAACAAACATGATGGCAATCCATTCAGGGCAAAATCGCTGATATATAATACTGTAAATAAAAACAGTAGCAAGGCAGTGCGCCTGATTTTGCGTAAATTTTTATCTCGCTCAAACCTCAATCTTCGACTAGCAAAATGCGCACGCATCGCGACATAATGTCGGCTTACTTTTCAGGAGGTCCGCGATGCGACAACTGGTCATTGATATTCTGCTAAAGCTGGCAAAGATGGACGTCGACGCAAAAGAGTTGACGGCGCAGCTTGAAGCGCAGTCCCTGCTGGTTGCAGCGCTACTGGTACAGGCGAAACAGGACAACTCGCTGACCATTA
The DNA here is from genome assembly GCF_003201065.1 of Pantoea sp. JKS000250. NCBI lineage: Bacteria > Pseudomonadati > Pseudomonadota > Gammaproteobacteria > Enterobacterales > Erwiniaceae > Pantoea > Pantoea sp. JKS000250. The sequence goes on along the minus strand of NZ_QICZ01000001.1, from coordinate 663,800 downwards.
CAGAAACGGTGCAGGATGCCATTATTACCGCTTCGCAATCGTCGACCGAGTTTCTGCAGTCGGATGTTGATCTGCTGCTGACGCACATCAATCGTCTGCTTGCGGTTGCAAGCTATGTAGAAGTGAAAGGCAAAGCCACGGAAGAGCGAGAGTAGGGCCATTTATCAATACGCCTCCGGAGAGGAAAGCCCGGCAACCTCTCCGGAGGCAGTGAAGATGCTCTGCCTGTAAGGGCAATCATCACCTGCGGCATGACGTGAAAGTATCGCGTTGTACTCTACTGCTTCATCCGATGCTGTACGGCAGGCTGAAAGGTGTAATTTACACCTGTCCTGTGCATTGAAAATTACAGCTCGTTTTTGATGCAGAACTCTTCCCAGCTCATCCCCAGCGACTCAGCATGAGATTTAAGATAGGTCTCGATAGCCTCAGCCGCTACCGCTTTATCCGGCTCAGCGAGCTGAATAGAAAAAATCATCCCATCCAGATTTTTCTGCCGCAAAAAGGCTGCATAGATGCGTTCGGCATGCCATTCACGAAGTTGTCGCAGCGACAGATTAGCGGCACGGGCATCACTCTCCGTCAACTCATCCAGTGCAGACTGAAAGTCGGGATGCGCGGTAAAAAACATTTCACGTGCCTGGGCATAGTAGGCTTCTGGCGTTTTCATATTTATATTCCTGAAAGTCTGATGCAGCGCGTCAGTGTATCGGGTTGTCTTCCGCTTGTCAGGCGTGCCAGAGCCCATTCCCACTGCCAGCTGCCGATCAAAAAGCTGATCGGTCTCCTGGCTCAAGGGTAAATTCTGCTGTAAACAGTCGCTCGCGGGTGTCTGAACAGCCAGATACCTTGCGCTACGCGGTGGAAAAATTATAACGTAGCCGCCATTGACGCGATCTTAGGGATTAAACATGAAAAAGTGGATGCTGATTGCCGCGCTTGCACTGAGTGGCTGTGCGCAAATCAACGATTATGAAAATGCGGTACAGACGCCGGCACCGGCTGATTTGCAGGGGAACTGGCAAACCGTCGGCCCGCAGAGCAGCCTGATCAGCGGACAGGCCATGGCCAGTCTGATTATCAATGCGGATGGCAGCACGCTGGATTGCCGTCAGTGGATGCGTGTGATTGCGAAGCCAGGCAAACTGACCCGTCTGAACGGTGACTATGTCAACGTGACGCGCAGGATTCGCGTGATGCCGCTGGTCGTCGATAACAGCGAACTGAACTATGACGGGCTGACCCTGCGCAAGGTGGCGCGTCCGACAATAGAGTGTCAGCAGGCCCTGGAAGAAGTGGCTAAACAGCCGAAAGCCGCAGTGATTCAGAATATTGAACCGCAGCTGCTGCGCACGCCGATTACTGAACATAACGCGCAGTCGTAACCGCCGCCCATAAAAAAACCGCCCCGGCAGCGCATGCGTCTGCCGGGGCGGTTTTACGTTTACTCAGTCAATTATTCTGCTACTACCCAGACGCTGACGCTGCCACCGTTACAGACAAAGACTGCGGTACCGTGCTCGTCTGCGATAATGGTCTCTTCACGGTTGCCCAGATGATCGCGCCAGACCTTACCGGCAAAGCCTTCGCCCATCGGCACACTTTTCTCGCCCGCATCGCCGTTCGACATGATCACCACACAGCCAGGCTGCGTTTCGGTACCGCTGCGGCTGAACGCCACGCAGTTGGGATGATCAAAATAGTCGGTCTGTACGCCCCAGCCATACTGCTGACGCGCCCGGATTAATCCTTCGAGTTCAGGAATGACCGGCATCTCAATTTTGTGCGTCTCGCCGTCGCCGCCCTCATCTTCGTAAGTCGCCCCGAACAGGTCAGGATAGAAAATGGTCGGCACGCCCTGCTCACGCAGCAGGATCAGCGCATAGGCCAGCGGTTTGAACCAGGCCTCTACCGGCGCTTCCAGCGACTGCAGCGGCTGGGTGTCATGGTTGGCCACGATCGTCACGGCATGCCACGGATCCGCCACCACCAGCGAGTTAGCAAAAATCTGGCTCATATCGTAGGCGCTGCCTGCGGTAGAGGCCTGATGGAAGTTCATGTGCAGTGGCGCATCAAACAGCATGGTTTTGCCTTCCACCTGATGCACATACTCCTGCAGCTTCTCGGTTTCAAACGACCAGTACTCCGCGACGATAAACATCGGTTCTTCGGCGACTTCCTGAATATGATCGATCCACTCTTTATAGAACCAGGCCGGTATATGTTTTACCGCATCCAGACGGAAGCCGGTGCAGGGCACCTGTTCCATCACCCAGCGCGCCCAGTATTTCAGCTCTTCCCTGACCGCATTGTTGCGGAAATCGATGTTGGCACCCATCAGGTAGTCGAAGTTGCCCAGCTCGTTATCGACCTGATCGTTCCAGCCTTCGGTGGTATAATCGTTGATGATTTTGAAGACGCCGTTTTCGTCCGGGTTTTCGATGTGATCTACGCCGCTAAAGCATTTGTGGTCCCAGACAAATTTCGAATATTCACCTTTTCGTGCCGGAAAGGTGAATTTTGTCCAGGCTTCACATTCAACGACCTCGTCATAGATTTCATCACGGTTGTCCGGGTTGACGCGGTTTACGCTGATCGCCTCTTTCTCGTCAGCGCCCATTTTGTGGTTCAGCACCACATCCAGCAGCACCCCAACGTTGTGGCTGCGCAGAGCTTCTGTCGCCGCCAGTAACTGCGTTTTGTCGCCATATTTAGTGGCAACGCCGCCTTTCTGATCAAATTCCCCGAGATCGAACAGATCGTAGCTGTCGTAACCGACAGAATAGCCCCCCGAATCCCCTTTGTAGCTCGGTGGCAGCCACGCCATGGTGATACCAATTTCGCTGAGCCAGGCCGCGCGAGCGGCAACTTCCGGCCACAGTTTGCTGCCATCCGGGTAATACCAATGGAAAAACTGTAATAACGTTGGGTTTTGCATGTACCACACTCCTGGGGGATGATGAAAATCAAGTATGGAGTAAGCGGCAGAAAAGAGACGCCGCGCAGAAAAATAAATCTGGCGGCGTAGCAGAGCAGGGGATCAGGAGAGGGTTTCGCGCGGCACCATTACAATGCCGCCCTGACTGGCATAAGCGGACATCACTGATTTCTGGCGACTGTTCTGACCGACCAGTGAGGCCAGCTCATCCATCCGCGCCTGTAGCAGGCGTTTCACTTCGCTTTCGTTGTCGAGGATACGGCGCAGTACCGGACGTAACTGCTCCTGCGTCTGCGACGAGGGCGATACCGCCTCTGTCGACTGGGCTAAGTTCTGCACCGCACTGACATACTCCATCTCCCGGCTGATCAATTCATCCCATTCGCCTTTTACTGCATGACGCAGCATTCCCTGGCTGAGATCGAGTAACTGTTGGTAAACGGCAATCAGATGCGGTGCAGTAGTCATTAAACGGCGTCCTGAATCAGGTTAGGTTGAACCACTTCTTTCCACGCGTCTGCGATGTTGCGCAGCAGGCCTTCGACCTCCTCGACCGCGGCAACATCATTGTGCAGGTTGGCCTGCAACAGGCGACGCGTCATGTAGTTGTAAAGATCCAGCAGATTGTCTGCCAGCTCATCACCACGGTTTTCAGCCAGGCCCTCTTTCAGACCCGCTTCGATAATATTGATGGCTTTGGAGATGGAGCTGCCTTTGCCTTCGATATTGCCATCCTGCATAAACAGACGGGCGCGAATTAACGCGCTCAGTGCGCCGTCGAACAGCATCACGACCAGCTGCTGCTGGCTGGCGCTCATCACGGCGCTTTCTACGCCAATTTTTGCATAGGCTTTGGTGCCTGTAGCGCTGTACATGGTCACTCCTATGATTTACTTGAAGAACTTGAGGTATCAAACTGTTGTGTCAGATACGTACTGGTCGAGTTAAGTTGACTGATGGCCAGATCCAGCTGGGTAAACTGTGTTTTGTAGCGTGCGATATCCGCATCAATGCGATCGCTGGTGGTGTTGTAAAGGGTGGTCAAATTATTCAGCGTCTTGCTGACACCATCGGTAGCCGCCTGAATAATCCCTTTCGTTGCCAGCCAGTCAGTCAGTTTGCTGTCGATTTTGGCGGTAATGCCGGTTTTACCGTCACCCACGATCATCTCTTTCACGCCCGCCGCATCTTTATCCAGGGCGGCGCTCAGCTTGGTCGAATCCAGTTTTAATGAACCGGTAGTGGGATCGGTGGTTACACCAATCTGACCCAGTGATTTATAAGAAGATGAGCTTTGCGCGTTGGTAAGCATGCTTTTCAGCTGAGTCTCAATAGTGCGTAACGTGCTGTCACCCAGCAGGGCACCATTACTGGAGTCCTGTTCGTCACTATTGGTATCGACTTTGGTGAATTTAGTGAGGGTATTGAACTGATCCAGCAAGGTGTTGTAGGCATCCACCCAGGCACTGACGGCGCTTGAGGCTTTAGACGTGTCCTTGGTAATGGTCAGCGTCTGACTGCCAACCGTCTGTGCAGTCAGATTTAAAGTAATTCCTTCGAGCGCATCACTGATCTGGTTGCTGCTGTTCTCAATCGCAACGTTGTTTACCGTCAGCTGAGCATTCTGTGCTTTAACGCTTTCAGTCATCACATTGCTGCTGGCGGATGCGTCAAAGCCGACAATTCCCTGCAGCGTGTCGTCGCCGGTGACGGCAATCGTTGCTACCGCATTGTCACTGCCGGTTTTGTTGGCACTCATAGAGAGACGAAAGCTGCCATCGGAAACTTTAATGATGCTGGCGGTAATACCGGCATTCGCACCATTAATAGCGTCACGCATACCGGTCAGTGAGGTCTGATCGGCCGAGAGCGTCACGCTTTTGCTGGTGCCATCTTTTAAGGTAATCGCGATGCTACGGCTGGCCACCGAACTGTCGCCCAGTGCGGCAGTGTTGCTGCTTTGCACTGCCGAGGTCAGGACCTGCGCCTGGGCCAGCTGCGTCACATTAATTGCATATTTTCCGGCCACGGTGCTGCTGCCAGAAGTGGTGGCACTGAACGCTGTAGAACTACTGCTGGCAGTTGTAGCGGTAAACAGGTCCGCACTGTTCAGCGTAGTGTTCGCGGTCTGAAAGGTCGTCAGTGAACTTTTCAGGGTGGCATAGGCACTGAGCTTAGCCGTATAAGCTGACTGTTGTTTTGAAATCGGTGTCAGTGACGCTTTTTCAGCGGTGGTCAGGCTGTCAAGCATGGTACTGAGTGGCAGGCCGGAACCCACACCAAGGTTAGAAATACTAGCCATGTTAATTCCTTTATAAGGTCGACAGGGAAATTGTTACCTGGGTTATCGGCCTTGAATAAGGAAAGTTTAACGTTATTTGCCTTAGGGTAATGAGGTAAATAAGTACTATAGAGAAGGGTAATTCAGCGACTAGAAAATTAATGAATCAGGTCTAAAGAAGTTCGGCGGGGTGGCGATAACTTAAAACGTGACAGGCTGAAGCAGAAAAATTCGCCTGGTACTAAAAAAATTCTAAAGGTTGTTAAACGGCAGACGATAACAACTTTGACGGCGCTGAAGCCGGCGGGTTGAAGCCCACACCTTAACCGAAAGACTTGATTAACAGGAAAATTTATCATGGCCCAAGTCATTAATACCAACAGCCTCTCGCTGATCACTCAGAACAACATCAACAAGAACCAGTCAGCTCTGTCTACTTCAATGGAGCGTCTGTCTTCTGGTTTACGTATCAACAGCGCGAAAGATGACGCTGCTGGTCAGGCGATTGCCAACCGTTTCACCTCTAACATCAAGGGCCTGACTCAGGCTGCTCGTAACGCCAATGACGGTATCTCTGCTGCGCAGACTACTGAAGGCGCGCTGTCAGAAATCAACAACAACTTACAGCGTATCCGTGAGTTGACTGTACAGGCTTCAAGCGGTACTAACTCAGATTCTGACAAATCTTCAATCCAGGACGAAATCAAATCACGTCTGGACGAAATTGACCGCGTATCGGGTCAGACTCAGTTCAACGGCGTGAACGTGCTGGCTAAAGACGGCAAAATGAACATCCAGGTTGGCGCTAACGATGGCGAAACCATCACTATCGACCTGAAAAAAATCGACTCTAAGACCCTGGGTCTGGATAGCTTCAACGTGAACGGTCCTGCTGGCACCCCAACTGCAGCTGGCGCAACAGAATTCAAAGCGGCTTACGGTTCTACTACCAACGTAACTGGCGCAACTGTTGCAGAATCAACTGCTGATGAGCTGTCTACCCGTCTGGGTGTAGCTGCCTCTGGTGTTGCTGTAGACTCCGGTACTGTCTACAAAGATGACAACGGCAAAATGTTTGCTAAAGTCACCGTGACTTCAGGCAGCGATGCGGAAACTAACAACCTGAAAGCAAACGGCTTTGATATCGCCAGCGGCGCTGCAAATGCTAAAACTTTCTTTGTTGCTGTTGACCCGCAGTCAGCTGATACCACAACCACTACTGGCACTGCAGCGTTCAAACTGGACACGACTAACATGAGTCTGTCCAGCCTGACCTCAGGGGCATCAGCTAACCCACTGGCTAAGCTGGATGAAGCGATTGCAAGCGTGGATAAGTTCCGTTCTTCACTGGGTGCGATTCAGAACCGTCTGAACTCAGCCGTGACTAACCTGAGCAACACCACGACTAACCTGTCAGCTGCACAGTCTCGTATCCAGGATGCTGACTACGCAACTGAAGTTTCAAACATGTCTAAAGCGCAGATCGTACAGCAGGCTGGTAACTCAGTGTTGGCGAAAGCTAACCAGGTTCCACAGCAGGTTCTGTCTCTGCTGCAGGGCTAATCGATTCCCACGGAATCAACGTGAAAACCCCGCCTCGGCGGGGTTTTTTTATGCCTGAAAAATAGTCCTGCGTTGCCGTTCTGGCAGATTAGGCCCTCTTTGCTGTTTTACTTCTCCGATTGAACCCAGGCACAAAGATTATGCTAAAGCAAAATGTGCGCTGCTCTCAGTCGGTCATGACTCAGAGGAGTCAGTGAGAGAGAGTAAAATGCATCAACATGATCTTGTCAGCATCATCATTACCGCAGGCGCGTCAGCCTGGTTTACAAACGCACTCGATAGCGCGCTCAGCCAGGATTATCCGCATATTGAAATCATTGTGGCTGATTACAGTAACGCGCCTTTTATTCAAAAGAAGCTACAGGGTTATCTTGCCCGATACGGCCATCTTCTCCGCTATTTAAACATCGATGACGGGACGGTACCGGTTTATCAGGCTGCCGTCAGCGCAGCGCGCGGAAAATATATTAAATTCCTGTCAGATGCCGATCTCCTGAAACCTGTCTGCGTCTCCACATTAATCTCAGGCCTGATTGCACATCCTGAGTGTCGTGTGGCGGTCTCCAGTCGGGAGCGGGTAGGCCCACAGGGTGAAGTGCTGCCCGAGCTTATCTCAACAGCGGCTTTGTACAGTGTAAACAGCATTTTTAACGGCCAGGATTTGCTGCGTAATCAGACACTGAAAGCGTACAGTCTTCCGGGAGAAATGACCGCCGCGCTGTTTTACCGCGAAGATCTCACCAGCAGCCTTATCGATGACTCACTACTCACCACCGTAGAGCCGGCATTGCAGGCGGTCCCGGCGCTGGTTATTTTTCACCATTTATTGAGGCACAGCCACCTTCTCTGGTTTGCCACGCCGTTGTGTAGCATTCGTGCTTCAGATGTGGAATTTCAGCCTCATCAGCGTGAAAGTAACGATATTTTCAGAGAAGGGCGAGAGGCGTTATATGAAAAGATCCGTAACGAAAGCTGGTTTAATGATGTCGACCATGCGCCATATCTGGCGCGCGTTGCTTCTCGGGATCGACCTGATCTGTTTGGCCTTAAAAATCTTTCTGAAGAGCAGCAGACGAACTTTACCTTAGACACGCTTGCGACGTGGAGAGCTTCACGCACCCTGAATCCATTGCAGCATAATATGTTGGTGGAGCTTGCCGCGATGCACACGCATCCCGTCAGCGTGCTGGTCGTGATTACGGTTACAGAAGAGACCGTCACCGGTCTGGATACACTTTTAAAAACGATCGGCCAGACAGCGACAGTGGGCATCCGGTTTGAACCGGTTATCGTTGCCCTCGACGTAACGCCTGACACGGACACCGAATGCTATGCCGCAACAGAGCAGAGCCGAATCAGTGTCATCAATCAAATCATCCATGAACGTGAAGAGCATTGGGTCATGTTTCTTGAGGCAACCACTGTTCTACACGCCTCCGGTATGGTCGCATTGAGCAAAATGCTGCTCGTTCAAAACCATTATTTAGCATTGTATGCGGATGAATTTTTTTATATCGATAATGCACCACTCGGTGCCGCTTTCAGGCCCGATTTTAATCTTGATTTACTGCTTAGTTCGCCCAAAACGATGGCGCAACACTGGTTATTCCGGCGAGAGCTGCTGTTAGCGGCGGAAGGACTAGATGCCAATTATCCTGCTTCAGCAGAGTTTGATCTCATTGTTAAGCTGATTGAATCTCAGGGGTTTGAGTGTATCGGTCACCTCGCTGAGCCGTTGTTAACAGGTCATCTGAAAAGCAGAGATATCCTTGAAGATGTGGCGATCATTGAGCGACATTTGCATAACCGCGGCTACCCGGATGGACGGGCGGCATTAGATAAATTCTTCAATTACCGTTTACGATACAACCATCCCGATAAGCCGGTTGTCTCAATCATCATTCTGGCTAACTGGGATCTCGCCTCGCTGATTAGTTGCGTCACGACCGTGCTTGAAAAAACCACCTGGCACCAGTACGAGATGATTATCATCTCTGATAATCAGGGTACGCCTGAGCGGGACAAATGGTTGTCAGATATCGCCAAGATTGATCCTGCCCGTATAAAAACGGCAAGCTTTAACGGCGCATTCAGCCACAGTTTGATGGCGAATCTCGCCGCTGAACAGGCCACAGGTGATTATCTGCTTTTCATGCATTGTGAAATGGCGGTCACTGACGGTGAATGGGTCGACAATCTTCTCAATCATGGTCAGCGGCCCGAAGTCTTTGCCGTTGGAGGAAAGCATCTCTCGTCTGACAATAAAATCAGGCATGCGGGTTACGTCCTGGGTGTAAACGGTGCAGTGGGTGAAGTCTTCAGGGGGAATGACGACAACGCCCCCAATTATCTGGGACGCATGAATGTCGATCAGAACTACAGTGCCGTGTCGGGTGATCTGGTGCTGATGCGCAAATCGGTATTCTACGAACTGGGTGGATTTGATCAGGACAAGCGCTTATATGCTGATGTTGATCTGTGCCTGAAGGCACGCGAACAAGGTTATCTTACGGTCTGGACACCCTATGCCCGTCTGCATCGTCCCGCCGCGCGCACCAGCCCGTTCCCGGATGAAACCGTGCAGGCGTCCAGTAAATTAAAGCAGCTGGAAGAAGACAAAATTTATACTGAGTGGATGCCGGTTGTGGCCAGTGATCCTGCGTATAACCCAAACCTTTCAATGCGAAGTCGTCACTTCGAACTACGAAATGACGATATTAACTGGCTGCCGGTCAGAGCAGAAAATCTGCCCACTTTCCTTGCGCATAATGCCGATATTTACGGTTGCGGACATTACCGTATTACTCAACCGCTCGAGGCGATGATAGCGGAAGGTGTTGCTCAGGGAAAAAGCGGCATGACACTTCTGACGTTAAGTGAGATGGGGCAGTTCAGACCCGATAGTCTGATCATTCAGCGCCGTTATTCACCCGCCTTCCATAACTGGATGGAGCGGATTGACAAGCTTCATAACGTTTTCAAAGTGTTTGAGTTGGACGATTACATTATTAATTTGCCTATGAAGCATCACGGCCGTCGTGCGTATAAGCAGGAGACAGCAAAATTAATCCGCAAAAGTCTCAGCTATTTTGATCGCTTTGTCGTCTCCACTGCGCCACTGGCTGACGCAATGCGTGATATGCATCCTGACATTGTTGTGGTCAAAAACCGGCTTCCTCTGAATGCCTGGGGAAAACTTGAATCCCTGCGTCAGCAGGGTAAAAAACCGCGCGTGGGCTGGGCTGGTGGAGTCAGCCATCGTGGCGATCTTGAGATGATCTTCGATATCGTTCGTGAATTTTCAGAGGATGTTGAATGGGTCTTTATGGGTATGTGTCCGGATAAACTCCGTCCCTACGTGCACGAAATACACAGTGGCGTTGATCTCACGCTTTATCCTGCCGCGCTCGCGTCGCTCAATCTCGATCTGGCGCTGGCACCGGTGGAAGACAATATCTTTAACGCCTGTAAAAGTAATCTGAGATTACTTGAATACGGTGCCTGCGGGGTGCCGGTTATCTGCAGTAACGTTGCCTGTTATCGGGACGATAATCTGACGGTTACCCGTGTTAATAACCGGTTCATTGACTGGCGCGAGGCTATCCGGATGCATCTGGCTGACCCGGATGCCAGCGCAAAAATGGGGATGGAATTGCAGGCTGAGATTCGACGTAACTGGATGCTGACCGGTGAGACCCTGCGTCTGTGGGCAAAGGCATGGCAGCCCTGATTCCTTTCGGCAGCTGTTAACTTTTCAGGCTATCCAATAAAAATTTCAGATGGCCTGAAACAGCGCAGAGCACAAAACGGTTAAGTGAGTTCATCAACCTGGCAGGGCGGAGTTGCAATGTCTGAATTTAAACATCCTTATTATATATTTTCACCTGATTATCGGGAGTCATCCGGTGGTATTCAGGCTTTGCACAAACTCTGTCATCAAATCAATCTGCATGGCGGCAATGCGTGGATGGTAAATAGCGATATCACCAATCCTGCCTGGAATACCCCAAAGCTGGATGTTGAAATTTATGATCGGCATAAAAAATCGGAGCTGATCCCCATTGCTGTTTATCCTGAAATTTATTCGGGTAATCCGATTAAGGCTGACGTCTGCGTGCGCTACATGTTAAATCATGAAGCACTGCTCAATGGCAATCGTCTTAATGAAACCGAAGAGGATCTCTTTTTCTGGTATAGCTCACAACTGATTGTGAAAGAACCTGACGTTGATTTTTTAACGATGGTAGGCCCGGATTTAGAGATGTTCTCGGATGACGGCAGAGTAAAAACGACAAAACTTCTTTATCTGAATCGCGTACCCGAAGAGAAAGTCGACTTTACTGCTTTACCCGACGATATCACGATTATATCGGTTAAAAATCCTCGTCCTCTGGCAGAGCTGGCAGAGATTTTAAAGTCGGCCACGGTGATGTACACCTTTGAATGGTCCGGAACCTGTAACCTCGCTGCGCTGTGTGGGGTGCCGGTGGTTTCTCTGGTCGCCCCGGGTTATGAAAAACTCGCCATCTCCGACGCTTCGATTCGCGATATGGGCGGGGCGGGTGTCTGCTTTAGTGACGATCCCGCGGAACTGGAGAGCACGCGTGCCGGGCTTCATAACGTTCGCGACCACATGCGAAAATTTGAAGCAAATTTCTCACAGCAGTTAACGCACTTTTTCAGTAAAACGCAGGCGGCTGCAGAGAAGAAAAGTGAAGAGAAGTTTGTCTCAACGGGAAACTGGCTGGCCCATTATCCTGTGCCTGAAAAATCTCTGGCTGAAGCGAATACCCGTTTATCCGTCAGGGCTGTGGTTCTGGATGATACTCACTCGCAGCAGGCGCTGGACACCACCCTTTCATCACTGGCTCCCCTGGGGCTGGATGTTGCCATTTATCCCACAGCGGTTCGCGGCGAAGATATTCAACAACAGCAAAGCCTCAGAAAATGGTTGAGCAACCTGCTTGCTGAAGACCCGAATGAGTGGGTCCTGTTCCTGCGTTCGGGTGACAGGATTTACCCGGATATTTTCTCCAGTCTCCCTCTTTTCACAGAAAAGATCAGTTCAGCGCTGGCCTTTTATACGGACAAAATGATCCTGAACAGGGAGGAGGATATAGCGTCGCTATTCCTGCCTGATTTTGATCCGGACTACTTTTTAGCGATGCCGGAACGCTTTGCCCGGGGTGCATTCTTCAGAAGTGAATTGTGCATCGAAATAGTTAAATCGCGTGATATTTCACACCAGACGGTAGAGGTGGATTTTTTATTGCAGCTGGCCAATGCGGGACTGATTGCGGATATTCAGCATATCCCTCTGCCTGTGCTTGGGCTGTTATCAACCGGCAATAATCACCCATCTTCAGAGCAGGCATTGGTGGCAGAACACCTGGCCCACAGAGGGTACAGCCATGCTTCGATTGAAAAAGAGAATAATGCTTTTGCTATAAATTATAATGCTGCGGGAATAAAGAAGCTTACCGTCGTTATCATCGTCGAAAATGAAATTGATCAGGTTAAGCGGATGCTGTCGACCTTTGTTGATACCGTTACAGATACAGCCTATGAAATCATTTTCATCGATAACCTGTCAGATGACGAGAGCATCAGACCGTGGCTATCCTCACTGTCAGCTATTAATGAGGATAGCTTCAGAGTCTTTTTTGTCGATGAAAAAATCAGCGCCGTCAGCGCGTTGAATTATGCTCTCTCAGTGGCAAGTGGCGACTTTACACTTTATCTTTCCAGTGGGGTTTATTTTAACAATAAAGCCTGGCTGAACGCATTGCTGAACCATTGCGGGCGGCCTGAACTCCTCGCCTGCGCGCCATTTTTAACTGATAAACGTCACCACCTCTACTCCCCGGGCATTATTGATGGGGCGGTACGCTGCCACTATGAGCAGTTCAAGGCAGCAGACGGGACGCACTGCCCGGAACAGATAGTTCCGCAACACTATTTACTGCTCAGCAGCGAATGTATCATGTTAAGAACCGCAGCCTGCCATCAGGCAGGAGGGCTTAATGAACAGTTCACTACCGTCCATGAGGCAGTCAGCGATCTGCTGTTAAGGGCGTCAGTAAAAGAATCTGTCATGTTAGCCGTTCCCCAGTCGCGGGTATGTTGCGATGAAATCATGTCAGACGCAGAACTTATCCCCGGCACTGCGCTCTTTACAGCCCAGTGGATTGACCGGTTAGCCCGCGATCCTGTTATCAATCCTAACCTCTCCTGGAGTGGTGAGCGTTTTGTACGGGAGAATAATAGCGCGTTGATAGCGGCCCGGCTGGGCTTAAAACCCGATGCGTTATTTTTGTCTGATCCCGAAGACTTCGCGGAAATGCAGCGTGTCAAAGATCGTCATCAGGCGATTACCCACTCTGCAAACGGCTTACATACTCTGGTCACTCATCGTTTATCTGCCGGTGAACTTTACAGACTAAAACCTGAGTGTCTTGTGCTGAGCGATGTGATGGTCAACAGACAGGTGCGGCTGTTACAGAACCGGCATCTTTTCCCTGACACCCGTTTCATTGTTGACATAACCCGGGCGTCGTTTAGCACGAACAGTCATCAGCATGATCGTGATGCGATTATACAGGGCGCCGACGTGCTGGTGGTCAGGAATGCCGCTGCGCTGAAACTTTTCAGCCACAAAAACATGCTCCTTCAGGAGGATAAGCTTGGCACGGACTGGCAGGGACTCGTTCAGCCTGATTATCGTTCAGCCGAAAATGACGCAAAGCCCAGAGTCGGTATTGTGCTCACCGATTTGCAGCCTGAAGACTGGCAGCTTATTGACCCGCTTATCAAAGAGATGAGCGGCTATGTCTGCTGGATTATTTATGGTGCCTGCCCAGATACATGGAAGCCCTATATCCATGAGTATCATCGTAAAGTGCCGCAAAACAGAGTGGCGGAGATGTTGCAGTCGCTTCACTTAACTTTTGCGCTTGCACCCCTTTCAGATTCCCTGCTTAATCAGGCAGAAGGTCACCGCGTGATTGCGCAGTTAGGTGCCTGCGGCTATCCGGTGCTGGCCAGCGATCATGCTGCCTATCAGGAAATAATGAGTATTAAACGCATTAAAAATAAAACGTCTCAGTGGCGATTTGTGATTAACAAAATGATCGGCAATCCACTTTCAATGCGCAGTCTGGGTGAAAACCTCTATCACGAAGTCAACAGCCGCTGGATCTACCAGCCGGGAGAACTGCCGGTATGGATGACCGCTAGAGAACGTTAACATCGATCGGGGCGATATCCTGGGGTATCGCTGCGATTTTTGCGTGTCCGCGTTTCTGTCTGCTGGCCGGCAGAGCATGACACTCCCCATCCCGTTACAGTTCCCCCCCAGCCTGCCGATAACTCCTCACAGAACAACATCCTTTTTGATTTTAACTTTGTGGAGTGTCTATGCGCTTCAATTATGATCTTTTACCGGGCGAGCAGCTGACCTTCGATGAGATCGCCCGGCGTTATGCGCTGCAATACCCTGATGATAAAGAGCTGACGGCGCGCGCCTTGCTGAGTCCGTCAACCGGCCTGCGCACGCTGAAAATCCGTGCGGTATTTGCGCGGGAGGAGAGCAACAGTCCGCTCGAGGATCTGCTGTTCATCTCCCATGACAACGAACGTAAAAATTATCTGCGCCGGTTTGAGCACTACCTTAAGCAGAATCTCTCTTTCCTCTATTTTCGTCGCAGCGACAACGAGAAGCGCGACAACCTGTGGAAAGTGATGGGCAGCAGTCAGGTCTTCGCGATGATCGATCCACAATCGGCCACTGCACAGAATCTGTTAAACAGTCGCGGCTACAAACTGGTACTGATGCATCAGGATGATGAAGACATCTACTGGCAGCTCTTTAATCCGCAGGCGGACCCCTGTTTTCCGCAGTCGCAGCGTATTCAGTTCATCGTGGTACTCAGTACGCCGCAGCACAAAGTCCCTGCAGCGGTGATGCCAGGCACTGAAGTCGGACGTCGCGTCAAAGCACGGGTGCTGCAGCGTGCCAGCCAGGCGGAATTCAGCGCCGGTGTCAAAGCGCGCTACGGTGCCTGCGTGATGACCGGCACCGAGCTGACCGACAGGCACAACTGGCCGTGGGTGGAAGCCTGTCATATCGACACGCAGGAGGGCGATGACGGTGTCCTGGCAGACAACAGCATCGATAATGGCCTGTTTTTACGCAGCGATCTGCAGCGGCTATTTATTAACCGACTGATTAGCATTGATGCTGAATCAGGAACGATTCAGGTACATCACGGCGAGGAGGCGCGGCAGCACATTGCGCCCTGGTATCAGGAGCTGGAGGGTCGTGTCTGCAGTTTGTGGGCTGCGGTGCCGCCCGCCACGCGGCAACGGCTGCGCGCCCGTCGTTAATTCCAGGAAGCGTGCAGAAATAACTGCACGCTGACTTAACAAAAATCAAATAGCCTCGTTTTACCCCGCCTATTCAGCCAATCGAAAACGCTACAGAATTGGATAATCATGCCGATAACTTCATTAACGCAGGGTAGTCAACGTGAACGATTTCTATACCGCCGAAGGCGTGATGGACAAGCATTCGCTCTGGCAGCGCTACGTGCCGCTGGTGCGCCATGAAGCGTTGCGTCTGCAGGTTCGCCTGCCGGCCAGCGTTGAGCTTGACGACTTGCTGCAGGCAGGTGGAATAGGGCTGTTAAATGCCGTAGAGCGTTACGACGCGCTCCAGGGCACAGCTTTCACCACCTACGCCGTGCAGCGTATTCGTGGCGCAATGCTCGACGAGCTTCGTAGTCGGGACTGGGCACCACGCAGCGTGCGTCGTAACGCACGTGAAGTGGCGGGCGCAATGCACAGAGTTGAACAGTCGCTGGGGCGTTCTGCTTCCGAGCAGGAAGTGGCGCAGCAGCTGAATGTTTCCATGGAGGAGTACCGGCAGATCCTGCTGGACACCAACAACAGTCAACTCTTCTCCTACGACGAGTATCGGGAAGAGCACGGCGACAGCGCGGAGCTGGTGACGGAAGGCCATGAAGAGGCCAATCCGCTCCACCAGCTGTTAGAAGGGAGTCTGCGTGAGCGCGTCATTGAAGCGATCGAAGCGTTACCCGATCGTGAAAAGATGGTGCTGACACTGTACTACCAGGAAGAACTGAACCTGAAAGAGATTGGCGCGGTACTTGATGTGGGTGAATCCCGTGTCAGCCAGCTGCACAGTCAGGCGATTAAACGCCTGCGGGCCCGACTTGCGGGAGCGCGCTAGCAGTATCAGTTCCTGGCGATTCAAAATTATAAGAAACCGGGGACTCAGTAATGGGAGCCAAGACCAAGGCCAGACCGTTAAGTCGTTATCTTAAAGACTATAAACACAGCCAGAGCAACTGTTCACACTGTGGCAAGGTATTAGATCGAATGGCGCTCGTTTTTCGTGGCCAGATCATCAATAAAGAGGCCATCGCTCGGATGGACCAGATGATTGATGAGCAGCTGTGGCTGAAACTTCAGCCCGAACTGACCGCGCTTTGTCGTTTTTGTAGTGATATTTTTTGTAATACCCATCCTAATTACTTCGACATTATGGCGTTTAAACAATATTTGTTTGAACAGACAGAGATGAGCCCCAGCACGATTCGTGAATATGTGGTGCGTCTGCGTCGACTGGATGAGATGCTGAAAGCCAAAAATTTCCCGGCCGAAAAGCTTAAAGGAAATAGCTGGCATCAGTGTCTGGAAAGCGATCTGCCCGATGCCGGTAATAATAATTACCGTATCGCGCTGCGCAAGTACGATCAGTTCTTAGGCTGGCAGCAGGCGTAAGCCTGTTCTGCACCGATTGCTCCCCCGCGTGCCTCCGGCACGTTATCCCTTACCCGCCAGCCGGGTTAAGGGAAGGGGGAGCACGGCGCTTCTTTCTTCTCGTCTTTTTACTACCGCATCTGCTGTCACCTGAATCAGAGTGATCCTTTTCGCATCTTCTGCAACACTGTAAGGATAATTTTCATGCCCGACCGGAGGCAGCATTGTCTTTACATCTGTTACATCAATTCCCGCGTCTTGAACTGCTTGGCGCACCCACACCGTTAGAACATCTGCCACGCCTTTCCGACTATCTGGGTCGCGATATTTTCATCAAACGTGATGACTTCACGCCGGTAGCGATGGGCGGCAACAAGCTGCGCAAGCTGGAGTTCCTGGCAGCTGATGCGCTGCGCGAAGGCGCCGATGTGCTGTTGACCGCGGGCGCAATCCAGTCTAACCATGTGCGTCAGACGGCGGCCGTCGCGGCCCGGCTTGGCCTGAAGTGTGTGGCGCTGCTGGAAAACCCGATTGGCACCCACGCTGAAAACTACCTGAGCAACGGCAACCGTCTGTTGCTGGACCTGATGAACGCGGAAGTGATTATGGTTGATGCACTGCACAACCCTACTGAACAGCTGGCAGAAGAGGCCACGCGTCTGGAAGCGCAGGGATTCCGCCCTTACATTGTGCCGGTCGGCGGCTCAAATGCGCTGGGTGCACTAGGCTATGTAGAGTGCGCGCAGGAGATCGCCCATCAGAGCGAAGGCGTGGTCGATTTCGCCGCCGTGGTTGTCGCCTCGGGCAGTGCCGGCACCCATGCCGGACTGGCGGTAGGCCTGGAGCATCTGTTGCCGGAAACTGAGCTGGTCGGCGTCACCGTTTCACGTCAGGTCGAAGCGCAGTTGCCGCTGGTAGAGCGTTTACGTCAGTCGCTGGCGGAGACGCTGGAAGTGCAGGCCACGGCACCGATCACGCTGTGGGATGACTATTTTGCGCCACGCTACGGTGAACCCAATGATGAAGGCATAGCGGCGGTGAAACTGCTGGCGCAGCTGGAAGGCATCCTGCTTGACCCGGTGTATACCGGCAAGGCGATGGCGGGATTGCTGGATGGCATCAGCCAGAATCGTTTCCGCCGTGAAGGCCCGCTGCTGTTTATTCATACGGGCGGCGCACCGGCGTTATTTGCTTATCATCCTTCGGTCTGAGACAAGCGAATAAAACAGTTTATACTCCGTGCTTTATCATTCTGGACTGGCAGCAACACGCGGTGCTGCCCTTATAAGAACACACACACAATACTGTCAATAATGGGGTGAATATGTCCTTTTCTCGTGCAGGTCGTCAGATGGTGATGGGCGTCATGGCTGTGGCGCTGATCGCAGGCGTCAACGTTAAAACTTTTGCAGCCGAAAACCTGCTGAACAAAATTAAAGAGCGCGGCACGCTGCTGGTGGGTCTGGAAGGGACTTATCCGCCATTCAGCTTCCAGGATGAAAAGGGCAAGCTGACCGGCTTTGAAGTGGAATTCGCGGAACAGCTGGCGCAGCACATGGGCGTTAAGGCGAGCCTGAAACCGACCAAATGGGACGGCATGCTGGCCTCACTCGACGCGAAGCGCATCGATGTGGTGATCAACCAGGTCACCATCTCTGATGAGCGTAAGAAGAAGTATGACTTCTCCACGCCATACACGGTTTCCGGCATTCAGGCGCTGACGATGAAAGCCAACGCGGGCACCATCACTAAACCGGCCGATCTGGCGGGCAAGAAAGTGGGCGTGGGCCTCGGCACCAACTACGAGCAGTGGCTGCGTGAGAACGTGAAGGGCGTGGACATCCGTACTTATGATGATGACCCCACAAAATATCAGGATCTGCGCTCAGGCCGTCTGAATGCCATTCTGGTTGACCGTCTGGCCGCGCTGGATCTGGTCAAGAAAACCGGCGATACCATGGCAGTTGCGGGTGATGCCTTCTCCCGTCAGGAATCGGGTGTTGCGGTGCGTAAAGGCAACGACGATCTGCTGAAAGCGATCGACCAGGCCATTGCTGATATGCAGAAAGATGGCTCGCTGAGCAAGCTGTCTCAGAAATGGTTTGGCGCGGACGTGACAAAATAATGCAGGAAAGTCTTCAACTGGTGCTGGATTCAGCACCTTTTTTATTAAAAGGCGCGCTGTTTACGCTGCAGCTCAGCATCGGCGGCATGTTCTTCGGACTGTTGCTGGGCTTTATTCTGGCGCTGATGCGTCTGTCGCGCTTCTGGCCGGTTCGCTGGCTGGCGCGGATTTATGTCTCGATTTTCCGTGGCACCCCGCTGATCGCCCAGCTGTTTATGATCTACTACGGCCTGCCGCAGTTTGGCATTGAGCTGGATCCGATTCCGTCGGCAATGATAGGTCTTTCCCTGAACACCGCCGCGTATGCCTCTGAGTCACTGCGTGGCGCAATTGCATCGATCGAGCGTGGACAGTGGGAAGCGGCGGCGAGTATCGGTATGACCCGCTGGCAGACCCTGCGCCGGGTGATCCTGCCGCAGGCTGCGCGCACCGCGCTGCCTCCGCTGGGCAACAGCTTTATCAGCCTGGTGAAAGATACCTCGCTGGCGGCGACGATTCAGGTGCCGGAACTGTTCCGCCAGGCGCAGCTGATCACCTCGCGCACGCTGGAAGTCTTCACCATGTATCTGGCGGCCTCGCTGATTTACTGGGTGATGGCAACGGTGTTGTCTGCGTTGCAGAACCGGCTGGAACAGCATGTTAATCGTCAGGATTCGGAGTCGAAATGAGCGCCATCGAAGTCAGAAAGCTGGTGAAATCCTTTAACGGCCAGAGGGTGCTGCACGATATCGACCTTGATGTGGCCGCTGGTGAAGTGGTAGCGATTATCGGCCCCAGCGGCTCGGGTAAAACCACGCTGCTGCGCAGTATCAACCTGCTGGAAGTACCGGATAGCGGCACCATCCGCGTCGGTGAGATTACCGTGGATGCAGCGCTGGCACAGAGTAAGCAAAAGGAGCAGGTGCGTCGTCTGCGTCAGCAGGTCGGGTTTGTTTTCCAGAACTTTAATCTGTTTCCCCATCGTTCAGTGATGGAGAACATCATTGAAGGGCCGGTTATCGTTAAGGGCGAAGCGAAAGCGGATGCGGTAGCCCGCGCCCGCACGCTGCTGGAGAAGGTCGGGCTGCACGGCAAGGAAGAGAGCTATCCGCGTCGTCTGTCGGGTGGACAGCAGCAGCGCGTGGCGATCGCGCGTGCGCTGGCAATGCGGCCGGAAGTGATCCTGTTTGATGAACCGACCTCGGCGCTGGATCCGGAGCTGGTAGGAGAGGTGCTCAGCACCATTCGCGCACTGGCTGAAGAGAAGCGCACTATGGTCATCGTCACGCATGAGATGAGCTTTGCCCGCGACGTCGCTGACCGCGCTATTTTTATGGATCAGGGACGCATTGTGGAGCAGGGCGAGGCAAAAGCGTTGTTCAGTAATCCTCAGCAGCCGCGTACCCGTCAGTTTCTCGATAAGTTCCTCAGTCAGTAACCTCACTGCCTTCCCTGGAAGGCAGTTTTAACCGCCTTAATAATCTCACTTTTAAACGATAACGGGCGGCTGTCAGCATAATGCGCGCCGTAATATCACAACCTATTATTCAGCCGTTAAACCTTTTGCCACATCTGACAAATCTTTTCCTTTCATCGGATATTTAATGGTTTTTCCTGATGCCGCTTTCTCTTATTTATATTTGCTGCAATATGAAACATTATTACCCTTTAGCGTGGCTGTGGCGCTGATAATTAGCCTTTTTGCATTCTGATTAATAAGTGTAAGGAAAGGTTCTGCTGAGTAAATAACTGTGGCATCAGGGCCATCCGGCGGCTTTTAAGAGTTTCGCTACATCCATCATCGGTTCAATGGCGAATAATCGCTGGATAATCATAAAAGCAATACTGATTTCCTCGCTTTTACTTTCCAGCATTCTGACCTACATAGCAGGAGTCATTGAATGAGCCAGACTAAGTCAGACCAGATATTATGGGTAGATACCCTGAAGGGCACCTGCATATTGCTGGTGGTCCTGTATCACACGGTATTACCGGGTTTTGAAGGGACGATGAAATACCTCACTGCCGGGTGGATCCCCGCTGAAATATGGATACAGTTTAATACGGTCCTGTCGCCGCTGCGTATGCCTGCCTTTTTCTTTGTGTCGGGATTGCTGGCGACCAATGGCATTATTAACCGCCCCTGGAAACAGGTCTTTACCAGTCGTATCACCAATCTCTTTTATCTCTATATTCTGTGGGGGTTTATTCAGTGGTGGTCGATTATCGGCATCTCCACTGAAATTACCGGCCAGCGCATTTCGCAGAATCTGAATGCCGCCTATGCCGGTTCGCTGTTTGAATTTCTCAAGCTAACCTTTATGGCCATGAGTACCTCGTGGTATCTCTATGGGTTGGGACTCTATTTCCTCTGCGCCAAAATTTTCCGTCAATATAAGCTGGCCCTGGTGGCGGTGGCGATTCTGTTGAATTATCTGGCGGTTGAAAAAGTGATCCCGTTCTGGGGACCGCAGAGCCTGGCGCAATATTTCCTGTTCTTCCTGTTAGGAGCGTTCTGGAGCCAGACGATGCTGCGCCTGAGTGAATGGCGGCGGGAGAACCTGATGCCCTGGGCGCTACTGGCCGCAGTCGCCGGGATTCATGTGATATTCGGTCTGGATAAGAGCCTGTTCCTGTGTGTGCTGGCGGTGTTGTTCAGCATCGCCGCCTGCCGCTGGCTGAATCAGCATTTCAGCATGCGCTATCTCAACTGGGTCGGCCGCAATACGCTGCAGATTTACGTCATCCACCGTATTTTCATCGAGTTCTTTGGGATGTCGGCCATTCTGTTCGCGCAGCGGCATCATCTGTTTGAGCAGGCGTGGTTTTCGTTCCTGTGGGCCTGCTTTTATCCGGTGGCTATCGTGGGGCTCTGTTCGCTCTGCTCAGTGGCGATCTGGTCGCTGACCAATCGCGGGGTGGGGCAGTCGCTGTTTGTGTTTCCGACGCTGATGAAGAGGGTGCCTGGCGGCGGGTGAGGGGCGCTTGCAGCGGGAAGAGGACGCTGTGCAGCGGGCGGGCTCTGAGAAGGTTACGCCCGCCAGGCGATGGGGAGTTTCAGGGTCTCCGTGCAGGCGGACGCGTCAAGGGGCGGACGCCCGCCCCTTAACAATCCCGGCGTCCGGCAGCCTGCGCGCCCCGCTTTGCGGGGTGCCCTCGTCACGCCCTGCGGCCAGCGGACCGTCCGGACGCGCCATCCCTGGCGCGAACCGTCCTTTCGCCGACGTCCTGTCGGCTCATCCTGGCCTCCGGTTGTTCCTCAGCGCTCCGGATGCCTCTCTCAAACCCCCGCCTATAATACCTTCTTTGTTTTTTCGGATGGCGTGTTGTCTGCCGGACTGAAAGCCAAAGCCAAAGCCAAAGCCAAAGCTAATCACGGAATCTTACCGCTACAATCTCAGTGCCCGAAGAAGACGTGATTACCACGGATAGAGTGTAAGGCCTTTCTGACTGCTGAGCCTGAAGCCAGAGGCAATCCTGAAAAACCACAGCGACAAAGTACCCAACACAAGAAGAAGAGATAACAGCGAGGGGGTTGGAGAGGCCATCTGAACCGCTGAGCGGATGAGGGATTTCAGGACGAGCGACAGGGATGTCGCGAAGAGGCGGGTTCGCGCCAGGGATGGCGCGTCCTGCCGGTCCGTAAGAAATCCTGAAGAAGCGAAGGAACCGCGAAGCGGCGGTGAAGCAGGCCGGAGCCGGGGGTCAAGGGGCGCGGCGACTGGCGCCCCTTGTCGGTCGCCTGCAGAGGCGTGTCTGAAACTGCCCAACTGCTCAGGCGAACGAAACCCCTCTCAGCGCCCGTTCGCGCAGCGAACCACCCCAGCTTCAGCTCCGCAGCAGCCCGTTCGCGCAGCGAACACTCTCCGGCGAACGCTTCTTACCCAATGGTCATCAGACTCGCATTACCACCCGCCGCCGCGGTATTCACACTCAGCGAGCGCTCAATCAGCAGACGCTCAAGCAGCAGATTGGTCTCGCCACGGGCAAAGCCCTGCACCGAGACAATCGCGCCGTCACGCGCTGCGATCTGCTCACACAGGGTGCGCAGCTGATCGGCATCGCCGTGATAGATCACCGCATCAAACTCTGCCGCTAACGGGTCACGTGCCAGCGTGATACGCGCTTTCACGGCATCAGGCAGCGAGGCCCGCAGCGCGCGATGCAGCTCATCATCCTGCCACAGCGCTTTACTGCCGACGCTGGTCACAGCAGCCAGCTGGATTAACGCATCCTGCTCATTATCCGCCAGACAAAGCACCAGATCGCGCGGTAGCAGCGAGAAGGTGTTACGCTCGCCGGTCGGGCCAGGCAGCAGACGGACGACGCCCGCCTGGGCCAGCTCGCCATAGTGCTGGCAGAGTTCAGCCAGTTCAGGCTTGTCTTTAGCCCAGTTGCTCAGCGCCTGATGCGGTGCCAGCAGAGCCTGACGCAGCGTGCTGTCTGCCGGACGCTCGGCATCCTGACGATCAAAGGTCAGGCGCAGCGCGCCATCCGGACGACTGGCCAGCAAGCGGTAGAGATAGAGCGGACCGCCGGCTTTCGGACCGGTTCCGGATAAGCCTTCCCCGCCAAACGGCTGGACGCCAACCACCGCGCCCACCATGTTGCGGTTAACGTAGAGGTTACCGACACGAGCGTTGGCCGTAACCTGTGCGATGGTCTCGTCGATGCGGGTATGCACACCCAGCGTCAGGCCATAGCCGGAGGCGTTGATCTGCTCAACCAGCTTCGGCAGGTTGTTGCGGGTGAAGCGCACTACATGCAGCACCGGGCCAAAAATCTCTTTATCCAGATCGCTGACCTGATTCAGCTCAATCAGCGTCGGTTTGACAAAGGTGCCGCTGGTCCACTCTTTGCTATCCTGAGGGTTATCCTGTACCGCCTGGTAAACCGTAAAGCCCTTGTTGCGCATCGCCTGAATATGGCGATCGATATTGGCTTTTGCCTCAGCATCAATCACCGGGCCAATGTCGGTAGAGAAGCGTTCCGGATTGCCCATGCGGCACTCCGCCATCGCGCCGCGCAGCATCTTCAGCGTATGGTCGGCGACATCTTCCTGAATGCAGAGCAGACGCAGGGCAGAGCAGCGCTGTCCTGCGCTGTCGAAGGCCGACGCGACGATATCGATCACCACCTGCTCAGTCAGCGCGGAGGAGTCAACGATCATCGCGTTCATCCCGCCGGTTTCCGCAATCAGCGGCACCGGACGACCGTGTTGATCAAGGCGACCGGCCAGATTCCGCTGCAGCAGGGTCGCGACTGCGGTTGAGCCGGTAAACATCACGCCACGGACCCGATTGTCCCCGGTCAGCTGCGCACCCACGGTTTCACCCTGACCCGGCAGCAGTTGCAGCACGCCCGGCGGTACACCCGCGTCCAGCAGGATCTGAACTGCCTGTGCGGCAATCAGCGGCGTCTGCTCAGCCGGTTTAGCCAGTACGCTGTTGCCTGCTGCCAGTGCAGCCGCAATCTGACCGGTAAAGATCGCCAGCGGGAAGTTCCATGGGCTGATACAGACCACTGGACCCAGCGGACGATGCGTTTCGTTGTCGAAATCGTCACGCACCATACCAGCGTAGTAATAGAGGAAATCCACCGCTTCGCGCACTTCCGCGATGGCGTTGTTGTAGGTCTTGCCTGCTTCACGCACCAGGATGCCAAGCAGCTGCTGCATCTGGCCTTCCATAATCTGTGCGGCGCGTTCCAGAATCGCCGCACGCTCCTGTGGTGGGGTGGCAAACCAGATCGGTCCGCTGTTCACGGCGGCATCCAGCGCCACAGAGACTTCCTGCTCTGTGGCTTCACGTACCTGACCTACCCGATCGTTTGGTGCAGCCGGGTTCAGAATGTCGCGCAACTCACCCGCACCCGCTTCACCGTCGATCATCGGCTCGGCCAGGCAGGGCTGTGCAGCGCTGCTCAGCAGGGCGCTGGAGAGTGAGGCGAGACGGTGCTCGTTAGCCATATCCAGACCCGCTGAGTTCACGCGGTTCTCGCCATACAGCTCACGCGGCAGGGGGATCTTAGGATGCGGCAGGCCAATGGCGCCTTCGCTGATACCCAGTTTCTCGACGGCAGTCACCGGATCGGCTACCAGCTCATCAATCGGCAGTGAGGTATCGGCAATGCGGTTTACGAACGAGGTATTGGCTCCGTTTTCTAGCAGGCGGCGAACCAGATAGGCCAGCAGGGTTTCATGGGTGCCGACCGGCGCATAGATACGGCAGGGGCGATTCAGCTTGCCGTCAGCGACTTTGCCAACCACCTGCTCATACAGTGGTTCACCCATGCCGTGCAGACATTGGAACTCATACCGCCCTGGATAGTAGTTATTGCCTGCCAGCTGATAAATCGCGGCCAGGGTGTGGGCATTGTGTGTAGCAAACTGCGGATAGATCAGGCTGGGAACAGAAAGCAGTTTGCGGGCGCAGGCCAGGTAAGAGATATCGGTGTAAACCTTACGGGTGTAAACCGGGTAGCCTTCCAGACCTTCCATCTGGGCGCGCTTAATTTCGCTGTCCCAGTACGCGCCTTTCACCAGACGGATCATCAGACGACGGCGGCTGCGTTGCGCCAGATCGATCAGCTCATCGATCACAAACGGACAGCGTTTCATATAAGCCTGAATCACGAAGCCGATGCCGTTCCAGCCTTCCAGCTCTGGCTCGAAACAGAGTTTCTCCAGCATATCCAGCGACAGTTCCAGCCGGTCAGCTTCCTCTGCGTCGATGTTGATGCCGATGTCATAGGAGCGGGCCAGTAGCGTCAGTGATTTCAGAATAGGGTAGAGCTCTTCCATCACCCGCTCATACTGCGCGCGGCTGTAGCGGGGATGCAGAGCTGAGAGTTTGATGGAGATGCCCGGGCCTTCATAAATGCCACGACCATTCGACGCTTTACCGATGGCGTGAATCGCCTGCTGATAAGAGAGCAGATAGGCTTTGGCATCGCCTGCGGTCAGGGCCGCTTCGCCCAGCATATCGTAAGAGTAACGGAAGCCTTTCTCTTCCAGCTTGCGGGCGTTCGCCAGCGCTTCAGCAATGGTTTCACCGGTGACGAACTGCTCACCCATCAGACGCATCGCCATATCCACGCCTTTGCGGATCAGGGGCTCGCCGCCCTTACCGATGATGCGGTTGAGCGAGCTGGAAAGATTCGCCTCGTTGTGGGTCGAGACCAGACGGCCGGTAAACAGCAGGCCCCAGGTCGCGGCGTTGACAAACAGCGACGGGCTGCGGCCCAGATGCGATTGCCAGTTGCCGTTGCTGATCTTGTCGCGGATGAGCGCATCACGCGTTGGCTTGTCAGGAATACGCAGCAGCGCCTCTGCAAGGCACATCAGCGCCACGCCTTCATGTGAAGAAAGAGAGAACTCCTGGAGCAGGCTTTGCACCATACCGGCGCGTCCGGTTGCGCCT
The DNA here is from genome assembly GCF_003201065.1 of Pantoea sp. JKS000250. NCBI lineage: Bacteria > Pseudomonadati > Pseudomonadota > Gammaproteobacteria > Enterobacterales > Erwiniaceae > Pantoea > Pantoea sp. JKS000250. The sequence continues at coordinate 637,710 of NZ_QICZ01000001.1, read as the reverse complement.
TTCTGGTGCCGCAGCTTGTCGGCGAGCTGATAAGCCAGCTGATGGGTTTTCTCTGCCAGCGCTGCCGGTAAGCGCGCCTGCTCCAGCATCATTGGTACCGCATCGGTCTCCGGACGACGCCAGGCAGCGGTCACTGCTGAACGCGTCACCGACTGAGGTAAAATCTGCTCTGCAAAGTCAAGGAACGGCTGGTGCGTCTCCTCTGGCTGGGTATCCTCAGACTCGGCCGCCACCTGGGCAGAAAGCGGGATCTCCGGCACGGCATCGCCGCTATCCAGCTGGCCCAGGTAGTTAAAGATGGCCTGTTTAATCAGCCAGTGTGGCGTGCGATCAATACGCTGCGCAGCCAGTTTGATGCGCTCACGTGTTGCGTCATCCAGTTTCACACCCATGGTGGTTGTAGCCATGACTCCAGAGCTCCTTAATAGTGGTTCGGTAAGGCGTTGGCTGCACTATCACTTAAGTTGCAACTTTGTGCAACCGTGTTAAATGTGAGCCAGTTAACACCCTTCTTACATCGGCAATTGTTAAATCCCGCAATGCGGCACGGATATTGCTGCAAGATCCTCGCCAGGTCGGCAGGCCCGATAAAAAGCGGGTTTACGGCCGGTTATGCAGAGGTACAACCGGATAACTGTGAGCGAGTGCAACCTATCAGCACGTTTTCACAAACGGTTAGTGAAATCACTGTAACGCCTGTGTTAAATCCATTGTGCGCGGAACGCCTTTCCGGCAGGATACCGCGCCACTGGGAAATGACTGACGCCCTGACAAAGAAAATCGACCCGCTTTGCCCCGTTCCGGCAGGCGGGTAGCTGGCGATTTCTCTGGGATATCAAATAATAAGTGGAGAGACAGATGAGTGTAAGTACACCAATGCTGGTGACCTTTGTGGTTTATATTCTTGGGATGGTATTAATCGGTTTTGCGGCTTATCGCTCGACCAAAAACTTCGATGATTACATCCTCGGTGGCCGCAGTCTGGGTAGCGTGGTCACGGCACTCTCTGCCGGTGCATCCGATATGAGCGGCTGGCTGCTGATGGGCTTACCGGGTGCCATCTTCATTTCCGGCATCTCTGAGAGCTGGATTGCGATTGGCCTGACCATCGGTGCCTGGCTGAACTGGAAAATCGTGGCGGGTCGCCTGCGTGTTCAGACCGAGCATCACAACAATGCCCTGACCCTGCCGGACTTCTTTACCAGCCGCTTTGAAGACCACAGTAAAATTCTTCGCGTCATCTCCGCTATTGTGATTCTGGTATTCTTCACCATCTACTGCGCCTCGGGCGTGGTGGCCGGTGCGCGTCTGTTTGAAAGCACCTTTGGTATGGATTACCAGACGGCTCTGTGGGCGGGTGCAGCGGCAACCATCCTCTATACGCTGGTGGGCGGTTTCCTAGCGGTGAGCTGGACCGATACCGTTCAGGCAAGCCTGATGATTTTTGCGCTGATCCTGACGCCGGTGTTTGTCATTATCGCAGTAGGCGGCTGGTCCGATTCGCTGACGGTGATTGAGGCGAAAAGCCTTGAAAACCTCGACATGCTCAAAGGGCTGAACTTCGTTGCGGTCATCTCCCTGCTCGGCTGGGGTCTGGGCTACTTCGGGCAACCCCATATTCTGGCACGCTTTATGGCGGCAGATTCGCATCGTTCTATCCGCACCGCACGCCGTATCGGTATGGCGTGGATGGTGCTCTGTCTGGCGGGCGCGGTGGCAGTTGGCTTCTTCGGGATTGCCTACTTCCAGAACAACCCGACCCTGGCAACGGGCGTCAATGACAACGCTGAGCGCGTCTTTATCGAGCTGGCGCGCATTCTGTTTAACCCGTGGATTGCCGGTATTCTGCTGTCAGCCATTCTGGCAGCTGTAATGTCCACGCTGAGCTGTCAGCTGCTGGTCTGCTCCAGCGCCCTGACCGAAGACCTCTATAAAGGCTTCCTGCGCAAAAATGCCAGCCAGAAAGAGCTGGTATGGGTAGGGCGTCTGATGGTGCTGCTGGTGGCGCTGATTGCGATTGCGCTGGCGTCGAACCCGGAAAACCGTGTGCTGGGCCTGGTAAGCTACGCATGGGCGGGCTTTGGTGCAGCGTTTGGTCCGGTAGTGCTGTTTGGCGTCTGCTGGAAGCGTATGAACCGCAACGGTGCGCTGGCGGGGATGATCATTGGTGCGCTGACCGTACTGGTATGGAAACAGTATGGCTGGCTGGGACTGTATGAAATCATCCCTGGCTTCATCTTCGCCAGCATCGCGATTGTGGTCTTCAGCCTGATGGGACGTGAACCTTCCGCCGAAGCGCAGCAGCGCTTTGCTGCTGCAGAAGCGGAGTTCCAGACCAAATAAGCGAAGCGTTAGTCATGAAAGCCCGCCCCGTAAGGAGCGGGCTTTTTTTTGTTACAAAGATAAATCACCCAAAGATGAAATTATCTCCGCCAGTAACTTGTTTTTTTCGCAGCGATAATGATAATCGGTATCGTTTACACTTTACCTGATTTTACTGTTCATTGACGCTGCTTAACATTCAAGAGGTTGGCGATGTTTGTTCCTTTTCTCATCATGCTGCGCGAAGGGCTCGAAGCCGCGCTGATAGTCAGCCTGATAGCCAGCTATCTCAAGCGCACCCAGCGCACCCAATGGTTTCCGGCGATGTGGGCGGGCGTGTTTATCGCCGCTGCGCTCTGTCTGGGCCTTGGCCTGTTCATCAATGCCACTACCGGTGAATTCCCGCAAAAAGAACAGGAGCTGTTTGAGGGCATTGTGGCGGTGATTGCGGTGGTAATCCTGACCTCAATGGTTTTCTGGATGCGTAAAGTCGCCCGCAACATCAGGGTCGAGCTTGAGCAGGCGGTGGATCAGGCGCTGCAACGTTCAGGGCGGGGCGGTCTGGCGCTGGTGCTGATGGTGTTTCTTGCCGTGGCACGTGAAGGGCTGGAATCGGTGTTCTTCCTGCTGGCGGCGTTTACGCAGGATGTCGGTTATGCGCCACCGATTGGCGCGGTACTGGGGCTGGCAACCGCCGTGGTGCTGGGCATGCTGCTTTACTGGGGCGGTATCCGTCTGAACATGGCGCATTTCTTCCGCTGGACCAGCGTCTTCATCCTGTTTGTCGCGGCGGGCCTTGCAGCCGGTGCGATTCGCGCCTTCCACGAAGCGGGCTTATGGAATCGCTTTCAGGATGTGGCCTTCGATCTCAGCAATACCTTATCGACCCATTCGCTGTTCGGCACGCTGCTGGAAGGCATTCTGGGTTATCAGGAGACGCCAAGCGTCAGTGAAGTGACGATTTACTTCGTCTACCTGATCCCGGCGCTGATTCTGTTCTTTATGCCTGCGCGTCCTGCTGCGTCGGCCACGGTGTAATCAGAAATTTTTTTGGCGCGCCCGTCGCGCCTGCAACTTAACAGGGAATATCGAGATGACAATGCGTTTCCGCCGCAAGGCACTGCTGCTTCCTCTGCTGGCAATCTCCGCATCGGCGACCGCAGCGGTTCCTCAGGTTACCGTAAGCGTCAATGACAGGCAGTGTGAGCCGATGAGCCTGACGGTTAAGGCTGGCAAAACCCAGTTCCTGATTAAAAACAACAGCCAGAAAGCGCTGGAGTGGGAGATCCTCAAAGGCGTGCTGGTGGTGGAAGAGCGTGAAAACATCGCGCCGGGCTTCAGTCAGAAGCTGACCGCTAATCTGGAAGCGGGCGAATATGAGATGACCTGTGGCCTGCTGAGCAATCCAAAAGGCAAGCTGATTGTAAAGGGTGAGGGCGCAGCGACAAACAGCACTTCCGCACGTATGCAGCTGGAAGGGCCGATCACCGAATATAAAGCTTATGTAACGGAGCAGGTTAACCAGCTGGTGAGCAGCACTCAGGCGTTCACGGACGCGGTTAAAGCGGGCGATGTGGAAAAAGCCAAAGCGCTGTTTGCCCCGACCCGTCAGTACTATGAGCGCATTGAGCCGATTGCTGAGCTGTTCTCCGATCTCGACGGCAGTATCGATGCCCGTGAAGATGACTACGAGAAGAAATCAGCCGATCCGAAGTTCACCGGTTTCCACCGTCTGGAAAAAGCTCTGTTTGCTGATAACAGCACCAAAGACATGGCGGACTACGCGGATAAGCTGAATAAAGATGTGAAAGATCTGCAGGTGCGCATCAGCGAACTGGCTTTCCCGCCAGCCAAAGTCGTCGGCGGCGCAGCCGGTCTGATTGAAGAAGTGGCTTCCAGCAAAATCTCCGGCGAAGAAGATCGCTACAGCCGCACCGACCTGTGGGATTTCCAGGCCAATATTGATGGTGCACAGAAAATCGTTGAGCTGCTGCGACCGCTGGTGAGCAAAGCGAATCCGCAGCTGCTGGCCAAAGTTGACGCCAACTTCAAAAAAGTGGATGCGATCCTGAGCAAGTACCGCACCCAAACCGGTTTCGAATCCTATGAGAAGCTGACCAGCGCCGACCGTAACGCGCTGAAAGGGCCGATCACCGCCCTGGCGGAAGATCTTTCATTACTTCGTGGCACTCTGGGTCTGGATTAATCATGAGTCGTAAGGAAGATGACGCGCAGCCTGCGCGTCGTCGTTTACTGAAAGGACTGGGTCTGCTGGGCGGCGCGGCGGCCATCGGCGGCGGCTGTCCGTTCCATACCGCTGCCGCTGACAGCTTTTCGCCGGGTACGGTGACGCCACAGGCGCGACAGCAGACGCAGCCGTTTTATGGTCAGCATCAGGCGGGAATCACGACGCCCCAGCAGGCATCAATGATGCTGGTGGCGTTTGATCTGCTCAGCAGCGATAAAGCCGAACTGAAGCGTCTGTTTCAGCTGCTGACCGAGCGTATCGCCTTTCTCACTGCGGGCGGTCCGGCACCTGCGGTCACCAATCCGCAACTGCCTCCGATGGATTCCGGTATCCTTGGGGCGACTATCGCGCCGGATAATCTGACGATTACCGTGTCGGTCGGGCATTCGCTGTTTGATGAACGCTTTGGTCTGGCGCCGCATAAGCCGAAAAAATTGCAGCCGATGACGCGCTTCCCCAATGATTCGCTGGATGCCAGCCAGTGTCACGGCGATTTGCTGTTACAGCTCTGTGCCAACACTCAGGATACGGTGATTCATGCCCTGCGTGACATCATCAAGCATACGCCCGATCTGCTGGGTGTACGCTGGCGGCGCGAAGGTTTCATCTCCGACCACGCGGCACGCAGTCAGGGGCAGGAGACGCCGATCAATCTGCTGGGCTTTAAAGATGGCACGGCGAATCCGGATACCCGTGATTCTGCGCTGATGAATCAACTGCTTTGGGTGACCGCGGACCAGGAAGAACCTGTCTGGGCACGCAACGGCAGCTATCAGGCGGTGCGGCTTATCCGCTTTCACGTGGAAATGTGGGACCGCACGCCGCTGGGTGAGCAGCAGACCATCTTTGGACGCGAGAAGCTGAGCGGTGCGCCGCTGGGAATGAAGCATGAGCGTGACGTGCCGGATTATGCCCGTGACCCGGATGGCGACGTGATTGCACTGGATGCACATATTCGCCTTGCTAACCCTCGCACACCTGAGACGGCCAGCAGCCTGATGCTGCGACGCGGCTACAGTTACTCGGCGGGTATCTCCGCCTCCGGCCAGCTGGAGATGGGGCTGCTGTTCGTCTGCTACCAGCACGATCTGGAACGTGGATTTCTTACCGTGCAGCAACGTCTGAACGGTGAAGCGCTGGAAGAATATATCCGGCCTTTTGGCGGCGGTTACTTTTTTGCTTTGCCCGGTGTCCCCGACGCCAGCCATTATTTAGCGCAGCCGTTGCTGGAGTCCTGATTAAATTTTAACCATTGCAGGCGGCTCATCCCTGACCGCCTGCCTTTTCGGTTTCAGCACTTTGCTTACTGAGTTTTCGCTGAGATTAAGCCATGCTCTGGCATATATCAAATAAGCTAATTCACTGTAATCTATGAATTTTACATCTCGCCTTAAAAGAAATAGTTACGTGTGATTAGCAATTCCTTTGCCAGCAGGTAAAATTACTATTGCAAAAGTCCAACGAAATGATGCACTTTATTCAACAGGCGTAATCGGATGTGTCGATGTATCACACTGGAGTTCGCGCATGGGTCGAGTTTTTTATGGAACGTTACTGCCACTGAATAAATTGCGCCTGACCGCGAGGGCAATTCTGCCTCGTTATTTCTCCCTTCCTTCAACCATTTCTTTTGTCTTAGCACAGCCTGTTTTATCCGGTGTTCAGCCACGCTATTGCGCTGCTGCATACCCACTATCCTGTCCTGTCATGGCTCAAAAGGAAGCCAACTGAAACCTCTAAAGCGTTCACGTAATCGCAACGGGCCACCGGCCTCGCGCAGGAAATGAAACCAACTGAAAGGTGCCACTATGGGAAGACAGAAAGCAGTGATCAAAGCGCGTCGTGAAGCGAGAAGAGTGCTTCGTAATGACTCACGGAGTCATCGTCAGCGTGAAGAAGAGTCGGTCACTTCGCTGGTGCATATGAGCGGACTGGATGCGATTGGCATGGCGCGCGATACGCGTGACCGGCTACCGATTGAAGCCCGTAATGAAGCTCAGGCGCACTATCTTAATGCCATAGGAACGAAACAGCTGATCTTTGCAACCGGTGAGGCCGGATGTGGTAAAACCTGGATCAGTGCTGCGAAAGCAGCTGAGGCCCTGATCAATAAGGATATCGACAGGATTATTGTTACGCGCCCGGTACTTCAGGCAGATGAGGATTTGGGATTCCTGCCCGGTGATATTTCTGAGAAATTCGCCCCTTATTTCCGCCCGGTTTATGACATTCTGGTTAAACGTCTTGGCGCATCATTTATGCAATATTGTCTGCGTCCGGAAATTGCCAAGGTAGAGATTGCGCCCTTCGCCTATATGCGAGGCCGCACCTTTGAAAATGCTGTGGTGATTCTGGACGAGGCGCAGAACGTGACCGCCGCGCAGATGAAAATGTTCCTGACCCGACTGGGCGAAAACGTCACGGTCATTGTTAACGGCGATATTACCCAGTGCGACTTGCCCGCTGGGGTGCCTTCCGGTCTCGCGGACGCGCTGGCGCGTTTTGAAGAGGACGAGATGGTGGGCATTGTGCGCTTTGGCAAAGAGGATTGTGTGCGTTCTGCGCTGTGTCAGCGCACCCTGCACGCATATAGCTAGCGTTTGATTGAGTAGAAGTGTAGCGCCCAAACCCGGCTCCGGCCGGGTTTTCTTATTGTGGGGTAGCGTCGCACGCTCCGCTGTCCAGCATGCTGCGCATGCGGTCGTTCTCCGGCGGGGCTTCTCACCCCTCTTACTGTGCAATATTCAAAAAAAAAAGCCTGAACGTTTGTTCAGGCTCTTCTTCAGAATGTGGCGGTGAGAGGGGGATTCGAACCCCCGATACGTTGCCGTATACACACTTTCCAGGCGTGCTCCTTCAGCCACTCGGACACCTCACCACATTTACTTCGCTGACCGCGCTGGGTCAACGGGGCGGTACTATAGGGAGTCGGCTGAAAAGGGTCAAGCACTATTTTTTTCTTTCGATCTATTCGCTTAAGCTCTGAACGAATCGATTTACTGCGGCTTAAAACCGGGCATTTATGCGCCATATTCCACAGTAATAAAGAAGCCGATCGGGTCATGTTAAGGACGGCGTGACGACTGAAATAACCCGGAGCGGCGTCCGGGCCTGTATCCCAGCCAGACGCCGCTCCGTCAGACGCTAAGTCAGCTCTTCACCCGATTAGCGAAGCTCTTACGCAGCTTCTGCAGTTTCGGTGGGATGACTGCCATGCAGTAACCGTTGCGCTGACCGGCACCTTCCCAGTAATCCTGATGATAGGCTTCAGCGGGATACCACTCTTTCAGCGGCTCAATCGTGGTCACAACCGGCACATCATGATCAGCCTGGGCGCGTTTAATGGCGGCGCGCGCTTCTGCTTCCTGCTCGGCATTCGCCGGGAAAATGGCAGAGCGATACTGGGTGCCGATATCATTGCCCTGACGGTTCAGCTGTGTCGGATCATGCGTGACAAAGCTGATATCCAGCAGATCGCCATAAGTTACCTGCTCCGGATCAAAGCCAATGCGGATCGCTTCTGCATGACCGGTTGCGCCGCTGCAGACCTGCTCATAGGTCGGATTAGGACGGGCACCGCCGGTATAGCCGCTTTCAACCGACTCAACGCCGATCACATCCTTAAATACCGCTTCGGTACACCAGAAACAGCCGCCAGCGATAACTGCGTATTCGATTGCCATAATAATTTACTCCTGTCAGGTCGAAAGAGGTGAATGGGGGCGCAGCAGAGCGCTTTCAACTAGATGAGCATCTCCGGTTTAAAATCTCCGCTCTTATCCAGCATTTTGTCGCTCATCACGCTAAACCGGCCTTCACCGGTGTAGTGCAGGGTCGGGGGATATTCGGGCTGCTCAGCGACATGCGCTTTGACGATCTCAAAAATAAACAGGTTGTAGCGGGCGACCATGGCGTCGTCATAAAGCTGACATTCAAAGCTGGCAAAACATTCGGCAATCATCGGCGCACCCACTACCTGAGCCGGCTCCGGCGTCAGGCCAAACGCTTCAAACTTATCAATACTGTCACCGTGGCTGTTGCCGACAGCCACCACTTCATTAATCAGCGAGGCGGAAGGAATATTCAGCACGCACTGACCGCTGTTGCGGATCAGCTCGTGGCTGTGATTCATACCGGCAATCATGCAGCCGACCAGGGACGGCGAGAACTCCAGCACCGTGTGCCAGCCGAGCGTCATGATGTCATGCTGATCCTGATACTGCGAGCTGAGCAGCAGAACCGGTCCCGGCTCAAGGTATTTGCGGGCTTTGCTGACCGGAAAAGCATATTTGTGCATGCGTTGGCTCATGGCGTAGCTCCTTTAACGGAAGGGTGCCATTAAGTGTAGAGCACACTGCGGGTGCGGCGGAAAGGTCAGCAGCCATAAAGGCAAGGTCAACGGGGAAACAGGGCAGTGCAGACATTTTTAACGACAGTCTCACGAGCTTAAGGTTTCCTTAATATGCAGTCGCGATACTGCCTGCTTTAACGGAGGATAATGCTATGAAAACTGCGCCTGCTACCCTGTCTGTCACTGCTTCACGTCCGATGAGCGAATATGCGGCACTGCTGATCGCCGCAGCAACGGTTGTTCTGTTCCTGTCTGCCTGGTTTACCGCTTAAAACTTAATGACGGCCCGGCAACCGCTCCGGTCGCGACGGTTCTCTAAGAAAAACTGAAAACGGTGTAACTGGACGATGCGGCTGACAATGCTCAGCCCGAGTCCGATACCGCCATAGCGACTGTCCATCCGGATAAACGCTTTACTCAGCTCGCCACTTTTACTCTCATCAATGCCCGGTCCCTCATCTTCCACTACCATCATGGGCTGTGGCACAGACAACAGCTGCACGCTTATGGTGCTGTTATCCGGGCTATAGCGATGGGCGTTCTCAACCAGATTACGCAGCAACATCTTCAGCAGGGTCGCATCACCACGCACAAACTGCTCCTGCGGCAGATCCAGCACCATCGTCTGCTGATGCGCCTCCAGCATAATACTCAGCTCCGCTTCCATCGGCAGGATCACATCTTCAATCAGCCCGACGTTTTGATAGGTGCCCGAAGTGAATGACTGTCCGGCGCGCGCCAGATTCAGCAGCTGCGACACGCTGTGCGTCATCTGATCAAGACGCTGCACCAGCGGCTGAACTTTGACATCGCTGTTGCGTTCGATTAACTCCAGATGCAGCCGTAATCCCGCCAGCGGTGTGCGCAACTCATGCGCCACGTCGGCGGTAAACAGCCGTTCGCGCTCCAGACTGCTGTTGAGGCGGGCGACCAGCTGATTGATCGCCTGAGTCACCGCATCGATCTCATGAACCTGACTGTGACAGGCGACGGGATCGAGATTCTCTTCGCTTCGGCTTTCGAGTTCCCGCTGCAGCTGATAGAGCGGCCGGGTGATCCATTTCACCGCCTGATAGCAAAGCAGCAGCGTCAGCGTAATCATCACCAGGCTCGGCACCGCCAGGCTGGCCACCGCTTCATGCACTTCGCGCTTCACGTGACTGTCCATGTTGCGCTTCTGCAGTTGGGCTTCCACCAGAAACTGAATCTGCTCTTTACTCTCATGCCACAGCCAGACCACGCTGATCACCTGGAAGACCAGCAGAATCAGACCAATGGTCAGGATCAGGCGAAAGCGCATACTGCGGTGATCGAAACGTTTTATCATGTTGCCTCGCGAACGCCATCCTGCGTCACCAGCGCATAACCAAACCCGCGCACGGTACGAATGGCGCTTTTGCCAATTTTGTCGCGCAGATTATGGATATGCACTTCCAGCGTATTAGTAGAAGGCTCGGTCTCCCAGTTATAGATGTCCTGATAGAGAATTTCCCGGTGAACCGGATTGCCGGCCTTCAGCATCAGTCGTGACAGAATCGCAAACTCTTTGGGTGTCAGATCCAGCAGCACATCGCTGAGGGTGATCTGACGATGGGTCATATCCAGCGCCAGCGCACCCACTCTGACATGACTGTCGCCCTGATTGACGTGACGGCGAATCAACGCGCGGATCCGCGCCAGCAACTCATCCAGCGAAAACGGTTTAATCAGATAGTCGTCAGCACCCGCGTCGAGCCCGGCAATGCGCTCGCTGATGGTGTCGCGTGCGGTAAGTATTAGTACCGGCGTCATCTTCTTCTGCCGCCGCAGGCGTATCAGGAAGTGCAGTCCATCTTCATCCGGTAAACCCAGATCCAGCACCACCAGACTATAGAGACCGCTGGCGAAATGCGCTTCAGCATCCCGCACCCGCGTCACGCCATCGCAGACATAGCCTTCGCCTTCCAGCGCCAGCATCAGGCCTTGCAGTAGCAGCGCATCATCTTCAACAATCAGTATCTTCATTAAGGTTGGCTCCGACACGACGTCAAAATATCATCCGCAGGCACATATTCGTGGGTCGCGGTGCCGGTTAATCCCAGCATGGTTGAAAACAGATTATCCTGTGAAAAATCGTCTGTCGCCGCCAGTTTATTCAGACAGCCGCGATTAACCGCATAACGTTTCTGATAATCATCGGAAAGCCAGATCAGCATCGGCACATGTTTCTGCGTATCCGGGGCAATAGCATAGGGCAGGCCATGCAGGTAAGCGCCATTTTCACCCAGCGATTCACCGTGATCGGAAAGATAGACCAGGCTGGTGGTGAAGCGATCCTGATGCGCGCGCAGGACATTGATTGCTTTATCGACAATATGATCCACATTGACCAGCGTGTTGTCATAGGTGTTGATCAGCTGTTGTTGCGAACAGTCCTGAATCTGATTGGTATCACAGGTCGGTTCAAACTGACGGAACTGTGGCGGATACCGATGGCTGTAGGTCGGGCCATGACTGCCAATGGTATGCAGGACAATGACCCCGTTGCCTTTCAGCTGACTGATGTAGTCGTCCAGCCCGTGGAACAGCACGTCGTCATAACACTCACCATTAATACACATGCCGGGCAGGTTCAGGCTGGTCATGTCCTGATGCGGCACCCGGTCACAGGCACCTTTGCAGCCACCATCATTTTCATTCCATAACACACTGATGCCAGCGCGCTGAATAATATCCAGCAGTCCCTCCTGATGCGCAGCCAGCACATCATCATAGTGCGCGCGCGGCATGTTGGAGAACATGCAGGGCACCGAAACCGCCGTCGCCGTGCCGCACGAGGTGGTGTGCGGGAAGTAGATCACATCGTCTTTCGCCAGTAAAGGATTGGTCAGACGACCGTAACCGCCCAGCGAGAAGTTTTGCGCGCGCGACGTCTCTCCCAGCACCAGAATCGTCAGATTTGGCTTACCGCTGCTGCGGCTGGGCTGCAGATGGGCATCTTCACCGATGCGCACCAGCGGCACATTCTGCAGTTGCTCATGCTTATACCAGGAGAGCGTTGCCGCAATGCTGTTCGACGGGCTGAGCGCTTTAACCAGCTCGCGGTTGTTGCGGAACAGCGAAGCGTAATCTTTATAGAAGAGCAGGGCGACCAGCACGATCAGCGCGGCGGAAAGCAGCACGCTGAGCAGTCGCGCCAGCACGCCACGCCACTGCTGCCGTTTTATGCGCGGCCAGAACACCAGCAACGCCATCAGCACGCCCGAGGTGAGCAGGGTAAGAAGCAGCTGCGGCGTAACTAGCGCAAAGGATTCAGAAGCGGTGGTATCCATCATGTTGGTGATCATCGAGCGATCGACCACGATGTTATAAGTCTGAATAAAAAACTGTGCCGACGCAGAGAGCAGAATAAACAGGGCGGCCAGCAGCCGATCCAGCCAGACAAACGAGGCCAGCGTAATCACGATGTTAATCACGCTAAAGGCGACTACAGGCATCGTTAAAAATACCAGCGTGGTATGCAGGTTGTTCAGCGGCATGACCGCCAGCACCTGACGGTAGTAGGCAATATTAAGGAAAACCGCGATATAAACCGCAGCCAGGATCAGCAAGCTAAGGCGGCTAATCAGCGGCCTCTTCAGGGTAAACGCCATGTGAGCAGGAACCAGAGTAATAAAAGTGTCACGAGATTGCGCTTTCTATATTAGGAATACCTTAAGAAGCTTAAGCTTTGAAGAATGTCATTTGTATGGAGTGTGTAACGGGTATCATGCCAGCGTGATGCGGACCGATACCGCTACGATTATAAAAAAAGAACAGGTGTGAATGGCGCTTTTATGCTGACTTAACCGCAGCGGCTGGCATGAAAAGTGCATCTTTCTGGCATAACCCCTGTTAATGACTACACTTAATGTGAAGATGTTCTCAGTTAGCCAGTATTGTCAGCAATGCGCTTGCAAGTTTGAGGAGAGTGACCTATCCAATCATCGCGTTTTACCCCTCAATCATCGTTTTATCAGAATTTCCCGCTTGCTGACCTGACTGCGTCAGGACATTCTTGTTTTAACTCAATGTTTTATTAAATTTGATTTTCAGGAGAAGTAACGTGACCCAAGCGGCAGACACCCATGCCAGGTACCCGACACTAAGTAGCGGGCAGTACGCCTTCTTTTTTGATGTCGATGGTACGCTGGCAGCGATACAGTCCCGTCCCGAAGCGGTATTTATTCCTGAGCAGGTCATCGCACAACTTCAACAGCTCTCTGCGCTTTCTCAGGGCGCACTGGCGCTGGTCTCCGGCAGACCCATCGAACAACTGGATGCGCTGGCTGCACCATGGCACGGCCCGGCGGCGGGCGTGCATGGCGCTGAGCGTCGTGATGCAGAGGGGCATGTGCAGCGCATCAGCCTGCCTGTTGAGGTCGAAAAAAATCTCAGGAAGGAATTGCAGGATGCGATGGCATGCTGGCCTGGCACTCAGCTTGAGGTGAAAGGTATGGCCTTTGCACTTCACTACCGTCAGGCGATGCAGCATGAGCAGGATGTGTTGCGACTGGCTGAACAGTCAGTGAAGCGTTTCACGGGACTGGCGCTTCAGCCAGGGAAATGCGTGGTTGAGATTAAACCGGCAGGCATCGATAAAGGTGCCGCAATCAGCGACTTTATGCAGCAGCCCCCTTTTGCCGGACGCACGCCAGTCTTTATTGGCGACGATTTGACGGATGAGAAGGGCTTCCTGGCCGTTAACGAACGGCAGGGCGTCTCAGTTAAAGTCGGCGAAGGGTCAAGCCAGGCCGGTTATCGGCTAAATGATGTCGATGCCGTTTATGGCTGGCTGGAAAGAACATTATTACTATTAGAGCAAGACAACGTCGGTAAGGAGTTTAGGTTATGAGTCGTTTAGTGGTTGTATCTAACCGTGTCGCCATGCCAGATGGGTCTAAAACCAGCGCTGGCGGCCTGGCCGTTGGCATTCTCGATGCACTGAAAAGCACCGGTGGATTATGGTTTGGCTGGAACGGTGAAATCAGCGAGTTCACCGGCGAAGAAGTTGAAGACGTCAGTGTGCAGAAACATGAAGGTATTGAGTATGCTTCCTTCCCGCTGAGCCAGAACGATTACGATCTCTATTATTGCCAGTTCTCGAATACGGTTATCTGGCCCGCCTTCCATTATCGCCTCGATCTGGTGCAGTTCCAGCGTGAAGCGTGGGAAGGGTATTGCGAGGTTAATGACGCGGTGGCGCAGCGTTTAAAACCGCTGATCAAACCGGATGATATTGTCTGGATCCACGATTATCATTTCTTACCGTTTGCTGCCGCGCTGCGTCGGGCCGGGATTAATAACCGCATCGGCTTCTTCCTGCATATTCCGTTCCCGACGCCAGAAATATTCAATGCACTGCCTCCGCACAAAGAGCTGCTGGAAATGCTGTGTGAATATGACCTGCTTGGCTTCCAGACTGAATCGGATCGGGTGGCCTTCCTGGACAGCGTCAGTCAGCTTACGCAACTGCAGAATAAAGGCGACAAAAAGCATCGCGCTTTTGGCAACACCTTTATGACTGAGGTCTATCCGATCGGGATTGAGCCAGACAGTATCAAAGAGATGGCCGAAGGGCCACTGCCGCCGAAAATGGCTGCCATGAAGAAAGAGCTGGGCGATGCACGCAACATTATTGCCTGCGAACGTCTCGACTATTCCAAAGGGCTGCCGGAGCGCTTTCTTGCCTATGAAGCGCTGCTGGAAAACTTCCCGCAGCATCGCGGCAAAATCCGTTACTCGCAGATTGCACCGACCTCACGTGGTGATGTGCAGGCCTATCAGGATATCCGGCATCAGCTGGAGACCGAAGCAGGACGGATTAACGGTAAGTACGGTACGCTGGGCTGGACCCCGCTTTACTACCTTAACCAGCATTTCGACCGTCGCCTGCTGATGAAAATCTTCCGCCTGACCGATGTAGGTCTGGTGACGCCGCTGCGTGATGGCATGAATCTGGTCGCGAAAGAGTATGTCGCTGCGCAGGACCCGGACGATCCTGGTGTACTGGTGCTGTCGCGCTTTGCCGGTGCCGCTAACGAACTGACCTCAGCGCTGATAGTGAATCCGTATGACCGTGATGAAGTCGCTGCTGCGCTGGATAAGGCGATAACCATGCCGCGAACCGAAAGGATTTCACGCTACAACGACATGATGGCGGTATTGCGCAAAAACGACATTACTGCCTGGCGTGAGAGCTTCCTGAAGGATCTGGAGCGCATTGACCCACGCAGCGTTGACCACAGCACCGCGAACAAGGTAGCGACCTTCCCGAAACTCGCCTGACCTGAGCCTTTATCGCAATAATGGAAGCAGCGATACCACCCTGGTATCGCTGCTTTTTTTTCGGCCCAGCTCACAGAAAACTCGCCCGCTATCTGTTAAAGACGCTGTGCGGCGATTTTGTGCCAATATCCTCAGTGGCGGCGCAGAGTGGCCCGATATATGCAGAGAACCTCAAAAACCCAGTCATACCGCTGCCCGCCGCTTTCTTTAACTACTTTGCTAAAGTTTTTTTTCAGACTGCCGATAATGATAGTGCCAACGTATAACCTGCCGTTAATTCATTCGCCTTTCTTATGTAACCCCTTGTTACATCGGGTGTCGGAGCCTGAACATTCTGCTGTCACTGTTAACGCCAGGTTGCCAGAAGCCCCTCTTACTGCCGTAGAAACCTTAACGATTTCATTACTCACACCCTGCGATACTCCCCTTAAGTAACTAATTTAACAGCAAATAACGCCCCACCTTTCTAGCATAATATGCTGACAACCCTCTTTTAGATGGTTCTAAATAGGGTGTTAAAACGATTAACACCCGATAATCATTCCGGACTGCTTAAAGCGTCGAATAGCGATGCTTTTACCCCCTATTAAACCTTTCTCAGGACAAATTGGACTTAAAAACACACTTTTTTGTTCAAAAAGTGACCAGTCGGTAAGTAATCGTAAAGGGTTGCTGAAGAAATTTGCGTTAAAAGTGTGATCTGCATCACACTTTATCTAAAATTTCATCTGACTGTCGTTGTATGTCGAAATCAGACGATATAGATTTGCGTTGTTTTCGGAATAGTCCTAAAAAACGTAAGAAGACGTCACGGAAGATGTCCTGAACTCGAAAATAGAATGGCATGGATTTTCGACCTTCAGTGGGTCTGAAACCCACGAAAATAGAAGGCGAAAAACAGTGACATTGAAATTATGTGAAGTTTTTTTGCCATCTTTTGATTTAACAAACAGCAGCTCGAACCGCAGGTTTTAATCTGCGATACAGTTACGTCGCATCTCTCAGGATGGAAAAATAATGGGCACCTCTGAAGTACTGAAACATATTTATGACCTCAATTTGTCTTATTTACTGCTCGCGCAGCGTTTAATTAACCAGGATAAAGCTTCTGCAATGTTTCGCCTCGGCATTGACGAGAAAATGGCGAACGCATTATCTGAATTAACATTGCCTGAGATGGTAAAAATGGCGGAAACCAATCAACTGGTTTGCCAGTTCCGTTTTACCGATAGCAGCACCATTAATCGCCTGACGCAGGAATCACGCGTGGATGATTTACAACAAATCCACACCGGCATTTTATTATCGAGCCGTTTATTGCGTAATGCGTCTAAAGATGAAGCGTCTGCTAAAAAGAGAGCAATGTCATGAGTGAGAAAAGTATTGTTCAGGAAGCACGTGATATTCAGCTCGCGATGGAGCTGATCACTTTAGGTGCGCGCTTACAGATGTTAGAGAGTGAAACTCAGCTGAGCCGTGGTCGTCTGATCAAGCTCTATAAAGAGTTACGTGGCAGTCCGCCGCCAAAAGGCATGCTGCCGTTCTCCACGGACTGGTTTATGACGTGGGAGCAGAACATCCATGCTTCTATGTTTTGCAACGCCTGGAAATTTTTACTGAAAACCGGTTTGTGCAGCGGTGTCGATGCCGTAATTAAAGCCTACCGTTTATATCTCGAACAGTGTCCGCAATCGGACGAGGGCCCGCTGTTGGCGCTGACCCGCGCCTGGACCCTGGTCCGATTCGTTGAAAGTGGCATGCTGGAACTGGCGGATTGCAAATGCTGCAATGGCAGCTTTATTAATCATGCGCATCAGCCGGTTGGCAGCTTTACATGCAGCCTGTGCCAGCCACCATCACGTGCCGTAAAAAGACGTAAACTTTCTGCAGAACCTGCCGATATGTTTCCACAACTGCTGGATGAACAGGTTAAACACGCCGTTTAAGTTTGTTCGCACTGTGGAAGCCATCCAGCAGCGGTTAATACCGCTGCTTTTTTTTTGCTTGCGGTTCAGGAATAACCTCTGCGGCTCTCTGGCTTAACTTCCACCAACACGTTACGGACGTAAGGATTTTTTTGTGCTGATAATTATAGGTTACCTGATTGTTTTAGGCTCCGTGTTGGGCGGATATGCGCTGGTAGGTGGCCATCTGGGCGCACTTTATCAGCCAGCCGAATTATTAATGATCGGCGGTGCCGGTGCCGGTGCTTTTTTAGTCGGTAACAATGGCAAATCGATTAAAAAAACGCTGAAAGCGCTGCCTAAGTTATTTCGCGGTTCCAAATACAACAAAGCGGTTTACATGGATTTGATGGCGCTGCTTTATCGCCTGATGGCGAAGTCGCGTCAGCAAGGGATGTTATCGCTGGAACGCGATATTGAAGATCCCAGCCAGAGTGAAATTTTTGCTAATTATCCCCGCATCCTTGCCGATAAACAGTTAGTCGATTTTATTACTGACTATTTGCGCCTGATGGTCAGCGGCAACATGAACGCCTTTGAAATCGAAGCGTTGATGGATGAAGAGATTGAGACCTACGAACACGAGTGTGACGTACCAGCGCAAAGTATTGCTGCGGTGGGTGATGGTCTTCCGGCATTTGGTATCGTGGCCGCGGTAATGGGCGTCGTCCATGCGCTGGCTTCGGCCGATCGTCCGGCCGCTGAACTGGGTGCGCTGGTCGCGCATGCGATGGTGGGAACTTTCCTGGGCATTCTGCTGGCGTACGGGTTTGTCTCTCCACTGTCGTCAGTACTGCGTCAGAAATGCGCGGAAACCACCAAGATGATGCAGTGCATTAAAGTGACATTGCTCTCGAGCCTCAATGGTTACGCGCCGCAGATTGCGGTGGAGTTTGGTCGTAAGACGCTCTATTCCGCCGAGCGTCCATCGTTCAGCGAACTGGAAGAGCATGTGCGTAACGCCAAGAACCCGGCTAAACAGACTTCTGACGAGGCTTCATGAAACACGGCAATCGCCCCATTGTGCTGATCAAAAAGCGCAAACATAAAGGCCATGAAGGCAGCCACGGTTCGTGGAAGATTGCCTACGCCGACTTTATGACGGCGATGATGGCCTTTTTTATGGTGATGTGGCTGCTGTCGATCGCCAACCCGCAGGAGCTGGTGCAGATTGCAGACTACTTCAAAACGCCGCTGAAAGTTGCGATTACCGGCGGCGCGCGCAGCAGTGACAGTGACAGCCCGATCCCGGGTGGCGGCGACGATCCGACCAAAAAGATTGGCGAAGTAAACAAAGTCGTCGATATGGACGCCCAGAAACGCAAGCTGGATGAGATTCGCCTTAACCGGCTGCGTGAAAAGCTCGACCAGCTGATCGAAGCAGATCCGCGTCTGAAAGCACTGCGGCCGCATTTGATCATCAACATGGTGGAAGAGGGGCTGCGTATTCAGATCATCGACAGCCAGAATCGCCCGATGTTTAAGACCGGTCGGGCCGAGGTGGAGCCGTATATGCGCGATATTCTGCGTGCCATTGCGCCGATCCTTAACGACATTCCGAACCGCATCAGCCTGGCCGGACATACCGATGATTTTCAGTATGCCGGCGGTGACAAGGGCTACAGCAACTGGGAACTTTCTACCGACCGCGCTAACGCCTCACGCCGGGAACTGGTGATGGGCGGCCTGGATAGCGGCAAAGTTTTACGGGTGTTAGGTATGGCCGACACCATGCGCCTGAAAAATCGTGGCGGTAATGACGCAGTTAACCGCCGCATCAGCCTGCTGGTGTTGAACCATGACACCGAAGCAGCAATAGAAAAAGAGAACGCAGAAAGTGATGCCGTCCAGATCAGCGATCCGGCGGCCATTGAACAGATTACCGCACCTGCAACACCAGGCAGCGCGGTGAATACAGCAGCCCCCTCACAGCCGAGGTGATTCCCGTGAGTATGGACATCAGCGATTTTTACCAGACGTTTTTTGATGAAGCCGATGAGCTGTTAGCGGATATGGAACAACACCTGTTGGGCCTTGACCCGCAGGAGCCAGATTCGGAACAGCTTAACGCCATCTTCCGTGCCGCTCACTCCATTAAGGGTGGGGCCGGAACCTTTGGTTTTACGGTATTACAGGAAACGACTCATATCCTGGAAAACATTCTGGATGGTGCTCGTCGCGGCGAGATGCAGCTCAGCACCGACATCATCAACCTGTTTTTGGAAACCAAAGATATTATGCAGGAACAGCTCGATGCTTATAAAACCGCGCAGGAGCCTAACGCGGAGAGCTTCAAATATATCTGTGAAGCGCTGCGCCAGCTGGCGCTCGAGGCCAAAGGTTTGCCGGTTGATGTTCCGGCTACGGTAACCACTGCCAGCGCGGAACCGGCCAGCACCAGCGGTCTGCGTGTACAGCTGATCGACCTCAAAGAGAAAGAAGTCGACCTGATGCTGGAAGAGATGAGCAATCTCGGCACCCTGACTAATGTGCAGAAGGGCAGCACCACGCTGGACGTCTGCATTGATGGCGTCGGTAAAGATGACATCGTGGCGGTGCTCTGCTTCGTGATCGACGAAGCGCAGATCCGCTTCCCGGCCGCTGACGAAGCCGTTGCCACGTCGGTCACTGCTGCTGTTGCAGCCGCACCAGTGGCAGAAGAGGTTCACACCGCCAGCGTTACCGAATTGCCCGTGGCAGCGATGAAACGTGAAAGTAAGCGCGTCGCGGCACCGGCCAAGTCGAGCGAATCGACCAGCATCCGTGTTGCGGTCGAGAAGGTCGATCAGCTGATCAACCTGGTCGGTGAACTGGTGATTACCCAGTCGATGCTCGCCCAGCGTTCCGGTGAACTCGACCCAGTGGCGCACGGCGACCTGCTGAACAGCATGGGTCAGCTGGAGCGTAACGCCCGCGACCTGCAGGAATCGGTGATGTCGATTCGTATGATGCCAATGGAATATGTCTTCAGCCGCTTCCCGCGTCTGGTGCGTGACCTGGCAAGCAAACTCGGCAAAGAGGTCGAACTGACCCTGCTGGGCAGCTCAACCGAACTCGATAAGAGCCTGATCGAACGCATTATCGACCCGTTAACGCACCTGGTGCGTAACAGTCTTGACCACGGTATCGAAACGCCAGAGAAACGTCTGGTGGCCGGTAAAGTGGCAACCGGTAACCTGACGCTTTCTGCGGAACACCAGGGCGGCAACATCTGTATCGAGGTGTCAGATGATGGTGCCGGTCTGAACCGTGAACGTATTCTGGCTAAAGCCCTGTCATCGGGCCTGCCGGTTCACGAGAACATGAGCGACGAAGAGGTCGGCATGCTGATCTTCGCACCGGGCTTCTCTACCGCGGAGCAGGTGACGGATGTTTCAGGACGCGGCGTCGGAATGGACGTGGTGAAACGAAATATTCAGGAGATGGGCGGTCACGTTGAAATCGCCTCGAAGCAGGGCAAAGGCACCACCATCCGTATCCTGCTGCCGCTGACGCTGGCCATTCTTGATGGCATGTCGGTTCGTGTGGCTGATGAAGTCTTTATTCTGCCGCTCAATGCGGTAATGGAATCACTGCAACCGCGTGCCGAAGAGCTGAAACCGCTGGCGGGTGGCGAATGCGTGCTGGAAGTGCGTGGTGAATATCTGCCACTGGTCGAGTTGTGGAACGTCTTTGATGTGCAGGGTGCCAAAACCGAGGCCACGCAGGGCATCGTGGTGATCCTGCAGAGCGCGGGCAAACGTTACGCGCTGCTGGTTGATCAGCTGATTGGTCAGCATCAGGTGGTGGTGAAGAACCTGGAAAGTAACTATCGCAAAGTGCCGGGCATCTCCGCCGCGACCATTCTTGGCGATGGTAGCGTAGCGCTGATTGTTGATGTATCAGCACTGCAGTCACTTAACCGTGAAAAACGTGTGGCCGGCGCTGCCGCCTGACAGATAACGAAAGGGTAAATAACATGAATGGAATGGCAACCGTGACAAAAATCGCTGGCGAAACTGTGGGTCAGGAGTTTCTGGTCTTCACGCTGGGCGACGAAGAGTACGGCATCGATATCCTCAAAGTTCAGGAAATTCGCGGTTACGATCAGGTAACGCGTATTGCGAATACCCCTGAATTCATCCGCGGCGTCACGAACCTGCGCGGCGTAATCGTGCCGATTATCGATCTGCGCGTTAAGTTTGCGCAGCCTGACGTTGAGTACAATGATAACACCGTGGTCATCGTGCTGAATCTGGAAAATCGTGTGGTCGGTATCGTCGTCGATGGCGTTTCTGACGTGCTGTCACTGACCCAGGATCAGATCCGCCCTTCACCGGAATTCGCGGTAACCATGTCTACCGAGTACCTGACCGGTCTGGGTGCGCTGGGCGATCGCATGCTGATTCTGGTCGACATTGAGAAGCTGCTGAGCAGCGACGAGATGGCGCTGGTGGATAACCTGCGTACCGCGTAATAGCCTCTTCACGGGCTGGCTCTGGCTGGCCCGTGATTGTTACATTATGTAATATTTTTATTTTTATTCATATACTTAAAATTGCTGCTCCCCCTAATTTCCTGCTGTCACCTGCCGATAAACACACTGTCACTTTTAAATCACCTACATTTTTCAGGGTTACTCATGTTAACGAAAATCCGTGTGGTCACCAGCCTGTTACTGGTGTTGCTGGTGTTCGGGCTGTTACAGGCCTTCTCCGGTTCAATTTTCTACTCCGCATTAAGCCACGACAAGCAGAGCTTCGCCGTGTCGCAGCTTGCGATGCAAAACACGCAGGCGCTCAATGACGCCTATATGAGTCTCAACCAGAGCCGTGTGCTGCTGACCCGCATTCAGCTGCGTATCGCCACCAGTAAACTGGAAGGTAAAACGGCCGATATCGCCTCGCTGTTTGAGGATAGTCAGCGTTTCCAGCAGGCAGCAGCGGGTTTCTACAAGACGTTCAAAGAGATGCCAGATACCCCAGGACAGGATGAGCAGCTTAACAATCAGCTTGACCAGCGCTTCAATGATTATGCGGGCGCGCTGAACAGCCTGCAGAGTGCGCTACAGGTCAATGATATGGCCGCAGCCGCAAAAGCCCCGGTGGCACCGAGCCAGAGTGCATTTCTGACGCTTTACCGCGAATGGCGCGCCGATCAGAGTCGCCTGACCACACTGGGCGTGGCAGAGAACAGTAGTGCCTATACCCGAATGATGTGGATCCTCTCTGCCATCATGGCTGCCGTGGTCGCGGTGATTGTGCTTTGCTGGTTTGGTCTGCGCAAAATCGTGTTAACGCCGCTGAATGGCAGCATTAATCACATTCAGCATATCGCCCAGGGTGATTTAACCCAGCCGATCGCGGTGGAAGGGCGTAACGAGATGACGCAGCTCGCCGCCAGCCTGCATGAAATGCAGCAGTCGCTGGTCCGCACCGTGACTAATGTCCGTGAAGGATCGGATGCGATCTTTACCGGTGCCAGTGAAATCTCTGCCGGAAACAATGACCTGTCCGCCCGCACAGAACAGCAGGCGGCGTCACTGGAGCAGACGGCGGCCAGTATGGAGCAGCTCACCGCCACCGTGAAACAGAACGCCGAGAACGCCCGCCAGGCGTCACAGCTGGCACTCAGCGCGTCTGAAACCGCAGAAAAAGGCGGCAGCGTCGTAGCTGGCGTGGTGAGAACCATGAGTGAAATCGCAGGCAGTTCGAAGAAGATTGCCGATATCACCAGCGTGATTGATGGCATCGCGTTCCAGACCAATATTCTGGCGCTTAACGCCGCCGTTGAAGCGGCGCGTGCCGGTGAACAGGGGCGCGGTTTTGCCGTGGTCGCGGGCGAGGTGCGTAGTCTGGCACAGCGTAGCGCCCAGGCCGCCAAAGAGATCAAAGGACTGATTGATGATTCAGTCAACCGCGTCAGCGTGGGTTCGCAGCTGGTCGGCACCGCCGGGGAAACCATGAGCGATATCGTCAGTGCGGTCACGCGCGTCACCGACATCATGGGCGAAATCGCCTCGGCGTCGGATGAGCAGAGTCGCGGTATCGACCAGGTCGGGCAGGCCGTCACCGAGATGGATCGCGTCACCCAGCAGAACGCCTCGCTGGTGGAAGAGTCCGCGGCAGCAGCCGCCTCGCTGGAAGATCAGGCCAGCCGGTTAAGCCAGTCAGTTTCGGTCTTTAAAATCAAACGTGAAGCCAGGCCGACGCTGACAAAGCATCTGCCAATTGCTTCGACCGCAACAAAGGCGCTGGCACCACGCAAAGCCCTGACGGCTCCGGTCAGTGATACAAACTGGGAAACCTTCTGATCTGACGCTGCGCATCCTGCGGGATGCGCAGCCCTTTCCGCTATCCCGCCTTCTGGCGTCAGACTCCGCCCTCTCTTTTGATAAAAATAATTACAAAAGCCCGCTCTCGCCTGAAAGCGCCGAAAAGCGTTAATTAATCGCCAGAACCCGCCGATATAGCCGCTGCACCTTAATCAACCTGCAGGGGAACGAGATGTTAAAAAAAATAAAAGTGGTCACCAGTTTAATCGCCGTACTGGTTATCTTTGGCGCGCTTCAGCTGATTTCTGGCAGCCTTTTCTGGTCGGCGCTGAATAATGATAAAGAGGCGTTTGCGCTGTCGCAGATTTCTAATCGCAACGTCACGTCGATGACAGATGCTTATATCGCCCTGAACAACAGCCGTACCACGCTGAACCGCGCCATGCTGCGCTTACAGACCAGCATGGCATCGCAGATGAATGGCGGTCAGCTCGACGATCTGATGAACAAAGCCAACGCCCAGCTGGCAGAGGCCGACCGTCACTTTAAAATCTATTACGATCTGCCCGCCACGCCGGGGCTTGAAGTGGCGCTGCGCGACAAACTCGAAGCGGATTACGCGCAATATGAAAAAGGGCTGAAAGGCATGGTCGCCAGCCTGCAGGCCCGCGATCTGGAAGGGATGTTTAAACAGAATATTGAACAGAAACAGGTCGCGATGCAGAGCAGCTACGGTGAGTGGCGTGCACGTCAGACCGAGCTTTCCGATCAGGGCATCGCACAGAACCATAAAGCCTTTACTCAGATGATGTGGCTGCTGGGCACCATTGGCGTCGCGGTAATCGTGGTGATCCTGGCCTGCTGGTTTGGCCTGCGTCAGGTTCTGATTCAGCCGCTGCAACAGCTGCTGGCGCAGATTCGCGCTATCGCCTCCGGCGATTTGACCCAGCCGATTATGGTTGAGGGCCGTAATGAGATGAGCCAGCTGGCAGCCGGCATCCAGGAGATGCAGCAATCGCTGGTGATGACGGTCGGTAATGTGCGTGACGGCTCTGACGCCATCTTCACTGGTGCCAGCGAAATTGCCGCCGGTAATAACGACCTGTCAGCCCGCACCGAAGAGCAGGCCGCCTCGCTGGAGCAGACTGCAGCCAGCATGGAACAGCTCACCGCCACGGTGAAACAGAATGCTGACAACGCCCTTCAGGCCTCGCGGCTGGCGCTGACCGCCTCTGAAACCGCGCAGCAGGGCGGCAAAGTGGTGAATGGCGTGGTGACGACCATGAAAGAGATTGCAGGCAGCTCGAAGAAGATCGCAGACATCATCAGTGTGATCGACGGTATCGCCTTCCAGACCAACATCCTGGCGCTGAATGCCGCGGTTGAAGCGGCGCGTGCCGGTGAACAGGGTCGCGGTTTTGCGGTAGTGGCCGGTGAAGTGCGCAGCCTGGCACAGCGCAGTGCTCAGGCCGCCAAAGAGATCAAAGGCCTGATTGAGGACTCGGTGTCTCGCGTCAACAGCGGTTCACTGCAGGTTGAAAGCGCCGGCAGCACCATGAATGAGATTGTGGGTGCCGTGACCCGCGTGACCGACATCATGGGCGAGATCGCCTCTGCATCAGACGAGCAGAGCCGCGGTATTGAGCAGGTCGGTCTGGCCGTCACCGAAATGGATCGCGTGACCCAGCAGAACGCCTCGCTGGTCGAGGAGTCTGCCGCTGCCGCTGCCGCACTGGAGCAGCAGGCCAGCGTCCTCACCCAGGCCGTCTCGGTTTTCAAAATTTCCCGCGCCTGATTTTCTGCCTTTCAGCGTGGCGGCGGTTTAAAGCCGGTGCCACGCATAAAGTTCCCCCCGACGCCGCCGATAAATAAACACGAATCGCCAACCAATGAGGTGTTTATGTTTAGTCGAGTACGCGTTGTTTCCGGCCTGCTGTGTGTGCTGGCGCTATTTGCGCTGCTGCAGCTGTTTTCCGGCGGAATGTTTTTCAAAACTGTCAGTTCAGATAAAGAGAATTTTGCCTACAACCAGCGTCTGAATACGTTGCAACAGGCGATGGGCACCTCATGGGTTTCGCTGGTTCAGGCGCGTAACACCCTTAACCGCGCCGGTATCCGTTTTCTGCAGGATGCGCAGATGTCGGGATCGGGCGCCAGCGTAAAAGAGCTGGTCGCACTGGCGGGCGAGGAGCTGAAACAGGCTGAAGTCAACTATCAGATTTTCAACGATAACCTGTCAGAACAGGGCAAAACGGCTGAAAACGTCGTGGCGTTGCAGGCGAACTATAAGGCTTATCACGATGCGCTGGCAGAGCTGATGGTGTTCTTCACCACCGGCAACTTTAAAGGGTTTGTGGATCAGCCAACGCAGAGTTTCCAGGACAAGTTCCAGAAAGATTACAGCGCCTGGCTTGAGAACAACAAAGCCCTGTCACAGCAGGGCGTAGAAGCCAACCAGCAGGCCTACAGTCGCTCCATCACTATCGTTATCGCCACGCTGGCCGTGACGTTGCTGATGATTATCCTGGTGTGGAACGTGATGCGTTCAGTGCTGATCCGTCCTCTGCGTCAGAGTATTGAGCATATCCAGCACATCGCACGCGGCGATCTGACCCAGCCGGTTGAGATTACCGTGCGCAACGAAATTGGTGAGTTACTGACGTCACTGCAGCATATGCAGCAGGAGCTGGCACGCACTGTCCGCACCGTGCGTGACGGCTCGGATGCCATCTATACCGGTGCCAGCGAAATCTCTATCGGCAATAACGATCTCTCTTCGCGTACCGAACAGCAGGCTGCCTCGCTGGAGCAGACCGCTGCCAGCATGGAGCAGCTCACCGCGACCGTGAAGCAGAATGCCGAAAACGCCCGTCAGGCGTCGAAGCTGGCGCTGACCGCCTCGGAAACCGCGCAGCAGGGCGGCAAAGTGGTGGATGGCGTGGTCACCACCATGAAAGAGATTGCGGGCAGCTCCAAGAAGATTGCCGATATTACCAGTGTGATTGACGGCATTGCCTTCCAGACCAACATCCTGGCACTGAACGCGGCGGTTGAAGCCGCACGCGCCGGTGAGCAGGGGCGCGGCTTTGCCGTCGTGGCGGGTGAAGTACGCAGCCTGGCGCAGCGCAGCGCCCAGGCCGCCAAAGAGATCAAGGGTCTGATTGAAGATTCCGTTAGCCGCGTTAATACCGGCTCGGTGCTGGTAGAGAGCGCCGGTGACACCATGAGTAACATTGTCAGCGCCGTCACACGCGTCACCGACATCATGGGCGAGATCGCTTCTGCATCAGACGAACAGAGCCGTGGCATTGACCAGGTGGGCCTTGCCGTGACCGAGATGGATCGCGTCACGCAGCAGAACGCCTCACTGGTTGAAGAGTCAGCGGCAGCAGCTGCAGCGCTCGAAGATCAGGCAAGTCACTTAAAACAAGCGGTATCAGTGTTCAATATTGGTAAAGAATTTGTCGCGCAGGCCGTTAACAAGACAACGGCGACAAAAACGCTCCAGTCAGATGCACCGTTAGCCGTTGGTCGTTCGTCTGCGGTACGCAGCGACGACAACTGGGAAACCTTTTAATCGCCCGTGGCCCGGCCGCCATTGAGCCGCCGGGCATCGCAGCAGACAGTTAATGTATTCAGTTCGGGCCAGGTGCAGAGATGAAAAAATCGACGATTTTAGATCAAAATGAGACGACAACGCTGCTGTCGCAGATGGTGCAGCGTTTACCGCTCTCCGATACGCATTTTCGCCGTATCAGCCAGCTGATCTATCAGCGTGCCGGTATCGTACTGGCCGATCACAAGCGTGAGATGGTTTATAACCGTCTGGTTCGTCGCCTGCGCACGCTGAATATCGATGATTTCGGTCGTTACCTGGCGCTGCTGGAGTCCGATCCGAACAGTGCCGAGTGGCAGGCGTTTATCAACGCCCTGACCACCAACCTGACCGCGTTCTTCCGCGAAGCGCATCACTTCCCGATTCTGGCGGAGCATGCACGTAAGCGCCAGGGCAACTTCAGCGTCTGGAGTACCGCAGCGTCAACCGGTGAGGAGCCTTATTCCATCGCCATGACGCTGGCCGAAACGCTGGGTACCGGGCCAGGTAAATTCCAGGTCCATGCCAGCGATATCGACACGCAGGTGCTGGAAAAAGCGGTATCGGGTGTTTATCGCCAGGAGGAACTGCGCACGCTGTCACCGGCGCAAATGCAGCGTTTCTTCCTGCGCGGCACCGGTCCACACGCCGGAATGGTACGGGCGCGTCCCGAGCTGACCAACCTCGTCACCTATGCACAGCTTAACCTGCTGGCCAACGACTGGGCGCTGCCGGGTCAGTTCGACGCTATTTTCTGTCGCAATGTGATGATCTATTTCGATAAAGAGACGCAGGAGAAGATTCTGCGTCGGTTTGTCCCGCTGCTGAAGCCGGGCGGCATCCTGTTCGCCGGGCACTCAGAAAACTTCAGTCAGATCAGTAAAGAGTTCTGGCTGCGCGGACAAACCGTCTATGGACTGACGAAGGAAAGATGATGAGCAAAATCACCGTGATGTGCGTAGATGACTCTGCGCTGATGCGGCAGTTGATGACCGAGATCATCAACAGCCATCCGGATATGGAGATGGTCGCTACGGCGCCCGATCCACTGGTCGCCCGCGATTTGATCAAGCAGTTCAATCCGCAGGTGCTGACGCTGGATGTGGAAATGCCGCGCATGGATGGCCTCGATTTCCTGGAAAAACTGATGCGGTTACGGCCAATGCCGGTGGTGATGGTTTCATCGCTGACCGGAAAAGGCTCCGAAATCACCCTGCGGGCGCTGGAACTGGGGGCGGTGGATTTCGTCACCAAACCCCAGCTCGGCATCCGCGAAGGCATGCTGGCCTACAGCCAGATGATTGGCGACAAAATCCGCGCGGCGGCCCGGGCCCGACTGCACAACCGTGCTGCGATGCCGGTGCCGGCGACGCTGAAAGCGGGGCCACTGCTGAGTAGTGAGAAGCTGATTGCGATTGGCTCCTCTACCGGCGGCACCGAGGCGATTCGCCACGTGCTGCAGCCGTTACCGGCGACCAGCCCGGCGTTGCTGATTACCCAGCATATGCCGCCAGGCTTTACCCGCTCTTTTGCCGAGCGTCTGAACAAGCTGTGTCAGATCACGGTGAAAGAGGCCGAAGACGGTGAGCGTATTCTGCCGGGGCACGCCTATATCGCGCCAGGCGCAATGCACATGGAGCTGGCCCGAAGCGGTGCCAACTATGTGGTGAAACTGAATGAAGGACCCCCGGTTAACCGGCACAAACCCTCTGTGGATGTGCTGTTTAAATCGGTGGCGATTAACGCCGGACGAAATGCGGTGGGGGTCATCCTCACCGGCATGGGCAACGACGGTGCCGCTGGGATGCTGGAAATGCATCGGGCAGGTGCCTGGACTATCGCCCAGAACGAAGCCAGCTGTGTGGTATTTGGCATGCCGCGTGAGGCTATTGCCACAGGCGGCGTGAGCGAAGTCGTGGATTTAAGCAACATCAGCCAGCATATGCTGGCGAAAATTAGCGCCGGACAGGCATTGCGTATTTAACAGGCCCGTCCCGCCGGGCGAGACAACTCAGGAGTAGATATGGCTGATAAAAACATGCGCTTTTTGGTAGTAGACGACTTCAATACGATGCGTCGTATTGTGCGTAACCTGCTGAAAGAGCTGGGCTTCAATAACGTAGAAGAAGCGGAAGATGGTGTGGATGCCCTCGGCAAACTGAAAGCGGGTGGCTTCGACTTTGTGATTTCCGACTGGAACATGCCAAACATGGATGGCCTGCAGCTGCTGCAGACTATTCGTGCCGACGCGGCGATGAGTTCGCTGCCGGTGCTGATGGTGACCGCGGAAGCCAAGAAAGAGAACATTATCGCCGCCGCCCAGGCGGGAGCCAGCGGATATGTCGTGAAGCCATTCACTGCGGCAACCCTGGAAGAGAAGCTGGGTAAAATTTTCGAAAAACTGGGCATGTAAGGGGATGTGATGAGCGACTTTCCGAAACCAACTGAGGATGCCGCGGCACACGACATCATTTCACGTATTGGCTCACTGACGCGCATGCTGCGCGACAGTCTGCGCGAGCTGGGGCTGGATAAAGCCATTGCCGATGCAGCTGAAGCCATTCCTGATGCCCGCGATCGTCTTGATTATGTGGTGCAGATGACGGCGCAGGCCGCCGACCGTGCGCTGAACTGTGTTGAAGCAGCACAACCCCATCAGGATAAGATGGAAGCCGGGGCAACCCAGCTGAAAGGGCGTTGGGATGCGTGGTTTGAGAACCCGATTGAACTGGGTGATGCGCGGGAGTTGGTGACGGATACGCGCGAATTCCTCACCGCCGTGCCTGAGCACACCGCCTTTACCAACAAGCAGCTGCTTGAAATCATGATGGCGCAGGATTTCCAGGACCTGACCGGTCAGGTGATCAAGCGCATGATGGATGTGATCCAGGAAATTGAGCGTCAGCTGTTAATGGTGCTGCTGGAGAACATGCCAGAAGTCAGCGCTGAGAAGCGTCAGGAAGGCACCAGCCTGCTGAATGGACCGCAGATCCACGCCGATGCACCGGGCGTGGTGGCGAACCAGGATCAGGTTGATGACCTGCTGGACAGCTTAGGGTTCTAAGCTTCGTCCGCCTGCGGGCGGACAAAACGGCTCCCGGCGTCATAAAACAGGGTCACCTTCGGGTGGCCCCGTTCCGCATTGTCAGACCCATCCCCGAAAGAACGCCTGTTTTCCCCATCTTATCTCCGCTTTAACTTAAACCAGATTTGGCATCCTATGCTCAGAATTCCTGCCAACCGAGGTTTGTCGTGGCTGAAGATAGCGACGAAGACAAAACAGAATCGCCCACGGCCCACCGACTTGAGAAAGCGCGTGAAGAGGGCCAGATTCCGCGTTCGCGCGAACTGACGTCACTGCTGATGCTGCTGGCCGGCATCATGATCCTGTGGATGGGCGGCAACATGATGGCGCACCGGCTGGCGGCCATGGTCGCCACCGGACTCCGTTTTGACCACGGCATGGTCAGGGATGACAAAATTATCGTCAGCCACATCGGCAGCCTGATTACCCAGGCACTGATGGCGCTGCTGCCGCTGATGGGCGGTCTGGTGCTGGTGGCGATTGCCGCGCCCATGCTGCTGGGCGGACTTGTTTTCAGCGGTAAATCGATCAAGTTCGACCTGAAGAAGATGAGCCCGATGGCGGGGTTCAAACGGATGTTCGCCGCGCAGGCCTGGACCGAACTGTTTAAAGGCATCCTCAAAACCATTCTGGTGGGCGCAGTGGGCTGGTGGTACATCTGGAGCCACTGGCCGGCGATGCTGCGGCTGATCAGTGAGGCGCCCGTCACCGCGCTGATTCACGGCATGGAGATGATCGCGGTCTGCTGTTCACTGGTGATGCTCGGGCTGATCCCGATGGTGGGATATGACGTCTTCTGGCAGCTCTACAGCCACTTCAAAAAGCTGAAGATGTCGATGCAGGAGATCCGCGACGAGCATAAGCAGCAGGAAGGTGACCCGCACGTTAAAGGGCGTATCCGGCAGCAGATGCGCGCCGCCGCGCGACGCAGAATGATGGCCGATGTGCCAAAAGCCGATGTCATCGTCACCAACCCGACGCACTACTCGGTGGCATTGCAGTACAACGAGAAGAAGATGAGCGCGCCGAAGGTTGTGGCCAAAGGCGCGGGCGAGATCGCCCTGAGAATTCGTGAACTGGCTGCCGAACACCGCATCCCGGTTCTGGAAGCACCGCCGCTGGCGCGTGCGCTATACCGACATACCGAAATTGGTCAGCACATCCCCGGCGCGCTCTATGCTGCCGTGGCCGAAGTACTGGCGTGGGTCTGGCAGTCGCGTCGCTGGAAGCGCGAAGGCGGCCTGATCCCAACCAAACCAAAAAACCTGCCGGTTCCGGCAGAGATGGACTTTGCAGGAGAGAGCAAAAACGATGGCTAATAACCTGGCCGCAAAACTACGTTTACCGGGCAACTTTAAAGATATGCAGTGGCAGGTGCTGGCTGGTCCGGTGCTGATCCTGATGATCCTGTCGATGATGGTTCTGCCATTACCGCCGTTCATCCTTGATCTGCTGTTCACCTTTAACATTGCGCTGTCGATCATGATCCTGCTGGTGTCGATGTTCACCCAGCGGACCCTGGAGTTTGCGGCGTTCCCGACCATTCTGCTGTTCTCTACTTTGCTGCGTCTGGCACTGAACGTGGCTTCAACCCGTATCATCCTGATGGATGGGCACACCGGTGCCGCCGCGGCAGGACAGGTCGTTGAAGCCTTCGGTCACTTCCTGGTGGGCGGTAACTTCGCCATCGGTATCGTGGTGTTTATCATCCTGGTCATCATCAACTTCATGGTTATCACCAAGGGTGCAGGTCGTATCGCCGAAGTAGGCGCGCGCTTTGTACTGGACGGGATGCCCGGTAAGCAGATGGCGATCGATGCCGACCTCAACGCCGGTCTGATCGGTGAAGATGAAGCTAAACGCCGCCGTGCTGAAGTGACCCAGGAAGCGGACTTCTACGGTTCGATGGACGGTGCCAGTAAGTTCGTTCGTGGTGATGCCGTCGCCGGTATCATGATCATGGTGATCAACGTCATCGGCGGCCTGCTGGTGGGTGTGGTGCAGCACGGTATGGATGTCGGGCACGCCGCAGAGACCTATACGCTGCTGACCATCGGTGATGGTCTGGTTGCTCAGATCCCGGCGCTGGTTATCTCTACTGCAGCCGGTGTTATCGTGACGCGCGTCGCCACCGATCAGGATGTCGGTGAGCAAATGGTTACCCAGCTGTTTAAGGATCCCCGCGTGCTGATGCTCAGCGCCGGGGTGATTGGCCTGCTGGGTCTGGTGCCTGGCATGCCTAACTTCGTCTTCCTGCTGTTCACCGCCGCTTTGCTGGGTCTGGCCTGGTGGCTGCGCGGACGCGAAACGCAGCCGAAGAAGAAAGTGGACGTTGCTGGCAGCATCAGCAACAAAGCGGCGGCGGACACGCCAGCCGCCACCGAAGCCTCCTGGACCGATGTACAGCTGGAAGATACGCTGGGCATGGAAGTGGGCTATCGCCTGATTCCGATGGTCGATCATCAGCAAAATGGCGAGCTGCTGGGCCGTATCCGCAGTATCCGTAAGAAAGTTGCGCAGGATGTCGGTTTCCTGCCGCCGGTGGTGCATATCCGTGACAACATGGAGTTGCCACCTGCGCGCTATCGCATCCTGATGAAAGGGGTGGAGATTGGCAGTGGGGATGCCTATCCTGGCCGCTGGATGGCGATTAACCCGGGCACGGCTGCCGGCAGTCTGCCGGGTGAAGCGACTGTCGATCCGGCCTTTGGTCTGGCGGCGGTCTGGATCGACAGTGCGCTGAAAGAGCAGGCGCAGATTCAGGGCTTTACCGTAGTAGAAGCCAGTACCGTGGTGGCAACACACCTCAACCATCTGATTGGTCAGTTCGCCAGCGAGCTGTTTGGCCGTCAGGAAGCGCAGCAGCTGCTGGATCGCGTGACGCAGGAGATGCCGAAGCTGACCGAAGATCTGGTGCCGGGGGTGATCTCACTGACCACGCTGCATAAGGTACTGCAGAACCTGCTGGTGGAGCGGGTCTCGATTCGCGATATGCGCACCATCATTGAAACGCTGGCGGAACATGCGCCGGTACAGAGCGATCCGCAGGAGCTGACTAGCGTAGTGCGTGTGGCGCTGGGCCGCGCGATTACGCAGCAGTGGTTCCCGGGCAATGATGAGGTGCAGGTTATCGGCCTTGATTCTACGCTTGAGCGTCTGCTGTTACAGGCACTGCAGGGCGGTGGCGGCCTGGAGCCGGGACTGGCCGATCGGCTGTTAAGTCAGGCACAGGCGGCATTGCAGCGTCAGGAGATGTTGGGCGCGCCACCGGTGCTGCTGGTCAATCATCCGCTGCGTGCGCTGCTGGCGCGATTCCTGCGCCGCAATCTGCCTCAGCTGGTGGTGCTCTCGAATCTGGAGCTGAGCGACAATCGCCAGATCCGTATGACTGCTACCATCGGAGGCAAATAATGCGCGGGCTGCTGATGGTGCTTTTCATGCTGCCGACGCTGGCTCAGGCAGCCGGTGGTGCCTGGAGCGCCACGGCCAACGGCCCGCTGCTGGCGAATCGCGGCAGCTGGCAACGGGCGCAGCCGCTGACGCCACCCGCCGATGTCGGCGGGGAGGTCAGCATCATTAACTGGCGTTATGAGCTGAGCAGATCTGCGCCGTCGGGTCTGGAAGTGCGGCTGTGCGGCGAGCAGCGCTGCACTACGCTTGAGGGTGCCAGCGGCACCACGCGCGGGCTGGCACATCTCAATGCCGGTGAAACCCTGCATATGGTGTTTGGTTTTGCCGGCAGCGGGGCGCTGCCACCCGGATTGCGGGTGGTGAGCAGCGAAGTCATGGTCAATTACCAGTAAGCGTCTTGCTGCTGAGTTAATGAAAAGGGAGCCAGACGAACACCGTCTGGCTCCCTTTTTCATGATGGTGCTGGCTGTGAAACGATGTTGACCTGGCACGCCTGCCAGATGATGCACCTGTCCGACGCTCTGTCATGACCCTATGCGTGATAAAACTTTCACGCCACCTGATTCTCTTTCTGCGCCAGAAAATCCTTTAAGGGCGTTACGCGGCTGATCTCCTCCTGAGCCCTGGCGTCATGCATGACTTCCCAGATATCGACACTGTTTTGCAGGTTAAGCCAGAACTCAACGCTGGTGTCAAAGGCTGCCGCCAGCCTGAAAGCCATATCCGGCGTCAGCTTCCGGTTGTTGTTCACCAGGGCACTGACCGTGTTGCGGTGCACCTTGAGCATCTCCGCTAAATCGAGAATCTTCAGGCCGGTTGGCTCCAGATATTCGTAAAGTAATACATCGCCGACAGTGGTCGGTTTGCGGGTTGCCTGGTTCATAGTCTTGCTCTCTTAATTGACTGACAGAGGTTGATGATGTTGCATGCTGTATTACTGTTTTTTATGCAGCTCATCACTTGTGCGTTTTATAGCTATGCGCGTCCAGATAAAGGTCAACGGCCTTACCTTCTATCCACTTAAAGATCAGCCGATATTGCTCATTGACCCTGATCGAAGCGTATCCCTTAAGGGCGGGTTCAGCTCCTCATAACGGTTGCCTGGCGGCGACCTCAGGTCTTTAAAACTAATCGCTGCATTGATGATGTCGAGCTTTTGCGCCAATGAGGATGAGAGGGTTGAGGGTATTCTTTTAGAATATTTGCCATATAAAAAATAATTCTCAAGCCAGTCATCCCTGAAGCTTTCGATGTTTCTTAACGTCGCCACCTGATTACCTCCCTGTATCACGCTGAAAAGAAATTAACGCACCGCAGCACAGTGCGCAAGTGCATAATATGTCTTCAGGCGTTAACTCCCTTCATTCCCTCCTCAGAGTAGCGGTCGCCTTTGACCTCAATCTGCTGATGAATCGTATTCAGCAACCGCACGTCGTCCTCTTCCAGCCTGATATCCGCGGCCTGCGCATTCTCAGTGAGATAAGCAATCTGTTTAGTGCCCGGTATCGGCACAATTTTCTCATACTGGGCCAGCAACCACGCCAGCGCAATCTGCCCGGTGGTGGCGTGATATTTCTCCGCCAGCGGCGTTACCGCGTTAAGAAGTTGCAGATTGTGGTCGATATTGTCCTGCTGGAAACGGTCATTATTTTTACGGAAATCGTCTTCGGTAAAATCACTGTTGTTGCGATATTTACCGGTCAGAAAACCTCTGCCCAGCGGTGAGTAGGGCACCAGTCCGATGCCAAGCTTTTTCACCATCGGCAGAATCTCCGCTTCACTGTCACGCGTCCAGAGTGAATATTCTGTCTGCAGCGCGGCCAGCGGATGGATCGCGTGCGCCCGACTCAGCGTTGTAGCAGAGGCTTCACACAGCCCAATCCGGGCGATCTTCCCCTCCTGCACCAGACGGCTGAGACACTGCATACTCTCCTCAATCGGTGTCGCCGGACTGATGCGATGCAGATAAAAGAGATCGATACGCTCAACGCCCAGCCGTTCCAGGGAGGCATGGCAGCTGCGGGTGATGTAGTCGGGCTGATTATTGATGGTGCGGGCATAGGCCTCGTCCGCCGGACGCTCAATGCCACATTTGGTGGCGACGGTAAATTTCAGCCGTTCGGCTTTGCTCAGCCCGGCAAGAAACTGGCCTATCAACTGCTCGTTGTGGCCGCGCCCGTAAAGGTCGGCGGTATCGATAAAGGTGATATCCAGGTCGCGCAGCTGGCTGAGCAGTTGCAGGGAATGACGGTCATCGGTCTGACCATAAAATTCGCTGAGCCCCATTGCACCATAACCGATAGCGCTGACCTCCAGACCCTGAGTTAACGTTCGCTTTTTCATTGTCTCTCCTCGTAAGTGAGACGCGATTGTTTCACCGTACGCCAAAGCACGGAATTGCTCCTTCCGTCATGCAGAAAAGGTATCAGCGAGCTTCAGGCAATATGGGTACGGATAGCACAGCGGCTTAGCCGCGCGGATGGGCGGGAGTTTCGGGTTCAGCAGGCTGCGAGAGGGCGATCTGCGCATTCACGACTGCCGCACTGGTTTCATCGGCGCGAATCGCCGCATAAACGTCAATTGACAGCTGTTGAGCTGCATCATCAGTCAGTGGCCGATAACAGAGACCTGTCTGCTTGAAGGTGCATTTTGACTGCGGCATCAGCGCAAACCCTTTGCCTCTGGCGATGTGCGCCAGCATCAGCAGGGAATCTTCAGGCTCTCGTACCCGTTTCAGCGCGATGCTGAGCGTGGCGAAGTAGCGCTCGCATTTATCGTAAAACTGCGGATTGGCGCTGCGTGGAAACCAGAAAAGTGGAAGGTCAGCCAGCGCCTCCAGCGCAACGTTTTCAGACAGGCTGGCGGGATGTGCTGACGGCATCGCAACCCACAGTGGCTCACGGTATACCCAGGCGTACCGGACAGCATTTTCCGCTTCCGCTCCTTTTTCCCCGGTCAGGATCAAATCCAGGCTATTTTTCGCCAGGCACTGCAGCAGCTGAGCCGAAGTGAGGCTGGGCATCTCCATCTCGTCGCTGGCATAAAAACTGGCGAGCTGCTTATTAAGCGGCGCGATGAGTTCGAAATTCAGCGTGCGGGTCAGCCCGATACGCAGCTGTGCTGCAACAGGCTGCGCATCCTCTTTTAGGGCATTCAGTGCCATAAGGATCGCTTCGGCTTTCGTGACCAGCGCCCGGCCAGACTCTGTCAGGGTGACCTCATGCGTCGTACGGCTGAACAGCGGCTGGCCCAGCAGATCTTCCAGACTCTGAATCTGACGGGTGAGCGGAGGCTGCGTCATGCTAAGGCGTTCTGCAGCCCGGCGAAAATTAAGCTCGTGCGCGACCGCCAGAAAGCACTGCAACTGTTTAATGGTGGGAAGGTGGCTGCTGATGAGATGCGCGGCTAAAGACATGGCGCCATCCTGCTGCTGAAAGAGTGAGGGAGTGTAGGGGACGTTTATGAAGTCAGCAACGGAGAGGGAATTCCCTCTCCGTTCCGGCGATTACATGCGCTCGACGGTATCGATACCCAGCGTATCCAGACCCTGCTTCAGCGTCTTCGCGGTCAGCGCGGCCAACTGCAGTCGGCTCAGACGCGTCGCGTCTGATTCTGCGCTGAGAATCGGGCAGTGCTCGTAGAAGCCAGAGAACAGACCGGCCAGATCGTAGAGATAAGCACACATCACGTGTGGCGTACCGTCGCGCGCCACCTGCGTGATAACTTCTTCGAACTGAAGCAGACGGGTTGCCAGCTGTGCTTCGCGCTCTTCGCTAATCACGATCTCTGCATCCAGCGAATCGGCATCAATGCCTGCCTTGCGGAATACGGAGAGCACGCGGGTGTAGGCGTACTGCATGTAAGGCGCCGTGTTACCTTCAAACGCCAGCATGTTGTCCCAGTCGAAGATGTAGTCGGTGGTGCGGCTTTTTGACAGGTCAGCGTATTTTACCGCGCTGATGCCCATCACTTCCGCCAGCGCTTTGACTTCCGCTTCGCTCATTTCCGGGTTCTTCTCACGCACCAGCGTGTAGGCACGCTGCCAGGCTTCGTCCAGCAGATCGGAGAGCTTGATAGTGCCGCCGCTGCGGGTTTTAAACGGACGGCCATCTTTGCCCAGCATCATGCCAAACGCATGGTGCTCCAGCGGTACCGATTCCGGCACATAACCCGCCTTACGCACGATAGTCCACGCCTGAACCAGATGCTGATGCTGACGGGAGTCGATGTAATAGAGCACACGATCGGCTTTCAGCGTTTCGTAACGGTATTTCGCACAGGCAATGTCAGTCGTGGTGTAGAGGTAACCGCCATCCTTTTTCTGGATGATGACGCCCATCGGCTCACCTTCTTTGTTCTGGAATTCATCCAGGAACACCACGGTTGCGCCTTCGCTTTCAACAGCCAGACCTTTCTGTTTCAGATCGGCAACAATGCCAGGCAGCATATCGTTATAAAGGCTTTCACCCATGACGTCATTGCGCGTCAGCGTAACGTTCATGCGGTCATAGATTTTCTGGTTCTGACTCATGGTGATGTCGACCAGCTTCTTCCACATCTGGCGGCAGTACTCATCGCCGCCCTGTAATTTCACCACGTAACCGCGCGCGCGCTCGGCAAACTCAGGATCTTCATCGTAGGTGCGCTTGGCTTCACGGTAGAAGCCTTCGAGATCGGCCAGCGCCATCTCAGCGTGATTTTCATTCTGCTGTTTTTCCAGAAACGCAATCAGCATGCCGAACTGCGTACCCCAGTCGCCAACGTGGTTCGCCCGGATCACCTTGTGGCCGAGAAACTCCAGCGTGCGCACCGCCGCATCACCAATGATGGTGGAGCGGATGTGACCTACGTGCATCTCTTTCGCAACGTTGGGCGCAGAGTAGTCGACCACAATGGTCTGGGGTTCGGCCAGCTGCACACCAAGACGCGGCAGACTTAGTGCTTCGCGAGCATGCTTTGCCAGCCAGTTGTGGTCGAGGAAGATATTGATGAAGCCCGGTCCGGCAATTTCAACTTTGCTGGCGATGCCGTTCAGGTCGAGGTGCTGAATCACCGCTTCCGCTAATTGTCGCGGTGCCTGTCCCAGCTTTTTCGCCACGGCCATAATGCCGTTGGCCTGATAGTCTCCAAACTGAACCCGGGCAGACTGGCGAACCTGTGGTTCGCAATCGGCGGGTGCGCCGGCTAAAACCATTGCCTGACTGACTTTTGCGGAAAGAAGTGCCTGAATATTCACCGAGTTACCTTCATGTGCTGAACAACGCCCGGATCAAAAAGCCGGGCTGTCATCATCTTGCCTGAGCGTATCGCGTAACCAATTGACAGAAACGGATGGGGGCAGACAAAACGGAAAAAAATGAGGGGAAAAGTATACGTGAAATGTGGGTGGGCGTCAGCAGTTGGATGAAGCGGGGAAACAGAGCGGAAGAAGATGTTTCCCGGAGGCGTTAACGACGTCGCAGATGACGGCGTGGGTTCTTTACGCTTTTATCTTCGCGCACCTTCCAATGGCGGGAAATTGCAAACCCCATCAGTGCGATCAGGACAGCGACAACGATGAGCATAGACATAGAGCCATTCCTTTTGGTTGTGTTAGGTCAAATTTATAGGAAGGCGGGGTGGGCTGCAATTGTTTGCTGTCCAAATAGGAGTTATCTTATTGTATTAAAGAAGTTGATTTAAATCAATAAATTAGACTACTTTCATCAAGGAACTCATGGTCCTAAACAGGAGATAAATCCGAAATGAAAGATGTTATTATACGGTTTTGCGGTAAATTCCGGTCCAAATAAGATGAATCTTACCATTTTGTGACGCCGGACACGCGGCGCACAATAAACCCGACTGATTATAAATGCTAAACAAATAGAGAGGAATCCCGGTGGCTGAGCGATCTTTTCCGTCAGAATTGGATGATTTAAAGACAGATTTGGGACGTTTTGAAGAATCGTTGCAAATTTTTGCGCAGAGACTGGGTTTGCGCCTTAACGATCTGGATGTGGACCATATTGCGGTGCGTTGTCATCAGGACACGACGGCGATGCGCTGGCAGCAAGGCCTGCAGCAGATTGGCACGCAGTTTTCGGCGGCGATGATCAACGGACGACAGATTTGCCTGTTTAAACTACATGATCCGTTACTGGTAGCGGGCAGGCAGGTTGATGTGGTTGAGCTGCCATGGCCGGGTGAAAAGCGTTACCGCCATGAAGGCTGGGAGCATATTGAGGTGGTATTGCGCGGCGATCATCAGACGCTGGGCATGCGCGCGATGGCATTGCTCTCCGATGACGCGCTGACGCAGCCGGGTATTTCATTTAAAACCAGCTCACCAAAGGGCGAGAATGAGCGTCTGCCCAATCCGACCCTGGCGGTAACGGACGGGCAGACGACAATCAAGTTTCATCCATGGCGACTGGAAGAGATTGTCGCCAGCGAGCAGAACTAAATCCGGGCGGCTACTGCGCGCTTCAGGCGCGCAACGGCCTCATCCAGCAGCGCACGAGTGCAGCCGAAATTGAGCCGGACAAACTGGTCATTGCCAAACTCACGACCGGCCGATAAACCCAGTCCGTGCTTCTCAAAATAGAGTGCAGGGCTGGCCACACCCAGCACACTGGCGTCGATCCAGGCCAGGTAGGTCGCTTCCGGCACGGCGACGGACAGGCCGGTCATTTTATTGACCTGGGACACCAGCCAGTCACGGTTACTGCGCAGGTAGGTATTCTGCGCCTGCAGCCAGGGTTCACCTTCGCGCCATGCCGCTGCTGCCGCAGTGAGCGCCAGAATATCCACATCCGGCACAATCCCGCGCCGCATCCGGTTAAAGCGCGAACGCAGTTCGGCATTGGGGATCACGGCGATGGAGGCACCCAGACCGGCAATATTAAAGCTCTTGGAGGGTGACATCAGAGTGACGCTGCGCTGGGCGGCATCTTCACTCAGCGACGCAAACGGAATGTGTTCAGCGCCCGGTTCCAGCAGCAGATCGCTGTGGATCTCGTCGGAACAGACAATCAGATCGTGCTTCTGCGCAAATTCCAGCTGTGCCTGCAGTTCGTCGCGGCGATAAACGGTGCCGCCCGGATTCTGCGGATTGCACAGCATTAACAGTCGCTCTTTGCCGGTGAGCTGATCTTCAGCCGCATCCATATCCACTACCCAGCGCCCCAGTTGCAGCGTCAGCGGCAGACTGAGCTGACCCCGTTCTGCCAGTTTTGCCGAACCGCGAAACGGCGGATAGATTGGCGTGGGGGCAATCGTCAGCTCGTCCGGTGCGGTAAACGCACGCACGGCGAGATTCAGTCCGCAAACCACGCCAGGCAACACCACAATCCATTCAGGATTAACGTGCCACTGATAGCGTGAGGCGAGCCACGCTACCGCACTGTCAATAAACTCAACCGGCGTATCGCCATAACCAAAAATCCCATGCGCGGCGCGGGTCTTAATTGCCTCGATGACGCAGTCAGGCGATCGGAAATCCGTATCTGCCACCCACAACGGCAGAATGTCCTGGTCCGCATATTTGTTCCATTTAAGGCTATCGCTGTGACGACGGTCTATCCGTTGGTCGAAATTGAATGCCATAGTTAACTTTCCCGGTAAACTCATTCCAGCAGCCAGACTAACTGATGAATCTGCCTTGAACCAGAGTCATGTAAAGGAGAAGAGAATGACCACACTGGAAATTTGCTGCTATGGCGTGGATTGCGCCGTGACCGCACAACAGGCGGGCGCTGATCGGGTTGAACTTTGTGCCGCACCGCGTGAAGGCGGCCTGACGCCGTCGGCGGGGATGCTGAATGCCGCCCGGCGCGAGGTTTCGATTCCGGTTCATCCTATTGTCCGGCCACGGGGTGGCGATTTTTGTTATACCGCACGTGAATTCGAGACGATGAAATCGGATGTGGCGTTAATCCGTGAACTCGGTTTTCCCGGTCTGGTGATTGGGATGCTGGATGAGGACGCGCATATTCATCAGGGCCAGATGCGACAGATTATGGCGCTGTGTGACGGTCTGGCAGTGACCTTCCATCGTGCCTTCGATCTCTGTCACAGCCCTAAGCGCGCACTGGAAGCGTTAACGGATTTGGGGGTGGCGCGCATTCTGACATCCGGTCAGCAGCAGAGCGCTGAAAACGGAATTGCATTACTTCGGGAACTAAATGAGACCAGTACCGGTCCTATTATTATGGCGGGTGCGGGCGTGCGTCTCAGCAACCTGCAAAAGTTTCTCGACATGGGGATTGATGAAGTCCACAGCTCGGCCAGCCGCCTGATGGCGTCACCGATGCGTTACCGCAAAGCGGGTGTCTCCATGTGTTCAGAAGCCGAAACCGACGAGTTCAGCCGTTACTGTGTAGACGGCGATGTGGTTGAGGCGATGAAAAGCGTGATGCAGATGAGCACCGTTCGGGTTGCCTGAACCACAACAGATTTTGCCGCGCAGCACGCCGATCATTGACGTGGTGTTTGCAAGTACCAAACCCCAGTATGCTTGCTGGGGTTCTTTTTGTGTAAAACCTGCTGTTTACCGATGCCCTTTATCCGCCATCTCTCCCGACGCTACTCATCTCTTTCATGACATAAACGCGGCTTCTGCTGGCGGCGCGGCCAGTCACCTGGCGTGAACCTCCGACAGTGGAGTCTGGATCCTAAATGTGATTAGATGCCTGCATCTGCCAGCCGATGAAGTGCCGCCATGAATCCCAGGGAAAATATTGTC
This sequence comes from Pantoea sp. JKS000250, assembly GCF_003201065.1. Lineage (NCBI taxonomy): Bacteria > Pseudomonadati > Pseudomonadota > Gammaproteobacteria > Enterobacterales > Erwiniaceae > Pantoea > Pantoea sp. JKS000250. The sequence continues at coordinate 595,450 of NZ_QICZ01000001.1, read as the reverse complement.
AGCCAGTTCAGTGCGTTGTCGCCTGAGTTACAACGCGCTGCCGAGTTCTCACTCCAGAATACGAATCAGCTGGTGGTGCAATCCATGCGTGCTTTTGCCACAGAAGCTGGCGTGAAGCCTGCTACGCTGCTGCGCCTGGCACAGCGCCTGGGCTATAAGGGCTGGGGTGAACTTAAAGACGCTTTTATTGACGATATGGGTCTGCGCGATGATACCTACGTATCCAAAGCTGAAAAGCTGATCGCAAAACCGACACAACCTCAGCTTTATGAAGAGGTCTTTCAGGCGCATCAGGCTAACCTTGCGGCGACGCAACATGAGAATCATCAGAAGATGGATCAGGCGGTTACCCTGCTGGATGCGGCGGAAAACGTCTATATCTGTGGATTTCGTGCCAGCTTTCCCATCGCCTGGTCGCTGTTTTATATCTATCGATTATTTAACCGCCAGGTTTCATTGATTGATGGCCTGGCGAGTAATATCGAAGTCTTTACCCGCGAACTGACGGCGCAGGACGCGATTCTGCTGACCAGTTTTGCCCCTTATTCACGCGAATCGCTGGCGGTGTTACAGGCTGCCCGGCAGGCAGGCGCGAAAATCGTCGCCATTACGGATTCGCCGGTTTCCCCTCTGGCGCAGGCCGCCGACTGTACGCTGCTCTTCTCGGTAGAGAGTCCCTCGTTCTTTCCTTCTGTGGTTTCCGGTATGGGGCTGGCGGAATGTCTGCTGGCGATGCTGGTGGCCCGTCATGGCCGCGAGGCGGTCAGCAAAATCGAAAATGCCGAACGCTACCTGATTGATTCAGGTGCCTATGTGGTGCCTGGCAAACCCTGAAAGAAGATCCATTTGTATCCGTCATAAGAAAATAGAATGCATATGTATCATTCTTGCGTTGACGTGATCCAAATGGATCCGGCAAGATGCGCTGAGTTATCGCAGCGTATTCAGGAGCAGGACCCAGCATGAGCCATATCATTCACCGCAGTCTGCGCAGCACGCCCGCCGTGGCAACCGGCGCCCAGGGAGCGTACATCTTTGATGCACAGGGAAAACAGTATCTGGATGCCTGCGGAGGCGCTGCGGTTTCCTGTTTGGGTCACGCGCATCCCGACGTGCTGGCTGCGATGCATCGTCAGATCGACCAGCTCGCCTATGCACATACCGGTTTTTTTACCAGCGACACGGTTGAACAACTCGCGGAACATCTGACCCGCCATGCGCCTGGCGATCTCAATTATGCCTATTTCGTTTCGGGTGGTTCCGAAGCCGTAGAAACGGCGCTGAAGCTGGCCCGGCAATATTTCGTTGAAATCGGTCAGCCGTCCCGCACGCGGTTCATTGCCCGCCAGCAGAGTTACCACGGTAATACGCTGGGTGCGCTGGCGGTGGGGGGCAACGAATGGCGTCGTCGCCAGTTTGCCCCGCTGTTAATCGACGTGATCCGGGTTTCTGCCTGTAATGAATATCGCGACCGCCGTGATGATGAAACTCAGCAGCAATATACGCAGCGCCTGCTGGATGAGCTGGAGCAGGCGATTATTGATGCCGGCCCGGAGACGATCATCGGTTTTTGCGCAGAGACAGTCGTGGGCGCGACCACCGGCGCAACGCCGCCTACACCGGGTTACTTCAAGGGCGTGCGCGCCCTGTGTGACAAGTACGGCCTGCTCTATATCGCGGATGAAGTGATGTGCGGCATGGGACGTACCGGAACGCTTTACGCGTTTGAGCAGGATGAGGTGGTGCCAGACCTGGTGACCATCGCCAAAGGGCTGGGGGGTGGCTACCAGCCGATCGGTGCAGTACTGGCGAGCGAAAAAATTGTTTCCGCTCTGCAGGCGGGCAGCGGACTGTTCCAGCATGGTCATACCTATATCTGCCATGCCACCGCGGCATCGGCCGCTCTGGCGGTGCAGCAGGTCATAGAACGCGACAATTTATTAGCGGTCGTGAAACAGCAGGGAGATTACCTGCAACGTGCGCTGCGCGATCGGCTGGGCGAGTTGCCACAGGTCGGTGACACCCGCGGGCGCGGTCTGTTTGCCGGGGTTGAACTGGTGCGTGATAAAGCCAGCAAAACGCCGTTCGATCCGGCGCTGAAACTGCACGCCAGAATTAAAGCTAATTGTATGGCGCGAGGTCTGATGGTTTATCCCATGGGCGGAACGATTGACGGGCAATACGGCGATCACATTCTGATTGCGCCACCCTTTATCATCACGACAGCGCAGCTTGATTTTGTGGTGGAAACGCTGGAGCAGGTGATTCGTGAAGAGGCGGCCAGCTTATGATTAACCGTCTGCCGCCGCTGGCGCATCACGAATGGGACGATCAGCAACGTCCGCTCGCAGAAGAGATCATTAACGGGCCACGCGGCGCGCTGCTGCCACCCTTTGAGCCATTGCTGCGCAGCCCTGAGCTGATGGCGCACGCACAGCGCATGGGGGAATATCTGCGGTATCGCAGTGCGCTGGGGCAGCGTTTATCAGAGCTGGCCATTCTGATGACCGCCCGTCATTGGTCCCAGCCAGTAGAATGGGCAATCCATGCGCCGATAGCGCGCGGGAAGGGCATTTCTGCGGCCGCCGTGCAGGCGATAAATGAAAAGCGTCCGCCGGAAGACCTGGAACCCGATGAGTGGGTGATTTACCACTTCTGCCAGCAGCTGCACCAGCAGCAGAAAGTCAGCGACGCTACCTGGCAGCAGGCCATCGATTTGTGGGGCGAGAAGGGCGTGGTGGATCTGATGGGCATTAACGGCTATTACAGTTTTCTCTCAATGATCATGAACGGCGCACAGACGCCGGTACCCGATACGCAGGATCATATTATTCCTGAATAAGTCATCGTTTAATCCGGGCGCAGCCTGACACGCCCTGCATTTCAAATAAATTCTGTTCAGTCATTCCGGCGATAACCTCGCCGGATGATATTCACTGTACGCTATTTCACCGACGCCGGGGGTTAGATATGTCTGGATTATTCTCTAAATTAAAAGTCTCATTGGTATTAGTTGCCTGCTCAGCCAGTTTTATTGCTACTGCTCAGGATAAACTGATGGTAGGTGTGGATACCGCATTTGTGCCCTTTGAATTTAAACAAGGCGATAAGTATGTGGGCTTCGATATTGACTTATGGAATGCTATCGCTAAAAAGATGAACATCAGCTATGAATTACGCCCGATGGATTTTGGTGGCTTAATTCCAGGGCTGCAGTCCCGTAATCTGGATGTTGCGATGGCCGGTATTACGATTACCGATGCGCGGAAACAGGTCGTTGATTTCAGTGACGGCTATTACAATGCGGATTTACTGATGGCGGTAAAAAGCAGTGATACCGCGATCAAAAAATTCAGCGATTTAGCCGGTAAGAAAGTGGGCCTGAAACAGGGCACTGCGGCGGCCAGCTTTATGAAGAGCAAATATAAAGCCGACTATGTTGAGTTTCCTAACATCGATAACGCTTATCTCGATTTGCAGGCGGGTAATCTTGACGCGGTGGTGCATGATTCGCCGAACGTACTCTATTACGTGAAAACGGCGGGTAATGGCAAAGTGAAATCCACGGGTGAGACAGACAGTATTTTGCCGCAACAGTACGGTTTTGCGATGCAAAAGAACAGCAGCCTGACGCCGAAAGTTAACGCTGCATTGCAGGCACTGCGTGCGGATGGCACCTACGACAAAATCTATGTGAAGTGGTTTGCGAAACAGCCGAAATAATTCAGCCGGGTCGGCACAGTCCGACCTCATTTCGCCTTAATGGATCGAACTATGAATTTTGACAGTAAATATATCTGGGAATCCCTGCCGTTATTATTGCAGGGTTTGCAGCTGACGCTGATTATTTCATTATCGGGTTTGCTGGGCGGTTTCGTGATCGGTCTGCTGGCCGGAACCTGTCGCGCATTAGGTGGGCGACTAACTAAAACGCTGTCGCTGATTTTCGTTGAGTTAATTCGCGGCACGCCAATTATGGTGCAGGTGATGTTTATCTACTTTGCCCTGCCGATGGTTATTCCTATTCGTATTGATCCGATTACAGCGGCGATTGTGACCATTGTGATTAATTCCGGTGCCTATATCGCCGAGATTACGCGCGGTGCGATCCTCTCTATCAATAAAGGATTTAAAGAGGCGAGTCTTGCCATGGGATTATCGCAGCGCAGCACCCTGTGGCATGTGATTATGCCGCTGGCACTGCGGCGTATGATCCCCGCACTGGGCAACCAGTGGATCATCAGTATTAAAGATACGTCGCTATTTATTGTTATCGGTGTCGCGGAGCTAACCCGTCAGGGACAGGAGATTATTGCCGGTAATTTCCGCGCACTGGAGGTCTGGACCGCCGTCGCGATGATTTATCTGCTGGTGACGCTCTGCCTGAGTTTTCTGCTGAAGCAACTGGAAAAAAGGATCCATATCCTATGAGCATGGTTGAATTTAGCGCGGTGTCGAAAAACTTCGGCGCGACGCAGGTCCTGCACGATATTAATCTGAAGATTGAGGCGGGCGAAGTGGTGGTGATCATCGGGCCGTCGGGATCGGGTAAATCAACGCTGCTGCGCTGTATTAACAAGCTGGAAGACATCTCTTCCGGAACGCTGCTGGTGGCGGGCAAGCACATCACCGATCCGCATGCGAATGAATGCGATATCCGCCGCGAGGCCGGCATGGTGTTCCAGCAGTTTCACCTGTTTCCTCACCTGACCGCGCTGGAAAATGTGATGTTCGGCCCTGTTCGCGTGCGCAGGCAGAGCAAAGCCTCGGCCCGCGAACAGGCGCTGGCCTTGCTGGACAGGGTCGGCCTGCGTGAACGCGCCAGTCATTACCCCGCAGAACTCTCGGGTGGACAGCAGCAGCGTGTGGCGATTGCGCGCGCGCTGGCGGTAAAACCCAAAATGATGCTGTTTGATGAACCCACCTCTGCGCTGGATCCCGAACTGCGCCACGAGGTGCTGAAAGTGATGCGCTCGCTCGCCGAAGAGGGCATGACAATGGTGATTGTGACTCACGAGATTGGTTTTGCCCGTGATGTCGCCTCAAGACTCATCTTTATTGATGGCGGGACCATTGCTGAGGATGGCTCACCTGATAAGCTGCTTAACGACAGCACGAATCCGCGCCTTAAAGAATTCCTGCAACACGTCTCCTGAAAGAAGTGAATGACAGCACAATGAAAAAAATTGCAATCAGTGGTTCGGCGTTTGAAATCGGTCAGCAGCTCGGCGAATTTGGTCGGGAGGCGTGGCATCAGAAACTGACGCACATCGCGCTGTGGCAAACGGTCACGGCCATGAAACACACGGAACAGAGTCAGCGCATGCGCGCGCAGGTTCAGGCTGACTTCCCGGAAATCTGGCTTGAGCTGGAAGGGCTGGCCAGCGGTTTGCAGGCACCCATTGATGACGTATTTGCATGGAACTGCCGGGGCGATCTGGTGCGTTCTACCTCAGACGGCTGCACCACGGTGGCCGGGCAACGCCGCGATGGGGCGTTGGTCATTGCGCACAATGAAGATGGTTTTCCGCAGCTGCGGGGTGACTGTGCAGTGGTTCGTGTGCTGCCGGATCAGGGCATTGGGTTCACCAGCTTTGCCTATCCGGGTTCGATTTGCGGCCATACGTTTGCCGTCAATGACCGTGGGGTGGTGAACACGGTGAATAACATTCGTGCCGTGCATCGCCCGGCTGGGCTGCCGCGCCAGATTCTGGCGCGTGCAACGCTGAATGCAGCCACGCTCGATGAGGCGATTGCGCTACTGACGACCTCGCCGCGCGCAGGCGCTTTTCATCATACGCTGGGGCAGCGGGGCGATAGCCGACTGTTCAGCGTTGAAGCTACCGGTACAGGTTGTTCTGTCACGCAACTGTCCGGCCTCTTTGCACATGCTAACCATCTTATCCATCCGCAACATACTGCGACTGAGCAGGTGATCACCGACAGCTCTGCTTCACGCCAGCAGCGTCTGGATGTATGGCTGGAAGAAGAGCCAGCATTTGATGGTGACGCTGCAAAAGCCATTCTGTCTGATCAGCATGATGCGGTATTACCTATCTATCGGCTCTCTCCGCAGGATCCCGACGAAGAGAATACGCTGGCAACGGCCATTTTCACCCTGAATGCCAGTCAGGTGAAATGGCAGGTATTCACACAGGATTGCGGACAGGCCGTTTTGCAGGATGTGGTGAGTGAATAAATAACCCGGATCTGGCGAGAGGATCGCCGGAGGAAAACGTTATAAACCCGCTCAGGCGGGTTTTTTATCGCCAGCGGATGACCGGCTATGCGCCGCGTCTGCGTCCTGTTGCCGGCTGTCAGCCTTCACGTACAGGCGTTTTTAATTGTCATCCAGGACTTTTATCAAAAGCCGCAACACAATCTGCATGCTATCCGTTACGCTGCCACAGCCGATGTCTGTCATGAGAGGTTGAGTTAAATCGTCCCGGATTTCCGTTGTTCATCCCCACAGCGTTTACACTGAAAGCAACGTCGCCTGGAATTTACCCTATGAAACGCAATCAGATTCTCACTTTAAGCCTGATACTGACCGTGCTGTGCAGCGGCAACGCTGCGGCCAGCGCATGCCGCGCTGATAACGCCGCCGTGGTCAACAGCAACACCCTGATCTTGCTGGGGGGCAATGCGAAAGGCGCAGTGAAGCAGGTGATTGCAGGTGAATTTGGCAAAGATGTAAATTCGCAAAAGCGGGTGCTGGGTCAGTTTGACGCCTGTGGCGATCTCACTGTAGCTGACGTCAGCTACGACAAAAGTGAACGCAACGTGATCCTCAGCATGGAGCAACATATCGCCAGGGTACAGGGCGGCTGGGTGGCGGAATATGCATATCTGGTCAAAGTGCTGAAAGAGGGCAAAGAAGTCGTTGTTGATAACCGGCAGGGAACGATTAACTGGCAGAAAGGCCAGCATGGCAATATTACCAGCGCCTCCGACAGGTTTACCAGCATGGGCAAAACCGGCTTTACCGACACCACCTATCGCTACGATCGGAAGCGCCAGCTTGAGAAGAGTGTGGCACGTGGCAGCGATCCGCTGACTAACGGCGAGTTTCACTACCACTGGAATCCAAAGGGTCTGGTGACGCGCACCACTTCCGCCCGGGGAACTGACGAATACACCTACGACCCCCAATGGCGCGAAGTGCGGCTCAACGGCACGGCGACCACACCGCTGAGCACCATCCGCTCGGTTGATGAGTGCCAGTCCTGGGATGAGGTCGGCAACTGTACCCTGAGCTATCTGCATGAAACCGAAATCTTCACGCGTGGCACCATCGAGCGCCATCTCAGCTCCGCCTACAAATATGAGTACTGGGACCAGCCTGCGGCAGAAGAGTAACAGGCGATCGAATGATCGCCTGTTGGCGGCTTATTTCACCGTCTGACTAAAGGCATCCAGCCCCAGCAGGGCGTTGGCAATATCCTCAGGTGACAGATGAGGATTAAGGTTTTTCAGCGTATCACCCTCGCTGTTCGCCAGTGCCCCGACTTTCACCAGATTTTCCCAGCTTTCATTTTCCAGATGCATTTCACGCAGCGTGGTCGGCATATTGATGCTGCGATAGAAACGGATATAGCGTGCAATTTCCTCATCCGACCGCTGCTCCAGCACCATCTGCGTCAGTGTGCCATAGGCGACTTTCTCGCCGTGGGTCAGATGGTGGATATCACCATCGATGGCGGTAAAACCATTGTGAATAGCGTGGGCGGCTGCCAGCCCGCCGTTTTCAAAACCCAGCCCCGAGAGCAACGTATTCGCCTCAACCACGGCTTCCACTGCGGGCGTGACCCGTTTTTCGGTAACGGCGATATAGGCGCTGTACCCCCACTTAAGCAATGTTTCTTCACAGGCGCGGGCAATCGCCAGTCCGGCAAGAGTCGGATCGCCGCTGACCATGGATTTAGCATGGGACCGGGCCACTGCCTGCGCTTCAACCCAGGTGGCCAGGCCATCGGCAATGCCGGAGGCAAAGAGCCGTGCAGGGGCACTGGCGCAGACTGCGGTATCCACCAGCACCAGATCGGGATTTTTGCTGTAGAAACGATAGCTCTCAAATACGCCGCTGTCAGAGTAGATCACCGACAGCGCGCTACAGGGAGCATCGGTGGAGGCAATGGTCGGCACAATAGCTACCGGCTGTTTAAGTTCGTCCGCCACCGCCTTAACCGTGTCCAGCGTTTTGCCGCCGCCCAGCCCGACCACCACGTTACAGCCCTGACTCTTCGCCAGCGCACTGAGGCGGGTGATCTCATTACTGGAGGCCTCGCCGTTAAACTGCTGCCAGCTGAATTTCACCCCGGCGGACTGCAGCGTCTGTTGGGTGCGTTCGCCAATCAGTTTCCAGACGACCTCATCCGCCACCAGAAAAGCCTGATCGCCCAGCTCAGTCAGGTACGTGCCCAGCTCATCCAGCACACCGGCGCCCTGCACATATTTACGGGGTGATGAAAAAATAAATTTACTCATAATCACATCTCCTTAATATGAATGGTTCGACCCCATCCAGCCTGGCACAATTCGCTCAGCGTGGCAGGCGATCCCGTACATGACCGCGCCATGGGCTGTTAAGCTGCCTGAACACTCTTTGCTGAGAGATAACGGAGAATCACCATGAGCGCCACGCTGTTTTCATTTCTGTTTGCGATAACCATTCTGACACTCACACCTGGATTTGATACCGCGCTGGTGCTGCGAACCGCCATTGCGCAGGGCTGGCAGCGCGCCTGGGCGACAGCCCTTGGCGTGACGCTGGGTTGTCTGCTCTGGGGCATCGCAGTTGGGCTGGGACTGGGCGCGCTGCTGATGGCCTCTGAAATCGCCTATAACCTGCTGAAGTGGATCGGTGCCGGCTGGCTGCTCTATCTGGGCATAAAGCTGCTGCTTAAGCCGCGTCAGCAATCCGTAGAGACAGCTGAACAGCCCGCACAACAGCAGGGCTATCTGGCCTGCTTCAGTCGGGGATTAATGGGAAATCTGCTGAATCCAAAAATTGGCGTGTTTTACGTCACTTTTCTGCCGCAGTTTATCCCGGCGGGGGCGTCGGTGGCGCTCTGGTGCACGCTGATGGCACTGGCACACATGCTGCTGGGGCTGATCTGGAATGCGGTCCTGATTGGCGGCAGCCACTATTTCTCCGGACATCTGCGAAAACCGAAGGTGCTGAAGGGGATGGATCGCCTGACCGGCTGCGTGTTTCTTGGATTTGCGGCGAAACTGGCGTTGTCTCGCCGCTAGAGCATTAGGGTTTAGTGGCGACCAGCACGGCACGCAGGGGCGCCGGATAGCCTTCAACCGTTTTGCTGGGATCGTCGGGGTCGAGGAACTCAGCGAGGGATTCGCTGGTCATCCAGCCGGTGCGGCGCTGCTCTTCAGTGGTGGTCAGCGCAAAATCGACAATCCGCACATCGACAAACCCGCTTTTCTCCAGCCAGCTTTTCAGTGCTTCCGCTGAAGGAATGAAGAAGACGTTGCGCATCTGGGCATAGCGTTCACCGGGCACCAGCACCTGATTCACATCGCCTTCAATCACCAGCGTTTCCAGCACCAGCTCGCCTCCGCTCACCAGCTGATTTTTCAGCTGTAACAGGTGATCCAGCGGGGAACGACGGTGATAGAGCACACCCATCGAAAATACGGTATCAAACGCCTGTAACGCCGGTAGCTGCTCAATGCCCAGCGGCAGCATATGCGCCCGACGATCGTCATTCAGCAGCTTACGCACTGCTTCGAACTGCACCAGGAACAGCTGCATTGGATCGATGCCGACGACCAGATGTGCGCCCGCGCCAATCATCCGCCACATGTGGTAACCGCTGCCACAGCCCACATCCAGCACCGTCCGGCCCGCCAGCGGGGAGATGTGCGGCAGCACGCGTTCCCACTTCCAGTCAGATCGCCATTCAGTGTTGATGTGGGTGCCGTAGAGGAAGTAGGGCCCTTTGCGCCACGGCATCAGGTTACGCAGTAGTTTCTCAATCCCCTGACGATGGCGGTCGCTGATGTCATCGCGGTCGGCGGTGACGCTGTGCAGCAGGTCGAGCTTTTGCGGCTCCAGCAGCGGCAGATACTCCAGCGACTTATACCAGTCACGAAAGTGACCATGCAGGTTTTCACGCTGCCATTCGCTGATTTGCGCCGGTAATACTTCCAGCCACTTCGCCAGCGGGCCCACTGCAATTTGCTGATAAAAACGGCCAAAGTCGATCATTTCAACGCCACCAGAGATCCAAAATTAAAGCACTGGAACCAGAGTTCGGCGTGCGAGAACCCGGCCTGTTTCAGGCGGGCTTTATGCGCTTCGACGCTGTCTGTCAGCATCACATTTTCCAGCATGCTGCGTTTCTGGCTGATTTCCAGTTCGCTGTAGCCGTTGGCGCGTTTGAAGTCGTGATGCATGTTGAATAACAGCTCACCGACCTCGGCGTCTTCAAAGCTGAACTTCTCCGACAGCACCAGCGCGCCGCCCGGTTTAAGTCCCTGCCAGATCTTTTCCAGCAGCGCCAGGCGTGCAGGCGGCTCCAGAAACTGCAGCGTGAAGTTGAGCACCACCAGCGAGGCGTCTTCAATCTCAATGTCGCGGATATCCGCTTCCAGCACCGTGACCGGCGTGTCAGCGCGAAACGCATCAAGATGTCGGCGGCAGCGCTCCACCATCGCCGGGGAGTTATCCACCGCGATGATCTGGCAACCTGGCACATGAATATTGCGGCGCACCGAGAGGGTGGCCGCGCCCAGCGAGCAGCCCAGGTCATAGACCCTGCTGTCCGGGGTAACAAAACGTTCTGCCAGCATGCCAATCATCGAAATGATGTTGGAGTAGCCCGGCACCGAGCGCTGAATCATGTCAGGAAAGACTTCAGCTACACGCTCGTCAAAAGTCCAGTCGCCCAGTTTTGCAATGGGCGCTGAGAAGAGTTGATCGCGGTCAGACATATCGAAAATCCGAAGAGACGACGGAAAGGGCGCTATTCTCGCAGAAAGTGGGGCGGGCTGCACCCCTTAACCCAGGCTGGCTTAATGGAGCGTCAGGACCAGTTCCCACGGCATGTAGATCAGGTTGAAAATCACCATGCCGCACAGGGAAAACAGCGTCAGGAGCATGCCATATTTACGGCCTGCCATGGCGCTGCTGCGCAATCCCCATGCATGCAGCAGGCGGCTGATAAAGAACAGCAGGCCGGTGAGATGCACCATCCAGATATCGGCGCCGTTCATCTCCATCATCACCAGCAGAAACAGCGCCAGCGGAATGGTTTCAATGGCATTGCCATGAATGCGGATCGCCATTTTCAGGTCGTGATAGCCGCCATCGCCATACGCCACCCGGTAGAACCGGCGGTAACGCACCACGTCCAGCGTGAATTTCATTACCAGCAATGCCCCTATCACCACATATAACGCGCTAACCATAGCCACTCCAGCGACTGTCCATAATGGTTCTATTCTAACGGGCGTGCAGCCCGCTGTCCTGTAACGCCATCAAAACAGTGACGTCTGTTGCGGCCAGTCCGGTCCATTGCCAATAGCCGGATCGATCTCCTGCAACTGCGGCCACAGTGCCTGCACCAGCGGAAAAACCTGGCCCATATCGGGGGTGTGCAGAAACAGCATGGCGTCGCCCTGTTGCTGCCATTCCACGAGCTTGGGACGCCAGATCTGAAACAGCGGCACGCTCTCGTCCACGCTGTCGCTGCCGATAAAGCGCACCATCGGCTGGGAGCCGGTTCGCAGGGCATGAGGCGGCACTTTCGGCTTCTGCGAACGCGCGACCAGCGCCGCCGGGCTTTGCGAGGTGGAGGCGTGAACCGGACGGCTGTCGAGCATTACACGATTGATGCCGCGCTCAAGCAGGCCCCGATTGAGTGACCGTTCCGCCTCGCCCTTGGCGAAGAAAGCCGGATGACGCACTTCGACGCCGTAGTGAAAGCGGCGCGGCAGACTGTCCAGAAAACGCCACAGGTCGTTGAGCTGTGCCGGGGAGAAGCTGGCGGGCAGCTGCAGCCAGTACTGACCGATGCGGTCGGCCAGCGGTTCCATCAGGCGCAGAAAATCGGTCAGCAGGTCGTCGCTGTGCTGCAACGCCGCCTGATGGCTGATTGTATTGGGAAATTTAAAGCAGAAGCGAAATGCATCGTGGGTCATGTCGCGCCAGCGCATCACCGTTTCCGCATTCGGCAGCGCGTAGAGGGTGGTATTTCCCTCTATGCAGTGGAAGTAGCGGGCATAGTCCGCCAGGCTTTCGATACCCCAGCGTTTCCAGTGTGAATGCTGCCACTGGGGCAGGCCAATACGAAGTGTCACGCGCGCTCCTGGCTGCAGGTTAAGAGATTGCATTATCCGCTATGGTCGGGCTGAGGGGCAAATGCACACAGGAAATCGGCGCTTTGGCGCTGATCTGCTTATCCTGTCTGGCTTTTTCCATTATAATGGCCGCCATTTTTGCGACAGCATCGCATCAGGTAACGCGGCCGGATGCTGTCAGCTGCAGCGGCGAAGTTAAAAGGATAGTGTTATGCGTACAGAATATTGCGGACAGCTCAATCTGTCTCATGTGGGTCAGCAAGTCACGCTTTGCGGCTGGGTAAACCGCCGTCGCGATCTGGGCAGTTTGATTTTTATCGACATGCGCGACCGTGAAGGCATCGTGCAGGTGTTTTTTGATCCCGATCGTCAGGACGAATTTAAGCTGGCTTCTGAACTGCGTAACGAATTCTGCATCCAGATCACCGGTACCGTGCGCGCACGCGATGAGAAGAATAAAAACAGCGACATGGCGACTGGCGAAGTTGAGGTGTTTGCCCAGGCGCTGACCATTATCAACCGTTCTGAGCCCCTGCCGCTTGACTCGAATCAGACCAACAGCGAAGAAGCGCGCCTGAAATACCGCTATCTGGATCTGCGTCGCCCTGAGATGGTAACGCGTCTGAAAACCCGCGCAAAAATCACCAGCTTTGTCCGTCGCTTTATGGATGACGAAGGTTTCCTGGATATCGAAACCCCGATGCTGACCAAGGCGACGCCAGAAGGCGCGCGCGACTATCTGGTGCCAAGCCGGGTTCACAAAGGCAAATTCTATGCGCTGCCGCAGTCACCACAGCTGTTCAAACAGCTGCTGATGATGTCCGGCTTTGACCGCTACTATCAGATCGTAAAATGCTTCCGCGATGAAGATTTACGTGCCGATCGCCAGCCAGAATTTACCCAGATCGACGTCGAAACCTCCTTTATGACCGCGCCACAGGTGCGAGACATCATGGAGCGTCTAATCCGCAATCTGTGGCAGGACGTGCAGGGCGTGGACCTCGGCGAGTTCCCGCAGATGACCTTCGCGGAAGCGATGCATCGTTACGGTTCCGATAAGCCGGATCTGCGTAACCCGATGGAGCTGGTGGACGTTGGCGACCTGCTGAAAAACGTGGAGTTCCAGGTCTTCTCTGGCCCGGCTAACGATGAAAAAGGCCGTGTTGCCGCGCTGCGCGTGCCGACCGGTGCGCAGCTGAGCCGTAAGCAGATTGATGAATATGGCAAGTTCGTGGAGATTTACGGCGCGAAAGGGCTGGCGTGGATGAAGGTTAACGTCCGTGCCGACGGTCTGGAAGGCGTGCAGAGCCCGGTTGCCAAGTTCCTGAATGCAGAAATCGTTGAAGGCATTCTGAGCCGCACCGGCGCGCAGGATGGCGACATCATCTTCTTTGGTGCCGACCGCGCCAAAGTGGTCGCTGATGCACTGGGTGCGCTGCGCCTGAAAGTGGGCCGCGAACTGAACATCACCGATGAGAAAGCCTGGGCCCCGCTGTGGGTGATCGACTTCCCGATGTTCGAAGAGGACGAGGAAGGCGGTCTGGCCGCCATGCACCATCCGTTCACTGCGCCGAAAGAGATGAGCGCAGACGAGCTGGCTGCGGATCCAACCCGTGCCGTGGCAAACGCCTACGACATGGTGATCAACGGTTATGAAGTGGGTGGCGGTTCAGTGCGTATCCACAACGGCAAAATGCAGCAGACCGTGTTCAGCATTCTGGGTATTGAAGAGCATGAGCAGCGCGAGAAGTTTGGCTTCCTGCTGGATGCGCTGAAGTTCGGTACACCACCGCATGCGGGCCTGGCCTTTGGTCTGGATCGCCTGACCATGCTGCTGACCGGCACCGACAACATTCGTGACGTTATCGCGTTTCCGAAAACCACGGCGGCAGCCTGCATGATGACCGAAGCGCCAAGCGAAGCGAACCCGGCTTCTCTGCTGGAGCTTGGCATCCAGGTCGTTAAAAAAGAAAAGCCTGAGAATAAATAATGGGCTATAAACACCCGGTTTCAGTGCTGGTCGTCATTTCGGCGCGCGATACTGGCCGGGTGCTGATGCTGCAGCGGCGTGACGATCCCGCATTCTGGCAGTCGGTGACCGGCAGCCTGGAAGCGGGAGAGTCACCGCTGGCAACCGCGTGTCGTGAGGTGAATGAAGAGGTCGGCATTGACGTGCTGGCTGAGCGGCTGGAAATAGAGGATTGTCAGCGTCAGATTGACTTTGAAATCTTTCCCCATTTTCGCCATCGCTATGCACCGGATGTCACCCATAATCACGAGCACTGGTTTCGCCTGCAACTGCCGGAAGAACGGGATATCACGCTGACCGAGCATCTGGCGTTTCGCTGGCTGGCACCCGCTGACGCTGCAGCATTAACCCGATCATGGAGTAACCGCCAGGCAATTGAAGAATTTATCTGAATGCTCGCCTTCGCCCGGTATTCCGGCGGCGGATAGATTAAATTTTATGAATCTGGTGAGTTTTAACAGGACTACACCAACCTATTGAACAGTCAGGCGTCATCCTCGCCACGAAATTGTTCACCGTCAGCGCGACGTCGCCTGCGTACACCGCTACGTGAGGACGATACGCAACGCTCGCCTCTCAGGGCAGTCCGGTTGTGACTCGCCTGGCTGAGCACCGACGGTAAATAAGCTCGCAGCCAGGAGAGCCTGCACCCTGTAAAAGATCGGAGAAAAGTTAACATGGCAGGACACAGTAAGTGGGCAAACACCAAACACCGTAAGGCGGCGCAGGATGCCAAGCGCGGCAAAATCTTCACCAAAATCATTCGTGAACTGGTGACGGCGGCCAAGCTGGGCGGTGGCGATCCGGGTTCCAACCCGCGTCTGCGTGCAGCGATGGATAAAGCGCTGGCGAACAACATGACCCGTGACACCATGGATCGCGCTATCGCGCGCGGTGTGGGCGGCGATGACAACGCCAACATGGAAACCATCATCTATGAAGGTTACGGTCCTGGCGGCTCAGCCATCATGATTGAATGCCTGAGTGATAACCGTAACCGTACCGTGGGCGAAGTGCGTCACGCCTTCACTAAAACCGGCGGCAACCTTGGCACCGACGGCTCCGTGGCTTACCTGTTCAACAAGAAAGGCGTCATCTCCTTCGCGCCAGGTCAGGATGAAGACGCGGTGATGGAAGCCGCACTGGAAGCGGGCGGCGAAGACATCGTCACCTATGACGACGGTGCGATTGATGTCTTTACCGCATGGGAAGAGATGGGCACCGTGCGTGATGCACTGGAAGCCGCTGGCCTGAAAGCGGATACCGCAGAAGTGGCAATGATCCCGACCACCAAAGCGGAAATGGATGCGGAAACCGCACCTAAACTGCTGCGTCTGATCGACATGCTGGAAGATTGCGACGATGTGCAGGAGGTCTATCACAACGGTGAGATCTCCGATGAGGTGGCGGAAACGCTGTAATGGCGTTTACCGTCACAGCGTTAACCGGAGAGGCGTAATGTCGATTATCCTGGGTATCGATCCCGGCTCACGCATCACCGGTTATGGTGTTATTCGTCAGACCGGCCGCCAGCTCACCTATCTGGGCAGCGGCTGTATCCGCACCAATACCACTGAGTTGCCCGCCCGCCTGAAGCTGATTTATGCGGGCGTGTGCGAAATCATCACGCAGTTTTCACCCGATTTCTTCGCTATCGAGCAGGTGTTTATGGCGAAGAATGCTGACTCTGCGCTGAAGCTCGGCCAGGCGCGGGGTGCCGCGATCGTTGCTGCGGTAAACCACGATCTGCCTGTGTTTGAGTATGCCGCCCGTCAGGTGAAACAGACGGTGGTGGGCATCGGCAGCGCCGAGAAAAGTCAGGTGCAGCATATGGTGCGAACTCTGCTGAAACTGCCGGCAAACCCACAGGCGGACGCCGCCGATGCGCTGGCGATAGCCATTACTCACTGTCACGTG
Organism: Pantoea sp. JKS000250; assembly: GCF_003201065.1. NCBI lineage: Bacteria > Pseudomonadati > Pseudomonadota > Gammaproteobacteria > Enterobacterales > Erwiniaceae > Pantoea > Pantoea sp. JKS000250. Next base: position 579,183 of record NZ_QICZ01000001.1, on the reverse strand, counting down.
GCGCAGAACGCCGCGCGCATGAGTGACAGCAAGCTGGTGCTGACGCGCGGACGGTTGCGCTCAGGTTAGGGCATCGCACAGAACAGACGCTCAGGCTGGATATTCATCCAGCCTTTTTTATGTTATAAAATCCGCCACATTCGTTAGTTAAGGAAGCATTCAGGTGATAGGTCGTTTACGGGGCAACATTCTGGAAAAGCAGCCGCCACTGGTACTGCTTGAGGCACACGGCGTCGGCTATGAAATTTACATGCCCATGACCTGTTTTTATGAATTGCCTGAACTTCAGCACGAAGCGGTGATTTTTACCCACTTCGTGGTGCGTGAAGATGCTCAGCTGCTGTTTGGTTTTAACAGCAAGCAGGAGCGCGCACTATTTCGCGAACTGATTAAAGTGAATGGCGTCGGCCCCAAGCTGGCACTGGCGATCCTCTCCGGCATGTCGGCGCAGCAGTTTGTGACCGCTGTTGAGAAAGAAGAGATCGCGTCACTGGTGAAACTGCCTGGCGTGGGTAAAAAGACCGCTGAGCGTCTGGTTGTTGAGATGAAGGACCGCTTCAAAGGGATGCACGGCGACCTGTTTGGCGGCGATTCGGCCTTTACGCTCACCACGCCGAGCGCTGAGCCGGAAACCAACGATGCGGAATCTGAAGCGGTTGCAGCGCTGGTATCACTGGGTTATAAACCGCAGGAAGCGAGCCGTATGATCAGTAAAGTCGGCCGACCGGATGCGGATTGTGAAACCCTGATCCGCGAAGCGCTCCGCGCCGCCATTTGAGGTAAGTCATGATAGAAGCCGACCGCCTGGTCTCCGCTGCCAGTATTAACGAAGAAGAGATAATTGACCGCGCCATTCGCCCGAAGATGCTCACCGAGTATGTCGGCCAGCCACAGGTGCGTGAGCAGATGGAGATTTTCATCAAAGCCGCACAGCTGCGTGGTGATGCGCTGGATCATCTGCTGATCTTCGGTCCGCCAGGTCTGGGGAAAACCACGCTGGCGAACATCGTGGCCAACGAGATGGGCGTGAACCTGCGTACCACCTCGGGTCCGGTGCTGGAGAAGGCAGGCGATCTGGCTGCGATGCTGACTAACCTTGAACCGCATGACGTGCTGTTTATCGATGAGATCCATCGCCTGTCACCGGTGGTGGAAGAGGTGCTCTATCCGGCAATGGAAGACTATCAGCTGGATATCATGATCGGTGAAGGCCCGGCGGCGCGTTCGATTAAGCTCGATCTGCCGCCGTTTACCCTGATTGGTGCCACCACCCGTGCAGGCTCGCTGACCTCGCCGTTGCGCGATCGCTTTGGCATTGTGCAGCGTCTGGAGTTCTATCAGGTTAAAGATCTGCAGCACATCGTAGGACGCAGTGCCGCCTGTCTGGGCCTGGCGCTGAGTGACGAAGGGGCGTTAGAGATTGCCCGTCGTGCACGCGGCACACCGCGTATCGCCAACCGCCTGCTGCGCCGCGTGCGTGACTTCGCAGAGGTGCGGGCTAATGGTGATATGAGCGGAGAAGTCTCCTGCAGCGCGCTGGATATGCTTAACGTCGACAGTGAAGGGTTCGATTATATGGACCGTAAACTGCTTCTGGCGATTATCGACAAGTTTATGGGTGGGCCGGTGGGGCTGGATAACCTGGCTGCTGCGATTGGTGAAGAGCGTGAGACCATCGAAGATGTGATTGAACCCTTCCTGATTCAGCAGGGTTTTATTCAGCGCACACCGCGTGGCCGTCTGGCCACGCAGCATGCTTATCGTCACTTCGGCATTACGCGCGAAGAGTGACTACATGGCCGGTTTGCGCACCATGCTGAAGATAAACAGGATGGCGGCGCAGAGCACCACGGACGGACCGGCAGGCGTGTCGTAGAACGCAGAGAAGGTGAGACCGCCGGTGACGGCAATCACGCCGATGACCACCGCGACGGCCGCCATGCCTTCCGGCGAACGCACAAAACGGCGAGCGGTGGCAGCCGGAATAATCAGCAGTGAAGTGATAATCAGCGCACCCACAAACTTCATCGCCACGCCAATCGTCAGCGCCGTAACCAGCATCAGAATCAGCCGGGTTCGCTGGATATTCACGCCATCCACCTGCGCCAGTTCCGGGCTGATGGTCATCGACAGCAGCGAACGCCACTGCCACGCCATCACCAGCAGCACAATTATCACGCCGCCACCCATCATCCAGAGGTCATCAGGCGTTACGGCCAGCAGGTCGCCAAACAGATACGCCATTAAATCAACGCGCACGTTCTTCATCAGGCTGACGACGACCAGGCCCAGCGACAGCGCGCTATGCGCCATAATGCCCAGCAGGGTATCGATAGCCAGATGCGGACGCCGCTCAAGCCAGACCAGTCCCAGCGCCAGGCAGACCGTCACCAGAATCACCGCGTAGTAGGGGTTCACGTTCAGCAGCAGGCCAAAGGCTACGCCGAGCAGAGACGCGTGCGCCAGGGTATCGCCGAAATAGGACATCTTACGCCAGACGACGAACGAACCCAGCGGACCGGCAGCCAGCGCTAACATCACACCGCCTATCCAGCCCGGTAATAACAACTCAATCATGATGAACCCTGTCCTTTGCGTAAAACGATACGTCCCTGAAGGTCGTGACGGTGATTATGATGATGACGGTAGATCGCCAGCTCCTGCGCGCCACGCGGGCCAAACATCGCGATAAATTCGGGATGCTGCGAGACGGCTTCCGGCGTGCCGGAACAGCAGATATGGTGATTGAGGCACAACACTTCGTCGGTTTTCGCCATCACCAGATGCAGATCGTGGGAAACCATCAGCACGCCGCAGTTCAGTTCCACGCGTAACTGATTGATCAGGTCATACAGCGCAACCTGACCGTTCACATCCACTCCCTGCGTTGGTTCATCCAGCACCAGCAACTGAGGCTGATTCAGCAGGGCGCGTGCCAGCAACACACGCTGAGTTTCACCGCCGGAGAGCTTTTGCAGCGGGGAGTTGAGCAGATGGCCCGCCTGCACACGTTTCAGTGCTGGCATAATCTCCGCGTGTTTGCTGCCACGGGTCAGACGCATAAAGCGCTCAACCGTGACCGGCAGGGTGGGATCGATGTGCAGCTTCTGCGGCACGTAGCCGATACGCAGAGCAGGATCACGCTGAACCGAACCGGTTGTAGGGGCGAGCAGGCCGAGCACCACACGCACCAGCGTTGATTTTCCGGCACCGTTGGGACCCAGCAGGGTGAGAATGCGACCATGCTGCAATGCCAGGCTGACGCCTGATAACACATTGCGCTGGTTAAACTTTATCGAAACGTTATCGAGTGTGACAAGTGAGGTCATAGTATTTACAGGTTGCACAGAATTTCGAATGTTATAATATCACATTCCACCTCATGGTCACGATGGAATGACGCAATATGTTACATAATAAAAAGGGCTCAATTTTCGCCCTGACTGCTTTATCTGTTTCAGCTTTGTTAACCCTTCCTGCCCAGGCGAATGTTGTGGCTTCACTCAAACCGGTAGGTTTTATTGCTGCTGCTATTGCCGATGGCGTTACACCGGTTGAGGTGCTGCTGCCGGACGGCGCGTCCGAACATGATTACGCCCTGCGGCCATCTGATGCAAAACGCTTAAAAAACGCGGACTTAGTTGTCTGGGTCGGGCCAGAAATGGAAGCCTTTATGGCGAAGTCTGCGGCTGAACTTCCGGCTCAAAAAAACCTCGCGATGGTGAACATCGACGGGGTAAAACCGTTATTGATTAGCGGTGGTGAAGATGAAGATGAACACGCAGCGGAAAAATCCGAAGATCAGGATGCTGAAGCGCATCATCACCATCACGGCGAGTTTAATATGCACCTGTGGTTGTCGCCAGAGATTGCGCGCAAAACCGCGGTTGCAATCCATGGAAAATTATTGGAACTTATGCCGCAAGATAAGGCCAAACTTGACGCCAACCTCCAGCAGTTTGAGGTAGCTTTGGCGGACACGGACAAACGCGTCAGCGCACAACTTGCTCCGGTCAGAAATAAAGGATATTTCGTTTTTCACGACGCTTACACGTACTTTGAAAAGCACTACGGTCTCTCGCCCGCCGGGCATTTTACCGTCAATCCTGAAATTCAACCGGGCGCTCAGCGTTTACACCAGATACGAACACAGTTGGTTGAGCAAAAGGCGGTCTGCGTCTTTGCTGAGCCACAATTCAGACCAGCAGTCATCGATGCTGTCTCCCGCGGAACACAGGTGCGTAAAGGCACGCTTGATCCCCTGGGCACGGACATCAGCTTAGCCAAAGACAGCTATGTGAAATTCCTCTCACAACTGTCGAGCCAGTATGAAAGCTGCCTGAATGGAGCATGAGGAATAGGTAAAAGTGCAGCAGATAGCCCGCTCTGTCGCCCTCGCATTTAATAATTTGCCGCGCCCCCACCGCGTAATGCTGGGATCGTTAACTGTAGTCACTCTGGCCGTCGCTGTCTGGCGGCCTTACGTTTATCATCCGACGGATGATGTGACGCCCATCGTTAAAAACATTGAACTGGATAAGAACACGCTCCGCACGCTGTTGCCGGAAGCCAGTGAGCCGATCGATCAGAGCACACCGGAACCGGACGAAGAGCTGCCTGCGGATGATGTCGACACCGACGTGCCCGAAACGGCAGGGGTGCATGACTACACTGTTTCATCCGGCGATACCCTGAGCAGTGCCCTGAATCAGTATGGCATCGACATCAGTGATATCAATGCGCTGGTGGTGAGCGATCGCGAGCTGCGTAATCTGCAGGTCGGTCAGCAGCTGAGCTGGACGCTGGATGATGATGGTGGCCTGAAAACCCTGAGCTGGGAAATTTCCCGTCGTGAAACCCGCACCTATGAGCGCACCCCAGCCGGTGGCTTTAAGATGGATGCGGAGATGCAGAAGGGCGAATGGCGCAACAGCGTGATGCAGGGCGAAGTGCGCGGCAGTTTCGCCGCCAGCGCCATGCGGGCGGGGTTGAGCGGGGCTGAAGCCAGCGCCGTGATTAAAGCGATGCAGTGGCAGATGGACTTCCGTAAGCTACGTGCTGGCGACCAGTTCAGCGTGCTGATGTCACGTGAAATGCTGGATGGCAAGAGTGCCCAGAGTCAGTTGCTGGGCGTGCGCCTGCGCAGCGGCGGTAAAGATTATTACGCATTCCGCGCGGAAGATGGCAAGTTCTACGATCGCAGCGGCTCCGGTCTGGCACGCGGCTTTATGCGCTTCCCGACGGTTAAGCAGTATCGTGTCTCTTCCAACTTTAATCCGCGTCGTCTTAACCCGGTAACGGGCCGCATTGCGCCGCACAAAGGCGTCGACTTTGCGCTGCCAATCGGTACGCCGGTGCTCGCAGTGGGTGATGGTGAGATCGTGGTAGCGAAAAACGGCGGTGCCGCCGGTAACTACGTCGCTATCCGTCATGGCCGTCAGTATATGACACGCTATATGCACATGAAGAAAGTGCTGGTGAAGCCAGGTCAGAAAGTGAAACGTGGCGACCGTATTGGACTGTCCGGCAACACCGGGCGCTCCACCGGACCGCATCTGCATTTCGAAATCTGGATCAATAACCAGGCGGTTAACCCATTAACGGCGAAGCTGCCGCGCATGGAAGGTCTGACCGGCAAAGATCGCAGCGACTACATGGCACAGGTTAAATCCTGGCTGCCTCAGCTGGGTCTGAAGTAAGAGAATTTCGTCAAATCGCGCAAAAACCGACGGCTTCTCCGTCGGTTTTTTGCTATCTGGCGCAGGATGATTGCAAATTTTCAGGTCGTCACTATCATAAGCCGGTCATTGCTTGAGGCGAGTGCATGGAAACCCGTAAAAAAAATAACATTGAATTTATTCCCGTTTTTGAACGTTCTTTTCTCAAACCTAAGTACTGGGGCAGCTGGCTGGCAATAGGTGCGCTGGCGGGTCTGGCGTATTTACCGCCGAAAGTGCGCGATCCGCTGCTGGGCCGGTTAGGCCGGTTTGCCGGTAAGCTGGCAAAGGGCGCACGTCGCCGCGCGCTGATTAATCTCTATTATTGCCTGCCGGAACTCAGTGAAGAGCAGCGTGCCACGCTGGTCGATGAGATGTTTGCGACAGCGCCGCAGGCGATGACAATGATGACCGAGCTGGTGCTGCGCGATCCTGCTCGCATCCGGCAGCGCGTTGAGTGGCATGGTCGTGAAATCATCGACCAGATGAAAGCTGAGCAGCAGAATGTGATTTTCCTGGTGCCACACGGCTGGGCGGTGGATATTCCTGCCATGCTGCTGGCGTCAGAAGGCCAGAAGATGGCGGCCATGTTCCACAATCAGAGCGACCCGCTGCTGGACTACGCCTGGAACACGGCCCGTCGTCGCTATGGCGGCCGGATGCATGCCCGCAACGACGGGATTAAGCCGTTTATCAGTTCAGTACGTCAGGGTTACTGGGGCTACTATCTGCCCGATCAGGATCACGGTGCCGAGCACAGCGAATTTGTCGATTTTTTCGCTACCTATAAAGCGACATTGCCTGCGGTAGGCCGGCTGATGAAGGTGTGCCGAGCCCGCGTGGTGCCACTGTTCCCGGTCTATAACAGTGAAACGCATAAGCTTGAGATTTATGTGCGTCCGCCGATGGACGATCTGCTGCAGGCCGACGATCACCAGCTGGCTCGCCGGATGAATGAAGAGGTAGAAGTGTTTGTCCGCCCGCATCCCGAGCAGTACACGTGGATCCTCAAGCTGCTGAAGACCCGCAAAGAGGGTGACATCGAACCCTATTCGCGCAAAGAGCTTTATCCGCGCAAATAGCAGAAAGGCCGCAAAAGCGGCCTTTTTGGTACGTCGGGTTTGGTTAGCGGTAAGTTCGAAAATGCTTAGGGAACACGGTCAGATCGGAAAGGCGCTTAAGCCATCCCTGGCCGCTCGGCCCGCGCCATCCGTGGCGCGGGACGCTTTCCTCCTCTGCCCGTGTTCCCTGCGCTTTAAGTTTATTTGCCGCTTTCAGATTCACCCAGATCCAGCGATTAAGTGATAATAAAAAGGCCGCTTTCGCAGCCTTTTATGAGTGAATGAAAGAGCTGGCTCAGGAAGCATACCCCCTGCGCAAAGACGCAAATCGCCATCCGTGGCATGCTCAGCGCAGACGATTACGCAGCTCTGTTATAACGCCTCCAGCCTGCTGCGACGTTTACGTTCGCGCATAAACAGGGTCACGAGACCAAACCAAAGCACGCCGCTGATAAAGTTAATCAGACAGAACCACAACGTGCCGCCGCTGAAGTAGCCACTTTTTGCCAGCTCAATCCCCACCGCCAGCGTCAGAATACTGATCATCCCCAGCATGGCCGCCACGCTGCCTTTGCCTTCATCGCTGGCATAGAGCGTCAGTCGATAGAGTCCGGCATTCACCATCCCTGCGCCAAAGGCGTAGAGGCTCAGGCCAGCCGTGATGAGCAGGTAACCGTGGCTGTTCAGCAGGCTTGCCACCAGCGCCAGACTCAGACCAATCAGAATCGGCCAGGCGGCGAACTTCACCGGCTGTTCAATCGGCACCCGTCCGGCCAGCTTACTCAGCGTCAGGTTACCGGCAATCATCGCCAGAAACACCGGCAGCTGCAGCAGGGCATACTGCATGCGAGACAGACCTTCGTCATGCATCAGGATCACCGGTGACAGGGCAACCCAGGTGAGGATCGGGATAAACACCAGCCCGATAGCAAAAGACCCGAACATCACCAGCCGGTCTTTCATCAGTCGGGCATAGTTGCGCGCCAGATTCGGCAGGGCGATGGAGTGGCTGCGGTCGCCTGCGGTTTCGGGCATCACACGCCACAGCACCACAAACGCAACGAGGCTGCAGGCGGCAAACAGCCAGAACATACTGCGCCAGCTACCCACAGTGAGCCAGGCTGCACCGGCAAGCGGACCTGCCAGCGGGGCCAGCAGCGCCACATTAGCCATCAGCGCCATCATGCGCACCGCCAGCGCCTCATCAAAGGCTTCCTGAATGGCGGCATAGCCAACCGCACCAATAAAGCAGAGGCTGATACCCTGAATAAAACGCAGGCCAACAAACTCTTCAATCGAACTGACCCAGTTGGTTAGTATGCAGGCGACGGCAAAAAACAGGATGCCGGAGAGCATCACCGGTCGCCGGCCAAACTTATCAGAGAGTGGACCCAGCAGCCATTGCAGCACCATGCCACCAATCAGGTAAGCGGTTAGCGACGTAGAAACCCATTCCGGGCCAACGGAGAACTCGCTGGTGACGATCAGCATGCCGGGCTGGATCATGTCGTGAGCGATATAGGTAGCAAACTCGAACAGCACTAACGCCAGAGGAAAAAGTAAAATTCGGCCGGTAAGCTGGCTGATGGGCTGGAAACGGGGCATCTTGCCTCCTTGTCAGAAAAGAAAAACGCGACTGCCAGGCAGTCGCGTCGTTGATTCTACACCGACAATGTAAACGCGGGCGCAATTAATCCACGCGCAGCACGCGGGTCGTGTTAGTGGTGCCGGTGGCGCCCATCACATCACCCTGGGTCACGATAACCAGATCGCCTGAAACCAGGAAACCTTTATCGCGCAGCAGGTTAACCGCGTCGTGTGCGGCCGCGACACCATCGTTGTTGCTGTCGAAGAACACTGGCGTCACACCGCGATAGAGTGCAGTGAGATTCAGCGTGCGTTCATGGCGGGACATCGCAAAGATCGGCAGGCCCGACGTGATACGTGAGGTCATCAGCGGAGTACGGCCCGACTCGGTCATGGTGATGATCGCAGTAACGCCCTGCAAATGGTTTGCGGCGTACATGGACGACATGGCGATCGCTTCTTCGACGTTGTCGAACTGAACATCCAGACGGTGCTTGGAGACGTTGACGCTTGGGATCTTCTCTGCGCCCAGGCAGACCTTCGCCATCGCTGAGACGGTTTCTGCCGGATACTGACCCGCTGCGGTTTCTGCAGAGAGCATCACGGCATCGGTGCCATCCAGCACGGCGTTAGCCACGTCCATGACTTCTGCGCGGGTTGGCATCGGGTTAGTAATCATCGACTCCATCATCTGCGTCGCGGTAATGATGGTGCGGTTTAGCTGACGGGCACGACGAATTAATGCTTTCTGAATGCCGACCAGTTCCGGATCGCCAATCTCAACGCCCAGGTCGCCACGCGCAACCATCACCACGTCTGATGCCAGAATGATGTCATCCATCGCTTCCTGGCTGGCAACCGCTTCGGCACGTTCCACTTTAGCGACCAGCTTAGCGTCACAACCCGCTTCACGCGCCAGACGACGCGCCAGGTTCATATCTTCACCACAGCGTGGGAAGGAGACGGCCAGATAATCGACGCGGATCTTAGCGGCGGTGATAATGTCTGCCTTGTCTTTTTCGGTCAGCGCTTCAGCTGACAGGCCGCCGCCCAGCTTGTTAATGCCTTTGTTGTTCGACAGCGGGCCGCCGACAGTGACTTCGGTGAAGACTTTCGTGTCCTGAACTTCCAGCACCTTCAGCTGCACGCGGCCATCATCCAGCAGCAGGATATCGCCCGGCACCACATCTTCAGGCAGACCTTTGTAGTCGATACCCACGCGCTCTTTATCGCCTTCGCCTTTACCCAGGCTGGCATCCAGCAGAAAACGGTCGCCGATATTCAGGAAAACTTTACCTTCTTTGAAGGTCGAAACACGAATTTTTGGACCCTGGAGGTCACCGAGAATAGCCACGTGGCGGCCCAGTTTTGCGGCAATCTCACGCACTTTGTCGGCACGTAGCTGATGGTCTTCTGGCGTGCCGTGAGAGAAGTTGAGTCGTACAACGTTCGCACCGGCAGCGATGATTTTTTCGAGGTTATTATCACGATCGGTGGCCGGGCCGAGGGTTGTTACGATTTTGGTTCTTCTGAGACGTCTTGACATCGGGGACTCCGTAAACATTTAAGCGTGTCCGGGTCTGTGGACACAGCATGGTTATCTATTCTATATGATCGACGGGTTGTGATACGACTCACATTGTAAATGTGATGTTAATTTTTTACTGATCACTCTCTTCCCGAAGGGTGTTCTTTTCATAACGCGACGCTTTCAACGCCTCTTTCACGCGTTTCAGGTTTTCCCGGAAGGGGGCACCCCGTTCCAGGGTAAAACCGGTTGCCAGCACATCGATCACGGTTAACTGCGCCAGGCGCGACACCATCGGCAAATAGACATCCGTATCTTCCGGTACATCAAGCACTAAAGCTATCGCTGCTTCATGGGCAAGGGGTGAATCGGGAGAGGTGATGGCAATAACGGTGGAACCGTTTACACGGGCCAGGCGAGCCAGTTCTACCATATTTTTTGTGCGTCCAGTATGTGAAATGAGAACAAAAACGTCACCGGCTCGACTATTTATGCAACTCATGCGCTGGATCACAATATCGTCCGACCAGATGACCGGCAGATTAAAGCGCAGAAATTTGGTAAAGGCGTCATGCGCCACGACCGCCGATGCCCCCAGCCCGAAAAAGGCGAGTTTGTCGGCCTGCGCAAGCAGGGTGACGGCCTGTTGCAGTTGCGTGCTGTTCAGCTGATCGCGCACCCGCTGCAGGCCAGCCAGCGCCGAGTCGAAGATCTTGTGGCTGTAGTCCTCCACACTGTCGTTATCCTCCACACCCCGGCTGACCCAGCTGCTGCTTTTCACCAGACTCTGTGCCAGTTGCAGTTTAAAGTCGGGAAAGCCGCGTGCGCCCAGGCGATGGCAGAAGCGATTTACGGTGGGTTCACTCACGCCGGCAACGCCTGCCAGCGTCGCAATGCTGGAGTGCATCGCCGCCTGGGGGGCAGCGAGAATCTGCCGGGCGACTTTCTGTTCCGCTTTGCTCAGCGCAGCGAACTGCGCCTCAATTTTTTCCAGCATATTCATAAGCCGATGACCATTATCGCTTTTATCAATTTCAATTATCACTGTCGTCAGCGCCGATTAACAGAGACTATATCGCGTCAGCGGCCGACAGGCGCAACGGCGGACAAGCCGATGGCGCTTTTTTTTGGGATACTTTGACCGGTGCCAGATTTCCTGACACCAGCAGACACAGAAAAAACCGGCAATCCGCACGTGTCATCACACGCGTGCAGCGCATCCGGTACAGAGTTAATGCGGTTGACCCGGCGAGTCGGTTTACCTGGCGCGGGGAAAAAAGTACATTGTGCTGAAAGAAAATAATAACCTGGACCCGGTGGCAGAGGATGCATCACCACCGGACTATCCTGCAACGAGGAGAGGAAAATGGCGGTAACACAAACAGCCCAGGCATGCGATCTGGTGATTTTCGGTGCCAAAGGCGATCTTGCACGCCGTAAACTGTTGCCTTCACTGTACCAGTTAGAGAAAGCGGGTCAGATCCACGAGGAAACCCGCATTATTGGTGTCGGCCGTGCCGAGTGGGACAAAGCGGAATACACCAAAGTGGTACGTGAAGCGCTGGAAACCTTCATGAAGGAGAAGATTGACGAAGCGCTGTGGGACAAACTCAGCAGTCGTCTCGACTTCTGCAACCTCGATGTTAACGACACCACGCACTTCCCGAAACTGGGCAAGATGCTGGACCAGAAAAACCGCACCACCATTAACTACTTTGCAATGCCGCCGAGCACCTTTGGCGCGATCTGTCAGGGACTGGGCACCGCGAAGCTGAATGCGAAACCGGCGCGCGTGGTGATGGAGAAGCCGCTCGGTACCTCACTGGAAACCTCGCAGGAGATCAACGACAGCGTTGGTGAATACTTCGATGAGAGCCAGGTATTCCGTATCGACCACTATCTCGGCAAAGAGACCGTGCTTAATCTGTTGGCGCTGCGCTTTGCGAACTCTATCTTCGTGAATAACTGGGATAACCGCACCATCGACCACGTGCAGATCACGGTGGCCGAAGAGGTGGGTATTGAAGGCCGCTGGGGTTACTTCGATAAAGCGGGTCAGATGCGTGACATGATTCAGAACCACCTGTTGCAGATTCTGACCATGATCGCCATGTCGCCGCCGTCCGATCTCAGTGCCGACAGCATCCGTGACGAAAAAGTTAAAGTGCTGCGCTCGCTGCGCCGCATCGACCAGACCAACGTGCGTGAGAAAACCGTACGCGGTCAGTACACTGCGGGCTTTGTGCAGGGTAAAAAAGTGCCAGGCTACCTTGAAGAAGAGGGGGCCAATAAAACGAGCGCTACGGAGACTTTCGTCGCAATTCGTGTCGATATCGACAACTGGCGCTGGGCAGGCGTGCCGTTCTACCTGCGTACCGGTAAGCGTTTACCGACCAAATGTTCCGAAGTGGTGGTCTACTTTAAAAACCCCGAGATGAACCTGTTCAAAGATTCCTACTCAGAGCTGCCGCAGAACAAGCTGACCATTCGTCTGCAGCCGGACGAGGGCGTGGATATCGAGATCCTGAATAAAGTGCCAGGCCTCGATCACAAGCACAAGTTGCAGACCACCAAGCTGGATCTGAGCTACTCCGAGACGTTCAACCAGTCGCACCTTGCCGATGCTTACGAGCGTCTGCTGCTGGAGAGCATGCGCGGCATCCAGGCGCTGTTTGTGCGTCGCGATGAAGTTGAAGCCGCATGGACCTATGTTGATTCGATTATCAACGCATGGGCGGCAGATGGTGACTCTTCCAAGCCGTATCAGGCTGGCACCTGGGGCCCGGTGGCCTCGGTGGCGATGATCACCCGCGATGGTCGCTCGTGGAACGAGTTTGAATAACTGAAGTGATGATGAAGCCCGCCACGCGGTGGTGAGATTGGTGATTATGTCAGCCCGGTCTGTTGTAAGACTGTGACTGCGAAGGGAACACGGTCAGATCGTAAAGGCGCTTGAGCCAATCCCTGGCCGCTCGGCCCGCGCCATCCATGGCGCGGGACGCTTTCCTCCTCTGCCCGTGTTCCCTGCGCCTTAAACTAAGACATTGCGGCCAGGCAAATACGAAACCTGGTTTCATCTGCAGTTACAGCCCGCCACGCGGGCTTTTTTTTCGCCTTGAAATCGTGCCAGCGGATACGAATAAAACTGAACTGCTGTTTCAAAATGGGCGCAGGAGGATAGACGCTCAGGAAGCGAATCATGTATGGTAGTGACGCAATCTACAGGGCAGGAGCCGATGCTCCATGACCGGGCCACAATCCCGGTGTTATCAAGCAAGGGGAACTGATGAAAAACTGGAAAACGAGTGCTGAACAGATTCTGACCACCGGACCTGTCGTGCCGGTCATCGTGGTGAATAAACTGGAACATGCTGTGCCGATGGCGAAAGCGCTGGTGGCAGGCGGTGTCAGAGTGCTGGAAGTCACGCTGCGCACGCCCGTAGCGATGGATGCACTGCGTGCGATGATCAAAGAAGTGCCGGATGCGATTGTCGGTGCGGGCACAGTGATTAATCCGCAGCAGTTACAGGAAGTGACCGATGCCGGTGCACAGTTTGTTATCAGCCCTGGCGTCACGGAATCGCTGCTGAAAGCGGCGGTTGAAGGGCCGGTTCCGTTGATTCCGGGTATCAGCACGGTTTCTGAGTTAATGACCGGTATGGACTATGGTCTGCGCGAGTTTAAGTTTTTCCCGGCAGAAGCAAATGGCGGCGTGAAAGCGCTGCAGGCGATTGGCGGACCTTTCCCGCAGGTGCGTTTCTGTCCGACTGGCGGCATCTCTCCGGCCAACTACCGTGACTATCTGGCGCTGAAAAGCGTGCTGTGCATCGGCGGCTCCTGGCTGGTGCCTAACGATGCGCTGGAAGCGGGCGACTGGGATCGCATCACCCGCCTGGCTCGCGAAGCTGTCGAAGGCGCGAAGTAAGTAATGGCGGTGAGCGTCTGCTCACCGCACACCTTTACCCCTGAACCGTAACCGCCGCTGCGCTGGCAACTGCACGCGCAATCGCCTGCGTGGTGCTCTCACCGCTGGCCAGCGCGACGCCCAGACGACGCTGCCCGCTAATCTCCGGCTTGCCGAACAGCCGAAGTTGCAGACCGGCCCCCAGTGCGGCTTCGACATTCACAAACTGCACATTCTGGCTGGTCAGTTGCGGCAGGATAACGGCAGATGCCGATGGACCATACTGACGAATCCCGCCAATCGGCAGACCCAGGAACGCCCGCACGTGCAGCGCAAACTCTGACAGATCCTGTGAAATCAGCGTCACCATCCCAGTGTCGTGGGGACGTGGCGACACTTCACTGAATACCACCTCATCACCGCAGACAAACAGCTCAACGCCAAACAGGCCATAACCGCCCAGCGCCTTCACCACCTGCGCGGCAACATCCTGCGCCCGCTGCAGCGCCAGGTCACTCATCTGCTGCGGCTGCCAGGATTCACGATAGTCGCCATCCTCCTGTCGGTGACCAATCGGCGCACAGAAGTGAATGCCATCGACGGCGCTGATGGTCAGCAGAGTGATCTCAAAATCGAAGTTAACAACGCCTTCGACGATGACGCGACCGGCACCGGCGCGGCCACCCTGTTGGGCATAATCCCAGGCTTTCTCCAGCTGGCTGGCGTCGCGGATAAAGCTCTGGCCTTTACCGGATGAACTCATCACCGGCTTTACAATGCACGGGAAGCCGATTTCGGTCGCGGCTTCATCGAAACGCGCTTTGCTGTCGGCAAAGCGATAGCGTGAAGTGGGCAGTGACAACTCTTCAGCCGCCAGGCGGCGAATGCCTTCGCGGTTCATGGTCAGCTTTGCGGCACGGGCGGTCGGAACCACGCGCTGGCCCTGCTGCTCCAGCTCAACCAGCGTATCCGTGGCGATGGCTTCAATTTCCGGCACCACAAAATCAGGCTTCTCTTCGGCAATCAGCGCAGCCAGCGCTGCTCCATCCAGCATATTGATCACATGGCTGCGATGGGCGACATGCATCGCCGGGGCATCGGCGTAACGATCCACCGCAATCACTTCCACACCCAGACGCTGACACTCCAGCGCCACCTCTTTACCCAGTTCACCTGAACCCAATAGCATTACACGCGTCGCCGCCGGACGCAGCGCTGTTCCGAGAGTCGTCATACATTCACCTAAGCAGTCAAAATTCGCGCGCAAGTATAAACGAAAACGTTTGCGTTCTCATCTTTCGTCCATCTGACACTGCTTTTTGCCGTACTTTTCCCGCTCTGACGTTTCCTGACATGCTTTTGGTCAGGATAGCGGGCTGACATCCTGAAAGGAGTGAATGATGAATAACTGGTTGCAACAGATTCAGTCGGTACTGGCAAAGAAGGGCGGTGAAGGCAAATCGGGCGGCGGCTTAAGTGACATGCTGGCACCGGGTGCGCTGGGCGGTCTGGCCGCCATGCTGGTCTCCAGTAAGTCTTCACGCAAACTGCTGACCAGATATGGCGGCAAAGCGCTGATTATTGGTGGTGGCGCGGCCGCTGGTGCGGTGCTGTGGAACAAATATAAGCAGCGGGTCAGCGAAGCGCACCAGAATGAACCTGATTTTGGCGTGGCTCAGACGCCCATAGACCAGCGCGCTGAACGTCTGGTCACGGCGCTGGTGTTTGCCGCTAAAAGTGACGGGCACATCGACGATCAGGAGCGGGCAGCCATTGAGCAGAATATTCATCAGTCCGGTTACGGCCAGGATGCAGAACAGCTGATTCAGAAAGCGATGAACCGCCCGCTGGACCCGCAGTGGCTGGCCGCCGATGTGAAAAATGAGGAAGAGGCGCTGGAGCTTTACTTCCTGAGCTGTACTGCTATCGACGTCGATCACTTTATGGAACGCAGCTATCTCTCCGCGCTGGGCGACGCGCTGAAAATTCCTCAGGATGTCCGCGACGGCATCCAGCAGGATCTTGAGGCTGAAAAATCCCGTCTGCCTGCCGGTTAATCCTGGCTGAAGTCCGCTGGCTGGTCACACGAAGTGATTGGCCAGCGGCAGCTTCTCTCGTCATACCTGGCTTCCGGCTGCCGAAGTGTTACGCTTACAGATCATTACGTTGATGGAGACGGATGGATGAAAGCACCCATCGCAAAAAAAATTCCCCATGAGATGACGCTGCACGGCGAGACGCGCGTTGACGATTATTACTGGCTGCGCGACGACAAACGTGAAAACAGCGAAGTCCTTGATTACCTGCGTGCCGAAAACAATTACGGCAAAAAAATTATGTCATCGCAGCAGCCGCTGCAGGACCGGGTATTAAAAGAGATTATCGATCGGCTGCCGCCGGAAGATCACTCTGTGCCCTATGTGAAAAACGGTTACCGCTATCAGAGCCGCTATCAGAGCGGTAACGAATATCCGGCCTATTACCGGCAACCGGCAGCAAGCGAGGAGTCTGGCGAGTGGAGTCTGCTGCTGGATGCCAACCAGCGCGCCTCGCACAGCGATTTTTACACGATGGGCGCGCTGCACATCAGCCCCGATAACCGGGTCATGGCGCTGGCCGAAGATTTCCTGTCGCGACGCCAGTACGGCATCCGGTTCCGCAACCTCGAGAGTGGCAGCTGGTATCCTGAAGTGCTGAGTAACGCCTCATCGAGCTTCGCCTGGGGCAATGACTCCCGTACGATCTACTATGTGCAGAAACATCCGCAGACGCTGCTCTCGTATCAGGTGTGGCGACATGAACTGGGTATGCCGCAGTCGGAAGACAAGCTCGTCTACGAAGAGCAGGATGACACCTATCATCTCAGCGTGCACAAGAGCACCTCCAAGCAGTTCATCATGATTGCGCTCTACAGCACCAACACCAGCGAAATTCAGCTGATCGATGCGAACTTCCCCGATGCACAGCCACATGTCTTTCTGCCGCGCCGTCGCGATCATGAATACAGCATCGACCATTACGATCATCAGTTCTTCATTCGCTCCAATCGCGAAGGCAAAAACTTCGGGCTGTATCGCAGTCGCTATCTGGATGAGACACGCTGGGAAACACTTATCCCGGCACGGGAACAGGTAGTGATGGAGGATTTCCAGCTGTTCCGCGACTGGCTGGTGGTTGAGGAGCGCCAGCGCGGCCTGACCAGCCTGCGACAGATTAACTGGGCCAGCGGCGAGACCAGCGGCATCGCCTTTGACGATCCGACCTATGTAACCTGGCTGGCGTACAATCCGACGCCGCGCACCAGTAAACTGCGCTACGGCTATTCGTCGATGACCACGCCGACCACGCTGTTTGAACTGGATATGGATACCGGCGAACGCCGCATTCTGAAGCAGAGCCAGGTTAAAGGCTTTAACGCGGAAGATTACAAAAGCGAGCATCACTGGATCAAAGTCAGCGATGGCACCGAAGTACCGGTGTCGCTGGTTTATCACCGCAAACATTATCAGCCTGGTCAGAACCCGATGCTGGTCTATGGGTATGGCGCCTACGGCAGCAGCATGGATGCCGATTTCAGCGTCAGCCGTCTGAGCCTGCTGGATCGCGGCTTTGTCTATGCGCTGATACAGGTGCGCGGCGGCGGTGAGCTGGGACAGCAATGGTATGACGGCGGTCGCCTGCTCAACAAAATGAACAGCTTCACCGACTTTATTGATGTCACGGATGCACTGGTGGCGCGCGGCATCGGCCACCCGGAACGGCTCTATGCGATGGGCGGCAGTGCAGGCGGCCTGCTGATGGGCGGCGTGATTAATCTGGCGCCTCAGCGGTTCCACGGCGTGGTGGCGCAGGTGCCGTTTGTGGATGTGGTCACCACCATGCTGGATGAGTCGATTCCGCTGACGACCGGTGAGTATGACGAGTGGGGCAACCCCAACGATCCTGAGTACTACCACTACATCCGCCAGTACAGCCCCTATGACAACATTGAGGCGAAAGCGTATCCCCACCTGCTGGTCACCACCGGCCTGCACGACTCACAGGTGCAGTACTGGGAACCGGCCAAGTGGGTGGCGAAGCTGAGATCGCTGAAAACGGATAACAACCTGCTGCTGCTTTGCACCGATATGGATTCCGGTCACGGCGGCAAGTCGGGGCGTTACAAAGCCTACGAAGGTATCGCGATGGAATACACCTTCCTGCTGGGACTGGCGCAGGGCACCCTGCCGCCCGCTCAGGATTACTGAGACTCCGACAGGTATTTATTCAGCGCCTGCCGCAATGGCGGGCGCAGATCGCTGACATTATTCAGCACCCACTTCAGGTAGCCCGGATCCTTTCTCGCAATCACCGCAATGGCCTGGCCGCGATATTTACCGAACGGCAGAATGTCGTCGCGCTGGGCCGCCGGTTGTGAACGCACAATCATCTCGGAAGCACCCCAGCCAGAGACCTCCATAATCCGAATCAGCAACGCCGCCGTGACATAGCAGTCATAGAGCGCGCGGTGCGCATGCAGGTCAGCGGGCGGCGTCACATCCAGCTTCAGCGAATGACGCAGTGCCTGATTGCCATATTTAATGCCCGGCCAGAGCTGGCGCGCCAGCTGCATGGTGCAGATCCATTCACCGTACATCTCCGGCAGCATCCGGCGGTCAAAGCTGGCGTTATGCGCCACATAGAAAGCACTGCCGTAATAGCGCGGGATCGCCTCTTCAATGGTCGGTTTACCAGCGACCATCGCTTCGGTAATGCGATGCACCGCCATCGCCTGACGGCTGATAGGGCGGTCGGGCAGGGTGAGATCGCTCATTGGATTCACAATCTGACCGTTGACCACATCCACGGACGCGACTTCCACCACGCCGCCCTGCAGACCGCAGGTTTCGGTATCGATAACGCGGAACATCATTGCTTCATCTTCGGTTCATAAGGAAGGCGCGACAGGCTGAGTGACGCCTGGCGGTATTGCATCAGACGCTGACGAAACCAGTCACGCAGCGCTTCGGGCTGCTCCTGCGCCACCATCTCGGCAACGACCGGCATGTTATAGCGCTCTTTGAACGCCACGCCCGCTGCCGCTAAATCGACATTGATCTTGTCTTTCTCTTCCTGGGACAGCACGGCAAGGTTATGGCTCATAATATTCTCCTGACGATAGCCGGCAAAAGTAATGTTTTCGGCGGTATGAATCAAGGATAAGGATCGCATCGCTGGCCTCGACAGTGCAAAACCAGCAGCGTATCCTTTTGCCACGTTTATCGCCCTGGCGGCGGTTAAAAGGATGATCTTATGCAGAAAAAACCCATTTCCCGCATGGTTATTGCGCTGGCGGCAGCCGGACTGATGGCATTCAGCTCTCTGGCCGCAGCGCATGCGCATCTCCAGTCTTCCGCACCCGCAGCTAAAGCGCAGGTGACGACATCCCCCGATGCGCTGACGCTGAATTTTAGCGAAGATATTGAAGCGGCATTCAGCGGCGTTACGCTGCTGGACAATGCACAGAAACCCGTTGAGACGACCAAAGCCCGCGTTGAAGCTGACCAGAAAAATCGCCTGATTATCGGCCTTTCTCAGCCGCTGAAAGCGGGGAGTTATCAGGTCAACTGGCATGTGCTGTCGGTGGATGGACATAAAACCTCAGGAAGCTATCGCTTTAGCGTGAAGTAACCCGGTGACCACCCTCTGGATCCTGCTGCGCGGACTGCATTTCGCTGCCGTGATGCTGCTGACCGGCAGCGCCTGTTACAGCGCACTGCTGGCACCCAAACGTTATCGACCCCTGCTGGCGCGACGATTAAATCCGCTGTTGAAGGGGAGCGCCTGGCTGGCGCTGCTGAGTGCGCTATTGATGCTGGCCTGCCAGAATGTGCTGATGAGCGGCGACAGCACGAATCTTGCTGATTTAGACATCTGGCTGGCGGTGCTCGACACGCATTTTGGTGCGGTGTGGCAGTGGGAAATACTCTTTAGTGTTGTGGCTCTTGTCGCATTATTACTGACCGGAAAGCTGCGTCAGCAGGTGTTACTGCTGGCGGGCCTGCTGCAACTTGCCTGCATGGCCCTGATAGGTCATGCCGCGATGCGTGATGGATTGCCCGGTCTGCTTCAGCAGATTAACCAGGCAATGCATCTGATTGCGGCGGCGTTCTGGGTGGGCGGATTGTTGCCCTTGCTGCTGTTGATGCGCGAGGCGCGCCAGATCGATCGACGCACTGATGCGATTCGTACCATGATGCGGTTTTCGCGCTATGGTCATCTGGCTGTAGCGCTAACGCTGCTGAGTGGTGTGATAAACAGTGTGATGATCGCAGGCTGGCCACTCATGTGGCACGATTCACGCTACATTGTGTTGTTGCTGTGCAAGGTGCTGCTGGTTGCCCTGATGGTGCTGGTGGCGCTGATCAATCGATACTGGCTGGTGCCGCGCTTCCGCCTGGCGGGCAGCGGGACGCAGCAAAAATTTATTCGCATGACGCAGCTTGAACTGCTGCTGGCGTGTGGCGTGGTTGGGCTGGTGAGCGTATTTGCTACGCTGTCACCCGCCTGAATGTGGTTTAAGAGAGAAAAGGGTAGTTATGTTGCTGAAGAAAGTGATCCCCGCAATCCTGTTGTTATCCGTATGCGGCCAGGCGCTGGCGGCACAAATCATTACCGTCAGCCGCTTTGAGATCGGGAAAGAGAAGTGGCCGTTTAACCGTGAAGAGGTGATGCTGACCTGCGAGAAAGATGGTGCGATGTTTGCCATCAACCCGAGCACGCTGATGCAATACCCGCTGAACGACATCGCCGACCAGCTGTTTAAAAACAAACAGGTGAAAGCGCAGCCGATTAGCGTGATTCAGGCCGAAGACAAGGCGCATCCGGGCCAGATGATGAGTCTGCAGCCGATTGTTGAGCGCACTCAGGCGCTGTGCGGTAAATAAACCTCCCGGGTGCAGCCTCGCACTGCGCCCAATCAAGGATTTTTGCCGTTGCGATCACAAACTGATCCGGTTTATGGCCCTGATCCCTGCGTTTGCTGGCATTTCCACCGCGCTGTTCTAACCTTAAATTGCAAGGCGACACCGCCTTCATAAATGCCAACTTTTAGCGCACGGCTCCTTGAGAGCCATTTCCCTGGACCGAATATAGGAATCGTATTCGGTCTTTTTTTAGTGATATGATTTATATGGTTTTTTTGAGGGTGGTTACGAAATTTCCCGAAAATATCCCGAAATCACTATATCCAATCTATACCATGACATATTCCTGACCGCGCGAATCGAGATACTTTTTAGTCATAGAAAGGTTTTTATGGCCGAGTAATCTTTGCGCAAAATCCTCTCCATTTTCCACTTCATACAGTCGGCTGGCAAGACTTCTGATTTCATGAAATGTCGGAGGGTTAGGGCCAAATTTAATTCCGCTTATTTCACGCGCTTCTGCAAATGCGCCTGTGAGCGCATCTGGTGAAACCGGCCCCGGTTTTCTGCCCCCGCGACGGACTGCAGAATAAATCAGGCTATCCGATGGGTTATCCTTCCGGCACTCCTCTAAGATCCCCTCCAGTGACATTCCCAGTTCTTTCAGCTCTAAATCCATTGGCATCGCCAGCTTATGGCCAGTCTTGCTTTGTGTCACAAAAAGTCGTCCATCTTTGATCGCGCTGAAGGTCATGCGCGTTACATCCTCCCGGCGCTGTCCGGTGAGCAGGCCGATGTTCATCGCATTCTGCAGCCAACCTCCCATGCTTTCAGCAGCCTTGCGGATAGCCAGAAATTGCTCAAGTGATAAGCGCTCACGCCTGACTTCAGGTGATGGGGTTCTGGTTGGCTCTACTGGATTCCTATCGATAATGCCTTCAACAACAGCCTCGCGGAAAACATCCATCAGCAGCGATCGCAATGCAACCGCCATGCTGTGCTTCCCACATTGGACATACGATTCAAGGAAAACTGCAATATCACGCGTACTGATCGCGGTAATTGGTAGGCGACCAAACTCAGCCTGAATGGTTAGTAGCTGGTTGCTACGTATCTTCATTGTGCTTGGCTTCAAACTGCGCCGCCCCAGGATGACGTCGTACCGTTCAAGCCATTTACTCACTGTGAAATCAGGCGTCTCTTTAAGCCGATCGAGAAGGGCGGATGGTAGGTAGTTTTGCTCAATGTAGCTGTTCGCTTCGATAGCCTGGGCTACCGCATCCTTGCGGGGTATTTTACCCAGTGAAATCTCCTGACCGGTCACAGGATTTCGCCAGGAGTATATCTGCTTCGTTTTACGAAACGTCAGGTTCCTTGGCAGATTAGCGTCGTACCGCTTTGGCCTGTTCGACATGTTTCAGTTTCTCCATCAGCGAGCCCTTTTTCGGCGTTGCTACGTATTCCGGCCTGCGCTTCAACATCTTCTTGCGCGGGTCAACGTATACCGAATCCGGTTCGAGTTTGTATTCTTTTCCGTGAAGCTCCGGGCATGGGTAAATCCTGCCCTCCCTGACCCAGCGGCGCAGGGTGGATAAAGAGGGCGGCTGCGAATATGTTGCCGACGCCCACTCCTGAAGGTTCATTAGCTTAGCCATAATTTCTCCTGCACTTTTTAACAGAACTTGATCGCAAACTATCGCAAGTTTTCATGTGGAGCGACTTCTACCCCTTATACGACCAGTTCCAGACCAGCACGATGCAAATAAAAAAGGCGAGCCACAGAGTGAACTCGCCAGGGGAGATGTCGCGGATGGTGTTCATGTCTTGCTGCTCAGGATGTTGAATGCAGTTGCTGCCACTCGTGGAACTTGTCCATTGCCAAGGGCTTTAAGTCTGTCCACCCCATAGGCCACATCATCAGCCACTCGACATAATCGGGGCAGGCGTTCAGGCCAGGCATTTCTTCCCCGCCAGCCTCCAGGTGCTGCCAGGCTAGATAATCCTCGAGGTTGTGTCTGTGATCGCCAGTCCTCGCCCGACACCATGCTATTCCATGCCCGCCCATGCTGGCCCTTGGGGTAGGCAACAAGCCAGATTCTGTCGCGGTTATGGGACGCTCCGCACTCTGATGCTGAAATACAACACCATTCCGCATCGAGCCCCAGCGAGGCAATATCACCAAGGACCACGGCAAGTCCTCTTCCCACAAGCAAAGGTGAGTTTTCCAGCAGGATGTACTGAGGTCGAATCTCATCGACGATTCTTGCCATTTGCTTCCAAAGTCCCGATCGCTCTCCTGATATTCCTGCTCCGGAGCCTGCCGCTGAAATGTCTTGGCAGGGAAACCCGCCAGAAACGACATCAACAATTCCTCTCCATGGCTTTCCGTCAAAACTGCACACGTCAGACCAAATCGGGAAAGGTCGGAGAATTCCATCATTTTGTCGTTGCGCCAGAACCTGTGCTGCGTAGGCGTCACGTTCAACGGCGCAAACTGTTCGCCATCCAAGGAGGTGCCCGCCGAGTATTCCTCCGCCAGCGCCTCCGAAAAGAGCCAGCTCATTCATGGCACCTCACTATTTATTTCAGACATAACAACTCCTCACGCAGAGCGCGATAGTGAATAGGGTGGGTGGGGGTTTAGGTGGTTATTCTTTGGTGAGAAACTGCAATTTGTGCCAGATATCCAAATCATCCTTGTCGTGATTCTCGCAGTACTCTTCAACTGCCTTCTTAATCAGAGATGCCTGTTCAGCAGAAAGGTGATCATCCCGATGGTCGAAGAAAGCGACAGTCATTGCTCTGCCGCCAAGGATATCTGTTAGCGGGCCAATTGGTGGCTCTTTGCCATCCGGGAACTCAACTACCAGCGTGTAAACGCTCATTCCACTCTCCTATGCTGCTTAGCGTGCTCAACACGCTCATGGTCTTCTCTACATTCAGTCGAACAAAAGCATCCAGCCGTCACCGCCTCTTCGCAGTAATAGCAGGTGTCGGTGAATGACATTTCCGGATGCCTGCGGTTAGCCAGGGCAATCTCAATCATCTGCTGCTCGCGTTCTGCGGCTTCATCTATCGGATCTGGATGTGTCATTTTGGTTTCCTATAGGCAATAAAAAACCCGCACTTGGCGGGTCGCTAGGTATCAGAAGTATTTTACTGGTCTTGGTTTTCGAAGCTTTATCTCTTCCGCTATTTTCTCGCGGCTAACTCGAGCTTTGTTAGCGACTATGAACAAGGCCAGCTTTCCTGTTGATTGCTCAATCTCTTCAATTCTTGTTATCGAGAAAACCTCATAAACACTCCGAGATTTATCTTCGATCTCGAAACTACCAATGTCGGATTTAACCTGCTCTATAAACGGAGTCTGTCCCTCTTTGAACACTAAGCAGTCAAAACTCATCACTTCTCCTCCCTTTGTTAAACCGGGTCCGATCCCCGTCTAAACTTCATCGTCCCTATGCGTGAAAACTTTAATCCTGCTTATTAAAGTCCAGCCATTCCTCCCAGCAATGCTCAGGGTCAATATCCTGATACCCACGCCGCTCAGCTACTGCTAAGACCCCTTCAGCATCCGTGACAATAGCCGTGGCATTATCACGAATAGCCAACACCTCCTCTTCAGTCAAAGGAGAGCCTTTCTCTTCGGCTTTAGAAACAAGCAGGCTGATGAGGGAGGGAATGAAAAGAACTATCACTTTCCTTCCTCCTTAAAATAAACCGGGTCAGTGCCGCGCGGGAACTGCAGCGCAACGTTCCTGTAATGCTGCAATCTCTCCCTGAAGTATTCGCGCTGACTCTCAGGCTGCTCGATAACAGGCTGATTCATACGCTCTTTGTATGCGACTCCTGAGGCGGCTAAATCCACGTTAGTACTGTCGCTCTCTTCTCTGCTGCGTGCTGCTAAGTTGTGTGACATAACGTTGATTAGCTAACAGGTGTAGGTTGATGAGCAATTATTGCATGCTCTACAGTCTCATCATCTGGATGATGGCCTTTTACTGCAATTAAATATGAGCTGCCATTACGAGACATGAAGGTAAAAACATTAAAGTTATGTCTGAAATCTAAAGGTTCTGGTGCAGCACGTTCCAGTTGATTTTGTGTGAACTCAATTTTTGATAAGTAGCTGAAAACATCGCCATTATCAATATACCCGTGAAATCTTTTCTCGCCTCTCCATCCTTCTCCAAAAAGCATCATGTCTGGCATATTAACCTCAATTATACGTAACCGCGCTTTTAAATTAGGATGAAATTTTGCCTAATACAATCAGACTAACTTCAACTTTTCTACTGGCTCATGTAACAAAAAACCGCCCGAAGGCGGCTCTTTAATTGATGCACAACCCGTTACGGGTGTTCGTACTGCTGGAAAGTACGAGGTACCGGATCGCCGGGCTTGCGGAACATGGCATTGTCGTTTTTGCGCTCTTTCAGGTACATCAGGGTTTGCTTAGCCTGATACTGTTCAGCCGGAGTGAGTGAGCCCGGCGTGCCGGCTTCACTTGCCGCTACCACTTTGGTCAGAATTTCGATACCCAGGCCGACAACTTCGGTAGTATCCAGAATTGCAGAGCGATACAGAGTATTCAGGTCTTGCAGATCTTCAAATTCCTGGTCTGTATGATCCATATTAAATCCTCTTTCAGTTGAGTTAGTTAGGCTGTGAATTCACTCAGCCACCATACTCTCAACACCTGATGATGACCAGCCAATTACTGGTTATATGTACAGTGTATTTGTGTCATAAATTTGGCTTAGTGCCACTTTTTCCTTTGCTGCGCTCTTCCAGAAAACGTATCCGGCTGCGACTGGCACGCTGGCGTACGGACTCGTAAGAGCGGTTTAGTTGCCGGGCTATAAGTTTGGGTGGGATGGTTGCTGCGAGTTCTTTCAGAAGGCCTATCTCATCGGGTGACCAGCGGCGACCAAGAGTTAACTGATTGCCGCGACGCCGGTATTCAGGCGAGTCCATGTCGTCTCCTGTTATTAACTGAGCGCCTCTTCAATCTCCGCCTTACGAAGCAGATAAACATCAGTGGCCTTTTCCAGCGTTTCAGCCTCGCTGGCCAGCATGCGTGCTGCGTACTTGTAGAAGCGATCGAGACTTGAAACGGAATCGGCGTTAGCAGAGGCTTCGGTGAAATCAGCAAGCAGCTCATCCGGCGTGCGCGCCGCCGCACTGGTATTCGTCGCCGGGTTAATTTCGCGCTCTGGCTGCTGCGTTTCAGGCTTGCTGTTAATCAGGTTGTTCAGGTCAGCTCGGCTGCGCGCCGATGTAACGTCGCGTTCCGCTCGCTGCGCCGGCTCAAACTCATCCGGCGTGTAGACGCCCAGAATCACGTCAGGGCAGTAGAGGCGCGCCCAGTACTTAACGGCCAGATATGCCAGCTGCTGCTTTGGTGCTGTCTTCCAGAGAGGGGAGTTGCGAGTGGTCACGTACTCCATGTAAAGCGGCTCACCCCAGGTTATTTCCGTTTCGCCTTTCAGCACTGCTCCGACTCGTACAGACAGCCCGCGCTCATTCGATGCATTGGCTGCGCCCGGCTTGAACTTCTCCCAGTCGCCGCCGTATTCGTACTTGAAGCGCCCCTGCACGGCGGTAGAGCTGGTGATTACCGCATTGACCAGCTGGGCCTCATAACCCAGCGTGCCGTTTACCAGGTGGGTTTTCTGCGCCACTGCGTAAGGGTTCATTCCCCACTGAGCGGCCTGTAATGCGATCGCCAGACAGTCAGCGGGCTTTCCGGACAGGTGGGCAGGCACCGTTGCTTTACCCTGCGCCATAACTTCAGCAAACGCCTGTAGCTTCTGCAGGCCGCTCGGGCTGAAGATGGCCGCTTTAGTGTCGGCCTCATTGACCGGCGCGGTGATGATGTCTTTGCTCATGCATAATCCTTTCTCTTGGCCCAGTCCGGGCGTGTTATTTCTTCGATGCCGCCCCAGTTACAAGACAGCATGCATTCGTGATAGGTATCGAGGTTGCGGCGGAACAGGTCGTAGCCCACGGCAACATCGTCTTCCTGTAGCTGGAAGGTGCGCACCGGATAGCGGCCACAGTCGATCGACTCACTGACGGCGATGAAAACGAAAATTGGATACTCGCCGAAGTGCTGACTGAAACCCTCTCGGTAGTAGGCGTCCTGAACGTGGTAACGGAACTCTTCAACGTGCCGGGCGAAGCGGGACATATCAGCGACTTTCTTCACGTCGACGATGACGGGCTGGCCTGACAGGAACTTGTCCGGGCGGATACGACAAAGCTCACCAGTCTGTTCGTCGTTCCAGTAGATTGACGCCTCCTGATAACCATCAGCCTCTAGTAACCAGCGGGCCGCAGGATGGGCGAGGGCGCTTGCCCGCATCAGCTTCAGCTTTCGTCCCTGTTCAGCATCCATTACTGTCATGCCACTGTTTGCACAATCTTTCAGGAACTGCTTTTCATCCTCCTTGCCGGCTGTCGTGCGGCGGTTGAACTCAGGAGCAACAATGAAACGCCTGTCGAACTCTTCAGGCTCCAGCAACAGGCAGTGCAACGCGGTACCCATATCCAAAGCGGCTTTCTTCTCATCGTCTTCCGGCGCTTCCTTGCGCCACAGGAATATCGCCGGGTTAATGGCGATGTCATCCAGCTGCGACTTGCTAATGCCCGGTCCGCCGTGATAGTCCTCGTTGCTGATGTCGTAGTAGATGCCAGGCTGCATTACGCCGCCTCCTGATTTCCATGCTTGTTACGGTAAATTTCGATTGCCACTTCACGACGCCCAACCCGAACCATCGCCTCACGCAAAAACGCCTCGGCGGCTTCGTGCTGCTCGTCGTCTTCATCGAACATCTCAATAGCCGGGTAGTCGTAATGCTTCGTCAGGAAGGCGCACAGAGCTGGCATCAGCGGGTTTGTCTTGTGCTGGTTCATCCGCGCATCGACTTCAGCAGCAATGCATTCCAGCTCGCTCTCTGGCAGGTTATCGGCGATATCCTGCACCTCATTCTGGGCCGTTCTGTTCAGTCTCATTTCCGCTCTCCCATGCCCAGGCTTTTCAGCAGCAGGTTGATAAAGGTGAAGTCCTTTGTCTTATCCAGCATTTCGCGCTGGCGCTCTAACTCGCTCTGTTGCTTTTTATACTGCTGTGCTGATGTCGGCGCGTTCATGGCTGGCCCCTATGATTCAGATTGTCGATAAGGTTGCGCCAGCCAGTGCGGAGGCGGCGGGTGATGGTGTCGAGCAGTGATTCGTTTAGCTGAGCAGCGCCCACGATGGCGCCGCCCGCGATGGCATAGTTCATCGTGGGTTCCTTGCTATTGGTTAGGTTGGGATCAAAAAATGGCCCGCGTAGCGCAGGCCTGAAGGATGAAACGATTCTCTCTAAGGTGCATGGTGCGTAGCACCTTCAGCCGCACTTAGTGAATACGGCTGAAGGTGTTACTCATTGGTGATAACAGGTAATAAAAGTGTCGCCGAAGCGACCTCATGATGATTTGATGCCTGCTTTTATCCACATCAGGCGAGGTGCTTCACGCTATACCCCTACAGCGAGAATTGGTGATACCATTTCAACACCCCCTACAGTGTTGAGATAGCCCATATGTCTGATGATAAAGGAATCATCGGTAAGATTACCGATGCAGTTACTGGTGCCGGCGGCGCATTAAAAGGAGCAGTAGGCGCTGCACGAGAAATTCAAAAAATGCAGGTCGATTATTCGGTAAAGGAAAAGACCTATGACTTGCTAGATAAATTAATGGACGCACAGCAACAGCAAATGGGATTACAAGAGCTTTTGATGGCTGCAAAGAATCGCATTATTGAGCTTGAAGAGGAGGCTAACTCCAAGGTTAAGTGGGAAAGTGAGAAATCTAAATACGAACTTTTCCACCCCATTCCTGCTACTGCCGTTTATCGACTCAAGCTGGAGGATGATTCGAATCAAACTCCTCATTATCTTTGCGCTACATGCTATGAGTCTGGCGTGAAGTCTATGTTGCAATATAAAACAAGTGACTTTGCCCATATGATTATGATCTGCCATTCCTGTAAGTCCGAATATAAGTTTCCAAACCCTGATGCCACTTCGGCGGGCGCTTGGATTGTTTAGTAGCCTGAAAAAAAAGATCTCTTAGCCAATAACATGCGTGGCATCTTTTCTGGTTTTTCGGTAACCCGCGTTGAATAATGCAATCTCAGGCAGACACACTGATGTGCTCTCATGCCTGTCACGCATAGAAGGGGAGGAGCAAGCCTTCTCGATGCGGCTGATGTGCTTAACCTCAATAGCCACAACCTCCGGCTCGATGCCGAAAGCTGTGTCGATAATTGATTCGATGCGTTCACGATCCATTGCCACCGCACGACGACGAGCATGGCGGCGTGATTTGGCGTTCTCTTTAACCGATGTGCCGTAAGTGATTACTGTCATGGTTGCCTCCTGAAGTGGTTTTGGTACTGCCGACTTGTAAGCCGATATACAGTCCAAACCCATCTCGTTTGGTTAGTTGGCGCTTTGTCAGCGCTGCAATGTTGTTAAAGAGCATCACCGTCCTGGTGAGTAGTGCGTCCTGCTGATGGGATTTAATTTAGCTTTATGCTAAATGAATGGCAATAGCAAAATGCTAAATAATTTGGGTGTGGGATTTAGCTAAATGATTTAGAAAGGGATTTATTTTTTCGAGGTGGGATTTGCAGGCACAAAAAAACCCGCGTTACACGGGTATGAATTTGTTCAAGTGGGGCAAACCATCTGTCAGCAGCAGCTGACGACACCGATGATACTTGCGTTGCAATAATTAGGAAATAGACGCTCAACAATTTGCTATGTATGGCACGCGGCGCACAAAAAAGCCCGCTTAGTGGCGGGCTCTTAGCTTTTAGGGATCAACTTGAGTATCTGACGAAGCTCATTACTAGCTTTCCAGATGTCATCCTGGGTGTCGCCATCCCATTCGGGTGTCATTGCTCTCTCAGCCTCAAAATACTTTAGCCTGATGTGTATCTCTGCGAGTTCGTCCCGCCTGCATTTAGCTGCTATTCGGTGAAGGCCCTCAAGTGGCGTTGGCTCCCAAGGTCTCAGGTTCAGTCGTTCTCGCTTGAAGAGTAGTGCTAGTTTTTTGCTCATAATGTAAGTGTATAAAAGCCCGCTCAGAGGCGGGCTATTAAGGTGTGATACTTGAATCAGCTTATTTTTTTGGCAATTCGGGCCTGCGCAAATTTTCTAAAACCTCAAGGGCCTTTTTATTTTCAATAACTTTCTGCTGTACTTTATCAGAGAGGTACTCACGAAAACCCTTAGGTACGTAATCTTCTCGAAGCCAGCGACGAAACTCGCCAAGCGATTCTTCTGGATAAAGGGTGGCAGGAACTGGTCCAACTTTGCTTTGAGGAAACCAATCAGGGTAAACGTGTGGATGCTTAACTACTGAGCCATATCGCTCATCAAAGTTATTTCGCTTCCAGTGATTAGCCCACCTTACGCCAACGCTGATGTCTGGTACCGTTTTAGGGCCTAGCTCAAAACCTGCGTTAATCAATGGTACTGTAATGTCAACCATCTCCCTGAATACGCTGAAATAACCAGCAGGCACGGTATCATTCAGGGTTATACGTTCTTGAAAGCATTTCCATGCGCCTGAAATAGGATTCGAGGGATCTATGCCGACACTTTTATAAATAAAATCGCGCAGAGTTCTTCTCGCCATCAGGCGGTAATTTCTCAATGCTACATCGTTATTCGCTTGGCTTGCATCAAATGCATAATACTCAAGAACAGCCATGCAAACATAGTCAGGGTAGTGATAATGATCGCGCCTGGATGTCGTTGATGGAATATAAAGATTAGATGCCTCAAAGCCCTGCTCACGGATAATGGCATCTATTTTTTTTCCGCGCGGCTTCAGCCTTTCAGAACTCCAGCCTGTAGACAAGTCCTGAATTACACTGTGGTGAACCCCACACATTACTGCAAGGCTTCGCCCTGTCAAAAAAGGGGTGCCGTCATTCATGACGCCCATTTGGACACCATCGACCTCGACCTCTTTTACCGGGAAAAGCTCTAAATCCTGTTGGCGGGGTGCTAATTGATTATTTCTATTATCCATTTGATTACCAAAGATTTTAAGTGGCGGGCATTTCCGCCATTCCCTAGTAAAAGACTGATGCGACCCAATCTACTGTCGAGTTCGCGCTGTGTGTGTTTTCGGCAAATGCCATAATAGCTTTAGTCAAATTTCTTATTAGCCTATCGAAAATTAAACCAGCCGCATCTTCGTCTCGATCGCCACGCCCAGCACCTTACAGTTGCCGTTCACCGGCACCATAGGCCATTGCGGATTTAGTCCCTTCAGGTACTTCTGGCTGCCATCAATGATTAGCTTCTTAAAGGTGGCTTCATTGTCGTCAGTCAGCTTTGCTACGACCAGACTGCCATTCACGGCTTCACGTCCTGTATCGAACAGAACGTAAGTTCCTGCTGGTATGCTCAGCCCAATCGGCGCAGTCATCGAATCACCTTCCACCTGCAACCAGAAAGCATCTCCCTGCGTATGTGCGTCAGATTCAAGCCACATATCGACATCCTTAATCGTATAGGGTTCACAGGCTTCATCCCATGCGCCAGCCTGAACCTTGCTTAAAACGGGGTAGCGCGCAGTCGGCTTGTAGTCCCGAGGGTTTGAAACGTTGGCGTCAACCTGTGGCTGATCTTCGTGGATGGAGTCAAGCCAGGCATTGGGCAGCTTCAAAGCCACTTCAATTTTCCTCGCCATCTTATCCCCGATGTTCCTAACGCTATTCTCTCCAAGCAGCTGACTAAATTGGGACGCACTGATGCCCAAAAGCTCTGCGAATCCAGCCTTTGTATTGCCATCGTTCTCAAGATGCCTCTTAAGGAGGTTATTGAGATTGGTTTTTCTGACGCTTTTATTTTCCATGGCCTGATTCTCACACTATTTAGCAATGCGATAAATATGCATTTTGCTAAATACTGCTTGTTAGTTATTTAGCATAACGCTAAACTTAGCTTTGAAGTTAAATAGGAGGCACCAATGGGTAATGAACTGCTCCGCTGGCGCAAGGAATCTTCAGCTGAAGACTGGATCAGCCTTGCTGTACTAGCGAAAACATCTGTTGGCTACCTCGACCAAATTGCATATGGATTCCGCCGAGCATCACCAGGTAAAGCCCAGGCAATTGAGGAAGCCACAAAGAAATTCACCGATTACACGCCGGTGAAGAAGGAAAGTTTAGTTTTTGCACCACAGCGCGCTACGGCAGCTTAAGAATCACTGCTCTTTACACAATCTAGCCCGCCGCCAACGCGGGGAACCTTTAAAACGAAGTGACTTGCTCACCGCAATGTCACGCAATCATTTACCTACATGGAAATTATCAATCATGGAACACGCAAGAAATAGCAAGTTGATCAACGAAGTAGAAACAGAATTACGCAGCCGCCTTACTCACAAAGGCCAGCGAGTTCTGGCTGACGAGGCCGGATGGCATGAATCGAAGGTAAGCCGCTTAAACCTGCGTGATATGGCGACGGTTTTCGTGCTGCTTGAGAAGGTGTGGGAAACGAGCCTGATTGCAGAAGTAGCCCGACAAGCGGTTGCGGCTGCGATGGGAAAAGAAAAAGCCCCGAACTGCGGGAACAGTTTCGAGGCCTGATGCACGAATCTTACTGGATCAACGTACAGGAGTAATTATGAGTTCTTTATTATCGCTTTACAAGGCTAAAGAGAAAAACGGCACGGAAACAACGGTTAAGAAAACGTTTCTGGTTCCGCTAGCTGAGCTCTACGTCGAGCCTGGCTACAACGTCCGTGAAATCGACCAGGAGCACGTCGCTGAATTCCGTGACGCATTCATTGCCGGTGAGTTTGTGCCGCCGCTGGCGGTTCAGGTGACAGAGCAGGGCATCAAGATTATCGACGGCCACCACCGGTATTACGGCGCAAAGATGGCGTCTGAAGCCGGACACGAAATACCGCGCCTTGAGTGCAAGGACTTCTCAGGCTCTGAAGCTGATCGCATCGCATTCATGGTCACCAGCTCACAGGGTAAGGCGCTATCTCCTCTGGAGCGCGCGGCGGCATATCAGCGCCTGCTTAATCAGGGCTGGACGCCTGCTGAGATTGCTAAAAAGGTTAAACGCTCAACGGCAGATGTGGATCAGCATCTTCAGCTGCTGGAATGTGGCGATGGTCTTATAGCCATGGTGAAGGCTGGCGAAGTGGCACCGACAACTGCTGTGGCACTCTCCCGTGAGCATGGCCCGAAAGCGGAAGCCGTGGCGCAGGTTCAGATGGAGAAGGCTAAAGCTGCAGGTAAAACAAAACTGACGCGCTCCGCAGCTATCCCTCAGTTCAGCGCAGCCAAAGCACGCCGCCTGGCGGAATTGCTGGTTGATGCTGAATTTAACCGTGGCGGCGAAGGCGATTATCTCCTGCTGTACATGGACACATCGGAAGAAATTCAACGCATCCTGGCTGAATACCGCTCAGGCATTCCTTCTGACGGAGGTGGCGATGAATCTTGCGCATGACAACGTATCACCAATCAGGCCCTCCCTCAGGGCCGTGGAGCAACGTGTGGCAGATACAGACGATGGATACACGCGTCTGGCAAACGAGCTGTACGAAGAGCTGATAGGGGCCAACCTGACCAGGAATCAGGCGAAGGTTGCACATGCTGTTTGCCGGAAAACATACGGCTTCAACAAAAAGATGGATCGCATTGCTGACAGCCAGATTACCCGGTTGCCAAGGCAGAAGGTAAACAAGGCAAAAAACGAGTTAATTCAGATGGGTGTTCTGGTCCGGGAAGGTATGTTAATCGGTCCGAATAAGAACCTCACAGACTGGCAAATTCCAGAGTGTCACCAAGATGGTGTCACTGTCACCAAATCAGTGACAAAAAGTGTCACCAAAACGGTGACAGGGTTGTCACCAAAACAGGGACACACAAAAGACACTATTACAAAAGACAAGAAAGACAATAAACATACGTCAGAGAATTCTGGCGAATCCTCCGACACACACCTGAGTAATCTCCCTGCAATTCGACCTGAGGCTGCAACCCATTCACCGAAAGGCGACAAGTGGGGAACTGCTGACGACCTGAAGGCAGCCGAGTGGATATTCAGCAGAGTGCAGATGGTCACCCCGACTGCACAGCAACCAAACTGGCCCGCCTGGGCTAACGACATCCGCCTGATGAGAGGCGCCCTTGAGGCAACGCATCACGATATCTGCGAAACCTTCAAGTGGGCTAACGCCGATCACTTCTGGCAGACCAATATCCTCAGCCCTGCAAAACTCCGCGCCAAATGGGACACACTCCGGGCGCAGATGAGCCAGCCAGGGCGTAACCGGCAGGCAGTCGCTCAGCAACCCGCTCAGCACTGGAACAGCCGCGAAGCCTGGGAGAATGAATTCCTATGAGAAACCTCGTATCAGCAATCCAGAACCGTGATGCAGGCGCACTGGCTCGCATTGCAGGAGATGGCCCGCGCCCGGTTGAGCGTGGAGTGCATGAAGACGTTGAGCGCCTGGTAAACGCCCTGTTTTCGAATCTGAAGCAGGTATTCCCGGCATCGGTCAGCACTGCATGGCGCAATCCGAACGACGAAGCAGCAGCTAAGCGTCAGTGGATCGCCGCTTTCGCCGAGAACGGCATTCACAACAAGCAGCAGCTCTCAGCAGGCATGAAGCTGGCCCGAGCGAGTGGCTCACCATTCCTGCCGTCGCCCGGCCAATTTATCGAGTGGTGCAAGCAGGGCGAGCATCGTGCGGCGGGTTTGCCAGCCGACGAGGAGCTTTATGACATGTTCCGCCTGTACTGCCGGGACCGTGGCATGTACGACAGCAGCGAGGAGTTCCCCTGGGAAAGCCCGGCCTGTTTCCACATGGTGACAGCGGTCTACAACCAGATGCGATCATTCAACCTGACGGATTCTGAATGCCGTAAACGTCTTGGCGATGAGCTGCGCAAGATGTCCCGCCGCATTGAGGCTGGCGAAGTAATACCGCCGCCGCGCAAACAAATTCCACAACTCCACATCCCGACTGGTAACGAAAAGGCCCTGGACCACCTCGCCGACATTCGCCGCCGCTTTGGGTTGAAAGGTGGCCGTCATGACTGAGATGAACCGCATACGCTTTGAGCGACTGTATCGCAGCGTTCACGGTGACAAACACAACCTGACCCGATCACATCTTGGCTATCAAGATGCCGTGGTGGACCAGGCGTTTTTCTTCTGGCTTGAGGGAAGGGAGAGCGCAGCATGACACAGGTAACACAACTGGTAGTCACACAACCGCTGATGCGTCAGGCCCGCAACCTGCAACTGGCAATCATCGACCTGGCTAAAAAGCGCGACCTGAAGCCGGAGCAGTTCCGCGCGCACCTGAACGCCATCGACATGCTGGCGCGGGAAGCGCATGACCTGATGGTTGATGCGGAAGATGAGCAACAGCCAGCCAAAGGCCAGAAACGGGGAGGATTTTGATATGAACAAAGAATTAGCAGAAGCCGTGAAATTATTCATCAGCCAGCCATTAAACAACCCGCTGAGCCGCGGTCAGATGATGGAAATTGCCCGGATTGCACTCCCCATACTGGAGCAGCAGGAGCGGGGTGAGGGTGAGTGGATTGAGTGGGGTGGTGGGGAATGTCCCGTTAAGGGAGCAACGTTAGTTGATATTAAGTTTCGAAACGGCGACATCATCCGTGGTTATAAACCCCGACACCTGGACTGGCGATTAGATGGCGATATCGGCGACATCATCGCCTACCGCATCATCCCGGAGCGGGCCACCAATCAGAACGGAGAGCAGTGATATGAAGATACCAATTCCCGGAAGATATGGCGGATGGTGGTTAGGCGTCAGTTGGAATAAGAAATCAAAATGGGGATACTTCTCACTATGGCATGACGGCCCGATGCGCGCTTTGTGGGTTGGCAAATTATGTATTGAGTGGTGGTGGCGATGAAAAACAACGAAGAGCTGAAAAGAGATGAATTCGAACGGTGGGCGGACTCGAAAGGTTTCGACCTCCTCTTTTTTGATGGCGATTACGATGACCCAGCTACAGCAAATGCTTGGAATTGCTGGCAGGCGTCGTGGCTGGCCCGTGGAAAGCAGGATCAAACATGAACAACGTAATCCCCTTAAAACGCTCTGAGCACGTCATATCAGAAGCCGAACTGGATAAGCTGGCAAATGACATCAGCAGCTTTGCTAAACGCTATCCGGACTCAATGTGCCTGAGCCACGGCATCAGGAAGTTACTCAGCGACGCATTAAAGCGAGAGAAACGCGATGGAGATACCGAAAGAGGGCCTCAGGCTTCATAGGTCAAACTTCAACGCCATCGGGCAACAGCTTCAACCCCTGCTCGAATCCGGCGACTGTTACCGGCTAATCCTCAAACCGTGGAAAGAAAAACGCAGTCTCAATCAGAACTCCCTCTCCCATATGTGGTACGGCGAAATCAGCGAATACCTGATTCGGTCCGGGCGCACTGATGCCACGCCAGAGTGGGTAAAGCGGAACCTCAAGAAAACCTATCTGGGCTGTGAGCAGGTCGAATACACCGACTTTGTTACCGGCGGGAAGGTCAGCACATGGGAACCCCGGCACACATCCAGTCTTGATACAGGCGAGATGCATTTCTTCCTGAATCAGGTTGAGCGGTGGTGCGCGCAGTTCGGCCTGGCGCTGACTATCCCCGCTGACTCCGAGTACCAGAAACTGAAGGACAAGCAGAACCAATGACACCCTTTACTGATATAGGCGCAGCCGTCGAAGAAGCTGCATGGCTTGCGCACGTCCATAGCAAGCCTCACTGCGTATATCAGCGCTTTGACGGCCTGATGGAAGTCCAGCCTGAGAACCCTGACCGCAACCCTATGTACACCACCGGCATGCCCGGCGTTGTGACCACTGAATACAGGAGTGCAGCATGATAAACACCTGGAGCCGCGAGCATCTCGAAATCCTCGTCAGAGATTATGCGACGGCATCAACCGATTTACTGGCAATCATCTTCGACCGGCCCCGCCAGCAGGTCACGAACAAGGCACGCTCGATGGGGCTTCGCAAATCGCCTGAATATCTGGAAGCGGTGAGGGCTTCGGCCGGAATGCAAGGCTGGAGGCATCATGCGTGAGACGTGGTTTACCCACCCAGACCCGCTAGACACCAAGGCCGCCGACGAACTCCTCTCCAGCTACAAACTCCGAAACATCCAGGCAAAGAAAGCACTCGCATTTGACCCGCGCCTCTGGCTGGTGAGCGCGCTGCTGCCTACGTTCCGGGATGAGCCAAAGCCGAGCCGTCAGTATAAAAACCCAATGTGGAGCTGAAGATGAGACTAACCCCTAAACAGCGCGCACTGCTGCGCATGAAATTCGGCGGCTGTTGCGCTTACTGTGGCTGCGAACTTGCCGATAAGTGGCACGCTGACCATGTAAAGCCAGTCCTCAGGCACATGGACGGCAGCGGTATGATTTATCCCAACTTAGATACTGAAGAAAATCTGGTTCCGGCCTGCCACCCATGCAATCTACACAAGCACTGCCTCGAACTTGAAGACTATCGCCGAGTTATTGATGACGGCCGCCGCGAGTTTTTGCGCTCAGGGAAGGGTAAGGCGCTGGTCAGGATGGGATTGGTTGAGATGAAGCCTGACCCAGTTGTTTTCTGGTTTGAGCGTTATCAGGAGGCCGAAGATGCCGCGTGAACGCTGCTGCCGCTGCCACACCATCCTCACCTCAGAAGACAAGTATCACTACGGGGCTAACTGCGAAACCTGCGAGGTAGATCGCCGATATGAAGACCACGATCGGGACCAGCCAATCAAGTCAGCATACTGGCGCTGGCGAGCCAGCTGCTTCTGTGTGCGCTGGCTGTGGAATTCAGCTGCAGGATACCGAAGTTTACGCCTGTGGTTGCTGTCTCGACCTGTGGCTACTAGCCGATCCGAATTTCGACATGACAGGAGAAAGTGATGGCTAAAGGCATCAAGCCGCATAAGCCGAAAACCTGTAAGCACTGCAAAACCATATTCATCCCGGACAGACCTCTCCAGTACATCTGCACCCCATCCTGCGCATACCAATACCAGCAACGAAAGAAAGAGAAGAAGCGGAAGGAAGCTGACGCTGAAACTCGTCGCGCCTGGAATAAGCGCAAGTCAGACCTGAAGCCGCTAAAGCACTGGGAAGACTTAACACAGCGAGCTATCAACGACTACATCACAAAGGTAAGAGACAGGGACTTACCGTGCATAAGCTGCGGCACATGGGAGACGGTTCAGTGGGAAGCAGGGCATTACCGGTCACGCGGCGCGGCATCGCACCTCCGTTACGATGAAGACAATCTGGCAAAACAGTGTCATCGCTGTAACTGCGAATTATCAGGCAATGCAATTCACTTCCGAGAGGGGTTAGTAACCCGCATCGGCCTTCAGCGCGTTCTGGCGCTCGAATCAAACAACGAACCTCACCGATACACCAGAGAAGAACTGGACAGCCTCCGGGCGCGTTACAGAGCTTTGCTGCGTGAATTGGTTAAGCGGAGGGAAGCAGCATGAACTGGGACATAGCATTCGTAATTACTGTGTGGGCCACTTTTCTTTTCATCTGGCTGCCACGCGAGCATGCCTTGCACCGCAAGCGAATGAAATCACTAAGGGCAATGAACAAAGGCCATCGATTTAAGCAGAAATACCAAGCCATAAGGTCGCTAACCGGGAGGTCATCATGACCCAATACCTCAGAGAGAAGTGGCTCAGGCTAAGACTTATGCAAATGCCGGGCATGGCGGAAATTAATTATCGACTTATCCGACTGGAACTGAAATTGAGAGGAGCAAACCATGGGGCTTGAAGCAACAGTGAAGTACCACTTCCCGAAGACGGCGAGTTTTGCCGGTATGCCACCTGCAACAGCCTCAGATGCGTTATCCGGCACTGACTACATGGCAGCAATGGGAATGACCCAAAGTCGCGCTCCGCTGGGTTACAGTGCGTTTATGGGTAAGGTTGGAGTAAGCGATAACGACGCCCGACGCGCCGTATCGTTATTAACTGAATATGCCTTGAGTACCTGCGATAAGGTTGCCGCCCTTCGCAAGTTAGACCCTGATGTTAAACCAGCCGTGATGCAAACTCTCGCAACTTATGCGTACATGGATTATTGCCGCAGCGCTGCCAGCGTCAAACCCTGCGAATGCTGTCAGGCTAAAGGGTTCATTGATGCTGACGTGTTCTCCATGAAGTCG
Source organism: Pantoea sp. JKS000250 (assembly GCF_003201065.1). Lineage (NCBI taxonomy): Bacteria > Pseudomonadati > Pseudomonadota > Gammaproteobacteria > Enterobacterales > Erwiniaceae > Pantoea > Pantoea sp. JKS000250. The sequence goes on along the minus strand of NZ_QICZ01000001.1, from coordinate 540,200 downwards.
CCGCTATCAGGGGGCTACGCCAGAAACGTAAAAGACACGGTTCGGGTACTGTGTAAGCAGTGCGGCGGAAAGGGCGTGGTATCGTCGTCATGCCGTGACTGTAGCGGTCGAGGGCGAGCGGTAGACCGTAAGCTGACTGAAGAGCAAGGCCTGCCTGTAATGGGCGACTGTAAGCGCTGCTGTGGGCGTGGATATGAGCGCATTCCTGCAGCAGAAGCATTCCGGAATATTTGCGCAATTACGGATGCTATCAGCCTGGCAACATGGAACAGGAGCGGAAAGCCATTCTATGACCAGCTTATCGGCAAGCTGGAAATTGAGGAATCATGGGCTAACTCCTCACTGAATAACGTTACAGGCTGAAGATAACCCACCGTGAGGTGGGTTATTGCTAATCAATTCCCGCCGGGACGTGAATCTGATGAACGTCCGCCACAACGAGAGCCATCTGCTGCAGTATCATTTGCATGTTGGCAGTTGCCAGCAAAAGCTTGTGTAATTGAGCCCAGAGATAAAGCAAGGAAGAGTACTGCTAATGTTTTTTTCAAAGCATGCACCTTTGCACTTTAGTAAATTACTGGGTTAGTAACATGTACCGCCAGCATGGTGAGAACCGGTTCCACCGTGTGGATGCGTGCCTTTAGGGCATGCCATAGCTGAGCTTGAGAAAGCAAATACTGCGGTGAGCATTAAAAGAGCTGCAATCTTTTTCATAAATTTACGGCATCCTGAATGTGAGGTTGGTTAGGTTACGGTCACAACAATCTATCAGAACATTCCTATAAATTAATACTGATATATGATCAGTTCTTATGATTTAGTTTTCCTTTAAGGCGCAACTGGAAGTGCAGACATAAAATCGCCTGTTATTTTATCGTGAGCTATTTACTTTTCATGAAGCTGGGGATATGATTCTCAACAGTTGAAGTTGCGCGCTGTTGTTTAACGCGATAACTTAATCCAGTCAGTTCCATTGATTTGTGATAGTTAAATAGCCTCGCGACCTCACCAGTCGACGGGGCTTTTTCGTTATCCGCTACAGGGTATAGAGCAGGGAATATCCCTTCCCTAGGATAGGTGTTTCTAACTTCTCCGATAATAAGTCCAACGTTTGATAATTTCGTCAAACATGCACAAATCTTTTGTTGGTACAGCTCCTTGTGCCTATCGTAGCTACTCTGAAAGAGAATCATGGAATCTAATCAGTAAGCGTTCAGATTAATAACCATGGAAAAAGTATCTTATCTTGAGACATAAAAATCTTAATGCCGGCCAGATAAATTTCTTCAGCATCACTGTCCCTATGCTGACTACAACTACTGCCCATACTAAGCACAATCCATAAACTGCCGATGATTTAGCGATTACTCCGAGCTGTTCAGAGCTGAATTGAGGCATTTGGCATTCATCAAGCACTTGTCTGGTCGCAGCAGTGGCAACAGAAGCAGCAAAGGTGCCGCAAAAGCTCACAAAAAATATATAAATCCCGAGAATGATAAATCCTAATAGCTTTTTCATGATCCCTCAGCGCTATGTGAATTATGCGTATTAAACGGTCATGCAACGAAAAACATTAGCATTTAAACATTCCAACTTTTCAGAAGGCTGCCGATAGGCGGCCTTTTTTCGTTTAGCGCCCTCCCAAAATTAAATCTGATAACCCTCATTGCTGTGATGGGGAGGAGCGCTCTTTTCTTCTGACTACCTACAGCACCGCCCGTAATCACGGAGGTGATATGAGTATAGATATGAGCAAACTGGCTTCAGGCGCGGCATACGGCGCATCTGCCGGGACAATCGCCAATGGTCTGCTGACAAGGTTAAGTCCCGATGAATGGAGTGCTGTAGGCGTCCTGGCCGGTATTCTGGTCGCGCTTTTCACGCTCGGCATCAACTGGTATTACAAGCGCAAGGCCACCCTCGCGCAAATCAAAGCCCTTCAGCGCTGGCCCACTGCACCAGACATCAACGAGGAATAACCCATGGCTATGTCAAACAGCCTGCGCAATAAGCTTATTGCTGTCGCGGGTGGCGGAGCTATGGCTATCGCTACGTTATTCCTCGGCGGAAAGGATGGGGTAGAGGGGAGGGTATACGAGCCTTACAAAGATGTGGCTGGCGTGTGGACTGTCTGCGACGGCCATACCGGAACCGACATCATCAAGGGTAAGAAGTACACGGACCGTGAATGTGATCGCCTGCTATGGAATGATCTGCAGCCGGTTAAGAAGTCGGTAGATAGCATGGTCAAAGTGCCGCTGGGCGAATACCAGCGCGCAGCCCTCTACAGTTTCACCTACAACGTTGGCTCTGGGGCGTTCTCCAAATCTTCACTGCTGAAGAAGCTTAATTCTGGCGATGTAGATGGTGCGTGTGAAGAGCTACGACGCTGGATTTACGCTGGCGGCCAGAAGTGGCGGGGATTAATGAACCGCCGCGATATGGAGCGCACCATGTGCCTGGCGGAGACTGCCGATGACCTTAAAGGCTAAAGTGCTCACTGCGCTAATTCTGCTGGTTCTACTGCTGTTCGCTACCTCAGTAGCGTTCGCGCTCTATTACCGCGGCAATGCCATTGACTACAAATCGCAGCGTGACACAGCAACAAGCAATCTCAGGCTGGCAAAAGACACTATCACCGATATGCAGACACGCCAGCGCGATGTGGCTGCCCTCGATGAGAAATACACGAAGGAGCTAGCTGATGCTAAAGCGACTATCGATCAGCTGCATGATGATGTTGCTACTGGCAAGCGCCGGCTGCAGCTCAACGCCACCTGTCAGAGGCAATCCGCCACCGGCACCACCAGCATGGATGATGCAGCCAGCGCCCGACTTACTGATGCTGCTCAACGGGATTATTTCACCCTCAGAGAGCGAATCGAAGTCGCCGGTAAGCAAATAGCTGGGCTGCAGGAATACATTAAAGAGCAATGCCTGAACTAAAGCGGTCACACAAACGTACGCATTAACCAATTCGTCGAATTCAAAATTGTTTAAGAAGGGTAGGGATGAGAAGAATTTTAACACTCTTGACCGTAATGTTATTGAGTGCATGTTCTACAACGCATAAGCCGCAGACTGCAATTATGGCGGTATCTGACAACTGCGGGGTTGGATGTCCAACAGGTGGGAGTGAGCAGACAATAATTCGAAATGCGTACACGCTAAATAACAACAGCGCGACAAAATTTGCCAACTGGGTTGCGTATAAAATAACAAAATCCAGCCAGCAGGGAGGACGTGCCAGAAACTGGAAGCAAGACCCAGACCTGCCAGCATCAGATACGCTGGCTCCATCGGACTACAACGGAGCAAATGCCGCGCTGAAAGTCGATCGTGGTCATCAAGCTCCACTGGCTGGATTAGGTGCATCCTCCGACTGGCAAAGCCTTAATTACCTTTCAAACATCACCCCGCAAAAAGCCGCTCTGAACCAGGGGGCATGGGTTCGACTGGAAGACAAAGAAAGGCAACTGGCAAATCGGGCTCATATTTCAGCGGTACATGTCGTCACAGGTCCATTGTTTGAGCGTCCTGTCGGCACATTACCAAATGCTCCCCATGGGGAAATCCCCAGTGGCTACTGGAAAATTCTGTACACCGGCTCTTCACCCGCGGAAGGAAAATTTGCCGCCTTCCTGATGGACCAGGAAACACCCCGTGCGTCTAACTTTTGCGACTATGAAGTAACGGTCTCAGAAATTGAATTAAGAACAACCCCACACCTGAAGGTCTGGTCAGGCATTCCTGAGGATGTCGCTAAACAGATTAAGTCTGAGAAAGGCGCCCTGGGGCCAGACATCGGTTGTACCCTGAAATAGCCAGCAACCGTGTCGATTAGGCGATATGGTAAAATTCACAACCGTTTTCATGCGAGTGCGCCTGATGATGAATCTCTCCGACAATGGATAACGGTTAGCCACGTTGCGAATCCGGAACCATAAATTTTACTTCACTAAGAATATTCTTAGGAGTAATCTAAACCCTCAAAAAACAAAGGAGGTTTTATGCAAAGCTGGTTCTTTTCTTGGAAATACGCTGACGAAAGTGGCACGACTGCAGCAGGCTGGGATACTTTTGATATTCCTTCAAACGAAACTCACTCGGAAATAACTAAAAAATATATTCATGATGTTTCCAGTAAAACGGGCCTTGATTCCAAAAACATTATTCTCGTTGCGTTTAACAAAATCTGAATCTAACCGCCTACGGGCGGTTTTAATGAAGAAACATAGCGATAACAAGTTTGCCGCAGCCTTTAACAGATCTGTATCATGCAATGTAACAATGTGATATAAGATGCTTACTATTCAACAGGGAGTAAGCGATGAAAAAAATACTATTTGCACTGGCGGTAGTGGCGCTTGTTGGGTGTCAGGCTAAGCATACTGGGGGAGTTACAAACAACCCTAACAAGCATGCGAGTGAGGTTAATAGCAACACTCAGAAGTACGTAAACCAAGTCGGCACAGTTGATGTACCAACCTATAAACTAATGAAAGCAGACCTCTCTAACGGTGGTGAATGCACTGTATATGTTCAGCAGCGACACGGAGAGAGCAAGCCAGTGCGGTTCTGGGCTGATGAAAATAACGACCCATCTAAGTGCCAGAGGGTGGTTGGAAGTATTCTGAGCAATTTTGCAAAAATGAAGTTCCCCGTGAAGCCTGCTGACGTCCCAGAGATTACAGCTTTGCACTATCACATAGGGAGCTGATTTTTGCACCTTGGTATCAAAAAATGTAAACCCGCTTTGGCGGGTTTTTTATTCGAACGTGTAAATTTATTAAAAAGCAGATCGATGTAAAAATTAAGTTAAGCGCGCGCAGTGATCTACAAAGATGTATAGCCAAAATTGGTTGAGGGCTTTATTGACGTTGCTCAGGAGGCTATCGCTTGGGAATACCTAGTGCCTGATGAGGTGCTCAAGTCAGAACGCGTGCACGAGCAAAAGGAGTAAGATGATTTTCACCGAAAAGGAGGACATCAGTAATGAAGCTGAAACCTAGTTTTCATGATTACACGGAAGCCGAGTTCACCCAGCTTGTGAGTGAAATCTGCAGCGCTAAAGGCGGCGAAGCTCATCAGGACAAACTTCTGGAAAATTTCATTTCGGTAAGTGAGCACCCTGAAGGTTCTGACCTCATCTTTTACAGCGATGATAAGGACGCAACACCTGTCAATATTGTCGCCGCTGTTAAAGCATGGCGCAAAGCCCACGGTAAAAGTGGCTTCAAGTCATAAGTGATAAAGCCCCCTCACAGGGGGGCTTTTTTGTGGCCATCACAAGGAGCATTTGCGAGTGCGCCTGATGATGAAAAAGATAATAATGTGGTGGACTAACTCGGGAGAGCGCCATGACAGATTATGAAATTGAAGACATTGCCGGAACGATGATTCCATTTAGAAACCTCAGAGTTCTGTCTGTGGAACCCATGAAAAGACTCGTTTGGCAGTGGGGCGTGAATGGCAATGTCAGAAGTCATAGTTTAATAGTCGAAGATGGGAGTTCGTTAACAGCTACCCAGCTAAGAGGAATTCTTGATTCAGAGATACAAAGCATTATCGATAAGTATCCTGATGAAGAATTTGTGAATAAGTAGAGCTACCTAAATAAGCCGCCTCCGGGCGGTTTTTTATTGGAGCGGGTATAGCAAAATCGCGTTAGGGGCCCTGTGTAACCGGCTTGCCCCTCTCACGTCAACAGCAAGTGCTGGTTGATGAATCGGAATGTAATCTGATAGTGATATCCAGAGACTTAGACGAGACCTTTATTCCACGTTTTTTATGATAACGCATCAAGACTTTGTTCGATAAAGCGTGGGTCCACGGTGTAGGACGGAAAGCCTTTTTTTCACACACCATGCCATGAGAATTCAAGAAACTAAGCAACTCGTGCGTTCCTCCTTTACGGAAAAGGTGTGAAACAAATTTCACGCGATCATATCCCTTTTTTTGTAGTTCTATCAAAGTGCTCTGCAGCTCTTCATAGATTTCAAATACAGCGTCTTTGCCAACTGGGCAGTTTTTAAATCGCATATGAATAGTCGCTGGCTTTGAACCGTGGCTGGCAACACTGTACAGATGAAAGTAAATAGTTCTGTTCCTGATGTGTAGCCACTTGCACACCAAAATCCCTGCCAACAAGATAAGTATCAATTGAACGTAAATCATAATGCCTCCTTTATTTCCATATCGGTAGGCTGCAAGAAAAGTTTAAGGTGAATTATGGCGACCAAAGCTAAAACTGGCCGCCCTTCTGATTATCTACCAGAGGTGGCTGCTGATATCTGTTCACTGCTTGCCGATGGTGAAAGCCTGCGTAAAGTTTGTGAGCGTCCGGGAATGCCCGCCAAGGCGACTGTATTCCGCTGGCTGGCACAACATCAAGAGTTTAGAGACCAATACGCGAAAGCCACCGAGACCCGCGCCGACGCAATTTTCGAGGAGATGTTCGACATAGCAGACGATGCGACTGAGGAATCAGCAGCTGTTGCGAAAGCGCGCCTGCGCATCGACACACGAAAATGGGCACTGGCTCGCATGAACCCGAAGAAGTACGGCGACAAAGTAAGTCAGGAAATCGATCACAAGTCATCTGATGGCAGCATGGCTACTAAGCCGACAACCATCCAGTTACTGCCTGTTAAGCCTAAATCATGAGTGAAGCCGTTCAACTCCCGATCCCCGCCAAACTTGCGCCACTGTTTACCGCCATCAACAAGCGATATCGCTGCTCACATGGTGGTCGCGGCAGCGCAAAGACGCGGACGTTTGCTCTGATGACTGCCGTGAAGGCATATCAGGCCATGATGAATGGAGAGAGCGGCGTAATCCTGTGTGCTCGTGAATTCATGAACTCGCTGGAAGAGTCGAGCATGCAGGAGGTCAAGCAGGCGATATTGTCCGTGCCGTGGCTGGCTTCCAATTTTGACATTGGCGAGAAATACATCCGCACCATCGACAAATCGGTAACTTATGTCTTCGCGGGACTTCGGCACAACTTGGACAGTATCAAGTCCAAAGCACGAATCCTGCTGTGCTGGGTGGACGAAGCCGAGTCAGTTAGTGAAATTGCCTGGCAGAAGCTCAGCCCAACGGTGCGTGAAGAAGGTTCAGAGATTTGGGTGACCTGGAACCCTGAGCGCGACGGTAGCGCCACCGATAAGCGATTCCGCAAAGAGGCTGGCGACGATTGCGTTACCGTCGAGATGAATTACACGGATAATCCGTGGTTTCCCAGCGTGTTGGAAGGCGAGCGTATGAATGACCAACGCCGCCTTGACCCAGCAACTTATGCTTGGGTGTGGGAAGGGGCTTATCTGGAGAACTCCGATAAGCAGGTGCTGGCTGGGAAATACCGAATTGCTGAGTTCTCGGAAAACCTCTGGAAAGAAGCGGAGCGTTTGTTCTTCGGGGCCGACTTCGGTTTCGCCAAAGACCCGAACACGCTGGTGCGCTCCTTCATCCTGCACAACCGGCTCTATATTGAATATGAAGCCTATGGTCAGCAGACCGAGCTGGATTACATGCCAGCTTTATACGACACCATCCCCGGTGTGCGCGAGTGGCCTATCAAAGCAGACTCTGCGCGTCCGGAAACAATCAGCTATCTCAAGCGGCAGGGATTCAACATATCAGCCGCTGAGAAGTGGCAGGGCAGCGTTGAGGATGGCATCGCTCATCTTCGTGGCTTTGATGAGATCATCATTCACCCCCGTTGCAAGAATGTCGCACGTGAAGCCCGCATGTGGTCATACAAAACTGACCGCATTACCGGCGAGGTGCTGCCGAAGCTTGCTGACGGAGATGAGCACTGCTGGGATGGCATCCGCTACGGTCTCGATGGTCACATCAAGCGCAAAGCCCAAACGATGGGCATGATGATCCCCAAGCGCCTTCAAGGTAAATAACCCACCAACGGACAAACCATGACTGACAAACTATCACTAGCCGTCAATCACGCGCTGAATGACGTCAGGCTTGCCCGTGCTCGCGCTATGGCGTTCAATCCCGGCATGGGGCTGGATGTGAAGCGTGAGAGCGCATGGTGCGAATACGGCTTCAAAGAAGACCTGACATTCGATGACCTGCACAAACTCTACCGTCGCGGCGGTATTGCTCACGGCGCGGTTAATAAACTGGTTTCAAACTGCTGGAAAACTAACCCTCAGGTGATTGAGGGTGAGCAGTCTGACGAATCACGCGACCTGACTGCATGGGAGAAGACCAGTAAACAGGTGTTCACCCATCGCTTCTGGCGAGCATTTGCTGAAGCTGACAAACGACGATTAGTTGGCCGCTGGGCTGGCATCCTGCTGCACGTTAAAGACAGCAAAAAATGGGATGAGCCAGCTGTCAAAGGAAAGGCGCTACAGAAGATTACGCCGGTATGGGCCAGCGCGCTAAAAGTTGGCAGCCGTGACAATTCCGGCACCATAACCATGTGGCAGTACACCGAATCGCTTACTGATGGCAGCACCGCGCAACGCAAGATCCATCCAGACCGCGTGCTGATTATCGGCGACATGTCAGAGGATGCTATCGGCTTCCTTGAGCCGGGGTACAACGCCTGCGTGAGCCTAGAGAAAGTCGAAGGTGGCTCAGGAGAGTCATTCCTCAAAAACGCTGCCCGTCAGCAGAATATCAACTTCGACAAAGAGGTCGATTTCAACAATCTGGCCTCCATGTACAGCGTGACGGTTGAGGAGCTGCAGGAGCGCTATAACGAAGCCGCACGCGAGATTAACCGCGGCAACGACACGCTGCTAATCACACAGGGCGCTCAGGTTACCTCAATGGTCAATGCGGTTTCTGACCCATCACCAACTTATGACGTCAACCTGAAGACATTCAGCTCATCAGTTGATATGCCTTCTCGCATCATCGTCGGCAATCAGTCAGGTGAGCGTGCCAGCACAGAAGACCAGATTTACTTTAATGGCTGCTGCCAGTCTCGTCGTGGCGACCTGTCATTCGATGCAGAGGATATGGTCGACAAGCTCACCTATCTGCAGATCATCAAGCCGGTCGCTAAGTTCAGCATCGTGTGGGATGAGCTCAACGAGCAGTCACCATCTGACAAGCTGGATAGCGCGGTGAAGATGAGCAATATCAACCAGACATCGCTGGCATCTGGCGAGCAGGTATTTACGGTTGATGAGATTCGCGTGGCCGCAGGATATGAGCCAGGCGGCAGTGAGCCACTACCGGAGGGCGAGGAAGATGGCGAAACTGAAAAGGAAACCGAAGCCAGCGATACTGCCGGCTAACAAGCTCGACCCTACCGGCGTAGATCGGCTTGAACGCGGCGCGATGCGTGATTATGCGAAGCGATTGAAGCAAATAGGCGCGCAATACATCGAACTGCTCAATCGGATTCCGGCAGAACCCGCAGTAAACCAGCGATACACCTTCCAGTTAGACCCGACCTTGCTTTCGATGCTCTTGCAGAACGGCGATTCACTCGTTGATGAAATCCTGCTGCAGGGTGGTGAGTTTAATCCGTGGCTGTTTCAGGACTACGTATCGCCATCGTATCAGCGCGGCACGGCGCAGGAGTTTGCCAATCTCGCTCAGCAATCTGCAACCTATGAGGCGTATCGCGGTAGCGTGCAGGATATCCTTCTCAGTGATGCGTATCAAAACCGCCTGGTGCTTGTCAGGGCGCGCACGTTTGAAGAGATGAAGGGCCTATCGGCTGATGTTGAGCAGAGCCTGTCACGGGTGCTGACTGACGGCATTGGTCGGGGCCAGAACCCGAAAGAAGTCGCCAGACGCATACGTGATCAGATTGGCATTGAACAGGGGCGCGCTAACCGCATCGCCCGAACCGAGATAACAACGGCGTTACGCCGTGCACGCTGGGATGAGCATGACTCAGCCAGTGATGATCTCGGGCTGAATGTCATGCTGCTGCACCTGTCAGCATTGAGTCCCACGACCCGCCAGACGCACGCTCTGCGTCACGGCAAACTTTACACCTCAGAAGATGTCCGCGACTGGTACAGCATCAACGGCAATGCGATCAACTGCAAATGCTCTCAGGTCACTGTGCTGGTTGATGAGAAGGGCGTGCCGCTCAATTCCTCTGTAATCGATATCGCCAAAAAAGAGTTTACCCAGACATGGGGCAAGCGGATGGCAACCAACAAATCACATCACTGCTGCGACCTTAAGCACGCGGCTTAATTGAGAGATAACCATGACTATGCAGGTAAACGTCACCACCAGGGTGAACAGTCAGGCTATTCGCCGTGAAACTTACAACGGTCGTGAACATCTGGTTCTGCCGAGTTACACGCTGCCGGCCAACGTTGTGATGAACGGCGGGCTTTATTCAGCATCGGAAATTGACGCTCATTATCAGGGGCTGGAAGGCACGCTTGCACCGCTTGGGCATCCGACGGTTAACGGCCAATTTGTCTCAGCTTTCTCACCTGAGGGCATCAACGCCGGTCACATCGGTGCGTGGAACCGCAACGTGAAGAAATCAGGAAACCGCGTATATGCGGAAAAATGGGTCGACACCACAGTTGCCAACCAGAGTGAAGGCGGTCGAGAACTTCTTGAGCGCGTATCCGCCATTGAACGCGGTGATGATGTTCCGCCGATCCACACCAGCGTTGCCGTTTTCCTTGAGCAACTGGAAGCCAATACTGAACAGAAGGCACAGGGCATCGAGTGGGTCGCGAAGATTAACGCGATGGACCATGACGCCATCCTGCTCCATGAGGTGGGTGCTGCACAGCCAGAGCAGGGTGTTGGCCTGATGGTTAACGCTGACCAGGCTAAAACGCTTCAGGCTAATTCTGGCGCGCTGATTGGAGAGTCATACCGCGAACGCGAACGACGTCTAGAGCAGGCCGCCCGCGATAAGTTTGCAACGGGCCCGGACGATTACGCGTGGATTGCTGACTTCACCGATTCTCAGGCGATAGTCATCCGCAATGGGGGCGATGCGCAGGTTTACGGTTACACCACTGAAGGCGGCAAGATCACCTTTGACGATACCGGCTCTAAAGTTACCCGCCAAGAATCATGGGTCGCCATCGTAGCTAACAAAGTTAAATCCCTTTTTACGCCGCAGGATGCTCCTGCAAAAAACCACCAAACGGAGGGCGATATGCCTTTAACCAAAGAAGAACTGGAACAGATTGGCACTATCGTCAGCGGCGCAATCGCTGCTAACAACGAGGCGTCACTGAAGCCAATTACCGAAGCGCTGGCAGGCATTCAGGCCAATCAGAAAACACTTTCCGACTCCCTGACCGCTAACTCCCGCGCTGAAGAGAAAATCAAGCGTGATGCTGTATCTGCAGTCCACGGTGAAATAGTGGCTAACGCATTATCAGGTGAGGCGCTGGAAGCGATGTTCAAATCACTTGGCGAAGCTGCCCCACTGGGTACCAACTCCGCCAAAAACCCACCAGTGACCGGCGCACCGGATCCGGCTGCTTACTTCGGAGGTGATGCGTAATGGCACGTTATCGTCGCGTTAACATCGACGGTCAGTCTCTGTACAAGACCGAAACTCGCGTTACTGCTGCAGCTCTGCTGCCGGGTACTGCGGCTGTCATCAACGACGACAATGAGTTTGCGCAGGCTACCGCGCTGGCCGGTCGTCTCTACATCATTGATGTTGCCTACCATCAGGGCCTGAAAATCACTGAAGCAGTCCCGGCTGGCGACTCCGCTGTAGGTAACTACGTGGAAGAAGGTCGCGAGCTGGCACTCCTGTGTGCTGCAGGCACCTACGGCAAAGACGCCCCGATCAAGCTTGGCTCGAACGGTCAGTTTACCAAAGCGACATCTGATACCGATTCGGTAATCGGCTACAGCCAGGATGAAGCAACTATCGCCGCAAGCTCTACCGACTTTATCCGCGTGCGTATGCGCGTCGGCACCGTTGCCGCAGCTGCTGGCGCTTAATCAGGAGAATAAGAATGTATTTTACCGCTGAAACACTGGCTGCTAACAGCCGACTGCGCGGACACTGGAACGAGCTGTGGGCGAACCGTGACATCTTCAACGCTCAGCACGACATGATGGTCAACGCGTTCCGCACGCGCATGACGCATGAAATGCTGGCAGCGAATGCCATCGGCGGCTTCACTCGCGAATTCTGGGCTGAGATTGACCGCCAGATTATCCAGATGCGAGATCAGGAAATTGGGATGGAAATCGTCAATGACCTGATGGGCGTGCAGACCGTTCTGCCAATCGGCAAAACCGCGAAGCTGTATAACGTGTCTGGCGATATTGCCGATGACGTATCAATCAGCATCGATGGTCAGGCGCCGTACTCCTTCGACCATACCGAGTTCGGTTCAGACGGCGACCCGATCCCGGTGTTCACCGCAGGTTATGGCGTTAACTGGCGTCATGCTGCAGGCCTGAGCACTGTCGGCATCGATCTGGCGCTGGACTCTCAGGCTGCCAAGATGCGCAAGTTCCACAAAAAGCGCGTCGACTTCTACCTGAACGGCAATGAATCCATCTCAGTTGATGGCTACAAAGCGCAGGGCATGAAGAACCACCGCAACACTCAGAAAATCAACCTGGGTAGCGGCGCGGGCGGCGCGAATATCAATCTGACCACAGCGACCCCGGCGCAACTGCTTGCATTCTTCGGTCCAACCGGCCCATTCGGTATCAATGCGCGCACGAACAAAGTGACCGCATACGACAAGATGTGGGTCAGCCCTGAAATCTGGGCGAACATGGCGAAGCCTTACCTGGTAGACATTAACACCGGCACAAATGCAATTCTGAGCGGCACAGTGCTGGATGCGATCAGCAAGTTCATCCCGGTTAAGTCTATCCAGATGACTTATGCGCTGTCAGGCAATGAGTTCATCGCCTATGAGCGCCGTCAGGATGTTATCTCGCCGCTGGTTGGCATGGCGGTCGGTGTTGTTCCACTGCCGCGCCCAATGCCGCAGAGCAACTACAACTTCCAGATCATGTCTGCGGAAGGCTTGCAGATTAAGAAGGACGGCGAAGGCCTATCCGGTGTGGTCTACGGCGCGAACCTCGCATAAGGAGCAATCATGGCTGAGAAATACGAAGTAATTAAGCCGTGGCACGGCGTGGCAACGGGTGATGTTGTGCAGCTTGAAAAGGTTCATCCATCGCTGAAATCTCACCTACGCAAGATTTCGGAAAAAGCTTCTGCGCAGCTGGTACCGGCTACTCCAGATGGCACCTCCGATAAGCAAGTGCGTAAAGAGAAAATCGCAGCGCGCCTGACGGAGTTGGGGGTCGAGTTCAAAGGCACATTAGGCGCTGACAAGCTGGCAGAGCTGCTTCCAGAAGGTGAGCTGGAAAAACTTTTCCCATCTGCTGAATAACGACCGCCGCGCTGGCGGTTTTTTTATGCCCTGTTCCGGCAGGGCTGAGAGGTATTCATGGTTACCCAGGAGCAGGCAAAAGAGTATCTGGTGAGCCAGGGTATTACGCTGCCAGATTTCATTCTCACGGCGCTAGTTGAGCAGGCAAACAGCATTCAGGAATGTCTGGATGCTAACTACCCGACAGCTACTGCGTTACTAATTCAGATGTACCTGTTAGGACTGATGGGGCTGGGGCAGGGCGATAAATATATCAGCTCTCAGTCAGCCCCATCTGGTGCGTCGAGGTCATTCCTCTATGGCTCATTTTCGGATCGGTGGAAGGGTTCGCTTGGCCTTCTGCGTGGCCTGGACAAAAACGGGTGTGCCACTGCATTGATTCCCGCCGACCCTACTCAGCAGGCATTTGCTGGGCTGTGGGTAGCTAAAGGCGGGTGCATGTGCGGGGGCCGGAAATGAGCTGGCAACCTCCATCATCACCGCCTAAACCATACGATCGCGTCTGGCTGAAAACGTCTACCGGACGGGAAACCACCGGCTACGTGAATAGCGCTGGTGAGTGGGTGTTCAACTGCAAGCGTATCGCTGCTGAAAAGCCCACTGTAATCAGCTGGAGGGAATGACATGTCATCTTTAGCCAGTTGGTCATATACGGCTCAGGCGACCATCTGGAAGCCTTTGGGGCTGGATGAGTACGGCGATTCTCTTGGCTGGTCTGAACCGCTGATAATTGCATGCGACTATCAGGGTGGGCTGAGTAAGCGGTTAGGAGCGATAGGCGGCGAGAAGGTGGTCAAGAACACTATATGGACGGAGTACGCACTGGCAGATACCGGTGATTACATCCTGATTGGTGCTTCGGGCAATCCAGACCCGATCGCAGCGGGTGCTGATGAGGTGATGCAGGCAATTCGCTATGCAGACACCTTTGAGCGGCTGACTGATGATTATGCGATTCTGACTGGAGGCTGATATGGGTGTGAAAGTAAAAGGCATCCGGCAGGCTCAGCAGAATCTCAGCGCGCTGATTGGCGACATTCAGGGCAGAAAGGCAGTCAGGGCCATTCAAAGCGCATTAATCATCGGTTCTTCACAGGCGGCGATGTACACGCCTATCGACACATCCACGCTCATCAACAGCCAGTATCGAGAGCTCGACATCAAAGGCACGCGTCTAACCGGGAGGGTTGGCTACTCAGCTAACTATGCGGTTTACGTTCATGACCCTAACGTGCCTCAGACCTTCCGCCGGGCGACAGCCCAGAAGGCGTTTTTGACCAAAGGCTTCGAGGATACTCGCGACCTCATTGACCGTACCATTAAAAAGGAGATGAGCCTGTGAATCCTCCAATGCATCAGCGCGTTAAAAATCTTCTTATCGGTGCCGGGCTGACTTCCGGTTACTCGATTCAGTCACTCATTTGGACTGATACAGGTGATCTGAAACAGCGCTTCATCGTGTTCCGTCCAAACGGCGGCACTCCGGTAGACAGAGATTCTGGCTCGGATTATTACGTGCTCGCTGACCTGATTACCGGCAAGTCTGCAGGTGATTATGCAAAGTCAGAGGCAGACGTGCAGGCCATCATCGATTACGTGCAACAAAACCCCATCAGCGACCCCTGTGTCGGCCAAATCACCAATATGGGTGGCATACCATCACCAATCCCCACCGCAGAGGGGCGTATGGTCTGGCGCCTGCAATTTGCCTGTTCTTACGGCGAAAGTTAATCAAAAGAGGAATTACCCATGGCAGCAAATTGCCCAACAGACAACACAAAGTTGTTTGGCCGCGCCATTGTGCTCGAAGTAGCGGATGGTTGCGCCGATGCAGTACCGCAAGAGTCAGAGTGGAAAGCGCTTGCGGCAGGCACCAGCAAAGGCTTCGACTTCTCGCCCAACAGCGTGACGTCAGATGCCGATGATACAAAAGGCTATGTAGAGAATATCGTTACAAACGCTGATTTCACCATTTCATTTGAGGGTGAGGTGCGCCGAAACGATAAGCTGGACCAGTATGGAGTTGGTCGCCTGATTAAGTATTTCAACACTGAGATTCAGGCAGCACGCCAGCCCACCCTGTGGGTTCGTATGGAGTTCGGCCCGGTCACGTTCATGGGCTACATGCTGATCAACGCACTAAGTTCGGACGGTGGTACTAACGACATCATCACCTTCTCTACGGAGTTTAAGGTGGCAGCAGCCGATACCATTCAGGTGGTCGATACGGATGACAGCATTCCTGCTACAGGCGTTACCGTGACTCCAGCAACTACCTCAGTCGTAGTTGGTGCAACTCGCCAGCTGACCGGCACCGTGTTACCAGCTGATGCAACTGACAAATCCGGCACGTGGACAACCTCAGATGCTACGAAAGCAACCGTCAGCAGTACCGGTCTGGTAACTGGTGTGGCCGCCGGCACAGCAACCATCACCTTCAAGTCGAATGACGGCAACTTTACCGGCACCTGCGCGGTTTCTGTCACAAGCTGATAATCCAGCGGGCATTACTGTGCCCGCGCTTCAACAGCTTTGATTGCTAAGATGTTTGACAAGGGCAATGCGAATTGTTACCATCAAGGGGAAAGTGAAGTTCTTTAGGCTAGGTGGTGTCGGGAGTTCAATTCTCCCCCTATTCGCAGCAGGCATTCTATTTTCAATCAGTTACATCGCTGGTTATAAAAAGAACAAGCTAATTGCTCAGCAATCCACCAATCCAGAAGGAGCTAAATAATGAAAATCTTCAAAAATAAAATCCAAGAAATCAGTTTTTACGAGTCGATCCAAAACTTCAGTAACAATGGTGCATTTGTTGCGTTAGGTTCAGGCCAGACACTACTATCCTAAGTAGCTTCATTTTCATAAGCCCCGCTAATTGCGGGGTTTTTTATGGGCAAAATTTATATGATGCCGTATAAAGAGATTGGTGAATGCCTTATTACTGCTGGTGAAGATGAATATTTTTTCCGTCCGTCATTCGCTGCCATGAGCAGAATCGGCGAGCCACAGGAGATTGTCCAGGCATTTGCAGACCTGCTCCACGATGAGCTGACGCCGCTTATTGAACGAGCTACAGCAGCATATGGTCACGTTCCAGCTTGGCTAATCGAGCATATCCGCAGCAGCAGTTACGGAAAGAAGGCGCTCATGGCTGCCATGACTGTGATGGAAGCCTGCTGCGAAAACGATTTATCGGCTCTTATCGGTGAGTTCCGCCCGGCAAGAGCAAAGGCAGGACTATTAAGCGGCGCGTGGGCGTGATGGGTGATTTTGAGCTGCTGTTAATCGCTCAGTCCCTGATAACGCATGGCATCATCGGTAAGGCCAAGGTTCGCCAGCTACAACGCCATGAAAGCGGCAAAGCGACGACAGAGTTCAACGCCTTCGACTACGTCAGTGCAGCCCGTAATCACTTCAACATGACTCGCTCAGAAGCCGAGCAATTAACGATGACCGAGTTTCAGCACATGCTTGCAGCTAAATACCCTGACCAGAAGGGGTTTACTCGAGAAGAGTACGATCAGGTTGCAGATGATTACCTTGCTAAAAAGGCGAGGAGGGTGGCGAAGTCGTCATAACACCAACTCCATAGCTTTGTTGCTTTCCATTGCGATACATCCCGGCTAGGATTTATCCCATCATTTACTTTGGGGATAGGGATATGAAGAAGCTTTTAATTCTGGTTTTTTCCATGATGCCACTTGGGGCTTTTGCTGCGGATACGTTTAATTGTATCTACTCTAAGGCGGCTGTAAACAACGGCAAAATGGGGCCAATGATAGGCAGGGAAGCCGCAAAGGTTGAAGTGGATAATGGTGCGATGAAGGTTTATAGACCTAATGGCACTTATCTCTTGAGCCCGCAAATGAAAGACGACATGAAAACGGTCTGGAGAGTTTCAGATGCAAGTAAATCATATGTAATGAGTCAAGATTTTAAGAGCTTTGCAGTTTCGGATACCATCGCGAAATCCACCGAGCAGTGGGCAGAATGCTCTTTAGTAAAGTCGTATAGCGCCGCTTCAATTGAAAGCAAAAATCCAAAGCAGTGGGAAAAGAGAAGTATTACTCAAGCAGAAAGAACCTTCGTTGAGCGGGCAGTTAGAGATCGCTTAAAAGACCCAGATAGCGCCAAATTTAAACACTCATATTATGTTTCAAATGGGAAGGGGGCCTACTGCGGGCTCGTTAACTCGAAAAACTCTTATGGCGGCTATGTAGGTGACTCTCCATTTATGGCAATGATTACGCATGATAAAAAAGGCAGGCCTACTGGAGCGGGAATAATAGCATTGGGCGGTAGTGATACTGATGCGCAAGCGACGATAATGACTTGCAGGGACAATGGTTACTTCTAAAAGAAATTAACATCACAAACCTCGCTCCGGCGGGGTTTTTTTACGCCCGGAGAAAAGCGAATGGCAGGTGAGCAGCAGGTTGGCAACATCGTTTATGAGATTGAAATGAATGTCGCCAGGCTTATCGAAGGGCAGCGGCAGGTAAATGATCGCCTCAACAAGCTCGACCAAGGCTTTAATAGCACTGCCAAATCTGTTGGGAATGCAGAGAAATCATTTTCCTCGCTTACTAAAGTCGCCTCAGCTTTAGCAGCTGCTATCTCCGTGCAGCAGATTGCCGAATACGGCAATGCATGGGTCACGGTAAACAACAAGCTCGCCAACTCCGTTCGCGCTAATGAGCAGCTAGCGGATGTTACACAGCGAGTCTTCAATGTTTCTCAGGATACAAGGTCTAGCCTGGAAGCAACGGCAACCCTTTATGGACGCATTGAGCGATCTACAAGGAGCGCAGGAACCAGCACAGCCGACCTGATTAAGCTTACGACGACCATCAACAAGGGTCTTACCGTATCTGGCGCAACAACTGAAGAAGCCAGCTCCACCATGACGCAGCTGTCTCAGGCGCTTGCATCTGGCGTTCTCCGCGGCGAAGAATTCAACTCAATTTCTGAAAACGGCAGTCGACTGGCTGTTGCATTGGCTGATTCTCTGGGCGTGACTATTGGTCAGCTTCGTGGCATGGCCGCACAGGGCAAGCTGACGACAGAGGTAGTGGTCAATGGCCTGCTGAAGCAAAGTGATGCCATTGCGAAGGAATTTGCCAACACCGCATTGACCATGGGGCAGGCATTCACAGTTGCCACAAATAACATCACTAAATTTGTCGGCGAAAGTTCCAGCGTCAGCACGTCAATCAGGATTTTTAACCAGGGCGTCATTTCTTTAAGTGAGAATCTGGATGTGGTTGCTAACGTGGTTGCTGCCGCAGCAGTAATTTTTGGCGGTAGGTTTACCGGCGCGCTTGCAATGGCAACCAAAGCAAGAGTGGATGACGCATTAGCCGCCAGAGCTCAGGCAGTTTCTACCGCGCAATCCACCGCAGCCACAGCCACAGCAGCCACTGTAGTCGCCAGAAAGGCACTGCTGGATAAAGAAGCCGCTCTGTCTTCGCTTGCACTGGCTCAGGCTGAGTACAACGTTGCAAAAGGCTCTTCAGCAGAGGGCTTAGCCCTGCAAAATCTCAATGCCGTAAAGTCAGTGGCTATCCAGCGATCTGCTGCATATGCAGAGTCCCAGATTGCTCAGGCTGCCGCAACGCGAACAGCTAAAACTGCAGCAGTGACTGCCACAACCACGATCAAGTCTCTTGCCAGTGGCGCCCTCGCCCTTATTGGAGGACCGGTTGGTGCGGCCGTTATTGCAGCGGCGGGAATCTTCTACTTCTATCAGAAGATGCAGCAGGCGCGGCAGGAAAGCATCGACTTTGCTGACAAGCTCGATGGCGTCATTGCCAAAATGAAAAGCATGAGTCAGGTTCAGCTTGCTGCTGAAATCGACAACGCCAGCAAGTCAATCCGTGCTCAAGTTGATGCGTTAAAAGACAATCAGTCGACACTTGAGGCTAACGAACTTCAGCAGTCGCGGCTCCGTCGTACTCTCGGATCTCTTGAAGAGGGAAGCCTTCTCTATAAAGTCACGCTCTCTGAGTTGGCTGATGTTCAGAGTGAGCACACTCAGTTGCTGGCGCAGAACGAATCAGCACAAGAAAAGCTCAGCCAGACCGTCAGTAAAACGGGCATACTCCGCGCTCAGATGAATGGCACTTTTGCTCAGGGAATCGACTTACTGAAGCGTGACGGTGACGCTGCTGGCGTGGCTAGCGGGCTGATGAATCAATTCGGCCACGCAATAGACTTTGCCAGTCGCGCAAAGGATAAGTTCAACTCTACCAGTCTGGAAATACCCCGCAGCGATAAAGCTGATGCATATAACAAAGATCTGGAAGATGAAAATACGCTGCTCGCCATCACTGACAAGCGCCTCCGCGCAGTTACTAAAGCCCGCATGGAGGCCGGAGATAAAGGCGGCAACCAGAATCAGGTAAATGCAGCAGGCCAATTAGCTGGAGCGCAATACGACCTTCAGGCAGCAGAGGCAGCCAGGAATAAAGAAACGAAGGACGGTCTGGCTGCCGGTAAGAAAGCTGAGACTCAGGCTGAGTCAATAGCGCAGAAACTGGCTAATCTGAAGCAGCAGTCAGAGCTGGCTGGCGATTCAACTCGCGAACTCAGCAGAGAGCAGGCAATCCTCACAGCTCAACAGTCATTGGGTAGTGCGGCTACGCAGAACGATATCAGGCTTGCTGGGCAATATGCCGCAGCTAAGTGGGATACCGGCAACGCAATCCGGGCGCAGGCGGCAGCTGAGAAACTTCTCCCAGAAGCCAAGGAAGATGCCAGCTATAAGCAAGATGTAGCTGATCTTCAGACTGCATTATCAGCGAAAAAGATAAGCCAGCAGCAGTACAACGCCACATCAGAGCAACTTGAGGCGCAACACCAGGTTAACCTTGCAAAGATCCGTACCGAAACAGCTGCAGGAGTTTCACCTACTCAGGATGCACAAGGAGCCATAGATCCGGTTCAGGCTCTCGCAAATGAGAATGCCCGCAAACTGGCGCTGATTCAGGAGTTCGAAACTGAGAAAGGCGCTATTACTGCTAACGGCCTGGCACTTATCAACGCAGCCAATACTGAGTATGAGCAGGCCCGCATCGATGCTGCGTGGAAGATATGGGAAAACCAGAGCCAAGCAAATCAGATGCTGGGCGATGCAATCGACTCACTTCAGGGCGGAGCAACAAATGCGATCACTGGCCTTCTTAATGGGACACAAAGCCTGGCTGAGTCGTTCGCTAACATTGGGACGACTATCCTGAACAGCGTCGTGACTGGCCTTGTGGAAATGGGCCTGCAGTACGTCAAAAACATGATTATGGGGCAGGCGGCTGCAACAGCTGCTTTGGCATCAACTGCAGCTCAGGCAACAGCAGCTACCGCAGCATGGGCTCCTGCAGCCATGAGCGCGTCAATAGCAACACTAGGCAGCGCTTCAGCGGTGGGTACTACCGCCTATACCACAGCATTAGCGGCATCAAAGGGACTGGCAATAGCTGGCGCTCGTGAGCACGGCGGCCCAGTCAACGCCAGCAGCATGTACCGGGTAGGTGAAGGCGGTAAGCCTGAAATCTTCAAAGCCAGCAATGGCAGCCAGTACATGATCCCCGGCGACAATGGTTCGGTAATCAGCAACCGAGATATTGGCGGAGGGGGCAGTGCCGGCGGCGGTAACATCTTTAATGTCGCCTTCAATATTGAAACAACGAACGGCATAGATGAAGCTACGATGAATAAAATGGTCGGCATGATGAAGCAGGTTGCACTTTATCAAATGAAAGACCAGAGCACTCGACCAGGCGGCATGCTACAGGCAAGAAAAAAATAAGCGGCTCTCAGGCCGCTTATGGTTAATCAGTTTTCCCTGTGCCAATTTTAACCATTTCCTGAACCTTCAGATGCATCTCCTCCATGTAGGATTTAATTTCATCAGAAATCTCGGCTTCGGCAGGAAGTGCTGATGCTGCAGTTACTAAATTTTCAAGTCTCTTTTTCTGCTCATCAGAAAGAACGGAAATGATGAACTGTATAGCTGTATGCGCTGCCATTGTGTCAATCAGTAAACCTTTATTCGAGCTCATATATATTCCATTTTTAGAGTAAGTTTCCCCCTGATTATACACTGGAGCATTTAATGCCAGAAACTTTCACATGGAGCCCTCAAAAGGGCTTCACGGGCGACCGCACGCCTGATATAGCCGTAGTTAAACTGGGCGATGGTTATGAGCAACGGCAGGTTAAGGGCATCAATCCGTTAATGGGACGGTACCAACTGACGTTCATTGGCTTCGACGATGCCAAATGTTCCCGCCCCAACGCAGCTAAGGCGGCCGATGCTTTCCTGAAGGAGAGAATGGCTGTAGAGGCGTTCTACTGGACACCATCAGATACCGGCGTGCAGCGGCTGTTTGTATGCCGAGCATGGTCATTAAAGAAAACAGGCAACCAATATGAACTAACGGCAACATTTGAACAGGTAGCGCGTTAAAGAAGATTTGCATCAAGGGGCATTATTTTCTACACCAAACAGTGAAATCACTACTTGTAGCCGAAACTATAAACTCACCATCCCATGAAAACCCGGTACAAATGAAATGGTCCGATGCAAGTCTGATACAGCCATCTTGATGACCAACCGTTAAAGCATCTTTGTTTTTCGGACACCAGATTAATAATTCAAGAGGCCATTGCGGCGCTACGCGGACTAAACTTTCCCCATAACGGTTATACATTGGTAAACCGCCACCACATAATCCGGAGATTGAGATATCTTCATGGGATAAAGGGCCAATCCCTTTACAGATAAGGCTCAACGGAGAATACCAATCTGCATGGTCAGAGTAGTCTCTGGCAAGCTTTTCACCATTAATACAGTTGTATACACTGCGTCCGGAGGATGATACGACTAACAGTAAGTGATTTTGTTTATGGGAAAAGCCAACTTCCGTTAAGCCTCCAACAGCGACCTGTAAAACTGGAAGCCATTTCTCTGACGAAGAAGGAATGTTAAGAACTGATTCCACATAGCTGTCCGATTTATCTTTTTTGAACAAGCCCAGCATTTTATTTATCACCATAAACTGTCCAATTCTGCAAATTAGCAACAACATTATCATATGTAATTCATACGATACCTTAATTCAAAATATCTCCACCTTGTGGTGGGTTTATTGGAGGATTGCGTGCGCGACATTCCATCAAATCTAATCATCGAAAGCACTGATTCCGGCGTTGGCGCGATGCTCGACCTGTTCGAGGTGGACCTTCAGTCATTCGGCGGCGATGTTATCCGCTTCCATGCAGGAACAAACGGCTATTACAACGATGTCATCTGGCAGGGTCGTGCTTACTCAGCCTATCCGATTGCTGTTGAAGGGTTCGAAACAAAGTCCGAAGGCACCTATTCGCGCCCGACGATGAAGGTAGCAAACATCACCGGACTCATCACCGGCATCAACCACGATTTCGATGATGCATTAGGTGCGGTAGTAACGCGCCGGCAGGTGCTGGTTAAGCATCTGGACGCGGTTAACTTCCCGAATGGCAATGCTGATGCAGACCCGACTATGGAAGCTGTATCTCGCTATGTCATCGAGGAGATGGCAGAAGAGACATTCGAAACTGTTACCTATAACCTCGCAACGCCGGTCGACTGCGATAACGCCATCATACCGGCGCGAACCATTCTGGCTGATGTTTGCCAATGGGTTTACCGCGGCGACGGCTGTGATTATTCAGGCGGGCCGGTGGCCGATGAGAAAGATAGCCCAACCTCAGACATGTCTCGGGATAAGTGCTCAAAGCACCTCACCGGTTGCCGCATGCGATTCCCAAAACCTGAACCGCTTCCCTATGGTGGCTATCCTGGCTCTGCCAAGGTGTCATGATGCTTGAAGATGAATGCCTTGCATATGCAGCCTCATCCCTCGATGAGGTATGTGGCCTGATTGTTGATGGTGAGCGGGTCATGCGCTGTGATAACCAGCACCCGGACCCGGCGCGAAACTTTCGCATAAGCGATACAGACTGGATGAGAGCAGAAGCGGCGGGAGAAATCACCGCCGTTTTTCATTCACATCCTGAGCCAAAACTCGTTCTGTCGGCTGCCGACAGGGTGGCGCAGATTTCTACCGGTATTGAGTGGTGGCTGGTAAGCGCTGGCAGGTTTCGAAAGTTCCGACCTGTGCCGCATTTACTGGGTCGGCGGTTCGAACATGGCGTTATGGATTGCTACACGCTCTTTCGGGACGCTTACCACCTGTGCGGTATCGACCTGCCAGACTTCGAACGCACGAACGGCTGGTGGGTAAGGGGTGAAAACATCTACCTGAAGAATATGGCAGCCAACGGATTTTACGAAGTTGCTCCGGCCGACATTCTACCGGGCGATGTGATCATTCGGCGCGCTTTCCCTGAGTCAGACCCTTGCCACGCAATGCTCTGGCTTGGAGACAACACCGTCCTTCATCACGAATTGGCCGGGCGCCTCAGCCGCCGCGAGCCCTACCGGCAAGCCTATGTAAGCCTGACGCACTCTATATGGAGGCATGCACAATGCTCATCTTTAGATTTGCGGGGAATCTCCGACGACATTTCCGCCAAATCACTCTGAACGTCGATACACCCTCGCAAGGCCTGCGCCTTCTGCTTGCTCAATGTCCCGAATTCAAACGCGATTTCTATAAAACCCGGCTGCGGCTGCGCATCGATGACGGTGACGTTTCAGCTGATAACCTCGAATTCCACATGAACAGGCACCTTAAAGACGGCGCGACAGTCCTCTTCGTGCCGATTGTGGAGGGGGCAATCAGTGCCGTAGCTGCAGTATGGATCATGGTGGCCGTCACGGTCGCCTCGGTTGCTTACTCGCTTTATATGACCTCGCACATGAAGACGCAGAGTTCAGCAGACCAGGACACAAACTCCATTACCAACAACTCATTCACCAGTGCAGAGAACCGGATCGGGCAGGGCAGGCCGGTTCCGTTACTGATTGGCGAAATGGTGGTTGGAAGTAACGTTATCTCTCTCGGTATTGATACCAGCAACAATCAGGACTGGGATATTTCCATCAGTTAAGGTGAAAGCATGAGCTCAGGCGGCGGTGGCGGTAGCACTCCCAAACTTATCGATGACAACCTCAAATCAAAGCAGTTTCTCAAAGTCCTCGATCTCATCTCGGAAGGCCCGATTTACGGCCCGGTAGATCAGAACCACCTCTCATCATTCATGCTGAATAAAACGCCAGTCACTGATGCAGGCGGTAACGTTACGATTAACGGCGTCAGCGTGGCATGGCGTCCGGGCTCTGCAAATCAGTCACCAATCACCGGCTTTGATGCGATTGAAGCAACCACCGTCGTTAAAACCGATGTCACGCAGAGCACACCACTGGTGCGCACAGTAACTGACACTGATGTGACACGCGTACGCATGAATATTGGGGTAACCGGGCTGGTCGAGCAGGACACAAAGGGCAACCAGCACGAAACATCGGTGACCATGGTCATTGAAACGCGAAACGGTTCCGCTGGCTCGTGGAGCATTCAGAAAACGGTGACTATCAGCGGAAAAATATCAGGCGAGTATCTTGAGGCGCATGTAATTGATGCTCCTGCCAGCAAACCGTTTGATATTCGCCTGCGCCGGGTTACAGCGGATAGCTCAAGCGACCTCCTGACCAACGGCACTATCTGGAACAGCTTTACTGAAATCACAGACGACAGCCTCTCATATCCATATGCGGCCATAGCAGGCGCAGTAATTGACCGTGACCAGTACACCGACACGCCTACCCGCACGTATCACCTGCGTGGACTCATTGTCGATGTGCCGGACAGCTATGATCCGATCGCCAGAACATACGCTGGCATCTGGACCGGTGGATTTAAATCGGCGTGGACTAACAATCCCGCCTGGCTGTTTCGTGCTTTAGTCAAAAACACACGTTACGGACTGGCTAAACGTGCAGGATACATCGATGTTGACGATGGCAGCCTGTATGTTCTTTCTCAGTTCTGCGATCAGCTTGTAGATGATGGCTATGGCGGCAAAGAACCACGCTTCACCCTTAATGCTTATATCACTGAGCAATCAAGCGCCCGCGATATTCTCGACAAAATTGCTGGCATGTTCCGCGGCATTGCTCTGTGGGACGGCATGCGATTTTCAATCATGCTGGACAACCCGCAGGACCCGGTGGCAGCGGTAACCAATGCCAATGTTGTGGACGGGCTATTCACTTACAGCTCTATGAAACGCTCAGAGCGCTTTAACGCCGTGGTTGTCTCATGGACTGACCCTAACAATGGTTGGGAGCAGGTTAAGGAGTACGTTTCCGACGACCAGATGATTGACCGCTACGGCTACAACGAAACAACGCTGGAGGCATTCGGCTGCACTTCGCGCGGCCAGGCGTTTCGTGCCGGCAAGTGGCTTCTTGAAACCGCGAAGAGGGAAACGAAGAAGGTCACCTTCAAGATGGCGCGAGATGCTATCGCCTTTATGCCGGGTGATGTCATTGAAGTCATGGATAACAACTATGCCGCAACCCGCCTTGGCGGTCGCATTATCTCTCACAGCGGCGCGGTGATAACTGTAGACGCAGATGTTTCATCTCTGGCAGGCGGCGGTGACACAATGTCGCTCATGGGTTCTGACGGCAAGTTTAAACGCTATCAGATCGCATCAGTTTCGGGTCGGGTCATCACGCTGAGAACTCCGCCTAACTGGGTTAAAGACGGAACAATATTTGTTATCTCTACCGGTGAGGTAGCCACGCGTCTGTTTCGGGTTATGGGTATCTCTGAAGACGAAAACAACTCTGTTTACAGCATCTCAGCAACGCTATTCGACCCGAACAAGCAGGCTATCGTGGATGATGGCGCGGTTTTCGAAGCGCCCAACGATACCCTCAATGGATATCGTGTCCCAAACATCGAAAACTTGCGCATTATTAACGTCAACAGTGAAACCGTTCAGGTCACGGCAACGTGGCAGACGGCGACGCTGACCAAGAAGATCGTGTTCGAACTCTACGTTTATAACGCAGACAGGAAGGTTGTTGCTCAGTACGAAACAGACCAGTTCCGTTATGACTTCTATGGTTTGGATTCAGGCATTTATACGCTTGGCGTACGTGGCCGCAATGAGAACGGAATGA
Organism: Pantoea sp. JKS000250; assembly: GCF_003201065.1. Taxonomy (NCBI): domain Bacteria; kingdom Pseudomonadati; phylum Pseudomonadota; class Gammaproteobacteria; order Enterobacterales; family Erwiniaceae; genus Pantoea; species Pantoea sp. JKS000250. The sequence goes on along the minus strand of NZ_QICZ01000001.1, from coordinate 513,707 downwards.
AAGGAGCGGAGACTCAGGTAAGCCTGGTAATTGGCGCTCCTTCTGCACCTTCTTTCATTCAATGGACTCCGGGCATCTTCTCAGCCGATATCGTGCCGGTTATGAACGTATCAGCAACTACAGACACGACATTTGAGTTCTGGTACACGGGTGAGGTGCCAGCCAGTTCAATCGGTGCCGTGGAGACAGAGGCGCAGTTTCTCGGAAGGGCGTCACAGTGGACACTGCATGGCCTTAAGGCTGACCATACCTATTACATGTATGTCAGGACAAAAAACGCGTTTGGCGTCTCGCCTTTCGTTCAGGCATCAGGCCAAGCATCCTCTGACATCCCCGGTATGCTTGATTACATCGATAAAGCGATACGAGAGTCGGAGGCATTCGGCCGTCTTACTTCGAATATTGATACGAACATTGAAGGCATACTTCAGAATGCCCTCAACCTGGATGCATCAATCGATCACCAGTTTGAGGCTTATGGGCGCAACCGAGCGGATATCATCTCAGTCAGGCAGACTGTAGCTAATAATGACAGTGCCTATGCTCAGAAGTTTGAGCAGATTCAGGCTCGGTCAGACCAGAACACCGCGTCCGTGCAGCAGGTATCCAGCGCTTATTCAGACCTCAGCGGCAAGCTTTCTGCTCAATGGGGCGTGAAGGTTCAGGTGGACAGTAACGGTAATAAATATGTTGCCGGTATGCAGCTGGGCGTTGAAGGTAATGGCGGCACAACACAGTCTTTCGCCTTATTCAGTGCTGATAACTTTGGCATATACAACACCACCAATGGCACTTATCAGCTCGCATTTACGGCCGTAAATGGTCAGGTCTTTATGCGAGACGCGTTCATTAACTATGCCTCGTTTACGCTTGCCAAGGTTGGCTCATGGTATTCGGCAAATTATGTTTCAGGACAGACTGGCACAATCATGAGGTCAGATGGATCATTCGAGCTTAACGGGCCGGTTTCAGGGCAGGGAAGGTTTGTAATAGATAACAGGGGCGCAGCCTGGTATAACGCGAGTGGACAGTTGGTTTGCTCTATGGGGGTACAGAGGTAATGGCAGGATTTCAGGCTTTTATTAATGGCACCTCATTCGATGCAGTTAATGCCATGTCATACAATTTTATTGCAGATGTAGCTACTGTGTCAGGAACTGGAAACAAAACCTATAATCTAAACGGATTCACCATCAGTGCTGTAATCATAGGAGGAAGAACCTCAGCCGGTTCGAGCCAGATTAATTACACCGTTTCTGTTTCAGGACAAACGGTATTTTGGAATGATGTCGACATATCCTCAAAATTGATAGTGACGGCGACAACGACCACTACTCTCAGTTATGCAGGCTTTGTATATAATGATTACTCTTTAAATCCTCCAGTATTCAAACTTGCACCAACCTTCACGCCATTTAATCTTGTTCAGGTTATAGATTTGACGCCCGCCTTTGGTCAGGTCATGCAGACCAATGTTCCCGTCAGCACTCCATTTATAGCTTTTCACAGAAGCCTGGCCTCTTCTGGATTTAATCATGTATGGTGGACAGAGATAAACCAGAATGGCTATTGGGCATTGCAGTTCAGGCCTAACTTTGGTTACCAGATGACGGCTACACGCATCTATGTTTTTGCCAAGATGATGGTGAACGTACCTTCTGGTGGCTTCTTCATGTACGACAATGGAAAAATGGTATGGCACAGCAATTGCCTTCCTTTGCAAATGCAGACTGGGTCGACTACAAATGCGGGGCAGCCTGTAGCATCTACCAGCGGTGTTTCGGTGGTGGTAAGTCAGCCCTTCGATCCCGCCTACCCAAACACAGGCGTAACGCTCTATAACTGCTACAGCGGGGGAGTGAATAGTTCTGGCAACTATGAAGCTAGCGGTGGCGATCTGTTTTCATCCTCTAACTATCAGGTACCACAGGGAAGGCCGCCTAGTTATTCATGCGGACCTCCAGGATTTATATACTGCAATGTATATGACTCTTACTACAGGCAGGCGCTAGGGGTTTAATCGATCGCATGCTGCCGTATCAGTAAACTGTGATTTGTTTGTCCATGTATAAAAAGGTTTTCCAGCAAGGTACTTGCCGTCTTCAATTTTAAACACTGCAATGTCGTACTTTTGTTTGTAAATAACGGCTTCGTTATAGCAAATGGGTGGCGAACTTGATAATCAAGCCGAAAGAGTCGTTGCAACACAAATGATAGTCATTACCCTTTTCATTTAAATATCCTTTTCTTATTATGTGCTGATTTTATATCATGCACGGTTTGTATGATTGAGTGAATTAATAAGATGGATGTATTTATTTTGCTTAATCGGAAGAACTGGAAACCATTCCCAATAACACCCGGCCATCGCGCCGGGTTTTTTATTGCCCGGAGAACGCTATGCCAGCAGGCACTATTGCATTAACTAACAACTCAACGGCTGTTACCGGCTCAGGAACATCTTTCACAACCGAGCTGAAAGCTAACGATTTCATTATTGCTATCGTTGGTGGTGTTACCTATACGCTCGCTGTGCAATCAGTGAACTCCGCTAGCGGCGTTACCCTAATCACGGCTTACAATGGCCCAGCAGCTTCAGGCGTTGCGTGGACAGCAGTTCCGAACGCCGCTCTAGTGGGGATAACTGCACAGGTGGCGGCAGACGTAGCCAAGGCCATCCGCGGACTCAACCTCGACAAAGCAAACTGGCAGCAGGTATATAGCGCTAGCGGCAGTATTACGGTCACTCTGCCTGATGGAAGCCAGTACAGCGGGCCATCATGGAACAGCGTTGTAAACTCTGTTTCAGGTAAAATGGATAAAAGCCAGAACCTCAATGATGTATCAAATAAAACAACTGCGTTGAGCAATCTTGGTGCATTACCGCTATCGGGGGGAACACTAACTGGCAGTTTAACTGGCACAACTATCGTTGCTAGAAACGGTGTCTCGGCAACGTCAAATGGCGCAAATATGGCGCAACAAGGGGCACATCTTGTCTGGAATGAGGATAACTCTACAGGTAAGGGTTCTATTGTAGTGAACCGGGGGAGTGGAACCGGCGGGTTTAATATCCGTATAGTGAATTCATCTAATACTGTTGAGAATGCAAATTTTCAGTTTACTGTTGATGGGCTTTTGTATGCACCCAATGGATCATTTTCAGTGGGTGGCCGTGTAAGAGCCTTTTCAGCAGTAAACAGCACCTATCTTGAAGTTAAGGTTGATGGAGCCGCCAAAGGTATTAATTTTTTTGACTCAGATAAAACCCTGAAAGAAGAAATTGAAGATGCTGATGAAAAGCTGGCATTAGAGATTATTCGCAAGATACGACCGGTAGCATATAAATTCAAAGATAAAACCTTCACCTATCAGTCACCAGACCCCATTACAGGTGAGATGTTCATTGCAGAAGGTAAACAGGTTGGCTCTTCGCATAAGTATGGAGTAATTGCTCAGGAGTTTGAAGAACTCCTGCCAGAAGGCGTAATCACAAACTCTGATGGCAAGAAATCCCTGGACCCGCTGGAACAGCTTGGTCTACTCCTGACTGTATGTCATTCGCAGCAGAAACTCATCGACGAGCATTCAGAAATTATCAAAGCTATGGGTGTCAGGCTGAAATATTTAGATGAGCAGCATAACTAAAGTTTTAGACCTAACTAACATTAGGCTGCTTGGAAGCTGAAAGCATTAAAAATCGTTACAAACTCATATCTCGCAACTCATTCGTGGCCTGCCAAATTTCAAATGTGCCACATCCAGTCAGAAAAATAATAATTCTCTAACTTTTTGATCTTTCGAGGTTGACGAAAGAATTCTTGAGGCCTATCATCAAAATACTGTATGGATAAACATGTTTATATGTACAGTATTTTTGCTTTTTAAATTGCTTACAGCTGTTGTAGTTGTTAAGTAAAAAGCAGTTTTAACCTTTACGAATTGAGAAGGAGATAATTATGCCCGGATTTAATTATGGTGGCGGTGTTGGGGACGGCACAGGCTGGAGTAAAGAACGCGGTAGTGAGCCAGCACCTGGTGGTGGCAGTCATGGCAACGCAGGTAATAACAATGGCAGTAGCGGTAGTAGCAATGGCATGACCGACCCTGTTCTCTCTCAAGCACTAAATAAAAGCGTGGGGGACAATATGGCTCGCGGTTTCGGCTTGGATCCGAAACAATTTGTATCTTACTTTTTAAGAGAAGATGGACATGTTCTTGCCATTACCTCCTATAGCTTAGGAGATGCTTATGGCGTAGATTTTGGTTTTCCTCCACCGTCTCCAGGCAATGGCGGCAATGGCAATAATGTTAACAATAGTGCAGGTACTCCTAACGCTACAGCAAGTTACCAAGGGGATGTATCTGCTGCGCGAGTGGCAGCATTAAGGCAGATCATCGCCAACAATTACGCTTTAGCAAATAGCACACAAGCCGGTACCCGAATTACTAAAGCTAAACAAGCAACTGTAGATGCTAAAAAAGAACTGGCTCTTATCGACTATACAATTCAGGGGCGCGCACAGCAAAATACATCTGTTGCAGATGCTGTTAAGTCTACTGCAGATTTCATGGCTGAAATTACGAATAGGTTCGGGCAGCAGGCCTCCGAACTTGCGCAGGAATTTGCAGAGCAAGCTAAAGGTAAAACCCTGCGTAATGTAGATGAAGCACTCGCGGCGTTTAACAATTACAAAGGTTCGCTTGGTGCGAAATTCAGCGTGGCTGATCGTAATGCTATTGCTAATGCACTGAAATCTCTTGACTATACCTCTTATGCAACGCAGCTGGCGAAGTATAGTAAAGGGTTTGGGTACTATGGTACTGCAACCGATGTATACGCCACGGTACAAGAGATTGTTAAAGCCATTGAAACGGATAACTGGCGTCCGGCGCTTGTTAAGATTGAAGCGCTCACAGCTGGTAAAGTGGCTACTGTCGCGGTTGCATTCACCTTCGGTATTCTTACAGGTACGCCTGTTGGAGTTCTCGCTATGGGACTTATGATAGCGTTAACCAGCTCCTTGATTGATGATGCGCTGATGAACAAAATTAACGCGAAGCTGGGTTTATAATCTAAAAGAAATAGGCTGGAAACCAGCCTATTTCTTCATGCATAGCAACGCGAGCAAACATATTGGTATTGCGAAAACAAAACTAAAAATCCAATGCAGTGCTCTGATTTTACTGTTGCCAACTGGATCGATGGTTAAGACACTCTTCTTCCGCACTCCTTTCCCACCAATTCGCATAACTAAATCTTCAAGTACTGACTTGGCAAAAGGGTAAAGAAAACAGTTGGCTAATGCTATCGAGGCCATAATCTGATTTCTTGGCACCATCGGATTTTTAAGCCATGGATAAGCAAACAAAGCCAGCATCATCAATCCAAATAAAAAATGTACCGTATATTTTTTTGCGTTCACTTGATTTCCTTTTTTAGATTTTATTTTAATACTTCCATAATTTTCCTAAGTTCATGCCAACTGTGCGCTAATCAATATGAAATTAGATGTTACAACAATGACCCACAACACTCAAAATCACGCTCATTAAGACTATGACCACACTCTGTTGCTAGATATGTATGCTGCAGCATTCTCAGACCAATACATCTTAGGTAATTTAGGTTCATCTCCTGTCTGAGCAGGGTATGGAGTGGGTCAGGTAAGGGTAGTCGCTGGGTGCAGCAGGCACAAAAAACCCGGCGCAGTGGCCGGGTTGATACTTTACGCAACGCTTCGTAGCTTCAGGCCATCATCATAGCCCATTAGATATGCTGTGAAGGCATTCTTATGACGAACATAACTTGCCTGGCTTTCGGCCAGTTCGCTTAGTACGCCATCATCACCTGCTTTAGGGACACCAATCATTGCGTGCCATTTACCTAAATCATATGCACATCCAGCGCATTTATGACGTCCAGTCTGGCCCTGGTTCTCAGGAAGAACCTCAAACATCTGGTTGCGGCGATGACTTTGTTTGCAAATCTCTTTCATAAAGCACCTTTAAAAATAAGGTGCCGAACGCTTTACACGGGATCTCGCTTGAGATAGTCTCTTTGGCGAGATCTCAAGAAAACATTCAAGCACTGACTGTTTTTGCGGCCCTTAACTGTCTCACCAGTTAGGGGCCTTCCCTTATGTGCAGATCACTATTTAACCGCACAACATCGGGATAATATCCAGGCAGTACAAAAACCTCAATAAAAAGATCAGCTTAACTGCTGTATTTTTTCACATCTGTGTATTCAGCCAGTTTTAACTCAAATCAAGCCCACCAGAAACTATAAAGCCAGCACTCTCAGCAGCTTTACAATTTTGCTCCACGTTCTGCCTTGATCAAATCCACCGATCGATATTACTGTTTATTCATACAGTATTTATCAGAGGAGGATTTAGCATGGCAAGAGAGAGCGACATAAACGGTGCCTTTATGGCTGCGATAAAAAAAGACAGCATGGGGCGGCAGATAGTCACTACAGCGGCATTCCAGAAGAACCTGGACGACGTGAACCACGTCTGGACGTTGCAGGAGTGCAATCGTTGGATACGGTACTACCAGAGCTTCTTCTTCGAGCTGGTCACGGAGCAGAGTGAAAACAAGACTTACGCGCTCCGCAATATGGGATACGTGAGGTAGCTATGGGATTTCCATCACCTGCAAGTGACTACATTGAAAAGCGCATAGACCTGAACGACATCCTGATGCCTCACCGCAACAACATGATCCTGATTGAGACGCCGGACGGGTTCGTGCTGGCCGACAAATCCGTGAAGCCAAATCCTGGCGACAAAGTTGCATTCCAGCTCGGTGAGTTTCCGCAGCTGGGAAGACTGTTCCGGACGGGCATTATTACTCTGGATGGTGAGACGATCGACGGAGAAGGGCTGGAAGGGATTATAGTGCTGGGGAAGGTGACGGCAGAGGTAGTGTCTGTGCATGAGCCAAGCAGGCCGACGATTTAGCGATACCGAAAATTTCCCGAACCGGAAACGAATTTACTTGCAAGTGTTTGATCTTGAAAGAGTGCATTGGTAAGCATTGCAACCATCAAAATGGGTGTTTTTGTTATTCAACCTACTGTTAAATAACAGAAAAACCCCTATATTTCGCAAACAGGAATCGTATTCGGTCTTTTTTTGGTTAATGCTATGCTTCGATTAATATATTTTGAATCAATAGGTTAATCTGCTTTCCGCTGTCTTATTTTCAACTTTGCTGCAAGATCTTCTTCCAATATGTCCTCGCCATTTTCCTTGTTAGCACAAGTTAACACGGGCTTTTTTTTATCCCTTATTAAGTGAGATTGTGCTGATAATGTGCCGCCTGTTGCACTCCTGATCAAAGCTCAGCTATGAGCATAAGGCACGTGTTATACAGCCCATTTGATTGAGGTTTGTTGAATGATTAGTGTGCAATGACTCTTTAATGACCGCTCTACTTTCCTGTGGCGCTATATTAAGTCAGATAAAAATGAGGGAACGATAATGAATGCAGGGGTTGCAATCACAGACCCTGGCAGATATTACACATTTCAGTCACCGCTATCGGCCAACGTATTTTTTGAATTGAGACCACGTGGGCTGCCACGAAACGCACAGCCCGTACTGGATGAGTCCAGCGGCATGTGTATTGGTTATTCTGTGGCTCAGGCTCCCGGTCTCTGGCAGATATACGATGCGCAGGGGCATTTTGTTCGACTTGAAGAGGCACCTCTCGAAACACCACTGATTGATCCTGCAGATATAATGCTTCTTGCGTTTGGCGTATTTCGAATTTTTCGCGCTGGCCGCGCATTATTGGAGGCTGGTACCCGAACTGCTGTAAGTGCCAGACTCAGCCAAACAACAATAATGTTCCTGCGTGCCAGGTTAAAAACGGGTTTATCAGCGCGTAACCTGAAAATGACCAAAACAGCGGCGAGGCACATGTATGAACCGGGTCGCTATGTTCCATTACATATACAGGAAAAAGCTATCCGCTATGGCAAACGCATGGCCGATCCTCGCAAAGGAGAGGGGATGTATCGTTATGAAACGAAAATGTATAAATTACATCGTAAGAAAAATATCACTGAGTATAAGAAGTACACGCTTGAGGTTGTGGTAAGGGTAGCAGACTGGACGATAACGCATTTTAAGTATTTTGATTAACCGACAGGAACGTACATATGTTTGATATCAGAAATGAAGAATTCGTTTTTGCGGTGTCTCCTTTTGAACGGGTCGTCGAAAACGACGTCGATCCGGTTAATCATCATTGGGACTGGATTAAGTCCTTTGTTGAGTTTTCTGTCACTGGTGTGAGAATACAGTATCAGACTGAATTTACTGTTGGAGGACTTAAACAACTGAAGGAGCAGTTTGCTGCCCACTATGGGGCTGTTATTGAGCAACTGGAAATAGAACCTTTTGAGTTTCATAGTGACTTAAATCAGTTAAATATGCTGCTCAGGAAGGTAAAAGGTGATGATGTTGTGGTCATTGAGTATGTTCTTCGTCCTGAGGCACATGCGGATAGTGTGCAGGTAAAAGGGGGATTCGCTATTGATGAAAGCTATTTCCCCGGCATCCTTTCCAGGCTTGATGAGATGATTGAATGGCCCGGTAAACCAGGCTGACGTTTTATTTTTGATTGTGGTTCTGATCAAAAATGAGTGCAGATCAGTCGCCGGTCAGCGTTCACTGACTGGCAAAAAGCCTGTAAGCAGACGTACATCAAAGCTCGCCGATGGATCTGAATAGCGACATTATGGCTTCAATCTCGCTACGCTTTGAAACCATCCCGGCCAAATTCACCCGCAGAGGCGTTAAGGATGGCGTTTAATGGTTTGTTGATGACTGGAAAGAGCCGCACGAATTTTCGGCCGGCAGCGTGTTTCACCTGCTGGCGCCGGATTTTAATCAGGAGCTTTACGGCCTGCCGAAATATCTCAGCGCGCCTAACTCCGCCTGGCTGAATGAGGCGGCGATGCTGTTCCGCCGCAAGTATTATCAGAACGGCGCGCACGCCGGTTACATCCTGTATATGACCGACGCGGCGCAGAGCAGTAGCGACGTTGACCGGATGCGCCAGGCGATGCGCGACACGAAAGGGCTGGGTAACTTCCGCAACCTGTTCATGTACGCACCGAACGGAAAGCCGGACGGGATCAAGATTCTGCCGCTCAGTGAAGTCGCTACGAAAGACGATTTTTTTAACATCAAGAAAGCCAGCCGCGACGACCTGTTAAGTGCGCACCGCGTACCGCCGCAGATGATGGGAATTATCCCGGACAACTCCGGGGGATTCGGGGATGCGGTGAAAGCGTCTCAGGTATTTGTCCGTAACGAGCTGACACCACTGCAGGAACGTCTGAAGGAAATCAATAACTGGCTGGGCGAACAAGTCGTTACCTTTAAAGATTATTCTTTTTGATATTAAAAGGCCGCAACTGGCGGCCTACCATTCAGTTTAAAAGCTTTCTTTTCTCTGAATATTCTTTGTAAAAATCCCGTGTAGAATATGATATAGTTCTAGAAAATCCATACTCTTTATCGAATGACTCAACATTGCAACAGCCATCAAGAATTGTCATTAATTGCGGCAAACTCATGAATGAATTATCTATAAATGCTGGAACGTTGTCATTTCTCAATGGTTCTAACAAACTATTATAATCCATGAATATCTTGAGGTACTTCCTCCAGTTAACCAACGACAAATCAATAACAGGGTCTGTGGAACTGAAAACTGTTTGAGTGGACAACCTTAAAATGGTGTTAAAGACTGTTTTATCCTGAAGGGCACCAAAGTCGTTCAGGCTTACGGAAATTTTCTGAACCGGCATTCCATTGTACTTGATAAGGTGCTCGCCTCTATCGTCTTTCAAAGTTAATTGATTATCAGTTAAAAGCACGTACTCTATCTTTGCGCATTGAGATTGCGATCTCATAACACTATCACCAAGATCTCTGATTAAACTGAAATCCTCACCAGACATAGCCTTTCTAGTTAATGATTTCTTTTTAAGTTCAAAAATGTAGTTAGCTTTTGGTGATGCGATAAAAAGATCGCAATCACCACTTGTTTTTCTATCTAAAGATATAAAATCCCCACTATAAACCTTTATACCACTATTTTCGAATCGCTCAATCAAAAATCGCTCAAGGTATTTTCCAATTTTACTATCTATCGCATTATTGAACTTGTTATTTGGGAAACTAATTTGTTTGATAGTCGCATTAAGTATCGCTAGAGATGTTATGCACGACGGTAAGATAATTTCTCTACCATTTAGCTCAACAACTGGTTTCAATACGTGATCGATCTGTTCGCTTGAAGGAGGGAAAGATAGTTTTTGATTACTGTCCGGCTTGAAAATTTTATTAATGCAAATTAACAAGTTTCGCATACTAACACGCGCGTTTTCTTTCAATTCAAGCGGGTGTATCTCTTTTAAATTTAGATTGTCGCTAGATATTATTAATTGCTTAGCAACGCTAAATATTTTTTTAAGGCTTACGCCATAACTTGTTGCACTCATGTCATCATGGCATTGCGATAAATAATCCAATATTTCCAGAGCATAAACACTCTTAAACTGAAAGAAAGATATTAAGTTATCATAGAGCACATTTTCTTGGAGAAAGTGAATAATCCTTTCAGGATCGACATAAATCGATTCCCAAACTACATATGGCTGTATTTCGAATGTAGTGACTATATCTTTGAGGAACTCAATAAAAGATTTGTATGTTTCAATTGCAACTACTGATGAATCCCGCCCTTTCTTTTCAACATTCTTGACGGATAAAGCTATGATATAACCCCATGGATATTCTGGTTCAATCACATCCATTCCTTGGGTGGTCTTTCTATATAAGAGATAACGCTCTTGATTGGTATCGTATATCCCTGACAACATTCGAAATGTAAAATCCAGGCATCTCACTCCCCCAACTCTTGAAATATAGTCATCTATAATCTCCTCTATGACACCAAATGACTCCTCACTTATATAATAATCATCTTTTACCCGAGAATATTTCACCCCTCTTAAAATTAATTTTTTCCATGCATATGAGAAATCGACCAATTTATTGCTTAAGCCGAGGTGATCATAAGTTGAATGAAAGTAGTGTGATGATTCTCTTGCCTGCCAACATAATTTCAAAACATTAAGCCAATCCTCATTCGTAGCATTGAATTTAGATTTAACTTCGAAATTGGACGCATCCCATACAATACTAAAAAAATCAAAGTAGGGCCTAATTTCCTTACTGCTATTAATGTGTTCAAAAATCAAATGCTTTCTTAAGGATACGCAATCCTTTCTAATATTCCAACCTTTCCCCGCACAATATTCTTTTATTCTTTCATAGCATTCATTAGTACTAATACACGAATCATACTGGTTACTTGAAACCTCGTCACATAAATCTCTAAAATTTTGTACATCCATCACCGTTAGTCCTTTAGAGGGGTAATTTTCGCATGAAATTATAAGAACATACTTTTTTTACAATTATCGTTTGTGAACTTATAAAATAACATTCCTTTTTTCAAGTGAAATCATCAGTCTACACCTCTACATTAAGAGGTAAACTACTGCATATTTGAGAAAGTACCTTGATTTTATCCAAGTGCATCAATGCCATGAATTGCAATCAGACGACTTATAAAAGGTATACTCAGTACACCCTACCCCTTTTAAATTCGGTAGTTTGCTCCCACCTCTGTGCTATAGACGCAGCCTCCGCATACATGTTTGCCCCCTCGCGCGCAATGCTATCCCCGCCACGCCTGCCCGCTTTATGCATCGCTTTTCATGCATGTGCATGTACAACCTCTGAACGCGCCAGCTCTGGTCTTACAGACGCTTAGCGATCCAGTTTCGATCATGCAGATTCATGCAACCATATGCACTTGTATGCAGCAGCAAAAAGCCACCTGAAAGGTGGCTAGTGAAGGGTAGGGAAGGAGGTCTTAATCATTCTGCCTGACAGTATATAGCGGCTTCGAAAATAGCGGTGTCGATTGTCCCTGCCATGTCACTGATCATCGACAGTGCCATTTTTAGTTCATCTTCTTTGCAATGTGCGATCAGCGATACGTCAGCAATGAACTGAATGCGTGCAACCGTTTCACTTAGATTATCGATGTTCATCAAATGATTAACTCCTTCTAGTCAAAATATACTGTATGTATAAACAGTATCATGATGAACTAAAATCGTAAACAATCGTAAGGCTCAGATTAGTCCGACTGCCGTTTTATTAATCAGGCAACTGTATGCCTCTTTTTCTCGCTAGTGCATTGAAGCGCTTTAATGGGGCGGCATTTATGCGACGTCTATGGAACAGATAGCCGCTTGTTCCGCTCCAGTAAGAAAGCTCTCCAATCTTGATTGTGTGGCCTTTCATCATGCGCACAGCTTCACCGTCGGACAGTGTTAACTTGGATATCTCAAAGAAACTCTTTTTCAACGCCTCACGTTCTGCGCAATGACTCCGTTCAGAGTGATATTTGTCCGGCTCAGGTTGCTCCTGCGCTGGCTTTTCTCTTAATCGCTTAAGAATCCTTCTACGCTCGGCGCGAGTAGGAGGTTTTGTGAAATCAATAGCAGCTTCAGAATCTCCTGGCTCCGTACAGTTATTGACAGAACTCCGAGAGGACGCGGACGCGTCCTCAAATTCAAAAACCCAATTCAACGTCACGTATCGGAACGATCTTCGATTGCATAAGACGGGTTAAGATCTGGGTGTCGTCACCGACTTCAATTGCATAAACGGCCTTGATGCACACGGTTTCCTGCCGTACTCATTTTAGTCTTCGCTTGCCTGACACCAGGCGCGCACTGCCAGCTCGTCACGGCGTACAAACTGGCCTGCTTGGGCGTTAACGTATTTGGCCCCGTCTGAATGGATGTTCCTTCTGACATTCTGTATGCTTATAATTTATTGAAATCAAGATAACCCTTTCACTTTGTCAGGTAAATTAAGTGGATAACAACGAAGAAAAAAAGATGCTTTAAATGAGATATTGAAAAAATGAAGCGTGTGTTTTTATGGCTGACACAGTCTTTTTTCTATTTAGTACCTATTGCTGTAATTGTGGCAGGGTTGTATATATTTATCAGGTTTATTCCAGAACATGCTGCGTTTCTTAGCATAACATGGGTGATCGTCGTTTCATGTGTGTATATAAAATACAATCGATGGTATTAGGTGTATGCAGGGATTTTTAGTAATCCCATTTTAATTGGTAGTTATAAAAGCGTGAGGAAAGTAATTAGCTAATAGAAGGTTTTTTAGCTTCCATTTAGTTGATTAAATAAGCTGGATGTCTCGCATTGAGAACTGCAAAGCGTATTTGTTAATCAGACTCTCAGTCGTTTTTATATGTTCAAATATCAATCATTTTAATCAATAGTGCGCTGTCCTTATCCTTGTCTAAGCTCCAGTTAATGCTCAATGCCGCATACGCCAACCTGCCAGCAGAATCGCAGAAAATAGCCTTTTATTTCCCCATTTCATCCCCAAAATTGACCTCAATCAACCTCCCCCAACATCCTCCCCAAACCCCTTCTAACGTTTACCCACCGTATAAAAACCGGGACGTAACCTGCCCCAGTGATATTTAACCAGGGTCAGTTATGTTCATAAAAAAAGTTATTCCTTGTGTGATTCTAGCGCTGGCAAGTGCCGCAATGTCAGGTTGTGTGATGGCTGATGGTGGTCATCACCGTGGCCCATCTTCTGACTGGCATCGTCATCATGAAAGCCAGCATAACAACACCAGCTGGAGCCATCACGCCGGGCCGGCTGCGCCCGCAAACAACGCTTCTCAGCATATGGGACCACCGCCAGCGCCGGATAGTGCCGCTCAGCATATGGGGCCGCCACCCGCTGACAGTGGCATCCACCGCTGGCACTCTTAAGAGACGTTTGAGCAATCAGTACGAAATCTTCTGAAGCGACTGGGGCTTAATCGCCCCTTTTCACGGGCAATGTTCACCTGACCAAATTGTTCAGTAAGCGCGCTTCATCTCTACCCGACAGAGAACGTAAGCCTGACGAAGCGTTGCCGCTAAACACAATCCCTAAAAAACCGACCCCACTCGCAAAAGTCACAACAACTCTCGCAGCAAGCACCCAAAGCTTACCTGTCATCTTGTCATCATCTCCGTTTGGCTTATTCTTAATCTCCAGTCAAAAGGAGGAATGTTTATGAAAGCGGCAATTGCTAATAGTGAACACCAGGTTGAAGTGGTTGAGAAGACGCTGCGTCCTCTCAAAACCGGCGAAGCGCGGCTCAGGATGGAATGCTGTGGTGTATGCCATACCGATTTGCATGTGAAGAACGGTGATTTTGGTGACAAGACCGGTGTCACACTGGGTCATGAAGGGATCGGCATCGTTGAGGAGGTCGCGCCGGATGTCACCTCGCTCAAGCCGGGCGATCGCGCCAGCGTCGCCTGGTTCTTCAAGGGCTGCGGGCACTGTGAATATTGTAATTCCGGTAACGAAACGCTCTGCAGAGACGTCATCAATGCCGGTTATACCGCCGATGGCGGTATGGCTGAAGAGTGTATTGTTGTTGCTGACTACTCGGTTAAAGTTCCCGATGGGCTCGATCCTTTCGCCGCCAGTAGCGTCACCTGCGCCGGTGTCACTACGTACAAAGCGGTAAAAGTATCAGAGGTTAAACCGGGGCAGTGGCTGGCAATTTATGGCCTTGGCGGGCTGGGTAACCTGGCGCTGCAATATGCGAAAAACGTCTTTAACGCCAAAGTGATTGCGATTGATGTCAGTGACGGACAGCTGGCACTGGCGAAAGAGATGGGTGCCGATCTGGTCGTCAACTCTGCCAGCGAAGATGCGGCACGCTTTATTCAGGAGAAAACCGGTGGGGCGCATGCGGCTGTGGTCACAGCCGTCGCCAAAGCGGCCTTTAACTCGGCGGTGGATGCGGTCAGAGCCGGAGGTCGGGTCGTAGCAGTCGGATTGCCGCCGGAAGCGATGAGCCTGAATATCCCGCGACTGGTGCTTGATGGCATCCAGGTGGTGGGATCATTGGTCGGAACGCGCAACGATCTGGCGGAAGCGTTCCAGTTTGCGGCAGAAGGCAAGGTGGTGCCCAAGGTAACTAAAAGGAAGATTGGTGAGGTCAATGCCATCTTCGATGAGATGATTCACGGCAAAATCCGCGGCAGGATGGTGATCGACTTTACCGGTCAGTCTGCCAGTTAGCACCCAACTGATCGTCACTAAGGCCCGCGCATTGCGGGCTTTTTTATGCCTGCAGCGCCTGGTCCTGCCACGTGAAAGCCTTAACGCGTATTCTCCACAAACATTAATAAGCGCGGCTTTATGTTTCATTATGTGATTTTTACTTGCACTTTACCGGTAACATTATAGTTTATGAGGTGAGGTCTTGATTACACACAACTGAAGGAGGGTTATTTATGGCAAAGCACCACTTACTTAAATCCATTGAAATTGCTGCAATTGTACTGTTTGTCCTGATACTGGCGTATCTGGCTGTGACCGGCCTGATGTCATCCATGGGCATGGATCACGCCTGGCCTTATCCCACTAAGTAACTGAGTGCCGCACCAGGGAAACTATAAGTATAATAAATAGAAAATAACCCTCATACAGGGCAGAAAAAACCCCGCGAACGCGAAGTTAATCAGAGGTTACACCAGACTTACCGACAGCAGCGTTAGCTCTTCAGTTTCCAGCGACAGGCTTTTTTTGGTTTCAAACATAAAGGCTTCGAGCGCCTCCTCAACATTGTCACCTTCAATAAAGGCGTGCGTCGTAACATGATTTTCACCTTTTGGCTTAATCACATAGGAAACAAACCACTTCTTTTTTTCCATGATGCTCTTCCTCTTCTGAAAATGGTGATGCCGCGTGGCGGTAGTGCATGCACAGGCCGTTTTTAAGGCAGTTTCTCAGCGGAACATGCCGTTAAAGGCAGCGTGGCCGACAAAGGCTAATCCAGCGGGGCAGGATGCAGCAGGTCAATCACGTCATCGATTTCATTACTGGCCGCATGGCGATCCAGGGCAACCGCATAGTAGCGTCCCTTACAGTAATGCTTTGTGACCGCCACCCGATGGCCGGTATCACTGTCAGCTTCACCGCCGCTCAGGGTCTGCAGATGGGGTGGGATAACCAGCTCGCTTTCGAGTTGTTCTGCTTCAATAATCACCGCGCCACCGTCACTGGATAGCAGCAGATGCTGAATGCTCATGTTCTCTCCTTTGCGTCAGATTGCTAACCGGGAAAGTGTAGTTCACCTCAGCAGGCATGCTGGCGACGGCGCGTCATCAATGCCTGTGAAGGGCTGATAACGAGCGCCAGAGGCAAAAAAAGCCCCAGTCAGGGGCTTAATCATGATTATTAGCGAACTTAGCTGGTCTGATCGGCCAGCTTCGGCTTCAGCACGCGCTTACCCATCTGAATGCCGGGCTTCTCAACATACTTATAGAGTAAAGAAGCCAGCGCATAGGTTACCGGGATAGCGGAAACGCAGACAATCAGGAAGCGTGTCATATCGCTCTTATACTCAATGTCGGTGTGAGTGAGCAGCAGGGCGATCAGCGGGATCACAATCAGCAGGTGCAGCAGATAGACTGAGAACGAGACGTCACCCAGCCAGGTGCTGAGGCGGTTGTTCAGCAGCTTACGCGGCAGGGCAATCAGCTGGGCCATCATGCTGCCCTGCGGGTATTGCCACAGAATTGCCGCCATACCGACGATCATCAGCGCCTCCATAATTACCTGCAGCTTAATCGCGTCCATGCCAATCGCTACGGTGACGACCGGGCCAAGCAGCGCAAAGGCAACATAGAGCAGGGATTTACGGCGAATCGCTTCGGCCAGCAGCATGCCAGCCAGGAACATGTTTAGCTTAATCAGGATCATCGAAGGCATCTCAAACGCTTCATAATAATCGGCCAGCACATAGCGACCGGCGCAGCAGAGCGCCATGATGCCAATCAGCGAGGCGGCATAACCAAAGCGGAGCGTGACCAGCATGATGAACGGGAACAGCAGATAGAACTGCATCTCCAGCCCAATGCTCCAGTCTGGCAGCACGGTGTTAAACCCATACTCGGGCAGCAGGCCGAACAGGAAGCTGAAGTGAGTCAGGATGTTTGCCAGTGACTGGTCGTTGTAACGCGACGACTCCGTGGCGGTGCCGGAATAGAAATGCGCAATGGTGTCACGCATCTCACCAAACCACGGGCCATAAATCAGGGCGATGATTAACAGCAGATAGTAGAGCGGGGCGATACGGAAGAAGCGGCGGATCCAGAATTTCTTAATCGTCTTCGCGCTCTGCCATGGCTCCTTCTGCTGGCGTTCGACATAGTTTTTCGCCATCAGATAACCCGATAACAGAATAAACAGGTCGACCCCGATGCCCGGTGATGAAATCAGCGTGATGTGGCAATGAACCAGTAAGCTGATATGGCCAACCAGAACCCAGAGAGAGGCAATGCCGCGTAATCCTTCCAGCTCCGTTGACCAACCTCGTGTTGCAGACATAACTTTTCCTCGTTTTTATCCGGCTTTTGGCGCTCACTAAGCCTTAAGGCAAAAGATATGTAAACGGCCCTTTACAAAAGTAAGAGGATTCCGAGCACAGGAAAGAGAGAAAAATCAATCGGGAAAGGGAGGTAAAGCACAGTAAGTTAAGGGCGTGCGGTGACACACCCTTAACCTGGATTACTGATTACGGGGATCCATCAGGCCAGCTTTAACAGGATCATACCGGCCAGCAGCAGGGTCAGACCGGCCCAGCCTTTGCGGTTCAGCCGCTGGCCAAACAGCACCCATCCGGCCGCAACCGTGGCGATGATGCCAAAACCGCCCCAGACGGCATAGGCAATCGACAGATCGATACCTTTGACCGCCTGAGCCAGTGCGCTGAACGCGAGAAGGACACAGCAGAGTGACAGCACGCCGTGCAGCGGTTTCTTAAATCCATCAGAGTATTTAAGGAATATGTTAGCGGCAATCTCCAGCATGATCGCCAGCGCCAGCCAGGCGGCATGCACAAAATCAGCCATGACCATGATTAACCTCCGCTGATGATTGGGTGCCGGTCTTGATCAACACAATCCCGACGATCAGCGTCACCAGCCCGCAGATTTTCAGCGCGGACAGCGCTTCACCAAACAGCTGCACGCTGAATAAGGTAATCAGCATGATGCCGATACCTTCCCACAGGGCATAAGCCACGCCCAGCGCGATACGTTTGATGGCGAAACTCAGCAGAATATAGGAACAGGCAATCATGCCCAGCATCATCAGGTAGCCTGAATGGCTGCCATTAACGCTGGACCACTTCATGAAAAGGGTACCAATAATTTCAGTAACAATAGCGAGTGATAATAAAATCCAGGCGCACATGGATGCTCTCCAGCAACGATAAATGACGACCTGCCACAATACACGGGGCAGACTCAGAACAGTGTCGAAGTGGTGAGGGGACTACAGGGCGTTACGCCAGTGCTGATCGGCGACGTTCCAGCCAGAAAGGAAGGTGGGGGTAAGATGTGACATGAACATTCTGCTCATAAAATTTACAACGCATCCACATTATTGCTTCTCATCAGTGGACGGATAGTGCCTCCGGTTAAATACACGCCGGATTTATAGCATTCTGCACATCATGAAATCAACAGCAGATGCTGCTTTATTTGACGCAGGTTAAGGTTTGATGGTTTGAAAAAAGAAGGTTATGTAAAAGGATGTATGGAAAAGGGGGGCCGTTAAACCCTGCATAAAAAAAGCCGGGCAACAGCGTGCCCGGCGATTGTTAAGTGACGCTGTCACTAATTACTCTGCGCGCTGCGGCACGGTGCGAACCGGCGCGTCACCCGCGACATAGTAAGAGGCAGTGCTGCGTGGCAACGGATCGCGTCCACGAATCTTATCGGCAATCTTCTCACCAATCATGATGGTGGTGGCATTCAGGTTACCGGTGATGATCAGCGGCATAATCGACGCATCCACCACGCGTAATCCCTGCAATCCATGCACACGTCCTTCGCCATCCACGACGGCCATCGGATCGTTACCCATCTTACAGGTACCGCACGGGTGATAGGCGGTTTCACCGTGGTTGCGCACGAACTCATCCAGCTGCTCATCCGTCTGGCAATCCAGGCCCGGACTGATTTCACGGCCACGATACTTATCCAGCGCTGGCTGGTTGATGATCTGGCGCGTAATGCGGATAGCATCGCGGAACTCGTGCCAGTCCTGCTCATGTGACATGTAGTTAAACAGAATGGCCGGATGACGACGCGGATCGCGTGACTTCAGGCGCACATGACCGCGGCTTGGCGAACGCATTGAGCCGACGTGACACTGGAAACCGTGAGCATCAACGGCGTTAGACCCGTTGTAGTTAATCGCCACCGGCAGGAAGTGATACTGAATGTTCGGCCAGGTGAACTCTTCGCGGCTGCGGATAAAGCCGCCTGCTTCAAACTGGTTGCTGGCGCCGATACCGGTGCCGTTAAACATCCACTCTGCACCGATCTTCGGCTGATTCCACCACTTCAGGGCAGGATAGATAGAAACCGGCTCTTTACACTCATACTGCAGATACATCTCCAGATGGTCCTGCAGGTTTTCACCCACGCCCGGCAGGTCATGCACCAGCGGGATGTCGAACTGCTTCAGCAGCTCAGGCGAACCCACGCCAGAACGCTGCAGGATCTGCGGCGAGGCGATAGCGCCCGCGCACAGTAGCACTTCACGGCGAGCGGTGACTTTGTTAATGGTGTTGCTATCGCCCTGCAGATACTCCACGCCGACCGCGCGCTTGCCGTCAAAGATGATGCGATCGGTGGTAGCATGCGTAATGATCTTCAGGTTAGTGCGGCCTTTGGCCATATCGAGATAGCCACGCGCGGTGCTGGAACGACGACCCTTTGGCGTCACGGTACGATCCATCGGACCGAAACCTTCCTGCTGGTAACCATTCAGGTCGTCGGTGCGCGGATAGCCCGCCTGCACGCCCGCCTCAATCATCGCTTCAAACAGCACGTTGTTGCCCGCTTTCGGGGTTGCAACGCACACCGGGCCATCGCCGCCGTGGAAATCGTTCGGGCCGATATCACGGGTCTCCGCTTTACGGTAGTAGGGCAGGCAGTCCAGATAGCTCCAGTTCTCCAGCCCCGGCTCGCTGGCCCAGTTGTCCAGATCCATCGCGTTGCCGCGGATGTAACACATGCCATTAATCAGTGATGAACCGCCCAGACCTTTGCCGCGACCACACTCCATGCGGCGGTTGTTCATGTAAGGCTCTGGCTCGGTTTCATACGCCCAGTTATAGCGTTTTCCCTGCAGCGGGAAGGCAAGGGCCGCAGGCATCTGGGTGCGAAAATCAAAACGGTAATCCGGGCCGCCCGCTTCCAGCAACAGAACGCTCACATTGCTTTCTTCGGTCAGGCGGGTCGCCAGAACGTTTCCTGCGGATCCGGCTCCAATAATAATGTAATCAAATTCCATTCGTCGTTCCTCAGGTTAAGTGATTAAAAGACTGACTGAAAACGCGTCAGCTCAACCTGCACTGACTTCACCTGGGTGTAGCTCTGCAGCGTCATCAGGCCATTCTCGCGGCCAATGCCGGAGTGCTTGTAGCCGCCCACCGGCATCTCTGCGGCGGACTCGCCCCAGGTATTGATCCAGCAGATACCGGCTTCGATCTGATGAATCACACGGTGTGCCTTATTAAGGTCCTGCGTCACCAGTCCGGCGGCCAGACCGAATTCGGTGTCGTTGGCGCGGCGGATCACTTCTTCTTCGGTTTCGTAGCTCAGGATCGACATCACCGGTCCGAAGATCTCTTCACGGACAATCTTCATCTCATCACGGCAGTCGGTGAACACGGTTGGTGCGACCCAGGCACCCTGATCGAAATCGCCACCGGTCAGACGTTTACCACCGCACAGCACGCGTGCGCCTTCAGCAATGCCGGACTCGATGTAGCGCATCACGTTGTCGCGATGGCTGAAGCTGACCAGCGGACCAAAGTTGGTGGCCGGGTCACGCAGATTGCCTGCTTTAATACGGGCAACGCGTTCGCTGATTTTGGCCTCGAACGCCGCCTGCAGTTTTGCAGGAATAAAGACGCGGGTGCCGTTGGTGCAGACCTGACCGGAGCTGTAGAAGTTCGCCATCATGGCGATGTCAGCGGCCAGATCGAGATCGGCATCATCAAAGATGATCAGCGGTGATTTACCGCCCAGTTCCATGGTGACCTCTTTCAGCGTTGAACCCGCTGCATTGGCCATCACTTTTTTACCGCTGACAACGCCGCCGGTGAAGGAAACTTTATCGATGCCTGGATGCTCAGTCAGTAGCTGACCGGTGACCGAACCGATGCCCGGCAGCACGTTAAACACGCCATCCGGCAGGCCCGCTTCGGTGTAGATTTCCGCCAGCTTCAGGGCGGTAAGCGGGGTCATTTCGCTGGGTTTGAAAATCATCGCGTTACCCGCAGCCAGCGCGGGC
Organism: Pantoea sp. JKS000250; assembly: GCF_003201065.1. Lineage (NCBI taxonomy): Bacteria > Pseudomonadati > Pseudomonadota > Gammaproteobacteria > Enterobacterales > Erwiniaceae > Pantoea > Pantoea sp. JKS000250. The sequence continues at coordinate 492,174 of NZ_QICZ01000001.1, read as the reverse complement.
GCAGATTTCCACAGGGCGATCTGAATCGGGTAGTTCCAGGCACCGATACCGGCGACCACGCCCAACGGTTCGCGGCGGGTATAAACAAAGGAGGTTTCACGCAGGGGGATCTGCTGACCTTCCAGCGCCGGAACCAGACCCGCGTAGTATTCCAGCACGTCGGCACCGGTGACGATATCGACCGCGGAGGTTTCGCTGTAAGGCTTACCGGTGTCGAGCATTTCCAGCTCTGCCAGCTCATCATTACGCTCACGCAGAATATCGACGGCGCGACGCAGGATGCGTGAACGTTCCATGGCGGTCATCGCGGCCCAGACCTTCTGGCCTTTTCTGGCGGCAGCAACGGCGCGATTGACATCGTCCTGGCCGGCGGCATGAACCTCTGCCAGGACTTCGCCGTTGACCGGATTGATCGTCTGGAACGTTTCGCCAGACGCTGCGGCAACATAAGCGCCATCGATGTAGAGTTTCTGCTCGGTGAATCGGGACATGTTTTCTCCTTCCGTTATTCGTGCTCGCCAGCCAGTTGCTGACGGATGAATTGGGTGGTCAGTGTGAGGGCGATAGCGGGATCGAATGGCTTACCGCTCAGCGCGGCGCGCAGCCACAGACCGTCGATCAGGGCCGCCAGGCCGTGTGCGGCCAGGCGTGCTTTATCCAGTGGCAGTTCACGACGGAATTCGACCACCAGCGTTGAGAAGAGCCGACGGCTGCTGACCCGCTCAAGTCTGTTGAGCTGGGGCTGATGCATGCTGCTCGACCAGAAGTCGAGCCAGGCTTTCATTACTGCGGTGTGCACCTGGGTTTCATCAAAATTCCCGTCGACAATGGCGCACAGCCGCTGTTCTGCGGAGGCATCGGCCAGCGGTTTCAGCCGCGTCAGCACCGCCTCGCGCAGCTGACGCGTCACGTCACGCATCGTGGCTTCCAGCAGACCGTTCTTGTCTTTGAAGTAGTGACTGATGATGCCGGTAGAGACCCCCGCCCGACGGGCGATCTGGGCAATCGTGGCATCATTAATCCCCATCTCATTAATCGTGCTCAGGGTCGCATCAATCAATTGCCGACGACGTATCGGCTGCATCCCTACCTTTGGCATAGCTCCAGCTCCACCCTCAAATCGAGCCCCTATTAAATCTTTTTTTGATTGCACGTTCAATATAAAAAGAAAATTTGTTAGGGTAGTGTTCTTTAAATGTAGCGTAAGCGAAACGGTAATGAGTGCTAAGCTCTTTACCAGCCGCTGCGCTTAAACAGGAAGTGACAGAACGAGATGAGGCCGCACGGCCTGAAAACCCCGTGAGCGGCAAACGTTATCCATTGCGTATTTTCAGGATATTAACCAGAGGTAATTGATGAATAATCCACCTGCCGGTGAAAAAGACAGACTCAATCCCGTTGTATTTTATACCTCTGCCGGATTGATTCTGACGTTTTCACTTGTGACGATTCTCTACAGTGAACTGGCCGCGAGCTGGATCCTCAAGGCGGTCAATTGGGTTTCCGCCACCTTCGGCTGGTACTACATGCTGGCTGCCACCCTCTATATTGTCTTTGTGCTATATATGGCCTGCTCACGCTTTGGCTCTATTAAGCTCGGGCCGGAGCACTCCAAACCCGAATTCAGTGTGCTCAGCTGGTCCGCCATGCTGTTTGCCGCCGGGATCGGCATCGACCTGATGTTCTTCTCGGTCGCCGAACCGGTGACGCAATATATGCAGCCGCCGGAAGGAGCAGGGCAGACGCTGGAAGCCGCCCGCCAGGCGATGGTCTGGACGCTGTTCCACTACGGACTGACCGGCTGGTCGATGTATGCACTGATGGGCATCGCGCTGGGCTACTTCAGCTACCGTTATAACCTGCCGCTGACTATTCGTTCGGCGCTCTATCCCATCTTCGGTAAACGCATCTATGGTCCGATAGGTCACACGGTAGATATCGCAGCCGTGGTCGGCACCATCTTTGGTATCGCCACTACGCTCGGCATTGGGGTCGTGCAGCTCAACTACGGCCTGAAAGTGCTGTTTGATATCCCGGAAGGCCTGACCGCGCAGACTGCGCTGATTGTCCTCTCCGTGGTGATCGCCACTATCTCTGTAACGTCGGGTGTGGATAAAGGGATTCGTTTCCTCTCCGAACTTAACGTGATCATGGCGCTGGGCCTGATTCTGTTTGTGCTGTTCTTCGGCAACACGGAGTTCCTGCTGAATGCGCTGGTGCTGAACGTCGGCGATTACATCAACCGCTTCATGGGCATGACGCTCAATACCTTTGCCTTTGATCGCCCGACTCAATGGATGAACAGCTGGACGCTCTTCTTCTGGGCGTGGTGGGTGGCCTGGTCACCGTTTGTCGGCCTGTTCCTGGCGCGTATCTCACGCGGTCGTACTATCCGTGAGTTCGTACTGGGCACGCTGATTATTCCGTTTACCTTTACGCTGCTGTGGCTGTCCGTATTCGGTAACGCCGCGCTGTACCAGATCATTCACGGCAATACGGAATTTGCGCAGGAAGTGATGAACCATGCGGAGCGCGGCTTCTACAGCCTGCTGGCGCAGTATCCGGCGTTCAAACTCAGCGCATCGGTTGCCACCATCACCGGGATGCTGTTCTACGTTACCTCGGCGGATTCCGGTTCGCTGGTGCTGGGTAACTTCACCTCGCGGCTGAAAGACATTAACAGCGATGCGCCGAACTGGCTGCGCATCTTCTGGTCCGTGGCGATTGGGGTGCTGACGCTGAGCATGCTGATGACTAACGGGATTACTGCCCTGCAGAACACCACGGTCATCATGGGACTGCCGTTCAGCTTTGTGATCTTCTTTGTGATGGCGGGTCTGTTTAAATCGCTGAAGATTGAGGATCACCGCCGGGCCAGCGCGACGCGCGACACCGCGCCCTATCTGGCACATGCGACCGACCGTCTGACCTGGAAGAAGCGTCTGTCACGCCTGATGAACTACCCTGGCTCGCGTTATACTCAGCAGATGATGGAAAAGACCATTTTCCCGGCGATGCAGGAAGTGGCGAAAGAGCTGGAACTGCGTGATGCCCGCGTCACGCTGGAAAGCGTCGAAGCAGATGAGGCGAACCCGATTGGCTATCTGGATCTGCGCGTCCATCTGGGCGAAGAGCAGGACTTCATTTATCAGGTCTGGCCGCAGCAATATTCGATTCCGGGCTTTACCTATCGCGCCCGCAGCGGTAAGTCGACCTACTACCGACTGGAAACCTTCCTGATGGAGGGCAGCCAGGGTAACGACCTGATGGATTACAGCAAAGAGCAGGTGATCATCGACATACTGGATCAGTATGAGCGACACCTGAACTTCATCCATCTCAACCGTGAAGCGCCGGGCAGCAATATCAGCTTCCCGAGCGTGTAAACCAGGCCCGCCAGCAGTGTGCTGGCGGGCTTTTTTTGCCATCGACGAGTTGTTACACGCCGTCGCCTGCCGATATCGTCTATCTTTAGGGCTTTGCTGGCCTGATGCCTGAAGGGTATAGACAGGGAGTCATATGGGAAAAATATTCAGTACGTTTCTGCCGCTCTACACCACCACGCTGTTGATGCTGCTCGGTTCCGGTCTGCTGACCACCTATGTCTCCCTGCGGCTGGCCAGTGAGCAGGTTAACGGCGCGCTGATTGGTGCGATTATCGCGGCAAACTATATCGGGCTGGTGATTGGCGGCAAGGTGGGGCACAACCTGATCGCCCGCGTCGGCCATATCCGCGCCTATGTGGCCTGCGCCGGGATTATTACCGCCTCTGTGGTGGGTCACGGTCTGACTGACTTTATTCCGCTGTGGGTCTTTCTGCGTCTGATTATCGGACTCTGCATGATGTGCCAGTACATGGTGCTGGAGAGCTGGCTCAACGATCAGGCGGAATCGTCCCAGCGCGGCATGATTTTCGGACTCTATATGGTCGCCACCTACCTTGGGCTCAGTGGCGGACAGGTGATACTGAGCCTGCAATCGGGGTTTGGGGTGAGCACACTGCTGATTGTGGCGCTCTGTTTCGCGCTCTGTCTGGTGCCGATTGCGCTGACCACCCGCACTCACGTCCGGCCCATGACACCGGCGCCGATGGAGCTGGGCTATTTTATCCGCACCATTCCCAAACTGCTCGGCACCACCCTGGTGACCGGCATGGCGATTGGCGCGTTCTATGGCCTGGCACCGGTTTATGGCAGCAGCAAAGGCTTTACCACCAGCCAGACCGGCTATTTTATGAGTCTTACGATCTTTGCCGGGCTGGTGTCGCAGTTTCCGCTGAGCTGGCTTTCTGACCGCTACGATCGTCAGCGGCTGTTATTCATCATTGCGATGCTGTTTGCCGTCATCTGCGTGCCGCTGATCCTGCTGCCGCATCTGACGTTTGACTGGATGATCGGCATCGCCTTTGCCGCCAGCATGATGCAGTTCGCGCTCTATCCGTTGCAGGTGGCGCTGGCCAACGATCAGGTTGCCGCCGAGCGCCGCGTGTCGTTAACCGCCTGTCTGCTGATGGCGTTTGGTATTGGTGCCAGTATCGGCCCGCTGGTGGTGGGTGCGCTGATGCAGCCGCTGGGCAGCAATATGCTTTATCTCTTCTTTGCGCTCTGTGCGCTGGTGATTGGCGGACTGAGTTTTGTCCGTGCGCCAGGCCCGCTTCCGACAACCGAAGTGCCGTTGCCGCACGTGGTCATGCCTGACAGTCTGGCGACCTCGCCACTGGGTGCCGCGCTGATCCCGACGCTGGAAGAGGAGGTGATTCATGCGTCAATGGGCGGTCAGGAACCGGAAGTGGAGAGCGATGAGGATGCTGATACGGCTGATGAAGAGGTGTTGCCCGATGATCATCCCGGTGATGTTCGCGAAGATCAGCGTCATTAATAGCCGCGACAGGGCATCACGTTGTTCGCCCCTCTCTACGGAGGGTAAATGTATGATGTCCGGATCTGGCTCACTTCTGTCCGGTCGCTGGCTCGACATTCGGGCCAGCAGCGGCGATGCTGGGTAACCCGTTTCTTCAGGAGTCACACCATGCTCGAACTGCGCCCTAATTGTGAACGCTGCGACGTCGATCTGCCGCCATCCTCTCTGGCGGCACGCATCTGCTCGTTTGAATGCACCTTCTGCGCTGACTGCGATGAGCACTTCGCGCATGTTTGTCCCAACTGCGGTGGTGAACTGGTGCGCCGTCCGGTGCGTCCGGCAGAGAAGCTACAGAAATAACTGGCTAAAATGCGCAGCCGATCTCAAATGACGACGAATACGTCAGAGGCAGAATAGCCTGCGCGGCCCGATGTCGTTATGATGAATTTCGTCCCTGACAGAGCTACCACCTTAACTGAGTGCCGGAGATAAGCGCCGGGAGGGACGTACTTTTCAGGCCCGGCGAATCTTTCATTCCCGACAGTGTGACGCCTTTTCTGTCACACCCTGCTTTCTCTCTCCTCACTCCTGTTCTCCGTCAGCTCTTATACTCTTAGGGTACTTTCAGCACAGAGAGGCACATGCACCGATGTATTATGAATGCCTGAATGGCGCAGCATGGCGACGGATCTGGGTCGTTGGCGATCTGCATGGCTGCCGCCGCGAACTTGATGCGCTGTTGCAACAGCATCAGTTTGATCCGCAGCAGGATTTACTGATTTCGGTTGGCGACATCATCGATCGCGGGCCCGACAGCCTGGGCTGTCTGGCGCTACTGCAGGAGCCCTGGTTTCGCTGCGTGCGCGGCAATCATGAGGAGATGGCGGTGTCGGCGTTACAGGGACAGGACATGGCGCTCTGGCAGATGAACGGGGGCGACTGGTTCTTTCGGCTGCGGGGCGCAGCGTTAATCGCGGCACGGCACGCGTTGCGGCACTGTCGTGAACTGCCGCTGATACTGCATCTGCAATTGGGTGAGCGCACTGTTGTGATTGCTCATGCGGACTATCCGGCACGGGAATACGCGCTGAATAAGCCACTCGACTGGCAAAAGGTGGTCTGGAGCCGTCAGCGACTGGAGGAGATGGAGTCAGGTGAGCAGGCGGGCATCCCTGGCGCAGATGCCTTTTACTTCGGTCATACTCCGCTGAAACAGCCGCTGACGATTGCCAATCTGCATTACATCGATACCGGCGCAGTGTTTGGCAATCATCTGACGATGCTGCAACTAAAGTGACTCAGCGGAACAGGCGGCCGTCACGCACCAGTTCGCGTGGATAGCTGTTCTTGATGCGACTGCCGACTTTCTTCGCCAGCCCCAGCGGCTGCTGCTGCCAGGTCACAATCATCTCATTGTTTGCCGGGGCAGTTTCCGGATAGATATCGCGGCCGCGATACCACTCTTCTGCTTCTGCCGCCGTGAGCTCAAAGGTCTGCGTCGCATCAGGTTGCGCCAGTGCTATCACCGCTTCATGTTGCCAGCGATAGCCTTTGGCAAAGGTTTCTGCCAGCTTCAGGCCAATGCGCGAGAAGCGCACTTTGCCCAGCAGCGGGGTAACGGCCTTAGGGAACAGCCAGATCTCTTTATCTCGCTGCCAGAGCTCCAGTGACTCATCCCATTTGATAGAGACAGCAGCGGCGGCCTGTACGATCTCACTTTCCAGCTTACGGCTGAGATGGGAGAAGGGCAGCTTGCCGACTTTGTAGCCCGGCAGCGGTAAGGGCTCGACTGATGCGGTTTTACGCAGACGCGCCACGAAAAAGCCTTCGCTGTCGAACATCTGCGGGAAGACATGCAGATAGCCCTCGGGCGTCGCGGCCCGTTCGGCACCCTCAAACAGCCCGTCGAGCGGCACGACCTCAACCGCATCCGGATAGCGCTGCAACAGCCAGTCAATCACCTGCTGATTCTCAATCTGATTCAGGGTGCAGGTTGAATAAACCAGCGTGCCGCCAGGTTTTAATGCGTGAAAAGCACTGTCGAGCAGATCGCGCTGGGTCGCGGCGATCTCTTCGGTGCTCGCCAGCGACCAGTTTTTCAGCGCATCTGCATCTTTGCGGATCACTCCTTCGCCGGAGCAGGGAGCGTCCAGCAGGATGGCGTCGAACTGTTCCGGCAGCGCTGGCCCGAAGACCCGCGCGTCAAAGTGCGTCAGCGCACTGTTGCTGACGCCGCAGCGGCTGATATTAGCGTGCAGCACTTTTACCCGGCTGGAGGAGAATTCGTTTGCCAGGATAACGCCCTGATTGCCCATCCGCGCCGCAATCTGGGTGGTTTTAGAACCCGGTGCCGCTGCCATATCCATCACGGCGCTGACCTCTGGCTGGGCGTCAAACAGGGCGGTTACCGGCAGCATGGAGCTGGCTTCCTGGATGTAAAACAGGCCGCTGAGATGTTCAGCCACGCTGCCCAGCGGCAGGCTCTCATCTTCCCGGCTGATCCAGAATCCCTCTTCGCACCACGGCACCGGCGTCAGCTGCCAGTCATAACCCGCCGTCTGGCTCAGAAAATCGGCCACGCTGATCTTCAGGGTATTGACGCGAACACTGCGGCGCAGGGGCTGCTGACTGTAAGCGATGAACTGCGTGAAGCTCGCCTCATCGGGCAGGCTCTGACGCATTAATGAGAGAAAATCGGCGGGGAAAAACGAAGACGCATCTGACACGGGCACATTCCAGTTAAGGCAAAGGCGGCAGTGTACCATGAGGAAAGAAAACGGGCAGCCAGGCTGCCCGTTCAGAGTAAATTAACGCGGAGACGGAATCGCCGTTCCCCAGTTACGCCACTCTTTCGGCGCTTCATCCTGCAGCAGGAAGTGTTTATCCGGGTTGGCCTGCGGTGCCAGCGGCACCGTCGGTGGCGTCGCAAACTGAATGCCACCGCGAATAAACTGCTGGAAGGTCCCGGTTTTCACCACGCCGCCCACCAGACCGAAGTCGAGGTTGTAGCCGGACGCCAGCCAGAACACCGAATTGTTCCGCACCAGATGCTGATACTTCTTACTGATGCGCAGGGCGATCTGCACGCGGTCCGCCATATTCCCCAGTGACGTGCCGGTGACGGTACCCACTTCCACACCCCGGAACAGCACCGGCGTACCCAGCGACAGGGAACCTGCCTCGGTGGCATCAACATAAATGTTCAGGCCATTCAGGTAGCGCGAATCGGTAATGGTGCTCTCCTGCAATTCAAAGGTGCGTGCGGCACCGCCTTTGCCCGGATCAACGTTGACGTACGGCTGTAACAGGGTCTCCAGATGATTCACGCCGGTAGCGGAAATCTCCGGTGAAACCACCGAGAAACGGCTGCCGAGGCGGGCAAAATCATTCACATACTCAGGGTAAAGTACGGCTTTCGCCACGACCTGATTGTTATCTTTGCTTAACGACAGAGATTCCACCTGACCAACGTTGATACCGAGATAACGAATCGGCATTCCGGCAGAGAGTTTGCTGGCGTCATAGGTGTGCAGCGTAATCTGACTACCCACCGCGCGGGCAGCGGTTTCAGAGGAGTAGAGCATGCGTTTAGCCCCTTTGACCGACTGCGCACCACTCATATTGTCGAAACTGATTGCGCCTTTCAGCGCACGGTTAAGCGGCGAGGCCTGCACCGTCAGGCCGCTGCCGTTCAGGCTGACGCGTGCGCCACCCTCAGCCCAGAACACGCTTTCGCTGGTCAGCAGCTTGCGATATTCCGGCTGAATGTGCACCGCGATATCAAAAGCGTCAGCGCGCGGCGTCACTTTGACAATCTCGCCCACCTGGAATTTACGGTAAAGCACGACCGAACCGGCCTGTACGTCAGGCAGGCTGTTGGCGGTCAGCATCAGCGTCGTGGACGGGCCATCGCCGGTAATGCCTTCGTCCGCTTTTTCCGCATCAGCAAACAGCGGATAGGCCGTTTTCGGCTCGCCTTTTTTGCCCGGCTCCAGCCGGATGCCACCATCCACCCACTCGCGGGCGCTGGCACCTAATACCTGCATGCCATCAAGGCCGAACTTCACATCGAGGCGACTGTTGACGATAAATTTGCTGTCGCCATGCACCAGATTGCGGTTTTCAGGATTGACCGCGACAACGAAATTGACGCCATTTTCATCCAGCGAACGCGACATCACCTGACCAATCTGCATACCGTGCAGCATCAGCGGCTGGCCCTGATCGATGCCGTAGCTCTCCGGTGCGCTGAGTTTTACCGTCAGCACGTTGGGTTTCTGCAGCAGAGTCTCATTGGACGCCAGCACGGTGTAGTGCTGCTGCGGTTCGCCTTCACCCGGCACCAGTTCCAGCGTATTGCCAGTCAGCAGTGCGCTGAGGCTGGTATCGGTCAGGCTGATTTTAGGGCTGTGCATCTCGATGCGGGTGCCGCTGCGCATCAGGCCAACTACAGAAGGATCAATCGTCAGCTCGCCGGTCACCTTGCCGCCATCCAGCAGATTCAGTTTAGTCAGCGTACCGACCTCCAGGCCCTGGTACATCAGCGGCGTGCTGCCGGCCTTGAGATTTTTACCGTTGGGCAGGTCAAGCGTGATCTGTACGCCGCGCTGGCTGTGCGCCAGATCGGGATAGAGCCGGTAGTTCTGCTCCGCTTTGGCGGTTTCAGCCCCCTGCGGTGAGTCAAACGCAATCGCGCCATTAACCAGCGCCGCCAGACTTTCCAGCTGGACTTTAGCCCCGCTCAGGCTGACGTCCGCATTGACGCCCGATACGTTCCAGAAGCGGCTGTTGGTCTTCACCAGCTTGATAAAGCGACGGTCAATCAGCACATCAATTGCCACGCCATCGGCTTTATTATCAATGCTGTAGTCGTAAACCCGGCCAACCGGAATTTTGCGGTAGTAGACCAGCGAGCCGGTATTGAGCGAGCCGAGATCGGGCGCATGCAGATGGATCATCAGCTCGCCAGTATTGACCCGATATTTCGGTTGCGTATCCAGCGCGGTAAAGGCCTCGCTGGGTTTACCTTTACCTGGCATCATCCCGATATAGTTACCGCCGACCAGCGCATCCAGACCCGAGACGCCCGCCAGTGAGGCTTTGGGCGTCACCAGCCAGAACTGGGTATCCTCACGCAGCGCGTCGCGCATGTCGCTTTTGATGCTGGCTTTAATCTGGATGCTGCGATAATCGTCGCTGAGATTAATGCCCTGCACGGTGCCCACTTCCACGCCCTGATAACGGATCGGGGTACGACCCGGCACGATACCATCCGCCGTCTGGAAATTGATGGTGATAGTGGTGCCTCGCTCCTGATAATTGGTCCAGAGCAGCCAGCAGGCGATCAGCATCGCAATGACTGGCAGCAGCCAGAAGGGCGAAATTTTTCGCTTATTACGCAGCGTTGCGTTAGTCGGTGTAGTCGGCGTTTCCTGTTGCATGTGCATCCCAGAGCAGGCGGCTGTCCAGCCACTCAACAGACATAATGGTCAGGATGACGGCCGCGCCAAAAAACAGCGCAGCCGGTCCCATGGTAAAAGCCAGCAGCTGATCACGATTGACCAGCGACATGGTTAATGAAATGACAAACAGATCGAGCATGGACCAGCGGCCAACCCAGGTCACAAAACGCAGCAACCGGATGCGGGTTCTCAGTCCCTGTTCACAGCGGAAATGAATGCTGAGCAGCAGGGTCAGCATGACCAGTACTTTGGTAAAGGGCACCAGAATACTGGCGATAAACACAATCGCTGCCACCGGAATGTTGCCTTCACCCAGCCCCAGGATGCCGGAGAAGATGGTGTCCTCGCGCCGGGAACCGTTGAGGTAAACCACGGAAATGGGCATCAGGTTCGCGGGTATCAGCAGCACGATCGACGCGATGAGCGCGGCCCAGGATTTCTGCAGGCTGTGGCGGCGTCGGAAGTCGAGCGGCGTGTGGCAGCGCGGGCAGCGCCCCCGTTCGTCAGGTAGGCCGGTGTTGTGACAGTTGAGGCAGACCTGCATGTCGTCACGGGCCATATTGCCGGGGCTTTGCGGGTAGAAATGCTCCCACAGCTGCTCCATATTCAGATGGATCATGGTCAGCACGCTCAGCACCGTCAGGGCAATGTAAGCCGCCAGCCCATAGCCAATCTCCAGCGAAGCATAGTCCTGCACTTTGATGGATGCCACGGCGATGCCGATCAGATAGATGTCGAGCATCACCCACTCTTTGAGCTTCTCCAGCATGATCAATACGGGCCGCAGGTTCATGCCCAGACGATGACCGATACCGAGATAACAGATACCGGCCACCAGCGTTACCGGCGCGCCAATAGTGCAGAACGCCACCATCGAAGCGGTCAGCACATCACCCTGCTGGGTCATCTGAATCACCCCTTCCAGTACGCTGGCATTGATGCGCATACCCAGCAGCCGGATATCCACCAGCGGCAGGGAAAAGGCGAAGGGCATTAACACGATCATGGTGGCGGCCATGGCCATCAGTCTGGTCATTGGCCAGTCGCGTCCACTGAGAATCTCAGCGTTGCAGCGCGGGCAGTGTGCCGACTGATGCGTTTTCACATCCGGTAAGGAAAAAAGGGTATCGCATTGCGGGCAACGCTGATAACGTGCGTGAGGCAATGTCTGGCTGATAGCGTGAATTTTCATAGGGTGATGCAATTTTCGCTCTTCAGAGGGAACAGATATCGGTCATTAAGACATTGTCTGTGTGCCTGTCTCGGGCATCACGCTTCGATCCACAGAATGCTAAGGGTATAGCAACTAACGCTATGATTCACCTTGTGGCTCTGGATATTTAAAACTTATTTTTAACGAACGGTTTCTTTTGCCCCGTTCAGATGTCATTGGTAACGGTTAAATAATGAACAAAACTGCCTTTTACGCCGATTTGAATCGCGATATGCGCGCCTTGCTGGCGGGAGAAACGGCGTTCCTCGCCGCGATGGGAAACTTTAGCGCGCTGCTGTACGAACGTCTCGATGGCGTGAACTGGGCAGGTTTCTACCTGCTAACGGAAGCCGATACGCTGGTGCTGGGCCCGTTCCAGGGCAAAATCGCCTGTGTGCGTATTCCGGTCGGTAAAGGTGTGTGTGGCACGGCGCTGGCAGAAGAAAAAGTGCAACGCGTAGATGATGTGCATGCCTTCCCGGGCCACATTGCCTGCGATGCTGCCAGCAATGCTGAGATTGTGATTCCTCTGAAAGTGAATGGCACTGTGGTTGGGGTGCTGGACATCGACAGCGTGGAGTACAATCGCTTTGACAGCGACGACGAAGCGGGACTGGTCACACTGACCGATGGGCTTTGTGAAGTGCTTGCGAACAGCGACTTAGAAAAATATCTGCAGCTGACGCGCAGCTAATCGACTGGATCACATGGCATTTAGCGATGTTGTCATTATAATGTCGCCTGTTCATGCCTGCGCTGGTCGGCAAACCCGTTGTAATCAGGAAATTTCATGGAAAATCAACCTAAGTTGAATAGCAGTAAAGAAGTCATCACTTTTCTGGCGGAGCGCTTTCCGCACTGCTTTAGCGCTGAAGGTGAAGCGCGTCCGCTCAAAATCGGTATCTTTCAGGATCTGGTCGAGCGTGTTCAGGGCGAAATGGGTCTGAGCAAAACACAGCTGCGTTCCGCGCTGCGTCTTTATACGTCAAGCTGGCGTTATCTGTACGGCATCAAAGCCGGTGCGATTCGTGTCGATCTTGACGGCAACGCCTGTGGCGTGCTGGATGAGCAGCACGTTGAGCATGCCCGCAAGCAGCTGGAAGAAGCCAAAGCGCGCGTTCAGGCGCAGCGTGACCAGCAGCGTGCTGCACGCCGTGAAGCAGGCGAAAGCGAAGAGGGCGCCGCACCGCGTCGTCCACGCAAGCCCGCGCCACGTAAGCCTGCAGAAGCCGATGCTGCGCGTAAACCCCGTCCGCAGACGACTGCTCCGCGTGCGACCGCCTCACAGCATCGCAAGCCAGCCCCACGTCCGGAGCAGGAAGCCCGACCCATCACTGATACCTCAACTTTGCAACCCGGCCAGAGTATTAAAGTTAAAGCAGGCAAAAGTGCGATGGACGCTACCGTTCTTGAAGTATCAAAAGACGGCGTTCGGGTCCAGCTCGCTTCCGGCATGGCAATGATTGTGCGCGCAGAACACTTGCAGTTCTGAAACGGAGGCTAACCCCGGCATGAACACCCTTTTTAAAGTTGGACTTATTGCGGGCCTGCTGTTAGCAGGCCCAACCTTCGGCGCAGAGAATATTACCCGCGCCGATCAGATTCCCCAGCTTCACGAAGACCCGCAGGATCCGACGGTCAGTGAGCGCGTCACGTCGCGCTTTACCCGTTCCCACTACCGCCAGTTCGATCTGGATCAGAACTTTTCCGCGAAAATTTTTGATCGCTACCTGAACATGCTCGACTACAGCCACAATGTGCTGCTGGCGTCAGATGTGGCGCAGTTTGCCAGCAAAAAAACCACCGTCGGCGATGAGCTGCGCAGTGGCAAGCTGGATCTCTTTTACGATATTTATAATCTGGCGCAGAAACGCCGTTTTGAGCGCTATCAGTATGCGCTGACGGTGCTGGCGCGTCCGATGAATTTCAGCGGCAATGACACCATCGACATTGACCGCGCCAAAGCGCCCTGGCCGAAAGATCAGGCTGAACTGAACGCGCTCTGGGATGCCAAGGTTAAATATGACCAGCTGAGTCTGAAGCTGGCAGGCAAAGACGATAACGAGATCCGCGACGTTCTGACCAAGCGTTATAACTTCGCGATCCGTCGTCTGGCCCAGAGCAACGGTGAAGACGTTTTCCAACTGGTGATGAACGCTTTCGCCCGCGAAATCGATCCGCACACCAGCTATCTGTCGCCGCGTAACACCGAGCAGTTCAATACCGAGATGAGCCTGTCACTGGAAGGCATCGGCGCGGTACTGCAGATGGACGACGACTACACCGTAATCAACTCGATGGTCGCAGGCGGTCCGGCAGCGAAAAGCAAAGCCATCACCGTGGGCGATCGCATCGTGGGTGTCGGTCAGCCAGGCAAGCCGATGGAAGATGTTATCGGCTGGCGTCTGGATGATGTCGTGGCAAAAATCAAAGGACCCAAGGGCAGCAAAGTGCGCCTGGAAGTTCTGCCCGCCGGTAAGGGCACCAAAACCCGAACTGTGACGCTGACGCGTGAGAAAATCCGTCTGGAAGATCGCGCGGTTAAACTGACCATCAAAAATGTCGGCAAGCAGAAAGTGGGCGTTCTCGATATTCCTGGATTCTATGTCGGTCTCACCGACGACGTGAAAGTTCAGCTGCAGAAACTGCAGAAACAGAACGTCGATAGCGTGGTGATCGATCTGCGTACCAACGGCGGCGGCGCGCTGACCGAAGCGGTCTCGCTTTCCGGCCTGTTTATTCCGAGTGGTCCGGTGGTGCAGGTTCGCGACAATAATGGTCGGGTGCGTGAAGACAGCGATAACGACGGCGTGGTCTACTACAAAGGTCCGCTTGTGGTGCTGGTCGATCGCTTCAGCGCCTCTGCTTCTGAGATCTTTGCTGCCGCGATGCAGGATTACGGTCGTGCAGTGATTGTCGGCGAGCCAACCTTTGGTAAAGGCACCGTTCAGCAGTATCGCTCGCTGAATCGCATCTACGATCAGATGTTACGTCCGGAGTGGCCAGCGTTAGGCTCCGTTTCTTACACCATCCAGAAGTTCTATCGCATTAACGGCGGCAGCACACAGCGTAAAGGCGTCACGCCGGATCTGCTGATGCCAACCGGCGTTGAAGCGGCTGAAACCGGTGAGAAATTTGAAGATAACGCCCTGCCATGGGACAGCATCAAAGCGGCCACCTATACCAAAACCGGTGATGTTAAACCGCTGGTTGCGCAGCTGACGAAGCAGCATGCTGACCGTATCGCTCAGGATCGCGAGTTCCAGTACATTATGAAGGACATTGCCCGTTACAATGCCCTGAAAGATAAGCGCAACATCGTGTCACTCAATCTTGCTCAGCGCGAGAAAGAGAACCACGAAGATGATGCGTCACGTCTGGAGCGAATCAATGCGCGCTATCAGGCCGAAGGCAAGAAACCGCTGAAGAACCTGGATGAGTTGCCGAAAGATTATAAAGAGCCGGATCCGTATCTCGATGAGACGGTGAAGATCGCTAACGATCTTGCGCAACTGGAGAAATCCCAGCCAGACGCGCCAGCAGCGAAATAATCCGCTGTTGTCAGAAAAAGCACCGCTCTGCGGTGCTTTTTTTTGCCCCCGGAAAAGTTTCCGGTAACCAATGATTAGCGATGGTGAACCCGTCTGCAGGCCGCGCCGCCCGGCAGACGTGTCAGAATGTAAAGTTATGTCTTTTTAGGCACTTAAACGTTAAGGTCGCTTGAAAAGCCGCACAATGCTCATAGGATATGTATCCGCGTATAGGCGCGTGAACTACTGAGGAAGATTAACAAAAATGATGCGTATTGCTCTTTTCCTGATGACCAACCTGGCTGTGATGTTGGTATTCGGGCTGATTCTCAGCCTGACAGGGATCCAGTCAAGCAGTGTTCAGGGCCTGATGATCATGGCAGGCCTGTTTGGCTTCGGCGGTGCGTTTGTTTCACTGCTGATGTCGAAGTGGATGGCACTGCGTTCGGTTGGCGGTGAAGTGATTGAACAGCCACGCAATGAAACTGAGCGCTGGCTGGTGGATACCATTGGCCGTCAGGCCCAGCAGGCGGGTATTGCGATGCCACAGGTCGCGATCTATCACGCACCTGATATCAACGCCTTTGCGACCGGTGCGCGTCGCAACGCCTCACTGGTGGCTGTCTCAACCGGTCTGCTGCAGAACATGAGCCGTGATGAGGCGGAAGCGGTGCTGGCTCACGAAGTGTCGCACATCGCTAACGGTGACATGATCACCATGACGCTGATTCAGGGTGTGGTGAACACCTTCGTGATTTTCGTTTCACGTATTCTGGCGCAGATTGCGGCGGGCTTTATGTCCGGCAACCGTGATGGTGAGGAGAGCAGCAACGGCAATCCGCTGGTCTACTTTGCGGTGTCGATGGTGCTGGAGCTGGTGTTTGGTATTCTCGCCAGCATCATCACCATGTGGTTCTCCCGTCATCGTGAGTTCCACGCCGATGCCGGTTCAGCGAAGCTGGTCGGTCGTGAGAAGATGATTGCGGCGTTGCAGCGTCTGAAAACCAGCTACGAACCGCAGGAGCCGAGCAGCATGATGGCGTTCTGCATCAACGGTAAGGGCAAATCGTTCAGCGAGCTGTTCATGTCACACCCGCCGTTAGACAAGCGTATTGAAGCCCTGCGCAGCGGTCAGTATCTGAAGTAGCGCTAAGCAGAGCAAACAAGGCGACCCGCGGGTCGCCTTTTCTGTTTAAGAAATCAGCATCAGATTGAATCTGACAGCAATATCTTAGCTCAACGAGCAGGGAACCCTGGCAGAGGAGGAAAGCGTCCCGACGCCTGGACAAAAACGCCGGGAGCGTTTTTAAACAACGCAAAGCGTTGGACCGTTTACGGTCGCAACTTAGGGATGAGGTGCGCAATGGGGCGGGCTGATCGTCATGGATGACAGTAGTCTTTCCGATTTGACAGGGTTCCCTGTGCAGGCTCGACCATACAGCGAATCGGGTCACATTCTGTCATGAGTTCGCCTTTCTTTAATGCTATCAGGCCCGGGTCTGCGTCATGCGCGACACGCTCACCAGCGCCGCCACGGCGGCAAAGCTCCCTGCAAGCAGCAGCGAAACGTGCGTCCCACTTTCATCAAACAGATTAAACATCAGTGCGACCAGCGCGGCACCCATACTCTGCCCCAGAAGACGCGCAGTACCCAGCATGCCGCTGGCACCGCCACTGCGATTACGTGGCGCGGAGGTGACAATCGTGTGGTTGTTGGGTGACTGGAACAGCCCGAAGCCGGCACCGCATAGCATCATGCGCCAGATAATATCGCCATCACCCGGATTTACCGGCAGCCAGGCGAGCAGGAACAGTCCCAGCGCGAACATCGCCAGTCCGATTCCCCCTAACAACCCGGCATGCACCCGTTCAATCAGACGGCCGGCAATCGGCGCAAATACCATCGTTGCCAGCGGCCAGGGCGTCAGCAGCAACCCGGTCGCCACCTCATTACGCTGCAGGACGTTCTGCAGAAAGAAGGGCAGTGAGACCATCGCCAGCATCTGGGCACAGAACGAACAGACCGACGTTCCCATCGACAGGCTGAAAATCGGGATACGCAGCAGATCAACCGGCAGCAGCGGCACTGCCATATTGAGCTGACGACGAATAAAGAACCAGCCAATGACCAGCAGCGCAACGACCTCGGAGAGCACCAGCAGATGACTCTGTCCCTGGGCAAAGCCGCTCAGAGCGGAGATGATCAGGCCAAAGAACAGGGCATTCATGATTGCACTGGGCACATCGAATTTCTGTGTGGTGGCTTTCTGCGGGTTATCAGGCAGGGTTCGCAGCGCCAGCCAGAGGGCAATGGCCCCCAGCGGGACATTAATCAGAAACAGCCATTTCCAGCTGGCTACCGAGAGTATCGCTGCCGCTACCGTCGGGCCAGCCGCGGTTGATACGGCCACGATCAGCGAGTTGATTGCCATGCCGCGTCCCAGATAGCGCTGCGGATAGATAATGCGTATTAACGCGGTATTCACACTCATCAGCGCTGCGCCGCCCAACCCCTGCAGCACACGGGCAAAAGTCAGCATGGTTAGCGTGGTCGAAAAGGCGCAGAACAACGAGGTTGCAATAAACAGCGCGAGGCCAGCCTGATAGACGCGGCGATAACCCAGCATGTCGCCCAGAAACGAAAGTGACAGCAGCGAGACGATAATCGCAATCTGATAGGCATTCACAATCCAGATGGACTGCGCCGGGCTGGCATTCAGTTCACGCGAAATAGTCGGCAGCGCGACGTTGGCAATCGCGCCGTCTAATACCGCCATGGTCAGGCCCAGCGCAATAGTGACGATAGCCATATAGCGCTGACGCGTCGGTAATCCATCCTGAGGAGGAGAGAGTGTCATAAGTTAATTACTAAAGAGGGTGAATATCATCATGCTAATGAAATCAGCGCTGAAATGCAGCGATCAGATGGATAAAAAACTGTCTTAAAATATGACTTAATGGTTAAAGCATTGCTGCCGTCCTGTGCATCCCTCTATACTGACAGTCCGTTCCATTTTTTTTGAAACAGGCTAATAAGGTGCGTGATGTCCTCTGCTGAAAATGATAAACAGCCCGATTCCGTCTCTTCGGTACTTAAAGTGTTCGGCATTCTGCAGGCGCTGGGTGAAGAGCGCGATCACGGTATAACCGAGCTTGCGCAGCGCGTGATGATGTCAAAAAGTACTGTCTACCGTTTTCTGCAGACCATGAAGTTGCTGGGCTATGTCACGCAGGAAGGTGAAAGCGAGAAGTACTCACTGACGCTGAAGCTGTTTGAACTGGGTGCCAAAGCGCTACAGAACGTCGATTTAATCCGCAGCGCGGATGTGCAGATGCGTGAGCTGTCGCGTCTGACCAAAGAGACGATTCACCTGGGGGCACTGGAAGAGGACAGCATTGTCTACATCCATAAAATCGACTCACTTTACAATCTGCGCATGTATTCGCGCATTGGCCGTCGCAACCCGCTGCATACCACCGCGATTGGTAAAGTCCTGCTCGCCTGGCGTGATCGCAGCGATGTTGAGGAAATTCTGCGGGATGTGGAGTTCAAACGCAGCACGGCCAATACGCTGCTGAGCGCCGAGGCGCTGATTACGACGCTGGATCAGGTCAAAGCGCAGGGTTACGGCGAAGATAATGAAGAGCAGGAAGAGGGATTACGCTGCCTTGCCGTGCCGGTGTTTGATCGGTTTGGCGTGGTGATTGCGGGACTCAGCATCTCGTTTCCCACCATTCGCTTTTCGGAAGATGCCCGCCAGGATTATGTGGCGATGTTGCATCGGGCGGCGCGTACGCTTTCAGCAGAAATGGGCTATCACGACTACCCATTCTGAATAAAGCGGGCCATCCGGCCCGCTTTATCACTAGTTATCGATCACTTCTCCGCTTTTCTTCAGCAACGGACAATCCGTCACGCCCACCACGCCACTGTCGGTATGCAGATACTGCGCGCTGATAACGCCGCGAGCGGTAAGATAGCTGCACTGCAGGCCAAGTCCGGCAGCATTTTTAGTGCTACCGGTTAACACGCCATAGCCGGTAAGCAGCATTGCCAGCCAGATCACCGCCAGCAAGCCTATTGTGCGAATAAACAGTTTCATTGTGTCTCCTTGTGAAAGATAACTCAGCGCGCCACCTGGTGCTGCTGGTTATGATGATATCAGCATGCCTCGCTTTTCTGGTGGGATCGATCAGAGATAACTGAAACGGCAAATTCTGCATTGCTGTCTCCCCCATTATCTTTTGCGATGGCTACAGGTAGAATAGGCGGTTGCCATGTTCTGGCGTTTCCACTGAGTTTTACGAGGCAGTTATGAATGAGTTAGCCGCAAATCCGGGCCCCCTGGTCAGCTATGGCCTGCTGGTCATTATTTTGATTGTGGCGTTTATCGCCTGGTTCTTTGTTAACCGGGCCAGCGTGCGCGCGGGTGAGCAAATCCGTTTACTGGAATCCTTACTGGAAGAGCAGAAGAAGCAGAATCAGCTGCTGCGCCGCCTGATTGAGATGCAGCCTGGGGCAGAAAATACAAAAACCGATGACGATCGGGAGAAGCGCGACTTTATCCGGTTAATCCCGGAACGTTAATCACAGCAGAGAGGCGGAATGGCCGGGAAAAATCCGTGGTATGACAGCAGCAAAGCGCATCACACGCCAGAGGGATTCCGTAATCCTGAACCGGAACAGCGAAAACCGGGTGACCTGAAACGCTGGCGCAGGGAGCGTAAAGCACAGGCGCTCCCTGCGCCACCCCAGCAGGGTTATGCGGCCTTCACCAGGCAATGGTGGCAGCCCGCGGATATCAGCGGCAGTGACGATCGTATCTGGTGGCTGGGACATGCTGCCGTCCTGTTACGGCTCAATGGACACTATATCCTGATCGATCCGGCGCTCTCACCACGCGCCTCACCGCTGGCGTTTGCGGGGCCACAGCGTAAAACGCCCGCGCCCATCAGCATCGCTGATCTGCCGCAGCTTGATGTCGTGCTGATTTCACACAACCATTACGATCATCTGGATAAACCGACGGTTAAAGCGATTATCCGGCATTTTCCGCAGGCGACCTTTATTGTGCCGCTGGGACTGGCGAAATGGTGCAGAGCGCAGGGCGTGAAACAGGTGCACCAGATCGACTGGTGGCAGCAGGTAACGCTCGGCGACCTCTGTTTTGATGCGGTGCCAGCCCGTCACTGGAGTATGCGAACCCCACGCGATCGCAACCGTTCGCTCTGGTGCGGCTGGGTCGTGCGCTCTGCCTCCCTGCGTTTCTGGTTTTCGGGCGACAGTGGCTATAGCGATAGCCTGCTGGAGATTCCGGCCCGGCTTGGCCCGTTCCGCGTGGCTGCGTTGCCGATTGGCGCGTATGCACCTAAATGGTTCATGGCAAGCCAGCATATGGATCCCGATCAGGCGGTGGCGTTATGGCAGGCGGCAGGCAGGCCATTGACGCTGCCTATTCACTGGGGCGTGTTTGAGCTGGCCGATGAGTCGCTGGATGCGCCACCCCAGGAGCTGGCGAATGCGCTACAGCGGGCAGACGAACATAACGGCCGCTTCGCCCCCTGGCGAATAGGCGAAGGTCGCAGTCTGAATAATTGCAGCCAGGAATAATCCTAAAGCCTCCGGTATAAATACAAGCCGGAGGTTTTTTATCAGACATCAATTTTTCAAATCGAAAGTTAAATCTTTAATAAGGAAAATCCGCATCGTTGCTTTTATTTGGAGCAAGGCTAATGGCTGGCTCCTGCTTTTGGTGCAAAAAAAGCGTTATTTGTACGAAATAAAAGTCGCTGTACAGGATTGACGCCCGATCTTTGATATCTGCCGCGGTTACCGTTTCGCTTATTCATTTCGCCATTGCCATATTTGTGAAATATTAATTTCTTATGGTCTCCATCAGGTTAAGCCTGGCAACACAGGCAGGAGAGGGCGCTGGCTGCCCGCGTACTTTATTCGCAGGTGCAGTTGTAAACCCCACGGAACAGGCAATGTGAGCCTTCTGGCAAATATGTGCGCAGGCGCGCCAGGGCTTTAAAAATGGCTTGCCATTATTTTTGGGATATGTGATAACAATTCGTGGGTTAAACGAGGTACAGTTCTGTTTATGCATGGCATCTTCAGTAAAGAAGTACGAGTAAAGACGTTGACGTTGAATACCGCTTCCTTGCCGAACCTTAATTAGTGCCTCATGCAGTAATGTCTCTGGTTTTTCTGAAAGACAGCCTTCGGGCTAAATAAACATCTAAAGGAATTTGCAAAATGGCAAAGATTAAAGGTCAGGTTAAGTGGTTCAACGAGTCTAAAGGTTTTGGTTTTATCACTCCTGCTGACGGCAGCAAAGATGTGTTCGTACACTTCTCTGCTATTCAGGGCAACGGTTTTAAAACCCTGGCTGAAGGCCAGAGCGTTGAGTTCGAAATTCAGGACGGCCAGAAAGGCCCTGCAGCTGTTAACGTCACTGCTATCTGATTCGACTCCACCTCGGTGCAATGCACCCTGACATGGAATCTTAAAGCCCTGGCTCTTCAGTCGGGGCTTTCTTTATGCTTCCGATGCGTAAACGTTAAGGTTACACTGCGCCGCGTTATCTGATGCCGGAGCACCCTATGTCCCTGATTTGCCCTCTTTGTCACTCTCCACTGACCCTCACCGACCGCAGCTGGTGCTGTGAAAACCGCCATCAGTTCGATCAGGCGAAAGAAGGGTATGTCAATCTGCTGCCCGTTCAGCATAAACGATCGCGTGAACCGGGTGACAGTGCAGAGATGATGCAGGCACGACGGGAATTTCTTGAGGCAGGCTATTATCAGCCGCTACGTGAGCAGGTAGTCAGCCTGCTTGCGCCGGTGCTGAATCAGCCGGAGTGCAAAATCCTGGATATCGGCTGCGGTGAAGGGTACTACACCGCCGCACTGGCGGAGGCGGCGGACGGAGACGCTGAGATTTATGGCCTGGATGTTGCCAGAATGGCCATCCGGCTGGCGGCTAAGCGCTATCCTGCAGTACGTTTCTGCGTGGCTTCCAGTCAGCGCTTACCCTTTGCCGATCAGTCCCTGGATGCGATTGTACGCATCTACGCACCCTGCAATGAAGCAGAACTGGCTCGCGTGCTGAAGCCGGGTGGCATGGTGCTGACGGTCACGCCAGGCCCGCATCATCTGCAGCAGTTCAAAGCGCTGATTTACCGCGAAGTGCAGCTACATGTGCCGGAACAGAAAGATTATCCTGGCTTCCGGCAGGTAGCGCAGCATGCCCTGCGTTATCCGATGGCATTAACCGGCGCAGCCGCGACGACACTGCTGCAGATGACGCCCTTTGCCTGGCGGGCGCGTGAAGACGTCTGGCAAACGCTGCAGCAGAGTGAGCAGTTCAGCTGCGATGCTGATTTTACCCTGACAATGTGGCAGCGCGACTAGCGCGCCTCGACCAGCGTAGTGTAGATGCGCTCCAGGTCGTCGAGTTGCTGCACGGCAATCAGCAGACGGCGTTGCTCCAGCTGAATCACCAGAATGCCATCCTCAGAAAGATTCATGCCCTGAATCCGCCGGTAATCGATCCAGACACCGGCGTAAAACAATCCCTCATTTTTCATCAGCAGCATCGGTTTGCGCAGCCAGAAGAGCCAGAACGCCAGAAAACTCAGCACCATCAGCAGTGAGGTGGTGAGCTGTGGGCCGTGATGACTGACATTGTTCCACAGCAAAATCAGCAGCAGGCCGATGAAAATCAGGCTATCGAGTTTATGTTGCCTCCGCAGCGTTACCCGTAAGCGGGTCGGCCCGTGCCGACGCGGCAGAATCGCCTCATGGTAAACAGCAAATCCCATCAGGGCGGCGATACAACACGCAATCAACGCGTCAGTTAAGGACATCACTTCTACCTCAAACAGGGTGAGCTCAGCCAGTTGTGGCTCAGCTCACCACGCTTAAAAGCCGGGAGCAGAGGCTCCCGGCAGGATGAAATTACAGACCGAGCAGGCCGATCCAGTAACCAAAGATACCGATGGCAAAGAAGCCGACGATAATCCACAGCGCATTCACTTTACGGCGTAACAGCCACATACAGCCAAAGGTCAGCAGCAGCGGCACAATGCCTGGCATCAGCTGATCGAGGATTGACTGTACCGTAGTGACGGTGGTTTTGCCGGTTGAGTCAGTAATGCGCGACACCACCAGTGGTATGTTGACGTGCGTCCACTTGTTGACCAGCGCCCCCATGACAAACAGCCCCAGAATCGAGGCGCCCTCAGTGAGCTTCTGCAGGAAACCGCCGCCCATGTCGCTGACGATGTCGATCCCTTTGCGATAGCCATACGCCACGCCGTAGTAGCGGGTCAGCAGACGTGCCAGGTTAAACAGTACAAAGAACAGCAGCGGACCCAGCAGACTGCCGCTCATGGCAATACCGGCACCCAGTGCGGCAAACACCGGACGTACCGTACCCCAGAAGATCGGGTCGCCAACACCGGCCAGCGGTCCCATCAGCCCGACTTTCAGGCCGTTAATCGCACCGTCGTCGATAGGTGCGCCGTTGGCACGCTGCTCTTCCATCGCCATGGTAACGCCCAGTACCGGCGCGGCGACATAAGGATGGGTATTGAAAAACTCCAGATGACGTTTTATCGCCTGCCTGCGCTCATCGTTATTCTCAGGATAGAGACGGCGGATGACCGGCACCATTGAGAAGCAGAAGCCCAGCGCCTGCATACGCTCAAAGTTCCATGAACCCTGGAAAAGGTTAGAGCGCAGAAAGACGGCGCGGACATCACCGGGGGTCAGTTTCTTTTCAACTTTCGTCATATCAACCATGTGATCACCTGTTCCTTAATCGAGTTCGTTATCAAGATCGTTTGCGGTTGCAGCACCCGTGGGTGCGCCCGCCACACGGTTATATTTCGGGCTGAGCTGAATGTAGAGCACCGCCATCACCACGCCAATGACGCCCAGCGCCACCAGGTTGAAGTTGGTGAAGGCCGCGGTAACGAAGCCGAGGTAGAAGAACGGCATCAGGTAGCCTGCGCGCATCATATTGATGACCATCGCGTAACCGACCACCACAATCATGCCACCGGCGATATTCAGGCCGTTGGTGACGACTTCAGGAATGGAACTCAGCAGCGCATGAACGGCACTGGTGCCGACCGAAATCGCCACAATCAGCGCCGGGATGGCGATACGCATCGCCTGTAACAGCAGGGCAGAGACATGGATCCAGGAGATGGCCGTAAGGTTGCCTTTCTCGGCAGCTTTATCAGCCGCATGCTGGAAGGCTACGGTCAGCGTACGCACGATAATGGTCAGCACCTGTCCGGCGGCAGCCAGCGGAATCGCCAGTGCAATACCGGCACCCACACTCTGACCGCCAGCGATGACCAGGATAGTGGAGATGATAGAGGCGAGGGCGGCATCAGGGGCAACCGCCGCACCGATGTTCATCCAGCCCAGTGCAATCATCTCCAGCGTACCGCCGATGATAATACCGGTTTTCATATCACCCAGTACGATACCAATCAGCGTACAGGCGACCAGTGGGCGGTGAAACTGGAACTCATCCAGAATCGACCCCATACCGGCAATACAGGCGACAATAAAAATCAAAATAATTTGTAGCGAGGTAATTTCCATCATACTTCTTGTCCTCAGCAGGATAATCAGGAGCCCGGAAACGCAGGCGCAGAAGTGCTTCTGTTACGCGTTTACTTTCGCAATCAGATCCATCATTTTCAGTTTTTGATCGCTGGAAACTTTACGCACTTCCAGTTCAATATTGCGTTCATTGAGTTTGCGGAATGCGGCGATATCTTTTTCATCAACCGAGACCGCATTATTGACCTGGGTTTTCCCCTGGCGGAACGCCATCCCGCCGATGTTGACCGTTTTAATATCGACACCCTGTTCAACTACGCGCAGGACATCGGTGGGGTTGGTAAACAGCAGCATGACGCGATCCTGACCATACTTCGGGTTGTTCCACACCCGCACCATTTTGTCGACATCCACCACATGGGCCGTCACGCCGGGTGGCGCGACCTGCGTCAGCAGGGTTTTGCGCACGTGATCGTTGGCCACTTCATCGCTGACCACGATAATACGCTGAACGTTAGTCTCTTTAGTCCAGCGCGTCGCGACCTGTCCATGAATCAGACGGTCGTCAATGCGCGCCAGCCCGATCTTCATGTGATCACCAGGCGCCATTGGCTTAGCCGGTTGTGCCGCAGCGGCCGGTTTCACCGCAGCCGGTGCCGGCGCTTCTTCTTTGGCTTTCAGGGCTTTGACCCCTTCACGACCGGTCTCCACCGCCACGGCGACCAGTTCGTCAAATCCGGGATCGTCATCGCGCGCCATCAGGGTTTCGACCAGCATCGGAATATTGACCCCGGCGATGACCTCATAGTGTGGCTTGTCGACAACAATGCGGCTGGCCGCATTGAACGGGCTGCCGCCCCAGGTATCGACCAGAAAAAGAACCCCCTTGCTCGTATCCAGTTCTGCCAGTCGTGCCTGATATTTTTCAATCAGCGTTTCTGCATTTTCACCGGGGACAAAGTCTATCCAGCCGATATTCTCCTGCTCGCCTAACAGCATTTCTGCTGTCTTCAGCAGTTGTTCCGCTGCCCAGCCGTGTGTACCAATTACTATCGCAATGGTCACGTGCTACCTCCGTTCGCTAGAGATGCTCATCTGAGTAAATGAACTGTATTGAGACATGTTTTGATTATCTGTTTAACCCGGTCGTTCGACTTTCTGATATAGCGCCGAAAAAACAGGGGTTAACTTCATCAAGGCGGTAAAGTCGCGATTTATTTTAGTGATCGAAAAAATAAATTATGTGATGTCTGTCAGCTATTCACCCCGTCAGGTGGCGCTTTACCTTTTTTATGCGCCCGATCATCCGTTATGCAGATTGTAAAAATAAGAAAATTTTTTGACGCAATTTACCGACCTGATACATTAACGTTCTGTTTATTACTCAGGAGTAACGGGCTTCAGCCCACCTTTATGGATCGTCACCGACGTCGCTTAATCTGTTCTTTGCGCCTGCTGGCGCGTCACCTTTCGCCTCGCGGCGTTTTCACCGCTTTCCCGACTACCCGGATGTCACGTTTCGCTGCGCTGACAGGCACCGGCTCGATCTGTTCCCTGTTCTGGAGTCATAAATAATGGAATTTTTATTCGACCCCTCAATCTGGGCGGGTTTACTGACGCTTATCGTGCTGGAAATCGTACTCGGTATCGATAACCTGGTGTTTATTGCTATCCTGGCCGACAAACTGCCGCCAAAGCAGCGTGATAAAGCACGTCTTATTGGCCTGTCGCTGGCGCTGGTGATGCGTCTGGGCCTGTTGTCGCTGATCTCCTGGATTGTCACGCTGACCACGCCTCTCTTCAGCGTAGGCGGTTTCAGCTTTTCCGGACGAGATTTAATCCTGCTGTTCGGTGGTTTCTTCCTGTTGTTTAAAGCGACCATGGAGCTACACGAGAGGCTGGAGAACCGTCAGCTTGACGGTTCCGCAAATCGGGGATATGCCAGTTTCTGGGCAGTGGTATTGCAGATTGTAGTGCTGGACGCGGTCTTCTCACTGGATGCAGTGATTACCGCCGTGGGTATGGTGAACCACCTGCCGGTGATGATGACTGCCGTGGTGATTGCCATGGGTGTGATGCTGCTGGCGTCTAAACCGTTAACCAACTTTGTTAACGCGCATCCGACCGTGGTGGTGCTCTGTCTGAGCTTCCTGTTAATGATCGGCCTGTCGCTGGTGGCAGAAGGCTTCGGTTTCCATATTCCGAAAGGCTACCTCTATGCGGCGATTGGCTTCTCGATTCTGATTGAGCTGTTCAACCAGATTGCACGTCGTAACTTTATTCGCCATCAGTCAAATCGTCCGATGCGTGAGCGCACCGCAGAGGCGATTCTGCGCCTGATGGGCGGCCGTAACCGTGCTCAGACGGCCAGCCATGGCAATAGCAGCAGTAACACCAGCACCAGTGAAGAGTCGGCGCTGACGGAAGCGATGCCGCAGGAAGCGTTTAAAGATGAAGAGCGTTACATGATTAATGGCGTGCTGACGCTGGCTTCCCGCTCGATTCGCAGCATTATGACGCCACGCGGTGATATCTCCTGGGTTGATGCGAATCGTCCGGTAGATGAGATTCGCGGTCAGCTGCTGGATACGCCTCACAGCCTGTTCCCGGTCTGCCGGGGTGAACTGGATGAAATTGTTGGCGTGGTGCGCGCCAAAGAGCTGTTGGTGGCGCTGGAGAGGGGTGTGGATGTGGCGACCTTCGCAGCGAATACACCAACCATTGTGGTGCCGGAGACGCTGGATCCGATCAACCTGCTTGGCGTGCTGCGTCGTGCCAAAGGCAGCTTCGTGATTGTCACCAATGAGTTTGGCGTGGTGCAGGGTCTGATTACCCCGCTGGACGTGCTGGAAGCGATTGCGGGTGAATTCCCGGATGAAGATGAAACGCCTGATATTGTTGCAGATGGCGATGGCTGGTTAGTGAAAGGCGGAACCGATCTGCACTCGCTGCAGCAGTTACTCGACTTCCATGAGCTGGTCGATCCAACAGAAGATCACGCCTCGCTGGCGGGCCTGCTGATTGAGCAGAAAGGGCAGTTACCGCTTCCCGGCGAGGTGATTGATATCACGCCGCTGCACTTCCAGATTATCGAAGCGACGGATTACCGTATCGATCTGGTGCGCGTCACCAAAGATAAACCGCATGACGAGGAAGAAGAGGGGTAACGCTTCACGTTGTCACCGAGGCGCTGCCGGTATCACCGGCCGCGCTGAATCTCTCTGACAGCCGCTGCTGAAACGCCGCGGCTGTTTTTTTATGTGCGGGGAGTCGTATCAGGGCGGCGCGGCGCTGACGCGGCAGTTAACGGCGGGCATCAGCCTGATGCAGCGTCAGCCAGGCTGGAAAGTCTTCCAGCGGCATCGGGCGGGCAAAATAGTAGCCCTGCAGATGATCCACCCCGCGTTCGCGCAGATAATCCGCCTGTTCAGCCGTTTCTACCCCTTCTGCTACCAGACTGATATTCAGGCGCTGGGCCAGCGAAATCACCATATCCGTTACCGTGGCGTTAATGGCATCCGTACCGATAGCCGCTGTGAAAATCTTGTCGATTTTGAGCACGTCTGGCTGCAAATCTTTCAGGTAGGAGAGCGAGCTGTGACCGGTGCCAAAGTCATCAATCGCCAGCCGGACGCCAATGTCGTGCAGTTGTGCAATCACCGATTGATCGACGACCGGCAGGGCATCCCGCTCAGTGAGTTCCACCACCAGTTGCGGCACCGGACTGGCAGGCCACCACAGGTTTTGCAGATCTTCCAGAATGGCGCGGTCGCGAAAATGAGTGGCGGCCACATTGATGGCGATATGAAAGGCGGGATCATCGGGCAACTGCGGCAGCTTTCTCACCACCTCGTTCAGCACAAAGCGCGTCAGCGGCTTGATCAGGTTCTGGCGCTCGGCCAGCGGAATAAAGACATCCGGTGCGATCCAGCCCTGGCGGGCGTTATGCCAGCGCAGCAGCAATTCTATCCCGTCACACTCGCCGCTTTTGCTGTTGATCAGCGGCTGGCAATAGACCATAAACTCACGGGCCGTAATGCCATAGCTGATTTGCCAGCTGAGGCTCATGCGATTTGCCGTTGCCAGCCAGATAATGTAGCCCATCAGCAGGCTCAGCAGCAGCGCCAGCGGCAGCTGTGAGGGAAGTGTCGCCAGCGCCAGCCGTGTCGGCGAAGGGCCATAGAGGGTGAGCGTAAACGGGTAGCGCAGCGAACCCTGCTCGTAACTCACTTCATCATCTGCCGGCACCGTTGGTTCTATCAGCGGATTGCCATACTCCAGGCTCTCACCATTAACATTAAACACAGCGCGTTCAACCCAGGGCAACTGAGGCTCCAGCAGGTAGTTACTCATCATTTCAATGTTGATAACCTGCAATATTCCCGAACGGTTATCCAGGCTTTTTGGCGTCCACAGCAGTAAAACCGGCGAGCCTTTCAGCAGATACTGATCGGTTGAGAGGGTCATACGCTGGCTGTTGAAGGCAAGGTCAGGATAAGTCTGGCTGAAAGGGATAGTGCGCGGGCCATAAATACTGGAGCAGTAAAGCATGTCGTTTTCGACCAGCAGAATGGCACGTACCGTCTGCAGAGAGGAGATTTTTTCGACGAGCGGAAAACGCACGTCCTGACAGGGAACGCCCACCAGCCCCAGCGTATTATTGGCTGAAACCTCCAGCGGTGAAAACATCCGGTCAAACCGCATAATCGCTTTGTCGGCGAAATCCATCGCCTGCTGTTCAATACGTGACTTCTCTTCGATGTAGCGAAAGGCCAGCGTTAATATCAGCACCACGGTGGCGATTGACAGTGCGATCAGCAAACGCTTGCGTCTGAATTGTCCAACAAATTGCTGGGCCATAAACATCAGTATCCACCTTCCCAAAAAGCCAGAAAAAAGCAAAAAATAACGGGGTTAGTATCGGCACGGCCAGGTCAATATTGAGGCCGGAATGCAGAAAAGCGGGTCTGGAAAGCTGCGCAGACCGGACGGCTGCGCGGAAAACACTCTACCGTTTAAACCTGCGCTGAGATAGCGCAGGATGCGGATTTTATTACGTTTGCACGTTATTTATGCGATTAAACGTTTCGCTTAATCACACTGAACTTTAATCGCCAGACCGCCACGGGAAGTTTCACGGTATTTCGCGTTCATATCCTTGCCGGTCTCATACATGGTCTCAATAACCTTATCCAGCGAGACGCGGGGTTCACTGGTGCGACGAAGTGCCATACGCGCCGCGTTAATGGCTTTAACCGAGGCGATAGCATTACGTTCAATGCAGGGAACCTGAACCTGACCGGCCACGGGGTCGCAGGTCAGTCCCAAATTATGCTCCATGCCAATTTCAGCGGCGACACACACCTGTTCCGGGCTACCCCCCAGCAGCTCTGCCAGACCGGCAGCCGCCATCGAACAGGCGACACCCACTTCACCCTGGCAGCCCACTTCCGCACCCGAAATAGAGGCGTTCATTTTGTACAGCACGCCTATGGCGCCCGAGGCGAGGAAATAGCGCAGGAAAATATCGGGCGTCACCGGCTCGATAAAGTGATCGTAGTAAGCCAGCACCGCAGGCACGATACCGCAGGCACCGTTCGTCGGCGCCGTGACCACACGGCCACCTGCGGCATTCTCTTCGTTGACCGCCAGCGCAAACATATTGATCCAGTCGATAACAATCATCGGATCGCTGGAGTGCTTGGTGGAGGAGGTCAGCAGGCGACGCAGGGAGGCGGCACGACGGGGTACGCGCAGCGGTCCTGGCAATACGCCTTCAGTATTCAGACCGCGATCGATACAGGCCTGCATGGTCTGCCAGATGTTGGTGAAATAGGCATGAATCTCGTCGCGGCTGTGCAGTGCCAGCTCATTTTTCATCACCAGGCCCGACAGCGACAGGCCGGTTTCGCGACAGTGCGCCAGCAAATCTTTGGCGGAGTGGAACGGCCAGGGCACAGAGACCTCATCCAGTGCCGACTGACCGAAGTGCTCTTCATCCACAATGAACCCACCGCCCACGGAGTAGTAGGTTTTCGACAGGATTAGCAGGTCGCCCGCAAATGCCAGCAGGCGCAGGCCATTTTCATGCAGTGAGAGGTTCTCACTGCGGAACACCATGCCGCCTTCGCGCGGGAAATCAACTTCATGCGCGCCTTTTGCCAGCAGCAGACGCTCACGCTGTTCAACATCTTTAATAAATGCGGGAATGGCATCGATATCTACCGTGTTCGGCGATTCGCCAGCCAGACCCATAATAATGGCGATATCCGTGTGATGCCCTTTGCCGGTCAGCGACAGAGAACCGTAAACATCCACGGCGATCCGGGTGACCTCCTGCAGCTTTCCCTGTTCGCAGAGCAAATCCACAAATTGTTTACCCGCTTTCATCGGGCCGACAGTGTGCGAACTCGAGGGGCCAATGCCCACTTTGAACATGTCGAAAACACTAATCACAGGTGACACTCCTCACATTTATTCTCAGTCTGCCGGGGCAGTTTATGGCGCCCATAGTAATGGTCATGCACCGGAAAAGAGCAGCTTTTCGCATGAAATAAACTTATCAAAACTGATAGAAAAAATTATAGCTCAGCCCGGCAGCTCGCTAACGGGCTGGAAGGGGGAAAAAGAAGTAGAAAGGTCTCAGAAGGCGATCTGTGTACTCAGTGAACGGATAATCCCTGCTGTCATGCCCCACACCAGATAATCCTGATAGCGCGACAGCCAGACTGGATGGCGTACACCCGCCCGATGCACCTCCAGCGCGCTATAGCGGCTGAGCTGCAGTGCCTCAGCCAGCGGCATCTCGAAGGCACTGCTCACCTCATCCGGATTAATCGTTAAGCGCAGATCGGCCGGAATAATGCCCAGCACTGGTGTTACCTGAAAGCCGGTGCTGCTGGTGACGGCGGGCAGCGCGCCTAATATCTCGACCTGCTGTGGATCGATACCGACTTCTTCCTGCGCCTCACGCAGGGCGGTGGCGATCAGCGAGGCATCGGTGTCATCCTGCATCCCGCCAGGAAAGGCGACCTGTCCGGCGTGTTTCCGCAGGGCGTGTGAGCGCTGCGTCAGCAACAGACCCGGTTCATGACGGGCTACAACCGGCACCAGCACCGCGGCATGACGTCCGGAAAGACGCTGCGTGCTGCGGGCCGGCTGCTGCAGGAGAAAGCGGTTGCGGAAAACCTCAAGCGTCAGTGCCAACTGAACCTCCTGTCTGTTCCAGAGCCGGTAAAATCCGGCTGACTTTGTCGAGCGTTTCCTGATACTCCGCTTCAGGATCGCTGTCTGCCACCAGCCCGCCACCCGCGGCACAGTAAAGCTGCTGGCCTTCGGCAATCAGTGTGCGGATCGTGATGCTGGTATCCATCCGGCCACACAGGCTAAGATAGCCGATACTGCCGCACCAGGCATTGCGCCGCTGCGGCTCCAGCTCATCAATAATCTCCATCGCCCGAATCTTAGGCGCACCGGTTATCGAGCCGCCCGGAAAACAGGCGCGCAGCAAATCGGTGGCCTGCAGGGTGTCAGGCAGCTGCGCCCGCACCGTGCTGACCAGATGATGGACGGCGGGGAAGGGTTCAACCACAAACAGTTCAGGCACCGTGACCGAGCCGGGTAGCGCCACGCGGCCAATATCGTTGCGCAGCAAATCGACAATCATCAGGTTTTCAGCCCGATCTTTCTCCGCATGACGCAGTGCCTCAGCCTGTTGCGCATCCGCAATCGGATCGGCACAGCGTGGCCGGGTGCCTTTAATTGGTCGGGTTTCAATCTGGTTTTGATTCAGCGACAGAAAGCGCTCCGGCGACAGGCTGAGGATCGCACTTTCCGGCAGGCGCAGAAACGCGCTGAACGGCGCGCGGTTAGCCGCGTTAAGCAGAGTAAACGCCTGCCACTCATCACCCTGATAACCGGCCTGAAAACGCTGTGCCAGGTTGACCTGGTAACAGTCACCGGCCTGAATATAGGCCTGAACCGCAGCAAAACGCGCGGCGTAATCGGCATAGCTCAGATTAGAACGCCAGCCGCTGGTCAGTGAAAAAGGCACGGCTTCACGCGCGGGCCACTGCGCCAGCCAGGCGGCGCGCGCCTGAGCGTCATTTAACGCCACCAGCGTCAGGGTTTGCTGATGATGATCGGCAATCAAGGCCCAGTCATAGATCCCCACGGCCATGTCCGGGGTTGTAAGATCGGCTGCGGCTTTTTGGGGCAGCAACTCAAACCGGCGGCCCAGATCATAACCAAACAGGCCGAGCGCGCCGCCCTGAAACGGTAGCGCTTCGCAGGCCGCAGGCGTCACGCCCAGCGCATCACACTGTTGCTGCACCAGCAGCAGGGGATCCGCGGCCGATTCGGACGTGCCGGTTGCATCGCTGATGGTCGTGATCGGCCCACGGGTCACCAGGGTGGCGTGGGGATCGGCCGTCAGAATATCGAAGCGGTTGTCGCTGTGGCTGGCCTGCGCGGAGGAGAGCAGCATCGCCCACGGCAGATGGGCAAGGGTGGCAAAACGCTGTGTCAGCGCATCCGGGGTATAATCAAGCGTGAGGGTTTCAACAATCATCGGGCAGACAAATCAGCAGGCAAAGAGGCGGTCAGACTGACATATTTTTTCCCGACTGGCACCTGTTAGTTCCGCATGGGATACTGTCGGCCCCAACGCAGGAGTAGAACATGTTTATTGGATTACCGGCTCTCTCACATGAGCAGCAACAGCAGGCCGTCGAACGTATTCAGGAGTTAATGACGGGTGGTTTATCGAGCGGTGAAGCGATCGCCCAGGTGGCGCAGGAAATCCGTCAGAATCACAAGGGCGAACAGATTCGGGCGTTATTCGACGACGAAGATGAAGAAAACGAAGAGGAATAACACCCGACGTCTTTAGCGTGCAGCGATGATTTTAATTTCGATTTTGTACTTTGGATTCAGCAGCCCGGCCTGAACCGTACAGCGCACTGGCGCATTGCCCGGTGAGACCCAGGCGTCCCAGGCCCGGTTCATGGCGGGGAAATCAGCCTTATCCACCAGAAAGAGCGTGGCATCAAGGATCTTACTTTTATCGCTGCCGAGCCGGGTCAGAATGGCATCAATCACCGCCAGCGCGTTAGCGGTCTGCGCTTCTGCGTCAGCCTCCAGATTTTCAGGCACGCTGGTGTAATAGATGGTGTCGTTATGAATAACAGCTTCGGACATGCGATGTTCCGGGTCAATGCGGGTAATACTCATCGGTTTCTCCCTGGTTAAGTGCGCATTAGCCTGGCACACTCCCGATATGGCTGTCACCCCCGTACGCCTTACAGGCAGCGCTCAACAATCGCCTGTCTGTCTGCCATCACATCCGGGGACATCCGGAAGGTCGTGAAATATTTCACCTCCGCCCCTTTTCTATGGGGTGAGACATCCGCAAAAATAGAATCTTCCCAGGTGAGGACGCTGATCTCGCTGCCGGCAGGCTGGGTGTGAGTGGTGTTATCCCGGGCAATAACGCTGGTGGTGGACCAGCCACGATAAATACAGTCGCTGAGCTGAGGGACGGTACGGGTGCTTTGACCCTGAAAAACGGGTGGCTGCAGACGAGCCTGATCAGGCGTGGGAGCCTGGCAGCCACAAAGTAGCAGCACGCCAGCCAGAGAGCCGATGCGGTAATAGTTCATAACATGCCTCCGCCTGAGTCAGGCTGTCGGGTTAAGGCCATCTGCATAACACCGCCTGAATGGCAATGTTAAACCAGTCTCAGCACGTCAGCCTGCGGGTGCCACATCCCAACCGTAAGCTGATTTAATCATTATAATCCGGGCGGTTATTTCCTCTCTGCGTTCCTCTGCATTTGATAACTGCATCACACTGTCGGTCTGGCAGGATTGAATGAGGTGTCAAAGGTTACTTGCCAGTCCATGACGTTAACAGGCGGGCAAAGGCACGGAATTGAGGGCGCTGATGGTTTAGAAATGGTATAAATCCGCCAAAGTTAACGCCACAGGATGAGGATGAGAATATGGCGAATACGCAGTATCTGTTTTGGGTAATGGCTGGCGCACTGACGCTGCTGTTTATTGTTATTGCGGCGTTTGTGGGGTTATCCAAAGGCAGTAAGCAGGGCGTGATTACATTTGCGGTACTGTTCGTCATTATGCTGGCGGGCGCGCTTTACATACACCATTAGCGCTAAGCAATCAGATCATTTTCAGACTGTTACAGCAATTTCACGCCTTGCTCACATTTCAGGCGGAAAATGTGCGGCCTCGTGTGCCGGTTAACTATGCTCAGTTGAAATAGCAGCACTGCTATTTATCACCGGAGGTAATTATGTCTGAACGTCCTGATTATGATGAACCGCTGCCAGATGATGCTGAGATCTATCCGGAAGATGAAGAAGAGGATGAGGAAGACGATCCGTCAGAAAAGGATGTTTAACCGTCTGAAAGGGATATCTGTCGAAGTGCCTTTCTTCTGATTCAGGCTTACACCGCAAAACCGCCAGTCGTGCAGTTTTGCGGTTTCTCACTTCTGTAGCCTGCACCGATTCGCCTCTTTCTTCGCTGTTTCATCTCTGAGCCTGCCGATCAATTTGTTCTTCAGGTTTACTACTGAGTCTATTTCCTGAGGCAGGTAATCCATTTTAATTATCGCGAAAACCGTTATTTGAAATATAAATTCTACAAGTGATATTTATTAAATTAACATCGATAAAAATTATAGACTCGTTATTCAATCCTGTTTTGATTAACCGCATTTTGTCATCTTGCTGACGCAAAGCTGAGAGGAATAGTATTCCTGCCGCACATTAGCTTATTAAGCAGGGATAAAATGAAACAACTAAAAATGTTAAGTCTGGTTATAGCGATTTCGTCTGTCAGCGCAGCAGGCGCCGCAGAGCCATACTGGACGTATGAAGGCAAAGCCGGTCCGGCGCACTGGAGTGAACTGACCAGCGACTTCCACATGTGTCACGAAGGCAAGTCACAGTCGCCCATTAATATTACAAATCCGATCGAAGGACATTTACAGCCGCTTGATCTGGCTTATCACACATCCGCTGAGAAGGTTATTAATAATGGTCACACCATTCAGGTAACCGTTGATGAGGAAGATGACTTTGTACTGGATGGTGAAAAATTCACACTGCGTCAGTATCATTTTCATACGCCGAGTGAAAACCAGATTAACGGAGAAACGTTTCCGCTTGAAGCCCACTTTGTTCACAGCAAAGAGGATGGCGATTTGGCCGTGGTCGCGGTGATGTTTAAGGTTGGTAAAGAGAATCCGGCACTGGTGCCATTAATTGACGCAATGCCGAAACAGGAAAACAAACAGGTAAACATTAACCGGCAGGTAGATTTACGCGCACTCTTTCCGGCAGACCTGCACTACTATCGTTTCAGTGGTTCCCTCACGACGCCACCCTGCAGCGAAGGTATTCGCTGGCTGGTGCTGAAAGAGCCGGTTACGCTCTCTCAGGCGCAGCTCGACGCGTTTAAGCAGGCGCTTCAAACCACCAATAACCGTCCGCTGCAGCATCTTAATGGCCGGATGATTGTTCAGTAATAACGGCTTTTAGCGCTTCTTCAGCCTGCGCAAATGACTGATATGTCCTCAGGCATACCGGCAACGCGATGGGTTCTTTTCAGGCGGCTTCGGGCCGCCTTTTCTGTGTCTGTCAGCTGTAAATTCGGGCGGCTTAAGACGGCATTGCTATCGGCATGAAAATCATAAGTATCTGATAGTGTTCGATTTTGCTTTGTTAATCCAATACTGACATAATTACAGTGTTTTTGCCGTTCTTAGTGAGGGTATGTGGCAGACGATTTTGCAGTGGATGGCGCTCTGGCGCTGGCGATCGCAGGCTTTAAGCCGCGTGAAGCACAACGTGAGATGGCGCAGGCGGTATCTGAAGCCGTAAAACAGCAGGGTGAACTGGTGGTCGAAGCCGGCACCGGCACCGGTAAAACCTATGCTTACCTGGCACCCGCTTTGCGGGCCGGTAAAAAAGTGATTGTCTCTACCGGATCCAAAGCGCTGCAGGATCAGCTCTATGCCCGCGATCTGCCCACGATGATCAAGGCGCTAAAGTTCAAAGGAAAAACGGCCTTACTGAAAGGACGTTCCAACTATCTCTGTCTGGAACGCATGGAACAGCAATCTATGGCAGGCGGCGATCTCACTGTACAGGCTCTGACTGACCTGGTGACGCTGCGCAGCTGGTCATCACAGACGGAAGATGGCGACATCAGCAGCTGTGCGGGCGTCACCGAAGACAGCCCGGTCTGGCCGCTGGTGACCAGCACCAACGATAACTGCCTCGGCACCGATTGCCCGCGCTATAAAGAGTGCTTTGTGGTTAAAGCGCGTAAGCGCGCCATGGACGCCGATGTGGTCGTGGTTAACCACCACCTGTTTCTTGCCGACCTGGTGGTGAAAGAGGGCGGCTTCGGTGAACTGATTCCCGAAGCGGATGTGATGATATTCGACGAAGCCCATCAGTTGCCTGACATCGCCAGTCAGTATTTTGGTCAGCAGCTCTCCAGCCGTCAGTTACTCGATCTCGCCAAAGATATTATTACCGCCTACCGCACCGAGGTGCGTGATGCTCAGCAGCTGCAGAAATCCGCTGACCGCCTGGCGCAGTGCGCGCAGGATTTCCGCCTTGCATTAGGCGATCCCGGCTATCGCGGAAATCTGCGCGAACTGCTCAGCGATAATCAGATACTGCGTATGTTCACCCTGCTGGATGATGCGCTGGAGCTCTGTTACGACGTCATCAAACTTTCTCTGGGGCGTTCAGCCCTGCTGGATGCCGCCTTTGAGCGGGCCGCGCTCTATCGTGGCCGGTTAAAACGGCTGCGGGCGATCAACGAGCCGGGCTACAGCTACTGGTATGAATGCACCTCGCGTCACTTTATCCTGGCGCTGACGCCGCTCTCGGTAGCGGAACGTTTTCGTGAGGTAATGGATAACCGCAAGGCGGCGTGGATTTTCACCTCGGCGACACTGGCGGTAGATGAGAAAATGGCCCACTTCGCCGAACGACTGGGTGTGAATGCGGCAAAGAGCCTGATTCTGAACAGCCCGTTCGATTTTGCGAAGCAGGCCCTGCTTTGTGTACCACGCAATCTTCCGGAACCTAACCGTCCCGGTGGCGCTCGCCAGCTGGCCGCGATGATGAAACCGCTGATCGATGCCAATAAAGGCCGCTGTTTCTTCCTCTGTACTTCGCATCTGATGATGCGAGAGCTGGCCGCAGAGTTTCGCGCCTCGATGACACTGCCGGTGCTCGTACAGGGTGAAACCAGCAAAGGTCAGTTACTGAAGCAGTTCATTGAGAAGGGCAATGCTCTGCTGGTGGCGACCAGCAGCTTCTGGGAAGGGGTGGACGTGCGGGGTGATGCGCTGTCGCTGGTGATCATCGACAAACTGCCCTTTACCTCACCGGAAGATCCATTGCTGAAAGCCCGAATGGAAGATTGCCGGATTCGCGGCGGCGATCCCTTTGCCGATGTGCAGTTGCCGGATGCGGTAATCACCCTGAAGCAGGGTGTAGGCCGTCTGATTCGTGATACGGACGATCGTGGTGTGCTGGTCATTTGCGATCAGCGTCTGGTCTCACGACCTTATGGCGCGCTGTTTCTCAACAGCCTGCCGCCGACGCCGCGCACACGGGACATTGCCCGTGCCATCGCCTTTATCCGCCAGCAACCCGAACCAGACGCATAATTTTATGCTAAGATGCGCGCCGTTTTCTTTCTTCTGAGGTAGTCATGTCAGCCCGAATTTTAGCGCTGGATACGGCGACAGAAGCCTGTTCAGCCGCCTTGCTGAATCAGCAACAGATTGATGCCCGATTCGAGATTGCTCCGCGCGATCATACGCAGCGTATTCTGCCGCTGGTCGAGGAGCTGCTGCTGGCGCAGCAGCTGGAGCTGACCGAACTGGACGCGCTTGCCTTTGGCCGGGGGCCTGGCAGTTTTACCGGCGTGCGGATCGGTATTGGTATTGCGCAAGGACTGGCACTGGGCGCATCACTGCCGATGATCGCCGTTTCCACTCTGGCGACGCTGGCGGAAGGGGCCTGGCGTCTGCACGGGGCAACCCGGGTCTTAACCGCTATCGATGCGCGGATGGGCGAGGTTTACTGGGCCGAATATCAGCGTGATGAGCAGGGTGCCTGGCAGGGTGAGGCCAGTGAAAGCGTGCTGTCACCCGAGGCAGCACTCGCCCGGATGCAGGCGCTTTCTGGCGACTGGATGACCGCCGGCACCGGCTGGCAGGCCTATCCAGCCTTGCAGCAGGGGCACGATCTGACCCTGAACGCCAGCGACGTTACACTGCCCGCCGCTCAGGATATGCTGCCACTGGCGAGCCTGGCGCTGGCGCAGGGAAATACGCTGCTGCCGGAGACGGCGGAGCCGACCTATCTGCGGAATGAAGTTGCCTGGAAAAAATTACCTGGCCGGTAAAATCCACGCAACTTATTGTTATACGTCCAGTCTAAGTCTTTACCTAACGGGAGAACGTCTATGTCGTCAATGTGTGGTAAAGAGCTTTCAGGTCTGCTGCTGACCTGTGTGCTGGCGTTAACCGGCTGTGTCTCCATTCCTGACACGCTGCAGGGCAGCTCACCTCAGCCGCAGCAGGATCTGTTGCGGGTGATGAGCGATCCCTCGCTCTTTGTCGGGCAGGAATCGCGCTTTGGCGGCAAGGTGGTGAATGTCACTAACCTGAACGGCAAAACCCGGCTTGAGATTGCGGCACAGCCGCTGGATGAGAGCGCCAGACCGCGTCTGGGTGCGGCCTCGGTTGGCCGGATTTATGCTGACATTCACGGTTTTGTTGATCCAGTGGATGTCAGAAACCAGTACGTTACCGTGCTGGGTACCCTGAAGGGCACGGAGCAGGGTAAAATTGGTGAGGCCGATTACAAATTTGCGGTCATCGATGTGCGCGGTTATCAGCGCTGGCGGATTGCCCAGCAGGTAACAGCACCGCCACAGCCGATGGATCCCTGGATCTGGTATGGTCCGACCCGTCATCGCGGCGGATACTGGGGGCCTAATCCCTACTGGGGAATGGTTAACACCGGACCTTCAGAGGTGCAGACCATCCTGACCGAATAAGTGTAAACATGATTTATCCAGCCCGGTCGCGGTGCTCGCTACCGGGCTTTTTATTGGCCTGTTTTCCCGGCACGAAATTTAGTGATGCACTTCGCAACCTCAACATGCCGAAACAGGCAAACTGGTACAATCAGTTAAAATATTGTTAACAAACCAGATTGGCGAGGCAGCGATGGAAATACAACATAATTATCGGGGTGGATCCTTGAATAAGGTTTGGCTGAAACGCTACCCGGCAGATGTGCCTGCCGAAATAAGTGCAGATCGTTACACCTCGCTGGTGGATCTGTTTGAGCAGGCCGCAAAACGCTACGCCGATCAACCCGCGTTCCTGAACATGGGTCAGAAGATGAGTTATCGTCAGCTGGAAGAGAAGAGCCGTGCCTTTGCTGCTTATCTCCAGCACCAGCTGGGCCTGAAAGCAGGTGACCGGGTGGCGCTGATGATGCCTAACCTACTGCAGTATCCGGTGGCCCTGTTTGGTGTGCTGCGTGCCGGTATGGTGGTGGTCAACGTGAATCCGCTCTACACGCCGCGTGAGCTGAAGCATCAGCTCAATGACAGTGGAGCCAGCGCCATCGTGATCGTCTCAAATTTTGCGCATACGCTGGAAAAAGTGGTGGCGGAAACCGCTGTGCGGCACGTCATTCTGACCCGGATGGGCGATCAGCTGGCACCGATCAAAGCCACATTGGTTAACTTTATCGTTAAGTATGTGAAGAAGCTGGTGCCGAAATACCATTTACCGGGCGCCATTTCGTTTCGCCAGGTACTGGAAGTGGGTGCCACGCTCAATTATCAGCGACCGACGGTCTCGAATGACGATCTCGCCTTCCTGCAATACACCGGTGGCACCACCGGCGTGGCGAAAGGGGCGATGCTGACCCATCGCAACATGCAGGCGAACCTGGAGCAGACTCGCGCGACTTACGGCAAGGTACTACGTGACGGAAAAGAATTTGTGGTCACCGCGCTGCCGCTTTACCACATCTTCGCTTTAACCGTGAATGGCCTGCTCTTCCTGGAGCTTGGCGGCCAGAATCTGCTGATCACCAATCCCCGCGATATTCCCGGCTTCGTTAAAGAGCTGAGTAAAGTGCCGTTTACAGCGATTACCGGCGTGAACACGCTGTTTAATGCGCTGCTCAACGATGAGCAGTTCAATAAACTCGATTTTTCAACGCTGCGTCTCTCTGCGGGTGGCGGAATGGCGGTGCAGAAAGTGGTGGCTGAGCGCTGGGAAAAGCTCACCGGACACTATCTGCTGGAAGGCTACGGCCTGACCGAATGTTCGCCGCTGGTATCCGTCAATCCGTATGACATCAACTGTCACACGGGCAGTATCGGCCTGCCGGTTCCTTCAACCGACGTACGCATTCTGGATGATGCCGGAAACGAAGTGCCGCCGGGGGAACCGGGCGAACTCTGTATCAGCGGCCCGCAGGTGATGCTGGGCTACTGGCAGCATCCGCAAGCGACAGCGGAAGTGCTCAAAAATGGCTGGCTCCACAGCGGTGATATTGTTACCGTTGATGAGGAAGGGTTTATTCGCATCGTAGACCGCAAAAAAGATATGATTCTGGTCTCAGGCTTTAATGTCTATCCGAATGAGATTGAAGATGTGCTGATGCAGCACCCGAAAGTGCGTGAAGCCGCGGCAATTGGCGTCCCCAGCGATCTGTCAGGTGAAGCAGTAAAAGTCTGCATCGTGAAAAAAGAGGCGTCGCTGACCAAAGAAGAGGTGCTCGATCACTGTCGACGCCAGCTGACCGGTTACAAGGTGCCAAAAATCATTGAGTTCCGTGATGAGCTACCCAAAACCAATGTAGGCAAGATCCTGCGACGTGAGCTGCGCGACGAGGCGAAGCCCGGCGCGAACTGAATCTGTATCAAAATTGAGGTTGAACGCCGGCATGTCCGGCGTTTTTATTGTGTTTAACATGGAGCGCCGCGCGTTGTTGGCTGCGGTGGAAATCAGACGTGAACTATTCCCTTATTGACCAGGATGAACAACTGGCTGACGTGTGCCAGAAAGCCCGCCAGCATGCAGCGGTAGCACTGGACACCGAATTCGTCCGCACCCGCACCTACTACCCTCAGCTTGGCCTGATCCAGCTGTTCGACGATCACCAGCTGGTGCTGATTGACCCGCTGATTATCCGTGACTGGTCACCCTTTATTGCGCTACTGACCGACACCAGCGTGACTAAATTCCTGCATGCCGGAGGAGAAGATCTGGAAGTCTTCCTGCACCGTTTCGGCGTGCTGCCGACGCCGATGATCGACACCCAGATTCTGGCAGCCTTCTCCGGCCAGCCCCTCTCCTGGGGCTTTGCCTCCATGGTGGCGCATTTCACGCAGGTCGAGCTGGATAAAAGTGAATCACGTACCGACTGGCTGGCACGCCCTCTGACTCAGCGTCAGTGCGAGTATGCGGCGGCAGACGTTCACTATCTGCTGCCGATTGCCCGTCAGTTGATGATTAACACGGAAGAGGCCGGCAACATGGCGGCGGCACTCAGTGAGTGCGATAACCTGTGTCAGCGCCGTCTCGACAGTGTGGCACCGGATGAAGCCTGGCGGGATATCACCAACGCCTGGCAACTGCGTCCGCGTCAGCTGGCGGCACTGCAACGGCTGGCGGCCTGGCGTCTGAAGCTGGCGCGTGAAAAGGATATGGCGGTTAATTTTGTGGTGCGTGAAGAGCATCTGTGGAAAGTGGCGCGCTTTATGCCAGGCTCTCTGGGTGAGCTGGATCATCTGGGGCTGTCAGGCCACGAAATCCGTTTCCATGGCAAAACGCTGGTGGCGCTGGTGGCTGAAGCAGAGGCGCTTGACGAGAATGAACTGCCTGCTCCGCTGGGTAATCTGATCGACCATCCGCACTACAAGCAGGTGTTTAAGGCAATGAAGGCGCTGGTGCAGCAGGTGAGCGAGCAGAGCGGATTCAGCCAGGAGTTACTGGCATCGCGACGTCAGATTAATCAGGTGCTAAGCCTGCACTGGGGCCTGAAGCCACAGGGACGTCAGCCGGAGCTACTTACCGGATGGCGGGGCGAACTGCTGAAACCCGGCATTGAAGAGATTCTCGCGGGGTGTTAACCGGTTAAATTTCCCCTGCCACTGCGCAGGGGAAATTCAGGAAACGGTCAGCGTCATTTAGTCACTTCATCCGTTTCCGGCAGCGTGACGTTCAGCTCCAGAATCGAGATGTCATCACCTTTCTGATCGAGCTGTACCGTGACCATTTCCGGATCGATCTTCACATATCTGCAAATCACTTCCAGAATGTCGCGCTTAAGTTGCGGAAGATAGTGGGGCTCACTGTCGCCCCTTCTCCGTTCTGCCACGATAATCTGCAGCCGTTCCTTGGCTATGTTGGCAGTGTTCTTCTTCCGGGATAAAAAGAAATCAAGTAATGCCATGGTTTATCCCCCGAACAGGCGTTTCAGGAAACCCTTCTTCTCTTCTTCGATAAAGCGGAAGGGGCGTACTTCACCGAGTAACCGTTCAACGGTATCGGCATAGGCTTTGCCAGCATCAGATTCGCCGTCAAGAATCACCGGCTCGCCCTGGTTAGAGGCACGTAACACCGATTGATCTTCAGGGATCACGCCGACCAGAGGAATGCGCAGAATTTCCAGCACATCTTCCATGCTCAGCATATCGCCACGGTTTACCCGGCCAGGGTTATAACGGGTCAGCAGCAGATGCTCCTTCACCGGGTCCTGACTGTTTTCAGCGCGGCGGGATTTAGAGGAGATGATGCCGAGGATGCGGTCGGAGTCGCGGACAGAAGAGACTTCCGGGTTGGTGGTGATGATGGCTTCATCAGCAAAGTAGAGCGCCATCAGTGCGCCCGTTTCAATCCCTGCCGGTGAATCGCAGACGATGAAATCAAACTCCATTGCGGCTAAATCGTTCAGGACTTTCTCAACACCTTCACGCGTCAGCGCATCTTTATCGCGGGTCTGCGATGCAGGCAGAATGTAGAGCTGCTCAGTACGTTTGTCGCGAATCAGCGCCTGGTTGAGCGTGGCATCGCCCTGAATAACGTTAACGAAGTCGTAGACCACACGGCGCTCACAGCCCATGATCAAATCCAGGTTACGCAGACCGATATCAAAGTCGATAACGACCGTCTTTTTGCCTTTCTGCGCTAAACCGGTGGCGATGGCCGCGCTTGACGTGGTCTTACCAACGCCCCCTTTACCGGATGTAACTACAATAATGCGTGCCATAAATGTTGATTTCCTTAACAAAAGAAAAGGGGCCTAATTAAGTGTCTGGATAGTCAGCGCGCCATCCTGCAGGCACAGGCGCGCGGCTTTACCAAAAAATTCTTGTGGGATCTGATCCATGATCCAGTACTCCCCGGCAATCGAGACCAGCTCGGCCGCCAGGTTAGTACAGAAAATCTGACAGTTACGATCGCCGCTGGCACCTGCCAGGGCGCGACCGCGCATCATGCCGTAAATATGAATGTTGCCATCGGCGACCAGTTCGGCCCCGGCACTGACGCTGCTGGTGATAATTAAGTCGGCGTCACGCGCATAAATCTGCTGGCCTGAGCGCACCGGCGTGTTCACGATGCGGGTTTTCGCTGCTGCCGTCTCGGTTACAACCGGCTGCGGTTCAGGAGTGGGGGCCGGCTGCGGTGCCTCGGCGCGCGGCCTGGCCTCTTTGCCTTCTGCCAGTACCGGCAGCCCTGCACGCACGATCATGCGTTTCAGTGCTTCATCTTTGCAGCCGCTTACGCCGACAATGCGCAAGCCGGTAGCAAGAATCGCCTGCTGCAGCTGTTTCCAGTTAACATCGGCACTCAATGTAGCGACGTTAAGCACCACCGGGGCGTTTTTCAGGAAATCGGGAGCCTGGTCAATCT
The DNA here is from genome assembly GCF_003201065.1 of Pantoea sp. JKS000250. Lineage (NCBI taxonomy): Bacteria > Pseudomonadati > Pseudomonadota > Gammaproteobacteria > Enterobacterales > Erwiniaceae > Pantoea > Pantoea sp. JKS000250. Next base: position 447,523 of record NZ_QICZ01000001.1, on the reverse strand, counting down.
TGTCCTGGAGTGCCTTGCGAATCACCGCAGGGTCATGGTGATGCAAATGGACGACAGACAGGGTGAAACTGCTACCTTTGAATTCGATTGGCGTTTGCGACATCTGTCCCGACTCAGTCCTGTTTTCACTACCGTTAACCTGACGATGATAAAATCATCGCTGAAGCGCTAACGGTGAATATTCGAAGTTCTGCAAGCATGTTATAGTTACAGCTATATTCAGACAAGCCTCAACGCCGGTTAATTCGAGTAAAAAATATGTTTTGTGTGATCTACAGAAGCCCGTTACGTGACCAGACTTATCTTTATGTTGAAAAAAAGGACGATTTCTCGCGCGTTCCGGAAGAATTGCTGAAAGGATTTGGCAAGCCGCAGCTGGCGATGGTGCTAAAGCTGGCAGGCCGCGACAGGCTGGCTAATGCGGATATCAATAAAGTTAAGCAGGGATTGAGCGAGCAGGGTTATTATTTACAGCTTCCACCGCCGATTGAAAGTCTGCTAAAAATTCATTTAGAGGCCGATAAAAAACTTTAACTCGGATTCTTCTGTAAATATAAATCCTGTTGGTGCGATACTGCAGGGTTAATATTGCTCTGAAGCTGCGCAAAATTAACGGCGCAGCTTATCTGTTTCACCCCTGTTTAAATACCCAGTCCACATTTTCACACCTTATTTGTACGATTATTCAGCATGCCAGGGGCATCGTTTACGCTTTTTGACAAATTCCGCACCCCGGATGGTTAAAAGGATCTTATTATCACGCTCTGTTGCTGGCATTTCGATCAATGCATCAGCAAACATCAACCCGCCAGCCGCGCTGGCATCACACCTAACCTGAACAGGGGATGAGCATGTATCAGCATCATAACTGGCAAGGCGCTCTGTTAGATTTTCCGGTCAGCAAAGTGGTTTGCGTCGGCAGTAATTATGCAAAACACATTAAAGAGATGGGCAGTGCGACGCCAACCGAGCCGGTAATCTTTATCAAACCGGAAACGGCGCTGTGTGATTTGCGCCAGCCGCTCTCCATTCCCGACACCTTTGGCGAAGTTCATCACGAAGTCGAACTGGCGGTGTTGATTGGTGCAACGCTGAAACAGGCGAGTGAAGAACACGTGGCTAAAGCGATTGCAGGCTATGGCGTGGCGCTGGATCTGACGCTGCGTGACCTGCAGTCCGGGCTGAAAAAAGCGGGCCAGCCATGGGAAAAATCAAAAGGCTTTGATAACGCCTGTCCCATCTCCGGTTTCATCCCGGTAGCCGAATTCAGTGATGATCCACAGAATGTCGAGCTTAAGCTGGTTGTAAACGGAGAAGTGCGTCAGCACGGCAACACCGCAGATATGATTCACAAAATTCTGCCGCTGATTGCCCATATGAGCCACTATTTTACGCTGCGTGCAGGCGATGTCATTCTGACCGGGACACCTGAGGGTGTGGGTCCGATGCGCTCGGGTGACAAGCTGGAAGTGTCGCTGGCGGGTCACGGCATCAGCACGCGCGTACTCTAAAAACTTGCATCACCGCAGCATAGGCTTTATAAGGTGCGTTTCAGGCACAACCCGGACAAATCATCATGACTGACACCCCTTTCTGGCAACAAAAACGCCTGGCACAAATGAGCGATGAGGAATGGGAATCCTTGTGTGATGGTTGTGGCCAGTGTTGCCTGAACAAGTTGCAGGACGCTGACACGGATGAGATTTACTTCACCAACGTCGCCTGCAATCAGCTCAATATCAAAACCTGCCAGTGCCGTAACTATGAGCGCCGCTTCGAATTAGAAGAGGATTGCATCAAGCTGACGCGCGAAAATCTGACCACCTTTAACTGGCTGCCGCGCACCTGCGCCTACCGGTTGCTGGGTGAGGGCAAAGGATTGCCAGTCTGGCATCCGCTGCGGGCCGGTTCGAAAACCGCGATGCATGCGCAGCGAATTTCGGTGCGTTATATTGCGGTGCGGGAGAGTGAAGTGCGGGACTGGGAAGATCATATTATTGATCGCCCCGATCGTAACGGCTAAACGCCACGGTATCATCTGAAACGTAAAAAGGCTGCAAGTGGCAGCCTTTTTCGATCTCAGCACGTTTCGTGTCAGCGACCAAAGAGATCGCGACGCTTAGGTTTGAAAGGCTGAGCAATCAGTACCAGCACGGCGACCAGCAGATAACCAGCAAACACCCCAATCATCCACTGCGGCATGCTGAGTGTCAGGAAAGTCCAGCTGCGTTCTGCACAGTCGCCGCTGGCCAGAAACACCGACGGCAGCCACTTATCCAGCGGTAACCCGCTGGGAAAACGGGCAGCAAAATCACAGGTCGTAAACGGGTTTGGATGCAACTGAATCATCGTATGTTCATAAGAGAGACGCAGGCCCTCCCAGGCACTGTAGATCCATAATGCCAGAGCGCCCAGACGCAGCGGTGATTTCGGCGCAATCGCACCGACCAGACCCGCGCCCAGCACACCAAACAGCGCATTACGTTCATAAATACACATCACGCAGGGCTTTAATCCCATCACGTGCTGAAAGAAGAGTGCCGTCAATTCCAGTGCAAGCGCCGTCAGTGCCAGTAATAACCAGGCTCCCCGACCACGAGAACATTGATTCAGATATCGCAACATATTGCATTCCCTGTAAACGTTAATGCCACGCAGTGTAAACCAAAAGCGCGGGCAAACCAGCCAGGGACAGGGAAAAATCGTGTGCAAACATGACCTGATTCTGATCCAGAGCAGGTTACAGGAGGATAAGCGGAGGTCTTCAAGCTGATGCCTGCTCAGTTAACAGCGCCAGGATGTCGACGTTGAGAAAAACCCGGCTGCAATTGGCAGAAAGCGAAACGGCAAGTGCAGGCCATCCGGAACCCGCATACTGTGCTTTCAGGATGATTTTTTGCTGCTTTTGAGACTGAATGTTCCGGCGCAGAAAAGCGTGCATCCGGCCATCGTCTTATAACAGCAGCGTTCGCCGTCAGCCAGTCTGAAATATGCGCCCGCGCCCGGTTTTAATGGTTACGCAGGCTATATCCGCTATAGGGCGTCTGGTATGATGAGTCCCCATCATGATTAGAAAAGCAACGAGAACACATTGCTATGGTTATAAAGGCTCAGAGTCCAGCGGGATTTGCTGAAGAGTATATTATTGAAAGCATCTGGAACAGTCGCTTTCCGCCCGGATCGATTCTTCCTGCTGAGCGTGAGCTTTCTGAATTGATTGGGGTAACGCGCACCACATTGCGTGAAGTGCTGCAGCGTCTGGCACGTGACGGCTGGCTGACGATTCAGCACGGCAAACCGACGCGTGTGAACGATTTCTGGGAGACCTCCGGCCTTAATATTCTGGAAACGCTCGCCCGCCTCGATCACGACAGTGTGCCGGTGCTGATTGACAACCTGCTGTCAGTCCGCAGCAACATTTCATCGATTTTTATCAGCCGTGCGCTGCGCCATCATCCGGACAAAGCGCGTGAAGTGCTGGAAACGGTAAGTGCCGCGGCCGATCAGGCGGATGCTTATACCGAGCTCGACTACCGGGTGTTTCGCGGTCTGGCATTTGCATCAGGCAATCCGATTTACGGTCTGATCCTCAATGGCCTGAAAGGCCTCTATACCCGAGTGGGTCGTCACTACTTTTCCAGTGCGGAAGCGCGCCAGGTTGCGCGGGATTTCTATCTGACTCTTCTGGCCTTGTGCGACAAAGAGCCAGGACAGGATGAGATTGTAGAGGTGGTGCGCAACTATGGCCGCCGCAGCGGCGAAATCTGGCACAGCATGCAGAAGAACCTGCCAGACGACCTCGGCAATAAACGATAAAAAAAACCGGACATCGCGTCCGGTTTTTCGTTTTTAGCCCATCAGAGCGATGAACCGCGTGGCGGATTACGATCCAGCAATTCGACGCTGCCATCTTCGTTCTGCTGTTCCAGGATCACATCAAATCCCCACAGACGATGTACATGCTTCAGCACCTCGCGACGACTCTTATCGAGCGGCGTACGGCTCTGTGGCACATAGCGCAGAGTCAGTGAACGATCGCCACGCAGATCGACGTTGTAGACCTGAATATTAGGCTCAAGATTACTCAGGTTGTACTGTGCAGAGAGCTGCTGGCGAATGGCACGATAGCCCGCCTCATCGTGGATGGCAGCGATCTCCAGATAGTTGTTGCGGTCATCATCCAGTACGGTGAAGAGACGGAAATCACGCATCACTTTCGGCGACAGGAACTGGCTGATAAAACTTTCATCCTTAAACTCACGCATCGCAAAATGCAGCGTTTCCAGCCAGTCGGAGCCGGCGATATCCGGGAACCAGTAGCGATCTTCTTCAGTCGGTGACTGACAGATCCGCTTGATATCTTGCATCATCGCAAACCCTAACGCATAAGGGTTGATGCCGTTGTACCACTGACTGTTATAGGGCGGCTGATAGACGACGTTGGTGTGACTGTGCAGGAACTCCATCATAAAACGTTCCGACACTTTGCCTTCATCGTACAGGTGATTAAGGATGGTGTAGTGCCAGAACGTCGCCCAGCCTTCGTTCATGACTTGCGTCTGCTTCTGCGGATAGAAATACTGGCTCACCTTGCGCACAATGCGCAGGATCTCACGCTGCCAGGACTCCAGCAGCGGGGCATTTTTTTCCATAAAATAGAGCAGGTTTTCCTGCGGCTCAGAAGGGTAGCGTGCCGCTTCAAAAGCCACTGTCTCTTTCTCACGCCGTGGCAGCGTTCGCCATAGCGTATTCACCTGGCTCTGCAGATACTCTTCACGGCTTTTCTGCCGCGCCTTCTCCTCCTGAAGGGAGATTTTCTGCGGGCGTTTATAGCGATCGACGCCATAATTCATCAGGGCATGGCAGGAGTCGAGCAGTCGCTCGACCTCTTCGACGCCATAGCGCTCTTCGCAGTCACTGATATAGTTTTTGGCGAACAGCAGGTAATCGACAATCGAGCCGGCATCGGTCCAGCTGCGGAACAGATAGTTATTTTTGAAGAAGGAGTTATGACCATAGCAGGCATGTGCCATCACCAGCGCCTGCATGGTCATGGTGTTCTCTTCCATCAGATAGGCGATGCAGGGGTTGGAGTTGATAACGATTTCATAGGCCAGACCCTGCTGACCATGCTTATAGCGCTGCTCGGTCTCGATAAACTTTTTACCGAATGACCAGTGTGAATAGTTAATGGGCATGCCAACGCTGGAATAGGCATCCATCATCTGTTCTGAGGTAATCACTTCAATCTGGTGCGGGTAGGTATCAAGCCGGTAGAGTTTAGCAACCCGGTCTATCTCTGCTAAATAGACATCAAGCAGTTCGAATGTCCAGTCTGGTCCGTCGTTGAGTCGTTTGCTGTCTCTGATGGCTTCGTCAAAGATTGTCGTCATAGCGCACCTCTTTTTTGCAAACCGGCTGACCCGAAAGACAACCCGTTCTGGTTATTTAAGGCTTCATCCTGAAAAAGGGAACCCGAAAAAAACTGAGCGAACACAACAATGATAGCCCACTGTCGCTTATCCGAAATGCGAACTCAAACGAATTCTTTGGCACAAAATCATTAAGACAGGTGCGGCAGAGAATTTAATAGCCTTTAATTCGAACGTTATTTCAAAGCGCGGAATATCATCCTGTTTATAAGCAGAATGTATGGGGTTGAATGATTCTCCTGCCATGCGCAGATTTAACTGCTTTCGTTGTCATTTATTTCTGTGTTTATGGATTAAGGCGCATAAAGCGCTGAAATTGGCCGTGCGACAAGATTTTAGTTACCTGAAAAGTGAAAAAGATGTGAAATAGATGCTGAATTTATGGGGTGGTGTCCGCTGTGTAAATCCGCTGACTATCATCTGCTGAACAGTGAATTATGCTTTTATATGTCGGGTGGGGGAGCTATGCACGTAGTCATTCTTGGAAGTGGTGTGGTTGGCGTGGCAAGCGCCTGGTATCTGGCGCGTGCCGGACATCAGGTTACCGTCATCGATCGTCAGCCCGCAGCCGCGATGGAGACCAGCGCAGGCAATGCGGGTCAAATCTCACCGGGGTATGCCGCACCCTGGGCGGCGCCTGGCGTGCCGCTGAAAGCGGTGAAGTGGATGTTCCAGCGCCACGCGCCGCTGGCTATCCGGCTGGATGGCAGCAGTTTCCAGCTGGAGTGGATGTGGCACATGCTGCGCAACTGCGACATCAACCACTATCAGCAGAACAAAAGCCGCATGGTGCGGATTGCCGAATACAGTCGTGACTGTCTGAAAGCGTTGCGCGCTGAGACCGGCATCGCCTATGAGGGTCGTCAGGGCGGCACATTGCAGCTTTTCCGCACGCAGCAGCAGTTCGACAGCGCCAGTAAAGATATTGCGGTACTGCGCGACGCGGGCGTGCCCTATGAGCTGCTGGAGGCGCATGAGCTGTCTCGCGTGGAACCAGCGTTGGCGGCAACCCAGCATAAACTCACTGGCGGACTGCGCCTGCCTAACGATGAAACCGGTGACTGCCAGCTCTTTACGCAGCGGCTGGCAAAAATGGCCGAAGAGGCGGGCGTGGTTTTCCGCTTTAACACCCCGGTCGATCACCTGCTGCGCGATGGCAATCGCATTTATGGTGTGAAGTGCGGCGAGGAGATCATCAAGGCAGACAGCTATGTAGTGGCCTTTGGTTCCTACTCGACCGCACTGCTGAAAAACGTCATTGATATTCCGGTCTATCCGCTGAAAGGCTACTCACTCACTATTCCGATTAAAAATCCTGAGGCTGCACCGGTTTCGACGATTCTGGATGAGACCTACAAAGTGGCGGTGACCCGGTTTGACGATCGTATCCGCGTCGGCGGGATGGCGGAAATTGTTGGTTTTAACACCAGACTCACCGAAGCGCGGCGGGAAACGCTGGAGATGGTGGTCAGTGATCTCTATCCTGAAGGCGGTCATCTCGCGCAGGCGAGTTTCTGGACCGGTCTGCGTCCGATGACGCCGGACGGTACGCCGATTGTCGGTGCCACGCCACTCTCCAATCTTTATCTCAATACCGGTCACGGTACGCTGGGCTGGACGATGGCGTGTGGTTCTGGTCAGTTGCTGGCCGATCTCATCTCCGGTAAAAAGCCAGCCATTGCGGCGGATGACTTAGCGGTGTTCCGCTACTTACCCGGTTTCGCGGCGACCTCATCGCCGCTGCGTAACGCCAACGCAACTCGTTAAGTATTCAGGGAGAGAAAGGATGTCACGTCCGATTGTCGCTACCATTAACCAGCAGGCGCTTCGTCATAACCTGACTGTTGTTCGCCAGGCGGCGCCCGCATCCCGCGTCTGGTCAGTGGTGAAAGCCAATGCTTATGGTCATGGCATTGAGCGCGTACGCGAAGCGTTATCTGCCACCGACGGCTTTGCGCTGCTTAATATGGAAGAAGCCATTCTGCTGCGTGAGCAGGGCTGGAAAAAACCGATTCTGCTGCTGGAGGGCTTTTTCCAGCCAGAGGATCTTCAGCTGATTGACCGCTATCGCCTGACCACCAGCGTACACAGTAACTGGCAAATCAAGGCGCTGGCCAGTGCCAGCCTCTCTGCGCCGGTTGATATCTATCTCAAAATGAACAGCGGCATGAACCGGCTGGGCTTTCGCCCGGAGCAGGTTTCTGGCGCCTGGCAGAAATTGCGGGCGCTGAGCAATGTCGGTGAGATGACGCTGATGGCCCATTTTGCCGATGCCGAAAATCCGCAGGGCCTGATTGCACCGCTGCAGCGTGTTGAGCAGGCGGCAGAGGGGCTGAACTGCCCACGGTCGCTTTCGAATTCCGCCTGCACCTTATGGCATCCTGAAGCGCATTTTGACTGGGTCCGGCCCGGTATTATTCTGTACGGCGCGTCGCCCAGCGGTGACTGGCAGGACATTGCCGGCAGCGGCCTGAAGCCAGTGATGACCCTGAGCAGTGAGATTATTGCGGTTCAGCAGTTACAGGCGGGCGATGGCGTCGGTTACGGCTACCGTTATCACGCCAGCACAGCGCAGCGGATTGGCGTCGTAGCCTGTGGGTACGCCGATGGCTATCCGCGCCATGCCCCGACCGGCACGCCGGTCTGCGTCGATGGCGTGATGACACAGGTGGTTGGCGCGGTTTCAATGGATATGATTACGGTGGATTTAACCCCCTGTCCGCAGGCGGGCATCGGCTCATCTGTTGAGCTGTGGGGGGAGCAGGTGAAAATCGATCAGGTGGCAAAAGCGGCCGGAACGGTAGGGTACGAGCTGATGTGCGCGCTGGCACCCCGCGTCCCGGTCACGGTTATTTAAGCGCGGTCAGGCTACCGCGCATCTTTCTGCTGCAGCGCCAGGCGATAAAGGCCAGCGCTGCACCCAGCAGCATCATCAGACTCAGCGACAGCTTCTCCGCCACCGGCAGCGCGACGATCACCAGGCTGCCTGCCGCACCACCGGCCATCTGAATAAAGCCCTGCAGGGCGGACGCCACGCCCGCCTGTTGCTGATAGGGCTCCAGCGCATAGCTGGTGGCCGGCCCCACCGTAAAGGCCAGTCCTGCCACCGACACGGCGACCGGGAACATGTAGAGCGCCCAGTGCGTCTGCATCTCCGCCGGGAAAATCTGCATCCCTGCCACCAGCAGCACCGCGCCCAGCAGCATGGTGAAGAATCCCATCGCCAGACAGAATGGTCGACCCGCTTTACGAATCGCTTTATTCACGAACATGCTGACAAACATGATCCAGAAACCGTTAGCGCCAAACGCAAAGGAGAATTGGATCGGCGTCAGCCCGCCTTCGGTCATTAACACCTGCGGTGCCAGCGACACATAGGTCAGCACCATACCCAGCGCACCGGCATTGGCAAAGGCGAAGGCCAGGAAGCGCGGCTGGCGCAGGATTTCAGCGTACTGCTTAATCGGCAAGCCTTTCACCCGCAGCGTATCCGCCGGACGTGTTTCCGGCAGCCAGATAATCACCAGCAGCGTAATCAGCACGCCGTAGGCGCAGAGGAACCAGAATGGCGCGCGCCAGTCGAAGGCGCTGGCCAGCAGTCCGCCCAGCAGCGGGGCCAGAGCCGGGACGATGTTCAGTGCGCCGTTCAGGAAGCCATAGGCGCGGGCGGCATCATCACCGCTGAGTCGGTCACGCACGCCGCTAAAGGCGACTACCGCGCTGCAGCAGACGCCACAGCCCTGCACCAGACGGGCCACGACGAACAGCGGAAATGAGGTCGCGGTAGCGGCGATGGCGCTGCCGGTGATGTAGAGCCCCAGCCCCAGCAGGGCAATCGGCTTACGGCCATAGTTGTCCACCAGCGGACCGGTCACCAGTTGTCCCAGTCCCATCACCAGCAGAAACAGGGGAATGGTGGTCTGTACCAGTGAGACCGGCGTATCCAGCCCTTCTGCGATTTGCGGCAGCGTGGGCAAATAGAGATCGATGCCTAAAGGTGCCAGCAGCACCAGGCTTAATAACAGCAGAGTAAATTTTTGCATAACAACCAGAGGGTAAACGTTCTGTTAAAAAACGAGCGCAGAGGGTAATGATTCAGAGGCAAAAAAGATAGAGGAAGTCGTGCGGAAAGTGCGATGCCTGCTGTAAACAGGCATCGCAGGGTCTTTCTTAGTAAGCACCGTCGCGGCGTAGCACCACGCCTGCGGTTTTGAACAGGATCGCGATATCGGTCCAGAGCGCCCAGTTTTTAACATACCAGGAGTCAAAATAGACGCGGGTATCATAGTCGATATCGTTACGTCCGCTGACCTGCCAGAGGCCGGTCATGCCTGGCTTGGCCATCAGGTAGTAGTCGACGTCACCGGCATAACGCTCCAGTTCAGCTTCGATGACCGGACGCGGGCCGACCAGACTCATCTCACCACGAATCACGTTCCACAGCTGCGGCAATTCGTCGAGGCTGGTTTTACGCAGGAAGCTGCCAATCCGGGTCACGCGCGGGTCATTCTTCAGTTTGAAATCTTTGTCCCACTCCATCCGGGCCTCTTCACTGGTCGCCAGCAATTTCTCCAGCACCTCTTTGGAATTGGTCACCATGGAACGAAATTTCAGACATTTGAATTTTTTGCCATTCTGGCCCACACGCTCGTGACCATAAATTGCATTCCCGCCGTCACGCTTCACCATATAGCAGAGCAGGGCGAAGATTGGGCCAAGGAACAGCAGCAGCATCGACGCGACGACAATATCAAAGGCACGCTTCATGAAGCGGGAAGAGTGTTTCGCCAGGTTATTACTGACGCGCAGGATCATCACTTCATGACTGAAGATGAAAGACATGTCCGTGCCGTAAAGTGGCACGCCGCGCAGCGTCGGGATCACCGAAACTGACCGGCAGTTCATCTTCGACAGGAACTTCAGCCAGCGATCGCGCATCGGCTGCTGCTCATATTCCATAGCAACAATAAACTGCACGTTGTCACGGTCAATGGTCTGCCAGTTAATATCTTTCCAGGTGATCACTGGCACACCATTCACGCTCTGCTGAGCCGGAACATCATCCACCGAGATAAAGGCCTGCACGTTGTAGCCCAGGATCTCTTCACTCTGCAGCGCCGCATACGCTTCAGTGGCGTTGCGGCCGGAACCGATAATGATGGTCTCTTTCTGCCACTGGCCCGCCTTGTTAATGGCACGTTTAACCAGAGCGCGTATCAGCGGCAGCAGCAGCAGGGCATAGGTCCAGCTGAAGACCCACACCATGCGGGAGAAGTCCCATTTAGAGAAGGCGATAAGCGCCAGGTCGAGCAGCGAGAAAACAAATAATGTTTTAACGATCTCTTTCAGCTCAAACCAGAAGGGTTTGCGATAGGTATAATGGCGCAGTCGTACCCAGAACCAGCCGGTACACATCACTGACATAATAAACTGCGCCACAAAACGATATTCAATCTGATGCGGTGGAATAAAGGTATCCAGCTCGCCCCAAATACCCTGTATTGTCGCGGCAGATAAAAACAGCGCCAGGTTAAGTGCAATCAGATCGGAAAAACTCAGGGCGAATTTCACGATGATATTTTTACGCGTTCCGCTCCACGAGCGGCTCGGGCTATTCATTATCAATGTACTTGCCATAAAACCTGCTCTCTTTCTCAAGTAAAAGATGGCCTGATCAGAATCAAATACGCGCTCAGGAGTGGGCCTCTGAAAAATTAAAAAATAATTTTCAGTCTGTTGCAGTCAGTACAGCCAGTGCAGCTGCAAAAAAGGTAACGATTAAAGCGTGATGGTACTCACGAAATGTTGCAGCATTGAGAATGAGTATGCAGGAGTTATTTGACAGAGTTAATACGGAAAAAATCTGAAAACATCAAAAGTGATTAAAGTTTTAAATCGCTAACTGCAGGTTTTTATTGAATAAAATAAGGAAGGGGTCGGTTATAACCAAACTGTTTAAGACGCTTTTTAGGAATTACCGCCAAATCATATGACTGGCGGTAGTGATAGTGGCTCAGGCAGGTTTCTTTAAAATCCAGCGGTCCTGCTGTTTATCATAGTGGCCAATCTGCAGATTCACTGGCTCCCCGTCAATCCAGGCCGGTACGCTGGTATCACGATCCCAGCCATCGAGTTGGGTAATTAAGCCGGGATTGGTGTGACAGGGGATACTGACGGTGTCGGCGTTCTCACTGTCAAGATCGGCATCTACAATCTCATAACGACCAATTTTAACCACGTGTCCCATTCATTTCTCCCGTTTTAACTGGCATAGACAGTTAAGCTTAGCGCACTGAGAGAAAATAACGTGGCTGAATGATTAGGATTATTCCTTCTCTTCAGCCGGACGGACACCAATCTTCACGATGCGGTTATCCTCTTTCTCTGCGACGGTCCAGGTCAGCTGATTCCACTCCACCTGATCGCCGACGACCGGCGAGCCGCCCAGCATTGCCAGCACCAGTTGCCCCAGTGACTGCTGATCGTTAGTGCTCTCATCCAGCTCGAGTCCGTAAATCTGCGCAACGTCGCGCAGGCGGGCCTCGGCATCCAGAATAAAGTCACCAAAGAAGCGCTGATCGAGCGAAACCGGCGGTGACTGGCTGAACATCTTGCCCAGCGCCGGAAGATCGCGCTCACGACCAATCACGCAGATGACGTCGTTCTCTTTAAGCCGTGTCCCGCCATTGGGGTGCATCAGCACATTGTCACGGAACAGGGCGGCGATGCGGGTCTCGCGCGGCATCTGCAGGTCACGCAGTGCGGCACCCACGCACCACTTGTCAGCGCTGAGCTGATAAACAAACTGCTCCCACGGATTTTCCGGATGAATATCCAGGCCGACACGGCTGATCGGCGAGGCGGTCGGCGGCACCACCACTTTGGCTTTTTTCGCCGCAAAGCCCAGCGAGGTGCCCTGCAACATCAGGGAGACCAGCACGACGAAGAAGGCGATATTAAAATAGAGCGAGGCGTTCTCTAATCCGGCCATCATCGGGAAGACCGCGAGGATAATCGGCACCGCACCGCGTAAGCCGACCCAGCTGATAAAAAAACGTTCGCGCGTGGTGAAGCTGCGGAACGGCAGCAGCCCAATAAACACCGATAACGGGCGCGCTACCAGAATCAGCCATAGCGAGAGGATCATCGCCGGCACCGCGATATGCCACAAATCAGACGGCGTCACCAGCAGCCCCAGCACAATGAACATGCCAATCTGGCTCAGCCACGCCATCCCATCAAAGGTTTGCAGAATGCCGTGTCGGTTGCGGATCGGGCTGTTGCCCAGTAAAAAGCCGCACAGATAGACCGCAAGGATACCGCTGCCCTCTAACACCGTGGTCAGGGCGAACACCAGAATGCCACCGCTCAGCGCCAGCAGCGGATAAAGCCCTGGGGCCAGACTGATGCGGTTAATCAGCTGCTGCAGCGCCCAGCCGCCGCCCAGGCCTAACACAATACCCAGACCAAACTGCTGCACCAGATGCACCAGGAACATCCAGTCAAGGCCGCTGCGGCCCTGCTCGATCATCTCAATCAGGGTGATGGTCAGAAACACCGCCATCGGGTCATTGCTGCCCGACTCAATCTCCAGCGTGGAGCTGACTCGCTCATTCAGGCCTTTGTCACCCAGCAGAGAAAAGACGGCGGCAGCGTCCGTAGAGCCGATGATGGCACCAATCAGGAAGCCCTGCATCATATCGAGGTTAAATAACCAGGCCGCCACCACGCCGGTTAAGCCCGCGGTAATCATTACCCCGACGGTTGCCAGCGACAGCGCAGGCCCCAGCGCAACCTTAAACGAGCTGGCCTTAGTTCGCATGCCGCCATCCAGGAGGATGATCGCCAGCGCCAGGTTTGAAATCAGATAGGCTGCCGGATAGTTATCAAAGGCGATGCCACCAATACCATCAATACCGGTCAGCATGCCCAGTGCGAGGAAGATAACCAGAATAGGAATACCCAGCCGGGATGAGAAAGAGCTGAGCAGAATACTTGATGCGACCAGCACGGAACCGATGATAAACAGACTGTAGACAATAGTGTGGTTCAAACCCGGTCTCCTGAGATATGGCAGTGCGATGCGGCAACTGATGACAAATATCCATGCTATCTCTGAAAGATAATGTTTTATCAAGGAGTTGTCATTGTGAAAATGCGTATTATACGAATTGCTTAACAGCATATGGAATCAGATTAATGTGAAGAATGAGGGGGTTGGCAGGCAAGCGGGAGAAAACAGACTGTTTTATCAGGTTATTCGGCAGATAAAAAAAGCCGGCGATTAGCCGGCTTAGTGCATCAGGCTTCCGTTGCCTGTTTATGGAACAGCGATCGGAACACCGGATAGATATCTTCCGGCTCGCGAATATGTTCAATGGCAAAGTTATCAAACGTCGCCTGCAGATGCTCATACTCGCGCCACAGGGTCTGATGCGCCCGGCGGGTGATCTCGATATAACTGTAGTAACGCACGACCGGCAGAATGTGCTTCGCCAGAATTTCATGGCAAAGCGGTGAGTCGTCAGCCCAGTTATCCCCATCCGAGGCCTGTGCTGCATAGATGTTCCATTGCGCCGGGTCATAACGCTCTTTCACCACCTCATCCATCAGTTTCAGCGCACTGGAAACGATGGTGCCGCCGGTCTCCTGAGAGTAGAAGAACTCCTGTTCATCGACTTCTTTAGCCTGCGTATGATGGCGGATATAAACCACATCGACATTCTTGTAGGTGCGGCTCAGGAACAGGTAGAGCAGGATATAGAAGCGTTTGGCCATATCCTTAGTCGCCTGATCCATTGAGCCGGACACATCCATCAGACAGAACATGACTGCCTGGCTGGAAGGCTCCGGGCGCTTCTCAAAGTTTTTGTAGCGCAGATCGAAGGTGTCGATAAAGGGCACGCGTTCAATACGCGCCCGTAACTCGGCAATCTCTCTGCGCAGCCGCTCCTCCTCCAGCAGTTGTGCCGGTTCAGCGTTCTCAACTTCCTGCAGCGTCTCTTCCAGTTCATGCAGCATCCGGCGTTTACCTGCTGTCATCGCCGTACGACGCGCCAGCGAGTTCTGCAATGAGCGCACAACGCTGATATTGGCCGGCACGCCATTGGAGGTGAAACCGGCCCGGTGGGTCTTATACTCATTCAGCTGACGATGCTGGTTGCGACGCAGGTTAGGCAGAGCGAGGTCTTCAAACAGCAAATCAAGATACTCATCTTTCGATATCTGAAAGACAAACTCATCCTGACCTTCACCATCCTGACTGGCATTGCCCTGACCACTGCCGCCGCCACCGCCACCCTGCGGACGCTCAACGCGGTCGTTCTGCACAAAATGGTCGTTGCCTGGATGGACCCGATGGCGGTTGCCGCCGCGCCCCTGATGGAAAATCGGCTCATTGATATCGTCAATCGGGATAGAGACGGACTCACCGCTGCTTACGTCGGTCACCGAGCGTTTATTGATGGCCTCGGAGATCGACTGCTTAATTTGCGACTTATAACGGCGCAAGAAGCGCTGGCGGTTTACCGCGCTCTTGTTTTTGCCGTTAAGCCGGCGATCGATGAAATAGGCCATGGTATTCCCCCAAACTACATTGTAAGCAGGCCGGGCGAACCCGACCCTGTCAGACCGGTATCACTTACCGGCAAGCTTACAGACTCTTATCAGGACGATTTACGCACACGCAGATACCATTCACACAGCAGGCGAACCTGTTTGCGGGTATAGCCTTTTTCCATCATGCGATCGACAAAATCATCATGCTTTTTCTGCTCATCGGTAGAGGTCTTGGTATTAAACGAGATGACCGGCAGCAACTCTTCCGTATTCGAGAACATTTTCTTCTCAATCACGGTGCGCAATTTCTCGTAACTGGTCCAGTTCGGATTGCGGCCGTTATTGTGTGCCCTGGCACGCAGCACGAAGTTGACGATCTCGTTACGGAAATCTTTCGGGTTACTGATGCCAGCAGGCTTCTCGATCTTTTCCAGTTCCGCGTTGAGCGATTCACGGTCAAACAACTGTCCGGTATCGGGATCGCGATACTCCTGATCCTGAATCCAGAAGTCGGCATAGGTCACGTAGCGGTCAAAAATGTTCTGACCATATTCAGAGTAGGATTCCAGATAGGCGGTCTGAATCTCTTTGCCGATAAACTCAGCATATTTAGGAATCAGATAGCCTTTGAGGTGCTCAAGGTATTTCTCCGCCTGATCCTGCGGGAACTGCTCGCGCTCAATCTGCTGCTCCAGCACGTAGAACAGGTGCACCGGGTTAGCCGCCACTTCGGCGTGATCGAAGTTAAATACCCGCGACAGGATTTTAAAGGCAAAGCGGGTTGAAAGGCCGTTCATGCCTTCATCCACACCGGCGTAGTCGTGATACTCCTGCCAGGACTTCGCTTTAGGGTCGGTGTCTTTCAGGCTCTCACCATCGTACACCCGCATTTTGGAGTAGATGCTGGAGTTCTCAGGATCCTTGAGTCGTGACAGGATAGAGAAGCGTGCCAGCGTTTCCAGCGTGCCCGGAGCGCAGGGCGAGGTTGCCAGCTCACTGTGATTAAGCAGTTTGTCGTAGATTTTGATCTCTTCAGAGACCCGCAGGCAGTAGGGCACCTTGACGATGTAAACACGGTCAAGGAACGCCTCATTATTCTTGTTGTTACGGAACGTCACCCACTCTGATTCGTTGGAGTGCGCCAGAATAATGCCGTTAAACGGCAGCGCCGAAATCCCCTCGGTGCCGTTGTAGTTACCTTCCTGCGTTGCTGTCAGGAGTGGGTGCAGCACCTTAATCGGCGCTTTAAACATCTCCACGAATTCCATGATGCCCTGGTTCGCGCGGCAGAGTGCGCCAGAGTAACCGTAGGCATCAGGATCGTTTTGCGCGTGGTTTTCCAGTTTACGGATGTCCACTTTACCCACCAGCGCAGAGATATCCTGGTTGTTCTCATCACCCGGCTCGGTTTTGGCGATCGCCAGCTGTTCCAGAATCGACGGCCAGACTTTTACGACTTTGAACCGCGAAATATCGCCACCAAAGTCGTGAAGGCGTTTCGCAGCCCATGGCGACATGATAGTGCCGAGGTAACGGCGCGGCACGCCATACTCTTTTTCAAGAATATGCGCGTCTTCCTGCGGATTGAACAGGCAAAGAGGATGATCGTTGACCGGACTGCGTTCACCGTCAGCGCTCAACACATAGATGGGCACCCGCTGCATCAGCGACTTAAGCCGTTCCGCCAGGGAAGATTTACC
The DNA here is from genome assembly GCF_003201065.1 of Pantoea sp. JKS000250. Taxonomy (NCBI): domain Bacteria; kingdom Pseudomonadati; phylum Pseudomonadota; class Gammaproteobacteria; order Enterobacterales; family Erwiniaceae; genus Pantoea; species Pantoea sp. JKS000250. The sequence continues at coordinate 430,833 of NZ_QICZ01000001.1, read as the reverse complement.
GCCACCCACCGGACCCAGTAAATAGAGGATCTGTTTCTTCTCCTCAAGTCCCTGAGCGGCATGTTTCAGATAGGAGACGATCTGTTCAATCGCTTCCTCCATGCCGTAAAACTCCTCGAACGCCGGATAGCGTCCCATCACACGGTTGGAGAATATTCTGGAAAGGCGTGGCTCCTGAGCAGTGTCGACCATTACTGGCTCTCCGATAGCCATTAACAGTCGCTCTGCAGCGTTGGCGTATGCACTGCGATCCTGCTTACAGATGGCAAGAAATTCCTGCAGTGTGAACTCTTCGTCCTTGGCAGCTTCATAACGCTGACGATAGTGATCGAATATATTCATAGCGATGCCCGTCCTTTCGTTTTTAGCACAGGTAAGGAGCGTAATTTAAGACTTGTAGCAGCTCCCGGAAGATATTCTCTGTTGAGTACAGCAACCCTTATGCCAACCTGATCTTTTTTATCGGGATACACAACTTTTGTGGTTACTCTGCTCGTACAAAATCTCTGCTGTTAATTCTAACTGTAGATGGCTTCTAGGAAATTTCCTCCATGGGTTTGGGCGAATGAGGGGGAGATCAAGACTAATTCGGGTCAGTTGTGAGATGAGTTCATATGGGTGATGCTTTAACTTAACTTGTTTTTAACCTTTGGTGCCACTTTCATCTGTTGGTTGCTTAAAGGATTTCGATATAAGTTAATCCAGCCGTAAAAAAACGTTAGACTTCCTGTTTGATTGTTATATTTATGGAATGAATAAATTGTGAACCAATTCAAATTTAAGACGCTTGTTGCACTTTTACCCTGTTATTTACTGGCGGCGCACGCCAATGCCGCTCCGCTCTCTGTAGGGGCATCGGTCATCTATGCCGACTCACCTTATCGTGGCGGACAGGACCGTTATCTTCCGGTTCCGGTCATCAATTATGAGAGTGAAGACTTCTGGTTCCGCAGCCTGCAGGGCGGTTACTACCTGTGGAAAGATCCTCAGAATCAGCTCTCGCTGACGCTGCTGGGCTCACCGCAGGAGTACAAACCCAGCGACAACGATCTGGGCGATATGAAAGGGCTGGATAAGCGCCGCATGACGCTGATGGGTGGCGCAACCTATCGCCACACCGCCGACTGGGGGGTTGTCCGCACGGCATTGCTGGGCGACGTGCTCAATAACAGCAACGGCATAATCTGGGACCTGACTTACCTGTACCCCATCCAGATGGGCGACTTCAGCCTGACGCCTGGCATCGGTGCCATGTGGAATAGCGCCAATCAAAACCGTTATTATTACGGTGTTTCCGCGCATGAAAGCGCACGTACCGGCATCAGTCGTTACAATCCGGACGACAGCTGGTCACCTTATGTTGAGCTGAGTGCCAGCTATCAGATTGCAGCGCAGTGGAATGTTGGCGTGGTGGGACGTTACACCCGCTTCGACAGCGAAATCAAAGACAGCCCGATGATTGATAAGAGCGGGCAGACGACGATCTGGACAGGTGTCAGCTACACCTTCTGATAACGCACCGAAAGAGGGCACCGAGTGCCCTCTGTTCTTTTATGGGGCTTCAGAATGAGGCGGGAGAGCAGAATGCGCAACACGATCAACTTCGCTGGCTTCAGCGACCTGCCGGTAATCGGTCAGGGCACGTGGTATATGGGCGAAAACCCGGCGCAGCGGGCCGGTGAAGTCGCGGCATTACAGGCAGGTCTTGAGTGTGGATTGCAGCTGATTGATACCGCCCAAATGTATGCAGAGGGCGGCGCTGAAGAGGTGGTCGGGCAGGCACTGCTGGGGCGTCGCGATAAAGCGTTGCTGGTGTCGAAGGTCTATCCGTGGAATGCCGGCGAAGTAGATGCCATTGTAGCCTGTGAACGCAGCCTGCGCCGTCTGCAGACCGATTACCTTGATCTCTACCTGCTGCACTGGCGCGGTAATATCCCGCTGGAAGAGACTCTGCGCGCCATGGAGCGCCTGCAGCAACAGGGCAAGATTCGTCACTGGGGCGTCTCGAATTTTGATACTGATGATATGGCCGAACTGTGGGACGAACCCGGAGGCAATCAGTGCGCGACCAATCAGGTGCTCTACCATCTGGCTTCACGCGGTATTGAATTTGATCTGCTGCCCGTCTGTCAGCAGCGTGGCGTGCCGGTGATGGCCTATTGTCCGCTGGCACAGGCTGGACGGTTGCGGGACGCACTGTTTACTGATGTGGTGCTGAATCAGATTGCACAACAGAAGGGCATCAGCGTGGCGCAATTACTGCTGGCCTGGGTGATTCGTCAGCCTGGCGTCATTGCCATTCCCAAAGCCAGTTCTGTGGTTCACGTTCAGGAAAATGCTGCGGCGCTGGAGGTGGAACTGACCGATGTAGAGTTGCAGCTCATCGATCGTGCCTGGCCAGCACCACAGCATAAATTACCGCTGGATATCGTTTAGCCCTAAGTTTTGTCGCTGGCTGCGACTTTCTTCTTAAGACGGAATGTCGTAGCCAGGCGTGCCGGCTTTTCACCCGCACTGCGCAGCGGCTTACTGATTCGGGCCGTCTCTACACAGACCATTGTCTTATAACCTTCATTCGCCATATCCGCCATGCTGCAGGAAAGTTCCACACCCGGATTCCAGGTGACAACGTCACTGTGATGGTGGTGGTAAACTTCGATCTGTCGCTCACCGGCTGTATCATTGATGACCGAGCAATCTTCTGCTGCAGTGAAGATACGGTCGATGCGTCCCGGATAGCGCTGTTTGCCATCACTGCTGGCAACCTCACCGTTATTTACTTTGTCGATATAGCTGTTGCCCAGACCGGAAACCTCAACGCCGTTGATGTCACTGACGGTAAAGTAGCTATGCAGGGCTGCCGTGGCGTCAAAGTCACCATGCGCTTCCAGTTCAATCTCACAATGCTGACCCAGGCGGAAACGGGCGATCAGGGTAAATTCGTGTGGCCACAGTTTCAGCGTCTGAGCGTTGCTCTCAAGCACCAGCGTCAGCATTACGCCATCTTCATTCTCATCATGCGCCGTAAGCTTCCATGTCTGAATCCGGGCAAAACCGTGTGCCGGTTCGCCTGCCGGACCAAACCAGGGCCAGCAGATTGGGACGCCGCCACGTATCGCTTTGCCTGGTGAAAACAGACTCTTGTCGCTCAGCCACAGTACCGGCTTTTCGCCACTCGGCTGCCAGGCGATCAGGTGCGCGCCCTGCAGCGTGATCGCTGCCCGTACTTTTGGATGACTGACAACAATCGTCGGTAATTCGCCAACCTGACGCTGCGAAAGGTAAGGGGAGATCTGCGTAACCACGGGCAGAGAAAACAGTTTATCTTGCATGTTCGATTCCTTCCTGTGCGGATCAAAAAAAGGGCGACCGAAGTCGCCCTTAATCTCAATGATGTCTGTCTGCCTTATTTAGCAGAAACCAGCGCAATCAGGTCGAGAACTTTGTTTGAGTAGCCAGTTTCGTTGTCGTACCAGGAAACCAGTTTCACAAAGTTGTCGTTCAGCGCGATACCCGCTTTAGCATCGAATACTGAAGTCAGGACTTCGCCGTTGAAGTCGGTAGAAACCACGTCATCTTCAACGTAACCCAGAACGTCTTTCATCTCACCTTCTGCAGCCGCTTTGATTGCAGCACAGATTTCTTTGTAAGAAGCCGCTTTTTCCAGACGCACGGTCAGGTCAACAACGGAAACGTTAGGGGTAGGTACGCGGAATGCCATACCAGTCAGTTTGCCGTTCAGCTCTGGCAGAACTTTACCAACGGCTTTTGCTGCGCCAGTTGATGAAGGAATGATGTTCTGCGATGCGCCACGGCCGCCGCGCCAGTCTTTGTGAGACGGGCCATCAACGGTTTTCTGAGTCGCAGTGGTAGCGTGAACGGTGGTCATCAGACCTTCAACGATACCAAACTTATCGTTGATGACTTTTGCCAGTGGTGCCAGGCAGTTAGTGGTACAGGAAGCGTTAGAAACGATATCCTGGCCATCATATTTGTCGAAGTTTGCACCACGAACAAACATAGGGGTGTCATCTTTAGATGGACCGGTCAGAACGACTTTCTTAGCACCTGCGGTGATGTGTTTACGCGCGGTTTCGTCGGTCAGGAAGATACCGGTTGCTTCAGCAACAACGTCAACGCCCACTTCATCCCACTTCAGGTTGGCCGGATCACGCTCAGCAGTAACACGGATTTTTTTACCGTTAACGACCAGTGCGCCATCCTGAACTTCTACGGTGCCGTCGAAACGACCGTGCGTAGAGTCATACTTCAGCATGTACGCCATGTAATCCGCGTCCAGCAGGTCGTTGATAGCAACGATTTCGATGTCAGAACGTTTCTGAGCAGCACGGAAAACGATGCGACCGATACGGCCAAAACCGTTGATACCTACTTTGATAGTCATATATTCCACCAGCTATTTGTTAGTGAATAAAAGGTTGCCTGTAAAATTACAAAAACCTTACCAGGCGTCAAGCGGAATCGTGTCAATTGTTGCGACAGGTCAATTCGCCTGAGAGGAATAATTCAATGCGCAACCGCTTGCGCGCCGCCAATGTTATCGCGTTTCGTCGAATCAATCGCCGAATATATAGGGATGCCCGGGATAAAAGGTGATCGAAGTCACAATTACGCTTTGCAGTGAACGGCATGAAAGGGTGAGCACAAAAAAAGACCCAGTAATGTTGATCGTTTGTTAGAATAATAGTCGAATTTTTCAGAATGGCACTTCCCGGAATCCTAAAATGGCTAAAGACACCGCACCCGAAGCAAAAATTGCGCAGCTGACTGAAATGCAGCGCTACGTCACTCAGCATCGCGGAACGGAACCGCCTTACAGCGGCGCGTTGCTCCACAACAAGCAGGAAGGGATTTATCACTGTCTGGTTTGTGAGGCGCCACTTTTCCTCTCAGAGACCAAATATGATTCAGGCTGTGGCTGGCCCAGTTTTTACCAGCCGGTGAATGATGATGCGATTCGCTATATCGAAGACAACTCTCATGGCATGCAGCGTGTTGAGATCCGCTGCGGGAGTTGCGATGCGCATCTGGGGCATGTCTTCCCCGATGGTCCGCAACCGACCGGTGAACGCTACTGTGTTAACTCCGCCTCGCTGAATTTCACTGACGAGCAGGGCGAACAGACCAAAGGGTAAGGCGATGAAGGAACAACTTGAAGCAATGCTTGCGTCGATGACACCTGAAGTCTACGAACGACTGGCAACAGCAGTTGAGATTGGAAAATGGCCGGATGGCGTGGCACTGACGCAGGAGCAGCGCGACAACTGCCTGCAACTGGTTATGCTGTGGCAGGCAAGACACAACGATGCGCCGCAGCATATGACCATCGCTAAGGGCGGCGAGATGGTGATGAAGTCGAAAAAAGAGCTGAAAGACGCGTTCGGCATTGACCCGGATGTCACCCGCATTCACCTGCACTAAAAAAAAGCTGGCGTCATGCCAGCTCCATTTTTAAATCAGAATCGCGCCCTGAGCCGTCATCTGAGCAAAGGCGATTTCACTGTCATCAGGATTCAGATTGACGCCGCGGCAGCCTTCTTTGACCACCTCGACGTGATACCCCAATTCCAGCGCATCCAGCACGCTATATTTCACACAGTAATCTGTCGCCAGCCCCAGCATCACCAGATGGGTGATGCCACGCTCACGTAGCCAGCTGTCCAGCTCGGTTTTACGACGGTGGCCATTATCAAAAAAGGCGCTGTAGCTGTCGACATCCTGATCTTCACCTTTATGGAACGTCGCATCGAACAGTGAACGATCCAGACCGGGATGGAAGTCGGCACCTTCTGAGCCCTGAATGCCGTGATCGGGCCACCAGATTTGTGCCAGACCATTTAACTCGCCCAGCGTGTAGACCGGCTCACCGGAAACCGAGGCAAAGCTGCCGTGATCGGCCGGGTGCCAGTCCTGCAGTGCCAGTACGCATTCACCGTTTTCACGGAACAGCCGCGCATAGCGATTGGCCACCTCGACCGTGTGGTCGCCCTCATGGACTGCCATCGGGCCGCCGGGGCAAAAATCGTTCTGAATATCAATAATGATGAGTGCCCGCTTCATTACATGTCGCTCCGTTTCAGTCTTCAGTCAGTTCGCCGCGCAAATTCTGCTGCATTCTGGCACGGATTTGATCGGCAGAGAGTTCCTGGCTGAGTAAAAAGTGTAGCTTGGTCAGCGCGGCTTCTACCGTCAGGTCAAATCCGCTAATCACGCCAGCCTCTTCCAGCGCATTGCCGGTGGCGTATCCGCCCATATTCACCTTGCCTGAAATACACTGGGTCAGGTTAACTACCACGATACCACGTTCGCTGGCCTGCTGAAGTTCGGCCAGAAATTCCTTGTTCTGCGGGGCATTGCCCACGCCATAAGAACGCAGAATCAGCGCCTTCACCGGCTGACGCAGGAAGTTACGCACCACGTCGGCGGAAATTCCAGGGTAGATGGTGACCACACCAATGGGCTGAGGCGTAATGGTGTGAACTTTCAGTTCGCCCTGACCGGATGGGGCAGGTGGCGTATTGAGGCGGCGAATATGAATGCCCGCTTCCAGTAGTGCAGAGAGGTTCGGCGACGCGAAGGCGTTGAAGCCATCGGCATGGGCCTTGGTCGTACGGTTACCGCGATAAAGTGTGTTATTGAAAAACAGAGACACTTCGCTAATCGGGTAGTTAGCCGCCACATAGAGCGAATTTAACAGATTCTGCTGACCATCTGAGCGCAGCTCCGCCAGGGGGATCTGCGACCCGGTCACGATCACCGGCTTGGCCAGATTTTCCAGCATGAACGAGAGCGCGGAAGCGGTAAACGCCATGGTGTCAGTGCCATGCAGAATCACAAAGCCATCATAGCGATCGTAATTTTGTCGGATATCGTTGGCGATAAACTGCCAGTCTTCCGGGGTCATGTCGGATGAGTCGATCAGCGGCTGATATTCATGAATGGTGAAATCAGGCATCTCGGGGCGGTGGAACTCGGGCATATTCGCCAGCTGCTGCTGCAGGTGCCCTGAGACCGGAATATAGCCCTGCGCAGAGCGCTGCATACCGATTGTCCCGCCCGTGTAGGCTACGTAGATGTTTTTCTTTTGCATTAGAGAACTCAGACTCGCCATAAAACGCGCAGTATAAGGGGAATAGCGGGGAAAAGCAGCCCGACCAGCGGCCGGGCTGAGAGGTTTATCGCACTTCGCCGCAGTTCAGGCAGAAGGCATAACGGTTCTGAGGATCGTTCTGCTTGTCGAACAGACCCGGCTGGGCTTTCATGGCACTCATCACATCCAGCATTGGTGCAGGCAGCCAGGTTTTCAGTGTATCCGGCAATACGGCCTGTACCGAGGCGTTCATCTGGCCCAGCACCATATCCAGGAAGGTCGGTTCATCCTGATACCAGCTCAGCATGGGTTTACTGACTTTCGCCAGCTCGCCCGCCTTCTTCACGGCATCATCGAAGTCACCCAGCGCATCCACCAGACCATTGGCTTTGGCATCGCTGCCGGTCCAGACATGGCCCTGCGCTATCGCATCAATCTGCTCTGGAGTTTTATGACGCGACTTCGCCACCAGACCCACAAAATTGCGGTAACCATTTTCGATAGTCAGCTGCATCAGCTGCTGAACTTCTGCTGGCAGCGCTTTGGTGGTGGAGATATCCGCCAGCGGGGAGGTCGCGACGCCATCCGTGTGCACGCCAATGCTGTCCAGACTGTTCTCCAGCGTATTGATCACGCCGAAGATACCAATCGAGCCGGTCAGCGTGCTGGGGTTCGCCACAATGTAGCTGGCAGGCGTTGAGATCCAGTAACCGCCGGATGCCGCCATGCCGCCCATAGAGACCACAATCGGCTTACCTGCGGCCTGGGCCGCCGCCAGCTCTTCACGAATTGCTTCCGATGCTGTCACGCTGCCACCCGGGCTGTTCACCCGCAGAATAATCGCTTTGATTTTTGGATCGAGACGCGCATCGCGGATCTGAGCGGCTGTCGTGTCGCCACCGACGTTGCCCGGCGTCTCTTCGCCATCCATGATGGCACCGCTGGCCATGACGACCGCAATGTTGCCATCCTGCTGCGAGGAGGCCGGTTTCACGCTGTAGTCATAGATGCTGACGCTACGGTAATCGTTGCTCTGCTTATCCAGACCAAAGGTTTTCACCAGCTCCTGATCGGCTGCTGCACGGGAACCCAGGGCATCGACCAGCTTGTTATCCAGCGCATATTGCGCGGTGTCGCCTTTAACCGCGTTTAAACCAGCAATGATCGCTGCTGCGCCCGGGAAGAGTTGTTCCGGCGTCAGCTGGCGATTCGCCGCCACGGTATTCAGGTAGTTCTGCCACAGCTGACCTACCCAGCGGCTATCAGCGTCACGTGCCGCGGGTGACATGTCGTCACGCAGGAACGGCTCGACCGCTGATTTGTAGGTCCCGACACGGAAGACGTGTGAGGTGACTTTCAGCTTCTCCAGCAGGGTTTTGTAATAGAGTCCGTTAGTGGCGAAGCCATGCAGATCCACTGTGCCCTGCGGCGACAGATAGATTTTTGTGGCGTAGCTGGCAAGGTAGTATTGCGCCTGGCTGTAGCTGTCGCCCAGAGCATAAATTGGCTTGCCGCTGTCGCGGAATTCACGCAGCGCTTTACCCACATATTGCAGCGAAGGCTGATCGCCACCGGCAAATTCGCGTAAATCCAGCACCATGCCTTTAATATTGCTGTCGCCCTTTGCCTGGCGAATGGCATCGACCACATCAAACAGCGAATTTTCCTGTAAGCGGTCACTGCTGGCACCCAGCAGCTGGCGGCCAATTTTATTCAGACGGTTGCTTACCGACGGTTTATCCACCAGTACGCCGCTGAGATCGACTTTCAGTGCGCCCTGCTGAATCGGCGCTGAACTGCCGCCCGAACCGCTGACCTGCAGCCAGATCCCCACACCCACCACAATCAATAAAATCAGGAAAATATTCAGAATGAATTCCCTGATAAAATTCAATACCCGCCAGCTCCAGCGGAACAGACCTGCAATTATTCGCCACAATGTGCGCATCAGACTCTCCATAAATATGTAGCAGGAAGTGGCCGCCGCGCGGACCAGACTTCCCCGACGAGCTCATCCTAAAGAGCGGCGTGTTAAAAGTCAGCAGGAAATCACTGCGCACTGTTACAAAAAAACTGCCTGTGCCAGGATAACGGCAACATTACAGAGATCGGGAGAGAAACATGGACGCACTGGAGTTACTGGTCAACCGACGTTCGGCTTCACGCCTGACTGAGCCGGCACCGGCGGGTGACGCACTGGAAAATATCCTGCGGGCGGGCATGCGCGCCCCGGATCACGGCACGCTGCAACCCTGGCGCTTCATCATTGTAGAAAATGAAGGGCGTGACCGGATGAGTCAGCTACTGGAGAAGGCGGCACGTGATAATCAACTGGATGAAAAGGCGATTAACAAAGCGAGCCAGGCGCCGTTTCGCGCACCGATGATCATTACAGTGTTGGCACATTGCGAAGCGCACCACAAAGTGCCGCGCTGGGAACAGATCGCCTCGGCCAGCTGTGCAGTGATGGCGATGCAGATGGCGGCGCTTGCTCAGGGGTACAATGGTATCTGGCGCAGCGGTCCCTGGACCGATGACGAGCAGGTCCGGCAGGGTTTTGGCTGCCGCGAGCAGGATGCCATCGTCGGCTTCCTCTACCTGGGCACCCCGCAACTGAAATCCAGCACTACGGTGCTCCCGCCAGACACTGCGCCTTTCGTCCGTTACTTCTGATCTGCCTGTCCGGTTCCGGCAGGGTGCTTTGCAGCCCTGCCTGTTGCACGGTTCCTGTACGAACGATCGCTAACACCGCGCGTCATGCTTACACCCGAAGCCCTGCCAGGCTAACATAGCCCGCGAGATTCCAACCGACAGCGAACAACCGGTTATCACTGTGTTCCCCTGATGTTAAGGATGTCCTGATTCAATGCGTTTGTTTATTGCGGAAAAACCGAGCCTTGGGCGTGCTATCGCAGATGTGCTGCCGAAACCGCATCGCCGCGGTGATGGCTTTATTGCCTGCGGCAACGATCAGATCGTCACCTGGTGCGTGGGACACCTTCTTGAGCAGGCGCAGCCCGACAGTTATGACAGCCGTTACGCGCGCTGGTCGCTGAACGATCTGCCGATCATTCCGGAAAAATGGCAGCTGAAACCGCGTCCGTCGGTTGCGAAGCAGCTGAAAGTGGTTGAAGGTCTGCTGGCGCAGGCGAGTGAAGTGGTGCATGCCGGTGACCCGGACCGTGAAGGGCAGTTGCTGGTGGATGAGGTGCTGGATTACCTGAACCTGCCCGCTGAAAAACGCAGTAAAGTGCAGCGCTGTCTGATCAACGATCTTAACCCTCAGGCAGTGGATCGCGCCGTAAATCGCCTGCGTGAGAATCGCGAGTTTATCCCGCTGTGCGTTTCTGCGCTGGCCCGCGCCCGGGCTGACTGGCTCTACGGCATCAATATGACCCGCGCCTGGACGCTGCTGGGACGCAATGCCGGCTACGATGGTGTGCTGTCAGTAGGCCGGGTACAGACACCAGTGCTGGGGCTGGTAGTGCGGCGCGATGAGGAGATCGAAAACTTCTTGCCGAAAGACTACTTCGAAGTTAAAGCGCATATCCTCACGCCTGATGGTGCCAGATTTGTTGCCAGCTGGATCCCCAGCGAAGCCTGTGAGCCGTGGCAGGATGAAGAGGGACGGCTGCTCAAACGCGCACTCGCAGATCATGTGGTGGCGCGTATCACCGGTCAGCCCGCCATCGTCACGGCTTACAGCGATAAGCGCGAAAATGACGTCGCTCCGCTGCCATTCTCCCTGTCCAGCCTGCAGATCGAGGCCGCAAAACGGTACGGACTGAGTGCCCAGACGGTCCTGGACACCTGTCAGCGGCTCTATGAGACCCACAAACTGATTACCTATCCGCGTTCAGATAGCCGCTATCTGCCGGAAGAGCATTTTGCCGGTCGTCATGCGGTTTTAAAGGCGATACAGGCGCATCAGCCCCAGCTCACCCCACCAGCAGACTTTAACGCCGATCGCAGAAACCGCTGCTGGGACGATAAAAAAGTCGATGCTCACCACGCTATTATTCCCACGGCCCGAAGCAGCGCGGTGAAGCTCAGTGAAAACGAACAGCATATTTATGAGCTGGTAGCGCGCCAGTATCTGATGCAGTTCTGCCCGGATGCGGTATTCCGTAAATGTGTCATCGACCTTGATATTGCGGGCGGAAAGTTTGTGGCGAAAGCGCGCTTCCTCGCAGAGGCTGGCTGGCGCGCGCTGCTCGGCAGCAAAGAGCGGGATGAAGAGAACGACGGCATGCCGCTGCCGGTGGTAGCGAAGGGTGATGCGTTGCTATGTGAGCGTGGCGAGGTGCTGGCGAAGCAGACTCAGCCGCCACGCCCGTTTACCGATGCGACAATTCTTTCTGCAATGACCGGCATCGCCCGTTTCGTTCAGGATAAAGAATTAAAGAAAGTGCTGCGTGCGACCGATGGTTTAGGAACGGAAGCCACACGCGCCGGCATTATCGAATTACTGTTTCGTCGTGGCTTCCTGGTGAAGAAGGGCCGTTACATCAATTCCACGGATGCCGGACGCGCCCTGATTCACTCTCTGCCCGATCTGGCAGCGCGCCCGGATATGACGGCGCAGTGGGAATCGACACTGACGCGTATCAGCGAAAAGGCCTGCCGCTATGATGAGTTTATGCAGCCGCTGGTGCAGACCTTAACCGGCCTTATCCAGCAGGCGCGGCAGCAGCCTGCGGCGCATGCATTTCGGGGATTACCGTCCACCGGACAGAAACGTCCGGTGCGCAAAACCAAGCGTAAAGTGAAGGAGACTGAATGAGGCATTATTCGGTATTTCTGGTCGTGGCTCTGACGCTGGTGACCAGCGCAGTGCAGGCCAACAGTCGTTATCAGTCGATGCCACAACAGGGCAGCAACGGTGTGAACACAGATGTGGTGGTGGATATGCCGCCGGAAGCCTGGACGCAGTCAGAGAGACGCCAGCAGGACTGTCTCCGCTGCTGTATTTTTGAGAACCGCAACTACACAGAAGGCGCGGTAGTGAAATCTGAGGGTGTGCTGCTGCAGTGCGCGCGTGATGAACAGTCTCTTGGCACCAACAATCTGATCTGGAAAATAGTGAAATAGCCGTCGCGTGGCGTTCTGCCACGCGACCATTAATTAAAAGCGGAAGGTTGACCAGATGGGGGCGTGGTCAGACGGCTTCTCCATGCCCCGAATCTCATAATCAATGCCGCTCTCAACGCAGTGTGATGCCAGATTTTTACTTGCCAGCACTAAATCAATGCGTAAGCCACGATTATCATCAAACCCTTTCGAACGATAATCGAACCAGGAGAAACGGTCCGCCACCTCCGGGTTGTGCTCGCGCCAGGTATCCACCAGTCCCCAGCCCAGCAGGCGATCCATCCACTCACGCTCTTCCGGCAGGAAAGAGCATTTGCCGGTGCGCAGCCAGCGCTTGCGGCTCTCCTCACCAATGCCAATATCCAGATCGGTGCTGCTGATATTCATGTCGCCCATAACCAGAACCGGTTTATCGGCAGGCAGATCGTCGGTCAGCAGGCGTTGCAGATCGCGATAGAACTTCTCTTTAGCCGGGAACTTGGTGGGATGATCGCGACTCTCGCCCTGTGGGAAATAGCCATTGATCACTGTGATGTCGCCAATCGGGCTGGGGATTTCCGCCATGATCAGGCGGCGCTGGGACTCTTCGTCATCGCCCGGAAAGCCCCGGCTCACTGAAACGGGCTGCGCTTTGGTTAGCAACGCCACGCCGTAGTGGCCTTTCTGTCCATGATAAAAGACGTGATAGCCAAGCTTTGCCACCTCCTCCAGCGGAAACATGTCGTCGTGGACCTTGGTTTCCTGCAGACCGATCACATCGGGCTGATGCTGTTCGACAAGCGCCTGAAGCTGATGCGGGCGGGCACGCAACCCATTGATGTTAAATGAAACAAATTTCATGAGATCGACCATTGTTCAGCGAGTAATGGGCAAAGATGGTAGCGATTTTTATTGAAGAAGTCATGGCAGAACAGGCTGAGATTGTGCGAAAGCGGGTAAGAAACGTGAGGAGGTGTAAGGCAGAACAAGGGGCTCAGATATTTTTTGGGAGTCGTGTGCGATATACAAGATGGTGGTTGGAGAAGGATTATTCGGCGCGTTGCGCCTCACCCTTCGGGCCGCGCTGAAGCGCGTTGTCTCGCGATGCTCGACACGAACCTTGATCGAAGGTTCTCATCCATCTCCCCGCAGAACAGGTAGCTTTTGAGTTAGTCTGGGATTATCTGCAATATACAAGATGGTGGTGGGAGAAGGATTATTCGGCGCGTTGCGCCTCACCCTCCGGGCCGCGCTGAAGCGCGTTGTCTCGCGATGCTCGACACGAACCTTGATCGAAGGTTCTCATCTCTCTCCCCGCAGAACAGGAAGCTTTTGAGTTAGTTTGGGATTGTCTGCAACATGCAAGATGGTGGTGGGAGAAGGATTCGAACCTTCGAAGTCTGTGACGGCAGATTTACAGTCTGCTCCCTTTGGCCGCTCGGGAATCCCACCAGGGATATTTGAAGTGGCTTAAGATGATTCAGATTCAGATGGTGGTGGGAGAAGGATTCGAACCTTCGAAGTCTGTGACGGCAGATTTACAGTCTGCTCCCTTTGGCCGCTCGGGAATCCCACCATGGCCTGAATCTTTGTCTCTGTAAAGCGGGGCGCATCATACCAAATGCGATAAGGGTGTAAAGCGCCCACTGGCAAAACCGCAACTGTTTGCCCACTTTTTACACGTAGCGCTGAATCTGCAGACAATTCAGCGCCCTGACTGATTAAAGAATAATCGTACGGTTACCGTAAACGAACACGCGCTGTCCCAGTACTTTGTACAGAGCGTTGCTCAGGACATTCTTTTCTACGTCGCGACCGGCACGCATCATCTCATCCGCGGTGTAGCTGTGATCGACGTTAATCACATCCTGCATGATGATTGGACCTTCATCGAGATTGTCATTCACGTAGTGCGCGGTAGCACCGATGATTTTCACGCCACGCTCATAAGCCTGATGGTAAGGGCGGGCTCCGATAAAGGCGGGCAGGAAGGAGTGATGAATATTGATAATCTGATTCGGATAACGCTGCACGAAAGCGGGCGTCAGAACGCGCATATATTTTGCCAGCACCACGTAATCGGGCTGATAGCGGTCAATCTCTTCTACCATGCGGTTATCGTGCTCTTCCCGCGTCAGCCCCTCATGACTCACCAGCACAAACGGAATATCGAAACGCTCAACCAGTGAACGCAGGGTGTCGTGGTTACCCACCACCGCTGCAATTTCCATATCCAGGCCGCCAAACGCGCTCTTCATTAACAGATCGCCCAGGCAATGTGCCTCTTTAGTCACCAGAATCACTACACGACGGCGACCGGCACTGTGAAGTTCCCGCACGGAACCCTGCGGCAGGGCGCTGTCGAGATCGGCGAGCAGGGTATTGTCGTTAAAAATCCCTTCCAGCTCGGTGCGCATGAAAAAACGCCCGGTGCGATGATCAACAAACTCATTGTTCTGCACGATATTAAGTTCGTGCTTGTAACAAATATTGGTGATTTTGGCGATCAGACCTTTTGCATCGGGACAAATGGTTCGTAAAACTTTTCTTTGCATGGTTTGCGCTTGCATCTCAATCAGAGTCCTGTCAAAGCATTAGGGTGTAAACCGCTGGGGTAGCCGTCAGCTTAACCACAACATTTTTTGTATTTTTTGCCACTGCCGCACGGGCAGGGATCGTTACGCCCCACGGGCGGTTTTGTTCCGTCAACATAGTACCAGCGTTGATCCTCGCGAAGAAAGCGTGAACACTCATGAATGGTATGAATGTTGGTTTTCTCGCGGTATCGCGCAAAAAAGGTAACGAAAGCTTCGTTCTCATGGCTTCCATGATTACAACGGGTTACATTCAGGCTAAGCCATTCGGTGCCTGGAAAACTTTCAGATAAAAGCCCCGACAGCGCCGGATGGCGTTTCTCAGGATGCCAGGTTTCAACCAGATAGTCCGCATTATGCTGAACATAGGCGCAATAACGGGATCGCATAAGTTGTTCAGCTGTAAGAGGAATCTGGTTACCCTGCAGAAAGGGCCCGCAACATACGCTATACTGCTCTCCGCTACAACATGGGCAGGTTTCTGACACATTGTCTCCCGGGAATGATGAGTCGATTTCACAAGCGCGCTATGTTAGCTGACCCCACGTTGTGACGCTACGTATTGACGGCAGGACCAGATACAAATGAGAAAGGTAAAAATTGGATTGGCTCTGGGGTCTGGAGCGGCCAAGGGATGGGCGCACATTGGCGTGATTAACGCGCTGGAACGTGCGGGCATTGAGATCGACGTTGTTGCAGGCTGCTCAGTCGGCGCACTGGTCGGGTCTGCCTATGTGAATAACCGTCTGCCGCTGATGCAGAAATGGGTGAGCGCATTTCGCTACTGGGATGTAATTCGCCTGATGGATGTCTCCTGGCAGCGCGGCGGACTATTACGCGGCGAGCGGGTATTCAGCCATGTCCGTCAGTTGATCCCGAATGATGCGATAGAGCACTGTAATAAACCCTTCGGCGTGGTGGCGACCAACCTGAGTACGGGGCGTGAGCTCTGGCTGACTGAAGGCGATCTTCATCAGGCGGTACGCGCATCCTGCAGTATGCCAGGTTTATTACCGCCGGTGGGCTACAATGGGTATTGGCTGGTGGATGGCGCCGTCGTGAACCCGGTGCCGATTTCACTGACGCGTGCCCTGGGGGCAGACATTGTTATCGCCGTTGACTTACAGCATGACGCACATTTAATGCAGCAGGATCTCTTTTCCGTTACACCTCAGAACAGTGAAGAAGAAGCCGCCGCAGCGGCATTGAGTTGGAGTGGAAAGTTGCGACAGCGCCTGGTGAATTTTACTCAGCGCCGTGCATCTCAGTCACCTGGCGCGATGGAGATTATGTCTACCTCTATCCAGGTGCTGGAGAATCGTCTTAAGCGAAACCGTATGGCAGGCGATCCGCCCGATGTTTTGATACAGCCGGTCTGTCCGCAAATTTCGACGCTGGACTTTCATCGTGCTGAAGAGGCCATTGAGGCAGGCAGGGCCGCCGTAGAGAAGAAAATGGATGAACTATTACCACTGGTCCGTGGCAGATAATCAGGTTGTTCATTCAAAACGGTGACTTCGGGCAATTCTGAAAGGCGCAACTGCGTTTTATGAACCACTATTGAATTATCTGGTACGCAGGGGGAAAGAATGGAAAAACCACTACTCGGCAAAAAGATACTCATTGTCGAAGATGAGGCTGTTTTCCGTTCGTTGCTGGACCAATTTTTGTTATCGATGGGTGCTGTGACGTTACAAGCGGAAGATGGTCTGGAAGCAATTGCACAACTACAACAGCATACTGTCGACCTGATTATCTGCGATCTGGAAATGCCCCGTATGAGTGGCATCCAGTTCGTTGAGCATATTCGTACCCGTGGCAATGTCGTGCCGATTCTGATCATCTCGGCCACTGAAAATATGTCCGATATCGCCCACGTACTGCGTCTTGGGGTGCAGGATGTGCTGCTTAAGCCACTCAAAAACTTCGAACGCTTCCGTGAAGCGGTTTATGAGTGCCTTTATCCCTCAATGTTCACCTCAAAGGTGGAAGAGGATGAGCAGCTTTTCCAGGACTGGGATGCGCTGGTTCGCGATCCAAAAGCAGCCGCCAAGCTGCTCAAGCAACTCCAGCCGCCGGTGCAGCAGACCATTGCTAACTGCCGGATTAACTATCGTCAGCTGACGATGGCCGAGCAGCCTGGGCTGGTACTTGATATCGCGGCACTCTCCGATAAAGATCTGGCGTTCTACTGTCTCGACGTGACGCGCGCCGGTGATAACGGCGTGCTGGCGGCGCTATTATTGCGTGCTCTGTTTAATGGCCTGCTGCAGGAGCAGCTTACGGGCCAAAAACAGCGTCTGCCGGAGCTGAATGGACTACTCAGACAAGTCAATCTGCTGCTGCGCCAGGCGAACCTGAGCGGTCAGTTCCCGCTGCTGGTGGGTTACTATCATCGCGGTTTAAAAAATCTGATTCTGGTTTCAGCCGGATTAAACGCCACGCTTCATGTTCATGCCCATCAGATTCAGCTCAGTAATGGTGTCCCGCTTGGCACTATGGGCAGCACCCATCTTAATCAAATCAGTCAACGCGCAGACAACTGGCAGTGCCACGTCTGGGGCGCGGGCGGTCGTATCCGGCTGATGCTGTCCACGGAAGAATAAGTGCAAAAAACAGTGAGATTCTGGTGCTGATCTCAGGGCCAGAGTTTAGCTTTACAGTTGGGTAATAGTCTTAATTTCGACGGTTTGGTCCCTTCCAGGATAAATCCGTTCGATACTAACTGATATACTCATTTCCGATTTTAAACCGACATATCAAGTATTAACTTGAACGGCCTATGAGAGAGGTATCTTAATGTCTGCCAATAATACCAAAGTAAAAAAAGCGGTAATCCCGGTAGCGGGTTTGGGTACGCGTATGCTCCCGGCTACCAAAGCGATTCCAAAAGAGATGTTACCGCTGGTTGATAAGCCGTTAATCCAGTATGTCGTTAACGAGTGTATCGCTGCTGGCATCAACGAAATTGTGCTGGTTACGCATTCATCAAAAAATGCCATCGAAAACCACTTTGATACCAGCTTCGAACTGGAATCAATGCTGGAAAAACGCGTTAAGCGTCAGCTGCTGGATGAAATCCAGTCTATCTGCCCGCCACACGTTACCATCATGCAGGTCCGTCAGGGCATCGCTAAAGGTCTGGGTCACGCTGTGATGTGTGCACACCCGCTGATCGGTGATGAGCCATTTGCGGTCATCCTGCCAGACGTCATCATCGACGAATATGAATCCAACCCAACCAAAGATAACCTGGCAGAGATGCTGAGCCGTTATGAAGAGTCTGGCCGCAGCCAGATCATGGTTGAGCCGGTTGCCGATGTTACCGCGTACGGTGTTGTTGATTGCCAGGGCGCAGAACTGAACCCAGGCGACAGCGCACCTATGGTCGGTGTAGTTGAGAAGCCTAAAGCGTCAGAATCACCATCAAACCTGGCCGTTGTAGGTCGTTATGTGCTGTCTTCAGACATCTGGCCACTGCTGGCGAAAACGCCTCCGGGTGCAGGCGGCGAAGTTCAGCTGACTGACTCCATTGCTATGCTGATGGAAAAAGAGACTGTCGAAGCTTATCACCTGAAAGGCGTGAGCCATGACTGTGGTAACAAGCTGGGCTACATGCAGGCTTTCGTTGAGTACGGTGTTCGTCATCCGGTATTGGGCAAAGATTTCTCTGAATGGCTCGATGGCGCAGTTGGCAACAAAAAGTAATTCATAAACACAGGATAACTCGATGAAAGTCACTGTATTTGGTATCGGCTATGTCGGTCTGGTTCAGGCTGCGGTGTTAGCCGAAGTCGGACATGACGTTCTCTGCATTGATGTCGACGCTAATAAAGTCGAAAATCTGAAAAAAGGCATCATTCCTATTTTCGAACCAGGTTTAACTCCGCTGGTAATGTCCAATTACGAAGCGGGTCGTCTGAAGTTCAGCACTGATGCTGAGCTGGGCGTAAACCATGGTGTTATGCAGTTTATTGCAGTTGGTACACCACCGGACGAAGACGGCTCTGCCGATCTGAAATATGTGACCGCCGTAGCGCGCACCATTGCGCAGCATATGAACGATCACAAAGTGGTTATCGACAAATCAACCGTTCCGGTTGGCACAGCAGACAAAGTTCGTGCAGTAATGACGGAAGCGCTGAAAGCGCGTGACGCCAACATCACCTTCGATGTGGTTTCAAACCCGGAATTCCTGAAAGAGGGTGCAGCAGTTAATGACTGTATGCGTCCGGAGCGTATTGTTGTCGGTACTGACAACGACGACGTGGTCGAACTGTTACGCGAGCTCTATGAGCCGTTTAACCGTAACCACGATCGCATGATCATGATGGATATCCGCAGCGCAGAGCTGACCAAGTATGCCGCGAACTGCATGCTGGCAACCAAAATCAGCTTTATGAACGAGATGTCTAACCTGGCTGAACGTTTAGGCGCGGATATTGAGAAAGTACGCCAGGGTATCGGTTCTGATCCCCGCATTGGCTACCACTTTATCTATCCTGGCTGTGGCTACGGCGGCTCCTGCTTCCCGAAAGATGTGCAGGCGTTAATCCGTACCGCTGAGTCTATTGGCTATCAGCCACGTCTGTTGCAGGCGGTGGAAGATGTGAATGACAACCAGAAAAACAAGCTGCCTACCTTCATTAAGCGTCATTTTGGTGACGATCTGAAAGGTAAAACGTTTGCACTCTGGGGCCTGTCATTCAAGCCGAACACTGACGACATGCGTGAAGCCTCCAGCCGTGTGCTGATGGAAACGCTGTGGGAAGCAGGCGCATCTGTTCAGGCGTTTGACCCTGAAGCGATGGATGAAGCGCAGCGCATCTATGGTCACCGCAGCGATCTGAAGCTGATGGGGACCAAAGAAGCCGCACTGCAGGGCGCAGACGGTCTGGTCATCTGTACGGAGTGGCAAAATTTCCGTGCGCCTGACTTCGACGTTATCAAAAATGCACTGAAAGAAGCCGTGATTTTTGATGGTCGTAACCTGTATGATCCAGAGCGTATCAGCAAACGCGGTTTCGTTTATTATGCAATCGGCCGCGGAGCGTCTATTCAAACTGCATAATTAACGAGGGATTTATGAACTTTCTGGTCACCGGCGCCGCAGGCTTTATTGGTTTTCATGTCAGTCAGCGTCTGCTGGCCGCCGGTCACCAGGTTGTCGGTATCGACAACCTGAATGATTATTACGACGTAAATCTCAAGCATGCTCGTCTCGATTTAATTAAAGCTGATTCCGGTTTTACATTTATTGAGATGGATCTGGCGGACCGTGACGCAATTGCGTCACTGTTCGACCAGCACACATTCCAGCGCGTTATTCACCTTGGCGCTCAGGCTGGCGTCAGGTACTCCATTGAAAACCCCCATGCCTACGCAGACTCAAATCTGATCGGCCACCTCAATATTCTTGAAGGCTGCCGTCACCATAAAATTGAACATCTGCTCTACGCCTCATCCAGTTCAGTTTATGGCCTGAATCGCAAAATGCCGTTCTCAACCGAAGACAGCGTTGATCACCCGGTTTCTTTATATGCGGCGACCAAAAAAGCTAATGAGTTAATGTCGCACACTTACTCACATCTTTATCAGTTGCCGACGACCGGACTGCGCTTCTTTACCGTTTACGGTCCATGGGGCCGTCCCGATATGGCACTCTTTAAGTTCACCCGGGCAATGATTGCGGGTGAAGCGATAGATGTTTATAACCAGGGCCAGATGAAACGCGACTTTACCTATATTGACGATATTGCTGAAGCGATTGTCCGCCTGCAGGATGTTATTCCGCAGCAGGATGATAACTGGACCGTTGAAACCGGTTCACCCGCAACCAGCTCTGCGCCTTATCGGGTTTACAATATTGGTAACAGTCAGCCGGTTACGTTGATGAACTATATCGAAGCGATTGAGAAAGCCCTGGGGATTACGGCGAAGAAAAATCTGATGCCAATGCAGCCCGGCGACGTACTGGAAACCAGTGCGGATACCGAAGCGCTGTATAAGGCCATTGGTTTTAAACCGCAGACCGGGGTCGAAGAGGGCGTTAAAAACTTCGTTGACTGGTATCGCGATTTCTACCGCGTCTGATTAACAGAAAAAGGAAGCTTCGGCTTCCTTTTTTATTGGTTATCAGGCTAACGCTTAAGCGGCGAAGCCGTATGCATTACAGTAAAAAATCGTCCAGTGATTTACCCTGTTCTTCCAGCGCTTTTTTAATCACGGCCGGTGTCCGTCCCTGACCTGTCCAGGTTCTGGACTCGCCTTTTTCATCAGTATAACCATATTTGGCCGGACGCACTGAGCGTTTACCTTTTGCCGCAGCGCGGGGAGTGGCGGTCAGCGTGTTAATCAGTTCATTCGGGTCGATTCCATCCGCCAGCAGCATTTCACGATACTGATTAAGCTTACGCGTGCGTTCTTCATTTTCTGCCTGAAAATGTGACTCTTCTTCGCGGCGTTCTTTTACCACCACGTCCAGTTTTTCCAGCATCTCTTCCAGTGTTTCGACGGAATACTCTCTGGCCTGGGCGCGCAGCGTACGGATATTATTAAGAACTTTTAGTGCTTCGCTCATTGTCCTGGTCTCTGAATAAGGGAAAAGTTGTGTTGCCCGCTAATAGTAGTGGTGACATTAAATAACTTCAATCTTAAAAAAATATTCAGAACGATAATTGCCAGAGTAATTAAAATAATCACCTTCAAAATTCCACGGTAATGGCAAATAAAAAATAGTTTCCGCGGGTCTGATATGCAATAAATTTAATGTATTTAGCGTAGTAACAAAAATGTCATTCCTTTTGTTGCGGGTAAAATAAGCAAAACTTATCCAGCGTGAAGTGTACATAACCGGCACCCTGTGAAGCACGAAGAGGAATAACCACTCAGCCGTTACGCTTTAATTACCGCTACAGCGCAACGTATTACCTGCACTTTGTGATAATATGCGCGCCATTCCGTTAAGTCCTGATGAAGATACGCTCCTATGGCTCAACTCTATTTTTATTACTCTGCCATGAATGCAGGGAAATCGACGGCACTGCTGCAATCCTCCTATAACTATCAGGAGCGCGGCATGCGTTCGCTGGTCTACACCGCTGAGATCGATAACCGGTTCGGTGCCGGGCAGGTGAGTTCCCGTATCGGACTCTCGTCGCCGGCCATGCTCTACAATGCTGAAACCGCACTCTACAGCGACATTGCCGCCGAACATGCTGCGCAGCCAATCCACTGCGTGCTGGTTGATGAGAGTCAGTTCCTGACCCGGGAACAGGTTAAAGCGCTCTCTGATGTCGTAGACGATCTGGATATTCCGGTACTCTGCTATGGCCTGAGAACCGATTTTCGCGGTGAACTGTTTGTGGGCAGTCAGTATCTGCTGGCATGGGCAGATAAGCTGGTTGAACTGAAAACCATTTGTCACTGTGGCCGCAAGGCGAGCATGGTGCTGCGACTGGATAGCGAAGGTAAACCGTTCAGTGAAGGCGAGCAGGTGGTCATTGGCGGTAACGAACGTTATATCTCCGTCTGCCGTAAGCATTACAAACAGGCGATAGAGCAGGGATCGTTACAGGCGATTCACGGCGCACAGACTCCGCTGAATTAACCGCGTCATTCAGGCAATAAAAAACCCGCCTGGGCGGGTTTTTTTATCAGAAAGTCAGAAGGCGGTCTATCAGACTTTTTTCACTTTCTTCTCAACTTTCACGCCTTTTACCGGCTGCTCAGCTACGGCTTCGGCGACACTTGAGAACGGTTCGACAAATTCACGTCCGTAGTAAGTATCGAGCATAATCTGTTTCAGCTCAGCAATCAGCGGATAGCGTGGGTTCGCGCCGGTACACTGATCATCGAACGCATCATCGGCCAGTTTGTCGACTTTCGCCAGGAAGTCCGCTTCCTGCACACCGGCTTCGCGGATTGAGGTCGGAATACCGAGTTCAGTTTTGATCTCGTCCAGCCATGTCAGCAGCTTCTCAATTTTCTGCGCGGTGCGGTCGCCTGGTGCGCTCAGACCTAAGTGGTCAGCAATCTCAGCGTAACGACGGCGCGCCTGTGGACGATCATACTGGCTGAACGCGGTCTGTTTGGTCGGGTTGTCATTCGCGTTGTAGCGGATAACGTTCGAGATTAACAGGGCATTCGCCAGACCGTGTGGGATATGGAACTCTGAACCCAGTTTGTGTGCCATTGAATGACAGACCCCGAGGAAGGCGTTGGCAAACGCAATACCGGCGATAGTCGCGGCATTGTGAACGCGTTCACGCGCCACCGGGTTTTTAGCACCCTCGGCATAGCTGGCGGGCAGGTTCTCTTTCAGCAGTTTCAGTGCCTGCAGCGCCTGACCATCAGAGTATTCATTCGCCAGTACGGAAACATAGGCTTCCAGCGCATGGGTTACTGCATCCAGACCACCGAAGGCGCAGAGTGAACGCGGCATATCCATCACCAGGTTGGCATCGACAATCGCCATATCCGGCGTCAATGCATAGTCAGCCAGAGGATATTTCTGACCGGTCGCATCATCGGTCACCACAGCGAACGGTGTGACTTCTGAACCGGTACCTGAGGTAGTCGTAATGGCAACCATGCGTGCTTTGACGCCCATTTTCGGGAACTTGTAGATACGTTTACGGATGTCCATGAAACGTAATGCCAGCTCTTCGAAGTGGGTTTCCGGATGTTCGTACATCACCCACATGATTTTCGCGGCATCCATTGGGGAACCGCCGCCCAGCGCAATGATGACGTCAGGTTTAAAGCTGTTCATCTGCTCTGCACCTTTGCGTACGATGCTCAGCGTTGGGTCAGCTTCAACTTCGAAGAACACTTCAGTCTCGATGCCGTGTGATTTCAGCACGCGGGTCACCTGGTCAGCATAACCGTTATTGAACAGGAAGCGGTCAGTGACGATAAAAGCACGTTTCGCGCCGTCCGTTGCCACCTCTTCCAGCGCAATTGGCAGGGAACCCCGACGGAAGTAGATGGATTTAGGAAGTTTATGCCACAACATATTCTCAGCTCGCTTGGCGACAGTTTTGGTATTGATCAGGTGTTTTGGACCGACGTTCTCTGAAATAGAGTTACCGCCCCAGGAGCCACAACCCAGCGTCAGAGACGGCGCCAGTTTAAAGTTGTAGAGGTCACCGATACCGCCCTGAGAGGCAGGGGTGTTGATCAGAATACGCGCGGTTTTCATTTTGTCGCCGAAGTAGTGCACGCGCTCAGTCTGGTTATCCTGGTCGGTGTAAAGGCAGGAGGTGTGACCGATACCGCCCATGGCGACCAGTTTCTCCGCTTTATCTACGGCATCCTGGAAATCTTTTGCCCGATACATCGCGAGGGTAGGTGAGAGTTTTTCGTGGGCGAATGGCTCAGACTCATCCACCAGTTTTACCTCACCAATCAGGATCTTAGTGCTCGGTGGCACGCTGAGACCCGCCATCTCTGCAATTTTGAAGGCAGGCTGACCCACGATGGCCGCATTCAGGCCGCCATTTTTCAGGATGATATTCTGTACAGCGCTCAGTTCAGCACCCTGCAGCATGTAGCCGCCATGGCTGGCGAAACGTTCACGCACGGCGTCATAAACTGAATCAACCACAATGACAGATTGTTCAGAGGCGCAGATCACCCCGTTATCAAAGGTTTTCGACATCAGAATGGAGGCAACGGCACGCTTCACATCGGCAGTTTCATCGATTACTACCGGCGTGTTACCGGCACCGACACCAATCGCCGGTTTACCGGAGCTGTATGCCGCTTTCACCATGCCCGGACCGCCGGTGGCGAGAATCAGGTTGATGTCAGGGTGATGCATCAGCTGGTTTGACAGCTCAACAGACGGGGCATCGATCCAGCCGATAATGTCTTTAGGCGCACCGGCAGCAATGGCGGCCTGTAAGACGATATCGGCAGCTTTGTTTGTTGCGTCTTTGGCGCGTGGGTGGGGCGAAAAGATAATGCCGTTACGGGTTTTAAGACTGATTAACGCTTTGAAGATGGCGGTTGAGGTTGGGTTGGTGGTCGGGACGATACCGCAAATCAGGCCAATCGGCTCGGCGATGGTAATAGTACCGAACGTATCATCAGTGGCCAACACGCCACAGGTCTTTTCATCTTTATAGGCGTTGTAGATATACTCAGAAGCAAAGTGGTTTTTAATGACTTTGTCTTCGACGATGCCCATACCGGATTCGGCAACGGCCATCTTAGCTAGCGGGATTCGGGCGTCTGCGGCGGCAAGGGCGGCGGCACGGAAGATGGCGTCGACCTGTTGTTGAGAAAAGTTGGCATATTCACGCTGGGCTTTTTTTACACGTTCGACCAGTGCATTGAGTTCAGCGACATTGGTTACGGCCATGGTGTTCTCCTGAAGGAAGTTAAACTTTTTTAGTAAACAATCCTGCGTCCTGAGTATAGTCACGCTGAAATAACGTGACTGGCTGGCAGGTAACGCGTGGATTTTCAACTGTTTACTGAACGAGTCTTCTGCTGGCGTTAAAGAGCTTTCTTTCGCTGACGCTTATACTTCCGTTAAGAAAAGATTACCTGGTTTGGGGTAGGTCAATTTTGATGCAGATCAATTTAAGCGCAAGCTGACACCTTTCAGCACCCCTTTTTACTGCTTTTCTGTTAAGCCGGTCTGCTCCTGCGCTTAGCCCTTATGGTAGTGGCTAAATCCAGCCACTTTTTAATCTCTGGCGGAAAGCGCTAAATGCTTTGCTGTTCATCAGGATAAATAGCCAGGCGCACATCTGGCGTCTCTGCACGTTTTCACATACATTAGGCGCGTTTTCCCCCTGTGGTACGGAGTTATGTTGTGAATCCAGCGCTGTTAGATCTATCAGGCTATATAAAATTTTTTGTCGGGCTCTTTGCGCTGGTCAATCCGGTAGGCATTATTCCGGTGTTCATCAGCATGACGCGTTATCAGGGGGTGGCGGAGCGTAACAAAACCAACCTTACGGCTAATCTGGCCGTTGCCATTATTCTCTGGACGTCACTTTTCCTCGGCGATGCGATTTTGCGTGTGTTTGGCATTTCGATTGACTCGTTCCGCATTGCGGGCGGCATTCTGGTTGTCACCATTGCGATGTCGATGATCAGCGGCAAGCTGGGCGAGGATAAGCAGAATAAACAGGAGAAGTCAGAAACCGCGATTCGTGAAAGCGTGGGTGTAGTACCTCTGGCATTACCACTGATGGCGGGACCAGGGGCCATCAGCTCGACCATCGTCTGGAGTACCCGCTACCACAGCTGGATAAATCTGCTGGGATTCACGCTGGCGATTGCCATTTTTGCGTTCTGCTGCTGGCTGTTGTTCCGGGCTGCGCCATTAATGGTGCGGATTCTTGGGCAAACCGGTATTAACGTCATTACCCGAATTATGGGTCTGTTACTGATGGCGCTGGGCATTGAATTTGTCGTAACCGGTTTGAAGTCGATTTTCCCCGGCTTACTGAACTAAATACTCACTTATTTCATGCAGCGAAGCGAAAGGGTGACCTGAAGTGGTGCAGTAAAGCGTTTTATTGCACCATAACAATGCAGTTATTCATCCTGCTTAATAAAAACAGACGATTATAAATTCCGTTACTGCGGGGTTGCTCACAGACTTTTTTTTGCAAAATAATGTCACTATTTTCACACGACAATCTGCTATCTGATTTCCACTTAACCCGATAAATCCCCATGCTTCAATACTCAGCCTGAATTTCATCACGTCCTTGCCGTTTTTATCAATACAAATACCAAAACAGACACTTTTTGTGGCTCCATAACGCCCTGGAAGCAGTTTTCCAGCTAAATAGCCTATTTTTCATATCGATATAATATTTTCAGGACGAAAATTAACACTTTCGCTGCCTGACATCTCATGATAAAAGAGAATTAGTTAACATTTTAGCTATTTTGCTTTGGCGCCCCTTCGCGGCTTCTGATAATTTTTGGCCCAGCGTAATTTTTTTCTCCGAAAGTCCAAAGTGAGAACGCTTTTTGCTTAAGCCTATCGGGATACTTAATTAAAGGTTGGCGTTTCGCATGATTGGGATGAAAAACTTGCAACAACAGCGGTCAGCAATCGCACTCTTTTTGTTCACGGCTTTTTCTCCGGCTTACGCCGCCACGGTTCCGCCTGGAATGGTTCTGGCAGCGCAACAGCAAATAGTGATCAATAACGGAAGCGAAGTCTCCTCACTGGATCCGCATAAAACCGAAGGCGTGCCGGAATCCAATGTTATTCATAACCTGCTGGATGGCCTGGTAAACACCGATAACTTTGGTCAGGTTGTGCCGGGCGTCGCCAAAAGCTGGGAAAATCCACAACCCACAGTCTGGATTTTTACTCTGCGGGACGATGCGAAGTGGAGCAATGGTGAACCGGTAACTGCCGCTGATTTCGTCTATAGCTGGCGTCGTCTGGTAGACCCGAAAACGGCGTCGCCTTACTCCAGCTATCCACAGGCCGCTCATTTTGCCAGTATCGATGCCATCCTTGCCGGTAAAGCATCACCCGACCAGCTGGGCGTGAAAGCGCTGGATGCCCATCGCCTGCAGATTACGCTGAGTGAACCGGTGCCTTATCTGGTGGCGATGTTAGCGCATACGGCGATGAAACCGGTTTATGCGCCAGCCATTAAGCAGTGGGGCGACGCCTGGACCCGTCCCGCTCACTACATCGGTAACGGTGCCTATACGCTGAGCGACTGGGTGGTGAATGAAAAAATCGTCGTGAAGCGTAATCCCCATTACTGGGATAATGCGCATACGGTGATTGAGCAGGGGACCTTCCTGCCGATCGCCTCTGAAAACAGTGATATCAATCGCTACCGCAGCGGCGGAACGGACATTACCAATAGTGCGGTGCCGCCGGAGATGTTTGGCAAGCTGCGCAAAGAGCTGGGCGATGAAGTAAAGGTCAGCCCGCTGCTCTGCACCTTCTATTACGAAATTAACAACAAAAAAGCGCCGTTCACCGATGCACGAGTGCGCGCCGCGCTGAAAATGACCCTCGATCGCGAGGTGATAGCTAATAAGATCATGGCTCAGGGGCAGATTCCGGCCTATAGCCTCACGCCACCCTTTACGGCTGATATTAAGCTATCCCCGCCTGAATGGTTCACCTGGACACAGGCGCAGCGTAATGAGGCGGCGAAAAAGCTGCTGGCAGAGGCGGGCTTTGATGCCAGCCATCCGCTGACCTTTACGCTGCTCTATAACACCTCTGATCAGAACAAACGCCAGGCAATTGCGGCCGCATCGATGTGGCAGAAAAACCTGGGCGCGAAGGTGACGCTGCAGAATCAGGAGTGGAAAACCATGCTGGAGACCCGTCATCAGGCCCAGTATGACGTGGTGCGCGCCACCTGGTGTGCCGATTACAATGAGCCCTCCACCTTCCTGAACATGTTGATCAGTAACGCCTCGATCAACACCGCATTTTACAGCAGCGCGACCTTTGATCGCTTAATGGCGGAAACGCTGACGGCGGGCAGCGAGGCGCAGCGCGCCGGCCTGTATCAGCAGGCTGAAACACAACTCGACAAAGACTCACCAATTGTGCCAGTTTACTACCGCGTAAGTGTGCGCCTGGTAAAGCCCTGGGTTGGCGGCTTTACGGGCAAAGACCCGCAGGACATGACAGACCTGAAGTACTATTTCATCAAACAACACTGATCTGATCGCCGCTTCGGCGAGACAGTCGGGACACGCATCAGCGTACAGACCATTTTGGGGTCAA
Organism: Pantoea sp. JKS000250; assembly: GCF_003201065.1. Classification (NCBI taxonomy): domain Bacteria; kingdom Pseudomonadati; phylum Pseudomonadota; class Gammaproteobacteria; order Enterobacterales; family Erwiniaceae; genus Pantoea; species Pantoea sp. JKS000250. The sequence continues at coordinate 402,314 of NZ_QICZ01000001.1, read as the reverse complement.
TCTCCCTGGGAACAAGCCAGGGAGCCCGGAGACGGGGGACGCCGGGGCAGAGCATCGCCACGGTGACGATAATAAAACTGGAGTGTAATAATGAACAACATCACGAAAAAAAGCCTGATTGCAGCGGGCGTTTTCGCCGCAGTGAGTGCCCTGGCAGGTAATGCGGCTTTCGCAGCAACCGTTCCTGCGGGCGTTGAGCTGGCTGCAAAACAGGAGCTGGTTCGCGGCAATGGCGATGAAGTCCAGTCGCTCGATCCGCACAAAATTGAAGGCGTGCCGGAAGACAACGTGGCGCGCGACCTTTACGAAGGTCTGCTGGTCAATGACAGCAACGGTAAACCGATCCCGGGCGTAGCGGAAAGTTACGAAAACAAAGATTTCAAAGTGTGGACGTTCCACTTACGTAAAAATGCCAAATGGTCCAATGGCGAGCCGGTGACCGCGCAGGACTTCGTCTACAGCTGGGAGCGTCTGGTCGATCCTAAAACGGCGTCCCCGTACGCCAGCTATCCGCAGTATGGTCATATCCTGAACGTCGATGACATCATCGCCGGGAAAAAACCGATTACCGATCTGGGCGTAAAAGCCATTGATGACCACACGCTGGAAGTCACCCTGAGCGAGCCGGTTCCCTATTTTGATAAGCTGCTGATTAACTCCGTCATGTCACCGGTTTATAAACCGGCAATTGAGAAGTTTGGCGAGCAGTGGACCCAGCCACAGAACTGGGTCGGCAACGGTGCCTTTAAACTGGACGCGCACGTGATTAACGAGCGTATCACCCTGGTCCGTAACCCGAACTACTGGGATAACGCACACACCGTGCTGAACAAGGTCACCTACCTGCCAATCAGTTCTGAAGTCAGTGACGTTAACCGTTACTTCTCTGAGAACGGCAGCGACATGACCTACAACAATCTGCCGATTGAGCTGTTTAAAAAGCTGCAGCGCGACAATGGTAAAGAGCTGCACGTCGATCCTTACCTCTGCACCTACTACTACGAAATCAACAACCAGAAAGCGCCATTCACCGATCCCCGCGTGCGCGCGGCCCTGAAGCTGGGTCTGGATCGTGACATCATGGTGAATAAAGTGCTGGCGCAGGGCCAGAAACCGGCTTACAGCTACACGCCGCCATCCACTGACGGCATGGACATTCTGCCGCCAGACTGGTTCACATGGTCGCAGGACAAACGTAACGCCGAAGCGAAAAAACTGCTAGCTGAAGCGGGCTACACCGCCGACAAACCGCTGACCTTTAACCTGCTGTATAACACCTCCGATCTGCACAAGAAGCTGGCGATTGCCGCCTCGTCGATCTGGAAGAAAAATATCGGCGTGAACATCAAGCTGGAAAACCAGGAGTGGAAAACCTTCCTGGATACCCGCCATCAGGGTAACTACGATGTTTCACGTGCGGCCTGGTGTGCGGATTACAACGAGCCGACCTCCTTCCTGAACACCATGGTGTCCAACAGCAGCAGTAACACATCGCACTACAAGAGCGATGAGTTTGACAAAGTAGTGCGTGATGCGATCAAAGCGCCGGATGCCAAAGCCCGCGCAGCGGACTATCAGAAGGCTGAACAGATCCTGGATAAAGACAACACCATCGTACCGGTTTACTACTACGTGAATACGCGTCTGGTGAAACCTTATGTCGGCGGTTACACCGGTAAAGATCCCCTGGATAAAACGCTGTCTAAAGACTTCTACATCATTAAACACTAATAGCTTTCAGGCTATCAGCAGTGGCGGCGCGTCTGGCGCCGCCTTTTTTAATTTTTTATATGTTGTGAAGCAACAGCCTGGTAGGTACGGCAATGTTAAAATTCATCCTGCGTCGCTTGCTTGAAGCGCTACCGACGCTGTTCGTCCTGATTACCATCTCCTTCTTTATGATGCGCCTGGCCCCCGGTAGTCCCTTTACCGGCGAGCGTACGCTGGCACCCGAAGTCATGGCCAACATTGAGGCGAAGTATCACCTCAACGATCCCATTGGTAAGCAGTATGTCGATTACCTTGTGCAGCTGGCGCACGGCGATTTCGGCCCGTCGTTTAAATACAAAGACTATTCGGTCAACTATCTGGTCGCACATGCGTTCCCGGTTTCTGCCAAACTCGGCCTGGCCGCGTTCCTGCTGGCGATAGTGCTGGGCGTAACCGCTGGCGTCATCGCCGCGCTCAAACAAAATACGTTGTGGGACTTCGCGGTGATGGGGGTGGCAATGACCGGCGTGGTCATACCCAGTTTCGTGGTCGCGCCGCTGCTGGTCCTGCTGTTCGCCATCAGCCTGAAATGGCTGCCGGGCGGCGGCTGGAATGGCGGGCAGTGGAACTACATGCTGCTGCCGATGGTGGCGCTGTCGCTGGCGTATATCGCCAGTATCGCGCGTATTACCCGCGGGTCGATGATTGAAGTGATGCACTCCAACTTTATCCGTACCGCGCGTGCCAAAGGCCTGCCGCTGCGCCGCATTGTGCTGCGTCATGCGTTGAAGCCCGCATTGCTGCCGGTGATCTCCTACATGGGCCCGGCGTTTGTCGGCATCATCACCGGTTCGATGGTGATTGAGTCGATCTACGGTCTGCCGGGCATCGGTCAGCTGTTTGTGAACGGTGCGCTGAACCGTGACTACTCACTGGTGATGAGCCTGACCATTCTGGTCGGTTTGCTGACCATTGTCTTCAACGCGATTGTTGACGTGCTCTATGCCGTTATCGATCCAAAAATTCGTTACTGATAGCGGAGTTCGCCATGATGTTAAGTAAGAAAAACAGCGAAGCTCTTGATGCGTTCAGTGAGAAGCTGGAAGTAGAAGGGCGCAGTCTCTGGCAGGACGCGCGTCGTCGTTTTATTCATAACCGTGCTGCCTCAATCAGCCTGCTGGTGCTGTTACTGATTACCCTGTTCGTGATTTTTGCGCCGATGCTGGCGCAGTTCACCTACGACGATACCGACTGGGCCATGATGTCCTCGCCGCCGGATACCACTTCAGGCCACTGGTTCGGCACTGATTCATCGGGTCGTGACCTGCTGGTGCGCGTGGCGATTGGTGGTCGCATCTCGCTGATGGTGGGTGTGGCCTCTGCGCTGATCGCGGTGATCGTGGGTACGCTTTACGGTTCGATTGCTGGCTATCTCGGCGGCAAAACGGACTCGGTGATGATGCGTATTCTGGAAATCCTCAACTCCTTCCCGTTTATGTTCTTCGTGATCCTGCTGGTGACCTTCTTTGGTCGCAACATCCTGCTGATTTTTGCCGCTATCGGCATGGTTTCGTGGCTGGATATGGCGCGTATTGTGCGCGGCCAGACGCTGAGCCTGAAGCGTAAAGAGTTTATCGAAGCGGCCCATGTCGGCGGGGTATCAACCTGGAAAATCGTGGTGCGCCATATCGTGCCGAACGTGCTGGGCGTGGTGGTGGTTTACGCCTCGCTGCTGGTGCCAAGCATGATCCTGTTTGAATCCTTCCTGAGCTTCCTGGGTCTGGGTACGCAGGAACCTTTAAGCAGCTGGGGCGCACTGCTCAGCGACGGCGCCAACTCGATGGAGGTGTCGCCGTGGCTGCTGCTCTGGCCGGCGGGCTTCCTGGTGGTGACGCTGTTCTGTTTCAACTTTATCGGCGATGGCCTGCGTGATGCCCTCGACCCGAAAGATCGTTAAGGAGTTTCCCGATGACTATTCATGAATTTCAGCCAGCGATGGCGGCCCGCGCGGGAAGCGAACAGCTACTTACGGTCAAAGATTTACGCGTGACCTTTGGCACGCACGATGGGGATGTGACCGCTGTTAATGACCTGAACTTCTCGCTGCGCGCGGGTGAGACGCTGGGCATTGTTGGTGAGTCGGGTTCCGGCAAATCACAGACGGCCTTTGCCCTGATGGGGTTGCTGGCAAAAAATGGCCGCATTGGCGGCTCGGCGATGTTCAACGGCAAAGAGATCCTGAACCTGCCTGAGAACCAGCTCAATAAACTGCGCGCCGAACAGATTGCAATGATCTTCCAGGACCCGATGACGTCGCTGAACCCCTATATGCGGGTAGGCGAGCAGCTGATGGAAGTGCTTAAGCTGCACAAAGGAATGAACAGCGCACAGGCGTTTGAAGAGTCAGTGAGAATGCTGGACGCGGTGAAAATGCCGGAAGCGCGCAAACGCATGAAGATGTACCCGCATGAGTTCTCTGGCGGGATGCGTCAGCGCGTGATGATCGCGATGGCGCTGCTGTGCCGGCCAAAACTGCTGATCGCCGACGAGCCCACTACGGCGCTGGATGTGACGGTGCAGGCGCAGATCATGACGTTGCTCAACGATCTGAAGCGTGAATTCAACACCGCCATTATCATGATCACCCACGATCTTGGCGTGGTAGCCGGGATCTGCGACAAGGTGCTGGTGATGTATGCCGGACGTACCATGGAGTATGGCCGCGCCCGCGATGTCTTTTATCAGCCTGCGCACCCTTACTCAATCGGTCTGCTGAATGCAGTGCCGCGCCTGGATGCGGAGGGCGAGAGCCTGACCACCATTCCGGGTAATCCACCCAATCTGCTGCGTCTGCCGCAGGGTTGCCCGTTCCAGCCGCGTTGTTCGCACGCCATGGATATCTGCACCCAGGCTCCGCCGCTGGAGCCGTTTGGCGATGGCCGTCTGCGTGCCTGCTTTAAGCCGGTGGAGGAGTTAGTATGAGCACCGTAGCTGAAAAAAGAGTGTTACTGGAAATCGCCGACCTCAAAGTCCATTTCGACATCAAAGATGGCAGGCAATGGTTCTGGCAGCCGTCAAAAACCCTGAAGGCGGTGGATGGCGTCAGCCTGCGCCTTTATGAGGGAGAAACGCTGGGCGTGGTAGGCGAGTCTGGCTGCGGTAAATCGACCCTGGCGCGCGCCATCATCGGGCTGGTTAAAGCGACAGAAGGTCGGGTGGCCTGGTTAGGCCGCGATCTGCTCGGCCAGAGTGAAGAGGAGTGGCGCAAAGCGCGCAGCGATATCCAGATGATATTCCAGGACCCGCTGGCGTCGCTGAACCCGCGTATGACCATCGGCGATATCATCGCCGAGCCACTGCGCACCTACCATCCGAAAATGGCGCGGCAGGAAGTGAAAGACCGCGTCAAAAATATGATGATGAAAGTGGGGCTGCTGCCTAACCTGATCAACCGCTACCCGCATGAGTTTTCGGGCGGTCAGTGTCAGCGTATCGGTATCGCCCGTGCGCTGATTCTGGAGCCGAAGTTGATCATCTGCGATGAACCGGTCTCGGCGCTGGATGTTTCGATTCAGGCGCAGGTGGTGAATCTGCTGCAGCAGTTACAGCGTGAGATGGGGCTGTCGCTCATCTTCATTGCCCACGATCTGGCTGTGGTGAAGCATATCTCTGACCGTGTGCTGGTAATGTATCTGGGGCATGCGGTGGAGCTGGGTACCTACAGCGAGGTCTACAGCAATCCGCAGCATCCTTACACCCGTGCGCTGATGTCTGCCGTGCCGATTCCCGATCCCGATCTGGAAAAGAATAAGCAGATTCAGCTGCTGGAAGGGGAGTTGCCGTCGCCGATTAATCCGCCGTCAGGCTGCGTGTTCCGCACTCGTTGTCCGATTGCCGGCCCGGAGTGTGCGAAAACCCGGCCGTTGCTGGAAGGCAGTTTCCACCATGCGGTCTCCTGTCTGAAGGTCGATCCGCTATAAGGCAAAACGCCGGGCAATTGCCCGGCGTTTTGTTATCTGATGCTTACTCGCGCCACAGGATATGACAGAGCTTGTGATCTTTCTCGCGGCACAGCAGCACGCGGGCAAAGACATCAGTGATCGGCTCACCATCCGCTTCACCCAGCCCGATGACCACCTCGGCGAAAAAGTCCGGGTTCAGATCGAAATCGACATGATCTTTCCAGTCTTCAGAGGGATCAAACAGCTCTGCGCCACCGCGTTCTTCGAACTGCAGATTGAAGAGAATGACGTCTGCCGGGTCGAGATTGTCGACGGCCAGTTCGAGAAAAATATCGTAGGCCTGTTCCAGCGTTTCATCTTCGGTAAGGCGATTATTCAAATCCATAGTCTGTCCTGTCGGCCTGCGGCCATTTACACAATCTGGCTCGTTTTACAGTAAAGGGCTGAAGAAGTAAAACAGTCGTTCGACGATGCGCTGCCACCACGCACGTTTTGCCCAGCGCTTGCCATCCAGCAGGCGTGAGCGGGCGATATAGTCATCCTGCACACAGGCGAGATCGCTGCCAAATCCGGCATCATCCACCACCAGCGTTACTTCAAAATTCAGCCATAAACTGCGCATATCGAGATTGACGGTTCCCACCAGACTCAGCTGTCCGTCGACCAGCACGCTTTTAGTGTGCAACAGCCCATCTTCAAACTGATAGATCTTCACGCCCGCTTCCAGCAGTTCGCTGAAGAAGGAGCGGCTGGCCCAGCCGACCAGCAGCGAGTCATTGTGACGCGGCACAATCACGCTGACACTGACGCCACGCTGTGCGGCCGTACAGATAGCATGCAACAGATCGTCGCTCGGTACTAAATAGGGCGTGGTCATTATCAGCTGTTCACGCGCGGAATAAACCGCGGTCAGCAGTGCCTGATGGATCATATCTTCCGGGAAGCCAGGACCGGAGGCGATCACCTGCACGGTGTGGCCGCTCTCCTGCTCAAACGGCATGATGTTGCGATCGGGCGGTGGTGGCAGAATACGTTTGCCGGTCTCAATCTCCCAGTCACAGCTGAACACAATGCCCATCGCGGTCGCGACCGGGCCTTCCATACGCGCCATCAGGTCAATCCACTGGCCCACACCCGCGCTCTGTTTAAAGAAGCGCGGATCCACCAGGTTCATGCTGCCGGTATAGGCGATGTAATTATCAATAAGAACGATTTTGCGATGCTGACGCAAATCCATTCGACGCAGGAACACGCGCAGCAGGCTGACCTGCAAGGCTTCCACGACGTCGATACCGGCGTTGCGCATCATGCCGACCCATGGGCTGCGGAAAAAGTTGACGCTGCCTGCGGAGTCGAGCAGCAGTCGGCAATGAACGCCACGGCGTGATGCGGCCATCAGCGATTCTGCAACCTCATCCGCCAGTCCGCCGGGATGCCAGATGTAAAACACCATCTCAATGTTATGACGGGCCAGCTGGATATCACGAATCAGCGCCTGCATGACGTCGTCCGCGCTGGTGAGCAGCTGGAGCTGGTTGCCCTTGACCCCGGCAATGCCCTGACGGTGGTAGCAAAGCTCAAACAGTGAACGGGCCACGTCGCTGTGCTCGCTGGCAAAAATTTCACGGCACTGTTTCAGGTCGTTGAGCCAGCGGGCGGTCGACGGCCACATGGTGCGGGCGCGCTCCGCGCGACGTTTGCCCAGATGCAGTTCGCCAAACGAGAGATAAGCGATAATACCCACCAGCGGCAGAATATAGATTACCAGCAGCCATGCCATCGCCGAGGTTACGGCCCGGCGCTTCATTAACACGCGCAGCGTAACCCCGGCGATCAGCAGCCAGTAACCAAATACCAGCAACCAGCTGATCAGGGTATAAAAAGTGGTCATAAAGTGGACATCCCGTTCGCGCTTTCGTCTGGCAAGTTTACGTGCAGATCACCGCTAGCGAAACCCTTTATCCCGGACAGTCTCGATGAGAGATCTGATTTGGCATTACGGCGGAGATCTCTATAATGCCCTCGCACAGGTCTTGCACGTATGAAGTCAGAGAGGAAGTGATGAAAAGAAGCAGAAATGAAGTGGCGCGCTGGAGAATGTTACGTCAGGTGCATCGCCGCCGCTCCCGCTGGCTGGAAGGACAGTCGCGGCGTTACAAGCGTATCCATTGCATTCGCCATCAGCTGGCCCAGCAGCAACGACGCTCGATCCTGTTTATTACACAGTTAGTCTAGGTTATGTCGGGAGCAGCCCTGTTCAGGCTTCAAAAAATCCCGATTCTGCCATGATGCGTCGCGCCATTGAATGCTCCTGACGCGACGCACCCCGGTCGGTGACTTCGCGCATCAGGCACTCCATCGTGCTGCCCAGCGCCATCGGCCTGCGATATCCCGTCCGATCGTACCATTCGTAAGACCATTTTCCCGATTTACGCTGGTAATAGATGGTCAGCCACGCAGAGCAGTTTGCAGGGTAACCACTCATGACTTCGATTTTCGGATCAACAATCGCCACAATTCGTGATAACAGTGGGTCGAGCAGAGTAAGTGCCTGGCCGGGATACGTTTTATTCATAATTTGCCCGCGATTCCGCTGTGCTTCCATTCAGAGGTTTAACTCACAAAAGCTAAATGTAGACAGCTCTGCCAGATAATTCCTCCCGACTGCTAAAAAAATGACACAGAGATCATATTTAATGCAAAACAGGCCATATCAGGGTGTAATTTATGGGGTGTACAGCCGCTGACGTTAAACCTGTACAACTTTACATTTTATTAATTCATTGTTATATAAGTGTTTTATTATTAAGCTGCAAGGCAGGGCGATATTTTTCGTTAAATACCTGTACAAGTTAGGCGTTGTTGTATAACTTTACCGCATCGGTTAGTAACTTTTAATGAATCCTATGAGGGTCAACCATGCAGACTAACGTTCGTATTCCCGCTTCAGTATCTGATATCTCTGCCTATTTACACAGTGCTGCGCAGCCTTCCCAGCAGGCCATTCTGGGTTCTGTGGTGACGGAAATTATCGCCTCTGGCCGTAGCCTGAATCGTAAAGCGATTTGCTCAAAACTCATCAGCCGTTTGCAGCATGTCACCAGCCCGGAAGAAGAGCAGCACTATCACTCGCTGATCGGTCTGATTCTGGACAGGGGTTAATTCAACGCAACTATGCCAGTGAGTGAAGGGAATTTAAAGCGGGTTAGCTGAACAGGCAGGCCCGCTTAGCCATGAATAAGCGCTTAATGTTTATACAGCGGTCGTCGTGTTCAGCCGTATGGGCAGAGGCGTAATGCAGTGCGAAAGGCCTGTTTCGCAGAGGGAATTTACGTTGCTCTGGCAATAAGCTGTATGAATAATTAACCTGAAAGACGTTGTGACGTCATCATCAGCGTGACATTCACTAACTGCAATGCTGCCGCCAGCACGATCAGCATCACAATCCACTGCTTTTTATTGCGCCAGCCCTTTGTTCGCCAGAGGTATAGCGCACCGCCAATCAGTAAAGCGATAATTGCCAGTAGCCCCAGAATGATTATCTGCATCTTTCCTCTCTGAATATTCAAAACAAAAATGGCTTCTGTGCCAGGCACAGAAGCCATTCTGACTGCAGATACGTTATCAGAAGACGCGTTTAAACGGTTTAACCGAGACCTGTTTGTAGACGCCCGCTGCAAAGTAAGGATCATCCTGGGCCCAGGACTGCGCGGCTTCTAAGGACGGGAACTCAGCAATAACGGTTGAGCCGGTGAAGCCCGCCACGCCAGGATCGTTGCTATCCACAGCAGGCATCGGGCCTGCGATGATCAGGCGTCCCTCTTCCTGCAGCAGTTTGAGTCGCGCCAGGTGGGCAGGGCGCACGGCGTTACGTTTTTCCAGTGACTCTGCAGTATCTTCTGCATAAATGACGTAAAGCACTAAGGAACTCCTGGTTATCAGAATTTTGCAACACGTTAAGGGATTGACGATTAGAGTGCAAACGAAACCTGTGGGCGGTTAATGGCTCAGCATAAAGGGCTAAAAAGCGCTTTTCTTCAGGCCGGATGGCGGGAGTTATTGAAACTGATTGCTATTTGCATTTAAAATCGCTGTTCTATTCAATCACTGCGACTGTTATGACCACGCTGACTATGCCATTACCTAAACGCACCCCTGCCTCTATGTTGTTGTCTGTTGCGCTGCATGGCGTCGTGATTGCCGGAATTCTTTATGCTTCATTCCAGCAGGTGATTGAGGTACCCAAAGCATCCCAGCCCATCAGCGTTACCATGGTCGCGCCCGAAGTTCAGCCCGAGCCTGCACCGGCTATCGCAGAGCCACCTGCGCCACAACCTGAACCGCAGCCGGAACCAGAGCCGGAACCGCAGCCCGTGCCGGAACCGCCAAAAGCGGAGCCGGTACCTATTCCGAAACCTGAGCCGAAGCCTAAGCCTAAACCAAAGCCGGCGCACAAACGGGAGCAGCCAAAACGCGAGGTGAAGCCGCGTCAGGAGAGTAAGCCTCAGGCCGATCCGTTTAAGCAGGAAGCACCGGCGACGCAAAGCAAACCGGCGACGGCACCAAAAGCGACGCCGGCTCCCACCGCGTCGGCATCAAACGGCCCTAAGGCACTGAGCGTGAGTAAGCCTGGTTATCCTCAACGTGCTTTTGCATTGCGGGTAGAAGGGCGTGTCAGGGTGAAGTTTGATGTGGACAGCGACGGACGGGTGGATAACATCCAGATTCTCTCTGCTGAACCGCGCAATATGTTTGAGCGGGATGTTAAGCAGGCGATGAAAAAATGGCGCTATCAGAGCGGACAGCCAGGACAGGGTCTTACCATGAATATTGTGTTTAAAATTAATGGTGGTGCCAGCATTGAATAAGGCGTCGGGTCAGGCAGAAGCCGCCTGACCCGTTACTTATCCGGCAGGCTGCCGATTGGCACGACCGGCTGGCAGAGGACGTGAATTGCCCTCATTGTCGACCGCCACATAAATAAAGACCGCCTCTGTGGCACAGTAGGTCTGTCCGATGGGCTCAGACGACACTTTTTTAATCCACACTTCCACATTAATCGTCATCGAACTGTTGCCGGTCCGGAGACAGCTTGCATGACAGCTCACCACGTCACCCACCGCGACAGGCTTCATAAATGACATGCCGTCGACGCGCACGGTAACAACGCGCCCTTCAGCGATCTCTTTCGCCAGGATAGCGCCGCCCATATCCATCTGTGACATCAGCCAGCCGCCAAAAATATCGCCATTGGCGTTGGTATCTGCCGGCATGGCGAGCGTACGCAGCACCATTTCGCCTTGCGGCAATTTATGTTTTTCGCTCATTGCTTCCACTTCTTATGCAGATGAATGCTAAAAAAATGCCCGGCGTACCGGGCAGATGATTATTTTTGTTCCTGCTGCGGCATCTGACGCCAGATATAAAGCCCGCTGAGCAGGGTAAACAGTAAGGTCAGACCGGAGAGACCGAACACTTTAAAGTTAACCCAAAACGCCTGAGATAACCAAAAGGCGACATAGATGTTCACCAGGCCGCAGATCAGAAAGAACAGCGCCCAGGCGACGTTCAGCCGACGCCAGACCGCATCAGGCAACTGCAGCTCTTTACCCAGCATGCGCTGAATTAGCGTCTGTTGCATAAACCACTGGCTGTAAAGCAGGGCGGCGGCAAACAGGGTGTAGATCACGGTGACTTTCCACTTAATGAACTCATCGTTGTGGAACACCAGCGTCAGGGTGCCAAAGACGGCCACCAGCACAAAGGTGAAAATCGTCATCTTTTCCAGCTTGCGATAGAGCACCCAGCTGACGACCAGGGCCAGGCCAGTGGCCACAATCAGAGCGCCCGAGGCGACAAAAATGTCATACAGCTTGTAGAAGATGAAAAAGACCACCAGGGGAAGAAAGTCGAGTAGCTGCTTCATAGTTTTTCCATTCAGAGTTGCCTGCGAATGTGCCCGAAGGTACACCGTCAATCAACGTAACAGCATATAGAGCCGATAGAGATAGATAATCAACATGGCTGAAACCACATTGCCTGCCGCGGTAAAAATCACCGACGAGACATTGAGGGGTAATACCGTCAGCGATGAGAAGAAGAGCATCACAATGACTTTAGCCAGCAGCCAGAGCAGAATTGCCGGGGCGATCAGCCTGACATTCTTCCACGCCATCCGCATGCTGGCGCGCATGGCGGCAAAGACACCCATCTTCTCACTGGCCACCATCACTGGCGCCAGCGACAGCAGGATCGTCAGCAGAATGCCTGGCACCACCAGCACCATAAAGCCCAGCTGCGCGACCAGCGTCATCAGGAAGGTGAGCAGCAGCAGCTTTGGCAGCAGCGGTGCTGACGCGCCAATGGCCCGCAACGCACTGACGCGCTGGCCGGAAGAGACCATCGGAATCAGATAGAGCATACCGCCAAGCAGCAGCGTATTCCCCATCAGCGCGGCAAAGGTGCTGGCCGCCGAGGCGCGCAGCAGCACCTGTTGCTGTTCCGGTGACATATTCTGCACTATCTCAAACAACGAACTGGCGCTGTCATCGCCCTGCTGCAGGATGGCCATCTGATCGGCACCAGGTGTCAGCACATGCACCAGCATGACGGTGACAAACGCGGCCAGCAGCGACATCAACAGCACCGTAGCCAGTTGATGACGCGCGAAATTTCCTGTGTCACGGTATAACGAGCTTGCCGTGATAGACATGTACACTCCTTGGAGGAACCGGGTTAATTAACCCGGCGATTGTACATGTTCTGGCAGCTCCGGTGCACCCGGCAGGGCATAACTTTCTGTAATATGAGGTAAAGAGGGCGCAAAAAGGGGAGGAAGGCCATAACGCGCGCGGGCGCGATCGCAGGCTTCGTTATGGATACCTTCCTCACCCGACATTGAGAACTCCCGACAGGGCGTCGGGCGATGTTCATAAATGCCGCAGGAAACGCAGCCGCCAATGTCACCCTGCAGGGCGACGCAGCGAGGCGCACGATCGTTCGTACCACGCATGTTGCGCATTAACAGGCTTAACGGCTCTGTTAATTCTGTGGGCACCAGACCGCCCGCATCGTCGGCTTCAGCCCAGTAAAATGAGACGCGGAAATGGGCGCAGCAGGCGCCACAGCTGACACAAGGGTTAGAGAGCTCACTCATTTGATCACCCGCCCCTCCGAGGGCATCGAACCAAAATCAACAATGAAGATAAGCAACATAGAGCTGGCGAAATTATTCAGCAAGCGGTATTTGCGTGCTGCTGAAAGCGCCGAAATTGATCTAAATCAATTCATTGTTTTTTAAGTAATTTATCTCAGGGCTACTGAGTGCAATTTTCTGTAAATCACGTTAAATAATTGCCAGCAAAAAAAGCGATTCCGTTCGCGACATTAACATTAAGCAAAGGAGTGATAATGAAACTGGCAAAATGCGCGATGCTGCTGGCCCTGGCCCTGCCTCAACTGGCGATGGCCCACGAAGCAGGTGACTTCTTTATGCGTGCCGGCAGCGCCACCGTCCGGCCCACCGAGGGTTCCGATAACGTGTTAGGTATGGGTGAGTTCAGCGCCACTAACGACACGCAGCTGGGGCTGACCTTCACGTACATGGCAACGGACAATATCGGTGTCGAGTTACTGGCCGCCACGCCTTTCCGTCACAAAGTGGGTCTTGGCCCGACCGGTACGCTGGCTACCGTACGCCAGTTACCGCCGACGCTGATGGCGCAGTACTACTTCTTCGACAGTAAAAGCAAAGCGCGCCCTTACGTTGGCGTGGGGATCAACTACACCACCTTTTATGATGCCGACTTTAACCAGACCGGTCGCGATGCTGGCCTGACCGATCTCAGCGTCAAGGATTCCTGGGGTGTGGCGGGCCAGGTCGGTCTGGATTACCAGATTAACCGCGACTGGATGCTGAATGCGTCGGTGTGGTACATGGATATTGATACGGAAGTGAAGTTCAAAGCCGCTGGCGAGCAGCAGAACATCAATATGCGCATCGACCCATGGGTCTTCTTCTTCGGGGCGGGATACCGGTTCTGATGAGAAAAAGGCCGCTGAATGAGCGGCCTTTTTTTGTCTGTTAAGACGTTATTTGATCTGCATATTGTTGACGACTGATTTCACGCCCGGCACGCTGCGCGTAACCTGAACGGCACGATTCGCCATCTGTGGTGATGAAACAAAACCGCTCAGCTGAACTTTACCTTTAAAGGTTTCTACGTTGATTTCAGTCGATTTCAGCGAGTCATCTTTCAGCAGTTCACCTTTGACTTTAGTGGTCACCACGGTGTCATCAATATAGCCACCGGTTCCCTCTTTGGTTGCGGTTGGCGCACAGGCGCTCAGTGTCAGCGCAACCACGCCCGCCAGTACAGCACCTGTCAGCAGTTTAACGAATTTCATTGCTTTCTCTCCCTGTCACAAAATGGATGCGACGTTACCGTAACGGCGCATTGTCATTGTGGTGCAGATTTTGCAAAAAGGGCAAATAGCGGAATGAAAAAAAAGGAAACAAATCATGCCTTATCGCGCGATAAGGCATGATGGCAGGATTAACGGCTGGCGGCCTTGAGGCGGCTGACAAAATTCTTCAGTTCACTCAGCATCACTTCAGGCTCTGCATGGTGTTTTTCAATGATTCTGACAATCGCAGAGCCGGAGATAGCGCCCGCTGCACCGGCAGCGATCGCCTCCTTCACCTGTTCCGGTTCTGAAATACCAAAGCCCTGCAGCGGTGGCGCGGCGTGGTATTCACGCAGCTTGTCGATCAGATGCTTCAGCGGCAGGCTGGCGCGGTTTTCAGCACCGGTCACACCCGCGCGTGACAGCAGATAGGTGTAACCCCGTCCGTGCGACGCGATCTCACGCAGCAGCTCATCGCTGGCGTTAGGCGGACAGATAAAGATGGGTGCGACACCATGACGCAGCGCTGCCTGACGGAAGGGCGCAGACTCTTCAACCGGCACATCCGCCACCAGCACTGAATCCACACCGGCTTCAGCACAACGGGCATAGAACTCATCCACGCCGTTGGTGAAGACCAGGTTAGCGTACATTAGCAAGCCAATCGGCAGATCCGGGTATTTACGGCGGATAGTCGCCAGCATTTCAAAACACTGGCTGGTGTTGGTGCCCGCCGCAAAGGCGCGCAGCGTCGCGTTCTGAATGGTCGGGCCATCTGCCAGCGGATCGGAGAAGGGAATACCCAGCTCCAGTGCATCTGCGCCACCTTCCACCAGCGCGTCAATCACGCGCAGTGAAAGCTCCGGAGAGGGATCGCCCAGCGTAACGAAAGGAACGAAAGCGCCTTCGTTATTCGCTGACAGCCGCGTAAACAGTTGATTGTAACGTTCCATCAGATTTCTCCCTGCGCTGTCAGAATGTCATGAACGGTGAAAATATCTTTGTCGCCGCGGCCAGAGAGGTTGACCACAATCAACTGCTCTTTTTCTGGTTCAGCGTGAATCATCTTCAGGGCGTGCGCCAGCGCGTGCGAGGACTCAAGCGCCGGAATAATCCCTTCTGCGCGACACAGCTGTTTAAAGGCGTCCATCGCTTCATTATCGGTAATGGAGACATACTCCGCGCGACCAATGCTGTTCAGATGCGCATGCTGCGGACCGACCGATGGGAAGTCGAGGCCGGCAGAGATGGAATAAGACTCCTCAATCTGGCCATCATGGGTCTGCATCATCGGCGATTTCATACCGAAGTAGATGCCGACGCGACCATGTTTAAGCGGTGCGCCATGCTCGCCGGTTTCAATGCCGTGACCCGCAGGCTCAACGCCGATCAGCTTCACGCTGGTTTCATCGATAAAGTCGGCAAACATCCCGATGGCATTTGAACCGCCGCCTACGCAGGCGAGGATCGCATCGGGCAGGCGGCCTTCTCTTTCCAGAATCTGCTTTTTGGTCTCTTCACCAATCATGCGCTGGAACTCACGCACGATCGTCGGGAAGGGATGCGGACCCGCCGCAGTGCCGAGCATGTAGTGTGAGGTCTCATAGCTGCCTGACCAGTCACGCAGCGCTTCGTTACAGGCATCTTTCAGCGTGGCGGAGCCGCTGTGAACCGGAATCACTTCTGCGCCCATCAGACGCATACGGAACACGTTAGGGGACTGACGCTCGACATCTTTCGCGCCCATATAGATGCGGCATTTCATGCCCAGCAGCGCACAGGCCAGCGCGGAAGCGACGCCATGCTGACCGGCACCGGTCTCGGCAATGATTTCGTTTTTGCCCATGCGTTTGGCTAACAGCGCCTGACCCAGCACCTGGTTGGTTTTATGCGCGCCACCGTGCAGCAGATCTTCACGCTTGAGATAGAGGCGGGTTTTGGTGCCTTTCGTCAGATTTTTACACAGCGTCAGGGCAGTAGGACGGCCCGCGTAGTTCTTCAGCAGGTCGGTAAATTCGGCCTGAAACTCGGGATCTTTCTGGGCGTCGACAAACGCCTGTTCCAGCTGGCGCAGGGCTGGCATCAGGATCTGCGGAACATACATTCCGCCAAATTCGCCAAAGTAGGGATTCAGTAACGTCATTTTTTATCTTCCTTTCTCGGGCCCGCCGTAGAGCAGGCCAGGCAAATCAGTAGGCACGCAGTGTCTGAAACACCGCGGCAATTTTACGCGCATCTTTGATGCCAGGCGCGCTTTCCACGCCCGAGTTGAAGTCCAGTCCGGCACAGCCCAGCTGCGCGGCTTCAACACAGTTATCCGCACTCAGGCCACCGGCCAGCAGCACATTGTCGAGCGTCTGCCCCTGTAACAGCGACCAGTCGAAGCGCTGTCCGGTTCCGCCATCGCCATTATCAAACACATAACGGTCGACGTGCGGCCAGTCGCGTGCCGGCAGGGCACCTTCAATGCGCAGCGCCTTCCAGATTTGAATCTCTGCTGGCAGAGCCTCGCGCAGTTCGGCCACAAATTCTGGTGTTTCATTACCATGCAGCTGCACTGCAGACAGTGAAAGTGCGGTAGCCTGCGTGACAACGTCACTGACAGAGTTATTGCGGAACACGCCGACGTAGCGCAGCGGCGCAGCGGCGATCACGTTCTGCGCGGTAACGGTGTCAATCTGACGTGGTGATCCTTCCGCGAAGATCAGACCACCAAAGATTGCACCGGCTTCATAGGCGGCAAGGGCGTCTTCGGCACGCGTCAGACCGCACACTTTATTGCTACCCAGCGTAACCCGACGCACCGCACCGGTCAGGTCAGCTTCTTCCATCAGGGCAGAGCCAATCAGGAAGCCGTTGGCAAAGTGGCTCAGCTCACGAATATCAGCGTAGCTGTTTATGCCCGATTCGCTGATCACGGTGACGCCGTGTGACAGGCGCGGCGCCAGCTGACGGGTGCGGTTGAGATCGATAGAGAGATCGCGCAGGTCACGGTTGTTAATCCCCACGACTTTTGCCTGTAGCGCGATAGCCCGCTCCAGTTCCTCTTCGTTACTCACTTCGGTCAGAATGCCCATCTTCAGGCTATGCGCCACGGCGGCCAGCTGACGATACTGCTCATCATCCAGCACCGACAGCATCAGCAGAATGGCATCCGCCTGGAAGTAACGGGCCAGATAGATCTGATAGGGATCGATAATAAAATCTTTACACAGCACTGGCTGGGTAATGGCGGCGCTGACAATCGGCAGAAAGGCGAAGTCGCCCTGAAAATATTTCTCATCGGTCAGCACGGACACCGCAGAAGCATAGTGGCGGTAGACCCCGGCAATGGCGGCCGGATCGAAATCCTCGCGAATCACGCCTTTTGAGGGGGATGCCTTTTTACACTCCAGGATAAACGCGGTTCTTGCACCCTGCAGCGCGTCGTAGAAATGACGGCTGGCAGGTTCAATGCTGTTCTGAAAGGTGGAGAGAGGCTGCTGCTGCTGACGGGCTTCAACCCAAATCGCTTTGTCCTGAACAATTTTTTCTAACACGGTGCCTTTCATGATTATCCTCTTGCTGCCAGTGCGACGACGCGTTCATAAGCCTGCCCGCTGCGGATGGCGTTAAGCGCCTGCTGTGCGTTTTCACGCAGATCTTCCTGACCGAATACTTTAAGCAGCATCGCCACGTTAACGGCGACCGCTTCCTCATGGGCCTGCTGGCCATTACCCTGGAGTAAAGCCGTCAGAATGTCACGATTTTCTTCCGGCGTGCCGCCTGCCAGCGCCTCTTTGGGATGGAAGCCAAAACCAAAGTCCTCTGGCGAGAGCTGATAGCGGGTGATTTCACCTTCACGCAGCTCAGCAACATGGGTCACATCGTGCAGTGCGACTTCATCCATACCGCCACCGTGAACGACCGCCGCACGCTGATAACCCAGCACTTTCAGGGTCTGCGCAATCGGCAGCACCAGTTCCGGGCTGTAGACGCCAATCACCGCCAGTGGCGGGCGCGCCGGATTGATTAATGGGCCTAACACGTTGAACAGCGTGCGGGTCTTCAGTTGCTGGCGCACTGGCATCGCGTGGCGAAAGCCGGTGTGATACTGCGGCGCAAACAGGAAGCAGACGTTAAGGTCGTCCAGCGCCTGACGCGCCCGATCAGCGGGCATATCGAGGTTGATACCAAAGGCGGCCAGCAGGTCAGACGAGCCCGATTTGCTGGAGACGCTGCGGTTGCCGTGCTTCGCCACTTTCAGACCGCATGTGGCGGCAACAAAGGCGCTGGCCGTCGAGATATTAATGCTGTTACTGCCATCGCCGCCGGTGCCGACGATGTCCGCGAAAGCGTAATCCGGGCGGGGAAAGGGTTTCGCATCTTCCAGCAGCGCGGTGGCGGCTCCGGCGATCTCTTCCGGCGTTTCACCACGTACTTTCATGGCGACCAGTGCAGCGGCGAGCTGCGTGGGTTCCAGCTGTCCGGTAATAATGGCGCTGAACAGCTGATGACTCTCAGCCTGATTCAGCGTCTGCGCCTGGTAAAGTTTTTCCAGTGTCTGTTGCATCGTTATTCTCCCTGTTACTTCGCCAGCGCCCAGGCCAGCGTCTGCTCAAGCAGGCGCGCGCCCTGAGAAGTCAAAATCGATTCAGGATGGAACTGAAACCCGCAGACGCGATCGGTTTCATGACGAACCGCCATCACCATCCCGTTAAAGCTGGCATTAACCGTCAGCTCATCCGGCGTGTTGCTGCCTACCAGCGAGTGATAGCGCGCCACCGGCAGCGGATTGCTCAGGCCGGCAAACATCGCCTCGTCGTCATGAACGATAGACGAGGCTTTGCCGTGCAGGATTTCGCCCGCCTGGCCTACATGGCCGCCATAGGCTTCCACAATCGCCTGATGTCCCAGACAGATGCCGATGATCGGCAGGCGTCCGCGCAGCACCCGCAGCAGCTCCGGCATACACCCGGCATCTTTTGGCGCGCCGGGGCCGGGTGACAGCATCAGCACCGGATCTTCCATCCGCTCCAGCTGAGCAATTAACAGTTCAGCGGGCAGGTTGTTGCGGTAGATCACTACGTTGTGACCAAAGGTCCGCAGCTGATCAACCAGGTTGTAGGTAAAAGAGTCGATGTTATCGAGCAGCAGAATATCGGCCATCAGAAGATCTCCTTGCAGTGATGGGCAGTCGCGATAGCGCGCAGAACGGCGCGGGCCTTATTGCGGCTTTCATCAGCTTCAGCCTGCGGATTAGAATCCAGCACCACACCAGCGCCCGCCTGAACGGTAGCGACGCCATCTTCGACATAGGCCGAACGAATAACGATGCAGGTGTCGAGATCGCCCTGAGCGGTGAAGTAGCCCACCGCGCCACCATAGCTGCCGCGACGGGTGCGTTCAGCACCGGCAATCAGCTGCATAGCGCGAACTTTTGGCGCACCGCTCAGCGTGCCCATGTTCATACAGGCACGATAGGCGTGCAGCACGTCGAGGTCGGCGCGCAGCGTGCCGACGACGCGGGAAACCAGATGCATCACGAACGAGTAGCGATCAACTTTGGTCAGGTCAGCCACGTAACGGCTGCCGGGCAAGCAGATGCGCGCCAGATCGTTACGCGCCAGATCGACCAGCATCAGATGTTCAGCCAGCTCTTTATGGTCGGTGCGCATCTCCAGTTCAATGCGGCTGTCGAGGTCACGGTCCAGCGAGCCATCAGCATGGCGGCCGCGCGGGCGGGTACCGGCAATCGGGTAGATCTCAATCTGACGCGAGATGGCGTCATACTTCAGTGAGCTCTCTGGTGACGCGCCAAACAGGGAGAAATCCTGATCCTGCATAAAGAACATATACGGGCTGGGATTGCTGTTTTTTAGCGTGTCATAGGCAGCCAGCGGTGACGGGCACGGCAGCGAGAAGCGGCGTGATGGCACGACCTGGAAAATTTCACCGATGCGAATCGCCTGCTGCATGGTGCGAACGACTTCACAATACTCTTCATCGCTCTGGCTGGTAGTCAGCGTCATCTGTTCGACCTTTTGTACCGGCAGCGCAGGTGCTGGCTGCAGCATCTGGCCATGCAGCTGCTCGATACGGCGTTGCAGACGCTGGAACTCGCTGGTGGACGGGCAGAACAGGCTGGCCTGCAGACGCGCGCTGCGGGTCTGGTGATCGATCACCAGTAATGTCTCTGCCAGGTAAAAACAGTAGTCAGGGCAGCGCTGCTGATTATCCAGTTCCGGCAGGGTTTCAAAACCAGCCACCAGGTCATAGGCAAACAGACCACCCAGCAGCACGGCTTCGCGCTCGTCGGCAGGGGCGTTAACCAGCTGGGGAATCAGTCGCAGTGCATCAAACACCGAGAGTGCTTTGAGACGGGAATCTTCGTCCTGATGCGGATCGGAGCTCTGTGGAAAAGTCAGCCCTCGGCCATCGGGACGGACCTGATTGCTGACGGAAGCGGGCAGAGCCTCATCCAGCAGCGGCAGCACGGCACGGCCATTTTCTGACAGCGCCTGAACGGTCACCGTATTACCCATGGCGCTGATACGCAGCGCGCTGTCGACAATCAGCAGACTTTTTAAATTACGCTTGCTGTCGATATCCGCAGATTCAAGCAGCAGGGTTGCCGGACGTGCGCCGCACAGCTGGTGAAACACTGCGGCCGGATCTTCGCGGTAAGGCGCGGTGCCGGTAATCAACTTCACTGTAGGTTTCGCATTTGGCATGATGATTTCTCTGAATTTCGCTCAAAAAAAAGCCCGCTCGGTGGCGGGCTCAGGTATTAGCACAGCGGTTACGCAAAGTGTGCACGATCCTGTCGCCCGTTTTCGGGAACATCGCGCCAACCGTTTAAATGCGTGATTACAACAGCCATGATTGAATACCCGTTACGTGTGAACTTGTGTACTAGTTAACGGGTTCATGACGTAAATGTCAATACACTTTTTCACTGACCGTGAAAATCGTTATCATGCTGGCCGGTTTAGTTTTAGCAGGAGTTCTCTTGAGCGATATCGCCCGTTTTCCGGTTTATGATTTACACAGCCACACGCGCGCCTCCGATGGCTTACTGACGCCAGCAGACCTGGTGCAGCGAGCCGTTGAGATGCGCGTTGGCGTACTGGCGATCACCGATCACGACAGCGTTGCAGGGGTAGAGGAAGCGCAGCAGACGGCACGGGACCACGATTTACCGATAAAAGTGCTGGCCGGGGCAGAGATCTCTACGCTGTGGGAGAACCATGAGATTCACATCGTCGGCCTGAACATTGATATTCATCATCCGGCGATGATGACGTTTCTGGCCGGACAACATGACTGCCGCCGGACGCGGGCGGAAGAGATTGGTGAGCGACTCGCCAGGGCACGTATCCCGGATGCGCTGGCGGGTGCGATGCGTCTGGCTGATGGCGGCATCATTACCCGTGGTCACTTTGCCCGCTTCCTGATTGAACAGGGCAAAGCGGACAATATGGTACAGGTATTCAAAAATTATCTGGCGCGTGGCAAAACCGGCTACGTGCCGCCACAATGGTGTACAATTAAACAAGCTATTGATGCGATTCATCATTCTGGTGGGTGTGCTGTGCTGGCGCATCCTGGCCGATACGGCTTATCGGCGAAGTGGCTTAAACGGCTGGTCGCCCATTTCCGCGAGGCGGGCGGCGATGCGATGGAAGTCGCGCAGTGCCAGCAGCCACCCAATGAGCGTACAACACTGGCACAATACGCCAGAGATAATGAACTGGCCGCATCACAAGGTTCTGATTTTCATCAACCCTGCCCGTGGATTGAGCTGGGCCGTAAACTCTGGCTGCCTGCAGCGGTTGAGCCGGTCTGGGAACGCTTCCCGGATCTCGCGCCCGGCCTGACAATCACGGAAAGGTGACACGAGGTTTCTATGAGTCAATTGTTTCACATCCATCCGGACAATCCTCAGCCACGGCTGATTAACCAGGCGGTCGACTACCTGAACAAAGGCAGCGTCATTGTCTATCCTACCGACTCCGGCTATGCGCTGGGCTGTCGGCTGGAGGAGAAGGGCGCAATGGAGCGTATCTGCCGTATCCGTCAGCTCGACGGGCACCACAACTTCACCTTGATGTGCCGGGATCTTTCGGAGCTGTCGGTTTATTCGCAGGTAGGCAACTCGGCTTTTCGGCTGCTGAAAAACAACACGCCAGGCAACTACACCTTTATTCTCAAGGCGACCAAAGAAGTGCCGCGTCGCCTGATGAATGAAAAGCGTAAGACCATTGGTCTGCGCGTGCCCTCCAATCCGGTGGCGCTGGCGCTGCTGGAAGCGCTGAATCAGCCGATGATGTCGACCTCATTGATTCTGCCGGGCAACGATTTTACCGAGTCAGACCCGGAAGAGATCCAGCACAGCATTGGTAAGCTGGTCGATCTGATCATTGACGGCGGTACGCTGGGTCAGCAGCCGACCACGGTGGTCGATCTGACCACCGATTCGCCAGAAATCGTGCGTGAAGGCGTGGGCGATACCCGCCCGTTCCTGTAATTACGTCGGGCTTCAGACACCGCGCGACGGTGTCTGAGCCAGATTCGACTCTAACCAGTTCTTAAACTGACCGTAAGGAATATAAAGTGATACATCTTTGAGGATCACTTTGTTATTACGCCCATTCTTAATCGAGTCAGAA
This sequence comes from Pantoea sp. JKS000250, assembly GCF_003201065.1. Lineage (NCBI taxonomy): Bacteria > Pseudomonadati > Pseudomonadota > Gammaproteobacteria > Enterobacterales > Erwiniaceae > Pantoea > Pantoea sp. JKS000250. The sequence continues at coordinate 379,585 of NZ_QICZ01000001.1, read as the reverse complement.
TAGCCAACAATAACGCCGCCCAGCGTATCATCCCGATTATAAACGCCACCGCCAGACATTCCCTGAACGACCCCCGCATTCGAGGCCATCGCTAAGCAGGGACTTTTATTCCATTTATTCCGAATAGCCGTGCGGGCTAAATTAACCCCGGACGACTCAACCGGCATCGCGGAAATAAAGCTGTAACCATACATTTTAACCGGATCGCCGATGTCGCTGCTGCGGAACTTAGTCAGCGTGCTGGCATCATTCTTGTGATAAATAATCGCAAGGTCGCAATAAGGGTGATAAGACTTCACACGCTGCACGGCAGTTTTAGCCACGTGCGCAGCCGTGAGGCTATATTCAGGTGTCAGAGGAATGCTGGTGCCCAGTGTACCCAGACCGAGGATCGTCGGAATGCCTGTCACGCTCATATCAACGTGCTGCATCGCCGTACGACTGTACTCGGTGTGGCCCACGGAACACCCGCTCAGCACCAGTGCAGCAAGCACCGGGCACAGAAACAGGTTTCTCATGATGTTTTTCTTTATTCAGGCATGTCGGGAAATCCCTGGTGAAGATTTTTGACATGCAAGCAGGGTTCATCACTGAACCGTATTAACGCAACAACTCCGGATGCGCCGGTTTATTGGATTAATGTAAAAACACTATTTTTATTAAAGAATGAATTAAGCAAGACTCAAATGTCGCAAGAACGCTTTGCCGCGTATTTTGCTTTTTTATTATGCTGCCGGGATAAAGTGTATCAGCTTAATAGTGTCGTACAATTTATTAAAGCTAATGACAATCAAATGTTATGAAAAATAAGGTTATAAACGAATCTCTATTAGAAATAATCTGACTTTTCTGTTTTTAGAGTGGGTACATCATGATTAAATTCAACTAACCAGCATTTCATGCTGACTTTAATATTTTTTTTAGATGATCTAAAGTACGGTAAGAAGGATGGAAGTGTAAGATAGCATTAAGATTTTACTCTCCGAATATCGCTTTGATGAAAAATGAGTGGTTAGAAAATTTAATTGTCATCAGCTATAAAGTTTTCGATCTAGGCGTTTTATTAAACATATTCTCTTATCATATGCCGGGTTTTATTAAATCAGCATCAGGGATTATCAGATCTCAAACTATCAGAGGTTAACCTTTCTTTATTTACTATGACACTATCTATAAAGGGCGTTACTTCAGCATTAAATGCCTGTATAATGGGGCAAACTTGCTAAGTTAACCTGTTGATTTAGAAAGGATTATCACCCAATCATGACGCCTGGGAAGGCGACAAAGAGGAAGCTCAATGAGCGAAAAGTTACAGAAAGTCTTAGCGCGTGCCGGTCATGGCTCGCGTCGTGAAATCGAATCAATGATTGCGGCCGGCCGTGTCAGCGTTGACGGCAAGATCGCCACTTTAGGCGACCGCGTCGAAAGCAGCAAATCCCTGAAAATCCGTATTGATGGCCATCTGGTTTCGATTGCTGAATCAGCAACCGAAGTCTGCCGCGTGCTGGCTTACTACAAACCGGAAGGCGAACTCTGTACCCGCAGCGATCCTGAAGGCCGCCCGACGGTGTTTGACCGTCTGCCGCGTCTGCGTGGCTCACGCTGGATTGCCGTTGGCCGTCTGGATGTGAACACCTGTGGTCTGATGCTTTTCACCACCGACGGTGAACTGGCGAACCGCCTGATGCATCCGAGCCGTGAAGTGGAACGTGAATATGCGGTGCGCGTGTTTGGTCAGGTCGACGATGATAAAATTCGTCAGCTGAGCAAGGGCGTTCAGCTGGAAGATGGTCCGGCTGCGTTTAAAACCCTGAAGTTTGGCGGTGGAGAAGGCATCAACCAGTGGTACAACGTCACCCTGACCGAAGGACGTAACCGTGAAGTGCGTCGTTTGTGGGAAGCGGTCGGGGTGCAGGTCAGTCGTCTGATGCGTGTCCGCTACGGCGATATCACGTTACCAAAAGGCCTGCCACGCGGTGGCTGGACCGAACTGGATCTGCCTGCGGTGAACTATCTGCGTAACCTGGTGGAGCTGGATGATGAAACGGTCACCAAGCTGGTGGTCGAAAAAGATCGTCGTCGTACCAAGGCGAACCAGATTCGTCGTGCGGTGAAACGCCACAGTAAAGTGAGCAGCACGCCACGTGCGCCACGCCGCAATCCGGGCAGCAAACGTAACTCCGGTTAATCGTGTTGCCCGATCGCTAAAAACGCAGCCCCAGGGCTGCGTTTTCTTTTTCTGTTACCAGTCAATGCCCTGCTGAGCCTGGATACCGGCATCAAAGGCGTGCTTCACCGGCCGCATTTCTGTCACCGTATCCGCCATTTCAGTCAGGCTGCGATGACAGCCACGTCCGGTAATGATTACGCTCTGATGCGCCGGACGCTGTTGCAAGGCGGTAATCAAATCGTCCAGCGGCAGATAATCCATGCTGACCATATAGGTGATTTCGTCGAGTACCACCAAATCAAGCTGCGTATCGGCCAGCATCCGTTTTGCATGCTGCCACACGGTCAGACAGGCGGCGGTATCCGTTTCGCGGTTCTGGGTGTCCCAGGTGAAACCGGTTGCCATCACCTGAAACTCTACACCATGCTGTTCCAGCAGGTTACGCTCACCATTCGGCCAGTCACCTTTAATAAACTGAATCGCCGCCGCACGCTTGCCATGTCCGGCAGCGCGCAGGGCGGTGCCAAAAGCCGCCGTCGTTTTGCCTTTGCCATTGCCGGTGAACACCATCAGGATGCCACGCACCTCGGTGGCTGCCGCAATCCGCGCATCGACCTGCTCCTTTAGCCGCTGCTGACGCTGTTGATGACGATCGTCAGCCATTACTCTGCGGCTCCGGGTTTTCTGCCCGGCTGCGCATCAAAGCTGATACCGGTTTTGCGCCGGCTATCATCACCCATCAGATATAGGTAGAGCGGCATCAGATCGGCAGGCGTTTTCAGCTTGTTAGCATCTTCCTGCGGGAAGGCGCTGGCGCGCATTTTGGTTCGCGTTCCGCCCGGATTAATGCAGTTCACCCGCAATGCCTGCGTTTTATACTCATCCGCCAGCACCTGCATCATCCCTTCGGTGGCAAATTTAGAGACGGCATAAGCCCCCCAGCCTGCGCGACCGGTTCGGCCAACGCTGGAGGTGGTAAACACCAGTGAACCGGCATCTGACTTTAACAGCAGCGGCAACAGCGCCTGGGTCAGGAAGAAGGTAGCGTCCAGGTTGATGTTCATGACCTGCTGCCAGATCTGAGGGTCGAGTTCCGCCAGCGGCACGATTTCACCGAGGATACCGGCATTGTGCAGCACGCCATCAAGACGCGGAAACTGCTGTGACAGCTGTTCTGCTACCTGATGACAACGTTCCGGTGTTGCTTCAGCCAGATCAAACACGACGGTATGAGCAGCACATTTATTAAGTTGATCGATTGCCTCTTTGACCTGCTGAAGCTTCTCAGGGTTACGGCCCATCAGGATCACTTCAGCGCCATAACGGGCATACGTCAGCGCCGCTTCCCGGCCAATGCCATCAGAAGCGCCAGTGACCAGGATGATGCGGTGATTGAGCAGGTCGCTTTTCGGTTGATAATGCACAGCGGGGTCCTCCAGCGAAAACAGCATGATTCCGCTTTATGCCTGAATTTACGAATGGGCGCAATCGCCAGACCACCCATTCTGTGCCGGCTGCTGGCATTTCAGGCGACGGAGCAGGGTAAAACGGCTAAACTGGCGAATTGTTTTTTTATTCTTTGTGACTAAGGCGACCTGATGGATTTTATTTCAACGTATGGACTGTTTTTAGCAAAAGCGGTGACGCTGGTGGTTGCCGTCGCTGCGATTGTCATGATTATCATGAATGCCGCGTTACGCAAACGGGCACAAAGTGGTCAGCTTCGTCTGACCCATCTGGGTGATGATTATCAGCAGATGAAAGAGGATTTGCAGCTGGCAAAAATGAAGCCGCAGGCGCAGAAAGTCTGGCTGAAAAATCATAAAAAAAGTGAAAAGCTGAAAGCCAAAGCGGAAAAACAGGCGGCAAAGCAGGGACAGACAAAGAGCGTTAAGCCCACGCTTTACGTACTCGATTTTAAAGGCAGCATGGATGCCGGTGAGGTGAGCTCACTACGTGAAGAGATTTCAGCTGTGCTGGCGGTGAAGCAGCCTGGCGATGAAGTGCTACTGCGGCTTGAAAGCCCTGGCGGCGTGGTGCATGGCTATGGGCTGGCAGCGTCGCAGCTTCAGCGTCTGCGTGATGCGGATCTGCGCATCACGGCGGCTGTAGATAAAGTGGCAGCCAGCGGGGGCTACATGATGGCCTGCGTGGCCGATCGCATTGTGGCGGCACCGTTCTCGATCATTGGTTCCATCGGCGTGGTTGCGCAAATCCCTAACTTCAACCGCCTGCTGAAGCGTAACGATATTGATGTTGAGCTGCATACTGCCGGACAGTACAAGCGCACGCTGACGCTGTTTGGTGAGAATACCGAAGAGGGACGTGAAAAATTCCAGGAAGATCTCGACGAAACGCACCTGCTGTTCAAGCAGTTTGTTCACCAGATGCGCCCGACACTCGATATCGACCGGGTGGCAACTGGTGAACACTGGTATGGTCGTCAGGCGCTGGATCTCGGCCTGATTGACGAAATCGGCACCAGCGATGACCTGATTATCCGTCAGATGGATCAATTCAGCGTGCTCGGTGTGCATTACGCCCGCCGTCGTAAAATGATGGACCGTTTTACCCAGAGCGCCGGCTCGGTGGCTGAGCGGTTGCTGCTGAAACTCTGGCAGCGCGGCGAAAAGCCACTGCTCTGATGCGAAACCCGGCCTGTGCCGGGTTTTTATTCCAGGTGATAGCGCGGCGACAGCTCCACAGCAAGGTATTTGAAGACGTTAAACACCGCCGTGGTTTTCGCGGTCGGCAGTCCATCCGCATCAAGAAAGAACGGCCCGCGAAAGACCAGCACATCCGCCTGCTGACTTACCTCATCCGCCTGCATGCCCGCTAAATAATCATCATGTTCTTTAATTAGCGCATTGGCCTTTTCCAGCAACGCCTGGCGGGAAATAGCCTGAGTTGATCTCTGCATTTATTCGCTCCTTTTTGACAGCATCCAAATCCTTTCTATATTACTGGCCTGTCACATGCTGTGACAAATCGGTCTGAACGATGAAAACCTGGCGTAAGTTCGGGCTGAGTGCTAATTAAGTTGCGTAACAGATTTTATCAGGTAGAGTGTGGGCGATTCCGATTTCAGGGATTTTGCACCGGGATGTGCGAAGAGTTCAGATGGAAAAAGCACGCTTTATCATGCAGTTGCAGCAGGCCGCATCATCTGATCTGAGATTGACCCCTCCGCCTTGAAATGTTAAACAGGCGCAGCAATATTGAACCCACTGGGTTTTTGGGCATCCAATCCTCTCCCGTTAAGCAGGATGTTTTCATTAGGTAAAGGTAAATATGGGTAAAGCACTCGTTATTGTTGAGTCCCCGGCAAAGGCTAAAACAATCAATAAATACCTGGGTAGTGACTACGTGGTTAAATCCAGCGTGGGTCATATCCGGGATCTGCCGACCAGTGGTTCAACCGCGAAGAAGAGTGCTGACGCTTCGACAGATAAGAAAGTCAAAGACGCTTCAACTGACAAGAAAGTCAAAAAAGTTAAAAAAGATGAGAAAGCCGCACTCGTCAGCCGCATGGGTGTAGACCCTTATCACGGCTGGGAAGCGGATTATCAGATTCTGCCCGGCAAAGAGAAAGTCGTTGCTGAACTGAAGGCGTTAGCCGCCAATGCTGACCACATCTATCTCGCAACCGACCTTGACCGCGAAGGGGAAGCCATTGCCTGGCACCTGCGGGAAGTGATCGGTGGTGATGACTCGCGCTTCAGCCGCGTGGTCTTTAACGAAATCACCAAGAATGCGATTCGTCAGGCGTTTGAAAAGCCGGGCGAACTGAATATTGACCGGGTAAATGCTCAGCAGGCGCGTCGTTTCATGGACCGCGTGGTGGGCTATATGGTCTCGCCACTGCTGTGGAAAAAAATCGCCCGTGGCCTCTCGGCCGGACGTGTGCAATCTGTTGCGGTTCGCCTGGTGGTGGAACGTGAACGTGAGATCAAAGCCTTTGTTCCCGAAGAGTACTGGGAAGTTAATGCCGCACTGACCACGCCAAAAGGCGATGAGCTGTCGATGGACGTGACGCACAAAGGTGATAAAGCCTTCCGTCCGGTCAATCGCGACGAGACTTATGCCGCGGTGGCGCTGCTGGAAAAAGCGCGCTATGAGATCGTCGACCGTGAAGATAAGCCGACCAGCAGCAAGCCGGGCGCGCCTTATATCACCTCGACACTGCAGCAGGCTGCCAGCACCCGTCTGGGCTTTGGCGTGAAGAAAACGATGATGATGGCTCAGCGCCTGTACGAAGCCGGTCACATCACCTATATGCGTACCGACTCGACCAACCTGAGTCAGGATGCGGTCGCCATGGCGCGTGGCTATATCGAAAGCAATTTCGGTAAAAAGTATCTCCCTGAAACCGCCATTACTTACGCCAGTAAAGAGAATTCCCAGGAAGCGCACGAAGCGATTCGTCCTTCCGACGTGGAAGTGGTGGCGGAAAAGCTGAAGGATATGGAAGCGGATGCGCAGAAACTCTATCAGCTGATCTGGCGTCAGTTTGTTGCCTGTCAGATGACACCAGCAAAATATGATTCCAGCACCATTACAGCGGCGGCGGGTGAATTTAAACTCAAAGCAAAAGGCCGTATTCTGCGTTTTGATGGCTGGACCAAAGTCATGCCAGCGCTGCGTAAGAATGATGAAGACCGTACATTGCCTGCCGTCAGCGTGGGTGATGTTCTGGATCTGCAACAGCTTCTTCCGGGCCAGCACTTTACCAAGCCACCGGCGCGCTTCAGCGAAGCGTCACTGGTGCGTGAACTTGAGAAGCGCGGCATTGGTCGTCCATCCACGTACGCAGCCATTACCTCGACCATTCAGGATCGCGGCTACGTGCGGGTAGAAAACCGCCGCTTCTATGCGGAAAAAATGGGTGAAATCGTCACCGATCGTCTGGAAGAGAACTTCCGCGAACTGATGAACTACGATTTCACCGCCCGCATGGAGAGCAATCTCGATCAGGTGGCGAATAACGAGGCGCAATGGAAAGCGGTTCTCGATCACTTCTTCGCCGACTTTACTCAGCAGCTTGAGCTGGCTGAGAAAGATCCTGAAGAGGGAGGCATGCAGCCGAACCAGATGGTGCTGACCTCGATTGAGTGTCCGACCTGTAGCCGTCAGATGGGAATCCGTACCGCCAGTACCGGCGTTTTCCTGGGCTGTTCCGGCTATGCGCTGCCGCCTAAAGAGCGCTGCAAACAGACCATCAACCTGATTCCGGAAAATGAAGTCCTCAATATTCTGGAAGGCGATGATGCTGAAACCAACGCCCTGCGTGCCCGTCGTCGCTGCCAGAAGTGTGGCACCGCGATGGACAGCTACCTGATCGACAACGAACGTAAACTGCACGTCTGTGGTAATAACCCGGAGTGTGACGGTTACGAAATCGAGAAGGGCGAGTTCCGTATCAAAGGCTATGACGGCCCGGTGGTTGAGTGCGAGAAGTGTGGTTCGGAGATGCACCTGAAGATGGGACGCTTTGGTAAGTACATGGCGTGTACCAACGAAGAGTGCAAAAACACCCGCAAGATTCTGCGCAGTGGTGAAGTTGCACCGCCGAAAGAAGATCCGGTTCCGCTGCCAGAGCTGGCGTGTGAAAAGTCCGATGCTTACTTCGTGTTGCGTGACGGCGCAGCGGGCGTTTTCCTCGCGGCCAACACCTTCCCGAAATCACGCGAAACGCGTGCGCCGCTGGTGGAGGAGCTTCAGCGCTTCAAAGATCGCCTGCCTGAGAAGCTGAAGTATCTGGCCGACGCGCCAGCAGCCGATCCGGAAGGCAATAAAACGCTGGTGCGCTTCAGCCGCAAAACCAAACAGCAGTATGTCTCCTCTGAAAAAGAGGGTAAGGCAACCGGCTGGTCCGCCTTCTATATAGATGGCAAGTGGCAGGAAGCGAAAAAGTAAGTCTCAGGCCAGCATTTGCTGGCCTTTTTCTTACTCTGCTTATCCGATTTATCCACTGACACTGACAACGGACCACATTCAGGCCAGCGCTCGCTGGCCTTTTTCTGAGCCTTATATCAATCCGTTCTACTCTGTCACTTAAACTGATATAGTTGTTATAGCATTTCCGACCTTTCCTGATGCATAGCATTTCTTGACCCTTGCGACTATACGTCAAGCGGGGATGCGACTCTGTAACTTACCGGGATGGAATAGATATGAAATTACAGCAGTTGCGCTATATCGTCGAAGTGGTGAACCATAATCTCAATGTCTCTTCGACAGCGGAAGGTCTCTACACCTCTCAACCCGGCATCAGCAAACAGGTGCGTATGCTGGAAGATGAGCTGGGCGTGCAAATTTTTGCCCGCAGCGGTAAACATCTCACCCAGGTGACGCCTGCAGGCGAAGAGATCATTCGTATAGCGCGTGAAGTTCTCTCCAAAGTGGATGCGATCAAATCTGTCGCCGGCGAGCACACCTGGCCGGATAAAGGCTCGCTTTATGTCGCCACCACACATACCCAGGCACGTTACGCGTTGCCAGGCGTGATCAAAGGATTTATCGAGCGCTATCCGCGCGTCTCTTTGCATATGCATCAGGGTTCACCAACCCAGATCGCCGAAGCGGTTTCCAAGGGCAATGCGGACTTTGCCATAGCCACTGAAGCGCTGCATCTCTATGACGATCTCATCATGCTGCCGTGCTACCACTGGAACCGCGCGATTGTCGTCACGGCGGATCATCCGCTGGCCGGAAAAGGGCAGGTGAGCATCGAAGAACTGGCTGAATATCCGCTGGTGACCTACACCTTTGGCTTTACCGGGCGCTCAGAACTCGACACGGCCTTTAATCGGGCAGGATTAACACCCCGCATCGTCTTCACCGCGACTGATGCCGACGTCATCAAAACCTATGTCCGTTTAGGTCTGGGCGTGGGGGTTATTGCCAGTATGGCGGTTGACCCGGTGGCCGATCCTGACCTGATTCGTATTGAAGCCGCCGATATCTTTACCAACAGTACCACCAAGATTGGCTTCCGCCGCAGCACCTTCCTGCGCAGCTATATGTATGATTTTATCCAGCGTTTTGCGCCACACCTGACTCGCGACGTGGTGGATACCGCCGTGGCGCTGCGCTCAAACGAAGACATTGAGGCGATGTTTAAGGACATTAAGCTGCCATTTAAATAGCGTTGATACTCTCCACGACAACATAAGGCTGCCTGGTGCAGCCTTTTTTGTTGCCAGGCTTTAGCGCCAAATGAGAATCAAAAGTTTTTATGATTTTTTTGTAAATGAAACATTGATCACATGTTTTCCGGTTGGGCTTTCTTAAATGCGAAATACAACACACTTTTAACTATGTCACTTTGCGACTCGCCAGGATTATTCCCATACTCCAGTTAAGAGCTGATGTGTGAAGCCAGTAAACATAAGGTTCTTTAGATGGGTCTTTAGTTTTAAATGGATCTGTTTTTAAATTAACTCAAATTTATTAGCTGACTTTTTAATTAAATATTCGTTCAGGAGTTAATGATTTCTTACGTTACAGAAGCCTATTGATTAATACCGTTAATCGTTTTACTCAATAAAAATAACTGGATTTTTGGCCTTAACGCGTTTAGGATTCCTCCTAAATCTTAATCGATGTTATCAATCATTTTGTTGAGAGTGATTATCAAAAACTATGAATACACGACTGACTGTACAACCGGGTTTCCCGGCAAAAAGCACCAAGGTTGAGCGTACTGGCAACACCCGTCGCAATGCCTGGTTAACCGTATTCGCTGCCTCTGCGCTGTTCTGGGTGGTTGTAGCGTTAATGATTTGGCGTATCTGGGGCTAAAGCCATGTGGGCACATACACTCAGTCATAAACGTTCTTTGACCACGGGTCAGCACAAGCCAGTATCCTGCAAAGGAAAAGAAGCCCTTGCAAAGGACGAAAAAGTGTCTATCCCCGAGTCATGGGATTTGAGTGATAACCAGCGACTGTTTATTGAGTCGTTTCTGGAACCTAAAAACAAATAACGTTGTAAGACCATCTATTCGTCACTGCTCTTTTATAACCGGAGTTTCCGGTGGGCTTTTAAATGCCCCTTTCCACATCCTGTAAGATCAAAGGGTGTCGCCGATTGACAGGCGACCGCAAAAACTTTTACGCCCGATTCCGGCGAAGGAGTGAACCAAATGAATATTATTAAAATGTCCTGGCTTAGCGCGTATGCTTTCTCCTTTGCGTTCTGGTCTGCGGCGGTGTGGATAACGCTATAATTTGAATTAAATCACCTCTTTCTGATGCCTCGTGTTTTCACGGGGCATTTTCGTTTTCGGCGATTGTAGCAATTTGTGTTGTAATCAAAACGTTAACGAATTTGTGGTCTATCTTTAACATAAACCTTTGTCTCACTAAGGTTTAAGACCATGAACGAAAAAGGAGGAGCTATGTCGTCTACCCTACGCGAGCTGAGTCAGGAAATACTGCAGGTCGACACCAACAAATATCACATCTTCAGTCTTCCCCGTGCGGCTCAACATCTCGGCAACATCGATAGCCTGCCCAAATCTCTTAAAGTTCTGCTGGAAAACTTACTGCGCTGGCAGGATGGCGACTCTGTCACCACAGAGGATATCCAGGCGCTGGTTGACTGGCAGAAAGATGCTCACGCCGACCGTGAAATCGCCTACCGGCCAGCCCGCGTATTAATGCAGGACTTCACCGGCGTGCCGGCCGTGGTCGACCTGGCGGCCATGCGCGAAGCGGTGAATCGTCTGGGCGGCGATGTCGCCAAAGTGAATCCGCTGTCGCCTGTCGATCTGGTTATCGACCATTCGGTCACCGTGGACCATTTTGGTGATGATGACGCTTTTGAAGAGAACGTCCGGCTGGAGATGGAGCGTAACCATGAGCGCTACGTTTTCCTTCGCTGGGGTCAGAAAGCGTTTGATAAATTCCGCGTCGTACCGCCGGGAACCGGCATCTGCCATCAGGTCAACCTGGAATATCTTGGCAAGGCGATCTGGCATGAAACCCTCAATGGCGAAGAGTATGCCTGGCCCGACACGCTGGTCGGTACCGATTCACACACCACCATGATCAACGCGCTCGGCGTGCTGGGATGGGGAGTAGGGGGCATCGAAGCTGAAGCAGCCATGCTGGGTCAGCCTGTCTCCATGCTGATCCCGGATGTGGTTGGTTTTAAACTTACCGGCAAACTGCGCGCAGGCATTACCGCAACCGACCTCGTTCTGACCGTCACTCAGATGCTGCGTAAGCATGGCGTCGTCGGCAAATTCGTTGAGTTTTACGGTGACGGCCTGGCCGACCTGCCGCTGGCCGACCGTGCGACCATCGCTAACATGGCACCGGAGTATGGCGCCACCTGCGGATTCTTCCCGGTCGACGACGTCACGCTGAGCTACATGACGCTGACAGGACGTGATGCCGATCAGGTCGCCTTAGTTGAAGCCTATGCTAAAGCGCAGGGTCTGTGGCGCAATCCCGGCGATGAGCCGCGTTTCACCAGCACCCTGGCACTGGATATGAATGAGGTGGAGTCGAGCCTGGCCGGACCAAAACGTCCGCAGGACAGGGTGTCGCTGGGCGATGTGCCCGCCGCGTTTGATGCCAGCAACGAGCTGGAAGTGAATCAGGCGCAAAAACCTCATAAAAATGTTGAGTATACCGATACCGACACCGGCCTGACTCACACACTGACCGATGGCGCGGTGGTGATTAGTGCGATTACCTCCTGTACCAACACCTCTAACCCAAGCGTGCTGATGGCAGCCGGTTTACTGGCGAAGAAAGCGGTAGAGCGTGGTCTGAAACGTCAGCCGTGGGTCAAAGCCTCGCTGGCACCCGGTTCCAAAGTGGTTTCCGATTATCTGGCCGTCGCGCAGCTGACCTCGTATCTCGACGAGCTGGGCTTTAATCTGGTCGGCTATGGTTGCACCACCTGTATCGGTAACTCCGGTCCGCTGAAAGATGAGATTGAGTCTGCGATCAAAGCGGGCGATCTCACGGTCGGTGCCGTTTTATCCGGCAACCGCAACTTTGAAGGTCGTATTCATCCGCTGATTAAAACCAACTGGCTGGCTTCGCCGCCGCTGGTGGTGGCTTACGCGCTGGCGGGTAACATGAAGATCAACCTGCAGACGGAGCCGCTGGGCCACGACAGGCAGGGCCAGCCGGTCTATCTGAAAGATATCTGGCCGTCGCCGGAAGAGATAGCCACAGCCGTGCAGCAGGTCACCAGTGATATGTTCCACAAAGAGTACGCCGAAGTCTTCGATGGCACGCCAGAGTGGCAGGCGATCAGGGTCAGTGAAGCGGCAACGTACGACTGGGATGAAGGTTCGACCTACATCCGCCTGTCGCCGTTCTTTGATGATATGGAGAAAGAACCTAAGCCGGTGCAGGATATTCGCGGTGCGCGGGTGCTCGCATTACTGGGCGATTCTGTCACCACGGACCATATCTCGCCAGCGGGCAGCATTAAAGCGGAAAGTCCCGCCGGACGCTATCTGCTGTCACACGGCGTTGAGCGCAACGACTTTAACTCTTATGGGTCGCGTCGCGGTAATCATGAAGTGATGATGCGCGGCACGTTCGCCAATATTCGTATCCGCAATGAGATGGTGCCAGGCGTGGAGGGCGGCTATACCCGACACTATCCGAGTGGCGAACAGCTGGCCATCTACGATGCGGCGATGAAATATCAGGCGGAAGGCGTGCCGCTGGCGGTCATTGCAGGTAAGGAGTACGGCTCGGGCTCAAGCCGGGACTGGGCTGCTAAAGGGCCTCGTCTGCAGGGGGTAAGGGTCGTCATTGCCGAATCGTTTGAGCGTATTCACCGCTCTAACCTGATTGGGATGGGCATTCTGCCTCTGGAGTTCCCGCAGGGCGTGACCCGCAAAACTCTGGGGCTGACCGGTGAAGAGCGCATTGACGTGGAAGATCTTCAGGCACTGACGCCAGGCTGCAGCGTGAAAGTCACGTTGACCCGTGCTGACGGCAGTAAGGAAGAGCTGGACACCCGTTGTCGCATCGATACCGGTAATGAGCTGACCTATTACCGCAACGACGGCATCCTGCACTACGTTATCCGCAACATGCTGGACTGACAAAAAAGCCGGGGAAAACCCGGCTTTTTCATTTATGACTTCGGCAGCAGATGCCCCATCTTTTCCGCTTTCGTATCCAGATAGTGCGCATTCTTCGGATTACGTCCCACGACCAGCGGCACACGTTCAACAATGTTGATCCCGGCTTCGCTGAGGATCTCCACTTTGCGCGGATTGTTGGTCAGCAGACGCACTTCATTCACGCCCAGCAGTTTGAACATATCTGCGCACAGGGTGAAGTCGCGCTCATCGGCGGCAAAGCCAAGCTGATGATTCGCTTCTACGGTGTCATAACCTTTATCCTGCAACGCATAGGCGCGGATCTTATTCAGCAGACCAATGTTACGGCCTTCCTGACGGTGATAGAGCAGCACGCCGCGACCTTCTTCTGCGATGGCATTGAGCGCGGCTTCCAGCTGAAAACCACAGTCGCAACGCAGGCTGAAGAGTGCATCGCCGGTCAGGCATTCGGAGTGAACGCGCGCCAGTACCGGCTCGTTATCATTAATATCGCCAAAGACCAGTGCAACATGGTCATGTCCGGTTGCCAATTCTTCAAAACCAACCATCAGGAAATCTCCCCATGGCGTGGGCAGTTTGGCTTCTGCCACCCGTTTAAGCTGCATGTGACTCTCCAGAACCTTCAGAGGATGCACTATCATCATGATAGCGCACAGGCCAGTGTGGCCTGACAAACGTGCAATATTGTGCCACAACCCGGAAGCGGGCTGGTAATCTCTGAGACCAATTGCAGTGATAAAGCACGATTATCCAATCGGCAACGGTTATGTTATTCTTTTTTAAGCTAAAGTTATTCAAATGTTGACATTTGACACCAGGATAAGGGAAGAGGATGTTTAAGATTTCGCGTCGTACCACCTTCGGAATGCTGCTGTTGCTCATTATGCCGGTTGCCGTCTGGCTTACCGGCTGGCGCTGGCAGCCAGGTGAAAGTAATGCGCTGCTGAAGAGTCTCTTCTGGATGACGGAAACCGTCACCAATCCGTGGGGTATAGTCACCAGCGTGCTGCTGAGCGCCTGGATGCTCTGGTGCCTGCGCTTTCGCCTGAAGCCCGCCATCCTGCTGCTGCTGATCATGAACGCCACTATTCTGGCGGGACAATACACCAAATCCTTTATCAAAGAGCAGATTCAGGAGCCGCGTCCCTATGTGATCTGGCTGGAGCAGCATCACGGGCTGGATGAGAAAACGTTCTACGAGCTGAAGCGTAAACAGCGTGGTGAGATGGTGACGTCATTGATTGCCGATGAGACGCAGATTCCGGGCTGGCTGAAACGACACTGGGCGTTTGAAACCGGCTTTGCTTTTCCGTCGGGGCATACCATGTTCGCCGCCAGCTGGGCACTGCTGGCACTGGGACTGCTCTGGCCGCGTCGGCATTATAAAACCGTGGTGGTGATTTTCCTGTGGGCGACGGGCGTGATGGCGAGCCGCCTGCTGCTGGGCATGCACTGGCCACGCGATCTGGCGATGGCAACCGTGATCTCCTGGTTGCTGGTCACCGTTGCGACCTGGCTGGCACAGTGCTTCTGCGGCCCGCTGACACTGCCGCCGGAAGAGCAAAAAGAGGTGGCACAGCGGGAGCCCTGATTGTAATTCACCCTTAAGACCCCATATTATTAGTCGGGCCTGCGCAAAAGCGACTCGCCCGATGCTGCTGGGAGCAGCATTTATGCTGGATTTTTGGCATAATTCTACCCGATAACCTCACAACAGGATGCACTGTGAAATATTTGCTGATTTTTTTAGTGGTACTGGTCATTTTTATCATTTCCGTCACCTTAGGCGCGCATAACGATCAGGTCATTACTTTTAACTATCTGCTGGCGCAGGGTGAGTTCAGCATCTCGACCTTACTGGCATCACTGTTTGGCGCAGGTTTTGTGCTTGGCTGGGTCATCTGCGGGCTGTTCTGGTTGCGGACCCGTGTTTCACTGGCCAATGCCAACCGGAAAATTAAGCGTATGCAGACGCAAATTGAGCAGAGCACCGCCCTGGCGACAACGCCATCTTCTCCGGCTGGCCGGGAATAATCCTCAATGCATGAATTGCTGTTTCTGTTACTGCCGGTTGCGGCTGCCTATGGATGGTATATGGGCCGCCGCAGCGCGCATCAGGATAAGCAACAGGAAGCCAACCGGCTGTCACGTGAATATGTGGCGGGCGTCAATTTCCTGCTCTCAAATCAGCAGGACAAAGCCGTTGATCTGTTCCTCGACATGCTTAAAGAGGACAGCGGCACGGTAGAGGCACATCTGACGCTGGGTAACCTGTTCCGATCGCGCGGAGAAGTCGACCGCGCTATCCGTATCCATCAGGCATTAATGGAAAGTGCTTCCCTGAGCTACGAGC
Source organism: Pantoea sp. JKS000250 (assembly GCF_003201065.1). NCBI lineage: Bacteria > Pseudomonadati > Pseudomonadota > Gammaproteobacteria > Enterobacterales > Erwiniaceae > Pantoea > Pantoea sp. JKS000250. Next base: position 363,958 of record NZ_QICZ01000001.1, on the reverse strand, counting down.
AGCGTCTGCTTGCCGTTCAGCAGCTGGGTCGCGACTATATGGCGGCGGGCTTATATGACCGCGCAGAAGATATGTTTAAGCAGCTCACCGATGAAACGGATTTTCGTATCGGCGCGCTACAGCAGCTGTTACTGATTCACCAGGCCACCAGTGACTGGCAACAGGCCATCGAGGTCGCAGAACGCCTGGTTAAGCTCGGCAAAGAGAAGCAGAAAGGCGAAATTGCTCACTTCTACTGTGAACTGGCGTTACAGGCGATGAGCAGCGACGATCTGGATCGTGCGATGAGCCTGCTGAAGAAAGGGGAGGCGGCCGACCGCAACAGCGCACGCATCTCCATTATGATGGGCCGTATTCTGATGGAAAAAGAAGACTACGCCAGAGCGGTGGGTCATCTGCAGCGCGTGCTGGATCAGGATAAAGAGCTGGTGAGTGAAACATTGGGCATGCTGGAGACCTGTTTCCAGCGGCTCAATCAGCCTGATGCCTGGGCAGACTTTCTGCAGCGCTGTGTGGAACAGAACACCGGCGCGGCAGCGGAACTTTATCTTTCAGACATCCTTGAACAGCAGCAGGGCGCTGAAGCGGCACAAAATTACATCAGTCGTCAGCTTGAGCGCCATCCGACGATGCGAGTCTTCCATCGCCTGATGGATTTAAATCTGCGTGAAGCCGAAGATGGCCGGGCCAAAGAGAGTCTGATGGTGCTGCGCGACATGGTGGGTGAACAGATTCGCACCAAGCCACGCTATCGCTGCCAGAAGTGTGGTTTTACCGCACATGCACTTTACTGGCACTGTCCATCCTGCCGGACGTGGTCTTCAGTGAAGCCCATCCGTGGTCTCGACGGCCAGTAAAGCGGCCGTTATAACTGAATTGACTTCACCCCATAATAGTTACAACATACCATATAGGCAATAATCAGCAGGCTTCAGCAGAGGTGCATTTATTGCCAGGCAGAGGGGCAATGGCGATTGTGATGGTCAGACACCGCAGGTAGAATGCTTGCCGTTTGTCAATCGCGCCTGCGGGTGCTCACTGCAGAGGAAATGCCATGCCTTCACCCCACAACGTGACCGCTTCGCCGATTCTGGTAGCGCTGGATTATCATGACCTCGACAGCGCGTTGCGTTTTGTCGACCAGATCGATCCCCGCAGTTGCCGCCTGAAAGTGGGCAAAGAGATGTTTACGCTGTTTGGTCCCGCGCTGGTTAACACCCTGCAGCAGCGCGGCTTTGAGCTGTTCCTCGATCTTAAATTCCATGATATTCCTAACACTACCGCACATGCCGTGGCTGCCGCAGCGGATCTTGGTGTCTGGATGGTCAATGTGCATGCCAGCGGCGGGGCGCGGATGATGAATGCGGCGCGTGAGGCGCTGCTTCCCTTTGGTAAAGATGCACCCCTGCTGATTGCGGTGACCGTACTGACCAGCATGGATGCCGACGATCTCAGAGAGCTGGGCATTACGCTTTCCCCTGCCGAACAGGCAGAACGACTGGCGAAGCTGACCCAGTCGTGCGGACTGGATGGTGTGGTCTGTTCTGCACATGAAGCGGTCCGCTTCAAACAGGCGCTGGGTCAGGAGTTTGCGCTGGTCACGCCGGGGATTCGTCCGGCAGGCAGCGATGCCGGCGATCAGCGTCGTATCATGACACCGCAGCAGGCGAAGCAGGCGGGTGTGGACTACATGGTTATCGGGCGTCCGATTACGCAGTCCGCCGATCCCGCCGCCGCCCTGCAGGTGATCCTGGACAATCTGGAGACACAATAATGGCGAATGACAATCCACTGGTTTACTCAACCGACAGCGGGCGCATCACGCAGCCTGAGCCAAAAGCGGAACGGCCAAAAGGGGATGGTGTTGTGCGGATCCAGCGTCAGACCAGCGGACGCAAGGGCAAAGGCGTCTGCCTGATCACCGGCATCGACCTGGATGATGCGGCTCTGACGCTGCTGGCAGCTGAACTGAAAAAGAAGTGTGGCTGTGGCGGTTCGGTAAAAGAGGGCGTTATTGAGATTCAGGGCGATAAACGCGATTTACTGAAAACGCTGCTGGAAGCCAAAGGGATGAAGGTCAAACTGGCGGGTGGATGAATAAAAAATCGGGCTACCAGAGTAGCCCGATTGTCATGCAGATGCTTAGCGTAGCCGATTATTCTTTTAATAAGGTCCTTAGTGGACCTGATGACCGATAATGCCACCGACAGCGGCGCCGCCGACTGTGCCTAGTGCGCTACCATTGGTCAATACTGAACCACCAATTGCGCCCGCGCCCGCGCCAATCGCGGTGTTGCGGTCACGTTTAGACCAGTTAGAACAGCCGCTCAGTGCAACAGCTAACGTGGTCGCCAGTACAACGGCAGTGATTCGTTTCATTGTTGTTGTCATACACTTCTCCTTTGATGTGCTCACAGAGGCAACACTCTTAGTATAGCTCCGATATTTCCTCAGCCCGCTTGTGTCGCATCATTGCCGCATCCGTGACGGCATCGAAATGTGATCACCATGGACAAACCGTTTGTAGCGGGTGAGGCGCAGTGCCGGACCCGACAGGTCCACGCATTGCCTGAGAAGATTCTAAGCATTCTGGATAAATTCCGAAGATAGAAAATTCTTAAATCACCACACATTTTTCGATTCACAGCCATTCCTTCTGCGTTTATAGCCATTTGCTCCATAACCCTTTGGCGTCTGACTCCGCAAAATTCAGGGACGATTGTCAGCAGGAGAAAAGGCATGCTGGAACACCTTAAACAACAGGTTCTGGAAGCGAATCTGGATTTACCCAAATATAACCTGGTGACCTTCACCTGGGGCAATGTCAGTGCGGTTAATCGCGAACAGGGCTTGCTGGTGATTAAACCGTCTGGCGTAAGCTATGACGTGATGAAGCGCGACGACATGGTGGTGGTCGATCTGGCGACTGGTGAGGTGGCAGAAGGGGATAAACGACCCTCATCGGACACGGCGACACACCGGGCGCTCTATCTTGCCTGGCCTGAGGTAGGCGGTATTGTCCATACTCACTCGCGGCATGCCACTATCTGGGCACAGGCCGGACGCCCCATTCCGGCCTGGGGAACCACCCACGCTGATGATTTCTATGGCGAGATCCCCTGTACTCGCGCCATGCGTAATGAAGAGATTCAGCACGACTATGAGTGGAATACCGGCCAGGTGATCATCGAGACCTTCGCGCAGCGTGAATTGTCACCCTCGGCGATCCCGGCGGTGCTGGTCAATTCCCATGGCCCCTTTGCGTGGGGGAAAGATGCCCACGCCGCCGTGCACAGCGCCGTCGTGCTGGAAGAGGTGGCCTACATGGGGCTGTTCAGCCAGCAGCTGACCGCTAACCTCCCGCCTATCAATCAGACGCTGCTTGACCTGCACTATCTGCGAAAGCATGGCGAGAATGCCTGGTATGGCCAGAAATAACAGGCGGGACGCAATAGCGTCCCGTTTTTTTGGGCTCTTTTGAGACTGGTATGGCGATCCGCATCATAGTTAACAAAACAACTTATCAACAAAAATAAAACAGTGTTTCATTTTATCGAATCGATCACTGTTTTGGTCACCTCAAGTCACTACTTTGCCTGCATCGCCTTCGGGCACTTCCAGCTCCACCCTCTGGCATAGCAAAGGTGACATTCATATGCACATCAAACGGGCAATAGATAAAATTCCGGGCGGCATGATGCTCGTACCGCTGTTTATCGGCGCACTCTGCCATACGTTCTCACCAGGGGCCGGGAAATATTTCGGTTCTTTCACCAACGGTCTGATGACCGGCACCGTGCCCATCCTGGCCGTCTGGTTCTTTTGTATGGGGGCGTCGATAAAACTCAGCGCCACCGGAACGGTACTGCGTAAATCAGGCACGCTGGTGCTTACCAAAATTGCCGTGGCATGGGTGGTAGCGGCGATCGCCTCGCGAGTGATGCCGGAAAATGGCGTAGAAGTGGGGATGTTTGCCGGCTTATCGACGCTGGCGCTGGTCGCCGCGATGGATATGACCAATGGCGGTCTTTATGCCTCCATCATGCAACAGTACGGTTCGAAAGAGGAAGCGGGCGCCTTTGTATTGATGTCGCTGGAGTCCGGGCCATTGATGACCATGGTGATTCTGGGCACCGCCGGCATCGCCTCATTCGAGCCGCACGTGTTTGTCGGCGCAGTCCTGCCGTTTGTGGTCGGATTTGCATTAGGGAATCTTGATCAGGAGTTGCGCGACTTCTTCGGAAAAGCGGTACATACGCTGATTCCCTTCTTCGCTTTTGCCCTGGGTAACACCATTAACCTTGGGGTGATTGCGGAAACCGGTCTGCTGGGCATCATGCTGGGTATAGCCGTCATCATCATTACCGGCATCCCGCTTATTCTGGCCGATCGGCTGATTGGCGGGGGAGATGGCACGGCTGGCGTGGCTGCATCCAGTACGGCAGGCGCGGCGGTGGCCACACCGGTGCTGATTGCCGAAATGCTGCCGCAGTTTAAACCGGTTGCCCCGGCAGCCACGGCGCTGGTTGCCACGTCCGTGATTGTGACCTCTGTGCTGGTGCCCATCATCACCGCCATCTATTCAAAACGTCTTAAGCGTCTTCATGTTGCCGTCGGGCAGCGTGCCGCTATTAAGTAACCCGCCTAATCAATCCCCGACGCGCCAGTCGGGGATCACTCTGGATTTTGTGTTGTAAATCAATCTCTCATTTGGTCTGGCCTCACTCTGCATTACGCTGATGTGGCGTATTTAACGCATCAAAATATAAACAGAGGATGAGACAATGACAGTTATTAACCAAGCAACGTGCAGATTATTTACCGAAGTCGGCAACACCACGCAGTTAGTCGCCTATTACGAAGAAGGGCGTCGTACCATGTGGATGATGCTGCGCGCTCAGCCCCGTCCGAGCTTCAACCACGAACTGATTGAGGAGATCATGAACCTGAGCTATGCCGCTCAGCGCTCCGGTCTGCCAATCGATTTCTGGGTCACCGGCTCACTGGTGCCGCAGATGTTCAACGCCGGTGGCGATCTGCGCTTCTTCGTCGAGTGCATTCGCAACAACCGCCGTGAGGCGCTGCGGGCCTATGCCCGTGCCTGTGTGGACTGCATACACTCAGCAGCACGCGGTTTCGACACCGGCGCGGTGACGCTGGCGATGATTGAAGGCAGTGCGCTGGGCGGTGGATTTGAAGCGGCGCTGGCGCATCACTTCATTCTGGCGCAGAACAACGCGCGGATGGGCTTCCCGGAAATTGCCTTTAACCTGTTTCCTGGCATGGGTGGCTACTCGCTGGTGGCGCGTCGTTCCGGCATGAAGCTGGCAGAGGAGTTAATCTGTGAAGGGGAGTCCCATAGCGCGGAGTGGTATGAGACGCGCGGACTGGTGGATAAAGTCTTCCAGCCTGGCGACAGCTACCGCGCCACACGCACCTTTATTGATACGTTACGGCCTAAGCTCAATGGCGTGCGGGCGATGCTGAAAGCGCGTCAGCGCGTGCTGCAACTGTCACGCGCTGAGCTGATGGATATTACTGAGGATTGGGTTGATTATGCTTTCACTATCGAACCCAAAGATATTGCTTATATGGAACGCCTGGTACAGTTACAAAACCGCCACAGCGCATCACTGCGTAAAGCGGGTTAATCTTAACCAGCGTTAAACGCGGGCAGGATGCTTAGCCAGCCAATGCCCAAATTGTTCCGCGGGCATTGGTTTTGCGTAATAGTAACCCTGACGCCCATCGACACCACTTTTGAGGACAAACTTCTCTTCATCCGGGGTCTCAATACCCTCAGCAATGACCTGCAAATCGAGCGCCTTGGCGACGGCGACGATAGCGCGCACCAGCGATTGTGAAACCGGCTGCTTGTTAATATCGCGGATAAAGCTCTGGTCGAGTTTGATGGCATTGATTGGCACGCGTGCCAGTTGAGAAAGCGAGGAGTAGCCGGTGCCAAAGTCATCCAGGTGCACCTGTGCGCCCAGTTCCTGAAACTGCTTCATCAGCTTCAGCGCTTCAGTTTCATTCTCAATCAGGCAGCTTTCGGTCAGCTCAATATCGATGGGGCAGTCGGTAATATTAGCCTCGTGCAGCGCCTGTTTAAGGTCAGTGTAGATGCTCTGATCAATCAGCTGACGGGCCGAAACGTTGACGGCGACGCGCAGAAAAATGCCCTGCTCACGCCAGGCGATAATCTGCTTCAGCACGTTGAGCATGACCCAGCGTCCCAGCGGCACAATCAGCCCTGACTCTTCAGCATAGGGAATAAAGTCAGCGGGCGAGACCAGACCACGCTCTGGTGAGTTCCAGCGCACCAGTGCTTCAGCGCTGCGGACCTGGCCGTCGCTGTCGATTTTTGGCTGATAGTGCACCAGCAGATGATCCAGTTCCAGCGCCTTGCGCAGGTTAGTATCCAGCCACAGATACTCAAAGACCCGCTGGTTCATCTCTGCCGCAAACACGCAGAACTTGCCGCGCCCGTTCTCTTTAGCGTGATACATCGCGGTGTCTGCGTTGCGAATCAGGCTCTCGCGATCGTCGCCATGCAGCGGCGCGAAAGCGATGCCAATTGAACAGCCGCTGTAAACTTCGATTAGCCCGATACGGAAAGGCTGACGCAGCCGCTCAAGAATGCGGGAAGACATCGCTTCCAGTGCAGCCTGGCTGGTGTGCTCAGCCAGCACCACAAACTCGTCGCCACCCAGACGGCCCAGGGTCTGGTCTTTACCCAGACAGCTGAGGATGGCCAGTGAAACTGCCTGCAGCAACTGATCGCCGAACATATGACCGTAGGCGTCGTTCACTTTTTTAAAATTATCGAGGTCGAGATAAACCACGCCGGTCTCATCCCCCTCGGATCGCTCCAGCGCCAGGCTAATCTGTTGATGAATGGCGTTGCGATTGGGCAAACCGGTCACCGTATCGGTGTTTGCCAGCACCCGCAGGCGTTCCTGGGCGCGTCGCTCCTCGGTGATGTCTGTGCCAGAACAGATGAGGAAAATTTCATTTTTGCCACTGCCGCTGTGAACAAACTTATTACGAAACAGAAACAGTCGCTGACCTTTTTTGGTTTTAACCCAGCGCTCAACCTCATAAGAGTTACCGTCACGGAAGAAGCCCGCAATGTTGCGTCGTGACTGTGAGGCTTCCTGTTTGGTCATAAAAAGCTGAAAGACGTTACGGCCAATAACCTCGTGCTCATTCAGGCCGGTATATTCTTCACTCAGGCGGTTAAAACGCTGAATATTGCCGCGCTGATCGAGGATTACAATCACCGAATTAGCTTCAGAAACCACCTGTTCAGCGAACGATAGCCCCAGGGTTAAATCGCGGGCAACTGCAGACGTATCGCCCCAGGCGGAGGCGGTGCCGGCCCATGAAGCCTGATTCACTTTACGTCCGACAAAATGCATCGGCACATCAATGCCCTGAAGGGTCATAGTCAGATTGATGCTTGAGGTGATGACCGGCATCGCGCGGATCATTGCGGCCTGGCCGGGGGTCAGCGGCAGGGCGATATTGGTTTGTGATGACTCATCTTCGGCAAAATGCAACGCATCGCTGTCCGCGGTCAGACGCCAATGAGGGCTGGTTGTACCAAAAAGAGTGTACAACAACGTTTGCCCGTGTTCATCGGTCATGGAAACTTCCTCCGGGAAGTGCTCTGCAGGCGTTATCTCATTATTTTAGCAACAGTATTCATCATCTGACGCCAGCACAAGATGCAAACCAAATATATTTTTCCATCCAGATAAGAATGGCACAAAAAAGCCCCGGCGGCGCGGGGCTGTAGCGTGCGGTCAGCAGGGGCATTTGCCCAGTTTACCCGCCTGGCTGGGGAAGCGGGCGTCCAGGCAGTAACGATGGAAATCGCGCTCATTCATCGGCGGCTGATCGGGATGATGCAGACGCATATGCTGCAGATATTTTTGATAATCCTGGACCCCGACCATTAAGCGGAAGCACTGTTGCAGACCGCGCCAGAATCCCCGCCAGCTGAGTGCCTGCGGCATCGGCGAAGCCGTCAGGTGGCAGCGGATAATCTGCCACTCACCCTGTGGACGATGGCCCTGATGAATGGCATCAGACATGACGCACCGCCTTGTTGCGCAGTGCCACCGGCGTCTCGCTGGTGGTTGGCACTGCACTGTTCAGCGCACGACGAATCACAAAGAACGCGGCGACCAGCATCGTGACCGCCACCAGCATAAAGAAGGCGCATAGCGCCGCATTAATCTGATTGCTGAACACGATGGTCTGCATATCCGCCACGCTTTTTGCCGGCGCAATGATCACGCCTTCATCCAGCCCTTTGCGGAACTTATTCGCCTGGGCCAGGAAGCCAATGGACGGTTTTTCGTGGAAAATTTTCTGCCATCCCGCGGTCATCGAAGTGATAAACAGCCAGACGGTGGGCAGAATAGTCACCCAGGCATAGCGCTGCTTTTTCATTTTGAACAGCACGACGGTGCCAAGAATCAGCGCCATCGACGCCAGCATCTGGTTGCCGATACCAAACAGTGGCCACAGGGTGTTAATGCCGCCCAGTGGATCGACCACGCCCTGATAGACAAAGAAGCCCCAGCCCGCGACTGCAACGGTGGTGCCCGCCATGTTACCCAGCCAGGAGCGGTTGTTCGCCAGAGAAGGCACCACGGTGCCCACCAGATCCTGCACCATAAAACGGCAGGCGCGGGTACCCGCATCGACGGCGGTCAGGATGAATAGTGCTTCGAACAGAATGGCGAAGTGATACCAGAACGCCATCATCGCGCGGCTGTTAAAGATTTCGGTAATGATGTGGGCCATACCGACGGCGAAAGTGGGCGCGCCGCCTGCGCGGGAGAGAATCGAGCCTTCACCCACGTCACGGGCAATACCGCTCAGCATTTCGGGCGTCACGACAAAACCCCAGCCGTTGATCACCTGCGACGCGCTTTCAACGGTGGTGCCAATCAGCGCGGCGGGTGAGTTCATGGCAAAGTAGACGCCCGGATCCAGCACCGAGGCACAAATCAGCGCCATGATCGCCACAAACGACTCCATCAGCATGGCACCATAGCCAATAAAACGGATATGACTTTCCCGCTCCACCAGCTTCGGCGTGGTGCCGCTGGAGACCAGCGCATGGAAGCCGGAGATCGCGCCGCAGGCGATGGTAATAAACAGGAACGGGAACATCGCGCCGGAGAAGACCGGGCCGGTGCCGTCGATAAATTTGGTCACCGCTGGCATTTTCATCTCAGGCATCGCAAAAACGATGCCCACCGCCAGCCCGACAATCACGCCGATTTTAAGAAAGGTCGAAAGGTAGTCGCGCGGTGCCAGCAGCAGCCAGACCGGTAGTACCGAAGCAATAAAGCCGTAAATCACCAGAACCCAGGTCAGCGAGGTGCCTTTCAGGGTAAAGAAGGGGCCCCAGTAAGGATGCTGTGCCACGTCACCGCCATAAATAATCGCCGCCATCATCAGCACAAAGCCAATCAGTGACACTTCGGCGATTTTACCGGGCCGGATAAAGCGCATGTAAACGCCCATAAACAGCGCAATGGGAATAGTGGCCGCAATGGTAAACAGGCCCCACGGACTGTTCGCCAGCGCCTTCACGACAACCAGCGCCAGCGCCGACAGGATAATGATCATCACGCCCAGCGCGCCGAGCATCGTCACCACACCGGCAAACGCCCCCAGCTCCTGCCGCGCCATCTCGCCCAGCGAACGACCGTCACGGCGGGTGGAGATAAACAGGATCAGGAAATCCTGTACCGCGCCCGCCAGCATCACGCCGACCAGAATCCAGATGGTGCCCGGCAGAAAGCCCATCTGCGCCGCCAGAATCGGGCCGACCAGCGGACCGGCACCGGCAATAGCCGCGAAATGATGACCAAACAGCACCCATTTATTGGTCGGGACATAATCGAGTCCGTCACTTAGCCGCTCGGCGGGGGTCATCCGGCGATCGTCCAGTTCGAAGATATTGCGGGCGATAAACAGGCTGTAGAAGCGATACGCGATGCTGTAACAGGCGACAGCGGCTATCACCAGCCAGACTGCGTTGACGTGTTCGCCGCGGCTGAGGGCCAGCATGGCGAAAGCGCCTGCGCCGATTAACGCCACCACTAACCAGATGACACTGGTTTTGACGTTTTTCATGACTAACTCCTTGTAGGGACCGAGGGAAGGCGATCAAAAACAACGAGTTAAACTTAATGTAATGGAATGTAAGTGAAAGTTAATCAGTGGAGAAGTGTGAAGCGGGGTACAAATTTAACGTTTTTGTAACGCGGACGGGACGGTAACAGGCGGGATAACCGAAGTTATCCCGCCAGATTTAAAGCTTAATCACGCCGTGTTCAGACGGCAGGACGGGCCACAACGCTGCGGGTTTCCATACGGACTTCGGCGATGGTCACCTCAATCACGTCAGTTACGCGGTAAACCACTTCACCTTTAATCTGCACGCTGCCATTTTCCTGGCTGAGAACCAGCTCATCACGCACGGCGTGAATGAAGGGTGCCGGGATAAAGGCGACGGCGCCAAACTCGACCAGGCGAACGCGCATACCGCCGCGCGACACATCGATAATCTCAGCGCTGAAGCGACGGTCGGTGCCCGCAAACGGGGCCAGATAACGGGCGTAGAGCCAGTCGCCGACATCACGTTCCGCCATCCGGTTCAGGCGACGGCGTTCACTCATCGTCACCGTTACGGCATCATCCGGGCGGGCAATCTGCTCACCGCGAATAATCGCTTTCAGCAGACGATGGTTGATCATGTCGCCGAACTTACGAATCGGTGAGGTCCAGGTGGCGTACGCCTCCAGACCGAGGCCAAAGTGCGGGCCTGGCTCGGTGCTGATCTCCGCGAAGGTCTGGAAACGACGGATGCGGCTGTCGAGAAACTGGGTGGGCTGGGCATCAAGCTCACGACGCAGCACGCGGAAACCGTCCAGCGTGGTGATCGCCTGTGCATCCACGGTAATACCGTGATTGGCCAGCACGGCGGCGGCCTGCTCAGCATTGGTCGCATCGAAACCGGCATGGACGTTATAGATACCAAAGCCAAGACGGTCACGCAGCACTTTCGCCGCGCAGACGTTCGCCAGAATCATCGACTCTTCAACGATGCGGTTAGCGATACGGCGAGGTTCAGCCACGATCTCCAGCACTTCGCCTTTTTCACCCAGCAGGAAGCGGTAGTCCGGGCGATCTTTAAACACCAGCGCGTGGGTCTGACGCCATTCGCTGCGCGCCAGGCATAGACGGTGCAGCAGACGAATCTGTTCCGCAATCGCCTCACTCTCCGGCTGCCAGCTGCCGCTGTTTTCCAGCCAGTCTGAGACGTCGTCGTAGGCCAGCTTGGCTTTGGACTCAATCCAGGCCGCAAAGAACTCGACGTCATCACTTAAGGTGCCATCGGCGGCCACCGTGACGCGGCAGGCCAGCGCCGGACGGCGCACATTCGGACGTAGCGAGCAGACATCATCAGAGAGTTCGCGCGGCAGCATCGGGATGTTGAAGCCCGGCAGATAGTTGGTAAACGCGCGCTGCGCCGCCAGCTTATCAAGCTGGCTGCCTTCCGGCACGTAGGCGGTCGGATCGGCGATAGCGATAGTCAGACGCAGGGTGCCATCATCCTGCGCTTCCACATAGAGCGCATCATCCATATCCTGGGTGCTGGCACTGTCAATGGTGACGAAATCCAGCGCGGTCAGATCCTCACGCGTCAGATTTTCATCCAGCATCTCGCCAAAGCTGACGTCAGGCGCTTCACGCTCAAGGTTATGACGCGACAGCGTCACCCACCACGGCGCCAGATGGTCATCAGCTTTGACAATAAAATCGGTAAGTTCGGCATAAAAGCCGCGGTCGCCCTTCAGGGGATGGCGACGCATTTCCGCCACGGCCCAGTCACCATTTTCAAATGCATGGCTGACATCGCGCGCAGGGCGACACTGAATGGCATCTTTCAGCAGGGGATGATCCGGCACAATCGACAGGCGATCGTCTTTTTTCTGCACCCGGCCAACAAAGCGGCTCAGGAACGGTTCAATCAGGGTTTCCGGCTCAGCGCTTTCGCGATCTTTATCGCTGTGGATCACGGCGGTGATACGATCGCCATGCATGACTTTCTTCATCTGCGGTGGCGGAATGAAGTAACTTTTTTGCGCATCGACTTCCAGAAAGCCGAAGCCTTTTTCGGTGCCTTTAACGACGCCTTCAGCACGAGGCGTTTGCGAATGGAGCTTCTCTTTCAGCTGCGCGAGCAGCGGGTTATCCTGGAACATAATTTTTACGTTTCGTTGGCTGATTGCGGCTGACAGTTTTACGCGAATCGACGCCGCGCGGCAAGGCAAAAAGCCGGACGAACCGGCTTTTCAGGGTGTGGCGAAGGCGCTATCAGGCGATGCGCTGATCGGCCAGTGCCTCAGAGAGTTCCAGCTTCACCGGCACCGATTTAGAGGTCGGTGTACCGCTGTCATCGCCAAAGCTGTTCAGCGGCACCAGCGGGTTGGTTTCCGGATAATAGGCCGCCAGGTTACCGCGCGGAATATTGTAGGGAACCAGTTTGAAGCCGCTGACGCGACGGGTGATACCATCATTCCACAGCGTTTCGATATCAACATTCTGGCCTTCGGTGAAGCCCAGGTCTGCCATATCGTCCGGGTTAATGAACACCACTTCACGCTGACCAAACACGCCACGGTAACGGTCATCAAGGCCGTAAATAGTGGTGTTGTACTGGTCATGGGAACGCAGCGTCTGCAGCGTAAATGGCACGTCCTGATCCAGCGTCGGGAACAGCGAGGACGGTAGCGCCGACGCGTTGAACTCCGCTTTCTGGCTTGGCGTATTAAAGCGCAACTCTGCTGCTGCGTTGCCCAGATAGAAACCACCCGGGATATCGCATTTGGCGTTGAAGTCGGCAAAGCCCGGAATCGTCGCGGCAATGTGCTCACGGATCAGGTTGTAATCACCCGCCAGCTCGCGCCATTTCACTTTCTCATCACCCAGCACGGCCTGGGCGATACCCGCAACAATCGAAGTTTCTGAACGCTGTGTTTCCGCCAGCGGAATACCGATACCTTCAGAGGCGTGGACCATGCTGAAAGAGTCTTCCACGGTAATGAACTGATTGCCGGTTGCCTGGGTATCGCGCTCGGTGCGACCCAGTGTTGGCAGAATCAGCCCTTCGTGACCCGGCACCAGATGGCTGCGGTTCAGTTTGGTGCTGATATGCACGGTCAGACCACAGCGTGACAGCGCCTCTTCGGTGCGCGGTGAATCGGGCGCAGCCGCAGCCAGGTTGCCACCCAGCGCGATCAGCACTTTGACTTCATCACGCAGCATCGCGTTCAGCGCTTCAACGGTGTTGTGGCCTGGGGCACGCGGTGGCTCGAAACCAAAATGATTACCCAGCGCATCCAGGAAGGCTTTGGCCGGTTTCTCATCGATACCCATGGTGCGGTTGCCCTGCACATTACTGTGACCGCGAACCGGGCAGAGGCCTGCGCCTTTTTTGCCCAGCTGGCCAAACAGCAGCTGCAGGTTGGTGATTTCGCGTACCGTGTCGACCGAGTGCTTATGCTGGGTAATGCCCATCGCCCAGGTACAGATCACACGATCAGCGCTCTGATAGATGGCAGCCGCTTCACGGATCTGCGCCTGTGTCAGGCCAGACTGCGCCACAATCTGCATCCAGCTGGTGTTGTCCACCGCGTCGAGATAGGCCTCAATGCCGTTGGTTTTGGCATTGATAAAGGTCTGATCAAACAGGCCACTTTCACCGGCGGCCAGACGCGCACGATGGGTCTCCAGCAGGGATTTCACCATGCCGCGTACCGCCGCCATATCACCGCCCAGGTTCGGCTGGTAATAGGAGGAGCTGATGTTGCCGGCTTTCGACGTCACCACTTCCAGCGGTTTCTGTGGATCGGCAAAACGTTCCAGACCGCGCTCGCGCAGGGTATTGAAGGTGACGATCTTCGCGCCGTGATCGGCAGCGTGACGCAGGCTGTGCAGCATACGCGGATGGTTGGTGCCAGGGTTCTGCCCGAAGACAAAAATGGCATCAGCGTGATCGAAATCATCCAGGCGAATAGTGCCTTTGCCGACGCCAATGCTGCGCTTCAGCCCGGTGCCGCTGGCTTCGTGGCACATGTTGGAGCAGTCAGGGAAGTTGTTGGTGCCCATCAGGCGGCCAAACAGCTGATAAAGCCAGGAGGCTTCATTGCTGGCGCGACCGGATGTGTAAAGCTCCATCTGGTCCGGATGGTCCATCGCCTTGATGTGCTGCGCGATCAGTGCAAAGGCATCATCCCAGCTGATCGGCTCGTAGTGGTCGGTTTCCGCGTTGTAGCGTAGTGGATGGGTCAGACGCCCCTGATACTCCAGGAAGTAGTCACTCTGGGTATAAAGCGTTGTCACACTGTGCTTAGCGAAAAAATCGCTGTCGACCATGCGGCGTGTCGCTTCCCAGGTCACCGCTTTGGCGCCGTTTTCGCAGAAGCTGAAGGTACTTTTATTGTCATCACCCCAGGCGCAGCCCGGACAGTCAAAACCGCGTGCTTTGTTCATGCGCATCAGATTGCGCATATTTTTCAGGGCCGCTTTGCTGTCAAGAACGAAACGCGTGGTGGCTTCCAGTGAACCCCAGCCGCCCGCAGCCGCGCGGTAGGGTTTGATTTGGCGTTTAAATTTCATATTGAGTGCAGGCTTTTTATAGTAGGAATTATTGTTTGGTGTTTGTTATCAGGTTATAGCCTGATGGTGAAACAAAGTCTGCAGATATCCTCATACCTTGTCTAATTGATTGACTTAATGGTGCGATAGCTGGCGTTTATCGTGCATCGGCCAGAATTGTGATGGTGGTCAGATTTTACCCGCGTTTAACCGGCTGATAACGGGAGTTCTCCCCACAACAGGCTAATACTTGCTGTTCACTATCAGAGAGGGCGCGACTCCATGAAACAGCTGACCAGCCAGATCCATGCGTTTGGCAAAGCGTTGATGATGCCAATCTCGGTCATCGCTGCCGCGGGTATTTTCCTCGGGCTGGCGGCGGCGATGCAGAACCCGGCGGTGACCGGCGAGGCCTTTGCGCAGATGCAGGTGCCGCAGTTAATCATTGGATTTATCCGCAAGGTCGCCGGGGCGCTGTTTGCCAACCTGCCGGTCTTCTTTGCAGTGGCGAGCGCCATCGGACTGGCGAAAGCGGAAAAACCTACCGCAGCCTTTGCCGCGGTGATTGGCTATATCGTGATGAACGTGGGTATCAGCGCCACGCTGGCGGCGAAAGGGATCACCGCAGCCACTACTACACCCGCCGCGCTGCAGCAGGCGGGGATGGATCAGACCACCGCCATGATGACCTCGGCGGAGTACATCAACATGCTGGGTGTCTTTACCTACAACATGTGCGTGCTGGGCGGGGTGATTGCCGGTCTGATCACGGTGGCGCTGCACAATCGTTTCTATACCCAGCAGCTGCCCGTGGCGATCAGTTTTTTTGGCGGACGGCGTTTTGTGCCGATCGTGACCGTGGTCTGTCTGCCGCTGATTGGGGTGTTGCTGGCGCTGGTCTGGCCTACCATCGGGCAGGGTATCGCCTGGATTGGCCAGATGATTGGCAAAAGCGGCCAGTATGGCGCGTTTCTGCTGGGGGCCTTTGAACGCATCCTGATCCCTACCGGCCTGCATCATATCCTCAACGAAACCGTGCGCTTCACGCCAATTGGCGGCATGGCGGTGGTCGATGGTCAGACGGTGGTCGGTGCGCTGAACATTTTCAATGCCTCGCTGACCCATCCGGGATCAATACCCGATGAGACGCTGCGCACCGCCACGCAGTTTCTGGCACAGGGCAAGATTCCGGTGATGATGTTTGGTCTGCCCGCGGCGGCGCTGGCGATCTATCACACCGCGCGGCCCGAACATAAGCAACGGGTCAAAGCGCTGGTAATGGCGGGCGCGCTGACCTCATTTACCACCGGGATTACCGAGCCGCTGGAGTTCTGTTTTATCTTTGTTTCGCCGGTGCTCTACCTGCTGCATGCTTTTCTGACCGGCCTGTCGTTTATGCTGATGTCGATGCTGCATCTGATGATCGGCAACGTGCAGGGCGGCGTTATCGATCTGGTGGTGTTCGGCATGCTGGGCGGCGCGAAAACCCACTGGTGGTGGACGCTGGCGCTGGGCGTCATCTATGCGCCGATCTACTACTATGCTTTCCGGCTGGTGATTACCCGGATGCATGTCGAAACGCCGGGCCGGGAGTCAGAGGAGGAGAAACCGCAGCAGGTGACGGCGGATGAGCGGACGCAGGTGATTATCAGCGGACTGGGCGGGCAGGCCAATATCGAGGATGTCGATTGCTGCTTTACCCGTTTGCGGGTACGGGTCAAAGAGATGAATCAGGTGGTCGATCAGACGCTGATGAGCACCGGTGCTAACGGGGTTAATCGCGTCAGCGAGTACGATGTACAGGTTATCTATGGTCCGCAGGTCGAGAAGATCGCTAACGAAGTGAAAATGGCGCTAGGTGTCGCGTAACGACAGTTCTCTTCAGACTTGATTACTTGGCTAACCGTCCGGCGCCCGCAGGCGGTTAGCACCTCTGCCTGCTCATATACTGAACACTGCCGTTCCGCTTATTGTAACTAAAAAAAGTACAGCCCTAATGGGGCGCACCTTTCTGCCGATATAGCGACTAATACTCCCTGTTTCGGAACATCGCGATGTCGTTAAAAAAGTCCTCCCTGATTATCTTTTCCTTCCTGCTGGCGTTGTTTCTTACCAGCGTGGCGATCAGTACCTGGCTGCTGATTCAGAGCAATCACTCCCTGAACGCGGTCAACAAAGAGATCCGCGTGGTGCTCTCGGTCATTGACCCGATCAACCACAGCCGTACGCTGCGTGTCCGCCTGATGGAGTACATGAAGGAGATTGAGGGCAGTGATGCCAGCAATCCCGCCACGCTGGACAGCGTGCGGACGGTGGCGGGTAAAGCCGATGCCGCCTTCCAGGCCTATATGAATGCGCCGCGTCTGCCGGGCGAAGAGGCGGAGGCAGAGGCCTACAGCCAGGCTTATCAGGCCTATCGTCAGCAGGGGTTGCAGCCGCTGATTGAGGCAGCAGAGGCGCACGATCAGGTGCGTTTTAAAAATCAGATCCCGACCGTGGTT
Source organism: Pantoea sp. JKS000250 (assembly GCF_003201065.1). Lineage (NCBI taxonomy): Bacteria > Pseudomonadati > Pseudomonadota > Gammaproteobacteria > Enterobacterales > Erwiniaceae > Pantoea > Pantoea sp. JKS000250. The sequence continues at coordinate 346,766 of NZ_QICZ01000001.1, read as the reverse complement.
CGTCTGGATCGTCAGTATGAAATTATTCTGGACCGTGTTCTGGCCCAGCACGAAACCTACGCCAAAAAGCTCAACAGCGACGCACAGAGTCACTTCACTTCTGGTATTACGTTGCTGGGTCTGTTTGGCGTGCTGTTTTTCGGCATCATCATCGCCATTTACATCTTCATGAAGCGCTATGTCCTTTCGCCAATCAATGAAGCGCAGGAGCACTGCAAGCTGATTGCGGCGGGCGTGCTGGATGCCACCGTGCCGGTGAAACTGGGTTCACGCAGTGAAATTCAGATGCTGATGGGTTCGCTGGAGCAGATGCGCAGCGCGCTGACCGCCATTATTCTTCAGGTGCGTGATTCAACCCGCTCAGTCTCTACCGCCTCGCAGGAAATTGCGGCGGGCAACATCGATCTCGCCTCGCGCACTGAACAGCAGGCCGCTGCGCTGACGGAAACCGCAGCCAGCATGGAGCAGCTGGGCGCAACGGTGAAACAGAACACTGAAAACGTGTTTGAAGCCTGCCGCCTGACCAGTGAAGCGGTGAAAAACGCGGAAAGCGGCGAAAAAGTGTCGCAGGAAGTGGTGACATCGATGGCGCTGATCAACGCCAGCTCGAAGAAGATTGAGGAAATTACCACCGTTATCGACAGCATCGCCTTCCAGACTAACATTCTGGCGCTGAACGCAGCCGTCGAAGCCGCCCGTGCGGGTGAGCAGGGACGTGGTTTTGCGGTCGTCGCAGGAGAAGTGCGTAACCTGGCCCAGCGCAGCGCCACCGCAGCCAAAGAGATTGAAGGACTGATTGCAGAATCGGTCTCCATCATCCACGCCGGTTCCGATCAGGTCAGCCGGACCGGCGAGGCGATGAGTGCCATTATCTCATCGGTCAGCCGCGTGAATCTGCTGATGGAGCATATCTCTACCGCGTCTGATGAACAGAGTCGCGGTATCGGTCAGATTGAGCAGGCGGTTACCGAGATGGACAGCGTGACCCAGCAGAACTCGGCGCTGGTGCAGGAGTCTGCGGCGGCGTCGGCCTCACTGGAAGAGCAGGTGCAGTACCTGACGCAGTCGGTCTCGACTTTCCGTCTGGCAAACAGCTGACTGGTTTCCCGCGCGGCGTCCAGGCCGCGCGGGATCCTGCATGATGCGGTGACGCGTATCGTAAGGCAGAGAATCGCGTGTTTGATTCAGCACCTTGTGACGGCGGCAGAATGAGCGGATTATTACGGCTTTCCACTGAACACGGGGTTGTCATGCTAATCAGCACAGAAAGTGCCCGCAGCAACAGCGCCGATACCCGACTGGCCTGCACGCTGGCCGCTGCCGCAGGCGCGCTGAATACCGCCGCCTTTGAGATTGTCGGTTTCTTTTCAGCTAACATGACCGGGAATGTCTCGCTGCTGTCCGATCATCTGGCAAAAGCGAACCTGGGGCCTGGCCTGTTTTTTTTGTCGATCGTGCTGCTGTTTATTGCGGGCTCCATGTTTTCAACGCTGATAATTAATGCCGGGCACCGCAGGGATATCCGTACTATCTATGCCTTCGTTATTCTGATTGAGGGCATCGCACTGATGACGCTGGGCGTGATTGAGAATCACTTTCCGCCGAGGTCGCCCGGTGTGGTGTTGATCATGAGCCTGAGCTTTTTAATGGGGCTGCAGAATGCGGTCGTCACGCGGATCTCCAATGCCCGGGTTCGCACTACCCATATCTCCGGCACGGCGACTGATATCGGGATTGAGCTGGCGATGCTGTTTGAAGTGTTGCGGCGCAAAGCCTCACCGAAAGATGCGCCAAGCTTGCTGGGGCGGTTGCGGCTGCACAGTCTGACCCTGCTGTCTTTCCTTGCAGGCGGCGTAGCCGGCATCGGGCTTTACCGACTGCTTGGCTACGATTTCCTGTTGCCCATAGGGTTCGGTTTAATCTGCCTGGCGCTGAATGCCCTGGTAACTAAGCCAGTAAACCAGAGGGTTTGAAACGGTGATTTTGCGGTTATCGCTGCGGTTCAGATAACCGTCGCGCGTAGCTCTGATTTATTTGTCCCGACTGCGCCGATGATCCGTGTGGTTAAAAGATCAGAGCCCGCGCAGGGTAACATTGAGCCTTATACTTTGATTGATACTGCCACTGAGACAGTCACGCGAACAGTCTTAAATCTGCTGATGGATAATTAACATCGACATTAAACAACTTATTTACCTGTGTAACCTGGAGCGGGAACGCCATTTCGGGCGGGCCGCGGAAGCCAGTTTTGTTACACAGCCAACCCTCTCCATGCGCCTGAAAAATCTCGAGCGCGAGCTGGGCCTGCCGCTGATTAACCGCAGCAATAACTTTGCCGGATTTACGCCAGAGGGCGATCGCGTGCTGGCGTGGGCGCGGGAAATTGTTTCGGTCTATCAGGGGCTGAAGCTGGAAGTGGAATCACTGAAACATGGGGTAAACGGCACACTGCGGGTTGGCGTGGTGCCGCAGTGCAGCGTGGCACTGCCGCTGCTGCTGAAAGCCGTGCAGGCGCGTTATCCCCAGCTCGATTACCGCATTGCGGTACTCAGTGCTGACCAGCTGCTGGAAGCGCTTAACAGCCACACTGTGGATGTCGGCATTGGCTTTTTTGAGATGGCGACGCTGCGGGAGCTTCATTTTCAGACCGAGATGCTGGCCGATCAGGGCGTTGAGGCCGTATTCCATCCTGATCACTTCCCGGCGCTGGTGGGAGAAACCCCGCTGACGCTGGACGAACTGGCACAACAGCCGCTCTGCCTGGCAGAGCCAACACGCTATTTCCGTCGCTATCTTGATATGGCCTTTCGCGAGGCGGCGCTGGTGCCGCGGGTTATCGTGGAGAGCGCCTCTATCATGCAGCTGATGCAGTGTGCTCAGGTCGGTCTGGGGTTGCTGGTCTCGCCGGTGGGTCATCTGCTACCCGCATCACTTCAGGGGTTACAGCAGCGCGGCATTACGCTGCCGCCGATGGCGCGCCAGGCGGCGCTGGTGATAGCGGAACCTGGCCGTGCCACTCCGCTGGCACAGCACTTTTTCGACGAAGCGCGCGGTCAGTTGCCGGTCTAGCTCAGGCTACTGCGCCTCGCCCAGCGCGTAAAACAGGCGACTGTTCCAGTTGCCTATCGCCACGCTCTGAATCAGCGCGAACAGCGCCTCAGGTTCCCAGCCCGCCTCCATCAGCGGCTGCAGATGGGCCGCACTGAAACGCTCGGGTGAACGGGTCAGCTGCGCCGACAGCGCGACGATCTGTTGCTCTTCTCCTTTTAAATTCGTGTCATCGACACCCTCAATCAAAACCTCATTCCCGGCCAGCAGCCGGAACGCCCAGCGGCTGCCGAGAATACGGGCGGCTGTCGCTTCCGCCAGGGTGTTTTCCTGTGAGAGATGCTGACGCAGTTGCGCCCAGCCATACAACGCCGATGGGTCATGGGCCAGCAGCCATACCGCGTCCTGCATACCGGGCAGCGTCTGACAACGGGTAACGGCAGCGAGCTGCTCTGCACTGGCATACCGCAGCTCCAGCGGCTTCAGCACCGGCTGCCAGTGGGCTGGCTGGTCAAAACCAATGGAATCTGCATCAGGTGGTGCGGTGCTACCGGGCAGCCAGCGTACCGGCTGGGCCTGCAGCGCCTGTAATCCGGCGACGACGCGCGCCTGATAACTGACAAAGCCAATCAGCTGATTCAGCGTCACAATATCGGGTTCGGTCAGGCCGACCGCATCCAGGGCGGTGATGGCGCTGGCACCGATCAGCTCAGGCTGCATCGCCAGCTGGCGCGCATACTGCGTAATCTGGGTCAGGCGATTATTACTCTCGCGTGAAGAGTCAGGGCCAGGCAGCGGATTGAGGCGGGCAGAGTAGTGATTACACAACCGCTGCACACCCGCGACCTGCGCCACGGTCAGTGCGGTGCTGAGGCGGTCGTAAAGCGTTAAGGTGTGCGTCAGCGAGGTGACAACGCGATCGGGGAACAGCAGCTGTGCCAGATCGCGCGCCGCCAGCAGAGCCGGCTGATGCGTGCGCAGCAGTGACTGCACTACGGCGTCGCTGGCGTGGCATCCCAGCAAAAAACGGTCATCGATATGGGCAGCCTCTGGCACCAGCGGTGCGGCCTGTGTGGTACGTGGACTGGTCTGGCTCTCGTAAAACCAGTGGTTATGGCCCGGATAGCGGCGTTGTTCCATGATCAATCCTTTTGCAAATTCGGGTTCGGTATGCAGGCGGCAGAATCTGAAAATATGCATAAACCGAAGGGCAGGCTTATCGTCGCTGATGGCCAGGCCGGGGCAAAAGATTGATCGGTGATAATTAATAGCGTTACGGTATAACGGCAGCAAAATCAGGCGGGAAGGGCAGGATGGGCGTAAAGAGAAGGGCGAGCCAGGCTCGCCCTTGCAGAACTTATTTCAGTTCCAGTTCGTTCATTGCGGCGATGCTGAAGCCGCCATCAACGTGTACCACTTCACCGGTGATGCCGCCAGCCAGGTCAGAGCAGAGGAATGCTGCTGAGTTGCCGACATCTTCAATGGTTACGGTACGGCGAATCGGGGTAACCGCTTCGCAATGTGCCAGCATCTTACGGAAATCTTTGATGCCTGATGCAGCCAGGGTGCGGATTGGACCGGCAGAAACGGCGTTAACACGCACACCTTCCGGGCCCATGGCGTTCGCCATGTAACGCACGTTCGCTTCCAGCGACGCTTTCGCCAGACCCATTACGTTGTAGTTCGGGATCGCGCGCTCAGCACCCAGGTAAGAGAGGGTCAGCAGCGCAGAGTGTGGATTCAGCATTTCGCGGCACTCTTTGGCCATCGCGACGAAGCTGTAAGCACTGATGTCATGCGCGATTTTAAAGCCTTCGCGGGTAACGGCGTTCACGTAGTCGCCAACCAGCTGCTCGCCAGGGGCGAAACCGATAGAGTGAACGAAACCGTCAAATTTCGGCCAGGTTTTTGCCAGTTCAGTGAACAGAGATTTGATGCTCTCATCTTCGGCTACGTCACATGGCAGCACGATGTCTGAACCCAAATCTTTAGCAAACTCTTCCACACGACCTTTTAACTTGTCGTTCTGGTAGGTGAAAGCCAGTTCTGCGCCCTGTTTGTGCATCGCCTGTGCAATACCGTAGGCGATGGAAAGTTTACTGGCAACGCCAGTAATCAGAATGCGCTTACCGGAAAGAAAACCCATAGCTGTAATCCTTATGGTCATTGTAGTTGGCGGCCGCATGGTTAAAAAGTAAGCGACCGACGTTAATCGACGTGCGGATTCTAGCACGTCTCTCATAAATCAGGTAAATCGGCCCGCCATTTCCGCGATATGCAGCAAAAATCAGCGCTCGCGCCGCCAGGCCTCTGCACTGAGTGCTTCGCCAAAATGGCTGCTGATCAGGCGCCGGGTCAGATCGTGCAGGGGGGAGGCGAGCACGTCAGCCGTGCCGCCGCGCTCGACCACTTCGCCCTGATGCATCACCAGCACTTTATCGCTGATGTGCTTCATCATGCCCAGATGCTGGGTGACATAAATGTAGGCGATTCCATGTTTCTCCTGCAGCTCCAGCATCAGATTTACCAGCTGGGAGCGCATGGTCATATCCAGTGAGGCCAGCGCTTCATCGGCCACAATCACTTTGGGTTGCAGGATCAACGCGCGCGCCAGACCCAGACGCTGTTTCTGACCGGGTGCCAGCATGTGTGGGTAATATCCGGCGTGATCGCGCAGTAATCCCACCTGACGCAGGGTGGCGATAATGCGTTTCTCGCGCGCTTCTGCATCCAGTTCGGTATTAAGTCGCAGCGGAAATTCCAGAATCTGACTGATGCGCTGACGCGGATTCAGTGAGGTTGAGGGATCCTGAAAAATCATGCGGATGCGCTGACTGCGATAGCCGTAATCGCCAAAGGTCAGCGGGTGGTCGTCAATCAGAATCTCACCTTCGGTGGGGGCGATCATGCCGCTGAGCATCTTCGCCAGCGTGGACTTGCCGGAACCGTTTTCACCGATAATCGCCAGCGTCTGTTTTTCGCGCAGGGTAAAGCTGACTGACTTTACTGCCTCAACGTGCTGACGGCGGAACAGGCCGGTGCGATAGCGAAAAGTTTTACTCAGGTTGCGCACTTCCAGCAGGGTCTCCATATTACTGGCCCTCCATATTCAGCGGGAAATGACAGGCAAAGAGATGTGTTTTACTGCCGGTGAGGCGCGGCGTTTCGACACATTTACGCTGCGCGTAAGGACAGCGTGGCCCCAGGCGGCAGCCTATCGGCAGGCTCTCCAGTGATGGGATCGCCCCTGACAGCGTATTGAGACGGCTTTTGTGCGGCAGCGCGCGGCCAAAATCGGGCATCGCCCGAATCAGCGCCTGCGTATAAGGATGATGTGGCGTGCTCATTAAATCTTCGCTCTGAGCGGTTTCCACCGTCTGACCGCAGTACATCACGTTAATACGGTCCGCCCACTGGCTCATGGTGCGCAGGTCGTGGCTGATCAGCAGAATAGTGGTGTTGTTATTCTGGTTCAGGCGGCTCAGCAGGCGGAATATCTGCGCCTGCGTTGTCGGTTCCATCGCATTGGTGGGTTCATCGGCAATCAGCAAACGCGGCTGGTTAGCCAGCGCAATGGCAATCATCACTTTCTGGCATTCGCCTTCGGTCAGCTCATAGGGGAAGCTGCGCATGATGTCTTTATGATCTTTAATGCCGACGCGATGCAGCAGTTCGATAGCGCGGGTTTTGCGCCAGAACCAGAAGCGTTTCAGCCAGGGGCCTTTATACGTCCAGCGCGGGATCACCTGCATCAGCTGACGGCCAATGCTCTCGGAGGGATCCAGACAGGATTGCGGCTCCTGAAAAATCATCGAGACGTTATGCCCGATAATGCGACGGCGCTCGCGCGGGGAGAGGCGCAGCAGGTCCACATCATCAAACACCATGCGATCGGCCGTCACACGCCAGTTATCGTTGGTCACGCCGCAGATAGCCTTGGCGACCAGACTTTTACCGGAGCCGGATTCACCGACCAGACCCCGGACTTCACCTTCGCCCAGCGTCAGATTGACGCGATCGACCGCTTTGACCGGCCCGTCAGCGGTCATAAATTCAATGGTCAGATTACGGATATCAAGTAACGGCATTTATTCCACTCCCGCTTCGACGGCGCGACGGATGCCGTCACCGAGCAGGTTAACAATGAGTACGCTGACCATCAGCGCCACCCCGGGCAGCATCACGGTCCAGGGCGCAACGTAGATCAGCTCCAGCGAATCGCCCAGCATCGCGCCCCATTCCGGTGAAGGCAGTTGCGCGCCCAGGTCCAGAAAACCGAGTGCGGCAATATCCAGAATCGCCATCGACAGCGCGCGGGTAATTTCGGTAATCAGCAGCGGCAGAATATTGGGCAGGATGGCGTAGCGCAGGATATTACGACCTCTGGCACCGTCCAGGCGCGCGGCAACCACATACTCTTTTTCCAGCTCATCATGCACGGCACTGTAAATTTCGCGCACCAGACGTGGCATCAGCGCCAGCCAGACCGCCAGCAGCGCATGCTCAAGACGCGGCCCAAGAAACGCCACCACGATAATCGCCAGCAATAGCGACGGAAGAGAGAGCAGGGTATCCAGCACGTGGTTCATCACCGCCGAGCGAATGCCGTGCGTCATGCCCGCCAGCACGCCCAGCACCAGCGCGCCCAGCGTAGCGAACAGCGTCACCAGAATCGCGGAACCCACCGTCGGACCGGCACCGCTCAGCAGGCGACTCAGAACATCCCGGCCCAGATCGTCGGTGCCGAGGAAAAATGAGACATCGCCGTAGCGCGACCATGACGGTGGCAGCAGCTGATATCCCAGGAACTGCTGGTCAATACCGTAAGGTGCCATGAAACCGCCAAACAGGCAGAGCAGCAGCAGTGCGCCAAAGCCATACAGGCCGACCATCGAAATCGGGTTGCCATAGAAATGATGCCAGCTCTGACGAAACGCGCTGGGCAGGCGTTTTTCGGCGTAGATATTATCGGAGGGCATACGTTTTCACTTTACTATCCTTAACGCCGGGCAATATTGCTTCAGAAAAATCAGGCATTTTAGTTACTTGCCCCGTGGGTCTGCTTTATGTTGCTTTGTCATGGAAAACTCTGAACAGCTTTAATTTACAGGGTTTGTGTACCCTTTTGCGAATACGCAAAAAGAATGCACCTGTCGCTTATCGATATCAGACACCGTTAAGCGCCGCGATAAAACGAAGGTATTCCCTAACACGTCCAGCCTGCATGTCAGCCTCTCCCTTACTGGCGAAGTGACATTTTCAACCTTTATTGCTGGTAGGGTAAGCCCGTTCAACTGACTATAGGGGGATTATCCGTCGAGATCCCCGTCACAGGCAAGGAAACGGCTTCAGCAATTTCGGCGCTGGGTTACAGAGAATTACAATCCGGGCCATCGGGTGTTCCGTAACAGGCTGCAAAAAAGGGTGGCAAAGCCGACAGAACGTTAAGACTCACATAAATCAGCAAAACTTCCTGGACCCTATCAGCCGGTCCAGGGGCAAAGGAGAGTGAACAAAATGATTAAGAGTAACGTTATGGGAAGAAAGCTGCTCGCTCAGGTCAGTCGCGGGTCTTTAGGATACCTTGCCGTTACCGTCGCTACAGCGTGCCATGCAAACGGACAGGGATAAGCCACGCGGCGATGTTAATCGAATCCGGTCAGCCACTGTCAGAGCACTCGGGCAAGTCGATTCATGTGTGAACCCTGATGACGGTAGCGATCGCCTGATGAAATAAAAAACCGCGATTTTTAAGCGGTTTTTGATGTGAGTGACAATAAAACGGTGGGTAATATTCAAAGCGTATGTTTTATAATTTTTATATAAACGTAATATTTTATTAACAGCATTGATAGTTTATGTTTTTATGTCGCCACCTTAAAATTATGTTTTCTTTTTAAAAGTTCACCTTTGTCGTCTGGCTTATTTTTTATCGGTGCGTTTCGCTTAACGGGTTTTTATCGCGGGGTCTTTCCGGGTGCGCTTGCAAACATCAGGGGTGCTTCTGGAATAGATATTGCAACATGACTATGACCGGTATAGCTTATTTATACTGGTTGCCATCTATAAATAGAGTTATCCAGGAGGATATCATGGCCGAACATCGTGGTGGTTCAGGTAATTTGGCAGAAAGCCCTGAGAAAGCATCTGAAGCGGGTAAGAAAGGTGGCCAGAATAGCCACAGCGGCGGACGTAAGTCTGAATAATCTGATATTCTGATCAGGACGCAGGCCCCGGCAAACCAGTCGAGGCTTTCACGTTCAAATAGTTATTAAATAACGTGGTTTTTAAAATGGAAGTATCTGCTCTGAATAAATCCCTGCCGAAAATGTACGGTTTATTAGCGGGGAGTTATGTGTTTGCCTGCGTTAACTATCCCAGTGAGTATAAAATGTTTCTCCTTCGCTTGCTGGATTGTCATAACAGAGTAAACGAAGCAGGTCTGAAAAGAGAGCGTGTTAAATTAATCAGCCATTCACCGCGCGAGATCATTCAAATATTGCAACCTCTGCCCGGCAGTCGTCTATGCAAAAATAATGCTGTATGGACTTTGTCATTCACTCCCTGCCAGACCTGATTCAATCTATTAAAATAAAATACTTAACTCATAAACAGAATAAAGCTGACAACGGTTGAGATATTTTTCCGGCGTGGCATCCGCAGCGTGAAGACTGTGGTGATCAAAGGATTCAATTTAATCAGGAAACATGCTGTCTGGCAGCGGCAGGCTGGACGCTCACAGAAATCACAACAACATCATTAGTCTTCCCGGTCTGCTTGCGGTTATCGCATGCGTAAATTATGTTTAAGTATCAGGATTTAATGGAAATCATTGTGTTGAATAAAAACAGTGGCGGTGTTGTACCTTCAGGTATCCGTAACTCTCTTGGCCGCACGATGGCGTTTTTCCTTTTGGCAACCGTGCTTGCTGTCGTTGTGATTAACATATTTACGCTCTGGGGATCGTGGCAGCACAATCAGAATGTCCGTGAAGATGATGCCCGTAACCTCTCTGTTTCTCTCGCCAAACAGGCAGAAGATGCCTTTCTGCAGGTGGACATTACGCTGGCGGATGCCGTCAGACTGCTCAGCCTGAACGGGCTGGATTACGCGGCAACGCCCGTCTTTGCTCGTCAGCTTAAAGAGCAGCAGGGGAAACTGCGTCAGCTTCATGGACTGTTTATTTATGACGCACAGGGTAAATGGATTGCCACGTCGGGCAACTATGTGCCGACAAACGGAAGCAACGCCGATCGGGACTATTTTATCTGGCACCGTACCCATGAGGATACCCGCGTAAGGATTGGCCGTGTTATCCGCAGCAGATCTACAGGTGACCTTGTTATTCCGGTATCGTTGCGACTGAACGATTCAAAAGGCAACTTTGCCGGCGTCGCGCTGGCAACGGTCAAAGTAGACTATTTCCGGCAGTTCTACAGCTACTATACGCTGGGTGAGCGCGATGTTCTGGGGCTGATTCTTGCTGATACCTCTGTCCTGTATATCCGGCCCTTCCCGGATTCTGCCATCAACCGCAGCCTGTCCATGAGTCCATTATTTACAACCGTCCTGAAAACCTCTGCCAGTGGCAGCGCAACGTGGCGTTCTGCACTGGATGGGGTAGAGCGGGTGTATGGCTACGCCCGCCTTGAGCAGTATCCGCTTATTGTCACGGCGGGATATGACCTCGATAGGATCCGGAGCGACTGGTTCTCCGCCAATATCATCGACGTCATACTGAACGTGGTTCTGCTTGTAATGATTTCCGGGATGGGGATGTTTGTTCTCAGACAGGTTAAAAAGAACGTCAAAAATCAGCTGGAATTAACACAGATCAGGGATGAGCTGACCACGATCAACCATACGCTGCAGTCACTGGCATTGATGGACGGACTAACCGGACTGGCTAATCGCCGCCAGTTTGATGCGATGTTAGATCAGGTCCTGAAGCGCTCTCAAAAATCGGGTGAACTCGTGTCACTGATCATGTTTGATATCGACTTTTTCAAGCGTTACAACGATACCTACGGGCATGTCGCCGGCGATACCTGTCTGCAGCGTGTCAGCGCCATTCTGAAAGAAATTACGCAGCGGCAGGATGCCGTGGTTGCACGTTACGGCGGAGAAGAGTTTGCCATTATCCTCCCTTCGGGTGGAGAAAGCATGGGGAAAAAGGTGGCGGAGCGAGCAGTAAACGCAGTTATGTCTGCCGGAATACCGCACGACACCTCCGGTATTCCTGAAGGTATTGTGACCCTTAGCGCCGGATACAGTAGCCTGATTTCAAACGGACAGCCAGATGAGGCTAAAAGACTTAAGCAACAGGCTGATAAGGCGCTCTATGAGGCAAAACACAATGGCCGCAACCGTGTCCATGGGCTGAGTTAAATGAAATTCAGGATGTGATTAGTTCGTCCTGTTCTGACTGTTTGGGAGTCTGGCGCCGCGCATGACCCGGCTGGGGTAATAAATCAATCGGCTGACCATTCCAGGGTTTTGGCGACGAAGGCGGCCTGACGCAGGTTTGTGGCAGAGGCTGACGTTGTTTCACCCTCCGTTAACGCTATCGAAAAACACTTACCCTCTGAGTCACCCTTCAGCTTTACCGATTTAACCCGAAGATTCCCTTGTTCCTGTGAAGAGATGTTGGTAAGCGCTGGCTGATTTTGGGTACAAAAAAGCCCGCGTTACGCAGGCATGAATTGCATCAAAAAAGGAAAATCGTAGCATCAGCAAAGGCTGATTCGCACACCATACAGTGTTGCTGTGCGATTGATAGTGACAAAAGATTTAATAGCGAAGCGTAAGCACGTTATGTTGGCAGGACTTGAAAAAGGCCCGCCCGGACCAGGTTAGCTGAATGAACCTGATTGCTTACTTGCCATCAGCCCATCGGGTAATCTGATTATCGATTTTGTCATCAAGATAATGCGTAACCCTGAATGAGCCCGCCTTGAGTAACAGGGCAATACATGCTGCAAAAACCAGTACAAGTAACACTCTGCTGAGACTCATAATCTTTTCCCTGATGAATAACCTGTGGTCTTTATACCAGAATTTGTAAAGTCTGGTCGCGATAGTCAGAATCCTGCGGTGTCCCTTGAAATAAAACAGAAAGCCGTCCCGGTCACCACGGCTTCATCATTGCACCAGACGCATAAGCCATTGAAGCTTTAAGGAATTGCCAGAAAGGCGGCAGGATGTGCTTTTTCGCGTTCCTGTGCGAGGTCAGCATCATCCATAATTTCATAGCCTCATCCAGGTTGAAAGTCATTTAAACGGCCCTAATTCATACCTGCATGTATTAAAAAACGTTCCCGCGGCGTAAAAAGCCCTACCGGAGGGCATACCATTCCTTGTGTTTCAGCGGATTCATTGCCGCACCAATCACATCAGAAATCACATTCACCAGAATCACCAGCCCGCCAATTACCATCACACCGGCTGAGATCGCGGCATAATCCTGCTGACGAATCGCGTTAATCAGCCAGCGGCCCAGACCCGGCCAGTTAAAGACCATTTCGGTGATCATGGCCAGCGTCAGCATGGTGGAGAACTGCAGGCCCAGACGCGGGATGACCGGCGGCAGCGCGTTGTGCAATACGTGGCGACGGATCACCGTGAAGCGCGAAAGACCGCGTGTGGCCGCCGCTTTGACATAGTTTTTATCCATCACGTCGCTGGTGCTGTTGCGCAGCAGGCGGATCACTTCTGTGGTCGGGGCCATCGCCAGCACCAGCACCGGCAGAATAAGGTGGGACAGGGCGCTGATAATCATCTCATGCCGCCATGGCGAAGGACTCAGCCAGGCGTCAATCAGCGCAAAGCCGGAGATATTCTGCACCGGATAGAGCAGGTCATGACGTCCCGATACCGGCAACCAGCCCAGCGTCAGCGAAAAGAACAGCGTCAGCAGTAGCGCCAGCCAGAAGATGGGCGCAGAGAAGCCGACCAGTGCCAGCGCACTGATGGTTTTATCCTGCCATTTATTGCGCATCACACCGGCGCAGATCCCCAGCGGAATACCTACCAGCAGCGCAAACAGAAACGCCAGGATACAGAGCTCCATGGTAGCCGGGAAAACCTCACGCAGCTGTAGCCCAATCTCCTGACCGTTAGTGCTGGAGACACCGAAATCAAACTGCAGCATCCCTTTGAACCAGAACCACCAGGCATCGGAGAGCGCAGCGCCTTCCAGCGGGGCATTAGGGGTAAAGTAGCTCAGGCTGAAGCTGACCAGCGACAGCAGAAACAAAGTAATGAGCAGCAGCAGCAGACGGCGCAAAATATAGATAATCACTTACTTACCCTCATCAGCTTCACGATAAACCCCGGCAAACGAGGCGTTGCCAAACGGACTCAGTACCAGCCCTTTGATGTCATGACGAAATGCCTGCAGTCGCAGAGAGGAAGCCAGCGGCAGCACCGGTAACTCCTGCGCCAGAATCTGCTGCGCTTTGTCATAACTGTCGATGCGGCCAGAAAGCTGTTGTGATAGCAGAGCATTCTGCAGCGTTTCGTCAAAAGTCGGAGAGCACCAGTGCGCGTAATTGGTCTGCGAGCGAATCGCCGCACAGCTGAGCAGCGGGCGGAAGAAGCTGTCCGGATCGTTACTGTCGGTGGCCCAGCCTGACAACGTCAGATCATGATTCATCGCCATCAGCTGCGCCTCCTGAAAACGGCCCTCGACCGGCACAATGGTCAGCCGGACACCAACCTGCGCCAGATCCGCCTGTAACAGTTCGGCAGTTTTCAGTGGGCTGGGATTCCACGACTGCGAAGCGGCAGGCACAACCAGCCGCAGATGCAGATCGCTGATGCCGAGTGCGGCAAGCGCGGCGCGTGACTTCTCAGGATCATAGCCGGTAATGCGCGCATCATTGTCATAAGCCCAGGACGCGCGCGGTAATATCGAAGCGGCCGTTTCGGCAGTGCCGTAGTAGATCGACTCCATCAACCGCTCATTGTTGATGGCCAGCGCCAGGGCATGCCGGACTTCAGGCCGGTCGAGTGGAGGCTTACGGGTATTAAAAGCCAGATAGGCGATGTTCATACCGGGACGCAGTGTCATCCGCAGGCGCGGGTCATCACGCAGTATGCTGAGCTGGCTTGCCGCGGGGTAGGCCAGTACGTCGCATTCACCGGTTAACAGTTTGGAAAGGCGACCTGTCCCGCCGGAGCCAAGATCGATTACCGCCTGCTGCAGACGCGGCACCCCACGCCAGTAGTGTGGATTGCGCGCCAGACGGATGTACTGACCGGTGCGATATTCGCTGAGCTGATAAGGACCTGTGCCCACCGGCTGACGATCCATCTCTTCCTGACGGCCCTGAGCGGTGAGCTGGTCGGCATACTCTTTCGAGAGCACCGGCGCATAGTGGGTCGCCATATGCCACAGGAACGAGGCATCCGGGCTGTTCAGCCTGAACTCAACCGTCCTGTTGTCGATCTTCTTCACGCTCTGGACGGAATCGGCAAATTGCAGACTATCAAAGTAGGGGTAGTTACCGCCGTTGACGTTATGCCAGGGATGATGACGGTCAAACATCCTTGCGAAGCTGAATACCACATCGTCGGCGTTTAGTGCGCGGGTAGGGCGAAACTGGTTAGTCTGCTGGAACTGGACGCCGCTGCGCAGATGAAAGCGATACGTCGCGCCGTTATCGCGTACTTCCCAGCTCGACGCCAGATCGGGCTTGAGACGATAGGTATAGGGATCGACATCCAGCAAGCGGTCATACAACTGTGCCGCCAGCGTATCGACAGTCAGCCCGCTGCTGGCCATCTGCGGATTAAACGTGTTCAGCGTGCCGCTGACGCAATAGACAAAGCCGGTCTGGCGGATATCACCCGCAGGCGCTGACCACGCAGGCGAACTCAACGCGCTGAGACTGAGCAACAGCGAACATAGTAGTTTTGACATAGAACTCAACGATTTTGAGGCATTAACCAGAGTGTATCGCAAAGCAGGCATAGTCCCAAAACCTGCAACCCCTGCCAGCCTGATTTTCGTCATCGCAACTTAAAATGAGCGCACAAATGATGTGGTGATGAGAAAAGTTCTCAATAACTGCTTTACAGATGATAATAAGAATGATTATTATTCACCTGCACTTCGACGGTGGCTCTGCCGTTGAAGAGCACGACATTGCTCACATTGCTTCCAGTATTGTTGCCCGCCTTAATGGCGGGCTTTTTTTTGGCTTTTGCAGTTGAACGGTCAGGTCTGAAGGGCAGGATCGCCTTTGAGTGAGCAGCTGAATTCATTGCGATTTTGCGTGGAATGCACGTCTCTGGAAAAGAGAGTAAAAGACGGTGCTATCTGTAAAGCCTCGCAATAACGTGCGGGAGACCTGCATAAAACCGGACTTAACTATTACAGAAACGCAGTTACTATATGCACAACTTCAGCTCACCCAACTCCTGACAATGAATAAATTCCAGAAAAATGCTCAGGTTTTCCATTATGCATCCTTTCGTTATCTCTTTTTAGGACGTCTGTTCACCGTACTGGGCAATGGAATCGCACCCATTGCGTTGGCTTTTGCGGTACTCGATATAGGGGGATCTGCCTCTGATTTAGGCGTGGTAGTAGCCTCCCGCTCCCTGTTCAACGTGCTGTTTCTGCTGGTGGGGGGTGTCGTTGCTGACCGCTATTCACGCAGTCGGGTGTTAGTTGTATCGGCGCTGGTTGCCGCTGTTTCTCAGACTATCGTTGCGTGGTCTGTGCTTGATGGTTCAGCCACGGTACTGAGCCTCACCTTGCTGGGTGCTCTGAATGGCGCGGCAGCGGGGATTGCTTTGCCTGCTTCGTCTGCGTTGGTTCCGCAGGTCGTGCCTGCAAAGCACCTGCGTCAGGCTAATGCATTAATTCAGCTCGGTGTTTATGGTGGCACGGTGATGGGGGCGTCGATGGGAGGCGTGATCACCAGCGCTGTCGGGCCGGGCTGGGGACTGGCGATTGATGCGCTGGGCTTTGCGGCTTCCGCGCCGCTTTATTTCTTCATTCGTGCGAGCGCAGAGAAGGCAGGAACCTTGCCGGGCAATATCCTGCAGGATTTAAAAGAAGGCTGGGCGGAATTTGCTGGCCGAAGCTGGATTTGGTCGATAGTCGTCCAGTTCGCTGTTATCAATGTCGCTTTCAATGGCATTGTCGTGGTACTGGGCCCAATGATTGCTGACGCCTCATTCGGGCGCACGCAGTGGGGGATAATTGTAGCCGCCCACAGCGCAGGGTTAATTGCGGGTTCTTTACTGGCCATGAAATGGCATCCACGTCGCGATCTCTTTACTGGCGCTATGCTGGCAGGACTTTACGCACTCCCGATATTTATGCTGAGCCAGAATGCAACAGCAATATGGCTGATAGCCGGGTTCTTTATTGCCGGCACTACATTAGGTCTGTTCGGCGTAATATGGGCGCACTCCTTACAAACTCATATCCTACCGGATAAGCTCGCCCGCGTGTACGCCTATGATGCAATGGGTTCTTTTGTTGCCATTCCCTTTGGACAGCTGGTAGCGGGGCCGCTGGCGGCACAATATGGCATAGAGCGCGTCTTACTGATGTCAGCACTGGCGATTGTCATTGTTACCGCTGCCGTCGGATGGGTTCCCGCCCTCAGGCAACCTGAACGAATGGGAACTAAGCCGTACAACACGTGATAGCAATTTTATTCATGACAAAGCAGCAGGGAATCAGCTTTTCATTTCTCTGGAAAGTATGAAACCTTGCCAACAATCGCCTGCCTCGTTGAGATAATTCTTCATGAGGCAGGGTGAGCATTCATCGGCGGGGGCGAATCAAATTTCCGCTTTTATATCGTGCTTCTTCATCATCGCGCGCAGTTGATGGTAAGTAACGCCTAATAATCCGGCGGCGCGGCGCTGGTTGTAACGAGCCTGGTGCAGGCTGGCATCGACCAGATCCCGCTCCTTCTGATTCTGCCATTGACGCAGATCCAGCGGGAGGGCAGGCAGGCCGCTACTCTCTGTCTCCTGACTGGAACGCGGGAGCATAACCGGTTCAGAGCGTGAAGCGAACGGATTAATAATGACATTATCCAGCGGCAGCTCGCTGCTGTTGTGACGATAGACGGAGCGCTCAACCACGTTTTTTAGCTCGCGAACATTGCCGGGCCAGTGATAATCAAGCAGGGCTTGTTGCGCTTTAGCGGTAAAGCCGGGAAACAGCAACAGGCCAAGCTCGCGGCACATCTGAATCGCAAAATGCTCGGCCATCACCAGAATATCACTGCGGCGTTCGCGCAGTGGCGGCAACTGCACCACATCAAAGGCAAGACGATCCAGCAAATCGGCGCGGAATTTGCCTGCCGCTGCCAGGGCGGGCAAATCTTCGTTGGTGGCGCAGACCAGCCGTACGTTAACCTGCAAGGCATGATTGCCGCCCACGCGCTCGAGCTGCCCGTACTCAATTACCCTGAGCAGTTTTTCCTGCACCAGCATCGGTGCGGTTGCCAGCTCATCCAGAAACAGCGTGCCGCCGTCAGCACGTTCAAAACGTCCCAGATGGCGCTTTTGTGCGCCGGTAAAGGCGCCAGCTTCATGACCAAACAGCTCAGAGTCGAGCAGATTCTCATTCAGTGCGGCGCAGTTCAGCGAGATAAACGGTCCCTGCCAGCGGTCAGAGAGATAGTGCAGCCGGTTGGCGATCAGCTCTTTACCCGTGCCGCGCTCGCCAATCACCATCACCGGTTTCTCAAGGGGAGCCAGTTTTGAAACCTGCTCCAGTACCTCCAGAAAATTATTAGACTCACCCAGCAGATTATCATTCGTGCCTGTCATGATGAATTTCGCCACCCCTTAATCATTTTGACTATCTTAAAACATGACGAAAAGCCTGTAAAATTTAAAATGTGATTTAAATCAAAAAGATATAAAGTTGGCACGCATATTGTATTAATCAGGCAGGACATCACGTTTTAAGACATTAAAAAGAGGAACATCATCATGGGTATTTTTTCTCGTTTCGCTGACATCGTAAATGCCAACATTAATTCCCTGCTGGAGCGCGCAGAAGATCCACAAAAACTGGTCCGCCTGATGATTCAGGAAATGGAAGACACCTTAGTTGAAGTACGCTCTACCTCCGCGCGGTCGCTGGCTGAAAAGAAACAGCTGTCACGCCGTATTGAGCAGGCCGAGCTGCAGCAGGCTGACTGGCAGGAAAAAGCGGAGCTGGCGCTGCGCAAAGACAAAGATGATCTGGCGCGTTCGGCGCTGATTGAAAAACAGAAACTCACCGACCTGATCGCCTCCCTGAAACAGGAAGTGGGCCAGGTTGAAGAGACGCTGGAACGCATGAAAGGCGAAATCAGCGAGCTGGAGAAAAAACTGACCGAAACACGTGCCCGTCAGCAGGCGTTAACCCTGCGTCATCAGGCGGCTTCTTCATCACGCGATGTGCGTCGTCAGCTCGACAGCGGCAAAATCGACGAAGCGATGGCCCGGTTTGAATCTTTTGAACGTCGCATTGACCATATGGAAGCGGAAGCTGAAAGCCACGGTTTTGGTAAACCGAAAACCCTGGACCAGCAGTTTACTGACCTGAAAGCGGATGATGAAATCAGCCAGCAGCTTAATGCGCTGAAAGCCAAAATGAACCGCAGTGAGTAATCATCGACGTTGCGATAAGTGATTAAGGAGAGTCAATGAGCGCACTTTTTCTCGCCATACCGCTAACGATCTTTGTGCTGTTTGTCGCACCGATCTGGTTATGGCTGCATTACAGCAACAAACGCAACGGCGGTTCGGAACTGTCGCAAAGCGAAATCCAGCGGCTGCAGCGCGTCACGCAGGATGCGCAGCGGATGCGTGAACGTATTGATGCGCTGGAAGCGATTCTGGACGCTGAGCATCCTAACTGGAGGCAGCCATGATGAAAGGTCGTAAGTTATGGCGCAAGCCTGACGAAGGCAAGCTGATGGGCGTCTGCGCGGGTCTGGCGGAGTATCTCGACATCCCGGTTCGCCTGCTGCGGGTTATTGTGGTGTTATCGCTGTTCTTTGGACTGTTTGTCTTTACGGTGATCGCCTATTTCGTGCTGGGTTTTGTGCTGGATGAGAAGCCTGCCAACGCCAGTGACGGCGAACGCCAGCCAACCGCCAGCGAGTTGCTGGATCAGCTGGAGAGCACCCTGCAACGGGATGAGCGCAACGTGCGCGACCTGGAGCGCTATGTCACGTCTGAAACCTTCAGCGTGCGCAGCCGCTTCCGTCAGATTTAATTCTGCTATTGCCGGGCCTGTTTCAGGCCCGAACGCCGGCTCAATGGAGGTTTAATGTCTTTTTCGCGATCCACTGCTTTTCGTCACCGCGCGGCACCTGCATTGAAGTCGGCGGCTAAATTCATCATTATCAATGCTGTTACCTACGGTCCCGCTGGTGTCACTGGCTGGGCGGTGAAATCGGTAGCGCGACGCCCGTTACGTCTGTTGCTGGCTGTGGCACTGGAGCCACTGCTGAAACGCGTAATGAACCGGGTGGCTTCGCGCTTCATCAGGGAGAACGATGAAAAGACTGCAAACTGAATTAGTGGCGTTGATGAACCGTGGTGTCGATCGCCACCTGCGGCTGGCGGTAACCGGCTTAAGCCGTAGCGGTAAAACCGCCTTTATAACCTCACTGGTTAATCAGCTTTTAACGGTTCACAGCGGCGCACGTTTGCCGCTGTTTTCCGTTGTGCGGGATGAACGCCTGTTGGGCGTAAAACGGGTGCCACAGCGTGACATGGGCACGGCGCGTTTTACCTACGACGAAGGCCTGGCTCAGCTCTACAGCACGCCGCCTGCCTGGCCCACGCCAACCCGCGGCGTCAGCGAAATGCGTCTGGCGCTGCGCTACCGGCCCAATGATTCCCTGTTGCGCCACCTGAAAGAGACGGCGACGCTCTATCTTGAGATTGTCGACTATCCTGGCGAATGGCTGCTTGATCTGCCGATGCTGGCGCAGGACTACCTCGCCTGGTCCCGACAGATGAACGGTCTGCTGCAGGGCGATCGCGCTGAGTGGGCTAAGCCGTGGCGCGCACTCTGCGAAAAACTCGACCCGCTTGCCCCCGCCGATGAAACCCAGCTGGCGGAAATTGCTGCCGCCTGGACCGACTACCTGCATCGCTGTAAAACGGAAGGCTTACACTTTATTCAGCCCGGCCGCTTCGTGCTGCCCGGTGATATGGCAGGCGCGCCCGCACTGCAGTTCTTCCCCTGGCCGACGTCTGATGAGGCGCAACTGACTAAGCTGGCGCAGGCGGACAAGGGCAGTAACTTCAGCATGCTGCAGCAGCGTTTTAACTACTATTGCCAGCATGTGGTGAAAGGCTTCTATAAGAATCACTTCCTGCGGTTTGATCGCCAGATTGTGCTGGTTGACTGCCTGCAGCCGCTGAATAGCGGTCCCCAGGCGTTTAACGATATGCGGCTGGCACTTACGCAACTGATGCAGAGTTTTCATTACGGTCAGCGCACTCTGTTCCGCAGGCTGTTCTCACCGGTGATCGACAAATTACTGTTTGCCGCTACCAAGGCGGACCACATTACCAGCGATCAGCATGGCAACATGGTCTCCCTGCTGCAGCAACTGGTGCAGGATGCCTGGCAAAACGCGGCGTTTGAAGGCATCAGTATGGACTGCATCGGGCTGGCGTCGGTGCAGGCGACGCAGAGCGGGCTGGTCGATCACCGTGGCGAAAAAATCCCGGCCCTGCGCGGTCATCGTCTGACCGATGGCGAGCCGCTCACCGTCTATCCCGGTGAAGTGCCGCCGCGCCTGCCCGGTAATGCCTTCTGGCAGCAGCAGGGCTTTCAGTTTGAACAGTTCCGGCCGCAGCAGCTCGACGTCGATCGTCCGCTGCCGCATATCCGCATGGATGCCGCGCTGGAATTTTTATTGGGAGATAAATTGCGATGAGCGATCCGCTGAAGCCGCGTATCGATTTTGCCCGTCCGCTGGATGAGAGCAACACGACGCCGCTGCGCCCGGCGCAGACCTTTGAAGCCGAAGCGCAGGCTGCATTTCTGGCGGTGCATGAGGAGGATGCCGCCGTCGAAGAGGAGGGCGCAGGTGAACGGGCGGTGGAAGCCGCGCTGAAGCCAAAGCGCAGTCTGTGGCGCAAAATGGTGACGGCAGGCGCGCTGCTGTTTGGCGTCAGCGTGATTGCACAGGGTGTACAGTGGACGCACGATGCCTGGCTGGCCCGCGACTGGTTTTCGCTGGGCAGCGGCGTGGCAGGTGGCCTGATTGTGCTGGCGGGCGTGGGCGCGCTGACCACCGAGTGGCGTCGCCTCTATCAGTTGCGTCAGCGCGCGGAAGAGCGGGATGTGGGCCGTGAGCTGCTGCACAGTCATGGCATCGGCAAAGGCCGCGCATTCTGCGAAAAGCTGGCGCAGCAGGCGGAGCTGGATCAGGCGCATCCGGCCCTGCAGCGCTGGCATGCCTCGCTGCATGAAACCCACAATGACAGTGAAATCGTTCGCTTATATGCCCAACTGGTGCAGCCAGTGCTGGATCGGCAGGCGCGACGCGAGATCAGCCGTCATGCAGCGGAAGCCACATTGATGATTGCGGTCAGCCCGCTGGCGCTGGTGGATATGGCGTTTATCGCCTGGCGTAATCTGCGGCTGGTCAACCGTATCGCGGCAATCTATGGCATCGAGCTGGGCTACTTCAGCCGCATCCGGCTATTCCGTCTGGTGCTGCTTAATATGGCCTTTGCCGGGGCGTCTGAACTGGTGCGGGAAGTGGGTATGGACTGGATGTCGCAGGATATCGCCGCCCGGCTTTCCACGCGGGCCGCGCAGGGTATTGGTGCAGGTTTATTAACCGCCAGACTGGGTATTAAAGCGATGGAGCTTTGCCGTCCGTTGCCCTGGCTGGAGCAGGATAAGCCAAGGCTCGGCGACTTTCGTCGTGAACTGCTGGGGCAGATGAAAGAGGCGCTGCAGAAGGGCGGCAATAAGTCAGCCTGAATCTCTGTTGGATGATAAAGGCGGCCTGGCCGCCTTTTTTTAGTGTGGCTGGCGCAGGACCTGCCTCGAATCGATAGTCAGGCATTCACCCGGACACGCCGCTTCATCGGTGATCACCGGATTCGCTGGCAGCGTAAAGGCCATTCCGTTTTTCTCCCGGATAAAATGCGCCATTCCGGCGAATGTCCATGACATGCTTAGCCCAAGCCCACCGAAATCATCATATTTTCGTAACGTCGCAACCTTCGGCAGGTACTCGCCGGTCAGACGATAATAGAGCGCCCCTTTAAATTCCTTCGGAACCTGCTGAATGATCGCCTGATCGAGCAGGGCAAACTCTTTGCGAGCCGGAACTGAATAACCGTTGATCAGATGGCTTATCGTCAGCGAGCCAGCCACTATCACCAGCAGCGCATAGAATGGCTTTTTCCATTTTAACTTTTTGCTGATTTCAAACAGGCCGAGAATAAATGCGCTGGTGGTTATCAGCGCACCGGCAATCAATGTCCGGTAAGCGGCCATGCTTTCGCTGACAATCAGATTAGGCAATGCGGCAATCAGCAGTAAGACAAACATCAGATAAAATTTGTCGTTGCCCGCGGCTTTAATTTTCTTCAGGCCAAAACCAATAATGATCGAAGAGATGATCACCGATACCGTTTTTGCGCCAAGGTCAAAATTGCAGATCACGTTCTTCAGGTATTCGGTAAAAAACCATTTCAGCTTAACCAGGATGTCGTAGCTGAATGCTGAGCGTGGCAGCATATGACCATAAAGCTGGACAGGCAGCACCTTCGAGGCGATTAGCGCAGCAAACATGCCTGCGCCCAGCACCATCAGTGAGATGAGCGCCTGTTTCTTATCAATTTTCCGCGCGGAAAAGCAGAGGTGCAGCGCAGCATAGAAGGTAAAACTCATCGCAGCCGGTTGATAAAGACAGAATGCGATGGTCAGCAGGCAGAATGCTGACAGGCGGGCTGGGATGCCCGGTTTAATCGACAAACGATAGCTGGCACCCGCCAGTAAAATCGCAGCGATATAGGGGAAACAGGATGCCCATGCAACATAAACCTGAAATGAAGGGAGCAGACAAAGCAATAATGCAAAAGTAATTCGCTGAGCCTGATTCTCCAGCAGCCCATCTTTCTGACACAGGCTGTAGATGTAATAACCGCTTAAAATGAGCAGAACAATCGCAACTGAACGCAGCAGTGCCAGCTTTTCTACGCTCTCCACCAAAAAAGAGGCGCTGTACTGAATAATCCCATAAACCGGCCTGCCGGATAACGTGTCCCAGTTTAAAATACTCAGCCTGTCAAAATTAGCCCAGTAGAGATTCGTCCAGTCATCGGTATAGGCGTAATGGGTTAAATAAGCGGGGCTGTAAGCAATCAGAAAAACTACCGCAATAAGTAAAAAAACCTTACGACGTGTCAGTCCGGTATCAGTGGCGAACATCATTCATCCTTTTTTAATCTGGCCATCTTCTCTGCGCCTGAACGGGCAGTTTAATCCGTGTTCTGAGGCGGGTTTAGTCTGGTCGTCACGGATTTTCGCAAAATATAGCGAGGCCGGTTTTTGGTTTCTATATAGATGCGGCCAATATATTCACCCAACACGCCAATGCCAATAAGCTGCACCCCACCGAGAAACAGCACCGAAACCAGAATAGAGGGGTAACCCGGCACCGGATTACCAAACAGCAGTTTATCCACGATCATCCAGAGTCCATACAGGAAGGCCAGCGAGGCCACCAGAAAGCCCAGATATGACCAGATGCGTAGCGGAACGGTAGAGAATGAGGTCAGTCCCTCCAGCGCAAGATTCCATAGCTTCCAGCCGCCGAATTTACTGCGGCCTGCGATCCGCTCAGTGCGCACATATTCCACGATGTCCGTCTGTCCGCCGACCCAGCTCAGAATGCCTTTCATAAAGAGATTCTTCTCGGGCAGCAGCTTAATGTTCTCAACCACTTCACGCGACATCAGCCGAAAATCACCGACGTTCTCCTCTATCTGCGGATCGCTGATGCTGTTGTGCAGTTTATAAAACCAGTGCGCTGTTTTACGTTTGAGGTGGCCATCGGCACGCCTGTCAATCCGCCTGGCTAACACGACATCAGCGCCTGCCTGCCATTTACGGATCATGTCGGGAATAATCGTGATCGGATCCTGCAAATCCACATCAATCGGGATCACGGCATCGCCGGTGGCGGCTTCCAGGCCGGCAAACAGCGCCGGTTCCTTGCCGAAATTACGAATAAACGACAGACTGCGCACCAGCGGATCGCGCTGGCTTAGCTGGGATATCAGTTTATAGGTTGCGTCTGTGCTGCCATCATCGATAAAAACAATCTCAACCTGCCACTCTGCCAGCGCTTCATATTTTCTGACCGCATCATAAAAAAGAGGGATAACCTCCTCTTCATTAAATACCGGCACCACCAAAGAGATTTTCATTATTCTCCCTTGAAGACGATAAAGCGGGAAAAAAGAAAGCCACACACCAGGCTGATAGCTGATGAGATGACAAGGGTAATAATCGGATAGAGGCCCAACCGATCGGCCAGACAACCCACGCTGAATGCCATCGCACCCATAAAAACGACGTAAAGAATATAACGCCACGCGGTCGCCTGCTGTTTAAAGGTCCAGCGCGCATTCACAAAGAAAGAGAAGGTGACGGCCATGCAAAATGCAATCAGGTTAGCGGTCGACTGCATGAGACCCAGGCTCAGGGCGATGAAAAAGGTCACCCAGTGAATCAGGGTATTAACCATACCCACAGTCAGATATTTTGCGAAGAAAGTCAGCATTTTATCATCAATTCAAATCAGTTGTGAAAAATATACCTTAGTCAGCCCGCAATCAACAGTCCGGTGCTGACAAAGACTGACATTCAACCGGCAATGACAGTCGACAGCAGGTCCGTACAAAAGTCCACCATACGCGCTGTAACTGTCAACATTTCCTGACAGATACCTTTCTGCAGGTGCGCCACATAGCGTATTATTGTTTTATCTGAACCTGATTAAGGCGAACGCAATGCGTCTGGAAGTGTTCTGTCAGGACCGTATCGGTCTGACGCGTGAACTGCTTGACCTGCTGGTGGCACGCAACATTGATTTACGCGGTATCGAAATTACGGCGCTGGGCCGCATCTACCTGAACTTTTCAGCACTGGAATTTGACGCCTTCAGTAATCTGATGGCAGAAATTCGCCGTACACCCGGCGTAACAGATGTGCGCACGGTGACGTACATGCCCTCTGAACGGGAGCATCGTGCGCTGAGTGCGCTGCTGGTGGCGATGCCGGATCCGGTTTTCTCCATCGACCTGAAAAGCAAGGTTGAGCTGGCCAATCCGGCCGCTCAGAACCTGTTTAATCTCGATGAAGAGAAGATGCGCAACTTTAGCGCCGGTCATCTGATTAATGGCTTTAATTTCCAGCGCTGGCTGGAGAGCGATCGGGTTGAGGCGCAGGCCCAGCATGTCGTTATTGAGGGGCGTGATTTTCTGATGGAAGCGCGTCCTATCTATCTGCCGGGTGAAGAGGGCCAGAGTGACAGGCCGGTTGGGGCGATGGTAATGCTGAAGTCGACAGCCCGCATGGGCCGCCAGTTGCAGAATCTGGTGGTCACCGACGAATCGGAATTTGACCATATCATTGCCGTCACGCCGAAGATGCGTCAGGTCGTTGATCAGGCGCGCAAACTGGCGATGCTTGATGCGCCGCTACTGATTGTTGGCGACACCGGCACCGGGAAAGATATGCTGGCACGCGCCTGCCATCTGCGCAGTGCCCGTGGGAAAAATCCTTTCCTGGCGCTGAACTGTGCCTCTTTGCCCGACGACGTGGCGGAAAGCGAGCTGTTTGGTCATGCTGCCGGTGCTTATCCGAATGCGCTGGAAGGCAAGAAAGGCTTTTTCGAGCAGGCCAATGGCGGATCGGTTCTGCTGGATGAGATTGGCGAGATGTCGCCAAGAATGCAGACCAAGCTGCTGCGTTTTCTGAATGACGGTACTTTCCGTCGCGTCGGTGAAGAGCATGAAGTGCATGTCAATGTGCGGGTGATTTGCGCCACGCAGAAGAACCTGATTGAACTGGTGCAGCGCGGGGAGTTCCGCGAGGATCTCTTCTACCGTCTCAATGTGCTGACGCTGCAACTGCCACCGTTGCGCGATCGTCCACAGGACATTCTGCCGCTGACTGAAATGTTTGTAGCCAGATTTGCGGATGAGCAGGGCATGGCGCGTCCGCGTCTCTCGCCACAGCTCAATGCGTTTCTGACCCGCTATGCCTGGCCTGGCAACGTGCGTCAGTTGAAAAACGCGCTGTACAGGGCGTTAACTCAGCTGGAAGGATACGAACTGCGTCCGCAGGATATCGTGTTGCCTGAACAGGCGCTGGATGTGTCACTCGGCGATGAAGCCCTGGAAGGCACACTGGATCAGATCACCAGCCGTTTCGAACGCTCGATTCTGACGCGGCTCTATCTCTCTTATCCCAGCACCCGAAAGCTGGCAAAACGGCTGGGGGTGTCGCACACCGCGATTGCCAATAAGCTGCGGGAATATGGTCTGGGGCAGAAGCGCAACGAAAGCGAATAAGCGGCAAACAAAAGGTGAAAGCGGATAACCGGGTTATCCGCTTTTTTTATTACTTCAGCGCGGCCAGTGCAGCGTCGTAGTCAGGCTCAGTGGTGATTTCATCCACCAGCTGGCTGTAGATCACTTTATCGTTCTCATCCAGCACGATCACCGCACGAGCAGTCAGACCTTCCAGCGCACCATCGGCAATTTCCACGCCATAATCATATTTAAACTCTGAGCCGCGCAGCGTCGACAGGGTGACTACGTTGCTCAGGTTTTCTGCGCCACAGAAACGTGACTGGGCAAACGGCAAATCCGCAGAAATACACAGCACCACCGTATTATTCAGTTCGCTCGCGGCCTGATTGAATTTGCGCACTGATGAAGCACAGACGCCGGTATCAACACTCGGGAAAATGTTCAGAATTTTGCGTTTTCCTGCATACTCAGAGAGCGCAACGTTGACCAGG
This sequence comes from Pantoea sp. JKS000250, assembly GCF_003201065.1. Taxonomy (NCBI): domain Bacteria; kingdom Pseudomonadati; phylum Pseudomonadota; class Gammaproteobacteria; order Enterobacterales; family Erwiniaceae; genus Pantoea; species Pantoea sp. JKS000250. The sequence continues at coordinate 319,671 of NZ_QICZ01000001.1, read as the reverse complement.
TTTTTAGCGACCAGCGTGAAAGCTTTGGCTTTATCGCCAGCCTGAGGAAACTGACCAGCAACCGGTACGGCGTTACCCTGAAAATGAACAGTCTGAGACATAGTGATTCCTTTTGATGAGAAAAAATATCCAATACAAAACGGCTAAAGATAGCCGTTGTTTATGACATAAATGTTAAGGGTTTACGAGTTCAATTGTTGAATTTACGTGGCGGTCTGTCACTGCCTCACACACTGTGGAGTGGAAATGAGAACGGTAAAAAGTTATCCCGAAGCCTGGCCATTGCATACGCCGTTTGTCATTGCCCGTGGAACGCGAACCGAAGTCAAAGTGGTGGTGGTTGAAATTGAGGAAGACGGCGTCAAAGGCGTCGGAGAAGCGACGCCTTATGCGCGCTACGGTGAAAGCGAAGCCTCGGTGCTGGCGCAAATCGCCACGCTGCTGCCCGCGCTGCAACAGGGCATGACGCGCGAAGCGCTGCAACAGGCACTGCCTGCTGGTGCTGCGCGCAACGCGATTGACAGCGCACTGTGGGATTTGGCCGCACATCAGCAGCAGAGCAGCCTCTGGCAGCTTAGCGGTATTAGTGCGCCTGAGGATGTGGTCACCGCACAGACCGTCAGTATCGATACCCCGGAAGCGATGGCCAGCAGCGCGCTGGCGCTGTGGCAGCATGGTGCAACGCTGCTGAAGGTTAAGCTGGACGATAATTTCATCACCGAACGGCTGATGGCGATCCGCGCAGCTGTGCCGGACGCGACGCTGATTGTGGATGCGAATGAGTCCTGGCATGCTGAGGGGCTGGCGGCGCGCTGTCAGCTGCTGGCCGATATCAATGTCGCGATGCTGGAGCAACCTCTGCCCGCGGATGAGGATGCGGCACTGGAGAACTTTATCCATCCGTTACCGATCTGCGCGGATGAGAGCTGTCATACCCGCGAAAGCCTGGTGGCACTACGAGGCCGCTATGAGATGGTCAACATTAAGCTGGATAAAACGGGTGGACTGACCGAGGCGCTGGCGCTGGCCGATGCGGCTCAGCAGCAGGGTTTTACGGTGATGCTGGGCTGCATGCTTTGTACCTCGCGGGCGATACGCGCTGCGCTGCCGCTGGTGCCGCAGACCCGCTTCGCCGATCTCGACGGGCCAACCTGGCTGGCGGTCGATGCAGAACCGGCGATCAACGTGCGCAACGGTCAGCTGATTATTGCTGCCAGCGCAGCAGGTTGACCATCATCTCAAGGTAAGTCTCTGTGGCTTCATCCACAGAAATCACCGGCATTTCAGCGGTGACGCAGGGCAGACTGAGATCGTGACACCAGCTGCCGAATGAGCCTGGCGTGTCATAGCCGACGCTGCTGACGCGGGGAAGGCCGGTGTGGCTGGCCAGCCAGCCGCCAATCTCCACCTGATGCGGATCGTCAATGCAGCCCAGCGGTTCATGCCATGAGACGATCCAGCGCGGCTTAAGCTGATGAATCAGGGCACAGAGCGCCTGGGTTTCCGGTTCAGAGCCCGGATGCGTGCCGGTTGAGAGCGCCACATCACGCGCATCGGCCGCGCTGTTCCAGCGATACACCGTCTCGCCTGACTGCCAGTTTGCTGCCGGGAAGTTACGGTTGAGATCGACGCCATTTGCGTTAGCGCGCAGCCCAAGCTGACAGCCATCCGGATTCACCGCTAATACCACATGGTGCCGACGCATGCCGTCGGGCAGCGTGCGTAATGCGGCGGAGAGCGTCGCGATGGCCGCATTCTCATCACCATGGGTGCCGGCCAGGATCAGTCCGCTGTCGGGATCGCCGAGCGGAGCCGGAAACCACAGCAGCGGTGCGCCCAGCACAGAGCGGCCATACTGCTGATAGGGAACGTCAAGTTTGCCCCGCAGGGGTCGCGGATGGAGTGGTGACATACTCATTTCCTCAAAGGGTTTTACTCAAAGTAGCGGAAAAGCCGTGCGCGGAAAATAGCTATTTATCTGTCAGCCATTTGCGCTAAAGTGCCCTGCACAAGCTGTATCAGCAACAGACTGATGCAGCACTTCTTTGGGGTAAAGGAGTGATGATGGTTAAGACCTTTCGTATGACGCTGGCAGCAATCAGTCTGAGCAGTGTTATCACACCCGCTATCGCGGCGAATCCACCCGCTGGCGCACAGCTGGCTGAACAGCAGCAGATCGTTCGCCACATTAAAGATGAACCCGCTTCACTTGATCCGCTTAAAGCAGTCGGACTGCCGGAAATTCAGGTGATTCGCGATCTGTTTGAAGGCCTGACCAATCAGGATGCACAGGGCAAGATTGTGCCGGGCGTGGCACAGAGCTGGAGCAGTAACGACAATAAAACCTGGGTCTTCACCCTGCGCAATAACGCGCGCTGGTCAAACGGCGATCCGGTGACTGCGCAGGATTTTGTCTACAGCTGGCAGCGCCTGGTCGATCCAAAAAACAGTTCACCCTTTGCCTGGTTCGCGGGCTTAAGCGGCATTGAAAATGCGGCAGCGATTACCAAAGGCGAAATGACGCCCGATAAGCTGGGTGTGATCGCTCAGGGTAAAACGCAGCTGAAAGTGACGCTGGATCGTCCGGTGCCGTGGTTCCCGGCGCTGGTGGCTAACGTGGCGCTCTTCCCGGTTCCTCAGAAGACGATTGCGCAGGAGGGCGACAGCTGGACGTCACCCGGCAAACTGGTGGGCAACGGGGCCTATCAGCTCAGCGAGCGGGTGGTAAATGAAAAAATCGTCCTGATCCGTAATCCGGACTACTGGGATGATGCACATTCGGTGCTGACAAAAGTGACCTTTGTCCCGATCAATGAAGAGTCGAGCGCCACCAAGCGCTATCGCGCGAATGATGTCGATATCACCGAATCCTTCCCTAAGAATATGTATGCGATGCTGAAAAAAACGTTGCCGGGAGAGGTCTACACACCTGACCAGTTAGGTACCTATTATTATGCCTTTAATACGCAGAAGGGACCGACTGCCGATGTGCGGGTTCGTAAAGCGCTGTCATGGTCTATTGACCGTAAAGTCATTGCTGAAAAAGTGCTGGGCACCGGTGAGAAGCCGGCGTGGCACTTTACGCCAGATGTGACAGCAGGCTTTAAGCCCTTGCCCACTTTCATGCAGCAGCACGATCAGAACACTCTGAACGCGCAGGCGAAAGCACTTCTGACATCAGCCGGATATGGTCCTGGCAAGCCTTTGAAACTCAAGTTGCTCTATAACACCTCTGAAAGCCATCAGAAGATTGCGATTGCTGTGGCCTCAATGTGGAAAAAGAACCTCGGGGTGGATGTCACGCTGGAGAATCAGGAGTGGAAAACCTATATCGACAGCCGTAATAGCGGGAACTTTGATGTGATCCGTGCTTCGTGGGTGGGTGACTACAATGAGCCCTCTACCTTCCTGAATCTGCTGACCTCAGGCAACAGCAGCAATATTTCGCGTTTCAGCAACGCGGATTATGATGCGGTCATCGCCAAAGCCAGCAAAGAGACCAATGACCAGGCGCGCAACAGCGACTACAACCGGGCGGAGCAGATCCTGGCTGAACAGACACCCATTGCCCCTATCTATCAGTACACCAATGGCCGCCTCATTAAACCCTGGGTCAAAGGCTATCCCATCACAAATCCTGAAGACGTCGCCTACAGCCGTGAACTCTGGATTGAAAAGCACTAAGCCTGTCATGGCCGGTTTTCCGGCCATCGGCTGACATCTTTCTACACAGCCCGGAGATTGCAACTCAACACCGTCACGCTAGACTGTATCGTATTGATTTCAGTAGAGAGGGGACGGTGTGGACGTTATTGAAGGAAAAGCATTACAGGTTTCAGATGCCATCATTTCCTGCCAGCTGGATGGCAAGGGTGGGATGATCCCGATTGCTGAAGATGAAGTCATCCAGTGTGAGCAGCCCTGCTGGCTGCATCTCAACTATACCCATCGCAAGAGCGCCGAATGGCTGCAGTCAACGCCACAGATCCCCGATACGGTGCGTGACGCCTTAGCAGGCGACAGCATGCGTCCTCGCGTCAGCCGACTGGGCGACGGGTTTATGATCGTACTGCGCAGCGTCAACCACAATAGCGATGCACGTCGCGACCAGCTGGTGGTCATGCGGGTCTTTATCAACGATAAGCTCATCGTCTCGACCCGGCGGCGCAAAGTCTCTGCCGTCGATGAAGTGCTAATCGATTTGCAAAACGGCAATGGTCCGATTGACTGCGGCAGCTGGCTGGTGGATGTCTGTGATGCGCTGACCGATCACACCAGCGAATTTATCGAAGAGTTACATGACAAAATTATCGAGCTGGAAGATGCGCTGCTAGATCAGCGGATGCCCGCACGCGGCGAGCTGGGCCTGCTGCGCAAGCAACTGATTGTGATGCGACGTTATATGGCACCTCAGCGCGATGTCTATGCCAGGCTGGCCAGTGAAAAACTGGCCTGGATGGATGATAGCGAACGCCGCCGGATGCAGGAAATTGCTGACCGTCTGGGACGCGGGCTGGACGATCTGGATGCAGGCGTGGCGCGCACCGCGATTCTGGCTGATGAGGTCGCCTCTGCGATGGCGGAATCGATGAACCGCCGCACCTATACCATGTCACTGATGGCGATGATCTTTCTGCCCGCCACGTTCCTGACCGGCCTGTTTGGCGTCAACCTGGGCGGCATTCCGGGCGGTGAATGGAAATATGGGTTTTCAATCTTCTGTCTGCTGCTGGTGGCGCTGGCAGTAGGGGTCGCGGGCTATCTGCGTAAACGGCGCTGGCTCTGATGCGCCAAAGGGAATGCGGCAATTACGATATGTGGGCTGAAAATCCCGTTAAGCGAGCAAAAGCTGATCGACATCAAGAACCCGTTGCCGCTGCTGACGCAAACTCTCTCCCGCAGGTGAATGCAACGTCAAGCGATGGGCGTTGCGCTCCATATTGTCTTACTTCCATATTTAGAATTATTGCATAGCACATTTAATTCGAAACATGCCGGCCAGTGTGCCGGCTTTTTTTTGTCTGCCTGGCTGTAACGCCGTTCCTTATCTAAGCTTAAACTCCATTCGTAAGAAAAGGAGTACGGCATGAGCGCGATTCTTAACAGCGAGCCGATCCCCACGGATCCAATCCCGATTCCTGAACCCATTCCCCAGCCGCAACCGCAGCCTGATCCACCAACCGATCCGGAATTTCCGCCGATAATGGATCCTCCGCCTCATCGAAACATATAAAAAAGGGCGTGCTGCCTGCAGCACGCCCTTAAACTTTCCCGCACTTATTTAATCTGTAGTACATCCAGACGCGCGCTGATATCGGGTACATCGTCTTCATCGACCCGCCAGCCCACAGGCTGAGCTGGCAGCGTTTCCCGGTCAAAGGCGAGATCGCCGCCATCAACGACGGCATCGCCATGTTTGATGCCTTTAAAATCGAACAGATTGATATCTGCCAGGTGCGACGGCACCACGTTTTGCATCGCGCTGAACATGGTTTCGATACGGCCAGGATAGCGCTTATCCCAGTCACGCAGCATATCGGCTACCACCTGACGCTGCAGGTTCGGCTGCGAACCGCAAAGGTTGCACGGAATAATCGGGAACTGACGTGCTTCGGAGAAACGAATGATATCTTTCTCACGGCAGTAGGCCAGTGGACGGATCACAATCTGCTTGCCATCGTCGCTCATCAGTTTTGGCGGCATGCCTTTCAGTTTTCCACCGTAGAACATGTTCAGGAACAGCGTCTGCAGGATGTCATCGCGATGGTGGCCCAGCGCAATTTTTGTGCAACCGAGTTCTGTCGCGACACGATAGAGAATGCCACGGCGCAGGCGCGAGCAGAGTGAACAGGTCGTTTTGCCTTCCGGAACCTTATCTTTGACGATAGAATAGGTATCTTCTTCGACAATCCGGTACTCAACACCCTGCGACTCAAGATATTGCGGCAGGATATGCTCAGGGAAGCCCGGCTGTTTCTGGTCAAGGTTGACGGCAATCAGGCTGAAGTTTACCGGTGCGCTTTTTTGCAGGCTGCGCAAAATTTCCAGCATGGTGTAGCTGTCTTTTCCGCCCGACAGGCAGACCATGATGCGGTCGCCTTCTTCAATCATATTAAAATCTGCAATGGCTTCGCCGACATTACGACGCAAACGCTTTTGCAGTTTGTTCAGGTTGTACTGTTCTTTCTTGCCAACCGTTTGATTTTCTTGCATTTTTACCTATCTCAAAAACCAGAAAGCGTAGCTAAAGGGCGTATTGATGCGCGCGCCCAGCCGGTCACTTCACTGTGATGTCACGAATATGCAGCGTATGGTACGGATTGTTGCCGCGAATGCCAGTACTGGAGTGAAGTAATCAGCGGATAATCGCTGTCAGAGTCACAGGCCGCTTTCCCGTCAGGGCGATGATTGCCGGAATGCGGTACTGCGAAAGAGCGCGAGCAAAGAGGGCGGGTTTTGCTTCGTCGTAAGCAAACCGGCGGGCTGAGACGACTCGAAAAGGTTTCAGCTGCGCGATGTCAGCTGACGGGCACATCTTTCCACTGACAATCAATTTCATCACTGTGCGTTGAACAGGACGGCAGTGATGACGGGTAAGCATCAGTCCGCGCATGCTCTCTTTTTACCGCACAAGCTGTGGCCATAAAAATGACAGAGATAATTAAAAAAATTTTCATCAGCACTACCGGATTAATAAAAAACACAGCATGCGATGCTTTAACTCAATCAGGCCTAAATGCATTGCGGGTTTTATCGCTCTGATTTGATGCACATCAAAAGAAATGTTTCCGTTAAATTCGCAGTGAGTCGGATATTAATCGCTGCTTTCATTTTTCAGGTGATAATCTTAAAAACAGGCTCTGTTGAATGTGCGTTGACCCGTTGGGTCTATAATAATAAATTCAGACGCACTGACGTGTTGTGTATCTCATTAAAAACGATAGTTTTATAATTCCTGTGGCGCGCAATAAAAAATGACTTTCCAGTAAAATCAGGGATGTTCATGACATCCGATATGCAGACTGCGTGAGCGCGGTCGTTTACATTTATGCTTATATGCGTTTACACAGACTCTCTTACATTGACCTGTCGGTTCGCACCTTTCGTCAATACAGACTGCCTGTGAAGCCGTTTAATGTCGGGCTATCTATGTGAAAAAAAATGAATCAATATTTAATGTCTATGAGGCATCCCGATAAAAATCGCAAAATAAAAAAGTACGGCATCAGATTTATTATGACATTGATACTCTTCTTACTTTGCTATGTTGCGGTTATGTATTGTGGCGTTCTGCTGCTGGTCAACCGGCATGGTTTACTCCATTTTTTGCTGCACTGAATTCAGCCGCAGGCCTGAAAAATCCAGCGATAAGCATGATGTAAAAATTGCCTGAGTACTTCCAGAATATCTTCCGCACCTTCTCCAGCAAGACATTGTCCGGTCTCCAGCGCATTATTAACCAAGTTCCGATGATCCAGGATCATCATGATTGTCACAACACCCGCGCCCGCAATCAGCGTAAAAATCAGCACCATTAATGCAGGCTGGTAATTTTTTCGCGCAGCAGCAGGCAGGGTATCTTGAGAATGGTCAGAGTTTTGGCGCATTGGTCCCCGGGGAAAATTATTACAATGATAAACAATAACGGATTATGCCATTAATTACCGGCTCGCTCTATGTCTCAGGTCAGGCTGTGGCTTCGTTGATTTGCGGGCAGATGGATTCGGATGGGTGAGGGCAGAAGGCGCTGGCTGCTACTAACTGCCTTCTGCGATGTCCGGATGCCTGCAGGAAGATATCTGGTCTGAGGCCTATTTCCGGCGGGATTACATCATTTCCAGCGACTGAACACCCTTGATCTCCATAACCTTGTCATAAAGGTGCGCATCATTTGATTTGCGTGAAAGCGTCACCTGAACACTCAGTTCGCACAGACCGCTCTCTTCATCACGATTAATGACCGTCACATTGCCGTAGCGAATGCCTTCGCGCTGCATCACCAGCAGCACCAGCGGCACGCTTTTAGGCTTAAGGAAAACCAGCAGCGTATGGTGTTTGCCGATTAAAACATGGCTCAGGCGGCGGAACACCTCCAGCACCACCAGCGCCAGCACCGTGCCATAAATGCCGATCTCATACATGCCGCTGCCGATTACCAGACCAATCGCCGCCGTAACCCATAATCCTGCCGCCGTGGTTAAGCCTTTCACCACCTGCTTCTGAATCATGATAGTGCCCGCGCCAAGAAAGCCCATGCCGCTGACCACCTGGGCTGCAATACGGCTGGGATCAAGGGCCACATGGTCGCTGCTGAGCATGTCGGCGAAGCCATATTTCGACACCAGCATAAACATGGCACTGCCGATTCCGACCAGAATATGAGTACGCAATCCCGCTTCTTTAGCCCGCATCTGCCGCTCCAGACCAATCAGGCCGCCGAGAATGCCGGCAAGGGCGATGCGAATTAACATATCCATTAACATGGCTTTACTCCGAAATAAAAGGGGCCGCAAAAGGGTGACAGTTCAGCGATAGCAGGTAAACAAGATAATTCTGCTTGCAAATGACGCCGGAGAATTTTGTAAAAAGCTGTTTCACCTCTCGACCCCTTGTGCCGCCTGACATATGCTGAGCCAGCCTATTACACCCATTCCCGGAGTCCGACTGATGAAAGCAGCCACCTTTTTGCTGGCCGGTGCCGCGCTATTACTCTCTGCCTGCAGCAGCAACAGTGATGATAACGAGCCACCACAACAAGCCACCGCCGCCCATATCCAGCCACGGGTGGTGATGTCTTCCCTGGCAGAAAGCACCTGTTCGAATGCGGGTGGAACGCTGGCCTTCTCGCATCAGCTGGATGGATCGCGTGTGGGAATGTGTCAGTTAGTGAATGGCCGTCGCTGTGATGAGCAGGCGTTAATTGGCGGAAATTGCGCGCGCTGATGAACAGGCCGGATTGCTCCGGCCCGCATAGCTATACAGAGAATAATCAGGCAGAGAGTCGGTTCGGACACTCCTCACCACGGTCGAGCTGGCTGAGATTACTCAGCGTCGTTTCAGAAATGGCGGTCAGCGCTTCGGCGGTTAAAAACGCCTGATGGCCGGTGAACAACACGTTATGGCACGCCGACAGACGGCGGAATACATCGTCCTGAATCACATCATTCGACTTATCTTCAAAGAACAGGTCGCGTTCATTCTCGTAAACATCCATGCCGAGCGCGCCGATCTTCTGCTGTTTCAGCGCGTCAATCGCCGCCTGTGAATCAATCAGACCACCGCGACTGGTGTTGATAATCATCACGCCATCGCGCATCTGTTTAAACGCGTCAGCGTTAAGCAGATGATGATTCTCTGGCGTCAGCGGGCAGTGCAGCGTAATGACGTGGGATTCAGCAAACAGCGTTTTCAGATCGACATACTCCGCGCCCAGCTCCAGTGCCTGCTCGCTGGGGTAAGGGTCAAATGCCAGCAGCCGCATACCAAATCCTTTCAGAATGCGCATCGTCGCAATCCCGATTTTACCGGTGCCGATAACGCCCGCAGTTTTGTTGTGCATGTTAAAACCGGTCAGGCCATCGAGCGAAAAGTTTGCATCACGGGTACGCTGATATGCACGATGAATACGGCGGTTCAGGGTCATCATCAGGCCGATCGCGTGTTCAGCCACCGCTTCCGGTGAGTAGGCCGGAACCCGGACGACTTCCAGACCCAGCTCTTTCGCGGCAGCCAGATCGACATTATTGAAACCGGCACAGCGCAGCGCGATGTATTTCACACCCAGCCCAGCCAGCTCTTCCAGCACCGGGCGACTCCCGTCATCGTTTACGAAGATGCAGACGGCATCGCAGTCCACAGCCGTTTTCGCCGTGCTTTCAGAGAGTAAAAAGTCAAAAAACACCAGTTCAAAACCGAACTGCTGATTAACCTGCTCAAGGTATTTCTGATCGTAATGTTTGGTGCTGTAAACCGCGATCTTCATCGTTATGCTCCTGCAGAGTGATAAACCAAGGATAACGTTTTCTGACTGACTTTGCTGAAACAGCTGATTTGCGCCTGGCGCAGGCCTTCACCTCTGGCAGATTACATGCCATCATTCCTGTCAGGATACTGTAAGGAAAAGGATTATGGCTTTTATGCCACGGATTTTCCGGCGACGGCTGGCGGCTATTCTGGCGCTGATTCTGCTGCTGCTGGGCCTGATGTTGACTGTGACGCAATGGCTGCCACGGCTGGCCGGCATCTGGCTGCCTGACGGGACGCGCATTGCGCTGTCAGGCGCGCCGCGCTGGCGGAACGGTGGACTGTGGTTGCCTCAGATTCGTTATCTCGCCGGTGATTGCTCGCTGACCACCGTAAAGGCGGTGTCACTGGGCTGGCATCAGTCGCGCTGGAAACTCAATGCGGAAGCGCTGACGCTGGATAGTGACTGCCTGCAAAAACTACCGGCCAGTAACAGTACGGTTGCGCCTAAAACGCTGGCCGAATGGCAGGCAATGCTGCCTGGCGCCGACGTTCATCTGGGCAAACTGATTGTCGCGCCCTGGCAGACCTATGCGGGCGCGCTGGATCTCACGCTGGAAAAAGATCGCCAGCAACTCAATTACCACGGCGATAATCTGCAGCTGGCGGCCACGCTGACCGGTCAGCAGCTCGCTATCCGTGGCCTGTCGCTCACCCATCCTGCACTGCCTGAACCCGTTACGCTGAGTGGTCATCTGACGTTACCCACTTTTGCTACAGATCTGCCGGTAAACGGTGAGGTGGCCGGGCAGCTGGCGCTGGACGCGCTGCCACATCCCCTGCAGCTGACGCTCAACTGGCAGCAGCAGCAGGGCGAGCTGCGGGTAGCAATGGCGGAAGAGAGCAGGCCGCTTCTCCGGTTACCGTGGCAGGTCAGCCGCGATCAGATTCGGATTGAAAAGGGCGAATATTTCTGGCCACTGGCGGACCAGCCCTTGTCTGGGTTTGTTAACCTGACGCTGGATAACTGGCAGTCGGGCCTTGAAGGCAGCCAGATTACGGGTCGCGTTAACCTGCTGACGCAGGGACGCGGCGGCAAGGGCAACGTAGTGCTGGGCATCGGTCCTGGTCACCTCAGCCTGATCAACAGCAACCTGCCGTTTCAGCTGACCGGTGAAAGCAAACTGGCCGATCTGCAACTTTACGGCTCGATTCCGGGTGTGCTTAGTGGTTCGCTGCTCGATCCTACACTGGTGCTGCAACCTAAATCGCTGCTGCGTCTGCGTGGCCGGCTGCTGTCAACGCTGGAAGTGGATGAGGCGCGCTGGCCGCTGGCGGGTGTGCGTCTCTCCTCACAGGGCATAGATGGTCGCCTGCAGGCGATTCTCAACGCACACGATGCCAGTTTTGGCCGCTTCCGGCTGCATCTCGATGGCCGCGCCACAGATTTCTGGCCCGATAAGGGTGAATGGAACTGGCGCTACTGGGGCGGAGGCGAGATGCTGCCGCTGCAGGCTCGCTGGGATGTTAAAGGAACCGGCGGCTGGCATGACACGCTGATCCAGCTTAATACTCTGTCTGCCGGCTTTAATCAGCTGGCCTACGGCAGCGTCAACATAGCAAAACCGCGTCTGACGCTGACTGAGCCGGTAAACTGGCAGCGTGATGCGGCACATCCTTCTTTTAATGGCCATTTCAGACTGCAGGCGGGACCGACCCGCTTCACTTATGGCGGCCGTCTGGCTGACTCAGTGCTCGACTTTGAAGCTAAAGGCCGGGATCCCGGCTATTTCCTCTGGCGGGGCGAGTTAAAAGCGGGCAAGGTTGGCCCGCTGCGAGTGAATGGTCGCTGGGATGGCGAACGATTACGCGGCCAGGCCTGGTGGCCAGCTCAGTCGCTGACGGTATTTCAGCCGCTGATCAGCCCCGACATGAAAATGCAGATTCAGGGCGGCAGTCTGCAGGCACAGATCGCTTTTTCCGCCGCCAGCGATCAGGGCTTCCAGGCCGGGGGCCACTGGACGGTTAAGCAGGGCAGCGTCTGGACGCCGGACAGCCAGGTAAACGGTATCGACTTCTCGCTGCCGTTCAGATTCCACGAGCAGCAGTGGCAGTTTGGGCAGCATGGCCCGGTTTCACTGCGCATTGCCGAGGTGAAGAACCAGTTTGCGATGCAGAATATTCGCGCCGACCTGCAGGGTAACTGGCCATGGTCTGAACAGGCGCCGCTGACGCTGCAGGATGTCAGCCTCGATCTGCTGGGCGGACAAATCTCGCTGCCCTCCCTGCGTATGCCGCAGCATGAACCCGCGCGGGTGTCGCTGCGTCAAATCAGCCTCAGCGAGCTGGTGACGGCACTGAAGCCGAAACAGTTCGCCATGTCGGGCAAGGTTAACGGCGAGCTGCCGCTGTGGCTCAATAATCCACGCTGGCTGGTGGAGAAGGGATGGATTGCCAACAGCGGCCCGCTGACTTTCCGGCTGGATAAAGATATGGCGGATGCCATTACCCGCAACAACGTAGCGACCGGCGCGGCGCTGGACTGGTTACGCTATATGGAGGTCTCCCGCAGCTGGGCCACGATCAATCTGGATAACCTCGGCGACCTTACTATGGAAGCACAGGTGCAGGGCGTCAGCCAGTTCAGTAACCGTCGGCAGACGGTCAATCTTAACTATCATCATCAGGAAAACCTGTTTCAGCTCTGGCGCAGCCTGCGCTTCGGCGATAATTTGCAATCCTGGTTAGAGCAACATGCGACTTTGCCATCGAACAAGGACAATTCACCATGAGCCTGAGGCCATTACTGGTTCTGGCAGCCGGACTGCTGAGCATTGGCTGCGTGCCGCGCATCGAAGTCACGGCACCCAAAGATCCCATCACCATTAATATGAACGTAAGAATCGAGCATGAGATTCACATCAAAGTCGACAAGGATGTGGAAGCGTTACTGAAAAACCAGAGCGGTCTGTTCTGAGGAGAGCAACGATGAAACGCATAAGTGCGGCGCTGTTACTCGCTCTGGCGATGGCGCAGCCTGCCTGGGCACTGACGCTCAATGAAGCGCGGCAAGCGGGTCTGGCAGGCGAAACGCTCTCAGGTTATCTGGCGGCACGGTCACAGGACAGTGAAACGCTGGCGCTGGTGCAGCGTATCAACGCCGGACGTAAACAGGAGTATCAGCGACTGGCAGAGCAGAATAATCTCTCCACGGCTGATATCGCCAGTATTGCCGGACAGAAGCTGGTGGGCCGAGCGGCCACGGGGGAATATGTGCGCGGCATTAACGGTCAGTGGCTGAGAAAGGAAGCAGGCAGCGGCCAGTGACAGGCGAAAAAAACCGGGCGCATGGCCCGGTTTCCAGTGTCATCCTGAGATGACTGAGACTTATGCGGTCACGATCTGCTTAATTGTGTCTTTTGCTTCAGCGGTCGCTTTGCTGGCCACTTCCGGACCGTACGCGATGCCTTCAGCAAACACGAACTCAACGTCAGTGATGCCGATGAAGCCCAGGAACAGCTTAACGTAAGGGGTCAGCAGGTCAGTTGGGGTATCTTTGTGAATGCCGCCACGGCTGGAGATCACCACAGCCTTTTTGCCTTTAACCAGACCTTCCGGGCCTGCTTCGGTGTAGCGGAACGTCACGCCAGCACGGGCAATCAGGTCGAAGTAGTTTTTCAGCTGGGTTGGAATGTTGAAGTTGTACATTGGCGCGGCAATCACCACTTCATCATGAGCCTGCAGTTCTGCAATCAGTTCATCGGACAGATCCAGTGCTTCCTGCTGACGGGGTGACAGCGGCGTTTCAGATGGGCGCATTGCACCGACTAACTCACCATCCAGAACCGGAATCGGGTTAGCGGCCAGATCACGTACAGTGACGTCTTTACCCTGTGCCTTTGCCTGTTCGATGTAGAAGTCAGCGAGCTGGCTTGACTGTGAGTAGCCTGCAAGGATGCTTGATTTCAGAACTAAAACTTTGCTCATGGTGGTTTCCTGTCTGTTACGCGGAAGACTTTCCGCTCAATGGTTTACACTCTACGGTTATCGATGGCGCGGTGAAAGCGCAATATTTCGAGACCCATGTTCGAATTTATTGAATAAGCGTAACCGGGGCGAGCCGCCGGAACGGTTCAGAATGTGCTATGATGCGCACAATTATTTTTATTGAATCAGCTGGTTATCCCGGCTTGCAGGGCGCTGCTTCAGGCAGCGACACCGTCTGAGTAAGGTTGTCACTATTATGTCATCTCCCGATACTTCCCCACTGGCAGCGCTCTGGCCACGGCTCGACGGTGTCATGCTGCGCGATCGCCAGCGTCTGCAGCGCCGCTTGCAGGGTGCCAGAAAAGCTAAAAATCCCGAGGCACAGCAGGGCATTGCCCGCGAGCTGGAGCAGGAATTTATTGCTGCTGAACAGCGCGTGGCCCAGCGCCGCGCGGCAACGCCAGCCATAACCTTCCCGGACAATCTGCCGGTCAGTCAGAAGCAGCAGGATATTGCGGCGGCGATTCGCGACAATCAGGTGGTGATTGTTGCGGGTGAAACCGGTTCAGGTAAAACCACGCAGCTGCCGAAAATCTGTCTGGCGCTGGGACGCGGAATCACGGGTCTGATTGGACATACCCAGCCGCGTCGTCTGGCTGCGCGCACTGTGGCGAATCGCATTGCTGATGAGCTCAGTACCTCACTGGGCGGCTGTGTCGGCTATAAGGTGCGGTTTAACGACCAGGTCAGCGACCTGACGCAGATTAAACTGATGACCGACGGTATCCTGCTGGCGGAGATCCAGCAGGATCGCCTGCTGATGCAATATGACACCATCATCATTGATGAGGCGCACGAGCGCAGCCTGAATATCGATTTCCTGCTCGGTTATCTGCGTGAGCTGCTGCCGCGCCGCCCCGATCTGAAAGTGATTATTACCTCGGCGACCATCGATCCGCAGCGCTTCTCGCGGCACTTCAACAACGCGCCGGTGATTGAAGTTTCCGGCCGGACTTACCCGGTCGAAGTGCGCTACCGGCCGGTGGTAGAAGAAGCGGATGATGGCGATCGCGATCAGCTGCAGGCGATATTTGATGCGGTGGATGAGCTGGGACGAGAGAGTCGCGGCGATATTCTGATTTTCATGAGCGGTGAGCGCGAAATCCGCGACACCGCCGATGCGCTGAACAAGCGCGACCTGCCGCACACCGAAGTGCTGCCGCTCTATGCGCGACTGTCGAATGCCGAACAGAACCGGGTATTTCAGTCGCACAGTGGCCGTCGCATCGTGCTGGCGACCAACGTGGCGGAAACCTCGCTGACGGTGCCCGGGATCAAATATGTCATCGATCCCGGTACGGCGCGTATCAGCCGCTACAGTTTCCGCACCAAGGTGCAGCGCCTGCCGATTGAGCCGATATCGCAGGCCTCCGCCAACCAGCGTAAAGGGCGTTGCGGCCGTGTTTCAGACGGTATCTGTATTCGTCTCTACTCGGAAGATGACTTCCTGAGCCGTCCGGCCTTTACCGATCCGGAAATCCTGCGTACCAACCTGGCGTCGGTGATCCTGCAGATGACCTCGCTGGGACTCGGCGATATCGCTGCTTTCCCGTTTGTGGAAGCGCCCGATAAGCGCAACATTCAGGATGGCGTCCGCCTGCTGGAAGAGCTGGGTGCGCTGACCCTGAATGAGGAGAGCGGACACTACAAACTCACCGGCTCCGGTCGTCAGCTGGCACAGTTGCCGGTCGATCCGCGTCTGGCGCGAATGGTGCTGGAAGCGCAGAAATTTGGTTGCGTGCGTGAAGTGATGATCATCACCGCCGGTCTGTCGATTCAGGACCCGCGCGAGCGCCCGGCAGAGAAAAAGCAGGCGTCCGATGAGAAGCACCGGCGCTTTGCCGACAAAGACTCCGACTTCCTCGCCTATGTGAATCTCTGGAACTACCTGGCGGAGCAGCAGAAAGCGCTGTCGGGCAACCTTTTCCGCCGCCAGTGCAAAAGCGACTTCCTGAACTATCTGCGCGTACGGGAATGGCAGGATATTTATACCCAGCTGCGGCAGGTGGTGCGTGAACTGGGCATTCCGGTTAACAGTGAACCGGCTGAGCTGCAGCCCGTTCACTGCGCGCTGCTCAGCGGTCTGCTGTCGCATATCGGTCAGAAGGACACCGACAAGCAGGAGTACACCGGCGCACGCAATACCCGCTTCTCGATTTTCCCGGGTTCCGGGCTGTTTAAGAAGCCGCCGAAGTGGGCCATGGTGGCAGAACTGGTTGAAACCAGCCGCCTGTGGGGCCGCACGGCGGGACGGATTGAGCCGGAGTGGATTGAGCCGCTGGCGCAGCACCTGATCAAGCGCAGCTACAGCGAACCGCACTGGGAGAAATCGCAGGGCGCGGTAATGGCTGCCGAGAAGGTTACGCTCTATGGCCTGCCGATTGTGGCCGCCCGCAAGGTGAACTATGGCAGCATTGATCCCACTCTGAGTCGTGAGCTGTTTATCCGTCACGCGCTGGTGGAGGGCGACTGGCAGACGCGTCACGCCTTCTTCCGTGCTAACCAGAAGCTGCGCAGTGAAGTCGAAGATCTGGAACACAAATCCCGCCGTCGCGATATTCTGGTGGATGACGAAACGCTGTTTGCTTTTTATGACCAGCGCATTGGCAAAGAGGTTGTCTCAGCGAAGCATTTCGACAGCTGGTGGAAAAAGGCCAGCCGTGAAAACGCGGAGCTGCTGAACTTCGACAAACAAATGCTGATCAAAGAGGGCGCGGATAAGGTCAGCCAGCTTGATTACCCTAACTTCTGGCATCAGGGCAACCTTAGACTGAAGCTGAGTTACCAGTTTGAGCCGGGTGCCGATGCGGATGGCGTGACGGTACATATTCCGCTGCCGCTGCTGAATCAGATTGAAGATAGCGGTTTTGAATGGCAGATCCCCGGGGTACGCCGTGAGCTGATCATCGCGCTGATTAAGTCACTGCCCAAGCCGCTGCGCCGCAACCTGGTGCCGGCACCCAACTACGCCGAGGCGTTCCTGGGACGCGTCAAGGCAATGGAGATGCCGCTTCTCGATGCGCTGTCCCGTGAGTTTCGCCGCATGACCGGCGTCACGCTGGAGCGGGAAAACTGGCAGTGGGAACAGGTGCCCGATCATCTGAAAATGACCTTCCGGGTGGTGGATGAACACAACCGTAAACTGCTGGAAGGTAAAGATCTCACCGTGCTCAAGGCACAGCTGAAAGGCAAGGTGCAGGAGACGCTGTCAAAAGTGGCAGATGACGGGCTGGAGCAGAGCGGTCTGCATATCTGGAGCTTTGGTGAACTGCCGCGCAGCTACGAACAGAAGCGCGGTAGCTATCAGGTCAAAGCCTGGCCTGCGCTGGTCGATGAGAAAGAGAGCGTCGCCATTCGCCTGTTTGACAGCGAGCAGGAGCAGCAGAAAATGATGTGGCGCGGTCAGCGTCGTCTGCTGCTACTGAATGTGCCGTCACCGGTTAAATATCTGCACGAGAAGTTGCCGAACAAAGCCAAGCTCGGACTTTACTTCAACCCTTATGGCAAAGTGCTGGAGCTGATTGATGACTGCATCGCCTGTGGCATCGACAAACTGATGGGTGAAGCGGGCGGTCCGGCCTGGGATCAGACCTCGTTTGAGCAGTTGCGTGACAAAGTTCGCGGCGAACTCAATGAGACCGTCGTGACCATTGCGAAGCAGGTTGAGCAGATCCTGACGGCCGTCTTCAACATCAATAAGCGTCTCAAAGGCCGGGTCGATATGACGATGGCGCTGGCGTTGTCCGACATCAAGGCGCAATTAAGTGGTCTGGTTTATCGCGGCTTTGTCACCGGCAACGGCTGGCAGCGACTGGCGGATACGCTGCGTTACCTGCATGGCATTGAGCGGCGGCTGGAAAAACTGCCTGCCGATCCACACAGCGATCGCGCGCGCATGTTAAAAGTGCAGGCAGTGGAACAGGCGTATCAGGCGTGGCGCAACAAATTGCCGCCGCAGCGTCAGGATGATGAAGAGGTGAAGAACATTCGCTGGATGATTGAGGAGCTGCGTATCAGCTACTTTGCTCAGCAACTGGGTACGCCGTATCCCATCTCAGAGAAGCGAATTCTGCAGACAATGGAGCAGATAGCAGGGTAAAAGCCAGGATGCGCGCCGTAACAGGCGCGCATCCTGTGGTGAAGGCTAAGGAAGATTACTGCGCGAGAGATTCCAGCTTATCTTTAAACGAGGTGACTGAAATCGCGCGGTTATCAGCCAGATAGCGATCTTTGGCTGCCGGCGCAGAGCTTTGTACCGCGATTAACTGCCAGCCTTTATCACTTTTGAGCAGCAGCGGTGAACCGCTGTCACCCGGCAGGGTATCACACTGATGCGACAGCACGGCGCGCTGCGCCCAGCCGGTAATCAGGCAATCACTGTGAGAGTAGAGCGTATCCAGATGATCGGCCGGATAGCCTGCCTGTGTCACTTTGCGTCCGGTCAGCTTCAGTGCCGCAGTAAGATCGCTGCGTGAGCCATCGAACAATGGAATGGGCGTAATCGCGGAGGGCGGATTGCGTAAAATTACGATGCCATAATCATAGGGCGCAGCACTGCTCGGCACGATCCAGCCTTCACCATCCGCTTTTAATTTTGATGCCAGCGAGGGTTCAACCCGCGCATCAATATCATGAAGTTCGTAGCGCCAGCCTTTATCACTGGCCATAAATCGCAGCGCAACCGGCTTATCGAAATTACCCGGCGGGGAGAGCAGACAGTGTCCGGCCGTCAGCGCCAGATGCGGAGAGATGAGCGTGGCAGTACAGAGGTTGCCGCTTTCGGTTTCCAGCTGACCAATGGCATCCCAGGGGGCAGCGGTAATATCGGTGATTGCCTGGCGATGATCCTTGCCGAAGAACAGCATCTTAATTTCAGCAGGAGTAGGCGAGTCATCGTCATCATCGGCGTGAACCGTGGTGGCAAAGCTGAAGAGTCCAACCATTAACAGGGTAGCCAGGCGCATAGAAATCTCAATGGCGAGAAAAATTAACGTTATTGTTATTACGTAAGTACGGTAACTATAGTCGGTGAGCGTTGAAAAAGGGAGTTTTATTGGTTAATCAGTACGCTACAGCGGCTAAATAAAAAAACTGGCTGCAACAATGCCACACAGGATCATAACAAGCAGAATAATTTCGAAGCGATAGCGACGCACTATTTCATCCACTCTCGTCATTTCATCCACTCCAGTAAAGAAACACCCGGCAGAACCGGGTGTTTTTAATTATCAACTCGTGGCCGTGCGCTGAAGGCGACCTTAGTTTTTAGCTGCTGGTTTCACAACTTTTTTGTGGTGAACTTTTTTAGCGGCCTGCGCTTTCTGAGCAGGTTTTACCACTTTTTTGTGATGAACTTTCTTAGCAGCCTGGGCTTTCTGAGCCGCTGGCTGAGTTACTTTTTTGTGGTGAACTTTTTTAGCAGCCTGGGCTTTCTGAGCGGCTGGTTTAGTTGCTTTTTTGTGGTGAACTTTTTTAGCGGCCTGCGCTTTCTGTGCAGCAGGTTTTACCGCTTTCTTGTGGTGCACTTTTTTAGCAGCCTGCGCTTTCTGCGCGGCATCTTTTTTCACTGCTTTTTTGTGGTGTTTCTTAGCAGCCTGGGCTTTCTGAGCTGCTTTATGGTGTTTCTTGTGCGCAGTTTTGTGAACGGTTTTAGCCGGTGCTGCAGCGGTAGTAGTAGTTGTTGCGGCTGGCGCAGCAGCTGGAGCAGCTGTGGTGTCAGCAGCGAAAGCAACAGAAGACATACCCATAGCAGCGGCGACAACCAGTGCAAATAATTTTTTCATTGCAAATCCCTCGGAGACTATTTTTTCATGTGTAGCCCACTGCGGGGCCGGTGAAGAGACTATAGGGAAATCAATGAACGGTGTCCGTGGGTGTTTGGTATCGGCGTGTAACCGATTGTACAAAGGCGGGAAAGGGCGATCAGCAGACCGCCCGGAAGCTTAGCTATTCAGGTAGCGTTGTTCAAGATGCTGGCGGAAGAAAGCCGGATTCAGGGCTTCGCCAGTGGCATTGATCAGCAGCTGGTCGGTGGAGAAACGGCTGCCGTGCTGCCAGATGTTCTGTTGCAGCCAGTCAAATACCGGCTGCAGTTCACCGTGCTGAATCAGCTCACTGAGCTGAGGAATGGCGTTCTGTACCGACCGGAACAGCTGTGCGGCATACATCGCGCCAAGCGTATAGGTCGGGAAGTAACCAAATGCACCGTCGGTCCAGTGGATATCCTGCATACAGCCATCGCGGTAGTTACCGCGGGTATCCAGCCCCAGCGACTGCATCATCTTCTCATCCCATAACGCCGGGATGTCCTCAACCTCAATCTCGCCTTCAATCAGCGCCTGCTCAATTTCATAGCGCAGAATGACATGCGCCGGGTAGCTCAGCTCATCGGCGTCAACCCGGATCAGGCCTGGTTTCACCTGCTGAGTCAGGCGCACGAAATTATCCGCCTGCAGGGCCGGCTGATCGCCAAAGGTCGCGATCACCTGCGGCAGAATGCGCTGCAGGAATTCGCGGCTGCGACCCAGCTGCATCTCCATAAACAGGCTTTGTGATTCATGAATAGCCGTGGAGCGCGCCAGCGCCACCGGCTGACCGCGCCACTGCTGCGGCAGATTCTGCTCATAGCGGGCATGACCGGTTTCGTGAATCACACCCATCATGGCGCTGAGAAACTCATTCTCGTTGTAACGGGTGGTGATGCGCACATCTTCCGGGACGCCGCCACAGAAGGGATGCGCACTGATATCCAGCCGACCATGGTTGAAGTCGAAACCCAGCGTCTCCATGATGCTCAGGCCAAGCTGACGCTGCGCTGGAACGGCGAATGGACCCTGCGGGGTGATAAATGACTGCTGTGCCTGTTTTTCCACAACCTGCTGCAGCAAAGCGGTCAGCCAGGTTTTCAGCTCGCCAAAGGTTTCATCCAGTCGGGCGCGTGTCATACCCGGCTCATAGAGATCCAGCAGCGCATCGTAACGCGAACAGCCACTGGCGTCAGCGCGACGCTGTGCCTCTTCGCGGCTCAGCCGTACGACTTCTTTGAGGTTGGCGGCAAAGCCCTGCCAGTCGTTAGCGGGACGCTGAGTGCGCCACGCATGTTCACATACTGAACCGGCGATCGATTTGGCTTCCACAAAATCATCAGGAAGCAGGGTGGCCTGCTGATAGGCGCGCTGCATCTCGTTGAGATTGGCCCGCTCGACATCGTTCAGGGACTGCTGCTCAGCAGCCTTTAGCCACTCACCGACCTGCGGGGCGGTCAGGATCTGGTGCTGCAACACGCTCATCTCGGCCAGTGCTTCACCACGCGCCTGACTGCCGCCTGGCGGCATGGTGGTTTGCATGTCACAGCCAGCGATAGCCGTGACGTGACTGAAACGGGAAAGGCGCTGGAAGGTTTTGGTCAGTTGTTGATACGCTGAGGTCACGTAAGACTCCTTGTGGATTTTAACGCAGCGGAATTTCCCGCAAGGTTAGATCAACCGGCCAGCAAAAGCGAACGCTGGCGCCGCCCAGCGGGCTGGACTCAATGGTTACGTTGCCGCTCAGCGCCTGGGCAATGGAGTGAACAATGGCCAGGCCCAGTCCGCAGCCGCCTGTGGCGCGATCGCGGCTGGGATCAAGCCGGACAAAGGGTTCGAAAACCCGTTCACGTTCGTCGGGCGGAATGCCCGGACCGTCATCTTCCACCTGCAGACACCCGACCGGACCGTCGAACCATAAACTGACGCGCAGCCGCTGCTGCGCATAGCGCAGCGCGTTGTTCACCAGGTTATCCAGCACCCGCTCCATGAGTCGGGTGTCAGAAACACCGATGTTTTCACGCTGCGGCAGGTCAAGGTCAAGTCGTATGTCCGGATTGATGGTGCGGAAATCGTCCAGCCGCTCACTCAGCCAGCTGGCCAGATCCAGCGATTTCAGATTCAGATCGACGCGCGGCCGATCAAGACGTGCATAGGTCAGCAGCTCCTCAATCAGGCTTTCAAGCTGGCCGATGTCGCGGTTCAGCGCCACCCGTTCACCATCCGTAAGGTTATCGCTCATCTCCAGCCGGTAGCGCAGGCGCACCAGTGGCGTTCGCAGCTCATGGGCAATACCGTCAATCAGCTGCTTCTTACTGGCGACCAGCGTGTTGATGTTCTCGGCCATCTGATTAAAGGCGATGCCCAGCCGGAACAGGCTGGAGGTGCTGTCGAAATGGGTGCGCACATCCAGCTCGCCCCGGCCAAAGCGCTGTGCCGCTTTTTCCAGGCGCTGCATCTCCTGCCAGTGCGGACGCAGCCAGATAAATACCGGCAGCGCCAGCGACATGCCAATAAACACCAGCAGAGCAATATCCAGCAGTCGCATCTGGTGCAGATAAAAGAGATAGGGAATCGGCCCCACCGATAAGACATAGTGGCTGCGCGGAATATGCTGCAGAAAGGTGTATTGATCGTCGAGCGCGACAATCTCTCCGGCGTGCAACCGGCGCATATTACTCTCATCAAGCTGATATTTGCTCATCGGCTCAATGTGCAGGTCAAACGACAGGCCGAGATCGAGACTCTTGATGGTTTTGTTCCAGTCACGCGGCGGGATCTCACGCAGTTCGCTGCGGATCAGGTAGAGCGAGCTGGCCATCAGGTCATTCATTGACTGCCGGCCCGCGCGCTCAGCGGTGAACTTATAGACCAGACCCACCAGCAGCGCCATGACCAGAAAGCAGACAAACAGCAGCAGATAGAACTGAATAAAGAGCTTTCTCATAATTCGCGGGTATCCCAGGCCTGGGGGGCGAACAGATAGCCTTTATTGCGGATGGTTTTAATGCGGAACGGCTCGGTAGCGCTGTCGTGGAGCTTTTTACGCAGGCGGGAGATGGCCACGTCGATGCTGCGGTCCAGGCCGTCATAACTGACGCCGCGCAATGTTTTCAGCAGTGCATCCCGGTTAAGCGTCTGACCCGCATGGCTGGCAAGAACCCACAGCAGATCGAAATCCGCAGTGGAGAGGGCGATCTGCTCGTCAAACAGCGTCACCTGACGGTTCAGGGCATCAATGGTCAGCGAGCCAAAACGCAGCATACGATTCGCGGCAGGCGCAGCAGGCGCATCTTCCGGCTGCCCATGCTGGGACTGGCGCAGATGCAGGCGCAGGCGGGCCAGCAGCACAGCGGGTGGTGTGGTTTTCAGGATGTAATCCTGCGCACCCATCTCCAGAGCCAGAATATGGTTCATGTCGCTGTCCAGTGAGGTAAGCAACACGATCGGTCCCTGCCAGTTGGCCCGCAGGTCGCGACAGATGGTCATGCCATCTTTGCCCGGCAACATGATATCCAGCATCACCAGGTCGGGTTGCTGTTCGGCAATAACCGCTTCAGCACGGTCGCCACGTGTCTCAACAATGACTTCAATATCGTGACGGCCAAGATAGGCCGCAATCAGTGAACCCACTTCGGGTTCATCTTCTACATAAACAATTTTGTTCATAGTTCACAGGGCAGAGTCAGGGATGGATGAAAGCATATCTTTTCCTGGTCCTGAGCTCTACGCTATCGCACGAAATATCCAGGGCTTGCTGGTATATATCCGGCAAAATGTGCAATCATTAGCGCGGCCTTTTTGCGCCAGGTTTGGGATATTGATGATTACCATGAGGAGCGTTAGTGTGTCTGATAAAGAGCTGGCATCAGCCATATACCCCGACCGCATCTGCTTCAATTACAGTGACTTTCTTTCCGCTTCCTGCAAAAAGCGCTGGAGCTTCGTCGATGCTATTTATGGTGTGATGCCGATATTTGGCATGGTGACACGTAAATCGGCACACCGTTTACAGGGCAGTGACGACCCCTTAAAAGAATTAGCATTACAAATCATTTCTACTCAGGTCAGCGACGAAATTAACATCGCGCGCCTGATTACTCTCGCAGAACAGCAGCAGATTAGTCGCTTTGATATCCAGCTCCCTTATCCACTTTCTGCGGAGCAGCTGGACGCCATCCACTACGAATATGCGAAGCCGCTGAATCTCACACAGCAGGATGACCTGCTGTGCGTATCCATTCCAGTGCAGTCACACTGAAAACCCTTTCGGGCAGGCTTTACGTCGTCAGCTCCCATACGGCGGGCAATGTCGCGGCAATCAGCAGTCCCATCGCAATCCGCTCCAGCGAGGTCAGCGCAATATCGGCGCGGCCGCCGCGTCGTGCAAACAGGAACAGCAGCAGGCCCGGCGTGTAGAGCACCACTGACATCATCAGGTGCATGGGTCCCGAGGCGTACAACAGCCAGATGCCATACACGCTGGCACCCACACCGATCGCCATCGCCAGCGGCTTATGCTGTCCGCGCACCACTTTGATCAGATATAACCCCACCAGCAGATAGGGTACCAGAATCATCTCCGAGGCGATGGTCAGCAGGTTGTTGTAGTCAGCACCGGTCAGGGCAATCAGGATTAGGCAGAGCTGAATACTGCCGTTGGTCAGCCACAGCGAGGCGGCTGGCGCGTTATGGCGGTTCTGCCGGGCGATGCTACGGGGAAAGGCACCCTGTTGCGCGGCAATCAGCGGCACTTCCGCGGCCATAATTGTCCAGCTCAGATAGGCCCCGCACACGGAGACAATCAGACCCACCGCAATCACCGCATCACCCCAGTTACCCATCAGTCGGGTCATTAATCCGGCCATTGAAGGATTACGCATCTCAGCCAGTTCAGCACGCGGCACCACGCCCAGCGACAGCAGCGTGACCAGCAGATAGACCAGCAGCGCAGCCAGCACGGCAAATAAGGTTGCACGGCCCACATCCTTTTTCTGGCGAGCACGGGCAGAGACGACCACCGCACCTTCGACCCCGATAAAGACCCATAGGGTGATCAGCATGGTCTGCTTAACCTGCTCCCAGAGCGGTTTTCCCAGCGTGACGCCGGAAAAATCGAAGCGGAAACGATCATAGTTGAACGCCATCACCGCCAGTACAATAAACAGCAGCAGCGGCACCAGTTTGCCCAGCGTCGCCATCAGATTGATGCTGGCCGCGGTCTGCACGCCCCGCAGCACCAGCCAGTGAACCAGCCACAGCAGCACAGATGCACCCAGCATCGCCTGCCAGGTGTTGCCATCACCAAAGATAGTCCGGTCAGGCGTATCGGTGAAGAAGCTCAGGGCAGAAAAGACAATCACCAGATAGGAGACGTTGGCGATCACCGCGCATAGCCAGTAGCCCCAGGCGGAACAGAACCCCATCAGTTCGCCGAACCCGGCGCGGGCGTAGGTAAAGATGCCGCCGTCCAGCTCGGGCTTAAGGCGGGTCAGCAGTAGCATCGCCAGCGACAGAAAGATAATGCCGACACCGGTAATCAGCCACCCCAGCAACAGCGCCGCCGGGCCAGCCACTGCGGCCATGTTTTGCGGCAGACTGAACACGCCTGCACCCAGCATTGAGCTGAGCACCAGCGCCGTCAGCGCACCGAGACCTAATTTTTTCTCCAAAACAACCTTCCCGCTAGCATATATGGCTGGGTAAACCGGATTTCATCACTGAGTTATCGCAGCGCAGCGGCAAAATACAGAGACAATATCCGGTAAAACAGGCGGAGGATTTTACGGAGAGTGGCAGGGGATGGCAATGCGTGACTATGCAAAACAGCGCAGTAATTATGCAAACAGCAGGGCGGCGGGTGCCGCCCTGAAGGGATTACTTAAACAGGTCAGCCGTAACGGTCAGGTTACCACCACTCTGGTTCTGCCACTGGCGGGTGACGTGGTAGAACTTCGCACCTTTATCGGCTGCACGCTTCGCCACTTCTTCTGAAATCTCAGTGGGTGTACCGAAGTGTCCGGTGAAGGTAACGGTATCGAACGGCTGCATCTGCGCGGCAGTGATTGCGTTCACTTCCTGCACGGATTTACCGTTTGGCAGATTCACCGTATAGCGCTTACCGGTTGAGCTTTGGGTTTCGAAGAAACGGCCCACTTTATTGCTTGGTGTTTCAGACGAGGCTACGCCTGGAATCTCAACGTTAGCGGCTGCAGCACCACCGGTTGCCAGCGCGGCTTTGCCT
Source organism: Pantoea sp. JKS000250 (assembly GCF_003201065.1). Classification (NCBI taxonomy): domain Bacteria; kingdom Pseudomonadati; phylum Pseudomonadota; class Gammaproteobacteria; order Enterobacterales; family Erwiniaceae; genus Pantoea; species Pantoea sp. JKS000250. The sequence continues at coordinate 293,613 of NZ_QICZ01000001.1, read as the reverse complement.
GCTTCTGAATCGGCAGGAATCGCATTCGGTGTCTGTACCTTGCGTTCTTTAGCATCCGCTTTATAGACATAGGCGGTGACATACTGATTGCCGCCGCTGTTGGCATCGATCTGGCGAACGATAAAGAAGGAGGCCGCGCCTTTCTGTTTAGCCGCTTTTGAAATCGCGTCGTTCACATCTGGCTGGCTGGCAAAGAAGCCGCTGACCGAAACGGTATCGAACGGTTCAAGCTTATAGGCTTGTGCTTTTGGCAGTTCGTTGACACCGTTGAAACGACGATAAGTCGTGGACTGCGTGGCTGCCGGGGCATCGGCTTTATAGAGGTCAGCCGTAACGCGCCAGTTACCGCTGTTGCCGTTGCTGTCGTTGATCGCCTGGATGTAATAAGAGGCAGCGCCCATCTGATCTGCACGCTTAGAGACCGCATCGGCTGCGTCGCCAATTGCGTTGAAACGGCCAGTGATATTAATACGTTCGAATGGCTTCAGCGCGGCCGCTTTTTCTGGCGTTAGCTCCTGCGCAGCGAATGCATTGGCTGCCAGCAGAGACAACAGAGTGGACGCCAGAATAGTGTTCTTCAGCTTCATAAAAATAATCCTTCGCCTTACGCAAAAATGAGTACGAAAACGTGCTGGACTCTTGATGTATAACAGATTAGCCGCTGATTATTGCATGTTATAAACAGACTGTCGCAGCGATTTTTTGTGTCAGATCGCGTTATTCAACCATGATTTTTTCATTTGTTTGTCATCAAACGCCGTTAAGGCGCGTTTTCGTGCGGGTTACCACTAAAAGCGGTAACTGTTAGCGCTTAAACAGTTAATGCATTGTTAAATAAAGGTTTTTATTGATGGTTAATTCGGCCGGGCACAATTTTCTCTGGCAGAATATCTGCCTGCAGGACTGTTTCGCAGTGGGATAACGCAGCTTTTTTAGCAGAACCCTGAATAATCATGTGAATGTCACTACTCTGCGTAGCCGCTCTGGATCGCTCGTCACATTTTCAGTAGGTTATAAACACTTTGAAATACATGCATTCCGACTATAAGTAGCTGAAACGCTGTTTCAGCTGCGCTGTCGTCGTGCAGATTTGGGCCATCATCCTTAACCGATGAAAGGAAACACTATGTTAATTGGAATCCCCAAGGAAAGGTTGCCAAACGAGTCGCGCGTGGCTGCCACGCCAAAGACCGTGGAACAACTCATTAAGCTGGGTTTCAGCGTCACCCTTGAGCATGACGCCGGTCAGCGCGCCAGCTTTGATGATGAAAGCTACAGAGCAGCAGGCGCCACACTCAGCAGTCAGGAACAGGTCTGGCAGTCCGATATCGTTCTGAAGGTGAATGCACCGGATGAGGATGAGATTGCGCTCACCCGTGCCGGCAGCACGCTGGTCAGCTTTATCTGGCCTGCACAGAATCCCGATCTGCTTTCAAAGCTGGCTGCGCGTCAGGTCACGGTTATGGCGATGGACTCAGTGCCGCGTATTTCGCGTGCGCAGTCGCTGGATGCCCTGAGCTCCATGGCGAACATTGCCGGTTATCGCGCTATCGTCGAAGCCGCCCATGAATTTGGTCGTTTCTTTACCGGTCAGATTACTGCAGCCGGTAAAGTGCCACCGGCCAAAGTCATGGTGATTGGGGCCGGAGTGGCGGGACTGGCCGCGATTGGTGCAGCGGGCAGCCTGGGCGCGATTGTCCGGGCCTTTGATACCCGCCCTGAAGTTAAAGAGCAGGTGCAGAGTATGGGCGCCGAATTCCTTGAACTCGATTTCGAAGAGGAAGCGGGCAATGGCGATGGTTACGCCAAAGTCATGTCCGAGGCCTTTATCAAGGCAGAGATGGCGCTGTTTGCCAGTCAGGCCAGAGAAGTCGACATCATTGTCACCACGGCGCTGATCCCAGGTAAACCGGCACCGAAACTGATCACCGAAGAGATGATCGCCAGCATGAAGCCTGGCAGCGTAATTGTTGATCTGGCGGCGCAGACCGGTGGCAACTGTGCGCTGACCGTCGCTGATCAGGTGACCGTGACGGCTAACGGCGTGAAAATCATCGGTTACACCGATCTTCCCAGCCGTCTCGCGACACAATCTTCCCAGCTTTACGGCACCAACCTGGTCAATCTGCTCAAGCTGCTGTGCAAAGAGAAAAATGGCGAAATCCAGGTCGATTTCGACGATGTGGTGGTGCGGGGCGTGACTGTCGTGCGTGAGGGCGAGGTCACCTGGCCGGCACCGCCGATTCAGGTCTCTGCTGCGCCACAGGCTAAACCGGCAGCACAGAAACCCGCAGAGAAGGCTGAAGCAAAGCCGGTGTCTCCGTGGCGCAACACCCTGCTGATCGCACTGGCTATCGTTCTGTTTGGCTGCCTGGCCAACGTAGCGCCAGCTGAGTTCCTCTCACACTTTACCGTGTTCGCGCTCGCCTGCGTGGTGGGTTACTACGTGGTCTGGAACGTCAGTCATGCGCTGCATACGCCGCTGATGTCCGTCACCAACGCCATCTCCGGCATTATCGTCATCGGTGCGGTACTGCAGATGGGCCACGGTGGCTGGGTCACCTTTATCTCCTTTATTGCCGTGCTGATTGCCAGCATCAATATCTTTGGTGGCTTTACCGTCACCCAGCGCATGCTGAAAATGTTTCGTAAGGGGTAACACATGTCTGGCGGATTAGTCACTGCAGCCTATATTGTGGCTGCAATTCTGTTCATCTGTAGCCTTGCGGGTCTCTCGCGTCACGAGACCTCAAAGCGCGGGAATATTTTTGGCATCAGCGGCATGGCGATTGCGCTGGTTGCCACCATCTTTGGTCCGGACAGCGGAAACGTCGTCTGGATCCTGCTGGCGATGGTCATTGGCGGTGCTATCGGGATTCGTCTGGCAAAGAAAGTCGAAATGACAGAAATGCCGGAGCTGGTCGCGATTCTGCACAGCTTTGTCGGCCTGGCCGCCGTGCTGGTCGGCATCAACAGCTACATCGACCATGCGCCTGGCCTGCCAGCCGTGATGGAGAATATCCATCTGAGCGAAGTGTTTATCGGTATCTTTATCGGTGCTGTCACCTTCACCGGCTCGCTGGTAGCGTTTGGCAAGCTATGCGGCAAAATCTCTTCAAAACCCCTGGCGTTACCGCATCGCCACAAGCTGAATCTGCTGGCGCTGGTCGTCTCGTTCCTGCTGCTGCTGTGGTTTGTTAACACCAGCAGCACCGGTGCTCAGGTGTTTGCACTGCTCCTGATGACGGTAATTGCGCTGGCGTTTGGCTGGCATCTGGTTGCCTCTATCGGCGGCGCGGATATGCCTGTTGTGGTCTCGATGCTGAACTCCTATTCAGGCTGGGCTGCGGCCGCAGCGGGTTTCATGCTGAGCAACGATCTGCTGATTGTAACCGGTGCGCTGGTGGGTTCGTCGGGTGCAATTCTCTCCTACATCATGTGCAAAGCGATGAACCGTTCGTTCATCAGCGTGATTGCGGGCGGGTTTGGCACGGAAGTCAGCAGCGGCGATGAAAGTCAGGAAGCGGGCGAGCATCGTGAGATCACGCCTGAAGAAACTGCAGAGATGCTCAAGGCATCCAGCTCGGTGATCATCACCCCAGGCTACGGTATGGCAGTGGCGCAGGCGCAGTACCCGGTCGCGGAAATGACTGCCCGGTTGCGTGCGCTCGGCATCAACGTGCGCTTCGGCATTCATCCGGTGGCAGGGCGCTTACCCGGTCACATGAACGTGCTGCTGGCCGAGGCCAAAGTGCCTTACGACGTGGTGCTGGAGATGGACGAAATCAACGATGACTTCAGCGACACCGACACGGTGCTGGTCATTGGTGCCAACGACACGGTTAACCCGGCAGCGCAGGATGATCCCCGCAGTCCGATTGCCGGCATGCCGGTGCTGGAAGTGTGGAAAGCGCACAACGTGGTGGTGTTTAAACGCTCAATGAATACCGGCTATGCCGGGGTGCAGAACCCGCTGTTCTTCAAAGAGAATAGTCAGATGCTGTTTGGCGATGCCAAAGCCAGCGTAGAAGCCATTCTTAAAGCACTGTAACAAAAAAGGGCGGCTAATCAGCCGCCCTTTTTCTGTCAGAGGATAATCAATCCTCCTCATCCTCTTCATCATCCAGGTCAATCGGCGATTTGAAATCGTCAGGCTTAAGCGCCAGGAGATCGCAGCGCAGATGATCAATCACTTGTTCCGCCGTATTACCCAGGAACGCTGCCGACAGGCCGGTGCGTCCTATGGTACCTAATACCACTACACCAGCACCGAGATGCGCCGCCAGATCCGGGATGACTTCTTCCGGCAGGCCTTTAGCCACATGGGTGAACTCTTCACCAATCGAGAACTTCTGCCGCAGCGCTTTCATCGCCACCAGATGCTGACCACGAATCGCATCGTTATAGACGCTGGGATCAAAGTCCGGCAGCTCGATAGCGATGTTGATAGGGGTAATCGGGTAAGCACCGACCAGGTGAACTTCGGTCTGATTCACTTTTTCTGCCAGTTTGACCGTTTCACGAATCAGCTTCTGATTCAGGCCATCATGATGTGGCTCTTCACTGGCAAGATTGACCGCGACAATGGCTTTACCGCCTTCCGGCCACGGCTGATCTTTGACCATCCAGACCGGGCACGGGCATTTACGCAGCAGGTGCCAGTCGGTCGGCGTGAAGATGACCGATTCAAGCCGGTCATGCTGATGGGCCATCTTCAGCACCAGATCGTGCTGATGGGCAAGCACTTCCTGGATGATGGCCTCAAAAGGACGGTTGTGCCAGATCACTTTGATGTCAATTTCGACACCGGCATCCAGATAAGCGCGGGCCTGCTCACGGATCCACTCAGTGCGCTGGCTGATGACGCCCTGGCGCATTGACGCGCGCTCATCTGGCGAAAGCAGGGTGGTCATCTCATATGAGAAATCATAGATAGGCAGGAAAGCTTTAATCCTTCCGCCAATGCGTTGATTCAGATAGACCGCACGTCGCAGCGCGGGCTGATCGTCTTGCTGGGCATCAATGGCGACCAGAATATTTTGGTACTGGGACATGAGGCGTTCTCCTTAAACCAGAGCGACTGGAATAAAGATAGCCTATGTTGCACAGCGGAAGAAGGGAAAAAGTTACTGCCGGATCAACAAAATAAGATTTATTGATCCGGCTGCGGATCAGGCGGCCTGATGGCTCTGACCGGCTAACTCTTCCAGCAGGGCGTGGTTTTCAATAGTGATGTATTTGCCTTTCACCGCCAGCATGCCGGACTTCTGGAAACGACCCAGCAGGCGGCTGATCGTTTCAACCGTCAGGCCCAGGTAATTACCAATGTCACCACGCGTCATGGTGAGGCGAAATTCACGCTGTGAAAAACCGCGCTGGCCGAAACGACGGGACAGGTTCCAGATAAACGCCGCCAGGCGCTCTTCAGCATTTTTCTTCGACAGCAGCAGGATCATATCCTGATCGCCTTTGATTTCACCGCTCATCAGACGCATCATCTGCTGACGCAGGGCAGGCATTTTTCCTGACAGGTCATCCAGGGTTTCAAACGGAATTTCACAGACCATTGCCGTTTCCAGCGCCTGTGCAAAGCTGGGATGGCTGGAACCCATGATGGCATCAAAGCCGACTAAATCGCCCGCCAGATGAAAACCGGTGATTTGCTCATCACCCTGTTCGGTAATAGTGTAACTTTTGATCGTGCCGGAACGAATCGCATACAGGGATTTCAGTTCGTCGCCTGCTTTAAAAAGGGTTTGCCCTTTCTGGATCGGTTTTTTACGCTCAATGATATTGTCGAGCTGATCCAGCTCATGTTCATTTAACGTGAAGGGGATGCAGAGCTGACTGATGCTGCAATCCTGGCAGTGAATGGCACAACCGCCCGACTGAATACGACGAATGCTGCGTTTTTCAGGGATCATAATGGTTTGCTCGACGATTATTGACTGGGGTCAATTTTAACATTTTTTGTGCTGAAGGGAACTCATCCGAGCAGTTTTACACCCACAAACATTATGGATGAAGCACACATCGACAAACGCTGATGTGACGGGCTTCTCAGAATGCCGCTACGGTTGACTGTCACGAAAAGTTTCCGCTTTTGTGATCTGTCACCCCTATTTTCATCGGCGGCAACATGGGTTAACGCGGGGTAGTCCGGTGATTACAGCTTTTGCTACGCTAACTGTTCAGGCCTGTTTTACCGGCTCCATCAATTTTAATCAGGTGTGAGAAAACCATGAACCTTGATGATAACGATCTCTTTCGGGATGCCATGGGCGATGTCACGCCGTTAAAAGACACCACCACAACCTTATGGCTTAAGTCGCCCTCGACAAAAGCACCACGCAAACCGCCAGGAGAGACAGAGCAGGAGAATTTCCTGACACGGGGTTATCTGGAGATTGTCCCGCTTAACACACCGCTGGAGTATAAAGCCGACGGCATACAGCAGGGTATTCTGGATAAACTGCGTCGGGGTGAGTACAAACTGGATGCCAGTCTCAACCTGTTGCGGCAACCGGTGGAGACCTGCCGTCAGGCCCTGTTCAGCTTCATGATGCAGGCACAAAAGCAGGACTTACGAAATCTGCTCATTATTCATGGTAAGGGCCGTGATGATGAATCCCATGCCAATATTGTGCGCAGCTATCTGGCGCGCTGGTTACAGCAGTTTGATGACGTACAGACCTTTTGCGTGGCCCAGACCCGCCATGGCGGAGCCGGGGCGCTCTATGTGGGATTGCGGAAAAGCGATAAGGCACGCCTTGAGAACCGCGAGCGGCATGCCAAACGCAGCCGCTAGCTGTGAAACTTGCGGATGGTGGACATTAACACCTCGGCACTCAGGCTCAGCTCTGCGCCGGTGCGGGTAATGATGCCCACGGGCTCGCCTGGCCCGGAGGAGTTAATCGGCAGCGCACAGACCGCGTTATGGCTAAGATCCTCTTTAATCGCGCCAGACGGCACGAACCAGATGTAGTCGTAGCGGAGTGCCAGCTGACGCGCCAGTGAAGTCGACGACGTTTCAATGCAGTGGGGTGGCAACGTACAGCCTTGTTCATCCAGCATCTGCTGCGCAATCCGGCGCGGTGCGGTGCCCTCGGGGGAAATCACCACCGGCCACTGCATCGCCCGCGACAGCGTGACATTGTCACTTAAAAGCGGGTGTTCAGGTCTTACTACCAGCTTCAATGACTCCAGAAACAGCAGTTCATAGGTCAGCCCGGTCATCATGTCGCTGTCTGCCATCCGGCCAATGCCGATGTCGAACTCGCCGCCGCGTAATCCCGCCAGTAACACATTGTTATGCAGCGTCGCCACCTGAATGGTGGTGTTAGGCTGCAGCTGATGAAAACGATCAAGGATACGGGGCAGCATACCCATTGCGGCGGTGGTTAATGCACCCAGCCGGATAATCACCGGCGCATCACCCGGCTGCTCATTAAAGCTCTGCCCGGCATGGTTCAGTGCGTCAAGCACCCGCACAGCATGGGTCAGAAACTGTTCTCCCATCGTGGTGAGCTGAGCGCCCAGGCGGCCACGCTCAAACAGTCGCACCCCCGTCAGCTCTTCCAGCTCATTCAGGGTTTTGGACAGGGCAGGCTGACTCAGGCTTAGCGTCTCTGCCGCACGGCCCAGTGTGCCTTGCTGCGCGACCGCAACAAAGGTATGTAGATGGCGCAAGCGAATGCGCTGATTGAAAAGGATATTTTTTTCCATACCCTAAACTTAATGAGAATGACCGCCTTCAGGCAACTGTTAAAAATGAATTCTGTTAACTTTGCTGCAAATTTATTTTAACAAACAGGGCAGAATGGCAACTTTATCCGTTAACTCTCTGATTAAAAAGCGCTCATCTCAGTTTATTACTAACTCAGTGGTTCCTGAGAGTACGCGATATCAAGAGCTTAACGGCCTAAAGTTGAATAATTCTCACTATCATATAAAAATCTGACCGCTTAAGGTTAACGATGGGCTATCATAAGCGCCGTTTTTTTTACTTAATCTGATGCCAGATTGCGCTATTGCCAGGGAGTGTCCATTGACCAGCATCGGGGCGGTAGATGTCCGCCAGCTTATCAACCAGCAGAGCCTGAGCCACTGGCAAAAACGGCTCATTGCGCTCTGTTTTATTGTGGTGGCACTCGATGGCATGGACATTGCGATCATGGGATTTATTGCGCCAACGCTTAAAGCTGCATGGGGCGTAACCAATCACCAGCTCGGGGGCGTCATCAGCGCAGCATTAATCGGGCTGGCGCTGGGTGCCATGGTGGCAGGGCCGCTGGCTGACCGCTATGGCCGTCGCATGATGATTATCCTCAGCGTTTTCTTTTTTGGTCTCTGGACACTGGCAACAGCGCTGTCTCAGAACATCGAACAGATGATGCTGTTTCGCTTCCTGACCGGTCTGGGACTCGGTGCGGCGATGCCCAACGTCGGTACGCTGGTGGCGGAATATGCGCCTGAGCGGAGACGGGCTTTCATTATCACGGTCGTGTTCTGCGGATTTACCTTTGGTGCCGCCAGCGGCGGATTTGCCGCGTCCTGGCTGTTACCACGCTATAACTGGCACTCGGTGTTGCTGCTGGGCGGCATTCTGCCGCTGCTGGTGTTGCCCTTTTTGATCCGTGGCCTGCCGGAGTCAGTGCGTTTTCTTATCAGTCGTGGCGCACCCGCTGCCCGCATTCACGCTATCCTCGAACGGATGATGCCGGGCAAAACCGCGCCCGATTGTGCATTTCACGCGCCTGAAGCGACATTACCCGCAGGCGGCGCGATTAGCACGGTGCTGTCGCGCCGTTATCTGTTTGGCAGCACAATGCTGTGGGGCGGCTATTTCATGGGACTGTTCATGGTCTACCTGATTGGCAGCTGGCTGCCATCTCTGGTGAATACCCTGGGCATGTCAGTTACCGAAGCGGCGATTATTACTGCCATGTATCAGGCAGGCGGAACGCTGGGCTCACTCTTTGCGGGCTGGATGATGGATCGCTTCAACGCCAACCTGGCGCTGGCCGCGATCTACGGCTGTGGCGGACTGTTTATTGTGGCACTTGGCTTTTCGCCCGCCGAAGTAGGCATGATGAGCGCGATCGCCTTTTGCAGCGGCTTCTGTTTTAACGGTGCCAATACCGGCATGAATGCCTTATCTGCCAGCTACTATCCTACTCACGCACGCGCCACGGGCTCCAGCTGGATGCATGGCGTGGGTCGCATCGGCGCAATTCTGAGCGCCTTTGTGGGTGCAGAGATGATGTCACTTGGCTGGTCTTTCAGCGTTATTTTTCTGCTGCTGGCGATACCGGCTGTGATCACCACCCTGATGCTGCTGTTAAAAAACCGCTACGGCTTTAAGCCGATCACAGATTCGTGATTTTTTCCACCGAGGCCAGCGCATTGCATTACATTAGCAGCAACGCTCATGGTGTCAGGTTGATAAGATGGACAAGTTTCTCAGTGCGGATCTCATCCGCACCCGTTTCTCTCAGGCGATGTCAGCGATGTATCAGCAGGAGGTGCCGCAATATGGCACGCTGATGCAGCTGGTCGCCACCGTCAACGAGCGCACGCTGGAAGCCGATATCGCGCTCAAAGATCGTCTCACCGCCGCGGATGAAATTGGCCGGCTCAGCCTTGAACGTCACGGCGCAATCCGCGTTGGCACGGCAGACGAATTAGCTACGCTGCGGCAGCTGTTTGCGGTGATGGGAATGTCCCCGGTAGGCTATTACGATCTCTCTCAGGCGGGTGTGCCGGTGCACTCCACGGCGTTCCGGCCAGTCACCGATGCGGCGCTTCGGCGCAATCCTTTCCGGGTCTTTACCTCGCTGTTACGTCCTGAACTGATTGACGATCCCGCGCTGCGCGAAAAGGCGGCAGAGATCCTGGCCGCACGCGACATTTTCACTTCCCGTTGTCGGGCGCTGCTGCAGTTACATGAGCAGCAGGGCGGATTAACTGACGCTCAGGCTACCGAATTTGTGACCGAAGCACTGGAAACCTTCCGCTGGCACGCCCACAGCAGCGTGGACAGTCAGACCTATCAGGCGCTGAACCAGCAGCATCGCTTGATCGCAGATGTCGTCTGCTTTCCCGGCTGCCACATCAACCATCTCACCCCGCGTACTCTCGATATCGACCGCGTCCAGCAACTGATGCCGTCGCGCGGCATCGATCCGAAAACGCTGATCGAGGGGCCGCCGCGTCGTCAGGTGCCGATTCTGCTGCGCCAGACCAGTTTCAAAGCGCTTGAGGAGCCGATCATCTTTAAGGACGGGCATCAGGGCACCCACACAGCACGCTTCGGTGAAATTGAGCAGCGCGGCGCGGCGCTGACGCCTGCAGGGCGTGCGCTCTATGATCGACTGCTCAGCGAGGCGGGCAGCGGTCAGGACAATCAGCAGCATCAGCAGCATCTGGCGACCATTTTCCGTGACTTCCCCGACGACGAGACCACACTACGCCAGCAGGGGCTGGCCTGGTTCCACTATCGCCTGAGTGAAAAGGGCGTCGCGACACCGCCGGATAAGGGTGAAGCGCTGGAGGATCTGATCAGGCAGGGGCGTGTGCTGGCAGACCCGATCGTCTATGAGGATTTTCTGCCCGTCAGCGCGGCAGGGATTTTTCAGTCCAACCTCGGCGATCGGGCGCAGGTCCGTTCGGCGGGACAGGCGAGCCGGCAGGCGTTTGAAGCGGCGCTGGGCTCTGCGGTACTGGATGAGATGGCATTGTACGAAGAGCGCCAGCAGCGCTCGCTGGCACAGTGCGGAATACAGACGTCCTGATGTTTTCGCCGGGCAACGCCTCTGTTGCCCGCACCACCTTCACTAAGCTGGTTTTTTAAAGTCCTGGTCCTGACGCGGAGCATAAGGGGGAACAGGCTGATCTTACTGAAGAAAAATTACGCTTTATCGGTCAGCGCAGGTTTCGCAGCGTGAGTATCTTAATCAGTTAGCGAGCTGACTGCTTAGCTGTGTAAAAAACGGCGCAGAATCAAAGCCGGACACCGCTTACAGGCGGAGTGGCACGGTATTCATCCTGAGCAAAAAGATAAACAATACTTAACCCTGGCTGAGACTGGTGCTCTGAACCTGTTGACGAGCATGTTCATGCCCATCTCTGACGCTTCGGCATATTCTGCAAATCCCCTCCGTACCTGGACAATGGTGGCGGGCCTGCAAATAATGGAGGAACGTCTGAACAGGGAAACAGGAATGAAAAACGAAACAGGTCTGAGGATCATGACGGCCGAGGGGGAGTTGCGTGGATGCATGGATGATGACCTTTTCGTATTCAAAGGCATACCTTATGCGGCGGCTCCGGTTGGCGCACTGCGCTGGCGTCCGCCACAGCCGGTCACACCCTGGCAGCAGATGCGCGATGCCACCGCATTTGGGGCTGCCGGCTGGCAAAATCGCACATACTGTCAGGCGGTGGGCGGTGGCGATCCCGGTGAGTTTAGTGAAGATTGCCTCTACCTGAATGTCTGGACGCCCGATGTTGCGTCATCAAAGCCGCTGCCGGTAATGGTGTGGCTGCACGGTGGAGGCTTCACCATCGGTGCTGGCGGGCTGGCTCCGTACAACGGCAAGCCGCTGGCTTCACGTGGTGCGGTGGTGGTCACGCTGAACTACCGGCTGGGTCACCTCGGTTTCTTCTCCCATCCTGCGCTGGATGCGGAATACCCTGCTGCGGGTACGGTAAACAATTTTGGCCTGCTCGATCAGATTGCCGCACTGCAGTGGGTGCAGCGCAACATTCCAGCCTTTGGCGGCGACCGCCGTAATGTGACACTTTTCGGTGAATCCTCTGGCGCGCGCAGCGTGCTCTCGCTTTGCTGTTCGCCGCTGGCAGAAGGGCTGTTCCACAAAGGGATCGTGCAAAGTGCCTATAACCTGCCGGATACGCCGCTGAAAAAAGCGCGTCAGCAGGGCGTGGCAGTGGCGCGCCATTTCGGCCTGCCGCCCGATGCCAGCGCAGATGACCTGCGCGCACTGCCCGCCGATGCCTTCTGGCCGCTGGAGGGGCAACTGGCGATCCCGCCGGTGCCGATTGCTGGTGATGCCGTTCTGCCCGAGCCTATGCTGAAAACCTTCATGGCTGGCAAACAGCACCGTCTCCCGCTGATGGCGGGCAGTAATAGTGATGAAGCCAGCGTGCTGGAATATTTTGGCGTGGATGCCACCGCGGTATTGCTTCAGCTGCGCGATAAAAACCGGCTCACCTATCGGACGCTGAAATGGATGTATGACATCCATGACGATCAGTTGCTGGGACGTGCCGTGGCGCGTGATATGGCCTTCAGCCTGGTGCCGTGGCTGGTGATGCGGGCGCAGCACAGTGCCGGTATGCCGGGCTGGCGCTACTGGTTCGATTATGTTTCTGAGCACGCTCGTGACCTTTATCCTCATGGCACCTGGCACGGCAATGAAGTGCCTTATGTCCTGAACACGCTGAGTCAGATGCCGGATCCCAATGAAGCGCGGCCATTCAGTGAAGCCGATCGCGCTTTTGCGGCGCGCGTCAGCGAATACTGGTTTACTTTCGCCCGTGACGCCACGGAATATAAGCATCAGCTTGAAGGCGAGGTTGTCTGGCCAGCCTGGCATCCCGGCAATGACGTGACAATGTCACTTGGAAATGAGCGTAAGAACGGACTGGTTCTGAAACGAAACTTTATGCGCGCCCGCATGCGGCTTTTCAGGCTGCTGATGACGCGTATGGTCCGGCTATAGGTCAGAGGTGATAGTTAATCTGCTAACCATTAAACTGCGTGAATGGAATTTTTCTGCTTTTTAAAGTCTAATCTATTGAAATTATGATATTTTCGATAAATGCACGCATTAAGACGCTGTAAAATATCAGGTAACAAAACAGTTACATTTTCACTATCTCATGCCGATAAATCTCCTATGCCCGACGCTTGCGGGTCAACGTGTATAGGATTTTGGTATGGGAATGCTCAAAAATTTTACCATTCGCGCAGTGATGCTCACGATTCTGGGCCTGTTCTGTTTACTGTGGAGCGGCGTCGGGCTGTACAGCATCCACTCGCTTGGCGCGCTCAGCGAAGGCAATGACGTTGACCGTCATCTGGTTGAGCAAATGACGGTACTGAGTAAAGGCAACGATCAATATTTTCGTGTCATTACGCGCCTGTCCCGCGTGATGGAAGGTAAAGCCGCCGGCAAAATGCTGACCGATGAGGCCTATGCACCGGTGCAGCAGGCGCTGGATGGCATGACTCAGCAACTGGCGCGCTTTAAACAGCTGGCTCCCGGTCCGATGAATCCGGACGTCGTCGATGGCGTCATTCAGAGCTGGCAAAAGTTGCTGGATGAGGGCGTGACGCCACAACTGCAACTGGCCCGTCAGGCCTCACCGGACGCATATCGCCAGCAGGCGAACAATGTCACCCCGCCGCTCAGTCGTGCCTTTGGCATCAGCGCAGAGAAGTTTAACCAGGGCGCAGCCGAAAAACTGGACAAAACCCGGGTTGAAGTCGACCACCTCACCGCGATGACCAAGACGATTATTACCATCACGGTGATTATTGGCCTGCTTATTCTGCTGTTTACCGACCGCTATCTGGTGGCGATGCTGGTCCGTCCGCTGGAAAGTATTCGTACCCACTTCGCAGTGATCGCGACAGGCGATCTCAGCCAGCCGGTAGCCGATTTTGGTCGCAACTGTGTCGGTAAACTGGTGCCGCTGCTGAGCGCCATGCAGGATAGCCTGCGTGAAGCGGTCAGCGCCATTCGCAGCGGGACCGAGAATATCTCGCGCGGTGCTGCAGAGATTTCTGCCGGTAACAATGACCTCTCTTCACGTACCGAAGAGCAGGCCGCTGCGCTGGAACAGACGGCGGCCAGCATGGAGCAGTTGACGGCCACGGTGAAATTCAACGCCGATAACGCTCGTCAGGCCAGCCTGCTGGCAGAAACTGCCACCACCACTGCACAACGTGGCGGTCAGCTGGTGAGCGAAGTGGTCAGCACCATGGAGGGTATCTCTGGCAGTTCGAAGAAGATTGCTGAGATTACCAACGTGATTAACGGTATCGCCTTCCAGACCAATATCCTGGCGCTGAACGCCGCGGTCGAAGCGGCACGTGCCGGCGAACAGGGTCGTGGTTTTGCGGTCGTGGCATCTGAAGTACGTAATCTGGCACAGCGCAGCGCCAACGCCGCCAAAGAGATCGCGACACTGATTGAAGACTCGGTGCAGCGTGTAGGAAAAGGCGCGGAGCTGGTCAGCACGACGGGCGGCACCATGAAAAATATTCTGAAGTCGGTGCAGGATGTGGACGCGATTATGAAACAGATCGCTTCTGCGTCGGAAGAGCAGAGCAAGGGTATTTCTCAGGTGGGCACCGCAGTTACCGAGATGGACAGCGTCACGCAGCAGAACGCCTCTCTGGTAGAAGAGGTCTCCGCCGCCGCGAGTGCGCTGGCGCTGCAGACTGAAGCGCTGCAGGCCTCTGTGTCGAAGTTCCGCCTTTCCAGTAACCGTCCGGCTTCACCTGCCGTCAGCAATACACCGGCAGCGCCAAAAGCTCCTGTGCTGAGTGCGCCTCAGGCGAAACCTGCTGATAATGGCGACTGGGTGACGTTCTGATCCCTGCAGAGCCACGCCACCAGCTCCGCGAGGAACGGTGGCGCATCCTGCGCGGGCCGCCGCAGTAAACTGTAAACGGCTCCGGTTTTAACCTCGCCAGCGAACGGCTTAATCAGCCTGCCGCTGGCGATATCACTCTCCACCAGGTTGCTGTCGGCAATTGCCACGCCATACCCCTGAATCGCTGCGCTAATCGCTAAATCCATCGTGGCAAAATGCTGGTTTCGCTTCATGCTGAGCATTACCTGCTGCGCCTGTAACCAGCACTGCCAGTCACGCGTGTCTGACGTGGGATGCAAAAAGGTCATTGCGGACAGCGCCGCCGCCGTCTCCGGGCAGGGCTGACCAGCTGCCATCACCGGCGTCAGCGACTCGCTGAACAGGCAGATCCCGTCAGGATGCGGCTTGCCATAGACAATCGCCGCGTCAAAGTTTTCAAGCTGCGCCGCATGATCCAGGGTGGTCGTCAGGGCCACATGCAGTTCGGGGCGGTGAAGCTCCAGCGCCATCAGCCGCGGCACCAGCCAGCGCATGGCACAGGTCGGCGCTTTCAGGCGAAGGCTGACCTGACTGCGACGGACCTTTTCGCTGGCCTGAACCATCAGCTCAAAGCCCTGGCTGAGTTCAGGCAGCAGCGCGGCACCCTGCGGGGTCAGCCGCAGCCCGCGCGCATGGCGGTCAAACAGCATCACGCCCAGCCACTGCTCCAGGGTAGCAATCTTACGACTGACAGCACCCTGCGTCAGGCAGAGCTCGCGGGCAGCATGAGTCAGATTAAGGTGACGGGCCGTCACCAGAAAGGCGTGAATGGCGTTGAGTGGCAGCGATGAGCGTGACACGGTGGACCTCAGCTATGCAATTTTGTCATGGTTATTATGACGACATTTCGCTTGCCGACTCAAGTCGCAGCCCGTTGAATAACGATGTATCGCATCTGACCAGTTATGCACCTGACGGAGAACATATGTCCCTGAAAACGCCAGTCGCTGTTCACTCAAAATTGCCGGACGTCGGCACCACTATCTTTAGCGTCATCGGCCAGCTTTCGGCACAGCATCAGGCGATTAACCTGTCGCAGGGCGCGCCCAGTTTCCCCTGTGATCCGGCGCTGGTCGATTCCGTCAGTCGTGCGATGCAGGAGGGGCATAATCAGTATGCTGCCATGATGGGACTGCCCGCCTTGCGCGAGGCGCTCGCCAGCAAAGTGCAGACGCTTTATGGACAGACATATGATGCCGCGAGTGAAGTGTTAATCACCGGCAGCGCCAGCCAGGGACTCTATATGGCGATTACCGCGCTGGTTCATCAGGGCGATGAGGTGATCTTCTTTGAGCCGGCATTTGACAGCTACGCGCCCGTGGTGCGGTTGCAGGGCGGAACGCCGATAGGCCTGAAGCTGCAGGTGCCGTCGTTTGCTATCGACTGGGATCAGCTGCGGGCAGCGATCACGCCACGCACCAGGATGATTATCATTAACACGCCACATAATCCCAGTGCGCAGGTGCTGACGCCCGATGACCTCAACCAGCTGGCCGCGTTGATCCGCAACACCGACATCGTGGTGCTCTCCGATGAGGTTTATGAACATATTCTGTTTGATGGTCGCCCGCACTGCGGCATGGCGACGCACCCGGAGCTGGCCGCACGTAGCGTCATCGTCTCCTCATTTGGTAAAACCTTCCACGTCACCGGCTGGCGGGTAGGCTACTGTCTGGCACCGGCGGAGCTGATGACCGAGCTGGTGAAAGTGCATCAGTTTATGATGTACGCCGCCGACACGCCGATGCAGGTGGGATTCGCACACTATCTGCAGACGCCGCAGAACTACCTGTCACTTAACGCTTTCTATCAGCAGAAGCGCGATCGGCTAATCGACCTGATGCAGAACTCGCCGTTCCGGCTGCTGCCGAGCGCCGGTTCGTTCTTTATGCTCGCCAGCTATGGACATTTCAGTGACGAACCGGACAGTGAGATGGTAAAACGTCTTATCGTCGATCACGGTGTGGCAACCATACCGCTGTCGGCGTTTTATATGGATGGCACAGACAACAAACTGATTCGTCTCTCTTTTGCGAAAGACGAGGCGACACTAAAGGCTGGCGCGGCTGCGCTTTGTGCTTTTTCTCACTGAATCACGCGAGCGTGATTCAGTACGGGGAACAGGTAACCAGGACTTTTCGGGGTAAATAGATAATGAAAAAACTGAACGCGCTTTTTCTCGCTCTGGGCATGATGACAACGGTACAGGCACTGGCTCAGGATTTACGTTACGGCGTGGAGTCACAATATCCGCCGTTTGAAAGCCGCAACGCTAAGGGTGAGCTGGAAGGCTTTGATATTGAGCTGGGCAATGCCATCTGTAAGGCAGGCAACTTAAGCTGCCACTGGGTTGAGAGCAGCTTTGATGCGCTGATCCCGGCACTGCAGGCGAAAAAGTTCGACGCCATTAACTCGGCGATGAATATCACCGAAGCGCGCGCCAAAAGCATCGCGTTTACGCAGCCGATCTACCGTATTCCGACCATGTTAGTGGCGAAAAAGGGTGAAAATCTGGCACCGACCGCCGAAGGTCTGAAGGGCAAAAACATCGGTGTGTTGCAGGGATCGATTCAGGAAACCTATGCGAAGAAGCACTGGGAGACCCAGGGCGTAACGGTGACGTCGTATCAGGATCAGAACCAGGTTTATAACGACATGGTCGCGGGCCGCCTTGATGGCACGCTGGTGATGTCCGCTGCCGGTCAGTCGGGCTTCCTCGATAAGCCGCAGGGCAAAGGATTTGGTTTTGTGGGCAAGCCCGTCGAAGATGATGCGATTCTGGGTTCAGGAATCGGCTACGGCCTGCGTAAAGATGACGCGCCGCTGAAGCAGTCACTGGACGCGGCAATCGCCAAAGTGCAGGGCGATGGCACCCTCAAAAAGCTGGCTGAAAAATACTTCCCGGGTATTGATGTCAGCGCGAAGCCATAACAGCAATCGGGCGCGTTCTGCGCCCGATTTCTCCGCTTAACCCGCAGCCAGATAACAGAGCTTTTCTGCCACCTTATAGGACTTCACAAACGATGAGACTGGCAGAAACTCGAAGCGTGAATGGAAGTTATGCGCGCCGGTAAAGAAGTTCGGCGTCAGCAGGCCTTTGGCTGACAGCGCGGCACCGTCCGTGCCACCCCGCATCGGAATCACTTTCGGCTCAATCTCCAGCGCGGCAAAGGCGCTGAAGATCAGATCTATTGCCCGGCGATCCTCACCCAGTGCATTGCTGATATTGCTGTAGATATCGCTGATCGTGATGCTCACTTCGCCTGTGGGATAGCGCGCCGCCAGTTCCTCTACCGCCTGCTGCAACTGCTGCTTACGCGCCGCGAAGCTGGCCAAATCAAAATCACGAATAGAGGCCTTTAGCGTCGCCTTGCTGGCGTTGGCCTGAATCTCATTAAACCAGATATAGCCTTCACGACCTTCTGTGTGCTCCGGTGTCTGCTGACGATCAAACAGACTGATGTAGTCATGGGCCATCAGCAGCGGATTGACCAGCACGCCTTTGCCCGACATCGGATGTGCCGGAACGCCGGTAAACACAATCTCAGCCGCGGCTCCATTAAAGTTCTCGTAAACCACTTCGCCCAGTTCGCAGCAGTCGATGGTCCAGGCAAAATCGACATTAAACCGCGTGTCCAGATCCAGCGCTTTCGCCCCGCGCAGGCCAATCTCTTCGTCTGGTACAAACGCCACCACGATATCGCCATGATCGCCTTTGAGGTTCGCCATCAGCGTCATCACCACGGTGACCGCCGCTTTATTGTCTGCGCCCAGCACGCTGGTGCCGTCGCTGAAGATCACCTGCTGGCCGACGTAGGGCGCGATCTCCGGATGCTCATCGCGGCGCAGCCAGATATCCTGCTCTGTATTCAGACAGAGATCGTCACCCTGCCAGGTGAGGATCTGCGGGTGGATATCGGGCGACAAGCCCACGTCAACGGTATCAATGTGCGTGATAAACCCGATGCGCGGAGCGTCTGGACGGTTGCCCCGTTTCACCGCCGTCACCGTAGCATGGTCATCAATCACCACCTCGTCCAGCCCCAGCGCCCGCAGCTCGTCCGCCAGCAGTTCCGCCATGGCGTGCTGGCTCGGCGTACTCGGCAGAGTCGTGGATTTGGCATCGCTCTGACTGCTGACGGCGAGGTAACGAAAAAAACGTTCGGTGAGTTGCGACTCAAGTTTGTCTGTCATCACTATTCCTTATTAGTCAGCCATGGGCGGGGTTCGCTATGGTGCCGAATCGTGCTATCAATGAAGCATCTGAATGATTCATTTAGATATTGTGATCACCGGAAGTCAATACAAAGCGAGGATGATAATGAAAATCAAGATAGCCACCTTAGCGCTTGTTACTGCTGGGATAGCGCTGGCTGGCAGCGTTAACGCCAAAACGCTGGTCTACTGTTCTGAGGGATCGCCAGAAAATTTTAACCCTCAGCTCTATACCTCGGGAACCAGTGTCGACGCCAGTGCCGTGCCGGTGTTTAACCGGCTGGTGGACTTCACGCCCGGCACCACCGATCTGGTGCCCAGCCTGGCAGAACGCTGGGAGATCAGCCCGGATGGCACCGTCTACACCTTCCATCTGCGCAAAAACGTGAAGTTCCAGAGCAACAAACAGTTCAGACCCAGCCGCGACTTCAATGCCGATGATGTGATCTTCTCGTTTATGCGCCAGATGGACCCCAAAAATCCCTACCATAATGTCTCTGGCGGCACCTATTCCAACTTTGAAAGCCTCGAGCTTTCCACGCTAATCAAAAGCATCGATCGGGTGGATGACCATACCGTGCGCTTTACGCTCGCCCATCCGGAAGCGCCGTTCCTTGCCGACCTCGCCTGGTATTTCGCCTCGATTCACTCGGCTGAATACGCAGACGCCATGCTGAAAGCGGGGACGCCGGAGAAGGTCGATATGAACCCGATTGGCACCGGCCCGTTTGAGCTGGTGCAGTACCAGAAAGATTCCCGCATCCTCTACAAGGCCTTCCCGGACTACTGGCAGGGCAAGGCGAAGCTGGATCGTCTGGTGTTCAGCATTACGCCGGATGCTTCCGTGCGTTACGCCAAGCTGGAGAAGAACGAGTGTCAGGTGATGCCATTCCCGAACCCCGCCGATCTCGACAAGATGCGCGCCAACCCGGATATCACCCTGGAACAGAAGGCGGGCCTGAACACCGGCTTCCTGGCGTTCAACACCACCAAAGCGCCAACCGACAACGTTAAAGTGCGGCAGGCGCTGGCGATGGCGATCAACAAACCGGCAATCATCGAGGCGATATTTAAAGGTACCGGCACGGTCGCGAAAAATATCCTGCCGCCGGGCGTCTGGAGTGCGGACAAAGATCTGAAAGATTACGACTACGACCCGGAGCAGGCCAAAGCGCTGCTGCAGCAGGCAGGCGTCAAACCGGGCACCGAAATTGCGCTCTGGGCGATGCCGGTCCAGCGGCCTTACAATCCGAATGCACGCCGCATGGCGGAGATGATTCAGTCGGACTGGGCCAAAGTCGGCATCAAAGCCAGTATCGTCAGCTATGAGTGGGGCGAATACCTGAAACGTGTGCGCAGCGGCGAGCATCAGGCGGCGCTGATGGGCTGGACCACCGCGACCGGCGATCCTGACAACTTTTTTGGCCCGCTTTACAGCTGCACCTCTGCGCAGGGCGGTTCTAACTCCTCAAAATGGTGCTACCAGCCTTTCGAGAAGTTAATCACCGAAGCCCGCGCCGAGCCGGATCAGGGCAAACGTACCGCGCTCTATCTGCAGGCGCAGCAGATGATGCATGACCAGATGCCTGCCGTGATGATTGCGCACTCCACCATCTTCGAGCCGGTGCGCAAATCGGTCAGCGGCTATCAGGTCGATCCGTTCGGCAAGCATATCTTCTATCAGGTTGATATTAAGCAGTAATACCTTCCTGAACAGGCCCATACGTATTGGGCCTGTGCAGTTTACCCAAAATCCGGTAACCCTTATCCCATCCTCACCTGCTGATCCATCTCCGTCAGCCGCTGCTGCAAAAACGCCAGAAACAACGTCAGTGCTGCGTTGCGCTGACGACCCGACACCGTCTGAAGCTGCAACGTCCGCTGACTCAGTTGATCTACCCCCAGCGATCGCAACACCAGATTCTGGGACTCGCGCTCAAACAAAAGAGTAAATGCGCTGCAGATGGTCACCGCCTGTGGCGTATGCAGCAAAAAGTGATAGAGAGTGGCGAAATAGTCGCAGGTCAATACCGGTTCAACCACGCAGTCATTCATCTGACAGGAGAGATCAAACAGCTGCCGCACGGTCGTGTGATGGCCCGGCAGCGCCAGCGGCCAGCGATGCAAATCGCCCAGCGTCACCTCGCGTGACGCCAGCGGATGTGACTGATGCATCGCCAGTAACACCGGGGCAGGCCACGAGCCGAGCACCTCAACGCTGCGCTCAGGCTGCAGACTGAACTGCAGCGCCACATCGCATTCGCCCGCCCTGACGCATTCCGCCACGCCCTGCGAATGCGTCACGTTAATCGCAAACAGTGCGCCGGGATTCGCCAGTCGAAACGCCGCCAGCAGGCCAGGCAGCAGACTGAACGCCATGCCATCCGTGCAGGCGATACGGATCAGGCTGCGGCGTACCGCTTTCAGGCCCTTAATCTCCGCCAGCGCATATTCCATATCAAGCTGACTTTTACGCACGTGATGCGCAAAAATTTCTCCCGCCTCATTCAGCACCATGCCGCGTGCATGCCGTTCAAACAGCGGCACACCAACCTGCGCTTCCAGCCGCTGAATCTGACGGCTGATCGCCGACACCGCCACAAACAGTTTCTCACTGGCGGCACTCAGCGAACCGCTCTCAACGACCGCCAGGAAATAACGGATTTCGCTGCTTAACATGGTCACTCCAACAAAACGCATCATAAAAGGGCAGCAATGCGTTGCTTTAAAAGCAAAGGCCACTCGATAAATTGATAATTGTGGCAAAGGGAGAAGTTTGTCAAAGATAAAGCACGATAAAAATAACAGACAGGGCAAACATGACAGAGCAACAGGCAGTTGACCAGGCGATGCACTATTTCGATAGCGGTGAGTTTCAGCAACTGCTGGCACGGCGCGTCGCCTGTGTGACCGAAAGCCAGCACGCCAGCAGACGCACAGAGCTGGACCACTATCTGCAGCAGGAAATTGGTCCGCAGCTGGCGGCGATGGGATTCACGCTACATCCGTTTGACAATCCGCAGCCCGGCAGCCCGCCGTTTCTGATCGCCACCCGTATCGAAGATCCGTCTAAACCCACGCTGCTCTGCTATGGCCACGGCGATGTAGTGTTTGGTGACGATGAAAACTGGCGCGAAGGGTTATCGCCGTGGCAACTCACAGCCGAAGGCGATCGCCTGTATGGACGAGGCAGCGCGGATAACAAAGGCCAGCACTGCGTGAATCTCGCGGCGCTGGAGCAGGTGTGGCAGGCACGCGGCGGCGTGTTGGGCTTCAACTGCAAAATCCTGTTCGAAATGGGCGAAGAGATCAGCTCGCCAGGGCTGGCTGAGATCTGCCAGCAGCAGTCGGCGCTGTTAAAGGCCGATCTTTTTATCGCCTCGGATGGCCCACGCCTTAATGCGCTGCGGCCAACACTGTTTCTGGGTTCACGTGGTGCGGCGAACTTTCGTCTGACTATTCAGGCGCGTGACAACGCCTACCACTCCGGTAACTGGGGCGGACTGCTGAGCAACCCTGGTACTCAACTGGCCAGTGCGATCGCCTGCCTGGTGAATGCGCAGGGCGTATTACAGGTTGCCGCGCTGAAACCAGACTCCCTGACCGACGCCGTGCGCGCCATCCTCAGTGATATTGATGTGGGCGGCATGCCAGGCGATCCCGCACTTGCAGACGGCTGGGGCGAGCCTGGCCTGACGCCTGCCGAACGCCTTTACGGCTGGAACACCCTGGAGGTGCTGGCCTTTGAAACCGGTAATCCGACACGACCCATGAACGCCATTCCGGGCAGCGCTACGGCGGTGTGTCAGCTGCGTTTTGTGGTCGGCACCGACTGGGAAAATCTGGTGGAGCATGTCGAACGTCACCTGCATCAGCACGGCTTCGATAACGTCAGCGTGGAGTTTCTGCGCGGCTCACCGGCGACGCGGCTTGATCCGCAGGATCCGCTGGTGGACTGGGCGCTGGATACGCTGGCCCGCAGCAGCGGCAAAAAACCGGCGCTGCTGCCTAATCTCGGCGGTTCACTGCCCAATGAGGTCTTCGCCGATATCCTGGGCCTGCCGACGCTATGGGTGCCACATTCTTATCCCGCCTGCGGCCAGCATGGCGTTAACGAACATATGCTCACCTCAATTGCACGCGAAGGCCTGGCGATTATGACCCGGCTGTTCTGGCAACTGGGCGAAGAGGGCGAACAGCTGATGACGCGCCACCATCAGTGGCGGAGAGGTGAACAATGAGCAGCATCGCGCAAAGTGCCCCGCAGGTAAAACCGAGCCTGCATAAAACGCTGTTCGCCACCTGCATCGGTAACGCGCTGGAATGGTTCGACATCGCGGTTTATGGCTTTTTCGCCAGCTACATCGCCCACGTTTTCTTTCCGGTCAGCGATCCGTCGGTGTCGCTGCTGCTGACCTTTGGCAGTTTCGGTATCTCCTTTCTGATCCGTCCGCTGGGAGCCATCGTCCTGGGCAACTATGCCGACCGGCATGGCCGCAAAAAGGCGCTGCTGCTGTCGATTAATCTGATGATGCTGGGCGGGGCGATCATTACGTTTATGCCGGGTTACGCCACTATCGGTCTGGCTGCGCCGCTGCTGATTATTCTGGCGCGGCTGATACAGGGCTTTTCTGCCGGCGGTGAGTTTGGCAGTTCGACCGCCTTTCTGGTGGAGCATTTTCCCGAGCGCAAAGCGTTCATCGCCAGCTGGCAGTTCGCCACCCAGGGTGCCAGTACGCTGATGGCATCGGCTTTCGGACTGGGGCTGACACAGTGGCTGAGCGAAAGTGAGATTCAGGCGTGGGGCTGGCGCATCCCGTTTGCTTTCGGCTTGCTGATTGGGCCGCTGGGGATCTACATCCGCCGTCATGTGCAGGAACCCGCCAGCTTTGCCTCGCAGGAAAAGGAAGCCGCACCGCTGAAAACCCTGTTCGGGCGGCAGAAAGCGCTGATCACGCTGGCGATTGGCGTGATGGTAATTTCGACCGCGGTCAACTACATGCTCAACTACATCCCGACCTACGCCACTAAAACGCTGCACCTGCCGGGATCGGTCGCCTTCACCGCTACGCTGATAGCGGGGATCATCCTGACGGTGGTGACGCCCATCATGGGATTGTGGGCGGAGCGGATTGGGCGGTTGCCGCTGATGTGGGGATCGCTGCTGTTGCTGGTGGTCACTATCTATCCCGCGTTTAAATGGATGGTCGATCACACCACGCCCACCACGCTGATCCTGCTGGTGGCCTGGATGGCGCTGCTGAAGTCGATCTACTTCTCGACGGTGCCGTCGGTAATGGCGGATCTCTTCCCGGCGACTACCCGTGCCAGCGGGATGGCGATCAGTTACAACGTGGCCGTAACAGTATTCGGCGGGTTTGCCCCGCTGATTTGCAGCATGCTGATTGCCGCCACCGGCAGCAGTCTGGCACCAGGCTACTACCTGATGGCAGTGGCAGTGCTGAGCGGTATCGCGCTGCTGCGTTGCAGTAAGCGGGTGGCATAGCAAATCAGGCCCGTTGATTGGCCTTTTCAGGCAGCTGGCATAGTCACATCAGGCTCTGGCAGCAATAAAAAAGCGCAAAGTGCAGGGGACGGGGTCAGAGAAGGAAAGCGTCCCGCGTCAGGGACGACGCGGGACGAGCATGCCATGGATGGCGGATTTTGCGACTTTCCGATCTGACCCTGTTTCCTGCGCAGGCGCGATCTCAACCACGAAACGAACCAGCCTGCGTTATCAATCTCAACGGGCCGTTAAACCGACCTGCTTTTAACTGAACTGCAGATAGGCAACATGGGTCTGCAGATACTCCTCCAGACCATGTTTTCCATCGGCCCCGCCGACACCCGACTTGCGCCATCCGGCGTGAAAGCCCTGCATCGCTTCAAAGTTCTCACGGTTCACATAGGTTTCGCCAAACTTCAGTTTGCGCAGCGCGATCATCGTGGTATTGAGATTCCGGGTATAAATTGAGGAAGTCAGTCCATACTCGCAATCGTTAGCCAGGGTAATCGCCTCATCCAGCGTTTTAAAGGTCATCACCGGCAGCACAGGGCCAAAAATCTCCTCCTGCATAATCGCCATATTCTGACGCACATCGGTCAGCAGCGTAGGCTGGAAGAAGAAGCCTCTCTCTCCGGCGCGCCTGCCGCCCAGAATTAATTTTGCACCTGCAGCAATGGCATCGGCCACTTTCTGCTCGACCCGATCCCGTGCGGCGGCATTAATCAGCGGTCCCATATCGATATCACTGCGTTCGGCGGGATCGCCAAACGTCACCTGCTGAAACGCGGTAGTCAGTGCGCTGATAAACCGATCATAAATGCCTTCCTGCACATAGACGCGCTCCACGCAGTTACAGACCTGGCCGCTGTTGATCACGCGTGAGCTGATAATGGATCGCACCGCCAGATCCAGATCGGCATCCTCCATCACGATAGCGGGCGCTTTGCCGCCCAGTTCCAGCGACACTTTGGTCACATTTTTAGCCGCGGCTTCCATGGTGGCGATACCTGCCCCGACGCTGCCCGTCAGACTCACCAGCCCGACCTTTGGATTGGCCGCCAGTTCCTGTCCCACTTCCGGTCCCAGACCATAGACAATGTTAATGACGCCAGCTGGCAGACCCAGCGTCTGGATAATCCCGGCAAACAGTGCGGCATTGTTGGGCGTCAGCTCGCTGGGTTTAATCACAATCGTGTTGCCGGTGATCAGGGCAGGCGCTGCTTTGCGGGCGATCAGGAAAAAGGGAAAGTTCCACGGTAAAATCCCGGTGGTGACGCCAATCGCTTTTTTAAACAGGAAGATGTTTTCGTTGGGACGGTCACTGTTGATGATCTCGCCTTCATAACGCCGTGCCCACTCCGCCATGTAATCGAGGTAGTCGGCGGTGAACAGCACTTCAGTCTTCGCCAGGCCCTGGGTTTTTCCGCCTTCCGCCACGATGGTCGCCGTCAGTTCAGGCTCGCGGTCGCGGATGGCGCTGGCGATTTTGTGCAGCCAGACGCCGCGTTCAACCGCAGGCAACGCTTCCCATGCCGGCTGAGCGGCTTCGGCGGCATTGATCGCAAGGCTGGCATCCTGACGGCTGCCCTGCGGAATGCGTGACAGCAACGCTTCAGTGGCCGGATTGATGACTTCAATCCACTGGTCACCCTGATGGGCGACAAACTCGCCATTAATGTAATGTTGATGATGTGTTGTCATTCGCTTGGCTCTCCGCTATCGATACGTTGCAGTAATGTGATAGCAGGGTGAAACAGATCGCTAAGCGTGACCTTTAGCTTATTGCCAGCTTGCGCGTCCGGCTGGCAGCCAATCACAGATATCGGTGAGTTCTGCGGCAAAAACGTCAATCTGTTGTAGATTTAAAGGAGTGAAATCGTGAAAAAGGGGTTAAATAATGGCAAGCGGATGGGCAGGAGACGGCGCAGTACAGGAACAGATTGATAGCACCGTTAACGACGGGATTGAGCGGGTCAGACAATCGCTCGGGCAGGGCGAAAGTGCCACTGAATGTGAACTCTGCGGCGAACCGATTCCTGAAGCGCGCCGTCAGGCACTTAAAGGAGTGCATTACTGCGTGGCGTGTCAGGAAAAAATCGATAAACAGCAGCAGACTAGCAGCTTATATAACCGTCGTGGCAGTAAAGACAGTCAGCTGCGCTAACGGTCAGGAGCCTGGCATCGCCAGGCCGCTGCTAATAAACCACGCCAGAAAGCCCACGCCCGCCACGATGATGGCGATCGGAAACAGAATTCCAATTCTCATATTCAACCTGCTGCAAACAGCGATTTCAGGGAGCGCGATCTTATCATGAGATCTGGAGGACTGCGCGGTGGGTTTTCAGCAGGGTGAAAAGCTGGAACTGCGTTGCCTCGTTCTCCTCACGCAGTACCTCGCCTTTTTTATAAATAATATGGTGCACATGGCCGAGCTGACGCCACACCACAATCGCTGAGGCGATCAGGGCGCAATGTTGCTCCGCCTGCACACACTCAATGGTGGCATAGTGTGTTTCATCCAGACCATTCACAAACACCTTTATCGCATCTGCAGGTAGTATCGCCCGGAGATCATCCAGCATCACCCGGCTGACTGACTGCGAAAGAAACAGTGTTAACCACTTCGTTGTCATTCCAATCCCTGTTCCCATCAATTTGCCCCAGTTTATACGACCTTGTCTGCGGTAAAGAAGGCTTCTTTGCCCTTTTGCCACCATACCAGTTTAAATGGCAGTCAGTTTAAAAGTGTGCTGCGCCACACAGCAAAACGATAAAAAAGTCAGAATAATAAGATGCTTACCTTATTCATTGTCCGGTTATCTGACAACTGTGAAATTGTGATCCTTAACGTTAATAACGGGTAAATATTGCCACTCCGCTGCGGCTTCCGGCATTTATCCAAAGGCTGAGGAATTCCTGCAAAACGTAGACTGCCTGCTGAACGGAAGCTGACAGGTTTCCGACAGGCCTCAACCTAACCGGGGAATAACAATGAACAGCGCCATTATTGCAGGTATCTTCTGGCATTTTGTCGGTGCTGCCAGCGCCGCATGTTTTTACGCGCCTTTTAAACAGGTGAAAAGATGGTCATGGGAAACCATGTGGTCAATTGGCGGCCTGATGTCGTGGCTTATCCTGCCGTGGGCGGTCAGTGCCATTTTATTGCCAGACTTCAGGGCCTATTACAGCAGTTTTACACTGTCGCAGCTGACGCCGGTTTTTCTCTTTGGCGCGATGTGGGGCATAGGCAATATTAACTACGGCCTGACCATGCGTTACCTTGGCATGTCGATGGGGATCGGTATCGCGATTGGCATTACCCTGGTGGTTGGCACGCTGATGACGCCACTCTTGCAGGGCCGTTTTGGCGAACTGTTTGCTTCGGCAGGGGGCCGGTTAACCCTGCTGGGCGTGCTGGTGGCGCTGATTGGCGTTGGGATAGTGACGCGTGCCGGGCTATTGAAGGAGCGGGCGCTGGGGATAAACGCCGAAGAGTTTAACCTCAGAAAAGGATTGCTGCTGGCGGTGATGTGCGGCATTTTCTCAGCGGGTATGTCCTTTGCGATGGATGCGGCGAAACCGATGCATCAGGCCGCCGCTAATCTGGGCATCGATCCGCTCTATGTGGCTTTACCCAGCTACGTCATCATCATGGGCGGCGGGGCACTGGTGAATCTGGCCTTCTGTTTCTGGCGGCTGGCCACCCGGCCTGAGCTGTCGGTACGTAAAGACTTTTCTGTCGGAAAGTCGCTGCTGATTGCCAATACCGCTTTTGCGGTGCTTGGCGGCACCATGTGGTATCTGCAATTCTTCTTTTACGCCTGGGGACATGCCCGCATCCCGGCGCAGTATGACTATGTCAGCTGGATGCTGCACATGAGCCTTTACGTCCTGTGTGGTGGGCTGGTAGGCCTGCTGATGAAAGAGTGGAAGTCAGCAGGGCGTCGCCCGGTAAGCGTGTTATCGATCGGCTGTGTGGTGATCATCATTGCCGCTAACATCGTCGGGCTGGGTATGGCGGCCTGAATGCGAATAAAAAGACAGTGTCTTTATAAAGAAGGCCCTTAGAGTTAGCAGAATGGCGGTCAGATCGTGCCCGCTCAGGGAACACGGTCAGATCGGAAAGACGCAAAAGCCGCCATCAATGGCCTGCTCGGCCCGCGACGTCCTGTCGCGGGACGCTTTCCTCTTCTGGCCGTGTTCCCTGCGCTTTTTAGCATAATCATTGCTGCTAATAATTCATTGGGGGAATTTTAGTGCGCTAAATTGCTTGCCGGAAGGGTGTTGAATGGGCCTCCAACACAGGCCCTTTTTAGTCAGACTCGGTACTTTTCAAAACCTGCCGTAGCGCAATAAATCGCTGACGCCAGGCGCTGGGCGTTAAACCGGTATCACGGGTGAAGACCACCGAGAAATAGTTACTGTCATCAAAGCCGCAGCGGGCGGCAACCTCACTAATCAGGCAATCCTGGGTGCGCAGCAGATATTTTGCCTGGCAGAGCTGCAACTGGCGCAGGTAATGCCCAATGGTCATCCCGGTCTGCTGACGAAAAAGCTGCCGCAGCGCCCGCTCGCTGAGCTGATTCTGCTGACAAAATGCCGCCAGATCAAAGGGACGTGCAAGGGCACCCTGTAAGGCTGACATCAGCAGATCGAGCTGTTCACCCTCCGGCAATGCCCAGGGACGATCGGCGGCGTAGCCATGGCGGCGCAGAATCAATGCCAGCTGTAAAAACAGTGCCTCAGAGAGCTGTACTGACAGCGGATCGCTTTTGCGGCTTTCACGCTCCAGCTGGCTGATAACGCCACGGGCCAGGGACATGCCGCGCGTGGTCAGACGCCAGCAGCCGGGCGTGTCCGGTCCCTTTTGAGGCAGCAGCTGATTCCAGTCAAGGCCAAGGCCAAAGCGGTCACGGCAGTAGAGGATATTATCCAGCACCAGATTGTTGACGCTATCGTAGCTATGGCAGTCACTGTCGCGGATATAAAAAACATCGCCGCAGGTTATCAGCCAGGGACGATCGTTGAGGACATGCAGGCCGTTACCGCGCCAGACAATCACGATTTCACTGAACTCGTGTTGATGGGGCGGAAAGGAGGGTTGGGGCATCCTTTCGGCAACCGCCACCGGTAAACTGGTAGCGGGAAAATAGTCATCCCGACTGAGTATCAATGCCATACGTTGCTCCTTTACAACATCTGCTGGCGCTCCGCTCGCGGTGCGCAGCCAAATTCGCGCCTGAACAGGGTTGAGAAATGGTTACTGTCACCAAATCCACACTGGAAGGCGATATCGGTAATTCGCATATCACTGTGACGCAGCAGATGACGAGCCTGTAACAGCCGCAAACGGTTCAGATAGCGCTGCGGCGTACTGCCGGTTTGCTGCTTCATCTGCCGATGCAGGGTTCGCAGTGACAGGGAGAAGCGATCAGCCAGTTCCTCCCAGACAATCTCGTCACTGTAATGGTCGCTAAGCCAGTCGAGCAGGCGATGCAACCGTGCTTCCTGATCCTGACTCTGCCCGTCAATACAGGCTTCCCGCAGCAACACCAGCAGCTGCAAAAAGAGCTGTTCCTGGTGCGCCTGTTTCTCCAGCGACCAGGTATCATCCTGCTGCATCTTCGCTGTCACACTCAGCGCCTGCGCCATCACTTTGTGATTGATACGCCAGTGAGAGGTGTATTGCCCGTCCTGATCGCAGGGCAACAAGGCCTGCAGCCCGGAGAGAAAGCGAAACGCGCCGGGACTGCGATAAAGCACATTTGTCAGGCAAAGATTTTCGGTCTGCTCATAGAGATGACGATCGTGATCGCGCACAAAGCAGACACAGCCTGCACACAGCGTCTGCGGCTGACCATTAAACACATGAATGCCGGAGCCTTGCTCCACCAGTACAATTTCATGAAAATCATGATGATGTTCCGGAAAAGCTGCCTGCGGTATGCGGGGTTCAATCGCTATCGCGTAATCGCCTTCGGGAAAAAAATCTGCACTGTGCAATATGGTCATCGTCGTCTCTCGCTGCTTAACAAAACCGTAACGCAGTCTAATCAGGACGCCGTTACCTTACCTTGAATTTTCAGCTGGACTCAGCAGGAATCATGCTGATTTTTCAAGAAATCCCCGGCAGTTAACAGATTTGCGGCAGGGGTCACATCGCCTCTGCTGCCATCTCTGTGATCTCCCTCACGAAGTTCTTTGCCCATCTGCCAGCTACTAACGCCTGTTGGCATTCTGGGGAAGGTGACAACCAGGCAAGATTTTTACTCTGTGACCACTTAATCACAGGGAAAAGTCGCCATGACCAGGAGAAACATTGTTGCTATCGATCTCGGCGCATCCAGCGGACGGGTCATGCTCGCCAGCTGGGATGCCGCGCAGCGCCAGCTGGCACTGCGTGAGGTCCGGCGCTTTAAAAACAAGCGCCAGCGTCGTGCCGGTTATGACTGCTGGGATCTGGCTATGCTGGAGCAGGAGATACGCGCCGGGCTGGCTCAGTTAGATGATGAGGGCGTCGTCCCTGACAGTATCGGCATCGACACCTGGGGTGTTGATATGGTGCTGCTGGATGCAGAGGGTGAGCCGGTGGGTGAAGCGGTCAGCTATCGTGATGCGCGCACGCACGGCCTGATGGAGCAGGCACAGCATGAGCTGAGCCGCAGCGCCATTTATGCCCGAACCGGCATTCAGTTTCTGCCGTTCAATACACTCTACCAGATGCGCGCTCTGCATCAGCAGCAGCCCGACTGGCAGGCCCGCGTGGCGCATGCGCTGATGATACCTGACTACCTGCATTATCGCCTGACCGGTAATCTCAACTGGGAATACACCAACGCGACCACCACGCAAATGCTCAATATTCACAGCGGTGAGTGGGATCGCGATTTGCTCGCCTGGGCGGGCGTTGACGCGCGGTGGTTCGGTCAGCCGCAGGCACCCGGCAATATCGTCGGTCACTGGATCAATCGCGCAGGCACGGCGGTTCCGGTGATCGCCGTCGCCACTCACGACACGGCCAGCGCAGTTCTTGCAACGCCGCTGATGCAGGACGACGCCGCTTATCTCAGTTCAGGAACCTGGTCGCTGATGGGCTTCGAAAGTCTGCAGCCCTATGCCTGCGATACGGCACTGCGCGCCAACATCACTAACGAAGGCGGCGCTGAGGGGTATCGCGTACTGAAAAACATCATGGGGCTGTGGCTGTTGCAGCGTATCTGCAGCGAACTGCAGATTGACGATCTCAGCATGCTGATTGAAGAGACAGCCCGTCAGCCCGCCTGTGTTTCACTCATCAGTCCCAATGATACGCGCTTTATCAATCCGGACAGCATGGTTAATGAGATTCAGAACGCCTGCGCAGAGCAGGGCATGCCGGTGCCGCAATCTGCCGCTGCGCTGGCTCGCTGCATCTTTGACAGCCTGGCGCTGCTCTACCGTGAAGTCATTCAGGAGCTGGCTCAGTTGCGCGGCAAGCCTTTCAGCCAGTTGCACGTGGTGGGAGGCGGCAGCCAGAACCGCTTTCTTAATCAGCTCTGCGCCGATGCTTGTCAGATCCCGGTACTGGCAGGCCCGGTTGAAGCCTCCACGCTGGGTAACGTTGGTTGCCAGCTGATTGCCCTGGGCGAACTGACCGATGTGGCTGATTTCCGCTGCAGCGTCATTAACAACTTCCCACTCGAAAAATTCGAACCGCAAACACATAGCGTCTTCAGTGCCAGTCAGGCACGCTTCGCGACGCTGAGTCAACCCGCTAAGGAACCCGCATATGACTAAGCAGATTGAACAGGCTTTTGAACTGGCTAAACAACGCTACGCTGACAATGGGGTTGATGTTGAACAGGCCATCCGCCAGCTGGACCGCATTCCGGTCTCCATGCACTGCTGGCAGGGTGATGATGTCCGGGGATTCGAGAACCCACAGGGCGCACTGACCGGCGGCATTCAGGCGACCGGCAACTACCCGGGACGAGCACGGAATGCCAGTGAACTACGCAGTGATATCGACAAGGCTATGTCGCTGATTCCTGGCGCGAAACGTCTGAACCTGCACGCTATCTACCTTGAAAGCGACAAGCCGGTGGACCGGGATGCCATTGAACCTGCCCATTTCACCAACTGGGTCGCCTGGGCCAAAGAGAATAAGCTGGGCCTCGATTTTAACCCAAGCTGCTTCTCGCATCCAAAAAGCGCGGACGGCTTTACGCTGTCGCACAGTGATAAAACCGTCCGTCAGTTCTGGATCGACCACTGCAAAGCGAGTCGCCGCATCTCTGCCTCATTTGGTGAGCAGCTTGGCACCCCCTCAGTGATGAATATCTGGGTGCCGGACGGTATGAAAGATATCACTGTGGATCGGCTGGCCCCGCGTGAGCGCCTGATGAGTGCGCTGGATGAAGTCATCTCAGAAAAACTCAATCCGCAGCATCATATTGATGCGGTTGAGAGCAAGCTGTTTGGCATAGGCGCTGAGAGCTTCACCGTAGGCTCTAACGAGTTTTATCTCGGCTATGCCGCCAGTCGCCAGACGGCGCTTTGCCTGGATGCAGGGCATTTCCATCCAACCGAGGTGATCTCCGACAAAATTTCCGCCGCCATGCTCTATGTGCCGCGCCTGCTGCTGCACGTCAGCCGTCCGGTGCGCTGGGACAGCGACCATGTTGTGCTGCTGGATGATGAAACCCAGGCTATCGCCAGTGAGATCGTCCGTCATCAGCTGTTCGACAAAGTGCACATTGGCCTCGACTTCTTCGACGCCTCAATTAACCGGATTGCCGCCTGGGTTATTGGCACCCGTAACACCAAAAAAGCGCTGCTGCGTGCCTTGCTGGAGCCAACCGACCGCTTACGCCAGGCCGAGAACAGTGGCGATTACACCGCGCGGCTTACCCTGCTGGAAGAGCAAAAATCACTGCCATGGCAGGCGGTCTGGGAAGCGTGGTGCCTGCGCCATGACGTCCCGGCTGATGCCAGCTGGTTAGGCGATGTCCGTCATTATGAACAACAGATCTTGAGCCAACGTTAAGGATTTCACTATGCAAAGCATTCTTTCTTCCGGGTTTGTTAAGGGAATGGTCAAAGCGACCAGCGACATGTGGCTGAAGGGCTGGGACGAACGTAACGGCGGTAACGTCAGCCTCCGTCTGCTGGAGGAGGAGGTGAAACCCTTTGCCGCCGATTTCTATAAGGAACCGCGCTGCATTGAGCTGACCCAGCCTGCGCCAGCGCTGGCAAACGACTGGTTTCTGGTGACCGGATCAGGAAAATTCATGCGTAACGTCCAGCTCGATCCGGCGGATTGTCTGGCGCTGCTGCAGGTCGATGACAAGGGACTTTCCTATAAAATTCACTGGGGCCTGTCGAATGGCGGTTTGCCGACCTCTGAGCTGGCATCACACTTTCAGTCTCATGCGGTACGTAAAGCCGTCAGCAAAGGCGCAGATCGGGTGATTATGCACTGTCATGCGACCAACTTTATGGCTCTGAGCTACGTGGTTGAGATGGACTCTGCCCGCTTTACCCGTTTGCTGTGGGAAGGCAGTACCGAATGTCTGGTGGTCTTCCCGGATGGCGTGGGTGTGCTGCCATGGATGGTGCCTGGCACCGATGAAATCGGCACGGCGACTGCCGGACAGATGCAGTCACACACCCTGGTGATGTGGCCATTCCACGGCGTCTTTGGTACAGGCCCGACACTCGATGAAACCTTTGGTCTGATTGATACGGCGGAAAAATCGTCAGAAGTAATCGTCAAAGTGCTATCGATGGGCGGTATTCGCCAGAGCATCACCACCGAACAGCTGATCGCGCTGGGTAAACGCTTTGGCGTCAAGCCATGGCAACCGGCGCTGGATGTGGGCCCAGCCAATGCTGCGTAAAGCTTTTGTGATGCAGGTGAATGCCGACTGTCATGCAGAGTATGAACGTCGTCACTCCCCAATCTGGCCTGAACTGGCTGAGACGCTGAAGGCACACGGTGCGCACAACTATGCCATCTGGCTGGACGCAGAGCGGAATCTGCTGTTCGCCAGCGTTGAGATTGAATCTGAAGCACGCTGGGAAGCGGTGGCAGAAACGGAGGTGTGTCAGCGCTGGTGGGCGTCAATGAAAGATCTCATGCCGTCTAATGCAGATAACAGTCCTGTCAGTCAGCCATTAAAACCGGTGTTTTTCCTGAACTAGATGACGAAAAGGGCGGCAATGCCGCCCTGTTTTCTAGCCCCTGGCCTGACACAAGCCGGTCAGCGTTGGCCACATGGCCATCAGCGTATCAATAATACCCTCAAGATCGTCACGCTCTGCGCCTTCACGGGCCCGCACCGACATACCCTGCAACATACAACCCAGATAACGTGACAGCGCCGGAATATTCACTGCCGGACTCAGTTCGCCACGCTGCTGGCGCGCCAGCAGAAAATCACTCAGTACATGCTCCTGCGACTGATGCTGCTGTTGCAGCATGGCGGCAATCTCTGCCGAAGCCGCCGACAGGGCAGTTGAGGTACAGATAAAGAAGCATCCGCCGGGAGAGTCGCGTTCGGTAAAACAGGCCGCAGTAGAGCGGAAATAGGCCTCAATGGCCCGATCCACCGGTAACTGATCATCGCCTAATGCTGCTTCACGCCATGCGCTGAACTTCTCTACATAACGCTCCATCGCTGCGCGAAACAATCCCTCTTTATTCACAAACTCTGCATAAAGGGTTGGCGCTTTTGCGCCAGTGGCGGCGACCAGATCGGCGAGAGAGGTTCCTTCGTAACCGTGTGTCCAGAACAGGGACAGAGCTTTATCGAGTGCAGCTTCGCGATCGAAAACTTTGGGACGGCCGCGGCATTTCTTTACATCGCAATCCTGAACCTGACTCATACACCCTCACAGACAGTGAAACATCCTATTAAATTACCGATCATTATAAAAATGTGCAAGGCCCACTGAAAATGTCAGCCGAAAGCGTTGTCATTTTGTGCGCCAGCGCATTTTTACCGCCCCTATGGTTAAGTCATAAAAGAGGCTAAAGCCCATAATCACGCCACTTCGCGAATAAAATAACGCTCATTAAATAAATATTGACGACGAACCAGAACGGGGTCTATCATTTATTTAACGGTCGTTAACTAAATAGCGACAACCCAATTCAGACACACCGAATTCAAATACCGGACAGAGAGAATATTATGAAAACCATCAAAACCACCCTGGCAGCACTGGCACTTACTACCCTTGCTTTTGGCGCATCTGCCGCTGATCTCGTCACCAGCGAACCGGCTAATCAGCAGCCCGTTGGCACCATCTCAGTACTGGGTGGCACCAACCTGAGTTCTGTTGAAGCACAGCTGAGTGCCAAAGCGGATGAAGCCGGTGCGAAATCATTCCGCATCACTTCAACCAGCGGTCAGAACAAACTGCACGGCACGGCTGTGATCTATCAGTAACAGGCAGTTCATCAGATAATGTGAGAAGGGGTTCGTTATGAAACGTATCAATATGATGGTGGCGGCGGCGGTGCTAAGTGGCCTCTCCTTTGCCAGCGTGGCGGCCCAACAGGTGAGCAGCACCCCGTTGGATCAGCAAAAAATCGGTGTCATCAGCGCAACGGGCAGTACGAATCTGACCTCGCTGGAGCAGCAATTGTCAGAGAAGGCCAGCGATGTCGGCGCAAAGTCTTTCCGCATCACTTCGACCTCTGGCAGCAACAACCTGCATGGCACAGCCATTCTTTATAAGTAACCGGCGCTATAAATAATCATAAACAGGCTTCAGATAAACCCACTTATCTGAAGCCTTTTTTATTAGGTACGGCGCTGATTATCCGTTGCTGCGTAACTGCGGATAGCGTCGGAAAATATAAACACACCACAGCAACGCCACCAGACCAATCATCCCGCCGACGTTCCCCACTTCCGCCATGCTCAGATGGAGACTGACCTGATTACCCAGCAGCGCGCCCGCGCCAATACCAATATTGTAGATGCCGGACATCAGGGACATCGCGACATCCGTGGCATCCGGTGCCAGCGAGAGCACCCGCACCTGCATACCCAGCCCGATCATCATCATCGCCACTCCCCAGACAACGCACAGCGTGGAGATAGCGGCAGGGCGAACGGCGGCAAAAATCAGCAGGCCCATGCAAAGGGTGATCAGCGCAATGGCGGCAATCAGCAGGGCGGAAGGGAATTTGTTACCCAGCGTACTGAAGAGCAGGCTGCCGACAATGCCCGCTGAACCAAACAGCAGCAGCAGCAGGGTTGTGAAATTGCCGCTGGAGTGGGCGACGGTCTGCATAAATGGCTCGATATA
The DNA here is from genome assembly GCF_003201065.1 of Pantoea sp. JKS000250. Taxonomy (NCBI): domain Bacteria; kingdom Pseudomonadati; phylum Pseudomonadota; class Gammaproteobacteria; order Enterobacterales; family Erwiniaceae; genus Pantoea; species Pantoea sp. JKS000250. The sequence goes on along the minus strand of NZ_QICZ01000001.1, from coordinate 256,928 downwards.
GCTGTAGGCGGTGTAATGCGCGGTCACCACCAGCGTCACCAGCAGATACATGCTGACCAGCGCCGGACGGCGAAACAGCATCGGCACACTGCTTAGCGAGCCGGTATGCTCACTCGGCAGTCGCGGCAGAATACGCACCAGCATGATCATCAGCACCAGCGCCGACAGACCAATCGCGCCGAAAGTGGTGCGCCAGCCAAGATACTGACCCACCACGCGGCCAATCGGCACGCCCAGCACCATCGCCAGCGCGGTACCGGTCGCCAGCATACTCAGCGCCTGGGTTTTCTTACCCGCCGGGGCAACACGAATCGCCAGCGAGGCGGTGATCGACCAGAACACCGCATGAGACAGAGCGATGCCGACGCGCGACACCATCAGCGACCGGAAATCCCAGGCGACGGTTGAAAGCACGTGGCTGACGATAAATATCAGGAACAGCACGCCCAGCAGCAGCCGTCGCTCAATATTGCGGGTCAGCAGCATCAGCGGCAGTGAAAGCAGCGCGACGACCCAGGCGTAGATGGTCAGCATGATCCCGACATCAGCCGTCTGCATTGAAAAGTCAGCAGCAATATCAGATAACAGGCCAACCGGCACGAACTCGGTGGTATTGAAGACAAATGCGGCGATGGCCAGCAATACCACGCGTAGCCAGGCAGTTTTACGTGAAACAGTTGTTGGTTGCATGAGGAGTCAAGTCAGTCAGTACAGCGAAATCGGATGTGGCAGAAACATCCAGTGAAAGTGACCTGCGTCACAAATTACTGACTATTGTAGTGAATAAAGCGGGAAGCGAAACCTTATAAATGCCTTTTATTGCTGATTTTTTATTATCGCCCTGTGACAGGGCGATAGCCTGAGGTCATCGAGGGCGAAGCGGTGCAGACATCATTCAGAGCAGGGGTTTGCCCTCAGGCAGAATGTAATTGAACAGCACAGCGGAAAGCGTTTTACCTCTATGCTGTCCAGTCGATTAACGAGATGGTTGAGTATGTTTCAGGGCCACGCTGAGCTGACTGGCCTGCGGGTCGCTGTGATTAAGCGGACAGCAGTTTTCGCAGCCGATGGCGCCCGCATAATATTTTTTTGCCTGCAGAATAGCGGCGTTCACATGATAAAAACTGCCCAGAAACAGTCGGTTATCCATGTCGGGAAGATGGGGGCAGCCCGCGGCATGAACAACATGATTATCGTTATATCCCGTTTGTTTATTAACGTAATAGTAGAGAGCCACAGGCGTTCCTTGTTGCCGTGTTAAAAGGCAAAGCAGATGAATTATTACAATAAAAAGGATTATAGCGGGAAAAGCACGTTTTGTTTGTTATGGATCTGAAGGGAATGTTCAGCGTGACAAACAGCCAGACCCGCCGGAGAGGTCGGGGCCTGGCATGAGAAAAATCAGTCAGAGTCTTTTACTATGCAGACGCCAGGCAACCAGCAGCGCCAGGATTAACAGGACGCTGATAAACAGCGTGATTCCACTCCAGCCGAAATTATGCCAGAACAGACCGCCCAGCGTGCCCGCCACGCTGGAACCCACATAGTAGCTGAACAGATAGAGCGACGAAGCCTGCCCACGCGCCCGGCGTGCACGGGGACCAATCCAGCCGCTGGCGACCGCATGGGCGGCAAAAAAGCCGGCGGTGAACAGCATCATTCCGGGCAGAATCAGCCAGAGCGAGTCGAAGGCAGTGACCAGCAGACCCAGCAGCATGATGGCTGTCGCGCCCAGCATCACCGGCCCGCGTCCCAGGCGGCTGGTCAGCGCACCCGCTTTAGGTGAACTCCAGGAGCCGGTGAGATAGACCACCGACAACAGACCCACCACGGCCTGGCTGAGATGCCAGGGCGCATCCAGTAAACGGTAGCCGATATAGTTAAACAGGGTGACAAAGGCACCCATCAGCAGAAAACCTTCGGCAAACAGCCAGGGCAGGCCCGGATCGCGCCAGTGCAGCCGGAAGTTAATCAGCAGATTGCGCGGGCGCAGCGTAATAGGGCGGAAATGACGCGATGCAGGCAGGATTTTCCAGAACATCAGTGCTGAAGCCAGCGAAAAACAGCCAATCACCGCCACGGCGATGCGCCAGGATAAGAGGTCGGTCAGGACACCGCTTAACAGACGCCCGCTCATCCCGCCAATGGAGTTACCGCTGATATATAACCCCATCGAAAAGGCGACGACCCGCGCATCCATCTCCTCGCTCAGATAGGTCATACCGACCGCCGCAACACCGCTGAGCGACAGTCCCATCAGCGCCCGCATAATCAGAATGCCGTGCCAGCTGGTCATGGTGGCGGAGATCAGCGTGCAAATGGCCGCCAGCATCAGAGCAGTCACCATCACCGATTTTCGCCCGATGGCATCTGAGAGCGGCCCGGTCACCAGCAGGCCTAGCGCCATCAGGCCGGTAGAGATTGAGAGCGACAGACTGCTGGTCGCCGGAGAAACACCAAAATGCTGTGACAGCACCGGCAGAATAGGCTGCACACAGTAGAGCAGGGCAAAGGTCGCCAGCCCGGCAGAGAAAAGCGCCAGCGTGACGCGCATAAAAGCGGGTGTTCCCCGCCGGATATAACCAGCTGCGGCAACGGACGCCTGCGGTTCAGTCACCGCTTTCTCATCCACTGTTGCCTGTATTGAGCGACTCACACATCTTCCTCTTAGTCAGAAAACCTGTCGTCAGCTTAGGAAAGCGGCATTATGCTGTCTAATATATTAATAATCTCAAATAAGACGTTTAAAATATGAATATCGAACTGCGTCATTTGCGCTACTTCATTGCGGTGGCGGAAGAGCTCCATTTCGGGCAGGCGGCCCGGCGTCTGAATATTTCCCAGCCGCCGCTCAGTCAGCAGATTATTCAGCTGGAAGCGGAGACCGGCGCAAGGCTGTTCAATCGCACCAACCGCAGCGTGCAGCTTACCGCTGCCGGACAGCAACTGCTGAGTGATGCCCGCACGATAATCCTGCAGGTTGAGCAGGCCGCCGATCGTGCTGCCCGGCTGCATCGTGGTGAAGAGGGAGAGCTGCGTATCGGCTTTACCTCGTCGGCACCCTTTACCGCTGTCGTATCTGATGCGCTCTTCCGGTTCCGACAGCGCTGGCCACAGGTGCATATTCAGATGCAGGAGATTAATACCCGCCAGCAGCTGGCCCCGTTACATGACGGACGGCTCGACCTCGGCGTGATGCGCAACACGCCGCTTCCCGCCGACCTGCGTCATCAGCTGCTGCTGAGCGAGCCGCTCTATGCCGTGGTCCACAAGGCGCATCCGCTGGCTGAGGCTGAAAAGATCTCTGTGACGGCGCTGGCGGCTGAACCCTTTGTCTTTTTCGATCCTCAGGGCGGAACCGCGCTCTATAGCGACATTCTGGCACTGCTGCACCGCTACCACATCAAGCCTTACATTACTCAGGAAGTCGGTGAAGCGATGACCATCCTGGGGCTGGTGGCAACCGGTTTAGGCGTTTCCATTCTGCCCGCCTCTTTTCGCCGGGCGCGGCTGGCCGATCTGGTCTGGCTGCCGTTAACGGAAGAGGATGCGATTTCAGAACTCTGGCTGGTCTGGTCAGCCGGACGCGAAATAAATGCACAGATGGAGAATATGATGACGTTGCTGCGGGAAAACCGGGTCTGAAGCGAGCGCGACACAGCATCAATCTGTGCGATAAATCACATTTCTAATCAAATATTTGACGCTGTCGCCTGATCTGCCTCACCATGGCGCATGTTTATTTAGAAGCGCGAAAATAACCGGGAGCAGGGTTGTGAATCCGGACAGTCAACCTGGCCACATTGACCAGATCAAGCAGACCAATGCAGGTGTCGTATATCGATTAATTGACCGTTACGGTCCCATTTCGCGTATCGAACTTTCCCGCCGTGCTCAGCTTGCTCCGGCCAGCATAACCAAAATTGTGCGTGAGATGCTGGATGCGCATCTGGTGCAGGAGACCGAGTTTCAGGATCCCGGCAGCCGTGGCCGTCCGGCGATTGGCCTGATACTGGATACCGACGCCTGGCACTATCTGGCGATTCGTCTGCATCGCGGTGCCATGACCTTTACGCTGCGCGATCTCAGCAGCCGTGAGCTGGCAGAAGAGCGTCTCCCGCTGCCCGATGAATCTGCTCAGCCCTTACTGACCTCGTTGATTGAACAGGTCGATGCTTTCTTTATTCGCCATCAGAAGAAGCTGGAACGTCTCACGGCCATCGCCATTACGCTGCCGGGGTTGATCAACGCTGCGTCAGGCGTGGTGCATCGGCTGCCGGGTTATCAGGTACGCGATATGCCGCTGGGCGATGCGCTGGCGGCGCGAACCGGCTTGCCGGTGTTTGTACAGCATGACATTTCAGCCTGGACGCTGGCGGAGTCGCTGTTTGGTGCTTCGCGCGGTGCCCAGGATGTGATTCAGATTGTGATTGATGAAACTGTGGGAGCTGGCGTCATCAGTGGCGGTCAGCTGCTGCATAAGAGCGGTCGGGCGCTGGTCGAGATTGGCCATACTCAGATTGACCCTTATGGCCAGCAGTGTTACTGCGGGAATCATGGTTGTCTGGAGACGGTAGCCAGCACTGGCAGTTTACTGGCGCTGGCGGCGCAGCGACTGCCTGCCCAGCCTGACAGCCTGCTCAATAACCAGCCGCTGACGCTTCAGTCACTGTGTGCGGCCGCGCAGTCGGGCGATCGTCTGGCGCGTGACACCATTGCCAGCGTCGGGCATCACGTTGGGCGGATCCTGGCAATGATGGTTAATATCTTCAATCCACAACATATTCTTATCGGTTCTCCTCTCAATGCCGCCGCTGATGTGCTGTTTCCCGCGGTAAGCAATACTATTCTGCAGCAGTCACTGCCTGCCTATAGCGCCGGCATTCAGCTGGCACCCACTGAATTCAGCGAGCCTGGAACGCTGGGCGGTGCCGCGTTGATCAAAGACGCACTCTACAACGGGCACCTGTTAGTGAAACTGTTGCAAGGTTAAGCAGACCTGAACTTGCGCTAACGCAATCCATTCTCATCCTTCATTCCTTAAAATGCCGTTTCGCAGCAAGGTTAATCACCGATTAACCGCAACGGTTCGAGAGGAGAAGTTGTGTGAACAGATTATTTGTTACCGGCACCGACACCGCAGTGGGCAAAACGGTGGTGTCCCGCGCGCTGTTACAAAGTTTTATCCAGACCGGACAGAAGGCTGTGGGCTACAAGCCCGTCGCGCGCTGTGCCATTAAAACCGCTGATGGCCTGCGTAACAAAGATGCACAGGTTCTGCAAAGTTCGTCATCTATCGACTTACCCTATCTGGCGATCAATCCGCTGGCTTTCCAGGAAGAGGAAATCTGCACACATCCGGGGCAGATTATCGATTACGGATTGCTGACCCGGGGATTAACCAGCCTGACGCAGCAGGCCGATCGCGTGGTGGTTGAGGGCACAGGCGGCTGGCGCAGCCTGATGAATGACGGACGTCCACTCTCCTGTTGGGTCGTTGAGCAGCAGCTTCCGGTGGTGCTGGTGGTCGGCATCCAGTCGGGTTGTATCAGTCATGCTCTGCTGACGGCAGAGGCGATAGCGCGGGATGGACTGCCACTGGTGGGCTGGGTTGCGAATCGCATCAATCCGGGACTGGCACAATACAGCGACATTATTGAAGTGCTGCAGGAAAAAATTGCTGCGCCACTGCTGGGCGAACTGCCTTATCTGCCACGCGCTGAACAGCGCGATCTCACGTCCTGGGTCGATATTTCACTGCTGGAAAAGGATGCTTTGCACGCTGTGAGTGCAAAGATCGCCTGATTATGAAACAAAACAAATCAACTGAGTCCGGGGTGAGCCTAAAGTTTCAGGCTCATCCCGGGCTGTCTGCAACTATTTCTGTTTAAATTTGAAAGACCTGGATCGACTGTCGCGAAACCCTGACGTCATGGCGCAGAAAATGCATTAACTCCGCTTATCACACAGAGCCGGAGCACCACCATGTCGCATTCGCACGAGAAAGGTTTGTTATATGGGCTTGAAGCCCGCATTGGCCCCGTCCCGGCGTTCTTCGCCGCGCTGCAACATCTGCTGGCCAGCGTGGTGGGCATTATCACACCACCGCTGATTATTGGCTCGGTTCTGGGATTGCAGGCCTATATTCCTTATCTGATTAGCATGTCCCTGTTCGTCTCCGGTTTAGGCACGTTTATGCAGGCCCGACGTTTTTATGGCGTTGGCGCGGGCATGATCTGTCTGCAGGGAACCAGTTTTGCATTTCTGGGCGTGATCCTCTCCGGTGGCCTGATGGTAAAGGGGCGCGGCGGCTCGCCGGAAGAGATTATGGCGATGCTGTTTGGCTGCAATCTGGTCGCGGCGCTGATCCCGGTTCTGATTAGTCGCTGCGTTGGCACGCTGCGCAAAGTGCTGACGCCGGTGGTGACCGGTACGGTCATTACCCTGATAGGCATCAGCCTGATTAAAGTCAGCATTACAGACTGGGCGGGTGGTCACAACGCCACAGATTTTGGCTCACCGGGGAATCTGGCGCTGGGCGCACTGACGCTGCTGGTGATCGTGGCGCTGAACCGCTCGCGTAACCGCTGGGCGCGACTGGTGGCGGTGGTGGCTGGCATCGCGGTGGGATGTATTGCAGCAGCCTTAACCGGTCATCTGCAACTCAGGGCCGCGCCGGAGAGCAGCTGGCTGGTGCTGCCTGCTTTCTTCCGGTTTGGTTTCGCCTTTAACTGGACCATTTTTCTGCCGATTGCGCTGGTGTCTGTGATTGCGGTGATTGAAGCGGTCGGGGATCTCACCGCTAACTGCCTGATTTCACAACAGCCGATTACCGGCAAACCTTTTCAGCAGCGGTTGCAGGGCGGCATTGTTGCCGACGGCCTGAGCTGCGTGCTGGCCGCGGTCTTTTCTGCCTTTCCTAACACCACGTTTGCGCAGAACAATGGCGTGATCCAGATGACCGGCGTTGCCAGTCGTTATGTCGGTATGCTGCTGGGGATTATGCTGGCGCTGCTGGGGCTCTTTCCCTATGTCGGGTCGCTGTTGCAGCAGATCCCGCCGCCCGTGCTGGGCGGGGCGACAGTGGTGATGTTTGGCAGTGTAGTCGCTGCCGGTATCCGGGTGATGACGCAGACGCCGCTGGGCCGCCGCGAGATGCTGATTGTCGCGATCTCATTTGGGATTGGACTGGGTGTGGAAGCCGTGCCGGAGGTACTAAAGCAGTTCCCGCCGCTGATTAACAATTTATTTGGTCACGCGGTGACGACCGGCGGCATTCTGGCGATTGTGCTCAATCTGGTGCTGCCAGATGAGGCACCTGCGGTGGACGAGGTTGAAGCGGAAACGCTGACTGGAAGTTAAAAGCAGATAATCAGGAAGTTTAGAAACACAGAAGGATCAATGTATTTCTTACAGACAACACAGAAATTAAAGCGATGGAAGCATACGCGTGTAGCAAAGCATCGCGGGCCAGGGATGGTTCGCGCTGAGCCCGCCAGGGATGGCGGGTTTTGCGTCTTTGCGGAGGGCGTATGCTCCCTGAGCCATTACCTGAAACACCAGAAAGAATGGTCCGATGCAGCCAGTAAACTGATTCGCTATAAGAGCGAGCCTGCTCAGGGAACAGGGTCAGATCGGAAAGTCGCAAAAGCCGCCATCCCTGGCACGCTCGGCCCGCGCGATTACGCACCTCATCCATGAGGTGCGCCCGTAACCGGGCCAACGCGTTGCGTTGTTCAAAAACGCTCCCGGCGTTTTTGTCCATGCCGCGGGACGCTTTTCTCTTCTGACCCAGTTCCCTGCGCATTAAGCTTTTGTATTGCTGTCAGTTTCACCCAGATTAGGGTTTCTCTGCGATTAAAAGGGCCATGGCGGCCCTTTCGTCTGACTGGACTATGGATTCAGACGACGACGGGTACGACCCGAGCTGAGGTAATCCGCGATATAATCCTGCGAAATCTCCCCGCTGTAGCGCCCCTCTTCATCGACAATCGGCATCCAGACCGTGTTGTGCTCGTAGAGTTTCGACAACACCACTCGCAGGTTCTCTTCGGCTTTACCCGTGACCTTAAAGGTGTGCAGCTTCTCTTCACAACGGCCGCTGACGTTACGTGCTTCACGCCGCTTCACGAAGCCCAGCGGTTTGCCATCCTCATCGACCACGGTAATCGACCGCATATCGTTGTCATCCATGGTGCCAAAGGCTTCTTCCAGCGGCGTCGAGCGGCGCACGGTGATAGTCGGCTGCTGATCGGTCACGTCACCCGCCTGCACCAGTAGCAGGCGCTTAAGGGTGCGGTCCTGACCGACAAACGAGCCGACAAACTCATTGGCCGGGGTAGCCAGCAACTCATCCGGGCTGGCGCACTGCACGATTTTACCCTGACCAAATACTGCGATGCGATCGCCGAGCTTCAGCGCCTCATCAATGTCGTGGCTCACCAGCATTACGGTTTTCTTCAGCTGACGCTGCATGTCCAGAAACTCGTTCTGAATCACTTCACGGTTAATTGGGTCGACAGCACCGAACGGCTCATCCATCAGCAATACCGGTGGATCCGCAGCCAGCGCACGAATCACGCCGATACGCTGCTGCTGACCGCCGGACATCTCACGCGGATAGCGGTGCAGGAACTTTTTAGGGTCCAGCGCAACCATGCTCATTAACTCTGTAGCGCGCTCATGACACTGCTTCTTATTCCAGCCCAGCATGCGCGGCACGACGGTAATGTTCTCCTCGATGGTCATGTTGGGAAACAGACCAATCTGCTGGATCACATAGCCAATGTTGCGGCGCAGGGTGGTTGTGTCCTGCGTACTGGTGTCTTCGCCATTAATCAGGATCCGGCCACTGGTGGCCGGAATAAGGCGGTTAATCATCTTCAGCGTGGTGGTTTTACCGCAGCCCGATGGACCCAGCAGCACGCACATCTCACCGGCTGGCACATGCAGGCTGACATTATCGACGGCTTTATTGGTGGTGCCGTTTTTCTGAGTAAAGGTTTTCGTCAGGTTTTCCAGCGTAATCATTATCGAATCCCCTTTGGAGTCAGCGCCTGCTGCAAACGGTGCAGCAGCCAGTCAAGAAAAATAGCCAGCAGGCAAATCATCAATGCGCCGGCAATTAACATACGAATATCACTGCCGCTGATGCCATCCAGCAGCAGCTGGCCCAGACCGCCCGCGCCAATCACGGCGGCAATCGCCATCACGCCAACGTTCATCACCACGGCGGTTCGGATGCCGCCGAAAATCACCGGCAGCGCCATCGGGATTTCAACCCACCGCAGACGCTGCCAGAAGGTCATGCCGATGCCGCGACCGGCCTCACGCAAACCGTCCGGCAGATTCTCCAGCGCGGTATGCGTGTTGCGGACAATCGGCAGCAGCGAGTAGAGAAACACGGCGGTAATCGCTGGCAGCGCGCCGATGCCCTGACCGATCAGCGAAAACAGCGGGATCATCAGACCAAACAGCGCAATGGTCGGAATAGTCAGTACTACGGTGGCGATACCAAGAATTGGTGTAGCCAGCCATCTGACGCGCACGATCAGAATGCCCAGCGGCACGCCAATCACAATGGCCAGACCGACTGCAACCAGCACCAGCCAGCTGTGCTGCCAGCTCAGGGTGAGCAGGGTGCTCCAGTTATCCATGATGTAGTGAAGGGTATCCACAGTGCCTCCTTACAGCATGTTTTTGGATTGAAGGAAATCACGTGCCACTTTTTCCGGTGACTCATGGTCGATATCGACCCGCTTGTTCAGCTCGGTAATCGCCTCATTGGTGATCTGTGCAGAGAGCTGATTAAGGGCACTATCCAGCCCTGGATGGCTCGCCAGCACATCCTGACGTACGACCGGCGTCACGTTATAGCTTGGGAAGAAGTGTTTATCATCCTCCAGCACTTTCAGATTAAAGCCTTTAACCCGGCCATCGGTGGTGTAGATCAGACCGGCATCCACAAATCCGTCACGAATAGCGTTATAAACCAGACCCGGGTCCATCTGACGGATCTGCGGGCGATCCAGCGCCAGGTTGTAAGTCTTCTGCAGCGGTTTCAGACCGTCTGAACGACCTGCGAATTCCAGATCCAGCCCCAACCGCCAGTTGTGGTCCGGGTCCGACTGACGAACCTGTTCCACTTTCGCGACCAGCTGTGACATCGTATTGATGCCCTCTTTTTTGGCCCGCTCCTGAGTCATGGCAAAGGCGTAGGTGTTGTTCATCGGCGCCGGGTTCAGCCAGACCAGTCCCAGTTTTCCGTCCAGCTGTTTCACCGTCTCATACGCCTGCTGTGAAGACATCGGCTGGCTGATGTGGTTGAAGATAATCAGTGACGTACCGGTATACTCCCAGACCATATCAATCTGCTTATTCAGCAGCGCGTTACGGCCAATGGTGGTGGCGATATTGCGTTTAGGGACTACCTCAAAACCTTTCTTTTGCAGCCAGAGTACCGTCATGGCTGACAGGATATGCTGCTCGGTAAAACTCTTGGTTGCCATTACCAGCGGGGCAGCCGCCTGTGCCGTCTGGCTGAGCAGCAGCGTCGCGGTCAGCGCGACAGCGCTTTTCTTAATCCACTTCGTTAGCATTGCAAAGCTCCTTGTGGTCAGGCCGCAGCGTGCGGACTCAGAAAGCGGCCCAGCGCGGCCAGCATCATATCCAGAACCAGTGCCACCAGCGCAGTCGCAACGGCACCCAGAATCAGGGTCGGGAAGTCATTCAGATAGATACCCGGGAAGATCAGCTCGCCAAAACTGCTGGCACCAATCAGGAAGGCCAGTGGCGCGGTGCCAACGTTGATAGCGGTGGCGATACGCACGCCAGAGAGGATCACCGGCATCGCGTTGGGCAGCTCAACCTGACGCAGACGTTGCCATTTGGTCATGCCGATGCCGTTGGCGGCCTCAATCAGCGACGGAGGAACCGCGCTCAGACCCGAGAAGGTATTGCGGACGATGGGCAGCAGCGACGCCAGAAACAGCGCAATCAGCGCCGGACGGTCGCCAATGCCGATAATAACCATCGCCAGTGCCAGCACCGCGAGCGGTGGCAGGGTGTTACCGACATTGAAAATCTGCATCACATACTCGGCCCAGCGACGCGCAAACGGGCGACTAAGCAGGATGCCGCTGGGAATACCGACCAGCAGGGCGAACAGCATTGACCAGAAAACTAAGAAAAGGTGTTGTTGCCCGAGATAAAGCAGATCGACTTTACGTGCGACCAGCTGATCCCAGCCTAAGCCCCAGATCAGCACCGCGATCACCGCGACCACTGCAAGCAGCGCCAGACCGGCGCGTCGGGCCAGTGAAGCATTTTGCATAGGAGAATCTCCCTGATAACGATCTCAATTGTTATAACAACCATAAACAGCCCGACAGGTACGGCAAAAACTGCCGCCGCGCCCAATACCGAAACTGCGATAAAATGTAGATAAAATGACTGTTTATCCACTCTTTTTCAGTGAATACCGAATAAGATGGTGTAATGCTATAGCAGGCCTTTTTTGTACAAGCCAGCTTTTAAGCCCGAAATCAGGCAGATAGAAACAGGTTAAAAGCGTGTTAAAGCCGCGTAGCCGCTGGGCTAATGCGACAATAAAAAAAATTCATCGACTTTATGTTACACCGTCACTGACGGCGCAGAAAATGCGCACGCGTGGGAAACTGCACTGGCTGTTTTTCAGCTAGCCTTGCAGATTAAAAAAGGAACCCTATGACTGACAGCGCACAACTCCGGACCGGACATCGCCACTGGATCTTACTCGCCTGCATGCTGGCGATGTTTATGGCGGCCATTGAAGTCACGATTGTGGCCACCGCGATGCCGACAATCATTGCAGACCTTGGCGGCTTTTCGCAGTTTGGCTGGGTCTTCTCCATCTATCTGCTGACGCAGGCGGTCAGCGTGCCGCTCTATGGGCGGCTGGCGGATATGGTGGGGCGCAAAACGATGTTTTTCGTCGGCACCTCGATTTTCCTGGTGGGATCGGTGCTTTGTGGCTTTGCCCATACCATGACCTGGCTGATTCTTTTCCGGGCCTTTCAGGGCCTTGGCGCGGGTGCCATCATGCCACTCAGCTCCACCATCGTGGCCGACATCTATTCGCCGCGTGAACGCGCCAGCGTGCAGGGCTGGCTCTCCAGTGTCTGGGGTGTGGCGGCGATAGTAGGGCCGCTGACCGGCGCCTGGCTGGTGCAGCACTTTAGCTGGTCGGTGATTTTCTGGGTCAATCTGCCGATTGGCCTGATCAGCATGCTGATGCTGGCGCGCTGGTTACCGGCGCATCAGAAAGAGGAGTCATCGCAGCCGCTGAACCTGGCGGGCAGTAGCTGGCTGATGCTTTGCGTGACGGCCCTGTTGATTGCACTGTTGCAGGCGGAACAGCTGGGCCTCTGGCTGGTGCCGTTCCTGCTTTTCTCTCTGTTCGCGGGCTGGCAGCTCAAGCGTCACGAGCAGCGTGCTGCGGCACCGTTGTTTCCGCTGGTGATCTGGCGCAGCCGGCTAATTGTGGCAGGCAATGCGGGTAACCTGATTATCGGGGCGGCGATGATGGGCATCAGCGCGTTTCTGCCCACCTGGATTCAGGGGATCAGCGGCGGCTCACCGTTACAGGCGGGCAGTGTGCTGGCAATGATGTCGATTGGCTGGCCGCTGGCCAGCACGCTGAGTGGCAGATTGATGCTGCACACCTCCTACCGCTTTACTGCCCAGCTTGGCGCGCTGCTGCTGGTCGCCGGCAGCGCCCTGTTGCTGTTCCTGCAGCCCGCCAGCTCCCTCTATCAGGCGGGCTTCACGGCGTTTTTGATTGGCACCGGCATGGGGATGACCAGCACCACCTTCCTGGTCTCTGTGCAGAACCAGGCGGATTACCAGATCCGGGGCATCTGTACCGCCTCTATTATGTTCAGCCGGATGATGGGTTCGGCGGTAGGGACGGCGATTATGGGGGCGGTGTTGAATCTTAATCTGCAGTGGCGTCTGCCGCAGGTGCAGGATCCGGTGCAGCAGATTATGTCCGAGCCCAGCCGCCAGCAGTTACAGCCGGAAAACCTGCAGCAGATGGTCGCAGCGATAGCCGCATCCCTGCATTGGGTATTCGTGGTAGCCCTGGTGATTGCTCTGTTTGCGGTGGGAGTGGCATGGATGATGCCGCGTCAGCGGCCGGAACAGGCGGAATAACGGGCAGGGCGACAGGATGTCGCCCTGGTTTGGTGCTCACTACTGTGCTGGCGCGTCCTGAGAACTGCCGGCACTGGCTGGGACGCTGGCTTCATCGTCACGGCCTGTACGCTTGTAAACAATCTTTTGTGTGTCGTTTTCACAATGTCCAACGACCTGACCGCCCGCCTGATCGACCTGATCGTTGGCAACGATATCGAGACTAAAACCCGATTCAGGTACGCCGTTCTGAATAATCTTCTGGCTGATATCGGCTTTTACCGATTCGCAGGATGCCTGCGCCATCAGCGGCAGAGCAAATAACGCCGCGCTTAACAAAACCCTCTGTAGCTTCATCACGTCTTCCTTATGTTAGTCGTCCGTCATTACTATAGCTCAAATTTACGGCGCTACCGGGCGACCTGAACGGCGATCAAGACAACGCAGGGTGTTAGGTTCCCAGTACGCGTTGAGATTGAGGCTCTGCTCGCACTTGTCGCGGGTGTCAAAGGCGCGATCGGTTTTATCAAACTCTTTTTCGACGCGGGTGTTCACTTTGTTGCGCAGCATACGCGTGTCATTCCATTGCTCTTTGTCCTGACGCGCTGCTTCATTGCTCAGCGCAGAACTGCCATCTTCAATGATCAGACGATTAGTATTCGCAGTAGCAGTCAACGCCGCTGTGGAGAGCAGCACCATCAGCACGGCAGGGATCATTTTTTTCATCACAATTTCCTTTAGTTAACGCAAACATCGCCATCCGGGACGGCTGTTGCAGCGAGTACTCATAGTATATCATCGCCGTTTCTTTGCTCACCAGCGGTGAGTCGTTTGTTTACGTTCAGGAGAGGTAAGAGTGCTGATTAAGACCGCCTTGCTTTTTTTTATTACCGCGCTGGCGGAGATCACCGGCTGCTTTCTGCCGTGGCTATGGCTGAAAAAAGGGGGATCGGTGTGGCTGTTACTGCCCGCCGCGGCGAGTCTGGCGCTGTTTGTCTGGCTGCTGACGCTGCATCCTGCCGCCAGTGGACGGGTCTATGCCGCTTATGGCGGTGTCTATGTGCTGACCGCACTGCTCTGGTTACGGGTGGTGGATGGCGTGAAGTTAAGTGCGTGGGACTGGAGCGGTGCATTGATTGCCTTCAGCGGCATGCTGATCATCGTGCTGGGCTGGGGACGCGGCTAGCGCCAGCCGTGATGGCTGGCGCGGCAGAGGCTTAGGGCTTATGCACTTTCAGGCCCGCCAGCGTCTGGCTGACCGGCATCATTTCCAGGCTATTGATATTGACATGCTTAGGCAGTGTGGCGACCCACCAGACCGCTTCAGTCACATCTTCCGGCGTCAGGGCGGTAGCGCCCTCATAGACCTGACCGGCTTTGTCATCATCGCCTTTAAAGCGCACGTTGGAAAATTCGGTACCACCAACCAGACCCGGCTCAATGTCGGTCACACGCAGCGCGGTGCCGTGCAGATCGGTACGCAGGTTCAGGCTGAACTGACGCACAAAGGCTTTGGTCGCCCCATAAACGTTGCCACCGGCATACGGCCAGCTGCCGGCAATGGAACCGATGTTGATGATATGACCCACATCCCGCTCCACCATCTGTGGCAGCAGGGCGCGGGTCATATAGACCAGCCCCTTGGTGTTGGTGTCGATCATATTTTCCCAGTCTTCCACGTTAGCCTTGTGCGCAGGCTCAATGCCCAGCGCCAGACCGGCGTTGTTAACCAGCACGTCGATATTGCGCCATTCGGCCGGTAACTGTGCCACTGCCTCTTCAATAGCGGCACGGTTACGCACATCCAGCTGCACGGTATAGAGGCTGTCGCCCAGCTCATCCTTCAGCGCTTTCAGACGTTCCGCGCGGCGTCCGGTGGCGATCACTTTATGACCGTTCTCAATAAAGCGGCGGGTGATGCTTTCACCAAAACCAGCGGTCGCGCCGGTGACAAAAATAATCATCTCACTGTTCCTTATGCCATTTTCAGAGTCGATGGCTTCACCATAGCATTTCATTTCTGCTTCTGCGCGTTGAAAAGCAGGCTGGCCTGTAAACGGATTTTAACGGGTATTCCGCTGCGCCTTTTCAGGGCAGCCTGCACCGTAAAAGGGCAGATTGTCGGGCGGCAGGCCATACTCAGGTTAACCTGTCTGCGCGATATCGAATCGCAACCGTTTGCATCGGCTCCGCAAACGGTTGCGACTCTGCGGGAGGCCACTTTTGTTGCGCAACGCGCCCTTTTTTTTGTTAATTTACTGATATTTAAGGTTTTTATTTCATTCCAGATCTGGCACGCAGGTTGCAGGGTTTTTGACAGAGATTCCTCTGCAGATAATCAATCGCGCTTTCAGAAAGGACATACCATGCTATCAGCAACCGATACGGCGATACGCGCCAGCTTCTTTGACTTCACTGGCGTGGTGGATCATCCCGACGATTTGACCGGAAAGGCTCGCTATCTGGAGGATGGCGTGCTGCTGCTGCGTGACGGACACGTAATTGGGCTGGATAGCTGGGAGATCAGCGAGGCGAAGCTGGCAGGTCATCCCGTGACCGATCTGCGTGGCAAGCTGATTGTGCCGGGCTTTGTCGATACCCATATTCACTATCCGCAGACGGAGATGATTGGTGCCTTTGGCGAACAGCTGCTGGAGTGGCTGAATCACTACACTTTCCCGGTTGAAGCGCAGTATCACTGCCCGGATCACGCGGCAAAGATGTCCGCCTTTTTCCTGCATCAGCTGCTCTCCAACGGCACCACCAGCGCGCTGGTGTTTGGCACCGTGCATCCGCAATCCGTCGACGCGCTGTTCAGCGCCGCCGAAGCCTTGAACATGCGGCTGATTGCCGGCAAAGTGATGATGGATCGCAATGCGCCCGACAATCTCATCGAAACCCCGGAACAGAGCTACCAGCAGACGCGGGCGCTGATTGAGCGCTGGCACAAACGTGGACGGCTGAATTATGCGCTGACGCCGCGCTTTGCGCCGACCTCATCCCCGCAGCTGCTGGAAAAAGTGCAGCAGCTGCGTCAGGCATTCCCGGATACCTGGCTGCACACCCATCTCAGCGAAAACCCGCAGGAGGTTGCCTGGGTGAAAGAACTGTTCCCGGAGCGCGAGGGTTATCTGGATGTTTATCATCATCACCAGCTGACCGGTCGCCGCAGCGTCTTTGCGCACTGCCTGCATCTGGAAGAGCAGGAGTGGCAGTGTCTGCACGATACCGATTCCTCCATTGCCTTCTGTCCCACCTCAAACCTGTTCCTCGGCAGCGGCCTGTTTAACATCAAACGCAGCTGGCAGCAGGGTGTGAAAGTGGGGATCGGCACCGATGTCGGCGCAGGCACCACTTTTAATATGCTGCAGACCTTGGGCGAAGCCTACAAGGTGGGCCAGCTGCAGCACTACCGGCTTAGCGCCGCCGAAGCCTTTTATCACGCCACGCTGGGCGGGGCGCGGGCGCTGGATCTCGACCATGAAATCGGTAATTTCAGCGTCGGCAAAGAGGCGGACTTTGTGGTGCTCGATCCGGCAGTCTCTGCGCTGCAGCAACTCCGCATCGGCAACAGCAAAGATATCTGGGAAAAGCTGTTCATATTAATGACGCTGGGCGACGACCGCAACATTGCCCAGACCTGGGTCGGCGGTCGTCCGGTCTGGCAGCGCGATGCACAGGAGCAAGCCGCATGATCCAGTTTCTGTTAAACAATCAGCTGGTCAGCGAAGACGCGCTCGACCCGAATCTCACCGTGCTTAACTATCTTCGCACCCGTCAGCATCGGCCTGGCACCAAAGAGGGATGTGCCTCCGGCGACTGCGGTGCCTGCAGCGTCACGCTGGGCAAAGCTGTTGAGGGAGAGATGCAGTATGAAACGGTCAACAGCTGCCTGACGCTGGTCTCCGCCTTACAGGGCAAGCAGCTGATCACGGTTGAGGATCTGCGTCACGGTCGCGCACTGCATCCGGCGCAGCAGGCGATGGTTGACTGCCACGGTTCACAATGCGGGTTCTGTACGCCAGGCTTTGTGATGTCGCTGTTCAGCCTGCAAAAAAAGGCAGCGGGCTGGGATCGGCATCAGGCGGAAACCGCGCTGGCGGGCAACCTCTGCCGCTGCACCGGCTACCGGCCAATCATGGCAGCCGCAGAACAGCTCTGCTCGCAGCCGGTCAATGATCAGTTCGATCACAGTGCTGCCAGCACCGTACAGCGGCTCGAGGCGCTGGCCACCCCGGAGATGCAGGAAATAGGCGATAAGGGGCATCGCTGCTTTCTGCCCAAAACCCCGTCCCAGCTGGCGGCAATCTATCAGGCGCATCCCGACGCGAAGCTGATTGCCGGTGGCACCGATCTCAGCCTGCAGATCACCCAGCAGCATAAAAAAATTCCGCTGCTGATTGCGCTGGAGCAGGTTGCCGCGCTCAAAGTCTGCAGCGAATTTGATGACCATTACCTGTTGGGTGCGGGCGCCTCGCTGCAGCAGGTCAGCGAGTTTCTTGCCAGCCGCATTCCCGGCGTCAGCGAGATGCTGCAGCGCTTTGCTTCGCTGCAAATCCGCCTGCAGGGGACACTCGGCGGCAACATTGGTAACGCCTCTCCGATAGGCGACGCCTCGCCGGTGCTGCTGGCCCTCAATGCCAGCTTGCTGCTGCAATGCGGAGAGCAGCAGCGCAGCCTGCCGCTTGACCAGTTCTTTACCGGCTATCGCCAGACGCAGCTGGAAAAAGGGGAGTTTATCCGCGCGATTCGAATCGATAAAGTGACGGTGTCACCTGATTTCGTGGCATGGAAAGTCTCGAAGCGGCTGGATGATGATATCTCTGCCGTGTTCGCTGCCTTTAACCTGCAAATGGAACAGGGCATTGTCAGTTCCGCCCATATCGCTTTTGGCGGCATGGCGGCCACACCGCAGCGCGCCCGGCACTGTGAAGCGGCACTGGCCGGTCAGCCGCTGAATGCCGTGACGGTGTCACGGGCAGCCGCCGCGCTGGAAGAAGATTTCCAGCCGCTTTCTGATTTTCGCGCCAGCAGTGACTACCGCCTTCAGGTGGCACGCAATCTGCTCCGCCGCTACTGGCATCGCCATAACGGCGAAATAACCTGTCTTGAGGTCTCCCGCTATGTCTCATAACCGTCCTGAACTCAACGAAGAGGTGATCAAGGCGCAGTATGCCGCGGATTTACAGAGCGGCGTGGGTCGCAGTCACCGTCATGAGAGCGCGGAAAAACATGTCTCCGGCGAGGCGCGTTTTATCGACGACAAGCCGGAACTGCCGGGTCTGCTGCACCTCTGTCCGCGCCTGAGTGAACATGCGCATGCGCGCATCCTGCGCATAGATGTGCAGCCCTGTTATGCCGTGCCTGGCGTTGTCAGCGTCTTAACCTGGCAGGATGTGCCGGGCATTAATGATGTTGGCCCGCTGGAGCCGGGCGATCCGCTGCTGGCCCATGACAAAGTGGAGTATCTGGGGCAGATCGTGATCGCCGTGGCGGCGGAATCGCCGGACGCTGCACGTCTTGGCGCGGCCGCGGCGGTGATTGAGTATGAGGTGCTGGAACCGCTGCTGGATGTGGAGCAGGCGCTGGCGCAGGGGAGCTTTGTGCAGGAACCGCACATCCACCAGCGCGGTGACGTGGACGCGGCACTGGCGCGTGCGCCGCATCGGGTCAGCGGATCGTTTCATATCGGCGGGCAGGAGCATTTCTATCTGGAAACCCAGACGGCGATGGTCATTCCTGGCGAAGATCAGCAGTTGCAGGTTTTCTCCTCGACTCAGAACCCCACCGAAGTGCAGAAGCTGGTGGCAGAAGTGATGGGCATCAGCCTGAATCAGGTAACAATAGATATGCGCCGGATGGGCGGCGGTTTTGGCGGTAAAGAGACGCAGGCAGCAGGGGTTGCCTGCCTCTGTGCTATCGTGGCGCGCCAGACCGGGCGGGCGGCGAAGATGCGACTTTCACGCCGTGACGATATGCGCGTGACCGGCAAACGCCATCCGTTCTTTGTGCGCTACGACGCAGGCGTGGAAGAGGACGGGCGTCTGTGCGGCATCAGAATCGATCTGGCCGGTAACTGCGGCTATTCGCTGGATCTGAGCGGATCCATTGTCGATCGTGCCATGTTCCACGCCGATAACGCTTATTATCTCGGCGATGCGCGGGTAACCGGCTACCGCTGCCGCACCAACACGGCCTCAAATACCGCCTATCGCGGTTTTGGCGGGCCGCAGGGCATGGTGGCGATTGAACAGATCATGGATCATATCGCCCGAGACCGTGGACTGGACCCGCTGGCGCTGCGCAAGCGCAACTATTACGGTAAGCAGGATCGCAACATCACCCATTACCACCAGCAGGTAGAGGACAATCTGCTGGATGAGATCACTGAACAGCTGGAGCTGAGCAGCGACTATCAGACGCGCCGCGCGGAAATCACAGCGTTTAACGCCCGCAGTCCGCTGCTGAAACGCGGTCTGGCGCTGACGCCGGTGAAATTTGGCATCTCCTTTACCTCCAGCTTCCTCAATCAGGCGGGCGCGCTGATCCTGATCTACACCGATGGCACGGTGCAGCTTAACCACGGCGGCACCGAAATGGGTCAGGGCCTCAACACCAAGGTGATTCAGATTGTCGCCGAAGTGCTGCAGATTGAGACCGATAAAATCCAGATCACCCCCACAGACACCGGCAAAGTGCCCAACACCTCGCCGACGGCGGCCTCCAGCGGCGCTGATCTGAACGGTAAAGCGGCGCAGAATGCCGCGGAAATCCTGCGGGACCGCATGACCGCCATGCTCTGTAAGCTGCATCAGTGCGATGCGTCAGCGGTGAGCTTCCGCAACGGCGTGGTGCGGGCTGGTGAAAAGCATTACACCTTTGCCGAAGTAGCGAAGCTGGCCTGGCTCAATCAGGTGCCGCTCTCCGCCACCGGCTACTACCGCGTGCCGGGCATTCATTATGACCGGCTGGCCGGGCGCGGTACCCCGTTCTATTACTACGCCTTTGGGGCAGCCTGCTGCGAGGTGGTGATCGATACCTTAACTGGCGAATCCCGCCTGCTGCGCGCCGATATCCTGCATGACGTCGGCGCCTCGCTGAACCCGGCCATCGACATCGGCCAGGTTGAAGGGGGCTTTGTCCAGGGCGTCGGCTGGCTCACCTGCGAAGAGCTGGTGTGGAGTGACAAAGGGCAACTGCTGACCGATGGTCCGGCGAGCTACAAAATTCCTGCCATCAGCGATGTCCCGGCTGATCTGCGGGTGACGCTGGTGGAGAACCGCAAAAATCCCAAAGACACGGTGTTCCACTCCAAAGCCGTGGGCGAACCGCCGTTTATGTTAGGGATAGCCGCCTGGTGCGCGCTGCAGGATGCGGTCGCCAGCGTTGACGGTTACCGTCAGCACCCCGGGCTTGATGCGCCTGCTACGCCGGAGCGGATCTTCTGGGGCGTGCAGCGCCTGACGGGAGCTATTGATGATCTATCATGACTGGATCGGGGTCCTGCATCAGCTACGTGAAAAACGCCAGAGCTGTGTATTAATTACCGTGATCAGTGAGCATGGTTCAGTGCCGCGTGACAGCGGCAGCAAAATGGTTGTCACGCAGCAGGAGAGCTTTCTCACGATCGGGGGCGGTCATCTGGAGTTTGCGTGCATCGCTCAGGCCAGAGCGATGCTGCAAAGTGGAGCCACTGCGCCACACACCGAGGATTACAGTCTCGGTGCGCGGCTCGGACAGTGCTGTGGCGGCAAAACCACGCTGCTGTTTGAGCCGCTGCTACAGGCGCAGCCGGAAATTTATCTGTTTGGCGCGGGCCACGTCGGGCAGGCCCTGGTGAATCTGTTGGCGACGTTACCCTGTCACATAAACTGGATCGACAGCCGTCCGGATCAGTTCAGCCACGTTCCGGCTGGCGTGGTCACACTGCAGCCGGACGACCCGCTCGACTGTGTGGCCCAGGCGCCTGAGGGCAGCTACTTCATCATTATGACCCATCATCATCCGCTCGACTTTGAACTGTGCGAAGCGGTGCTGAAACGCGGCGACTTTCGCTATGCCGGCGTCATCGGTTCAGCGACGAAAAATCAGCGTTTCCGCTACCGGCTGGCGGGCAAGGGTGTGGCCAGCGAGCCGCTGGCGCGCCTGCGCTGCCCGATTGGTCTGCCGGACGTTAAAGGCAAGCTGCCCGCCGAGATTGCGGTGGCCATTGCCGGTGAAATCATCAGCGTGTATCAGCAGCAAATCGCCTGAGTTGCGCTTTCGCGGCAACCTGTCAGGATAAGACTTTGCGATGCCCATCAGGAGCGAACCATGAACGCCCGTCAGAATCCCTTCTTTAGCGTCAGCACACTGCCTTACCAGGCGCCTCCCTTTGACCAGATTGAGGAGCAGGATTTCCTGCCCGCGCTGCAGGCGGGCATTGAAGAGAAGCGTCAGGACGTTGAGGCGATCGCCCTGAACAGCGAAGCGCCCACCTTTCTCAACACCTTTGAGGCGCTGGAGAAGAGCGGACAGCTCCTCAATCGGGTGAATCTGGTCTTCAGCGCCATGACCTCGGCCCATACCAGCCCTTATCTGCAGCAGGTAGATGAGGAGATTGCGCCGCAGCTTACTGCGCTCAACGACGACATCATGCTGAACCGCCCGCTGTTTTCACGGCTCGATGCGGTTTATCTGCAGCGCGCCAAACTGGATGCCGAATCAAAACGGCTGGTTGAGGTGATCTGGCAGCGCTTCCAGCTGGCGGGCGCCAATCTCCCGGAGGCACAGAAGCAGCAGCTTAAAGCCCTGAATCAGGAAGCGGCGCGCCTCAGTACCCGTTTCACCAATAAACTGCTGGCCGCCACCAAAGCGGGCGGACTGGTCGTTAATGATCTGCAACAGCTGGCGGGACTGTCACCGGCCGACCTGGCAGTGGCCCAGGCGGAAGCGCAGGCGCGCGGACTGGAAAAAAGCTGGCTGCTGGTGTTGCAGAACACCACGCAGCAACCGGCGCTGCAGAGCCTGGCCGATCGCGCAACCCGGGAAGCGCTGTATAAAGCGGGCGTGACGCGCACGGAAAAAGGCGATGAGAACGATACCCGTGAGCTGGTATTACGGCTGGCGCAGGTCAGGGCAGAGCAGGCCCGGCTGCTGGGTTTTACCAGCTATGCCGAGTGGAAGCTGCAGGATCAGATGGCGAAAACCCCCGATGCGGCGCTGGCCTTTATGCGCAACATCGTGCCTGCCGCGCGCGCCCGTGCGGAACGTGAAGCGGCGGCCATTCAGCAGACCATCGATCAGCAGCAGGGCGATTTTACTCTGCAGGCATGGGACTGGCGTTTTTATGCCGAACAGGTACGGCGTGCCCGCTACGATCTCGATGAGAGCCAGATTAAACCTTACTTTGAGCTGAACTCGGTGCTCCGGAATGGCGTCTTCTGGGCGGCGACGCAGCTTTACGGCATCCGCTTTACACCGCGCCAGGATCTGCCGGTTTATCATCCCGACGTGCAGGTGTATGAGATTTTCGATGCCGACGACACGCCGCTGGCGCTGTTTTATACCGACTTCTTCAAGCGCGACAGTAAAGGCGGCGGTGCCTGGATGAGTAACTTCGTCAACCAGTCAACGCTGCTCGACAGCAAACCGGTGATCTACAACGTCTGTAACTACACCAAACCGCCCGCCGGAGAACCGGCGCTGCTGAGCTGGGACGACGTTATCACGATGTTTCATGAGTTCGGCCACACGCTGCACGGCCTGTTTGCCAGCCAGCGCTACCCGAGCCTGTCGGGCACGGAAACCCCGCGCGATTTCGTTGAGTTTCCTTCGCAGATCAATGAGCACTGGGCCAGCGAGCCCGCGGTGTTCCGCAACTACGCCCGGCACTATCAGACTCAGGCGTTAATGCCTGCTGAGCTGCATGAAAAGATCGTCCGGGCCGCGACGTTCAACAAAGGCTATGAGATGAGCGAGCTGCTGGCTGCCGCGCTGCTGGACCTGCACTGGCATAGCCTTAACCGTGATGCCGCGCCGCAAAGCGTGGAAGGGTTTGAGCAGCAGGCGTTGCAGAGCGACAATATCGCGCTGACGGCGGTGCCACCGCGCTATCGGTCCAGCTATTTTCAGCACATCTGGGGCGGAGGCTATGCCGCAGGGTATTACGCCTATATCTGGACGCAGATGCTCGCCGACGATGGCTATCAGTGGTTTGCGGAGCATGGCGGACTGACGCGTGAGAACGGTGAAATCTTCCGACAGAAGATTCTGTCACGTGGCAACAGCAGCGATCTCAAAGCGCTGTATGAAAGCTGGCGGGGCGCAGCGCCTCAGCTGGAGCCGATGCTGAAAAATCGCGGTCTGGCGGATTAATAATAAAAGGGCTGTCGCGGTGACAGCCCCTGTTTTCCTGGATTAGCCCAGCGGGCCGCCTTCAATGGTTTCGCACATTCCGGCCAGCACCCGCTCACCGGTTTCGTTTTTCAATGACTGATACCACTCCGCCGTAACTGCCGGGTCGCGCGCATGGGTCACATCACAGCGTTTACGCGCTTTCAGCACCAGATCTTTTACCCGCTCAACCCGTCGTGCCTGATAGCGCAGCAGGGCATCTTCGATGCCCAGCGAATGCGAAGCCAGCGTCGCGGCCAGCACCACGGCATCTTCCATCGCCGCACAGCCACCCTGACCAATATCGGGCGTGGTGCTGTGGGCGGCATCGCCAAGCAGCGCTACACGCCCTTTGACAAAGCGGCTGAACGGTTCGATGTCGTGGATCTCCACCCGGTTAGTGGTGTCGGGATGAATTGCCGCAATCAACTGCTGCACCGGCTCCGCCCAGCCCTGGAAGTAGCCAGTTAAGTCCGCTTTCACGGTGCTGCGATCCTGCGGCAGTCCCTTCGGCAGCGGTACATCAAAGAAGAAGTAGAACCGATTGCCGCTGACCGGCATCAGTGAAACTCGCTTGCCGTCACCGACAAAAGTGGTCCACTGATCGGCGGGAGCAATGCGTTCGTCTATGGTGACCAGACCGTTCCAGTTAACGTAACCGGCATAACGTCGTTCCAGCTTCTCTTCCAGCACATAGTCGCGGACGACGGAATGCGTGCCATCGGCGGCAATCAGAAAATCGCCGTGCGCCTGACTGTTATCAGAGAAGGTTGCGATAACGCCATTTTCAGTCTGGTCGACCTGGATCACGCGCTTGCCAAACTGCACCCGTTCACGTCCGAAGGTGTCAATCAGCATCGCCTGCAGTTCTGCCCGCGCCACAGGACAGGGATATTCGCCCACCTGCTGCACCAGCGGTGCCATGCTGAAGCGGGTCAGGGGTGTGCCTGTTGCGCCATCGTGATAGGCCATATAGGCCATATTGCCGCCCAGCTCACGCAGCGCGGTTTTCATTCCCAGCGTATTCAGGCATTTAACGCCATTGGGCCAGATGGAAATGGCCGCGCCGACGGGCTTCATCTCCTGAACGGCTTCAAAGACCTCAACGTCGATTCCGGCTTTCTCCAGCGCAATCGCGCTGCTCATTCCGCCAATACCGCCACCAATTACGATTGCTTTCATAATGCTCTCCTTTCTGCATAGAGAGACTCCTGCAACTTTTGTACCAGCAACATGGTTAAGCGGATTTTATTTATTAAATTCAATAAAAACAATGAATTATAAGCATTTAAGTGGAGTGAGACGAGCATGGCCTTTCTGACGTGATGCACTTAAATGTCGCAAATCAGGGCCCAATAAGGGTGAAAATGTGAGCGGGCTGCATCTTTTGTTTCATCATTTGTTTCATTATTACTGCCAGGTTTCCGGGACACTAATCAGCCAGTAAGACCCGGCCTACCGTTATTCCGCGCAGTTAATTACTTTAAAAGTTATGAACTATTAAGTCGCTTCGCTTTGATAGCATTGCTGACAAATAATTAAACATAGACATAACAACTGGCGTGAATATTGCCCGAAAAATTCTCGCTTTATTCAACAGTGAGTTAGGATGACACAATTAAACACACCTGTTAATAAAAAACGCAGATTCATAATCAGACACAACTGTGACCGTTTTATCACCGGTCGTAATCATTAGTAAAACTGTGCAAGCCGCATCAGAAAAGGCTTTTAGGATATTGCTCAAACGTATCAGCCGCGATCGCGTGATATAGATCACTCTGGACATAAAGGACTCTGGAAGACGATCATGAAAATTGGAATTACGAATAACCAGTATCCGGAGCAACGTAATATCTTAGTTAATCCGGAAAACGAATATATAAATCTGAAAAAGAGCAATCTGTTCTATTTTATTAATCCGTTACGCACCCGATTACTTAAAAAGAATAAAACCTTTGTCTTTCAGCCTGTGCCTTTTTCCGGGGCATCGCGGGCTGACATCCTCCACCTGTTCAACGAAGTTGCGATTACTCAGCAGAAGTGGGTTGCCTCGTTTGAAACTGAACTGCCGCGCGTGCTGCCGGTGGCGGGTGTTGCCAAGCAGGACAATCCCGAGCTGAAACGGCTTATTCCTTATCTGTTAAAAGATAACTGTCTGGGGCTGATTGCCATCTCAGACGCCACGCTGAACATCCAGATGAAACTGTTCAAACCGGATGTTGCGCAGCAAATCCGCCGTAAAACCCTGGTGCTGCATCCGCCGCAAAAGCTGTTCGTTCAGCAAAAAACGCCGCGTCAGCCAGGTGTCCTGAAGCTGATTTTTGCCGGCAATGAGTTCTACCGTAAAGGCGGGGCGGAAGTGGTGCTGGCAATCAGTGAGCTGATTGAAGAGCACCGGCTGGATGAGTCGCAGCTGGACCTGCAGCTGATTGGCGATCTCACTAAACGTCGCAATGTTGCTCATCGTCAGTTCCAGGATGATGATGCTTTCTGTCGCGATATTGAGAACCGCATCAAGCGCTATCGCTGCATTACGCATCATTCACAGATGGAAAACAGTGCGCTGATGCAGCTGTTCCGTCAGAGCGATGCCGGACTGTTACCGACCTGGCAGGAGACTTACGGTTTCTCCGTGCTGGAGATGCAGGCCAATGGCTGTCCGGTCATCACCAGCAACGTGCGTGCGCTGCCGGAGATCAATCCTGCCAGTGCGGGCTGGGTGATTGCGAGTCCGCTGAACGCCGATCGCGAATACAGCATCACCTCGGCAGAGCAAAAATCGCAGCTGCGCCGGTCGCTGGTGGACGGGCTGAAATCGACGCTGCTCGCCATCATTGAACGTCCTGAAATATTGCAGGAGAAAGGGGAAGCGGCCATTCTGCGCATCAAAGAGCAACATGATACCCAGCGTTATATCGCCCGGCTCAACGATATTTATAGCCGTGGCGTGATGAATGTCACTCAACACCCTCCTGTTGTCTCAATTTGATGAGATTTCTCTGACGGCACGCGCCAGACTGGCCATACTTAGTGCTGCGTACCTCAGGAGAAATGTTATGAAAACCATCCTCACTCTGCTGCTGTCCGGATTACTGGGCAGCAGCGCCTTTGCTCAGCCTGCACCGCTTTTTCCGGCCCGCGCGCCGCTGGCGCAGCTGACACCCGTTGCTGACCGCTGCGATCTTTCCACCTGTCAGACCAACTGCTACGTCGAGCAGTCCCACTGCAACACCCGGGATAGCGGTGCCTGTAGCTCAAAGGCTCAGATGTGCGTACAGGCCTGTTCCAGCCAGTGTAAATAATTCGATTCAGTGAAGAACACTTAGTTAACAATGAAAAAGTCCCTGTTTTACCTTGCTTTATTTTCTCTCTCTGCCAGCTGTGGTGCCGCCGATCTCTCCTCACAGCAGGTCACTTCTCTGGTTAAAGCCGCGATCGAACCGCTGATGGAGCAGCAGGCGATCCCCGGTATGTCGGTGGCGGTGCTTTACAAGGGCCGGGCGCAGTTTGTGAACCTCGGCGTGGCCGATCTTGAGTCACGCCGCCGGGTCACGGAAAATACGCTGTTTGAACTGGGGTCGGTGAGTAAAACCTTTACCGGCACTCTGGCCGGGATCATGATCCGCAACGGCGAAATCCGTCTAAATGATCCGGTGCAGAAGCGCTGGCCGCAGCTGACCGGTGAGCAGTGGCGTCCGGTGCGTATGCTGCATCTGGCGACCTATACCGCAGGCGGCCTGCCTTTACAGCTGCCTGATGAGGTCACCGATCAGGCTTCGCTGCTCCGCTTTTATCAGAACTGGCAGCCAACGGCAGCACCAGGTATGCAGCGCCAGTACTCCAACGCCAGTATCGGTCTGTTTGGCTCGCTGATGGTGAAGGGCGATTATGAGCAGGCGATGGAGCGACATGTGTTTCAGCCGCTGCGCCTGACGCGCACTTACATTACCGTGCCGCCGTCGATGATGCTCAACTATGCGTGGGGCTACAAAAATGGCCAGCCGGTGCGGGTCTCGCCCGGCATGCTCGATGCGGAAGCATACGGCATTAAATCCACCGCGCGGGACATGCTCACCTTTATGCAGGCGAACATCGATCCTAACCGTTTATCGGCGGGCAACGCGGTGCTGCGGAATGCCATCCGAACTGCGCAGTCGCGCTACTTCAAAGTCGGCAGTCTCTATCAGGGGCTGGGCTGGGAGATCTACGACTGGCCTGTCGATGCTGAGACGCTGCTCAGGGACAACGATAATGCTGTTGCGCTAAAGCCGCGCCCGGCGACGCAGGTTAATCCGGTCGGGCCGTCGCAGAGCGCCAGCTGGGTGCATAAAACCGGTGCCACCAATGGATTTGGTGCCTATATCGCTTTTATTCCTGAGCAGAACAGCGGCATCGTGCTACTTGCCAACAAAAATTACCCCAATCCGCTTCGCATCAGGGTAGCGTGGCAGATTCTGCAGGCGCTGCAGCAGGGTACACCTGAATAATGCACCTTACGCCTGTTCAGCCCGGAGCAGGCTGGCGCCCTCTGTTCATTTGCGCTAAAATAAAAATCAAATGAACAGGAGGGCTGATATGTCCATCGCCATTTATACACCCGCTCAGCATCAGCATAACCGTTCGCTCCTGCACGCCCTGAATCTGCCGGAAACGCTGCCTGATGCACACCAGCGTATCGCAACAGGGTTCAGTAGCGGCGTGCTGAAGCGCACCGCGTCATTGTCCACCTTTGACGAGGGCTGGCTCTGCCGTCTGGCGGGCATCGACCGCACCACATACAACCGCAAAGTTAAAGATCCGCAGCAGACCTTTTCGCCCGATCAGAGCGGACGGATCTACATGCTGATTCGCGTTCTTTCTGCCGCCAGCAAACTGTTTCGTGACGACAGAGAGCGGCTGGTACAGTGGCTGGAAACGCCCGCCAAAGCGCTGGGCGGTAAAAAACCGGCCGAGATGACCACCACGGTGGCCGGTGCAGAAGCGGTGATTAACCTGATTGGTCAGCTTGAGCATGGCGTGATCACCTGATGGCGGTGCCTTTCTTTCGCCTGGTAAAGCGTGAGTATGCGATGACCGCCTTTGATGGGTTCGGTGCCCGCACCTATGGCGGGCGCTGGAATTCTGTGGGAACGGTCTGTGTCTATATGGGATCGAGCCGGGCGCTCTGTGTGCTGGAGGCGCTGGTGCACCTCACCATTCAGGATCTGGCACACGACTACGCAATGCTGGCGATTAATGTGCCTGAATCGCTGATCACCGAGCTTTCGCTGGCGGCGTTACCTGCTGACTGGCAGGCCGATCGGGCGCCATCGTCCACCCGACAAATTGGTGATGACTGGCTCGCCAGCCCGGACAACGGGCTGGTGCTGAAGGTGCCGAGCACGCTGACGGGGGAATGGAACGCGCTGTTTAATCCCCGTCATCCGGCGGCGGCTGGCATCATCAGTAAAGTGGTGGTAGAACCGTTTTTCTTCGACCCGCGCTTCCGGCGACAGTAGGGCGGTGAGGCGCTGATATCCTCACCTCCTCAGCTCACCGCTGCGATTCTGATAACGCCTGCGCCGCGCAAATCAGCGCCAGATGGCTCAGTCCCTGCGGCATATTGCCGCGCCAGCTCTGACTGCGGACGTCATACATCTCATTGAAGATATCGACGTTACCCTGGCCATCCAGCGTCGTCAGAATCTCCTGCATCGCCTGTTCTGCCTGGTCTGTTTCGCCCATCTCTGCCCAGGCTTCCACCAGCCAGAAGGCGCAGGCCAGAAACGTACTCTCTTCCTCTCTGACACCGCTGTAGCGATAAAGCATGGCGCTGCCGTCGCCCAGCGCCTGCTGAATCGCGCGGTAGGTCAAGAGCATCCGCTCTGGATTGACCGCATTGCCGTAGCTGTGAACCAGCGCCAGCGATGCGTCAAGACGATCGTCGCTGCCAGCATAGAAGAGATAAGCCTGTTTCTGTTCTGACCAGCAGTGCGACTCAATCCAATCACGGATGCGATCACGTTCCCGCTGCCAGCGCCCCAGCCACGTCGGTTCGATATGCTGGCTTTCGGCAAGGGCGACCGCCCGGTCCAGCGCCATCCAGCAGGCCATCTTGGAGTGGGTGTAGTGTTGCAGTTCCGGCAGTTCCCAGATGCCGCAATCTTTCTGCCGCCAGTGATCGGCGCAGCAGTTTGCCAGCTCGCCCAGCATGCGCGAGGTGTTGATATCCAGCACGTGTCCCGCTTCAATAAAGTGCTGTGCGGTAACCAGCAAGTCGCCATACATGCTGAGCTGCAGCTGGTCGCGGGCATTGTTGCCAACCCGCACCGGCTGAGAGTTTTTATAGCCGCTCAGCGGCGGATAACGCTCGGCGGGCACCTCATCACCGTTCAGGGCATAGCAGGCGCGCAGCCTGACGCCGTGACGCATAATGGTCTGCGACAGCCAGGAAAAGGCCGCCTTACAATCTTCCAGCGCTCCGATATAGACGAATGCTTTAATAATCAGGCAGGCGTCGCGCACCCAGGCGTAGCGGTAATCATAATTTTTCTCGCCGCCGATCCCTTCCGGTAAAGAGGTCGTTGCGGCAGCCGCCAGCGCGCCGGTCGGCGAGTACCAGAGAAACTTCAGTGACAGGGCAGAGCGCTTCACCAGTGCCGGATAGCTGCCCGCGTAGCTCAGGCTCTCCACCCAGCTGCTCCAGCCGGTGTGACTGGTTTCAATCCGCTGATCGATAGCCTCCAGCGGCGGCACCGCCAGCGGCTCTTTTTCGGTTACCAGCAGCGCGCAGAGCGATCGGGACCCGGCCGTCGTGCGCAGCGTGGCACAGACCTGCTCGTCATCCAGCTCGGTTATCTGGATATCGTCGCTGGTGCGGAACATCGCCATGATCTCCGCGATGTGAAAGACCTTGCCTTTCTCATTGTCAGCCACCCAGGGCGAACGGGTTTCGGCGGCAGTGCCAAAGCGCAGGGTGATCGCTAATTCCACTTCACCGCTGACGCCCTCAATGCGGCGCGCCAGTTCACACCACGGCAGACGGCCCGCCAGCGTACTGTTGATGGATTCAGTCAGCAGCACGCTGCCGCTGTCCGTCTCAAAACGGGTTTCCAGCACATTGCTGTTGTCACGATAGCGGCGCGAAACCTGATAGGGCGCGCGCGGCACGATCTGAAAATAGCCACCGAGTCCGGCATCGAGCAGGCGATCAAACAGCGGTTTCGCGTCGAGATTAGGCGCGCACCACCAGTCAATAGAACCATCCGGCGCAATCAGCGCCACCGAACGGCCCTCACCAATGGCGGCATAATCACCCAGACCCGCAAAGCCATCTTCTCTGACCGGCGAATGAAAAATCGGGTTTTCCATGGTTTGCTTCCTTATTTCACGGTAACGGGAATTCTTCTATGGGCAAATGCGGGACAAAAAAATGGCCGCGCTATGCGGCCATCAGAGACAATTTACAGCGTGCCGGTGCCGCCATCAGAGCACCAGACCTGACCGGAAGAGTAACTGCTCTCGGTTGAGGCCAGGGTAACGTAGAGCGGGGCGATCTCAACCGGCTGACCGGGACGGCCCATCGGTGAATCTGCACCAAACTGTTTCACTTTTTCCATCGGCTGACCGCCGCTCGACTGCAGCGGCGTCCAGTATGGGCCAGGTGCTACGGCGTTAACCCGGATACCGTCGCCACCCAGCTGCTTCGCCAGCGATTTAGTGAAGGCAATAATAGAGGCCTTGGTCTGCGCATAGTCGAGCAGAATATCGCTGGGTTTAAAGGCCTGTACTGACGAGGTATTAATAATCGATGCACCGCGTGGCAGATATTCCAGCGCTGCTTTGGTGATCCAGAACATCGCATAAACGTTGGTTTTAAACGTCGCGTCAAAATCTTCCGTACTCAGGGTACGAATGGACTCATTAAATTGCTGACGACCAGCGTTATTAACCAGAATATCCAGGCCGCCTAATTTATCCGCAGCGTCTTTCACCAGCTGCTGACAGAATTCTTCAGAACGAATGTCGCCGGGAATAGCGAAAACTTTACGGCCTTCCGCTTCGATTAACTTAATCACTTCATCAGCATCGGGCTGTTCTTCGGGCAGATAGTTAATCACCACGTCTGCGCCTTCACGGGCATAAGCGATAGCCACTGCGCGGCCAATACCGGAGTCACCGCCCGTAATCAGCGCCTTGCGGCCGGTCAGTCGGCCAGTGCCGCGGTAGCTGGTTTCTCCGTGGTCGGGAACCGGGATCATCTTGCTGGCCAGGCCTGGTGCCTGTTGTGGCTGCTCCTCAAACGGAGGTTTAGGAAAGTGATCCAGATCGAGCGTCTTGTTAGTTGGTGTAGCCATTGTATGCTCCTTGAACAAAGTTATCTGAGACATTAAGCCTGGCACAAATGTGATATTTGTCACATCTGACTGCTGATTCATTGAGCAGGTAAAACCAGATGAACTTAATAATGCAGGTAAAGCGTAGTCAGGAAATCGGTATTGTGTGCTGCACTGTCCGATTATTTTTCAGAGGAGGCAGGGAATAATTAAAGCGAAGCGTAAAAACGGCTGGGGATTATTTCAGTACGTGAAATGTTCCGGCTGAAAATAAAAAAGGGCGGTTAACCACCGCGTACCGAACCGCGCCAGACCACATCGACCGCATATATTCTGCGCTCCTGCTGCTGTTCATTTTTGGGTGTTAATGCTTCCGTTTGCGCTTCCGTCTCCACCAGCCAGGCAATGGCATCGCGGGCAAACTGCTCCACCGGCTGCGCGAAGGTGGTGAGATTATACGAGGACCAGCCCGACTGTGGAATGTTGTCATGTCCCATGATGCAGAGATCCTCCGGAATGCGCAGCGCAAAGCGGTGACGCGCCTCATCCATAAAGCCGCAGGCGAGCAGGTCGGTAGCACAGTAAACCGCATCCGGGCGAATGTTACGCGTCAGCAGACGCTGGGCCAGAATCTGGCCGCTTTCATAGGAGGTGGTGCCGAAGCGTTCTACCTGAACCGTAACGCCCGCGTTCTGCGCTGCCACCAGAAAATCGGCTTCGCGCTTCAGCAGACTCGGCGTGCCCGCCAGCGAATTGACAAAGGCGATGCGATTGCAGCCCGCCCGGACAAAAGCGTTAACCGCCATTTCCGCTGCCGGACGGGAGTCGAGGTTGATATTGAGCGTGCCGGGCAGGGATTCGTCGCGGTTAATCAGCACCAGATGCTGACCATGTTTGTAGCAGAGCCGGGTAATGCCGCTGTCCGGCATGCCGGAGAGAATGATGGAGGCGTCGGCACGGAAATTAATCGCCTGTTGCAGCGCGTCCGAAACCCGCGCATCCGAGCGGTCGGTGTTGATCAGCATCGCCACTTTTCCCGCTTCCTGCAGATACTGGGTCATCCAGCGCACCAGGCTGGCACGGTAGGGCGTGTCCACCTCGGAGGCGATTAAGCAGACAATGCCGCTGCGGTTGCGTACGAGGCCGCGAGCCAGATGATTGACGTGATAACCCAGCTCTTCAGCCGCTTTCATCACCCGCTGACGAGTGGACTCTGACACGCTGGCCCCTTCTGTAAAGGTGCGTGAGACCGCTGACCGGGAGACGCCCGCCCGGTCAGCGACATCCTGCGCACTCACTACCGCTTTAAGCTGCTGCATCTTTTTTCCTCGCCCCTGTGTTACCTGCACTGAGTCTGCCTGAATTTGCAAGGCTGTGCAAAGGATGCCTGTACACCGGATGTTTCAAATTTGTGACAGAGCCTGACAATTGCACAACAACTCAATTGACAGTGCAGCCGGGTCACCGTACTACTTTGCTCATACCTTTGCACGCATGTGCAAAAGCTGGCGCACCTGCGTCATCCAGCCCAGGAGAACATCATGCGTTATCCCTCTCTGCTCGCTGCTGTCATCGTCTGCCCTGTGGTGCCGTTTGCTGCCCCGGCGGCGGGCCTTAATATGATCTGCTCTGCTGATGTAGTGGTGTGCGAACAGATGACCACGCTGTTCAGCCAGAGTCATCCCGACATCAAACTCAGCATGGTGCGGCTCTCTGCCGGTGAAGCTTATGCCCGTATCCGCAGTGAAGCGCGCAATCCCCGTACCGATATCTGGTGGGCGGGCACCGGTGACCCCCATATGCAGGCCAGCGAAGAGGGCTTAACCCAGGCCTACAAGTCACCCCTGCTCGATCAGCAGCAGCCCTGGTCACAGAAAGTAGCGGAGATCTCCGGCTATCGCACCGTTGGCGTCTATGCCGGTGCGCTGGGCTGGGGCTACAACACGAAACTGCTGGCGGAGAAAAAGCTGAAGGTCCCGGCCTGCTGGGCGGATTTACTCGACCCGGGCTTTAAAGGCGAGATTCAGATCGCCAATCCTAACTCCTCCGGCACGGCCTATAACACCCTGGCGACGCTGGTGCAGATCATGGGTGAAGACAAGGCCTTTGACTACCTTAAGAAGCTCAACGCCAACATCTCGCAATACACCAAGTCCGGCTCAGCACCGGTCAAGGCCGCGGCGCGCGGTGAAACCACCGTCGGCATTGTCTTTATGCATGATGCCGTGGCGATGGAGGTGGATGGCTTCCCGATTAAGCCCGTCGCGCCCTGCGAAGGCACCGGCTATGAGATTGGTTCGATGTCGATCATTAAAGGGGCGCGCAATCTGGCCAATGCTAAAAGCTGGTATGACTGGGCGCTCAGCGCGGAGGCGCAGTCGCACATGAAAGAGGCGAAGTCGTTCCAGCTGCCTTCCAACCGCAAGGCGGAGATCTCTGAATACGCCCCGCGCTTCGAGAACATCAAACTGATCGACTACGACTTCAAAACTTATGGCGACTCGGCAAAACGCAAGGCGCTGCTGGGCCGCTGGGATAAAGAGATTGGTGCCAGCGCGCAATAACGGGGGGACCAGCCCGGCCGCCTGAGCCGGGTTGGTGCCAGACCGCGGTGGCGCAAGCCTGATGTCCGCTTCCTGATGGAGGTGATTTATGAATGCGCATAATCGTCGCTTAACCGGTGCGCTGCTGGCAGGTGCCGTCGCGCTGACGCTGCTGCCCTGGTATAGCCTGGAGCAGGGCTTCTTTACGGGTGACTGGCTGTTCAGCTTCTGGGGAGATGAGAACAACGCACCAGCGCTGGGACAGCTCGCGCTGCACAGCTGGCTGGGCATCGCCGTGGCGCTATGGCTGCTCTCGGCGGCCAGTGTCTTTCTGCCGCCAGGCCGCACACGCAGCACGCTGCTGCTGCTATTCAGCGTCTGCGGGATTCTTTTTCTGGTGCTGGAAGGGCATGCTATCGGGTTTAGTGGCTGGAACTGGCTGTGGCTGGAAAATCTCTTTGGTCCGCTGACACAGGGGCAACCGGCGATGGGCGCGGGCGCACTGCTGCTGCTGACCGTCTTTCTGCTGATCTTCGCTTTTGCCCTGGCAGAGCGCGGCGTGCTGAAAGGCGATGCCTTTGTAGTGGCGTCGATTGTGCTGCTGGTGGCGCTGGTGACGACCTTTGTGCTCTATCCGGTGCTGAGCCTGTTTGTCGCCTCAGTGCAGGATAGTGACGGCAGCTTTAAACCGGATGGACTGATTGCCAATATGCAGGACCCCGCCATCTGGAGCCTCGCCTGTTTTACCGGCGACACCTGCGGCACAGCCTGGCGCACGCTGGGACTGGCGCTGATGACCGCCAGTGGTTCCACGCTGCTGGGACTGGCGTTTGCGCTGGCGGCCACGCGCACGGCGCTGCCATTTAAAAAAGCGCTGCGAATGCTGACCATTCTGCCAATTATCACGCCGCCGTTTGTTATCGGTCTGGCGCTGATCCTGCTGTTTGGCCGCTCCGGCGTGGTGACAGCATCGCTGGCGACGCTGTTCGGCATCGAGCCGGGTCGCTGGCTCTATGGACTGACCGGCATCTGGATTGCCCAGGTGCTGTCGTTTACTCCCATTGCGTTTCTGGTGCTGATTGGCGTGGTTGAGGGGGTCAGTCCGTCACTGGAAGAGGCGTCGCAGACTCTGCGCGCCAGCCGCTGGCGCACCTTCTCCCGCATCTCGCTGCCGCTGATGGCGCCAGGTCTGGCCAACGCGTTCTTAATCAGCTTTATCGAAAGCATGGCCGATTTCGGTAACCCAATGGTGCTGGGCGGCAGTCACGGCGTGCTCTCGACGGAGATCTTCTTCTCCGTGGTCGGCGCACAGAACGACCCGAGCCGCGCGGCGGTACTGGCGATGATCCTGCTGGGCTTTACCCTGACTGCGTTTCTGGTGCAGCGCGTCTGGCTCTCCGGCAAAAGCTTCGCCACCGTGACCGGCAAGGGCGACGGCGGCCGTCATGTGATGCTGCCGCGTCCGGTACGCTACAGCGTTTATGGCATGGTGATCCCGTGGGGACTCTTCACCCTGGTGATCTACGGCATGATCATGATTGGCGGCTTTGTGCAGTCGTGGGGGCTGAATAACAACCTGACGCTGGATCACTACATCCGCGCCTTCAGCATCAGCGTGAATCAGGGGCAGCTGGTGTGGAGTGGCGTCGCCTGGAACTCGTTCTGGACCACGCTGGAAATCGCCCTGATTGCCGCACCGCTCACTGCCATTGTGGGGCTGCTGACCGCCTGGCTTATCGTACGGCAGAAGTTTGCCGGCCGTCAGACCTTTGAATTCATGCTGATGCTGAGCTTTGCCATTCCCGGCACGGTGATAGGTGTGAGCTATGTGATGGCCTATAACCTGCCGCCGCTGGAGATCACCGGCACCGCGATGATCCTGATCGCCTGTTTTGTCTTCCGTAATATGCCGGTCGGCGTGCGGGGCGGGATTGCAGCGATGAGCCAGCTGGATAAAAGCCTGGATGAAGCGTCACTGACGCTGGGCGCCAACAGTTTCCGGACGCTGCGCAAAGTGGTGCTGCCGCTGCTCAAACCGGCGATCAGCGCCGCGCTGGTCTACGCCTTTGTGCGGGCGATTACCTCGATCAGCGCGGTGATTTTCCTGGTCAGTGCGCAGTACAACATGGCGACCTCGTACATTGTCGGGCTGGTGGAGAACGGAGAGTATGGCGTCGCGATTGCCTACTCCTCGGTCCTGATCGTGGTGATGCTGCTGATCATTGGCCTGTTCCAGCTGCTGGTGGGCGAACGTCGCCTGCGCCGTGCAGCCCAACCGGCGGTGATCGTTGCCGCACCCTCTGTATCCACGCTGACTCAGGAGAGAGCCGTATGACGACCATTAACGCCGGATCGGTGGTGTTTGAACATGTCGCGAAGCGTTTTGCCGGTTTTACCGCGGTGCCGGATCTGTCGCTTACCGTAGAGCCGGGCACGCTGGTCACGCTGCTCGGGCCATCCGGCTGCGGCAAGACCACCACGCTGCGGCTGCTGGCCGGGCTGGAGCATCCCACCTCGGGACGGATTCTGATTGGTGGCAAAGAGGTGACCCATCTGCCCGCCAACGAGCGCGACGTGGCGATGGTGTTTCAGTCCTACGCGCTGTTTCCGCATATGAACGCCCTCGACAACATTCTGTATGGACTGCTCTCCGGGGGTATGAATAAACGCGAGGCGCAGGACAGGGCGCGCGAAGGACTGAAGCTGGTGGGGCTGGAGAGTCAGGGCCAGCGGCTGCCGTCCGAACTGTCTGGTGGACAGCAGCAGCGTATTGCAGTGGCGCGTGCGCTGGTGCTGGAACCGCAGGTGCTGCTGCTCGATGAGCCGCTGTCAAACCTTGATGAGCGTCTGCGCCGTCGGGTGCGCACCGATATTCGTGATCTGCAGCAGCGGCTCGGGTTCACTGCCGTCTACGTGACCCATGACCAGGAGGAGGCGCTGGCGGTCTCCGATAAGATTATTGTCATGAAAGAGGGGGATATTGCTCAGCAGGGCGCGCCGGAGACGCTTTACCATTCGCCCAATTCAGTCTTCATCGCGGACTTTATGGGGGAAGCGAACATTCTGCCCTGTGAAGTGGAACAGGCCGATGCGGATGACGCGCTGGTCCGTCTGGGAAATCAGCGCTTCCGGGTGCGGGGTATCGGTGCAAAAACCGGCAGTGCCCAGCTGGCGGTGCGACCGCAGTTTATTACGCTGTCCGGCGACGGTCAGGGCGCGTTGCAGGGTGAAGTGATCCACAGCACCTGGCTGGGCGATCATATCGAATATGAAGTCGCTACCGAGCTGGGCGCGCTGTTCATTATCGATCCACAAATGGAACAGCGTCTGCCGCTCGCCGCCACGGTTGGCGTCAACTTTAAGCCGCAGGGCTTAGCCCTGATTGCCCGTTAATCTGATTAACCCGAGGAGTTCGCATGGAATCGCAGGAAAGAGTGGCGCGACTGGCGTTAGCGGAAGCTGTGGCCCGCGAAGGTGGCGCGACCGCGCTATCTTACTTCAACCGCCGCGACACGCTGGTAGTAGAGACTAAGTACGATTTGCAGGATGTGGTGTCGATAGCCGACCGTGACGTCGAGCAGCTGATCG
This sequence comes from Pantoea sp. JKS000250, assembly GCF_003201065.1. Classification (NCBI taxonomy): domain Bacteria; kingdom Pseudomonadati; phylum Pseudomonadota; class Gammaproteobacteria; order Enterobacterales; family Erwiniaceae; genus Pantoea; species Pantoea sp. JKS000250. Next base: position 218,935 of record NZ_QICZ01000001.1, on the reverse strand, counting down.
CCAGCCGCATACGGGATGCGTTTCCCGATGATGGCTTTCTTGGCGAGGAGACGGGACTGCAGACGGGAACCTCTGATTACACCTGGGTGGTCGATCCCATTGATGGCACCAGCCCGTTTCTCAATGGAATGCCGAGCTGGTGTGTTTCTGTTGCGGTGCTGCGTGACGATATACCTGTCATCGGGGTGATTTTTGCGCCCACCTATGAGGAGTGCTATGTGGCGGCACTGGGGCAGGGCGCGACGCTGAACGGGCGTCGTCTGCAGGTCGATCCTGCGCGCACGCTGCAAAACCACGTCACGGGTTTTGGTGCTAACAGCTATGTCAGTCCGCAGCAGGTGGGCGAGATTGTAGCGGCGCTGCTGTCGGCGGGCGGTAACTTCATCCGCATTGGCTCCGGCGCGCTGATGCTGGCCTGGGTGGCGGCTGGTCGTGTCGTGGGTTACTACGAACCCTATATGCACGCCTGGGATTGCCTGGCGGGTTACTGCCTGGTGAAAGAGGCGGGCGGCTGGTACCACCCGTTTAACATTGAAGGCGACCGCATCACTAAAGGGGCGCAGGTGCTTGCTGCGGCACCCGGCGCCGAAGCGGACCTCCGGCGTATTGCTGGTTTGTAGCTCTGTGACCCGGTCACGCTGGCTGCATCAGGGTCAGCGTGATTCCGCAGGTCGTAGCGTTTTCGTCAGATAGTGGCGCTGCATTCCGTCCTGCGGAAAATCGGGCAGGGACATCTGCTGCTGATAACCCTGTTTCTGATAAAACGGCAGCGCCTGAAAACTGAAGGTATCCACCAGCGCAAACAGACAGCCCAGTTTAACTGCTTCCTGTTCCGCCGCTTCCAACAGCGCACGACCCAGACCACTGCCACGCAGCGTTTCATCCACCCAGAGATAATCAATGCAGAGCCAGTTTCCTTTGCGCGAGGCGATCAATCCACCCCGTAATATACCTTCTGCATCCCGGTGAGAAACCGACAGCGGGCCCCAGTTCTCCCGACTGATAAATTGCCGGTTGTAAGCCCCTAATCCTGCCAGTAACTCTTCCCGGTCGTTGTCGTTTTGCTGATGAGTAAGGGTAAATGTGCTCATCCTGTTCCTCTGCTAGCCATGTATTGTCTTTATCCCTTGCAAGGGATAATTTCGGCATTATCCTCTTTAGGGTATAATTTGTACTTTATCCTCTGTAGGGTATATAATGTACTTTATACCCTGCCGGGGATAACCTATCTGCGCTATGCTTAAAGCCTGTGATCCTGAAGGAGTCACCCATGATATACAGCCCGCTACAGCTGGCAAACCGGCTAAAGCTTATCCGCCAGCGCAACGGCTGGACCCAGAGTGAACTGGCAAAAAAGGTGGGCCTTAAACAGGCCACCATCTCTCACTTTGAAAATGCGCCTGACAGTACCTCGCTGGCCACGCTGTTTAAGCTTTTACAGGCGCTGGAAGTGAGTCTGGACGTAGTGGAAAAAGAGAAGGCCAGTGCGCCTCAGTTGCATGATGAGGATGAATGGTAATGCAAAGGCTGATTGCGTGGATGAACGGTGAGCGGGTAGGCGTGCTTACCCGGCAGCGAAACGGCGCTCATGAGTTTCAGTATGATACCGGCTGGCTGAGTAACCCGCTCTCCAGGCCGCTGTCACTCTCACTGCCGCTGCAGGTTAAGGCGATTACCTCACACGCCGTAGTTAACTTTTTCGACAACCTGCTGCCAGATAGCCCGTCGATTCGTGACAGGATCGTGGCGCGTTACCAGATTAAATCCCGTCAGCCGTTTGACCTGTTGCAGGAAGTGGGACGTGACAGCGTCGGGGCGACCATGCTGTTGCCGCCCGATATGCCGCTGCCCGCACTGCAGGCTCGCTATGAGGTGCTGGATGAAGCCCGGCTCGAGAGCGTGCTGTCAGCCTATCAGTCCGATATTCCGCTGGGGATGCTGCGTGAAGAGACCGACTTCCGCATTTCGGTGGCGGGCGCACAGGAGAAAACGGCGCTGCTGCTGACCGAAGAGGGCTGGAGCATTCCTGCCGGCGCTACGCCCACCTCACACATTATCAAACTGCCAATCGGTGAGATTAAACAGCCAGCCGCGACGCTGGATATGCGTGAAAGCGTAGAGAATGAGTATCTCTGTCTGGCGCTGGCACGTGCACTGGGTATTGATGTGCCGCAGGCGACGATTATCCGGGCCGGTAAGATGCGCGCTCTGGCCGTTGAGCGCTTTGACCGCCGCTGGTCGCGCGACCGAACCCGGCTGATTCGTCTGCCACAGGAGGATTTCTGTCAGGCGCTGGGGCTGCCATCCTCGACTAAATATGAGTCGGATGGCGGGCCGGGCATCGCAGAAATAATGCAGATACTGATGGGATCGAGCAATGCCATCGAGGATCGCTATCGCTTTATGATGTTCCAGGTGTTTCAGTGGCTGACGGGCGCAACCGACGGTCACGCTAAAAACTTCTCGCTGTTTATCGAGCGCGGCGGCAGTTATCGACTGACACCTTTTTATGATGTGATCTCCGCTTATCCGGTGCTGGGCGGTACCGGCCTGAACAGGCGTGCACTCAAACTGGCGATGGGGCTGCGTGCCACTAAGGGGAAGAAGACAGAAATCGACAAAATCTTTCCGCGCCATTTTATCGCCACGGCGAAGCAGGTGAATTTTGATCGTGACAGCCTGCAGCAGATCTTTGACTTCTTCGTCCGTGAGTTTCCAAAGGCGGTAGTCTCAGTGCGCGAGGCATTACCGGCCGATTTCCCGCAGCACATCGCGGATGCAATCTTCAGCCATTCACTGATTATGCTGGAGCGGTTACGGCATAACGATTGATGGCGGATATGAGCTGGCACTATCCTGAAAAGCCCTTTCACCACTCTCTGGCAAACCGCCTGTCAGCTATGCTTATCTGACAGGCTTATCAAGGGAGTAAGGGTATGAAGTGTCCGGGATGTGAAGGAGAGGCGTTTGTTTACGCCACGCGTGACGTCAGTCTTAATACGGGTAATCCCGATGATGTCGTGCCGGATGTGAAGGGTGATCACTGCATTCGCTGCGGCGCGGTGATTATGAACGCCGGAACGTCGGAATTGTACCCCGAAAAGGCGGAAGCGCTGGAGAATGGAGGCGTGCCTGTTAAATGATATAAAGAGCCCGCTTAGTGCGGGCTTTCGTTTTTACTCATTCACCGCTTGAGAAACTCTTCAAAACGGGCCTGATTATCCACCAACCATGCAGGCAAATATTCCTGCGTTACTGGCCGGATCACCATTTTCCGGGGTCGGTTCCAGATATCAATATTCTGCTCAACGCATCGCCGAATATGATCGGGATTGTTAAACTCAGGGAGGTTATTTTCTGTGTGAGAAATGGTCTCCATCTTCTCACTGATACGGGCGTCGGTCATTACCCATGAGAAGTGCCAGCCAGCGTCTTCAACTGTTCTGGTACGCATCTTCAGCAGCTTCCAGCGCCACCAGCTGTCTCTGATTGGCGTACCCTTGCGTTTAACGTTGCGTAGCAGCTCTGGCTGGCCTCTGAAAAAATGCTTCAGATTCTTCATAGTGGTCATTTTTGGCAGGCGGCAGAGGCGGGCAGAGCCATCGTCATTAAGAACCTGAACGTTGAATTTATAATTATAGAAGTTATGGTACAGCGTCGTGCAGAGGTGGCGCGGGCTGAACTGCTTCAGAGCTTCAGGGCGGGGGATTTCATCTACATCCGATACCATGATGATATCGTCGTCCTCAGCGAAGTCCAGGCCGCGCATAATGGCGTTGCGCGCTATCGTCTCATTTTCCCACGGATCGGATTCACCCGCCTTCACCATTGAGCTGCCAGACACGAAATCATGCTGATAGATCGTCGGTACTGAGTCATTAACGACGTAAATAATTTTCTCGCGAAATGCCGCAAACTTTTCGATATTAAAACGGAGTCTTTCTCGACGCTTACCAGTAAAGGTATAAAGGGATTCAACAATGACGAATTTATCAACATGTTTATAAAGCGTATTCAGTCGAAGCTCGAGAAGCATGTCTTCATCGTAGTAAAGGAAACAATCGTAAATCATTGGCTAACGAGCCTTCCTGGTATAATTTTTAAATCATTTGAAACAATTATACCGCATGTTAAGCGTAAATTTACCTTTTCCTTACGTTATCTGTACTTTTTGATGCGGTTAAAGAGAAAATATGATCTCGGGCAAAAAATTACACAATAATAAGGAATCTCTGCAACACGTACTCCACACTCATCAGGCCTGAGTAGAAGTTTCATACAGGTATCAAATAGGTCATGCTTAAATATTAAACACAGTGCATGCTCACAACTGTAAGATATAAAAAAGCCTGCACAAGGCAGGAAAAATCGTTACAAGGCAATGTCCATCTTTTGATAACACGCAACGAGTAAGTTGTGTGATGGTGGCACCGTACAGGAGAAACATTAGGTTTACTCTGGGAACGGAAATCACAATCACATCAATCTGGCTGCTGGAGTGCGTTATGGATGCCAATCGCTATGCCCTGAAAATAATCCCTTCACCGCCGACTTATCCCGGTGCCGCCAGTCCGGTAATGTCTGATGACACACTGCATCGCCGTCTGGCTGCCATTATTCAGCGGATGCAGCAGCAGCAGATTACGCAGCTGATTATCTATGCCGACAAAGAGCACGGCAGTAACTTTGAGTACCTGGCGGGATTTATTCCGCGTTTTGAGGAGGCGCTGCTGGTGGTGAATCAGCAGGGCGGGCTTACCTATATCATGGGGAATGAGAACCTCAAGCTGGTGCCTTTTGCCCGCAATCCGGGACGCTGTCTGCATGCGCCGGTGTTTTCGTTGCCCAATCAGCCGATGCATGGGGAGCAGCCGCTGGATCAGCTGTTAACAGAGGCAGGCATTAAGGCGGGTGAGCGCACCGGACTGGTGGGCTGGAAGCTGTTTACCGGCAGTCAGCATAAGTTATTTGATCTCCCGCAATTCGTTTATACCGCAGCGGCTCAGGCGGCGGGTGGCGATGTGCATCTGTTTAACGCCACCGGATTGTTTATCTCGCCAGATCACGGTGCACGTTGCGTTAACTGTGCCGATGAAGTCGCCTTTTATGAGGCGGGAGCCAATCTTGCGTCAACCGCGATGCTGGCTGCGCTGGATAGCGTGCAGCCGGGCGTCACAGAGAAGGCGTTGGGCGCACGGCTGAATGCAGAAGGGCAGCCAAACAGCGTCATCACGATCGCCGCGACGGGCGATCGTTTCGCTCAGGCCCGGCTCTATCCGTCAGACAAACAGATTTCAACTGGCGACAAACTTTCACTGACGGTCGGCTACAAAGGCGGCCTGACCAGCCGCTCTGCGTATGTCGTCAGTGAGGCTTCTGAGTTACAGTGTAACGTTTCTGACTGGTTAACCCGGCTGGCGATCCCCTATTATCATGCAGTAGTCAGCTGGCTGGAAGAGTTGCGAATCGGAATTACCGGCGGCGAACTCTATACGCTTATCGAAACGGTATTGCCCAAAGCGCTGTATGGCTGGCATCTCAATCCGGGGCATCTGGTGGCTGACGAAGAGTGGCTGAGCTCGCCCATCTATCCCGATTCACCGGTGACCCTGAAGAGCGGAATGCTGTTGCAGATTGATATCATCCCATCGGTGCCAGGCTATGGCGGCTGCAGTATTGAAGATACGGTCGGACTGGCAGACGCGGCATTGCGTGACGAGCTGGCGAGCCGTTTTCCAGAGGTCTGGCAGCGTATGACCCGCCGCAAAGCCTACCTGACCGATGTACTGAAAATCCGGTTGCCGGAGGAGGTGATTTTGCTCTCGAATACGGTAGGGTATCTGCGCCCTTTCTTGCTGGATAAGCAGCGTGCGCTGGTACGCCAGTAGCGGATTTACCGGCCTGATCTGGCCGGTAATAATTTGTAAAATTTAACTGAGAGTAAAACGCAGGCGCTTCTGTCAGGATACGCGCCTAAGAAAGTTCCTGGTTGCTCTCATTCGATGAAATGGTTTACCAAAAACGCGGTTTTGTTTGCCTGCAAAACCTCTCTTGCCGCGTTTATCGCACTCTCTGTGGCGCTGTTACTTAACTTCGAAAAACCGGCCTGGGCGCTGACCACCGTGTTTGTCACCTCACAACTCTATGCCGCCTCGACCGTCTCGAAATCGCTGTTTCGTCTGATGGGCACGCTGCTCGGCGGCATCTTTATTTTGCTGATCTATCCTGAAACCGTGCAGTCGCCGGTGCTGTTCAGCCTCTGTGTGTCGCTGTGGGTGACGGTCTGCCTGTATCTTTCTCTGCATGACCGCACGCCGAAGAGTTATGTCTTTATGCTGGCGGGTTACAGCGCAGCGATTATGGGCTTTCCTGACGTGGATACGCCGTCGGCGATCATCAACACCGTGATTTCACGTATTGAGGAGATTACGCTGGGGATCCTCTGCAGCACGCTGGTTCACCGGCTGGTGTTTCCGGTGTCGATGCACCATCTGCTGGGGCAGAGCGTCAATCTCTGGTTTCAGAACGCGCGCAAACTCTGTGATGAACTGATCAGTGGGATGGCAAAGAACAAATCGCTGGAGCGGGAAGATATCCTGATCCAGATGGCGGGCTATCCGCTGAATGTTGAAACGCTGCTGACCCACTGCGTCTATGAGGGCGAAGCGGCGCGTAATGTCATTCGTCTGGTGAGCGTGCAGTATCAGCATCTGACCTATCTGCTGCCGACCCTGACCGCGATTGAGTCGCGGCTGGGCGTGCTGGCCGAACTGAATATCCGTTTTCCGCAGTGCGTCACCGATGTGTTTCAGGCGTTTCTGCTGTGGCTGCATCATGACCGGATTAATGATATTGCCGGACTGCGTGAGGCGATTGCCGCCAGTCAGGCGACGCTGGAAGAGGAGTGGCGGGCAGGGCGACTGCCAACCGAAGAGAGCCTGCTGCTGATCGGCCTGCTGGAACGGCTGGCCAACTTTGTCCGTATTGCCGATGCCTTTGAGAACGTCAGTGCGCGCGCCGGGGATCTCTATAGCTACGAGGATGGGGCGGCGATCCGCAATATCCGGGAACACCGGCACATCGATAAGGGGCTGCTGAGACTCTCTGCGCTGACCGCTTTTCTGGCGACCTTTCTCTCCAGTCTGTTCTGGATTGGCAGCGGCTGGGCTGACGGCGCAAATGCGCCTCTGATGGCGGCGATCATCAGTTCATTCTTTGCCGGTGTTGATTCCCCGGTAACACCCATGAAACTGTTCGTGAAAGGGGTGATGGTTGCGCTGGTGGTCAGTCTGTTCTATATCGCTTTCCTGATCCCGCAGGCCAATACTTTGCAGGCGCTGATGATCTGTCTGCTGCCGGGTCTGATGCTGCTGAGTCTGATCATCGCTAATCCGGCGACTAACATGGTGGGGCTGAGTGTCGCTATTCAGATCCCTGGCTTTATCGGCCTGAGCCATCACTATGTTCCGAATCTGATCGTCACCCTGAATGCAGCCATCTCATCGATGGTGGGGATTATGTTTGCGGTGGTGCTGACGGCGCTGATCCGTAACAAACGACCGTCCTGGATTGCCAGAAGAGCGGTGCAGCGGGGACTACGCGATCTGTTAGGGTTTATCAAAATGGTGGAGCGCAATTCCGCCACGCTGCTGTCACGCCAGCAGTTTATTGCGCGGATGCTCGACAGGGTGAACGTGATTCTGCCGCGCAAACGGCTCGATCCGGTGCCGGATATTGTGGTGGGTGGGTATCTGATTACCGAAACCTGGCTGGGTGCGAACTGCTATGACTTTTACGCACGTCATCGAGAGATGCTGGAAGGGCATCGGATTGAGAGTGGACAGATGTTTCACGAGCTGGCGCTCTATCTGAAACGCAAGATGAAGTCGCTACAGCTAACGCCACATCAGAATTTGCTGGATGAACTGGACCTGTTACTGCTGCGGCTGGAGCCGATTGCGCGACAGGAGAGTGTTGCAGTCGCACCGTTAATCCATCTGTTTAATATTCGGGTTTCACTGTTTCCACATCAGCGCTGGCCGGAGTAAAGCGTAGAAGAGTCGCTGGTGGCGTAGAGAGAGACGTGAACAGCGACCGGAAGATATAAAGAAAGTGCATTTTAGTTACATCATACATTAAATCTTAGTTTAAAAAAAAGCAGGCATAGTGCCTGTTTATCTGGTCTGTCAGTAAAAAAGGCAGGGCTGAGGGAAAAAACAAAGATAACGGCACGGTTGTTTAACCTGCCATAATACCGATTTAAAATCAGCGTGTTGCATACTATTTCCTGTGAGCAAGACACAGATATTATCCTGGGTATTCAGGTACAACGCGCATCCCGCTGCGGCTGAAGCCAGTAATAAGAGCAGGGCGCACGCATCTTCAGGCGGGCTGGCTGTTTCCCTGTGGCTGGAGCTGATAAATCCACGCGGTGTAATGCTGATTATCTCCGGCAGAGACGCGAACTTCGACGCGATCATAGCCATCTTCAAACGCATCCAGCATCGGCCAGTGCGCATCCAGCTGGTCAGAGACAAACAGATAGCCCGGCACATCGGGGCCTTGCTCATCCAGAACGATGCCAGGGAAATCCGCCGCCGCACCCCAGCCACGCTCGTAGAAGGTTCCGTTCACCGAACCGGCCAGCCATTCTCCGCCAATGTTTTCCAGGATATGGGCATTTTCGCGGCCCGGGCAGAGCGTGCCATAGACAAATAAGCGTTTCATTTTCTCTCATCGTGGAATCCGTCGAAGCCAGCAACTTTAACGTGCCGTTAGCCGCTTGTCTTGCAGAACAGCGATGCTGCGATTCAGCCAGTAGCCGTCACTGTTTAAATTCTGCTGAGTGTCAGACACACCTGATGCGCAGAATTCACGTAGCGGCGTCTGTGACAATCGCAAAGTGCGACTTTTGGGTGCTCTGAATGTGTTAGCTGACGGCACTCGCGTGCCATTACTTAAAGACAGTCGCGTAATTAACCGGAATACCCTGGTCATTGATCACCGCATAGCTCACAGAATCCCCGGATTTCAGCGTGGCGTCACTGTTCAGTTGCAGATCAGACTGTGGAGCAATCATCAGGTTTTTTATCGATTGATGACCTTTGGGATTGACGTTCATGCTCATGAACCACGGCGTTGGGTTCGTTATCGTGATTTTATCTCCCGACACCGCGAAACGGATCTTTTCCGGATCGATGGTCAGCGGGGCATGGAGTCCTGCAGGCCGGACAAAGATTTTCAGCCGGATTCTCAGCGGCAGCACCACTTTGCGCTCAGCCACGCTTAATTCTTTTTTCAATGCCGGAATCTGGTAAATATTTAACCAGAAGAGGCTCTCTTTATTTGCGGGTAACGTCTGCCGCGATGTGAGCATCAGACGCAGCGAGCGCATTTCTCCGGGAAACATTTTTACCACCGGCGGAATAACAATAATCGGCGTGATGCTGGCATCAGGTGAAAGGGTAAGGTCACCATCGTCTGTCCAGATTTGCAAAAAAGTTTCGTTCTGGCCGCTGTTAATAACATTAAGTGACTGGGTCAGATCCGACGGATTAAAAACGATCCGGGTTTTATCTACATTAACCACCGCCCACACGCTGGTTGAGAGCAGCAGGCCAGATAATACGATAAGATTACTGAAAACTAACCACAACCTGTAATTGTGCATTGACTGTTCCTGCTGTAATCGTTTGTCCACTGATTGCTTCAAGTGAAGCCGTAAAATCGCCACTGTAAATATCGCTGCCGCCTGAAGAGATTTGCGACGTTAGATCTTTATAGGCATACCAGCCACGGCCGTTACCTGTGCCGGTCAGGGTTCTGTCAGGCAGTAAATTCAGCACCATATTATGGCTGTCATAAATCTTTATCCCGACGCCGGCGGCGGCAGCGCTGCTGCCATAATGTGAATCCAGCAGCCAGGTTAATCCGCCGCCAGCAGTCGTCAGTCCCAGATTCCTGGCCTGCGTCACCGCATTTGACTGGTTAACGAGAAAGCCCATCGCGACATTTGCTGAGGTGGTTGTCGAGGTTGAGGTGCCGGATAGGGCGCCAGATTCACACTGGATGGTGACGGTAAACGGGGCCTGACTTTTTCCGCCAGCGGCGAGCGTGTTCACGCTTACGGTAGGCAGCAACACCACCGACGGATAATCCAGGACTTCGCACAGCGCACCGCGCACATAGGTGACATTCGAGTAGGTGCTCCATGCGGCAGGCCAGTTACGGTACCAGCCATACCAGTATGAGAGACTGTCCTGACCCACCTTCAGATTATTGGTATCCAGGCCCGGCCCCTTAAAAGCAATATAACCGCGAGGTTGTGTCCAGGTGTCCACATAACGATTACTATTGCTGGCGTAATAGCGGGTAGAATCTATTTTAAACATCTCATACAACACATTGCTGAATGCACTGGCCGGAATATAGATATAGGTACCATCGGAATACCAGTCACTGGCCGTCAGCTGCCGGGCTTTCCAGTAGCGACTGTAATACTCACCGGTTGAAAGGTTAGTCAGCCTTACGGCAACGTTGGCGGCCACATCATAATAAGCGCCATCCACTTCAGACGTAATATATTGCCCGGCATAGGGACTGTCGCCATTAGTGGCATACATTTCATACAGACTGTCTGCATCTGCCACGGCGCAGCGATAAAGAATCTGGTTAGCCGAGTAGGAAACATTGCTTGCAGATGTCAGAAAGCTGCCCACTGAACTGGCCAGTAACGTGCCGGAGGGCTGAAAAGTCTTTCCGCTATTGATACTTATCACGGAAGGCAGCCCCACGTTACCTGAGCAGGTATCACAGGCGCCGGTCCAGTATGCGGCGGTATAGCCTGCCGCAATCGCGCTCTGAGAAAGGGCGGAGGTGGCGGTGACGACACTGCAATTGGCCCAGGCGGAGATAGTAAACAGTAATAAAAAAACAGGCAGAAGTGATTTTTTGATTCTCACACGATTAACCCTTGCGGCAGACGGCATCCAGGCGAACAATATCCTCATTCACCCGACCGGTTATTTGATAATTAACAAAGCAGGTTTTATTGCCTTTGTATTGCCAGTTGACTTTTAAGGTTCCCGAGTCATGCGGAACACGTGCATATAACTGACCACCCTGACCGATAATTCCTATTACGGTATTATCAGCATCACGAACCTCTGTACCCATTGGCGGAATATCATCATCTTCATTCTTGAGTGCGATCAACACCGCTTTACCCTGCAAGGTGGCGAAATTAATACGTGTAACGGAGCCGGCATAAGGCACAACGCGCTGACTGCCGCCGCTTAATTCAGCATCAGCATTCATATAACGCGTGTCCAGACTGACAGTATTGGCCTGATAAGGGGTCAGTGAAGGCAGGATGGCGTAGCCGAACCGATCAATAACGGCACCCTGTCCATTGCGCACGCTGGCTCCCTGAGCGCCTTCCGCATGAATAAGTGCAAAGGTGTCGCTGGTATAGGGCCCGGCAGTAACACCGCCAGGGTGGATCAGTAACGTACCAGAAAGCCCTAATCCCGCCTGGCGGTAATTGTCACCCTGACCATAATTCGCTCTGATTCCACCCATACGCGTGTTCTGCTGAACATTTCCGCCGAACGAGGCACGGTAACTACCGCTATTTTGGGTCTGTTCGGCACCCCCATAGAGAGACCAGGAGAGCTGATTATTCTCGCCAGACGAACCAGTCAGAGAGAGAGTAGAATTACGCGTTTCTTTAGACTGATTGTAATTATAAGCAACTGAGGCCGTGTTATTGGCCCAGTTAAGCGGAACCGAAACATTCAGGGCAATAGTATTTTCGGTATATTTCTCCCGCCAGGTGTTATCGCCGTCATCCAGCCTGCTCCCATAACGACCGTAGTTCCAGGTTGTGCGCTGTCGGGCGACGTTGAGGCCATAACTGATGTTTTTCCAGCTGTTGTTATAACCAAGCTGAAGCTGAGTAATACGTGAACGGTTATTATAGTAATCCGCCGTGCTGCCGCTCAGGCTGATTAAGCCATAATTCTCCATTGACTGACTCAGGGTCACGGAGAAGTTATTACGCTGATGCAGCGTATCTGAGTAGTAACTGATGCCATTGTCCTGCTGACGCCGGACACCCAGCACATCCTGCAGGTCGCGGTAACCGCTGGTTGAATAACGATAAGCCGCCAGCACAAGGTTGGTTCCGGTCGCAAAGGTTTTACTGTAACTCAGCTCGGCGCGCCATCCCGTGGCGTTGCTGTTTTGATCGACCCTGGCATCGGAAAAGATGGTGTTCAATCCCACGGCACCCGCCGAAGAGGTCCAGACACCGCCAAGCAGCCAGGCCTGATAGTCCTGAGCCAGTCGCGAACCCGCTGTTGCAGTCAGGCGGTTACTGATACCGCGCTGCAAAAGCCCCTCGAAGAACGTGTTATTCACCGAGTAGAACTGACGCACCCGGCCTAATGCCAAAGAGTAATGCCAGTTTCCCGGCCTGACCGAGTCAGGAACAGAGGCATAGGGAACGGTAAATGATGACGTTTTTCCATTGGCCTCTGCCACCTCAACATCAAGATCGCCCTGGCTGCGGGTATTATACAAGTCGTTGATAACAAATGGCCCGGGCGCAACGCTGGTCTCATAGATAACGCGATTCAATTGCCGGACGATAACCCGGGCACTTGACGAGGCCATGCCACGAATCTCGGGCGCATAACCACGCCGACTCTGGGGACGCATCCTTTCATCGGTGGTGAGTTTGATACCGTTGTAAGCCAGACTGCCAAACTGTGAGCTCTCTGTGTAGCTGTCGCCTAAGGTCAGCAGACTGTCCAGCGGTTCAATGGGGCGCTGCAGCCAGGTTCTGACGGTAGTGTAGCGAATATCGCTGCCGGTCACGTTATTGTCGACAAACCGGAGATTGCCCTGGTGGCGCAGTTGCCAGTTATCAATATTGGTACCCGCCGTCATACCACTCCAGAGATACTGATACTGGTAGCCGGATGCGGTATTTTTGGTCCAGTTGTAGTTCGTATTGTGCCGGATGAAGAGGGCTGTAATCCCTTTGTCCCATTCGGCGACGGGGATAGTCCCGCGAGGAAGATGGATTAATTCAGCGTCCGGAATCGTTAATTGCAGCCGCAGTGAAGCCTGATCGAATTGCCAGCGCGCTGACGATGACCAGTGATTTAAAGGCTGACAGCCATCGCTGGCTATGGATTTGTTGAGTGACCTGAGACGCAACGATTCTGCCACCGCAGGGGAAAGACAGGGTTCAGCAGGCTGACCATTTTCTTCCGGAAGAAAGGTGAGGGCGACGCCACTTTTAATCAGCTTATTATTAACATAGATATCCACATAATAATTGCCAGGCGTGATATTGTGCTGATTAAATTGATCGATATTCTGACCAAAGGCAGAACCTTTGAACAGCGAAGGATCAAAGTAGTACTCCTCCGCGTGTCCAGACATTGAAAAAGTGAATGATGCACAGAATGGTAAAAAAAGGAGGCAAATATTACCAGGCTGAAATCGGATACTTTTCACTGACTTTTGCTCCCTGGTCATTCATCGCTGAAAGAGAAACCACGCTGTTATTGGATGGAAACTGAATTGCGCTTTTACACCTGACTGTTTTTTTAGAATAAGGGGCAATCATGTCAGCATCGCAGACAATTTCTTTTCCTGCTATTTTTATTGCAACGTCTGTAAGCGAAAGATACCAGGGCCGAATATTATTGATCTCAACCCCCTCTTTTTTTATTGCCACCTTTAATCCTTCGAAAATATTATCCGGCTGACTAATCCCTTTTGGCCGGTAAAAAATCTTCATCCGGTTACGTAACATTAAAACCATGCTATTACGGCCTGATTCACCCTGAATATTGGCAGGGGGAATCTACAAAGAATTAAACCAGAAGACTGTCTCACGATCCTGGGGCAATGAGATTTCAGGCATGAACCTGATTCTTAAAACCTGACCGGTAAGAGGCTGAATCCGAAACACCGGGGGTGTCACAATAAAAGGCGCATCACTTTTTTCGCCTGGTTGCGAATCCATATTGCCGTTATCAAACCAGGTCTGAATAACATAAGGAATTCTATCGTTGTTCTTTAACTGAACATCGACGGAGATCGCGTTACCCGGGTAAATTATACGGCTACCAAGAATAGTGACGCTCGCCTGGACTTTATCCGAAATAGACGTGAGTAAAAAAATGATAATTACAAATCTTAATGGAAACAACATAATGCGCGAAGCCATATCGAATATTTCAAGCGTGGCGTGCGTATCCGGTTTGCCAGATACGCACGGAAAATATTACTGGTAAGTCACGGCATATTGCAGTGATGCGGTTACCGTCCCTGCAGTGGGTGTGCCTGCGGCGTAGTAGCGGGCAGAGTAGGTGGCTGAGCCTGAAGTTTCACCCGCCTGTAGCGTCATATCGCCGCTGCCGGCGTAACCACTGGTCAGATTAATAACCGCATCCTTTGGATCGAGGATTTGTACTTCAACATTTTTTGCTGTGCCGGTATTGGTTAAGTTACCGGCAGAACTGACATTATTGCCGACAAATACCGTCGAGATTTTCGTCGTCTTAGTGCTGTCACCGGTACAGCCGCTCACGCCCACGGTGAAGGTGGTATCACCCGCAGTCGTGCCAGACGTTGCAAGGTCCGACGTGCTCACCGTTGGTAGCAGAACGACAGGGGATGCATTATTACCGTTTACCGACACTGAACAGGTTTCAGCGGTGACTTCGCCCTGAAAATTGATGGTGTTATCTGAGGCAGCGAATACGCTTCCCGACACCAGTGCAGAACTGACCAAAACAGCAAGACTGCGCGATCTGATTTTCATCTTCATTTAATACTCCTTTATCTTCTTTATGCGGAAAACAATTGATTCAGGCTGATGCCCATTTTCCTGCGAATCGCATCTTTGATGTTATAAACGCGCTTCTTTTCAACACCCATTTCACTGGCAATAATCGTCAGTGAAAGCCCGCTTGCCGCCAGGTCAAGAAACTGAACTTCATCCTGATTGAGTGGATTAACTCTTTTCCTGATTTCAGCTTTCAGGCCGAAATAACAGCCATTGATTTGTTTACTTATCTCGTCAAGAGACTGGTCTGCACGAATGACAGTTTGTATTCGCAAATCTTCTTTTTGCCAGTACGCCGCAAGCGGTTCCATAAAGCGATCGCTGACGACAATGAGCATTAACCCGGTGTTTTTTAAATACTCAATCCAGTTGCTGTTAGTAAAATACCTGACATTTCCCCTGGAGAAGTCAACAAAGACGCATCCTCTGCAAAAGATACTTTCATATTTTCCAGCCACCATATTCAGCAGGGATGAAGAGAAAAAATGATTTCTTCCGGGCCAGGTGGTAATTTTTTGCAACGGACATCGGTTATAAATGTCTGATGCGCGATGGGTGAGATCACAGCCATATTTGCAAGTGGCGCAGCGAATTTCCTCTCTGGTTATCTTTTTCATAATATTCTGGTGTGGTTGCGAGAGTTGTGATTATTTTATCGATAAAAATCTCCGCATTTCAAGGCGATGAAAATTATCCGCTATTTTGTGCATTCGGATTTTTCTTAAGGAGTAACCTCCATGTCTGGGCGTAAGATTTGTTGAAAATTCGGGACAAAAAAGGATTCCTATCCCTTAGCATCGCTGCAGGACCAGGATTTTTTTACGTCCATTAGGAATATTTGGCAAATAAGGCCACTTTGATCAATAAAAATTCCGCACTCAGAGCTAAATCTGCGTGAATTTTGATCAGTGCATTTTTTGTATTTAGCAGCCTGCAAACAGGTGCTGTTAAATAAATACAGGGTTAATTTTTCTTGTGCTGCCTCCTTATTTCATTTTCGATGACGCGACATTAATCTGGCTTGATAAAATTTGATGTTGATATGTAATCGCTAACAAATCACTTTAATTAAGAAAATTCCTGGTAAAAATTATGTTAATTGAGCCCCCTGGCAAAAATATTGATCTAAATCAGTTATTTAGCATACGGATACATCGCTATTTTTAACTATGTCATTAAAAGAAAAGAGAGATAAAGTTATTTTCTGATCGCGGGGCATTATTCAGGTTTTGTATAAAACAATGGATTGTATCGCGTGAACATTTACGCTTTTATTTACTGACACACTGAAATGAAGCGTGAGCACCGGCTTGACAGTCAGGCAGAGCAGGGACTTTTTGCCTCTTGTTTGCGTGACATTGATAGTGCTGAATCAGTCAGCATGCGACTGACCATAAAGTCGTTTCCTGGCAGCAAGGTTACACAGGCTTTTTCGATTGTTTCAGGATTTACGTAGCGACCTGCGGAGTAAACAGAGCGTGATGTGCATCGGCGTGTTTAAGGCCATTTTTTTAACGTTGCCAATGCGAGAGTATGTGGAGACGCATCTACAGCATTTCTGTGACCATCAGCAAGGGTAATGGCGATAACTTTTGCGTAGCGACGTCATGGTACAAAGGCAAAATGCATTTATCAGATGAAATCGGTGATAACGGTCTGATACATCAGGCGTTCGAACAGACAGCAGTCTCTGAATGAGCCTGAGCAATGCATTCGGTCAGTTGCAGAAGGTAAAGCTTGTTGTCGGCCTGCAAATCTCAGGCAGCAGAGAGAACTGACAAGAAGCGCGCGAGAAGTTGTTGCAGAAACTGTGCAGCGAGGAAAGCCAGTAAACTTTATGATCGTCGCGGACCAGAGAGCGTGGCGCTGAATGCTCAGGCGGGTGTCGTGATGCTGTCAGACAGATTTGCTGCAAGGTGGCTAACAGCCAGAATCAACAGAAATGGAGAGCCGGCCAGACAAAATACCGCCAGACTTCAGGCCGTAATGATCATGCGCATAATGTATATTATGTTAAATAAGGTATTTAATTCCTTCTTTCAGCCTGCATCTCTTCTGGCAGATTTAAATGCCCTGACGAAAAGACGCCTCCCCTGACCTTCGCATGCGAATTATCAGTTAAGCAGCTTAAGATAGAGATCGTAATTCTCTGCATCGAAACAGACTAAGTTAACGTTCTCGAGTGTGCGGTTCTCAGCGATGCAATGTTTAATGACATCTAAGGCAATCGTCGCGGCACGTTCTTTAGGAAAACCATAAATCCCTGTGCTGATATTGGGAAACGAGACCGTTTTAATACCGTGATAGTCGACAAGTTTAAAACAGCTCTGGTAAGCACGTTTCAACAGTGCATCTTCGTCATGTCGTCCATCGCTCCAGCGTGGGCCAACAGTATGGATGACATAATCCGCAGGCAAATTACCTGCGCCAGTTATTACGGCATCACCGACCTTGCACCCACCCTGACGGTTACGGATTAACTGACACTCCGCCAGAATCACAGGTCCGCCTGCACGATGGATTGCACCATCTACACCACCGCCACCCAGTAACGAAGAATTGGCTGCATTAACAATCGCTTCTGCGGAGACCCTAGTGATATCACCCTGAATTACATTTATTTTTTTCATCTGATCCCACGTTTTGCTTTCGTTTTATGCCCGAACCTGCAGAGTTAGCCTTTCTTTATTGTCACAACTGAAAATTTGCGCCGTATTCAAATATAGACTGCATCTGGTGAAGCGAGGTTGAGCCAATACAGACGCTTGTGTCAGCAATCCAGGGATGCACAAAGATATTAAGGGGATGCATTGGCTGCGATCTGTCAATGACGCCAAAAAACGCAGGTTTTCTCAGTCAGAATGAGACAAAAAATAAAAAAAGCCGGAAGGATTATCATCGTCCTTCCGGCACCCTGTTGTAGACATCGATTTATTTTCCTGCCTGCCCCAGGGCTTTATTAATCGCCGACTGCAACATCTCTTCCATCGCACCGCCTGGGTAAATCGTCACCGTCTCTGCAGTCGCACCTGACAGAGGCATAACAATCATTGCTGGCGTTCCCTGAAAACCGGTATTTTTCGCCAGGATATCCGTGCGGGACAATGTGCCGAGCATATCATTGCTTTTTAACTTACCGGCACCGGCTGCAGACACTGCCTTGGTGATATCTTTCTGTGTCAGCGCGCCCTCGACATGACCACTGGCAAAAAGCGCATTGTGGTACTTCATATAGGCATCGCCGCCCTTTTGCTGCCAGATTCGTAATCCGGTTTCGGCCGCCTGGAAAGAGGGTTTCCAGCGATAACCAAAAATGGGCCACTCTTTGAAGATAAAGCGTACCTGAGGATTATTTTTCATCAGCGATTGAATGATGGGCGCCTGTCGGGCACAGACGCTGCATTGATAGTCGAAAAATTCTATTACCGCGACTTTTGCGCCCTCCGGCCCGATAGCAGGCACGGTATTATCATTCAGCAGTTCGTCCTGATGCTGTATGGCTGCTGTGGTCATCGCTTTCATTTGCTCATCATACTGTATTTTTTGCAGTTTCTGATCCACTTCAATCAGTAATTCAGGATGCTTCAACAGATAAGCTTTCGCCAGCTCACCAATACGCGCTTCCTGTTCTGGCGTAAACGGTGGTTCAGCAACTGGCGTCTGCGAGAATTTTTGTGTGGCATTCCTATCGGTTACTGCTGGCTGTGGCTCACTCTTTTCTGCCACGCAAGCGGCCTCAGCAGACGGATTAACAACCGGTGAAGGCTGATCGATCTCAGGCTGTGGCTGAACCGGCGCAGAAGCCGCAGCTTCCTGCGATACCGGAGCGGCACTGGCTTCTGGCACAGCCGCAACAGATGGCTGCTCTGCCGAACCCGGATTGGATGGCGTTGTCGCCACAGAATCATCCGCTTGCTGCGATGCCTCATGAGTTGCTGTAACGGCTGGCGCTTCAGAACTGGCTGGCTGCTGATCCGGCTGGTTAAGGGTATTCACAGCGGGACCAGCAGCCGTTGATTCTGCCGCCATTGCCGTCGAAACGCTGGTAGCACCAGCCAGTAACATCATGGCCAGCGCCAGTTTATTCATTCTCATTGGTTGTCGTCCTGAAGGTGGGATTGCTCACGTGTGATGGCGACTTCGGCAGCGCCGCGCTGGGTATTTTCATTAGTGGGTTCTGTAACTCATTGACTTACGTCATATAAAACCGATTTAAGCCTGATGTCGCCCTGCTTTCTTTGCGGGATGTAAGGGAAATTTAACCTGGAGCCCCTTTTTCGTGGTGAGCTATAACCGCATTGATGCTGAACAATATATTGAAAGAGTGCCTGTATGATGTAACTAAAGTCACATCCCTCTCTCAGAAATTTCACATTTCCCTCGACGAATTATCCCTTTGACCTCAGGCACATTACTCTCTCAGCACTGTCACCCGACCTCAAACAGTCAATAAAGGAAACATTGATGAAAACTTCATATGCTTTGATTGCTACATTACTGATGACCTCTGGCGCATCCGCTCTCGCAGCCCAGCCGGCTACCGCGAAAAACCCGCTGAGCGTGCACGTTCTTAATCTGCAGACAGGCCAGCCAACAGCCGGTATTGAAGTTGAACTGGATCAGAAACAGCAGGATAACTGGGTGAAGCTGGCGTCAGGCGTCACCGATAACAACGGTCGTATCAGCGCCCTGTTCCCGCAGGACAAAACGGCCAGCGCAGGCAGCTACCGCGTCGTATTTAAAACCGGTGACTTCTATAAAAAGAGCAACCAGAAGACCTTCTTCCCGGAGATCCCGGTTGAGTTCAACATGGAAGCGAACGGTGAGCACTACCACATTCCGTTACTGCTGAGCCCGTTTGGTTACTCCACCTATCGCGGCAACTGATGACCGTCCGGCACTCAGGTGCCGGATTCCCCCTCTCCCGCGACACGTTCCGGAAAACTGGCCACCAGCCAGTCAATGAAGACCCGTAACCGTTGCGTCACGTGCCGGTTTTGCGGATAGACCAGATGAAACGGATAGCCCGCGGGACGCCAGTCGCGCAGGATCTCCACCATCTCACCCCGCCGCAGAATCGATGACAGCGAATAGCTGAACGTCTGAATAATCCCCAGCCCTGCCAGTCCCGCGGCCAGATGCCCGTTACTCTCATTGACGCCAATGCGATGCGCACTGGTGATCTCAACTTTTTCTCCCTGCCGTTCGAACCGTAGCGGAAATGGCTTGCCGGTTTGCGGCGAAAGGTAACTCACCAGCCGGTGCCCGTTACGCAGTTCATCAGGATAGGCAGGCACGCCAGACGCTTTCAGATAGGCGGGTGTCGCGCAGGTGATCAGCGTGGCGTGACCAATCAGTCGGGCGACCAGTGAAGAGTCAGCCAGGGGACCGCCACGGATCACACAGTCAACGTTATCGCTAATCAGGTTAACCGGACGATCAGAGACGCCAAGGTCGAGCGTAATGTCCGGATAGCGGGCAAAGAAGTCAGGCAACAGCGGGATCAGGATATCCCGCGCGGTCGAGCCGCCTATATCAACGCGTAAATGCCCGCGCGGCTTACTGCGCAGCACATTGAAACAGGCATCGATATCCTCCAGATCGTGCAGGATACGCAGTGCCTTCTCATAGTATTCCCGCCCCTCCGCGGTAACGGTCACGCGTCGGGTCGTGCGCTGCAGGAGCCTGACGGAGAGATGCGCTTCCAGCTGCTGAACCAGCTTGCTCAGCGTGGCTTTCGGCATGTTCAGCGAGTCCGCCGCGCGGGTAAAACTGCCGCTTTCCACTACCCGTGAAAAAGCTTTAATCGCCAGCAGCTGATCCATTCACGTCCCCCTATTATCCACCAGCATGGATAGTCATTTTCATTTTTGCGGATTTATCCGTCAATCCTGCTCTTTTACAGTAGCCATCAGTCCGGCAGCCCCGCTGACCGGGAAGAGATAAATCTGTTAATGCCACCATTCGGAGAAACGCTAATGAACGCATCACTTGCAGGAAAAATTGCGCTGGTAACAGGCGGAACCAGCGGAATTGGCCTGGCCACCGCACGGGAACTGGCGGCACAGGGCGCGCAGGTGTTTATTACCGGCCGGCGTCAGGCGGAACTGGATGCTGCGGTCGCTGAAATCGGCGGAACCGTCAGCGGTATCCGGGCCGATGCCTCTCAATTGCACAATCTCGACAACGTTTACTCCCGCATTGCGGCGCAGGCCGGACGGCTGGATATTCTGTTCGCCAACGCCGGAGGCGGCGACATGCTGCCGCTGGGCGCGATTACTGAAGAGCACGTTGATCGGATCTTTGGCACCAACGTGCGCGGCGTGCTCTTTACTGTGCAGAAAGCCCTGCCTCTGCTGGTTGATGGCGCGTCAGTCATTCTGACCGGATCAACCGCTGCTTCACAGGGTACAGCGGCCTTTAGCGTATACAGTGCCAGTAAAGCGGCGGTGCGTAACTTTGCCCGTTCGTGGGCGCTGGATCTGAAAGATCGCGGCATCCGGGTTAATGTCGTTAGTCCCGGCCCGATCCGCACGCCGGGGCTGGGTGGTCTGGTCAGTGAAGATCAGCGTCAGGGCTTGTTTGATGCGCTGGCCGCGCAGATACCGCTTGGCCGACTGGGAGAACCGCAGGAAGTGGCCAGAACCGTTGCTTTTCTCGCGTCAGATGCCGCCAGCTTTATCAATGCGACAGAGCTGTTTGTCGATGGCGGAATGGCGCAGGTCTGAGTGCTGATAACAGATCCTGTTGCGACGGCAGCGGGGTCTGCATCCCACCGGCTAAGCGCAGCGGTGTACTCAGCTAAGCCCAGCCGCAGTCATAAAAAGTCACGTTGCAATCATCCCGCCCGGTCAATCCCCCGCTATAGTTATTGCCTGTCACGTCCGTCATAACACCATGGAGATAACATGAGCCAACTTTTTTCTTCTGTCTCACTGGGCGAACTTACGCTGGATAACCGCATTGTGATTGCGCCGATGTGCCAGTACTCCGCTGAAGCGGGTAATGCCACTGCCTGGCACCGTATCCATCTTGGTCAGCTCTCGTTTTCCGGCGCGGGTCTGATGATTATCGAAGCCACTGCCGTCGAGGACATTGGTCGTATCTCCCCCGGCGATTTGGGCTTATGGAATGATGACAATGAAGCTGCGCTGAAAACGGTGCTGGAAGATGTGCGCCGCTACTCCTCTATTCCGGTGGGTATTCAGCTGGGCCATGCGGGCCGCAAAGCGTCGTGCGCCGTGCCCTGGGAAGGCGGTAAGCAGATTGCGCCGGATGCCGGTGGCTGGCAGACCGTGGCGCCGTCAGCTGTGAGCTACAGCGAGGGTGAAGTGAAACCGCTGGCGATGAGCATTGACGATCTGCAGCGGGTAAAACAAGCCTTTGTCGACAGCGCCCATCGCGCGGTACGCCTGGGCATCGAGCTGATCGAAGTCCATGCCGCACACGGCTATCTGCTGCATCAGTTCCTGTCGCCGCTGTCGAATCAGCGCAGTGACGAATATGGTGGTTCGCTGGAAAACCGTATGCGCTTCCCGCTTGAGGTGTTCAAAGCCGTCCGTGAAGCCGTACCCGCGTCTGTGCCGGTAGGCGTGCGCATTTCCGCTACGGACTGGGTTGAAGGCGGCTGGGAAATTAAGCAGTCGATCGCTTTCTCACGTGAACTGGAAGCGCTGAACTGCGCTTATATCCACGTCTCAAGTGGGGGTCTGTCGGAAGATCAGAAAATCAGCGTCGGGCCAAACTATCAGGTGCCATTCTCTCGCGATATCCGCGAACAGGTGTTGATTCCGGTGATTGCGGTTGGCCTGATTACGGAACCGCAGCAGGCGGAGGGTGTGCTTCAGCAGGGAGATGCCGATCTGGTCGCTCTGGCGCGCGGTATTCTCTACGATCCACGCTGGCCATGGCACGCCGCGGCTGTGCTGGAAGGTAAAGTTCAGGTTCCGCCGCAGTATCTGCGCTCTGAACCGCACGATGTTAAAGGCATTCTGACGCAGGATCAGTAAGCTTTACGGGCAGAACGCATAGATGGCGCTCTGCCCGCTTTCTTATAAAATGCCTTTGAGTCGCAGATGCTGCAGCAGCATGATGGTTTTCGCATCCACAATCTCACCCTGGTCAATCGCCTGCAACGCCTGGTCGAAACCGATCTCCAGCACCTCGATATCTTCACCCTCTTCCGCTATTCCGCCGCCTTCACCGCTGCGCTGCTGGTCGTCATACTCAGCAATAAAGAAGTAGAGCTTCTCCGTCACCGAACCGGGGCTCATAAAGGCTTCAAACACCTTCTCAACGCGGCTGACGCGAAAACCCGTCTCCTCTTCCGCTTCAGCAACAATGCGCGCTTCCGGCGAGGCGTTATCCAGCAGGCCCGCGGCCGCTTCAATCAGAAATCCATCATGCCCGTTGAGGAAAACCGGAAAGCGAAACTGACGGGTCAGCACTACCGTGCGTTTGTCACGGTTGTAGAGCAGGATGACCGCGCCGTTGCCCCGGTCATACGCTTCACGGCTCTGCTCCTGCCACTGGCCATCACGGCGCAGCAGCGAGAAGGTATATTTCTTCAGGGTATACCAGTTATCTGACAGCAACTGCTCACTGATGATGCGCACACGGGATTGGTTCTGCTGCATGGTGCTCTCCAGGATAAGTAGACAGCCCACACGCTATCATGCAAAATCGTGCACATTCAAGAAAAAACACGCAAAGGAAAGAGATGCTATCCAGCCAGCGTAAACAGAAAATCCTTGCCCTGCTCGCTCAGGAAAAACAGGTGCAGTCGCGCGACCTCAGCCAGCGCTTCAACCTCTCTGAGGACTCTATCCGCCGTGACCTGCGTGAGCTGGCAGCGGAAGGTTTATTGCAGCGGGTGCATGGCGGTGCGCTGCCGGTTTCCGCTGCGCTGGGCACTTTTGAAACACGCAAAAGCGTGCAGACTGCGTCAAAGCAGGCCATTGCCCAAAAGGCGGTTTCGCTGATCCAGCCGGGACAGATCGTACTGATTGATGGCGGGACCACCAGCGCGGAACTGGTGCGACAGTTACCTGCAACGCTGAGCTTTACCGCCGTCACCCACAGTCCCAGCGTGGCGCTGGCATTAGCCGATCATCCACTGGTGGAGATCATACTGGTTGGCGGACAGCTCTATAAGCATTCAGTGGTGACCGTGGGCGCGGCGATGCTGGAGTCGATCAATCGCATTAATGCCGATCTCTTTTTTATGGGCGTTACCGGTGTGCATCCGGCTGCCGGACTGACTACCGGCAATTTCGAAGAGGCGACGGTGAAGCGTGCGCTGGCAGGACGTGCAGCCGAAACCGTGGTGCTGGCGTCAGCCGAAAAGCTGAATTCCGCCTCAGCGTTTGCCATTGGCGACTTGTCGCTGGCCAGCACGCTGGTTGTAGAAACGCAGCCGGACGACGCGCTGCAACAGGCGCTGAGCCAGCATAGCGTAACGATCATCTGAGATCGTAGCAGGCCTGCAAAGCCAGATGCGGGCCGGTCAGTGGTCGTCGGGGCGCGGGAAACTTTTGGGCAACCGGCGTCATTGAGCTTTGCGCCAGGGCCACCGCAACGGCGCCCTGCTGATACGCCTGCTCTGCGGCTGCCGCGATCAGGGCAAAATAGCGTGTTGTCTCCCCCGCTTTAAACGCCGCCCATGCGTCCTCCACTAGCGCAACCTCTGTCTGGCTGCCGGGCTGGCAGAAAAGCGCCCGCGTCGCCGCCAGCGTTGATTCTGCCGCACAGAGCGCCACCCTCGGCCCCGTATGACGCCGCAATGCCGCCGCTAACATGCCGTCGGTGCGCATGACCCGATCCTGCACGGAGAAATCATCGGCAACCGGTCCCAGCGTGGAACAGGTAATCAGTACGGCATCAAACTGCGGCAGCATTGCTTTGATCAGTTGCGCGATACGGCAGCGTAACTCCGCCGTCATCCCGCCGCTGCGTTCCGCCTCGGCCAGCAGCGAAGGCATCACCAGGTGATTTAGCGGCGAGCTGTCACGCTTAAGTCCGCTGGCGGCATCATCAAAGATCGCGATATTGCTGGCAGCGGTGTGGAAGCAAAGAATATTCAGGGTGAGTTCCTTTTCTGATGTATGCAGGGTCAGCGTGTGGGTTGCCACAAGCCATGCTGGATAACGACACGATAACCATCCTTGTCGATAAATGTCACGCCCCGCTGATCCCAGTAAGGATTAAAGGATGGCACCCTTTGGAAGCCTGCGTCATCCATACAGGTACAACGAAACAGCCAGTCTGGCTGGTGGGGAATGTAAAGCACCAGCAGATCGTCTTCCGTTGGCGATGGCCGGACGGGATGGGTATGACAGAGTGTGAATTCGAGATGCCAGCCCAATCCTTCCGCGCCCAGCATCACACCACTAAAACCCTGATGATCGGTAAACTCACCGATTTCCTGCAACCCCAGCCCGTGGCAATAGATCTGACTGCTTTGTTTCAGATCAGTCACAGGTCGGGCAATACGCAAATGCTGAGTAGTCATGGTTCTCTCCCTGTTCAGTTCACTGGTATTTATCACACTCTTCAGCGCTTCCTGTGATCCTGGATGCTAACAACCGCCCAGGCAGTTCCATCAAACGACCGTATTTGCAAATGACGCAAAATCCGCTTATCGCTCACAGCGCTAAATGCATTCCCGCTGCAGTCATCTACACTTTCCCGGTATTCATATGGCAATGCCCAGTGCATCGCCCGGCTATAAAAGGAAGACAATATGACTGAACAAGCAACCCAGAACCATGCCTGGTTACTGGCTTCACGCCCTCACGGTGAGCCGACCAAAGAGAATTTCCGCCATGTGGCGCAGCCCATCCCGGAAATCAAAGAAGGCGAAGTGCTGCTGAAGACTATCTACCTCTCACTCGATCCCTACATGCGTGGCCGGATGGACGACGGTAAATCTTACGCCGCGCCGGCAGAGCTGGATCAGCCAATGGTCGGTGGCACTGTCTGTCAGGTCGTCGAATCGAAAAACAGCAACTTTAAAACCGGTGACTGGGTGCTGGCGCAGAGTGGCTGGCAGGAATATGCCGTCTCCGATGGCAAAGAAATTGCGAAGCTGGGCAACGATCTGCCGCATCCGTCATGGGCGCTGGGCATTCTCGGCATGCCAGGCTTTACCGCCTATATGGGCCTGATGGATATCGGTCAGCCGAAAGCGGGTGAAACCCTGGTCGTCGCCGCGGCAACCGGTCCGGTAGGCGCAACAGTGGGTCAGTTAGGTAAGCAGAAAGGCTGTCGTGTCGTCGGTGTCGCGGGCGGAGAAGAGAAATGCCGTTACGCGGTCGATACGCTGGGCTTTGATGCCTGCCTCGATCACCACAGTGCCGACTTTGAAGAGCAGCTGAAAAACGCCTGCCCGGATGGCATCGATATCTATTTCGAAAATGTGGGTGGCAAAGTGTTTGATGCGGTATTCCCGCTGCTTAACACTGCCGCGCGTGTACCGGTCTGTGGCCTGGTCTCCGCTTACAGCCAGCGTGAACTGCCTGAAGGCCCGGACAGAACCTCACTGATCATGGCGGGCATTCTGAAGCGCCGTATCCGTATGCAGGGCTTTATCATCTTCCAGGATTACGGTGACCGTTATCCAGAGTTCCTGGAGGCGATGCGTCCTATGGTGGAGAGCAAAAAAATCCACTATCGCGAGCACATGATTGAAGGGTTAGAGAACGCACCACAGGCGTTTATCGATATGCTGAATGGCAAAAACTTCGGTAAAACCGTGGTGAACGTCGGCGCATAATGGTTAGCGTGCCACGTCACTGACGTGGCACGCTGCATTGAATGCAGTATCCCTATCCCCGCAGTACGACCTCTCTGGCCTCAGGCCCGCGCGTAACCCAAAGACTCTCCAGCAAATCAGGCACACCTGTCACTGACGACGTTTAGCAGTAAATGTATTCAGAAGGAAAAAAGTGAAGACGTGATATCGCACGAAAGTTAGCCTGGTGAGCGCGTAATAACGCTGAGCGCCAGGGCGGCGCTCAGCAGGTCATAATTACTTCAGACGGAACGCGACAACGCTGTCGCCCGCCGTGGTGCCAAGCGAGCCATGGCCGCCTGCGGCAATCACCACATACTGCTTACCATCTTTGCCCATAAAGGTTGATGGCGTGGCCTGTGCACCCGCGCTCAGTTCCGTCTGCCACAGCAGCTCACCGGTGGTGCTGTCGTAAGCACGGAAGAAGTTATCTGCCGTTGCGCCGTGGAACACCAGGTCACCCGCTGTCAGCAGCGGTCCGCCGTGCGCCACCATCCCCATCGGGAAACCGAGCGGGAAACGGCCAGGCAGGAAGCTGGTCTTGAGGTTTTTGGTGGTGCCAACGCGACGCAGCCATTCGGTTTTGCCGGTGGTCAGATCCACACCCACCATCCGTCCCCACGGTGGCGCGATGCAGGGAATACCCAGCCCCGATGCCATCTGCTGGATGTGGATAGCGTAGTCACCGTGGAAGTTCTCATTCCAGTACGGTGTGCCATCTTTGGTGAAGGTACGCTGAGTTTCGGTTTCCGGCGTGCGCTTGATCAGGTTGTACTTGTAGGCCAGGCGCACCGGTGCCGCAATCAGCATCTGGCGCTGTGGATCAACCGCCACGGAGCCCCAGTTAAACACCCCGATATTGCCCGGGAAGATCAGCGAGCCTTTCTCGGTTGGCGGCGTCCACGGGTTACCGTCATAACGCAGTTCACGGAAGGTCGTGCGGCAGGCCATCTGGTCAAACGGCGTAATGCCCCACATCGACTTCTCAGTCAGCGGCTGCGGAATGAAGTTCAGGCTGGAGACCGGCTGGGTCGCCGCGTACTGCTCTCCCTTAATGCCATCGGTAGAGACCTTAACCTGCTCTACCGGGTAAACCGGCTCACCGGTCAGGCGGTTCAGCACAAACAGGTTGCCGGTTTTGGTCGGCAGGATCACCGCCGGTTGCGGTTTGCCCTGATAGCTGATGTCTACCAGCGACGGCTGTGACGGGTTATCGCGATCCCACAGGTCGTGGTTCGAACTCTGATAACGCCATTTGAACGCACCGGTTTTCAGATCCAGCGCCACCAGCGCATCACGGAATTTTTCGGTATTGCTGGCAGGATCGCGTTCAATGCCGATTTCATCCGGCGAGGCGTTACCAAACGGCACATAGACCAGGCCGTTTTTCAGGTCGGCGCTCAGCGTAGCCCAGGCGACCGGGGTATCCTGCGGATAGGTTGCGCCTGCGGCGACCGGTGCGGTGTTATCCGGATTAGCCGGATCGAAGTTCCACACCAGACGACCCGTAACGGCATCATAGGCACGGATGACACCCGATGGGTTGCCGCTGTTGAAGCCGTTATCCATCACAGAACCGCCAACAATCACCAGATTGCCTGCCACCAGTGGTGCAGCAGTCTGCATCAGCGCATGCGGACGCACCTCGCCCATGTTGACGCGCAGGTTTACCACGCCGTTGTCACCAAATTCAGCACAGGGCTTGCCGGTGTCGGCATCCAGCGCCAGCAGGCGGGCATCGGTGGTCGCATTGAAGATACGTTTGCGGCAGATAGCCGGGGATGCGCCTGTCTGCTGCTCCGCCTGCTGACCGGCATCGAAGTAGCTCACGCCACGGCAGGTCTGGTGCTGCTGCAGATAAGAGCGGTTTTTATCCGGCGCTGTTTTCCACTTCACCGCACCGGTTTCCGGGTCAAGAGCATGAACCTCGTTGTGCGGCGTACAGAGGTAGAGCATGCCGTTGGCTTTCAACGGCGTCGCTTCAAAGGTGTACTCGGTTGCATCATCACCCTGACGCAGATCGCCGGTGTGATAGGTCCAGGCCACTTCCAGATCTTTAACGTTATCTTTAGTGATCTGCTTCAGTGCCGAGAAGCGCTGGCCATCTGTGGTCCCGCCATAGGCGTTCCACTCTTCAGCAGCACCGCCGGTCGCGGAACTGTTACGTTGGGTATTGATGGTGCCCTGTTGCGGCAGCGGATCGTAGAAGCAGAGGCCAGTCACCAGCAGCACCATCAGCACCACGGAGCCGCCAAGGAAAGGATGGAAGCGACGCTGTCCCTGATAGAGAGGACGAACCACCCACGGCAGAGCCAGCCAGACGCCCAGCACACCAAACAGGTCGCCGCGCGGGATCCACTGCCACTTATCGAAGCCCACTTCCCAGATCGTCCAGAACAGCGTTATCCACATCAGCAGCGCATAAAGCGTCAGTGCACTGCGTTTGTTCATCATCAGCAGAATCGCGCTGAGCAGAACGCCCACCCCCATCAACGCATAGAACGCGCTGCCTCCTGCAAGCAGAAGTTGTCCTCCCATGTAAATCAGGGCGATAGCAAATATCACCATGATTACACTGGTTATTTTATTTATCATGATCCATCCTCGGGTCATTAGCGGTCATCAGAAAGTTAAACTGGAAACATAAATTCAACGAGATCTTAACTTACGTGAGAAATATGTAAAAACGTGTATAAGCGTAACCCATTAAAAATATTTATTAAAAATGTCGACTTCAGGGGCGCTGAGACTGCTTTATTTACTTTCCTAAGGGGCAAATACGCGATATTCATCACAAAAAATTAACGATAGGCCGGGAGTTATCGCACCTTTTGTTCAAAGGCGAATAATTAACAGACCGGCCGCGCTTCATGAACGCCAGCTTAAGGGTGAGCAGACAGGGATAACGAGTGTCAAATAAGCATAATGGTTTATTAACCCGGTTCTGCAACAACTCTTAATGCTAAAATCAGAAAACTTAGTGCGCAGCTGTTTTAAACCGTCCGGTTATAAGTGCTCATGCGGTTTCAATGATTTTCAGATTATTAACTCGGGCAATTGACTTTGCTCTGCCATTATTTTTTAGCGCTGCCTTCAGCAAGGAATAGATTAATAATGAAAGGGATCCTGCTGAATAAAACGTTTTAAGATATTCCGTAGCCCGACCCGACTTTTATCTGTGATATATATCATCACTCTTATAAAAATTTATCCGGCCAGCAGGCGGTTTTTTCACTGGCAGCAATAACCCAAGGCTAACTATGTCCGCACTTCATGCTATTTACCGCAAGTTTCGTTTCCCGTTTAAATTTATTAATGCGGCCATTCGCTATCCTGCCGCTCAGGCACGGGTTAAACGTTATTCCGTCATGTCGATAGAAGAAACTATCGATCTGCTGTTACATAAACCGCAATTATCACTGGCCCGTTACGGCGACGGGGAACTGGAGATGACCTGGTATAAAAACATTGGTTTTCAGCCTTTTGACCCAAAACTGTCGGCAAGGCTTAAGGCGCTGCTGCTGCAGGCGCCCCAGGACAACCCGAACTGTCTGATTTGCCTGCCAGATGCTTTTCGCACCACCCGCAATATGAAAAATGGATCGGCCCTGTTCTGGTTCTTCCATAAATCATTTTACTTTAAACATTATGATGCTCTGCTGAATCATCAGTACCAGTATGGCAATACCTCCGTTACACGCCCTTATCACGATTATAAAAGCAAACAATTATCCAGAACGATATTCGATAAATTTAAACTGCTCTACCAGGGTCGCCGGATATTAATTGTTGAAGGCAGTGGCACACGTCTGGGATTAGGCAATAATTTACTGGAGGGGGCTAGTGAAATTAAACGCATTACGACGCTGAACCGTAATGCTTTTTCCGTTTATGATCGTCTCTTCGATACGGTATTAGCGAATGCAGTCAACTTTGACCTGGTCTTAATTTCTTTAGGCCCGACGGCAACCGTGCTGGCGTATGATTTAAGTCAGCGCGGAATTCGCTGTATTGATAGCGGCCATGTCGACATTGAATATGAGTGGATGCTGGCCAGTGCCACCAGCAAAGTAAAAGTGGCAGGAAAAAATGTTAATGAAGCGGGCGTACTGCTGAGTGAACAGACAACCGTCGCTGATGCGACATATCAGCGGCAGATTTTGCAGCACGTTGGCGAAACGCCACAGGATAAAACCATGGCGGAAACGGAAATGGTGGTTATCCCGCTGCCCCACGTCAGCAGCACGCATCATAACGCCGCCTGAGGTTCACCATCAGCAGGCAATGACTGCACCGCATTGATGCGCAGGCGAATAATTAGCGGGATCAGTTAACCCGTTAAGCGCAGGCTCAGCAGCCCGCAGCCTCTGTCAGCCCGGGTTTTGCCGGATGAACCTCTTTTCCGGCATTAATCTTGCTTCGGCTCTCCTGAGAAACTTAATCAGGAGACGTGAGATGACATCCAGCCGTTACCGTTACACCATATTTTCACTGCTGTTCCTGATCGCCCTGATCAACTACATCGATCGCGGCGCCCTGTCGTTTGCGGCCAACGCCATTGCGGCGGAATACCACTTCAGCAAAGTCCAGCTCGGCGCGGTGCTGGGTTACTTTGGCTTCGGTTATCTGTTTGGTTCGCTGTGTGGCGGCTTCCTTGCCGACCGGATTGGCACGAAGAAAGTCTGGCTGCTGGCTGGTGTGCTCTGGTCGTTGCTGGAGATCGCCACCGCCTGGGCCGGTGAACTGGGCATGGCGCTGTTTGGCGGCTCCGCCATTATGGGCTTTGCGGCCCTGCGCATCCTGTTTGGTTTTTCTGAAGGCCCGGCCTATGCGCTGATGAACAAGGCGATTGCCCACTGGGCACCCGACAACGAGCGCGGCTTTGCGCTGGGCATTGGCCTGCTCTCAACCCAGGTTGGCGCGCTGCTGACCGCCCCGATTGCGGTTGGCCTGCTGCTGCTGACCCAAGACTGGCGCATGATGTTTATCCTGCTCGGAGTGTTCTCCCTGCTGGCGATGGCGCTGTTTGCCCGCACCTTCAGCGACAGCCCGGAAAAGAGCCCTCACACCAATACCGCTGAACGCACACTGATCCAGCGCGGTCAGCGCCGCAGCGCAGGCGACAGCGTCTCCCTGCCCTGGTGGCGCTTCTTTACCAGCCGCACGCTGGTCTGCAACGCGCTGGGCTACTTCTCTTTCCTCTACATCACCTTTACCCTGGTGACCTGGATGCCGAAGTATCTGCAGGATAATTTCCATTATGACCTGCACTCGCTGTGGTACGTGGCCATGATCCCGTGGAGTGGCGCCTGCATCACCGTGCTGCTGGGCGGCCGTATTGCCGATGCCCTGCTGGCCCGCTTCAACAACCTGCGGCTGGCGCGCAATCTGTTTGCGGCGGTCACGCTGTGCGGCACCGCCTGCTGCTTTATGGCGATCCCCTACGTGCAGTCGGCCGCCGGGATTATCGCACTGATGACGCTGGGCAATGCGCTGAATGCGCTGGTGAATAATGTCTACTGGTCGGTAGTGATTGATGTCACCCCGAAAGCGTCGGTCGGCACCTACAGCGGCATGACGCTGGCCATAGCCAACCTGGCGGCAATTATCTCTCCGATGCTCTGCGGCTGGCTGGCGGAATATTACGGTTACAACGCGATGTTTACCGTCACTGCAGTCATCGCCTTCGGTAGCATGCTGGCGATGACGCTGCTGCAGCCAGAAAAGCCACTGGTGGCCGAAGCACAGACTGGCGCGGCGGATGTTTCGGCGGCGTAATCTCAGGCAGGAAGATTCCCTGGCATGACGGATTGCGGCTTAGCCTGACACCCTGCCGATCACACATTCAACCCGGAACAAAAGCCGCCTTTCATGGCGGCTTTTACCTTTTCACATAGCGGTATAGATTGACTGTTCAGGTCTGCCACGACGATCCCAGCGGCTGGCGAATAGCCATAACAGCGCCGTCGCAAACCAGCCGATGATCCACGAGACATCATTGCCGGCAAAAATCCAGGTCAGCGAGCCATGGTGCAGCGGATTATCAATAAACGGCAGTTGCACCACCACCCCCAGGAAATAGACGGTGATACCGGCCAGATTCCAGCGTCCATAGCGTCCATCCGGCTGAGACAGCGCAGGGACATCGACCCTGCCTTTGGTGATCAGATAGAAATCGGTCAGGCTGATCGCGCTCCAGGGCACAAAGAAAGCCAGCAGGAAGAGCAGGAAGTGGGTGAAGGATTTCAGGAAGGCCGGTTCACTGAGCAGAGCAATGACGCAGGCCAGCGCCACCATCAGCACCACAAACAGAATGCGTGCGCCCCGACTCAGCGTGGTTTGCTGCCGGAAGCCAGATACGATGGTCGTCAGTGACATAAAACTGCCGTACGCATTCAGCGTGGTAAAGGTGATTTTTCCAAAGCAAATTGCGAAATAAATCACCATCGCCATAGTCGCCGTGCTGCCCATGCTCACGATGTAACCCACCTCATTACCTGCAAACGCACTACCGGCAATAGCCGCGACGATCACCCCCAGCGTCATTGAAGCCTGCGTACCAAGCACGGTGCCGAAAAAGACCGCGCTGAACAGTTTCTTTGCAGAGACATCAGCTGGCAAATAGCGCGAATAGTCCGAGACGTAGGGACAGAAGGCAATCTGCCATGACGAAGAAAGAGAGACCGCCAGCAGGAAATTCGCCACGGTAAAGTGCTTATTCTGCCAGACGGCGGATAAGTCATGCGCAGAGAACAGCGTGATGAACAGATAAGCAAAGGCTAAAACGCCGATAATGCTCGCTACTTTCCCCAGCTGATGTATGACGCGATAGCCCAGCACCGCAATGATCACGATGAGGATGCTGAACAGGATCATCCCGGCTGAATTGCTGACATGGATAAGTTTAGCCAGCGCCTGTCCCGCTAACACTGTCCCGCTGGCTGAAAACCCCACATACATCATGCAAACCAGTACCAGCGGAATAACGGCACCAAAGACGCCAAACTGCATACGGCTGGTGATCATCTGCGGTAAACCCAGGCGCGGTCCCTGGATAGCATGCAAAGACATGATCGCTGCACCCAGAATCTGACCCACCAG
Source organism: Pantoea sp. JKS000250 (assembly GCF_003201065.1). Taxonomy (NCBI): domain Bacteria; kingdom Pseudomonadati; phylum Pseudomonadota; class Gammaproteobacteria; order Enterobacterales; family Erwiniaceae; genus Pantoea; species Pantoea sp. JKS000250. The sequence continues at coordinate 185,177 of NZ_QICZ01000001.1, read as the reverse complement.
TAAGCCGATTAGCGACCATACAACGTCGCCACCCAGCACCACGGCCAGCGCACCCGTGACAATGGCCGTGATCTGCAGGTTGCCTCCAAACCAGAGCGTAAACTGGCTAAAGGGATGGCCATGGCGTTCGCGCAACGGGATGTAATCAATGGAACGGGTTTCTGACAGACGCTGTTTCTCTGCGCCTGCATAATCTGCTACAGATGTTTTGACCGACATAGATTCCTCGCTGAAACAGTGAGAGACGCATTAACTGAAAAGGTGAAGTGCCCGGTTCAGGGTTGAAGATACATGTCTATACAATCAGCGAGAATGTCATGCGCATCGGCAAGTTACAAGACAACCTGTCATTGGAAAATGTGATGATACCGACAGGCTGACAATGATGATCGGGATCGCGCGGAGTGTCAGGCCTGCCAGATTCAGAGAGTGCAGAGGCGTAAATCCTCTGACAGTTAACCTTCAGCGACTACCCGCTGGCGATGACAGTCCGCCGGGTCCAGTTTTTGCCCCGTTGAGGAACAGACCTCCAGGCGCGGCAGCGGCTTGCCTTCTGCATTATCCAGAAGCACCGAGTGCGTCTCACCCTTCTCAAACAGATAGCGCTCGCCCCACTGGCGCATAGCAACTACCACCGGAAACAGCGCACGGCCTCTCTCAGTCAGGACATATTCGTTATAGGCGCTGCCATCGGAGACTGGCGCAATCTCAAATACCCCCATCTCCACCAGCTGCTTCAGGCGCGACGCCAGGATATTTTTTGCCAGCCCCAGATTGCGCTGAAACTCACTGAACCGGCGGACGTCATCAAAGGCTTCACGCACGATCATCATGCACCAGCGTTCCCCAATTGATTCCAGGGTTCTGGCAACCGGACACTCACTGGTTCTCAGGGATTCCTGCTTAGCCATGTTTTCTCTCACTTTGCCTGTCTGATGAAGCCAGCTTAGCCAGCCGGAAAAGAAGTTGCAAAAAAAAACCACCCTGGTTAATGATATTGCCAATCCAGTTTCAAATAAAAACCAGAAGGTGTAAGCATGACCACGACTACATGCAAGGTTCAGGAAGCCGATCCACCGCCAGCCGCGCTGTCGACGCGGATGATATTTTTGTTCTCACTTACCTCTGGGCTGGCAGTCGCCAATGTTTACTCGGCGCAGCCATTGCTGGAATCGATAGCCGCCAGCCTGAATGTTTCCCCCGGCAGCATTGGCGCTGTGGTGACGGCCACGCAGATCGGTTACGCCATCGGGCTAATTTTTCTGGTGCCGCTGGGCGACTGCGTGAATCGCAAAAAACTGGTGGTTATCCAGCTACTGCTTTCCGTGCTGGCATTAACCGCCGCGGCTTTCGCGCCCGATCTTATGACGCTGCTGGGCGCGATGCTGCTGGTGGGGTTGATGGCAGTGGTCACACAGCTGATGGTGGCCTGGGCCGCCATGCTGGCATCGCCCGCGCAGCGCGGGCGGGTGGTCGGCAGCGTGACCAGCGGCATCGTGATCGGCATCCTGCTGGCGCGCTTTGTTTCAGGGATGATTGCCGATCTGGCGGGCTGGCGCGCGGTCTTTCTGACAGCCGCCTGCCTGATGCTGCTGATCTCGCTGGTACTCGTAAAAGTGCTGCCCGCCTCAACCGGCCAGACGCAGCGCACCGCTTACCCGCTGCTGTTACTGTCAGTTTTGCGGCTATTCCGTTCAGAACCCCAACTGCGCAAACGTGGCATCCTGGCGCTGCTGATTTTCGCAGCCTTCAGTATGCTCTGGTCCTCAATGGTGCTGCCGCTGACCGCCCTGTCACTGTCACACACTCAGACCGGGATGTTCGGACTGGCGGGCCTGGCCGGTGCCCTGGCGGCCACCAGAGCAGGCGCCTGGGCTGACCGGGGATGGGGCCAGCGTGCCACCGGCTTAGCCCTGGTGCTGCTGACCCTCTCCTGGCTGCCGATAGTCGCACTTCAAAGTTCGCTACTGCTGCTGGTTTTCGGGGTGATCCTGCTCGATTTCGCTGTTCAGACAGTGCACGTGATTAATCAGAGCCTGCTCGTCACTGCCCGCCCCGAAGCGGCCAGTCGTCTGGTCGGTGCGTACATGTGCTTTTACTCGCTGGGCAGTGCGCTGGGGGCCATCGTGGCGACTCAGCTTTACACCCTCTGGGGATGGCATGCCGTCTGCTATGCCGGTGCCGCAGTCAGCGCCTCAGCCTTTCTTTGCTGGTATGGAGCACGTCAATCATGAAATTATCGCATCTGCTACTCGCCGTGCTGATCACCGCCATCTGGGGCGTAAACTTTTCCGTTATCAAACTCGGGCTGCATGCGGTCGATCCCTTTATCCTGGCGGGCATCCGCTTTACGCTCTGCGCCCTGCCCGCACTGTTCTTTATCAGGAAACCGGACGTGCCGTGGCGCTACCTGATCAGCTACGGCCTGGTCTTCGGAATCGGTCTGTGGGGGCTGGTGAATCTGGGGATTAAAACCGGGCTGTCGGCGGGCATCGCTTCGCTGCTGTTGCAGTTCAGTGCCTTTTTCACCCTGCTGCTGGGTGGCTGGGTATTCAGAGAGCGTCTCAGCCGCTATCAGGTCGCCGGATGTCTGCTGGCCTGCGCCGGTCTGCTGAGCATTTTCTTTATTACCGATGGCTCGGTGACGTTCTTCGGCATGCTGCTGGTGCTGGCAGGCGCGATCGCCTGGAGCATTGCTAACATGATCAACAAAAAAGCGGCGACCCGGCAGGTGTTTGCGTTTCTGGTCTGGTCGAGCGCCTTTGCACCCATCCCGCTCTTCCTGCTGGACGGGCTGGTCAATGGCAGCACGGGCTATCATGCGCTGTTCACGCAGCTGGATATGAAAGCGGTGTTATCGATACTGTTTCAGGTCTATCCCAACACCCTGCTGGGTTACTGGGTGTGGAACTGGCTGCTGAAACAGTATCCGGTCTCCACGGTGGCGCCGCTGTCGCTGCTGGTGCCAGTGTTCGGCATTCTGGGCTCAGTGGCGATATTTGGCGAAACGGTTTCAGCTCAGAAAATCGTCGCGCTGGTGCTGATCGTCGCCGGGCTGGCGGTGGGACTTTATGGGCAGCGGATCGTGCGCTTTATCGGCGTCCGAACCGGCTGACGTTGAGATAATTATTCCCCGTGCCGCTGGCAGAACGCGTCGATGTCGCCGTGCTGAAAGTCAGGCAGATTCGCGAGCAGTTTCTCCAGTGGCCAGTTCCACCAGGCAATGCGCTGCAGGCGGGCGGCAATCGCAGGCGTAAACCGGACCCGCAATGGCCGGGCCGGAACACCGCCCACCACGCTGTAGGGCGCAACGTTTTTGGTTACGACTGCGCCCGCGGCCAGCACCGCACCATCGCCAATAGTCACGCCGGGCAGCACAATCACGCCGTGCCCGATCCAGACATCATTGCCGATCACCACCCGGTCGGCACGACGGGCAGCAAAGAAGCCCTGATCGCGCCGCGCATCGGGATGGTAATACTCCGGGCAGTAGGTAAAGCGATGCTGCGAAGCGCGGTCCATCGGATGATTCGGCGCACCAATCCGCACCTGATTGGCAATGGCGCAGAAACGTCCCACCTGGGTGTCGGCCAGACAGCAGTGCTCACCCACATAGGAGAAGTCACCTAGCTCGCTGTATTCCAGCACGCTGTGCGCCAGGATCTCGCACTGCTGACCCACGGTGGTTTCCCGCATCCGTACACTGTCATCAATCCAGGTATGGGCTAATCGGGCAGGCATAACGGCGGCAATGGACATATTACTCCCTGTCAGGATAAGCAGCACCCCGGCGGCGTGCTTTTGCCGCACCACTTTACCCGCCTTTAATGACAGAGAATTGACACAGAAAAAAGGCGGAGTGGTTAGCTCCGCCTTGTTTCAAGTTCCGGTTAACCTGCGTGACCGGTCAGTTGCATAAGGGCAACGATGATCTGCAAGATGACCCGGATAAGATCCAGAATCAGCTTAGTCAGTTCCATCACTTTCCTTCTCCTTTTTCAGGAGCGCGCTATTCGGCAACCAGGGCTTTGACTCTACCCGCCGGGTGCCTGAGCACATCTTTGTGGAGAGGGCTGAGCGGCACTCATGGTTAAAGCCACAGGCCAGCACCACCTGATGCCTGCCGGGATTTTTAAAACCGTGCCCCTGGGAGCGGCCAGTCGACAATGAGGCGATGCTCAACACTCAACACATGTATAAACATACAGTATTTTGGCGAAACTTGAAATCCTTAGCCGCACATTTTACAATCTTGTTTGTGGAGAGTGCTGAGCACCTCGTTCGCAGCGCGGTTACCAGCCGGGTAGCGAACAAAAAAATAAAGGATTTGGCGCGATGCCAAATCCTTTTTTTATGCCTGTTTTACGGCGATAACCCAATCCGCGCAGAATTTACTTCGCGGCGCTGATACGCCAGACGGTATTCCCTGCGTCGTCAGCGATCAGTACGCCGCCCTGTTTATCGCTGGCGAGACCGACCGGCAAACCACGCACCTGCTTTTCATCGTCCGTCAGGAAGCCCGAAACCACCGTCTGCGGCTGCCCCACCGGCTTGCCATTCTCAAATTTCACCCACACCACTTTGTAGCCATTCAGCGGCGTCCGGTTCCAGCTGCCATGCTCGCTGATAAACGCACCGCCACGGTACTGCGGCATATTATCACCACCGTAGAACAGCAGGCCCAGCGGCGCGACATGCGAACTCAGGGCGTAATCGGGCTTGATCGCCTTCTCAACCAGGTCGGGACGCTGCGGTTCGGCACGGGTATCGACATGCTGACCAAAGTAGCTATAGGGCCAGCCGTAAAAACCTTTATCCTGTACCGAGGTCAGGTAGTCCGGCACCAGATCGGAGCCGATTTCATCACGCTCGTTGACGATAGCCCACAGCTTGCCGCTCTGCGGTTCCCACTGCAGGCCGGTCGGATTGCGCAGTCCGCTGGCGTAGATACGGCTGGCACCGCTGGCCGCATCCACTTCCAGTACCGCTGCCCGGCGATACTCTGCGCCAATGCCGTTTTCGGTGACGTTACTGTTGGAGCCAACGCCCACATAGAGCTTGCTGCCATCGGGGCTGGCTAACAGTGCTTTGGTCCAGTGGTGGTTAATCGGTCCGCCCGGCAGCTCCGTTACCTCTTCAGGAGCAGTACGGATCTCCGTGTCACCTTCGCGATAGGGGAACTTCACCAGGCTGTCAGCATTCGCGACGTAGAGCGTGTTGCCAATCAGCTGGATACCAAACGGCGAGTGCAGATTTTCGATAAATCGATGCTGCTCCCATTTTCCATTGACGTTGCGCAGCAGCGTAATACGGTTGCCGCCTGCGCCGCCCTTGCCTGACGCTTTCTGGACGATGCCCATGATCAGCTGTTTAGGTCGGGTGGTCGGTTTTGGCGGGCCATTGGATTCCGCGACCAGCACATCATTGTTTGGCAGCACGTAAACCTGACGCGGATGCTGCAGATTCTCAGCAATCTTCTCAATCTTCAGGCCATCAGCCACTTTTGGCATTTCACCGGCTTTCCAGGGCGTGCCTTCCGGCACCTGCATCGGCGGCATAAAGAAATTCTGCGCCTGCGGCAGTTCGGGATTAGGTCCGATCTGCTTTTGCGGATCGACCAGCGCACCATCATCACAGCCTGCCAGCAAAGTGGTCAGGGTCAGCGCGAGCAGCGTTTTATGCGGTATGTTCATGGTGGCTCCTCCTTAAGCGCTACGCTGACGTAACGCAAGTTGCACATTCGCCAGCAGCAGCAGCGCTACCACCAGCGTCGAGAGCGTTACGCCCAGCGGGATCACTGCGGCGGCATCACGGCTGTGAATAAACGCATTGACGATAGCGATGATGATGGCCACCAGCCAGAGCCAGAAATGGCCCTTTTCCGCGCTGTCACTGCCGCGAAACAGATAAACCAGTGCAATGAGACGTGGCACGATCGCCAGTATCAGTCCCAGCGCAATCAGCCAGCCTGCGGCATCCGTCCAGAACTGCACAAAGGTCTGCATGTAGAGAATGTCAAACAGCCAGGCCGCCACAAAAAAGCCCAGCGGCACCGGTTCCAGCAGAGCATACAGCGTCACGGCAAACGCCGATCTTCCCAGGGTATTGCGCATGTTTCTCTCCATTTTTAACGTGAATGCGGACCAGGTCAGATGTCGCGCTGCTCAGAGCAACCGACCCCGCGCCTGTAAAAGATTAGTAAATCTGAAGAGAAACAGAGGGTTTATTCGGAGGGAATTGCAAATCAGGCGGATGACGTCCCTGTCATCGCCGGTCAGTCAGGGCTTATCCGCGGGTAAGGTGACCCAGTAGCCTGGCTGGTAAGGCAGCGGGAGGAACTTCTCATGGAACGCGCGGAAGGTGGCATCCGGATCGACATCGGCAAACAGGTCGGGATGCAGCCATTTCGCCAGCGCCTGAATCGCCACAAACTGATACGGGCTGTCGTAGAACTGATGCCAGATGGCGTGGACGTTGCCGTTATGCGCCACCGGCAGGGTTTTAAAGGCATCACGCATCATCAGTGCCTTAAGACGCGCCGTCGCTTCGGTGACATTTGCACCCGGACCGACGCCGACCCATTTGCCCACGGTGTTGTAGTTCTTCCAGTTTGCGCCGGTCACCACCACCACATCCGGCTGGCTGGCGATAATTTGCTCCGGGTTAACCGTGCCGAAGGTGCCAGGGATCAGGTCTTTCGCGATGTTGCGACCGCCTGCGATCTCCACCATCTGACCAAAGTTCTCATTGCCGAACGACATGCAGCATTCGTCACTATAGCCGCCTGCGCGGTCGATCATCACTTTCGGACGATAGCCGGTGAAGTTCTTCAGCCGCGAGGTGACAAGGTCAATCTGCTGCTGGCGGAAGGTGATGATCTCCTGCGCGCGTTCCGGTTTGTTCACCAGTTCGCCCATGATGCGGATACTTTTCTCCGCGTTAACCATCGGCGCTTCACGGAAATCGATAAACACCACCGGCACACCCACGGCCTGCAGTTTTTCAATCAGCTTGCCTTCATCGGTCGCCGCTTTCGACTCCAGATTCATCAGCACCAGATCGGGCTTCAGGGTTAGCGCCTGCTCGACGTTAAAGGTGCCATCTTTCGCGCCGCCGAAGGTCGGTAATTTTTTAATTTCCGGATAACGCTTCTCATAGGCCTGATAACCGTCCCAGTCCGCCTTATGAAGGTCATCACGCCAGCCAATCACCCGCGTGAACGGGGCGTCGGTATCAAATGCGGCCAGCAGATAGATCTGACGGCCCTCACCCAGAATGATGCGCTTTGCCTCCTGCGGCACCTCGACCTGACGGCCTGCGACATCAGTAATCATTTTGGCCGAAGCCGTCCCTGCCAGCGTAAGCAGCCCCAGCGCTAAAAACCATTTTTTCATTATGAAAACCCGCACAAATGATAATGAGAATTATTAATGTAAAGCGGCGTTACTATCACCTAAAACGGCGTTCAGGGGAAGTCATGCGGTTAAATGTTTTTTGCGGCGAGGTTAATGGGTTAAGTGACCATTAACAGCAAAATTAATCAGGGAAAAAGCGCAGCGTGTTGCTGCTCACAAAACGGATAGCTTTCGTGAATATGCTCACAACACCCTGGGCGGCTGCACACATATTAGCCGTTAATCGTATCGATTTGGCCAGTGCGTTAATGAATTGTGAGCGCTAGATTGAAAATGAAACACCGTTTTAATAACTCACCAGGACAGCGAACCACAGGAGCGTAACCGTGAAAATCAGCGCCATAGATGTCGCCCTTTTTACCTATCCCACCCGGCGCGTTGCCGACAGCGCCGGCCACTCCCATCCCGGCCTGGAAAATGATGCGCAGATGGCGCTGTTGACCCTGACCAGCGAGGATGGCGATTGCGGCTACGCCTTTGCGCCGCCGGAAGTGGTGCGGGCGCATGTGGTTAATGCCTTTTTTCGCAAGGTGCTGATCGGTCAGAACGCCTTTGACCGCGAGCGTCTGTGGCAGGATCTGGTGCACTGGCAGCGCGGCAGCGCCCACCAGCTTACCGAGCGTGCCCTCTCCGCTGTTGAGCAGGCGCTGTGGGATCTGATTGGGCGCAGGCTGAAACAGCCGGTGCATAAACTGCTGGGCGGCTATCGCGAGAAGATCCCGGCTTACGGCAGCACCATGTGCGGCGACGAGCTGAGCGGCGGTTTATCGACGCCGGATGAGTATGCACAGTTCGCGGAAAAGCTGGTGGCACGCGGCTATCAGGCGATCAAGCTGCACACCTGGATGCCGCCGGTCGCCTTTGCGCCCAGCCCGGCCATGGACATCAAAGCCTGCGCAGCGGTGCGTGAAGCGGTTGGCCCGGATATCGCACTGATGCTGGATGGCTACCACTGGTACAGCCGCAGTGACGCGCTGACCATCGGCAAGGCGCTGGAGAAGCTTAACTTCACCTGGTTCGAGGAGCCGATGGAGGAAGAGAGCATGGCCTCTTACGCCTGGCTGGCAGACAACCTCTCAATCGACGTGCTCGGCCCGGAGAGCCTGGGCGGTAAACATCACAGCCGCGCCGACTGGGTCCGTGCAGGTGCCTGCGACATTCTGCGTGCCGGGGCCAATGGCGTAGGCGGCATCTCCGCCACGATGAAAGTAGCCAGTCTGGCGGAAGCTTTCGGCATGGATTGCGAAGTCCACGGCAACGGCGCAGCCAGCCTGGCGGTGGTCGGAGCTATTCGTAACTGCCGCTGGTATGAGCGCGGCCTGCTGCATCCCTTCCTGGATTATGAAACGCCGCCTGCTTATCTCAACAGCCTGATTGATCCAATGGACGATCGGGGCTTTGTCACCCTGCCCACCCGCAGCGGGCTGGGAGAGGATATCAACTTCAGCTGGATTGAAACCCACACGCTGAACCGCTGGTAATGAAGTACGGCAAACAATAATAACCCCGTTGCCGCACAGCCCTGATGACGCGGTAAACGGGAAAAACCTCTGACCTGCTGGACTTTACCTATGACCCTGACACAACGATGTGGCGCGTGGCTGATCACGCTGCTGATGCTCACGAGCGCGTCAATCCAGGCAAAGACCCCGGATGACCAGCTGATCGTTGGCATGAATATGAACAACCTGCTCACCCTGGATCCGGCCGCGATGACCGGCAACGAGGTGGTCGGCATTGTGGTGAATCTCTATGACGGCCTGGTGGAGCTGAATCCGCAGCAGCTCACCGAGGTGCGCCCGGCGCTGGCGGAACACTGGTCAGTCAGTCCGGATAACCGCACCCTGACCTTCCACCTGCGCAACAACGTCAGGTTTCACTCCGGTAATCCGCTCACCAGTGCTGATGCGGTCTGGTCGATGCGGCGGGTGCTGCATCTGAATCTGGCGCAGGCGTCGGTGTGGAAGTCCTACGGTTTCAGCCGCGACAATGTGGACCAGATGATCACCGCCCCCGACGACCACACGCTGGTGATCACCCTGCCTAAACCCAACGATCCGCAACTGGTGATTTACTCGCTGGCGGCGCTGGGCAGCATGGTGGTGCTGGACCGGAAAACGGTACAACAACATGAAGTCGATGGTGACTGGGGCAACCGCTGGCTGACCACGCATGAAGCGGGTTCCGGCCCATTCCGGCTGGATGTCTGGCAGGCAAAAGATGTGCTGCGGATGAGTCGCTCGGCAGACTACTGGCGCGGTGTGGCGAAGATGTCACGGGTGGTCTTCCGCCACCTGCAGGAGTCGCAAACCCTGCGGCTGATGATGGAGAAAGGCGATCTCGATATCGCCAGCAATATGGCGATCCCCGATGTGCGCGCCCTGCGTCACGATCCCGACCTCACCATTGATGCCGTCAGAAAAGGGACAATCTACTACCTGGCGATGAGCATGAACGATCCGCGCTTTGACAATATTAAGGTGCGTGAGGCAGTCCGCTATCTGGTCGATTATCAGGGCATTAATAAGAGCCTGATGACCGGCTATGGCGAACTGCACCAGCGCCCGATACAGTCGGGGATGCCCGCCACGCTGCCCGATCCCGGTTACCGGCTCGATGTGCCGCGCGCCCGTGCGCTGCTGGCTGAAGCGGGTTATCCGGAGGGCTTTGACACCACGCTGCGGGTGCTTGCCGATCAGCCGTTCCTGAATATCGCCATCGCCATTCAGTCAACGCTGCTGCAGGGCGGCATCCGGGCAAAAATCATTACCGGTACCGGCAACCAGATTTATGGCGCGATGCGCGATCGCCAGTTCAGCCTGCTGGTCGGACGCGGCGGCAGCGGCGTCGAGCCGCACCCCCACTCCAGCCTGCGTGCGCTGGTCTACAACCCGAACAATGCCGACAGTGCCCGGCTGACCAATTTCCAGGGCTGGCGTACCGGTTTCTACGACGCGCAGCTCAACCGCATGATCGATCAGGCGCTGGTGGAACGCGACAAAACCCGCCAGCAGCAGGCCTATTTCGCCATCCAGCAACGCTACGACCAGCTGGTGCCTGCCCTGATGCCGATTTCACAAATGCTTGACTCCGTGGTGGTCAGTAACCGGGTCCAGGCGTATCAGCCCCATCCTTCTGCGACCACCTTCCTGCGTGACGTCTGGAAAACGCCTGACAGCCTGGCGGGAGGCACACCATGATGATGACCCTGACACGAAATCAGTGCCGCCGCATCAGCCATCGCGCGGTTCAGGTACTCATCACGCTGTTCGGCCTGCTGCTGCTGACCTTTTTTATTGGCCGGGTAATGCCGCTGGATCCGGTGCTGGCGATAGTCGGCCCGGATGCCGATCAGGCCACTTATCAGCAGGTCTACCACCAGCTTGGCTTTGATAAACCGCTGTGGGTGCAGTTTGGCCTCTATCTTAATGCCCTGCTGCATGGTGACCTGGGCCACGCGCTGCTCACCGGCCAGCCGGTAGTGCATGACATCCTGCGCGTCTTTCCCGCCACGGTAGAGCTGGCCACACTGGCAATTGTCATTGGCGCAGGGCTGGGCGTACCGCTGGGTGTGCTGGCGGCGGCGCGGCGTAACAGCGTCATCGACTATGTGGTGCGGATGCTCAGCCTGGCCGGTTACTCCACGCCGATCTTCTGGGTTGGTATGATGGGCCTGCTGCTGTTCTATGCCCATCTCGGCTGGGTCGGCGGTGCTGGCCGGGTGGACTTCAGCCTTGAAGGCATCGTGCCACGTCGCACCGGCTTTATGCTGATCGACGCCCTGCTGGCGGGCAACGGTCAGGTGTTCCGGAATGCGCTGATTCATCTGGTGCTGCCCGCCTCGCTGCTCGGCTTTCACTCCATGGCCTACATCAGCCGGATGACGCGCAGCTTTATGCTGGCGCAGCTGTCACAGGAGTTCATTCTGACCGCGCGGGTCAAAGGCCTGACCGAGTGGCAGGTGATCTGGCAGCACGCGTTTCGCAATATCCTGGTTCAGCTGCTGACCGTGGTGGCGCTGGCCTATGGCTCGCTGCTGGAGGGCGCCGTGCTGATTGAAACTGTCTTCTCCTGGCCCGGTTTTGGCTCCTATCTCACGGGCAGTCTGATGCTGGGCGATATGAATGCGGTGATGGGCTGCGTGCTGGTGGTCGGCCTGATCTTTGTGCTGCTTAACCTGATCACCGATCTGCTCTATCAGGTGTTCGATCCGAGGACCAAAGTATGACGATCTCTTTTGACACCCCTTCTGCCGGTCACACCCGCGAGCGGCTGGCGCGCTGCCGGCGATTCGCTGCCCGCTGCGGCGCTTTCCTGTGGCGCATGGCCTGTAATCCCCTGACCGCCATCGGCGGCGGCATTGTGTTGCTGCTCTGCATCGTGGCGCTGTTTGCGCCCTGGATCGCACCCTATCACCCGCTGATTCAGGATCTGGACAACGCCCTGACGCCGCCCGGTGCAGCCCACTGGTTCGGCACCGATGAGTTTGGCCGGGATATCTTCAGCCGTCTGGTGTGGGGCGCGCGCATTACGCTCTACATCGTGCTGCTGGTGTCGATCACCGTCGGGCCGCTGGGCCTGCTGCTGGGCGTTACCGCGGGTTACTTTGGCGGCAAAGTCGATGGGGTGCTGATGCGCGTCACCGATATCTTCATCTCCTTTCCCAGCCTGGTACTGGCGCTGGCGTTTGTTGCCGCGCTGGGGCCGGGTCTTGAGCATGTGGTGATTGCCATTACCCTCACCGCCTGGCCACCGATTGCCCGTCTGGCGCGTGCCGAAACCCTGTCGCTGCGTCAGGCGGACTTCATTTCGGCGGTACGATTACAGGGCGCGTCGCCGCTGCGGGTGCTGTGGAAGCATATTATTCCACTCTGCCTGCCGTCGGTGATTATCCGCATCACCATGAACATGGCGGGCATTATCCTCACCGCCGCCGGGCTGGGATTTCTCGGGCTGGGCGCACAGCCGCCGGATCCGGAATGGGGCGCAATGATCGCCAGCGGCCGTACCTACATGCTGGAGTGCTGGTGGGTGGTTACCGTGCCCGGTCTGGCGATCCTGATTAACAGCCTGGCATTTAACTTCTTAGGAGATGGCCTACGTGACCTGCTCGATCCCCGCAGTGAGTAACGCCTTGCCGTTGCTCGACGTGCGCGATTTGCACGTGAACTTTGTTAACGGACGCCAGATCACCCCGGCGGTGCGCGGCGTCTCCTTTCAGCTCGGTCAGGAGAAGCTGGCGATTGTCGGCGAGTCCGGCTCCGGTAAATCGACCGTGGGCCGCGCCCTGCTGCAGCTGCATCCGGCCAGGGCGCGCATCGAGGCGAGCCGGATGCAGTTTGGTGATAGTGACCTGCTGCACGCCAGCCCGGCGCAGATGCGCGCCATTCGCGGCAAACGCATTTCCATGATTATGCAGGACCCCAAATATTCCCTGAACCCGGTGATTCGGGTGGGCGAGCAGATCGCCGAAGCCTGGCGCAGTCATCATCGCGGCCAGAAATCGGCGGCGCGTCAGCGGACACTGGCGATGCTGGAGGAGGTGCAGATCCGCGATCCTGAACGGGTTTATCAGCTCTATCCGCATGAAATTTCTGGCGGTCAGGGGCAGCGCGTGATGATTGCTATGATGCTGATTACCGAGCCGGAACTGGTGATTGCCGATGAGCCGACTTCTGCGCTGGATGTCTCGGTGCGTCTGCAGGTGCTGGCGCTGCTGGACGATCTGGTAAAGGCGCGCGGGCTGGGACTGATTTTTATCAGCCACGATATCAGTCTGGTACGCAGCTTCTGCGATCGGGTGCTGGTGATGTACGCCGGACGCGTGGTGGAGTCGCTGGCCGCCAGCGAGCTTGACCACGCGCAGCATCCCTATACCCAGGGATTGCTGGCGGCACTGCCCGACCTTGATCACCGTCGTACACGCCTGCCGGTATTACAACGTCATGCCAGCTGGTTGACGGACTAAGGAGTTCGCGATGATCGATGTGAAAAATCTCAGCCTGAGTTTTGGTGACGACGATCGCCGGAGTCAGGTGCTGTTCGACGTAAATCTGCAGGTGAAACAGGGTGAAATTTTCGGGCTGGTAGGCGAGTCGGGTTCGGGTAAAACCACGGTGCTGAAGTGCCTGGCGGGATTATTTACTCACTGGCAGGGAGAGCTGAGCATTGATAACCAGCCGCTGAAGCACCGCATCGATCGGGCGCGCTGTCGTCAGGTACAGATGGTGTTTCAGGACCCTTACGGTTCGCTGCATCCGCGTCACACGCTGGGTGACATCCTGGAAGAGCCGTTGCAGATTCAGGGTATCGGGCAGCGCCAGCAGCGGGTGGTGGCGATGCTGGATAAGGTCGGGCTGAATCGCGCCTGGCAGACGCGCTATCCGCACCAGCTTTCAGGAGGCCAGCGTCAGCGCGTAGCGATTGCCAGGGCGCTGATTCTGGAGCCGCGCGTACTGCTTCTGGATGAGCCCACTTCTGCTTTGGATGTTTCGGTACAGGCGGAGATCCTGAACCTGCTCAGCGATCTGCAGCAGCAGGAGAACCTGACCTATCTGATGGTGACGCACGATCTCGGCGTGGTGGCGCACCTTTGCCATCGCGTGGCGGTGATGCAACAGGGCAAAGTGCTGGAGACGCTGGATGTGCCGACGCTGGTGGCGGATCGCGCTGCGATGCCCTATACGCGGATGCTGGTCGAGGCGAGTCGTCACACTCATGTGGCAGGCTGAAAGTCAGCGGAGGTCAGGAGAGAGAATAAAAAAAGGCCGGTCAGACCGGCCTCGTGAAATCGGAGGACTTAATGCGTCAGCTGACGCACAAAGGCAACGATCTCCTGATTTTTGCCATGCTCAAACAGGCACTGCTGGAAACGCGGGCCGCTGACGGCGGTACGCACCAGTTCAGGATCAATAACGCGCAGCGTGTCGAGATAGTTATCTTTGATCACCGCAGCCTTAACCTGGTTCAGCAGACCGGCATTGCGCACCTGCGGCTCTTTACGCTCTGGCGGATAGCCATTGCCCTTCTCGCCGGTGAACGCTTTTTCAAAGATAAAGCGCAGATTCAGTTCTGCACCCCAGCCAAACCCTTTAGCAAATGGCAGGGACAAGGCATTGCCGTTGTTGATCTGTGCAAACAGGTAAGCATCCGCCGGATCGATACAGTAACCGCAGACCACGCCCGGATGGATGTTAAGCGACATCAGCGCGCCCTGTCCGGTGCCGCAGCCCGCGACCACGAAATCTACCGCCTGGCTGTTGAGCAGTATGCTGGCCTGAATACCGAGGTGAATGTAAGTCAGATGGTGATCCTGCTCATCGCTCATCCCGACGTTGAAGACCTGATGGCCCAGCGGCTGTGCGACACCTTCCAGTTCTTTCAGCACGATAACGTTTTTAGCGGCCTGGCTGTTTTCCATCATTAATGCGATTTTCATGATCTACCCTTATAAATTAATTGAAACACCGTTTCATTTTAATGAAAAAGCACTAAAGTGCATGGGCTAATTCACCTGCGCGCTGTGAGAGCCATCACAAAATGGCCATTGCAGTGCCTGTTACTGCATGAGGATTCCGATGTTTATCTATCATAAAGATCAGCCCCTGGACGATTTGGGTGATGGCGTGACCCGCCGCGTGCTGGCACATGGCGGCACAATGATGGCGGTTGAAGTCCGTTTTGAAAAAGGGGCGACTGGCCCGCTGCATCACCATCCCCATGAGCAGCTGACCTATGTACTGAGCGGACGTTTTGCCTTCACCATTGAGGGTGAAACGCGGGAAGTCGGCGCGGGGGATACACTCTACAAAGCACCCAATGTGGTTCATGGCTGCGTCTGTCTTGAGGCAGGTGTGCTGCTGGATACCTTTACGCCGCAACGCGAAGATTTCCTCGCGGCTAAATAACTCACGCGGCCCGATGGGCCGCTTGCCAAATTGACCTGATGTTGTCTCTTTTCCCTGCCCACCGGATTTGACTTAAAACCGGTGCAATTTTTCTGAAATTCTCTTCACTGCTAACTGAATGATTAGCCAGCACTTCCTCTGCAGCCGCGCTACGCTTAGCGCCGGCTTAAAAATCATTCAGGCAGATTTCTGTACAAAATACGGATCGTTGTATAAGTTTAATAGCAACACCAGTGCGTTTTTTAACCCGAAACAGGACAATAATATGCCAATGCAAAACACCCTGACCCTGCCGGTGAACCATACCATTCCGGTCCAAAATGAGTTCAAATCATCCTTTACCGCCTCTGAGCAGGATAAACTTAATTTTCTGATTGAGGAGTTACTGGAAGCAGGCAAAGAAAAAAGCTGCATGGAACTGCTGCGTCATCTGGCCTCTGCAGACAGCGCAGAAGAAGAAGCGTGCTGCCGTGAACTGCTGACGCTGCTGATGGCACAAAAATGAAGCCTGTGGCTGGCGGTTTAGCGCAGATTCACTACGCTTCAGGACCTTTATTCCTACTCCGGACATTCGCCTGACCGCACGTCGCCGTTCAGGCGTATTCATTTTCATGTAAACATTGCCTGTTGTTCCCAACGCCAGATTGCCCACAGCAGCGGATGCTGTTTCGGGCGGTTAATCCGGGGTGACTCACCAGCCCTCCCAGCCTCTCATTGCTTATCCCTCCCTGCTTTTGTTAGCCTGAATTGCGCATCGGCGAGACGCGCCTTATACCGGCCGCACGGTTTATTATCCGTCTGTTAAAGGAGTGACACGATCATGACTTATGCACCTGCCACACTGCATCTGCTGTGTGGAAAAATTGCCTCCGGGAAATCGACACTGGCAGCGGAACTGGGCGCTTTACCGGGTTGCGTGGTCATTAGCGAGGATCAGTGGCTGGCCGCGCTCTGGCAGGACGAGATGCATTCAGTGGCCGATTACGTGCGCGTCGCGGCAAAACTCAGGAAGGCGATGACGCCCCACCTGGTGGCGCTGCTTAACGCGGGTGTCTCGGTGGTACTCGATTTTCCGGCCAACACCCGGGCAAATCGTGACTGGATGCGTTCAGTGATAGAGGCATCCTCTGCCGATCATCGCCTGCATTATCTGGACGTTCCGGACGCACTGTGTAAATCGCGTCTGCATGCCCGTAATCAGGGCGGCGAACACGCCTTTGCCGCCACGGACGAGCAGTTCGCGCTGATTACCCGCTATTTTGAACCGCCGCAGGAGGAAGAAGGTTTTCACCTGGTGCGCCACGGTTAACGGCTTCTGCTATCAGGAGAGATCGAGAGCGGCAAGCACGTCAGCAATCTCCCGACAATCGGCAGCGGAAAGCGGCAACAGCGGACGCGGCAGGCAGTCGCGTTCGGTCAGCCCCAGCAGTCCTGCTGCAGCGCTGATTACCCGGAAACTGCCGCCGTGCTGGCGGAACAGTGCCCACAACGGTTCAAGACGATCGGACTGTGCTCTGACGCTCGCATAATCACCTGCGGCTGCCGCCTCGGTCATCGCTTTTGCAACGCGCGGAAACAGCCCGCCGCACACCGAATACCAGCCATCACAGCCCGCAATCAACCCGTTGCCAGCATAGGCATCACCGCTAACGCCAATCGACACGGAAGCAGGCAGCATGTTGCGCAGTTGCGCGAGGCGATCATTCGCTGCGGACTGCTCCGCCGGTACACCCGGAATTTTCACTGAACCCACGCCAGGCAGTTGAGCGATCCGGCCCAGCAGCGCATCAGAAAACGTAAAATGGGTAGTGCCCGGATTGTCATAGACGCAGATCGGCACCGAGGCGTGACGCGTCACGGTCTCATAAAGCGCGAATACTTCCTCCTCTTTCAACGCCTGATAACCCAGCGGCGGCAGCAGTAATGCGGCAGCACCCGCCTGTTGCGCATCTTCTGCCAGCGCCAGCACCTCATCGGTGCTCACCGCGCCCACGCAGATCATCACCGGAATCGAATCTGCATGTTCAACCGCCAGCGTTGCGATGCGCCTGCGCTGCGTGCGGGTCAGATACGCATAGCTGCCGGTTGAACCCAGCACGCCAAGGGAGTCGACTTTTGCCTCCGTCAGCCTGCTCAGCAGCCGCAGAAAGGCGGCTTCATCGGGTCTGCCCTCTGCAAAGGGAGTAAGGGGAAAGGCGCTGAGTCCGCTGAACATATCATCTGCTCCATTGTAAGAATGCGTTGCCTGGCTGACGTTCGTCCGTACAGCCATATTTCGTTTCCGGCCGAAGCATCGGTTCGCTCCGCCCGCTATTTTTGTGCCATCACCCTCTTTACTCTCGTTTAAAGGAAGATAGCGATGATTGCCGTACTGTTTGAAGCTGAAGCCCGCCCCGAACACCAGATGCGTTATCTGCAACTGGCCGCCGACCTGAGTCCGCTGTTAAAGGACATTGATGGATTTATCTCTATTGAGCGCTTTCAGAGCCTGGGTGATGAGAAAAAAATCCTCTCGCTCTCCTGGTGGCGCGATGACGCCGCGGTACAAGCCTGGAAACGTAACCTCTGCCACCAGGCCGCGCAGCGTGAAGGTCGTGAAACCCTCTTTGCCGGCTATCGCATTCGCATCGTCGCGCTGGTCAGAGAATATGCCGCACAGCAGGGAGTAAATTAACATGTTCGATATTCATGTGATCCTGCAAAATAGTCCAGGTACCCTTTCCCGGCTCACCACGCTGCTGGGCCGCCATAGAATCGGACTGGAAGGCGGCGGCCTGTTCTCGTGTGGTGCGCAGAGCCACGCCCATTTTCTGGTAGCAGAAGGCGAACGGGCGCGTGCCGTGCTGGAAGCGGAGGGGATCACCGTCGAGGCCGTAAATGTCCCGTTGATTCGCAGGCTACCGCAGCAGGGTCCTGGCGAACTGGGGGCGATCACGACACGCCTGGCCGATGCCGCGATCAACATTCTGGTGCAATACAGCGATCACGCTAACCAGCTAATTCTGATCACCGATAACAATCAATCAGCCGCCGGGCTGACCACAGAATGGGCTCCATAATGTGATGACGACACAGCAACACCATCACGCAACGGACGACAGCGACACGCTTGAGCACGCAATTGTGAGCGTCGCCACCGCGATGGCCGATTCGTCTCGGGTAAAGATGCTGTCAGCGCTGATGGATGGACGCGCCTGGACGGCTACGGAACTTTGCGCCGTCACCGACGTGGCCCCCTCCACCGCCAGCGCGCATCTGAACCGGTTGATTAACAGCGGCCTGATCGTCTGTCTGGCACAGGGCCGTCACCGCTATTACCGACTGACAGGCAGTGACATCGCAACGCTGATTGAGAACATGATGGGGGTGTCGTGGCGACGGATCGCTGCGCCGCAGAGCACGACGCCGACATCACTGCGCACTGCCCGCACCTGCTACGACCACCTGGCGGGTGACGTCGCGGTGCAGATCTACGCCGCCATGGCGCACCAGGACTGGATCACACCGACGGGCGATGCGGTCACCCTATACGGCCAGCAGCAGTTTGCGGCGTTGCGAATTGATCTGTCGCAGCCCGGCCGCCGCCGGGCGTGCTGCAGCTGCCTCGACTGGAGTGAACGCCGCTTTCATCTCGGCGGCTACGCGGGCGCCGCGCTGCTCACCGCCTTTGAGGTGCAGGGCTGGCTCACCCGACAGCCCGGCTACCGTGAAGTGACGTTTACTGCGGTAGGCGCCAGGCATTTACGTCAGGTTTTCGATATCACACTTCGCTGACACAGCACGCCTGAGTTCAGAGCCCATTTGCTGCCAGGCTCTGTACGGGCGGTCTCGGACTGCCTGGAATCCCCTAATCAGCCCATAACAGGCTTATGAATTCTGTCACATTTCCGCAAATTCGCCTCAGAGCCGATAACACGCCGACAAAATCGGCAGTTTCTATAACCTTATGAATCAGAATGCTTTTAAATGATAACGCCTGGCAATCATGCGGCGCACACATTAATCATTGTCATTTTTGCACTTATTCAGCGCCGGGCGCTGATCCACTCTTCAGTCACAGGCGCGGCAAAAAGCGTCATACCTTACTGGAGTTACTGATGCAGACAACCTCTCCCATGACTCACCGCGCCAGGATTGGCGCTATATTTCGTGTTACCTCAGGCAACTTCCTCGAACAGTTTGATTTCTTCCTGTTCGGTTTTTATGCCACCTATATCGCCCATACCTTTTTCCCGGCCAGCAGTGAGTTTGCCTCACTGATGATGACCTTTGCCGTCTTTGGTGCAGGCTTCCTGATGCGCCCTATCGGCGCAGTGGTACTGGGGGCGTACATCGATAAGGTCGGCCGTCGCAAGGGGCTGATCGTCACGCTCTCCATCATGGCGGCGGGCACCTTTATGATCGTGCTCATCCCTTCTTACCAGAGCATTGGCCTGTGGGCACCGCTGCTGGTGCTGATCGGCCGACTGCTGCAGGGCTTCTCCGCCGGTGCAGAGCTGGGCGGGGTGTCGGTTTATCTGGCCGAGATCGCGACGCCGGGCCGCAAAGGCTTCTACACCAGCTGGCAGTCGGGCAGTCAGCAGGTCGCGATTATGGTGGCGGCGGCAATGGGCTTTATCCTCAACGCCGTGCTGGAAGAGAGCGCTATCCGCGAATGGGGCTGGCGTATTCCGTTCCTGTTTGGCTGCCTGATTGTGCCGTTTATCTTCGTGCTGCGTCGCAAGCTGGAAGAGACGCAGGAGTTCAGCAATCGTCGCAGTCATCCTGATGTGAAACAGGTGTTCCGCATCCTGCTCAGTAACTGGCAGGTGGTGATTGCCGGGATGCTGATGGTCGCGATGACCACCACGGCGTTTTACCTGATTACGGTTTATGCCCCGACCTTTGGCAAGAAAGTCCTGCTGCTGAGCGCCTCGGACAGCCTGCTGGTGACGCTGCTGGTGGCGGTGTCGAACTTCATCTGGCTGCCGATTGGCGGCGCGATCTCCGACCGCTTTGGCCGCAAACCTGTCCTGGTTGCCATGACGCTTCTGGCGATCGCCACCAGCTATCCGGCCCTGAGCCTGCTGGCAGCGGCACCGGGCTTCTCTATGATGCTGGGCGTGCTGCTATGGCTTTCGATGATTTACGGTCTCTACAACGGCGCGATGATCCCGGCGCTGACCGAAATCATGCCAGGAGAAGTCCGCGTGGCAGGCTTCTCGCTGGCCTACAGCCTGGCAACCGCAGTGTTTGGTGGCTTTACCCCGGTGATGTCGACCGGTCTGATCGAACTGACCGGCGACAAAGCCTCGCCTGGCTACTGGATGAGTTTTGCGGCTGTCTGCGCGCTGGGCGCAACCCTGTATCTTTATCGTCGCACCCGCAGTGCCGTATTACCTGCCCATAAAACCGTTAGCTGAGGAACTGAAGATGAAACTGAGAACGATGTCGCTCTACGCTGCCCTGCTGTTCAGCGTGGCGGGCAGCACCACGGCGCAGGCAAAAGAGCTGACGGTAATGATCTCCGGCGGATTTAAAGCGGCATGGGATACGCTTTCGCCACGCTTTGCCGAGCGTGAAGGGATCACCCTTAACACGGTTGCCGGTCCGTCGATGGGCAAGACGCCACAGGCGATTCCGGCGCGGCTGGCGCGCGGTGAACCGGCTGATGTGGTGATTATGGTTGGCGATGCGTTAAGCGATCTGCAGAAAAAGGGCGCAACGCTGCCGGGTTCACGGGTTGAGCTGGCGGACTCGCGCATCGGTGCAGCGATAAAACAGGGTGCCACGCCGGTGAAAATCGGCAGCGAAAGCGAGCTGCGTACTGCCCTGCTGAACGCCTCATCTATCGCCTACTCCGACAGCGCCAGCGGCAAATATGTCAGCAGCCAGCTGTTCAGCCGACTGGGCATTGAGGATCAGGTGAAGACGAAAGCAGTGAAGGTCGAGCGCATCCCGGTGGCCTCCGAGGTCGCGGCGGGTAAATACGCTATCGGCTTTCAGCAGGTCAGTGAACTGCTGCCGGTCTCCGGCGTAACGTTCATTGGCGAACTGCCGGAAAAGCTGCAGTACACCACCCGCTTCGCCGGTGCCGTAGTACGCAGGTCAGCGCAGCCGGACGAGGCGGTGAAGCTGCTGCACTGGCTCGCCTCGCCTGAGGCACAGCAGGCCGTGCACGCCAGCGGCCTGCACAGCGTGAAGGCGTCAAAACCGGCTAAAGTCGCTGATACTGTTCAATAATCAGGTTTTCCAGTTCGCTCGCGATGTGCGAGAGCGTCCGGCCATTTTTACGCAGCAGTCCGACGGTGCGTTTCACCTGCGGATCGGTTAACGGCACCGCCATCAGCAGGGCGTGATCGTAGCCGGGCATCGACATGGCGGGGACGGCAGCAATGCCCAGCCCCGCCTCAACCATCCCCAGCATGGTGGTGACGTGCCGGGTTTCACAGACACAGGGCTTCTCCGGCATGATCGCCTGCAACGCCTGGTCCAGCAGGTTGCGATTGCCGGAGGTTTTATCCAGTCCGACCCACTCATACTGATAAAACGCCTGCCAGCTCAGACTCTTTTTGCCTGCTATCGGATGGTCACGCCGACAGGCCGCCACATAAGGATCGTCCATCAGCGGCTGGAAGTGCACATCCGGCTGCGAGCGGCTGGAAAAGCTGATGCCGAAATCGGCCTGACCGCCAATCACCGCGTCATAGACGTTGGCCGCACTGCTGTCGACCAGCTTGACTCGTACACGGGGATAGCGCGCCTGAAACAGCCGGATGATGTTGGGCATAAAGTAGTAAGCGGCTGACGGCACGCAGGCGACGGTAATCAGGCCGGTGCGGGCTAAGCTCACTTCACTCAGATCGGCCATCACCTCTTCAAAATCGGCCAGCAGCTTTTCCGAACGCTGAGCAAACGCATGTCCTTTCAGCGTCAGTGTGACGCGGCGCGTGGTCCGCTCAAACAGTTT
This sequence comes from Pantoea sp. JKS000250, assembly GCF_003201065.1. Classification (NCBI taxonomy): domain Bacteria; kingdom Pseudomonadati; phylum Pseudomonadota; class Gammaproteobacteria; order Enterobacterales; family Erwiniaceae; genus Pantoea; species Pantoea sp. JKS000250. Next base: position 162,906 of record NZ_QICZ01000001.1, on the reverse strand, counting down.
GATCCCCAGCGTGGTTTCCAGCTTATCGATGCGGCGGCTCAGTGCCGATTGCGAAAGGCAGATTGACTCCGCCGCCAGGCGAAAATTGCCAAACTCCACCAGCGCGCGAAACGCGTAGAGATCGTTGAGATCGAAATTAACCGGCATAACGCCTCTTATTTACCTATTGGTGATTTAGCCAGCCTTGAGGATACGCGAATTTTGTAGCTAAGTTGTTAAAAAAGATTGAAGTCAGGCGATTCCATTTTATTTTTTTGAAAAAAGGCCCGCCGAAGCGAGCCTGTAGGATGAAATTCACTTCTGTGAACCCTTCATAAAATAGAGAGTCAGATCTTTCAGAATGGAAACCCCACCGTAATAACAATATAAAACCACAAAAAATTTCGCAATTCCACACGGCAGAAAGCCCAGCCAGCCATCCTGAGGGAATATATTCACTGATGTTAACAGGACACCAGCCGATAATATCCCAGGTATAATGCAGGCGTTTTTTATCTTCTTTTCCCTACCACGTACATTGTCCGCCATAGTTATTCCCTGAACCACCACCATTTCCATTACCGCTGGCAACGCACGTTAGCGCTCCTGCGACAACACCTCTTGCTACGTTCACCCATGAACTTGATCCTGATATAGCACCTGCAACAATACCTGATGCGCATGGGTTGTTGCTGATAATAGACCCTAAATCCAGACAGTTAGATTGTGTACCCACAAAACCATTCGCCTGTCCCCCATAACCATGCTGGCTTTGATGGGCACTGGCACCCGCATAAGCGGGATCATAAGCACCACTCGCACCTGCAACCATTTTCAACTGCGCTTCATATAAGGTTTCCATTTGGTAAATCCTTAAGCTAATTTTCATCCTGAAGTAATAATGAGCAGCGCTGCTGATTTTTTATAACACCTTAAAAAAAGAAGATCAAAATAAATAGATCACCTTATTAAATGTTAAATAAAATCATAAAAGATTTTATTTAAATGAAAAGGCATTGGAAGAGTTAACCTATCAACAATAAAGAAGAATCAGAAGAAACAAAAAAGCCTCAGGCATAGTCACGAAGTATCCAGCCCTGATATGTAATTTTTAATAACTCCTTTAACAAGGCATTCATTTCGAAAAGATTAAAACCGACTCGCGAATTTCTTCCTTATTTTAGTCTGCGCTGTCACTAAATTAGAAAAACATTTCTCCTTAAATCCCCTGACAGTCAGGGAATATTCACTTACAGGCTGAGGTTTTGGAAAATGTTTATACGGCAATCACTGATTCAGCACAGCCGCTTCCATACCGTCTTTACCCTTCCGATGTAACGGACGGCTCCACCTTATGCAGAAATCGACCAGGATAATCGGGTTGGATGGCGTGCTGGCTGCTGTAGCGGCCAAACAGTTTGTAGCGGTTTAACGCGATGCGGTCATAGGCAAAATTACCGATTGCATCCGGAAAGTGGCGCAGCACCGCCAGCCCGCGCCACGGGGCAGGCAGTTGCTGTATCACGCGGAACACCGCCTGCGCCCGCAGCCAGTGCTGATTGTCCGCGATATAGACAATGGTGCTGACGTTTTCTTCCGGCAGTCCGGCCCAGCGCAGCAGCGCTTTGCCCTGCTCGCTCTGCACCGAGGCAAAACGAACCTGCCGCGCCAGATGATGACGCAGCAGAAACTGAACCCAGCCGTTACACAGTTTACAGACGCCGTCATAGAGCACGGCGCTTTCACCGGTTTGCAGATACGGGGGTGATGACATCCTGCAACTCCTCACTCATCTGATGATGAGCTGAAGTGTAGCGGGTTCTGGTCAGTTGCTGGTGCAGCCAGTGGATAACGGCCGCGTGATCCTGGTTGCAGGCATCCACTTCGCACACCGGTCCCAGCGCCATTGGCCGGGCCTGTTGCGCCAGCTGGCGCAGCTCCGGCAGATACTCAGCGCCCGGATGGCCAGGCAGCCGCTGCGACAGCCGCGCCTGATAGCGCGCCACCGCCACTTCCGGCGCGATCCTGAGCCACAGCTCCAGCGCCTCCTCGACGCCCGCCTGTTTCAGTCCCTGCTCAAGCAGCGTGCGCGGCTGAAAGCCAAACCAGGCATCGATAAGCCAGATCTGACTGGCGGGTGCCTGGCCGACAATGTTCCAGATCGCCTGATAAGCCGCGCAGCCCAGCTGCCGGTTACGCTGGCGATCGACCGGTGCAAAGCAGGACATAAACGGCTCTTTCAGGCTGTCGAGGGTCAGCACCGGCCAGCCAAAGTGCTGTGACAGTGCGTGCGTCAGGGTGCTCTTTCCCGACGCCGGAATACCGTTAACCAGTACCACACGTTTGGGGGGGATGTTTTGCGTCATAAGATATCGATGACCTCCGCCACGCTGCTGGCCTGACGTAACCGGACCAGCGTCTCCTCATCCTCCAGCAGCGACACAATCGCGCGGATCCCCTCTTCGATATGCGCGTTGCTGTCGCGTGCGCCAAACATAATCACAATGTCCGCCTTCTCACTGCCCTCAAATGAGATCGGCTCATTCAGCAGGATCAGACTGAAACAGTCGCGGAGCACCCCCGTTTCCGGTCGCGCATGGGGAATGGCGATCCCCTCCTCAAACACATAATAAGCGCCGTGAGCCAGCGTATTGGCGATCACGGCATCAGGATAGGTGGCATCAAGATAACCGCCGCTGACCAGCGGTTCGGCGGCCAGCGCGATAACCTGACGCCAGTCCGTGGCGTCGATGCCAATCTGAATGGCGTTGGCCTCCTGCAATAACTGCTTAATCGTCATCAGCTCTCCTTAAATCGACTGGCGAACCACATTGCGTAATTCATCGATTTTGACAAACAGCGCATCAATTTCATTGCGGTAGCGACGGCTTTTCGCAAATAAGCTTAATGCCCGGTTATATTCCAGCATTAATTGTTTTTGCGTTTCGCCATCACGCGGATTAATCGCCAGCTGCTGCTCCAGCTGCGTTATTTTCTCGCGACTTAATGCCGCCAGATGATCCTGCTGCTCGCTGGGTGGTTCCACAGCCGGAGACTTTTTGAGGAATCCAAACATAGGCTCTCCTGCCCCGCATAATATTGGGGTAGCTAATATAAACAGTGAATAAAAGATCGTTAGCGCATTAACCCGGTGATGGCGGCGCGGGTAATTACCGGAATAACTGCATTTTCTCTACCAGCACATTCGTGACCGCATCATTGGCTGGCACCAGGAAATTACGCACGCTGTCATTAACCTTGCCTTTTTCAAAGGTTGATTTGCACTGCGCTACCCACTGCACATTCATTTCAGTGCCGACATTCACCTTCTCAATTCCGCTGCTGACCGCCAGCCGCATATCCTCATCGCTGACGCCGGTGCCGCCGTGCAGGACCAGTGGCGTGTGGGTTGCCGCCGTAATATCTGCCAGCCGCTGATGCTGAATATGGGCTTTACCGGTATAAAGCCCGTGCACGGTGCCGATGGAGATCGCCAGCATATCGACGCCGGTCTCTGCGACGAAGCGGCGTGCATCTTCCACGGGCGTGAACGCTATCGCCTCCATCTCTACGCATTTACCATCTTCCGACCCGCCGATGGCACCCAGCTCCGCCTCTACTGAAACATGATGGGGTCGCGCCATATCAATCACCCGGCGGGTGTTCGCAATATTCTCATCAATGGGCAGATGTGAGCCGTCGTACATAACAGAACTGAATCCGGCATCAATCGCCGTCTGTATTGCCGCTAAATCGGAACAGTGATCGAGATGCAGGCAGGTCGGCACGTTCGTACTCTCTGACAGCGATTTAATCGCATCGACCAGCAATTTATAGCCAAGATATTTCGCCGTGCCGGTGGAGATCTGAATCATTAACGGGCTGTTGGTTTTCTCTGCCGCTTTAAAATAGGCGGGCAGCATCTCCAGACAGTGAAGATTAAACGAACCGACCGCTTTGAAGTCACGCTGTTTGGCCAGCTGTAACAGATCGGCGAAGTTATAAAGTTTCATGGATTTTTTCCTCCTGAGGTTTGGTCGATTTGCCATTAACAAACCAGGCAAGTGCGGTAATAAAGGCGATAAACAGGGCGACAAACAGCCAGTTATTATGGAAGGCGTGGCCGAGCACCAGGCCGGTACTGATCACGTCGGAATCGCTGAAGGTGACCCCGGCGAAGCCGTAGCTCTCCAGCATCGGGACCAGGATGGCGGGCAGAATGGTGATAAAGAGTCCGTGGACGAAGCCGCCGATCATCGCGCCGCGCCGTCCGCCCATGGCATTACCAAATACTCCGGCGGTGCCACCGGCAAAGAAGTTGGTCAGCAGGCCAGGCAGGATCATCGCCAGACCAAACATCGGGAAGACCAGCATGCCGACGATGGAACCCAGCGTGGTGGCGAGGAAGCCGACAATCACCGCGTTTGGGGCGTACGGAAACATCACCGGGCAGTCCAGCGCCGGTTTCGCGTCCGGCACCACGCGCATCGCGATACCCCGGAAGGCTGGCACCAGTTCGTTCAGCAGCAGGCGGACGCCGCTGTAGAGCACGAAGACCCCGGCCACGAACTGAATCGACTGCATAAAGGCGTACATCAGGTAGTTCATGCCGTTGCTGTACTGGGCGATAAACGCCGGGCCGGCTGCCACAGCGGGGATCAGGTACATCGGTACCATCACTAGCGCCATCGACAGATAGGTATCCTGCAGAAACTTGAAGTTATCGGGCAGTTTCAGGTCTTCGGTGGAGCGCGAGCCTTTGCCGACGACTTTGGCGACCGCTGCCGTGACCAGATAACCGATGGTGCAGAAGTGACCCAGCGCCACGTCGTCCGAGTCGGTGATCCGCCGCACCACCGGCTGTGCCAGCGCTGGCATTACCACCGCCATAATCCCGCCAAAGATGCCGCCGGTCAGAATCAGCGGCAGGCCGGTCAGCCCTGCTTTGTAGCCGATGACTGCGCCAATGGTCGCCATCCACAGCAACGCCTGGCCGGTCAGGAAGATGTACTTAAACGGCGTCAGTCGCGCGATGATGATGTTGACGATAAAAATCACCAGCAGCGTCAGCGCCACTTCAGACCCCAGCTCACGGTTAGCCAGCCCGGCAATAGCGGCCACATCGGTGATATAGCCGCGCATGCCAAAGCCATGGGTAAAAATGGTATTGAGGAACGTCAGGGTGCCAACAATAATATTGATACCCGCCATCATAATTAAAAAGCCGAGCAGCGTTTTAAAGGTGCCTTCCACCACCTTGCCTGCCGATTTTTTTTGCAGCAGCAGACCAATCAGGGCAATAAAGGCGATCAGAATCGATGCCTGCCCCAGCAGATCTTTTACCAGGAAGTCGATCACACTATTCATGGGCGGCGACCTTCTGGTTGCGTTCTTTTAAAAAGGCCAGGATCTTCTGCTCTATTTCCGCTTTATCGGTGAGCCGGTTAAGAATAATGACCCGTTTAATCTGTTCCGGACTGGCGTCGGCGTTTAAAACATCGGCAAACGCTTTTTGCGTCAGGATCATATCTGACTTAAAGGCATTCGCTTCTGAAATGGTGGTGTGATCGATGTCGGCCTCAATCTCCAGTTTTTTTAATACCGCTTTTGCGCTCATCTCAATCGCAAAACTGGAACCTAATCCACAACCACAGACACATAATATTTTCAGCATGGTTTTTTCCTCACACTATATTGAGTTGTTTAGCGAGTTTGTAATGGTGCCCGTCAATATCGACCAGGCGTTTTTGCATGCTTATTAAATCAATCGGAATCGGTTTATTGCTGCCATTAATAATGACCGCTTTATTCCGCATGCCTGACTGAATACAACGCACCACTTCACTGGCCATAATGGTGCCCTGAAAGATCTCTTCGCAGGTGGGATCACCATTGCGCAGCCCGTAACCCAGGATGGTTTTACGGATGCGCACGCCAATAAGGGGTTCAAGCTGTTTGATTAAGGTGTCGATCGCCCCCTGAAAACCTGGCGAATATTCCCGGGTGTAGCCTTCCGAACAGAGGATGACCACGCTGTTCTGCTCTGCCAGCCGCCCGGTAATGCGCTGCGCCAGTTGTGGCAGCGGGATCTGGCACTCAGGAATTAACGCAATATCTGCGTTAGATTTAATCGCGGACTGCAGCGTTAATTCGCCGCAATAACCACCGAGCAACTCCAGCATAAAAACGCGTCCCGGTAAGGCACGGCCGGTATTACGCAGTTTCGCCACCTCTTTTAATACCTGCTCGCAGGCGGTGGAAAATCCCAGCGTGTAGTCGCTGCCGAAAACATCATTATCGATGGTCATACCGACGCCGAAACAATTCACGCCGTACGCCGACAGGGTATGGAGAAATTGCAGCGACCCGTCTCCGCCCGCCATGATTAATATGTCAATCCGGGCGTTTTTCAGCTGGCGGGCAATTAACTCATACTCGCTGCGCACCAGTTTCTTTTCAGTGCGTCCCGATTGCATAACCGGAATAGAGGCGATGGAAAAGTCGAGCAGATCGCGCATGCCGATCTCACGATGATTATTTTCCAGCAGGCCGGGAATACCACCGTCAAATATCACCATCTCCGCCTGTGCCATGCGCCCAATCTGGAAGACAAAATTATTAATGCCGGTCACGTCACCGCCACTGATCACCATTCCAATTCGCATCACCCTCACCCCGCTGGCTTATTCTGCTGAAGGGTATTCTTCCGGTTAGCGGGGTTGCTATTTGCAGAGGAGATCACAGTTACGTGCGGTTTTTCTCAGGCGGGAATATTGACAGTGCTCTTAACATCGCTTTATTTGTGATTTGCCTCACACTATTCCAACTTATTGCGCTCAAGGCGAATCGATATAAATCATTGGCTTAGCAGATGGCGCGGGTGAACTGGCCAGAAAGCGGGAGGAGGTAAAATCAGCCATTAGAGCGGCGTTGCAGATTTGTGACTTTCACCTCATTTTTCCCGTTTTCGCAGAGCAGAAACCGCAATTAAGGTGCAGAAAGAAAATCCGCAGGCAGATGTTAATCAGATTCAGCATCTCTGTTGCGAACGAGTAGCATTCTTCGGTATAACCTTTCAATGCCCACAGAAAACACAGCCTGACGATAATGATCTCTAAGGAAAAACTTCCACGCTCTTTGTGAGGGGTAACTTTCTCTTCTGCATCCGACGCCGTTATTTCGCACGGCAAAACCCGTGTTCTCCGTGATGACAAACCGGTTCCCTGTGACCACATTTGACCAGGATCATACGCATGGAAATAGCTATCCGTACCCCTCTCGTTCACTCCCTGCCACTAAGTCAGCTCAGCGGCAGCAACGTCTGGCTGAAAATGGAATCAGCGCAGCCAACCGGATCGTTTAAGCTCAGAAGCGCAGGCCATATCTGTCAATACTACGCGGCACAGGGCGCTAAGGCATTTGTCAGCTCCTCCGGCGGCAATGCGGGTATTGCCGTGGCACACAGCGGCCGCAGACTGGGGCTACCGGTCACGGTGGTGGTGCCTGAAACCACCTCGGCGCGCGCCAGACAGCTTATCGAACAGGAAGGTGCGAAGCTGATTGTACACGGCAACGTCTGGAGTGAGGCCAATGCGTACGCGTTATCGCTGGCGTCGCACGAACATATCTACATCCATCCCTTTGACAATCCGCTGCTGTGGGACGGCATCAGCACACTGGTAGATGAAGTGATCAGTGAGGGGTTGCGGCCGGATGCGGTAATCCTCTCAGTGGGCGGCGGCAGTCTGCTCTCCGGCATTGTCCAGGGTCTGGAAAGACATCAGCTCAGCCATATCCCGATTTATGCGGTTGAAACTGAGGGAACCGCGTCGCTTAACGCCGCGCTAGAAGCCGGTGAGCGGGTCACGCTGGCCCGGGTCAGCGGTATCGCCACCACGCTGGCAGCCAGTCAGGTGTGTGAAAATGCATTTAACGTGGCATGCCGGGCAGATGTCAGGGGAAAGGTTGTGACAGATGAAGAGGCTGTTAATGCCTGCCGCCGCTTCCTGGACGATCATCGTGTCCTGACAGAGCCAGCCTGTGGCGTCTCATTATCGATGCTGTATGACGGGAAAATTGGCTTTAAACCGGATGATAACGTGCTGGTTATCGTCTGTGGCGGGGCGTCTGTTACCCTGAAGAGTCTGCAGGGCTGACGAGAGCAAATTCAGGGGAAAAGTGGCGCAGCCAGAGGGGCTGCGCCTGTCGCCGGTTACTTCGCGTAAGCTTCAGTAGACAGCGTCAGCGTAACGTCGTCGCTGACTGCAGGGACATATTTGTCCAGCTTGAAGTCAGAACGCTTGATGGTGCCGGTGGCGTCAAAGCCAATCGCCTGCTTCTTGACCATCGGATGCTCGCCCTGCTTGTTCAGCGTCGCGTGCAGCGTCACTGGCTTAGTGATGCCTTTCAGGGTCAGGTTGCCTTCAACGTCAAATTTGTTGTCGCCCTTCGCAACAACTTTGGTGCTGTGGAAGGTCGCAGTCGGGTATTTGGCGGTATCGAAGTATTCAGCACCTTTGAACTCTTTGGTCAGCGCGGCAACGTGGCTGTCGATTTTGCTGACGGGCAGGGTCACGTCAACGCGTGAGGCCTCAGGATGATCTTTATCAAACACCAGCGTACCGGTTGCATCCGGGATATCCGCGGTAGGATTGGAGAAGCCAAAGTGGTTCCAGGCAACAATTACCGACGTATGCTCAGGGTTCAGCTGGTAGTGCATCGCCTCGGCCTGAGATAACGGAGCGTAGAGGGTAGCAGCGGCTAACAGGGGCAGTGCAATACGTTTGAAGTTCTTCACAGTCAATTCCTTATGCGGACAAAAGTGAATTGAGTGTGGTCCAGTTTTCCCGGAATAGACAGTGAAGAGATTTGTCGGTAATTTTCAAATAAATTCAGCAACCTTAAAACCGGTCATTACGCATTCGCGCCGGTGAACAGCACCCGCCAGCGGCGGCGATCCTGAATCAGCGTGCGGTGCAATTGCTGTAAATCTGCAAGGGTCAGTGCCGCAATCTGCGCCGCGTCCGGTTCTGCCAGGCCATTTTCACGGCGCAACAGGGCCAGTGGCTGCTCAGCCTGCTGGCTCAGCAGTCGCGCTTTCAGGGCCACCAGATCACATCCCGCCAGCGTCTCGTTCAGTGACCGCAGGAAGTTACGGCAGTAGCGCAGCAGTGACAGTGCACTGTAGTCGGGCGACTGCAGCGCAAATAACACCCCATCTTCATCGGCACAGCGCATATAGCGACTGCTGACCACATAACCTATCGGCTGCTCAACGCGGTAGCGCTGGAAAAAGCGTGGCTCGTAGATCAGTGCCAGCGCGCGTAATGCCGCCAGCTGTTCAGGACGCTGCAGCGGAATAAACAGCAGCAGCGCGTTGTCGGCACTGGCGTGCGGCAGGCGCGTCATACCGGTTTTTGTGGTCATGCGCTTTGGCGGCGTGTCAGGGTTGACCGGCAGCGACAGCGCGCTCAGCCGCCGGGCAATCACTGAGTGCAGCATCGCATCGCCGCCCTTCAGCGCCGCCCGCCAGCATCCTGGCGTAACGTTGGCTGCCAGCTGATAAGGCAACTGTCGCAGCAGCGCGCGGATAGCGATGCTCTCCACAGGCGCGGGCCGGTTTGCCTCAATGGGTAATGTCAGGGCGGAGACAATCTGGCTCAGCGCCAGGTCAGCGACCGCCTGATCCGATAGCCGGACCGTCAGTTGCCACACACCTTCCACTTCCTGCCAGCTGCCGTGACCGCCCTGATGACGCAGCGCCGCAAACAGCGGACGCAACCGCCGGCCCAGCGCTTCGCCCGCCTCCGCAGTAAAGGTTGACCAGAACTCCGGTCGCAGGATCAGCGTTGGCTGCGGGTCATCTGACGGATGATGCGGCAATGCCACCGCCTGAGCGGGCAGCGGCGCAGGCGGCGCAGTGATGTCGAGCGGATAAAAAGTGAAACCGGCAGCGGGCAGCGCCTCAGCCTGGGCGGGCTCACAGGCCGTCAGCGCCAGAGTGAAGCCCTGCGTAACGATGTGTTCCATTGCCGGTTGCGATGAACAGAACAGCAGTGTGCCGGGCGCACTGGCGAGATTTTCCAGCAGCGGCTGCAGCGCGGGCAGGTTTTTGTCAGGTGCGAAACCGATAGCGCGCTGACGCAACTGCTCCATCGGTGACAACGTCACAAATTGCTGCTGTGCCAGCTGATAATAGTGCTGATGCTGCTCTTCATTCGTCTGGCGCAGCGCAGCAATGTAACCGTTAACCAGATGATTTACCCTTGCAGGCTCACTGGTTTCGATACCCAGCGCCAGCCAGTACGCATCTTCAGCCTGATAAATCCATTTCAGCTCCAGCGTCTCCGCCAGCCCCTGCTCACGCAGAATAGCCAGCAGCGAACCGGGCGCTTCATCCAATAAAAACTCACGCCACAGCGTGACACCGTCACTGCTATCGAGCAGCCAGCTGCGCCATAGCGCTGCCTGGACAGTTTCCGCCAGCTGCCAGCAGGTATCGCTACTGAGCTTCGGCGGTGTCAGCTCCTGCCGCCACTGACCGGCAGGCAGCGCAGCGGCAACCTGACGCGCCAACTGTTCCAGCTCATCCAGCGACTGCGGTCCCTGCAGCCAGAGCCGCATATTGCTGGCAACGTAGTAGCGCTGGTGAAACAGCCGCAATGCCCGTTGCAGCGCAGAGAGCTCGTCGCCAAAGCTCGCCCGGCTGCCGATATGGAAGCGCTGAAATTCAGCGGGGGTTGCAGCGGTGTGCAGTAATGCCGCTTCGATGCGGGATGGCTCATGACGCTGCAACAGCTGATATTCCGCGTCGATGACTGCCACTTCCTGCGCGATTGCCTGATTATCGAGCAGCGGAGAGACCAGCATATCCTGCAGTCTTGCCAGCCCGTCTGCCAGCAGCGACGGCGTGACCTCGAAAAAGTACGCGCTGTGCCGGGCCAGCGTGGTGGCGTTAACTTTTCCGCCCTGCGTCTGGATCCAGCTCATCAGCCGGCCCTCATCGGGCCAGCCGCTGCTGCCGGTGAACAGCAGATGCTCCAGCAGATGCGCCAGTCCGGGCCAGCGATCCGGCTCGTCGTGACTCCCTGCCCCTACCTGAATCAGGGCGGCGGCCTGGCTGGCATCGGGCTGATGCACCAGTTCAACCGTCAGACCCTCAATCACCAGGCCGCGCATGTTCATCACAGGTTCCGTGTTTTGTAGATCAGTTGCGAGTTGCTGCGGTTGCGGAACTGCAGCTGACCAATTTTAATGTCGCTGCAATCCGCCTCCCGCCGGGCGTCGAGAATTTTGCCGTGATGCGGTGATTTGCTGCACACCGGATCGGTGTTGTCAGCATTGCCGGTCAGCATAAAGGCCTGACAGCGACAGCCGCCAAAATCTTTCTCTTTCTCATCACAGGAGCGGCACGGCTCCGGCATCCAGTCAAAACCGCGATAGCGGTTGAAGCCGAACGAGTTATACCAGATATCGTCCAGGCGCTGCGTCAGTACCGACGGAAACTCGACCGGAAGCTGGCGCGCACTGTGGCATGGCAGCGCGGTGCCCTCTGGTGTGACGCTCAGGAAGATTGCCCCCCAGCCGCCCATACAGGGCTTAGGTCGCTCTTCGTAGTAGTCTGGCGTCACAAACAGCAGATTGGTCAGATTGCCGCTGTCGCTCATCCGCTCACGATAGCGGCTGACCACCGCTTCCGCCTGAGCGATCTGCTCACGCGTCGGCAGCAGGCCTTCGCGGTTGAGCTGCGCCCAGCCGTAGAACTGACAGGTCGCCAGCTCAACGTCATCCGCTTCCAGCTCAATGCAGAGGTCGATGATCTTATCAATCTGGTCGATGTTATGGCGATGCAGCACAAAGTTCAGCACCATCGGATAGCCGTGCGCTTTTACCGCTTTCGCCATCTCCAGCTTCTGCTGAAACGCTTTCTTCGACCCGGCCAGCGCCGCATTCAGGGTTTCGTCACTCGCCTGGAAACTGATCTGGATATGATCCAGACCGGCCTCGCTGAACGCATCCAGCTTCTTCTCGGTCAGGCCGATGCCCGAAGTGATCAGGTTGGTATAGAAGCCGAGATCGCGCGCCGCTTTGATCAGCTCCGGCAGATCTTTACGCACCAGCGGTTCGCCGCCGGAGAATCCAAGCTGGACGCTGCCCATGGCGCGTGCCTGACGAAACACCTCAATCCACTGCTCCGTGCTCAGCTCCTTCTCCTGCTGCGCGAAATCCAGCGGGTTGGAGCAGTAAGGACACTGCAGCGGACAGCGATAGGTCAGCTCGGCCAGCAGCCAGAGCGGCGGATTCACGTCAGGTTTATGAGGGGTCACGGAACTGTATCCACTTCTGTTCATAGGCTGACTGCAGGAACTCCAAAACGTCCGGCCCCACGCCGCCCGCCTCCGGGAAACGGCTATCCAGCGTCGCGATAATCGCGGCGATATCCTGTTTGCCATCCACCAGCTCAAGAATGGCGGCGGCGGTTTCGTTCAGTTTCGCCATGCCTTCGGGATAGAGCACCACATGGGTATCCTGGGCGGCTTCCCACTGCATACGGTAGCCGCGACGAAACGCGGCAATCGAGTTCTCATTCATCTGTTATACCAGTCGGGTGGTGTGCCACGCCGCCTTGTCGGTGACGGTGTGATAAGGCGGACGTTTCAGCTCATAAGCCATGGTCATGGCGTCCAGCATGCTCCATAAAATATCGAGCTTAAACTGCAAAATTTCCAGCATCCGGTTCTGCGTTTCCGCGGTGGTGAAGTACTCCAGCGCCAGCGCCAGGCCATGCTCTACATCGCGGTTCGCCTGACCCAGGCGGCTGCGGAAGTAGAAGTAGCCCTCTTCTTTGATCCACGGATAGTGCTGCGGCCAGCTGTCGAGCCGCGACTGGTGGATCTGCGGCGCGAACAGCTCGGTGAGTGAGCTGCAGGCCGCCTCCTGCCAGTTGGCACGACGGGCGAAATTGATATAGGCATCGACGGCAAAACGCACGCCCGGCAGAACATGCTGCTCTGACAATAATTCTTCGCGCGTCAGCCCGACCGCCTCGCCCAGCCGCAGCCAGGCCTCAATGCCGCCCTCTTCGCCGTTGCTGCCGTCGTGGTCGAGGATGCGCTGCACCCATTTACGGCGGGTGGCGGGATCCGGGCAGTTAGCCATGATCGCCGCATCTTTCAGCGGAATGGTGGTCTGATAATAAAAGCGATTCGCCACCCAGCCCTGAATCTGCTCCCGCGTGGCCTGACCATTATGCATCGCGATGTGATACGGGTGATGAATGTGGTAGTAAGCGCCTTTGTCGCGCAGGGCTTGTTCAAAAGCCTGCGGCGACAGCGTGTCAGTAATCTGCATGATTTAGCCCTGAAGATGAATCGCCATTCCGTCCCAGCTCACCTCTATTCCCTGCTCCGTCAGAAACTGACGCTGAGGTGACTGCTCATTAAGGATCGGATTGGTGTTGTTAATGTGGATCAGAATTTTGCGTTTAGCCGGCACCGACGCCAGCAGCGCCATCAGCCCCTGCTCTTCCGCCAGCGCCAGATGGCCCATCGCCTTGCCGGTGTTGTGACCCACGCCGGTGGTCAGCAGCTCATCATCCTGCCAGACGGTGCCGTCAATCAGCAGGCAGTCCGCTTTTTGCAGCCACGGCAGGATCACCGCATCCGGCTCGCCCAGACCTGGCGCGTAGAGCAGCGTCTGTCCATTCGCCCGGTTTTCAATAAACAGCGCCACGTTATGGCCCGGCAACGGCCGATCGCGATAGGGCGAGTAAGGCGGTGCATTACTGATGATAGGAATCGCGGTGAACTGCAAATCGGTGCAGACATCGACGCTGAACGGCGTCAGGGGCGCAATTGGCCGGTGCTGTAAACCGCCGTTCCAGTGGGTGAGCATCGGAAAGATCGGGAAGCCGGTACTGAGATCGGCATGCACTTCCGGCGTACACCACACCTGATGCGGGCAGCCCTCACGCAGGCTCAGCAGCCCGGTGGTGTGATCGATCTGGCTGTCGGTGAGGATAATTCCCCCGATCGCCGTGCCGCGCAGTACGCCCTTACGGGTCAGTTCTGGCGTGTGCAGGATCTGCTGGCCGATGTCGGGTGACGCATTACATAACACCCAGTCTTCACCGTTATCGCTGAGGATAATCGACGATTGCGTGCGTGCCTGAGCCTGAATGGTGCCATTACGCACGCCGTGGCAGTTGGCGCAGTTACAGTTCCACTGCGGAAACCCGCCACCCGCGGCTGAGCCGAGGATTTTGATAAACATAGAGGAAAACCAGAAGTTGAAAAAAAATGCCCGCTCAGAGGGCGGGCAGAACGATTAACGGTTGGAGATGTAAAGAGTCACTTCCAGACCGAGACGCATATCAACGAAAGTTGGTTTTTTCCACATGAGTTACTTCCTCTTGGTTAACAGTAAATGTGCTGTCTGAAATCGGCGTGACGGCTGTTAAATGAGAGCACCGTCACAATTTCCAGGCAGATGTTGCGCCAATGGCGCGTCGGGATCAAGCCCGGAACGTAAGGAAATTGTTATCACAGCCCGGTCAGATGTAAAACCCGCTGCCAGTTTCCCCATGCCAGCTTCTCTGTCAGTCTCTGATCATAGCCCGCTTCCTGAAAAGCGGCGAGCAATCGCGGCATTCCGCTGACATCGCCCAGCGCGGCCGGAGGGGTAATCCCGTCGAAATCAGAGCCAAAGGCCACATGGTCGCTGCCCATTATCTTCAACAGGTGATTACAATGCTTAACAATTTCTGTTAACGGCGTGTCAGCGTCGCGTTTTCCATCGGCGCGCAGAAACGCATTGCCGAAATTAATGCCAACCAGACCGCCGCTGTCGCGGATCGCAACCAGCTGATCGTCGGTCAGATTGCGCGGCTGCGGGCAGAGCGCGTGCGCGTTGGAGTGGCTGGCGACCAGCGGCGCAGGGGAAAGCCGGGCAGTCTCCCAGAACGTCTTACTGTTCATGTGCGACACGTCGATCATCATCTTCAGCTCACCCGCCTGTTGAATCAGCTTTTCACCGGCGGCGGTCAGACCCGGTCCGGTATCAGGCGTGCCGGGAAAGGAGCCGCTGACGCCTTCACCAAAGCGGCTGCGCAGATTCCAGAATGGCCCGATACTGCGCACCCCCGCCTGCCAGAAGGCGCGCAGCTGCTCGCCCTCCTCGTCCAGCGCATCGGCCCCTTCGATATGCGCCACCATCGCCAGCACGCCTTCCGCGCGGCAGGCGGCAATCTCGTCACTGCTGCGGCAGAGTCGCGCCCGTCCGCCGGACGCAGCGGCCAGCTGCTGCAGGATATCGAGCTGCTGCCACATGATTTGCAGCGGTTCATACGGCTCATCAGCGCGGGCCGGTACAGCGCTGGCAATGTAAGCCTGCGGCGGTACAAAGATCGCAAACAGCCCGCCGCCCATTTTGCCCTGCTGAATGCGCGAAAAGTCGAGATGACCCCGTTCAATCCCCTGATAAAACGCCTGTGCAGGCGCATCACGATGATGCAGCCAGAGGTTGAGCAACAGATCGTTGTGTCCGTCAAAAATCAGCATAAGTGTTCACCCGGATAAACAGGCGACCATGCTAACCCTGCCTGGTGGATTCATCAAACAGGAGCGCACGCAGAGGCTTGTCACTTTTGCGCGTCAGGTTGTCACTATTGCGCGCGCGGCCCACAAGACGTGTCGGCAGACTGGTAAAAAACACAAGGAGAATCCTATGCTGACCCAACCTGCTAATAAATATCGCCCCTCCCCGCTGATTGAGCTGCCCGACCGCCAGTGGCCGTCGCGCCAGCTGACGCAGGCTCCGCGCTGGCTCTCCACCGATTTGCGTGATGGCAATCAGGCGCTGGCAGAGCCGATGGATCGGGAACGGAAAATGGCGTTCTGGGATCTGCTGCTGCGCTGCGGGTTCCGCGAGATTGAAGTTGCCTTTCCCTCGGCGTCGCAGACGGATTTCGATTTCGTTCGTGACCTGATTGAGCAACAGCGCATCCCGGAGGAGGTGACGTTGCAGGTGCTGACCCAGGCGCGCGAGGATCTGATTGCCCGCACGTTTGTGTCATTACAGGGTGTGCCGCGCGCTATTGTGCATCTCTATAACGCCACCGCGGCGCTGTTTCGCGAGCGGGTGTTTAAACAGAGCAAAGCGGAAATCGTGGCGCTGGCGACGGCGGGCGCACGGCAGATCCGCGCAGAATGTGAGGCGCAGCCGGAGACCCAATGGACGTTTGAATATTCGCCTGAGACCTTTTGCTTTACCGAGCCGGAGTTTGTGCTGGAGATCTGCGAGGCGGTGGCCGATGTCTGGCAGCCTGACGCGCAGCGGCCAATGATCATTAACCTGCCCGCCACCGTGGAGGTGAATACGCCCAACGTCTATGCCGATCAGATTGAGTTTTTCTGCCGCCACTACAGCCGTCGCGACGCCGTCTGCATCAGCGTACATCCGCACAATGATCGCGGCACCGGCGTCGCCTGTGCAGAACTGGCGCTGCTGGCGGGCGCTGACCGGGTCGAAGGCTGCCTGTTTGGCAACGGCGAACGCACCGGCAATGTGGATCTGATAACGCTGGCGCTGAACCTCTATACCCAGGGCATTTCACCGCAGCTCGATTTCAGCCAGATGCATGAGGTGATTGAGGTCGTGACCCGCTGTAACAAGCTGCCAGTCCATCCGCGTCATCCTTATGCGGGCGAACTGGTCTTCACCGCCTTCTCCGGCTCTCATCAGGATGCGATTAAAAAAGGATTCGCCATCCGCGCCGAACAGCAGGAGAAAGAGTGGCTGATGCCCTACCTGCCGCTGGACCCCGCCGACATTGGCTGCAGCTATGAGGCAGTGATCCGCGTGAACAGCCAGTCGGGTAAAAGCGGTGCTGCCTGGCTGCTGGAGCAGAATCACGGTTTGCAGATGCCGCGTGCGCTGCAGCAGGATTTCAGCCGCTGTGTTCAGCTGGAGACGGACCGGCACGGCGGCGAAATGACGCATTATGCACTGTGGCAGCTCTTCTGCCGTCAGTATGGCGTGACGCAGCCTGCGGTGGCATTGCAGCGGGCTGACAGTCAGAGTGACAGCGGCGGACAGACGCAGATCATCGCCAGCGTGCTGGTTCAGGACCGCTCGCTGACACTGACCGGCAGCGGCAACGGCTGGTTGTCGGCGGCGGTGAATGCCCTGCGCAGCGCGTTTGACCTGCAACTGACCATTGAGGACTATCATGAGCATACGCTGGGACGGCGCAGCGACAGCCGTTCTGTGGCCTATATCAGCTGCGTGGATGCCCGGGGTGTACGGGTCTGGGGAGTAAGTATCGACAACGATACGGCCCGCGCCGCGTTGCAGGCGCTGCTCAGCGCGGCAGGCCAGTTTCTGCAGGCGGGAAGTAGTCAGTGGGCGCAACGCCCAGCAGACGACGAAACATCGCACTAAACGCACTGGGGCTTTCATAGCCCAGTTCCAGCGCCACCCGTAGCACGGAGTCGCCCTGCGCCAGCCGCGTCAGGGCGATTGCCAGGCGGGCACGTCGCACCCAGTCGCTGAACTGCAGTCCGGTTTCGCGCATGAAATGACGGGCCAGCGTGCGGCCCGAGACATTCATCTGAGCGCTGGCACGCTCCAGCATCCAGCTTTCACCGGGCGTCTGCTGGATCTGCTCGCACAGCGACTGTAACCGCGGGCTGTCGGGCGTCGGCAGCGCAAACGGCAGCACATCCATGCCCCGAATCTCATCCAGAATCAACTCCATCACCCGCTCAGCCCGGCTCCCGGCACTGTACTGCTCCGGCAGGCTCAGCGCCGTGACAATCAGCTCGCGCAGCAGCGGCGAGATCTGCACCACCTGACAACTGGCGGGCAGATCAGCACGCGCCAGCGGATCGATAAACAGCGTACGCGCCGCGACGCTGCCGGTAATGTGCAGCGCATGGCGGGTAAACGCGGGCAGCCAGACGCCGCGACTCGGCGGCACTATCCAGCTGCCGAGCTCCGTCTCGACCCGCACCACGCCGCTCAGCGTGTGGATCAACTGGGCGCAGGCGTGATGATGCCAGGGTTCACTGGCACCGTGCAGGTAGTCGTGCGCCAGTGGCACCAGCGGGCGCGTGCTGAAGTCAAAATGCTGCTGACTCATTGCGCCTTCAGATAGCGGTAGATGACCGCCAGATCCTCTTCACCGAGTCCGGCGTCCACCGCCTGCTGCCAGAGCTGAGCGATGTTCTCCAGCGCCGGTAAGGGTGTTTCTGCCGCATCCAGCGCCAGGCGGGCATCCTTCAGCGCCCAGATCAGATGCATCTGCGGCGTGTAGTCGTCGCTGGCGATCATCCCGAGCTTCATTTTCGCATACGGCGCGGCCAGCGGACCGCCCTCCAGCACCTGCCAGAGATCGTCGGTGGAAAAGCCGAAATCCTCCGCCAGTCGGGTGCTCTCCGCCAGGCTCTGCATCATGCCGATCAGCCAGCTGTTGATGACCAGCTTCATCCGGGTGCTTTTGCCCGCCTCGCCCAGCCACTTTGTCCCTTTGCTGATGGCGGCAAACACCGCTTCTGTCGCCTGCGCACGGCTCTGATCGCCGCTGGCCAGCACCAGAATCTGTGCGTTTTCTGCGGGTGCTTTGGTGCCGGAAACGG
The DNA here is from genome assembly GCF_003201065.1 of Pantoea sp. JKS000250. NCBI lineage: Bacteria > Pseudomonadati > Pseudomonadota > Gammaproteobacteria > Enterobacterales > Erwiniaceae > Pantoea > Pantoea sp. JKS000250. The sequence goes on along the minus strand of NZ_QICZ01000001.1, from coordinate 144,292 downwards.
GCGCGTCAATAAACAGCAGATCCGGTCGTTCCGCTGCGAAAAAGGCGATCAGCGCGTCGGTTTTTTCCACGCCGATGGTGCCCATCTGGCACAGCGTCGCACCCTGCTTAAATGCCGCTTTAGCCTGATGCAGCACCTGCTCTGTGGTGTCGCCGTCGGAGAGCATGGCGATGATCACATCGGCTTCACGCACCGCCTCTTCCGGTGAATCCGCCAGCTGCAATCCGGCGTCCAGCAAATCTTCGCCGCGCGCGCGGGTGCGGTTCCAGCCGTGTACGCGAAAGCCTTTTTTCAGCAGGTTGGCGGCAAATGCGTGCCCCATTGCGCCTAATCCCAGAACCGCCACTTCAGGTTGTTTCATGCTGACTCCCATAAGTTTGTGTCTGCATCCGTCAACGCTGGATGCCTTATTACTGCAAAAGATGGATTCCAGCCTGGCGGTAAACAGCAAAAAAATCCAGCGTGAAACGGTGTACCCCGGCACCCCGAAGCCTTACCATATGCGGCAATTGTTCCACCTGGTTCATTTACGCTTCTTTTTTCAGGCCTCTGATAATGAAAATACTCTCTCTGCGTCAGGCGACGCTGCTGATGTTGCCTGCCATTTTGCCGCTGCCGCTGCTGGCGGCGGATAATGACAATACCCTGGTCGTGACGGCCGCTCCGCCGGAAACGGGCCTTAACGAACTCGATACCCCCGCCGCCCTGAGTGTGGTCAGCGGCGACGATATACGTCAGGCGGCACCGCGCGTAAACCTGTCGGAAAACCTCAGCAGCGTGCCGGGTCTGCAGATCCAGAACCGGCAGAGTTATGAGCATGAGAGGCAGAGCTGTGTGTTTCACTTTTAAAGATCATGGCTAATTCTATGTTATCTTTATATTTATTAGGATATCGCAGAATGAGTCATGAAAATTATTGTACTCATTTATGTACTCAATTTATCTTTGATTTTTGAAGTATAATTCGGTGGGTTTAACTCTCAGGAGGGAATTGCTATGTGGAAGAAGCCAGCATTTATTGATATGCGCTTAGGTCTGGAAGTGACTCTGTACATTTCTAACCGTTAATGAAGATGCCCGCGAATGTGCGGGCATTTTTCAGATAGTTGGCCTGAGAGCCTCATAAACGGATACTATCTCGTACGTGACCTTCCCCAGCACGATAATCCCTTCCAGCCCTTTTCGTCTATCGTCTCACCGTCTAAAGTGATAATACCTGTACGAAACAGTCTTCCATGTTGCGGGCATTCGCCCATCTGGAAAACAACCGTATCGCCGTTGACAGGCTTCATTGACTTGCCGGCAAGCACGAACCCGTCAGGTATCAAAATCAGGATCACGTTGTTTCGTTTAGGCATCAGGAGGTAGTTCAGGTCGAAATGACGCTCGGTGTAATCAATAGCAGGAAAGGGTGTTAAGATGCCGGCAACTAAGTGATGTTTATAATAATGTGATTCATACCCTGATAAAAAAACAGTATCTATAAGTATTTCTACTGCGTTATGATGCTTCACCATTTTTGTGTTCACATCATGTGCCCACTTTCTATGTTCATGAAAAAATAATAAAAATTAAATGATTACCAGGGAATTACATCCTCTAGGAGATTGTAGTGATTACACATGGCAGTTATAAAATTGAGTCGATTGAGCATATCGGTGACGGGAGTTTTGGCGATGTTGAAAAGGTTAAACTTACCAATATTAACGACTCTCTTTGCGGATATTACGCTAGGAAAATATTGAGTAACCAACATCAGGATCCAAGTTTACTTGCTCGATTTAGAAGAGAGGTTAAGGCCCAAGATCGCTGCTTACATAAATATGTAGCACAAATTTTCATTGCAAGCTTGGATACAACTCCTGCTTGGTTTGTAATGGAGCTTGCAGAGAAAAGCCTTCAAGATGAAATTGATGACAAATCACTGACTAAGGCTGATAAAATAAAAGCCATCTTGATGTTGTCACATGGAGTTAATTGGATTCACTCTAAGGGTTATCTTCATCGTGATATAAAACCTCAGAACATCTTAAAATTTAAAGATGGCTCTTATAAAATATCTGATTTTGGTATTGCCAGGCATATGGATCCAGCAGAGGCCAGTAAAATACTCACCCAAGTAGGGCATTTTCCTCGCACACCTAAATACTTCGATCATAATGTTGTTCTTAATGGTTACTCCAATCAATCTGATATATTTTCCATTGGAATAATAATTGAAGAGTTAAACATTGATGGATTTGATGATATAGTTTCTAAATGCACCGATAGGAGACTGCAAAAGCGTTACTTAAACACTTCTCAGTTGATTGCTGACATTGTAAAAATAGGCGGGATTTAATGAAAAATGCTACTTTAATTTCGGCCGCATACTATTCGCTCCCAAAAGAAAATGGAAGTCAAAACCAAGATTCCATATTACCCCCTTTAAAGTTATCAAAAGGCTGGCTGTTTGCCATTGCTGATGGTTTGGGCGGCTATGAAGGTGGTCATCTTGCGTCAAACTCAGTGATCGAATATTTGTCTGAAAACTTTGCAGAAGAATTTGAGCATGGCTTAAGCAATCTATTTCCCAATCTAAAAGAAAATGTAAAAAAATTAAGCGAAGTTGATAAGGCCTTAGTTAATGCTGCCAGTACACTAACTTTGTGCCATATAGGTTCTGAAGAGGTGACAATTGCGCACATAGGAGATTGTAGGTTATATATTAAAAAAAATAATAAACTTGAACAAATTACTAAGGATCATACTCAGCATCAGTCATATATTGATAAAGGCATATTTACAGCGCGTGAGCTAAAAAATGCCAAGGGAAAAAACATGTTAACAACTGCGATATCCCGCACTTTAGATCTTGAGTATAATATAACCAAGATAAAAATATCAGAACTGTGTGGAAATGCTGATAGTTTTATTTTATACCTAATGTCAGATGGTTCTCACGGCTTTTGGGAGAAAAGGCCTCGCTTCTCAAATAACACTTTATCTGAACCATCCAGATTCACGTCAAGTTTGAAGAAAAGGATTGAAAATGGTCCCCCCGTTGATGACTATTCATTGATATCGGTAAAGTTCAATTTATCACGTTAAATCGAAGCACCTAACTTCGGGACTTATTTCGCAACCGGCAAGCCTGAAAAACTGAGTATGTACATACAAGTGAAATCCACGCTCAGTTCGGGCTCAAAGAAAAGCCTCTGATTAAGTCAAAGGCTTTTCAGTATGTGTCTGATTGAGAATGGATGTTTAGGCTGCCTACTTCGGGTGTAGATGACTAACCTCAAATTACCCACCCTGTAGCCTGCTCAAACAGGAGCAGCTGAACCGTTGCCCGGTCGCCGGGCTTATTTATCCATCGAGACCGTCAAGGTCTTTCAGCCTGATGCCCATAGCCTTGATAATCTCCGCCTGGCTGTCGATGATTTTCTGTTGGGCCTGAATGGCCTGTGTAAGTTTGGCAATCATTGGTATCTGGTTCAGGTAGTACGCATCAGGATTATTCGGGTCTGAGTCGATATCAAAATCGTCTGGCAGACCGCTGCCACTCACACACTCTGGAGACACCTGCACCAAATCATTGGCAATAAAACCAAGCTGTTCAGCTGACTCAGGAACAATGCCTCGTGCTTTCATTTTGAAGTCAGCGGGTCGCCACTGGAGCACTTGCGTGAGTGCTTTACTGGCATCGTCCCGATATTTGATGCCTTTTTTAAGTCCTTTGTCTGATGTGGAGCCACTGGTGATGGTTCCCACCATTGATGTGTCTACCCAAGCCTGTAACCCTGCTCCTGTCCAATAAAAATTATACGGGTTACCCAGCGTTCCACCAGATGTACCTTGCCGCCCTCTAAGCCCAAGGAAGTTATTCAGGCGGGCTCCGCCAAAATTCAGATCAACGGCAGTAGAACCTCCCCTCACGATGTTTAGATTCCCGTCATTCGCATTAATACCCCATACAGCATTTTCGTCTCCGTTCCCCCGATAGATATTAATGCCGCCAGAATACCCAGCGCCTCCCACCCGCAAGCCACCATTTACCCTGAAAGATATATTTCCAGTACCGGCTGTAACCTCTAACGCCTGTGCTTCCGTATGAAGAATGCGGGCCGTGAAGTCTGCTGAGGAATTGTTATAGTGAAAGTCGATATACGGTGTGATGCTCATCAGTTCAATGGCTGGAGCGGTTAAAGAACCCGTCATAGGGATTGAACCATCCCGCTTAACAATAGAATTCCAGGCTGGGCCGCTATACTGACTGCCATCAGGGAGTGTGACGGTCACATTCCCTGTGCCGCTAAAAATTTGCTGCCAGTTCTGCTTGTCCATATTCAGGCCGCGAATGGCTTTAGCAACATCTGCAGCGACCTGCGCCGTTATGCCCACTAGTGCGGCGTTTGGAACGGCAGTCCATGCCACCCCAGATGCATTAGGGCCGTTATATGCAGTCGTGAGCGTTACACTGGTAGCGGAGTTAACTGACTGCACGCCAAGCGTATAGGTAACACCACCTATAATGGCAACTATGAAATCATTCGCTTTAAGCTCAGTAGTAAAGCTGGTACCCGAGCCAGTTACAGTTGTCGAGTTATTGGTTAATGCTATAGTGCCTGCAGGCATAATTTTCTCCGGACATTAAAAAACCCGGCACGGTGGCCGGGTTCATGGAAGATCATTGGTTATATTGGCTTAAAAATGATTTTTAACGGAACATCTTTTTTTGGCTCATTTTTTGGGAATTTCCAGGAAGATATTTGCCGCCTTACCTCGCGATCAAAAAGGTACTTTGGATAGACATTTAAGATTCTGACGTTCCTAACATTACCTTCTGGCGATACGTCGTAAACTAACTCAACCTCGCCTCCAAATCGGAGCTTCTCTGCTCTATCAGGATAAGTGATTTTATTCTCTGCGTGTACACTAGTTGACAGGGTGATTAGCAGCGCCGTTAAAATATTTTTCATACCCACCTCCATTTTCTCATATATCACATCCATATGTAATTAATATCAAATCGCAAAAATGATCTTACTGATAGATTATTTTAACTAAGATTTGAAAATATCCCGTATGGAATTCGCATGCCATAAGGCTTCAGCGTGCTAGCCCATGACTGCTGAAGCTGGTTAACCCACTGGCACTGCAACGTTCCATTCTGGAATCTAAAGAATGGCCCTGAAAAACCGGTGGCTGATCCATCGTCAGAAATATTTCCGCCAGGCACAGAGCTAACAAGAATCCATGTATTATTCCCTATAGCCTGTGAATAAACGGAATTATCTAAATCGAAGTTTGCAGGAACATCGAAAAACCCCAGGATACGGGGTATTTTAGCAGCCATAACAGCCGACCACACTAACTGCCCTGCTGAGTTAAAAACGTCTCTGTAACCACTTTCGACAGGCATATCACTTCGACTTCGCGCCATCGAGCCAGCATTGGCAGTCATCCAGTCAGGGCCGGTGAAAAACATCTTGGCATTGTTATTTGGCTTGAACCACCGCAAATTATCATCTAGTGGAATGCTCGCGTTCGCATGCCCCATATCGGTGGAATTTCCAAGCTGACATGAAATGTTGTAATAACCTATATCAGTTATACCTGTATAGTTCACCGTATCGCGGTAATAGGTACCTTTATAATCTGAATCAATTACAAGTGCCCCGGCAGAGTTAAAAACCTGATATCCACTCATATGAATGCGTACATGTCCAAAGTTAAGGTAACTGCAGCGCTATATGCTGAGAGTTTAAATATGCGATATCCGCCATCATATGCACGAGCAGCAAAATTAGAAGGAGTGAAATAAACAGAGCTTGACGCTGAAACAACAACAACAAATGCTCCTGATGTCATCAGCCCCCCAAATGACCCAGTAACTTGATTTGTATTCGCCGCCATGGTGACGGATGTTCTGCCAAGATATCGAGTGTTGTAATCTCCAATATCAACTATCAGCTTTCCATTTGCATCCCAGCATTGAAGGCCACCTGGCATTTATTCTCCTTACCAGAGACCGTCTCTGATGCGTAAAGTGCCATTTGAATCATAGACCTGTCTTAATGTTCCCGTGTCTACAACCCTGCCTGAGCCATTTGCAGCATTTCTCTCAAATGTCCCATCTTTACCCAGCCTCCAGCCAGCTGTCCCAGCAACATAGTTAGTTGACTGGATATACGCAGCGATCATCGCGCTGGTAATTGTCGCATCACCAATAAAAGCTGAGTTGATGATGGTCTGCCCGTTCTGGATGGCAAAGAAGGTTTTCGGTGTCGCTCCAACCTGAGACATCACAGCAAAACGATCAGCCAGGAACAGCACCTGTGTCTGCATGCCGGAAGGGCTGTTCTCAACGCCAATCCCCATACCAGCCGCATACTGGCGACCGTTGCTGTCCACGGCGACTTTCACGGAGTACTGTGCTGATAGCTTGCCATTGGTGTCAGCCAGCGCCGTCGAGGTCTGCTGAATTGCTGCCACGTTGTCACCCACTGCCGCCTGCACCTGCTCAAATTTCTGCGCATAAGCCTGGCCGTTAGTAGCGATGGTCTGCTTAACGGTCAGGATGTCGGCCCGGTTCTGGTTGTTAGCACCAGCGATAGCCATCTGGTGATCAACCGTTGCATCGAGGTTCAGCGCGTTCTGCAGCATGGCATCAATGTTGGTATCGACTTTGGCAATGAGCTGCTTACCGGCATCCGTTTTCAGGACCTGCTCGGTAATGTCGCCCAGCAACGCGGTCGCATCTACACTGCTGGCACCTTCGACAAACTTCGTCCAATCGCCAGTATTGCCTATGCGGTCCACCAGCCGGGCGCGATACCAGCGGCGAACGCCTGCGGACATCGGTCCGTGCTGGTAGCTGACGCCGGGATAAGGAACATAAGCTAGAAACTGCGGATTCTGCCCGTCTGCCGTTGTGGTCACCTGAATCTCTGTGTAAGAGGTATCACCGGAACCATCAGGAAACGCCCACGTTACATCGATTGCCCAGACCACATTGTCAGTAGCACGGAGGTTAACCGGCATGCCCGGCTTACCTGCTTTGCCACTGAGTGAGGTTGAGTCGGCGTATCCCCATGGAGAAGAGACTTCTGCCGCGTTAACGGCACGCACCCGGACATCATAGACCCCGGTATATATACCCTGAATACTGAAGCCCTGTGCGCTGGTGACTGCGACGTTGATCCAGTCCCCTTTGTCCTTGCGCCACTGAGCCATGTAGCTGATTGCACCCTCAACACGGTCCCACGTTACCTGCATTGATGAAACAGACAGCCCCTGCTCAACAAAGCTGACTTCGCTGACTTTGATGTTGGCCGGTGCCTTAAGCACGCTGATTGGCGTTACCGTGATTGGTGCTGGCTCAATACGCACGCCGTCATCGATGTAGCGGTACTTGTTCGGGTCGTGCTGCACACCGGTAATGGTAAACGTGCCGTCATCATTCCCGGCTACTGAGGTGACGCGAAAATACTGAATAGCCAGATTATCGCTGTCGATGGTCCAGACTGCTCCCGCAATCGGCGTAATGCGAAAAGCGGTATTCACACTGACCGTTTTCTTATCGGCGCTGATGCTGCCGATTGTGCGTGTCTGCGCGGTTCCGTCCGGCAGGTTCACAACCAGCCGATCACCAGCAGCATAATTAACAGCCCGGTCGAGCGTGACGCGCAGGCCGTTAACCGAACTGATGCGTCCACCGTTCTGGTTACCGCTGCGGAACGGGTCAGCTACACCAATAATCTCAGCCGGGATCGGAATGTAACCATCCAGGCCAACACCGAATGATACGGTCCCATCTTTCGCGTTGGAGAGAATAGCCCAGCGTCCACGCCGGTGCGCCTCGCTCTGAGACGTGCAGCCAATGGCCGTGAGGCTCATCTCCCGCACGTCATAACGCTGCACCAGGTCTGAATCGTAAACGCCTTCTACCGTGTCAGAGTAGTGGTTAATCGGATCGGACCAGCTCACCTGACAGGATGAATAGCGATTTTTATAGCTGCCACCGGCATAAGTGAACAGGCCGTCGATAACGTTCGCTGCGTGGTAAACAAAATCAACGTCAACATTGCCGTCTGAATCGACCTGCGGCACGTCTGCATTCACGAAAATCTGGCTGTTACCCCAGAACGTGATGCCACGGAATATTGCCGCAATGTCCTTCAGCACTGTGTAAGCATCCTGCTGGCTCTGGATGAATACGTTGCAGGTAAAGCGCGGCTCCGTGCCGCCAGCACCGTCAGGCACCATCTGATCGCAGTACTGTGCGATGCTGTAAAGTTCCCACTTGTCGATCATGGTGGCATCGACACGCGTCCCCATACCAAAGATTTTATCCAGCACCAGATCATAGAAAATCCATGCCGGGTTATCTGTATAGGCGTATTTGAAATCACCCAGCCATGTACCGGCATACGTGCGTGAAACTGGATCATAGGTCGTTGGCACGCGTACCAGACGCCCTTTTGGCTTGCAGGTGACTTTTGGTGCCTGTCCGCTGAACTGGCTGGCATCCACCTCGATGTAAAGCAGCGCTGTATTGGGATAGCGCAGCTTGCTGTCGATGACCTCTGCAAAAGAAAATACTTTGAAGGCGTTTAAAAGCTTTGAGGATGTCGAGTCAGCGGTAATGCGGCGTACCCGGATGGACCAGCCAGAAGTCGCTTTAGGCAAATCGATACGGTGATCGCGCTGGTACTCTGATGTCGTTTTGCCATTAAAGCTGCCATCAACAACCGTGGTCCATGAACTGCCATCTGTAGAAAGGTCAATGGCATACTGCGTTACGGTGCCGACCATGTCGCCATTATCTTTATACTGGTACTGCACCGGCAGGCTTAGTTTAATGCGAATGGCATCAAGCGTCAGATTGGTGAACTGGCGGGTCCAGGCGACGGACTGTGTGACGGCAACGCCCACTGACAGCTCGTTATCGACTTCAGGCATGCCCTGAATATAGGTCTGGTCCTGTGTTCCCCTGCGCCAGTCCCACACAACGCCGGTAAAGTTATAGGTGCCGTCTTCATTCGCCAGCTGCGTATCGTTCAGGTAAATCTGCTGCGCGGTTAAGTCGCCCTGAATTTCACCTTCAGAGATAGCCAGCAGCATTTTCAGTTTGGCGATAGACAGAAGGTCGTCTGCCTGCTCTACCGGCGTATGGGCGCTCCCGCCACCACCTTTACTGCCCTGAATCACAGCACCTTCAAGAAGTCGCATATTTCACCCATAAAAAAAGCCACCCTAGGGTGGCCTGAGAATTACTGATCGAATATCAGGATGTTACTGATAGACAGTTAAGGATATGTTGAGTATTCAGCCCGTCCATGTTTGGGGCATGGGCGCACACAGCAATGAGGGATGGCTGATTACCTCTGGAAAGGAAAAGGTATGCAGTATCTACATAAAAGAATGCACCTCAACGAGGGCGATACTGTTGTCGTTAACTGTTCTCATCAATGCAATATACTGATGACAACCGACAGCAATTTTAATAGCTATAAAAGAGGAAGTAGATTTCAGCATCATGGAGGTGGAGGTTTTTTCAAACGCCCTCCTGCTCATCTTCATGTCCCCTATTCAGGCTACTGGAATATTACTCTGGATTTAGGCGGAGGTTCAGCCAGCATCCAGCACAGCATTAGCGTTATCCCAGCTTAGTGCTTCACCTTTAGCCTAGGCCAGAGCGTCCTCAAGGGCGGCAATGATCTTTTTCTGTGTGCCGTCCTTAATGTAACCCTGAGAAGCAATACCCTGTTGATTAAAGCCGTCACGCATCCAGATAATTTCATCATATACGGTAATGCTCACTTTCATGATCTTCTCCTGTTTTGATTACTGCTGATCGCTGGTAAAGCTGCCTGCACTGATGACCGCGCCGCCGATTTCCCGCGTCCCGTAAAGCACCGGCACCGGATAGCCCATAGCGACTGTGTTAACCGGCGCACCGAACGCGTAGTTCGGCTTGTTGTCCGTGCTGGATGAAGCACCTACGTTAAGTTTGGGCTGAGGGGTCAGCATTTGCACGACCCCGCCGAGCAGCATGCTGATACCCATACTGGTCAGCGCGGTTACGGCCAGACCTGTCGCAGTGGTGGTACCGAGCGCAGCACCGTATGCCGCCAATGACGTGCCAGCGGTGAAGAACGCGGCCACAATCGCGACGGCACCGATAATGATCTGCAGCGTACCGCCGCGCTTTGACCCTTCCAGCACCGGCTCCATCTGAAACTCAGTTGCGGCTGAGGACATATCGAATTCCTGCAGGCCGATATTGTCTTTGCCGCTGAAGAAGGCGAACCGGATTCCGTTCAGATGCGCGTTTGACACATACTTTTTGAAGCCTAGCACCTGTGAGCACATCGCACGCAGCAGCTCCCGTAAATCCGCAACGTGGAACTGGTGAACCGGACCAAACATTTTTGCCATCCGGCCTTTGAGTCGCATGGTTTTAAGCATCCATCAGCTCCTTTCGGCGCACAATGCGCACGGTACGGTTGCGCCAGTATTCGCCATAAGGTACCCGTGTAGAGAGGCTCCCGGCGTTATGATGCAAAATGATATTGTTTCCCAGATAGATTGCGGCATGGTTCGTTACCGGGGCGCTGATGCGCATCATGATCATGTCGCCCTCATACAATTCCGCTGGCTCAACCTCCACAAAACCCTCTGACTGCCAGTTGTCGTCATACAGATTTTCTTTGCCGTCCACCCACCACTCATAGTCAACAGACCAGTTTTTCAGGGTGATGCCGTGCTCACGCTGGTACCAGTCCATGATGAGTGTCCAGCAGTCATTGCTGCCAATCAGCCAGGGACGGCCAGTGTAGTCGCGGTCGGTGCGCGGGCTGATAGTGCAGAAGTCGCCATCCGGCCAGGACATGATGCCCCACTCCACGCCGGAAAAGTCGCACTGTACCCGATCATGTTCTGACGGAATGAGCTGCGGCACATCGGGATGTGAATGGATAACCATCAGTATGTCGCCCTGCGCCTCAGCTGCCCGCTTATCCTCCGGTGACAGTGTGAAATGCTCGGTCGGCGCGTCAGCGATATTCCGGCATGGGATGTAGTTCTGGGTCCGGTCTGACTGGATGACCAGACCGCATGCCTCTTTCGGGTATTCGGCGGCAACGTGCTCGCGTATCGAATCAAGAATTTTTTTGCGCATCGTTATTTTCCCTGCAGGTTTGCAGCCGGGAACCCGCCGAACGGCAGTGGCTGATCATCGCCAAAGCGTGCTTTGCAGTCAGCCATACGTCCGCCGCAGACATCTTTTGACGGGTCATTAGTTGCCGTGCCGTCTTTGGTGAAATACCGACTGCCTGCGTAATCGCAGCCGGTGCCGGTGCGGTACCATCCACGCATGCACCAGGTACAGACCGGCGTGATCTGGCGCGATGGAAGCTGCAGGCTCTGGATATCAAACGGAGAACAGAGCTCGAAATCTACTTGAGCACGCGTCTCGGAGGTTTTCGCATTCACGTAAAACAGCTGAACGCGCTCTTCCTGCGGATTGGCGTTTGGATTGCCCGCTGTCCAGTTTGCCGCATCGAGATACTTTGCCAGCGTGGTGTGAATGCGCACCTTAGCCTTCACCATGTCGTCAAACTGCAGGCAGAGCGCCGTGACATAGTTTCCCACGTTGCCGACTGAGAGCTTTGGCGTCGGCTGTGACCCGGTGCTGCTCATTTCCATGCCGGTCAGCTCATAGGGGTGCGGATCATACTCATTACCCTGCCAGATGATTGATGGCAGGTTTTCCGCTGCATAAGACTTCCAGCCTTCGGTCGGCAGGTTATACGCATGAAAGCGCAGCACGGTATCAAGCCCGAAGGCTGTACCATCAATCTCAATCAGCTGGACCAGACTCCCCGGCTCCAGCGCCTGAATGTCCTGGTTAAAGCTCATGTTTACTCCGGGCAATAAAAAACCCGGCGCTGCGGCCGGGTTCATTGATTTGATATTTATGTGGAGCTTTATTCCCTGATATCCATCACCTGTAGGATGACTGTGTTATTACCTTTTTCCCATCTGGCTCAGAGCAAGAAACCATGATTGCGCCATCATTCGTCCAAATTTTAACTACGTACAGAACATCTGAATCAACCACTTCCTTGGCTGGATAATTACCTAATACTTGGTTGTAAATGCTCCCTGTATCATTTTTGCATTTATCAAAATCCACACTTTCAATACCTTTAGTAACCGGTGATTCTTGCTCCGGATACTGGCCCGACTGATCCATATCATTCAACTGTTCTTTAGTATATGTGGTAGATGCATTGGCTCCAAAAGCCAACAAAGCCCCCAATAGAATTGACTTCTTCATGTCCCTATCCCAAAAGTAAAAGATAAGATAAATCCTAGTCGTGATGTGTCACAAAGGGAAGTAAGAAACCCAACTGACTAGGCTGAATCAGCTATCTATGGTGCGAAAGCCTGTTCGAAGGTAAAAGTGATTTCCACGAAGTTGCCGTTGATGAAGGCGGGCCGGATTGAATCAGACTTAACGCGGTAAAGCTTTTTCTCTCCCCACGGATTGACCCACCAGCAGGAGGCGGTGACGTGTGCTTTGAGAAAAGCCCTCACATTCGCCATCTCTGCTTTGCTGCCGCTGCAGGTAACCGGCCACGATTCACGCTGATCATTAATTCCGGCACCGGCAACCTGTTTATATCCATCACCGAACTGAGCCTGAAGCGTGGCAACTGTGACCTCTTCCGTCGCCCCCGTTCTGACGCACCAGCCAAAAGTATCAATCGCCATTTTTCACCATGATTGTTATCCGCCCCGGTAAAGTATTCCGCCAGGCAATATCGCTTTCTTCAGTTCAGTTGAAAGTACCATCTGAATCAGGCTCTGTAGCTGTCGGGCAGTATTGGCCGTATTGGCGCTACTGGTTTCTCCGGCCGCGCCACCCTCAACTGTGACAGGTGCGCTTACAGAAATAGATGTACCGCCGCTGCCACCGCCATTACCTATCGCACGCACACCCAGTGAGCCATCTGCCGCACGCGTCAGCGGCATAATCGCTTCAGGACCCGCCTCACCCATCAGGCCAGCACCTTTAGCGAAGGCAAACAGCGTCGGAGAACTGACAACTGATCCGCTGTACTGGCTCAGGTCATGGGACTCATATACTCCGCCTTTAGCGTTAAGCGTCAGGTTGTTGTAGGAACCGCTGCTGAATGAGTTATTCGCTGTGCCACCGCCAGCCGACGCAGCGCCAACAGCAGCGCCACCGACTGAACTGACAATGCCACTCACTAGATTAACCGCAGCCATCTGCAGAGCGACTTTGGCGATCATGCTGAGCACTGAGGATGCCCAGTCTTTCCAGCTGGCTTTGTTCCCCATCAGCATGGATGAAACGTTATCCAGCGCACTATCCATAGAGCTGCTGACGACGCTTGCTGCTGAGGCCGAATAGTTTGATGATGTGTCCAGCCAGTTCGCGAGCCCGTCACTTACGCCGCCCATCCAGTCAGACTGCATGGCATCCATGCTTTTGTAATAGTCTTCCTGAATTTTCAGGCGGTCGCTCATGGCGATGCCGATAGCGCTGGTTTCACGTTCATAGAGGGATTTGGTGATGTCACCAGACTGATACTGCGTCTGCAGTTCACGCTGCTGATCGAGGTATTCCCGCTCTATGCTCAGGCGTTCCTTCATGCGCTGGCGCTCTTTATAGCCCTGACCGGCCCCCTGAACGTCAATATTCAGCGATGATTTTGCGTTGCTGTTCTGCGCCTGCAGGTTTGCAACGAATGCCGCTATTTTGGCATTTTCCTCATTCGCCTTTTTGACCGCATTCAGCCGGTCAACTTCCTGCGCCAGAAATTCCAGACGCTTCTGCTGTGTGGCGTTAAGCCCCTGCAGTTTTCCGTCAGCAATATCAAACTGAAGTTTCTGCTGTTCGGTCACGACAGCCGTCTTTTTACCGGTTGTGTCAATCAGCTCAATCTGGCGCATATAGCCACGCTCAGTAGCCTTGAAAGCAGACTCCAGCTTTGCAGCTGCAGTGTCTTTTTTCGCCTTTGGCGGCTTGCCGTTTGTTTCTCCCTTATCAAGCCCGAAGTCCAGTAGTGAAGAAGCTGTTCCCGGTGTGACCTCAGGCGACACTTTGATGTCTTTAGGCTGCTTATTTAGCTCTGCCAGGCGTCCGGTTAGCGTGGCGATTTCGTCAGATACCGCTTTAACACTATCGTCCTTGCCCATAATCCAGCCCAGAAAGGTCTGGCTGCCATCGTACATTCCGTTGCCGCGACCTTTTGTCGTGCTGTTCAGGTAGTCAATACGGGCCTGAATCTGGTCTGGATTATCCATATCCACGCGATTACCCAGCGCGGCCATTCTGTTACCGGAAGCGGATGCCAGCTTTCCTGCGCCCGCCGCAGCCTTAATCAGCCATCCGGCAAGCTGTGCCACCTGACTGACCAGGTCAGCGATTCCCTGCAGAACCTGTGGATCGGTCAGCACATCATGAATGTCTGAGAGAGAGTTATTCAGCGGACTCAGGTCAACGTGCGCCAGCCCGGCTGCAATCTCCATCTTCAGCCCTTTTACCTGCGCCTCCATATCCTGAAACAGGGTGTTGACCTTAATCAGATCATCAATGGATTGCGGATCAGGCGCGACGCCATAATCTTTCGCCAGCTGAATGAACTGAGTCAGCTTTGCGTTGTTGTTGTCGAATAGCGGAAGAAGTTTTGAAAGGTCATTGCCCAGGCTTTCAAGGATAGTGACCTTGCCTGCGTTGGTGCTGATTTTGCCCAGCGCCTCGCCAATCGCCAGTAACTGCTTGTCGGGTGCTACCTTCGACAACTTATCGGCAGACAGGCCAAGCGAGTTAAGTGCATCAACGGCCTCCCCTGACTTATTCAGGACCGCATCACCGATTTTATCGCTGAGGTCTTTAAAAATGTCCGCCATGTTGTCGCCAGCGACACCGGCTTTCTCAGCCGCGAACTGCCATGCCAGCAGCTCCTGAGTGGACATTTTCAATGACTTCGCCCACTGGTCTGTGGCATTTACCTGTTCAGAGGTTGATTTCAGCAAAGCGAAACCGGCTGTGCCTGCCGCGAGCGCTGCCGCCTGAACCGCGCCGCCCACCGAAAGCAGTGCGGCAGAACTGGTAGCGGCGTCTTTCTGGACCTGCTTAGCCCACTTTTCAGATGCACGCTCGGCCTTGTCCATACCTGAAACGAAGCCGCCCACTTTTGCAATCAGGTCAATCGTCAGCGTGCCAAGTGATTTTGAAGCCATAAATTCTCCGTCTGGCGGCTGTTATCCCCAGCTGGTCATGGCTTCATTAAGTGAAATCGGCTCATCAGCAGCAGTGACTTTTGTGAAGTGCAGAGTGAAATCGGTCGGGCTGAACGGCGGCGTTTTCGAATCCCGGTTCACGTTAGCGATGATGCTTGCCACCACCCCTGCGCCCCACTCGGTGCGCATCATGGGGTTCAGGCTTCCGTAGCGTTCCCGGTATTTTGCCCAGAGCTGCGACTCTTTGAAGGTGATCGTCTCACGCGCTTCGGCGATGGTGCTCCCGCCGATGCCGTTGAGGACGAGCTCGCACCAGAATTCGTCTTCGGCGCTGAGCTCGAAGTCTTTCCCAGGTCGTTAACTTCCTGAATGACCACCAGCAGCGCAATGGTCAGCGCACCGTCGAGAGAGCCACGCTCCGGGTCAGCTTCACCGGTGATGTCAGCGGGGGTGAAAACGGGTTTGCCAGACTCATCACAGATTGATGCTGCGATGCGGCCTGCCACACCATCTACTTTGCCGCCCATCGCAAGCACATCAGATGTGGCGGTGTGATAGCCCATCGGACGTACATATACGGTCGCTGTGAACTCTTTGTCGCCCTGCTTCCAGCTGATTTCTTTTTCGACCGGACGCCCGGTAAAGGCACCGGCGGTTTTAAGCGTATCGAGTGTCAATTTCATCGTTTATTCCGGTTAATAAATCAGGGGCAGAATCGCCCCTGAAATCAGGCAGAGGCAGCAGCTTTAGGCACCCATACAGCAGAGCCAGAGCGCTGAATGGAAGCAGAAGAAGAGACGACCGTGTTGGCAGCGAAATCAAAAGGGAAGTCGGAGACATAACCTTTGAACACAAACCATGTGCGGCTGTCAGGCAGCGTCAGCCCATCTACTGCATCGGCAGCGCCATCAGCAGCGGCAGCTGGCGAAGCGGTTCCATCTGACCAGCCAATAGCAAAGGTCAGATCCTGATCGTCTTCAGCATCAGAAATAGACAGGTTATAAAGCATGATGTGACTGGTGTTTTTCGGGTCCGCATTCAGCGTCAGGGATGCTGCACCCGGCGTGCGCAGACCACGCTTATAGGTCCGATCCAGTCGCTCGGAAAGACAGGTGTCTTCAATCTGATCGGCAGGGTTGCTGCCGGGTGAAAATGCAGTAATGCACTCAATTTCGCTCACCGCGCCTTTTGCGAGCACAAAAAGCTGTGTGCCTTGCGTCAGTACAGACATTGTTATCTCCGGTTATAAAAAAACCGGCACAGGGCCGGTGGGTGAATAGTTCAGTCAGCGCGGCACTATCCAGTCAACATCGAATGAGTACCGGTATCGTCTGGTTATATTGTCGCGGGTTTGATCGCCCCATCGGGTGATGTAGGCGTGGGGTTCTATGGCATCACGCAGCGCTGCGGCCACAGCAATCGCTTCTTCAGGTGTATCAGCATAAACATCAACCTGAAGCGTGAACGTATCCGTATCAGGGCGCTGAGCCAGGTAATTCTCCGGCTCACCAGTAATGTTCTGCCAGACAGCATAGGGGTAAGTGACATCGTCATCCTGCTGACCAAAGGGATACAGTCGCAGGCTTTCACCACCAATCAAAGAATTAACTTCAGGACTGGCGCTGCAGACGGGAAAAATGGGTGCTATCACGGTGACTGCCCCTTCTTACGGGCGCGTTTAATTGCCCGGTCAATTGCCAGTTCGTACTCGGTGCCAAAGGTATTAACGACCTGATCGATACTGCTTTCAGCTGCAGGGCGCATGAATGGCTGCGCCTTCATTTTTTCCGTGCCGAACTCAAGCAGTCGCCAGTGGGGAGTAGGTGCATTCACGCTTTTGTCGGGATGTTTTTGCAGAACCGCGCCGTGCGCAACGCCAATGCGAAACCCAAGGTTTCCCGTCTGTTTGAACAGCCTTCCGTTCCAGCGAAGCGCAACGTTATTCGCGATACTCCTTCCCGTTGACATATCATCCAACTGCCGGGCATTGGCTCTGGCTTTGTCAGCAATAACATTTCCAGCACGACGCAGTGCGGCCCTGCCACCCTTTCGCCTGAGGTCATCGCTGATTTCACTCAGCTTGCCCAGCAGTGAATCCATGCCCGTCAGGTTAAAATCAACGCCATCAGCCATCATTTACGCCCTCTGAGCACGGAAGCGTCAGGTAATCACGACCGCTTTTATCGTCAGCCAGAACACCTTCAATGTTATAGATTTTCCCGGCATAAACGATGCGATGCTTCGGTGTCACATCGCTGCGAAAGCGAATGGTGATACGTGTGGTCACTTCACTCTGTGTGGCCTGTGCCGCGACAAACTCCCGAGCAGACAGCGGGGCAACCTCCGCCCACAGCGTTGCGGTTTCCTGCCAGGAATTAACGACAGCGCCTGTTGCAGGGTTCTGGGTTTTGACAGGCTTCTGGAGCGAGACGCGGTGACGTAATTTTCCGGCCTGCATAATCACCCCTTAGTCGCCCCGCTAAGATATGTCGGCGCTGGCATGTCATTGTCTGAAACGTCAATGACTGACTGATAAACCACGGCAGCAAGAGCCTCGTTTGATTCAGCCAGGCGGTTTATCGCTTCGCTCTGCGACTTCATTCCCTGTGCGACCTGATGAAGACTCTCTGCCAGCTTCTCCAGCGTGGTTGCCAGCAGGCTTTCCTGTAATTCTTTCATTAGCGAGTGCCACCATTTTTTTAAGCCATTCGCGGCGCTTCTGGCATCCTGAACAGGCCATCAGTGCCACTTACGGTGCCGGTATAACAACGCCTCCACACCAAACGGGATTTCAGACTGGCTCTGCCCGCTTGCTTCACGGTTTGCATAGTAATGACCGATAAGCAGCAGCATCGCCTGCCATATTCCGGAAGAAAAAAGAACCTCGCGCGGAGGTTCATCGTTCTCTTCAGGAGGCGTAAGCTGTACAACCAGAGAGCCGTCACAGTAATGCTCGACGAAGTCAACTGACGCTGCGGCATACCCCTTAATCAGGTCGTCTTCATCATCGTGATCAACTCTCAGGTGCGTCTTTATCTGCGCCATCTGCTGCGGGCTTATTTCCACCTTTCACCACCTTTTTTGCAGGTCTGGAGGAATTCTCCTCTGATGAGGCATCTTCCAGCGCTTCAGCCAGATGCAGCCCGACCAGAGCCTCACCGATTTCTTTTTTAACCACCTTAATCTCGCCCTGAGAAACAGTGCCGAGATGAAAGTGTGAGAACATACGCAGGGCTTTAATCTTCATGTCTGTAAACGCGGCCATTGCTGACCGCGCCCTTCAGTTATGCGCCGCCAGCGGCAACGGTGATATCGCCGGTCACAATGGCGGCAGGACGATAGTGCGCAAGCGCCAGACGCTCTTCACACAGAATGGTTAGCATATTTTTCACGAAGTTATCGCGATCCTGATTGCTGATTTCAACGGTAGCGTCCATGCGGTCCCACACCTGAGAAGCCAGGCCAAACGCGCCGACTGTGAATTTACCTGCTGCCTGAGCGGTCGTTGAAACAACCGGCAGACCCCACAGCACTTTCGAAGCGAAAGCCTGAGGGCCTCCGAGGATATAGTTGCCGTTGGCATCCTTCAGCAGCGCGATGCGGTGCCAGTCAGCCGGGTTAAGCACGATACCGTCCGCTTCAAACTCGCTCAGCGACACCTGATAGATAGCGTGCGCCAGAACGTCAGCTCCGGTATCACCGGTGGCATTGAGTGCCGCTTCGTATTCGTTAGCAACCACGTTCAAACCCTGAAGATTGTCACCAGTGCCGTCACCGTTGAGCATCTGGTTCTCTTCAACCAGTGCCAGACCGTACATCATGCGGGAGTTGATGTAAGACTGCAGGGCTGGCGCGTCATCCATAATCTGACGTGATGCCTGAATCCAGTGCGCGATGGTTTTCACGTTCGCGGTTTCTTTAGTGAAGGTGATGTTGCTCTCAGGCTTCAGCGTACCTTCAGCTACCGGCGCAGCCGCATTGGTGAATACGTTCTCACGGACATATTCGAGGGCATTGCTGGAGATGCGGCCCTGTGACAGCAGGTCTCGAACGGTCAGACGACGCAGGCCAGGCATAAGAATGCCCGGATTCTGTTGTGGCAGAACGAGGCTACCGGCAGAGGTGATGCCGGAACCGATCGCCTTGTCAAAGCTGGTCACTTTTGCTTTGGTACGTGAGCCATCCCAGCCTTTGATCAGGTCTTCAGAGACACGCTCTGCAAATGACTTCTGAGCGGTCTGATCAGGTGAATTGCCTGCCAGCTTCTGCTCAAGATCAAACAGGCGGGTGCCCGTAGTCTTCAGCTCGTCCTGTGCTTTTGCCAGGTCAGTCTGAAGCTGCTGGTTAATCTGGCCGTTTTCGTTGATGGATTTACGCTGTTCTTCGATGAGCTGTTTCACTTCTTTCTGTGAATTCTCAATCGCTTTTTCAAGAGTGGCTAATTCAGACATGTAATGCTCCGTTATGCGTTCCGCAGGTTAGCGGCAAAGGAAGTTATGCGCTGTGCAAGCGCGTCAATGTCGCCGCTATCGGACTCGCTCCGACCTGCGGACTTAACACTGGCAAGAAATGCCTGTGCTTCTGCACGCGAAAGCCCTGCTGAATCCCTCAGGAAAGCTTCCGCGTCTCGAATGGTTTTGATTGTTTCGATGCTCTTCATGGCAGACACGCCAGCAAGCTCGTTAGCCGGGAAGGTGCAGACGCTGATCTCCCGTAAATAGGAGATGTTTTTAAAGATCATTCCCGTAGTACCGATGCTGTAATCGTCTTTTGATACGGAAAATCCGACTGACATACCTTCAACGGTGCCGTGCTGCATCGCGGCTTTAAGATCAGATGAAGCGCTCAGGCCCGGCGTTAACTGACCTCTGACAAAAAGCCCCTTTTCATCCTCTTCCAGCGTCTCCCACTTACCAACCGGCACTTCAAAAGTGCGGTGATTAAAGAACATCGCCACCTTGCGGCTTTGCGTGGCCAGCGTGTTTTTGAAAGCGCCGGGAAGAATAATGTCGCCGTCAGAATCAGTGTTGTTAAACACAGAGGCGTAGCCTTCAAAAATTCCCTGACTGCCATCGCCTGCAAACTTGATTTCCGCCTGGTTAAAGGACAGCGTTTTCTGAATGTCCGGCATTTAAGCCCCCATAAAAATTAAGCCCCGTCAGTGCGGGGCTTAGTGTTTGTGCCGAGGTCGGTAATGGGTATATTTTGTGACTGGCGGGTTGCCACATCACCGCCGGGGAGAGGCGGCAGGTTGTCCAGCCTTCGAACTTCGTTCACCGTGCGGATGCCGGTATTAACCATGATCTGCATAAAGGTGGCGCGACTGGCAGAATCACCGCGCAGCAGGCCATCCAGATTGTGCTCGGCATGAATCCTGCCCTGCTCAGCATCTTTGACCAGCCATCGCTCAATGCTGTATTCCCAGCGATCCAGATAGGGTTTCAGCGTGTACTGCAGAAAACCCAGATTCTGCTGTTCAATCCCGCTGCCCCACGAGGTGGATTTATCAACATCCCCGACCAGATGCGGGGGAACGCCGTAAAAGCGTGCCAGCTCTGCCACCTGAAACTTACGTGCCGCCAGAATTTCTGAGTCCTGAGGAGAAACGCCAATTGCCTGAGTGGTAAAGCCGCTTTCCAGAATCCAGAGACGCTTTTTAACCGGGCCACCAGCGATCTCTTTAAAATTTTCCTCCAGCTGCCCGCGCTGCTCTTTGGTCAGCACCTTACCGTCAGTCATCAGTATCTGCGGGGACTTGGCACCGTTGGCGAAGAACTCACGCTGATTATCTTCCATCGCTATTGCAACGCCTGCCGATTTCGCACTGAAGGCCAGAGGCGACAGGCCAACCAGGCCATTGAAGCCAAAGCCTTTCAGATGGAAGATTTCTTTAATCCTGAAATCGGCGTATTCACTGTCACGCTTGTAGCGGTAAATAACGGTTTTACCGTTATCGCTCAGGCGCACATCCATATTGGCACTCATCAGCGGAACCATGCTGATCACATCGCCCACGCTGTTTCGCTCAACATGAGCGTATGCATTTCCATACGCGCAGAGCTGCATTGTCATGGCCTCGCGAAACTCAAGCGCCGTCATGAAGTTGTTGGGCCTGAATCTCAACAGTCTCGCCAGCGGGTTCTCATTTCCAACCTTCTTTCGCTGGTCGCTCACCGTTTCGAATACGTCCAGAGGGAGGGATGCAGTGACTGTGGAAATTAAGCGGATGCAGGCCCACACTGTGCTGATCTGCATATTGCGTTCGTCGGTAACAACAGAATCCCCCACCACGCCGTGTGCGGACGTACCTGCCATCTGTGAACCACTATCTGGCGTCACCAGGCGTCCACCGGTAAGAATAGAGGCCATGCGTGCCCAGAAAGGCGACCGCGTTCGCAGGTCAATGCTGTAATCGGTATCTGCCATTTTAAACGCTCAAAAAGTTATAGATGAAGTCGTCAACGTCGCCCTGCTCTTCCACCTCATCACTGTTCTGCGCACCAATCGACATCGCCAGCGCAACCATGCCATCTATTCTTCCGCTGGATTTACCCTTAACAAACTTGCGATTGCCTGCGGGATCGGTGATGACAGTTGCGTTTTTGGCGCACATTTCCAGAATCGGGTGGTTACCATGCTTCAGCTGAGCACCAAGAAGCTTTGTTTCCAGTTCGCGCAGCGCAGGAGACATAGAAACAAACCCCTGACCAAACTCTATAAATCGCTCAAGTTCAGATTCGGTAAACCCGGCATCAATCAGGTGCGGACGAAGGAAACGCATGTTGTAGCGGTCAAAAGCGATGGCCCTGACGTTGCAGTTGTCAAAAAGTTTTCTCAGCTCTTTTGCGATAAAGGCATACTCAATAGCCTTACCCGGTGTCGTGTTCAGGTAGCCCTGTTTCGCCCATATATCGTATGGCACTCGGTCGTTACGGGCCTTGTCAGCCAGCCCTTCTGCAGGGAGCCAGAACTTACTGTGAACATCACCTTTGGCAGAAGTCAGTACCAGCGCAGTCAGGTCAGACACGCTCGACAGGTCCAGACCGCCCCAGACGGTGACCCCGTTCAGATCATCAGGCTCTTCTTTGTTCATGTGCCAGACGGTCTGGCTGACAAAGGGGCTTTTAGCCTCGACGCGCCGGTTGAGTACGAGGTTTTCAAATTCGGCCTGTCGTGACGGCAGGCGTTTGGCACTTGCGGCCATGTCCAGCACTTCCTGCTGATTCATGAAGACATCAAAGGCAGGATTGGCTAAACGGATTGCCTCAACTGAGAACGGGTCAATATCTTCGGGTGCGGTATCTATCCTGACCACCGTTCGCGGGTCAGCCCCGGTCAGTCCGTCGTCAATCAGCAGGCTAAGCAGATCACTGGCGTCCGGTGCCTGCGTACTGATAATGATGGATATAGGGTTTTCCTGAGCTGCTGTCGCGGTTTCCAGAGCCTCATACAAGGGATCACGCGGACCACGAACCTGACCCAGCTCATCATGGGCAACGAAACGCGGTGAAAAACCATATGCCGTGGTTGCCTCTGCGCTGAGGGCGCGATAATAGGAACCGAGGTCCGGACAATGAATCTCTTTTGCTGAGTCTTTTATGGCAACGTACTGCATGAGCACAGGGTTCATGCGGCACATTTTTGATGCCAGATTGAACAGGATTGCTGCCTGATCGCGGGAACGGGCTGCAGAATAAAGCTGTGAGTTATGGGCGGCTTCAGGCCCTACAAGGTAGAGCAGCATCAACATGGCAGTTTCAACAGTTTTGGCGTTCTTACGCCCCCTGGTGATAATGCCGCGCCGGGTACCGTGAACGTTATCGAAAATAGCCCTGAAGTCATCCTTCATAAAAGGGGCCATCTTCAACGGCTGACCTACAAACTTTCCTTCAGGGATAAGGATATGCTTTTCACACCAGGCAATATTTCTTTCAGCTCTTGTCAGAGTTTTTTTAACCATCAGCTAAGAGCCTCAGTCAATCTCCCAGGGCTTTTTATCTCGTGCAAGATTGTTGTTTGCACGGCCCACCGTTTTAGGATCGGCGGTTGCCTGCCGGGTAATTCTGAGCCGGGTTGCCAGCGATGATGCAGAGCGGACTTCCCGTTCACGCATGGTGAGCAGTTTGTCATAGCGCTTCAGGCCGTCTTCACGCGATAGCCACTCAAGCTCGAACTCATCAATCTGCATTGTCAGCAATCGCGACTGAACGACATGGCGGCAGTACATTTCCATCATGTCACGGTGTGTTTCTGTAAACGAACTTGCCGGGTTGTCATTTACCAGCCTGACCCACACGTTAATCTCGGGGTCGCTGAGATGAATTGACGGCTGCAACCTGCTTTCAGCCAGGGCTGGCAGCGAGACAGCAGATGTCGCAGCCAGAGACTTTCTGCCTCGCTGTGCCATTACTTTTTCCTTTTTTTCTGGACGTTTTTAAAAAAGAAACTGAGGGCGCGGTCTTTAAGATTTTGCTGCCAGAGTTTTGCCCCTCCCCCCGTGCCTGCCACAAGGATAATGATAATAGTTATCAAATGGGCATCGGCGCACCAAATTGGTGCCGTCGGCTGACTTCAAATGATATTGATTATCACTTCTCGATGATTTGCAGGTTCTCGCGTGACAGGCTGGCAGGAACCAGGCTCTTACCGATACCAATCGGGATCGACATGCTGACCGATGGCATAGTCCCACCCAATTCATGAGTGAACCCGATGGCTGTAACCGAATTGAACTGAATGCCGTCGATACTGAACTCAATCAACTTGCCATCTTTATATTCAATCTTAAGGTCTTTCATTCATTTCTCCCGTTACCAGATAACGCGGCCATCATCGTCGAACTCAGTCACTGTTCCGCCATTCTCCAGACGCTGCTTCACGGAGTCATGACAGCGCTTGCAAAGTGACTGCAGATTGTCGGAATCATGGAACAACTCAAAATCGCCTTTGTGTGGCGTGATGTGATCAACAATAGATGCTGAGATAACCTGATTGCGCCTGAGGTGGAACTCACATAGCGGTTGCTTCTGGAGCTGGTGATAGCGAAGTCGATACCAGCGCTTGGAGTTATAGAGGTTGTGCCAGAGTGAATTGCTAGCCATTAAGCGTTTCCTGCTGGCTGGATGTGTTTAACCCTCGGCAATGGTGAGACCACCAGCCTATGATTAATTGTGTTTATGCTGAAAAGTGAACTCAGTAAGCTCAGTTTTCAGAACAAAATAAAACCGCCCGTAGGCGGTCAATTACGTACCTGTTTCATTAATTTCTTTTGGAGGCTAATGCTGAACTCATCAGACCATGTTTGAAAAAAATCTGAGTATGTTTTGAAAGCCGATAGGGCATCCCCAACATCAGCGTAATTACCATTGATAAACCCATCAACAACATCCTCACACAGCATCAAATTAGAACTACACTCCTGTTTAAACTCAATTAAATCAGCAAAGTAAATGGTTAGCAGTGTCTGCATTCGGGTGTAGTTATCCCCATCTGTATAAGACGACAGCAAGTTGAGCCTTTGCTCAGGTGTAATTTGTTTCCTTAATAATTTCTCGCCAGTGAGCAGATGGGCATGGCCTGAAGTAATCCATTTATCAACACACAAAAATAGTTCTTCCCCTTTATCGAGAAAGAGCTTTTTGCTTTCCCTGACCTTTTCGTGATCTATTTGAAGTTGTAGTCGCTGGTTATTCTGATTGTTGGTTAACCAAGCATTCAATATGGCAAACCCACCAGCTATCAAAGCCGACAACAGTGCAGCGCTGGCCGCAATAATAGCTGTAGCATTTTTGTCAAACCATTCCATTTAAGCACTCCTTTTTGAGATGCACTTAGTATTAATGATTTAACCCCAACTTAGCAACGCTTCTCAGCGTGGCTAATCGCTAATACTTATTGGAGAATTTTGCGATAATATTTTGCCTTACTGATCCTAAAGATCGGTTTCTGCATCCAAGAAACCGCGAATAGCGGAATCAGAGATATGACTTAGAGGCTGCTGCAGAAAAGCCGACCCTTCATCATCTTCTTTTTTCCAAACAAAGCGTAAGCCAACATCCCATATCTCCACTCTCAAGTGGCCTTCAGGAAAGTACTCTTTTGCGATTTCATAAACTATGCTGATACTGATTGATTCGCCTGACATGTGACCTCCTATTCTGACGAATACAACGTATCACCATCAGGCGCATTCGCAAATGCGCCTTGTGATAGAATCAGCATTAAAGATTCAGGATGTCCTGCAGGGATGCAGATCAGCTTACTTTTTTGAGAATTATCAGTTTGATTTCAATGTCTTGATGATATCTTTGCTAAGTTTGAAAGTAACTTCTTCTCCCGTTCCGGTCGTGACTACATATCGAAACTTAGAGATGGTACCTCCTGCGTTTTCTATAAATCCAAGAATTTCACTTTTCCACCTCCCAAAATCTTTGAATTCTACAAAGAACATGGCCGATTCGCCATGCTCTAACTTTTTTGGAAGTTTTTGGGAAGCGGATGAATTGAATAACATAACTAGCTTTTGCCTTCCTCCGCACACCCATGTTATCGAACTGATAACTACAGGATAGACACCGATATTCGCCACATTGATACTCAACCCCATCATACTAACACCCGGTGAAGGAGCTACTATGGTAGTACCACAGGTAGCTTTAATCCGAGGTGTAGGTTTTCGGTTAGCTATATATAGTGAGGTAACTACTGCTAAAAAGGTGGCTGCTCCAGCAGTCCAGGTTGCAAACATCATCCAGAGAGTCCATTTCGCTGTTTCTTGAGCGGCTATCATAGTTTCAAGAGCAATAATATCAGTGTCCATTCTATACCTTCCAAAAAGATTGAAAGGGTATATTAATACAACAATTGCTCTTAATCGTAATCTAAGATCATTGCAATTTTAGGTCGAGTTTTCGAATTGCTGATCGGTCAATATTGCACCGCCAAAGCACGCCATAAAGTTCTGCATTCAACGCCACGCTGTCACCGAACGTCATAGATTCCGGGACAACTGGCACTTCAATCTGACTGGTAAGTTCAGCCGGCAGGTTTAACTGTGGCTGTTTTACTGTCCGATACTCCACCAGCGGCTTTTGCTGCGTCCCGCAGCCTGTCAGCAGCATCAAGGGGAACAGGAGCAACAGCACACTTGTCCGCCGCAAGGTAACGCTTAATTTCATTCTGTAGTTTCCGGTTCTGCTGGGCTGTTACGGCACGCTGCTCTGCAACCTGACTCATCACATCGTTTTGCTGCTTAACCGCTGTTACAAGCTCAGTCACGCTTGATGCCAGGCCATCATTTTTGGAACGCAGGTCGTTAATCTGCTCGTCTTTGCTGTTTGCCAGCTTCTCAAGCCTGTCGTTTGTTGCTTTCAGCTGTGAGTTGCTGGCGTTCAGACCCCACAGCGCCACGCAGATAAGACCGATAATGATCAGGCCTGAATTGTTTCGGATAAAGCCGATTACGTTGAACATAGAATCCCCTTAGATTTTGATAAGCGGGATTTCCGGTCGTCCAGACCATTGGTGCCACCGTTAATGATTCTGGTGATGCGGATAACATCATCAGAATCAGCCAGCTCGTTCAGGCCGTTATTCTTCCACCATGCCGCCGCAGACATCGCAGCAAAGCGATAGCCCAGCAATAAATCAGGATTATCCACCACATCAGCGCCAAGCTGTTTCAGCAGTGCTGCGTAGTTGGCTTTGCCGGTAATCTGAATCAGGCCACGACCGCGATAGCGGTATCCATCCCCCGAAGCAATATCACCATTGCCATTACGGTTTGCGTAAATGATGCTGGCGATCATCTTCTGGTTAGCTGCATGCATCGCATTACGACCATAGGCGCGGGCCTGCTCAGCGGTGATGCGCTTGCCAAACATCGCAGTCAGCGCGTTCTCGCTGTAGTTCAGTCCCTCTTCAACCTTCAGGAACCCGGCTGATTCATGCCCCGTCTGCGCCAGAAAGTGAGCCTGGCGTAATGGCGTGCTTATCTGGAACGCTGAAAGGCTTGCCGCGATATGTGGAAACCAGGCATCACGCAGCGCATTGCTGACGCCTGTCGTGAGCTGAAAACTACTGGCTGTCAGCATTACTGTCTCCCAGTCGCTTATCTATCTGGCGGCGTATCTTCGTTGACACGTAGTCAACACCGAGGAACCCAAGGAAGACCGCAGCAACCCGCGTAATGTCTTCACTGAAGTGCCAGTTAAAAACCGAACCAATTACCTGCAGGCTTGGCTGCAGGAAGAAGGCGAAGACGCTGCACATCGCTGCATCAAGCAGGCGGCGTGACCATGCGTCTTTGCCAACGTAAGTGGCTCTGAGAATCGCCATGACTCCGGCCAGACCCGCATAGCCGGTTTCGTTTTTGTGGGCGTAAAGCCAGGCAATCAGGCTTGCCCAGAACCCAACGTCTTTGTCCGGCATGCGTTTCATCCTCACCTCCGTTAATTGGCAGGTGCTGTCGGTAGTCAGAAGAAAATTGCGCAACGCCACGGCGTCAAAAATGTGTGTGGAGACTGATTGGCGTGGGCAAAAACGAAAAAGGCCCACCGAAGTGAGCCTTTGAATAGGATATTTAAGCTGTCAGGCAGCGACTAATTCAAGCCGCTTACCCAGCGCATTCAGCGCTTTTTGAACCGTATCTATTTTGGTCGAGTGGTGCAGATCGAATATGCGCGTCACTTCCTGCTTTTTAACTCCCATGCGTGAAGCCAGCTCAACCTGAGTTAAGCCGGAAGCAAGAAAAGCATTAAGCAACAGCACCTTCGCCGACACACTCGCCGGAACTTCTACAAAATCGCCGGTAATCGGACCCGGTGCCGGGACTGGCTGGTTATCTTCAAAGTAGAAATCAAACGAAGTAACCAGCGCATCTAGCCCCATTGCTAGCGCTTCCTCACGCGTATCGCCCTGAGTATGCGCCTCCGGTATATCCGGGAACGAAACCACATATCCGCCGTCACACGGCTCAAGATTAATCGGGTATCGCATATCGTCTTAGTGAAACTTCGCGAGAACCAGCCCCGGAGGGCTGGTTAATTATTTAAGGCCTAACTGCTTCATTATGGCCTTTCGCAGTGGTTCTTTTAACTCAGCGCCGGGATGCCTCGGCATTACACTTCGCTTCCCGTTGTATCTCAGCTTCAGATGGTTAGTACCGTTTGAAACTTCGACTCCCTGAGATTCAAGCCACCGCCTGAACTCGCTCTGCTTCACTACTCCTCCTGTCTGTTGAACATGGAACTATAGTAATCATTTATGCTTACCACGTCAACATTATTGTTTACTCAGGAGCGAAATAAATGTTTTTTATGGAATAGGGCCCTGACGCGAAAGCGGTAACTGCCTTGCCCGTCGGCAACAGGGTTAATCTGCCTATACCCTATAAGGGATAAGAATATTTCTATCCCTTATAGGGTATATTTTAAAATAAAAAACGCCTCCAGACTGGTGAGGCCCGAGGCGCTTTGACATCCACATTTGGAACTGACTTTTAGCAGATAAGCTGCACTGCTTGGTAATCGACCTTATCAGATTACTAAGGAAAATGCGGACCGCGTTAGAGGTTTTTTAATATTTTTTTTCGGCGTCAGTTCGTCGTCCATATCAAGCCGCACATCGAGCATTGCCAAGCATCCCTCAATAAAGCCTTCGGCCATCTGAATTTCAATTCTGACTATCTTTTCATCACGCTTTGCCTGCTTAGCTAGGGTGCGCTTTGAGATATTGAAAAAGTAATGAAGCACAATGATCGCATGCTCATCCGGGCGCTTAGCTTTGAGCCGTGACAGGCAACCTTCAATAATCAGCCCGTCTCCATCGCTACATGTAAGTGTCAACTTTGATTCCTGCGGAAGCAGCCCTTTAAATCCAGCTGCGATTGCAGAGTAATCGACACCGCTGCTGTCTGATTTAGCCCATCCCGCCCAGCGCTCTAATACCTGTGACATGTCACGCATAGTTATTCCTCTCCACACACTTTATTTTTTGTCTGTCCCAATCACTCCGATTGCAATCGCGTGATCGAGGAACCTGAACAGCAGCTCAATCTGACTGCCGTACTTTGCTTCAAACGCTTTCATATCCCGGTGCAGTTCATCGTGATGCGCTCTGCATAGCGGTATCACGAATAAATCATGCGCCTTGGTTCCCATTCCCCCCTGTCCGTGTCCAATGATGTGATGAGGATCGTCAGCCTGCCTGCCGCAACATGCGCAACTCTGTAACTTAACCCATCGCGTGTACTTCTCATTCTCCCAGCGCTTACGCTTAGGGCGCTTCATGAAAGATTCTGGTGATTCCGGGTCGGCACGAAGGCTGATTATCTTTTTGACGACCAGAGCTGCGTCCTGAATCACCTCGCGGGCAGGTCGCGCTGGAACAATGCAAGCCTCTTTCAGCTCGCCAGCCTGGACAGGCTCTTTCGGCATACGCAGAACGCGCCGGGCCGGTGCCTCCGGTATCAGATCAATTACATCATTCAGGGTCGCCCACCAGCACAACTCTGGAAGGGTCAGAAGGTGATCCACTGGTAATGCCAGCTGGTGGCACGCGGCACGGATTATCCAGAGAGCGGTATTGCCCTTTGCGATGCTCTCAACCTTACCGGGCACACCATTTTCCCTAAACTCATTATCGTGGCTGTAGCAGAGAGACACCAGGCCGTTTTCAGTTTCTGACACAGTAAATTCATGATGATGCCACGTACCAGGCTGCTCCCACTGGCAGCAGCTAAAAGATTGGACGAAGGATGCCAGCGCATTTAGCCCACCAGCGGCCTTAACTACACGTTCATGACTGAAGAAGGGAATCAGTGAGGGCTCATCGAGTAAAGGCTGTGTGCCGTCATTCAGGCGGCCTGATGGCATGTCTGCCATATCCAGTGTCGGCGTGCTGATTACCACCCTGCCCTGAAAGAGCCTTAACAGCTCAGGACCAGGCTTCAGCAGTACGATACCTGTGAGCGGTGCCACCTCGGGTGTGAGTAATGCTCTCATGCGGCCACCTCAATGCACGGTGTCGAGTACACGCAGGAGCTCAGAAAGTTTGGTCCCAAGAAATAAGGCTGGCTTTTAATAGCCGATACAGGGATTTCTGTATCGCCCAGAAGTTGAACGAGTTCATTGGTCTGTTGAAGGTTACGCAAAAAGGATGGCTTATAACAGCGTTTGCCGCCTGCTGCACGATGAAGTTCATTAAGGCAATAACGGTCAAAGTTGTCCTGACGAACGGAAACCCCATCAATCACTAAAAGCTGATTCATGCTTTCTTCTCCACACACTGTTTCAACCGGCCCAGCCCCATCATCTGCAAATGAACGGGACCAGCCTTTAGAAAAGGGCATCTGCAAATGCCCAACATTCTAAATATTATAATTGGTAGAAGATTTTTTCACCACAAAACTTAAATCAATATTTTCATTTCTACTTAAATTATCTGTATGCGTATCGCCTCAGATTCTACTTATTTTTTCTATTAAGTTTTCTTGCCTTCTTCTGTTGCTTTCTCGCACTTTTTTTTGGTTGCTTTGAATTGACGCGTTCTTTTTTTTCCATTGGAAAATCCCCTGACATTACTGGATATTGATATTCTTTTCCTGAAAATTCTTTCACCCTGTCAGGTCGAAGGATATTGAATTCATGCCTGTCATTTTTAGCATTTTCGTAGTCCTCTTCTGCCCATGAAGTAGTATCTAAGTAAACCATGTCTTCTCCACCACCTCCGTTCCTAGGCTCAGTTACAATTCCTACAACAAAATCCAATGACGGATAAAGCAATTTTGTTGATGTGCAATAAATGCGAAGTACTTCCTGCCTATATTTTCGGTAATCTTCATAATTTTCGGCTTGCGGAGGTATTGGCTCCAAAAGCCAAACATAACCAATATTAGGCGTAGTTGGGGATACCATCACGCGGACAGCCCGAAAGCTAGGGTCTGATGATGTAACTTTTTCAAGGATAGATTTAGATAACACCCTACGCGCTACCCTTCTCTCTGATGCCATCGATTTCAATCCCAATATGGCGTCTGACAGAAGTGTTTCTTTATCGTAGATGAGTGTGCCAGCTAATGCATGCTTACCGAAATGATCTATAAAACCGTCCCAAAAATAAGATACTTTATCTTGCTCCTTGCCTCTCTTATATTGAGGAAGGCTTGTTAAAGAATCATAATGCCCTTCCAGAATAAAGGCTCTTTGATTATTCTCAATATAAAAACCCGGATCTCTTCCAGGCTGCGAACTCATAAGATAATGAGCAAGAATTTCTTCTTCTCCGGCTGCACTTCCAAGTAGACCAGAATTTATGAATTTTTCTTTTTTTTCGATATAATCGACGAAGTCTGAGATTGTATCTAACTCATTAAGGATTATATCCAAGGCTACATCATCGAAAACATGTACAAAATCTTTATTTGCAATTGGATGACCGATTGTGAAAGGATGTTCGAAATGTTCATTGCCAGAAATAGATGGATCTACAATCAAACTGCCTGAGCCACCGACTAAATTTGAAAATCTTTTGGAAGCATTTTTAGCGACAGCAATACGATGAACTTTAATTTCATCTATTGTAGGTATTTTAAGAGGGAATGGTATAGTGCACTTTTTATCTAAAAACAACCGACCAGGTCTTTCTTTGATCCAGCTTTCTGCTCCATATAATTGGCTCGCTGATTTAATGACGGCTTTTTTAACCCAACGACCCCAATCAACACTAATATTACCTGTATCTTTAAAACCTATATCTTTATCTGAAAATATTATCACATGTTTATCAAAAACAACTAACAAGTCACATAATTCCTTGCCATCACCATTAGCGTTTTTCTTCCCTTCGTCGGTATATACATTGGGATAGCTCCATAGATTAAGAAATGATTTATTGCAAAGATCTGCTAAATACCTTTCAGATTCATTCATTCCATCTTGCTTTTGCAGTTCCGTCATGTCGATCTCCATCAAAAGTCTGACCTAAAAACCTGAAAAAATTAACTTATATTACTTTAGTATAAACAACGGCTTAGTCTCACCTGAAATTTATACTATTTATTTTAAGCGGGGCGCTGGCATAATATTTAAGGAGAATAACTCTCTTAACACTAAAGAACTAGTTATCTACACTGGCATGCAACTGCATAGGGCCTTATAGTGACTTCCGCTTTTCCCAGCTTTACTTGCTCTCCCCATTCTACAGTAAATCGCTTAATCTGTTTATCATCGCACCATACACCAGCATACGTAATGCTATCGAACAGGGCTTTGAGATAGTTATCAAGATCACGCTGTCGCTTGTCTGGCGGGAACAGCAATACGGTTACCTGTACGTTCACTGTAATCGGCTGTGGTCGGCGCTTTAGCTGTTCAAGAACTGCAGCAAATGCGTTGGAGCGGAAACAGCGCCCGGAGGCGCTGATCAATACTCCCTTTCTTGTGTTACGCCAGTACGTGTTAACACTTGGCGGAAACGGGAGCGTTAACTTCATGCATCCTCCCCAATACCGGGAATTGTCATCTGCCCGGCCACTTCCCGAACGGCCTGACGCAGCATGCGGTAATTAGACCAGCAATCCCGGTTTACCTGCTCCACCAGCTTTATGAAATCCTGAACAGTACACGGATGATCCTGTCGCAAGTCAGTGAGCGTCCCTGTGAAGCGGTTCAGCTGCTCTGTCACCAGTTCCGGGTCATCATGCTGCTCTGATAGCCACTTTTTGATCGCCTGTTCGTCTTGGTGTTGTCTGATGAGGCGCACTGCACTGGCAATTGTCTCTGCCGGAACTGTCACACAGGCAGGATTCTCAACTGAGTCTGCCGCCCATGTATGCGCCCACTTAGATTCGCTGTAGGTGTACTCAGCCTTCATTTTGAAAGCGGCCTGAACGCAGGCCCACACTTCAACACCGCTCTTCTCAAGGATTTCGTGCTTCAGCAGCGGCAGGTCATCACCAGCTTCGTTCGCTGGTTCAGCCGGTGCCGGTTTTTCACTGACTGATTGCATGATGCCGTAGTGTTCTTTGGCCATCAGGATAATATCCATCAGCTCAGCCGCCTGCAGGTCCGTAGCAAAATCCAGGCTTACCTGTGCGTCCTCATGCAACTCTGCCTCACAGTGTCGGGCAATCAGTTCTGCCAGCTTGCGTGCCTGGGCTGCGCTGAACTGCGGCATAGCATCGGTCTTGGTCAGCTTCTTCTTCCCTGCCGCTTTAGCCTTCTGCATCTGCTCCTGAGCTACTGATGATGCTTTCACGCCATGCTCACGCTGCAGGGCTACTGCTGTGGTCGCGGCCACTTCGCCAGACTTAACCATCTCAATCAGCGGTTCGCCAACAGTCAGAAGCTGCAGGTGCTGTTCAACATCGGTGATCGAACGCTTCACCTTGGCGGCAATCTCCGCTGGCTCTAAGCCCTGATTAATCAGGCGCTGATAGGCTGCTGCACGTTCCAGCGGTAACAGAGCGCGGCCCTGACTGCTGGTGACCATGAATGCCACGCTGTCAGCTTCACTACCCACGAAGTCTTTGCACTCAAGGCGCAGCGTATAGCCTGCTTCCTGTGCCAGCTTCGCACCATAGTAGCGATGATGGCCGTCGATGATCTTAATGCCCTTCTCAGTGACCTTAACAGCCAGCGGAGGCACGTGCTCACCAGCGATAAAGGCGTCGCGGAACTCCTCGACATGGGTCTGATCGATATCACGGATGTTGTAATTGGTTTCAACATAGAGCTCATCAACGCCCAGCAGGTAGGTTTTGCGGGTGGTGATATCGGTGTCGCTGTTTTTCTTATCGTCGTAAATGCGCGCTAAAGTACTCATGCTGTGGTCAGCTCCCATGTCAGGACAAAAATCAGGGCGGCAATCATCACTACTGCTGTGGGGATGGCCCGGTAAAAAATCTCATTGCGTTGGTAATGGCTCTTGAGGTGCTCTTTCATAACAAATCCCTGTTCACACTGGCTGAAATGATGCGACCTGTGTCGAGTCCGCCGTAGCTGCCACAGTTGAGTGAGCCCTTCACGGCGCAGCGGTCGCAGTTCTCTTTGGCTTCGTTGCGTGAAGCATCGAACTTCGCCACCATCATCGCTTCACGCCATACTTGTGCAGCACGCAGCCAGAAGCCTTTTGCCTCCAGTTCGCTGGCCTGCTTCGCCAGGCGGGCGAATTTCTCGCTTTCAACCGGCAAGGGGTCGGTGTTGATCGAGTAGCTCCAGTCGCTGGCCCGCTTCAGCAGGCCCTTAGTGAACAGCGGTTTGATAAAGCGCTTCACTGAGGTCTCATGCAGGCCTGTTAGCTTGCAGAGTTCGCGGACCTTCAGCGGACCATTACGGGTTATCAGTTCAAGAATTTTTGATTCGTGGTTGATCATGGTTATTTCCCCTTATGCCCCACGAAAGCCTTCAGGCGTTGATGAGTCCACCTGAGAAACAGCCATCACATCACGCTGCCACTTGCCGTTAACGCACCGCGGTCGGCCTGCGTTATCCCATTTCTGAGCTGAGCTCAGATAGCCAGGGAACTTGCCTGGACGGAAGATGGTTTCAGGTCGGAGGTACTCACGCATTTTCGGGTCTTCACCCCATTTTGCGATTGAGTAATCCACAGTGAGGATCAGCTCATCAGCAGAAAAATCCTCAGCCAGGCGACCGCGAATTGGTGCCAGTGAGGATTTTGATTTCTGAAAGCGCATGCCTGCTGCGCGATTCAGATGCTCCAGCACGCTAAAAGCAGCCTGATTTGCATCAGAGGAATGGTCGGGTTGCCCCGCAACCTGACAAGAAGGGGTTGTTGTAATCTCTGTAGTATTCTCTGTTGTAATCTCTGTAAGAGTGGGACAAGTTGACCCGATGGATTGGGACAACTTGACCTTATCCATAGGGACAGATTGACCTTTTCGATTAGGACAATTTGTCTCTTTCGATAGGGACAAATTGTCCCTATCGGCCAGCAAAGGGCTCGCATAGTTAATTGCGTAATAATTAGTCTGGTCGTGCTGCCTTTTTTTAAGCTGCTCAACATAAATCAGACCCATCTTTTTCAATGAAGAAACCGTTCTTTGTATCGTCTTCGCGGTCCACCATGGGAACTGCTCATTCCAGGCATTAATGCTGTTATAAACCCAGCGTTTACCGTCATATTCGACGCCAGCAGTAGTGTCCTCCAGCCAATAACAAATCTGCTGCAGCACAATCGCCTCGTTAATACCAATGCGCAGAGCGAGCATTGGACTAATGACCAACGGCTTAACTTTTAGAAGTAGGCTCATAAGTTACACTGACCTCTCTGAAGTACTGCTTAAACCTTTCGAGAGAACTGAAGCACTCGCCATGTTCATAGTTGTCACGCAGGTAGATAACCCGGTCGTTCTCTGGCTCCCAGCGAATGACCCGCACAGGGATGCCGCGCTTATCTCGGAAGATGCGGTCAAGTTCTCGCATTTGGTCGCCTTCATTCGCTGGTTAGCATCGCCCACAGCCCAGTCAACAAAGCTGTGGTTAACTTCCTCTGCGCCGCCTGGTACATTAAGTACATACCGCAGCGGCTCACTGCTGAAGCGGCCACCAGC
Organism: Pantoea sp. JKS000250; assembly: GCF_003201065.1. NCBI lineage: Bacteria > Pseudomonadati > Pseudomonadota > Gammaproteobacteria > Enterobacterales > Erwiniaceae > Pantoea > Pantoea sp. JKS000250. Next base: position 108,459 of record NZ_QICZ01000001.1, on the reverse strand, counting down.
TGAAGGGAGGCAACGGAATTGCGGTAACCCTGGTAATCTGGTTAAATTGATCACGCGATTAGTTCTCCACACACGTTGATTTAGTCGCATCGAACGCCGCGGGCTGCAATCCTGCGGCGTTCACCTTTTCTGGGGGGCAAAACACGCGGTACAGCAGCGTCAGATGCTCCTGCCACTTAGCCATAACCTGATAGCTGTTCTCTTCAATCTGCTCACGCTCCGCCGCATCAATTAGGCCGTCAGCTGTTGCTTTGCGAATATAGGCAGAGTGCTTGCCAATCCACTCAACTGACTCCATCAGTCGCTGATTGATATCTGCGTTATCAACATCCTCAATATCCACCAGCGGAACGTTGACGCTGTTTGACTGACGGGAAACCGCATTAGCGATGTGCTTGGTGCCGCTTGCCTGTTGCAAGACCATCGCCCAACCCATTGGGAAAATCTGATCGCCATTAGTGCGCAGGCGGTTAAATAGAGCATCCTCTGTAACGCCCAGCCATTCGGCAGCTTCTGCATACCCACCCGGAAGACTTGAAATCGTCTTCTTGATCGCTACCACCAGCCAGGCTGGTTGCTTTTCTACTTGCCAGTGCTTTTGATCCACGGCTAAACCCTCTCTACTGTGGTTTCGCTACTGCTGGAGTAGCTGATAAAGTTTTGGAATCGGTCTGGAAGCGCTGGGGATAAAGAATCTCCAGTTCAGTGATTTCGCCGTGAAAAAACACGGCTAATCGCTCAGCAACATCCAGTGATGCAACCTGAAGACCGCGCTCAATGCGGCTTAGGTTTCCGACATCCAAGTGAATAGCTACAGCAACTTCACTTAGGGTTTTCCCTTGCGACTTGCGCAATATTCTTAATGGTGAATGCATTTTTGCCCCCTTAATTGCGTAACATGCATATTATTTCACGCAATCAGATTGCGCAAGTTAATTTGCGTTTCATGCAAACCAGCCATTAAATAGGCACATGAACATAGGAAATCGAATCAGAGAACTTCGCCTTGCGCGAGGAATGAGAATCAATGATCTGGCTGATGCCGTTGGCGTCGATCAGGCAAATATTTCACGCCTTGAGACAGGAAAACAAAAATCCTTTACTGAGCAATCGCTTAATAAAATCGCAAATGCTTTAAATGTGAGTCTCGGCGAACTATTTATTCCCTCCGGCCCAGAAAATACTGTATATAATGACAGTAAGGATATCGTTAAAGGCATACAAGGGGGGGATGTGTATCGTGTGGAATTGCTTGATGTAAATGTGAGTGCTGGCCCAGGGGCGTATGTAGGAAGTGACATTATTGATGTCATACGCTCTATTGAGTACAACACAGAGCATGCCAAGAACTTCTTCGGTGGTAAGCCTCAATCCACTGTTAAGATGGTCAACGTACGCGGCGACAGCATGTCAGGAACCATTGAGCCTGGAGATCTGATTTTTGTAGATGTTTCAGTGACTCAGTTCGATGGTGATGGGATTTATGTCTTTGGCTTTGATGGTAAGATACACATCAAGCGCCTGCAGATAGTTCCTGACAAAATCGTCGTCATTTCTGATAATACTCGTTATCGGGACTGGTTCATTGATGAAACTAATGAGCACCGCTTTTACATCTTTGGCAAAGTCATGATCAGTCAGTCGCAATCGTTTAAGCGACACGGCTAGCCCTCAACTGAATCCAATAAAACCCGGCCTGACCGGGTTTTTTTGCGCCTGCAGCATTCAAATTTTGCAATTAACGCATTTTAATACTTGCGTTATATGCATATCGGTTTTATTGTTTATCTCAACAGCGGTAACTTAGTGGGATAGCAGATGAGTTTTTCCAAACAAATGGCTAACAGTAAATTTTGGGAGCTAATTACTTTCCTATACCTATTCCCAGACGCAGACCTTATCTGTGATGGAGATACTGAGGTGGTAACTATGCATTGTGGCAATGAAAGCCTGGCTTACGGTTTAGCGTTTTAAGAGTGCGGTATTGCTGTGTTGGCGGTTACTCATAAAGTTTTGTTTAACCGCCCTTTTTAGATTGCTTGAGCAAGCCTCGCTGAAAGAATTTTTGAAAGTTCTTTGACCGAGACTGGATGGCTTACTACTTCAAGACGGTCTCAATAAATGTCCACCAAGTAGCGGTCCTGCTACCGATATTAGCGGCGACAAGATTATGCAAACGGTAAAGGTCGTTAAAACTCGTTAGGGCTGGCGTGGCACACGCGACAACCGTGAGAGAACGGTGACTCCAGACGATATCTGAGTGAGTTTATAAAAACAGATGGGAGCCGGTGGAAGCCCGGCACTTATTCGACTTAGCTGCCCGGCTGGCATCCTACTGCCATTAACGCAGCTTTCCATGCATGGGGGGCTAACTGCATGGCGCGGACTCGGCGCGTAGTACAGGTGTAACCCGCAACACGAAGTTCGAGTGACGTCCGTCTGGTAAGTGGCTCAGGCCTGCAACTGGATGAAGCGTTAAGGGTGACAGCCGGAGAGACGGCTCACAACAGCAATATCACTGGGCGGTAACGGGACTCATAACCCAATCTGCCGCCTTCCTAGCAGTGATATTTCTGTTGTGGTGAATGCGGCCAGCGCACGCGGAAGACTGGCAAAACTGCATACAGTCTAAGAGTCTCCGCTCTGGTGTCTGTCAGTCTGACCAGAGCACCGGGAGGCACCCGGCACCGCAGCAACCTTTCAAGTGTGTGGAGTAATCGGGCTGTGGGTTATTGCAGTAACCCACCAGCCGACTTAAACGAATCCCAAAAGTTTTTTATTGCCGTCACTGGCAAGGGATTCATGCAACCAAAAATCGTGTGTGGAGAATTTCATGGAAAAGCCGAACGACCATATTACCGTAGGCATTATCACCCTGCCCTATAGCCATATCCTGAACGGCTGGATTTTGCCTGACGGCTCAGTAGTCACCAATCCAATTAAGGCGCAGAACGAAGCTGAGCGCCTTAACAGCACCATCACCATTCACTGAGGGCGATGACATGCATCATTTCAAATCGAATAAAGAAGTCGTCGCTGCTGGCCACCAGTTCGCTAAGAACATCGGGATGGATACTCCTCTGATCGAAATGGCAAAGATGGTGACTAAGCTGTCGTCGCGTCTCGACGTTGCCACCGTTCGCGCCAATCTGATGGCTTCAGAGGTTCTGCGCATCAACAGCGTGCTTCCTGACAACATTTCAGCCCTACAGGCTGCAGGCGCAGACCTGACGCTGATTGACGACCTGAATGCAGCACTTGCTACGCCAGCCTGCGACCAGTGGATTCTAACACTGCGCGGTGAAGCACTCAGTGAGGCGCGCCGGGCTGTAGCAACTATGGGTAATCAACAGATGCCCGGAACTTTACAAGCGATCAACATCATTTCCCAAATGGAAATGGATTTGCTGCGCTCACGTACGGTAACGCTAAAGGTGGTGTCATGAAAAAGGTCGCCCAATTTCGCCGCAGTAATGGCCCAAATGCTGGTTTCAGTGAAAAGCTCGCCTGGCAGTTATCCAAAGGCCCGGCAACGGGTCGGGAGCTGGCGCAGCAACTCGGTATGACCCTCAGTGAGTTCAACCGTTTGGTTCTTCACATCATGCGCCGCGGTGGTGAAACACTTAAGGTTGAGGCATCCAATCAGGTCTGTCTCGGTGGCGGATCAATTGACCGCACTTACACCCTGGTCAGAAATCCGCGCCGAGTTGCTCCCCCGCCATGTAAGCCAATGGTTATCAACTATAGCAACGACCGTTCTAAAGAGGCTATTGAGCGCCATCGTGAAACAGCTGCTCGCCGTGCTCGTCTGATTGCCAGCGGGCTGTATATGGAATGCATGGTTAAGGAGAAGATTCAATGAGCATTAAGCCCTTAGAAGTTAAACGCGACCCATATGGCTATTGGTCTCATCCAGATTATCTGGCGTTCTGTGATGGTCGTGAATTTATCCCTACCGCTGAGTTTAATCAGTGGATGTCCGAGCATGATTTGCAGTGGAAGGTTGAGTACCGTGATGAAGACATGATCGACCCTACTGTAGATGGTTGCGATATCTCTGCCTGGCAACCTGAAAGCCCTGAAGGTGAAGGCTGGTTTGTTGGCTCCATCCATGACACTGAAGATGGTGCTGTTTGCATCTGGCTTCGTGCTAAGGCAGGAGCATGAATGAGCTGGCTCTTTTCGCAGGCGCTGGCGGAGGGATACTCGGAGGGTACCTCCTTGGCTGGCATACAGTTTGCGGCGTTGAGCGTGATGCCTACGCCGCACAGGTTCTGGCGCAACGACAAAACGATAGAGCACTCCGACCTTTCCCGATTTGGTCTGACGTGTGCAGTTTTGACGGAACAGCATGGCAAGGAATTGTTGATGTCGTTTCTGGCGGGTTTCCATGTCAGGACATTTCAGGAGCCGGCAAAGGAGCAGGAATTGAAGGTGAGCGCTCAGGGCTCTGGCGAGAGATGGCAAGAATCATCCGTGAGGTTCGACCTAAATTCGTGTTCCTGGAAAACTCACCTCTGCTTGTGGGAAGAGGACTTGCAGTGGTACTCGGTGACCTTGCCAAAATGGGGTTTGATGCAGAATGGTGTTGTTTATCAGCATCAGACCTCGGAGCGTCCCATCAGCGTGACCGTATCTGGCTTGTCGCCTACCCCTCGGGCCAGCATGGGGTCTCACGGGGTGGCATGGTGCAGGGCAAGAACTGGCGATCACAGGCACAACCTGGAGGACTGGTTAGCCCACCAGCACATTCAAAATGGCGGGAAGGAAACGCCTGGTCTGAATGTGAACCCAAATTATGCAGAGTGGCTGATGAAGTGGCCTGCGGGGTGGACAGACTTAAAGCCCTTGGAAATGGACAGGTTCCGCGAGTGGCAGCAGGAGCATTCAGCATTCTCAGTGACAAAGGTGATAGCTGATGCCTAAGTCCCCCGCCGAACGCAAAGCCGCGCAGCGTGCCAGACAGGCCGCTGCCGGTGGTAAAAAGCTGGAGCTGGCGCTGGATAGTCAGGAACTGGAGATGCTGGCGCAGAACTGCGCCGCACGCCGCCCCGGTCGTGAACCGTATGAGATGAACGAGTACATAGCGCTGTTAATCCGGAAGGATGCCGCTGAGTTGGCACAGCAGATTGAAGCGCTAGCACAGCAGCAATGCGGTAAGTGTGGTGACAATCTGCCGGTGCAGGATTGCCCGCTAAAAGAAGAATCAGCCTGCTGGGTTAGGCTAGGCTGGCACGAACTGAAATTGAATATCAATACGCCGTGACCTGTCACGGCTAACAAACCTGATGCAGCAGGAATGTGTGGAGAAAATAAAATGGCTAATATTGAGATGATCTTCGAAAGCGAAGCGATGCAAAAAATTGGGGTTACCTCGCGTACAACAATGAGGACCTATGTCCTGCATCATTCGTTCCCCAAGCCAGTAAGAAATCGACCTAAAAAATACTTACTGGCTGAGGTGGAGCAGTGGATTTTAAACGGCGGCGTTAATCAGAGATCAGCTTGATTTGCTCGAAAATCTTGTCAGCGTAGAGTTCGTAAGCAACCTTCTGCTCCGCTAGCCAATCGTGCTTGTTATAGACTGCAAGCACGCCTCCAAGATCATGCCCCAGCATTTTCTCAATGACATGTGGCGCAATCCCTTCCTCTGCCAAGCGAGTTGCCATCGTTCTGCGAAAGTCATGGGCTGTAAAGTCACCAAAGTTAAGCTGATCACGAAGCAATCGGACATACCTGGTTGAAGAACCGATGCTCAGCGGAATGTTGCTTTCGAATGCACCGTGAAACAGAAGGCCATTCCCATTATCGATGGACTGTTTGAGGAGTGGCTCGATTTGTTTGAAGATCGGCCTCCTGATGATTTTATTTGTTTTGCTCCGGTCTGAAGGTAATGTCCATATGCCCTCTTCAAAATCGAACTCCTCCTTTCGAGACTCTCTCAGCTCGCTATTCCGAGAGCCATACAAAATGAGGGACTTGATGAGCATTTTGCTCGAAAACGTAGCGGTTGATTTCTCGTTCTCAAGCCATATCTTTGCTAACTGCCGATAGGTCAGAACTGTGTCGCCGGTTTTAGGGTTCCTGCCAAACTCTTTGGGGTTCAATCTCAGGAGCGATGAGTCCTCAATAAACTGTCTTCTTGAGCACCAGGCTATTGCCCCGCGCAAATGCACCAATAGTTTACGGGCTTTTAATGGGTTCGCCTGTTCTTGCTCCGTGAAAAAGTCTACCCAGGCACTGACCGGGATGTGCTCAATTGGTATATCCGCAAAATACTTTTCCATCTCGTTTAGCACTATGCGCTCATACACTTCAGCGGTGCTTTTTCTCAGTGACTGCAATACGTAATTGTCATACCAATACTTGATACACTCATGTACGGTTGGCTTATTCTTTTTAACAGTAAGTTGATGCTTAGGATCGATCCCTTCAGCAATGAGAGATTTATACTCACCGACTTTTATACGAGCATCACGTAGAGATACTGCGGGGTAACGGCCTATCCCAAGTCTGTGTTGGCTGCCATTTATTCTGTACCGGTATTGAAAGCTGACTATCCCTTTAGGGGTTATCCTTATCCCTAACCCGTCAGCATCGGTTATTTCCGCTGGACCGCTGTAAGGTTTGCCATGTAACCCGCGCAGTTTCGTATCGCTAATAGCCATTATGTACTCACCATCAAATATCATGACTCAATTTGTACTTAAAGGGCATTGTACACAGATGTTTATAGGTGTACAGAAGTGATGGCAAGTGCAATTAAATGGTAAAATATTATATTTATAATCAGTCACATATGAACATAATTGGTGATTAATGATCGCTACTGTTTTCAGATGAACATTAGATTCGAGACCGCCAGAACTACGCACAGGACCTGCAGCTGTCGATGCGAGGTTTCGGCTCACGCTCCACCTATGGCGTGCGCGGTCTGCGCATCTATGTGGACGGGATTCCGGCCACCATGCCGGACGGTCAGGCGCAGACCTCCAACATTGATATCGGCTCGATTGATCATGTCGAGGTGCTGCGCGGCCCCTTTTCTGCCCTCTACGGCAACGCTTCAGGCGGCGTCATCAATGTGACCACTCAGCAGGGTCAGCAGCCGACCACGCTGGAAGCAGGAAGCTGGTACGGCAGTTACGGCAGCTGGCGCAACAGCGTCAAAGCCAGTGGCGCGACCGGTGATGGCACGCACGCCGGGGATGTGAATTACACCGTCTCCGCCTCCCGCTTTACCACCCATGGCTATCGCGATCACAGTTCTGCGCAGAAGAACCTCGGCAACGCCCGGCTTGGCGTTCGCATCGATGATGTCAGCACGCTGACGCTGCTGTTTAACAGCGTGCACATCGACGCCGAGGATCCCGGCGGCTTAACCGAGGCGCAGTGGCGTGACAATCCGCGCCAGGTGGTCAGCAACGTTACGCTCTACAACACCCGTAAAACGGTGGATCAGACCCAGGGCGGCCTGCGTTATCAGCGCCAGATGAGTGAAAACGACGACCTCAGCGTGATGCTCTACGCGGGGATGCGCGAAACCACCCAATTTCAGTCGATTCCCGCCGCCGTTCAGCGTAATCCGTCCCATCCAGGAGGCGTGATCGACCTGACCCGCAACTATCAGGGCGTCGATACCCGCTGGACCCATCGCGACACGCTGCTGTCGATGCCGGTGGCGGTGACCGGTGGCCTCGACTACGAAACCATGACCGAGCGCCGCAAGGGCTATGAAAACTACACCGTCAGCAACGGCGTCACGCAGCTGGGCGAACAGGGTAATCTGCGCCGCAACGAGCGCAACCTGATGTGGACGCTCGATCCTTATGTGCAGACCAACTGGCAGCTCACCAATAAACTGTCGCTTGATGCAGGCGTGCGCTTCAGCACCGTCAACTTTGACTCTAATGACTTCTATATCCGGCCTGGTAACGGCGACGACAGCGGTGAGGCGCGCTATCACAAGTGGCTGCCCGCGGCGGCGCTGAAGTACGCCTTTGATCCCAGCTGGAACGCGTGGATCTCGGCCGGACGCGGCTTTGAAACTCCAACTATTAATGAGCTTTCATACCGTTCAGATGGCGCAACCGGCCTGAATCTGGGGCTGAAACCGGCCACCAGCGACACGCTGGAGATCGGCAGCAAAAAACGCATCGGCAACGGCCTGATCAGCGCGGCGCTGTTCCAGACCGATACCCGCGATGAGATTGTGGCGGATGCCAGCAGTGGCGGACGCACCACCTATAAAAATGCCGGTCAGACCCGTCGCCGCGGTCTGGAGTTAAGCCTGGACCAGCAGTTTGCCTGGGACTGGCGGCTGAAAATGGCCTATACGCTGCTGGATGCGCGCTATCGCAGCAACGCCTGTGGCAGCGACAGCTGCGACGGCAACCGCATTCCGGGCATCGCGCGGAACATGGTGTACGCCGGACTCGGCTATCTGCCGGAACAGGGCTTTTACGCAGGCAGTGAAGTGCGTTATCTGAGCCAGATCGCCGCTGAAGATCAGAACAACGTGAATACCCCGTCCTATACCGTGGCGGCGGTGAATAGTGGCTATAAGTGGCTGGTGGATAACTGGACGCTGGATCTGTTTGGCCGGGTCGATAACCTTTTTGACCGGCACTATGTGGGTTCAGTGATTGTGAATGAGAGTAATGGTCGCTACTTCGAATCTGCGCCAGGCCGCAACTACAGCGTCGGTGTGACGCTGGGTTACGCCTTCCGCTAAAACAATCCGGGCCACCCTTGCGGTGGCCCGGATATCTCATATCAGGCGCGGGATTTCAGCTGTGTCACAATATCCTCACAGCTGCCGGTTTCACCCAGGCGCGGGAAGATCAACTTCACACTATTGTTGTGCGTATCCATGTTGAGATCAGTCATCGCATCGGTCGCCAGCGTGACGTTGTAACCTAATTCATACGCCTGACGTGCCGTTGACTCCACGCCGATGCTGGTCGCGATACCGCAAATCACCACCTGAGTGATGCCGCGATTTTGCAGTTCCTCATGCAGTGACGTGTTATGAAACGCGCCCCAGGTTTTCTTGGTGACAGTGAGATCATTCTGCTGCGGCGTCATCGCCGGCACCAGCGTGGCCCAGTCGGCAGGCAGGTCGCCGCTGTGACGCGCCTGCTCGTTACGGCCAGGTGCCCCTCCGGCCACGTTAACCAGCACCACCGGCAGGTCGTGCGCGCGAAATGCCTCGGCCAGCCTGGCACAGCGTTCGATCACCGGCTGCGGTTCATGGACCAGCGGCAGCGCTACGATGCCGTGTTGCAGGTCGATAACAATCAGCGCAGTTTTTGCATCAAGTGTGGTTACAGCCATGTTGGATCCTCGGGTTTAATAATCAGTGAGTCGTTGCAGCAGAGGGAGAACGTCGGTCAGTTGCTGCTGCTCTGCCGGGCTGAGCCGCGCGTCGAGCGTCCGGACCAGCCAGTCATCGCGCATTGCGCGACTCGACGTAATCACCGCCAGACTCGACGCGGTGGGCAGATAGCGGGTTTTACGACCATCATGGGGATCGGGCTCGCCCGTTATCAATTCTGCCGCCACTAATCCGGCGACGGTTGTCCCCATCGACTGGGTGCGTACGCCCTCGGCGGCGGCCAGTTGCGTCACCGTCATCGCCCCGTCGCGCACCAGATGCCCCAGCACCGCCACCTGCGACCAGGTGAGTTCGCCAGGCGGTGCCGACTCGCGCAGCCGGCGGCCCAGCTTGCCCACCAGCATGCGCAGCGTGGCAGCAGATTCAGTCAGATCGCGCATTTCCCGTCTCCATCGATAAGCGAAAATATAAAGATACGAAGGTAAACTGTGTAGTTTGCTGCGGTATCAATTTGTAACCTCCGGGCGCTGCAGATAGTGAATCAGGCTGTGAAAGCGCAGCGGCGTGCTGAGCGGATTGCGGTAGCTGTGTGGCACGTCGGCACTGAACTGAAACGCCTCGCCTTTTAGCAGACGCCGCCAGCGATCGTTGACCCCCAGCAGCAGTTCACCCTCGATAACCACTACCTGCTCCACGCAGCCCGCTTCATGGGGCGAGGAATGGCTCTGCGCGCCCGCGGCCAGCTCCACCGCCAGCAGATCAAACCGCAGTTGCGGATCGTAAGGCAGCACGGAGCGCACCGACATGTCAGCGTTGGGCTGACTGAAACCGGGTAGGGTGCCGGAAGGTAACGCGCTCCCGTCGATAAAAAAGGAAAAGGGAACGTTGAACCCGGTAGCAATCTTCCACAGCGTCGCCACCGTGGGACTGGATTCACCCCGCTCAATCTGCCCCAGCATCGCTTTACTGACGCCGGTGCGCTCCGCCGTCAGCGTCAGGCTCCAGCCGTTGGCCTGGCGCAACTGTCTGAGCGCACCGCTCAGGTGTTGCTGAAAATCTGCCATTTTTTCTCCTGAGTTCTCGTCACCCTGGCAGGTGACGTTATGCCGACAGTGTAACACTTGTGCGTTATAGCGCACTATGCGAACATGTGCGCTATAACGCACAACCTCATTAAGAGTCTGACCATGACGAGAGCCGAACCGTCCCGTTTTACCCTGCCGATGCTGGTCTCCGGCTTTGTTGCTGTGCTGGTGGGCTACAGCAGCAGCGGCGCGATTATTTATCAGATGTTTCAGGCGGCAGGCGCCTCACAGGCGCAGATTGGCGGCTGGCTGTCAGTGCTGGGTCTGGCGCAGGGGATGGTCTCGCTGGGCCTTTCACTGCGCTACCGCATGCCAGTGCTGGCCGCCTGGTCCACGCCGGGTGCCGCGCTGCTGGCAACCAGCTTTCACGGCGTTTCGCTGAATGAAGCGGTGGGCGTGTTTGTTTTCGCCAACCTGCTGATTGTGGTGTGCGGCGTCACCGGCCTGTTTGCACGGCTGATGAACCACATTCCCGCCTCGCTGGCGGCGGCGATGCTGGCGGGAATTCTGCTGCGCTTCGGGCTACAGACCTTTGCCGATTTACAGAGCAACGTTGTGCTGTGTGGCAGCATGTGCCTCGCCTGGCTGCTGGCCCGTCGCTGGCTGGCACGCTATGCCATTCTGGTGACGCTAATGGTGGGGATTGCCGTGGCAATGGCCCAGCATGCCATCCACTTTCCGCCGCAGTCGATGATGCTGGCGCTGCCGGAGCCGGTAATGCCGCACTTTACCCTGACCACGCTGCTGGGAATCGGCGTGCCCTATTTCCTGGTGACCATGGCGTCGCAGAATGCCCCCGGCATCGCGACGTTACAGGCACACGGCTACCGTCCGCCGGTCTCTTCTCTGATGAGCTGGACCGGTGTTACGGCACTGCTGTTGTCGCCGTTTGGCGGCTTTTCGGTCTGCGTGGCGGCGATTACGGCGGCGATCTGCATGAGCGATGAGGTCGATGCAGATCCTCAGCAACGCTGGCGTGCCGCAGCGCTCGCCGGGGTCTTTTATCTGCTGGCGGGCGCGTCCGGTGCGCTGATCGCCGTGCTGTTCAGTGCCCTGCCCGCCGTGCTGATTGAGGCGCTGGCGGGTCTGGCTCTGCTGGCCACGCTGGGCGGCAGCCTGCATCGCGCACTCGATGTGCCTGCCGAACGCGACAGCGCACTGATCACGTTTCTGATCACCGCATCAGGCGTCTCTTTACTTGGCATTGGCCCTGCCTTCTGGGGACTGATAGGTGGCGTTATCGCTCACCTGTTGCTGGTGCGTAAAACCGCCTGATTGCGTGATAGCTGCTGAAATATCGGTTATTTTTCCGCCCGCCGGTGAAAAAAACACTGGATTTAGCTCCTTTTCTGCCGTTTGATTTGTCATTGCCCCGCGTAAAATCAACCTAATCGTCGATAACACGCGATTTTCTGCCTCAGACAACGACCGATAAGGGCCCAACAGGTGGCAAAAACTTTTCTGCGCAGCGGTAATTTAGATGCAGTTCTGGCGTTAGGTGAAAATGGCCAGCCGGTCTACGCCTCAGCACTGCAAATTCGTGAAACCCTGCGCCTGCGCCGTCAGGGCGCACTGGCAGATTGCCTGGCCATTCCTCAGGCCAATGAACGGGGCGATCGCCTCGACTGGTATGCCCCTTTCAGCGGCCGGGTAAAATCCTGGCTGGGCGCCAGCGATCATGAACGTCGGGCGGCGCTGCAGCAGCTCACCGCCTGCCAGCAGGATATGCAGGATCTCAGTACGCGCGCGCGCGCGGCAGAGAACCCGTCGATGCGGCTGTTTGGTGCGCTGCTGAGCAAAACCCTGCAATTTCCCGACCAGCAGTATGTTTATCTGGTTGATGGCAAACCGGTCATTACCTTCTGGGGTTTTGTCGATGCCCAGGCACGCAGCCGCGACGATGCGCTGGCCTGCCTGCGTGACACGCTGGAGGAGAATCTGCCGGTGGCGCTGGCTGAACCACTGCCAGAGCTGCCTGCCGCACCTGTTGCCGCCGAGCCGGTCATCGTCGCTGAGCCTGAACCTGCACCTGAACCTGAAAAGGAGCCGCTGCCGGTCGCGGCAGCCGCTGAACCTGAGCCGGTTGCACCCGTGGGGGCTCGCCGCCGTTTCCGCGTCTGGTATCTGTTACCGCCGGTGGCGATTGCTGCCGCCGTAACGGTAGCCGTGCTGCTGCATCGTCCTGAGCCTGTCGCCACGCCAGTGGCATCAACGAAGCCAGCAGCCGCCCCTGCGACTGTTTCCGCTCCCGCCGCGGTTTCCACCCCAACACCGGCGGCGAGTCAGGCCCCGGCGGCGGCCACACCTGTTGTTTCACCGTCAGCGACGACACCGGCGGAGACAGCCATAGCCGAGAAACAACCGGATTCGCAGCCGCAAAAACCAGCCAGCGCTGGCACGACCGAAGCCGCACCTGCCGCTTCATCTGCTACCCTTGCCAGTGTGGTGACCCCGCCGGTTCCGGCTAAACCTGATGATTTGATTGTCACGCCGGACGCCGTGCGCGAAGGTCAGGTGCAGGTGATTGATGGCCGCTGGCGTGTGACTATCGACCAGATGCCGACGCCAACCGGTAAGCCGCCGGTGATGCGCTTCCAGTTTAAAAATGGTAAAGGCAGCGTGCAGGTCGCGCAGGGTAATACCAGCTGTAAAGCGGATGTCAGCGCCGCTATGACCAGCGCCGGTAACCTGGTGATTGAGAGCCGCTACACGGCGAAGTGCCAGAACAATTCGCGCTACCGTATGCCACTGCTGGTCTGCCATGCGAGTATGGGCGCCGCCGTGTGTGAAGCACAGTATGCTGAAGACCGGGTCTTCCCGATGACGATTAAGCGTGAGAGTAAATAACGATGCTGGCTCCCCTGATCGATGACAAACAAAAAATTTCGCTGATCGAAAACAGCGGTGTGCAGTTTCTGGATTTTGGCCTGCAACTCTCAGCTACCCAGGCGCGCCGTCAGTTTGTGCGCCAGACCGCTAACGGCCCGCTGCTGCGCCTGAACGTCGATGGCAACAGCGGTAAATTCATGCTCTACCCGGAAGATGGGGGTGCAGCTGAAGTGGTGCGCCCGGAGTCCGATATCGCCCTGGCGGACTCGCTCACTCTGCTGGCTGCCTGCTGGCTGCCGCTGCCGATGCTGCGCTGCGCCAGCGGCCGTCGTTTTATCGGCGGGCCGGAAAACTGGGCGCGGATGCGTCTGGTTGCCCTGCCCGCGCCTGATGCGGCAGGCAATACCCATCGCGTCACCCTGGCCTTTGATACCCGCTGTGTCGCGGAACAGGATGGCGGCGAACAACTCGGCCTTAGCGCTGCCGATGCGCAGAACGGCGTGACCTTTGCGCTGGCCTGGCACAACTACGAGCTGGGTGATTTTCTTGACCTGACCTGGGTTGACGGCTGGCTGCGTGAATCCTTTACCGACCGCGTTTCCGATCGCCGCGAACAGGCGATTAATCAGGCTCTGCGCGAATTTGAATATCAGGCGCACTACCTCAATCTGCTTGAGCTGCTGGGCGAGCAGCTCGACCTCAGCGAGATCCACATCCAGGCCGCCACGCTGCAGACTCCGGCAGTCAACGTCGATATCATTCTGGATGTCGGCAACTCCCATACCTGCGGCATTCTGGTGGAAGATCATCCGGAAGAGAGCAACGGCCTGAAGCAGACCTATGAGCTGCAGTTGCGCGATCTCTCACAGCCGCATCAGGTTTACAACGAGCTGTTTGACAGCCGTCTGGAGTTTGCTGAGACGCGTTTCGGCAAAGCGAACTTCTCGCTGGAGAGCGGGCGTGAGCAGGCCTTTATGTGGCCTTCCCTGACGCGCGTCGGACGCGAAGCGAGCCGTCTGGCCCTGCAGCGTGTGGGTCTGGAAGGCAGCACCGGCCTCTCCAGCCCGCGCCGTTATCTGTGGGATGAAGCCCGTTATCAGCCAGGCTGGCGTTTTAACACGCCAGGCGATCAGGCTGAACCCCTGGCCTATGCCGCCCCCTTTACGACCCTGCTGAACGACGAAGGCCAGCCGCTCTCTTCGCTGGCACCCGACGATCGTCTGCCGGTCTTTTCACCGCATTACAGCCGCAGTTCGCTGATGACCTTTATGCTGTGTGAGCTGCTGGCGCAGGCGCTGATGCAGATGAACAGTGCAGCACAGCGTCAGCGTATGCCGCAGAGCCACGCGCCGCGTCAGCTGCGCCATGTGATCCTGACGCTACCGTCAGCGATGCCGAAGCCGGAGCGCGAAATTTTCCGCCGCCGGATGCAGGAAGCGCTGGCGCTGGTCTGGAAAGCCGAGGGCTGGCTGGCAGACGACGATGATCTGTCGCCTTCGCTGCCGCGTCAGAACCCGAAACCGCTGCCGGATGTGCAGATGGAGTGGGATGAAGCGACCTGTGGCCAGATGGTCTGGCTGTTCAATGAAACCCAGGTCAACTTTGCCGGTCGCGCCGAAGACTTTTTCAGCAGCATGGCCCGTCCCGATCGTCCGCGCGAGGCCGACGAACTGCCAGGCAAAAGCCTGCGGATCGCCTCGATTGATATCGGCGGCGGCACCACCGACCTCGCCATCACGCAGTATCGTCTGGATGATGGTCAGGGTAACAACGTCAAAATCACCCCGCGCCTGCTGTTCCGTGAAGGCTTTAAAGTGGCGGGCGACGACATTCTGCTGGATGTGATTCAGCTGTGGATCTTACCGGCGCTGCAGCAGCATCTGCAGAGAGCAGGCCTGACCCTGGCGGAACCGCTGATGAACAAGCTGTTCGGTCACGACAGTCGTATGGACGGTCAGGCGACGCTGCGTCAGCAGGTCACCTTACAGCTGTTTATTCCGCTGGCGCAGGCGGTGCTGGAGCGTTACGAAAACTGGGATCCGCTGGAGAGCCATGCGGAGATCAACGCGCTGTTTGGCGAGCTGGTCGATCAGCCACCGGGCGAGGCGGTGCTGGCGTTTGTTAACGGCGAAATTCAGCGCGAACTGGGCGGTAACAGCCGCTTTGACCTGCTGCAGGTGCCGCTGGTGGTGAGCCTGTCGCAGCTGCACGGCGAATTTATGCAGCATCGCATGGCGATTATTCCGGCGCTGCGCTCCATGTGTGAAGTGGTGTCGCTCTATCAGTGCGATGTGCTGTTGCTGACCGGTCGTCCGTCGCGCTTTCCGGGGATTCAGGCGCTGGTGCGCCATCTGCAGCCGCTGCCGGGCAGCCGTATTCTGTCGCTGGAGGGCTACCACACCAGCGACTGGTATCCGTTTAACAAACATGGCCGCATCGATAACCCGAAATCCACTGCAGCGGTCGGCGCGATGCTCTGCCTGCTGGCGCTGGACCTGCGGCTCAGCAGCTTCTGGTTCCGTGCCGGGGATTTTGAACCCTATTCGACCATTCGCTACCTTGGCATGCTCGATGAAAACCAGGCGCTGACGGACGAGAACCTCTGCTACAGCGAAATTGACCTCGACGATCCCGGCTATGCGCTGGATAAAAAAAGCAGTTTCCGTATTCGCGGCAACGTCTGTCTCGGTTTCCGTCAGCTGGATAACGAACGCTGGCCCGCCTCGCCGCTCTACAGCCTGACGCTGAACGACGCCACGCTGGCGCGCAAAGTAGCCGGTGAAAGCGTGCTGCGCATCCGTCTGGCCGTCAAAGCCGGTCCCGACGCCGCCGGCCCGGAAAGTCTGGTGCTGAGCGATGCGCGCCTGGACGATGGCACTCGCGTGCCGCTGGAGCAGTTAAGTCTGAAGCTGAATACCCTGTCGGCGACCGGCAATGCCAATGCGCAATACTGGATTGATTCTGGATCGATAGTGGCTCAATCTGCAAGTTTTCGTTATTAAATCATATAGTTAGGTAAAATAGCAGCTTATAAAACGCACTACTTTTAACAACAAATCACGACAACTCGCTACATATAAATCAATGACTTACACCCCTATTTCGAACGATTTTTTTGGATAGGGGTGTGAGGATTGGTTGTTTTTCAATCATTTATTAAGAATGTTCTTAACATCAACTAATCCGCTTAGTTGGATAAGTTTTGGTCTCCCTTTCTTTTAGATTTCTACTCGGTCTTAGACTTCTGAGGCTGTTCGGATCAAAAGAAAAACTAGTTTGGAGGTCATATGTCAAACATTCTTAACCAGATCATCGCCAGTAAGATCTATGAGGTGACGAAAGCTAAACAGAATATCCCTCTTCGAGTTTTAGAGGAAATGAGCAAGCTCCATAATTTCCGCGATTTCGAAGGTGCTCTTCGCGCAAAAAATCAATTTGGCAAACCTGGTGTTATCGCAGAGATTAAAAGAGCCAGTCCATCAAAAGGAATCATTCGTTCAGACTTCTCACCTCGCCTTATTGCTGAGTCCTATCAAAAAGGCGGAGCGACTTGCCTCTCCGTTTTAACCGACGAACAATATTTTCAAGGAAGTAATTTCCATATGACTGAGGCGCGAGATTGGTGTTCTATTCCAATCTTGCGCAAAGACTTTATGATCGATCCTTACCAGGTTTATGAAGCGCGTGCGATGGGCGCTGATTGCATTTTATTGATCGTTGCCGCCTTAACTGACTCTCATATGAAAGAAATGGAATCGGTGGCATTAAGTCTCAATATGTCTGTCTTGATTGAGACTCACAATCAGGAGGAAATTGAACGTGCGTTAAAATTAGAGTCTCGCTTAATTGGTATTAATAATCGCGACCTTACGACTTTCTATACCACAATTAACACGACTCTCAATCTCTGTAAGCTTATCCCTGAGGAATATGTGATAGTTACAGAGTCGGGGATTCATTCTCGCGATGATATTGCTACTTTGCGAGAGGCAAACATTCAGAATTTCTTAGTTGGTGAAGCGTTCATGCGAGCTGATGAACCTGGTGATAAGCTCAAGGAATTATTTTCACCGAACTAGCATGACAAAAAAGGCGCTCAATGAGCGCCTTTATCGTTCTCTGTCACTCTCTTAGAGGATGACTTTCAAAAGCTGGGCTGAATGTTCGAGAACCGCCCTTTTCTCTGGAGAATCGCTCTCAGCGCGTCTCAGATACTTAAACCCAATATCCACGGCAAGCGCTGCCAAATCGCGGCGAAGCTTAATCGTGCGGAACATCGAATAGACCTCTTCTGAGGCGCTTTCATAATCGGACTGAAACGCGCTCTCAAGATGATTTTTTGCCTGGAGCACAAAATCATAGTTCCTTATGAGATCTTCAGTTGAAAGAATCAGGCTGATTGCGATTCTCAGATCTTTTGTTGTTGGTGTCTTTCCGATAGCCGAGATTAAGGAAAGGAGAGCGATGGTGACATAAGCGAATTTCTGAGCGTCAGAACGAGTTTTCATGAGGATTTGGGTCAGATGAATGGTGTCTTTAAAGGGAGGAAGAAAAGCGCTCTGAGAGCGCTTTAGAGACATTACGCGCTAAGACGAGAAAGGTCAGGCGTATGCGGACGATTTCGGTTGAACTTGCGAGGCTCTTTTGTGAATAGCTCACAGTGAGGACATGAAGTCTTGCCATTCAACAACAGGATTTCTTTCATCTTCTGGCTGAGATAGCTCGGATCGCGTTTTACCCGAGAACGAAATTCGGACGGCGTACAGCCACAGTAACGGCGAAACAACCGCGCTAACGATTGTTGGCTTGAGAAGCCGTTGTCATAGCAGATGTGCGTGATCCGATTGCGCGAATTCGCTAGAGAAGTTGCCACGTTCAGGACGCGTGACATACGAATGTATTCGGAAAGCGTGTAACCCGTTATCTGACGGAATAACCGTTGAAAATGCCAATGCGTGTAACCGCTGAACTTTGTCACATCTGAAGCCTGAATTTCAGTTTTGATGTTGTCATTAATCCAACGAGTCATTTCGATTACAGTTAGTACACGCACGTTATAATTAAGACTGTCCACTTTGTCACCTCGTTTATTTGGTTTGGTCCCTGAACATTGAAATCAAATACAACTTTTAATTATTCTCGACAGCAATGAATATACGAAAAAAAGAAATTCGCATTGCTTGTGATTTTGCAATCGTTCAGCCGTGGTAAAACAAATAACCAACATTCTCATACACTTAAGGAATACCCATAAATGATAAGGTTATTTGGACTGCTGCTTTCTATCGCCGGAGTCGTATTTCTGGCAGAACATTTTCTTTTGACGAAACAATCTTTCGCAACTGATGCAGATCTCAGTACGATTCACGAAGATATTAATAATTTAATAACGGTTGTTGCTGAATGTTTCGTTATTTTGTTTGGACTTGTCCTTTTTGCTGGCAATTTCAAAGAAAAAAAAGTGATAGAATCTGTTATAAAACGAACACATACGATGACTGAAATCGTTGTTTCAAATCTTGTGAAAGAAACAACAGCAGGATCGTTTGAGCTTGATGACTCCGCTCTAATGGAGCTGGCATTGTCTTATCAGTCAGAGTGTCCACACAGAAATGTTAATGACATAATCAATCTGAAAAGCCTCGAAATCAGCTCGATTATTGAACTTTTGCCCTCGGAGGTCAGAGACAAGTTCGAACCACTCCTAAAAGCACAACTAAGGAAAATCGATGAAACAGCTCTCGACGAATGAAATCTCTTCGTCGTCGAAATGATACATAGGTAAAAATTCCGCTCAGATTGATCCTTCGTAAAAGTATCGATAAGTAATAATTCGAACGCAGGAAGTCACAACACATCGCGTTAAACTGTTGTGAAGACGTCTGAGGAAAAACCTGTAACTTCTTTTGCTGTGTGTATTTGGCCGGGGGAAATTCCGGCCTTTTTTTTGTGTCACGTTCACGCAGAACATGCATAGAAACGAATTCAATTTCATCGAATAAAGACACGACACACTCAGGTTCCGAGATCACAATGTCTGATTTAACAAGTTCAATCCCCTCAACACTCTGAGACGGCAATTCACTCCATTCATCGAACCAGCGAACAAACTTAGCTTCGTTGATTGAAAGCTTTTGGCTTCCTGTTACATGACGAGACAACGTAAACAAACCATAACCGCGAACCGATAAGACGATTTCAACATGAGAACCACGCTGAATCGTCTTGACCTCAGTATTCGTCATGACGATTTCTGATTGGTTTTCCTCAAGAAGCTGGAAAAATTCTGACTTGATCATTCTTTAGCCCTGTAAACATTTTTGTTACCTAAGGCCATGTTATAGAAGGATTTATTGCTTGTAAACATTTTTGATGACAAGATTTCGAAGGGATGATTAGGCAGGCTTAGAAAAGGGAAACGAGAGGAAGTAAGCTCATTTTGATACGCATGAAAACGCATTAAAGATAAAAATATGCGCCTGTCGTTTGCAGCGGCGGAATCCACCTCTGTTTATTTTGAGTTCCCTCACCTTCCTTGACTCTTACGGCTTCACCATCATCGATGAAGCCGTTTTTTTATCCAGTTATAAATCTGTAACCAACCCATCCTAACCAGCCGCAATAAAGCCAGATAGCGCCAACCGTTACTTGATCTAACTTTCGCGAAAACCTGTTGACGTTGACCCATGCAAGCCAAAGTGGAAAGTGATAGAGAATAATCGTAATGAATAAAGCAAGAATAATTTTCATATTATTGGTATAGAAAAAATTGAAAACTGCTTCCCTGCACTTTTTCCTGTGTTCACTGTAATCAGTATGCGATTTCAGCCATTAGGGTTTATCTTTTGCGATCAGGATGACCGAAGGATCATTAATATCCTCAGAAGATTTAAAAATGAACTCACTCCATTCCATCTGAAATTCTAACCAGTTGGGGATCTTAATGACTGAGTTTCCATCAGAACGATAAATGCTCACATCAGGACGCGTAAACGAGGCTAAAAGCCGTCCTTCCCAAAAATGAGCACTGCAAAGCGTCATTGGGCCAATCGTGATCGCAATGTTATATTCGTTGAGAAAGTAATCAAAAAACTTGTTTGCTAAGAAATGGAATGCATCTCGATGATTTGGGATCATCGAACTCCAGACAAGACATTGTGTTAATTTTTTTGAGAGCGAAGGATGTTTATTGAACAGAGGGGAGATTGATTGAGGGGCGTCAAAAAGACGAATATAGAAAAGAGTTTTAGGATCTGGTTCTTTTGAAAGAACTCGATACTCATTACAGTAAACAGATTTTACAAGTCTGAATGGCTCAGGGATAAAGAAACCAGGAAGAGAACACTCCTCTCCCGCATAACTCATAAATGTCTTTGTGGTGTGAATGTTGTGACTTTCTTCGTTAAGTTGAACAGTGATTTGCGAATATTGCATTGTGAATAACCCTGCTTTTATTGGAATATTCACAACATTCTAAGAACCTTATCAAAACTCAACTCCCAATCTATGCGAATTTTGGTGAATTTCTGTTGTCTGAATCTTTCATTTTTGAATGTCGGTCTTTGTCAAAAAGCCCGCTTTTGATTGCGGGCTGATAAAGGATTCACGAAGAAACAGGTGAAGTTGTACCATCACTGATCACAACATGTTGTCCATCTAAAGAAATCCATCTTGTGCCGTCATAATACACAACCTGCTCAACAAGGGATGTTCCCGTTTGATCAGTAAAGGTGTTAACGCTGGTAATATCTCCCAACGTTGCAGAAGCTGCGAGCAAATCAGCAACGCGCCAATGTCCGATATTCAGGAAATTCCCAGTCGTGAAAGGTATTCTCCCTTCTGTTCCGTTGACCTTAACAGCGATTTTTGTGGTGCTGTTTTCTGTCACCTGAGTTGTGTAAAAATCTAACAGTGTATTATCACCATCCGCGATAATTCCTGCTGTAGTTGTTCCCCAGGTATTCACGCTTATCGGTGTCTGAAGGTCTGTAATCGCACTCAGATCATCACTGCTGATCTCTGTCATGGTCCAGTTAACATAGCTATGAACACCTGCGTCTAGTCGGGTTGTTCCTGTCGAGGTGACTCGGACACCCATTCGACTGAATCCGGCAAGCTGGACATAAAGCCGCGTATCTGAGGTAAAGGGTTTTTCATATCGAACCGCCAGGATCCCTGAGGTTCCTCGCTGGCCATGCCATGTAACAGTATTCGTTGTTGCGCCCCGGTTCTGAATCGTAACCACACAATCGCCTTCTAATCCCCCGTTTGATGAAGATGGAGTGGCAAAACCATTGCGCGTAACAAAATGAATTCGGTAAGTTTCGGCTGTCGCTGCCCCAACGAAATAGCCAACATTAATCCAGACAGCCGATCCGCTACCTGAATTTGAATACATTTTCCCTGTGTAATGAAGGGATTCCTGTAACGATGCATTGGCATAAATGCCGTGAGAATAGATCGATACCTGTCCAGCTTCATAAGAGGATAATGTGTTTGTTTCAGGCTCCCCAGTGATGTTATTCACGCTCTTGTCAGTCGTGATGTCGATCCCTGCCCCGTTTGCGTTACTGCAACTGTATTGAGCTAAACGGGTCTGCCCCATATAGAGCGGATTGGTGTTCGATTCCATCGCAAGCGAATGAAGCGCCCATTCACCGTTAGTCAGGTTTCCAGGGTAATCACAAAACTCAATCCAGACATTCCACATCATCGCCTGAGTACAGTGAGGAATGAAGAAAACGCCATCCTGATCGCTTGTGCCGACGAAACTCTGAATTGTTGAGTTAGAAATTTCGATTGCTGTTGAATGGTCCCAGGACAGCTCACCTGAGGCGAGAACACGAATCAGGTTGTCATGGCCACGTTGAGCGTAAACCTGGCTGAATTTAGAATCCAGGCTATCAATCAGCTGGAACATCCGACCGTAAACATCCTGGATGTACATATTGAAAACGCGGACATGCTGACCTTGTGTTACGGAATTTCGGAAAAAATGACGAACGACCGTGTCACCGGCAAGACCATCTCCCTGAATCTGGAAATTTCCGATCTCTGTCCAGCGTGCAACGACATCAAAACAGATAGAGTCAGCGTCACCAATCAACCAAAGGCGCGTAGCGTTGTTGTAGCCTAATTGGTCATGGCCCAAACCCACACAGCGGAACATCGGAATTTGTGTCGTTGAGGCGGGCATTGATGAAATAGCAAACTCCCCAGCGGGAAACTGAATGCCGATTCGCTGGAAAATATTACCGCTTCCTGTATACCAGTTGAACATCGCTGTGACAGCGTCAGCGCAATCTGTTGTACCATCTGCAACCGCGCCAAACATCGTTACATCAGCTTTCGCCGGATCGATGTATCGCACCCAATGGAAATCATCATTTACAGATTGAGTCATTCCGAGATCACTGGTTCCTGCACCAGCTACAGCGATAAACGTTCCCCCGCCCTGACCCGTTCCTGAATTGTATTCTCTCAGTAAGGCTAAATGCCCTTCCTCAGCGGGAACCAACGTTGCTAGGTCAGCAAACGTATCAGCGTTTAATGGCTGTTGTTCAGTCGCGAGCGTTAACTGAGAGAGCGTAACGAAATCGTTATTATCAACCGCATCCGCACCGGCAACATTCCCTTTGAATGTCACATCAGCATTATCAATATCGATGGTATCGAGGATCGCGGCGAAATCATTTGTATTACCGAGCTTATCAGCCTCCGTTGTCGCCCTGTCTGCCTCAGTTGTTGCCCTGTCAGCCTGGGTTTGAGCGTCCTGAGCGTTTGTTAGAGTCTGCTGAATAGAATCCGTCGCGGTTTGGGCATCATTTGCGGCGCTGGTGGCGCTATCAGCGGCGTTCGATTCACTGGTTGCGGCGTTGGTTTCGCTGGTTGAAGCATTAGCTGCTGAACCTGCCGCTGCTGTTGCTGAGTTGGCGGCGTTGGTTTCGCTGGTGGCCGCTGCTGCTGCATTATCAGCAACGCTTTGTTCGCTTCCTGCCGCTGCCGTTGCTGAATTCGCCGCGTTAGTTTCACTGGTAGCGGCGTTAGTCTCGCTGGTTGCCGCTGCTGTTGCGCTTGCGGCTGCATCGCTCGCAGATTGAGCCGCCTGACTCACACTATCAGCGATATTTGAAGCTGAACTTGCGGCCTGATTTGCACTAACAGCCGCGTTTTGTTCGCTCGTTGCTGCATCTGTTGCGCTTTGCGCGGCTGCGGTCTCAGAAGCAGCCGCTGAATCTGCGGCCTGTTGTGATGTGGCGGCGCTTGCATCCATTCGATCAGCAATCGCATTCGCGGCATCAAGATTCGTCGCATCGATTCCGCGTGAAACCTCTAACCAGCTCGGCCCTGTGAAAGTTGAACCGTCTGGAAGATTCACTGTGATCTGATCGGCTGATGAGTAAACCTGTTGCCAGTTTTCTTTATCAAGATTCAGCCCGCGAATTGCCCGAGTGCTCTGATAAATGAGTTCCATCGGAACGGAAACCATTTCTCCACTCGGGACGGCACTGTAACTGACAGTTGATGTTGTGGGTCCGTCGAAATCATCAACGAGCGTTAGAGCCGTGTCAGACTGAATACTGAGAACAGGATAAGTGTAAGTTGTTCCTCCAATCACAAAGATAATGAAATCACCAGAACTGAGATCAGTTGTAAAAGTCGTTCCCGTTCCGACGACTGACGCTGAGCCATTCGTTAATGATAAAGAGCCGACTGACATAGAAGAACCCCAAAATATTAAAAAAAGAAGCCTGCATAGCAGGCTCCTGTTTCATTTAAAGCCAGGTCACTGCTTCATCAGCCTCAAAGACGAAAATATTCCCTGTAAATACCGCTTCAAAAGCGCCTCCGCGTGATGTCCAACGAACGCTTAGGGTTTGAACCTCTGCTTCTGATGCAGGAATTTCTACAGTTACAATTTCATTAATCGTATTACCACCTGACGGAGGATTTCCTGTATCAAATGAAAAAACAACATCACCACTTTCATTTACGAATTCAATCACATTTCGTTGTGATTGAATAAATTGGACAGGATCAGAAAATGTCAATTTCCTGGCAATATTTGCTGAAGGAAACTGGCAGATTGGATAAAGCTGATTCTGAACAATTGAGTTTGGGTTATTTGCAGCACCAATAACTTTATTACCAACATTCGCTGATCCGATAAAATATGTCATATATCCTCTATATATCCCATGTGATAGCACTTGATGATTTAAAAACAAAGACATTTCCGTTAAAGTCCGCTTCGAATGCCCCCCCGCGAGATGTCCACCTGACATATAAAACTTCCGTTACATCGTAAGATGTTGCTGGTATAGAGACTGATATACTTCTAGGTATAGTGTTTCCTCCACTTGGAGGGTTCCCTGTGTCGAAACTGTCAACTACAACACCAGTAGTTGTGACTAATTGAATTACATTTCGTTGAGATTGAATAAAATTCACAAGATTTGTAAATGTCAGCCTTCGGACAAATGGAGCACCGCTAAAACTTACGATTGGGTAAAGCTGATTTTGAACAATTGCATTAGGGTTATTTCGTGCTCCAATAACTTTGTTATTTGCGAATTCCGAAGCTATTAATAAATCACCCTGAATATTCTCAGCTCTCAGACTTTGAACAGTACAGGTTGAATCGACAACGACATTCGAAAGTTGTCCTGTCGTCGCAATGACTGTTCCCCGAATCGTAACATTCGAGAATTCAGCGCCTCCATTCTTGTTAATACTCCATCCTGTCGAACCTGAGACATAATTGTTCGACTGAATGAAATCCCCAATTTTCGCATTCGTTATCGAGGCATCCTGAATAAATGCCTGATTGATGAATGTCTGACCATTGAAAACACTGAATGCGAGTTGATAATTTCCTGGAGTTCCCCCTGAATAAATCCCGAACTGGTCAGCATCAAACACCACTGTTGAGACATAGCTTCCTGATGCATTCGGTGCGATACCAATTGCCATCCCACCTGAATAGAATGTTCCGCTTCGCGTTACACCGACTTCAAGAGCAAACGTTGCTGAAGCTGTTCCGTCATCAGTGACATTCGCCGTCAGCTTTTCATCAATCAACGCCTGAGTTTCACCGATCTCAGCGGTTAATTGCGTTTCAAGGTCTGCCAGTGCCTGGTTTGTGTCAGCAATCGTCGTACTTACCGTGAGGATTTCAGCTTTCACCTCGCCATATTGCGCATATTGACGATTAACGGTCGCGTTATTCGCTAAAGCATTTTCGAGTATTGCAGCCGCATTGCTGGATAAATCGCGGTTGATCCCCTGAAAAGCGGGGGAATCCTCAATTTGCTTACTGATGTCGCCGATGATGTCGGGGATGTTTTCAGACGCTTCCCCGTGGATCCAGTCAGTGAAGCCAGACTGATTCCCTGTCTTGTCCACCAGCTGCGCCCTGAACCAAAATCCCTGACCGGCTAACAGACCTTGCATCACATAAACATGACTCGGATAAGCGACATCTGAAAGCAATGTCGCATCTGTCCCTTCAGCGTTTGTCGCGTACTGAATCGTTGTCTTAAGCGTATCCTCAGTGTTATCGGGGAAACCCCATGAAAGTGTGATTCCCCAGACAACATTAGTTGTTGCACTGAACCCAACGGGCAATGGCGGGTTCCCGACTTTGCCAGTTAACTCAGTGAGCGCTGAAGTTGACCAACCTGAAGAAATTTCTGCGGCGTTAATCGCCCTCACCCTGACCTGATACGTTCCGGTATAAATCGCCGGAACCTCAAAAGAAATCGTTGAGGTGCGAGGAACGTTAATCCAGTTGCTTGAATTTCGTCGCCACTGCGCTTCATATGCCAGGGCGTTAGGTGTTGGATCCCACTGGACGCGCATTGTCTGAAGACTGATACCCTGATTCACAACACTGTATTCATCAATCACAATGTTCTGAGGAGCGTTCTGTGTTCCTGCCGGTATGACGCTTATTGGTCTTGAGTCGAGCTGAGCACCATTATCAATCGCATCATATTTCGATGGATCGTAAGCGCTGCCAGTAATACTGAAATTCCCGTCATCATCGATTGAGATCATCGAGACACGATAGAGCTGAGCTAATACCTCAGTAGACTCAACGACCCATACTGATTCAGCTTCAGGTGTTTCAGAATAGGCAACAGAGACCGTCACGATATTTTCTGCGATGGATTCTATCGTTCTCGCCTCAGACGTTCCTGAGGGCAAGTTAAGCTGTAATCTGTCTCCTTCAAGTGCATCAGGCGTTCTGTCGAGCGTAATCACTCGACCGTTTACGCTGCTGATCCGCCCTCCTGCTACGCGCCCGGACAGATATTCATCTGCAACCGCGATGATATAACCCGGCAACGGAATATCACCGTCTAAGCCGACCTGGAATGTTACGATCCTGTCCTGAGAATTAGTCAGGATCCCCCAGCGGCCTCGCCTGTCAGCCTCGCTTTGTCGGGTACAGGCTATCGCGGTTAATTCGAGCTGGTTGAAGGTTTTGTACCGCGTGACTAAATCCGGTTCAAAGACAGGTTGAACCGCATTCGCATAACCGTTATCAGGATCCGAATAGGAAACCAGCGCGGAGGTGTAACGAGTTTTAGTGTTTGAGCTTGAGTAAGCAAACTGGCCATCGATGACGTTTGCGTTTGTGTAGTTGTAATCGACGTCACGCGGCATATCAGCCAGGGCAACAATCTGATCGCCGGACCAATACGTCATCCCGCGAAATATGGCGGCGAAATCCCGAAAGACCGTATAAGCATCAGATCGGTTCTGAACATAGACATCACATTTAAAGCGCGGCTCAGTACCTGAACCTCCGAGACCATCTGGAACCAGCTCATCACAGTATTGAGCGACCGTGTAAAGCGTCCACTTATCGATGTTGTCTGCGGTCAGCCTGTCACCTAAGCCGAATCGGTCTGTCACCACCAAATCATAAAAGACCCAGGCGGGATTATCGGTCCAGGCAATTTTAAATGTTCCGTCCCATTCCCCTGTATAGGTCCGGCTGTCAGGATCATAATTATCAGGGACACGAATCATCCGCCCTTTCGGTTCACAGGTAATCTGAGGAACGTTCCCTGAGAACTGGCTTGAATCAAATTCCATGTAAAGAAGTGCGGTATTCGGATAACGCAACTTCGCATCAATGACCTCCGTGTAACTCTCAAGGGTCATTGTGTCTCCGAAACGCGCTGAATTCTGAACAGCTGTGGTCCGCGTCAGGCGAACAGTCCAGGTCGAACCATCCTGAGGAAGATCGACCCGATGACTTCGTTCATAACCTGTCGTCGTTTTCCCAGTTACAGCGGTATCAATTACGGTCTGAAATGCGCCGCCGTCCGTAGATACAGCGATGTTATAAGCAATGGAATAGCCGTTCAGGTCGCCGTTATCTTCCTGTTCAAAAAGCGATGGCCACTGGATCCTTAAACGAATGGCTGAAAGTGTTGAATCAGTAAAAGTTCGGGTAAACCCTGATGTTTCAGTGATGGTTGTTCCAACTGAAATTTCGTTTTCAGTACCCGGTAATCCCTGAATATAAGTCTGGTCCTGAGTACCGGAACGAAAATCCCAGTTCACCCCGCTGAAGTTGCTTGAGCCATCGGCATTCAGAAGCGGTGTTCCATCCAGAAAGATGTTCTGCCCTGTCAGCTCTCCCGCAAATTCACCTTCACCGAGGGCGAGGAGGATTTTCTCTTTTGCAACCGATTGAAGATCGTCAGGCTGTTCAACAGGTGTTCGCGATGATGTTGAACCACCCTTTTTCCCTGAAATGATTTTCTTTGCCATATCGCGCCCATAAAAAAAGACCGCCGGAGCGGTCTGTTCGGATGACAAAATTTATTGCTGGTCTTCGACGTAAATTCCGGCTGAGACTATCGCCCCACCGATTCGGCGCTGACCGTAAAGCAAAGGAACAGGATAGCCCTGTGAGGCGGTGTTAGTTGGAGAGCCGAAAGCATAAGAAGGCTGGTTATCTGAATCGTCTTTGTATGACAATCCCTGAGCCTGAGGCGACAGCATTTGCACGACACCGCCTAGCGTTACTGCAACCCCAGCCTGAAAGACGAAATTACTTCCGGCAATTGCTGATCCCCAGGGCGCGAAAACCGCAATCGCAATGAGTGCAACGCCTACAATCGTTTGTAATAGTCCGGCGCGTTTGCTGCCGATGATGACCGGCATAATTCGGATCACATCACCTGACACTGACTTTTTGAGATCATCGAAGCCGATGTTGCGTTTCCCGGTAAAAACAGAAAACGTCAGTCCTCGCTTTCGGCTCGAAATCATGAATTTTTCAAACCCTTTAATCGTTGCTGCAAGCGCTGGAGCTGCCTCCTGAGTTTTCGAAATCATTCGGTGATGGACCTTGCCGAATGTCTTACCCAATATCCCGCCCAGTTCGATCCGCGTCATCACCTCAGCCATTCTTGTTCCTCACTGCTGATCTTCGACATAGACGCCACCTGAAATCACAGCGCCACCTATTCGGCGCTGGCCATACAAAAGCGGAACGGGATAGCCCTGAGCGGCGGTATTCACGGCGGGACCAAAAGCATAGGAAGGCGCGTTGTCCGCATCGTCTTTGTGTGCGAGGCCTGGCGGCTGAGGGGAAAGCATCTGGATAACGCCGCCGATAACCATCGCCGCACCGAATTTCGCGATCCCGGCTCCGACTGCTGAGGCTGTACCTCCTGTGAAATAACTGATGGCCACACCGACAACGACCAGAACAGCGCCGATGATGGTTTGAAACAATCCGCTGCGTTTACTGCCAATCATCACAGGGACGATTTTGATCGTCTCGCCTGTAACCGGATAACTCAGCTCTTCAAATCCGACATTGGTTTTACCGCGAAAAACTGAGAACGTGAGGCCGCGCTTTTTACTGGTGATCATGAACGACTCAAAGCCTTTCACAGTTGCCGCAAGTGCTCGACACGCCTCCTGAGTCCGGGTTATGGAACGATAGTGAACCTTGCCGAAGGTGCGACCGAGCACACCACCCAGCTCAATTCGGGTCATCACTTCAGCCATATTTCACCCATAAAAAAACCCGCTTTCGCGGGTTTGCTGTGCTGTTCGGAATGCAAGAGAGATATGCGGCGGCGAACCGCCGCACAGATGCCCTTACCGGTTAAGTTCGTAGCTCAGACCTGCATCGACCTCTAAGATTTTCGTTTTGATCCGAAAATCACAAAGTCTGTCACGTTCAAGCAACACAAACGCAAGAACAGTAAGACAGATGATCACGGTTAGAACCGTGGGTTTGTTTAGCATTCTGAGCCTCCTAACGTTGCCTTTCGGCGTGTAAGGGGCTAATCTAGAGTTCTCACGCACTAGGATCGCCCCGGTTGAATTGAAAGATTCGCTGGGGCTTTCTTTTGCCTGCCGTTCACTCATGCTCCCGGCAAACATCCGAAAGCACAGCGCCATTATTCTAACATTCCGATAATTAAAAAACCCTTCATATTGAATACTTTAGTTATCAAAGTGTGCGAAAAACATTTTATGAACACTGGGTTTTGTCTCTCGAATCTTCGTTAAAGAAGATCCTTATATCTGACGATTTTCATCGTCCTTTCACGCCAGTAACCGCCGTAAGGCGTTCTGTTGCTAGGACGGCCATAAAGATGGTGAAGCATCATGTTTCCATCAAGCATCACGCCAGCATGATTCCATTTTTTCGATTGAATCTGCATCATGATTAGATCCCCTGCCTTCGGCTTGCCGGTAAACTCGCGGAATCCGCATTCATACCAGTTATCTCGATAGAGATTTTCAGGGTGATCGTCCTCCCACCACGGATAATCAACGCGGTAATCGTTTAGCTCTATGCCGTGGACCTGTTTGAAGTAGCTCATGACCAGCCCCCAGCAATCAGAATGCCCCAGCACAAACGGCCTTTCTATCAGGGGAAGCTCGCCCCTGGGATAGATCGTCTTTAAATCACCCTCCGGCCAGCTCACAATCACCCACGGAACCGCGCTGTCATCACACATCGCCCTGTCAAGATGACTGGGTTGAGTCGTGGCGTCAGGATGACTGTGAACGATAGCCGTGATAACCCCCAGGTCTTCGGCTTCGGCGAAATCCTTAGGATTGAGAATGAATTGTTCACGCGGATTTTCAGAGAGGTTTCGGCAAGGAAAGTAACATTCAGCGTCATTGTTCTGAACGACTACACCACAACATTCAGCGGGATAATCCCGTTTGGCATGGTCGAAGATTGCGTTTATGATCCCCTGGTCCATTAGACACCCATAAAAAAACCCGCTTTCGCGGGTTGTCAGGCTAGAAAAGCTTACTCATCAAATTTAACCTGAGCGATTCATTGTAATACTGTGCAAGAAATTTATCTTCTTTAAGAATGAAAATCCCCATCTGGTGCTCCAGCGTCTTGAATAAATAAAGCTCATAAGAATCAATAAAAAGCTTGAGTTCACACCTAAACTTTTCAAGCGCACGGAGATAAAGCTCCTTGCATTTTTCCTTCACAGGCAAATCTAATCGATGATTATGAGCCATGCCAAAACCATTCGCCATTAAAGAATAATTTCCGTGATAAGTCATATAATGGTAAAACTTATAAACGTTATTAAGGTAAAAGAAAGCATAATCAAACTTTTTTGAAAATGTGTCTCTGTCCCGCTCCATCAGACTTAGCAAAGAACGATCTGAAATTAAGTCAAGAACACCATCAAAATTAAACTGACCATCATGGGAAATCAGAAGCATCACGCACCTCAAAAACCCGCCTCAGCGGGTTTAACTGTGTTATTCGACAACGCGAATGAAATCGTGAACAACCGGATAAAAGTCATCAGGAAGCTCAATGAACGAAATATGACAAGAATCCTTAAATTCAACATAACTTGAGTTCGGGATTTCTTTCGCGATGAAACGTGATCCTGCTGGTGGCGTTAACCAGTCCTGAGAACCGGCGATAACCAGTGTAGGGACAGTGATTTTATGGAGTTCACGACGAACGTCATAAGTTTTATAAATATGGTTCACAAACCGATTTAGCATCGGAATCGAAATCCCGGTGAAGTTGCGAACCAGGGGCTGGAACATATCCATTTTATCTTTTGCCAGGAAATGTGGCCCCGCTTTATCAAAGCAAGCTTTCACCGTCTCTTCTGTGATAATGCCCTTTCCGTAAACCGTCAAGCACGCCTCAACGACATCAGGCGGCGCACGTTCAACGAGCGTTGGAGATGGGATGTTATCAATCACTTTATCAAACGAAGGCGAGGTGTTAACCAAAATCAGCGCCTTAAGTTTTTCCTGATGACGAAGCGCGAAGTGTTGAGCGACAAACCCACCAGCGCAATGGCCAACGAGATAAACTTTGTCGAGACCCAAATGATCGATGATTGCTGCGACATCATCAGCCAGGTTTTCAAAGGTGACAGTTGAGGCATCTACACCTAATGAACGTCCTGATGCAGGAAGATCGATGTAAATGACCTGGCCGAAAAAAGTCAGAATATCCAATCCGCGTCTCAGATAACCATGATCAAAACCTGATGCGCAATGAATCGCCACAAAAACAGGTTTCTTTGTCATTTCAGGCGTAGAGGCGTTCAAACCTTCTCCGATAACATCAAAGAAAATGCTTTTACCGTTAACATTTGCAAACATATGAACCTCATGAAGTTAATAAAAGCAGAGGTATAATCACTTCCTTATAGATAAAAAGACTCCCAACATGCACATTCTTTAGTTGTGACTTGCAATAAATGCCTTCACAATTGATTTGAACTTTTCAGGTTCCTCATTAAATAAATAATGCCCGGATTCTTTAAACTCAACGAAGGTTGAATCATATAATTTTTTTGACAGCATAAATGATCCGACCGATGGAGTGGCCCAGTCATAAACACCGCTCATGACTAATGAAGGTGTTTTTACAAGACTGATTTTCCCATGTGAATTAAAGAATGGAACCAGACGACGATAGTGATTCACGACATCGATTTTTGCCGTTACATAATTAAAGATTGATGCAAACATTTCGCCATTCTGAGGAGCCATAAAGAACGGTCCTACCTTGTTGAAATATTCTTTAAACTGTGACTCAGTCAGAGGAAGCGGGCTGTAATAGAAATTATGCGCTATATCAAGCAACTCGCCTTCGGTACGGTCTTTGAGGAAAGGCGTTGGATAGCCCTCCTCTTCTTTCCCAGGTAAAACCGTCATCCCCATAGAGCTTGAGACCAGAATTAAGCCTTTCACTGTTTCGGGGTGACGCATCGCGATTTTCTGAGCAATGAAACTGCCAGAATCATGGCCAAAAATAAACGCTGATTGAATGCCGACAAGTTTCATGAACTCATAAACGTCGTCAGCCATGCGTTCAAACTGAATTGAAGAAAGTTTCACGTCTGACGAGCGGCCCTGTCCACGCATATCAACATAAATAATCTGACAATCCTCACTGAGATCATCGAGACCTGGACGAAGATAAGCATGGTCAAAGCCATAACCGCCAGCCAACGCAATCACGATGGGTTTTGAGCTGAGTGGAGCCGCCTGTCCCTCAAGATCGGTCCCGACAACATCAAAGAACAATAATGTCTCGTCGCTGAGTTCCGCAAACATGATGACCTCTGTTCAGTAAGAAAGAAGATAATAAGAAAGGAACATGAATAAACTGATCAAAGTGAGCGATCATGTTCTTAACAGCGAGGTTCCTGGGAATCCTCCGAAAGAAAGCGGGTTATCCTGCCCGAACCTTAATTTGCATCCAGTTATTGAGCCTGAACAAACATCAAGACTTGGATCATCGACAGGATTATTAAACTTATCGAAATAGTTGGTCCCTGCGTAGTCACAACCATCGCCTGAACGATATTTACCGCGCATACACCAGGTGCAAACCGCATGAAGCTGTCTCGTAGGAATTTGCAGCCCCTGGAGATCCATCGGACTCGATAAAGCAAACTCAACCTGAACTTTGGTTTCACTTGATTTTTCATCGATGTAAAACACCCGAAGCTTTTCCTGTGTCGGATCGGCATTCAGGTTTCCATCTTCAAAATTTGCGGCGTCAAGGTATTGCGCCAGCGTGTCATGAATCGATACTTTCGCCTGAAGCATGTCCTGAAACTGCAAACACAAAGCTGTTATCGATCCGTTCAGGTTTGCCACGGTTAAGCGGGGATTGGGTGCGCTGCCGGTTGTTGATGTTTCCAGGCCTTCGATCTTACAAGGCCACGCGGAATACTCCTCACCCTGCCAAAAAATCGATTTTGCGGGTAACTGGGTTTCATCACCGTTAGCGGCGAGGATTTCAGCTTCAGTATGGGGGATGTTGTGAGAATGGAACCGTAACACCTCATCAACGCCAAACGCCGACCCGTCAACCTCATAGAGCCGGATTTCACTTCCGGGTTCAAGTTTTTGATAATCGCTGGTCAAACTCATGGGGCGAAAGCCTGTGTGAATGTTGCGGTCATTTCGAAGAGTCCTGCTCCGAGAGCGGTCGGGTTATATGAGGAGCATCGATATAACCCGAGTGATTCACCTGGTGGTTCCCAGGCAAAAGACTGATAGCCCTGACGGGCATCAAGAAAGGTTTTTATTTCATCAATGAATTCTTCAGTTCCAGTGAATGTCAGGTTCCAGTTTTGAGAACGATTGTTGATTCCATTTCCTGCAACTTGTGTGTAACCATCTCCAAACTGAATAGAACGAACATTAAAGGTCATATCGCCCGAGGCGTTGATTCGGGCGCACCAGGTAAAAGTTTCGATGGCCATGCTCTACCTTTTAGCGTTTACCTTTGACCACGCGCCCTATATCACCATCATCCCTGAGGTCTCGG
The DNA here is from genome assembly GCF_003201065.1 of Pantoea sp. JKS000250. Taxonomy (NCBI): domain Bacteria; kingdom Pseudomonadati; phylum Pseudomonadota; class Gammaproteobacteria; order Enterobacterales; family Erwiniaceae; genus Pantoea; species Pantoea sp. JKS000250. The sequence goes on along the minus strand of NZ_QICZ01000001.1, from coordinate 74,372 downwards.
GCGAGATTTCTTTTGTAGCGTTCATCGACAAAGCGACCGATTTCATTACCGAATTGACGCCAGTCAGCGCTATTAGTGGTGGATTGGGAGCCTGAATCTGATATGGAAATGTTGACCTGAACACCTCCGCTTGCACTTTGTGAGTTCGAGCTGAGTCCACTGGCTTTTACACCCAGCGATCCATCTGAGGCGCGTTGTAAGGGAATGATTGCCTCGGGTCCATCCTCTCCCATTAATCCCGCACCGCTCGCAAACCTGAACAATGTTGGCGTGCTGACAATAGAATTACTAAATGCACTGAGGCCCGCTCCATAGACGCCTCCTTTGGCGTTAGCTGTCGCGGTTCCACTAAAGAGGCTGGATAATCCTGAGCCGATAGAACCCAGTAACCCACTCGCACCACTGAAGAGATTTGAGGCGGCGGCCTGAACTGCGACTTTCTCAATCATCTGTAAAACTGAAACAGACCATTGCTTCCAGCTGACAGTGTTTCCCTCTAACGCCGAATTGACATTGTCCAGCGCTGAACTCATGGCTGAACTAATATCACTTTCAACTGCTGATGAAATATCGCCAGTGGAATCGACCCAGTTTTGAAAACCAGTTTGCGCACCATTCAGCCAATCTGACTGAAGGGCATCGATTTTCTTATAATAATCCTGCTGATCAGTGATTCTTGTTTGTAAAGCCTGCTGAAGCGCTGAGGTCTCACGATTATAAACATCATCATTAATATCGCCGCGCGTTCGTTGATTATCTAAATCCTGTTGTTGTTGTAGATAATCTTGACGAATATTGATGATGTCCTGTAAACGTTGCTTTTCCTGATCCCCTAATCCAAATCCACTCGTATTAATATTGTTTGAGGCGCGAGCGTTTTGATTTTGGTTCTGAAGATTAGTAATAAACTGCTGAACAGTTAGATTATCCTGATTGGCTTTCTTAACCGCATTAAGCCGATCAACCTCAGTAGCCAAATCCCGAAGACGATTTTTCTGAGATTCGTTGAGATTTTTAAGGTTGCCATTTTGTAAATTAAAATTCAGGGTCTGAAGTTGAGTGACCTGGGCTGATCGCTGCGCACTGGTGTTAATGGTCGCGATCATGCGCTGATATTGAAGTGTTGCGTTACTATATGCACTGGCCAACTGTTTAGCGGCCTGGCCAGCCTGGTTAGAATCCCCTTTATCAAGTTTTAAATTTTGCTGAACGGTAGCAGGCTGAGTAGGAAGCGCGATGTTACCTAGCTTGAGACTGTTAACCCCTGAATTTTGCTGAGCATTATAGGCGGCATACCCCCCCGCTTTAAATCTATCGCCTACTTGCGAAAGTAACGTTGTAAATTGCGCTGCTCTGGCGGCAATCGTACCAAAATCAGCAACCAATGACGCTACGCCACCAACGAGAGTAGTCAGCCCTTGCAGGACGGTAGGATCGGTGAAAACTGTTCTAAGCTGGTCTAGCCCACGTTGTAAAGGAGACAAATCGACCTGGGCGAGTCCTGCGGCGATTTGTGTCTTAAGTCCTTCTACCTGGCCTTCCAGATCACGAAAAAAGTTTGAAACCTTAACCAGCCCCTGAATCTGATCCTCGCTCGGTGCGATTCCATAATCTTTAGCCGCCTGCTTGAAGGTATTCAATTGCTTGTTATTGTTCTCAAGCAAAGGAAGTAGCCTGGAACCGTCATTCACCAGACTTTCAAGAATGTTAGTTTTACCAGCGGTAGAGAGGTTCGACTGATTCAACGCATTGCCGATTTCAGTCAGGATCTTGTCAGGTGACAATTTTTGAAGTTTGGTAGCCGATAACCCGAGAGTGTCGAGCGCCTGGGCTGCATCACCAGATTTATTCAGTACGGCATCACCGATTTTATCGTTGATGTCTTTGAAAATATCCGAAATCTGATCGCCGGCGATACCGGCTTGTTTTGCTGCATACTGCCACTGAAGGAGGTTTTGAGTAGAGACCCCGAGCGATTTGGCCCATCGATCAGTTTCTGCCACCTGGTCAGCAGTATTCTTGACGAGCGAAAGTGTAGCTGAACCGATCCCCGCTGCGGCGCTGCCTGCGGCAACTGCAACGCCTGCGAGCGCTGCCCCGACATCTAAAGCGGCGGCTTTCACGTTTTTGCGCCATTTGTCAGCCGACCTTTCAGCCTGGGTCATGCCAGAAACAAAGCCACCCACTTTCGCTATCAGGTCAATCGTTAACGTACCGAGCGATCTCGCTGCCATATTGACCCCGTAAAAACAACTCAGTGTTCGATTAGAATGAGGATGTGAATTAGTGCCATGTATTCATGGCCTCTTTGAGAGAAATCGGCTGATCAGATTCTTGTTCCGGTTCCGGCTCATCAAAATGTTGGGTGAAATCAGTAGGCGTGAAGGCGGGATGTTTCGGATCACGATTGGTGTTTGCGATCACACTGGAAATGACTCCACTCGCCCATTCAGTTCGCAACCCTGGATTTAGAGAGCCGTATTTGTTTCGGTAAAGCGTCCATTTTTTATATTCAATAATTGACAGCCGTTCTTTTGCCTCAGCAATGGTTTTGCCGCCAATACCGTTCAACACTAGCTCACACCAGAATTCGTCTTCTTCGGTGAGCTTGTAGCCTTCCCCAAATCATTCACTTCCTGAATCGCAAGCAAGAGCGAAATCGTCAATGCACCATCGAGAGGACCACGATCAGGATCAGCTTCTCCGGTTATGTCCTGAACAGTAAAAACCGGCTTACCTTCTTCATCGCAGATAGATGCGGCGATTCGTCCGGCAATACCATCAATTTTCCCACCAATCGCCATGATGTCAGATGTAGCAGTTTGATAACCCATAGGACGAATAAACACCGTTGCCTTAAACGTGTTCTCCCCCTGCTGCCACTCAATTTCGCGTTCAACAGGTCTTCCGGTAAACGCGCCTAAGGTTTTCAGGTTTTCTATGGTCAGCTTCATTTTTTACCTATAAAAAACCCGCCGAAGCGGGTTAGTTTTTATCTTTTATCATGATGAATACATGATTTTCACACCATCATTCAGATTGAATCTGAACTGTTGAGAACCATTCTGAAAATAATCGACTTCAATTATCGCTGATTTATGGCGTTTGACCTCTCTCATAAACCGCTGACCGTCAATGACCTCCATGATGTTATTTGCAGAACCGACAAGTGTAGAAACACGAAAACGTTCAACCTTTCCACCATCAAAACTGACAGAAGCATAACAACCGTCATATTCACACAGAAACTGACCGTCAGTTGTTGTTAAGAATACCCTGTTGATTGAAGAGCGAGGTTTATAGGCTTTCACATCTTTAATCGGCTTGCTGGTGGTTGCTATGTTCAACCAGGCGCCTTTGTTATAAGGAAAGCTGAATACATGCTTGTTCAAAGAACTGTTATTGCCGAATTCAGTAGTGGTCTGGCGAAGATCATCATGTTCAAAATGGTAATGCCAGTTCTTCTCATTGGTTTCGATTTTTCTTACCTGTTTGACAGGAAGCGTTGTCGAAAGATGAGAGAGCTTGTCAATAACCTCTTCTCTCTGAGACATAACAGGTTCATCCTGAGGAATAGGATTCGCTTGAACATACCACTGATAACCCACCACCAACGCCACAACAACCGCACAACCACCAATTTTTAAATTTTTCACGTTCACATTCCTTCACTTCAATGAAGGGAATGATACTTTGTAGATACATGGGAAAGTTATCAATCTGTGCTCATGACCCTGAATCAGCAACTTTAGGAACCCAAATTCCTGCTCCTGATCGCTGAATGGTTCCCGTTGACTGAACAACCGTGTTCGCCTGGAAATCAAAAGGGAAATCCGAGACATACCCCTTAAAAACGTACCATGTACGATCTGTTGGTAAAATTAAACCGTCAACAGCATCATCGGAATTCGAATCATCAACAGTGGGTTCAGTGTCACCATCACTCCAGCCGATAGCAAACACCAAATCGGATTGATCTGCTGTTTCTGCCAGATTACTCAGCATCAGGTGAGAAGCGTTGTTAGGATCAGCGTTTAACGTTAATGAAGCCTGGGCAGGCGTTCGAAGACCTTTTTTATAAGTTCGCGTGCTTTTCTCACTCAGACAAGTGTCCTCAATCTGATCAGCCGGAGAGGATCCTGGGTTAAACGCCGTAATACATTCGATTTCGCCCACGCTGACATTGTTGTAAACATATAACTGTGTACCTTGCGTTAACACCGACATAATTTCTCCAGACGAAAAAAAACCGCCTCAGGCGGTTGGTTTAAGAGGATTGACGGAGAACCATCCAGTCAACATCGAATGAATAGCGAAAACTTTTGGTTTCATCATCTAAGACCTGGTCTCCCCAGCGCGTAATATAACTGTGAGGTTCTATTGCATCCCGGATCGCTAAGGCAATATTGCGTGATTCACTTGAGGAGAGTGAGAAAATATCGATTTGGAGTGAGAATGTATCGACATCAGGCAATGTTCCTAAAAACATTTGTGGAGACCCGGCATAATTTTGAAACGTTGCGTAGGGATAGGTTGGTTTTTCAGGTTTATTGGCAAAATCATAAAATCTCAAAATCTTTGGTCCCAATAAACTCAAAACTTTCGGATCGTTGAATACAACCTCAAATATGGGCGCACCCATCATGACGGGTTACTCCTCTTTTGAGCGCGTTTGATTGCTCTGTCTAAGGATTTCTCATATTCTGTCGAAAACGTATGTAGAACATCATTGAGACTCGCCTCCATAGCAGGACGCATAATCGGCCTTGCCTGCATTTTCTCTGTCCCAAACTCAAGCAGACGCCAATGAGGAGTAGGCGCGTTCTCACTCAAATCAGGATGATTCTGAAGCACTGCTCCGTGTAAAACGCCGATCCTGAAAGCGATGTTCCCATTTTGCCGGAACTCACGTCCGTTCCATCTGAGAGCAATGTTATCTTCGATAGATCGACCTGTATGAGGGTCATCAAATCTGGCGGCGTTCTGCTTAGCACGATTAACAATGATCATCCCAGCTTTACGCAACGCGGCGCGACCGCCTCGACGACGAACATCATCGCTCACCTCAAAAAGCTTACCTAACAGAGAATCCACGCCGATTATTGAAAAATCCAGACCATCAGCCATTATTAACACCTTCTGTGCATGGAAGTGTCAAATAATCGAGACCAGACCAAAGATCGGGCAAAATTGCTGCAATGTTATAAATCTGACCACGGAACAGAATTCGCCAATCGCTGTTAACATCATCACGATAACGAATAGTAATGCGAACCCGAATCTCAGATTGAATCGCATTGGCAGCGATGAATTCTCGTCCTGAAAGTGGAGCTACCTCTGCCCAGACTGAAGCCTGAGTTTCCCAAATTTCAGTGATTTCACCTGTCACCGGATCCTGAACATCCTCATGCGACTGGAGATCAATCTTGTGTTTCAAAATTCCGGCCCGCATCACTCATCCTCGCGGCTTGCCGTTCAGATAAGTCTGAGTGGCATGTTCAACTTCTTCAGCGATTAACGAATCATAAATAACCGCAACAAGACTTTCGTTCGATTCAGCGAGTCGTGTGATTGCTTCTGTCTGCGCTTTTATCGCCTCGATCAGTTTTTCTTCCAAATGCTCTCTCATAGGCTAAACGGGCCATTTTCTTGATCCACGCTCGACGCGCAGCACAACCTGAACAGGCCATTACCGTTCCTCATATGATGGTGGGTTTTCGAAGTGAATAAATCAGGCTGGTGACAGTAAAGGGAAGATAACCCTGATGATATGTCGTTTCCTCTTCCCCATTTCGGACCCGATCTAAAATTCCCACGAGTAATAATGTTGCCATTTTAACCCGGTCAAGTTCATTAGTTCCCTCTATCACCTCTCCATCATCATCAACCAGGACATCGCGAGAACTCTGGATGTAATCAAGAATGCTGGCACTGGCTGAATAGATTTTTTGCTGAAGTTCATCATCACCCGCCGTTGTATCAATGCGAAGATGAGCCTTAGCCTCATCGAGTGTCACGAAAGCAATCATTCACGAGATCTCCCGTCACGGCCTCTTTTCACTGCAAGACGCCAGCCAGAAGAACCGATGTCGTTTGGCCGGTCGCTGGTTTCTTCAAAACAATGCCAGATGGAACCACCGAACGTTACACAGTCGCCAGGATAATATTTGGTGCCAGAATGATAAACATCCCGATAAATCATCACCGGAATATCAAAACCGCGTTCTTCAGTTTCACCGTTCGATTTCGATAGGGTAACTTTGAAATGACGATCATCAGAAACCGTTACGTCAATGTCTTTGAGACCATTCAAAACACATTCAAAACCGCTTAATCCCGCTGTGTTCTGATATGCTCGCCACAAGCCTCCGTTATGTATGGCATAGGTTCCGCGAGGATAGCTTTTATTCACATCAATTTGAGGGATGACCTCAATTTGAAGTCCGTCTTTCCCGTCCTGGCCATTTGAGGGTTCAGGAATATGAATCCCTGTCATCGCCTTTTCTACCGCCTGAGAAACCAATTCGTCAAAATCTGGAAGAGGTATCTTTTCAGGTTCTGGCAAGCGAATTTGTGAAACTGCCTCTGAGATTAACGCTTTGATGTCCGGCAAAGGTTCGGGTTCTTTCGGCTGCGGGATCTTAATTGCATCAATCGCCTTTCGAACCATTTCACCGATATCGGGCAAAGGCTCAGGTTCAGGCATCGGATATTCCGAAACCGCCCTTTCAAGTAACATGGCGATGTCCGGCAACGGTTCAGGTTCTTTCGGTTGTGGGATCTCAATCGACTCAACCGCCTCTTTCACCATTTGCTGAATATCAGGAAGAGGTTCTGGATCTTTTGGCTCAGGCAACTGAATTTCAGAGACCGCATCCTGAATCATTTTGTGAAAATCAGGAATTGCAACTGGTTCAGGTTTAGGTAACTCAATCTGAGCAACTTCAGAACGAACTAGTGCCTGGATGTCAGGCAATGGTTGAGGCTCAGGAAGCTCAAGATTTTTAATCGCCTCCTCCACCAGCTGCTTCACGTCAGGGATCGGAATCTCTATGCGCCCAATCGCCTCGCGAATTAACTGGCCAATGTCAGGCAACGGCTCGGGTTTGGGAAATTTGATGTTAGCAATTGCCGATTTAATGATTTCCCTGAAATCAGGCATAGGCTGAGGTTTCGGGATCTCAATCTTACTGACCATATCCTTCACCATTGCTTCAATATCAGGTAATGGCTCAGGCTGAGGAATATCGATTCCATTCACAGCCTCAAAAATCATTTTCTTAATATCCGGTAAGGGTTCCGGTTCAGGTAAAGTGATTTCAGAAACAGCTTTTTTCACTAATTCCGTTATATCAGGCAATGGCTCAGGTTCAGGGATCACAATCTGACTGACGGCATCAGCGATCATTTGTTTAATGTCGGGAAGTGGTTCAGGTTCGGGGATTGAGATTTCTGAAAACGCTTTTTTCACCATGCCATCAATATCAGGAAGCGGTTCAGGTGTGGGAAGAATCAGCCTGGCCACGACCTCATCAATGATTTCATTGATGTCTGGAGGAATGACAGGTTCAGGTTCAGGTAAATCAATGTCACCTACGGCTTTCCTGACCATTTCAGACAAATCATCAGCAGTGGGTAAAACTTTAACAGATTCGCTCACCTGTTCAAAAACTATGCTTTTAATATCAGGTAATGGTTCAGGTTGAGGTAAGACAATTTTACTCACTGCCTCTTTAACCATCAAATTAACATCAGGAATTTCAGGTTGTTCAATTTGAGCGTAGACATTAGCGGCAATTGCTGATTCGTCAATTTCGCTTTTTTCAAGTTCAGTGACGCGTTCTAACAATGGGACAAGTAATTTCTCAATTTTATCGAGTGAATCAGAAAATTTTTTACCCTCTTCCATTTGCTTATTAATCACTTCTTCCTGAATGTCAATAATATTTTCTTTTTCTGATAGTAGATTATCGAATTCCCCTTTTAATTCCTCGGTTGCCTCTTTCAAACGATTATCTATCGATTGCCGGATGATTTCCGCAAACCCTCGTTCTCGTTCTGTAATCATAGGAGCTTCCGTGAATAAATTTGGTTGCGTTGTTATCAGTTCGGTAAAGGCTCGGGCATCATCTGAAGAGGGAGGCTGATTAGGATCATTCCCTGGTGTTGGATTCGGATCGTCATCAGTCTGTGTAGTGGTGTCAGTTGAGGTCTCGCCGGTAGAAAATGGGTTATCCTGAGCATCACGTTTTGCGAGTGCTGCGAGAGAATAGTTTTGTTGTTGAAGATAAGGTGTGTCACCCCCTTCAACAGGTTGCATATTCTCCTTAATACGCGCCTCATTCGGTGCAAGAAAACCTGAGCCGATTCCGTCACCATAGGATTTATATCGTGCTGCTGTGTCCATCCTGAGGAGACGCGAATGATCGAACTCAACACAGGTTTGTTCATCAAGGTCGAACGTGTCAGCAATCAACCCTTCAATCGCTGTCATGTGGACCTGTAGACACTGCGAGTAATACGCCTGTTCAAGTGCTTCGATGTTGTTATATGAGGGGGTCTGACCTGTATCGATTTTATAAAGTGGAACTCGGAAGGTTGAGGCCACGAGCTGGTTTGAGAGATTGAGTTGTTCCACCAGCTGCGAATCAGTCGCAGTCTGAGAGATAACATTGAACGTTGCTCCATCAGCGAGTAACGCAGTTTTCCCGGCATTCTCACCTGTATAACCTGAGTTCCAGTTATCTTTGATTTCTTTGGCTTTGTCCTGGTCAACAGAGCCGGGAACGGTAATGATCCCTCCAGGCTTGCCACCATTTTTGAAAGTATGGGCTGAATTTCTCAGCATTGCCTCTCCACCAATCGCCGCAAGACCGGAGGCATAAACAGGTGAAAGGCCGCAAAGAGGATGAAAAAAGGTGTTGAATCGATCATGGATAAGCTCTCGGGCTGGGACATATAAGCTCCCAGGAAGACCGTTGAGTTCATCAGTCAAAATCGAATAGAAAATTTCTCCGTCATCAGAGATATATGGGATGACACGACGAGGATCCAGAACCCTGAGCTGCTGAACACGATCACCGGCATCACGCAGTTTCAAAATATAAGCGTTGCCATGCGCAAGTTTTGAAATCATCCAGAGTTCAAAGAACTGCATCGATGTTTGATAGAAATTCGGTTTAAGAAGCAAAGGAGATAATTGAGGATTATTCCCCCTAACCCAAATGCCGTTAGATTGACGGCGTTTTACCGTCATTGGCATTTTTGCTATATCAGCTGAAATTAATGAAATACAACTAAAAATAGCCGGGTAAGCCAAAACACTATCAAGGTGAATTTCAATATTTTGTTGCCAGGCTCCAGCATAGGGTTCAAGAATCCGACTCCATGCACCCGAATTAATTGAATGTAGGGCTTTCTTTTCTTCCTTTGCTTTTCTGCGAAGAAAATTAAACATCGATGGAACCCCTTCAGATCACATAACTTTCTTTGGTCTGCCTCGGGTTTTCTTTTCTACATTAAGCAGAATTTCGACAAGGCCAGCTAATTCAAGGACCATTGCATGATCGCTACGTATAAATTTCTTTTGTCCTGCATAACTATCATGCGTATTTTTTAAATATCTTACTGGGACCATGATAAAAAAGACGGGGCGAACCCCGTCTATCTCCTTAGCTGCCCGCTGTTACGCTGTAGTCAACGCCAGTGATGATTGAAACAGCCGCATCGCGGCGACGTTGCCAGTTGATCCAGCGTTCAGCACGAACAGCAACGCTGTTTGTCTGGAACATGCTTACCAGTTCAATCGGTGCCGGGGTGAGGGAATCGTGAGTTGGTGTGCTTTGCATTTCCAGAGACGCTTCAGTTGAAATGTCGATAGCAACACCACCATCATCAGCCAGATAGATGTTTGGCGCATCCACCAGGATCAGAGAGTCGTCGATATATTGACTCACCAGAACAGGAAGACCGTTGAACGTACCGCCGAACATGGTCATGTCAGGATATTCACGCTGACCGAGTGCGTTTTTACGCTGTGAAAGCGTCAGTGCGGTTGTGCTGGACATCAGCCAGACAGCGCCAGTCGGTGCCAGGTTCGCTTCAATGAACACTGACAGCGCAATGTTCGCATCCTGATCAGGAACACCGGTTGATGCAGATGACGCCGCGCCATTAGTCACTGAGGCCGGAGAAACACCATCAACAGCGGTTTTCGTCGGATCAATGAAGTCGGTGTCCAGACGTTCAACCACGGCATCGGCCAGAGACTGACGAACAAGGGAATCGGCTGATGGAGTTGAAAGACGAATGACTTCGTCAGTCAGAACCGCAATGGCTGCGACTTTGGTGAATCCCAGCGTGACTTGACTGAAGTCGAAGCTGGTCAGTGGCTTAGCTTTACCCTCACCTACCCAGTTCGCCGCGCCGCCTGAAGTCTGGCCTTTGATACGAACGTTGAACGGAATACGGGTAAAGCCGGGAATACCATTCGCACCGAAACGACCGATGATTGTTTGAGGACGAAGGAACTCGATGAAATCAGCCGTGTAATCCTGAACTGTTACCAGATTTCCGGCCCAGTTCGGATCAGTCGTTGACCCTGCACTGATCAGATCCTTCATAACACTCTGAAGCTTGATGTCGTCGGGATATTGATGTTTTGCCAGGAATGCTGCTTCTGATTTCATGCCTTTCGCGGCGGCGAGAAGTTTGGTCATTCGGGCAAAACCAATACCCGGTTCAAGTTTTTTTTCAACATGAATGATTGAAGGTGCCTGGACCGATTTCACCGTTGTCACCGTGTCGCCTCCTGCGGCCGGTTGAACGGGTTTTGCTGTTGAGGCTTTCTGAGATTCCAGCTCGCGAAGGCGTGAAAGGTGAGCATCGACACTTTTCACCTCAGAAGTGATTTCGTCGTACTTTTCAGTTTCCTCTTCATCCAGAGTACGGCCATCTTTAAAAGCCTTTTCCATTACCTCAGCGCGTTCAGCGTCCAGTGATGCACGTTTCATTTCGAAAGATTTAATTTGTTCGCCAATATTCATCTTATTTCCTTCATTCTTTCTGATTGACTTAGTTACAGGTGCTGAAACGCCAGCTTTTTTCTTGAGGTGAACAACTCGGGGATTGTTGTTGGGAGGAGAAACTGGGTTGCCAGACGCGGCGCGTAACTCCTGGTCGATACTTTTAACGGTTGAGATCGTTCCCTCAGCGTTTGCCGGTACGGTCACAACTGAAAGTTCGTACCACTCCCATGATGAAAATCGGATACCGCCATCATCAATAAAGGCGTATTCGATAGGTCTGAAACCGATAGAAAGCCCTTTCACCAATCCGAGCCGGATGGATTGCCAGGCTTCATCCAGACGCGCCGCGAGCTGACTGGGAGCATCAGCGCGAGCGAGCTGGGCTTTTATTTCAATTCCATCGTCCGTGACACGAGCGGATGTCACCTCCCCAATCGGGGATAGATGGTCGTGTTGCCAGAGCAAAGGGATCGGTAATTTGAACTGAGCGCCGTCAGGCATGACGACATCACCATAACGATCCGGGGTAGGCGTTGTTGCCACGCCTGTTATTTGCCTGGTGTTCTCATTGACTGCTTTAAGTTGCAACAAACTGACGGCGCGTTGATGTTCCATCGCCAGACTCCAGACACAAAAAAAGCCCGAAGACGGGCTTACTTTGTTCATTTTTTGAGAAATGGATTTGTTAAGGTGCGAGCTTATTTATTAAGAACACCATTAACTAACGAGTAAGAAATTGGATAAAACACAAAAAAAACAGAAGGTAAGCTATTCAGAGGATTCGTTTCAGAGGTGGAATGAATTTAAACAAATTTTACTCGCGATTGTCGTTCTTCTCGTTACATTCGCGACCCTTTGTCTCTTAAAAACCTAAGGAGTAATGATGTTTTCTAAATCATATGCTGTCGATCCTCAGCACATTGACTTTCAAGGGGTAATGGATGGCCTGTTTTATCCCTTTTATTTTGAATGGGCGCGTCATGCCTACTTCAGCGAAGAGTTCGGAATCAATCTTGATCAACTTTTTGAACTAGGTCATATGTATGTCGTTTTAGAATACAGGATGAAATTCAAGAAAAGTGTTCATCGAAATGAAACGGTCGTCATCACTTGTCATGTTGAAAAACATGAAAAACCGACTCGTGTCAATGTGGTTCAGAAAATGTTCGTCGATGGGGTCATTGCGGCTGAGGGAAATTTTGTTTGTACTTGCATGATCAAAGGTCGCCCAAGTATTCCCCAAGTCATCAAGAATTTGATTTAAAAATTTTGGGCGATCTGATCGCCCTCCCACTCTTTTCAAAGAACTTTAGAGAAAGATAATGATTAAAAAATTAGTTGAAAAGATTAAGACTTTTATTCTAAATGGCAGTAAGTATAAAGAAGTTGACGGCATTCGTTATTACATTATCGGAAGTCATAAAGCAAAAGTTGTTTATGATGAACATCTCGGGTTTTATGTTGGAGATTTTGTCGAAATGCGCGCAATGACTTCCTTTTATGCCTATTATGAACAGGATATTCACAGCGCAGGTAATGAAGCGCTCAGAAACTATTTATGTTATTGCGAGAAAAATGATCTTAATCCGATGAAGGAATAAATAAAGGAGCCGCAAGGCTCCTTATTATTTACTTCCAAAACCCGTGAGAATCATAACGATAGGGTTTAATAAAGGATGGTAAGTCACTTAATGTATATTCACAATCAAGATAGATAGAACAATTTATCATGGGCATGTAAATACTCCGCCCATGTTTTACGCCGATATTATTCAAAAGTTCGTCAGAATAAAACTCGCCACTCTTTCGCATGGAAATTAGATCAATGATTAAATCAGATTTTTTCATTTTTATGCCCTACATGTTTCAAAAAATTAATTTTCACAAATAGGAACGATAAAAAAATCATAATCTATGCGATTTTATATGAAAAAAGGCCGCTATTGCGGCCCTTTAACTCAATCCTTCCTTTTTTCCAACAATTTGATAACGTGGTTTAACCTGTCATTTTCATCTGACTTGATAGCCATAATCAATGCGACTATCCAGCCGATTAAGGTCCAGCCAAACACAAGGTTCGTCAGGATAATCGCCCAAATGTTTAACCGATAACGAATAATCCCTATGAATGTTGGTAAAAAATACAATACGATCAGAAATAAAATTGCCATTAAAATTCCTTAAACAAAAAACCTGGCGATTTAACTTACCATCAAGATAATATACAATGTATATACCTTGTGAGAATTTTGTTTCATCGAAATTTATGATCTTGTCATTCTGAATCTAAAAAAACGGATCCATTGAAGCTAATTAGCCTCAGGGAGGCTGTTATATGCCAAAAAATCAGGCCACTATCGTTCCTCATCGTTTCGAAATGATTACCTGGAGGATATTGAATGAGAAAGATAGCTATCATTGGGGCTGGTCAATCGGGGCTACAGCTCTCTATAGGATTATTGCATCATGGGTTTGAAATTACACTTTTCAGTGATAAAGACAGTAAAGATTTACTTTGCGGTAAAGTCATGTCTAGTCAATGCATGTTCAATACTGCTCTCACTATCGAACGTGAGTTAGGTCTTAATCAATGGGAAGGGAAAGCTCCGCCGTTAATCTCTAGTGAATTCCACATCATTCAACACGATAATCCATATAACGCCATTTCTTTCGATGCAGAACTCAAACAGCCTGCATGTTCAGTAGATCAGCGACTAAAAATTGCTTCCCTAATGAAAATGTTCATTAAAATGGGCGGGAGTTTTATCAAAAAACCAATTAATCTTTTCGATCTTGATTCTCTGACTCACGAGCATGATCTTGTCATCGTTGCGACTGGACGAGGCAATTTATCTTCAGCCTTCCAAATAAATAATAAAGAATCTTGCTTCTCAAAACCTCAACGTAAACTTGCCTTAACTTATGTTAACAACCCTGAAATCGAATCAAATTCAATTCGATTTACTTTGATTCCTGATGTTGGCGAATTCATTACCTTCCCAGCACTTACACTGACAGGTAATTGTGAAATTATGACATTTGAAGCTATTCCTGGCGGACCATTGGATTGCTTTGAAAATAATGTTACACCTGAAAAACATCTTAAAACTAGTTTAACAGCCTTAAAACGTTGGTTTCCTGATGAATATCATTACTTTCGAGAGGCAACATTAACTGATGCGAATGGATATTTTTCAGGTCAGATTACACCGATTGTACGTCATCCGATTCTAACTTTACCCTCAGGAAACTCAGTTTTAGGGATGGGCGATACAGTGGTATTAAATGATTCAATAACTGGGCAAGGTGCTAATTCTGCTGCTAAATGTGCTGATATTTATTTGCATGAAATACTAAAACATGAAGGCGATTTCAATCCTGATTGGATGGAAAAAACGTTTAGTTTATTCTGGAATTATGCCTCACATGTCGTCAACTGGACTAATTCAGTCTTGTCACCTGTAACTCCTAATCGGGAAAAAATCTTTAAAGAAGCAGAAAACAATCCTGAACTTGCAAGCAGGATTGTTAACGGTTTCGACAACCCCTCAGACTTTTATCCGTGGTGGTTTGAATAAGAATTCATAAATAAAAGACAGAGTAATCTTTCTTCGTCGGTCCGGGATTGAGCGCCATCAGTGAAACGGCATCAAATAGCGCCATGAGCGGATCGATTTTTCCAACACCACTCGCCTGTTTGGTTATCAGCGTTGCATTGCTTGAGGTGACAATTTTTGCATTACCCACACACCAATTCATTAACGGCTGATTCGCATGGATCAACGCTCCCTCAGCAAGCTTACGTTCAGTAGTTTTGATTGCGCCACCTAACCGCCAACCCTGACTGATACCGATGATTGAATCCTGAGGAATTCCGGCTTCAACCATCGCATCAAGCAGCATTCCAACTCCGGCCGGGTCCATACCGACCTTATCAAGAAGACCTGCTGTAAAAATCTCAAGAACGAGCTGACTGATTTCTATGAAATCGTCACCGACCTCTTCGATAATGGTGAAATCACCATTCACGACAAAATCGTTAAGACGGCTTTCCTCACTCTTACGGCGTTCTATTGCCTTGCGTGTTGCCCAACCATGAGACCATGACAACCATTGTCTTGTGTGTTTATCACGTCCAACAATGGAAAGCCCCAGTAAATCATCAAGACCGCCTCCATCAATACCAACACAGATGACCTCGGAACGAGAGAGGATTGAATTGAATGTGATTGACGGATCGGCTTGCTGTTCCCAATAATCAGCGCCTGGCCATCTGTCGTTTCTGAGATTCAACCCGATTTCAATATTCAGATGTTTCGCGAGAAATTGCTGATACGTTCCATCGGTTTTATTTTTGTATTTTTTGAATTCGCCTTCTAACCACTCCCGACTAACAGACCGACCGATATTCGGGTTAGTAATGTAGAAATTATCGGGATCCTCATAAGCTTTACTTTCGATCATTTTCTGAGGGAATTCATATAAAATACCGAGGGTTTTTTTATCCTCAATATTCCCATCCCTGACGTCTCGCCAGTAATCAAGCTTCTGTTTGAAAATCCCCGCTGGAGGTTCATCACTTTGAGTGGTCAGAAAAATGACCCAGCCTTCATTTCGCGAAACCTGACCGCCTAACGCTTCCATGAACATAGATTCAGCTTTGGCGCGTTTACCGAAAATCCATAATTCATCGACAAGAATTCGTCCAGATTTTTTACCTGAAACTGTATCTGTATCAGCCGCGACGACCTTTAGCGAATTCCGGTTGACACGATGCGTGATGGTTCGGGTGTGATCCTGAACATGAAAAATATCGGATAACTCTTCATCAGCCCTGATCATTGATGCAGCAGGTTTGAAACTGTTATCAGCAACCTCTTTCGTGGGTGCAAGAATCAGATGTTCTTCATCCTCGCGCCAACACAGGATAAGCGCTGTCAGCATGATTCCGGCTGCTATTGTCGATTTTGTGTTTTTTTTGCTAATCAGTAATCCATATTCACGGATCATCTGATTGCCAGTCTCGATGTCGTAACCACCGAAAATCGCCAGAACAAAATCAAAGACAAATTGATCACTACATTCGCCGAATGTGGGTTTCCCTGGCAGATCTGAGACTGTTAATCGCTTGAATATACTCAACCCGACGTTCGCAATCTCGGGGAAAATTGGTGGGGGTATGATCGATTGCCTGTTGATTAACCGAGATTCCCAATCTGGACAATCGGTCTTCCATGTAACCATTTTTAACCTTAGTAAAATAAAGCTCAGAATGAGAATCTTTTAGTCTTTAAGTTAAATACTATCTTTATTTAACTTGAGGTTTATTCAATGCGATCATATCGGTTACTTGATGATTTTAAATTAGTGAAAGATTATGAGACTACTGAGGAAATCACAAAAAACATTGAGCTAAATAAATTCATGCTTGGGCTTATATTTTCCTCACTCAGTCTCCCCTATCAAATGAAATATATCGGTGTTCTTGAAGAGCTTGGAGGAGATTTTAAAGAAATGGCTGAATATCTTCGTAAATTCAAACAGGAAAAAGACGCCACTGAGACCGTTTTGAAAAACTAAATTGAATTATTGACAATCAATTTAGGCGGGGTCATTGCGGTAAAAGAATTTGCCGCCTTTTTAGCTGCTTTATTTTTTGCTTCTTTTTTACCCGCCTCACCTACTTTCGCTGAAACATAGGGAGCAAGCTTCGCTGCTGCATCTAGCGAGAGTTTAGGATCAGTGAACAAATGATCGTTCATGATTCGACGCATGATGACGAGGGGGTCTTCAATTTTCTCAGTTCTCACTAGCTCTGGCATCTGTTTTTCCTGAGCTTGTTCAACTACACCTTCCTCTTCAGGAGATTGAACAGTATCAGGGTTAACCTGAGTTTTTTTAAGACGTTCAATATAAGCAAGAACATCTTTATTCTTAGAAAGTTCATGGCCTTTATATTTTGCACTTGCCGCACTGTAACCAGCCTTAATAGCTGACTGAGTTTTGTTCTCACCACTCATCCAGATTTCGGCAAAATTCCTTTTTTTTGTGGTTAACATGCTTTTTCTCTCTTATTTTTTATTTGAAGCGTGCTTTTTTGCGAATAATTTTGCATGGAACAAGCAATCTTCAAAGATTTTACCGTTCTTACTTGTTGTTGATGCGCGACGAAAATATGAAACTGCTTCTCTTGCACCGATATTTACTGCTGTTTGGTCATATCCGAGGCGAGTTAATTCAGTGATGATGTTCTTTTCAATAAACTCAATTTTTGTCATGAACTTTATACAACCTCAAGATCGAAACCTGGGAGTTCAAGTTGTGAGATTTTTCCGACAACATCAATCGCACTGGCGATCATCCTTTTTTCTTTCTTTCTTTGCGTCATCAATCCGCTTCCCCTCTGGCCATGTTCCTCAAATGAAAAACGTTCAGCCTGAGTGACTCTGTCTTGCATCTGAGAAACGGTCATGTCTTTGAACTTTGAAAAGTCCATTAAATTGACATTAACACGCCCCTCAAGCTCGTCCATTCGGTCGAAAACCTTAGCTTGGGCGTCATAATCGTATGACATCGCCATTAAACAGGCTTCTCGACGCGGGAATTTGTAGATTTTACGTGTATTTACAGCTCCCTGGCCTGTTGTGAAAGGAACATCTGCTAAAAATTTAGCACATGTTCCTCCCAGTACCTTCGGGACTTTAGCCGTGAAATTACGGTGACTGAGTTTCGAAAATTTCTTGCAGGGGAAAGGCAATCCTTCAAGCTGAGCTTTACTGGCGCGAACATCATTGATGAAATCCACCAGCTCAAGACTTGTCATCGTGACAAGCTCTACAGCGGGAAGGAAAACTGTTTTTTGTGTCATATCACCCTCCTCTGTGTGACAGCCTCTTGAGAGGATTGATTAGTAAATGATCTACCGGCTATAGTGAACGGTAGATCACCCCATAAACCAAAAAAAAAATTTAAGTGACTGGGGGCGAGGTTTAAAAAAGCTTGCATTTCTATTTTTTTTCATACCCCCCCCCAAAGAATCAAAGATAGAATTTTTTTATTTCGGTGAGAAATAACTGCAAACTCAATTCAATATAAGCTCTTGATTATAAGACACATTTTCCCATATCAACCTTCAGTCACTATTCTTCATCATTCTTTGATTTAGCAAGATTTTGTAATTCATCGAACTTGTCTTTCCCAATTACAACTACTGACTTATTGTTTTTCAGTGGGACTAAGAAAGGATTTTTGAGCGCTTCTTCCATTGCATCCCCAGCATTACTTGCAATAGCCAGGATTGATCGTTGTTGCATTTCCATTTTTAAACCTCGGTTGTAGAATTAAAAGATAAGTAAAAAACAAGTGAACTATGATTCACTCCATGTTGTTACTACCATCTGAACACCACCTAAAGCCTTCGCTTTCATATAGGTAACAACGGGTGGGCGAATCTCTAAAACTGTTCCCATTAGAGTATGCCAGGCTGAGCTATCAGCTGAATCAGCGTATAACATCTGACCGCTGATAATTGAAATATGAGCACCGTTGGAGCCATCTGTTATCTGAATAGCGTCCTGAGTTAGGTTAACCAAATCAGACATAAATCCTCTTATCAGTTAATTACTGAATGTGATTTGAGTGATATAACGTGTCGCCCATGCTTGAGAGGCCAGAGGTAAAGTCGCTATATCACTAACGAACGGAACTGTTGAGCGTGTTCCATCCGAGAAGTGAAGGACGATGTTCTTAGCACCACCTGGATTCTTTACAGTCACAGAAGAGGCTAAACGGGTATTTTGCTCGTTTCTGTCATTGAAAATTGGAGATGTCGGGAAAGTACCTATCTCAAGCTGCGGCGCTTCTGATTGCATATTAGTATCAGTAAGCCGCCGAAAGACTGAAGCAACAAAACTCCCGACTGGAACACCTGGACAATGCTGATAAAGATAGCTCGTAGCACCTTCACGCTGAGTATAAAAGCGAAGTGTTGATTCAATCGTATTTTCAAATGTTAAAATGTTTCGTTGCCAGGTGGAATCAGTCCCTGGATTCACATCTGGAGAGAAGAAAAATCGAGCCTCGGATTCGTTATATACATTAATAAAAATTTTAGGTGTTTCAGTGTTTATGATATTGAACTGACTTGTCTCAATAGCACCATAGGTAATAGTTGAACCTTGAGAATACATCCATGTTGCTGAATTTCCAGGCGGCGCAATATCAAGCGCCACAGTATCAGGAGCATAATTTATAGTTTGCCCCTCAGGTTCGTGCCGTCCAATTGCAACACTATCTTGATATTCAAGAGGCCATTCATTCTCATTCGATGTTGCAAGAGCTGAGAATGAGTCAACATAAGTGTGTGATGGGCCTGAATAACTAACCCTCGAATCGAGCGTTTCGGCTGTCAAGTCTATGGGTGATAAATCAGGAACATTAGACAGATACTTTATCCGTGTAATGTATCGTTCACCCCAATTAAAAGTAGCGAATGGAAGGGAAACTGAATCAGCACCGTTGAAAGGAGAGACCTCAAGAGATAAATCATCATAAACAATAACAATACTTTGCGAATCACCAACCTGAGCAATGGATACTGATGATTCTGTGCGAATTCCCTGATTAGCGTCCTCAGTGATTATCGGAGATGTTGCGTAAGGATAATTGCTGTTCTCAATCATCCCACATCCAGCGGGGAAAGTGACTTCATCTCCAGCTTTTGCAAACCAGGAAAAAACATAATCACCGATATTCAGTGCCGAAGACGGTTCAATAAATACAAATGTGTTCCCTGAAGCATCATTAATGTTGCGACCAATCCAAATCCGAACAACACTGTTTGCTGTTGGTGTTACAGGAAAAACAAGTCTATTCCATTCAGTAGACAGGGTGTAAGGTGTTCCAGGAATCAGATCAACGCCTCCAATATCTTGTGAAATCAGATAAAACGCTGAAGCAACTGGAATGAGGCACATCGCACCACCATCAGGGGCGCTTGTTTCACCGACTATCAAATCAAAATCAGCACTGGCCTTTACATTATTCGAAAGCGCAATTGCACGGCAATTCGGAAGATAGTTAGTCGTTTGAGGTTCCGGGAAGCTGCGACCTATTGCAACCCCATTCTGATATTCAACTGGCCATTCGTTTATGTTTGAGGTTTGCAGAATCCCGTTTTGATTCCAAAACAAATGTGGTGGACCTGAATAAACAACGCGGGAATCAAGACGGCTTAACAGTAAATCGATATCAGAAAGATCGGGTTGAGGCTGAATTACTATGGCTTTGCCGTCTTCTCCTGACACCTCACATGTGCTCGGAGGAATATAGCCTGAATTAACTGATGGGCCACCGAGCAATGATGATTGAGGACTTGTAATCATCGCAAACCCTTACTTGTCAGAATTGACTCAAATGATGAATGATTGATCATTCATCAGTTCAGCAAATTCAACGTTTAAAGTCAGACTTTGTTTTTTTCTTATGGCATCCATCGGGACCACAACAAAGTATTTGGGTATTTTCTAAAATGTCCTCTCCGCCAAGATAAAGCGGTGTTATATGGTCCAGCTCGAAACCATGAGGATATTCTGTCAATTTGCCGCAAATCGCGCATCGAGGATCGGCTTTCCACATCTTAAGACGCCGTTGTTGAAGCGTGACGCCGGTTATCCTCTTATCAGCAACTTTGAGCGTTTTGAGGCGATGAGGATTGAGGTTTGAAAGACGTGGTTTCAACGTGCTCAGTCTGGCCATGTTCCCTCATTTCTGTATAGTCGCCACGCTTTACGGCGTTCCAGGCGCTTAGCCTTATCAGGATGTTTTTCAACAATGTCACTATCAGCGTGATCAACTAGTGAAAAGACAGGGTAAATCACCCTTCCCTTATAGTTTGCACTGATTGCATAATCCGCGCCCAGGCGCTCATCCCAACCTTCCAGAATTCGCGGCAGGAAATGGCGAGGAATCGAATAGCAGACACCATGAAGCAATTTTCCGAACATAACATAATCAAGCTGATGTTTATCAGCATCAATTAAGCGCAGCGCGATTTCTATCTGTCGTTGTGGGGGTCTGCCAGTACCGAGATAAAAACTCAGAATATTGTCAGGAAATCGGTCGAGCCATGAACTCACCAGGCCATCAAAGCCTTCAACAATTAAAGCGTCATCCTCAAGGACAATCACTCGTTCTTTCTGAGTCGAGGCCCATTCGAGCGCCCGACGATGGTTCCAGTTACTGCCGTTCTTGCCTGGGTCAATGAATAACGTTGCATCGAGCCGTTCTGAAAGCCGTTTTGCGAGCACTTCACGAGAATGATGGCCCACTACACAAAATTTCACTTGTGCTGCCAAAACGCGTATTCCTTTCCTGTGCCATTCGTCTTAAAGACTGTATGAACAAGTGGACCTGTTATCAGTCGATCCCTGTGACGATATCCGACTATGCCGAAAGCGATCATGTCACCCATCGCAAAGGGCTTTTTGCGTTTATCCCAAAAATTCTCAGATTCGACTTTGGAATAAATTCGAAGAATTGAATGAGCGAACATCATTACATCCTCTCTCGAACCGCCTAATAAACCTGCATTAAGCATGACATCATCCTGATGAATGGAAATGAATTCCTGATAAATCCGTTCGGGATGATGAGTTTTTGCCCAGTCATCAGCATAAGTTTTCGGTTCTGAACCGACGTAGATTTTCCCTGGGATCATTTTGGTCCAGGGTTCATGGAGCATGACTACGTCCGTCCCATCCGTGACCCAAACATTCTCAATGTCTGGATGGTCTCTGAGATATTCCCAAACCCGCAACCATCGCAAAAAATAGACATTGATATTCGATTCAGGGACGCGATGAAGGCTGGCCTCCTTTGGAGCGGATTTGAGCTGGTCAGCGAGAACAATGGGTGTGGCTCCCTGAATTGAACTAGACCATGCGTCCAGTAATACAGGGTTAGGCTCCAAACGTTTATTCCGCTGCGGGTCAGGATTTGCGGTGAAAAACGTGGTCAAAACAACGTTTGAACCTTCAGAGAGCGGTACAAAATCGCAATACTCGGTCTTCATACGAAGGTTGTATATACCAACATTCTTTCTGACTTGTTGCTCTCGCTCTGCGCGGTTAACGGAGCGCTTAACATTCAGATGTTCATCCAGCGAGTAAATCAGACGATTTGACCCGACAACATCAGCAAAGGCCCAGCTGGTTAAGCCTGAATGATAAATGCGAAGCGCTAAGTCAGCATGTTCATACATTCCACGCTCATAAATCGGGTCAAAACCACCAACCTGTTTGATCGCTGAAACATGGTAATACAACATCACACCACGCTGTCCGGTGTATGCAATGTGTTGCTTGTCGCTGAATAAAACAGCAATATCCCGAATCTTGATATTTATGGCAAGATCCAAAAACTGATAGGAAAGGTGCGGTTCTGGCGAACGAATATATGGCTGTTCCCATGATGGTGAAATCGGCCATGCGTCATCATCAAACAGGAACAGCTCTTCACAACCTGCATCTATTAGCGCTTTCAGACTCGCATTCTTAGCGGCAACAATCCCGCGTGAATGAGGAAACCTGACAAGATGAACTCCTTCAGGTACGGTCGCCGGCACTGCTGAACCATCATCTATCACGACAATTTTCGCGCCAGCCGGAAGAAAGTTTAGATGATTTTCTAACGCTTTGATTAACGTGTCTGGCCGATTATGAGTCGTTATAGCGATACCGATTTTAGAATCAACGCGTTTTGTTGGTGAATATTGAACACCATTAATGACAACATCCATTTTTAATCCTGAGCAAGGGTTAATGAGGTTTAGTCATAAAATGTAAAAGTGCAAGTAAAGCCGCTAATTCCTGCTCACCTTCATCTGTATCAACACATTCCGTTTCATCAGTCGGGTCATCAGGCAAGAAATGCAGGTTGAGGATAAACTGACCGTCATCGGGTGCAAAATCATTCATGACAGCTTTTAAGCGGTCAAATAGTTCTTCATGTTCAGGTGACAAAGGTTTGTTAGTGTCGAGAGTTTCAAACATAACCATTTCACGTTCATCGCAATCAGAACGAAGAATTGATTTGATTCCGACCTTTCCAACTGAACGTTTTGGGTTGCCTTTGACCATGATCCGTGATGGCAGCGGAATAGGAAATTCTGTATAGCCATTTACGCCAGCATTGATAATCTCGCCTTTAGAGTCATATTCTGACCAGTGAAGAGGCGTATTCAGCTTAGTGTTACCGTTTTCTAAATGATGAATAACCAGGTCGTATTTTAACGTGTCAGACATTAACTTTTATCTCTACTTAGGTTGAAGTCTTTAGGAATATCAGAGCGCTTAAACGACTTCAAGAATCGAGATACACATTCGCACACATTGACACGACTTAAAGAGAGGAAACACTAAGATTTATACTCCCGTCAATACCTAAGGATTTGAAATGGTGAGAATATTAACGCCACATCCTGGAGAGGAAATTAAGCGTCTTCTCAACATCCTGAATGTTTCACAGAACAGGTTAGCTTTCGATATCGGTGAATCCCCTGTGTTGATTCACAGATTGTTGAAACGCAAATCTGCATTAACGCCTGTTCTTGCTATCAAAATTGCAAAGGCAATCAGTTCAACGCCTGAAGCATTACTAGAAATGCAGGCCAGGCATGATATTTCCAGAGCAAGACGCACTGAAACAGCTGAGAACGTCCCGATATACCCTTTGCCAGAACGGTTCCAGGATAGCTCAGAATGACAGGTAACAATTCGTAAAATAGCTAAAGTAACTTCGATTCATTGAGAGGAGTTACTTTTTATGGCTGAAAAACTTCATCCCCATCCTGGACTGATTCTCAAATGCAGATTGAGAGATCGTCATATATCTGTTTTGGATTTTGGTACTATTATAAAATATTGCGATTCAACAATTATTGAAGTCATTGAGATGAAACGCGCTATCCCTTTTGATTTATGTGAGCGTTTAGCCTGGTATTTTAAAGACGATGCAAGTTTTTGGCTTAAGTTACAAATCAATTATGACCTAAGTATTGTGGCGTTTGAGACAAGTTATCCCAGCCGCCACAAAACAGACTTAATGACTATACCGTTACCTGATCGTTTCGGCTGAATCTTTTTTTTCTGTTGATTCTTTTGTGTAAATCATATCAACAAAGCACAAAGCAGAAATGACACTCAACTTTGCCTTCTCAGGGTTTCCGGTCTCCAGGAAACCCTTCGCTTTTAAAAGTTCATCACGCACCATGACGAGCTTTTTTTTATGACTTAAATTCATGGCCTACCCTCACAAATAAAGCGCATCACTAATCCGATCAAGAAGGTTCTGAACAGTCGGTGTGATTTCGTCTCCAGCCATCGCAATAAGTTGCGCATAATCGAGAACTTTTTCACATCGTTCAAAATCATTAATGATTGTATTCAGATTTTCAAGAATGTTCTTTGAAGTCCGAAAGTAATCATTTTTTAGCTTGTCTTCGAGTGACAGCGAAATGATGTCGTTAATCATTTTGCTGTTTTGTAAGATAGGTTCTTCAGCACGAATCTTTTTGATCAGCTGAATCTGTCGCAACGTCGGACGTGATTCAGCAAAGGCGATCAAATAAATCGTGTCGATAAGGACAATACCATAAAGCAAATCTTTATCTTCAACAGAAAGCGTTTCCTCAGTTTGTTGCATCACGTCTCCTTAGGTAGTCATTTAATTACTTATGGATTAGGATACAAACGATACTTCGCAAAACTGAAAAAAATGCTTAGTCTGTGCGATTTGTCAGATAATAATCGATATCAAGATTCAACGTCTCAGCAAGCTCCATTCCTAAAACCTCCTCAGCGTCAGTCATTTCGCTGTCTCGTTCTACCATAGACAGATAAAGCATGAGCAATAAATGGCCACACTCTGGACGTGCGGACAAAGGCTCAAGTGAGATAAAGATCTGATCTATCGTGCCATGAAAATCGCGTTCGAATTCAGCTTTAATCCTTTGCGCCAATTTGCGAGACATAAATCGTGCATCATCGCAAAGGGACAGCTCTTCGAATTCGTTATTAAGAGTCTCTTTAAGCTGTTCATCAAACTCGCCATTTGCGAAGACAGCCAGATACATCACCTTAATCCGTGCGATCAGCTCGTTCACGGTTATCTCAGTGGACATAAATCACCTTATGACTGTCGGTCTTTCATCATGATGTAAAGCGCAACAAGGAGGACGACATCAGAGAAAACTGATCCAATTTGTCCGAGCAAGTGAAAGACGAGGAAAAAAGCGATAAATCCGGTAAAATAGAGATTCTTCGGATACTGATTCATTCCAGATGGTTCTCCAGACGCAACCCTAAGATAAGCGCAATCTGTTCGAGAACTTTGAGTTCTGATTTCTCGATCTCACCATCAGCACCGGCTATGGCCACAGCGACATCCAGCACATCTTCAGCCTCGCGCTGATCCCCTTTCACATCTTCGATTTCACGTAATGCAGCACGACGACCAATTTTGAAATCTGTCTCAAGAAGATTAATGATTTTCCCTGAAATTTCAGCAAGCTCGCTTGTGAAATTATACAGGACTGGATTCGTTTTCAGAACCTGGTCGATTTTGGCACGTTCAAGGGGGTCACAACTTCCGTCAGCATAAGCCACCAGCCAGGCCGCATTAACAACAGCCTGAGCAAGATCGCGTTTATCGAATTTGTTGATGTCACTGGTTACGCGACGAGCGCGTTTTTTTAAAAAATTAAACATGTCATTCCTTTTGAGGGTGAGCCAGTGCCCAGGAGAACACCCACAGAGAGAGACAGGCGAACCCACCTGACTCACCCTTGAAAGGCTCTCTGATTTAGAATCGCTTGGGCAAAGCGAGGTAAAAAAAAAGCCTGAACATTATGTTCAGGCTCGTAAATAAAAACGCAGAGGGATGATGTCACAAAATGATTAAAAGAAGCTGCCTGTCTAATACTGCCAAAGCCTTCTGAATAGTGTCAATTTTAGTTGTGTGGTTTAAATTGAAAATGCGTGAGATTTCCTGTCGGGATAATCCGAGCCGGTTTGCGAGTTCTGTGTTTGAAATCCCATGCTCAAGGACTGCGTTGAGCAAAAGCAATTTGGCCACCACGCTTGAGGCTATCTCAATGAAATCCGCCCCGGATTCGTTGGGTAACGGGATCATCTGGCGTTGGTTGAAGAACGTTTCAAATGAGGCAATCACCGCATCATGACACGCTTGAATCGCAGATTCACGCGTTTCGCCATGACCTTCAGCCTCTGGAATGAGAGGACAGAAAGCGAGAAAGCCACAAGAACAAGGCATGACATCGACAGGGTATCGCATTTTACATCACCGACGCTGTTATGAAGGCGGCATTGTAAACATAATTGCTCCCCGCAACCAACCGAACTGAGTGAAAAAAAGACCCAGCCTTGCGGCCGGGTTAAGCTTGCAAATGTCGCTCATGAGGGTATTTCATTGTTATTGTTAAATTGCAAAATTGAATTCGTCACTATAGAGATTCATCGCCTGACAAATTTCACTCAAAGTGTCCATTTTTTCGGGAGGAATTTCACTATTGCTCTTTACAACATTTAACGTCATGTTCATGATTTCAACGGATTCATCATGACCTAGTTTCAATTCACGAATATCGTCAAGAATTGCATCGTGACCATCTTGAAAGTTTATTTCTAATCGCTCACGACATTCATCGAGCGCAACAAGCGAAAAATCAATATCATTTTGAAGACGTTCACACTCATGAATCTGGATGTATATTTCTTCAAGCTCGCTTTCTGTTGGTTCACCATTGGTAAAAGAAATCAGTGACATACTTGCAATTGAAGCAAAGGCGAACTCTTGATTTTTAGTCAGTTCCATAAGGATTTCTCACACTAAAATTATTATAAAAACGATGGGGTGTGAGCTAATTCTAACGAGGACGGAAGAACTAGATACTTGCATTTTTGCAATTAACAGATGATTAAAAAAGAACCGGATTGAAATTTAATCAATTTTCCAGTTAATGCGAATAATAAGAAATAGCTCAATTTAATACGTTTTCGGAAGGAGCAAACGTAAACTCTTTGTCGCCGACTGCTGTCATCGGCGTCTAAAGATGGATTCCAATTTGCTTTACTTAGGGCGGTCAGGACTGATCGCCCTCTTTTTGACCGCGTCTCCCCAACCTCCCGTTATGAACCACAATAGCTGATAGTGAACGCAGAACACCTGGAATCAACCATCAGGATTCACAAAGGAAGGCCGGGAGTATGAGAGAGCCACAGACACAAAGGAGGTTGAATCAGAAAGCATCTGGCGGTTTTTTGACTCTCTGCGCTCAGCTTATGCAGTTTTATTCAATCATTCAAGTTGACGAAAGTAATTTTCGCACTCTTTAATAACTTTTTTGATGAGAAACTTTTTTTAAGGCGTTATTAGCTCGATTTTCTTCACTAAAACACACCTGAATCAACTCCTCAAAGATTGGTTTTATGTGACGTGAAAACGTGGGCTGTGAAAGCTCAGGAATGATGGCCTTAAGCGCTTTAAACAATGCGCTGGCTTTCACACGTTTAAAACCGAGGCCATTACACCGACTGCATTTTTTCATCACTCTCTGGCCAGTTGCGGCGATCTGCTCGACGTCCCGGATGAATCCACGACCGTTACAGCTCTTACAACGATGTTCAGGTGATGCAGCGGAACGGGTGTAATCCTCATAAGCGAAAAGTGAAATCAGGTAGATCATTCTGGCTCGTTGCCGCCCTGAAAGGTCAAGTGTCATCCGCACTTTCATGAGACGAGAACGAGTCATTTTCATCAGAAACGTGACTGCCCTATTCTTATCGTTCTGACTGATACCCATCTTCCCAAAAAAAGCAGACATGCCAAATCCGGCTTCAGCCTGAGCAAATCCTAGCGCAGCCATTACCTCAGGAGTTCTGAGTGTGTTTTCGTCAGTTGAAGGTGACACGGGTGAAATTGGTGAGGATTTTGGAAAATGGAAACGAACTGTTTTTTCAAGATTCATCTTAGTTCCTTTCTTGCCCTGAGCTTTAGAAGATGATCCGCACGGCGGGTAAATATATCGATAATCCGAATCAGATAAGAAATCGAATGATGGTGAAATTGATTGTCACATTCGAGTCTGATGACAATTGATAAACCAAAGCGGGAGATCAGCCCTTTTCGTAAATTTTGAATGTTGCCTGAAAGTGTTCTGTTGCAGTGCCAGCAACACGTAACACAGTTAAACGTATTGAACCTTAGCTGTGCAGCTCTCGCACGAGAACGAAAATGGCTGGCATCTACGAACTCACCAGATTTATTAGGGTCATTGTCGTTGAGTTGTATACCGCAAGCATGGCAGGGCAACCCTGCATCACGAATACGAATATATCTGTTAAAGGCGTTTTGGGCCTCGCGATTATAATCGCCCCACTCTTTTTGTTTGGGATGAATTTGTGAGCGTAGTCTTTTTCTTTCCTGGCGGTGCTGATAACGCTCTTCCTGTCGTCGATTCCATTCGAGAGCGCATTTGTAATTTCCGCAAACGTGTTGAGTCGAAAGCCAGGGAACAAAAAGGGAATTACAAACTGGACAGTTTTTTTCTTTTGGTTTCGCCATTATAAAACTCTCTGTTAGAAGGTTTACAATCGACGCTGAGGAAAAGCCAGTTTTTAAACTGGCTTAAGTTGAACGGATTATTGCCAGAACGAATTGATATAGGATTTATTTGAGCGCGGGATGTATTGCGAAACAGGTAAAAAGGCACTGACAACATAAAATCGTGGGTCTGCTGTCAATGTTTTTTCAGCTGAAACGCCACGCATTTTATAATCCCTGATCAATGAATTGGCCTCAATTTCATTCATCGGGTAATGCTGAAACCATGACTTTTTCATTTTACAACCTCGTTTTCCTTAGCAATTGATCGAAATGATAAACGACTGAATTGTCGCGACAGGATTCAGTGACAGGTCTTTTTTTACTTTTCTTTTCATCCTTTTTTTTGGGTGAATATGGCTTTCGTGGTCGGTATGAACAGCCAAAATCGGGAAACATAGATGTCAGCCGATATTCAGTCGTGTCCTTTAGCCCCCTACGTCTTCGAAGCTTGTGTTGTTTGAACATCTGAAAGATGACATCTTTTACCAAAAAAAACGGAATCGCATTCCGGCAATTAGTATAAATATCATCTATTGTCCCTTTCTCGAATTGATTGAGAAATTTGGTGATTATTTCCTCAACCTCCTTTGCCATTAACTGATTTTCGTGATCCATGATACCCCTTTATCTTTATCAGCGTTTCACCAGCCTCATGAAGAGCAAGATTGACATCATTTAATCTGAACTGAGCGGTTTTGACTCTGGCGCGCGTATTGACCTCTTCACGCTGTAAGTTTTGAAGGTTCTCTCGAGATTTTTTGATTTCCGACCTCAGCCTCCTCAATTCCCAATCCAATTTGGTTTCTTTTTTGGCAAGCGAAAGGAGGTAATCAAAACTGTCCATAGCCTGCCCACAGAGACGACAGCGAATTGACCGGTTAAATTCATCAACGAGGATATTTGTATGAGGGCAGAACCTGGACTCATTAGGCTTATCAGCCTCAACAAAATTTTTCATTTCATTGATGTCATGATTCACGTCATATCGCTGAACAAAACTTACAATCTTTTCATCACCTCCAGACATCGTCATTCCTCTTGTTTTCGTGATAACTCAAAAAATTCTGAGGTCGCTGGAACTTTGAGAAAGCACCCAATATCAAGTGACCAGCTCTGAACTTGCGTCATGAAATGATGCATTTCAGAAGCTCTAAGCTTAGAGGTCATTCGTAACGATTCCCTCTCAATCTGAGCGCCTGTTTTGACATCGGTATAAGTATTTGTCTCAAATCCAAGAAATGTGAATTTCATAGCATCTTTGCACCATTCCGGTGAGCATTGTGAGCGACCACGTTTGATTAAGAAATCACTCAGCTCTTTCATCCAGAGGTGAAATAAAGCATTTTGTGATAATGTTCGCCGTTCTGACCACGGTTCAAGTCTAAGACGAAAGGATCGCCCTCTTCGCAGATCTTCAGAAATGGATTCAGAAACAGTAATAAAATTTTGGCTAGTTAAACGGATCCCCTGAGGCGGGATATTCATTACCCCTCCTTACAGCAATCATTTTTAAAATGTATGCGCTGTTGCGCTATTTCAAAATAATCTTTGTCGATTTCGATTCCGACAAAGTTAAAGTTATTGATGACAGCTGCCTTCCCAGTTGAACCACTTCCCATAAAAGGATCGAGAATTGTCCCGTTCTCAGGTGTGACCAACTTACAAAGCCATGACATCAAATCTGTTGGTTTCACAGTAGGATGAAAATTCAGGCCACCTGATTTTCGACCGGCTCCGGCGCGAGGACTCTCAAGACCTGCTGAATTCTCTTTCCTGCCAGTCATTTCAGCATTAGATACATAAGCGGATGTGACACCTTCATTCCTGTCTGATTTGCTAGCTTTTGGGCAGTAGAAGTATCGTGAGGCACTTCCTGAATCATCGTATTCGCAGCTTTGATGATTATTCATTAACCAAGTTGTACCCTGTACAACTTTGTCACGACCTTCAGCAGATCGTTTGTTACTGGACTTTGTTTGTGGAAACAGGCTGAGCACATCATAGCTTCCATCATGACATAGATTTGCAGGCCATCGCCCGCTCACGTTATCATTCGTTGGTTCAACGCGACAGGCATTGATGTTTATCGCGCCTGTATCATGCTTCAGGACATTATCAACAAGATTACCTGTGAAAGGTTTTCTTGCCATACAAATCGGTTCATGAGCTGGTTTCAGACCCGTTCCCCATCCATCCCATTTGATAGCCTCATCAGTGGCTGGTAATGACAGATCCCAAGAGCCAGCATAATCACCAAAAGCAAGTTTTCCATCACTGGATTTTGTCACCCCAAAATTATATTCCTGACCGATAACTTTTCTTTGCGCTCCAGCCAATTTATCAATAGATTTGCTGACATCAAGAGACTTAGGGAACCCACTGCCATAGATCCACATAATCTGATCACGAATGTCAAAACCAGCAAGCCTGATAGCGGTAACGCCTAAGTCATAGGTTCTGCTACCAAAAAAAGACAGCAGATGTCCACCAGGTTTAAGCACTCTCAGACATTCTTTCCAGATAACGGGACCAGGTACAAAACTATCCCACGCTTTACCCATGAAACCATTACCACGATGAAAATAATCATCTCCTTCTAACCACCGCTTTAGCACTTCAAACATATCTGGAGTTTTACTAAGCCCATAGGGAGGATCCGTCACAATACTGTCAATGGAATCAGAATCGATAGTTTTCAGAATATCGAGACAATCCCCATTAAGCAGGTTCAATTTCATTAGAGGTCACTTTGTTGGAAGGTACAGAGGGAATAGAGGGGAAATGAATCCCCCTTTTCGTTAGTGACTGGCTTTTAACATTGCTCTGATTTTAGCGATGTGTTGTTTTGCAACCTCTGGCGAGGAAGCAATAACATTTTTTTGTACCTGAGGAACAGGCTCGGGAATGGAAAAACCGTTATCAATTTTTTTCGTGAGCTTTTTTATTTCATGCTCACAAACTTTGTGCGCTTCGTTAACAGTCAGATGACCAGATGACATTTTTGAACTAACCGCTGTTACAAGCCAATATTCAGCATTAGATTTCCAGGGATATTCCTCAGGTTTGGCAAATTGAAATCGACGTCCTCTGAATGTCATCACCAAATCATATAAATCTGATGCCGATGGAAGGCCATAAAGATTTGCTGATTCAGATTTACACCATGAGATAAATTCACCAGGAGAAGGAAGGAACGGTTTTTCATGTTTCCTGGCCATTCTCATTCCGGCTTCAATCTGGTCAGAATGATAGATTTCATTTTCAGCGATAGCTTTAACCCACTGACGGCGCAATTCATCTAACATTTCCTGATCTTTGATCATCGACATCATCGCGGGAAATGTTGCCCTGAGCTGTTTGAATAAATCGTTGAAAACCTCAATGGCCTTTTTCGGGATCTGTTCAGATTTTTTATAAGGTTTAGATTGTGCAATTAATGAAAGTTGCAGCGCATCACGATTCTTTATGGCTTGCGCGATTTGCTTCATAATGTGAGTCCTTCAGCCCAGTCAGAATTATCAAAATCAAGTTCGTTTTGAACTCTGGTGGTTGATGTTTTTTGTTTCGCTTGCTGACTTTTAGGAAATATATTCTCCCAATGCCGACGAAGCTTATAAGGACTTAACACATTCGTTTGCCAGAATCCATCACAATTCGCCCATTTGAAAGTTTCGGCGATACTCCTATGCGTGCAATTTTTTGATTCCCTCAGAAGTCGAATGTCATTTGACCATGAAGCCCAGCTGGGTTCTTTTGCTGAACCGTCAATAACACTGACAAGCGAAAATATCCATTGGGCAAGACGTAGATCCTCCGATGTTCCCCAAAATTTGCCAGAGGGCGAACTAACAGCCCTTTCAGCCAGAATGGTAGATCGGGATCCTTTCCTGGATCCAATGTTTTTTGTCCGAGACGAAGAGATCTTTTTTAGATCAGTATTAGTATCAGTATTGTTCTGTGAACTGTCAGGTGTACCGTGTGGTGTACCTTTAGGAGTACCGTTGGGTGTACCGAAGGCATTATCACTAATTACCCATAACCCCGCATCAATACTGCATTTTTCGGATGTTGGAGGTGTACCGCCGGGTGGACCGTCATGTATACCCGGACGTGTGCCGGTGGGTGTACCTTCCTTTTCAGATAAAGTGATCGTCTGATAATCACAGTAGTTGATAATAAAAACGACTAAAGCTGATGGATGACTGTTCAATTGGATCATATTTTCGCGTTCAAAGAACTTTAGGATCCGTAAAACTTGCCGTTTGTTGATCGGTTTCTTATTC
The DNA here is from genome assembly GCF_003201065.1 of Pantoea sp. JKS000250. Classification (NCBI taxonomy): domain Bacteria; kingdom Pseudomonadati; phylum Pseudomonadota; class Gammaproteobacteria; order Enterobacterales; family Erwiniaceae; genus Pantoea; species Pantoea sp. JKS000250. Next base: position 41,380 of record NZ_QICZ01000001.1, on the reverse strand, counting down.
GAATCAAGGATGTGAGATCCGATGATTCTGCAAGTCGTCACCAATTCACCAGGATTCAGGGTCCAGGCCACACCTCGAAACTCGACAGTTCTTTGACGAAATGCGGCCTCAGAAAGCAATCTGACCCAAACGGCAAGCTTGAATGGATCGTGAGACCATTCACTTAAGAAAAGGCTTCGAAACAGCGAGAAATGTCCCTGTTTCTGATTTATCACTTTGTTCCCTTGTGGTTTGGTTATGTCAGAAAAATCATAGAGTGTGAAACGTGGCTTCATGACACGTCTCCCACAAGTTGATTTGAGAAAATAACCTTATGATTTGTACTGCTTAAAATTGCGCGTTTTATGAGACTTTTGATGGTACAATTCCGGCGTGAAGAATCAGGATTCATAATGTTCACCTCTGATATTCAGCTAAAAGGTTCGCCTCCGCATGGTGAACCTTTTTTTATGTGGATTCAGATGATCAGTGTGTAAAGAGAAACAGAAGGTTTTCGGCAGATAGCCTTCTGATTTTCTTGAAGATTTAAAGAAAGTGTGATCGATGTTTTTGCTGTTTAGTTTGTCTCTTTGCGATCAGAACCCTCAGGATATGACCGCATCTCTTTTATCAACAATTCAGCGACCTCCTTCGCCAGTCTTCTCAAATCATCATCCTCAACCCCGTACCCAATAAAGGCGAGAAACCGCGCAAACTTTGGGATGTGCGTTTTCTTCCAACGAGAAATCTGAGAGCGGTCGATCCCTATAGCTTTCGCGATTGTCTCTGTTCCATGAACGTTTATGGCGTTTACGAGAGTAGATTCAATCTTTAAAGCCGTGTGAATCTGTGTATCTCTCATTGGGTAATCTCCTAGTTCTTGTCATTGGTATGTGTGCGAATACAGAAAGCGGTCCCTTGTGATAAGAAAACTACTCAGGTTTTACTTTTGTTACAAAAGATTCACAGAAGGACGCTTATGTAATAGACATCGCCTCCGATAACGATAGGAACCACCATCCTGTATTCACTTTTTTTGCGCTAGAATGCGCGAAATCTGAGCGAATACGAAAGTAATCGCTTTTCAAATGATGCTGATTGTTAAAGAGCATTGAACTGTTTCACTAAGGTCGAGGAAACAGTTCGGGTAAATCAGGGCGGATCTGGTGGGGCTGAAAGTGACCATTTGTCGCACGAGAAACCGCGTTGACATGTTCAGGTGAAATCGCGTTGTAACCGTGTAACCACTTCCAGACAGCCCCTTGCGTGACACCGCAAGCAACCGCCAGTTTCTTTTGGCTGCCATACTGCTTGATAGCAAACCGAATGATGTCATTCACTGGTTTTAAATACCTCAGTATTCGTTGAAATGCAAATGATAACTCTCCAGGTCGTTGTTTTTCAACATCTGGAAATAAAGAGGTGAAACTGATATGTCACTTGCTGACCGCTTAAGGGCCATGTTGATTGAGAGAGGACTCTCACAAGGGGAATTGGCGCGTCGAGTTGGAGTTACGCAGGGAACAGTTTACAAAATTGTTTCAGGCCATGCTAAATCAAGTAAACGAATTGTTGAGATTGCTCAATCGCTTGGAGTCCGTGCAGAATGGTTACTTACGGGTAATGGTGAGCAATATCTTGATGATGGCGTGCCATCAAATTCATACCCGTCAGGACAAGCGAACAGGAAAATTTCGGAAGGCTCTTCAGTCGTTATTCGTGAGAAAGACAATCAGTTAGTTATCCCTCTTCTCCCTGATATTGAAAGCGCTTTTTCATCACTGCCCTTTCCTTTTACTGAGTATTCAGGCCCAACAATGGAGATAAATCTCGAAGACTTGAAAGGCTCTCTCGCTGACGCGTCCCAGGCTGATTTGATTGCTTTTGTCGTTAAAGGTGACAGCATGGATCCGGTGTTACCGGAGGGTTCAAAAGTTATCGTTAATGTTAATGACCACAAGGTTATTGATGGTAAGATTTATGTTCTTGATCAAAGTGACTGGAAACGCATTCGGACTCTTTATCGCTCTGGTCCGGCTGAACTGACCATGAAAACCTTCAATGCTGCTTCATATCCTGAAGAAAAAATAGCCATGAACGACCTTACTATCTTAGGGCGTATAATTTTCGCGCAACGTACCTTATAACCTTCAAACTCAATATGTTAAGCCTGAAATCTCTATTTCAGGCTTTTTTTTTGTGCATTTTTTAACTAATCCATTTCGCGACTTCCGTCACATTCTGAAACCTCGATAACGACTTGAGTAGTTGACCTATCCAATCCCTTAGGATTTAATTAAAGCGTTGAACGGCGCAACTTCATTCGTCGGTCGCCCGGCGGGTTCAGGAGGAATGGCAAGGGTGCGAACTGTGTATTCATCCAGGCATTCTCTTGAAAAGAGCATGGCTGAATGAATACTTAGGTCTGAATGCATAAAAAAATCACACAGATTATGATTCTTTTTTTCCTTGAATGGTGTTTCCTACTCACTCTTCCTTAACAAACTTAACTCAAATTTTTCACCCGTTTTGTGAGAATTTTGTTAGGGGTGCTAATACCTCCCGAGTCTGCTGGAAGATGGATTAACGAAGCCCTTCCCTAACGAAGGAATCCTTTGAACGTTTCGTTATAACGAATCACTTGGTTATAAACTGGAGTTATGATGCCTGCCTTAAATCTGCCTAATAAACTTTGGAGACCCCTTGCTGAGGTTAAAAATTTTGTAGAGAAAATGAGTGATGGTGTTCGTCTTCCCCAAATGAGTCAGAAGGTCAAAAGTTTTGCATCACTCAGCCGTAAAGATAAAGATATTCTGATCCGTTATCTGAACGAACGTGATTGTATCAATGTCATTCAGGCCAGACCGTTAAACGGTGGAAATCTTACCACCTTTTTTTTTCATCAAAAATTTGGGCTACCCACTTCTATTCCCGGTTTTGATTGGGACGGCAAAGCGCCGAAAATAACCATGCCAGTTGAGGAGAATGTTTTGCCCATCCCCGAGTTCGACGACAAAGCGGTTGTTGATGACGTAGATGACTCTGTTGATGAACCTGAAAAAAATTATCTCAATGCATCCTCTGTCTCTTCGATTCAGGACATCATAGAGCCTCAAGCAACAAAACCTGAAAAATTACCGATTAAAAACTCAACCTCGGGGAATGTAAAAGATGACTCAAATGATCTTCGAAAACGTGCGCTTGAAATGTTGATGGCTGCTGATAGACAGGACCAATCCAGAGTTTCAAAGGTTTTGTCTGAAGACATTAAGCCCAAAATCGACGAATTTATTATTCGGCTGAATACTGCGAACGATGCCGTACAAAGTACGCTTGATACTCTTTATGATCAGATGGGGGAAGTTGATAAAATATCGATGGAGTTTAAGAAATTTTGCGCATCACTCTAAAAAACTATAAGGCCCAGTTGGGCCTTTTCTTTTTCAGGAGAAAAGATGATTATGTTGACTCTCATTCAGTTCTCTTATTCCCAATGTCATCACTATTTTCTTAAGCAGTTTCATAAGTTAATAGCGTTGCTGAAAGAGAAAGGAGATCCGAGTGTTTATTAATAGTGCTGGTGGCCCCGCCAGAATGGAAACAGAGAGCCTTAGCGACTTCGAGTTTATTTCTCTTATGCTCGAATGGCTTCATGCCGAAGGTCTTTCATGCAATTCTCACTCAATGATAACCGCACCATTAACGCAATCATTACCCGACTTACCAATGAAGACCTCGACATTATCCGAAAAGAGGTTGAACGGCTCCATTCCTTAAAATCCTTCAACCCTTTATTTTCTGCAATCGCAGATTACAACCCCTCTGAATTTACACCTCAGGCTCATGACTGGCTTGATATGAGTGACGTTGATTTTCAGATAATGGTCTCTGAATTTTTTTGGGATGCGCTCACCTTTCGCGTCACTCGCGAATATGCGATTGGGATTTTTCTTGATAGAGACGCCAGGGAGGAATGATGGAACCTGGCGTTTATTTTTCTATCAGTAATGAGGACTACCATCGCGGCGCCGGTATCAGTAAATCACAGCTCGATGATGTTGCGATCAGTATGGCCGTTTATCAGTGGCGAAAAGATGCGCCAGAAGACGATGAAAAAAAAGAACCTCTGATCATGGGAACGGCTCTTCATTGTGCGTTGCTTGAACCTGATCAGTTTTCATCGCGCTTTGTCTGTTCGCCTGAATTTAACCGTCGAACCAATGACGGCAAGAAAGAGGAACAACATTTTCTTGCTGATATGCGAAACCAGGGAAAGTCTGTTCTTAGTCAGGAGAACTGGCGCAAACTCTCGCTAATGCGCGATTCAACCTTTGCGCATCCCTCAGCAAAATGGTTACTGAATCAGGATGGCCATTGTGAGGCGTCAATGTACTGGAACGATAACGACACAGGCGTTTTGTGTCGCTGCCGACCTGATAAGTTCTTAAATTCGATGCCGGTCATCATTGATGTGAAGAAGGTGAGCGAGATTACCCGTTTTCCACGACACATCGCTGAGTTTCGTTATCACGTTCAGGACGCCTTTTATCGTGAGGGGTTTAAACAGAATTACGGTGAAACACCTATGTTCGTTTTCATCGTGGTAAGTGAATCGATTGAGTGTGGTCGCTATCCGGTCAGGGTCTATTCACTGACACCCTACGACGTCGAGGTCGGAACTCACCTCTTTCGTTCTGACCTGACGCGCTTTGCTAAGGCAATCGAGACAAATGATTTTGGCGGTATAGAGGAAATTTCTCGTCCCGAATGGGATAAACGGAGTGATTTTTTATGAATGATGTTGTTGTTCACGATCCATCGAATACGCGATCAGCCATTTTTTCGCCGACGACACTTGAGAAACTTCAGGCTTTCGCTGAGCAAATGGCGTTAAGCCGTGTTTCGATTCCTAATCATCTTGTCGGAAAGCCTGCTGATTGTCTTGCTGTGGCGCTTCAGGCGGTTCAGTGGAACATGAACCCGTATTCAGTGGCGCAAAAGACGAGCGTAGTAAATGGTCAGCTCTGTTTTGAGGCTCAGCTCGTTAACGCAATCGTTACCAGCTCTCACGCTGTGAGTTCACGATTCAAATATAAGTACGAAGGTCCGTGGGAAAAATATCGACCTGGCGATCGCAGCGCTAGCGCGGAAAAAGGACTATGCGTCAGTGTTGGAGCTGTTTTGGCAGGTGAGAGCGAAATCACCTGGGGTGAACCTCTCTATCTTGAGTTCATCAAGGTCCGAAACTCACCGCTCTGGATTACAGCTCCCAAACAACAGATCGCTTACCTTGCTGTTAAGTATTGGGCGCGCCTCTTTGCGCCTGATGTCATCCTGGGCGTGTATACGCCTGATGAAATTGGACCAAAAATCGAACGTGATGTTACGCCTGTTGAGGTTCCAAAAACAGCCTCTGATCTCAATGCTGTCATCAATCAAACGCCTGTCGTTGAAACGAAGTGGATCGATAAAGAGACGCGCACACCTGGTGAGCTGGTGGACTCTTTCTGTGACGCCGCACCTCGTGCGAAGACAGTTAAGGATCTAAATCAGTTTTACTCTTACTGCTCTCAGCACATCGAAAATGAACCTAATTTGATGATTATTGCAACAGATGTTTATCAAACCTGCCTCGCCAATTTTACAAGCGACAATACTTCGAAGTCTTAAAATCACCATCTGAAAATTTCCTGAAAAAAGGCTTAGATCGGTAATTTTTTTCCGTTTTTTTTAGCGAACATGTTGTTCTTTTTATCAAGTAGAGCTTTTTGAGGGTAAAAAATGAACAAGCTTCTCAATCGTTTCTCATGGGACGATCTGAAGATCATTCAGGCAATTGGAGAATACGGGAACCTCTCTCGCGCCTCAGCTTTTCTGGATATAAACAACTCTACTTTGTTTCGTCGTCTTGGGGCGCTTGAGGAGTTGTTAGGCTTGCCATTGTTCTTGCGGACCCGAACTCAGTATGTACCAACTCATGCCGGAAATGAGTTGATTCAGTTAGCGCAAAGCATGAAAGATCAGTTGAAATGCGTACTAACGAATGTCACTGAGGAGGTGCGTGGTTATGTTGGTGAAATCCGCATAGCGACAAACGACGCACTTCTTCAGGATTATCTTACTCCGCTCATTGCAACATTCTCTCTCGAAAACCCGCAAATCAGTTTCTTTGTGAGCGTGGGAAACGAGGAGGTGAACCTGGAAACAGGCGGCGCTGACATTGCGTTTCGAGCTACAAACCAGGTTCCTGATCATCTTTCCGGTCGAAAAGTTGGGATCGCAAAATGGGCGATTTATGGCAATAAATCAGAATGGGAAGGCTCAACCCTCAGCGTTGACCAACTCAAGGTAAATCGCTGGCTGGGTTTCACACCCTCTCTTTCTCGTCTCCGGGCGCACAAGTGGATTGAAGCTAATGTAGACAAAGAGAGGATTGTTTATCGGGGCGATTCAGTTCTGAGTATTGCAAGTGCGATTCATAATCGTATGGGGATCGGTCTGATGCCTGTAATGCATTCTCGCCATTATGATGACCTCGTTCGCCTGAGTCCGGTCTTTCCAGATATTGAGGAAGAACTTTGGTTTCTCGCTCACCCGGAGGTAAGGAAATCCGCAAAGATCAGGGAATTCATTAATCACTGTGCGGAATATATCGCTAAGCATGAAGACGAAATATTTCAGGATGGTTCCGCATAGATTGACACGTTTTCTAAGCCGCCTGTCGTATCTTGAAACTTCAGGCGGGTTCTAAAGAAATCTTTCAATTCTGCAATTATGCCGCATCTTACAGGCGATTTTTGAAAGTATCTCTTTTACCCCCCCCTCTTTAGAATCCGTTTGTTGATGTTCTCCATAATAATAAAACTGGAAGTGTCGTGAATTTACGCCTGAACGCATCCGTTCAGGCTTTTTTTTGCTTCTAATTTCCCTAAACCATACGGATATGTCAATTATTATCATTTCATGTGAATTTGGTTTTATTTTGTACAAGACTCGCCTCCTTACCTGTTAAATAACAATGTGTTCATCTGAGCGAAAACTATCTTTATTTTTCAAAGTTGTTTTTGCAAAAGTGAAAGTACATTTATGAATAAAATTAGTTATAGTTCTTCCCGTCAACAAGATGACCTCCAAATAAGATTCTTGTAGACCTAATTTTATAACCACTAATAGTAAGGAAGTCACATGACTGATATTAAAGCTGTTGCCGTTGAGCCTAAGAACCTTCTGAACCCGCATAACCACGCTTTAGTTCTGCTGGATCATCAGTCTCAGATGGCTTTTAACGTAAAGTCAATCGACATCGGTTCTTTACGTTCTAACACTGCAATTCTTGCAGAAACCGGCAAGGCGTTTAATGTTCCAACCATTATTTCTACAATCAGCCGTAGTGATTTCGCGGGTCCGGTTTTCCCTGAGGTCTCTAAAGTGTTCCCGAACACGAAGAGCTATATCAACCGCACCACTTCTGACGCGATTGAAGATCAGAATTTTGTCGATGCGATTAACGCAACCGGCAAACAGCGTATCGTTATCGCTGGTCTGTGGACCTCTGTTTGCCTGAACGGTCCGGTTCAAGGGCTGCTTGAGCAAGGTTTTGAAGTCTATGTAGTTGCTGACGCCTCAGGCGATATGTCTCATGAGGCTCACGTTATGGCGATGCATCGTATGATCCAGTCTGGCGCTGTGCCGATCACTTCAACTGCCTACCTGCTGGAACTTCAGCGTGACTGGGAACGTAAAGAGACCTATCCGGCAACTATGGAAATATCACAGGCTCATTCAGGCGCGTTCGGTATTGGTATTCAGTACGCTTACGATATGGTTCACGGTAATCGCGGCATCGAATAAGCCCGATACCTTAGCAACGTTTTGTTTTCCCCACCAGGGAAGGAAATAAAACAAAAGGTAGTCTCATCCTCTATTATTTTGTTTTCCCCCGCTTCGGCGGGGTTTTTCTCGTTCTGAAACCCGGATAACACTCTTTCTTTCATGCGCCCGTCTCTGACGTTCTGGCGCTTTTTGTCATGGAGTTAGATTGATGAAGGCTTATATTACTTTGCGCGAGTGGAATGAACGTCAACCAAAACCGCGTTCAATTGAACAGGTCAGGCGCTGGGTTCGTTCCGGCAAACTGTACCCTCCCCCTTATCTTGATGGAAGAGAGTATTTGATTCAGGAAACGGCGGTTAAAATAAATCCGAGCAAACCGAAACAATTTGCTTCAGAAAATAACAAGCTGATACTAAGAGATCGCATCAGGAAGGATCGCAGATAACACAGTTTAAACAATAGCTCTAATCGGTTTTTTCTCATTCAAAATCGCTCAGTCTGATAAATTATTTTCTTGACAGATGGGATGATTCATTCTTTTGTAAAAGAGAAAACTGTTATGGAAGAAGGATATTACAAGTTAACAATGGTTGCATTAAATGGAACCACCATTTCAATAAGAGTATTGGTCCGTGACGGTCAACTTTTAGGACAAGCTCTGTCTTACAACGTTTATGGCTCAATTCATCATGATTCTGTGTTACTCGGCGTGTCACGACTGGGTTCAAATAAACGCTCTCCATTCTTAGGAGATTTTCAATCATTCCGCTTCACAGGAAAAATTGAAACTGCTCCCTTCGGTTATGCCATTAATCTTGATGAAGATTGTGAGTTACCTGTAAATATCTCCTTTACCGATTATTCAGAACTGAAGGAATGATAATGGTTGATGGAATTTATAATATTGTCGTGACAAACAGAACTGGTCAATTAGAACGTTTCCGTTGTGGCATCACTGATTCAGAAATTACCGCCTGGAATGAAAATTATTATTTGTCAGGCACTATCGGATATTATAACTCTAATATCCATTTTAAGCGGTCAAGTACGGCGCAAGAAAAAAAAAGCTTTTTAATCTCAGATTATGACGATTATTCTTTTGAAGGTTTCACGACTGTTCATAGTGATGGATTCACCATTGTTCAGCCAGGAGGATTAGAACTGGTCATTGTTGCCATTGAGAAAGACGGCTCAGTAATCATTTAAACGTGGAAAATTTTGTTATGAATATGATCAATCCAACAAACTGTTCAGGGTCCATTCTCTTTCCTGAAAAGGGAAAAGAAAAGGCAAAGATCACAAGACTTTTTACGCGGCCTGACCTTTGGAAGATAAAATCAAGCCTAAACGTCACTGCCGAACAGCTGGCGGTTTGCTTAGGTGTTAGCCCATCACTTGCTAATGGATGGCTGAACGGTACACGAAAGCCAATAGGACCAGCTCGTAAGCTGCTCCTTCTGCTTGAGGGCGATCCTTCCCTTGCAGAAAAACTTAAAGCTTTATAATGCTTCAGCCAGTGACAGGCGCTATGTATCAGCGTCTGTCTGATTTTAAAAAACCTTAATTATTAATAGATTAAAGAAGATAGCCCCCATATTTTAACTTATATGGAACAAATAGCCCTTATTGTTTACATACCTTAGGTTAAGCTAACGATAAAAGGGAAACTGATATGAACCTTCCGAGCTTTCGAAATCCGTTTGTTAAACGCCAACCCATTCTTACTGAAGTTAATCCTCCGACATCAAACGTTTTTAATAAAAATAAACCGCTCCCCTCTCTTCCTTCAGAACCCTCTTCTCTACTCAGCAAAGCTACGCTCAATAAAAACCAAAAAATTGAATTCATTGAAAATAATGAAAATCAACCTATCACTTCTCTTCTTAATAAGACCGTTGGGAACCCCTCTTTATCATATCAGTTGGCTTTAAGCTCTGATGATCAGACACGACAAATTTTATTAGACAAAAAAGGAAGATTGATTTCCATTTCATCTGGTGATGAAGGCATGATAGGAATCACTCATAGTCAGAAAAAAAAGGAATGGGAACAACCAAAGAGTTCAGGTTTTTTTCACAAAAAAAAACCTCAGTCTGTTGATGTTTCTCTCATTAACGAGTTCGTCAAAATAGGCCATGAAAAAATTACACTCCCTGATAAACTGCTCACTGATTTCCTGACTGATTCAGCCTCGGATAATTCTTGTCGCTATCGATTGCACATGAAAGCTTTATATAGCTTTGATACTCCATCTCAGAAATGGGTCAAAGTAAATGCAGCGCCTGAGCGTCACACTCATCTTTATTCCGAGCCTGACAATAAGGTGTGGTGTGTAAAAGATGAAAAAATTCTTGCCTGTCTCTCACCTGATTCAGCCGCTACCCCTCCAATCCCAGCGTTCGAAAATAAGATTGAACACTTTTCGATCAGCCGTGAAGGACATGCTCTTGTTCAGACAAACAATGATGACGATAAAATTCAAAAAATCTTCTGGATAGAGGATGTCAGTCGCCCTGCTAAGAAAACTGAACTCTCATTGCCACCTCGCTACAGCTGCCGTAAAACAGCGATAGTGAATAAGACTGTCATGGCCATAGATTATCGTGGAGGTTTACAGTGTGGACCTTTACCCAGCGCTTTCGACCCAGTTCTTCATCTCGATTCAGGAGCGATGAATGTCCTGACCCAGCGCATCAACCAACAGATTTCAAGCGTCATTGGTCCGGGGTTTCGGATAGATGATATTGGTCAGGTGAAAGAAAACACGATTCGCTTCATCGTGAATGATGCGCAAGATCAAAAACATTACCTCACAATGAAAATTGATAATCTTGATGCTTCGGTTCTGAGCGCCTGGAATGTCTCAGACTCGCTGATCATTGATAACCAAAAAGGGCTTGAGCCTTTTACACCTGATTTACATAACATTATTGATCTCGAAAGGCTGGGTAAAATTACCGTCTTTGATAAGCGACCCTATTTCTACAATCCAAGATCTCAGCACTGGGAACTGACGAATGAGGAACGATCCGACCGAGTCAAGCTGTCTGTTCTTCATGCCGGTCTTGATGGTCAGCCCTGGATGTTAAAAGACGGGAAAATCAAAAAGCTAAAAATACGGGAACATTCTCAGAAACAGTCCCATTCAGATCATATTTTTGCCCTTCATCAGCTGAAAAAAACGGTGAGTGTTGATCGCACGATCCCTGACATGGACGCCGACCATCACCTTACAGATTTCGCCGCTGCCGATGTAAATAACGTGGTCTCGATCAATGCGAATGGCGGTATCAATTTTCACACCCAGCTTTCAAATCGTGTCATGACAAACCACCAGCTGAGTGAACAAATTGCAATCCCCGATTTCAAACCTAAAGCTGTCGCTATGACCAGTGATAAAAGTCTTCTTCTGTTAGGTGGCAAAGGCGAACTATTTTCTCTTTCAGAAGAAAGCTGGATGAACGGAAAGGTTTCGCCTTTGATACCTCTTCTTCCACCCTCGGGAACCGATAATAAGCTTGTTGAGTTGGTAAGTCTTCATACAATCGGACCTGGTAAGATTGCTGCTCAGGATGCATCAGGTAACAGCTGGCGATTAGAGAGTCACCGCTGGGTCTCACTTGAGCAACATAAACCGGTATCTTCTGTGATGGATGCTGTTTTTAATGACCTCGCCAGAGACGACCACACGAAAGCCATTCCTGGGACAGGAATCAAAGTCAAAGCACACTCACAGCTTTTAAACATGGATAAGCACCATAAGCTTAAAACGAAGTTCAGTGATCGTCTCGATTCTTTTGTTTTCCGTCCGACGATGGAATGGCCGCGACCGCTCAAAAATGTCGCCTATGGTGTTCAGCATAGCTTTAGTGGCCGTGAGGGGCTAAAACCCGTTTATCAAATGCAATCCGAGTTACTTTCACGTCTAAATGAGGTCAGTCAGGACGATCAACAGGAATTCCTTAAGCCGCTCTCTTTGCGCCTGAAGGAACTGAGACCGATGGCCACTAATGGAGCTGAACTAAAGCTGATGGAAGACATCTCTGATCTGACTGACCTTCTCGCGGTCAGCGTCACCCATCACGCTAAAATCATCGCTCAACATTATGGGATTCTGGATAAGGATTTCAGACAACGCGTCCGGCCATCATTAAAAAGGACAAAATCAGGTTTACTGAACGTAGCAAGTTCGCGCTCGACAAACCTCACGCAACAGCTTTCCTCTTCCCTGAACATGTTTCCGGCTGAGCTGAATAACGAGGCTGGAAACCTGTTCAGTTCAATGGTTGAGCATAAAATCATCTTGAACCATCAGAAGGAATCCGTGCCGGCTTCAATGCAACGTGATGTTCATGACGATATTGGGCTTATCAAATCCCGCTTGATTCATGATGTGCTGACGTTGCGTGAGTTTCATCGTCTGATGGGTGAAATCGAAACGGCGATGAAAGAGGACGTTCGTCGTCCTGAGTTCATCAATGAAATGATTGAGAAAACGGCCAACCTCAGGTTCGGGGTATGGGAATCGAACCCTGTTAAGGGGATAACCGATATGGGATTCAGCAATCACTCTGGCCTGGAGTCCACCTACGATGCAATCAGGCAAATGGTTAAAGCATTCAGTAAAGAGAATCATGGCGTTAACGTCACAGCGAGAACAGTGATGGATGTTGAGGATTCTGAAGGGCTTGAAAACAAAATGATTGATTCGCTCAGGTCGATGGAAACCAATGAAAGCATGGGCTTTACCCGAAGCTATGGGATCACAACGGCGGTATCGAGTTATTTCAGCCGCGCTTTATTTGTCAGTGCTGGTGCTACTGGGCGTGTTGGGCGTGGTTATGTGATGAATATTTCTCGTTCTGAAACAGGATTTAATCTCAGCTTTTCAAAATCATCCTCAGCAACCGGTGCCGTTCAGCTGGGTTTAGTTGATAACGTCCTGGGCGATTTTGATCATTCGCATCCGATTTTTCTCGATGACAATGACACTTTACCGATGTCAAAAACTGCGCTGGTGGGGGGGATGGTATCGATGACAGCGCGAAAAGGTACGGCTAATCGAATGGGTTTTCACGTAGGGGAACATGAAATTCAGTCCTTTATTCATCAACTGATGTCGGGCGAACTCGACCCGATTGAGCTGATGGGGCGTGGAACAGGCCACAAACAAACACGTTCGTCAGCCAGGAACTTTAATCTTTCTCTCGCTGCTGCCGCACATGTTTATATCACCTTGCCTTTCGATCTCAATCACGAACAACATCATTCGGCCATTGGTCGAGCAAGAGTCTCCGCTATGGCCGGGGCAAGTGTCGCGAATCTCTCAATGAGTAAGGATAAAATGTCCACGAGCGCTGGCAAAGGCAAAGCCATATCGGATAAAGGCTTTTCAGTGATGGACAGATTTGATGTCGCGGCCCAATTCGCCTTACCGTTTGGCCCGAGGATTTTAAGCAGTGATGAAAGCAATAACTTTACTGGATATATTAACCCTTCAGCTGACTTTCACGCGACCGTTAACAATCGAACTCATCATAAACTTAAGGTTGAGTTTGCCAATCCGAAAAAAATTACCACTCCTGCAATTGATCTTATCGCTGCAAAACTTGAACGGTACTTCACCGATAACGCTTCAGCTCAGTTACTGATCAATCTGCAACGCAAATCACCTGAAACTCCGAATCTTTCAGGCGTTCAGAAACTGAAAATCCTCAATACTCATTTTTCCCAATGGTATCAGGATACAGAACCACATTCCCGATTTGATGAACTGAAGGGGATTGGACCCAAAGCCGCGTTACTCTCTCTACAATCACTCGTCCGACAACAAGAGGCATACGACAATAAGGACCAGGTGATCGCAGCTGCTGAATATGAATCATCCTTTAAAAATCTATCTCGTCTTGACCATGCCAGTTTGTGTGAATACCTCTCAGGGCTGGTGGGTTTCAGTAGGTCAATTCACACTGATCGCATTAAAGCGATGATGGAGAATGATCACCAGCTGCGTGAGCTGATTGACCAGCTCAGGCTAAATCCTCACGCTGTGGCTTCTGTCTCTCTGGAATTCAACACGCAGACTCGTGACAGGATTGAAAAGGAATGGTTAGCCAGAAAACTGACTCAGGAGGACATTCATGAATTACTCAAAGATCGCGAGAATGTCAGGATCAAAGCGATAAGTTTCAGTCAGACTGCCAAAAAATCAGATGGGTTTACCTCTCCAAACTTTATTTTAGGTGGTTCAAACTCAGCTTCAGTATCCTTAACTGAACAGCTTGGAAGCGTGCTCTTTCACTATCCTGATGATAATGATGAGGTTCCTGTGTCCTATTCACTTAAAGGAAGGATTGTTTCACAGCAGAATGGGATTTCAACGGCTATGGATTCTGCGCAACGGGCCGGATATGTGGTGAGAAAAATTAATTAATAACTGAAGGGGTCTTTCCAGACCCCTTCTTCTTTTTCAAGGCGCTCATAAATAAAATGAACGGAATTAGCATATCGAATACGAATTTCGGCAATACGTGGATTATTCCCTGTGTTATACATACCAACTATATTCCAGGATCTTCCGTATTTCCTGAAAAATCCATTCAATACCCAGGCTCCTGCCGCAACGCAAACACAGGGTTCCTTTAATAATCGTTGTCGCGTGATCCCAAATCGTTTGAGTTCTTGAAAGTGACTTGAGTTTATTCCCATCATGCAAACATCTTCGGTATGATTTTTGTTGCCATTATTAATCGCATGGTTATAAAGATTTGATTCTTTGTCTGCAATCGCCCTTAACAACAAAGGTTCAATATGAAATTTCTCGCCGACTGTTTTGAAACAATCCGCTTTGGCATTCGGTGATAATAATAAAAAAAAAGACAATGTCAGATTCAACACTTTAAATCGCACTTTTGGCTCCTCTTTAGTTTGTTTAATAAGTGAAGAAAATGACGATTCAGTTCCTGTAAATCCCTGTAAACCACCCTCTTTCACCAGGCTGTATGAACTACTACAACGACATTGATTCAGGCGCGGCCTCATGGCTGCGCCAGTTAATAGCAATGGAACAAATCCCACCAGGATATATTGATGAACGATCAATCACCGAAATCCGCCCCTCAGACCTTATCGGCTTTACACAATGTCATTTCTTTTGCGGGATCGGCGGCTGGCCATATGCCCTGCATCTCGCCAACATCCCCGAGACTTTCCCGTTGTGGACGGGAAGTCCTCCGTGCCAGCCTTTCAGCGTGGCTGGACGAGCACGAGGGAAAGACGATTCACGTCACCTGGCTCCGGCCTTTCTCGACCTCATCTCAGAGTGCAAACCTCAATTCATCTTTGGGGAGCAAGTTGCAGCAGCGATTACCAAAGATCACTGGGCAGATTCTTTACTCATTGAACTGGAGGAAGAAGGTTACGCCAGCGGGTTCGCCGTTTTACCAGCTTGTAGCGTCGGCGCACCGCATCAAAGAAACAGAATGTTCTTTGGCGCTTACGACATGGCCCAGCCCATGCGCTCAGAATGGTTCGGTGAACGGCCACACGGACTGGCGAAAAGTGCTGGCGAGGAAACACAATCGTCATCAGACCAATTTGCAGGACATCGTGATTCTGTCGAGCTGGTCAACGCCTACCGCGAACGACTGGAAAGGGAGTGGCGCAACCGTGATCCGCAAGGATGGCAAAGATCGGACGTTCGACAGACTGGATTACTCGACCGAACATGGATTAAAAGGTTGTGCAATCAGGATAAAAGCTTCTGGAGTGATGCTGACTGGATCAGCTGCCGGGATGGAAAGTTTAGGGCAGTTGAACCCAGCACATTCCCGTTGGCTTATGGGGTTCCCGAAAGAATGGGACGATTGCGGGGTTATGGGAATGCGATTGTCCCGCAAGTCGCCGCCGAATTCATTGATGCTTTCCTGAAATCGATCCCTGGCTGCGACTTTTCTTTTCTGTCCTGAGGATTTCTGGAACCGGAACCCGATTTTCATAACCTATTAAATGCCGCGTCGAGCGGCATTACCTCACCTTTAAGGACAGGCATAATGAACATTTCACAAACAAATAGCGATTATTCGCATTCAGGTATCGACGATAATCAGCTTCGTTTAGCTGAACCGCCAATGATGAATCAACCCCCTTCTCAGACAACAAACGCACAAGGGGGAACTTTGAGTTATGGAGATGCGACAATCCAGAGTCCTTTTAATCCGGTCTTGAGCGGACAAAATTCATCATCGCTTCAATCTTCGATGTCGCAAGGTTCCTCACAGTCTCAAGGTATGATGGTAACGATTGAACAATATTTCATCCAGTTCTTACAACAGCTTCAAGCCTTGCTCGGAATGTCGTCAGGACAAACCCAGCCTTCTTCCAGTCCTTTACCTTCACTTTCATCTGATGCTGGCTCAATGCTGCCTACTCTTCCAACCAGCTTACAGGGGCTGAATCAGACGCCCGCAGTTCGTCTGGTATCAACAGGTACGACGAATACTGATACCTCTATGAATACCTCAGATCCTGACCTCCAAAAGCTGATAGACAAATTCGGCACTGATTATCAGGCCGCAAGTCAGGCTACGGGCGTTCCGGCGAAGTTACTTATCGCACAAACGATGCAGGAATCAGGCGGAGATGTGAATGCGACATCAACAAACCCAGGAAACGGGAAAACCGATACCGGAATGAACCAGATCAACCCTGATACTTACGCCGCGATGCGTGCTGAACATCCTGATAAGCTCGGGGCCAACATCAGCGATCCAAAAAATCAGATTATGTGTGCCGCGCTGATGTTGCAGGAAGGGAAGCAAAAATTCGGTTCTTATGATGCCGCGCTTCGTGCTTATAACTCAGGCGATGATCAGGTTGATGTTAAAAATCTCTCGAATGTTACCCTGGGGGATCCGAATTATGTTAATGAGGTTAATGGTTACGCCAGTAAATTCAATTAAATCTTAAGCGATCTTCGGATCGCTTTTTTTTGCGTTCTAAAAATTAACTCTCAATCTGTGCGAAAACAAAAGATCGATTATTTATTAGAAATAAAAATCTCATAGATTGAGGAATAAAAATAGCTCAAATTATTCATTATTTTTGTTGTGTCTTTATTTTCCGCGCCAATTAATACGATACAAAAAGTAAAAAATATTTCTAAAACCTCCAAAGACCACAAAAGAACAACAATTACTTCCCCCTAATAAATTGCTTTTGGCAACAACAAGCCTTTGATCCCTCTCCTGTTCTTCTTAAATCCTTATCTTTGTAATGATTCTGAAATGTTTCAAGGACTTTGTCTGTCTTTGCGAATAAACAAATAAGGAGTAATTCCTATCGGCTTATGATTATGGGTCGTGATAGCGTCAGGACCAGAAAATAATCAGCGGAGAGTAATGCGCTTGAACAGGAACAATCAGATAATTATTCAGCCTGCTCAGGGACGATCATCGGCTTATTTCACGGAAGATTTAACGCGCTGGATTAACAAACTCGCTCCACTCGATATTGATTTTGTGATTGAAGGAGAGACTGGAACCGGAAAGGACACGTTCGCCCGTCACCTTTATGAACAAAGCGAGCTGAGTGGACCGTTTATCGGGATCAACTGCGCCGCAATCCCTGAACAGCTGGCTGAGGCTGAGTTCTTTGGGGCGGTGCCGGGTGCGTTCACAGGCGCAAATAAAACCCGTATAGGCCACATCGAATCTAGTCACAACGGAATATTATTTCTCGATGAAATCGATTCAATGCCTCTTTCGCTTCAGGCAAAGCTTCTTCGGGTCATCGAAACACGATCCGTTATGCCACTCGGGAGCACTGAAACGACCCCTGTGAATCTCAGGGTTATCGGAGCGGCACAAACGCCACTTAATGAGCTTGTCGAATCAGGACTGTTTCGCCGTGACCTCTATTTCAGACTGAGCACAATCAAAATTTCGCTTCCAGCCATACGGGACAGAGTGGATGTCATCATTCCTCAATTTGTCAGGTTTGCCGCTGAAGCGGCGTTGACGTTTAAGCGTCCGCTTCCAGCGATGAATCCTGCCCTGACTGAATCGCTTCTGATGCATTCATGGCCTGGTAATATGCGTGAACTTAAAGCCGCTGCGATGCGCTTTGTCTTAGGGATTACGCCACTTGAGACAATCCGAAAGCCCAGGTCCTGGACACTTAAGGAACGAATGGCCCGAATCGAGGCGTGTCTTATTAAGGATTGTCTGACTCGTCATCATGATCAGGTTAGCCAGGCAGCTGACGAATTAGGGATCCCATCGCGCACGCTCTACAACAAACTTAAATCACTGAATTTGATTGGGAAATAAAAAAATTCAAATAAAGATGTGGAACCGAAATCTGATTCAAACCACTCACTAAAGGAATATTTCGATATTCAATTCAACATTTTAAAGGAGAACTCAGTATGTCAGTCACCTCAACAGGCGTTTCAACCGGCGCGGCGAATGCTAATGCCGATATGTTTCAATCTCAGATGGACGCAATCGAGGCTAAGTCAATGCAGAACACGCTAGATAAAGCTGAGCGCGATGTTAAAGACGCCTACGTTTCAGGCTATCAGAACTCGATCACCACAATGATCAGTTCGCAGAATACCGATAAGATTAATTTCTAATTCATGAGGAAGGTCTTCGGACCTTCCTGAAAGTGAGGACAGATGAATATTTCAAATTCCACCAGCCCATTATTCGCCAGTCACGTTGATTTGTCAGTTACCAAACCTGATTCCCCTACTGCCAGTGATGCAAATTTTTTTAGTCAGTCTCTTGATCAGGATACTCAGAACGTTCAGAACGATGGTCTGCTTCATCAGGCTTCAGGAATGTTCAATCAGATCAACAAAGAAAAAAATCATATCGATACTTCTCTTCGTCGTGCCGAAAAGACAACCGATCCGATTGCCATGAACAAGGCAGAAAGTCAGCTTTCGAACTATTACCTTGAAAATATGATGAACACGAAAATTGTCTCAAAGGCGGTTCAGAGCCTGGATAAGATCACCAGTCTCAATTGATATTATGAAACGTCTCATGCTTGCCCTGTTGTTAATGCTGCTTTTAGGGTGCGATTCGCAGGTGATACTTAACAGCGGCCTTAGTGAATCTGACGCGAACGACATCATTTCTGAGCTGGGTCATTACAATATCATTGCTGATAAACAGATTGATAAAACTGGCGTGACATTGCTTGTCAGTCAGCCCGACATCGACCGCTCAGTTCGTATTCTTAATGCTGCCGGATTACCCCATAAATCCCGAACTAACCTCGGAGAAATGTTTCAAAAGAATGGGATCATTTCCAGTCCTCTTGAAGAGCGTGCGCGTTATATTTATGCACTCTCCCAGGAACTGGAATCTACCTTGTCACAGATTGACGGTGTGGTATTGGCAAGAGTCAGTGTCGTTTTGCCGGAGCGCGTTGCACCTGGCGAACCCGTCCAGCCAGCAAGCGCTTCAGTTTTTATCAAATACACATCAGAACTTGATCCTGATGCAATTCGTCCCAGGATTCGACAACTCATTTCAGCCAGCATACCGGGATTAGCCGGGAAATCAGACGATGCGATTTCAATTGTTTTCTTTCCTGCTGTTAGCTATCAGGATTCGATTCAGACTGTCGCATTCGGTCCGATAGTGATGAAACAAACCACATTTTCTTCACTAAAAGTGGTTGTGCTGGTGAGCTTCCTTGTCTTGATTTTAGCTATTGGCGTGCTGTTCGGATTAAAACTTATCAGAAAAAAGAAAAGCCAAAGCACAGATTTAACGGTGACACATGATTGATCCCGATGACTGGTTAAAATGGTGGCGAGCTGGCTTTGTCGCTGATATTCATAAAAGCTGGAATGAACTACCGTGGTTCAGTTTAAATGAACAAGAAAAGACGATTTTCTATCAGGACGCTCCCGCCGTTGTTCGCGGTTTATGCAATATTCCCAAAACTAAACTGACAGAACCTGATGACAGAGTTTTGCGGTTCATTGATTTTTCGCCGATGCGTCAGCAGGCGTTAACACGATTGTTCGCAGCATTATGTAACTGTGATTTTGGTTATCTTTCTGCTCATGATCAGAAATGGTGTGATCGGATTACCAAAGGGATTCGCCCTCAGTCATTTTTACCAGCAGGAATAGACTATTGTGAACCTCAATATCATCTTTCCCTTTTGAAATCGTTCTTTCTGCCCCCAGTCTGGTCGCGTTTAAGACTTCGATTTTATCAGGCTGATATTCTTCTTGCAGAAAAGGATCCTTTGCTTTTTGACTCGCCTTATAAAAAACGACTACTTGCGTTGTTTGATTCAGCGTTATGGCGACTTGATAAATCATGATTGATTTACGTGAGATCAGGATTGAATTTGAGGTTAATCTGATTGAGGATGTTTTAATTAAATCAGAAACCTTGACTGAACAGGATTCAGCAAAAAGTTTATTCGAACAAACTGAGGAATATTGCCAACAGCAAATAAAGGAAAATGAAATTATAATTGCTGAGAAAACGCGTGAATTTGAATGTGATCTTAAACTGCAAATGAAGAACTCATTATCTAAGCTGGAATCAGATTTCCTGAGTAAGACAGAAGAGTTTTTTTCATTGCTTGAATCATCCCGTCTCGATGAGGAAGAGACAATTACCCGCCGTGCAAAGTCGTTTATGCATTCGCTTTTTAACGCGATGTTTGATGCAGTTCCTGATGATGAAAAAATCAATGCTGTATTCAGACAGCTCTCACGTTCCGCTGACAAGCATGAGGCCGCGACACTTTTTATCCATCCCGACACACTGAATCGAATTCCTGAACTGACTTTAGCTGTTTCTCATTGGGACATTTCCCCCACTGAAAACCAGCCGCAAGACGAACTCATGCTGAGGACGGCAAAGGGAGAATTTTCTTTGAGCTGGCGCGGTTATCAGCATTACATCCTTTCCAGACTTAACTAAGGAATGATTATGGCTAACATGCTCGACATTCAACATCGACTTGATCACCAGCTCTCAGACGCCAGTCATGAAGTGCTGTCTCT
Organism: Pantoea sp. JKS000250; assembly: GCF_003201065.1. Lineage (NCBI taxonomy): Bacteria > Pseudomonadati > Pseudomonadota > Gammaproteobacteria > Enterobacterales > Erwiniaceae > Pantoea > Pantoea sp. JKS000250. Next base: position 20,523 of record NZ_QICZ01000001.1, on the reverse strand, counting down.
GGCGCAATCGATGCAGGGGCAATCTCCAACGATGGACGATCTCTTTACGTTCAAAAATGCCCTTCGAAAAGAGGCTGTGTCGAATCTCGCCGATAACCAGCTTTCATCGCTGAAGCACAACCTGACCCGTTCAATCATCGAATCTATTAGCTGAATTTTCAGGCAGTGGTGACGCTGCCTTATAAAGGGAACCTCAGTGTTAAAACGTTCATCACGATTTATCAGACTGGCAATCCTGGCAATGAGCGCATCAGGGTTTAGTATGCCGGTTGTTGCTCAAACGCCTCAGAGCTGGTCTGAAGGGGCGTATGCTTATGCAGCGCAAAACACATCGCTCAAAACTGTTCTACAGGATTTCGCGGCAAGCCATAGCGTAAGCCTGAATATACCGGCCGGATTTGATGGGAATGTTGATGGACGTCTCCGGGCAGATTCACCGACAGATTTTCTGAATCGCCTCGGTCTTCAGTTCCGGTTTCAGTGGTTCGTTTATAACGATACGCTTTATGTCAGTCCTCAGTCTGACCAGATTTCAAAAAGAATAAAAGTGTCTGCTGATGCAGCGCCGGATCTGAAGCAGGCGTTAACTGATGTTGGGTTACTGGAGCCAAAATTTGGATTCGGTGAGCTTCCAGACGATGGCGTTGTGATCGTGACCGGCCCGCCCTCTTATGTGGAGCTAGTCCAGGATTTCAGTGCAAAGGATAAGGACAAAAAACAGAACAAAGAAATGATGGTTTTCCCTCTGAAATATGCCGCTGTTGCCGACAGGAATATTCAGTATCGCGATAAAACTATTCTTGTTCCAGGTGTGGCCACCATACTGGGCGAACTGTTAGGACAGCGAACCGGAAAATCTGCGAGCGGCATTCAGCAGAGTCAGAATAATGGCGATGATGGTTTAAAAGGCAGAATGGAGCAGCAGATCCGGGACCAATCCGATTCTATCCTGAACAGCCTCGTGAATTCTCAGACCGGAAAAAAAGATGATGACGAAGACGAAGACGCTCTTCATCCGTTTGTGTCTGCCGATGTCAGAAATAACGCGCTTCTGATACGCGATGACCCCAGCAAACGCGATGAATATCAGTCATTAATTTCACAGATTGACGTTCCTCAAAAGCTCGTCGAAATTGACGCGATGATCGTGGATGTAGACCGCAAATCGATGAATGAACTCGGAGCAAACCTTCGGGGAACTTTCGGGAATATCACAGCGGGGTCAACTCTCTTTCGCGGTGCGAGTTCTTTATTCGTGACGGATTATAACAGATTCTTTAGTCAGATCCAGGCACTGGAGGGATCAGGAAACGCTTCTGTTGTGGCTAACCCGAGCATTCTCACACTGGAAAATCAGCCAGCTGTGATTGATTTAAGCGATACAGCCTTTATAACGGCGACTGGGGAACGTGTCGTTGATATTAAGCCTGTCACAGCCGGGACGAGTTTACAGGTTGTACCTCGCGCCATTGGTCAGGGTCAGCATCAAACCGTTCAACTGATGGTTGACATCGAAGACGGTAAAGTTGATCGCGATGATGATAATGTTGCGACCGGCGATCAGAAAGTCACGATTTCTACCCAAGCCCTGGTTCAGGAAAATGGTTCGCTCGTCATGGGAGGCATTCACAGCCGCGAGACAGGCGATATTAACCATCGGATCCCGATTTTGGGTGACATTCCCTATGTTGGCCATCTATTTTCGTATCAACGCCATGAAACAAGTCAACGAGAAAGGCTGTTCATAATCACGCCTCACCTTATCGGCGATCAGGTTGACCCTACTCGTTATATTTCATCACAGGACCGCTCTCAACTTGCCTCAGAAATGAGGGGCATTCATGATCGCCAGCAATATTCAGCAATGCGCGGCACGATTGAAAATGCCCTCCGGGATTTAGCTGAAAACAAAGTGCCTGACGGTTTTGAGTCGGGTGGCGAGGGAGTGAATTTGAATCAACTTTGTACGTTACCACCTGGCATTGTGTTTGATCATTCCCGAACCGAATGGTTCAACAATAAGACAATTCAGTTAACAGTAGGTTTAATCAAAAATGTGACTACTCACCCAGTTCGTTTTGATGAATCCGCTTGTTCAGATGACGATGTGTTATCGGTTGCGGCCTGGCCTACATCACAGCTTCAGCCAGGACAGAAAGCGGAGGTCTATCTTGCTTTCCGATCTCGTGGTGAGTCTCGTCGTTCGCGTCCCTCTTTACTTGTCTCGCCCCCTTTTCTGATCACTCGGGAGAACTGATGTTCAGGTTTAGCCTTTTAGGTTTTATGGCCATGATCCTCTCAAGCTGCGCCAGTCATGATAATGGTTGTGACAATACAAGTTGCCGTCCCTTATCTGATCCACATCATCTTGTAATCTGGTGGCCACAATCAATGCGCGAGGGCATTCAGAGTTATTCGAAAATGCCTGTTCGATAAAAATTAAAGGAACTGAATACAGCAACTTTTAACTTAATTAGTGCCATTTTCTTTTTTCACAAAGAGGTATATATAATGCACTCGTTCGGAAGTTTAGGTTCTATGCATTTTAAAACGAATCTCACTGATCGCGATGTTGATTCATCTAACAGCATGAACAACGGTCATCTTCTCAACCTGAATAATCGTGATGATGTTTCAAACGGCGCGGGATTGTCCTCGCCCAGCAGCATCACTGAATCTTTATTCAATGGTAAATTAAGAAATAATCTTTTTGAGGGTGCTCAATCCGATAGTTTCAGTCAGGGACAAGATCTCGGAAATCTCGGTTTGTCCATGTGGAATAACTCAAGCACAAATCCTGTTTTGCAAGGGGCTGAACCTGGCGGGGCAAGTATGGGCGCGACTGTTCCTGAAAGTCATATGATAAGTGTCATTGAACAGGTTCTGAAACGGATGGGAATCAATGCCCAACACTCTGTGTTTAACCCCAACCAAAACCCGGCACTGATGGGCGCGTTTTCAGACGGAATGTCCGGCGCTTTAACAAATCGTTCTGTTGAAAGTCAGCCGTTCCCAGCTATGAGCAATACACCACAAAGCTATAACCAGCTGGGGAGCAATTTTGGACAGAACCTGAACGTCAATCTTGCGAATACTGCGATCAATAGCTGCGTCACTAACGGCACAAATAACACTATTGGCGGAGATAAAGACACTCGCGAAATGATCGGTCAGTACATGGATCAGCATCAGAACGTTTACAGCAAGCCAGAAACCAGCGACGGCAAAGACACCAGCTGGAAAACTGCGCTCTCAAATCAGGACCAGCTTTCACAAAACTCTTTGGCTCTGGTGAACATTGCCCGTCAGGATCTGGTTTCCGCTCTTGAAGGCGGTAACGTTGGTGCGAATCATCCGGGCAAAGATGTTTCTCATGCGATGATGAATGCTGATGCCGGTCAGACAAACATCATGATCGCGCAACAGCAACGCCAACTGTTTATGACTGTATAAGGTCGTCATCAGAAACGACAAAGGGAAGGCTTTCGCCTTCCCTTTTTCAGTTTTATCGATTTGATACCCCTCGACTGGTCTGATTAATCTGGTCAGCCTCACTCTTCGAACTCAATGGTCTGTCCGGGTTTTAGTTCCTCGATAGACCGAATCAGGCGATAAATCGCGGCCACTGACTTGATAGTTTCACGCGGAATGAAATCACCCTCTTTCGTGGTCCGATAGAGATTTCTGGTAAGCCAGATGTAACGAACGACAGGTTTGTTCGCCTCATGAGCCAGTTTGATTACGTCCTGAGCATCCTCTCCTTCAGCCTTGAACATGACTTTCGGCAACGCGGTTTCATCTGGCGAATAAAACAGACCGACCGCAAAATGAGTTGGATTGACCATCACCACATCTGCATCTCCAACACGTTTCGCGCTGATTTTAATGACAGGTGCATTCAGAATTTCACGACTCAATTTCTTTTGTTCACCTTTAGTATGGGGATCGCCTTCAAGTTGCTTATGTTCTTTCTTTATATCGTCATGGCTCATTCTGTTCTGCTTGAGATAGAAATACTTTTGAATGGCAAAGTCTGACACCGCAAAAACCAGTAAGACGCCAATTGAGGTATGAGCCAGCACCTTGAGTAACATGACACCAGATTGCATAAATCCTTCCAGATCCCCACCTGACAACCCGGCAAGTTCCTGAAGGTGGGTTCGGATTACCAGATAGAAAACCAGACACAGGACTATCGCTTTCAGAATACTTACCGCCAGCTGAACGAACTGTTTACCTGAGAACATCTGTTTGAATTTGGGAAGTGGATTGAGGGCATCAAATTTTGGTTTCGCTGCCTCTGGCGCAAACAGCGGACCAAACTGAATCCATCCGGCAACAGGTCTTACGATGATGACGGTCCCGACCGTCATCAAAATGATTGTGCCGGCGATCAAAATCGCCTCACCTCCCACATCGTTAATTGCCTGAGCAAATGGGACCGATAATCGCTGAGTAGGTAAAAGCAAAAGCGATTTTAGCTTGTCTATCGTTTCATCAAGCATGGCAAAGATGACCTCCAGAACAGCTAGCATTACGAGCAATTTTGAAACGTCCTGACTCTGGCTTATCTGTCCTCTTTTCCGGTTCTCTTTCAGTTTATGGTCAGACGCCTTTTCTGTTTTTTCCCCTGCCATGTTATTTCCTCCCGAGGATGTCTGAAAGGTAAGGAATGAGGTCACTGAAGGTGCTGAATCTGGCATTCGCCAGATGTTCCAGGAAAGGAAGATAAATGACAAAGAAACCCATTCCGACCAGACATTTTAGGGGAATAGCGAGGATGTTGGCCTGTATCTGAGGCGAATAAATGCTGACGATTCCAACGGCGAATTCAATCAGTAATAGCAACAGGACTAATGGTCCGGCATAAAGGATCATATCGCTGAAAAAGCTGTCGAGTTGGTCAAGTAATAGCGTCAATCCGCTATGTTGCAATGATGGGAAAAGCTGAGTCACTGGCCAGAGGCGATAGGAATCCCAAATAACCTGCGTCACCTGTGACAGACCAAAAATCATAACGAGGAAAACCATTGACCAGCGCAACAGTATATCACCGAGGGGAGTCGCATCAGGTCCGAGGGCTGGATTCAGCAACCCTGCATTCAGTGCGCCGCGTTGAGAATCGAATAATGCCCCGACTGATTCGAATAGCCAGAAAGGAATAGCGAGCAGATAACCCAACATCATTCCCAACACTGCTTCTTTAAGTCCAATCGCGACAGTTGCCCACGGATTGAGCAAAAGCCCACTTATCTCAGGTTTGATTACCGGCGCAACAAAGAGACTCAGTGAAATAGCAATGCCGTTTCTTATCATTCCTCTGAGAGATGAGAAGGAGAAAATCGGACAAAGCAAGAGACAAGGCATGATTCGGGCAAGCCCAAGAGAAAGCGCGATCATCCCCTGAAAGACAGTATCAATCAGGTCTGAAAACATCAGACTCTACCCGCCGTGGCCATCATAGAAAATGCGGTTTCCGCCAAGCCATAAAGCTCTAATCCGATCCAGCGTCCAGATAACGCCAGCGTTCCACCTACTGCGATCAGCTTTATAGCAAACGGCAAGGTTTGATCCTGTAGCTGCATCACAGATTGAAGGAGTGAAACAATCATCCCGACAACTACGGCCACCAGCAATGCCGGAGCTGAAAGCATCACGACAAGAATCATCGACTGTTTGAACAAATACATGACATCCATGATTGGCCCTCACTGATAACTGTAAAACAGACCGTCTAGTAACTTGCTCCAGCCTGAAACCATGACAAACAATAAAATTTTCAGCGGAAGTGAAATGGTCATTGGCGAAACCATTTGCATTCCTAGTGCCAGGAGAACGTTTGAAACGACCAGATCAACAACCAGAAAGGGAATGAAAATCAGAAAGGCGATTTTAAATCCACTTTGCAGTTCTGAGAGGACAAAGGACGGGATAAGCAATAACAGGTTATCGTGATGAACACTCACCTCATCAGCGAGATTTTTCGGCCACATCTTTTCGGCATTATCAGCGAGATGAGTCATGACATCGGGATCGGTATTTCTGACCATGAAACGGATTAAAGGCTGAATGCCATAATTCAGAGAATCTTCGATCTTTTGTGGTGAGGTTGTATCGAGGGGTTTTTCTTTAAATCGTGTCTGCATTCCATCAAGCACAGGGGCCATGACAAAAAGCGTTGCGGCTAAAGCAATGCCATAGAGCGCCATGTTGGGCGGGACTTGCTGAACACCGATAGCATTTCGGGTAAGCATCATCACCATTGAGATTTTCAGAAAGCAGGTTGTGATCATCAGCAACAAAGGAATAAGTGAAATCGCCCCGAGAAGAATAGCCAGAGCCAGCGGGTTAAATGAACTGATATTCTCTGGCATGAGTTAACCTGGTACGGCTCGGAACATCGATTTAATCTGCAAGCCTAAGGCTCCGTTTACGTTAACGAGTTCGCCTTTAGCAAGAAGATAGTTTCCATGACAAAGCAATGCCTCACCAGGAGTGACATGCTCAACAAGCAATGTTGAACCGGCGTCAAGATTTTGCAGCTCGCCGAGTGTCATTGATAAGTTTCCACAACGGATCGTCAGCTCAAGCGGCAAATCATTAAAGCCAGTCTGTGAGGGAACCTGAAGGTAATCTTTTCTCTCGTTTAGCGTATCGTTGCCGGATTGCTGAGTCTCGCTATCATAATCGGTCATCAGATTGTGTCCCTGTTTTCCAGTAATAGATAATATGTATTGGTGAGAATTCTCGGATTCTGGTTCCAGCTCAAAATACAATTCCGTCTTTCCGATACGAATAACTCCCTCTCCTTTGACCGAGATCAAAGGAATAGCAGGGATCAGAACATCCTTAGGGTTCAGGTTAAGGCACTCTTTCAGAGACAACTTAAGATGGCCTGCAATAACGGGAAAGTTGATGGGCATTGACAGAGAAAATGGAGACGGAACCTGGTTAAAGATGGCCAGCGATTGCCACGTTTCAAGGAGATCAATGCTTAGTTGAGCATAATGAACCGAGGTTTCACCCTTCTCTGTCAAATTAATTTCTGTTTCAATCAATACCGATTCTGTAACGTTATTTTTTGAGATAAGTGAGAAAAGCTGTCTGAATGGCGGCTTTAGTCTGTTGTTGATGAGGTCAAAAATCCATTCGTCAGGCTCAATAAAAGCATCTTCAAAAACAGAGGCACGGCTGATTGTCGAAAGAAATCTACCCGGTTCAGCAAGTGAAAAATTTCCCCAGGCCGATGAAAAAGACAAAAAGTTATCGACTCTTTTTAGCTCACACATTCTGATCACCAGGAAATCATCAGGAGAGTTGAGTGATATTATTCGACCTGTGCCGATCCAGTTTCTTATCTCAACTTCTTTCATTGAGATAGTCTTGAATTTCATAGCGCCTCAATCCTTTTGAACTGGAGCCTCACAGGTTTTCCGAGGCGACGAGACATGAGATTTTCGCCCTGCTTTTCAAAACCCAACAGCTTCGAAAGTGTCTCGTCAGTAAATCCCAGCGCTATGACCGTTTCACCTGATTCGCCTTGTTGCATCTTTGCGACGATTTCACCTGAGCCAGGAAGGATCAGGGAAAACTCAGCAGGGAGATGTTCTTGTTTTTCGATTTCGGTCAGAACATCAGACATGATCGGATGAAAAACGGGGTGCTGAGGCGTTTCCTCAGTTGGTTCAGATGGATGTTCATCGATAAGTTTGAAGCAGAATGTATCGAAATCATCAATATGATTATGATGTTCGCCCTTAAGCAAATAGCGAAATTCATCAGACTCTTTTTTGTGCGGTTCCGTTTCAGAGGGTTTAAACCGATGATTTTGAGGTCGTCGGGCTGGCTGAGACAGCTGATTATGTTGAGATGAAGCGTGTTGTTGCGAAAAGCAATGTACAGAAGTTTTCATAACAATCCTTTTTCGGACAGAATTACTTCAATTTTTTCTATTTCCTTCTGACAATCTTTTATTTCCTTATTTATACTTTCAATCACAATTCCCTGTTTCAAAATATGTTCAGCGACCTCCTGATTTTCCGCTTCCTGATTCATCAGATTAGCTCGACAAAGCTTTTCAGCCTCAAGCGTCTGAAAAAGCTTTTCATGCATCAGTATTACGCCAGTATGATGTTTAGCGAAATCTTCAATCGCGTTTTTATATTGATGACGATAAATCGTTAAGCGTCTCTCCCCTTTCTTCATCAGCTTGTGAAGTTTTGCGAGTCGCGCATTTTCTTCTTTTAATCGATTTTTCAGTTTAACAAGCTTGCGCTCCCGTAAAGGCAAAATAACCAGTGCTGTTTTTGCTATTTCATTCTCTTTGAGCTTAATTTCAAATTCATAATCCTGATTCATTGATTAAATCCTCCAACTTATTAAGCATGTGAATAAACGGTTCAGGCTGATGGTTTCCCTGTTGAAGAAAATTGTTAATAGATGGCTGTAATCTAACTGCGACATCAGTTAATAAATCGCTTCCAGGTTCATATTCCCCCAGTCGAATAAGGATTTCGACCTGGGAAAACGCGGCCATGAGCTGACGAAATTTTCTGGCCATCTGCGTCTGGACAGGGTCAACGACATTGGTCATCGTGCGTGACAGGCTGGAGAGAACATCAATCGCCGGGAAATGCCCTTTCTCAGCAAGCTTCCGATTCAGGATGATATGTCCATCGATAAGAGACCGAACCTCATCAGCAACCGGATCATTCGTTGAATCCGCTTCCATGAGAACGGAATATAACGCGGTGACTGACCCCTGATGTGTTTTCCCTGCGCGTTCGAGCAAACCTGGAAGCAGCGTATATACCGAGGGAGGAAGACCGCCCCGACCAGGCGGTTCACCGAGCGCAAGCCCGATTTCACGTTGAGCACGAGCAAAGCGCGTTAGGGAATCGATAATAAGTAAAACGCTTTTCCCCTCTTCCCTGAATGCCTCAGCAATCGCTGTTGAGGTAAACGCAGCCCGAGCGCGCTCCATACTTGACCGATCCGACGTGGCACAAACCATAATCGTTTTCTCACGCAACGTTTCGTCTAACTCGTGCTCCAGGAATTCCCCGAGTTCACGACCGCGCTCGCCGATCAGACCAAACACAATGACATCGCAAGGCGTATTTCTTGCCACCTCAGCAAGCAAGGTTGTTTTTCCACAACCTGCGCCAGCAAATAATCCCATCCGCTGACCTGTTCCTAACGTTATCAGCCCGTCAATCGCCCTTACCCCTGTCGAAAGCGCCTCATTAATGCGGGGTCTGTCTGTGGCTGGTGGCGCACTGCGCAAAACCGGATAAGCCTCAACGTGTTCCCCATCGAGCGCAAACGCTGAAACTGACTGGTCATCAAGAGGTCTCCCGAATCCATCCAGCACAGAACCGAGTAATTTTTTGCTGACAGAGATTTTATGAGGCTGATAAAGGGGTGTGACTCTCGCACCTTGCGCGATACCGTTAAGTGACCCCAGCGCGGAGAGGAGTGTATTTTCAGGATTGAACCCCACGACCTCAGCCAAAACCTGAACGTTATCTTTGCCAGTGATTCGACATAAATCGCCTATCCTTGCATCAGGTAAACTCGCCTCAAGAAGGATCCCAGTAATACCCGTAATGCGACCATGTACCTCAACCGGGTTCAGTTGCTGAAATCGCGATTCGTTTTCATCAAACCATTCATCTAATCGTGTCATCACCATTTCACTGTAATGTTCTGAGGTCCGGTGAATTCCACCGCCGTTTTTGTGATTCTGGACAATGTGAAATCGCCTTCTCTGTCACCGATAAATAACCGTTTCCCGTTATCGATAACCACATTTGCCCCTTTCCCCGCTGTGATTTGCACAATACGAAAAGGAAGCGATAAAACTTTCAAAGTTGTGCGATTCACAAAAGGAATTTTGATTGAATAGGTTTTATTCATCAGAATCATGAGGCGATTGATGATGTCTGACTGAATCTGAGTAACGCTCCCCACCAGCCAAACGCCCTGATGATCCCCCTCGACCTTCACCACCGATGACAGGTCGCGTTCCTGAAGCTTTCGGTCAACTACTGCCCGTAATCCCTCCGCATCATAGAGAACTGGTTTCAGATTCTGAGGTTTAGGCTCGACTTTCGACGCTGACCAGAAACCGGCCACTGCAAGACCGATCAGCAGCAGGCAGAACAAAATAATGAGAGGCCGGATAAGGATTGCGAAGCGTGACAGGAAATCGAATTTACCTGTCAGGGATTTCGTAAGAATGTTCCCGTTTTTATCAAGCGGAATAAGCCCGTTTTTTTGCCAGGGAGAATCGGCATCACTCACCACCAGCCAGACACCGGAAAGCTGGAAAGGCTGATTAAGATCGAGGGAAAGCGTTTCTCTAATCGCCTTGCCCTGGCTCAGATAAACGTCTCCCTCTCCTGGCAAGAGTTCCCAAAGCTGTTCGGTTTTCCTGAGCCTGGCATGTAAGGATTTAATCGCCTCGTCACAGAGCTGGAGATCGTTTTGTTCATCATTACCCAGTGACCAGCTCTCACCCGTCAGCGGAATCGCGGCTCCCTCATGAAGACCGTTTAACACCCGTAATTCAAACATCGTCTTCCTCACTTTCGTTCTCCGGTTCCTGACCCTTGCCCTCAATCAGATCCTGATTAATGTCTATCCGTCCCTCTACGTTGACCGGCAAGTTAAATTCCAGCTCCGAAAAAGAGAGGACCGGCACATGATTAAATTCGTTTTGAATGAGAGTTCTGAGCGGGGCGCGGAGGTCCTGGGCAACCAACATCACACCCTGATTAATGGACCGATAAGGCGGGAACACCCCTCTAATCTGATCGATAAAGATTTTCATCCGGTCTCTGTCGAGCGTAAAAAAGGTATCGGTGTTCGTATGACGTAGTGCCTCGCGAAGGATTTCCTCGGTCTCTGGTGCGAGTAACCAGGCAATGATCCCTTCTCTGTCGTTGCTGTGCTGGTAACAGATATGCTCTTTTATGTCGATTCGGACCTGATCGATTAACATTCCTGTGTCTCGCTCACTGCCGTTTCTTAGTAAGCTCTCAACGATAGTTCGAATGACCCGCAACGAGATCCGTTCGGCCACCAGCCGTTGCAGAACGTTAGATAACCGCGCAACTGGAAAGACGCGTTCAAATTCCTGGGCAACCTCAGGCAAATCGGATTGAAGCCATGAAACGATAGCGCGAGTTTCCTGCATTCCAATAAAGCGAGGCGCTGATTGAAACAACGCCTCTTCCATTTTTGCCAGTAACAGATCGTTGCCACTCCAGCTGACCTCTCCCGCTCTAAGATAGTCATCCTCGTTCTCAAGCCAGATAAAATCCTCTTCAAGCCCATCTGTTTCAGCGGGCAAAGTGGATTTATCCTCAAGCTGTCTGACATAGCCAATTCGCTCAACAGCGCGTTTTGATTGGGTGATAGTCGCGATGACTTTCGGAACCTCATACACCAGAAAACGAAACTCGTCCTCTCGCTGAGCGGTTGTGAACTGAATATTAAAAACAGGTAAGGTGAAACCAAACTGATTGACGATTCGGTTCCTGATACGCCGGATTTCTTCAATTATTTGGATTACGTGCGGATCACGCTCGCGACCTGCCGGAAAGCTCAGTGTAAACAGTCGTGCTGGATTGAATGTTCTCAGGTCGTTTTCTCCGTTTTCCTCAGGAACCAACATTTTTTCATGCTGGTTTGTTGAGGCGTTTCTTTTATCCCGCCAGAACTGGAACCCGCCACTTCCGATAGTCACGGTTCCCAGGAAAAGAAAAACGAATGTGGGCATCCCTGGTAGTATCGCAAATGCAAACATGCCTACCCCCGCCATAATCCAGGCTTTAGGCTGATTGGTCAGTTGCTGGGTTATCTCTTTGCCAATGTTGAGATCAAAGTTTTCCTCATTACCTGATACCCGCGTTATCATCATTCCCGAGGTGAGGGAAATCAGCAGCGCCGGGATCTGATCAATCAGGCCATCGCCAATGGTCAGAATGGAAAAGACATGCATCGATTCGCCCGCTGTCATCCCCAGCTGGAGGACGCCAATACAAAACCCGCCGATCAGGTTGATGGAAAGAATTACAATGCCTGCCATTGAATCGCCTTTCACGAACTGCATCGCTCCATCCATCGCCCCGAAAAGCTGGCTCTCTTTCTGTAAGTCTGCGCGTTTTTTCCGAGCCAGATCCGCACTGATTAAACCCGCTCGCAAATCAGAATCGATGGACATCTGTTTTCCTGGCATGGCATCGAGCGTAAACCGCGCTGAGACCTCCGCGACTCGTTCCGATCCTTTTGTGATGACCAGAAAATTCACCACCGTCAGAATCAAAAACACCACCAGCCCCACCGCCAGATTTCCACCCACCACAAAGTTTCCAAAGGCTGTAACGATATGGCCTGCATTCTGTTGAAGCAGAATCTGACGCGTGGTGGAGATTGAGAGACCCAGTCTGAACATTGTCGTGAGAAGGAGAACAGACGGGAATGTTGAAAACGCGAGCGGTTTGGGAAGAAACATGGCGTTCATGATCAACAGGCATGACATGCTGATATTGGTGGCAATCAGAATATCGATAAGCGGCAATGGCAACGGGATAATCAGCATGAACACAACGGAAAGCGCAATGAACCCACCCACGATTTCTGATCGCTGCATGGCATGAAAAGCGACTTTATTGAGAAAGTTAAAGAGCTGGTTCATTGCATTTGACCTAACCGATTTTTTTCCATTTGCGCCAGTTCGCCGTTTAACGCGCGAATCATCCTGATCGCCGAATCACGATGTTTGCCGTTATCGCCCCAGACGTTCTCTGGTAGTCGCTGAATCAGTCTTAACAGATGATTGAAATAAAACGGATGACGCTGAGAATCCTCTCCGATAGTTTCAAGACCCAGCGAAATGAGCTGGTTTGAAAAAAAACCATTTCGGCACATCCCGAGAAGAGTTCGTGTCATCTTATCGACAGACATTTTCACATCTCTGAAAGTCGAAGACATTCGCGTTAAGAACTCACTCACCTCAGTGATTGTGTTACTCAATACGCGTGTATCGTTCAGGCCGTTCAGTAAACGGCGTAAGGCCATCGGGGGGATAGAGGGTGATAACGCGGCGATGTCATCTGCTAACGCTCTCTGAAGCGTTCTGAGCGCCGGTAAATATCCCTCAACGCCGAACTTTGAGAGTAAGAGATCCATGACAGAATCTGAGGTTTGCTGACCCACAACACCATCATAATAAAGTTTTCGAAGCGTGCGTTTTTGGGTTTTATCAGTTGAGTGAGTGGCGAAAGCTCTCGCCGTGTTCATTCCGGCTGTGACCTCAGCACCATGTTCATGACTGAGTTTGTCTAAAACAGTTTGAATACTCGCGAGAAGTTGGGGCTGGTGGTTATCCTGAAGCTTTAGCGCCATGAGGCTCAATGTTGCATACGCTGAAGCCGGATCATCATCAATCGTTTCAAGAATGGCTGTGAAGTGGTTATGTTCAGGCGATTCCTCCAGGATCGCTTTAATCCGGTCCTCTCGCTTTGCCTGTTCTTCATCATGACCACCCTCAAGTAATTCACTGATCTGTTCAATATGAGTGAACCTGAGTGAATACCCTCCACGCCTCGACCTGGCTATCTGTTGTTGTTTTTCAATTTTCGCACGATGTTGATCGATTTCCTGTGCAAGTGAATGTTCAGCAACATGAGACGCCTGTTCTTTTTTAAGGCGTTCTGCGTGTGTCGTTTCATGACCAGGTTTAACGGTTGAATCACCCTTCCCAATATTCCCGAGTTCTTCTATCGCCTCTTCTTTTTCTGCCACCTCAAAATGTCGAACTGGGGTGTGGTGAATTTTCATGTTCATCGGAACTTTCCTTCTTTTTCCCTTTGGTTATAGGTAAAGAAACAGCGAACTCAGTTCCGAAATATTTTCATCTTCTGATATTGCCAAATTTGGCGGCTGTCCTGCTGAAAATTTGCCATAAATGGCAAATTCTGAACCCTTCTCTTCTTCCCTTTCATTTTAAATTCAATCATTTAAAAGAAAAAAATAGCTGGCATAGCGATTGCTAAATCTGATTGACATAAATCAGGAGGTAAGATGGAAACGTTGATTGAAGAGGCTATCGCGAAACCCCTTATTGACTGGGGCTTGATCATGATCGAGAACGAAAAGAACCTTCAGAGTTTTATTCGAAAACGCGTCACCAATTTTGCTGACGTTGATGATCTCGTTCAAACAACCTGGCTTGAAGTGCTTATCCATAAAGACAAGTTCAAAGGCGAATCGAAACCGGAAACATGGATTTTTGGGATAGCCATGAACCTGATCAAAATCTACTATAAGAACTCTCAGATTCGGTCGCTGACCGCTGCACCTGAAGACGCGCTTGATCGCGAATTCCAGGAAAAAGACGAACCTGAAAATATTCTTTCAGCCCGAGAATGCCTGATGAAAGCCGTTAAAAAATTCTCAGTCATGCCGAAAAAATATCAGCAAATGCTCAAAGTCTTGATTGAAAACGACATCGGCTATCAGGAACTTGCGAACAAGCTCGCCATCCCTATCGGGACTGTTCGATCACGTTTATCCCGACTGCGAATTTTTCTCAGGAAATATGTTCATTGGGAACCGTAAACAGAAAAGGGAGAACAGTGTTCTCCCTTTATTAACTGAAGCATTAGCGTGCGCGTGATTTTTGTTGAACTGTCAGTTGGTCTGACATTTACTTTTTAACTCCGTTGAGACTCATGTTCAACCGTTACTTCCGCTCCTGTTTTACCGCCTCGTTCAGCTGTTGTTCCAGCAGCGTAGCCAATCCCCTTTGTTCCTGCCTGTTCCGCTGCCTTGCTCGCTTCTTTACCCGCTGCGATTCCAGCCTCTTTCGCTGCTGAGAATCCGGCTTTCACACCGCCTTCCATCCCTGCTTTCATTCCCGCTTCAACACCAGCCTGAACAGCTGCTTTTCCAACACCCGCCCCTAACGCAGCCTCTCCAAGTCCTGGGATCAATATCGATAAACCCGTTCCAATCCATCCAAGAATGTCGAACATTTTGAAAAAGCCGCCTCCCATTTCTTTTTTCTTATCAGGCTGGGTTTCCTGACCGGCGTCCATATCCGCTTTTGCTTTCAGTTGTGTCGGTGTATCGGTTTTCGCCTGCGTTGGCGCGGCTGCTACCTGGTTAGAACCATGCGCAATGAAAGCATCGAGATCACCTTTACTGATTTTCTCATCATTGGATTTATTAAAGAAATTGCCTCCCGCGTGATGTTTGCCATTGTCCAGCATCGAAAACAACATTGAATTCGGTTTGCTTAACAATGTTGCCGCGTCTCTTACAGACTGAGAATTATTGGGATCTTTAGCAATGTCCTTGAGTTTCTTAGGTGTGAGGCTCCCGTTCTTAAAAAAAATATCCTCGTTGTCTTTAACAGTCTGAAGCGCGTCACTTTCGGGTTTCGTGAGTTTTACCGAATAAGAAACCTGATCACATAAAGCTTCACGGGATTCAGGTTTTGTCGGGTCACTCATCCCTGTCAGGTTTGCCCATTGGTTAGGATGATCAGTGAAATATTTGGCAGCTGCGGCGACCTGCGGAGGACACTTATCAAGCGGTTGTGATCCGTTTGCAATCTCATTCAGAGTCTGAAGGCTGAGCTGTTTTGGCAGACTCTGCGAGTAAAGATAGAGTTCACGAGCAGCATCGTTTGCCGTCATTTCCTGAGGCGGTGAACCTGTAGGAGCGTCAGAAGGAATGTAATCGTGAGTATAGGATTCTGAAAGCTGAGAGGCATATTGCATAAAAGCAGGCGTTTTGCGTAGTGCATCGATGTCCCCTGCGGCGATCTTGCCATCGACTTTATCAGGCGTTGCATTGTCTATCGCCTGAAACATAGCAGGATTATTCAATAGTATCTGAAGAGCGGCTTTCATATCTGATGGTGTATCAGGATCGGATTCAAGCTTTTGTAAATCTTCCTTCGTCATTGCCTTTTTCAATAAACCGTCATGCCGACCGAGTGTCGTCACAACATCCGCAAAAGACATCCCACTTTCAGAGGACGAATCAGTAAGAGTTGATCCAGCGTCATTAGCGGTAATAAACCCTTGAACGTTCGGCTGGAGGATTTGGTTTAAACTTTGCTGAGAAGAAACAGAGGTAAAGTCGATAACATTGGTTTGTGCCTTCTGAGGAAAAGCTTCTTCAGCTGGTGGCCCAGTTAGAAGACTATCGTTCTGAAATACATTCTCATTTGTCGATGTTAAGATTTTCATCTTGAGCCTCTAATTATCTAAATGCTGATAATCGAACCGATAAGGATAACCATGTTCTAAGCGGATTTTGTTTTCTGTTATAGGTTCATCATGATAGGGAGGTAAACCCAATACTCGGTACTCTTCCTCTAAAATTCGAGATAATCCACCTTCAGAATTTATCAAGACGTCACCCTTTAAAATATTTCTGACATGAATAAGTTCATGTGCAAGAGAAAGGAATGAACTATATTGATTGATCACCTTATGAGAGTGACCAAAGAGATCGATATGAATGAATTCATTTGGGTTCCAGTAACTGACAGCTGTCGTTCCGACCCCCTTACCTCCTTTTTGGGTTGAAGTGACGAGTTCAATAGCTTTGTACATATTCCATTTATCTTCGTCTTCATCAATTGGTGGGGGACCATATGTTTTTAATTGAGAATATGTCAGCATTGGTTTTGCCGAGCAATCGAAGCTTTCATCTGGAATCACAAATGCACATCTTTCATTTCTAGCAAGTGAATTGATTTCTCTTAAAAGAGCCTGACCAATCGGCTTTGCTGAGATTTTGAAAAGTGCTGATTCTGTTTTTTTATAAAGATAAGGATTGGAGGTTTCAATCGTCAGGTTTGGTACAACACGACTTTGTATATACATAATTTTCTGTCAGACATGCCTCTTCTATTTTGACTTGAACAAATCTTCTACAATGCACTTTTGGCTAACATAATGTCATATTTAGTTTTGTTTCAAGGACGAGATAGGGCTTAACATGACTATTCATGACTCTCATAAACATCTTTGAATGTTTTTTTGACGAAAATTAAATTCAGAATTGCGCCAGCGAACATAACGACTGTTGTCAGAATGAACACATATCGGATCCCGAGATGACTACCTATCATTCCCCCGAGGAATGGACCAATGAACTGACCGATGAACTTTGCTGAAACCGAGTAACCCAGCACACTTCCAACATTCTCAACAGCAACTTTCTGTCGAATAATGACTGAGGTACAAGGCAACAATCCTCCGAGCGCAATTCCCATCAGGAACCGCAACAGGACCAACTCCCATCCAGATGTAACGAACGCCTGAGGAATGATGAGGAGTCCAGCGATAAACATTCCTCCTATGATGACCTCAACGTGTCCCATTTTATCGGCTATTTTGCCTAATACCGACGCCGATAAAACAGATCCGAGAGCTGAAGCAGCCAGAACGAGACCTGACATAAAAGTAATGTTATCAACATTCGACTCAATTGAGCTGATAAAGATCGTAATGATAGGTTCGATAGAAAGGTTCGCTATCATCAGAAACATACTTGAAATCAGCATTACAAGGATTACAGGTTTATCCTGCTTACCAATAATCCCTTTCGATTTTCGCTCGGTTTTGGTTTTAGGTTTATGTTCTTCTTTGATTCCAAAGAGGGTTAAGAGGAATGCAATAAAGATAAAACCTCCGGCAGACCAGAACGTTTCACGAATGCCGATCAACGGTGCAAGAATACCCCCTAACAAAGGTCCAGCTAGATTTCCCGCCATTACGCCTGATGCGACCATACCCAGCGCCCAACCAGACCGCTCCTGAGGAGCCTGAACAGCAATAAGAATCGTTGAACCAGATCCATAACCACCAGCCAGACCAACCAGGAACAGCATTAAAACGAGGTTATACACGTTAGTAGCAAACCCAATCAAAGAGAGAATGATAGAGAGTCCGAGACTTGCGCGTATAAGCATCGTTTTTCGGCCAAAACGATCACCTAACCTTCCCCATATCGGCGCGACAAGACCCGCTGAAAGGAAGGTCACACTAAAAGCAATTCCAGACCAGCGAATGATTTTATCCTGTTCAACAATGCCAAGCTGATTAACATATAATGGGAGAAAAGGAAGCATGATGGTTAATCCGACAGTTGTCGCAAACGCACCAATCATGCAAATAAAAAGATTACGTTTCCAGAATAGATTATCTGATTCAGTCACAATTGCTCCAGAGTTGTGATATTAATTTTTTTAAGGTCATGACGATACACAAAGAATTTATCGAATAAAGTTTTCTCCCGCATATTGCAATCTGAGAGGCAACCCATGTTCACGACGAATATTATTTTCAGTGAACCTATCATTAAGAAAATTGTTTATCCCAATCGCTCTCCATTCTTCCATGTTGTGAACGCCATTTATATCAGGTTTAATTCCTAAAGTTTTCCCTTTCATGATCCAGTAAGCATGAACTAGTTCATGAGCAAGTGTGACAAAAGACATTTTTTCATCTTCAACTCTTGCGTTTTTTCCGGTATCACTTACATAATTAGCTTCTTTGGTATTCCAGACAATAAAAGCACTCGTTGGCTGGCCCTCACCTCCTATCGATTTATCAGCAACAATTGTTTTTGCACGTTCGATCTTCCATTTCACATCTGGAAGATTTGATATGTTTGGATATTTTTGAAACTGACTTTCTGTTAACATCATCCCTGTAGCAGACCCTCCTTCCTTATTAGGGAAAATATTTATTTTTGTTTCACCTTTAGCCATGTTATTCATTTCGATTAACATCGAAAATCCTATTGGCTTTGAGCCAATTTTTGATAATGCATATTCTGCAAGTTTAAACTGTCTTTCTTCAGAATATTCAATAGTGAAATTTTTGAATAAGGCACTTTGCGTAATCATTTTGATTACCTCTAAATCAGTTAAGAAATATTTGAAGGAATATATCTGATTCGCATTGGTAAACCATGCTCCTGACGAATACTGTTTTCACTAAATATTTCATTATAGTAATTATTGATCCCCATCGCCCTCCATTCTTCCATATTAGCTATACCATTACTGTCTACCCCGACCACTAAGCCTTCACCTCTCATGATCCAGTAAGCATGAACAAGTTCATGAGCAAGTGTGACAAAAGAATATTTACTATTTTTTGAAACAATGCTATCTCCACTGTTATTTATATGAACATATTCGCGAATATTCCAGTTTACTATAGCGCTTGTTCCGGTCTCATTACCTCCAATTGCATGTATTGAGTTAATCCGATTCCCTATGCTATCCTCCCATTTTTGGGAAGAAATGTTATCAGGATCAGGATTAGGGAATATTTTTCGTTGTGACTCTGTTAAAGCTGATGATGTAGTGCTTTCTCCATATAATGTCGGAATGATTCTTATCTTAGTTTGTCCCTGAGCCATATTGTTGATTTCACTCAACATCAAAAAACCTTTAAGCTTAGAACCAATTTTCTTTAATGCTGCCTCTGTCTTTTTTAATTCATCCTGATTATGATGATGAATTTCAACATTAGGCATATAAGAACTATTTGTTATCAGCATCTGAACTCCTTTTAATCATTCATATAATAATTCTTTCTTAGTTCAATGTTATGTTCCCGCCTAATAGCATTTTCAGAGTAAGGGATGTTCTCATATTGATGCACCCCCATTGCCCGATACTCCTCGAAAATAGGCGTATCTTCTTCATCAACAGGATGTGAAAGGTAATCACCTTTCAAAAGATAATATGCATGGTTGAGTTCATGCGCTAAGGAGATAAAGGAAATTACACCATCATTCTTAATATAATTTTCGCCTTTTGAATCAATATAAATTGAGACTGATTTATTCCAGAATACATTAGAGCTTACACCCTCTCCAAGCCCTTGTATTGATGGTGAATTTGAAATATGAGATGCAACTTTATTACTCCAGTCTTTATCATTATCTCTGTATTCATTATATTTAATGAGTTGAGATTTAGTTAATTGAGGTAGCAAGAGGAATCAACATTGTTAGCTGAAATTATAGTAATTTTCTTCTCATCCGTGCTGTTATCCGCAATTTCACTTAAAAGCGTTCGACCATGAGGTTTTGAAAGGATTGTTTTTAAAGCGATCTCTGCTGCTTCACGATTCTCATCGTTATCGCTTAAAATATTTATAAAAGGAAGTGTTCTACTGGGCGGCACAGTATACATTAATTTCACCCTCTATCAGTTGATAGTATATAATCTCTTCGATAATCTTTATGATGTTCACGCCTGATCGCATTTTCGGAAAACATTGCATTTTCGAAAGGCGGCACACCTACTGCCCTAAGCTCTTCATGAATTCGTGTGCCGCGAGAATCAAGAGGTGTTGATAATCGTTTGCCATTAAGAAGATAAAAAGCATGGACAAGTTCATGTGCCAAACTCAGAAAAGCATCATCCAGGGCGTGTGGACTATGTCCCGCTGGTCGGTTTACCACAACAGATTG